>NZ_CP108867.1:4800000-8850733 GCF_045161795.1 Streptomyces sp. NBC_00829 | reverse complement strand
GTTGGCCTGGCGGCCAACTACGGGCCTGACGGCCCGTAAGGTGACGCATCGTCATGCCTGACGGCATGACTGTGTGTTGGCTGGATTGGCCCTGACGGGCCAACAGGAACAGACAGGGCCGAGGCCTGGCGGCCCCGCTATCGCGTGTTTCGGGTGTCATGCCTGGCGGCATGACGGTGGGGTTCGGGTGGTTGGGGTTCCCTGCCCTGGCGGGCAGGGGTTGTGTGTGTCGGCGCCTGCGACGCCGTGATGTCGTAAGGGTTTGTTAGACAGTTATCCGGTTCCCCTCCCCTCTTGGTGTGCCGGGGCTGGGCGGGCCTTGGGCCTGGCGGGCCAACAGAACCGGTGGGGCGGGGCCTGGTGGCCCCGCGGCATGCCTGACGGCATGTCCGGTTTCTTGTGGTGCCCCGCTGTCGCGGGGCCCATCTTCGTTGGTTTTCGGGGGCGTTGTCAGACCCGGCGTGTAGGTTCCGGGAGTTGTTGGCCCGTCTGGAATGGCCCCGAATACCACTGGTGGGGCGTGGAGGGGTGATGAGCTGTGCCTGTCAGTCAACATGTTGCCGCTCGGAGGATCATTACCGCTGCTCTGCGGGCCGGTGCGGCGTGGATCAACCGGGTTGAGGAACCTCGTGCGTGGCGGGAGCTGTCGCGTATGCACGGGGTGTTCTTGTCGAGTCTGCCGGTGGGTGCCGGCCCTTCGACGCCTGCCGAGATGATCGACTTGCTGCCGGTGCGCCTGCGGGAGTGGGTGCCTTTGGCTTGGGACGAACTGCCTTCTGCGATGGGGGACTTGGTTGTCCTGACGGACAACGGTGAGCTGACCGAGGAGGCCTTCGAGGCGGGGATGAACTATCTGGAGGCCCTGTACGGGGACGACGGATACTTCGATCTCGGTGGGACGTGGCTTCCGGCGTGGGTTCGGCAAACGGCTGAGCAGACGGAGCGGGCTGCCTTTCGGCACATCCGCTCCGGCGGGCAGGCCGGCTATGTGGCGGCGCGGACCATGCTGACCGAGGTGCCGTACGGCACGGAGCGGGCGTTGGTCGAGGAGTACTCGCGGCGTGGCGCGGCACGGATGGACGTGTATCGGCCTGTTCCCTCGGACCGGATGTGGGTGGGGGCGTCATCGTGGTTGTGGCCGTGTCCGCAGTGCCGGTATCCGATGGTGCTGCGGGGTGGGCAGTTGCGGTGTGAGTATCCGCCGCATCAGAGCCGGTTCGGTCTTGTCCCGGACGGTGGCAGGCGGGGTGGGCCGCCTGTGCTAACTGGTGAGCGGGGCCGGTTGGCGACGGCTGCGGAGCCGGCGGAGGGCGTGTTCTGCCTGGACTGGGGGGTGTGGCGATACATCACCTGTCCCGGGCTGAGTGAGGTGGGCCTGATGCAGTGGCTGGAGAAGCAGGAGGGGGTGCGGGTCGAGCGCTGGGAGAACCTGGACGAGTGGGATGTCGGCATCTACCTGGCGGACGGGCATCGCTGGCGGGTGGACGTCAAGGACCACCAGGACGCGCAGACGATCATCGACCGGCCGCCTGCCGGGGAGACGGTGGTCGTGCCCAACTACCGGCGCAGCCAGGTCAATCAGCTGCAGTCCGGGCTCGATGCGCTGCGGACTGCTGACGGGCAGCGCTACAGCGTGTTCACGGTCAGCCGTTTCAAGGCTGCCGTGACCCGGCGGTTGAAGGGGGTGGGCGCATGACGTCGCCGAAGAACGCGAGGTACTCCGTCAGCGTGCCGCTGACTCTGCGGGCGGCGATCCTGCTGGCCGCTCGGGTGTTCCCCAACCGGGCGCTGGAGGATCAGGCGGCGTGGCGGTGTGTGGTGGATCTTGCTGATGCGCACTTCCTGGCTACGGGGCAGATGCATCTGTGGGACGGCTGGACTGCTCTGGCTCTGCCCGATCAGGTGCGGATCACGCGGATGCTGCGGCAGCGGCCGGCTGTCCTTGCCCACCATTCGGTGTTTGTCACGGAGACGGCAGCGGTCCTGGACAGCGGTGAGGCGGTTGAGTTCGCCCCGGCCGACGGGAAGGAGCAGGTGCTGATCCTTCCCGTCGGCGACGAGGAAGCCCTCATTGATGCCTTGCTGGACGAGCTTGAGGACAACGCGGCCAAGGGGCAGTTACTGCCCAAGCCTGCGCCGCCCGGCTCCTACGTCAGCGACCTGCGGATCAAGGATCCGCTCAGCCCGTCCGGCCGGGTGGTGAACGTCTTCTACGACGTCGACTACCAAGGGTCGCCTGCTCCCAGCGTCGTGCAGGAACTGGGTGATGCCCCGGTCGCGGACGAGGTGGTGATCCCCTTCGCCGACCTGGACGAGATCGCGGGCCGGCTCGATGAGCTGCGCGGGCAGAACTACCGGCGCAAGGCGGTCGCGGACATCAGGCGCCACGCCCGCGGCCGCGACGGCACGGACGTGGGCGAGCTCCTGCGCGTCCAGGCCGGGCCGCTGCGGGTCTTCCACGCCCCCACCGGCATGGGCAAGAACGTCCTGAGTGAACTCGTCGCGGTGTGGTGCGCCCAGCAGGGCCGGGTGATCTCGCTGGTCGTTCCGCAGAGCGCGCAGGTCCTGGCCACGGTGTACCGGCTGCGGCAGGATCTGGCCGACTTGGAGGTCTCCGCGCAGGTCACGCCGGTCGTCTCCCCCGCCTCCATGATGGATCTGGCCGAGCAGACGGCCGGCAACCCGCACGACGATGCGGACTTCAGGACCTGGGTGTACCGGGAGATGTCCTACAGCTGCCCCCTGACCGGGCACGCCACCACCTCCTCCGAAGCAGTGGATACCTGGACGCCGGGCCAGGAGCCGTGCGACCAGCTCAAGCCCAACGGGCCGAAAGCAGACAAGACCCTGGCCTGCCCGTGGCGCGGCGGCTGCGGGAAGTTCCGCCACCACCGCGCCGCGGCGTCGGCGGACATCCTCGTCACCAACCATGCGAACTTCCTCACCGGGCACATCCACGCGCCGGTGACGGGTCGGCCTGCCCCGGGACGGCGCATGACCACCGAACAGCTCCTGCTGCACCGCAGTCATCTGGTCATCATCGACGAAGCCGATGCGCTGCAGGCTCAGGCTTTCGACCAGGCGGCCCGTCAGGTGCTGCTGGCCCAGGACGGTGCGGAGCGCACTCCGGTCCGCGAGCTCGACAGCCAGTTCCGGCGGCACTGCCACCGGCTGCCGATGAGCCTTGAGCATTATCTGCGGCCGCTGATCAACCACCTGGTGTGGCTGGCCGAGTCCTACGTGTCCCACCTCGTCGGCGGGGTCATCCATCCCGACCGGGAGCGGCGCAGCATGGTGGTGCCGCGTCGCTGGGATGGGATGTTCGCCTCCCGGATCTTCGGGCTGGAGGATGGGGAGCGGCCCACGGAGCAGCAGATGGAGGCGGTTAACCAGCTCTACAAGCGGGAGGGGCCGCTGGAGTTCGCCGATGAGGTCGAGGGACTGGCCGAGCTGAGGGAGCTGCTGTCCTCGGTCACGGATCTGGCCGGCGGGTCGGACCGGCTCACCCACGCCACCTTGAAGCGCATCGGGGAAGCATTTTCGGCGATCACTGGTGAGACGGACGAGAAGCGGCTGTCCTCGCTGGCGCTGCTGGCGGCCCGGCGCGCGTATCTGGAGGAGATGCGCAGCATCCTGCACCGCATCGTCGGTGTCGCTGCACCGTTGCAGGGGGCGGGGATCTCCGCCGGCAACGGCCTGGTGGACGCGCTGGCCTCGCACGTGCCGTGGCGGGCTGCCCCCTACGGTCCTTTGGGGCGTGCGCTGTTCGCGTTCTCCGAGACGTTCGATCCTGGCGACCGGCACCAGACGGCGCTGCGGCTGAAGTCCTATGTCGGGGACCCGCACGCTCACCTGGCCTACCTGGGCGAGGTGACCGCGCTCGCCCATACCGGCACCCGCCGGGCGGTGATCGGGATGTCCGCCACGGCGTTCATGCCGTATGCGCCGCGTCATCACCTCCTGCCGGAGCCGGCCTGGTACGTGCCGGACGACGTCAATGGAAGCCTCACCGTCGAGCTGCAGGCCGGCCAGGACAACGGGGCGGGCATCGTGGTGTCCGGCACCGACGGAGTGAACCGGGAGCGCGCCTATACGGCCATGGGGCGCAGCGTCGGCCAGGACCTTCCCCCGCAGCTCGACGCGGTGGCCGCCGACCCTGCCACCGCGCACCGGGCGTATGCTCTGCTCGCGCCGACCGCCTACGACGCCGGTCCCGCGCTCGCCCGCGGCATGATCGACGCGGGAGTCGCGGCATCGGAGATCTGCGTGGCGGTACGGCCGCAGGAGATGGCCTCGCTGGAGCGGATGCCGCCCGGCTGGGTGCCCATCCCCAGCAACCGGCTCGAGCAGTTCCCCCACGCCGTGGGTCACGGCCGGTGCCGGTACCTGATCGCCCCCATGGCACGGGTCGAGCGTGGTCTGAACATCGTTGACCGTGACGGGCGCTCCCTGCTGCATGTGGCCTGCCTCGTCAACCGGCCCATTCCGGTGATGGAAGACCCCCCGGTGCTGCTGTCCCTGGTCAACTCTCTCGCCTACCGACGGCGGCGGCCCGGTCCGGAGCCTGCAGCAGAGCTGGAGCGGCTGCGGATCGTGGCGGGCCAGATCTTCGATGACATACGCAGCGGGCAGGGCTACTTCAAGTCGCTGGGCGAGGACGTCAAGCTCGCCGTGGTCGCGGAGATCCTGACCCGGCTGATCCAGCTGGGCGGGCGCACCCGCCGCGGCGGGGATCACGGGCGGCTGCGGCTGCTGGACGCCGCCTTCACCCAGACCGCCGCCGACTCCACGCTGCCCGCCCTCCTTGAGCAGCTGCGCGGGAAATGGCAGGCCGAGGACCACATGCCGCTGATCGACGCCGTCTACCGCACCACCATGACCGATGCCCTGCTGGGGCTGACGGAGCACTCCCCCACCGGATATGAGGAAGAGGAGATGGGCGAATGGTGAGTGACAACCGAGGCCGCCTGTTCACCCTGTCTTTCGCGCTGGATGACCGGCTGCTGGGCACGGTGCACGTCTATCCGCAGGACGAGGCGTTCGCGCCGGCCTGGCGGCGGCTGCCGAAGCCGCGGGGCAAGGACGCCGTGCAGCCGATCGCGTCCCTGCAGACGGCGGCGCGTGCCGTGACCGGAGAGCGGCTGGTGTTCACCAACCCCGACCGGCCCGCCAGGACCGGCCGATGGGCCGGGCGGAGCGTGATCGTCACGCCCGGGCCACTGGACGAGACCGTGGTACGCACTCTGATGCGGGAGTGGGAGACGCGGCTGGACGGGCATGACGGCCGTGACACCCTCGCCGCCCTGCTGCAATTGTCCGACGACGGGCCCCAGCCGCTCAGTTCGCTGCTGCACCGCGACACCATGGGGCGGATCACCGGTCCCCGCTGGGCATTTCGGGTGGCCGGGTGGCGGCTGGCGAGCATGCTGGCCGCCCAACCGCTCCCGCTCGACGAGTCGCTGCCTGCGCTGCGGTTCCACCTCGACAGTGAGGGCGACCTGCTGGCGTGGCAGGCCCCGCTGGTCCACGAACGGACGTGGATCGACGAGGAGAGCGGCAAACGCCGGCGCATCGCCGGCTACGCCATGGAACGCATCCACATCGAGGTCGAACCCGCCCCCGGCGGAAAGACTCTCATCGCGCATCTGTCGGCGCGTATCTCGCGCGTCGCCACCCATTACAAGGGCATCCGCAACGTCCTGCTGCGCCATCCCGTCAACCCGGACATCATCCTCAAGGCCCCGATCACCACACGGTGGGAGAAGGGTCCGGACGGATTCATGCAGCCTTCGGCCGTCCTCTACCGCGGGGCGGCGGCACAGATCGTCGAGGCCTGCGGTGTCGGCCGCCTGCCCCAGCCGCCCCTGACGGGGCTGGACGAGCTGGCAGAGGTGCGCGGGGTGCACCGCACGGGCAAGCACCCGATCGACAAGGGCGCGGGGGCGATGTTCCACGCCCGGCTCGAGGAACACGCCGGGCAGGTCCTCGGCAAGGAGCCCGTCGTCTACTCCGGAACATCCATCAAGATCAGCAAGCCGGGCGGGAGCCTGCCGCCCTACGTGCCGGCCGACAAAATGGCCGACGCCATGGCCAGTGCCCGCCTCGATACGGTGCGCACCGTCGTGCTGTACGAGTCGGCGCAGTGGCACACGCGGGTGATGGGGCAGCTGGCCCGCGACTACGCGCAGCCCGAACTGGCCGAGCTGCCCGACGAGCAGCCCGTGGTCCTGGCGCCCGGGTATGAGCTCGTGGCGGTGCGGCTGCCCGAGCTGGTCCGCCACGGCAGCCACGACCGCAGTCTGATTCTGAACACGCTGCCCTGGTTCAAGCCCGGTGCTGGGCGGTCCCTGGTCGCGGCCCTGTGCGAGACGCGCTACCCCAGCGAGCAGGAGAAGGAAGCGGGGGTGACGGACGCCAAGCATGCACTGAAAGGGCTCTTCGCCGAGCGCGGCATCCCCTCGCAGTTCATCACCATGGACTCCGACCCCGGCGACCCCTACCGGCTGAACACGCCCGAGAAGGTCGCGCGGTCCAGGGCCCTCAAGGCGGGTCTGCCGGAGCCGGACGTCGCCTACAAGGACGACCATGCGGTGCAGATCGCGCTCGGCAGCCTGCACTCCGACTCCGGCATCATCGACAACCGTCTGGCCGCCACCGCCTTCCACCGCAACGCGAAGGACACGGCTCTGGACCGGGAGGCCGTGGCGGTGGGTCTGTGGACTCGCTACCACCGCTTCGACGAACGTCCCGGCCGTCCCCGTAAACCGGCCGTACTGGCCATCACGCTGGTCGCCATGCGGATCCCGCTCGGCGAGGACGCGTACTGGCCCACTCTCATGTACAGCGACCAGGGCTGGCTCCCTCTGGCCCAGGCACGGGCCCTGCATCATGCCGGTCCCATCGGCAAGAGAGGGCATCATCTGCGGGAGGACCACGGGGGTCCGGACAACGTGCGCACCTATGTGGACCGGGCACTGGCCGCTCTCGGCGACCGGTATCCGATCATTGTCTTCGCCGAGGAGCGTGAGCGGATCTGGCCCGGGCTGTGCAACGACCGGCTCGGGGACGGTGCTGTTCCCGGGCAGAGCCTGATCGCCCAAGGGCGGGATGTGGCGATCGTGCGGGTGGGGAACGGGCAGGGCACACCCCAGCCGTCACGGCGCACCGGCGGTGGGGGCAAGCTGCCGGCCAACCCGCAGCAGCCGGTCATGCCGGAGAAGATCCTCTACCGTCACGATCACGGGGACGTGGTGTCCTGGCTGTTTTCCGGGCAGTCCCGCCAGCATGCCGGCGGTCAACGCACCGGTACCCAGTACACGCGTCGCACTCTGCCCTGCGGTCAACTGGCTCAGATGGGTGTTCCCTTCCACGCCATGACCCGCATCGAATACGTGGTCGCCCGCTGTGGTGGCTGGCGCGAGGAGCAGTTGGTCGGTCTTGCCGCCCGGGTCTCGGAGCAGGCGGCGATGTGGGACGGGCGCACCAACCTTCCTGCGCCGCTGCATCTGGCCAAGAGCGCTGATGAGAAGCATCCCGGCTTCGTCGATCAGGAAGGGTTCGGCGGGTAGCCCGTATGGCGTGGGCGTCGCGGGCTGCTGCCGGAGCACCTCGCGGCGGTGCGGGGCTGGCTCGCGTCACCGGGGCCCTGCGGACCGCGGCCTGACGACGCCGCCCCCTGCCGTTCCTTCCGCAAGCACGAGCAGCCGTCCGACGGAGACCCGCGCCGCGTCAAACGTCTCTTTGTAGCCGCCGATCGGCATCTGTGCGTCGCTGAGGAATACCGGGTGCCCCTCCGCCCTGAGCAGCTTGATCATCCTCTGCTCCACGCGGTAGGCGTCCTCGCCCGTGGCGAACTGGATCTGAGCGGCCGGCACCCAGCCGTGGCTCTGGAACCGGACGACGCGGTCCTCACGGGTCCGCAGTCCAGTGATCCCGATCTTCACGGCGCCGTACTCGGCGTGGGAGAGGACGTACAGGCGGGCCGGGGCGCCCGGGTCCAGCCCGTAACGCGCGCAGTGCTGGCAGCATTCGCCCCTGTTCCGAACGTTGTTCAGCCTGGGGGATGAGATCTTCTGGCACCGCTCGCATAGCGAGAGCCAGGGCGAGGAGATGTTCTTGAACGGCTCCAGCGGGCGGAAGCCGACGGCCCGCATGTCGGCAACCGCCTCGTGCGGATCTCCGGGGCCGTACCGCTTGCAGAACCGGCAGCCGCCGTCGCGGCCGGTGACATTGTCGTACCGGGGGGCCACGATGTGCCCGGCCGCGACGCACTGCGACAGCCACGGCTTACCGGTCCCGAGGAAGTCCACCAGCACGATGAAGCCGTGTTCCAGCATCGCCGCCGCAGCTTCTTCCGGGTTCTTCGGGGCGTTCGGCGCGCACCAGATGCAGGCCCCCTGCCCGCTCATCACGTTGTTGCGGTTCGGATAGATGACCTGCTGACACGGGATGTGACGGCACATCCAGGGGTCGCGGGCCCGACCCGGGTAGGGCTCCAGGGGCTCGGCGTTGCCCAGCCGACGCATGTCAGCGGCCGCAACGCTGGCAGGAATCGAAGGGGGCATCGCCATCTTTCTTCTGGGGGCTGACGTGGTCTTGATCGGCGGCGGGCGGGCCTCCGCCGGGAGCGCGCTCTGGCTTGGCCTACTGCTTTGGGTAGGTGGCGAGGTACTCCAGGAGGGCAGAGAACGCCGTGACCATGTCGTTCAGGTCGACCGCGTCCTGGAATACTACAGAGCTCCCGTGCCCGCCACCCTCGTATCCGTAGTACTGCGGATGGCCCTTCGCTCCTGGCCTCTTCTTGAATCCGTCGTCCTCCGCATCCATCACGAGTGCATGCACGCTGTGGCCTGCGTGCTGGACGAAGCTGTTGCGGGCGAGCCATTTCTGATGGCGGTCCGCGAGGGATCCGTTGGCGGCGGAAGTGGCCTCCGGCGTCTGCACCATGATGCGGATCTCGAAGGGGCTGTCCGTTCCGCGTCTGGGCTGCAGGCGCTGGATCTCGGCCACGACATAGCCGTCTTCCGTCTCCCGCCAAGCGCAGATGTTCGGAGCTCCCATCTGAGAGTGCTGCCGCAAGTTGAACACCGTGCCCTCTGGGGCGGCAGTCTGTGTGAGGCGCGCCAGTCGCCGCAGCCGCAGTGCGTCGCTGAGCACAATCGAGGCCTGGTCCGCCGGGCCGGTCGCCTCGGCCTCCAGCGCCACGAGCTGCTGATGCGCCCGGACGGCCAGCAGCCGGGCGAGGTCGTCCGATGAACTGTTCCAGCCGCTGAGGAGACCGTCGAAAGTGAGCCGACGGGACCAGGTACTCGGGCCGTCCGGGATCGGATCGGCATTCGGGCCCACCAGGTAGCGGTCAGCTGCCGGTATGCCTTTCGCCTCCGCCCAGGCGTCGTACGCCGCGAACTGTTCGCCGTGCGCACCGGCGCCGAGCTTCATCTCCATCAACGCGCGCTCGACGCCGTCCAGCAGGACGACGAAGTCGACCCGACCGGTAAGCGCACCTCTGTATGCCTTCATCCGAACCTCGCGCCGAACGGTGATCGTGCCCGGAGCCAGGCGCAAGGCCGACCTGAGCGGCTCGGGATCAAGCTCGGCGAGGAAGCACAGCAAGTCCGACCAGTCGTCTTCGGTACGTAGCAGGCGGGTCAGTCCGTAAGTCACGGCCGGACGCTACACGCCGCCTCTGACAACGGGTCTGCTGCATGATCGGGTGACGTCTGAACTGGCTTGCCCTGCGGGGCGGGTGGGAAGAATCGCTGGGCCCAAGCCTTGTCCGGAAGAGTTCCGCGAGGACGTAGTGCGGGCAGGTCGCGACTTTGAGGCTGGGTGAGCCGCGGGCCTCGGGCAGCGGTCCGGCTCCTGGCTCAGACTTCCCGTCTCACCACTCACGGGCCCGGTATGAGGTCACTTGGAGTAGGTCTGTTTCCAGCGTGACCGATGGCTGGCTCCTCCTTGTCCGCGTCCGTTGACTTCGGCCAGCGACAACAGCGGTGTCCCGTTGTTCCACAGGCCGAAGAAGTCACGGTGCAGGGTGAGGATCTGGTGGCCGACGGCGAACGCTTCGGCCGGGCGGCTGAAGCGTGTGGTGGCGACGAAGATGGCCACATCGGCAGCGAAATGCACCTTTGCTCCGAGCAGATCGCGTACTTCGCGGCTGGCGATCGTTCGGTGGGGTGCGTATCGCTTGCACTGGATCACCATGCTCCGGCCGTCTGGCAGCCGACCGAGTACATCGGCTCCATTGTCTCCGGTACCGCCGACTGTGCGTACCTGTGTGCAGCCGTCACGGCGGCACAACTCTGCGACCACTTCCTCGAACTGAGTTCCGGACAGTGTGTCGATCACAGCCAGCGTCCGCTGTCCCGCTGCGATCTGCTCCTGCCGTCTCCACGTGGCGTCCTTGCTGCGCAGCAGCCTGTCGGTGCGCCATAGCCGCCAGGCCATCCAGCCGACTCCCGCGGCGGCAAGGACTGAGCCGATATACAGCCAGATCATGGGGCGCAGCAGGGCCAGCAGGATCAGTGCAGCAAGCGCTCCCGCTGCCGCCTTGTACCGGGCGGTGCGGAGTCTGCGGGCAGTTCTGCTGTTGCGTTTGGCCGCCATGTCTGCCCCCTCGTGCACCGGCCGGGACGGATTACTCCCTGCTGTGCAGTGTGGGCGTGCCAGGCAGCTTCGCTAGGGCGCAGTCAGGCCATTGGCTTGAATCCCCGGGACCAGCCTGCTGCCAAACGTCCGGACCCGCCGCTGAAGGCCACTGACATAATCCAGGCGAGGTGAGGCGGGCATAGCTAGGCTGGTGTTCAGTTGCGATTCAGGACGTGTCTTTTGTAAATGTTCCTGTGGGGCCTGGACCCCAAACATCGGCGTCAGTCGCATAGGGGCCGTTGAATACGAGATCGTCCCCCTTTTCATCCTTAGATACAGTCCGTGTCTTCGGAGTGGCGTCGGGAGCGACGTTGTACTCAAGCTGAAGGGACCAGTTGCACGACCGGGTGGTCGAGTTGGGCAGCACGTTGAGGTAGGCAGGTGTTTCGTTTCCTCCCAGGGCAATAATCTTATCGAAGGGGATGCCCGCTTGGGAGTCTTGAGCGGTCCCGTGCAATAGCGGGATAGCGGATAGATTCGAGTCGAGTTCGAAGTAGACATCCTCCCAGCCAGTCAATCCTCCTTGCATTAGACTGATGTAGGTCTTCGCTCTAGAGGACCAGCATGTGTCTATCTTCGCGTATACATCCGTAATGGAGACAGACGCCTGGCGCTCGCTAGTGAATTGAAACCGGTAACCGTTTGCGTCGCCGTCAGTCCTTCTACCATCCGCCTTGCGCACAAATTCCCATATACGGTCGGCGTTCTCCACGGAAGCTGATATCTTTTCAAGTTCGGACTCTTCTGCGGGTGTCAGCCTGCGGTCTATCTCCCAACTGGTCCATGGCTTCCTATCACCCAGTGCGGGTGTGACCGTTACATCAAATGGGGGCTTGCTCGCGTCGATCCTGCCGTTTGCGTCGTCCTGCGCCTTTGCGCTGTCGTTCGCGAAGACGTTTGCGATCACCAGCCCGATGACGCTGACAACTACCGCGCCGATCAGGAAAATGGCCAGAGCTACGCCCGCCCGTACGGAGATCCGTGTCCTAGCTGATCCTCCTTCCTGCTGCTCTCCAACCGCAGCCCGCATGACTTCACTTCCAGCCCTCACGGCACCGTCAAGCATGCGCCGGAACGCTGCGGATGGCGCGGGGTCGGTCGACGGGGAGGGCTCCGGTGCCGGGCCGGGGGGATCACCGGAGGGTGGGGGTGCCGGCGATGGCTCGCTCTCAGGTCTCGGCTCGGGCGTTTCCGGTCCGCGGGCTGGATCCAGGCCGGCATCTCGGTCACTCATGTCGAACTCCCCCTCTACTACCAGTAGTTAAACGATGCTAAAGGAGATCTCGCCAGCTACTGCCGAGAATGCGGCATTTCCGGGAGCCGTCGCCGTGGAGAGGGAGATGGGGGTGAGGTCTTGTGAGGTGTGGGTGGCATGGCGGCGGCAGCGCTGTAAACACCTGGTGCGGACGGGCAGGGTGCCCAGGCATCTCAAGGAACAGGGTCAGGGTTGGCTGCAAGCCAGTCCTGGAGTTCGCGATGACGGAACTGGTAGGCGGTTCCGGAGATTCGCAGGAGTCCTGCGCTGTAGGCCCAGTCCATAAAGCCAGCCAGGCGCCACGGCAGGACACCTCGGGTGCACAGGATCAGAACGATGTAGCGCATCCAGGCGTCGGCCACGACCACCACGCCGGCGAGCGCGGCCAGGGCGAGGCCGAGTCCGAACCAAGGGTCCATAACCCAGCCTGCGGCGCTCCCGGCCGTGAGGGAGAAGGCGAGGGAGGTCACCACCCCTGCGGTCAGGTCACCGGTGAGAGTTTTGCGTGGTGTGGTGGTCCGGTCCGGAGCGGCGTCGGCGAGTTCGGCGAGCCAGCGGGTGAAAGCTGCTGCGGCGGCAAGTACGGACAGTGCCGCGGCCAGTCCCGCGGCCGACAGCAGCGCTGGCCAGAGCCAGTCTGGCCTGTGAGGTTTCGACATGTAGGCCGCTGACCCCGCACCGGCGGCCCCCACGAGGGCGACGCCTGCCGACATTGTCACGGGCAGCAGCACCGCAAGCGCGGACTTGATGGCCCGTATTGAAGTATGAATCGTCCAGAGGCGGCGGGCATCGACCGGTCTGCGTGGTCGTGGCCATTTTCGTGTCCACTGCCGTACGCCGAGCAGGCAAATGGCGGCTCCCGTGGCGGCGAGGAAGACGGGCGGAGGCGCGGCTGGTGAGAGCAGCGACAGGCAGGTCAGCAGACCGACGGCCATGGTGATGATCAGGATGGCGAGGGCAGCGTGGACGCAGCGAGCTTTTCGGGGGCCTGCTATGGGCCACAGGCGGTGCAGAACCAGGTCGGCTCCGACGAAGCCGGGGGCGGGGCAGTCAGGTAGGTGGCAAGCGCGTGGAGCCACCGGTGGGCCCGGTCAGCATTGTGGCGGCGGAACGAGGGCGGGTGGAGGCGGCTGGCTGCCTGTACGAACCGGCCCAGCACGTAGTTGTCGATCTCGGCGACGGTTCCGAAGGCAGTGAGCGCACGTGGGTCGCCTGACTCGGCGTAGGCGGTCACCGCCAGGGTCAGCCGCCAGGGAGTCGTCAGTGCCTGGGCGAGTACCGGTGCCAGGCCTGCGGTCAGTTGCGTGCGTACCGGTTGCCAGCGGCCGTCGCTGTCACGCCGTTTCAGGTAGTCGAGTGCCGCAGCGTGTGACACGGGTTTCAGGGATACCCATGCCGCGTCTCTGAGCTCGTTTCCGTGGGCGGCGAGATCGGCGTAGCGGTCGTGTCTGCATGTCACGACGGCGGGTGCCGGGCCGCGGCCCTGGGGTCGGGTGTTGAGGACGCGTAATGCGGCACGGGCCCTGGATTGCTCGGCGGGTGTCGTTTCGGCGTCCATCTCGTCGAGGCCGTCCAGGACGGGCAGGACCAGATGGTGCTTAACGAGGGCGGTGGCCACTGCCGGGTGGAGGTCGAATGCCCGGTCGCGGACCAGCTGGTCCGCGATCCACTCGTCCAGGGGGCGTGTGGTGTCCCAGCCGGCGAGGGGCAGGCGCACTGGGACGGGGTCGTTGTTCTTTCGCTCTTCCAGCAGGGCCAGCACCAGCTCGGCGGCCAGGACGGTCTTGCCTGCACCGGCGTCTCCGGTGATGACCAGGCGCTGCGGCCGGGCAGCACAGAAGAAGGTGGCTACCTTGCTCAGCTGCCCTTGGTTCAGGGGGCCGTAAGCGTCGCGTACGTCGGCTGGCCGGTACTGGGGGTGCATGCTGAAGGCGATGTCGATCGCCGGGAAGTCGGCACCTCGCAGTTGATGCAGGGACTCTTCCTCCAGCCGTATAACGTGGCGTGCGAGAGTGTCGGCCGCGGCAGCGAGATCCGGCTGGTCCCACGGCTTTTGCCGTAGCGCCGCCACCGCTGCCCACAGTCCGGCTACGCCGAAGACCAGGCCAGCCACGCTGGCAATGTCGCCAGCCTCTAGGCCTCCGTGTCGCAGAGCGTTCGCCACCCAAGCCGCGCAGGTTGCGGTGATGAGGCCGCACAGGAGCATGCCGGCTTGCCACATGCGCCGGTGACGGCGCCCCCCAAGTTGCATGACGTCCATGGTGGCGGTCAGCGGGTGCCATGAGGTACTAGATGGCCCAAACAGAGGGAGAAGTACACACGGGACGCTGCCTCATGGGTCGTTCCTTCTTTCCCTGCCGCTCTGCGGTGAGATTGGCTCGGCAACCGGGGTCAGGCCCGCGCTGTCGAGCGGCCTTGCAGCCGCAGCGCTCATCGGCCGCTGGGCACTCAAGGCACCCGAGGGGTCAGCACCCGTCTGCTCGAGTGACGTCCAGACCGAGTTCGGCCAGCGCGGCTTGCCGCTCTGGGCTGAGGCGGCGACGGCGGACGTTGCTCAGCCACTGCCCCAAGCGCACGTGCTGACCTTCGACTTCCTCGACATGGCGCTGCGGAACGTCGAGGTGGCCCTCCCGAGAACGGAAGGCTCGTGCGGCTGCCAGTCCTCGCTGGAAGGCGCGCTCACGTACCGTCAACTGAGAGTCCTTGTCCGCGGAAGCGGTCGCCCTTGGCAGTTCGAGACCCAGGTGCTCAAGAAGGAGTCGCTGCTCGGGATGAAGGTCATCGACACGCGTGCACTGGGTCTGAAGCCACTCTCCCGCTGCTGAGGCCGTGTCAGCTTCTTCCAGCCCTCGACGGGCAGTGTGGTAGGCACGCTGCCAGGTAATCGGCCAGGGCGGGTTCCACCACCGATCCAGAGCGGTGAGGGCGCTGGCACGCTCCTCGGCAAGGTCGGCGGCGCGAGTGCGCTGGGTGGCGAGCCAGCGGCCTAGGGAGAAGCCGTCATGAACTTCCTCGACGGGTGCGGCGAGGTGGCCGTGGCGGGCGGCGTAGGCGGCAGCGTGGACGAGGGCGCGGTCGAAGGCCTGCTGGCGGGGGTCCCAGATGATGCCGAGGCGTTCGAGGGCGTGGATGCGTACGGCGTCGAGGGTGTCCTTGGCGTGGAGGTGGCGTTGCCAGGTGAGCCAGCGGCCCAGGGGGTAGCCGGTGGGGTCTTGGTAGGTCTGGGGGACGTCGAGGTGTTGGTGGGTGTGGCGGTAGCTGCGGGCTGCGGTGAGGCCGCGGCGCCATTCGGCGCTCTTGGGGGCGAGGACGCGCAGGGAGAGGGCGAGGGCGACTTCTTCCGTTTGGGTGGGGCGGTCGAAGCGGAGCCAGGCTTCGGGGTCTTCGCCGGGCATGGTGGGGCGTTGGGTGCGGGGGTCTGACAGGCGGGCGTCGAGGCGGTCGTCGTGGGCGCGCAGGGCTTGGATGGTGCGCCACAGCGGGGTGTAGGCGTCGGCGCCCAGAAGGTCGTCGGGGTCTTCGTCGGGGGTGAGGTAGACGGGGACGACGAGGGTGGCCTTCTTGCCGGCGCCGGGTTTTTGGCGCAGGGCGCGGCCGACGGCCTGGACGGTGTCGACGGGGCTGTTTTTGGGGTCGGCGAAGACGACGGCGTCGATGTCGGGGACGTCGATGCCCTCCCCCAGGACGCGGGCGTTGGACAGGACGGCGGGGGTGTCGGGGCTGGTGTGGGAGGTGAATTCGAGGAGGAGGCGGCGGCGGATCTGGGGGGCGTGGCTGCCGCTGATCCAGTCCGCCCACAGTCCCTCGGGCCGCAGTTCGGTGGGGAGGGTGGCGGCGGTGTCGGTCAGGGTGGTGGCGAAGGCGCGGGCGTCGGCGACGCGGTGGTGGAAGGTGAGGATGCGGCGGAGGCGGTGGTCGTGGATGGCGCGCAGGGCGGCGACCTGGCGGCCGGCCAGGCGTAGTCCGTCGACGCCGGCTCCGGCTCCGGTGGCGAGCCAGTCGCGCAGGTCCGTGTCGGTGACGACGGGGACGAGGATCTGGTAGTCGGCGAGCAGTCCGAGGTCGATGGCGTCGGAGAGGTTGAGGTGGTAGGCGACGGGGCCGAAGAGGTCTTCGTCGTCCATGGAGGCCACTGTCTCTGCTCCGTCGCCGTCCGAGGCGTCGTCGGGGTCCCAGATGCGGGGGGTGGCGGTGAGGTAGAGGCGGCGGGCGGCAGGGATCTGGTCGTTGTGGTGGACCGCGGCCCACGCTTTACCGAGGCGGCCGGCCGTGCGGTGCGCCTCGTCGATGACGATCAGGTCCCAGGGGGGCAGTTGGTGGTCGCGGTGGGCGGTGACCACTGCGGTCAGGGAGGCGTAGGTGGCGTAGGCGGTTACCGGGCCCGATCCCGTCTTGCGGATGTGGGTGGCCAGTTCGCCGGGGTCGGTGGTCATGGGGACGTCGGCGCCGACTGGTTCGTGGTCGAGTGCCTGGCGCGCGGAGCAGACCGCGACGGCGGTGCCTTTGCGTCCGGCCAGCCGCCAGGAGCGGATCGTCTGGGACAGCAGGTCCAGTGTCGGCAGCAGCACGAGAACACGGCCGCGGGGAGCGGTGCGGGCGGTGGTACGGGCGGCGATCAGGGTCTTGCCGGTGCCGCAGGCGGCGATCACGCTCGCGCGGGGGTGCTGGGCGAGGGTGCGGACGGCTGCGGCGACGGCTTCCTTCTGGTGGGGGCGCAGTTCGAGGTGTGTGGTGGCCATAGGGGGACGCCGCTCCGGGACATGAGCTGGTGAGGGGGTCATTGTGGCATTGCGGGAAGGGGTTACTCGGCGGTGTGGGAGACCGGGTGCAGGGTGGAGCCGTCGGTGCCTTTTCGGACGTGGAGCTGGCTGGTGATGCGGCGGCGTAGTTCCGGGACGTGACTGATGAGGCCGACGGTGCGGTTGTGGTCGCGCAGGGAGTCGAGGACGTCGAGGACCTGGTGGAGGGTGTCGTCGTCCAGGGTGCCGAAGCCCTCGTCGATGAAGAGCGTGTCCAGAACGCGTCCGCCTGCCTCGTACGTGACCACGTCGGCCAGGCCCAGGGCGAGGGCGAGGGAGGCGAAGAAGGATTCGCCGCCGGAGAGGGTGTCGGTGGTTCGGTCCCGGCCGGTCCAGGCATCGGTGATTTTCAGGCCCAGGCCGGAGCGGGCACCGTTCGAGGCGCGGTCGTCGCTGTGGGCGAGGGTGTAGCGGTGGTCGGACATGAGGCGCAGTCGCGTGTTGGCGGCGTCGACGATCTGTTCGAGGCGGGCTGCGAGGACGTAGGCCTCCAGTTCCATGCGGTCGCGGTTGCTCGTTGAGGTGCCGTGGATGACCTCGTGGAGGTGGTGGACGGTGTCGTATGCCTCTTGCAGGGGGTGCAGGCGCTGGATGCTGTCGGTGAGGCGGGTGGTGAGCTCGGTGAGCTGGTCGTGGCGGGTGCGGGCTGCGGTGGTGGCGGCGACAGCGTTGGTGTGGCGTTGGGCTGTTGTCTTGTTCAGGTGACGGGCGCCTTCGAGGTCAGCGGGGGGCTGGGCTGCCGCCTGGGCGAGGGCGGGTCGCTCGAGGGTGGCGGTGTGTACGGCGCGCTGGTGGCTGAAGTTTTTGATCTCTTCTTCGATGGTGTGCAGCGCGTCGTCGTCGAGGAGGGCTTCTTCTGCGGCGTGGACCGTGGGGAAGTGCTGCTCGTGTGCGGCGGTTTCGGCCTCGCCGGCGCGCAGGGTGCGCTCCGCTTCCAGGCGCAGGACGGCGGTGGCGGAGGTGGCGGCCGTCTTGAGTTGGTCGGCGGTGCGGTTGAGGTCGGTCAGGCGGTCGGTGATGGAGGGTGCCTGCTGGCGTGCCTGGTCCAGTTGGCTTTGGAGGTCGGCCAGCTGGGTCGCGAGGTAGTCGTATGCGGTGTTGCGGGCGGCGAGGTGTTCGCCGGCGGTGGTGGCCTGGTCTGTCATGGCCGTGTGGTCGCGGTCGAGAGCGGCGAGTTCCTCGCCTGCGGGTCCGGCGTCGGAGGCTGTCTTCAGGGTTGCTTCGAGGTCGGTCTGGGCGGTGGCCAGGAGGATCCGGATGTCATCCAGCGGGGTGTCGCCGGCCTGGGCACGGGCCTGGGCGAGCAGTTCACGGGCCTCGTGGAGTGCGGCTGCGGCGCCTTCCCTGGTCTTCTCAGCCTTGAGATGGCGGGTTTCGGCCTTCTGTTCGTCCTCGCGGGTGGGCTGCCCCGGGTGAGGGGCGGCCTTGGCGGGGTGGACGCATGATCCGCACACCGGGCAGGGTGTTCCTTCGGCAAGGTCTGCGGCCAGTTCTGCCGCCATGCCTTCGGTGCGCTGTCGGCGCACGGTGATGTAGGCCTGGGCGGCCTCACCGACCGCCTTGTCAGCTCTCTCCCAGCGCTTTTCGCGGGAGGCGACGTCGGCGAGGCGGGCATCGCGCTGTTCGGCTGCCTTGAGGCGGCGCTGCAGGTCCGCGAGGGAGGTCTGCTGGTGAACGCTGTCGGTCTCGGCGCGCTGTGCGGCGTGCAGGCGTGCAGTCAGCGCGGCACGGCGGCTGGCTTCCTTGCCCAGCCATTCACTGGCTTCGAGCTGGTCGGCTGCCAGTGCCTGGCGTTCGGTGTCCAGCTGTTGGAGATCGTGCGCCATCTGCCACATGGCGGCTTCCTGGGGCAGGAGGGCCTCGACGAGTGTGGCCTGGGCCCGTGTCTGCTGTTCGGCGGCGGTGAGTTCCTCGGCGGAGGCGGTGGTGTGCGGGGCGCGCAGTGCGTCGCGGGCTTGTCTTTCGAGAGTCTCCGCGCCCGTGTGCTCATCGGCGGCGGTGTGGGCGGCCTGCAGGACCGCCGCGAGTTTCGCGGCGCGGCGGGCCTGCTGCAGCTGGTCGGTGATGTGCTGCTGGCGGGGCGCCTGCTGTTCCAGCTGTTCCAGTTGCTCGGCTGCGGTGCGGTGTTCGGTCTGCTGATGGTGCAGCAGGTCCACGGTCCGCTCGTGCGCCTGCTGTACGGCCAGGTCTGCGGCCGCATCCTGCATCTGTGTGTCGGCCGCCTCAAGGTGTGTCGCCGCGGTCTGCACCAGGGAGGTCGCCCACGTGGGGGCGGCGTCGGGCAGGGTCTGCGGGTCGTCTGTGGCGGGGGCGTCTGATTCGTGGTCGAGGCCGGTGGCGGCTTGGTGGATGCGGTCGATGAGGCTGATGACGTCGCTGCGGGCGGCCTTGAGGTCCTTCTCCGCCTCGCGGCTGCGGTTGAGCAGCCAGGTGTCGATGCCGGTGAAGCGGCTGGTGCGGAACAGTTTGCTGAGGAGGTCCTTGCGGGCGGGTGCTTTGGCGCGCAGGAACTGGGTGAACTGGTTCTGCGGCAGGAGGACGACCTGGCAGAACTGGTCGCGGCTCATGCCCAGCAGGGCCTGGAGATGGTCGCCGATCTCGTCGTGGGCTTTGCTGACGGCCTCCCACCGGTCCTGGCCCGTGGTGTCGTCGTGCTTCCGCTCGCGCATGAGCGTTTTGGCGTTCTGCCAGGTACTTCCGGTGCCGCGGGCCTTGGGCCGCGGCTGCCGGGGACTGCGGGTGATCTCCAGGCGGTGGCCGGAGAGAGTGACTTCGAGGGTGACCTCGGTGAGCAGATGGGCGGCGGCGTGGTCGCTGCGCAGGAGCTGGTCCCTGTCGCCGGGCGTTTTGTTGTACAGGGCGTAGCAGATGGCGTCGAAGACGGTGCTCTTGCCGGCTCCGGTGGCTCCGTGCAGCAGGAAGAGGCCCTCGCTGGTGAGCGATTCGAAGTCGATGGTGTGGGTTCCCGCGAAGGGGCCGAAGGCCTGCAGGGTAAGGCTGTGCAGGCGCACGTCAGACCGTCTCCTCGTGTGTGGTGTGCTGGGCGTGCTCGACGGCCTGGCGCAGCAGGGCGTGTTCGGCGGGGGTGGGGGCGTCGCCGCGGACCTTCGTGACGAAGTCGCAGGCGATGTCGAGGTCGTTGCGGCCTTGCAGGCGCTGGGTGTAGGTGGGGTTCTCGCCTGGCTGTTTCAGCTGGCCGGGGTTCGGGGGCACCAGGGACAGGACGTGGGGGAAGCGGCGGCGCAGCTGGGCCATCGGTTCGTAGGGCAGGGCGGGGTCGGTGAGGGTGACCTGCAGCCAGCTGCCGGTCAAGGGCTCGTGGACAGGGTCGGTCAGCAGGTTCTTGAGGGTGCCCTTCACGCATGCCAGGGGGCGCGGGACGGGGGTGTTCACGCCGCTGAGGGTGACGGTTCCGTCGCCGGCCATGTCGACGACGGTCAAGGACTTGGTGTGGTGGGTTTCGGAGAAGGAGTAGGCGAGCGGTGAACCGCTGTAGTGGATGCGGTCGTTGACGTCCTGCGCGCCGTGAAGGTGGCCGAGGGCGACGTAGTCGATGTCGTGGAGGGTGCCGGCGGCGACGTAGTCGAGTCCTCCGACGGTGATGTCGCGTTCGCTGCTGGAGCCCTCGCCGCCGGCGACGAAGGCGTGGGCGATGACGACGCTGCGGGTGGGGGGCGGGTAGGAGGCGAGGTCGGTGCGGATGCGGTCCATGGCTGCGGTGGTCACGGCCTGGTGGCTCTTGTCGGTGTCGAGGCCGTCGTGGGTCAGGGACGGCTCGAGGTAGGGGATGCCGTAGACGGCGACGGTGCCGTGGTCGTCGTCGAGCAGGACGGGGCGGGTGCAGGCGGTGTCCGGGTCGGTCCGCAGGTGCACGCCGGCCCGGGCCAGGACGCTGGCGCCGACGCCGAGCCGGTGGGCCGAGTCGTGGTTACCGCTGATCATGATGATGGGGATGTGGAGCTCGGCGAGCTGGGTCAGTGCGCCATCGAAGAGCCGTACGGCGTCGAGGCTGGGAATGGCCCGGTCGTAGATGTCCCCGGCCACGAGGATCGCGTCGACCTGTCTTTCGCGGGCCGTGTCGTATATGTGCGTGAGGAAGGCGCGCTGGGCGTCGATCAGGTCGGCTTCGTGGAACCGGCGCCCGAGGTGCCAGTCCGAAGTGTGCAGGAACCGCATGAGCACAGACCGTAACCAGCGGGAGGACGGTGGCGGGCGGTTTTCCTGATAAATGCTGTATCGACTGTGAGTGGGGGGCCGGTGGTGGGTGGTGTTTCACCGGTCTCGCCGTGGGTCGCTGGCGTGGGCGCGCTACCGGGTGATTGTCAGAGGCAGGGGGCAAGATGGTCGGTAGGGGGAAGGAGGATGTGATGTCGTTATCGCGTTCTACCAACGCTGGATCTGCTGTGGCGCCGAACGGTTGCCGCTGGTGCGGGATCGAGGCCCGAGGTCACGGCCGGCAGCATGTGGCGGAGGCGGGCTGGCACGCGTGGACGGTTCCGACGCTGCAGCAGCGCAAGGAACGCATGCTGCAACGCCGTGCCGACAGGCCGGTCAGGAAGCCAGGTCCTGAATGCTCCTGAAGGCGTTCCTCAGCTGCGGGGGGACGTCCTCGGCCTTGGCAAGGGTGGTCACCAGCGCGTAGAGCATGTCGTCCTTGCCGTCAGGGCTTGTCTGCGCCGCCTGCTCTTTGACCATGGTCAGAACGCGGCCGCTGAACTTCCCACCGCGGTGTGCGGCGAAGTGCTCGGTGGTCCACTCCGAGTCCGTGGGCCGAGGCCAGTGCGTATTGGCCGCCAAGGCCCACTGGGCATCGGTGAACAGTTCCTCGAGTTCGTTGAATCCGTCGGCCTCACCGACGTAGGAGACCTGAGTGGCCAAGTCGAGTCCTGTCCGGATGAGCCGTTCGGTCCTGAAGTGCTTGTTGGTGCGGCTGTCCGCGTCGACCATCAGCATGACGGTACGGCGGTTCTTGACGAGGTAGCCGGCCAAGTGCAGGGCTCCCTCGTTGTTGCCGCAGGCCCACAGGGCAATACCGGCCGCCTGGAGGGAGAGACCCTGAGAAAGGCGGAACAACAGCGGCAGACACTGCTGTTCGGTAGGGCCTTCCACGGCGAGGAAGCACCGCTCGTGCAAGAGGACGGAGTTGCGCAGCCCCACCGCGGCGGCGATCTGGCCGAGATGGAAGTCGACGCCGTCGTGGGACTCGTCCGCCAAACGCTCGACGATGGTGCGGCCGCTCTCGCTGAGATGGAGATGGACCACGTCGGCGATGTCGACACCGTCGATGAGATTCATCGAGTGCGTAGCGACCACGACGCTGACGTGGGGCAGGGCGCACTGCTTGCGGATGATGTCCATGACGGTGCGCTGGTGGCGGTAGTCGAGGTGAGTGTCGGGCTCGTCGTAGACGACGATGGTCTGGGTCGGCTCCTGCTCACCCCTCTCCCCCGCGGTCAGTTCGCTGCTCTCCAGCAGATTGCTGGTCCACTCCCACACGGCAAGCGCGATCCGACGGTTGCTGCCCTGGCCGGAGCGCGTGAGATCGACGGGTTCCCCGTCAGCTTTGGACACCTCCAGCGGGGCACGCTTGAAGCCGCCCTTGAAGGAAACCTCCGGCTTGACCTGCACACCGACGAATTCACCGCAGTGCCGGCGGATGTGCTGGCACAGAGAGTCGGCTTCCTTCTCCAGACGCTGGGTGACTTCCGCTTCGATCTCCCGCACACGTCCCTGCAGAGTCTCGTCCTCCAGGTACGTCTCGTAGCAGCTGTTCAGCGCGGTGCGAACGGCGGCGTCCGGGCTCTCGTCCTTGCCCCCGAACGACAACAGTCGGGGCAGTCTCTCCTGGAGTTCCTTGGCCAGGGGCTGCCACTGCTCGACCTGGGGTGCCGTGGCCGCGTAGGCGTTGAGGGCCTGCACCAGGTCATCCTTCAGGGACCCTGACGGGGTCAGCGAGAACTCGGCCACCAGCTCGGCCAGTTCGCCCTTCAGCATTCTGCCCACGTCATGGAGGCGGCTGTCCGCCGGCCGGGAGCCGAAGTGCTCCCACCTGGCCGTCTGGCCCTCTTCGGCAATCCGGCGGATCCGGGCGGTCTGCGGCAGGGCAGTGGCAGCCTGCTCACCGGCATCGAGGGTGAAGACGCCCTCGACCCATGTCTGGGAGCAGCGGCCGCCCGCGGCACCCTCCGTCTGGACGTACGTACGGTCCTCGTCCGTCAGCCGGTGGTCTCCCAGAAGGAAGGCCAGCGCTGCCAGTACAGCGCTCTTGCCCCCGTCGTTGCGGCCGGCCAGGATCGTCGGGCCGCTGACGGGAATGTTCTCCACCTGCGCTAAAGAGCGGAAGCCGCACACGGAGAAACGGGTGAGGTACACGGTCGAACTGCTCCGAATCTCCCTCTGCGGATGGAGGGGGTGTGACGTGCGGGAGTGCTTGTACGGGTGGGATGGATGAGTACCCGTAACGGGCCGTCATCCTAGAGGGGCTGTCGGCGACAGCCGGGCGGTTTGGGTCAATTCGGCGATCTCAAGCCGACTGGACAGACACTGGCCGACAAGACCTGATAGAAGGCACGGCACTGCGGCCCGTTGGTGACCCCCCGTCTCCGTCAGGTGCACCAACCGGAACCCGCACAGTCGGCGTTCAAGCACTGACGGGCGCCTGGCCGCTGTCGGAAACCGCGAGCAGCATCGTCGTCTGGAGGGGCACCGGTCCGGTCTTCGCCAAGTCAGGGTTCCGGGGTGGGCCTCTGGCGAAGATCCACGTAGCAGCGAAGCCGTACCCCAGGCTCCCCCACGTCCCGTGTTGTCTCCTGTGCCGTCGCTATGGCCCACCGTTCGGCGAGCAACTGCTGGAATGCGAAGGCGGTTGCGTCGTCGGCGGCTGCACATCAAGGACGATCAGGCCCGGTTCCCTCACGTGTGTTTCGTTGATCGGATCCATGTGGGGCATCACGCCGGGCCGTTCAGAACAGGTTCCGTGACTGCGTGGTCTTCACTCGACCCGGGTGCAGACGGCTTTGGGGCGCCCTCTGCAAGAGACCTTTACTGACTTCGGCTCGTCAGAGTGAATCTTCGCGAAGTCCCTGAAGGACCTGGGGTGATGGCTGAAGCTCATGGTGTGTGAGGTGTGGCGATGGGGGCGGGCTGACCGCTGCGGGACGGCAGCGCCGGGAGACGGTGCGGTGCAGGCGACCGAGCTGTTCGAGCAGAAGGCCAAGCCGCCGGAGGTGGCACGGCGTCTGCGGGTGAGCCTCAAGTCGGCCTACCAGTGGCACCGGCTGTGGCGCGATGACGGTATACAGGCTCTGGGTTCCCGTGGCCCGAGCGGATCGCGGTGCCGTCTGTCCCCGCGCTCTCTGGAGAAACTGGCCGCATATCTGGAGCAGGGACCGGCCGCGCACGGCTGGGTCGAGGAACAGGTGTGGACCGCCGCGAGGGTGGCCACGCTGATCGGCAGGAGTTCCACGTCTCCTACAGCGTCTCCGGGGTGCCCGGTCGACGCTGGGAGAGGGTGGCCACGCTGATCGGCAGGAGTTCCACGTCTCCTACAGCGTCTCCGGGGTGCCCGGTCGACGCTGGGCGTACCCAGCGTCGCACGGGCACGACGGGGATACGGTCGGCCCTCCGGGCAGGGCACCGGAGCCCCACACCCCCGTGTCGCGGCGACCTCAACCGACCGGCACGTTCACGACGGCAGACGTGCGGGCGGCGACGGATCGCGGCCCGCACATCACCGGCACCGGGCGCCGAATCAGGCGCAGCCGGCCGACGAGGTGTAGGAGGCGCTCCGCCAGGCGCCGTTGATCCAGCCGTAGTAGACGCCGTTGACGCGGCGGAAGATCTCGATCCAGGCAACCTGGCCATAGACGCCGATGTCCCTGTTGTTCCCCTCGTCGCCGAGGAAATCGTCCGCGACGCTCAGGGTGGCGGGTCCAGCGCTCCCGTCGTCCTCAAGGTGAAAGTCGCGCTGGAACGCCGCCGTGGCCGCGGTCGTCTGGGGACCGAAATCGCAATCGATGGACCCGTCGTAGTACCCCTGGGCCTGGAGAAAGAGCTGCCACAGGGCGGTGGCCCGGCTGTACCTGTGATCGTTGGAGTCCAGGATCCCCTAGTCGCCCCAATCGTCGTTGACGCCGCTGCCCCAGCCGGCCCCGTAGAAGTAGCCCTGCGACACCGACGCGGCGGCCGGCGGCGCCGCCACCATCCCCCCGGCGAAGACGGTCAGCACTGTCAGCACGAAAGCGGCCCCTCTTCGGAGCAGCGCACCCGTCGATCTCAAAGCGGACATCTTCCCTCCCCTTCGGCCCGCGACCTCGCGTCACGGCGTGCGTACTCATATCAAGGGGACGGGAGCGAAAGCGCCCCTGGATCTGCAATGTCCATGACATCAGCACAACCGGAGGCGCGAACCCTCCCATCCGCCGCAGTACACAAGGACTTCCCGGGTGCCGGTCCCAGCGCCAGGTGCTGCACCGGGACGACTGCTGGGCTACCGACGGGACACTCCTCGGTCACCCCCGGGCGGCGGCAGCGGCGGGCGCAGCCGCCCTGGAGCGGTGCCCCTGTGCCGGCCCGCGCCGCCGGGCTGGCCGCGCTCGGTTGGGCCCGGCACTTCTACTGGATCACCGGCTCAAGCTAGCGCTGCTGCTGATCGAGCCGCCGCGCAGGCCACGGCCGGACACGACTTTCTCTTTCGTCGGCATCAGCGCGCGGCGAGTCTGCGTGCACCCGCTCGATGAGGCGAAGACGGCCGTGCAGCCAGGGCCGCTACCCACCGACCACCCGGGTCGTCGTGTTCGATGCCACCGGCGTCAAGACCTGGCTGTGGGATCCGCAACGGACCAAGGGCACGACCGGCCTTGCGGAGAAGGCACTGCGCGTGCGCACCAACCAGGTGGCGACCCAACCCGCACCCCGTGGGGCTCTCACTTGTCCCCCGTTCTAACGTGTTCTGGGTTCTACTGTCGAAGTGCCTGCGCCGTGACGGGACTTCTGGGCTTGGCTCAGGCGGCCCCGCACACCGCGCCCTGGATCGGGACCGCCCGCTCCAGGGCTGCCCCGCGATAAGGGGCAAGGGCGCTGGGGTGCCGTTGTTCTCGCTGCGTCGGTGCACAGACGCGAGGACTCGCCCTCCACCGCACGGTTTTGGCCTGTCTCCGGCTGGTTCGTCCGCCGCGCCTGAAGCGCTGCAGGTGACGACCTGCCTCCTTTCGTGGTGCCGGTCTGGTGAGGCCACGCACGGGAGGAGGCCGATCGACGCGGCGCCGTCTGATCGGGCGTGCCGAGCTCGCGGCCTGGGGAGAGGGCCGGAAGGTTGCGGGGCGACCTCCTCGATGCGCAGGGCGAGCGCCGGGCAGCGCTGCACCGCGCGGAGCGCCTTAGCATCCAAGTAGCGCGGTACCTGGGCCTGGGCGGCGGTCGGGAAGCCGTCGGCGCCCAGTTCGAAGACCTCGGGGAGGATGTCAGGACTCGCAAGGCCGGCTCGCCCATCCTGCAGGGAACGGCGGGCGCCTTGAAGGCTTCGCTGGCGTCAGTTGAGCGCCCGTGTGACGGCTGAGACAGCGGAGACCTACGGATTCGCACCGTCGCGCCTGCTCGAACGCAGGGCGCTACCTTCGGGAACCCGCGTGCCGGTGAGTGGTTCGCTGGTGCGATTACCGAGGGCGGAATCGCGCCCTTGTGTCCTGTACGAGCCGTGTCAGGACATTTCGCAGCTCTCCTCGGGCGGCAGTGGACCTGGTCGACAGGCCAGAGAAGCCACGTTGCCACGGTCAGGCGGCGAGGGCGCTTCTTCGCTGATGCCGTGTCTGAGCTGGGCATCTACGGGGTGGGGGTCAAATGACGGCGGCCTTTTAGATCACAGGCGCACCGTTCTAGTCACCCTTGCCTTCATCGGCGAAAAGCTCACCCCATGCCGTTAGGTGACGAATAATAAGCGCCACGTGACAATCCGTGAGGGCGGGTTCGCGTCACAGGGTGATCAGCGCGAGGAGGCGCGGCGGTGCGTCAGCGGGGGGCCCGGCATGGGCTGTGCATCGGTATCGGTACGTTTCGAGATCCGCAGCGTGAACCGGAGATCGACGCACTGAGCGACCTGGATTTCGCACGGGCTCGCGCCGCGAGAATCGGTGAGGTCCTGTCGGAGCTCGGATATACCTGCGTGACGGACGACGAGACGTCGCTGTCCAGCGGAGAGGCTCTCGGAGAACGGGTTCTGGCTGAAATCGGGAAGCGCGCGGCGGACGATGTACAAGTAGTCCACGTGGTCAGCCATGGATTGCTCGCGCCCAGCGGCATGTATCTCGTCGGAGCGGATGGCAAGCACGCTCGTGGCAGCGATGTTGCGGACTGGATCAAGTACCACGAGGACTTCAGGGATGAATGCCGGCCCGTCACCCTGTTCCTCGTCGACGCGTGCCACGCGGGGGCCGCGGCCCGGTTGTCGTGGCTGCCGGCGGCGGGAAGCGACACTCGCGCCTGGGTGATCGCTGCAACTCCGGGTGACCAGGAGGCATATGACGGCGTGTTCAGCCGGGCGGCCGCCGAGGTGCTCTCCGAAATCGCTCGCGATCAGCTTGATCTGTACCCCAGTGAATATGTGCGCTTCGGAGATCTCGTCGAGCTCATCCGCGGACGGGTGGCCCTGCTCGGCGACCGCCGTCAGTACGTCACGAGCACACCGGTCGACGGTGCGCCGGAGCCGCCGTTCATCGTCAACCCCAGACGGTCCACGGACTCGGCGCTGGCTCAAGCCAAGCAGGGCCTGGACCCGGTGGCCCGACCGTTCCTCGACCTGGACCAGTCGTTGGATGCCGGGCACTTCGCCGACCGAGCGGGAGGACGTCTGCTGGGCATGGGGTCGATGGCGGCAAAGGTGCAGGGATGTTTCACCGGTCGCACGGAAGAACTCGCCCAGGCGACGCGCTGGATCACCGACGGGCCCGGTTCCCTCCGCTTGGTCACTGGCGGAGCAGGATCGGGGAAGTCGGCGGTGCTGGGCATTCTGGTGTGCTCAGCTCATCCGCGACTGCGTGAGGCCACTCGACGGTTGTGGAACACGGTGCCCTCCCATGCGGTGCCGCCTGTGACCCAGAACCTTGCAGCGGTCCATCTCCGTGAGCGGGATATCGGTGGAACCGTGAAGGGGCTCGCTGCTCAGTTGGGGATTCCGCTCCCCGATGGCAACGGCGAGAACATTGATCAGTGGATCGTCGGCGAAGTGGCTCGCCTCCCGGATCCGCCGTTGATCATCATGGATGCCCTGGACGAGGCCATCGACCAGAAGATGATCATGGAGTTGCTGCTTCTTCCATTGGCGCAGACCCTACGGGCGGACGGTCTTCCCGCGTGCAGGCTCCTGGTCGGGACCAGGCCCTGGCGTCAGTTTCGACCCTTGCGGGAACTGGCAGACGAGCAAGGAGGGCTGGTCGATCTCGACCGGGTGCCGAAGGGCCGGCTCCAATCCGAACTCGCCGCCTACGTGACCGATCTGCTGAGTCTTGCGCCGTACGAGCTGCCCGTCAGGAGGCAACTGGCCAGGGGGGTAGCCAAAGCGCTGACTGGTGCACGGCACCGCGGAGGGGAGTTCCTCGCGGCCTCGCTGTTCAGTAACTGGCTCCTGCACACGCACCCCACCGGCGTCACCGAAGAGAAGGCCGTGGCTCTGACCAGCCAGGTACCGCAGAGTGTGCCTGAGTTGCTCGACCTGGACCTGGCGATCAGTCCGCACCGTGCCGGAACGGCTTCCAGCGACGAGGTCGGACGCTGGTCCAAAGCGGTCCTGAGGGCGGTCGCCTACAGCCGCGGCCTAGGCATGCCCGCGACGGTCATCCGTCGGCTGGCACCTCTGATCCTGCCCGGTGATGACGTCTCCGGGGAAATCAGCCCTGCCCTGCTGCGCAAGGTCCTGGAGCGTGTGCGGTTCTACCTTCGGTCCAGCCCAGAGGTGGATGGCACTACGCTCTACCGCATTTTCCACCAGGGTCTTGTCGATCATCTGCGTGTTCCGGACAGCGCTCTCGGCGGTCTGTACGACCGGCTCATGGAACGGACGGCAATGGGGCCTGACGGCCAACGGTACGTTGCTGCAGCGGAGCCCTACGTCGCCCGCCATGCCGTGGAGCACGCCGTGGACGCCGGCCGCTTGGACGAGCTCGTGCATGTGGACTCCGAAGCGCTGCGAACGCTGTTCAACGCCGTGCAGACCGGTCCTGGCCGTATTGCGGCGGCAATCTGGCGCCAGTCGGACACGGACCCACATGCGTCGGGCTCCGTCTCGCAAGTTTCGCCAGTTGAAGTCCGACGCGATCTGCTGAGCCTCGACGCAATCCGGTTCGGCGCAGACGAGGTGGCCGCCCGCCTCACATCAGTCCCGGGTCTGCGCCCCCCGCTGTGGCGTCCGCTGTGGTCGACCAACGGACAGTTGGACAGTCCGGAACAGCGGGCCGTACTCACCGCGGAAAATGGCGTGACGGCAGTGGCATGCACGACACTGAACGGCTCGCCCGTGGCAGTCTCCGCCGAGAACAATGGTGATATCCGCGTATGGGACCTTGTTAGGGGCATCCAGATCGGTTCGCCGACGAGACGCAGGAACCACGTCGCCCGCAAGCTGGTATGTACCACTTTGGAGGGCCGGCCGATCGCCGTCACCGCAGACGCGCACAACCAGGTGAGCGTGTGGGACCTCGCCGACAAAACTCCGCTCGACCTGGGCTCCCGACGAATGAGAAAGCTCAAGAACCTGGTCACCAGTGCTCCAACGATCGTGAATGCGAGCAGGACCGACGACGCCCTGACCTCAGATTCGTCCCCCAGTGACGCAAAGGCCGATGGCGTCTACGTGTGGGACCCTGTCGCCCGCGCTCCGCTCGGGCACGCACTCATGGGAAGCCTGAGCCCCTATGCGGAGGTGGCGTGTCTGGAACGGGACGGGAGACGTATAGCCGTCACAGGCGGCATAGACGTACGTGTCTGGGACCTAGCTGACGGACGGCCGATCGGCCCGCCGCTCATCGGCCACCGGCAGCGAATTTCATCGGTCGCCTGCACAACGGTCGCGGGCAGATCCGTCGCCGTCACAGGAAGCAGCGACGGGACGGTCCGAGTCTGGGACTTGACCGACATCACGGGGAACCGGTCAGCGCCGATCACTCACACCGATTGGGTACAGGCCGTGTCCTGTGCCCGGATCGACAACCGAGTCGTGGCTGTGACGGGGGGATACGACAAGACGGTGCGAATGTGGGACCTCTCGAACAGAAGGCTCACGGATCTGGCGATGCAGGGCCACGACAGGGCGGTGCGAGCCGTGCGATGCGTGACGCTCGACGGCAGGCCGACGGCCGTCACCGCGGGTCTCGATAAAACCGTGAGGCTGTGGGATCTGCGCACCAGTAAGCCCGTCGGCAAGCCGCTCATCGGCCACGGTGACTACGTCTGGTCGATTGACTGCATCACCCTGCACCAACGCGTCGTCGCCGTCACTTGCAGCAGTGATGCAACAGTGCGTCGATGGGACCTCCATACCCAAAAGCCCCTCGGGCAACCACTGACAGGGCATCGCGGCACCGTCTGGTCGGTGGCCTGCACGATGGTGAACGGCCGACCCCTAGCTGTGACCGGAGGCGATGACGCCACGGTGCAACTGTGGAATCTGCGTAGCGGTCGGCCCCGCAAGCGTCCTCTCGGCCAGCACGATTCTCCGGTCTGGTCGGTGGCCTGCACGACATTGAAGGATCGGCCTGTCGCTGTGACGGCAGGGAACGACGCAATCCGTATCTGGGACATCACCTCCGGAACTCCCGTCGGTGCACCGATGATCGGCCACGAAGGGCGCCTCAGAGCGGTTACCTGCGCCACCCTCGACGGGCGGCCGATAGCTGTCAGCGGAGGCGACGACAAAACATTGCGGACCTGGGATCTGACTACCGGACAGGAACAGGATCGGTTCAATCTTCCCGCGGCCGTCTGTGCCCTCGGCTTCGCTCCGGAAGGCGGACTCGTTCTCGGCTTCGGCTGGCAGGTCGCCGGCCTGCACCACGATCCAGACGGGGGAAAACAATGGACACGGCGTCCGTGAAAATTCTGGGCGTGCACGGAGTGCACAACTATCAGGCGGGGTTGCACGCCCGGCAGGCTTCACACCGTCTCGCCACGTGGTGGCGAGACGCCATCCTGAACGGCCTCGAAGCCGAAAGTGAGGAAGGGCGCCTGGGCGTCGACGTCGCCTATTACGCGCACCACCTCCACCGGGGCATCGCCCAGGGCGACGACGATCCGGCACACCTCGACCCGGTCGTGCAGCGGCACATCGTCGAATGGGCCACTCTGTTGGGCGCCCCCCAGGTGACAGCACAAGGTCGATTGACCGTGCCGGTCCGCTCCGCGGTCGACTGGGTGGCCGACCGCTACGGCCTGGATCACCGACTGGTCCGGATCTTCGTGACGAAATTCTTCCGTGAACTGGACCTCTATTTCAGCGATCCCGTCTCCCGGGAAGCAGCCCGTTCCGAAGTGGTTGATGCCGTCATCCGTCATCGCCCTGACGTGATCATCGCTCATTCGCTCGGATCCGTCATAGCTTACGAGGCACTGTGGACGATGGGGCCATCCGCCGTCGACCTGCTAGTCACTCTCGGCTCTCCACTGGCCATGCCTGATGTCGTGTACGAACGGCTCGCGCCACATCCCGGTCCGCGCGCCCGGCCTCCAGGTGTCGCCCGCTGGATCAACATCGCCGATCCCGGCGACTTCGTCGCGGTGCCACAAGGCGGGGTCGCAGCACGCTTCGCCGATCTCACCGCAAACCTGCAGGACGTTGTCGGGGTCTTCAGCTACCACAAAGCAACCAGTTACCTCGCGTGCGGAGCGGTGAGCGGAATCATCGCCAGCCATCTGTAATTCCCTGTGTCCTCCACCGGCGCGTTCGACCTGGGTCGGCCTCGACGTTTGCCGTCGGCCGGGCGGTCGAGAAGGTCGGGTCTTGGCAGCGCGCTCCTCGGGCGTGTAGTTGTCGCGGAGGCGCTTGGCCAACGGCGACGAGCCGTCACCCCGCACCGCCATAGTTTCATGCCGTCAGGTCTACACAGATTCCCGGTTGTGTTCCCATTGCTCTGGTGCAACCGCCGCTGAGACTCCAGCGCGTGGCGTGCATCGGGGTCACTGCTGGCCGATGGGCATGTCCGGTGGAGAGAAGTCTCGGGTGTGAAAGCTGTAGCGCGCCAGGTCGGTGCACCAGCGCCGGTAGTGCCCGACCGTGAGCGGGACGTCAAATGCAGCCTGAAGGTCGCGTAGGACGGCGGGGAGTACCCGTGCCAGGCGCCCGTAAGCCGACTGGTTTTGGGGCGGCTCGTCGAGCAATGCCGTGATGAGTGTGTCGTCGTTGGGGCAGGCCAGCAGTCGTCGGAAGAGCTCTTCGGCTGCTCTCGGGTTGCCCGCCAGAACGCCCAGGAGGATCTGTACAGCCTGGTAGGGGGCAGGGCCGGTGCTGCTGGCAAAGGCAGGTAGGTCGGTGGCCGGCATTCCGATACGGACAAGCCGGTAGAGGTTCACCAAACGCTTGGCGGCCCGTGGTGTCGGCAGGAGCCCTCCGAGCTGGGCCATGAACGCAATCTCCGCAGCTCCGATCCGCAGGCCTTGAGGCATCAGGTCCGCGTCTTCCATAGCCCTGGTGAGCGGTTCAGGCCCGGGCGGGGGCTCAGACACGGTGGCTGTGGGGTCAGCTGCCTCGTGGTGCAGGGGAAGCGAGTTATCCCTCTCTGCTTCAATTCCGTCGGCAGTGAGTGACGGATCGAGAGCTGAGGACGCCATGGGGGCCTGCGGAGTGCCATCGGTGTCAGAGGTCGGCAGCAGGGAGCGCAGATAGCGCCCCATTGTCTGGGCCGCTGGTGCATTCAGGGCGTAGGGAATCTGGAAGATTTTGTCGAGGTAATCCACGGGGGTGGCGAGCCCGTTGGCGTCCGAGGCCGTGTCGTCGGCCGTGGGCGTGTTCTCGTGTTGGAAGAGTGCGTTGTGGTGGTGGCGTAGCGAGTGGATCAGCCAGCGTGCGTCGACAGCCACGACCACGACGAACAGATCGAGACCGAGCATCAGGTGCACGGCTTGTAGCACTTCTACGACACGGTCAGGCGGGCAGCGGTCGAGGTCGTCGACATACAGGACGATGCGTTCCAGCGGTGGCGGGGACGGTGTGCCTTCTGTTCTCCACTGGAGTCGGGCGGCTTTGAGGTCATGGCTGAGTCGCAGGAGGTCGGCGTGGGCCTGACCCAGTACTCCCTGGTGCGGTCGATAGGAGGTTCCGTCGGCGTGTTCCTGAAGGAAGTCGCCAAGGCGTGCTGCTGCATCGACGAGGGCCAGTCGTTCCCGCAATGCACCGATCTCGGTTTTGAGAGCGCGCTGCTGCGTGACCAGTTCGCTGTACCGGCGCTCAGTGAAGGCGAGCATGTCTCGGTGAGCCGTGCGTAGTCTCCGTAGCAGTGGACGGATCGGAGTGGTGGCGGCGGCGATGGCGAGCAGGCTGGTGATGACTGCGGTGAGCGTGCCACGCAGGAGCCAGACGCCTGTTGCCACGCCCGCCAGAGACAGCCACATTGCCAACACGGGCAGACTGAAGCGCAGGTCCTTGGCGATCTGGCGCACGGCGGCGCGTCCGACGAGGTAGGACCTGACCGGCGACCCCAGCGTTGCGAAGCGTCCAGGTGCGGGCGCTGCTCTGTCCGCTGCGGTCAACTGTTCGGACAGTTGCTGCTCGGCCTCCTTGCGCTGCTCCAGCTCTGCGCGCAAGGTCTCGCGGTCCCGCCTCGTCTGCTGGGGATCCGGAGCGGAGCCCAGCGCGTCCTCGGCCTCACTGGCCAGGGCGGTGAACAGATGCGTGATCAGACCCGTCCACACGTTGGTGTCGCTGTAGTGCCAGGCGTTGAACCGGACTTGACGGACGGAGGAAACGAACGCACTGCGGCCGGGCCGCGTGCGGGAGAGGCGTGCCAGCAGGTCGATATGCCGTTCGATCTGCAGCATCAAGCTGGACTTGCCGGCACCCCAGTTCCCGATGAGGGCGATCGACAGTGGCGGCAGGGTATCCACAGCAGCGATCAGTTCAGCGAGCACTTCCACGTCCCGGACCACTCCCAAGCGGTCTTCGGGACTGGGGCCATCGCTGTGGACCCCTGCCAGGGGCCGGGCTCCGATCCGTGTGGTGAAGAGACTTGGGCCGCCCTCGACAACGTCCGGGTGATCGAGAGTGAAGTCAAGGATCCGCTCCCGGACCTTGTCCTGTTCCATCTCGCCGATCACATCGCGCGCCACGGTCGTGGCATAGGCGCGGATCAGATCGTGTATCGCCCAGTGTTCGGAGTTCGAGGTTTCCTCGATCAGGTGTGCTGCGGCAAGTTCGCCAAGCAGGTGCTGCGCGTCGCGTGCGGTGGTGTCGAGACCCGCCGCGACCACTGCGGTGGAAAACCTCTGGCCGACGGTGAGGGCGAGCAGGGACAGAAGCCGTCTTTGCTCCTCAGGAAGGCTGCGATAGGAGAGCTCGATGGCTGCCCCCACACTCACTTCGCCGTGGCCGAGGTGCTCCAGCCGCTCTTCGGCGCCGACTAGCTCTCGTGCCAATTCCGAGAGCTGGCGTCTGGGGTAACTGGCTAGCTGGCCAGCGACGATGGCCAGTGCAAGTGGCAGGCCGCCTGTCCTCTGCACGATGAGCTCGGCGGCTTCGGGGTCGTCGGCGACTCGGGAGTCCTCAGGGTTGCGCCGGTGGACTGCGGCATCGAGCAGTTGGAGACCTTCGGCGGCCGGAAGCGGTCCTAGGCTGATGTTGAGGGCCATGAGGGACGGCAGACGGTGCCGCGACGTGATCACGACCCGGTGCCGCCGGTCGGCCGGCAGCAGGGGACTCACCTGCTCCACTGTGGCGACGTTGTCCACCATCAACAGGACAGCACCCTGTGCACCAGCGAGTACCGTGTGGTACATCGCCGCCCGGCTGTCCAAGTCGATCGGAATCTGCTCCGGGTGAGTTCCCATGGACCTCAGCACCGACTCCAGCGCCTGGGAGGGATCGACCGGCACAGCTCCGGCGGCGTGTCCGTGCAAGTCCAGGTAGAGGGCGCCTCCAGGAAACCAGTGCCGCCGCACGGCTTCATGAGCCGCTTGCAAGACCACGGAGCTCTTACCGACTCCGCCCATGCCGGTCACCAAAATGGCCGGAGGCTCATCCTCTCGGTCATCAGCCGGAGCAAACTGCTCTAGAAGCTGCCGCACTTCCTGGGTCCGGCCGGTGAACACATCGGCTGGGCGCGGCAGTTGATACGGCACTTCGAAGGGGGTCGTGGGGCGGTGCATGACGAATGTCTGGCCGATGAAGCTGCTGCCTACCTGGACCGCTGCTCCGCTCGCAACAGCCGAAGCCCTGGTGTCTTCCACGCGTCTCCCCGCTCTGCTCGCGCTCTCCCTAAAGAGCCGAAAGACGCGCTCGCTCATTCGAACTCCCCTAAGGTCTCATGATGCCGGGCCTACGGGGTGATGTCCTGGTCAATGCGCTGGTGCCTGGCAACTACTGTCGCAGGCGGGCTAAAGACGCACGTTTCCAACTGCTCGCCACTGTTTGCGAAGCTTCCGCGTTGGGGTGCTGATCACCAACAGTGTTCAGCGGCATCAACCGTCCAGGGCGGTTCTCTGTCGCTGCCTGTCTCCACATGATCCAGAGCCTAGCCAACCGCCTTCAGGGCGGTTTCTCATCAAGTCCTCGTACGTGGCCTGGGCCCAGGCGTCGAGCTCATCCCCGATCGATTGCACAACCGTCAGGGCTTCCTCGTTCAAACCGGTCCGGGGCCAGCACCTCAAAGAGCTCGCCTCCCCGAACGCGAAGGCCAGCATCTGCTCGGGCAGCTGGCGAAGCGCCCTCCCCTTACCCCCTTCCCACTCGGGAAGGGGCGCCCCCTTCCTCCGGTCGAGCCTCGTCAAGGTGCTCCAGAGCATCGCGGGCGAGCTTCAGTTCCTGATTCTCCGGCGGCTTCGGCTCGCCCTGTTCCTCCGCCGAGCGGGCACGCCACCGCTCCAGTGATACGCAGACCTGCACCAGCGCGCGCAGCGAGACGGCTGCACACCCCGTTCTCTCCGCTCTGGCGCACACCCGTCAGACAGCGTCAGCCGCCGAGCCGGCGGGAAGGTGCCTTACGGCGACGTACCGAAGGCGCAGCGCTTGGTCCTCGCCGCCGCCAACCTGGACGCCGACCACGACGACCTCGCCGAGGAACAGCACGCCGTGCCCTCGCTACTGTTGCGCGAGCCTTCCCTGCGCTCTGGAGTTCGCCCAGGTCACAGGAACCCGGGGCCGAGGACGACGGGTCGGGATAGGCATAACCCGGCAGGCCAGGTTGCGGTTGAGTCGGCCGGGGTTTGATGAGATGGTCGCTGAGTGAACGATCAGCGATTCTCGGTCGTTGAATTGCACGACTCTGGTGATGCCCGAGGAAGCAGCTTCAGCGTCCCGGAGGAATTGTTCGCCGGGCGGTTCCCGGTGGCGGACATACACATCGCCACGATCGAGCCCGGCGCCGTCCGAGGGAATCACTTCCACGCCGTGCGGCGTGAACTGCTGGTCGTCATGGCTGCAGACTGCTGGTCGCTGCACTGGGATGAGGGCGCAGGTACGCCGGTCCAGCAGCGCAGTTTCGATGGGCCGGGTACTGTCCTGGTGACTGTCCCGACCGGTATGTCGCACGCCATCCGCAATGACGGGGCAGTCGCGGTGCAGATGATCGGATTGACTGATGGCCCCTATGACGCCGACGACCCTGATGCCCATCCACGAGTGGTGGTTGCTGCCGCGCAGACCCGGTGAGAGCGTTCGTGCTCGTGTGCTGTGACAACGAAGGGTGCTCGTCGATACGAAAGGGAAGCTCGGGCCGTCCGGCTGTCGGCCTACCTGGTGAACGCCATTCCGAAAGCCAAAGCAGTGGTCGACTTTGTGTCGCCGCTTTGGGAGACCTGCGGGGTCGTGGACATCCTGCGGTAGGCTGATGGTCAGGCGATGCCGTAGTCCCGGGCCTGCCGCTTCAGCTCACGCCGCATCGTGTAGCGGCGCCCGTATCCGAGGGATGAGACCTGCTGGTCTGCCTCGGCCAGAGTAGCCGCGACGCCTGCCCTCGCCTCCGTCTGGTGCTCGGGGGGCATCGACGGCCAAGGAGTGAGGTGGCACGCCGCCTGTTGCAAGTACACGTCGGCGGCCAGGAGTTTCATGTTGCCGCGCGTGGTCTCGGCCAGCGCCTCATCGAGATCGTCGAGGGCGCTCGCGTAGTCCTCAAACCGCCGCCGGATCCGCAGAAGGTGTGCCCGTTCGAGGAGTCCCCGCACGATGTAGTCGGTGTAGCCGACGCCGCGGAACATCACGATCGCGTCGTCCACCTGTGTGCTGGCTCTTGACAGGTGCTCCCGGCCCACCGCGCCCTGCTCGACTAGCGAGCGGCAGGCCGCGCCGAGGATGAGCTGCTTGATGGCCCGCGAGAGCTGGGAGGAGTTCTCACCGCTAAGACCCCACCCAGGGTCTTGCTCCGCGTCGGTCAACAGCGTAGCGGCACCGCCAGTCTCGATGACGAAGTAGCCGTAGCGGTAGAGGTTCTGTGAGTACAGGAACGGCAGATTCACCTTCTGATCCGCCGCGATCACCTTGGCCTCATCGAACCGGTCTCGCGCTGTGTCGAGGTCGCCCACCATGAAGTGAACCTCGGCGAGACAGGACCTGGAGTACATCTTGAAGTAGGCATCGTTGCAGCGGTCCGCGAATTCGATAGCGCGAGTAGCGGTGTGCAGAGCGCCGCGATCCGTTTGGAGCTGCCCGGCGATCACCAGCAGCTCGCAGTGGAGCGACGCTGCGAAGGCTGCGTCAGCCATCAACGCCGGCTCGCCCGCCGACGGTTTGACGGCGGTGAGCACCGTGCTGCAACTGGCCTGGGCGTCGTCAAGCCGGCCCAACTGCCGCAGCCGGAGAGCGGCATTGCCCATCACTAGGAGCCTGGCCTGCTTCGGCAGCGAAACTTCTTTTCGCAGTTTGGTCCAGGACGGCATCTGGAAGTAGTTGGACAAGGCGACCACCTCGGAGCCGGTCATGCCCAGGATCCGAGTGGAATAGGCTTCGCGCGGACCGCGCCACACCCGGGGAATGAGCACCTTGTCGTAGACCTCCTGGTGCAGCCCGATCGCGCAGCCATGGTTCACGGCTGCATACAGCAGGCTCATCTCCGACGCGTTCTCCGGCAGCGTGGGGGCGCGGCGCGCGTAGTAGTCGTAGAGCGCACGATTTCCTGCCTTCCACAGGTCCTTATCCCTGCTCCGAAGCCGGTCGCGGAAATGCTCCCGGACCAGTGGATGAGCGTCGAGGGTTTCTGGCAGGCCCGCCGTTTCACTGCCGATCAGCCCCATATGCCGGAGCTTCGCAACGCACCGGTCCCACTCGGCGCCGCCGACTTCGTCCAGACCCGGCGCTGACCAAACCTGTTCGGTGTCAGTCAGGACGGCTGCGATTGCCGCGTACGGGGCGGGGCGGTCGAAGAGGCCGACGATGTCGAGAATGGCAAGCTCGCCGGATCGACCGTCCCTCTCCAGCCACTCGGCGTACTTTTCCATGATCCGCCGCGCGTGCCCGCCGTTGGGGACCGAGCTGGTGAGGTTCCGTAGTTCAAAGCGGCCGCTGAGCTGTCCGCCGTGTACGTCCCGTAGGTAGCGCCCCAGCAGGTTGACTGCCAGCGCGTGACCGTGGACCTCCTGGACCGCTTGCTTGGCCTCCAAGGCATCCTTCTGCGGACCGGTCAGCGATTGCAGGAGATCGGCGCCGGCCTGGTCGTCGAGGTTGTTCAGTCTTAGCTCGGCGACGGTTGCTGCTGCGCTGCTCCCAGGGGGTGTGAGGCCGGTCAGCGGCACCCGCGTGGTAATCAGGCACAACCCCTCCCACTCGGGCTTGGCCAGCTCGTGGAGGAGAGCCGCCATTGATGCATCGGTTAGCTGGCCGCCAACGTCCGGCGCCGTCTCCGGATACTGGAGCGGTTCCAACCCATCCAGGACGAGAAGGAAGTGGTGCTCACGAATCAGCTTGGCCAGCCGGGCACCTTGTAGCGACGGACTTTGCGCGAGTGGCTGGTCGTCGCCGAGCCACTTCAATGCGGACCTGACGAACTCGTCGGCAGAGACCAGGTGCTCCTGCGTTCCCTGGCTGTAGAACGACCAGGCGAGAACCCTCCGCGCGTCCAGGTAGTCGAGGCCGCGCATCTTCCGCAGCCATTCATTGACGAGTGCGGACTTTCCAACCCCACCTGGGGCGACGACGGACAGGATCCGGGTTTTGTCGGACTGCCAGGCGTCCAACAGCAGGGCCAACTGCTCCTCACGACCGAACAGTTGCGGCGCGGTCTTCGGCAGCCCTCGGTTGTAGATGTGCTCTGCCGGAAGAGACCGTGTCGCCATGTTCTCTGTGCCGGTGTGGCTGTCCGGGCGAGCCTGGGGTAGGCCGTTTGCTGTGAAAGGGGCAGTTCTGATCGACGTCTGCAGGATGTCGTACGCGTCCTGTGCCTGCGCCGCGGTGCCGCCGATGACTAGGACTGGATGGGGAGTCTTCTGCGGGTGCTCGTCCCGGTGGATGCCGTCTAGCACCGCACGCAGCTTGCTCCAGCTGGATCTTTCCTGGTGGGACGGGAGATCTACGGGGATGAGTGCTGGCCATTCCGGGAGTTTGGCGTGGCCCAACTCTGCGATGGCTTCCGCTGCTAGATCGAGATTACGACCAGGGTCATAGACGGCACGCGGATCAGGAAGATTCCGCGCTCTTGACACCATGGCGAGTAGCGCCTTACTCCGGTGTGGTCCGGGCTCGCCGACAATCCAGAAGATCTGGACCCAATTCTCGTCGGGCTCTCGGTGAACGGGTTTCTTCCAGTTGTCGAACTTTCGACCGAGACTCTCGAACTGCAGTTGCAGATTCGGTAGTCGGCCAGCGCCCAGCGCGCCGGCGTCGACGGCCTCGCCCTGCTGCAGAGGCGCGTCATGGGGGTGGAGATTGCCGTCGGGTTCCGCGTCCGGGCTCGCGTTGTCGGCAGCGTCGGTCTCTGCTGTTCCGGCGGCGAACAACTCGGCAGGCCAGGCAAGCAGTCCCTGCTTGCGGAGGCGGGTTCGCCAGTCCAGAACGGTTGGGGCGGCGCCGCCCTCCGTGCGTCGGTCGGTGATCGTGCCAGCGAGATTACCGAGCAGCGCGTAGAGGGCCTCGGCCGACGCCTTCGCAGCGAAATCCTTGTACCGATCGTCCCTGCTTGGATCGGCGTGATCCATGACGCCCTTGGCGACAAGCCAGAAGGGGATTTCCTGCTGCTCTGCGACCCTGACGATGTCTGCAGCCTCCATCTCCAGGCCAGTGATCTTACGGACGCCCATTTGGCTGAGCTGTCGCCAGATTCCGGGGTCTTCGATGACCGCTCTGCCGCTCGCCATCGGGCCCACCACGATGCCCAACGGAAGCCGATCCGGCCCCTCGGCATCCTCCTCGATGGTGCGCCTGATGTAGGAGCGCCCGTGGTCAGTCAATGTGTATCCGGTGTCCTCCAGCGTGATCAGATTCTCGCGCTGGAACGCAGCTAGCCGAGGCTTCCACGTACCCGGGGGAAAATAGCGTTCGCGGGCAGCATGTTTTCTTGGATTCTGGCCGATGAGGAGCAGTTCCAAGAACCAGAGCTTTGCCCCCTCGTCGGTCGCGTCGGCAAAGCTTGGCAATTGTCCGGCGTCTAGACGACGCGCCGCGCGTATTAGCTTGATCTGCTGGGGTTGGTGATGGTGGTCTCCCAGGAATTCCTGGACCGTCTGCTTGCCCTCGTCCCAGGCGTACGCCATGTTTGCGACGACCACGTCGCCGGGCGCTGTTTTCCTTGGCTCTCCGGCGCAGACGCCACTCATGGCCAGGCAGCGTGGCTTCAGCTGCGCTGCCAGCTCGGATGCGAGCGGCCCAGTCGCCAGGCCTCCCATCCGGTCTGACTGAGCAAGGGCCACAGTAAGGCTTACGCCGTCAGGGCACACGTAATTACCCAGCTCGTATGGTGCGTTAGTGTCCGGGGCTATCTCTTCCCACCAGCTAATTCCAACCTCGCCTGCGGTCGACGCCAACCCGGCATAATGTGCCGCCTCGAACTCCAGCGGTAGCGCCGTGATGATCAATACGTCGACCATTTCGTCTCCCAGGGCAGACGCAGGCTATAAGCACTGGGGGCGCCGATGGGCAGAAGTGGCGACTCGACGCCGCATAGCGAGGCAATCGGTCCTCGCGGTGACCTGTTTCAATTTTGCGCGCCCCGTAGCCGTCACGCATCTGCGCGAGGCAGCTGTGCTGACTGCTGGTACGGGCGGCCCAGGGTAGGACCGTGTGAGCTGGTTCTGTTTGGTTTGCGGACCGGGATCCGAGAGCTGGCTGGGTTCGCTGCTCCCCAGAGAGGCTCCCCGCAGCATGTCGACCAGTGGCGGACGTGTATCCGTGAGCACGACCAACTGCAGAATCTGGCCATGGAAGCCCGGCGAGCACGACGGGCAGCATGGGCGATTGCACGATCCCTTCAAGGCGGGAGTCGTGCAGGAAGCGGGACGGCGCCAACTGCCGGGCGGCGGCCCCGCGCGGGGCGGATCCGGTTCTCGACACCGGCGGGTCCGGTGCCGTCCAGGACGAACAGGACGCGAGGGAAGAGCGGGAGGCGCCGCCGCCACTCCTCCAGCGCCAGCTCCTCAACCACACCCGCGCCACACCCTATTGGCAGGCCACGCATACCTCTCTCTCAGTCGGCGTCTCCTGCTGCTGGCCCGCTATAAGTGAACGACGGCATCCCCAGATCGACCGCCCAGCGGCCCATTCCGCAGCTACAGATAACGGGATCGCCAGTACTGAGACAGGCCCTGCAGCGGTCGTCAAAGGTGGCCATCGCAAAGTACGCCTGGAGCGGCCGTGAACGCCTCGGCCTGCTGAGGGTCCGCGACAACGTCATCGTCCTGCACGCGATGCGCTGGGCCGACGAGATCCGCGACCAGTCCCAGCTGAAACCGGAAGAGGTCGAGCTCACCGAGGGCGAGATCGCTCAGGCGGAGCAGCCCATCGACGCGAAACGGGAGAACCGCGAACCGCCCACGGCCGAGGAACCCGAGGAAGCGCCCGGGCAGATCGTCGACCTGATGGCCGCGCTCAAGGAGTCCGTGGCCAAGGCCAAGGCTTCCCGGGGCGAGGACGCCACCGTCCACGACATGCCCAAGAAGAAGACCACAGCCAAAAGGACGACGACCAAGAAGACGGCAAAGAAGCAGCCCGCCAAGAAAGCAGCCAAGAAGACGGCGGCACGGAAACCGCGGCGCAGCGCCTAGCCCCCGGACAGCCGAGCCGTGAACCGTGGTGGGGTTGTGTGGTCAGGCCCGACCACAATCCCACGCCAGGTAGTCGACGGCAGCCCCCGTCTGGCTGTGGGACGGGGGCCATTTTCGGCTGTCCGGAACTGTTGGAGCAGGGCAGTACAGCAGCAGCGACCATCAGGGCAGTTTCAGGGGCCGTTGGACATCGAGGCGCGGTCTGCGATCGGGCATCACCTGGCCGGTCTGCCCTCCGGATGGTCGTCGATCCAGGACAGGCCGCTCATGTCCAGACGGTGGCGCGTGCGGGTGACGGCCACATAGGCGAGGCGGGCCTCGCCGTTCTCGATCGGGCCTGGGATCGCCCGCCCGATGCCGTCTTTTTGGTCGCTGTCCTTAGGCGGGGTGAAGTCGTCCGCGATTCTCACACAGGCCCATTCGCGTCCTTTGGCCTTGTGAGCGGTCGAGACGATCACTTCAGCTGACTGTTCGGGGACGAACTGGGCGACCGCTTCGAGGATGGCTTCGGCGCCGTGGGTGTCGACCAGGTCAACCAACGGTTGCAGGTCGCGCCCCGCAGGGTCGTGGGAAGCGTAGTCCTGCAGTTCTCCCCAGGTGGCGAAGAGGACGAGTTCCGGGTGGGTGGTGCGGCGGCCGTCTTTGAGGTCCTGGGCGGCCAGTGCCAGGGCGCGCAGGCTGTCGCCTCCCCCGACCACTCCAACTCGTTGGCCGGCGGCGAGGAGGTTCATCGCCTGGGCCATGGCGCCGACGTTGGTGCGGCACAGCACTGCGTCGGGCAGGACGACGGGACCCAGGTCGGTGGCCACGCTGTCGGTGCCCGTGAGGCGGATCGGGGCGTCGGCGATGGTGAGCCATCGGTTGGCTTCCTCGGCGAGCTGGGGGCCGAAGCGGAAGGACTGTGAGAGGGCGAGCTGGGTGCCGTCGAAGCCGGTCATGACGTCCTTGGCACCGCGCCAGTCGTAGATGGCCTGGGCGGAGTCGCCGACCATGACGAGCTGGGCGTGACCGCGCTGAGCAAGGAAGATCTGTTCGACGACGGGGTTGGTGTCCTGGGCTTCGTCCAGGAGCAGGAAGTCGGCGTCGATCCTGGGCTGGGTGAGGGCCCGCATTTTCAGGTAGTGGTCGTGTTCGAAGCGGACTACACCGTCATCGGGGTGCTGCAGGTCGGCCCAGGCTTTACGGGCGAACGGCACGATGTGGGCGGCGAGTTCGGTGTGCTGTTCTGTGTCCTCGAGGCCGCGCAGGCGCGGGACGTGGTGACGGGTGACGACGGCATCGGCGGTGTGACAGAAGCGGGCGACGGTGCGCAGGGCAGCGTTGGAGAGGGTCTTCTGCGTGAGGTCGCGTTCGCCGATGCGGATGGCTTTGGTGATGCCGAGGGCGTGGCCGGTCTGCCAGGCGGGGCGGCGGGGGGAGTTCAGTCGGTGGGTGTAGCGGTGGCCGATGGCGGCGTAGGCGAGGGCGTGGGCGGTCTTGCAGCTGACGGTGGGCGGGAAGCGGGCGCTGGCGTCCTGGGCGATGGCTCGGTTGTAGGCGAGGTAGCGGCCGCGGCGCCGGGTGGCGCGGGCGAGTTGGGCGAGTGTTGTGGTTTTGCCGGTGCCTGCCCCGGCCTGCAGGGCCAGGTGCTCGCCGGCGTGGAAGGCGTCGGCCGCTGCTTGCTGTTCGTCGGTGGGGTTCAGCACAGCGCGGCTCCAGTGGTGTGGGTGAGGGCCCGCCCGAGGGCTGCCAGGAGTTGGGAAGGGATGGTGCCGACGAGCAGGTGCTGGAGTGCGCGGTCGAGGCGGTCGCTCTCCTCGTCGGCGTGCCGGACCAAGGCCCGGTGGACAGCCCCTTGTACGAACAGATGCAGCGGCTGACCCGCGTGTTCGGCGGCGGCGTCGAGGTGGGCGTGTGCGGTGGGCGGGAAGGCGACGTTGAGCAGGATCTGCCCTTGTGGGTCGGGGTAGTGCGTGGTGATCACGTCGATGGGGAGCCGTCCGCCCATTTGGTGGCGGAGCCGGTTGCAGGCCTTGTCTGGGGTTTTGGCGCGTACGACGGCCATGAGGCGGGTGGCGTCGTGGTTGGCTGCGATCGGCATCGTTTTGGCGGCTTGGTGGAGTTGGGCCGGTGTGAGGGCTCTGGTCAGGGTGATGTCCAGGGCGTGGTGCGGCATGGTCATGCCTCTTCGCGGTGGCCGGATGGGGTGTGGGGCAGGCGGGTGTGGAGGTGCGCCGTGTGCAGGAGGGGGTCGAAGACCTGCCATCCGGCCGGCGCGAGATCCGCGGCGCCCAGGGTTGCGGCATGGGCGGGGCAGCGCTGAATACGCCAGCGCAGCTGCTCGGCGTAGGGCAGGCGGCTGAGGTCGTAGACGGCCATGAGCGTGGCGGGCAGAGCGAGTTGGCCGCGCTGCGGGCTGGCGGGCAGCAGGGTCCACGCACCTCGGGGACGACTGGGGTCGAGCACGGGCTGGGGGCAGCGATGGCGTTGGCGGGTCTGGGCCACGCATCGGATGGTTTCGAGGGGTGCGTCGGCGAGGTAGCGGCCCAGCAGCAGTTGCACGACAGGCCGGGTGGGGCGGCCGCTGTCGGCGGGCGGCTCGCAGGCAGTGGGAGGGGCGGGGGTGAACTGGCCTGTTTCGATCAGGCGGCGGGTGCGGACGCCGAGTTGGCGGCGCAGGGCTTCGATGTACGGGCCGGTCTGCGCGGTGGGGGTACGTCCCGGGCAGAGTGCGAGGTGCGGGATGCGGCACCATGCGCTGCCGTCGCCGTGGGGATAGGCGATGCCGCCGCTCAGATGCCAGCGGTAGAAGGCGGGGATCTGGGAGGCGTCCAATTCCGTCGGGTGCAGGGCGACGGGCCGCTGGTCGGCGCGCTGGTACCGGTCGATCCGGTGGCCGCACTGGCGGCAGCGGCCGCTCTGGCCGGTGCGCAGCAGGCGGCTCGGGCTGGTGGCACTCACCCGCAGTGGGCGCCGGGGGCGTGCGGTGCGTGGGCTGCCGTCCCAGTGGCAACTGGCGGAGGCGGTGTTGGGGTGCATGGCGGGGACCGTGTCAGGCGACACCCCGCAACGGTGGGGAAGGCCGGGCCGGAGTCCCCCGTGCAGCCGAGCAACACCGAACATCCGATCCGATTGACGCTGAAGGGTTCGATGCGTGCTCGCCGGTTCGGGTGATTCGCAACCCAGACGCAAGCGGGTGCAGTGCGGTCAGGAATCCGGGGTGCCGGGCGGGGTGTGGTCGTCGCAGAGGGTGTTCAGCAGTTGCTCGATTGGCACGTCGAAGGTGTGGGCGAGGGTGTGCCAGGTGGTGAGGCTGCCGGTGGTGCGGCCGTGTTCGAGGTCGATGAGGGTGCGGCGGGCGAGGCCGCTGCGGTCGGCGAGTTCATCGAAGGTCCAGCCGCGCTCGCCCCGCAGGCGCGCGAGTTCGACGCGCAGCGCGGTGAAGTCGGGGTCGGGCGGCAAGATCGTCACTCCACCATCCGACGGTGCAGGACCCTGCCCTGTCAGTGCAGACTTCTGCACTATCTGCTGAGACGGGAGTGACGTTCACAGTGCAGAGATCTGCACTACCGTGCGTGCGTCCCGGGTGCCCCTCTGGAGCACCCGCCATGGCGGCGTGGACAGACAGGAGGACGACGGGCCGATGAGGCTTGCCGGCGCGCATCTCACGGTGCGGCGTATCTGGACGGTGGAACTGCGTTCACGGGCAGGCGGCCCCAGGCTCGTCTGCCCGCACTGCCCCGTGCACTCCCCTCCCCTGCAGGCCGCATCCGCCCGGTCTGCCGTCCTGGCGCATCTGGCCCGCCATGCGCACGCCGACGCACTGCCGGCGTATCTGCGCACCTGCCAGTGCCGGGCGCAGGGCTGCTCCTGGCATCTGCGTCATCGCGGCTGCGCCGGGCCGGTGCTGCTCACCCTGACCCGGGACCGCAGCGGCCGCGCCTGGCGTCTCTCCGATTCCTGCGCGGCCTGCGCGGCGGCCACCAACCACACCGCCGTGGTCCCCGCCACGCTGCTCGCTTCCCGCCCGATGAGATGCCCCGGCCGCCATCCCAGGCCGCTGGGCGACCCGGCTGAGCGCACCCGCGTGCGGGAGATGCTCACCTACCTGTCAGCAGCACTCCCCCAGTTCACCTCCCCCGCCGCACGGCTCCTCGCGCTGCAGTGCGCCCTGCGTGCCGGCACCGGCGGCTACGTCCGGCTGCCTGCTGGCCTGCTGCGCGGCATGCGTCTGGGCGGCCGTAGCGAGCTTTGGGAGGAGTTGGAGCACGCCGACTGGCTGCGCCGTACAGCAGGCAGGCACCCGCACGTGGAGGCATGGCTGCTGGACGCAGCGCTCCTCTCCCAACAGGACGGCCGGGCGCGGGCCCGTGCCGCGCAATGGGCGATGCGCCCCGCTCTGGTTGCAGTACTGGCCGGGCGGCCGCCGGCCGTGCGGCTGGCCGCGCTGGCTCTGGCCTCGCACACCTCGGGCGACGCCGGCAGGACGGACCTCGATGCCCTCGCCCGCCTGTGCGGGTACGCGCACCAGCAAACCGCGGAACTCCTCGACCGGCTCGTGGCATCGCACGCTCTGACCGCCTGGCGGCACAACCGGGAAACCGACGAGGTCTTCTGGTGGCTGCCGCAGTCGACCGAGGCCGGCCGCCAAAGGCCCACCCATCGGAGCGTCAGTGTTAGCCCACGTGGCCCGGAGGATGAGAGAGGCGCGAGCAGAAATCGCCAGGGTTCTATCCAATAGGCATATGCACCGATTCAGGAGTGAGAGGCGGGAGATTCCATCTCGGGCACCTCGCACGCTTGGTGACCCCTCGATCGCATGGTCGAGCCCCCGGCCCTGCAAGTTGATGGGTGCTGTGACAGTTGAGCTGGAGGTGGCAGTTGCTCAGGTCCAGTAAGCGTGTCCGGTCGGCCGCTGGTGTCCGGGGCCAGGTGTGAGCGCTCCCGGCGGTGATGCCCCCTCAAGCAGCGTGTCGGGCGCCCACGACGAGTTCGCCATCGCCGCGCCTTCCGTCACCCTGCCGAAGGGGGGAGGAGCGTTGCGTGGTATCGGTGAGAAGTTCACCGTTAACGCGGTGACGGGAACGGCGGGCGTTCAGATTCCGGTACCGGCGCCGCCGGGCCGGGCGGGCTTCGGCCCGCAGCTGACCTTGAATTATGACTCCGGTGCCGGGAACGGCCCGTTCGGGCTGGGGTGGAGTCTGAACCTGCCTTCCGTCACGAGGAAGACCGACAAGGGGCTGCCGCGGTACCTCGATGCCGAGGACTCAGACGTCTTTGTGCTGTCCGGCGCCGAGGATCTGGTGCCAGTGCTCGTCGAGGATGCCGCAGGGCAGTGGACGGCCCCGGTACTGCCGGACGAGACTGTGGACGGTCGCACGTACCGGGTGCGCCACTACCGGCCGCGCACCGAGGGCCTGTTCGCCCGCATCGAGTGCTGGACCGACACCGCCAACGGCGCCGTGCACTGGCGTTCGATCAGCCGGGACAACATCACCACCCTGTACGGCACCGACGACGAATCGCGTGTGCAAGGTCTGCCGGATCTGGCCGGATCGCCACGGCGGGTGTTCAGCTGGCTGATCAGCGAGACGTGGGACGACAAGGGCAACGTCGTCCAGTACGAGTACCGACCGGAGAATTCCGACAGAGTGGAGGTGACGGCCGCCCACGAACGGCACCGCACCGAGACTTCTCGAGCCACTCAGCGCTACCTCAAGCGCATTCGCTACGGCAATCGGACCTCAACGCTGTCCGACCGCCGTCCCGGTCCGGACGAGTGGATGTTCGAGGTAGTCCTTGACTATGGCGAGCACGACAAGGACGCTCCCGCACCGCAGAGTACGGGAACGTGGCTGTGCAGGCGGGATCCGTTCTCCACGCATCGTGCCGGTTTCGAGGTGCGCACCTACCGGTTGTGCCGGCGGATCCTCGTCTTCCATCACTTCCCGGAGGAACCCACCGCCGGCCGAGACTGCCTTGTGCGGTCACTGGAGCTGTCCTACAGCGACGAGCCGACGGCGGCTCCCGGCGCCGTGCGCGCAGACCACGCGGTGTCGCTGCTCGTCTCGGCAACACAGTGCGGACACCGCCGGACCGACAACGGCGTACTCCGCCGAGCCCTGCCCCCACTGGAGTTCGCCTACTCTCCTCTGTCTCTCGGTGCCGCAACGGGCGTCCGTGCACCAGCCGGTGAGTCGGCACGGCTCCCCGTGGGCGCTTCTGGCACAACCATCCGGTGGGCCGACCTGGACGGCGAGGGAATCTCGGGCGTGCTCGCGACCGAGCCGGGCGCCTGGTACTACGCGCACAACCGGGGCGGCGGGAGCCTCGACGCAGTCCAGCAGGTCGCCGCCGCACCGGCACTGGCGTCACCGGGGCACGGTGGCCAACTGCTTGACCTAAGCGGCGACGGACAGCTCGATCTGGTGTCCTTCACCGGTCCGGTCCCCGGCTTCTTCGAGCGCACGACCGACCGAGGCTGGGCCCCGTTCAGGGCCTTCGCTCAACTCCCCGCCGTCCGCTGGGACGACGACAACCTACGCTTCGTCGACCTCAACGGGGACGGGCATGCCGATGTCCTGGTCACCGAAGGTGATGCGCTGACCTGGTACCCGTCGGCAGGCGAAGCGGGGTTCGGCCCGGCCGTGCAGGTGCCGACCGCCCTGACAGACGAACGGGGCGCCCGGCTGGTGTTCGCCGACGGGCAGTACGCAGTTTTTGTCGCAGACATGTCCGGTGACGGCCTGGCCGACCTGGTGAGGGTATGTCACGACGAGGTCTGTTACTGGCCGAATCTCGGCTACGGCCGATTCGGCGAACGGGTGGAGATGGATGACCCGCCGCTGCTGGACCATCCGGACGTGTTTGATCCCCGCCGTGTCCTTCTGACAGACCTGGATGGCGCCGGCCCGCAGGATCTCCTCTATGCGGGAACCCGCGGAGTCAGGGCCTACCTGAACATGGCGGGCAACCGGTGGAGTTCGAAGCCGGTGGAGCTAGCAACCTTCCCGACGCCGGACACCCTGGCCACCGTGGACCTCCTGGGCGACGGTACGCCGTGCCTCGTATGGTCGTCGGCACTGCCGGGTACCGCACACGCCCCTTTGCGGTACCTCGAACTGATGCCCGACGGAAAGCCGCACCTGCTGAGTGGCGTCCAGAACAACCTCGGCGCCGAGACGCGGATCTTCTACGCGTCCTCCACCTCGTTCTACCTTGCAGACCAGGCAGCGGGACGTCCTTGGGCCACCCGTCTGCCATTCCCCGTTCACGTCGTCGACCGGGTGGAGACAGTCGACCACGTCAGCCGGAACCGGTTCGTCACCCGCTACGCCTACCACCACGGCTACTTCGACGGAGAGGAACGCGAGTTCCGCGGCTTCGCATGCGTCGACCAGTGGGACACCGCTCACCTCGCCGTGCTGAGTGCCTCGGATGATCTCCCGGCGTACTTGCCCGACCTGGTGAACGTCGACGCCGCCTCCCACCTACCCCCGGTGCGCACCACGACCTGGTACCACACAGGAGCATTCACCGACGGGCGTGAGGTGTCCCAGGTATTGGCCGCAGAGTATTACCGCGAAGGCGATATCAGCCAGGGCCTGCCCGGGCTAGGCGACAAGGACTTCGCCGCGATGCTGCGGCCCGACCCGCCACCGCCCCCGCTGCGCCGCCTGCCGGACGGTACCCTCACCCCATGGCCCCTGTCCCCGGAAGAGATGCGGCAGGCGTACCGGGCGTTGCGGGGCTCGGTACTGCGTCAAGAGGTCTACGCCGAGGACGGCGTTGAGTCGTCCGACCGCCCGTACTCGGTAGGTGAACGCAGCTACGCGGTGGAGGTCGTGCAGCCGGCAGGGCCGAACCTGCACGCGGTATTCTTCTGCCATCCTCGCGAGTCCGTCCAGTTCCACTACGAACGCTCGCTCTACGACGTCGATGGTCCTGGCGGCGGCGAAGCAATGACGGTCGCCGACCCGCGGGTAGGCCATGAACTAGTGCTGGCCGTCGATACCTTCGGCAACGTGCTGCGCTCCGCGAGCGTCGCTTACGGACGCCGGCACCGCGACCCTGACAAGCGACTGACCGACAACGACCACGGCGCCCAGCAACGCTGGGCCCTCCAGGTCACCGACACCACCTACACCGCCCCGATCGACACGCCAGACGCATGGCGGACACCGCAGCCGTGTGAGAGCCGCAGCTACGAGATCCACCACTACCCAATTCCCGATGCCGCGCCCCTGGCATCCGGTGTCGCGATCACGCCGCTGCTCGACCTGGACACCCTCGCCCATGAGCTGGCCGCGCTCGACAACGGCCACGCCGACGTACCGTACGAGGACCTCACCGCAGCGACCGCGACAGGGCAGGGTCCGCGCCGGCGGCTCATCGAGCACACCCGCACGCTCTTCCTCAGGGACGACCTCACCGGGCCGCAACCCCTCGGCTCGGCGGGGGTGCGGGCGCTGCCCTATGAACGCTACCGACTGGCGTTCACCCCAGGCCTACTCGCCACCGTGTACGAGCGGGACAACGGCGGCGTCAAGGAGCCACTGATCCCCGACCCCGGCGCGGTCCTCCCAGGCGCCGCCTATATCGACGGCGGCACACTGCGCGGCGCCGGAGGCTTCCCCGCCGACGACCGTGACGGGTACTGGTGGCAGCGCTCAGGCACCATCGGGTTCGCGCCCACATCGGGGGACCCGGCTGCCGAACTGCCGGAGGCACTCGAGCACTTCTTCACACCCCGCCGATTCCACGACCCGTACGGTGCGGTCACGACCGTCGGCTACGACCCGTACGACCTGCTGGCCCGCGAAACCACCGACGCACGCGGCAACCAGGTCACCGTCGGTGAGCGACGGCCAGAGGGCACCGTATGGCGCAACGACTACCGGATCCTCGCACCCGCGCTGGTCACCGACCCCAACGGAAACCGTGCCGCAGCCGCCTTCGACGTGCTCGGCCTGGTCACCGGAACCGCCACCATGGGCAAAGTGCGTTCCGGCGGTGCCGACGAGGAGGTGGGCGACAGCCTGGCCGGATTCGAGCCCGACCTACCCGAGGATGTTGCGCGAGCACATCTGACCCGGCCGCTGCACGACTCGCTCGCTGTGCTCGGCAGCGCGGGCACCCGGCTGCTGTACGACCTCGACGCCTTTCATCGCTGGCGTACCGCCCCTGTTGAGGCGGGCGCTGCACCCACCGGCGCTCCGCCCGCGGTCGTGCTCACGCTCGCGCGCGAGCGTCACGCCACAGGTCCGGACTCCGACCCGAACCCGCGGGTACAGGCCCGCTCGTCCTACTCCGACGGCTTCGGCCGCGAGATCCAGCACAAGGCACGTGCCGAAGACGGCCCGCTCGACGACGGCGGCCCGGACGTCAGTGAGCGGTGGGTGACCAGCGGCTGGACAGTGTTCGACAACAAGGGCCAGCCGGTTCGGCAGTACGAGCCTTTCTTCAGCGCCACTCCGGCCTTCGAATTCGCCCGCACCAAGGGCGTGAGCCCGGTGCTCTGCCGTGACCCGCTCGGCCGCGTTGTAGCAACGCTGCACCCCGACCACACCTGGGAGAAGGCGGTCTTCGACCCGTGGCGGCAGGTCACCCACGACGTCAGTGACACCATCGCGGTCGACGATCCATCAACCGACGCAGATGTCGGCGGCTTCTTCCGGCGGCTCCGCCCGGACGAGTACCTGCCGTCGTGGCGCACCACCCGGCTCCAGGGACCGCCCGGGCCTGAGCGCGAGGCGGCCGAACAGTCCGAGGTCTTCGCCGACACGCCGACCACCGCATTCACCGACAGCCTTGGACGCGTATTCCTCACCATCGCCGTCAACCGGTTCGCCCGCGACGGCGCTGCCGTCACCGAGCAGCACGCCAGCCGGGTCGCCCACGATGTCGAGGGCAATCAGCGCGAGATCAACGACGCGCTCGGCCGCGTCGTCATGCGCTACGACTACGACCTGCTCGGCCACCGCATCCACCAAGCCAGCATGGAAGCCGGCGAACGCTGGACCCTCATTGACGTCGTCGGCCATTCGGTACGCACCTGGAATAGTCTCGGCAACGACCTTCGCATCACCTACGACGCACTGCGCCGGCCCATCGGCGAGTGGCTGCGCCAGACCGGCGCCGCCACCGAACTACTGGTGTCCCGCACCACCTACGGCGACGATCCCGACCATCCGGGTGGCCGGCCCGCTGCCGAAGCGAGCAACCTCTTGGGCCGTGCCTACCAGCTTTTCGACGGAGCCGGCGTCCTCACCCACCTACAGTATGATTTCGCCGGCAACCTCACAAGTAGCGAGCGCCGCCTGGCCGCGGAGTACCGCCAGGCGTTGGACTGGGCACTGCCACCCCGCTGGGACGGGCCCGCCTACGCCACCGCGACCCGCTTCGACGCACTGAACCGCCCGATCACGGTCACCACGGCGGACCGCACCGTCCTGGCACCCACGTACAACGACGCCGGACTCCTGGAGACCGTTACCGCAAATGTGGGCGGCGCCCCCACCTCCACGACGTTCGTCACCGGCATCGGCTACGACGCCAAGGGCCGCCGCACCTGCATCGACTACGGCAACGGCGTACGCACCAAGTACCGGTACGACCCGCACACCTTCCGGCTCACGAGCCTGCACACCAGACGAGGCGAACGCTTCCCCGATGACTGCCCGTCACCCGGCCAGGTGCCGTGCGGCGTCCAGTACCTGTCGTACGTATACGACGCGGCCGGCAACATCACACACGTCCGTGACGACGCCCAACAGACCATCTTCTTCCGCAATCAGCGGGTCGAACCGAGCACGCACTACGTGTACGACGCGGTGTTCCGGCTCATCGAAGCGACAGGGCGCGAACACGTTGGCCTGACGGCCGGTTCACGACCGGCGCCCACACCGACGAGCTGGACCGACGCCCCGAGAACCGGCCTCGCCCACCCCGGCGACAGCAACGCCATGGGCACATACCGGCAGCGCTACACCTACGACGCGGCCAGCAACATCCAAGAGATGCAGCACTTAGCCACCAACCCGGCAGGCCACGCCCCCACCAACACCGGCTGGACCCGGACCTACAGCTACACCGAACCCAGCCAGTTGAACCCCCAGGACTACAGCAACCGCCTGTCCTCCAGCCGCACAGGAACAGACGCCGAAAACTTCACGCACGACGCACACGGCAACATGACCGAAATGCGGCACCTGGCCGTCATGCGGCACAACCACCACGACCAACTAGCCGCCAGCGCCACCCAGCACGTCAGCTCCGGAACCCCCGAAACCACCTACTACGTCTATGACTCCGCCGGACAACGCGTCCGCAAAGTTACCGAGGGTTTTTCCGTAGCTGGCGCCACACCCGTGCGAAGTAAAGAACGTATCTACCTCGGCAACGTCGAGATCTACCGCGAATACGGCCCCGACGGCACGACGGTCACCCTTGAACGTGAAACCTTCCACGTCATGGATGACCACACCCGCGTCGCTCTCGTCGAAACCCGCTCTCTCGGTACCGATTCCGCCCCTGCCCAACTCAACCGCTATCAGCTCGGCAACCACCTCGGCTCGGCATCGGTCGAAGTGGACGACCAGGCCCGGATCATCTCCTACGAGGAGTACTACCCGTACGGATCCACCTCCTACCAGGCTGCCCGGTCGTCTCTGGAAGCCCCCAAGCGGTATCGCTACACCGGCAAGGAACGGGACGAGGAAACAGGGCTGGAATATCACGGCGCCCGGTATTGCGCCCCGTGGCTAGGCCGGTGGACGAGTTGCGACCCGGGCGGCATCGTCGACGGGCCGAACCTGTACTCGTACGGTCGCGGGAATGCTGTCAACTTGAGGGACGTGACCGGCACGATGTCCACAGCCGCGCAGGCGGAGTATGAGAGAAATCGACACGCCTCCTCGGCTCTTACGCCGGACCAGATTGGAGACGTGTATAGGGGCGTCGATGATGTTCCGAAAAACTTTGACAAGCCACAACAGGTTTCAGCCATTACCGCCCTGCAACAGCAACGGCAATATTCCCAAGGAGAGGCGAAGCGTCACCAAGCGAAGGGTGAGGCGGCTCGAAGCGGCATCGTGACAAAGGAAGAAAAGTACGAGGCCGCCAAAGCCGGTGCCCGGAACTGGCTGTTGGACACAGCAACCAGCCACATCGGTGGCGCCCTACCAGGGGGCGAGGCCATCCTTCAGGTCGCCCTCACGCCGCTGCGAGCTCCGGAACCTTCCCAGTATCCGACTAATCTCCGCGAGTTGGAGATGCAGGAGAACTACCAAGCAATGCAGACGACTCTAACGGTCGCCGCAATTGCCCTGTCCTTCATTGCGCCCATGATCGGTGAGAGCGCTCTGGCGCTGAGGGCTCCTGGTGGCTCCGTGCCGCGACCACCTGTGGGCCGGCCCCCCAGCGGCGGTGGACCACCCGGCGGCGGACCGCCCTCAAGTGGCGAGCCACCACCCGCACCTCGAAGACAGCTCTATATTCCTCGCGATGATGCGGGAAATCACATCCCGCTCGATCGGCATCCCTTGAATGGACCCCAAGGAGCCGACATGCCAAAACCACTGCCGGAAGCAGAAGGCCGCCCGCACACCGTACTCGGGGGCAAGATCAGCAGTGAGACCGGCGAGTTGTATCGCCAAGCAGCTGAGTTCCCCGGACCCTCATGGCCGAAGGTCAATGGTGTCGACGCACCGTCACAGTCCTCGCACTGGACGACGCATGGACGTCCCGACGTCCACGCAGATCCGCATGTGCATGGCTATTACTTCGACAGTGCGCAACAGCAGTGGATGGAAACGGGCGCGCAAGGCTTCTCCTGGTGATAAGCCAACCACCCGGTTCTGACCAGCGAAGCATGACCGACCACCCGCAGCCGCCATGAACGAAGTGGGAGACCATGAAACTGTCGGGGCGCATTCTTGAGCTGGAGCTCGAGGGGGACGACGTCCGCCGTCTGCAGGCGGAGCTTGGAAGTGTCGGGCTCGCCATTTCGCGGGACGAGGTCGATGCCGCGAGGTTCGGGCAAAGCACGGAGGGCGCCGTCCGGCAGTTCCAGGGGGAACACGGCGTTGAGGTCACCGGCATCGTCGACGCCGAGACCGCGCTGCGCATCGGCCTTGCGGCCGGCGCGATGGTGGACGGGGTCAAGGAAGCAGCCTCGGCTACTTACTGCGTGACTGGTCTGGTCGCCAGTCCGGAGCTCGGTGGGGTCGCGGGGCTCGATGTTCGGATTGTCGACCGCAACGTCGGCACGGACTTCACGCTCGCGGAGACGACGACAGACGAACACGGCTATTACACCGCGACGTTCTCCGTAGGCTCTGTGCGCCGGCGCGCCAAGGATCGCCCCGACCTGCAGGCTCGGGTTCTCGCGGACGGCGAGACGCTTGGAAACTCCGAGGTGCGCTACGACGCGACGCCGCAGGAGAGGCTCGACGTCCTGCTACCGGAAGGCGCGGCAGGGCTGCCGAGCGAGTTCGACGCTCTCGCCTCCGCAATGGCTGTGCACTTTGACGGCGACTTTAGCGATCTGCGGGAGGACGACGAGTACCAGGATGTGACGTACCTGGCGAGCAAAAGCGGCTGGGACGCGCGAGCCGTGGCGTTCATTGCCCTCTCGCAAGGATTCTCCCGGCAGGCCGACGAAAGCGGCCACGAAGTGTTGCAGCCCGCGCACTACTACGCCCTGTTGCGCGCCGGTGTTGCGGCGGATCCCAACGCACTCTACGGCGTCACCCCCCAAGCCGCCCGCGCAGTGTGGGAACAGGCCATCGCGAGGGGCGTCGTGCCTGCTTCGGTCGGTGAGACTCTCGACGAGGCTGTCGGAAGTTTCCAACGCCTGAGCGCTGAGCACGCCCTGGGGGCGGCGTCGTTGCCCGGAGCCTCAAACCTGGGCGAACTGCTGAGCCTCTCGCTCGGTGACGACGTCGACCGCGGGCGTTTCGCGGCCATGCTCGTGGCCCACCGTGACAACCCGGCGAAGATGTGGGACGAGGTACAGCAAGCGTTTGGGCCGGTCGTGGCGGACCGGCTGCGCCTTGACGGCCAGCTCGCCCTGCTCACGCTCGACAACGCGCCGCTGATCGGCCGCCTGCACGACGCTGCCCGAGAGGATCCGCTCTACTCGCCAGCAGACCTCGCGCGCCGGGGCTATCACCAGCCTGACAAGTGGCATCGGCCGATCGAGGGTCTGGTGCCGCCGCAGATCCCCGGCGACGACGAGCAGTCCCGCGCCCGCAACTACGCGGAGCTGTTGGCCGCGCAGGTCAGGCTGAGCTTTCCGACCGCCGTGGTCGCCGATCTGGTCGGCCGCGGCTCGGTGAAGCTGAGCGACGACCCAGCCGTCCAGGCCGACGTGCACCGATTTCTCGCCGAACACGCGGGCACCTTCGAGATCGGCATGCAGCCGATCGACCACTTCATCGCAAGCGCCGACGTGGACGTCGAGGCGCCGGTACGTGATCACATCCGGCGCCTGCAACGGGTCTACCAGATCACACCCGACGACCGGGCGATGAGCGTACTGCTGGAACATGGCCTCGACTCCGCCCACAGCATCGTGCACCACGGCACGGACGCGCTCGTGGCACGGCTGGGTGAAGAGCTCGGCGGCGAAGAAGTCGCACGCGCGGTCGCGGCCAAGGCCAAGCAGGTCCACCTCGCGGTACTCAACGTGGCTACTACCTACCTGACCACACGCGCCGCGCCGGTGCTGGGCGCCGACCCGGCTGCCCGTGTGATCGACCCCGACCGACAGTTTGACGCGCTGCGCGCCGCCAGCCCGCGGTCAGAAGCCGCGCCAACGCTGGAGGCGTTGTTCTGGTCGATGGACTACTGCGCTTGCGAGCACTGCCGCTCAGTGCTTAGCCCTGCTGCCTATCTCGTCGACCTGTTGTTGTTCGCCGACCGCCAGCACAACGAGAAGGAGAACCCGCAGACGGTTCTGCTCACGCACCGCCCCGACCTCCAGCACCTTCCGCTGACCTGCGAGAACACCAACAAGCCGCTTCCGTACATCGACATCGTGAACGAAACCCTTGAGTACTATGTCGCCAACAATTTGGGCCTCAGTGATTACAAGGGCCACGACACCGGCGCAGATACAAGTCCCGAGGACCTGCTTGCCAGTCCGCAGTTCGTGCAAGACCAGGCCTACACGACGCTGAAGGAAGAGTTGTTCCCGCCGCCGTTGCCCTTCCACCGTCCGCTAGAACTCCTGCGTCGGCACTTCACCGCGCTGGCCGTGCCGCTGGAGACCGCGATGGAGGCGCTGCGCGCGGACGAGGCGGTCGAACGTGCGCAGCCAGCCAACTACGCGTGGCGCGACACCCTCATCGAGCGCCTGAAGCTGTCGCGCCGCGAGCATGCGCTGCTGACAGACCGGAAGATCGACCTCGCTGACCTGTACGGCTATGCGGACACGACCGAGGCGCAAGCGCTGGAAGCGCTTGCCGATGTCACGGAGTTCACGCAACGCGTCGGTGTCGACTACAACGACCTGGTTGCGCTGATGGAGACGGCTTTCATCAACCCCGACGCAGATCTGATCCCCCGAATGCGGCGGCTCGGTGTCTCCTTCGAGACCCTCAAGAAGGTCAAGGACGGCACGCTCACCGACCACGACCTGTCCCTGCGGCTACCGACGGGCGTGACAGTGGCCCAGGTGAAGGCGTTCGTCAAGGAGCACTATGACCGGGCGTCGCGACTGATCGTGATCACTCACGAGGACTTGGGCGCCGCGCCCAGCTCGCTGGACGGCTTCCGATTGCGCTACGCCCACCCAGACCCCGCCAAGAACGCGCTCAAGCCTATCGACTATGTGCGCCTCGCTCGCTTCATCCGTTTGTGGCGCAAGCTCGGCTGGACGATCGAGCAGACCGATGAGGCAATCACTGCCCTCTACCCCATTGACGCGCAGCCTGCCGGAACCGACGCCGCCACCGACCTGGCTGCACTGGATGCAGGCTTCCTGACGCTGCTGCCGCGTCTGGGTGTCATGCTGGCGACGATGGAGCGCTTGAAGGTCGCGCCTGGCACAGACCTCGCGAGCCTGCTGGCTTGCTGGGCTCCGATCGGGGTCCATGGTCGGGACGCCCTCTACGGGCGTCTGTTCCTGGGCGCGGCGTTCCTCGCCCAGGACTCGGCCTTCGCGCCCGACGAGAACGGCGCCGTCCTCCAGGACGCCGCCCAGAGGGGCACAGCAACCGCCCGTCCTCGACCCACAGTCGGGCAACATGCCGAGGCGCTGCGAGCGGCCACGGGGTTGACCGCCGACGAGCTGACTCTCTTGCAGGGCACACTCACCGGCGACGCGAACGCGCCACTGACGCATGAGAACGTCAGCGCCCTGTACCGTCACAGCTGGCTCGCACGCCAACTAGGTCTCAACATCCGCGAGTTGCTGGCCCTCATTCGTTACACGGGCCTGGACCCGTTCGCGGCGCCCGACCCGCCGAGAGCGCCGATCGTCGCGCTACTGGACCTGCTCGACACGCTGCGCGGGGCTAGCCTCACACCCTCGCAGGCGCTGTACCTGATGTTCGACGACGACCTTGCCGGGACATCGGCGCCCGAGGCAGAACAGATCTCAGTGTTCGCTCGAACACTGCGCACCGGCTTCGCCGACATCGACGCGCAGTTCGCGATCGTCGACGACCCAAGCGGCGACCTCGCCCGCGCGCGCATGGCGCTCGTCTACGGAACCGAGGCGGCGGACTTCCTGTTCGCTCTGCTGGACAAGACGTTCACCGTCTCGGTCTCTTACACCCATCCCACCGATGAGCTGGACGCATCAACCCTTTCCGCCAGCGGCCACCGGCTCTCCTACGACCCGCAGCGCAAGCAGCTCTCCTTCGCGGGTCTGCTGCCCACCACGCCGCAACTGAGACTGCAGGACGTGTCCGACACCAGCCAGGGCTTCAAAGACGCGGTCGCCCTACTCGACGAGGAGGTTCAGAAGAAGGCCGGTCCGTTCTTCGCCCGGTACCCAGAGTTGCTGGAGCTGTATACCGCCTCCGCCTCCGCCAAGGTGCTGGCCGAGCCGGACTCCAACCCGCGGGCCACCGTCCTCGATGCTTTCCTTCCCCAGCTGGGGCACCAGCGCAAGCGGCAGCTGGCGTTCGCCACACTGAGCGCCGTCCTGCGCGTCGACCCCGCACTCGCCGAAGCGATCACCAGCGACCCCGCCGTCCTGCACGCTCAAGGCGACACGAGCAGGCCTCCACTCGATGACCTGACAGAGGTCGAAGTCCAGGGCCTCAGCGCGCAACTGTTCTGGGGCCCCACAATCGTCGGGACGCCACAGCCCGAGCCCCAGCCCACGCCGACGGTCGACTACGGCTCGCAGGCCCCCGCAACGCCCCTGCCGTCCGGCCCCACAGCGGGAGCACCAATCTCTGGCGTGTGGAGTGGATTCCTCGAAGCCCCCGAAACCGCAGAGTTCACGTTCGCCGTCGACACCGACGCCAAAAGCGTCACGCTGACATTGGACGGAACACCGATCGAACTGAACCGGGACGGGACGCGCTGGCATACGCCTGAGCCGATCCCGCTCACGGCGGGTCGGCTGTCAGCACTGAGGCTCACCGTCGAGAAGGTGACGAAGCGGCTGACGCTGCGCTGGCAGAACACTGGCCGCGGCTGGGAGATCGTGCCCGGCCGCCACCTCTACCCCGCCACCGCTATGGACCGCCTGCGCGCAACGTACGTACGGATCCTCAAGGCCGCGTCACTGGCAACGGCGACGAAGCTCACAGCGTCCGAATTCGCGCACGTCGCCGTGGCCTACCGGGTCGGGGAGGAGGGTTGGCTGAACGCACTGCAGGCATCTGGCCCAAACGCACTGCGGGCATCCGACCCAGAAGATCGCGACACCTACCTCAAGCTGACAGTGGCCCTGCGCGCACTGCTGGCCTTCGCGACGCTCAAAGCCGAACTGTCACCCACCGACGAGCGATTCCTCACGGTGCTGAAGCACCCGACCGCGACCGACGCCGATGGCACGAGCCCGCTGCTCCAACTGACCGGCTGGCAGAGCGCCTCTCTGGACTCGCTGTTGGCCCGGTTCGGCAAGACGCGTGCCGACCTGGCGCACGTCGAGACCTTCGTCCGCGTCCACGACGCCTACACGGTCCTTACCAAGCTGGGGACGTCAGCGGCAACGGCGATCACCGCGACGACGAACGATCCGACACCCGAGGGTGCTGCCGCCTTCCAGACTGCCGTCCGCGCCCGCTACGACGAAGCCGACTGGCCGGCCATCCTGCGCCCCATCAACGACGAGCTGCGCAGCCTCCAACGGGACGCCCTCGTGGCCTACGTACTGCGTCGGCTGTCCGAGCACGGGGCCACCCGCGGAATCGACACGCCCGACAAGCTCTCCGAGTGGTTCCTCATGGACGTCGGCATGCAGCCGTGCCAGCTGACCTCGCGCATCCGGCACGCCCTCTCCTCGGTCCAACTCTTTTTCGAACGCTGCCTGATGAACCTCGAGCCAAGCGTCGCACCGTCCTCCATCGATGCCGCGCAATGGGAGTGGATGAAGCGCTACCGCGTATGGGAAGCCAACCGCAAAGTGTTCCTCTGGCCCGAGAACTGGCTCGAACCCGAGCTACGCGACGACCAGTCGCCATTCTTCAAGGAGACCATGAGCGAACTGCTCCAGGGTGACGTCACCGAAGACCGTGCCGGTACCGCCCTGACGAACTACCTCATGAAACTCGAAGAAGTGGCCCAGCTCGAACCCTGCGGCATCTACATCGACGAACACGACCCAGGCCACGGCGACGACGTCGTGCACGTGGTCGCGCGCACCGCTGGCGCGCACCGAAAGTACTTCTACCGCCGCCGCGAGAACGGATCCTGGACACCCTGGGAGCACATCAAACTCGACATCGAGGACAACCCGATCCTGCCTGTCGTCTGGAAGGGCCGGCTGTTCTTGTTCTGGCTGCGGATCATCAAGGAGACACCGCTGAACCCCGCGCTGATCTCGTCCGGCACAAACAGCCCGGCTACAGGGCTCTCCCTTGGGGAGGTCAAGGCCGATGCCGTCGCCAACGCAGCCACGACGGCGGCAATCCATGTCAAGGCTGTGCTCTCCTACAGCGAGTACCTCGACGGCAAGTGGCAGTCCGTCAAAACCGCTGACCCGGACCAGCCGGTCTTTTTGGGCAGCGTCAAACCAGGCGATACATTCGACCGCCGAAGACTGTACCTGTATAAGAGGGAATCTGAGAACACGGACTATCTATTGGTGGGTGCGGTCGCAGAGCGAGGAGCTTTGGAAGTATCGGAAGCATCGGAAAGAGTGTGGCAACTGCACAACACCCACAGTGCGACGCCGTTGCAAAAAGCGGACTTGGAAGCTCTAGGCGGCAGACCTGCACCGTATGCAATTCGCTCCATTCTTGCAGATGCCACCACCCTCGGCACAGAATACCAGCAGGACCCCTTCGTTGGAGATTGGCCCGACTATCGCGTACATTTCGCGCACCCTATCCTCAGGTGTTCGTCTCCGCTCACGGCCTTGGATTCCAGCCATTGGCCGAAGAACGACCCATGGGGCACGCCGTTCATGGTATTCGACGCGCGCCATGCCTTCTATATCGAGGTGACACCGCGGGCCGTCCCCCTCGAGCACATTGCCGGCTTTGGGGTCGGCTCCGGCGGTGGAGCGGTCGTACCGAACATCCCGCTGGTCCGCTGGAACGAAGTTCCGCGCCTGAACGGCGAGTCGTCCGCCGGGAGTCCGCTTCTCAATTGGCCAGCGACCGGGCTCGTCGGCCCGGGCACGATCGAGCGTGGCGTGAGCGAGGACGCCTTCATCACCAAAATCCTTGGGAACGCTGGCGCGGTCCGTTTCGGCCCGAGCGCCATCGGCCCGGCGGGCGCGCTGCCCCGCGAACATCGCTAGCCATCCGAGGAGCAGCTGAGCCATGAACAACACCATCAAGCAGTTCGGTTTCCACGGTATCGGGGACTCCGCGATCATTGGGTCACGTTACCCGCTGGGCGACAAGACGCCGTTCACCTACGACTTCCGCAACTTCTTCCACCCGTACGTGGGAGACCTAATTCAGGTGCTCAATCAGGGCTCACTCAAAGACATGTTCGAACCCGCCGTCCAGGCGAGGCTGGAGGGGGATTTCCCCCTCGCTTCTCCCGCGTACACCCTGAACGAGAGTGGGCTCGTCACGGTGACCAGACATCGAAAGGAGATCGATGTCGACGAGGGGGGCCCTTATGCGAACTACAACTGGGAGTTGTTCTTCCACATCCCGCTGACCATCGCGGTCCACCTCAGCAAGGCCCAACGTTTCGCCGAGGCACAGCGCTGGTTCCACTACATCTTCGACCCGACGTCGAACGAGCGCAGCCCTGACAACAGCGTCGCTTTGAGTTCCCCGGACGACCCGCGTGAAGGCGATCCTCTCATGTTCGATTACGCGACCGACGCACCTCACCCTCTGAACTGGGTCGGCATCTACCCCAGCTCCATCCGGCCGGGCACAGGGCCTAAAGCGTTGGTATGGGACTATGCCCGCTTCGCCTACGGCGGTTTCTTCCTGTTCCCTAAACCTCCCCTGGCCGGCGGCCCTTACACGGCCTATTTGCTGGCCAAGGACGGCTACAACATCCTTGCCACCAGCGCCCCGTTCAGCGTCCGTCCGCACCCAGCCGCGGACGCCTCCCCCGGCACGCCGGTGAGTGTCGGCACGTCGTCCACGAGCACGCTGGACGGTTCGGCGAATCCGCAGGTCGGTGTCGATGCGCCCGAGCGCTACTGGAAGTTCCTGCGCTTCCGCCGCAGAGACAGCGTCTACAACAGCATCGCCGATCTGCTGACCCTCCTGAGCACCCGCGATGATCAGCTAGACGAAGAGGAGGCCGCGCTCAAGACGCAGGTCCTCCAGGGCTACAAGGCGATGAAGGACCACCCGTTCCGTCCGCACGCGGTGGCCCGCACTCGACCGCTGGCCTATCAGTATCAGGTCGTCATGAAGTACCTCGACAACCTGATCGCATGGGGTGACAGCCTGTTTCTGCAGGACACGGTCGAGTCGATCAACGAGGCGACGCAGCGCTATGTACTGGCGGCCAACCTGCTTGGTCCGCGACCACAAAGGGTTCCTTCCCCCGGGACGGCCACGGCGAAGACGTTTGCGCAGCTCAAGGCGCTTAAGGGGGGCGGGCTGGACGCCACTGGCAACGCGTTGGTGGATCTTGAGGCACAGTTCCCGTTCAATCTCGCAGCCCCGCACGCGGCCGGCGATGGTGCGTGGACCAGCGCCCTGTTCGGGATCGGTCGCAGCCTCTATTTCAGTGTGCCGGGCAATGACCGCCTGCTCGCCTATTGGGACACCGTCGCGGATCGCCTCTACAAGATCCGGCACTGCACGAACATTCAAGGGACGGTCCGCCAACTCTCGCTGTTCGAACCGCCCCTGGACCCCGGCATGCTCGTCAAGGCCGCCGCCGCGGGCATCGCCGTCGGCAGCATCGTGGCTGGCACGAACCAGCCCGTGGGGCCGCTGCGCGCGATGCCGCTGATCCATAAGGCGCTGGAGCTGGCGAGTGAGGTCCGCTCCCTCGGAGGCTCGCTGCTCGCGGCCTTGGAGAAAGGGGACGCCGAACACTTGGCGCTCCTGCGCCAGAGTCACGAGACCAAGATTCACCAGCTCGCCAAGGACGTGCGCTTCTTGCAGTGGAAGGATGCCGAGCAGAGCACCGAGGCGCTGCTGAGGGCACGTGCGAGTACATGGGAGCGCTACCGCTACTACCTGCGCATGCAGGGCCGTACGCCCGACGCCGCCACCGCGCCGGAGACGCTGGCGCTGCTTCGGGACCCGCTGACCGAGGCGAACTTCGACATGCTGTTCGCAGCGCTCGTCACCGCCTATGACACCACGATCGTCCCGCAGAAGTATCCGCAGCTTAACCTCGCGGGTGAAAGCTCACCGTCCAGTCAGTCCGGTGCGACGGGAGCCGGTGCACTGCACCTTACGCCTACCGAGGACGCCGAGCTGAACGCGCACCTGCCCGCCGCACGGGACTCCCGCGTGGCCGCCTCGGTTGTCGACACTGTCGCGTCCGTCCTGACGTTCATCCCCGACTTCAATCTCAACCTGGACTTCTGGGGCATGGGCCCCTCCGCGGGGATCTTCGGTGGCAGCAAGATGTCGGACGCCGCCAAGATCGCCGCGGGAATCCTCAGGACCAACGCAGCCGAGCACACCGACCAGGCCGGAATCGTCAGCCGCACGGCTTCACACGAGCGGCGCGCGGACGACTGGATCCTCCAGACCAACCTCGCCGCCCGCGAACTCGCCCACTCCGGACGCCAGATCATCACCTCGCTGCTGACCGAGCAGATCGCCCACCACGAATACCTCAACGTGCAGACCCAGATCGCCAACAGCCAGGAAGTCGACAACCTCCTCCACTCCAAGTTCACCAACGAGGAGCTGCACAACTGGATGCAGGGCGAGATCTCCCGCCTCTACTACCAGTGGTACCGGTTCGCGTTCGACACCGCGCGCAGAGCAGAACGCACCATGAAGCTCGAGCTGCGCCGCCCGGAGCTCGACGCAACGGACTTCGTTCAGTTCAACTACTGGGACGGCGGCCGCAAGGGCCTGCTCTGCGGCGAAGCGCTGCACCTCGATGTCAAGCGCATGGAGATGGCCTACCACGACAACAACCGACGCGAGCTCGAACTCACACGCCATGTCTCGCTGCGCCAACTGGACCCTCTGGCCCTGCTGCAGCTCAAGACAACCGGCACGGCGACCTTCACCATCCCCGAGTCGCTCTACGACCGCGACTACCCCGGCCACTACATGCGGCGCATCAAATCCGTGGCGGTGTCGGTGCCCAGTGTCGTCGGCCCCTACACACCGGTTCCGTGCACACTGTCACTGCAGCGCAGCAGCATCCGCGTCAAGCCCCTTCTCGACGGCGGAACCTACCGGCGGCGCAGTGACGGCGACGACGACCGCTTCGTCGACGTCTTCGGCCCCGTGGAGTCGATCGTCACGAGCTCGGGCACGAACGACTCCGGGCTATTCGAACCTTCCCCGCACGACGACCGCTTCCTGCCGTTCGAGGGCGCGGGCGCGGAAAGCATGTGGAAGGTGGATCTGCCCCCGGAGCTGCGTAGTTTCGACTACTCAATGATCTCCGATGTGATCTTGCACGTGCGCTACACCGCCCGCCAAGGCGGCAAAGATCCCTTCGGCGACAAGGCGCTTGAGGAGCTCAAGGCGGCATTGAGTCAGGTGCAGAGCTCCGGTCTCGCCCTGCTGGTCTCCCTGCGCCACGACTTCCCCACCGAGTGGTCGGCCTTCGCAGCCGGTACTGGCGACCTGAAGATCACGCTCCGGAAAAACTTCTTCCCGTACATGGTTCAGGGCAAGAAGCTCAAGATCGCCGACAAGCTGGAACTCTACGCAGGCGCTACAAAGCTTGTGATGCGAACAATTCCAACCTCTTCGGTGCTCTCTGTCGCGCCCGACGCACTGTCGAACGAAGCACAGTTGACCTTTTCCCAGGACGAGACAGTGCTCAAACGAGACGCCGCTGACGTGCTGCTGGTCATGCGGTATGGATTGGAAGACACGAACCGAGCGTGAGGCGGGTAGCAGAGGCCCTAACAGAAGTTGTGGATCATGCGACCTCAGCTACCGCAGAATCAGCCCCCCGCTACGAACGCCATCCCCGCAACGACCTGGCCTTCCTCGGCCTCGCCGCAACCATCTGCTGCTACAAACGACTCCTCCGCCTCACCACATAGGACATCGTCTTAGCGGTCTGCGGCCGGCCGTCATCTGCTTCAGCATCTTTCGCGGCTGCACGAATGGGTGGCAGCCTCAGCGTGGGCGCCAGGTGCGCACTTCCAGGTGAAGGATGTGGGCGTCGGGCTGGATGCGTCCGGTCTCCACGAGCCACTGGTGGACGGCGGCGGTGACGTCTCCGCCCGCCGCGTCGACGCGGCGGGCGAAGTCGGCTGCGTCATGACCGCCGGTCTGCGAGGAGCCGTAGGAGCGTTCCTCGGTGTGGTCGGCGCGCTGGGTGACGTCGCGGCGGATGCCGGGTGAGTCGGTGCGACTGCCGGAGGGGTGCAGGTAGCCGGTTTTGGCGAGGCGGACGGTGAAGGCGAGGCGGAGTCCTTGGCGGGCGGCTTCGGCGATGAGGGGGCGTAGGCGGGAGGAGCCGGAGGCGATGGCTTGGGTGCCGACGCGTCCGGTGCCGGAGCCGGTGGGGGTGATCAGGACGGCTTTGCTGCGGACGCGAGCGCGTTTGCCGCTGGCGGTGGTGCGGCGGTGGGTGTGGCGGGCGGCGATGGTGGTGAGTTCGGGCAGGTCGGTGATGCCGCCCATCTGGACGGCGGTCAGGACTTGTTGGAGGGCGGGGACGAAGGCTGCGCCTTTGTTCTTTGTGTAGAACTGGGAGACCAGGGAGGGGTCGCGGTTGATGATGCGGGCGATGTCGCGTTTGGTGTAGCCAGCTGCCTGGAGCTGGTCGGCGAGTTGGGCGGCCTCGTTCAACTGGGCTTGTTCGGTGGTGCGGTTGCGGCGGGAGCGTGGTGGCATCAGGCCTGTCCCCCGTTCTGGGTCAGGGCGGTGCGCCCGGCGTCGCGCAGGGCAAGGAGTTCTTCCTCTGTGGTGGGGGCTGTGACCGGGCCGGTGAGGTGGCCTTTGAGGAGGTAGTCGCCGGGCTGATGGTGGTGTGGCCAGTGTTGGGGTGCTGTGAGGTAGAGGGCGTCGGTGCGGAAGGCGATCACGGTGCCGGGCTGGGTGTGGAGGGCGCCGGCGTAGGTGTCGTCGTCGCGGTGGCGCTGGGTGAGGAGGGCGGCGCGGGCGCCTGACCAGATCGCGGCGGCCCATTCGGGGTGGGCGTTGGGGTCGCGGCTGAAGCCGGTGGGTTTCTGCCAGGTGATCTGTTCATTGTCGAAGCTGATGATTTCGGCGTCCGGCGGGACGTCGCGCTCCATGGTGCGGGGGGTGGTGCCGGTGACCATGCGGGGGCGCTGGGCGAAGGAGCCGATGCCGTACAGGAGGATGGAGCGCACGGCGCGGGAGGCGAGGTGGGCGGCGCGGGCCTGCTGGGGATCGCCCTGGAAGTGGGCCTGGGCGGAGAGGTTGCTCCAGGTCTCTTTGAGTTTCTTGGCCCAGTCGTCAAGGGGTTTGCCGTCGTCCCAGAGGATGCCGTCGAGGATTTCGATCTTCCACGGCTGGATGGGGTTGGCCAGGGCGGTGTGGATTTCGGGGCCGCCGGCCCAGGTGGTGAACGTGTAGCCGGGGGCGGCCGGGTAGTGCCAGGCGCGGTCGCCGGGGGCGGGGGCAGGCAGGATGCCGACGTGGTCCCAGGTGTCGGGGACGGTCACGCGTACCTGCCAGTGTCCGCATCCGTACAGGGCGCGCATCTGCTCCTTCTGCGTCCAGGAGGCGAAGGTCTGGGCGGTGATGCGGCGGGGAGTGCCGACCGGGGATTTCCAGGTGTGCTTGGCGTAGGCGAAGGTGCGGTCGTACTCGACGAGTTGGGGCAGCTGGTCGGGGACTCGGGGCGGGGTGAGCAGTTCGTTGCGGCCCTGGCCTGCGGTGGCATGGAGCAGGCCGCGTAGTTCCTCGGACAGGACGGGAAAGCCCTCGGCGTGCTGGCCGCGTTGGGGGATGGTGCGGGTCCACAGGTCGCGGCCAGTCTGGGACGGGGAACCCATGATGACCGCGTCGTTCCAGTGGCGGCGCAAGGCCTGCCACAGCAGGACGAACGCGTCCCGGACAGTGGCCGGGTCGGCGTCGTCGACGTCGAACCACTCCCCCACCGAGCGGATTTCGACGTGACTGTCGCCGTTCTCGCGCTGGTAGCGGCCGACGGGGTTACGGGCGTGGACGAAGTGTCCGGCCATCCGGTCGCGGCCGCGGCCCGTGTCGGTGCGCCAGCCCGGCGTGGGGGCGTTCAGCCAGGCCGCGACCGCGTCGCGCAGGTACGGGTAGCGGTCGGCGTCGCGGTGCCAGGGGTCACCCGCGGTGATGTAGATGCGCTCCGTGCCTTCGGGCAGGGTCTGGAAGACGGCGGTCAGGATGGCGGCGACCGAGGTGTCGGCCAGGTCGAGGCGGTGGGTCTGGCTGCGGTGCACCAGCACGCCCGTGTCCGTGTCCAGGAAGACCGTGGAACGGGCCTGCTGGGTGAAGTTCGGTGGCGTGGAGAGCAGGTTCGGGGTGTGCGTGAACCAGCTGTTGCCCGCTGCCCCCTCAGGGATCGACGGGAGGGCACGCGGCGCCTCCGGGGCTGCGGGCTTCGCGGAGGCACGGTCCTCGGCAGGAGCGGCCGACGGGGAGGCGGCGACGGGCTGCGCTGATGTGGCGGCGGCAATCGCGGGCGCCACCGCTCCCGTCTGGGCGGCGAGGCGGGGCGGAATCTCGGTGCCGTCGGTGGTGGCTGGGGCGTCCGGCTCGGGGTGGGGCGGGGTGGTCTCGGCTGTGGTGAGGCGGTCGGGGGCCAGCGCGGGGGCCAGACTGACGACGTGGGCCAGGCTCAGTCCGGCCGCCGGGGCGATCCGTTCCGCCTTCGCCTTCTCGTACCCGGCCAGCTGTGTGATCTGCCGGTCCCGCTCGGCCTCCAGCTTCGCCAGGGCGGCCCGGGTCTTTTTGATCTCGTCCCGTACGGTGCGCAGTTCGGCGAGGGCTGCGGTGTAGCGCTGTGCGTCCATCAGGCTTCCTTGTCCGGACGACGGGCGGCGGGTGCGGGGACGTAGGCGATCGCCCCGCCCGAGTGTGAGACAAGCCGACTGCCCAGCAGCAGATCAGCGAGCATCCGGTCGGCCTGCGAGGAGGCAGTCACGTGCTGGACGGGCGTGGCCAGGTCTGTGACGTAGCCCGCCAGCCGCGCGTGAGGGAAGGCATAGCGGCCCTGGGCGTTCTTCTCCCAGACTTCCAGGCCGGTCAGCACAGCCACCACGTAGCCCGACAGGGTCACCGGCAGGACTCCGGCGGCCGCCACGCTCGGCGCATCGCAACGCCACCAGCCGCGCAACGCCTTGAGGAGGTCCTCGGGGGCGAGGGAGGCCCCGAAGCCGATCCAGTTCCGGTCCGGTTCCTGTACCTGCTTGGCCGCGTCGACCCGCAGGACGGCGATCTCTTGAACATCCAGCCGGTCCAGCGGGGCGTGCCGGCGCTGACCGAGCGCCTGGACCACGTTGAGCGGAACCATGACGCGCACGCCACGGCGGGACAGGCCCGGCAGCAGCCCGGCACGTACCAGACGGCGGAAGGTGGTGACGGCGCAGCCGAGCTCCTCAGCGGCCTGTCCGGTCGTCAGCAGCACCCCGCTCACTCCTATGCAAGATCTGATATCTGATTCGGTATGTATGTTACTGGATCTACTGAGAGGCCGTCAAAGCACCACCGCAGGCTCGAAGGCCGTCTCCGGCCCGCGCGACTGGACAGACGCGGCCGGCGATGACCCAGGACGCTATCGGCGCTGCGTCACGACTGAGCAGCGTCAGGCACCCCGCGAGGGCGCGGGATAGATTGCCGCTATGCCCGGCTCAGATCCCGACTCCTATGCGGCGTTGTATCGCCTGAGGTTCACCCGGCGACTGCCGGGCGAACTGACGGAGCTGACCGGGCCTGTGCACGGCGTCGTCGACCTGCCCCTGCACGTGGTCTGGTCGGGGCTACGCAGCTTCGATCTGGACCGGCCACGCCAGCGCATGAGCCTTTACCGGACAGTGCTGGCCGAGGGCCAGCGCGAGGACCTGCGCCTCTACCTCAACCACCGCCTGCTGCTGCAGCTGTGGCCTGTGCTGCGTTCCCTGATCGGGCGCACTGTACGGGAGGTGTGGGAGGAGGCGTTCCCCCCGCTGCGCGCGGCCGCGACCGAAGGTGACAAGCAGTCCGCGCTCATGCCTCCGGAGTCCAGCGCGGCAGAGGATCCGCCTGAGCAGGCCAGATAGCGACCTACCGGAGCCCTACGAAAGTCTGGCCAGGGCATCGCTGCCCGGGGCGACACACAGCGTGTACCCGGCCGCATGCCGCACCAACGCGCTGCACCGGCGGATCAGATCCGCCGGAATGTGCCTGAACTTCATGGACACCATGCTGCGGCGCAGCACTGACACCACTTCAGCCGGCTGGACGGCCTGCTCCCCAGCGGCTGATACGCGGTCTTTACGCTGAACGTCGTTGCGCTCACCATCTGTTACCAGGGGATGCGGCTGGCTGCGCCTGGCGCAGCTGGCGTGTCGAACACATCTCGAATCTAGAGCGAGCTCAGGCGTGACATGATCCTTTCGGTCATTTGTTCCCGTGTGTTGCTCAAGATGCAACGCGTGTAGCTCACTGTCGCCAGCCATCCGTCCTTGCTGCCAGTCGCTGGCTGGATATCCGCCTCGTATTGGCGTCAACAGTGCCATTGGTGCAGGTTAGGCAGCTGTCTCGTCTGGCTGGGGGCGTGCTCGGGACAGCGTCCTCGTCCAGGAGTCGGGGCACTGTAGAGGCAGGGTCTGACAATGCGTCCGCAACCAGCGCGGCGGAAATGGCGCGAAGTTTCGGCTACCGCCCGGTACCGTGCCGGACACCGCATGCGCTGCCGGACGGGTGCGCCAGGATGCGCCCATGAGTCTCACCTCGTCCCTCAAGGACGCGACGTCGCCGATGTCGCGGTTCCTCACCGAGCATCTGCCAGATGCCGATGGCCTGTTATCCGACTACCGCAGGCGTCTGGCCCGCTATCCCGCGCCGGTGAACCCCGCTGCCACAGCGGAGCGGCGACCGGAGTACCGCATGCTGGGCCACACGATCGACCACCGGCTGCGGATCAGTCTCGGAGCGCCCACCAGTCAGCCGATCAAAGAAGGCATCGTGCGGGCGGTCATCGACGACGACGGCTGGCCGGACCCCGCCATCATCAGCACGGTGCAGGCAGCGGGGGCGGTACTACTGAAGGAACTGGAACAGTACGAAAGCAGCGACGGCCAGCCGTTGGCGCTCGACTCCGAGACGGAGGAGCGTCTGGTGCGGCTGTGTCACGTCGCCTCGAGCTTTGAGGCGATCTTCCGCCATGTGGGATGGGTACGCGGCAACAGCCTGGGCTCCAGTCGGCCCGGAGCGACGCTGGACGAAATCGTCGATGCCGTGCCGGCCTACGCCGTCGACGACATTCGCCAGCAGATGGCGTTGGCGGCGCATCCCGGGCCCTTCGACAGCCTACGGCAGTTGCCCGCCGCGCAGCGCGTCTGCGGGCCCGTCTTCGACGGCAGCCTCCATGTAGGAGGAGCCGACGCCGACTTCATCCTCCGCGGCCAGCTGATCGACTGTAAAGCCACCATCCGCCCCGAGCGGATGGGCCGCGCTGAGCTCTACCAGCTCGCCGGCTACCTTCTGCTGGACTACAGCGACAGCTACTCCATCGACTCCGTGGGGCTGTATCTGTCCCGCCAAGGCGCCCTCATCGACTGGAACGTCGCGGACTTCCTTGGCTTCATGGGCGCACAGCTCGAGCTGCCCAACCTGCGCGCCGCCTGCCGGTACGCGCTGACCGACGGCGCAGCCGGCACACCCCCACCGCCGGAGGACCAACGCCGCCCACTCCCCCGCCCGCGCAACGCACCCCCAGTCCAGGACACGCTCTTTGGCGACCTGCCTTGATCCACTGCGGCTACTCCAGCTGGCCCTATGGCAGCCGGTAAGCGCAACGGGCAGCCAGTGGAATGGCTCTTGCCTGCCTCCCGTGAACGCTCATACCGACGACCGCTGCCCGACAGGATCTGCTGGGCACCAGGTCCAGGGCGAGGAACTACACGAGAGCTGAATGCCTTGGCGGGCATGCCCAATCGGGTGACGCGCAAGCTCCCTCACGAACGCTGCTACACCGTGCTCAGAGCTCACCATGCCTGATCCTGCCCCAAAGTCCGCGGCCGGTATGCGGCTGAAGGAAAGGCACCGCTGCAAGTAAAAGCCACCGGGCGCGACCCCGCAGGCGATCAGATGAGAATCCTGCCCGCGTTCCGGGCAACGACGGCGCTCCCATCGGTGATGGCGCTAGAGCCGCTCTGCTTCCGCTTCTTGTAGCCGCGCGCCTTGTTGGGGTGAGCGCGGCATGCGGCAACGGCTCGCCGTTGTGGGTTCGACCGGCGTCTCCACGGCGTGTGTCCAGACGCCCGCCCTGCTTTCCAAGCAGTGTCTTCCGTCCCGATTTTTTCCTGCATACATGAGAGTTGTTCGTGATCCCTCTGTCTTTCGAAGCACACCAGCAGGCTGATCCCCCGCCGCCACTGAGCATCGGCCGTCGCTTCGCTGATCCGGCACACATGACCGCACGGTTTATCCGCCCTGACGGCACCGAGCACGAACTGCCCTGGCTGGAGGCGGCTGGAGAACAGCGGCTGGAGGAGTGTCTGCCGGTGCGGCGGTTCCCCGTCTGCAAGGGGCGGCGCTCGGCGCCGGGCTGGTACTGGTCCGCGACCGACAGGTGCCTGGTGCACCACGGGTTCAAAGCCATGCGCACGCAGCTCATGATGCTGGACCACGATCCGGTGGTGACGGCTCTGGCCTGCCGGCCGGTGGAGCTGTCGTGGCACGGCCGGGGCGGCAGGACCGTGTCGCACGCGCCGCACCTGATGGCACGTCTGGCGGACGGCGGCGGATTGCTGGTGGACTGTGTGAGCCGGTTCGGGGCGGGGCGGCGACTGGTTTGGCGGGCCGCCCACCTGGAGGGTGCTGCAGCCGCGGCAGGCTGGCACTACCGTCTGATGGCACCGCCACAGCCAGTGGTGGAGGCCAACCTGCGCTGGCTTGCTGGCTACCGGCATCCGCGGTATGCGCAGGACCGGTTGCCGGAGGTGGCCGAGTGTTTTCGGGCGCCGATGGCGCTGGCCGAGGGGGTGCGGCTGCTGGGTGATCCGATCGCGGTGTGGCCGTCGGTGTTCCACGCAATGTGGGTGGGTGTGCTGAGCGTGCCGCTGGAGCGCCCGCTGCACGAGCGGGCCGTCGCGGTGGCGTGCGCGGCGGAGGCTGGGAGGTGAGCCGGCCTCTGCTCAGGCCCGGTTCCCGTGTGCGCTACGGCGGCCGGGAATGGACCGTAGCAGGTATCGAGGCATCCTCGGCGTCCGGTGCGCGGATCTGGCTGTCCGGGATAGAGAAGAAGGACGGGCAGGACACGCTGGCGGTGTTCGGGCTGGCGGAGCTGCTCGGCGATGCGTCGTTCGAGCCGGTCGGGGGTCCGCCGCGTCTGCGGGTACCGCAGATGGGCCTGCTGTCGACGGTGTCCGAGGTCGAGCAGTGGCGTGCGTTCGAACTGGAGCGGCACGTCCGTGAGGTGGAGACGGGGCATCCCGCCCCGGACGGCACGGCGTCGGTGAGACCTGAGTACGATCCCGCGTCCACCACGCTGGCCCAGCGTGAGCAGGCGAAGGCCGATGAACTGGCCGCGCAGGGCTGGGCGGACGTGAGCCGGGCGACGGTGCGCAGGTGGCGTGCGCGCTACCACGCGGACGGGGTGTGGGGGCTGGTCAAGAAGCGTCGCAGCCCGGCGCGGCTGGTCCGCGCCGATCCCCGGGTGGTCGAGGCGCTGCGCGCCCTGCTGCCTGTCGAGGCTTCCCGCTCCCGGTCGCGAGGGTGGAAGAAGCGGATGCGCGGTGAGGTGCAGTGGTGGCTGGACGACCACCACGGCGAGCAGGGCCGGCGGACGGTCGAGGTGCCGCCGCAGTCCACGTTCAACAGACTCCTCGACACGGTGGAGGCATCCCTCGGGTTGCAGGGGACGGTGGCGCAGCGGCGTGCCCGCGCCGCCCGTCCGGCCCCGCCGTTCACACCGACGCTGGCGCTGCGTCCGGGTGAGATCGTGATGCTGGACAGTTCGCCGCTGGACGTGCTGGTGGTCCTGGACGACGGGGTGGTGGGGCGGCTGGAGCTGACCATCGCCGTGGATGTGGCCATGCGCGGTCTGTGGGGGGGTGCTGCGGCCGGCGGGAAGCAAGCTGACGGACGTGGCGGTGCTGCTCGCGCAGATGATGACGCCGATGGTGATGCGGCCCGGCTGGTCCGCGGCGCTGTCGATGGCCTCCTCGGTCGTGCCGCACGAGCGGCTGACCGGCATCGATGAGCGGCTGAACGATGCGGCGGCCCGTCCGGTGATCGTGCCCGAGACGGTCGTGGTCGACCAGGGCAAGGTGTTCGTCTCCCCGGCCACCCGGGCCGCGTGCGAGAGCCTGGGGATCTCGCTGCAGCCGGTGCCTCCGGCGAACGGACCGGCCAAGGGCCATGTGGAGAGGCCATTCGGTTCGATCAATTCGCTGTTCTGCCAGTGGTTGCCCGGCCACACCGGTTCGAACGTGAGCGAGCGCGGTTCCAAGGTCGAGCAGGAGCCACTGTGGACCGCGGCTGAACTCCGAGCACTGTGGGAGGAGTTCCTCGTGCACTGGCACCACCGCCCGCACGCGGGGCTGCGGCATCCACTGATGCCGAAGAAGGCTCTCACCCCGAACCAGATGTGGGCGGCGCTGCTGCCCGTCGCCGGATACGTGCCGGTGCCTTTGTCGGCGGACGACTTCGTGGAGCTGCTGCCGGTGCGCTGGCAGCCGATCACCGATGCCGGTATCCGGTTCGACTACCGCACCTACGACGGCAGCTGCCTCAACGGACACCGCGGGCAGCACTCCGGAGTACGGGCGCAAAAGGGCCTGTGGGAGGTGCACTACAACCCTTACGACCCGGTCCGGATCTGGGTCCGGCTGCCGGAGGGTTTCCGTGAGGTGGCGTGGATCCACACCACCTCGGTCGCCCTCCCGTTTACGCACCACGTCTGGGAACACATCTGCAAGGTGGTCGAGCGCACCGGCTCGCGTGAGGAACACGAGGCCGAACTGGCCCTGGCCCTGGACGCCTTCCTCAGGCGGGCCGCGGGCAAAGAGAAGCTGTCCACCGTGGAGCGGCGGGTGATGGCGAAGTCCCGCGCCTCGCAGACCGTGCCGGTGCCCGCGGGCGAGATCAACGTGCTGGACGTGCTCGCCCCGTCGTTCGGGCTGGCTGGTGTGTACGCGGCGCCGGATCCCGACGACGAGACCCTGCCGGACGAGGACGAGGACGAAGACGGAGACGGGGACGGGGACGTCGTCGGTGACGGGCCGGAGGCCGGCCATGTCTCGGGAGGGTCTCTCATTCTCAGCGACCAGGACCTTGAGGAGGACCAGTGGCTGCCGTAACTGCTGCCGTGGGCGGCGACTTCTCCGACGGCGATGTCACTCCCGGTGCGGTCACGGACTGCGTCCGGTGGCAGGAGTACGTCTGCCGTCTGCGGGTGATCGCCCCTCCGGTGGACGACCCATCCTGGGATCAGGCGAAGCGGCTGAACTACCACTCGGAGTTCGTCACCCTCAAGACGCCTTCCATGGAGCGGTCGATGGCGGAGCTGAGGGTCACTCTGCTGGTGAACAACAAGCAGCCGGGTACCGCCCGGCGCGGGCTGATCGTGTCCGGGCCGCCGGGGGCGGGAAAATCGACCACGCTCATGGAACTCGGCCGGTCCTTCGAACTGAGCGAACGGCGCCGCCGGCCGGGCCTGGAGGGTTCCATGCCCGTGCTGTTCGCTTCCGTCCCGCCCACCTACACGCCCAGGAACTTGGCCAAGGTCCTCGCCCGGTTCGCCGGTATTCCCGTCCATGACCGGATGACCGAACACACCATCACCAACGCCGTGTGCCACGTCATGTTAGAGCGGGGCACCCGGCTGGTGTTCATCGACGACGTGCACCTGCTCAACACCCGTACCCGGCCCGGCGCCGACACCTCCGACCAGGTCAAGACCCTGATGGAACGAGTACCCGCGACGTTCGTGCTGGCCGGTGTCAACGTGGAGGACTCACCGCTGCTGACCGGGCCCCGCGGTGCCCAGCTCGCCGCCCGCTGCAAACTCCTGCGCACTCCCCCGCTACTCAACGGCACCCCGGAGCAGAAGAAGATGTGGCACTCGCTCCTGGGCGACATGGAGGGGGCGCTGCGGCTGGCCCGCCACCGGCCCGGAACGCTGGTACGCCACGCCGCCTATATCCATCTCCGCACCGGCGGCGTGATGGCCAGTCTCTCCCTCCTCGTCAGGGAGGCCGCGATCCGCTCCATCCTGGACGGAAGCCTCGCGATCACGAAGAAACAGCTGTCGCAGGTGCTCCTCGACGTCCAGGCCACGAATGCGGCGCGCGCCACCCTGCGGCGACGCCCCGGCAGCTGACCGGCGCGGCGGAAGGCCCCACCCGGGCCTCCCGCCGCGGGCCCGCCCTGCAGTCCCCCCTCCCCGTGCCGACGGGGCGCTGATCTATGGCCGCGCCCCCTGCCCTGCCCTCAACACCCCCACGCGCAAAGGACGATGCCGGTGCAAGCCTCCGCCTCCACGCTTGTTCGTATCCCGCCCGTGGCGGGGGAGCTGACCGGCTCCTGGTTCCGCAGGATGGCCGCCCCTTACGGTCTGCCCGCGCAGGACTTGCTGCGGGGCATCCTGAGCGGCGCGCACCGGGTGCAGGTGACGGGCACCCCGGGCAGCGGCCTGGAACTGTTCCTCAACACACCCGCGCGAACAGCCCTGGCCCGCTCCACCGGTCTTCCCCTGACCCGGCTCATCCGCCTGCTGCCCGCTCTTGCCGCCCCGCACGGGCGGCTCGCGGACGACGACAACCCGCGGGCGGCCTGGTACATGCCGGGCGAGGCATGGGTGGGGACCTGTCCTGCGTGTACCGGGCGGGCCTGGCGACCCGGACAGCCGGTTCTGGTGTACCCGGGAACGGCCGGGCACGTCTGCCGACGTCACCGGCGCTGGCTCCTCGCGCATCCCGGGAGGCCGGCGAGCATTCCGCTGGAGACCCTGCCCGAGGTCCTCACCGCTCACCGACACCACTCCGCTCTCGCACGAGCCCGTCCGGATGCGGCGGACGTGGTGGCCCTCGCCGCGGCGGTGGTGTGGTCGTGGCAGGTACAGGGGTGGAGATCCGAGACAGTCTGGCAGGACCGTGTACGCCGGCTGGCCGCGGTCACGGGATCCGTGCCGGCGGCCGTGGTGCCGCATGCGCTGGTGTCCTACCCGGAGACGATCGCCGTGGCCCGGCTGCTCGGCGCTCCGCGCTGGCAGCAGCGGCTGCGCGAGACCGCCGCAGCCCAAGGGGCAGGCGCCGCAATGGAATTGCTGCTCCGGGAAATCAGCCGCCGGGCCGGCAGGCCGTGGCTCGCGGACTGGCTGATCGCCTACACCCGCACCAGGCCCAGGACAGCCGCACAAACCGATCCCCTCGATCGGTGGCTGCGCCGGCTCACCGCTGCGGACGGCACCGAAAGCGACGGCTTGTGGACGGTGCACCGGCCGGCTGTACGGCCCACCGAGTACAGCGACCGCGTCGGCTTCCTCACCGACCGCCGTCCCCGCAGCATCTGCGCAGAGGCCGGGGCGGCCTTCCTGACCGGTGGCTGGGAACCGGTGCCCTCGCCGCGGTCCGGGCCGGCGCCGTGCCCGTGACCTCTCCCGGCCCCGTCCCCGGCTCCCCGCCAGCCAGCTCCGCCCCCAGCCATATCTCGCCAGCGTCCGCAGGCCGCCACACACCCCGCCCGCTCATCCCTCACGCACGAAGGAGAGACACACCCATGGCATCAATCAGTCCGGAGTACGCCAACCAGATACTGGCGGAACTCACCGAGGGCTGCCCCGTCCCCGCGGCACCCGCCTCGCTGTCCCGCTACACCTTCCAGACCAGCAACCACGTCCTCATCGGAGACACCGCCGTTCGCGGCTACAAGTACAAGGGCCGGTGGCGGCTGGACGATCGGGACATCCGCGCGGCCGGCAACCGGCTCGCCTCGCTCCCTTTCGACCCCGACGACCTGGTCGACGCCCGTCTCTCGTCCGCCGAGCACAACCGGACGTGGCGCTCACAGATCCACCGCTGGTTCGAGCACATCCCCTACCAGGACCAGAGCGCCAACGGCTGCCGCTGCGAAGGACAGCAGCCGTGCAACAGAACCCGGCCCAACTGCTACGGGCTAGGGTGCGGAGCGACCTTCGAGCAGGTCAAGGAACGCTACGGCCGGTCGCCCATCGCGTGCACCAGTCCCCTGCCGCTGCTGTCGTGGTCCGGCACCACCTGGATGGTCCCGCGCGCTTACGCTGCCCTCCTCGACCGGGCGGACCGGATCGCCGCCGAGTGCGTCGAACAGGCCGCCCGATGCAGTCGCTGCAACGCCACCGGAGACGTCGGGAAGTGGCGCACGTCCAGCAACAGCGGCTACACCACTCTGTGCCCCGCGTGTGCTGCCTCCGTCGCCCGCCCTTACAAGGACCACCTGCGCGGTCGGCTGTATGCGTCGCTGCTGAAGAACTCGCAGCCGGAGGCGTTCCTGTGCCGGATGTGTCCCGGTCCGCGGCAGGCGGTGTACTGGGACCACTGTCACACGCACGGATTCGTGCGCGGGCCGGTGTGTGCCAGCTGCAACACCTACGAAGGCGGCGGCCACCGGTTCATCCACCAGCCGGGCGCGGTCCGCCACCTCCTGCAGTGCGAGGGCTGCCGCCGCGACAGGACCGTGCCGCCGCGCCACCAGCCCGACATCGTGCTGCAGACGTTCGTGCCCGACCCTCACGGCCCGTGCGCGAAGCAGCCCCACTCCGCGTGGGGTTCGGTTCAGGAGGACGGATCGGTCCGTTTCCGGATGCGCTGCTGGCAGTGCGCGTTTGCACCCCAGTGGGAGCAGGTCGTGCCCGCCACCCAGGTCAGGCAGCTGGTACGGGAGTTCGTCGACAAGGCCCTGGACGCCGATGCCGACGCCCCCGGCCAGGACACCGCCTGACGGCCCGTCCCCCTCATCGCCTCGGTTCCTGAACTTCTCCCCCGAGCCCGCCTGCGGGCCCGGGCGCCCGGCAGAACGCAGCACAGACGCCGCCTCTCCCCGGCATCAACGAAACGAGACACGTCATGGCCTACACACACACTCCCCGCTCCTGCCGGAATCCGTCCGGGGGTGACGGCATGAGCCTCACCAGCTGTCTGGATGACCGCCGCTCACACCATTGCCGCTTCCCGGATGCGGAACTGCCCGACGTTGCGGCGCTGGTGGGCGATGTCAGGACTTCGGCAGGTCCTCGAGAACGTTCGGCTCGTTGATCTTCCCGAAGGGGACGTGAACGCTAGGGGTGGTCCGCGACGTGCTGGCCAGATGGCTTTCCTGGTCGTCGAAGAAGATGTGTGGCTTGAGGACCTTCATGATCTCGCCCTTGTCGATGCCTCCGAGGAAGAAGGCGTCGTTGACCGTCACTCCCCATCGCTTCAGGCTCATCACTGCCCGCTCGTGCGCGGGGGCATTGCGTGCGGTGACGAGTGACACGTGGAGACGGATCCGATATTCGACGCCCTTCTGCCGTTCCTCCTCCTCCCTTTGCTGGATACGGTTGATGCTGGCAAGAAAATCCTTCAGTGGTCCCGCATCGTGCGGAACCGCGGCGTTCAGCACCTCGTGGGCGCGGAACCCCTCGATGCCTCCCGTCTGGTACACCTGCTCCGACGCGTCGGTGGCAAGGACGCCGTCGAAGTCGAAGGAGATACGCAGGTCGCGATCGCTACTGTCATCCTCGTACGGCTCACCCAGAACGTGTCCTGCCGGCAGTCCCTGTGAGACGGCCTCGCGTACGTCGCTGTCGTTCGCTGACAAGAACAGCGACATGTTGAGGGCTGGCATGAATTTGTAGGGCGAGCGGCCCTGCATGAAGATGGCCCGGCTTATCGGCAGCTCATGGGCCTCTATCGACCGCATGACGCGAAGCCCGGTATCGGGGTCGTTCCGAGACAGAACGATGACCTCAACCAGGGGGTCGCCTTCCTCGCTCAGGTCGTTCAGTGACAGCAGTCGGCGGATGAACGGGAAGGCAACCCCGGGGCGGAGCGTGTCGGCGAGATGCTCTTCCTGGTAGGCGCGGTAGCTCTCCTCGCCCTGTTCCCGGAAGACGGCGTCCGACTCTGCGAGGTCGAACAGCGCGCTGGAGGCGATACCGATGACAAGCCGGTTCGCCAGTTCGTACGCGGCCACAGCAACCCCTTTGGTCAGCCCGTTCTTACGTCTCAATCATCGCACCAGCCTCGTCGCCGGGCCCGTCGCGCATACCCCGAGCAGTCCGGAAGCGCTGCTGGCCGGGATCTACCGAAGACGCAGCCAAGAGCCCGGCCACCGTCCACCTCAGTAGGAGAGCTCTACAGTTAGAGCCTCTTCGCCGCGGCGGCGGACCTCACCCAGATCGCACTCACTCGACCTGGTGACATACCTACCGTCGGAGAACCGGCGTGCGGCCGGATGCAGTTCGCGAAAGACACCGTGCCACGTCGGCACCACCGGGGCCTTGCCGCAGGGACGGTGCCCACAGACTGATGGCGTGGTGTCGACGATCACGTAATGCATGACCGCTGACACGTGGGGCTGTCGGAGTCCGTTCGGGCCTGCGGCGGCAAGGTGAGAATGGTGAGAAGAAGCGGAAGACGGGGGGCGGGGATGGGCAGGGAGTCGTACAGGACTGACGGAACGTGGCCTGACGGGCGGGAGACAGACCCTTCGGTGGTTTTTATGCGGGCAGCGACTCGAGCGCTACGGTTTCATCTGGATGCCGGCCACGGCAACCTGCTGGGCCTGCAGAGCAGCATGACTGTCGGCGGTGTCCCGGGCCATGATCTGCGTGCTGATCACGAAGCGCTGTTCATGCATGTCGCGGCCGTGGGTGTGACGGTCACGCTGCTGGGCGTGTGCGCGGCCGTTCCGGAGTGCTGGCCGCCGGAGGTCGAGCAGGCTGGCTTCCTTGGGACGCTGATGCGGCTGACCGAGGACGTCGTTGCCGCGGCGAGCGCCGTGCATGGTCTGGGCGACCCGAAGCCGCCTGTCGGTGTCCGACCGAAGGTCAGAGTCCAGGCACGCAAGCGGCGTCTTCGGCCTGAGGCCCTCGTGGCCCGTCGTGACCTGCTGCCAGACATCGCCCATGTCGGTCCGATCGTCGCGGCAGTCCGTGAGTACAACGATTTCGTCAGCAGTTGGGCCACGGACCCCCGGGCCCACGGCGATCCCAAACTGGCGAGCGTTCTGGCCTACGCAGGGGCACATTCCACGTTCGCGACCGTCGTGAGCACCTTCGAGGATCATGCCGCCGTTACCACGGTGTTCGCCGCGCGGATGCTTCTGGAGGAAGCTGCCCGGTTCACTTGGCTGGCCCAAGATCTGGAGGACGAGGACGCGTTCGTCCAGCGGTCCACTCGCTACTTCGACGAGTTCCGGGCGCGGAAGAAGAAGACGATCGCGCTGTTCGCCGGCAACGGGGTGACCCTCGCCGCCGCCACGAGGCTGTTCCGGCTGCCCGACAGTGTCGTCGAGGGGCCGGAGACGCTATCCAAGGGCCGCCAGCCGCTGCCGTCGATAGACGAGATGCTCTTGCTCATGGGGGCGCCTTACCCCGAGCCTGGCTGGCTACCGGTGGCGTACTCGCTGCTGAGCCAGGTCACGCACAGCACACCCATCGGCCTCGTTCACATGGCCCGCTACCGCGGCGGCACCCTGTCCGCCCATGACATCTCCCCCGAGATGCTCGCCCTGGCCCTCGACGCGGCCTGCCTGGGCAGCGCCCGCCTGCTGGGCATGTCCGCCCTGCTCCTCACGCAGGGCAGCAACGAGGCCCGACAGTACGCGCTCGGCCTCGAAGAACGGGCCCTGGCGGTCCACGACAGGGCCCGTCTGGTGCACTGGCTGGACTGATCCCGTCGCACGGGACGGCGGCCACATCACGTCCTCCGGCGCTCTGCGGGGCAGGGAGTCCTCCCCACCGGCCTCTGCGCCGGCTCGTTGGCTACCGGCGCCGGAGCGGCAGGTAGCGACGCAGCCTGGCCAGCGGCCTCGGCCGGGCTTCTTGGGTGCCCTGGACTAGCTCGCGACGATCACGCTCACGGTTCTGAGCAATCTCCACAGCCGAGTAACGGCGGCTGAAGCGGACGCGGCCGTTGCGGATCCAGTAGTGCGACTGGCACGGGAGTACCCAGTTGCCGATCGAGGGGGTGAGAGACACGTTCTCGCCGTCGTAGATGATGGACCATTGGGCTGGGGAGAGTGGTGTGATGACCTCGTGGCCGCAACCGCAGCAGCAGAGGTGACCGCAGGTGCGGTAAGGAATCGAGACGTACAGAACCCCTGCGTCCATCGTTGGGGGGAAGGTCTCGGTGAAGACCGGGCGCAGGGTGTCTTGTGCGGTCACGGCAGGTCCTCGTTGGCGATCTCGTTAGTGATCAGTGAGTACGTGGTGTGGCTCTCGTCGGTGGCGTCGGCGTAGATACCGATGGAGCGTTTCCAACGGATGACGGCCAGGACTGCATTGAGCGCGTTGAGATCCGCGGTCTGGATGTTGCGTGCGTAGGCGTCGCGTTCGGGCGCTGGCTGGGGGATGCGGCGGCGGGCTGCGTCTCGGCGGCCCGGGAGGCTGGTGGTGACGCGCAGGAGTCCGCTGAGGCGGCCGTCGATCTCTTCGATGCCCATGCCGACGTCGATGAACGGTACGTCGTGTGCTTCGAGCCAGTCGATGATCGCCGGCTTGCTCGCCGTGTCGTCGGAGGCGAGGAACACGAACGTGGCCCCGGTGAGCAGGTCGAGGTTGTCCTCGTCGAGGTATTGCTCGCAGGCGGACAGACCTTGGTGCATGTTCGCGTAGATCGAGGCAAGGTAGGTGGTCTTGGGCGGGCGGTCACGCAGGGTGTCGAGGGTGGGGGCGCCGGGGGCTCGAAAGGCATTGTGGTTGTCGAAGGTGTCGCCGTCGATGAGGAGGATCGAGTCGACCTCGGTCTTGGCGACCTGGTCGAGGATGTAGCTTCCGCTGCCCCCGAGGCCGACGATCACGATGCGGTGGCCTCGGAAGCGGCGGTTGACCGCCGCGATGCCGACGCGGGAGGTGGCGGTGTCGCGGTAGGCGAAGGGGCTGTCGTCCTCGAGCTCCTGCCATGCGGCGCCGGGGGTGGGGGTGGCCGTGGAGTCGAGTGCGTGTGCCTGGTCGGCGATGATCCTCGAGTACGCGGTGATCTTCGTGTACTCGTCGGGGTAGCCGTCGGGGCTGGGCTTGCTGGAGAGCATGAAGTTCGCCTGCATGCCCTCGGCGATCACCCGGTTCTCGGGATTGGCGAGAGCCAGGGGGCGGCCGTGCTCGTCGCAGGGGGCGGAGCCGCTGAACCAGATGCGGTGGTCGGTTCCGGAGACCAGGCGGTCCCCGCTGACGGTCACGGGGTAGGCGAGGAAGCCGTGTTCGACGGTGCGGTTCTCGGTGACGTACGGGATGTGCCGGACGATGATGTGGCCTGCGTGGACGACGACGTCGTAGCCGTCGTCGAGGAGGCGGGCCAGGTCCGGGTCACGAGCGAGAAGTGCGGTAGGCATCGAAGACCATCCCCTTCTTCACTCTGACGCTGTGGCCGGCGGTGAGGCTGCCCGTTCCGTGGCCGTCGTGGCCGCGGCTGTAACGGACGGTGTAGGTGTCCTGGTCGTTCGGCGGCTGGCCGGGGTAAGCCAGGTCGACGACCTGCTCGAAGGTGATCTCCTTCGCCTCCCAGGTGTGCGGTCGGGCGTTGACGATGATCGTGACGGGCGCGGGCCCGTGGCTGTCCTGAGACATGGGTCCTCCTAGGTGAGGGGGTCGTGTGTTCGCCCGGAGGTGCCCCGGGCGGGGCGAGCGTCCGGCGGGCCACGGCAGGGGCGGCGCGCCGGACAGCCATGTTGTAGTGGCGGGTCAGCGCCGGGGAAGGGCGAGGAGGTTGTTGGTCCACACGCCTTCGGCGTGGGTCCTCAGGTACTTCTCGCCTCGGGCGGGCGTCACCACGGCGACTTCCGTGCGGTGCCCGGCTCGGTCGCTGGTGTAGGCCTTGCCGGCCTGCTTCTCGATCCAGTCGACGATCTGCGCCCGCGTGTTGTCGCCGGTCTTGCCGGACGCCTGCTCGGTCCACCACAGGTGGGTGATGTGTTCGTGCGTGGTGCCGCCGGTCGACAGGCGCACCGAGGTGATCTGAATAGCCATCGTTCTGTTCCTGCCGGCGATGTTCCGACGGCGCCCGCGGCCGGCGCCCGGGTTCCGTGATCACCCCTGGGTGGGGTGCTTCGCCTGGGACGGACGACGTAACTCGCGGGTAGGGGTGAGCGTGTTGCAGATGGGGGTGGCGAGGCGTCAGTCGCAGTTGAGACAGCGGTCGCTGCCCGAGGGGAACATCGAGGGCGGGTGCAGGGTGAAGCAGCCTGGGCAGAGGCGTTCGGTGACGCGGCGCGGGCAGGCGCAGCGGCCGCAGTCGGGGCACGGGGGGATGTGGCAGCGCCGGCAGGCGGGGTCGAAGGAGCGGTACTCCTCGTCGCAGTTCGCGCAGATGTAGTCGCGTGCCTGGGGGCCGGTGTCGGGAGTGGGTGGGGTGAAGGTGCGCCAGGGGGCGGAGTCAGTGACGAGGACGGCGATGAGGTAGCCGTCCATGGGGGCGGTGTCGATGTGGAGTTGTCGTCCGAGGATGCCGTCGCGGTAGCGGACCTGAGTCAGCCCTCGTGCGTGGCCGGAGCCGGTGAGCGCGCGGTCGATGACGGCTATGTCGCCCTGGAAGCTACCGCGTCGCAGGGGCGGAAGGCCGTGGGATGCGGCGAAGGCGAGGTGTCCTGTGGTGTCGAGGAGGAGGATGTGGCCGGGGGCAGGGAGATGCTGGACGGCTCGAACGCAGACCGCCATGCGGGAGGCGTTGCTCGCCTGCCACAACTGGGTGACCGTCGACGCGGTGGGTCCCTTGGTGTCCAGGTGCTGGTTGACGAGGGGCGCAGGGAGCAGGATCTCGGCTGCGAACGCGTCGCAGGCTGCATCCTCCAGGAGGAGGCCACCGTCGGGTTCCCTGCCAAAGGGCTCCATGAGGGCGAAGCTGTTCTTCTGCAGGTGGTGGCCCAATTCGTGCAGGGCGGTGAAGTCCCGCCGTGCACGGCTGGCGGACGTGGCGACGGACAGGTGGGGTGGCGGGCCGAAGTCGTACGCTCCGGCGACGCTGCACCCTTGTTCCGTCAGATTCTCGTCGACCTCCAGGACGGTCAGCTCGGGCCAGGTTCTCAGCTCCGCGAGGGCGCCTTGTGCTAGGCGCTCGACCGCGCCGGGACGAGCCGCTTCGAGTTCCTGGATCATCGCAGCGGCCTGGGTCCGGGCGGCGCCGGCGAGCACGTAGTTGACCACGCGGTATGCCCCCTATTGGCCCAGACGCAGTTCGAAGTAGCGGTTCGTGCGTGCCGTCCAGTTCGGCTGCGTGCGGTCGTCGTCGCGTGCCGCGAGCGTGTAGATACCGTAGGCGGCGCGCAGCCGGGCGTCGCGTTCGGTCTCGTCGTGCTGGGCGGCGAGCGCCTTCACCTGCTTGCGGCGCAGGGGGCGGTTCAGTTCGTGCACGACGGCGGGCGGCAAGGCGGGGTTGGCCTCGAGCAGCTGGCTGGCCGACTGCTCGAGGCGTTCAGCGAGTGTGGCGGCCTGGTCGGCGGTCAGGGCGAGTTGCCCTCTCCATACGGCGAGCGCTTGGGGCGGCGGCAGTTTCAGTTCGGCCCCCAGTTGCGGGGCGGTGATGCCGTGGTCACGAAACAGCTTGTTGAGGCCTCCCGATCCTTGGGGGGCCCACTGTGCCGAGGCAAGGAGTGCGAGCTGGTCGGCCAGGACTGCGCGGTACTCGATGGTTGGCGAGGACGGGGCTGTGCCGCTCCCCCACTGTGTGCCGGGCACGGCGGCGGCGAGCGTGCGGGACGTGAAGGCGGAAGGGCGGCTGGTCAGCTCGCTGACCTGCCGGTCCAGCACACACCACGGAAGGGTGGCTTCCAGGCCCCACCACAGTGCCAGTGGCTGTTCCAGGGTGGTCGCCTGAGCGGGCAGGAGCACGGTGTCGGTGTCGGCGTACTGTTCGAAGGAGGCTGGCACGGCGCGCAGGGTGTCATCGTCGCCGGCGGCTGTGATCAGCAGCAGCTGGATGGTGTCCTCCCATACTGCGCGCCAGATCTGGCCCGGCAGCGGGTCCTGGGGTGGTGCGGTGGCCACCTGGCGGACGGCGTCGGGCACCTTCAGTCCCGCCGCGGCGGCCACCAGCCGTTGGTAGGCAGTAGTGTGGACAGAGTTCATGCCGTCTCCCCCGTCTCCTCGGCTGTGGTCCATCAGCGCATTCTCTTCTCACTGGATCCAGACGACGTAACTGGGGCTGTTCACGAAGGAGCCTCGCCGCAGCGCCGCAGCAGGGCGGCTATGACCGTGCGGGGGTCACTGTCCGCGGATAGGGCGGCACGGAGCGTTGTCTTGAGGTTCGATAGGACGGCAGCCGCATGCGTTTGCCGGATCTCCAGCAGCTGCGCCGCGTGATGGGCGTCCTCGTCGAGGTAGGGAAGCAGCAGGCGTTCGTTGGGTGAGAGGCGCTGCCAGATGTCCTCGGCCACTCCGTCGACTCCCGTGGGGTCCGGTGCGGCGGTGGCCGCGTGCTGGTCGACGAGTTCGGCGACGGTCCCTTCATCGGCGTACAGCGCGGTGAAGCGGGCTGGCGCCAGGAGCTCGAACCGGGCCTCGAGGACCTTGGCGAGGTCTTCCTCCCGCACCGCTCCCTGGGCGTACTGGAGCACGCACAGGAGGATGGTCTTGAGGGCATGGACCGTCTGCTTGGGGGTGGGGCCGGAATGGTTCCAGCGGGTGATGCCGACACCTGTCACCCGTGCCGCCTGTGCGATGAGATCGTCGAGATCTCCCTGCCACACGGCCTCCTCGGCATGGTCGGCCAACGCCCAGCGCGGCGGTGAGCCCTTGCTCTTCCGGTAGGCCGTGTCCTCGTCCATCAAGCGGGCGATGCGGCGCCGGAGCTTGCCCCGCGGCGTCTTCTTCGCCTCATCGATGAGGAAGTTCTTGATCGAAGTGAGGAACAGTCGCTCCAGGGAGGCCTCGTCGGCGGCCTGGGCGAAGCAGACGGTCACGAACCGTTGTCCCGCTCCTTCCTGGGACAACATCGCACTGATCACGTCGTAAGCCGCGTCATCGCTCCAGACAGTGTGCCCTTCCGGGGGCGGAAAGCCGGAGGCACGGCGCACCTGGTGGACCAGCCGCCGCAACAGATCAAACGTGGCCGGCCCGAACTCGCCGGTCTGCAGCTCCTCGAAAGCCCCGCTTGCCACGAGCCACCCCGAATCCCCTGCTCCCCGCTCGGCGCCTGCAGCCGCCGACCTTCAAGTCTGCATACACCAACATCCACACCCCCAGGCGCGCGACACGCCCAAGGTCCCCTAGCTTCGCGGAACAGCCCCACCAGCCGACCAACCAGCTGGGCGTCACCGGCCGATCGGCCGGCGCCATCAACCCCCGTACCCTCGTGTCGGGGCAGTTGAGCTAGGGCAAGCCGGGTGGTTTCGATGTGATCGGTGGCGGTGTTGGAGCCTGCGTTGCCGGGCCGCAGCAGGGCAGCCACCGGCTCTCCGGACCCGGCCTGGCCGTGGTCGACGAACGCCACCAGCGGGTGATGGCCGAAGGTCTTCTTCCAGCGCGGTGGCATCCTGCTTCTCAGAGTACGCCAGGACCAGCACGCCGTCGATGTCCACGATCACGGTGCCGTCGGCGGCCGGACCGTCCGCACCGGCCAACTCCCAGACCCGCGACCGTACTTCTGCCCGCGCCGACCGGATCGCGGTGAGTGCCTTCGGCCCGGCTGCGGCGAGAGCGTCGACGAGACGGGAGACCGTCGGATCGGAGGCCACCGGGCCGAACACCTCGGGCTCGGCCCGCAGCATGCCGATGTCGGCCAGGCAGTCTCCGCCCAGCGCGACAGCCAGGGCCACATCCAGAAGGATCCTGCCCGGATCGTGCACCGTTCGCGGCTTGCGCCACGGCGCCGTTGCCGCCGATATCGTGGTGTCCAGGCCGGACGTACGGACCGTCTCGACCAGCAGCACCGCCCCGGCCTGTGAGACCGCCCCGCGGCCACCACCCTCGACGCGGACACGCGGGTACAACCCGATACCTCACCTGGAAAGCGCCTCCGACGGGCGCGGGAACGAGGGCCTAAGGGCTGTCCCGTAATGATCTTTGGTGTGGTCGCGGTGTGACCGCTTAGCCAGTGGGCCGTTGTCCTATCCGCCGAGGTTGAGGTTGTGTAGGCGAGCTATCCCGAGCATGGCGTGGTGGACGCCGTCGCCCCTGAGGCGGCAATCCCGCAGGATCTTCCAGCACTTCAGGCGGGCGAAGGCGTGCTCGACGCGAGCCCGGACCTGCTTGTGGGACTTGTTGTGCGCCTCTTTCCAGGCGGGGAGTTCCTCGCCCTTGCGGCGGCGGTGCGGCATCACCAGGCCGGTCCCCGGATAGCCGCCGTCCGCGATCGTCGTAGCCGTACCTACGGCGTCCCTCGCGCCGGATTCCGCCCATGCCTTGCAGTCGTTGCGGTTGCCTGCCAGCGGCCGGCCGACCAGGACGACGAGCCGGGTGTCGGCATCGATGACGACCTGGTGGTTGGTGGAGTACCGGTAGTTCTTCGACCGCTCGGCGATGCTGTGGTCACGAATGGGCACGAGGGTGCCGTCCACGATGAGAACGGTGTCCTTCCGGAACCGCTTGCGGGGCCGGAGCGCGAGCATCGGCCCGAGCTGGTCGATGATGCGGCCCGCGGCGGACTTCGAGACGCCGAACAGCGGCGCGAGCTGGCGCATCGTCAGGTTCGTTCGCCAGTAGGGCAACACCAGCAGCACCCGATCTTCCAGCGGTAGCCCCCACGGTCGGCCCTTGCTGGCGGCGTCCGCGCCGTCTCGCCGCAGCGCAGTCACCAGCTTTCCGAACAGGCGCGGGCTCAGTCCGCTGAATGGAGCTATCCAGGACGACTCCGACGCCGTGATCACACCAGCCACCGCGGGATCATCTCAGTTGCAGACGTCACGAGTTCCGACTGATCCTTGGCCCACTCGACGAACAAGGGGAGGGCGACGTGGGGCTGATTCTGTTCCCGGGAGACGGAGATACGAGCAGTCCAGACGTCGCCTGGTCCTACAGCAGCTTCGCCGCATTCCGGCGAGGGCTGGCGCAGGCCGAAGGGTTCACTCTCTTCGAGATGTGGGGGTTCGGTGGCGAGCGGGCGTGGCGCGACGTCTCCACCACACTCGCGCCACTCCTCAATCGCCCAGATGACGGCGGCGGCGAGCTCTCGCCTACCGAGTGCGCCTCGATCTTGCCCCGGCTGGAGGCGATCACCGAACAATGGGAGGACGAGACTGGCGACTCGCTCCTCCAACAGCACCTCGATGACGCCCGACAACTGGCGGTCGTCCTACGGCTCTGCGTCGAAAGGGACGTCGACCTTCTCTTCCTGTGACGTCCAGTAGACAGGAGCAGGTCCTCACACCACTGCGGTTACGGGACAGCTCTTAGACCCCTCTAGACCCCGACAACCGTGTCATTCAGCCCTGCGCCCGAAATGCCACGTTACGTTTCTTGCGAGGCACGGATTCTTTGCTGCGAGTCGAGCCCTCGTGCTGGTTCCCAGAGGCTGTCCTTAGTGGTGCTTGCAACATGTGGAGTGTGATTTGTCGGCCATCGTAGGGGTGCATGGCATCAGTCAACAGCAGCTGGGACCTAGTCAGCTTGAAGCGACCTGGAAGCCAGCCCTTCAAGACGGTCTGACATTCGCCAGCGGCCACAGCATGAGTGCTCCCCCCTTGCGTATGGCGTTTTACGGTCAGTTGTTCATGAAGATCACGGACAAAGGCGCCGTCACCAAGGGATCGGAAGACTGGCTGCAACATCTGCAAGGCGAGGAGCTGGACGACCTTCTCGCAGCGGCCACCGAGGCTGTCACCGTGGAGGAGATTGAGGCCGCTCGGGGGCAACCAGCGAAAAAGTACACCCGGGTGCCGCTTCCGCTTCAGGCAGTGCTGCGGTCACTGGACCGCCGCTTCGGGCCGAGCGCTGGCGTGCTCTATCTTGGCGAACTGCGCCAGGTGCGCCGTTATCTGCATGATACTCAGCTCAAGGAGTCGGTAGACGCGGAGGTACGAGGCGCCATCACCTCCGACTGCCAGGTGCTGATCGGGCATTCCTTGGGATCTGTCGTCGCCTTTGAGTACATCCGCCAGCATGCCGAGCACCAGTTGGCCTTGTTCCTGACTCTGGGGTCCCCTCTTGGCTTGCGCATGGTGCGTCGACTGATGCCTGATGCCCATTACGGCACTGCGCAGGGGCTGCCCTCGAACGTCGCCACATGGGTTAATGTGCGCGACCCACGGGACCCCGTGGCCTGTGCCGGTGACCTGCACGTTGCATGGCCGGGTGTCACGGACCGGTCGCGAGTGGACAATGAGGGCGACGCACATTCGGTGACGCGCTACTTGAGTAAGGAAGAGACCGGTCGAGCTGTCCTGGCAGCTCTTCCCGGCCTTGTGGCATGACCTCCAAGCCCGGCAGTCCGAGAATCATTCGACGTCACTTCGTGGCCATCGCTACTTCCGACTACGAAGACTTGAGCCTGGAACGGCTTGACGTTGAGGACGAAGTGCGCGCACTGCACGACTGGCTGTGCGCCGAGAGGCTTGATGATCGGCGCTTCGGCCAAAGCTACCCGCATCTAGCGGGCAGTCCCAGTGAGGATGCCATCCGGGCAGCGCTCAAAAATCCCCCTCCTGGTGAGCGCTGGAGTTGGTCGGATGCCTCCGTCGTTTTTGTTACCGGACATGGGTTCGTCGCTGACGGCCGTCATTGGATGATTCTGCGCGAGACTGAGACTGAGCGGCTCCAATCCACGGCCCTGCGCACGGCTGATCTTGTTGCATGGCTTGCCAACACCGATATCCAGCACCTTCTGCTCATTCTGGACCTGTGCTACGCGGGCCGGGCTGCCGCCGAAGTCGCGTCCTTCGACCGGGAGATCCCGGAGACATGGCTGGTACTGCCGAGCGCTACCAAGAATCAGGAGGCGGTCACCGGTGCCCTGACGTCGGCGATCTCCGACTTCCTGCAGGAGTTGGGGTCTCCCTTGGGCGAGAAGTACGGACTGGACCCGTTTCTGGACGTCGCCGTGTTCCTTCAGGCTGTGGAAAGCAGACTTGGACCAGGTCAGCGGTTGATTCCCCTCGCAGGAAGTCAGCGATCGGGCGCCCACCAGTGCCTGCCCAATCCTCACTACCGCGCCGACGCTAAAGCACCCCTCGCCCCACAGCGAAGCGATCTAGCACTGTTCCAGCAAGACCTCTCGTCACATTGGGAGCCACGCTCGCGCGGTGTTATGCATGCCGACGAGTCCGGCTGGCTGTTCACTGGCCGCACCGATCTCATGAGGCGCCTGATCGTCGCCTCGACCTCGATCGCGGGCACTCTCGTGGTGAGCGGGCCGGCTGGAAGCGGAAAGTCAGCCGCCCTGGCGCGCTTGGTCACCCTGAGCGATCCGGCCTTCGTCGCCCGCTACAGGGAGCAGATCGCAGACATTCCGAGCGATCTCAGGCCCGCTTCGGGCTCGGTTGACGCAGCCGTTCTGGCCACAGGGAAGACCGCGGACGAGATCATCAGACAGCTGTGTCAGGCGCTCGACGTTCCGCAGTCCGCAACAGCGGTCGCTCCTCCTCTGGAAGAGTTGTTGACTGCATGGCAATCCTGGCTGAGTCAGCAAGAGAAGCCCATCACCATCGTTGTCGACGCCCTTGATGAAGCCAGCGACCCGTTGGCGGTGCTCTCTGACGTGCTCGCGGAGCTCGATGTCGACGGCGAACACCGCCGCGTCAGGCTGCTGCTAGGGGTCCGCTCAACCGGCGGGTCCGGTCGCAGCACCGGATTTATACACACCGACGATTTCTCCCTAGCTGATTATGCCGAACGATTGCTGGCCGCAGAACGTGTTCGGGTTGACGAGCAACCCTGGTGGCAGCAGCGGGACGTGGCCGCTTACGCTGCCGAGGTCCTTCGGCGGATGCCGGGCTCTCCCTACGCGGCCAATGAAAGCGCAGCCGCATCAGTCGCGGATGTTCTGGCTTCGAGCGCCGGGACGTCGTTCCTCGTCGCCCGTATCGCTGCCACGTCCCTGGCGCATCGCTCGGATTGCGTCGACCTTGCGGACCCGGGCTGGGTGGCCGCGATTAGTGAAGGCGTGCTGGGCGTATTTCGCAGTGACTTGCACGCAACGCTGTCCGCTCCTGCCGACAGGCTGCGGGCCATCCATCTCCTTCGGGCTCTGGCCTTCTCCTTCGGGCGCGGACTTCCCTGGTTGCAGGTCTGGCCAGCTGTGGCCAATGCCATCGCCGACGGCTCGCAGGACTACTACGGCGATGAAGACATCGCTTGGCTTCTCAGCACTCGCCTTTCTGCGTACCTGCTAGTCGACCGCGAGGACGGGACGACTGTTTACCGGCTCTTTCACGATGCGCTACGCACTACTTTGCGTGAGCACTGGGACGATCTGCTCAGTGAGGAACAGCTTTGACCAGTGGGGACGAGAGCCGAACGGACGCCTCGCGCGAAGTGCGACGGGTGGAGCAGCGCATCACTCGCCGCCTTGCCGCCTTGGCATGCGAAGAAATCTCCGGCAGCCGAGCAGCGCCGCCGCTCTATGTGCGCCGTCATCTCGCCGAACACGCTGAAGCCGGCGCCATACTGGGTGATGTTCTCACCCCACCGCTCCTGCCGTATCTCGACGCCGACCGCCTTCGACGGTTGACACCACCGTCGACGGCCAAAACAGGGGAACCTGCAGGCAGCGAGTGGGTGCTGTGGCGAGCTTTTCAGCATGCAACGCACCTATGGGACTTTGGGCGGCCGGGGTTCAACGCCGCTGCTTTGGAAATGTGGGCTGCCGCCAGAGGCGCACCGCTGGCTGCTGAGGGCACCCATCAGTTCTGGCGGGTGCGCTGGGCCATGTGGCCCACTGGCCCAGGTGAAGTCCTCGCCCGTACCGGCGCAGTGGAAGCGGTGGGCACTGGCGTTCTGCTAGACGGGCGCATGGTGGTGTGCGGCGGCGGCTGGGACCGTTTGGTGCGAGTGTGGGACCTCGCCACCAATCAACCCATCGGCAAGCCGCTGATCGGACACGGAGGTGCGGTTACCTCTGTGACGACCGCTGTTCTGCCCGACGGCCGCACCGTCGCCATCACCGGCAGCCACGACAAAACAGCACGCGTATGGAACCTCGAAACAGGTGAACTGGCCGGTGAACCCCTCACAGGTCACACAGGCACTGTCACCTCTGTGACGACCGCTGTTCTGCCCGACGGCCGCACCGTCGCCATCACCGGCAGCCACGACAAAACAGCACGCGTATGGAACCTCGAAACAGGTGAACTGGCCGGTGTACCCCTCACCGGTCACACAGAATGGGTCACTTCCGTGGCGACCGCTGTTCTGCCCGACGGCCGCACCGTCGCCATCACCGGCAGCCGGGATCGAACACTGCGCATGTGGGACCTCGCCACCCACCAGCCCATCAACGAGCCCCTCACCGGACACACCGGATGGGTCACCTGTGTGGCGACCGCTGTTCTGCCCGACGGCCGCACCGTCGCCATCACCGGCAGCCGGGATCGAACACTGCGCATGTGGGACCTCGCCACCCACCAGCCCATCAACGAGCCCCTCACCGGACACACCGGATGGGTCACCTCTGTGGCGACCGCCACCTTCCTTCCCGGGCGGGCGGTAGCCCTCAGCGGGAGTTGGGATCGCACCGCACGGGCGTGGGACATGACCACTGGTCAGCCTGTCGGTGAGCCATTGACGGGTCATACAGGCTCGGTTACCTCTGCGGCGACCGCCGCCTTGCCGGACGGCCGTACGTTGGCCATTACCGGAAGCCATGATCACACCGTGCAGCTATGGGATTTAGCTGCCTCACACACCACGAGCAGGCTGGCCGTTGCGCCGGAGGACTGGGTGACCGCGGTAGCAACCACTGCACTGCCTGGCGATCGCAGCGTAGCCGTGACCGGTAGCCGGGACCGAACCTTGCGCCTGTGGGACCTGACCACTGGCGAGCTGCTTCGAGCCCCCATCAAGACCGGCCACAGCAACTGGCTGGTAGCCGTAGCAGCCGCTACTCTGCCCGACGGCCGCACCGTCGCCATCACCGGCAGCCACGACAAAACAGCACGCGTATGGAACCTCGAAACCGGCAAGCCACTCGGGAACCCGCTCACCGGGCACACCGGATGGGTCACATCGGTGGCTACAGCAGTTACGGCTGATGGCCTCAGCGTAGCCGTGACCGGTAGCCGGGACCGAACCTTGCGCCTGTGGGACCTGACCACTGGCGAGCTGCTTCGAGCCCCCATCAAGACCGGCCACAGCAACTGGCTGGTAGCCGTAGCAGCCGCTACTCTGCCCGACGGCCGCACCGTCGCCATCACCGGCAGCTACGACAAAACAGCACGCGTATGGAACCTCGAAACCGGCAAGCCACTCGGGAACCCGCTCACCGGGCACAGCGATTGGGTAACCGCAGTGGCGACCACTACCCTGCCAAACGGCCACCCGGTCGCTATCACCGGAAGCCGAGACCATACCCTGCGCCTATACGATCTCACCAAGCGCCAGCCGCTGGGCCAACCGCTCGTCGGACATGCGGGAATGATCACGTCATTGGCAACCACCACTCTGCCCGACGGACGCGCTGTGGCCATCACTGGCAGCAGTGATCACACAGTGCACATGTGGGACCTGACCACCCGAGAGCCATACGGCCCAACTCTCCCAACAATCAGCTCTGTTACTGCCATTGCACCTGCGCCAACCGCTGATTCCTGTGCCCTGGTGGTCGCAGGGGCCGGCGTCGCCGTAGCGTCCTACAAACTACTGGACCAGATCCCCCACCTCATGCCTTAGCGCAGGACCCGCGCACGTTGACCAAGCCCACGAATGAAGGGTGTCGCGTTGGCTGCCCTCGCGGTGCTGCAGGATGCCATGCAGCACTTGGGCCGGCACACCACCGTGCAGACGAAACCGGTGTGGCGCAGCAGTTACAGGCGCACGCCGCCAGTTCGGAGAGGGTGGTGCGGCGCTGGGACTCTCACGGCAGTGGACGGCACCGTCTGGGACCGCATTTACCCAGCAGTTCCTCGGCGTTGCCCGCAAGTCGCCGGCTGCCCCGACCACGGCCGCGCGTGGCCAATCGGCAGGGTGGTCTCCGGCCAATGCCAGGAGCCAGAGGGAACGGCACGGCCAAGTCGGTGCCGCAACGGCGACCAGCCCGCGCCTCCGCGGTGGCAATGGCTGCTGCCATGACTGTGGGGGCGGGAAAGGCTCCGCTGGCCAATGAAGGCCAGAGGCCAGCGGAGCTTCCCGGTCTCACCCGTCTAAGCCACCCTTCGCCGCCCTGGGCTGCGGTCCCACCGCTCGGCGAAGGACTGCACAGAAGCAGCGGTGAAGACGGGTCCAGCACCAATGCGCCCAATGGGACGGGGGAAGTCAGGATGGCTGCCGTCCAGTTGAGCGACTCGCTGGCGGCTGACACCCAACACTGCCGCTGCTTCCCTGTATCCCATGAGTTCTTGCTCTTGAGGATAGTCACGCTCGGCGTTGGCCTGCTCTGCCGTGATCACACGCAGACCCGTCAGTTCAGGCTCGCGCCCCAGCACGGCCTTCAGACCCTCGTGAGCAGTCTCGAAGGCCTGCGGCGCAGCCACCGCCAGCGTAGGCGCCATCAGCCGCCACACCAGGTAGAGGCGCCGCCATCGTTCCTCGTACCGGAGGGTGCCCCCCGGGAAGCGCCACAATTCGTCGATCACCTCGTCAGTAGGCGGATCGAGGTCGTCAACGATCACAGATGCCTGCCATTCCTTTTCCATGACCCCTTCTCCCGTGTCCTCTTCTCGGCCTTTTCTGCTTCGTCCCGTGGAACGGGGAGCGGGGACCTGGCCTTCCGGCCCCCGCCGTGCCCGCCTAGTCCTCCTCAGGGGAGACCCAGCCTGCTCGTCGCAGTTGATTGATCAAGTCGATCCACCCGCTCTCCGTCTCGGGTTCGCCGCCGATCGCGATGATGGTGCCGTCACGGGACAAGACCCAGGAGCCCTTTGCCGTCTGCCGACTGCCGACTCCCCGGCGATCCAGCTCCGCGAGAAGCAGATCCATAGGACGCGTCATCCCACCCTCCCCTCAAACCTAGCTGATGTCAAGCTTTAAGGACCCAGAGACCCTATCCGTCAAGCCTTGCTTTCGGCAACCCTTGAGGTCAGAGGCGTACGCTCCACCCGGACACGGGACTGCGCGCGGCAGACAAGCCCCCTTCAGGATCTACATCGCCCGCTCGACGGCGGTCACGTCGGCGGACGCCGACAGGCCGACACCACGGAAGCCGGCGGGTGTACTGAGCGTCGAAATCGTGCGACCGACGCGCCTGAAACGAGGCATCATCCACCCCCCATTACCTTCTCGGTAGCCCCGCAATGGGGCGCCCGGCCTTCGGAGTTGGCATGACTTTCTCCCCCTGTCGATCGCATGTCTTGGGGCGCGGTGTCACCGGCTCCGGAGGCATCGACAGACCACTGATTAGCGCCTCTGTGTGTCAAGCGGCTGCTGCAAGTTGCCGTTGCCGGTCTCGTTTCATGGTTCGGTAGACGACGTTCGAGAGGCGTCGTTTGAGGGCCCGGCGGGCTTCGGCAGGTGTCTTTCCCTCGGCGATCTTGCGCCGGTAGTAGTCCTGGCCGCGGCCGCCATCGCGGATCTGGCAGATGGCGATGATGTGCAAGGCCGAGTTCAGGGCCCGGTTCCCCCCAGTGTTGAGCCGGTGGCGGACGTTCTTCCCGCTGGAGGCGTCCAGCGGCGCACTTCCCGTGTAGCTGGCGAAGTGGTGCTCCGTCGGGAAGCGGCTGACGTCACCGATGTGACCGAGGATCTTGGCCGCGAGCACCGTACCCAGTCCGGGCAGGGACGTCAGCGTCGACCGTGAGGCGGCGAGAGCGTCGCGCATCTAGGCTTCGTTGTCCTTGACTTGGTGATCCAGTCGGCGCAGGTCGGCCAGCAAGTCCGGGGCGATGTCGCGGCGGCAGTTGTCGGTCGCGGTGAGCGGTCGGATGCCCTTCATCAGGGCGGCAGCTTTGTCCGCCGACAGCCGGGTGGGGGCGCCTCCGGGAAGCAGGTCGCGCAGAACGGCGTGCAGGCGGTTGGTGATGCGGGTGCGTTCGTTGACGAGGTCGTTGTGGCGCTCGGTCAGCAGCCGAAGGATCGTGGACTGGTCCTCGGCAGTGACCTTGCGCAGGTCGGTGCGGAAGAGCCCGACCTGAGCGACGTGGAGGGCGTCGGCGGGGTCGGTCTTGCGGTCACCACCGGTGGCCAGGAGCCTGGCCCTGGCCGACAAGGTTGAGGGCACGTCGACGACGTCCTCGCCTGCGGCGGCCAGCTGCTGGGCGAGCGTGCGGCCGAGGCCGCCGGCGCCTTCGACCGCGAAGCGTCGTTCGGGCCACTGCTCGCTCCAGCGCATGAGCTTCTGGAAGGTGCCTGCGTTCACGACAAAGCGCCGCTGGCCAGTCTTGTGGCCTGCGGCGTCGATGGCGACGGCTGTGTGTGAGGACTTGTGGGGGTCGATCCCGATCGTGATCACGCGCGTCCTGACCTGGTGCTCGAAGCGGCAGAAGTGTGCGGTGGGCACCCTGACTTGAAGTAGCGGTCACACGCATTCATGCCTCTGTCGAGCCACACCGCGCGGGTGCCGGTCGGCGGCGGCACGCTAATCATGAGCCAGCCCCGCAGGGCGGCAAGGAGCTATGCGAGCCAGTGCCGACCGGCGCCCTGGACGCTACGGCTGCAGACCGAGCGTCTGGGGTCGATTCAACAAGTCAGGGGCATGGCCACCGGTCTTCGCAGGTCGGGAGGCTCTTCGTAATGTGGATGTGGCGATCGGTGCCGTTGGACGGCCGGGCAAGGACGACCGAAGGACGCACGTGATCGACGTCAGTGACATCGGCACCTTCCTCGGCCTGGACGTCGGCAAGGGCGAACACCACGCCACCGCCGTCACCCCGGCCGGGAAGAAAGCCTTCGACAAACGGCTGCCCAACAGCGAGCCGAAGCTCCGCGAAGTGTTCGGCAAACTGCAGGCCAAGCACGGGACCGTGCTCGTGGTGGTCGACCAGCCGGCCTCGATCGGCGCTCTGCCGCTGGCGGTGGCCCGGGACATGGGCTGCCCGGTCGCCTATCTGCCCGGCCTGACGATGAGGCGGATCGCCGACCTCTATCCCGGCGAGGCCAAGACAGATGCCCGCGACGCGTTCATCATCGCGGACACGGCCCGCGTGATGCCTCACACGCTCCGCTCGGTCGACCTTAAGGACGAGACCGTCGCCGAGCTGGATCGTCGGCTTCGACGACGACCTGGCCGGCGAAGCAACCCGCATCAGCAACCGCCTGCGGGGCCTGCTCACCCAGATCCACCCGTCGCTGGAACGGGTCCTGGGCCCGCGCGTCCAACACCCGGCCGTGCTCAAGCTCCTCGACCAGTTCGGCTCCCGGCCCAGATCCGCAAAGCCGGACGCCGGCGGCTCGTTGCGTTGATACGTCCGAAGGCACCGCGGATGGCCGAGCGGCTCGTCGAGGACATCTTCACCGCACTGGACGAACAGACCGTCGTCGTCCCGGGCACCGACGCGGCCGCCCTGATCGTCCCCAGCCTCGCCAACTCGCTCCGAGCAGTGCTTGACCAGCGGAAACTCCTGGCCACTCGGATCGAAGAACTGCTGGAGAACCACCCTCTTTCGAAGGTCCTGACGTCCATGCCGGGGATCGGCGTCAGGACCGGAGCCCGCATCCTCATCGACGTCGGTGACGGCAGTTCGTTCCCGACCGCCGCCCACCTCGCCGCCTACGCCGGCCTCGCCCCCACGACCCGCAGTTCTGGCTCCTCGATCCGCGGCGAACAACCGTCCCGGCGCGGAAACAAGCAGCTCAAACGAGCCTTCTTCCTGTCCGCGTTCGCGGCTCTGGCCGACCCGGCCTCCCGGACCTACTACGACAAAAAGATCAGCCAGGGAAAGCATCACACCCAAGCCCTCCTCTGCCTCGCGAGACGACGAGCCGACGTGCTCTTCGCGATGCTCCGCGACGGCACCTTCTACGACCCACAGCCCGCCCCATCAGCTTGACGAAACCCATAGGGGCACCCCCCGCCCCCATCGAGACCACCCACCGCGACTCGAGGGGCCGTCACACCCACCAACAGACAGGCTGCATAGGCACTCTCACAGCATCTGCGGCAATCTCATCGAACATGCAGTACCGCAGGTCACGCTTCCACCGTCCCCGACAAGGCCCCTTCAATCCATCTCAGTACATCTACGAGTCCGCAGGTCGGGAAGGCGGAACTACCTCAACATCAGTGAGACCTCACACTGGTGCTGGTGCTGGTGCTGGTGCTGGTGCTGTCGAGCACGGGGGCGTAGCGGGCGCGGGTGTCGGCGCCCTTGCGCCGAGTTACGCGCAGCCCGGTCCGATCCGCCTGAGCTGTGATCTCGACCGCGACGCGTACGGCCCGGCCGTGGCGGATCGGGTCGTTGTCGACGATCACGATTCTCCCCAACATCACGTAATGCACATGATCGTCGACATCTTCCGTCTGCCCCGCCTGTTCCCGCTCCCGCTTCTCTCGCAGATCGAGGTGCCCTTGGGACAGTCGGCCACCGCGGTTCACCGCTGGGACAGCAACGACCGTGCCAACGGTTCCAGGGCCTCGGGCGCCAAGTCCGGGAGCTGCGCCAGCACTTGCATCCAGTCGCCCAGGGCCAACGCCTCGGCCAGTAGAAGAGTCTTCTCGGCTGGCCTCTTGCACTGATTCACCACAGTCAGCAAGGCCTGAGTCTGTCGGTCGGGTTCAGTGATGGTGCGGGCGAGGTCGGCTGCTTGTTTGTGCTGCCCGGCGGCGGCCATGGCCTTGACGACGGAGATCAGGGCGGTGGCCTCCGGGCCGGTGCCGGTGCCAGCGAGGTGGGCGGCCAGCTGGTGCCGCCCAGCGGCGGCCACGGCCTGCACGACGGTGATCAGGGCGAAGCCCTCCAACTCGGGGGGCTCCTTACAGACGCGGGCAAGGTCGGCTGCTTCTCCGGCGAGATCGGCGGCCTTCTGATCCTGCCCGGTCGCGGCAAGGGCCCTTACGACGCAGGTCAGGGCCGAGTCGTTCTGGTAGTAACCGGTCAAGGTGCGGGCGAGGTCGGCTGCTTCTCTGGCGAGGTCGGCCGCTTGCTGATGCTGCCCGGCGGCGACCATGGCCTCCACGACAGAGGCCAATGCGGAGGGCTGTCCGCTGTCGGTGATGGTGCGGGCAAGGTCGACTGCCTCCTGATACTGCCCTGTGGTGGCAGCAGCTTGCACGACAGAAGCCAGGGCACGGTCCTGCTCGCCGGTGTCGGTGATGGTGCGGGCAAGCTCGGCTGCCCGCCGACACTGCCCGGCAGCAGCCAAAGCCTCTACAACGTGCGTCAGGGCGCGGCCCTGCCCGCCCGCGTCGGTGATGGTGCCGGCAAGGTCGACTGCTTGCCGATACTGCCCAACGGCCGCCAAGACCTTCACGACAGAAGCCAGGGCATGAGTGTGCCAGTGAGTGGGGGTGATGGTGCGGGCAAGGTCGACTGCCTCCTGATACCGCCCGACGGTCGCCAGCGCCTCTACAACATGCGTCAGGGCGTAGCCCTGCTCCCCCGCGTCGATGATGCTGCGCGCAAGATCGACTGCCTGCCGACACTGCCCAACGGCCGCCAGGACCTTCACGAGGAAAGTCAGGGCGCGGTCCTGCTGGCCAGAGTCTGTGAGGGTGCGGGTGAGCTCGGCTGCTTCCCGGGCGAGGTCGGTGGCCTGCTGGTGCTGCCCGGCGGTGGCTAGGGCTTTGGCGACGTGTGTCAGGGCGCAGGCCCGCGGCTCGGTGTCCGTGATGGTGCGGGCGAGGTCGACTGCCTGCCGCCACTGCCCGGCAGCAGCCAGGGCCTCGACGCCGCCGGGCAGGATGAGAGTCCTCATGTAGGACTCGGTGAGAGTCCGGGCTCGGTCGGTTGCCTCTCGGGCGAGGTCGGTGGCCTGCTGGTGGTGGCCAGCGGTGACCAGGGCCTCCACGACAGAAGTCAGAGCATGGGTCTGCCAGTAGTAGTCCGTAGTGATGGCGCGGAAGAGGCCGGCTGCTTGCTGATGCTGCCCGGCGGTGACCATGGCCTCCACGACGGAAAGCAGGGCATGGGTCTGCTCGATCGCAACCGTGATGGTGCAGGCAAGGTCGACTGCTTGCTGGTGCTGCCCGGCGGTCGCCAGGGCCTCCACGGCAGAGACCTGCACCTGGGCGACGCGGGTCAGGGCGTCGCCCGCCAGCTTGGTGTCGGTGATGGTGTGGGCGAGGTCGACTGCCTCCTGGTACCGCCCAGCGGTGACCAGGGCCTCCGCGATCGAGGTCAGGACTTCGGCCTGCTGGTACTTGTCAGTAATACGGCGGGCGAGGTCGGTTGCCTCCAGGGCCAGGTCGGCGACCTGTTGGTGGTGGCCGGTGGGGGTCACGGCCTTTGCGACGTGGATCAGGGCGGAGGCCCGCGAGTAGGCACGGGTGATGGTGTGGGCGAGGTCAACTGCCTGCTGGTACCGCCCGGCGGCGGCCAGGGCCTCCACAACGTGCGTCAGGGCGGAGGCCCGCGAGTAGGCACGGGTGATGGTGTGGGCGAGGTCAACCGCCTGCTGGTACCGCCCGGCGGCGGCCAGGGCCTCCACGACAGAGGTCAGGGCCTGGGCATGCTGGTACTTGTCAGTGATACGGCGGGCGAGGTCGGCGGCGTCCTGATACCGCGCGGCGGCGGCCAGGGCCTCTACAACGTGCCTCAGGGCGTAAGTCTGCGAGAACGTGTCGGTGATGGTGCGGGCAAGGCCGACTGCCTCCTGGTACCGCCCAGCGGTGACCAGGGCCGTTACGACCGCGGTCAGGGCCTGGGCCCGCTGTTTGCTGTCAGTGATGGTGCAGGCGATCTCGGCCGCCTGCTGATGCTGCCCAATTCTGGTAAGTACTCCTACGAGGCTGGTCAGGGCTCGAGCCTGCTCATAGTCGTTGGTGCCAGTGCAGGCGATATCAGCTGATTCCTTAGCCATGTCGGCTGCCTGCTGGTGCTGCCCGACTTCGGCAAGCGTCCCTACGAGGCAGGTCAGGGCTTCGGACTGCTGGTAGTTGCCGGTGATGGTGCGGGCGATGTCGGCTGCCTGCTGATGCTGACCAGCGGCGGCCAGGGCTTTCGCGACGTATGTCAGGGCTTCGGACTGCTGGTAGTTGCCGGTGATGGTGCGGGCGATGTCGGCTGCCTGCTGATGCTGACCCGTGGCTGCCAGGGCCTGCACGACGGAGGTCAGGGCTTGATGCCGCTCGAAGGGATCGGCAATCGTGCGGGCAGCGGCCCCTGCGAGAGTGGCGATGTCGGGGTGGGCCCGGGCCACGTGGACGAGCTGCCCGAAGAGATGGTCAGATGTCGGTCTGCCCTGGAGGGGTTTGGACAGGGGGCCAGAGCGAAAGCTCGGCGCACCTGGCCCAGCTGAGCCCAGGTGATGATGAGTTCGTGGGGGACATTGGCGGCTTTTCGGCGAAGGCAGTGCCGACCGTAAGCCAGCCGTACGCATGCGGTAAGGTCGGGGGCGGCGGAGGCACTCTGGAGGCGGAAGGCATCTGTGATCTCAGCCAGCGCCTGTGTATCCGCGCCGGTGATCAGCCACAGTCGTTCGTGCCGCAAAGCATCCGTTGCCAAACCGGTCAACCGCTCGGTGTCCTTCAGGTCGCGCAGAAGGTGCGGGTAGCCGATCAGGACGTATTCCGGTGTGCTGACGGGCCACTCGGATGCGCGCCAATGCTCGACGAAGGCATGAATCCGCTCCCGATAGGCGTCCAAGACCTGGGGCGACATGCTCTTCAGCGTGGCCTTCCGAAGTTCTTCGTGGGCGAAGAAAATCAAATGCGTCGGAGACTCTTCGGAGCCGGGCCATTGAGCAGACCGGAGCTGGAATGACCGGCCGATGTGCCCACCCAGCGTCTCCCGCACGTCCCGGGGGCTCATCTCGCTGTTGGCCTGGTTGAGCAGGTCGGCCAGATCCTGGATGCTCAGACCGCCGTCGGCTGCTGCGACCAGCCGCGCCACCTCTCGCCCCTCCCATCCGCCTGCCAGCAGGGTCTGCAGGTCACGCTCGGCAGCCTGCCGGACTACTCGCGCGGCCTCTGAGACTGCCAGAACATGGTCGATGTGCCGGCTATACAGTGCGTGGCTCTCGTGCACGTCGCTGGGGACGGGCGGGTTCGTACGGCCCGCCACCATGATGCGCATGCCTGCAGGGGGGTCCCGTGGCAGAAGTGAGGCGATGCTGTAGCCGCTGCTTGCCGACTCCACTCCGGTGTCCTCGTCCAACCCGTCGACCAGAAGCACCAGCCGTCGTCCCGCTGCCGCAGCTTGTGTGGCCGCGCATTTCAATGCATTGAGGAACTGCCCTTTCGAGACACAATCCACGTCTCCCTCATGTAGGTACTCGCGCAGCTGTCCCTGTAACGCAGACAGGAACGCTGTACGGTCCGAGCGGCCGGCTGCGCGCGAAGTGATGAAAAACGCCAGCACGTCCACGCCTTGCGGCGGATGGAGCGCGAATTGTGCCATCAACGCGGTCTTGCCTGACCATGCAGGAGCGAGCCAGCGCCAGTATCCCGTGCCCGCCGTCGAAGAACCCTGAGCATCGGGAGCGGTGCAGAACACGGTCATCTCCGCGAGCTCGGCTTCCCGTCCGTCGAAGTGCTCGGCCGCTAGTTCGGCGACCTCCAACAGGTAGCCTGAGGACCTCACTCCAGTCCGCTGCCCTAGGGCCTGTGTGATGTCGTGATCAATCGGCTGCTTGCAGGAGCTCTCCGAGCCAGATCATCGAGGCGCGCAGTTCGAGGCCGGCGAGATAGCTCTCGGGTGTCTTGTCGAAGCGTGTGGCGATGCCGCGCCAGTCCTTCAGCCGGTTGATCAGTCGCTCGACGGTGTTGCGATCACGGTAAAGATCGGCGTCGAAAAGGACGGGTCGGCCGCCGTGGCTGCCCTTCTTCTTGCGGTTGGCGGCCTGGTCCTTCTTCTCCGGGATGACCGCCTTGATGTGGCGTCGTCGCAGGTGGGCGCGGTTGGCGCGGGACGAGTACGCCTTGTCCGCGGCGACCGCGTCCGGCCGGGTGCGGGGCCGACCGACTGGCAGACGGACGCGGATCTTCTTCAGCACGGGGACGAACTGGGGGCTGTCCGCGGCCTGCCCGGCGGTCAGAACGAACGACAGCGGTCGGCGCTTGCGGTCGGCGGCAAGGTGGATCTTGCTGGTCAGTCCGCCGCGGGACCTGCCGAGCAGGGCTTCTTTCAGGCGGAGCCGGTATCGGCGGCGGACGCGTCGGCGTTCGGCACGCTCGGGCTCGTTTCCTCCGCCCCGCCCGTTCTGTTCCGCCTCATCGCCCCCTTTTGCCGGGCCTGTTCCTGCTCGGCGGCGGCTTCCTCAAGGGCCTCCATGACGTCCTTGCCGACGAGCATCCCAGCGGCGTCGTGGTGAGCACGGACGGTCGTGGAGTCGACGCTGACCAGGGATAAGTCTGTCTTGCCCTGGCGGGCGGCTCCGGCAATCAGGCCCTCCAACAGGGCGGTGAAGACCCCGGCGTTCCTCCAGACCCGAAAGCGCCCGTAGACGGTCGGCCAGGGCCCGAACACGCCGGGCATCTCACGCCACTGCGCACCTGTCCTGAACCGCCAGATCACCCCCTCGAACTGATCCCGCAGCCGCTCGGGGTAGGGGCCGTACTCACCTATCGGCAGGAACGGCTCGATCAACTTCCACTGCTCGTCAGTCAGTTGTCTGCGCGTCACGACCGTCTTCCTACCGGATCCCGTTTCCAAGCGGATCCGGATCCGCAAAATTGATCACGACATCACACAGGCCCTAGAACTAGATCCCCGCCAACGGTCATGTGGCCGCTGTTCGACAGTGACCCGTTGCTGGAGTGCGAACTTCCGGTGTCTTTGTTCAGCTCTCGCCGTCGCCCCAACTTCACACCCCAGCCCTTCCTGCTGAGCTCGTCGACCGCTGTGTCGGCCTGCGGCAACGTGGGTTGCTCCTGCGACTAGTTGACGCCTGTGTTCGCCCTTCCCCCGTCTTCGGCATCGGCGCTTCCAGTCCCGTCCACTGTCATATCGCCACGCATACCACCCGAGACGATAAGGCCGGTGTTGGCGAAGGAACCTGTCCCCCTGGAGGTAGCTGGCCCCGTATTCGCAACCCGCACGGACCCACCGCCGCCGGAAAGCAGGGCCCACACCGCAACACCCAAACCTGCCACGCTCATGAGCGCCGAGACAACACCAGCCACTTCATCCGCGCGATCCCAGCTCATGAAACAGAACGCCCCCGCCAGCACCGCTACCGCTGCCCCCGTCGCACCACCCACCACACGCTGGGTCAAATTCATCCGTGCTCACCCCCGCCGAACACCGACAAGCCGAGCCGCCACTTCCCACCCGGCTTCCCGCCCATTGGCCGTAACGTCTCCTATTGTGCCACCGCCGCGCACTCGGAAACCGAGCCTTCGTGACCGGCCTTTCCCGGGGGGCAGAAGCCTGGTCTCACAGGCCACACGCACCGCACTGAAAACCCTGACGAGCAGTGACCGGTTCAGCATCGCCGAGGCCGTGGAACGGGCGGTCGGCTACCTGTACGGTCCGCCGCTCCCCGAATGGGAGTACCTCTGCGTCAACCTCACCCTCGATGACGCCCCACCCGTCGACATCGGCGGGTGGCAGCTCGCCTAGTTCGCCTAGTTCGCCTACGCAACCGATCCCCAACTGCCCCTGGCAGGAGCACCCGGCATTCCGGGGGATCTACTCGCACCGCGCGCTCTGCACGAAATGCACGAATTCGGCCTGCTCCGCCGCCCGCTGGGGAGCGTCCCGGTCCCCGTGGACGACGACCAGCCGCGGGAACTCGTGCGGCCTTTGCTCGCGCTCAATCTCGCCCTTGAGGTCCCGGTCGTGGCCGGCCCTCGCTACCTGGTGGAACCAGGGCGCCGCGTCGTCCGCCCGCACCTGGGCTGGCCGCTTCCCTCGGAAGTGTCCTGCTGGGGCTACACCCTCGCACCGAACCATCGCCAACCGGCCTACATGATCAGCCACGGGCACGACGCGGACGTTGCCACGTTCTGCCGCGCCTTCCTGACCCACGCCACCGGGCTCGATGCACGGCGCCAAGACCAACTCGCGCGAGCCGCCGATCACTTCCTCTTCGTCAAGTGCCATGCACTCGGCGACTCCGGGGGCACAACCACCGTGTCGCCCCTGCACCTGAGCGAAGCCGCGTTCCGACTCACAGCGGCGATGGAGTCTCTGCTGACCGGCGGGGACGGCGGGCATGCCGAGGTTGACTCTGCTGCGCTATTGCCCGGCGTGACGGCGCTGCGTCGGCATGGCGTCCGGAGCCCGGTACAGAAACCGACAAGGCGGGCCTTGTCGAGGCTCTGGATGCGCAGCGCGTCACCGCCCGCCGAATTGCGCAGCAGAGTCGAGGTTGGCCGCAAAGTCCAGCAGCGTGCCGCCATGCTCGTCGGAGCGGACGACGATGACCGTCTGCAGGTCCGCAACACGGCAGGGGCGGGCTACGCAGCGCGCTCTGCCTACGCCCACGGAGCCAAGGACAAGCAATCGGATCTGCATACCATGCGGTCCGTGGTGCGCCGCGTACTGACTCATTGGGTGGTCCAAGCCGCGTACTGCACACGGCTGTCGGGCCGTCACGGTGGCCGCGACGGGCTGGTCAACCTCCTCGACGACGCTCTATTCTCCCACCGCCTGCACCAGGAACACATCATCGGCCCGCGCAACGCGTTCCGTGCCGACGGCGGTACCCCTCCGCTGCCACCCGTCGCGCCCTGGGACCCCGGCCCGCTCGCCGGCCCCAGCCCCTCGCCCCTCGACCTGGCCTGACCCACCGGCGCAACCGACGACTTCCAGCCACGAGAAGGACCATTCGGCCATGGCCAGCCCACCTGTCTTCGACCGCCACTACCGGCCGCCCAGTAACGCCGAGCCGCCAACACTCATAGTGAGAAAATCCCAGAAACCCGCAGGTCACATCGACTCAACCGACTCGACCCAACAGCCTACCCATGAGTAACTTTTGACGCGCCCCGCTCATCGAACTGAGCAATGCGCAGGTCAGCCTCTAAGAGCGCTCACTTCCAAGGGGGGCCGCAACAGCAAAAAGGTCGAAGGCGACGAAGTAGGCCGGCCACTTCACGGCGAGGGCCAGGGCGCCGCGGGCGCGGGTGGCGGCCCGGCGCTGCAACGCCTCGAACGACAACCGGCCGGCCTTGGTGTCCCAGACGACCAGTTCGCCGTCGAGGACCAGGCCCTGTGGCAACTGCGCCTCGGCGGCCGCCACCAGGTCCGGCCACCGGTCCTGCACCAGCGCCCCGCGACGGGTCTGCACCACCACCGTGCCACCCGGCCCGGACGCGGTGAAGACGATCGCCCGGTGACCGTCCTTCTCCAGACTCTGGGTGTCTCACGAGACGCCGTGCGGGCTTCCCACCCCAGCCTGCGTTACTGGTGACCTGCTCACGCGTTCCGGGCGGCGGCCACCGGCTCCTGACCGTTCTGGGCCTGCTGAGCGCGCTCAGCCATCATCTTTGCGAGGACTTCGAGTCGTGAGGCTTCAAAGGGCTGTCCTTCGACGCTGTCACCACTCATGAGCACGATGACCGTACCGACGCGCATGATCAGGTCGAGGCGTCCCTCCTTTCCGTTCCCGGGCGGAATGGAGGACGCGAAGCTTTCGTCCCCGGTCTGCGACACCGGGACCTGAGCGTCCTTCCGGCTTGCGACCTCCTGTTCCTTTGCCCCGCGATAGAAGGCGGCGGCCTTGTCCGCGCTAGCGAAGGCGGCGACGCCGAGCTGCAGTTCGGCGTTTGGGGATCGCATCAGGAATTCGACGGACTCCATGTGAGTCAGACCCATCTCCTTACTGCCCTCGTTGGCCTCCTTGGCTTCGGGCCCGGCGGGTTGAGTCCAGCCCGCCGGCAGAGCAGACAGTTCCGGCAGGATCCGTCGTGTGGCGCCGGCGCTCAGCGCGGTCACGGACCTGGCCTCTTGTCCGCCGCTGCCGGTGACGAGCTGTGTCCCGCCGTAGATCCCCGCCGCAATCAGAGCGACGAACACCAGGGCCCCGGCGAGCAGGGAGAAGCGGACATTGCGTGTGTTGTGGAGGGTGACGGGCCCCAGGGAGATGGTGTTCCGGCCTCGCAACGTGGATCCGTCAATCGTGATGCTGCCCAATGCCGAGCGGGGAGACTCGGCGGGCGGAGAACCTGCCAGAGCCACGGAGATCTTCCGGGCAAAGTCCGGATCGGCGTCTAACTCTGACTGAAGCAGCGCGCGAAGCTGCGACCCCGCCACAGGGTCGGCCGGCCGCTCCTCGACAGCCCGCATCGCCGAACGACCAACTTCACTGTGCGCTAACCGCTCACGCACGATGTCCGCTACCGCTTGCCCCACCCCCGTGCCCACCGCGGCTACGGTTCCCCCAGCCATCTGAGCAAAGATCTGAACCACTGTCTCGACCATGTGTCATCCCCCTCATCACCGTGGCAACAGCGCCCATTGTCGCCACGCGATCTCCACCTCGGGCCCCCGAGGCCAAATCTCCACACCAGCAGATCCGGGTCGTAAGTCGTAAGACGCCTCCGGATGTCTGGAGAACCGTCCAGCTTCTGCTCGTACGCGACCCCCGCCCGCACAGCGGCCGGGCCCGGCACGGCTTCCGCAGCCTGCGCCAGCATCGGCTCCACCGGCGGCCTGAGCATCACGAGGACCTCCCTCACCGAGTGCGCGTCCCTCCTAGCTTGTTCTTTTTCTTCCGGTCTCGAATGGCGACTCGAACTATGTCGCTCGCCTGGGCATTCGCCGGACGTGAGGGCGGCCTTCGCTTGATCCTGTGCTCCGTCACAGAGGTACGGGATCAACCGAAGGCCGTTGTCATGAGTGTGGTGTGCCGTGATGTCCGGCGCGAAGCGTTCGCGGAAGCGTCACGCTTCCGGGGCGAGTTCTACGAGTGTCTGACCGCCCGGCGTGACGAACTGTTCGAGCTCACCGACGCGCTGCTGTGCGTCGACGGGCCGGTCCTCTCGCCGGTGGAGTTGACGCTGGTGCCCGAGCACCGGCGTGGTCACGGCGCGTTGTACGGCGCTCTCAACCGCGGCCGGATCGACATCGAGCGGCTGCGCACTTTGCTCGCCGGGCTGCCGCTGCCCCGATTCGAAGACCGACGTCTGGTGCTGGCGGTCGATGTGTCGCCGTGGCTGCGGTCGGACGCGCCATGCTCTGCGGACAGGCTGTTCTGCCACGTCTACGGGCGGGCGAAAACGGCTTCGCAGTTCATCCCGGGCTGGCCGTACTCCTTCGTCGCCGTCTTGGAGCCTGGGGCCACGTCATGGACAGGGATCTTGGACGTGGTCCGGCTCGGACCTGAGGACGACGCGACCGCGGTTACCGCCGCCCAGCTGAGGGCCGTGGTCGAGCGGCTCGTCGCGGCCAGCCAATGGCAGTCCGGGGACCCGGACATCACAATCGTCATGGACGCCGGCTATGACGTCACCCGCCTGGCCTGGGTCCTGCGGGACCTTCCCGTCGAACTGGTCGGCCGGGTCCGCTCGGACCGGGTGATGCGCTGTCCTGCACCCTCGCGTGAGGAGTTCCATCGCGCCCATCCCCGCGGCGGCCACCCGCCCAAGCACGGGCCGGAGTTCCGCTTCGCCAAACCGGAGACCTGGCCCGAGGCAGCGATCACCACGGCCACCGACACGGTGAACTACGGCAAGGCCGAGGCTCAGGCGTGGGACCGGGTCCACCCGCGGCTGACCCACCGCTCGGCCTGGCTCGAGCACGACGGTGAACTTCCCATTGTCGAGGGCACCTTGATCCGGTTGAAGGTCGAGCACCTCTCGAAGGACCGGGAGGCCCCGCCGGTCTGGCTGTGGTCCTCGAAGACCGGCGCCGCCCCAGCCGACGTGGACCTGTGGTGGCAGGTGTTCCTCAGGAGGTTCGATCTTGAGCACACCTTCAGGTTCGGAAAGCAGACGCTCGGCTGGACCACTCCGAAGATCCGTACTCCTGAGGCGGCGGACCGCTGGACCTGGCTCCTGGTCGTCGCCCACACCCAGCTCCGCCTCGCCCGACCGCTCGCCGCCGACCTCCGTCGCCCCTGGGAGAAGCCGGTCAAGCCCGAACGCCTCACCCCTGCCCGGGTCCGCCGAGGGTTCAGGAACATCCGAGCCCACCTGCTCTGCCCCGCCCGTGTTCCCCAACCGCGCGGCACCGGTCCGGACGGCCGCCCGGAACCAAGAACCGCCGTCCCGCACCCCGCTACGACGTGGGCAAGACCGTCAAACGCCCCGAGACCCTCAAAGCCATCGGCAAGCCCGGAAGATCTTGGTAGATAAAGAACAAGCTCAAACTCCGCTCGGCACATGCTGGACGCGCTCTCGCTGACCGGCTCCGAGATCGGACGTGCCGCGGCCGCCGTGGTCGGCGCGTACGAAACCGGCCGCGAAGCGAGCGAGCTGTTCGAGGTGCTCGCCGACTTCTTCCACCGCACCGTCGTACACCCCTGGCACCTCGCCTACCCCGGCGATCGGGGCGACGGCAGCACCCCCCAGCAACCACACGGCAGCGACCACGGCCGCGCCCTGGCACACCTGCTCATGGCCCACCTGGAAGCGCTGGGCACGCCGCTGGCAACCACCACCGCCTCCAGCGCCCTGCCGCTCGCCCACGGCTCCCCCGCCCCGGTGGAGGAACCGGCCCCGGCACCGCTGTACGCAAGGCGCGTTCTGGCTGTGGCGGAAGGGTTCGCGTGGGCCGTCGCCGCGCCGGACGACCGCCACTGGCCGGACGGGGAGTTCCTGGACGTCGCGCTGAGCGCGGTGCGCACCGAGGAACGCGAGGGGTACATCGAGCGCCTGGAAGCGTTCGTGGAGCAGCACCGCGCCCGCCTGGAAGAGCTGCTGCGCGCGTACGGGCCGGGCAGTCGGCCCGCCTCGCACGGCCAGTACGCGCTGATCGGGCAGCCCGAGACCCTGGTCATCCTGGAGCGGATGGAGACCAACCCGTTCGGTCTGCGCGGCCAGTGGGAGAAGGAGCTGGAGACCGTTCTGCTGGACGACCTCGAGTTCGCGTGGGGGCCGCGCATCCGCCTCAGCCGGTGAGCAGCCGGGAACGAGCAGCGGGGCCGGGCAGGTGATCCTGTCCGGCCCCGCTGTCGTCGGGCGAGGCGGGCTTGCCCAGTCAGGCGCGGCGCGAGAACCAGCGGGTGGCCTTCTGCTCGGGCACGGCCTGGTCCTGCTCCTGGCGCTCGTTGTCGACCTGGGCCTGCCGTGCGGCGGCCTCGGCCCGATGCTTGCAGTCGTCACAGAGCTGCGGGTGGGAGTCCTTCGGGGTGCCCCAGTCCGTCGCCTGCGCCGCCTCCCACCGTTCGTCGGTGAACTTCGCCCCGCAACCGGTGCAGACCGGACGGCGGGCCTCACGCTCGGCTGCCTTCTTCGCCGCCTGCTCCTCTGCCGCCCGCCGTACCTGTGCCTTGTACTCCTCCTGGCGAACCCGGGCCTCTTCCCGGGCACGGGCGTCGGCCGCCTCGCGGCGGGGGTTGCCGATCGCCTCCAGCAGGGGTTGCATGCCGTCGCGGCCGAAGCGGAGGAACGCGGGGCCGGCCGGACCGTGCTCGCGCAGGTTCTGCAGCCCCGTCGCGATGACCGGGATCCTCCCGTCGTAGACATGGTGCCCGCCACGCTGCCGCTCCCCCTCCCACAGGTGCCGGGTGAGCTCCATCAGGCGCGGGACCGTGCAGTTGGGGTTGCGCTCACCAACACGGTTGAACACCAGCAGCACAGGCGGATGCGTCGCATCGCCCGACCAAGTCGCCGGAGCCGTCCAGCGAGTACGCCACATCGGGCGCTCCTTGCCGTCGGTGTCCTTCATCTCCCGCCGGAAGAAACGGGCGTACTTCTCCAGCTTGTCGGCAAGCTCCTCCGCGGTCTCATGGCAGTTGTCGACCTCGATGAACAGCAGCGGCACCTGGTCCTGCGGTGCGGTGAGGACCATGTCGGCCTGGGCGCCGCCCTTCCCCGGCGCGTTCCAGGTGCCGGTGGCGGGCAGCGGGATCTCGGTCCAGTACGAGGCGATCGTGCCGATCCCGGCTGGCGCGTCGACGGCGGCCTGGGCAGCCGCCCGGACTTCGGCCAGATCGTCGGCGAGCTTGGCCATGTTCGGCTTCGGGCGCAGCATCGCGATCACGGTCTCGTTGACGGCCATCGGGTGGGAAGCCCCGCTGGAGCCCGCACCGCGTGCAGTGGAACCCATCTCCGTCACCGGGCGCCGCAGCTCGTAGGAGGCAGCCTCCAGGCCCTTGAGGGTCAGGTTCCGCAGGGAGTCCCCGGTCTCGGTGGAGCCCCCGTTCTCGGACAGGCCGTGCTTGCGCATGTCGGAGAACGCGCCGGTGTGCGAGGCGGTGCGGGCCTGCTTCTGTTTCGACGGGGTCTCCTTGTCGGCGTGCCTAAAGCTCAGGTGCGGAGCGCCGATCCGCTGGATCTGATCAGCCGTGGCCACCTTCAACGCTCCGAGCACGCGCAGCACATCACCGCGGAAACTGTTCGTCGACCCCGCCGGGTTGGTCTTCCGCTTCCCCGCCATCAGCTCTGCTCCTTCGCTCGCGACCGGTCGCTGGCCGACCGCCGCCGCTGCTGCTGGCCGCGCCCGGCCTGGGAGGGCGTCCGGGCCTCCCGGAACCCGATGATCTCCTCCACTACTGACATCAGGAGTAGAGAAGAGGGATGTGACGGCGCAGTTTTCGCGCCGATTGCTGCCCTGACAAGGGGTTTTCCTCCGGCCTCGGGTGCCGGGCACCAAAGGGGGTCCCTGAGTGCCTTCCGAAGTGGGCACCCAGGGAGCCCCCTTGGGCTTGCCCACCACGGGCCAGCCTTCCGGTGTGATCGGCCCGAGCGGTGCCGCTGCCCGGCCCCTCGGGTGGGTGGTCGTCATCGACTCGTCTCCTTCGCTGCCCCGGCCGGGGCGGTCGTTGCGAAGGAGCAGCGTGCAGGGGACCCCCTTGTCCGCGGTCTGACCGTGGCCGGTAGCGGACCTGGTCAAGGTTGTGGCCGCAGTTTGAGACTGACCGTTGACCACGTGGGTGGCCAGTTGAATTTCCCCGCCCCCGACCACCTGACGGAGAGTCATTTGACCGTGATGTTGATGACTGTCCGTGACTAGATTCGGCCTGCCGCTTCCTTCTCGGATGCGTCACTCATCCCGTTCGGCGGTTCCCGCAACAGCTGGACCTAGCCCAGCGGGGAGGTGGGACACCGCCGAAGCGACTGCCTCCTCAGCTGTGGCAGCCTCGCCGATCACGACGGAATGGGGATGCGTCATCACGAGGTACGGGCTGCCGTTGTGCGACGGAGCGATGGCCACCTCCACATGGAACGGGAACCCGGTGCACGAGCTGAAACCAAGCGTCCAGTGACTGGAGAACACGTAAAGCTGTCGTAGCCTCGGCTCGGCATGCGCCGCTTCCACCAGCTCGCCGAACGCAGGGAAATCCGGGGCCTCGGCAGCCTGTTCCCGCATCGTGCGCCATTGCAGCTCCACGACTGCTGCCGGCCCGCGTTCGTGGGCCTCGGCGCGCTCACTGACGTGCAGAAACGGCAGCCCAGCCCGCAACTCCCGCAGGCTCCTGCCCTGATCCCATGCCGCACCAGCCCTGACGACATCGGCCAGGTCGGGCGTGGCTCCGGTGATGAGCTCGACCCCCTGGCCCCAGCCGGAAACGCCGAACCAGCGGTCATCCGCCCCGATGTAGACGGACAGCGGCCTGCGCCCCGGGATTGACGAAGCGATGCCCGCCGAAACAGGGGACCCTCCATCGTGAGGCACCACCGTGAGATCGATGCCGAGTTCGGCGGCAAGCTGTTCCAGCGCGGCAGCCAGGCTGCCGACAGCAGCCAGGTCGGGATAGAGATCAGAGTTCACCTCCACAGTCTGCCGTCGCAACGCCACGTGAGGAACGACGATCAGGCGTGCAAGGAGATGGAACCGTGTGCGCGTGACTCCGTGTGTCCGCCGCTGCGGGGCGCCTGGCGAGCCGCTCGATCACGAGGCCGGCCGCCAAACGACTCCCGAAGTCACGCCGAAACGACTCCCGAAGAAGCCGACACAGCCAACTGGGCGACGGACTCCCCCGCCACAGCGGCGCTGGGCATCGCCCGCAGCGTCATCCGGTTCACCGCGAACGTCATCCCGGACGCCGACAATGGGTACACCGCCGACACCTTGGAGACGATGCGGGACGAGCACCTGGCGATGGCGGCGGCCTTCCACGGTGCGCACCAATAGCCGCACGCCGGATAGCCGGAGGGTGGGGGTGTCGTGCATCCACCCGGTGCGCGCCACTGGGTGGGGTGCCCGAACAACGCGTTTCCCCTTGACGTGTGTCCTGAACATGAAAGGAAGTTGCATGTTCAGGACACACGTCAAGGGGAAACGCGGGTGCGTCAGGGGCCGGCTTCTCGCACGCGGTGCGGGCCCGAATGCTGGGGGCGCGTTCTAGGCGGCTGAACGCTGGTGGTGGGCCGGTAGGGCCTGCGCGAGCCAGTTGGGGTCAGCACCTGCCGCGACCAGTCGCCCGTACTCATGCTCGGTGTCGCGGCCGGCGCGGACGCGACGGAAGTGGATCCCGATCTCGCCGCGACGGCGTCCTCCCGTATCGAGGGTGTACCAGCAGTTGCGCTCTGCTCCCTTGTCGCAGTCGCACGGCTTGCACACGCAGTGATCGCGAGTGGCTCGAAGCGGCATTCCCCATACCGGGTGGGTCAGGTGTGCGAGGAGCGCCTCATGGTCCATCGGGACATCGTGTTCGTAGCGCAGCTCGAACTTCCAGCCCAGTCCGTGCGGCCAGTACTTGAGGGAGTAGGGCTTGGTCACTGTGTGGAAGAGAGCGATGCGGCGGAGCAGGCCGCTGGCGACCCACGCGCTGTCTGCTTGCTCCTCCCACCAGGTTGGATATGCGGCCAGGTAGGCAGATTCGAATGGGGTCAACGCGGGTGCGTCCCACAGTGGGAGCAGGTCGCCGTCGTGACATGAGGCCCTGTGCTCTGTGACGATGGTCCGCCACTGCTTGGGGTCCGGTCCGGTGATGGTGACGCGAGCGTCTGTGCCTACGAGCCCGAGGTGGAGGCCCGCCGTGTCGATCCCGAGGAGCCTGACCCCGGCGATGCCTCCCGGCTCTCGTCCTTCGTCCTCGTCAGGCCCGGTGTGCTGGGTCGGCAGCAGAGCCTGAAGGGAGTGCTCCGGCAGCGAGTGCTCGGGGCCGAGCTTGGGATCGACCTCCACGACCAAGTGGTCGGCGCTGGGACGGACGCGCGCGACGCCGGCGGGGTGAGCGCAGTAGTCGATCGTGCCGCCCAGCCGCTCGAACACGGCGGCCTCCAGGCGGGCCTGGTCCCGGCTGGCGGCCGGTACCGGGTCTTGCCCCTGGAGGGCTTGGAGGTGCTGGAGGCCGGCCTGGTGCCCGAGGCCAGTGCATCGGGAGCGGTAGCGGGCCTTCTGCGTGAGGAGGTGTCCGTGACTCATCAGCGTTCCTGAACTGCGGACCGTCCGGCCCCGGTACGCACAGGTAGGTGCGAACAGGTTGGGTTGTGCGGCATAGGGTCGGGGCCTGGCTCCTTCGCGTCCGTCGTAAGACATCGGGGCGTCTGGCCGGAGAGCGCCCTGCGGATGCTGGCCCACCGATGGGGGCCGCCCAGCAGTGTGCTGTCAGGAGGGCCCGCCGGTACAGCTGGCTTGCCGCTGCGGCAGCTCATTCATCCGTCTGGGGGGACGGTGCCGACAGCTTTCCTCCATGCGCCCGGTGGGTGAACTCAGCGGCCAGGGCCGGCCTCTCGCCCTTGGTGCGGGTCCGGCTGCTGGGGGTGGTGCGTGCGTTGGTCGTCCTCGCGCGCCGGGTGCGGTGCGTCGGCGTCCTCCCGGTCGGCGTAGCGGTTCATGGTGGCGCGGGCCTGGTCGGCCGCCTTGGTGAAGACGTCCTGGAGACGGCGCAATCGTTCATCGGTGAGATCGAGGGCTTCCACGTCGGTGCGCGATGCCTTCAGGGCTCGCAGTGCCGTCAGGTCGATCCCCGGTCGTGGCCAGGCCTCCGGCTCCTGGTCGTGCTCGGGGTCGGCGTCCCGGGGCGCGAGCAGCTGCTCAGGCATCGCGGCCTGCTGGTGCGCGACGACGTCGTACGCCCGGCCCCGCACGGCAGTGGCGGTGCGCAGCTTCTCCCGCACCACCGCGCCGACGAGGACCGCACGGTCGTACTGCAGCGGGATCCGGGGGATCTCCCACTCCCCCGCGTCCTGGCCCGGGGGCCGGGGCGCAGCCGGCTCGCCGGGATCGGCCGGAGGTTGCCGGTCCGGGTCGGGTGCGGGGGTGGGTGGGCGGTGCCGGGCGGGGAGGTCGGACAGGGCCCATCGGGCGGTGTAGAGGCGGTAGTTGGCCTCCAGGCCGCGCGCGGTCTTCGGCTCGCTGATGTCCAGGCAGTGGGTGGAGATGGCGGCGGCCACGATCTGGTCGTCCAGGCCGGGGTCGCGGCGGCGGCCGCGCAGGACCAGGGCGAGGTGGCGGCGGGCTTCGGCGAGCAGGTGCCGTCGGTGGAAGCGGCCGCCGTCGTTCATCACGAACACCGTCGCGGTGACGTCGACGGCCGCGAGGGCGACGTCGACCACGGGGGCGACCCGGGCCCAGATCGCCGCAGCCGCGGCACGGGCGTACTCGAGGAGGGAGTTGATGATGTCGACGGCCACCCCGGAGGTGAGGATCGCACTCTCCTTCCACTCCTTGCGCAGCTGGGCGAGTGGCCGGGTCTTCTGCTTGGGCGGGCGGGTCTTGCGGGCGGCGATCTGGTTCAGCTTGGCGCGGGCCTTCTCCGAGACCACGGGCAGGAACCGCGGGGTGCCGTCGTCGTCGACGGCGGTGACGTACTCGTGCTCCAGCTCGGAGAGGCAGGCGGCGATCTGGTCGCTGCGCCGGGAGGTCCAGCGGATCAGTTCGTGCGGCACCCCGGCAATCTCCATCACCGGCCGGCGCCCCGGGGTGACGGTGCGCGGCTCGGTCGCCAGCCCCAGCGCCTCGCAGACCTCAGCGGCCACGAGTTCGTTGTAGAGCGCGGAGGCGGCGACGGTGTTCTCGTGCAGGGCCGTGGTGTGGATCGAACCCCACTTCCCGTCCAGACGCTGCCCCTTCACGGACAGCAGCAGATGGTCATGGAGCAGCGGCATCCCGGAGCGCGCCTCGTAGTGGCGGAAGCGCGCGGCGACCAGACCGCCGGGCGGCCGCACCCGGTAGATGCCGTCCTTGCCGTAGCGGATCACCGCGACCTCGTCCTCGATCCACTCCAGCACCCGCTCGATCGCGCGCTCATGCGCGGCCTCGATCACCCGGCGGGTCTCCTCATCCCCCAGCGCCCACAACAGGTAGATCGTCGGCTGCGGCCGGAAGACGAAGTCGACACCGGTGACCGTCACCCGGCGTCCGAGGGCGCCAGCCTTGAACGCCGTCTTCGGGGACTCATCCTTGGCGAGAAGGTCGGCCTCGATCCGGTCCGCGTACGGGTGCCGGCCCCGCTCGCCGAAGAGGTTCCGCAGCTGCGCCTCGGCGACCTCCTGCCCCGGCGTCAAACCGAGCACGGCAAGTCCCCGGCCTATCCATCGTCCGGCCGGGACGCCGGCTTGCTCCTGAGCCTCGCGCATCGGCGTACGGGCTGGGCGGCGGCCGTCGCCGACAACGGTCTGGCGCAAGAAGTAGCGGTACATCTGACCGGCTCGGACGATCCTGATATCCACTGTCATGGAGACCACGCCACACGGCTCTGACCTGCAAGGAAAGGCCGATCAGCGGCACGTCCCGCCAGGCGGGAGCAGCGGCCGAACTTTCTTCTCAGGAGCCCGCCAGGCGGGAACCTGCCCCGCACCGCGAGCGAATGTCATCGCTCTCCGGTCCCAACCCCACGCACCGGTGACTCACCACCGAACGCAATCAAGCGCGACCCAGCCCCTGGTGACCCAGGTTCACCGCACGCGCCCATCCGTACCCCGCCCTCGCGCCGGGGGGCTTCGTGCTTCCTGGAGGAGTTTTCGTGCCGACCTTCGAGACGCTCCCCGCTTCACCACCGACCTCCATCACCTCACCCCCGCCCAGCGGCGACGCTTCCGCCGCGTCGTCCTCGAAGCCTTCGTCCCCGACCTCCGCACCGGCCGGTCATTCCGGCCCGGCTTGCGCGTAAAGGGGGTGCGGGTCGCCCCCGGCGCCTACGAGCTCACCTGGGCGCCGGACCGGCGCGCCGCGTGGTCGTACGGACGGGAGCTGCGCCACGGACGCCACATCGTGTGGCGCCGGATCGGGACCCACTCCATCCTCACCGGCCCCTGGCCGGGCGTGGCCGTCGAAGGCGAGGGTCCAGCAGCGATCATGGATGGCCAGCATCACGCGGACTGGCCGTACTCGTTGGGCGGGACATGAAGCACTCCACCACCCCCCTGGACCCGCTGGCCGAGAGCGCGGTGATCGCCGTGTGCGCTCTCGCCGACGCCGCAGGACCTGAGCGGTGGAGCAGCGGAGCCTTCGAGGATGCGGCCACCGCGCTGGAGGTCCTCGCTGGGGCGCTGTCCGAGCTCAGCCCGGAGGCTTCTGAGCTCCTGGAGGTCGTCCCGGCCGCCGTCGCAGCGTTGCGTGAACAAGTGGAGCGGGCACCGGCCGTGGCCGTGCCATCCGGTCCGGCCGACCGTGTCGAGGACCCGGCGGTGCTGAGCACGGGCCTGCGGCGGGCTCTCGCCGCGCACGGCCTCTCTGGGCACCGGGTTCACCAGCTCGGCCCCGCTCTGCTGACCATCACGCTGGACGCGGCCCACGCCCAGGCCCTCGCCGTACTCCTCGCCGCCCGGCGTGAGCTCCCCCGCCAGGCGCTGGCTGCCGAGGACGAACCCCGGTGGGGTGCGGGGCCAGCCGAGACGGCCGCTGCCTCGCTCGCGGCGGCTCTGGTCGCCTACGGGCCGGGGACGTATGCCCGGGTCCTTACTTCCGGGCAAGTCACCGCTGGTCTCTCCCCGGCGGCGGCCCGGCAGGTGACCGACGTGCTGAGAAGCTGTGTCTGAGGCCTACATGACAAGACCAAGCGCCTCGGATGAGCCATCTATGCTGGCCCACAGCAGGACAGGGGGAAGGGGCAGCTGGTGGACTGGTTCTGGTGGGTTCTCATCATCTTCTGGACGGGCGGCTTCGGGTGGGCAGCCGAAAACGTCCGTACCGCACTACGCAATCGGCATGAACGCAAGATGCAGTTGCTGGAGGCGGCGAAGCAGGAACGGTTGGCCGTCGAAGCGGCTCACAAGCCGCCGGAGCCAGTGTGCGGATGCACGCACCATCTCGCTAAGCACGACAAGCAGGGCCAGTGCCACGAACGCGTCGAAGTGCCAACGGCCTGGGATGAGAACAAGAAGCCGCTGCGCTACGAGGCTGGCCAGTGCAACTGCCAGCAGTACGTGGGACCGCAGCCTCTGTCACAGGTCTTCGCGGAGGACCTGACTGACCTCGCCTGACCAGGATGGGCAGGGACGGTGTTCCCCGGCTGCGGCTGATCGTGGTCACGGGCGACGATGCGGGGCCGCGGTTGTGTCGTGGGTGCGGTGGTCCGCTGATGCCGTCGGCGAAGGCGGCAGCGGTGTTCTGTTCGTCGGCGTGCCGTTCGCGACACTGGCGTCGGCTGCGGCGGGCGCGGGTGCGGACCGAGGCGGTCCAGGCGGCCCGGACGGCGAACTGTCCGGAGTGTGGGGTGAGTTGGGTGGTCGGGGTGGACCATCCTGCCTCGGCACGGTGCTGCTCTCCCCGTTGCCGCAAACGGTCCTGGCACCGGCGGCGCACGGGGCGAGGCGGGGTGTGAGACCGCGCGCTCTGCTGTGGCAGGACTGCTCCGTGCGCCGGGCCGGTGCGCCCTGGCGACTGGTCCAGCACCGCCGGATGGTGCCAAGTGGCGGGTGTTTGCGGCAAGTTGACGGCACGAAGGGTGCCGCGCCGGGCCCGTGGGGGTGGGTGCGGATGTCCGCGATGATCGGGAGTGTGACCCGGGACCGTTACGACGAGCTGGTCAAGCTGGGGCGGGACTGGGTAGCCACGATGAGCGGCGTCCAGTGGCGGCTTGGGGATGCGGCCCTGGAGATCGAGCCGATGCGTTCGTATGGGGGTGTGAATCCGTCCGGGAAGGACGACCTGTTCACCGTCAGTGAGGCCATCCGGATGTTCGCGGAAGACGTCGGCCTGGCCTACACGACGGTCCGCGGCTACCGGTGGGTGTCCTCGCGCTGGCCGAAGGAGCGCCGGCGGGCAGATGTCTCGCACACCATCCACAAGGTCCTGGCGAGCATCCCTGATGAGCAGGAGCGTTTCGAGGCGGTCAACACCCCCCCCGCCCCATCCCCGGGGAGGCCCTGCGAGGTGGACGCACGACAGCGCGAAACGGGTGGTGGGCTGGAAGGTCGACTCCCCGGAGAGCGTCCAGGAGAAGGTGGAGGCGATCCATGACCTGGCCAGCGACGACGCGGTCGCGGCGGTGGTGACCGCCGACTTCCTGCGCCGTCCGACAGTTGCTTCGAAGGCCATGGCCGATGACACGGCCCGGCATGCCGTTAATGAGGCGCAGTTCGATCGGTTCCGTCAGCAGGCCCAGTTCGTGCACGAGGAGGCCGCCCCGCAGCTGCACCGCATGGAGCACAGCGCCCAGTTCATGGACCTGGTCGCGGCCTGCGCGCAGTTCGTGGCCACGGCCGGGAGGATCGTGCCGAACCTGCGCGGCGAGCACTACGACGACGGTGAACGCGAGACGATCGGGCGAGGGCTTTCGCGGGTACGCGCCGCAGCCGACTGGATCGAGAACGCCGTCACCCGCGGCGAGGTCGACCTCGACGAGCAGCTTCAGAAGCTGCTGAAGGGCTCGGGTGAGTAGGCGATGGGGCGGGGAGTCCCCGCTCATGTCCACGCCGAAGCCATCCTCAGCGCCCTGCTGGAAGCCCGTCCCGCCGGCCTGACCATCGTCCAGTTGATGGCCGCCACCGAACGCACCCGCGCCCAGGTCCACACCGGGCTCGCACATCTGCGCCAGGTCTCGGCCGCGACGGGCCTTCCGCCCGTGACCTGGGACCGGAAGTGGGGATACCGCATGCTGGACGACGCGCCGGAGGTGTGGATCGGCTACGAACGGGCGTTTTTCGAGGCCGTCCACCACCGGGTGGAGAACTTCGTCGCCGGGACCCTCCTCCCGCACCAGAAGAAGACCCCGAACGATCCCTACATCCGCACGGTCATGGCGCAGATGGGTGCGATCGAATCCACCCTTCAGCTGCTGGCCAATCTGGAGTGAACCGAAGCACGAGAGGCATCGGGCCGCGACCGCCCCGCAGTTGGCCCATCCACCGGTCGCGGCCCGGCATCGTCATGCTGCTGCCCCGCTACCGTTACCCCTCCGACACCAGTGACGTCGAATGGGCCCTGCTCAAGGGCTTCCTCCCCACTCCCGCTTGCCAGACCCCCAAGGGCGGGGCCCCGGAGAAATGGCCCCGGCGCCGCGTGGTCGACGCCATCCGCTACATCACCGATAACGGGGCGAAGTGGAGGGCGCTGCCCGCTGACTTCGGCATCCCGTGGCGCACCGTATTCGGCTACTTCGCCCGCTGGGCAAAGGCCGGCGCGCTCAAGCGGATCCTTGACCAGCTCCGCCGACGGTTGCGGCTGCGCCGTCAGCGCTGTGCCTGGCCGGTCCGGGTGATCGTGGACTCCCAGTCCGTCAAAGGTGCAGAAACAGTGTCGAACGCGACACGCGGATACGACGCAAACAAACACATCAATGGCAGGAAGCGACATCTCCTCGTTGACCAGGACGGCCTGCTCGTCGACCTGCTCGTCACCCCTGCCGACGTCCAGGACCGCGACGCGGCACGCATCCCGCTCGCCCGCCTCCACACCGAACACCCCGAAATCGTCCTGGTCTGGGCGGACAACGGCTACGGAGGCGAAGAGTTCAGCACCTGGGCCCAGGACACCCTGGGCATCACGATCAAGATCGTCCCCCGCCCCAAGGACGCCAAGGGCTTCGTTCTGCTGCCCAAGAGGTGGGTGATTGAACGGTCAAACTCATGGACAATGCGGGCCCGGCGCAACGCGAGGGACTACGAGCGACTGATGTCCCACGCCGAAGCTCACATCCAGTGGGCGTTCATCACGCTCATGTCGCGCCGCCTGGCCCGCCCCCGCCGCAAGACCGAGGCGCTCGCCGGGATCACCGGCCCGGTCCCACGGGTTTCCGCAGACCGGGTCTCGCTGCCAGCCAGGTGGCCGACCCCGTTCGCTGATGACCCTGCGGTCCGTACACCTTTCCGGCCGCCGTGGCGGTGAGCCAGTCGGCGGCTTCGGTGTCGGTCATGAACAGTGCCTGCGTCGGACGGGCGGTGCCGTCGTGGACGTCGTGGACACGGCCCGGGTGCGCGCTGTTCTTCGGGGCGTTCTTCGGGGCGGGGCCGACTATCAGGGCGAGCTGCTGCCAGGTGCCCGCGCCGGGATCACGGTGGCGAACTGCTCGCGGGCGGCGGGGGCAAGGCCGCCGACGGCGGCCCGGCCGTTGTAGAGGACGTTAATGCGGGCCGCGCGTCCCTCGTACAGGACCTCCTCGAGTGCGGTGATGGCCGGAGACTTCTTCGGGTCGTCTTTCTGCCGGGGCCTGGCCGGGACGGTTTTGGTGCGGCTGCCGTCGCGCGGATGTTGCGAAACCCCCTGCGGACGCGGGCGGGAGTGAGGCGGCGGGCTCGGCGGGTCGCTCCCAGGGACGGCGAAGGGGCGCAGTTGGACGGCGGTGACGAGCGTCGCGTCGTCGGCGGGCCCCAGGCGCACGGCGTCCAGCATCGCGACCCAGGAGGTGCGGCCGGACTCCAGCGCGGCAACGAAGGAGTACGGCCAGCCCGGCACGAACTGGTCCGTGTTGCGGTCGCCTCGTCCGCAGACGTGGCAGAACAGCCGATCGTCGCTGGTCGAGGCATCGGGGCGGAGCCAGTTGCTCACGGCCACGGCCAGCACGATCCGCCCGTCGGCCGCTTCGGCAGCGGCAGGCCGGCCAGCGCGCGGCGCAACCGCGTCGGCTCCAGCCAACCGCAGTCCAGAGCCGCGTACAGCGCGCCATGTCCGCGCCGGTACTCGAGCGCCAGCGACAGCTCGACCAGGGTCTTCACCGGTCCGTCCGTGCACAGCACCGCGTCCGTGAGCTCGAAGAGCGCGTCCGCTCGGGCGTAGAGGCATTCGTGGAACTCGACCCGAAAGCGGGACAAGATGCCCAACGCGCCGCCTACGGGCGCGTCGACTGGGAGACTCACGGCAGCGGCCGTTCTCTTGTGCTTCGTTACTCGACATCTCGAAGCGTGGAGAACGGCCGCCTCCGCCGTCCCGGGAAGAACCGCAGATCAGCAGGTCGGGTGACCTGCGAGGATAAACGTCTTACACCGGTTCAGGCTGTTGTGCCGGTACCCGCAGGGATGAACCCTTGAAGATCTTGGGTTCCAGCGTGTTGTATCGCTGCTCCCCGCACCCGCGGGGATGGTCCCCTCAGGTCGCACTCCTCGCCGAGCTCCGCGGTTCGCCCACTCCCGGCGCATGGCGTTGAGCGCATCAGAAGTCAGCCTCCGAGCAGGTGATGTCTGCCAGGAGATCGGCTATGCCTCCATGGGGCTGCTTCAGCCTTCGCTTCGTTCGCCAGTACGAAACCCATTGAGCCAATGGGCCTGTCCCAGGGTGTACTCATGCACGCGGAATCCCTCCGGAGATCGCCTGAACCCAGGCAGGGGCCGTGCTCGCTCGATACGCTCTTCGGCCAGCTTCCTACTGGCATACAGACCGAGGACTTTGAAGCTGTCCTCACTGTCGTCCCAGAAGAGCGGTTCACCGTCTTCCATGAAATCGGATGCAACGTCCTCGGGATCAAGAGAAATGTGATGCCTGTGCACCAAGAGGTAGAAAGTCTGGTTCATTGTAACCCTTCTTCGTTCGACCGGAGGCTGATTCAGTCCTGCTGCCGTCCGTCCGGGTACTCTGTGAAGTACCCGTCGACCCACTCGTCTTGGTCGATAACCAAGGGTGAAATGTCAAAGCAAACGGGCTCGTCTCGAAATCCTGGAAGCACCATAGACGTCTCTCTCTGCGCCTCGGCCGCCGCCCTGTCGGCATAGACGCCGATGATCCTCCATTCCTCCTCATCTACATGGATCTCGCCGTCCGGATCCCGGTGGATCGTTCGGCCGTCCTCCTCCAGAATGAGATGCCGAGCATGCCACAGAATAAACACTTCATTGCCAGGTGCAGGGTCATTCGCCATTGCTTACGCCTCCTTAAAATCATATGCGTCCGGGGGCGTGACCAGCGCACGCCCCCGGACATTCTATGGGTGTCGATTACTTTCGTTCGAGATACTTCTTGGCCTTATTGATAGGCCCGCCTGGCCCCTTCTCCTGCTTTGTAGGGGGCCGACCGAACGCTCTCTTGAAGTATTCGATCGCCGACTGCTCCGCCGACTTTCCAGGGATCTTATTCTTACCCCTGACGAAACTCGGGGCATCAGTGGCGCGTTCCTTGCCGGACTTCTTGGATGCCTTCGCCCAGAGGATCTTGACCTGGCGGATGGCCCAGGCCTTCCCCTTCCACCAGATGAGGGCGATGATGGCCAGGACGGCAGCAACGCCGATGGTGGTGAGGACCGTGCCGGCGCTCACTCCTAGTCCCGCGGCACCGACGAGCGCCAGGGCGGTCATGCGTCCGTCGAGGTCGAGCATGTTGACGGGATCGGCGCATACATAGTCGTAGCTGTTGCAGCTGCCGCCGTTGACGGGGTCAATCGACAGGAAGCGCCCTGTGCCCGAGTTGTACAGCCGGATGCCCATGAGGGTGAGTCCGGTCACGGTCTCACCGGACCGCTGGTGAGCGCCGAGCCAGTCGTAGCGGGCTTCTGCCTGACCGGCTCGGGGGTTTCCGTACTCGTCGGCGTCGAGCACCGTGGGCGCGACGCCGGCGTCCAGCGGGAGAAGCAGGCCGACGTCACCACGGATGTTGGTGAGCTGCAGGACCGTGCTGCCGGTCTTGGCCGTGGTGGCGGCCAGTCGGCCGTCGGGGCCGGTGACCATGCGCGTCAGCGCGCCGGTGGCGGCGGTGTCCTCAGTGATCCAGCGGGGGCTGTCGCCGTCGCTGTCGTAGTGGTTGACTTTGGAGCCGGTCTGGGTCCAGGCGGAGCCGCTGCCGGATTCGGTCTTCCAGGAGCGGAAGCGCAGGCTGGCGTCGAGCTGCCAGGTCTGGCGCGTTCCGTTGGCGGTCTGCTGGTAGGCGAGGTCGTTGGCGTAGTAGCCGACCGTGCCGTTGCCGGGCGCCGTGGTGGTGCGGCCGAAGGCGTCGTAGGTGTAGCCCGTGTCGACGAGGCGGTCGGCACTGTCGTAGGTGTGGGTGGTGGTAGTGCCTCCTGTGGTGGGGCAGTCCAGACCGGGGGCGCCGGCCGCGGTGGTGAGGGACTTGCGGTTGCTGCGGGCGTCGAAGCTGTATGTCCGCTTGGTGCAGACGGTGTCAGCGGTGTCCTCAGTGGTGATGAGTCGCCCGGCCTTGTCGTACGCGTAGGACTGATCGGACCAGCCCGCGTGGGTCGCCACCTGCCCGAACACGGAGCGGGTGACCGTGTCGGTCAGCGCACTGACACCGTCGCTGTCGCGGGTGTAGGTACGTTCGACAAGTGCGCCGGTTGTGTCCTCTGTCTGCCGCAGGGTGTAGCCGCCGGGCAGCTTCTGCGTGTTGACGGAGCCGTCCGCGCCATAGGTGGCCTGGAAGACACCGGCGATGGAGTCCGTGGTCTTCGTCGCCATGCCGCGCGGCTCAGCCGAGTGGTCGTAGGCGTAGGTGACGGTGGACGGGGTGTTGTCCGTGGTCTTGACCGGGCGGTCGAGCAGGTCGTACTCGGTCGCGGTGACGCCGCCGTCGGCGTCCGTGTACGAGACGAGGCGGCCAAGCTTGTCGTGTGCCCTGGTGATGGTGCCGCCGGTGGGCGACGTCGTCTTGACGGCCTGGCCTGTGGCCGGGGCGTACTCGGTCGAGGACTCCGGCACCGCTTGGCCGACGCCACCGGTGATGGCGACCTTCGTCTGCCGGCCGGCGTTGTCGTACGTCGTCGTCGTCGTTCGGGTGAATCCGTTGGCGGTCTCCGTCACCTTGGACGGCTTGCCCCACCAGTCGTACTCGGTGGTTGTGGTGAGCAGCTGAGAGGGGTTCGTGCCGCCGCTGGTGATGGCACCGGCCGGGCCGGTGGAGCAGACCAGGTCGGCCCACTCCGGTCGGCCCTGGCAGGTGCCGGTGCCTGTGGCGGACCAATAGGTGGTCACCCGGGTAGCGGCGTCCGTACCCGCGGCACCGGGTAGAAGCTGCTTGGTGATGCGGCCTTGGGTGTCGTACTCGGTCGTGGTGGTGATGGCCAGACCGCTGGGGTCGTGGACGGTCCTGGTCGGCAGGCCCTTGGCCCAGTCGTAGGAGATCTGGGACGTGCGGGTCTCCGCTTGGATGCCGGGGTGTTCGCGGAGCTGGGCACCGGCGGTGCTTTTGGTGATCTGGTCATTGACGTTGGCGGTGCCGTCTGTGGGCCGGCCCATGTCGTACTCGTTGACGACCCAGCTGCGTGCGGTCACCGAGGTGCCGGCGGCGACGAGGGTGGTCGTACCGGACTTGAGGTCGGCGGTCAGGTCGATCCGGCGCAGCGGCCCGAACTTCTCTAGCTCACGTGTACCACTCTCGCTGTACACCGAGGTGGTAGCCAGGTGGTTCGCCCGCTCGGCCGTGGGCAGCGAGGCGATACCCAGGTCGTCCAGCACGGCGCGGTCTGCGGCACTGATGCTGAGGGCCACTGCCCGATTGGCTGCCGAGAGTTCACGGACGGTGTTGCCGAAGCGGTCGAACTCCGTTGTGGCGATGTGAGCGCCGGGAGTGGCCGAGTTGACCTGACGGCCGGACGCACCGAGGTAGTACACCTCGGCCCGCTTGTAGTCGGCCGCGGTCAGAGCGTTGCCGGAAGCCCCTGCCGGGATCGCGTCGGCGGGGAAGACAGCGGTCGCGTCAGTCGGCGCGTCCAGCTGGCCCCATCCCTTCACATCCGCGGCGCTCATCTTGTACGGGGCGGCGGTGCCGGTCAGCGGCACGTCGTAGACGACGCTGGTGGTGGCGGTGCCCTCCTGGACATCTGTAGTGCCCTGCTTCAGGCCAGACCGGGACACCTTGAGGAGCATGCCGTCACCGGCTGTGGCGGCGTTTCCGGCCTTGCCGTACGTGAACGTCCAGGGCAGTTCACCGGGCGGAGTGAGCGTGGTGACGCGTCCCGCGCCGTCGTAGCCGTATTCCGTCTTCAGCGGCGGGCTGATCTGCGGGTTCCACGCCTGGCGCAGACGGCCGGAGTCGTCGTACACGTACGTCTGCACGGACTTCGAGGTCGCTGCGGCAGCGCCGGGGGCAGTCGTCCACAGGCGGACCTCCATCACCTGACCGGCCACGTCACCGAACGCGCCCGCGGTGGCGGTAGTGGACGTCGCATAGACGAACTCCATGACGCGGCAGCCCTTGGTGGCCACGTCGGCCGCACAAGCGGAGGTGGCAACGGCCGAGGTCGGCGCGATGACCCGCTTCGGGCGAGCCAGCTTCTTGCCGTCGAAAGTGACCGTCTCAGAGATCACAGTGATGGTGGAGTTGGACACGCCCTCCACCAGAGTGCTGGAGACCTGCCACGTGGTGGCGGAGGCGTCAGGCTTGGTGAACACGGTGAGCGTGCCCTCGCTGTCGGACAGCGTGAACGTTCCCGTCACACTGCCCTTGAGGGTCAGGTCCTCAGCGCCGGGCTCGGGGATCCACGCGGTCTTCGCCGCGTTTGAGGTGAAGTGGGTCTCGTCTCCCTCGGAGCTGATGATGGCGACTGCGGTGTCGGAGATACGACGGATGTGTGAGTAGTCGGACTGCGTTGTCTCGGCGGCGGCGCCGGCGACCCACTCCTTACCGAAGATCGGCGCCTGGCCCTGCTGCTTGGCCCCCTTGTCGGGCGTGCGGGAGGAAGCCGCACGCGACAGGGAGGGGCCGAACGCGGAGGCGTCCGTGGCCGACAACGTGAAGTCGCCGGTGAGTAGGTTCACCGAACCGGGACCCACATCGGTCGAGGCGGCGCCGGAGGCGTTGCGGTCGACGACCACTGTCAGGGGCTGAGTGCTGCCCGACGCGGAGTCCGGACCGGTGAAGTCGGCTTTGATCTGGATGCTGCCGTCAGGGTTGACGGTGTCGGTGGCATTCCACACCAGCGCGGCGTTCTTGCCTCCGCTCATCGGCACCGGCCAAGCGGTCAGGGCCGTGCCGCCGGAGGTCACCTGCCCGGCCGGGATCGGCTGCCAGGGGTCGGCTTCGGAGCGGCGCCAGGAGAAGGACACCGCGTTGTACTTCGTGCCGTCGGCCTCGGCGGCCAGGGGCAGTCGGCGCGCGGTGCGCTCGCCTGCGGCCGGCTGGACGAAGCCGCCCGGTCCGGCGTGGAAGGTGTACGAGATGGACTCGGACTTGTTGTCCGCTTTGTCGACCTGCCGGACCTGGAGGGTGTGCGTGCCGTTCTTCGGCGGGGTGACGGAGATGGCCTTGGCGGCGGTGGAGCCGCCGGTGGCGGCCTTGATCCAGGTCAAGCCGTCCAGGGACCACTCGAGCCAGTTGTGGTCGGTGCCGTTCGGTGTGACGGTGAAGGTGCCGGCCTGGCTCGCGCCTTTGACCCAGGCCGTGGTCGGGTAGTCCGTCGAGGTGACGCCCGTCGGTGCGATGGGCGAGGTGGTGTCGACCGTGAAGGTCTTCCACTCCGACCAGCCCAGGCTGTAGTGGGTCCCGTCGTACGGGCTGCTGCGGAACTTGTACGTTTTGCCGTTCGTCAGCACGCCTGCCGGTACGACGACCGGGGCGGGCTGCCCGGAGGGCACGTACTTGGAGACGATGACGTCGCCGACCTGCTTGTCGGTGGCGCTGTCGAAGATCTGGAAGGTGCCGTTGACCTTGTCGCCGTTGGAGTCGACGAACGTGTCCCGCAGCGTCGGCGTCACGGTGTTGACCGTGTAGGCGCCGCCGTAGGAGGAGTACGGCGGGCCGGCTTCCTGCTTGGTGCCGGTGCGAGGACGGTAGTTGTAGTCGACTACCAGCTTCGGCGGGTTGGACGCGTTGTTGGCGGAGTTGACCCGCTTCCACTGCGCGGTCAGCGTCTCGCTGGTGGCGCGCAGGCCCATGCCGGAGGTGGAGTTCTTTGCCGAGGCCCACTCCTGAACGAGGGCGGTGACGTCGGCGTTGATCCAGCCGTCAGGAGCCGCGGTGCAGCCCGCGTTGCCCTTGGTCTCGGTGGAGTGGGCCTTCTTCGCTGTCCAGGCCGGCTGCGAGGTCCAGCGTGAGGCGGTGGACGCCTTGCCTGTCGACCACACTTCCCAGGGCTCGGCGGTGCAGGCGGTGTTGCCGGAGTGGAAGTTCCACAGGCTCAGCTTCGCGTCCGACACCAGCGCGTCAGAGATCGGCGCGGTGTTCCACGTGATGAACGAACGCGCCGTACGCGGTGTGCCGTTCGAGTTCGTCGTGCCCGGGTTGCCGAGGTCGAGCTCGGTGTCGGACGACCAGTCGACGGTCTCGCCCTGCTGCACATACGTGTCGAACAGGTTCCCCAGCGCCGACGTCGAGGGGTCGACCGTGACCGGGTACGTCGTCTTCGGGTCCGCCAGGAACTGCGCATCCGGCGTGAGGACCAGGTCCACGCCGCCCCTGGCCTTGACGACCTTCATCGCGACACGGGCACGCCGGGTGTGCTCACCCGAAACCTTGTCGACGCTCGCGTCCCACATGACGGGTGCCGGCATGACCGCGGTCTTCTTCGACTTCTTGTCGGTGAAGAGGAGGCTGCCGTCGTTCTGCTGCTCGACCTTCAGGCCCTTTGACCTGAGAGGGAGCGTGTAGGAGAAGCCGGCCGCGGGCCTGCTCTTCACCTCCACGAACTGCTCGAACCCGGTACGGGTCGCCTCGACGACGACGTCTGCACCCGGCACGGCGTTGGCGTACGTGGCACGGGTGCCGTCGAGCTTCGGAGCGGGCAGTCCACCCCTCCACTGCAGAGTGATCTGCTTTTCGCCCTCACCCAGCGTCACCAGGTCGGTGGCCACGGCTGTCTGAGCATCCTTCAGCGAGGACGCCTTCCTGCCGGACTTCCCGGACAGGCGAAGACCGCCTGGATGCGCTGCTGGCTCGACCGACCCGTCGGACAGGGCCGCGAGGTCCACATCAACATCGCGCCACTGTCCGGAGTCATCCTTGAAACGGACGGGGCCGGCAGCGATCTCCGACGTGAGCGACCCGTCCTTGTTCACCCACGTAGTCGACGACTCAGTCCGCTCGGACAGAGCCTCGACACGCTTGCCCGACAAACGGGCCAGGACACGAGCCGACGGAATGTCGCTCGCCGAAGTCGCATACTGCCGCGACTGCTTCAGCGGCATTTTGATGTCAGACGGGCCGGCCAGTGCCGTTTCCCCGTCCTGCAGCAACGTGATCGCCATGGTCAAGGCGAGAGACGCGGCGGTCCTGCGTCTCCACACGCCTGGAGCCGACCGGGCACCACGGTGCCAGGCCGTCAACCTTCGATTCATCAGTTCTGAAACCCCCCACAAAGCTGACCCACAGTTAGGGCAGCAGGACGGAAAATAACCCACCACCAAAATGTGATAGATGATGCGAACTGCACACGCATGTGATCTTTACGTGTGCTCGCATCAAGAACTTGGCTTGAAATAACACACGCCACAGGGAACCCATCTGCACCACCAGCACCACACGAACAAGATCCCCCACCGTCGATGAACCCGGCGGCACGGGATCACGTGAGGTGGTTTATCGACTCCCAGTCACCAGGGAGTCGTTGCGAGGGGCTTGTGACTTCACCTATGCATCCCGACAGGGGCGTCGCAACAGTCGGGCAGCGCTGCTGCAGGCTAGCCTCTTTGGCCGTCAACGCCTTCAACTGCGGGCGCCGGGGCTGCCACGGGCGCCGCTCCGTGCTGGCGCGAACGGTTCGAGTCGCCGCGCTTCAGCCGGTGCGTGCGGGGGCGTGCCTGTGTACGCGGGCTGGATGTCACGGGATGCAGACTGGATCGGCCACCCAGGTTGGAGGCCGAGCGCCACGGGGAAGCGACCAAGCGCACGGGCGATCGGCGTCCAATTCTCGGACACTCGTTGGGGGATCTTGTTCGTGTGGTGCTGGTGGTGCAGATGGGTTCCCTGTGGCGTGTGTTATTTCAAGCCAAGTTCTTGATGCGAGCACATGTAAAGATCGCATGCGCGTGCAGTTCGCACCATCTATCACATTTTGGTGAGTGTCCTCATTGTGGTCGAGATCGCCTCGCCCTCACGGACCGGAAGATGAAGCCCGCCCTGTACGCGGCTGCGGGCATCCCGCACTACTGGCGCCTGGAACTCGAACCCGCGCCCCGTCTCTACCTCGGCCACCTGGAGAACGGCGCCTACCGGGACCGCCTCGTGCAGGCTGTCGGACCACGGCCCTGACCGAACCGTTCCCCCTCGACATCGACCCGGCACGCCTGGTCCGTTAGCCGCCAGTCACTGTGTGGCGCGTAACCGAGGTTGGCCAGGCGGCGTGAGCAGGACCCTGCGAAGAGGGCATCCCCGGCCCTGACCCGCGCACCCATGTCGGCGCGGCGGGCCGGGCCCACGGTCTCATCGCGCCTTCGGCAGCGCGACCAGGGCGCAGCGTTCCTCGCCGTGGCCGTTGCCGACGACCCGCCACACCGGAGCGCCGGCCCCGTCGCGGGTCAGCCGGGGCAGGGTCGTGGTCGCCACGGTGAGCCGGTAGTTCACGCTTCCCACCCGGCGGGCCCGCTCGTGGAAGGCAGCCTCCCTCGTGGCCGGGGCCGCGCGGCGCGGGGCCGGGGCGAAGACGAACAGCACCGCCGGGAAGGGCCGCTCCAGGGACGGCCCGGCGTAGGTCTCCTGCCAGTGGCTACGCGGCGCGCGGGCGGCGTTCCCGCGGCCGGCGGCCGGGGCGTTGCGGTAGGCGTCGTAGCGCTCCAGCTTGGCGACCAGGCGGGCGTAGGACATGGTGCGGTCGATCTCCAGGAACGCGCTGGAGCCGTCGGCCAGGAGCACCACGCCGTCGGGGACCAGGTTCCCGGCCGGAGTGGGGTGGGCGACTTCCACCCGCCAGTCCGCGTGGTCGGCCACCTCCGCCTGGTCGAAGGCGACGACGGTGTCGACCAGGGCGAGGCCGTGCTCGCGCAGGCCCGTCTTGCTGGCCGCGCGCCTGCCCGTGGTCCGGCCCACCGTCGGCGCGAGCTCACCGGAGGCCGCGGCTTCGGCGAGGCCCGCCGGGGTGCAGTACCAGTAGCTCTGCTGGGCGCGGTGGGTCCGGCCGACCAGGGCCGGGGATTCGTCGAGCAGGTTGCGCAGCGCCCGGCGTACGTGGTCGGTGCCCTGCTGGTGCGACAGCAGCAGGGCCTTCAGCTGGCGGGGTGTGGCCAGGCGCAGCTGGGCGAGGGTCAGCAGGACCTCGCCGCGGATGTCCGCGCCGGCCTTCGCCGCCGCCTTCCTCCGGTGCCGGGACGCTTCTCCAGGTACATCAGTACTAGGAGAAGAGGAGTTGCAACCGGCCAGGGCAGGTGAATCAGGGGCCTGATCAGCTACAACGCTCAGTCGGCGGCTCGGGGTTGCGGGGCTGGGCGTGGGGCTCGCCGCAGGGCGCCCAGCGGGGCTCACCGTCACAGCGGTGTTCGCCGGAGCCGACGGGGTCTGCGGGATGGGTGCGGTGGTCATCGGATCCTCGGGGTTCTCCGGCCATCACGGCCGGATCGGTGACAGGTCCGGCCTGCACGCGCGAGGCGTACGGGCCGGGGCCACCGTGCGGAAGCGCCCCTTGACCGCGGTCTGACGATCACCGTCGGTGGGCCTGCACGATATGGCGTTCGACCCGTCGCTGCTGGCCTACTTCCGCCGCCGCCTGGGCCGTTCCGCCCGCCCGAACCGGGTCTTTGAGGCCGTGCGCGAGGTAGTGCAGGCCACCGGGGTCCTCAAGGGCAAGCACCGGCGGGCGCTGGACTCCACCGTTCTGGACGACGCGGTCGCCACACAGGACACCGTCACCCAGATCATCGCCGCCGTCCGCGCGGTAATCCGGGAGGTCCCGGGAGCTGACCGGGTGGCAGCCGTGCAGTGCACCGCGCATGACTACAGCGACCCGGGCAAACCAAGGATCGCCTGGAATGACGAGCAGGCCCGCGCCGCCCTCGTCGACGCCCTGGTCGGTGACGCGCTCAGGCTGCTCGGGCACCTGCCCGAGCAGGAGCTGGGCGAGAAAGCCGCGAACGCGGTGGGCATCCTGGCCCTGGTCGCCGGGCAAGACGTCGAACCTGCCGAGGACTCCGACGGCCGCGACGGGCGCTGGCGCATCACCCGGGGCACTGCCCCAGGCCGGATGGTCTCCACCGTCGACCCCGAGGCCCGGCACATCCACAAGACCCGCACCCACCAGCAGGACGGATACAAGGCCCACCTGGCCATCGAGCCCGAGACCGGGTTATACACCGCCGTCGCCCTGCGGCCCGGCGCCGGGCCCGAGCACCACGAGGCCGCTGTGGGTCTTGAGCTCCTCACCGACGAGGACACCCCGGTGGACGCCTTCGGTGACACCGCCTACTCCACCGGCGAGGCCCGCCAGACCCTTGCAGAGGCAGGGCACCGGCTATTCCTCAAACCCGCTCCGCTACGGGCGGCCGTCCCCGGCGGCTTCACTCTGGACGACTTTGCCATCGACACCGCCGCCGCCACGGTGACCTGCCCCGCTGGACACACCGTCGCCCTGTCGCACCCCGGCGGACAGCACAACCAGCGCAAGGCGGCCTTCGGGAACCTATGCACTGGATGTCCCCTGCGCGAGCGGTGCACCAAGGCCAAGGCCGGCCGCATCCTGACCATCCGCCCGCACCACGACCTGCTCGCAGCCGCCCGCCGCCAGGCCGCCTCCGACCCCGACTGGCAAGCCGACTACCGCCGCTGGAGACCACCGGTCGAACGCGCCGTCGCCTGGCTCGTCCAACACGGCAACCGCAAACTCCGCTACCGCGGCACCATCGCCAACGACGCCTGGCTCCACACCCGAGCAGCCGCCCTCAACCTCCGCCGACTGATCAACCTCGGACTCACCCGCACAGGCAACACCTGGACGATCAACCCGGCCACCACATAGACCAAAGGACCGCCCAGCCTACGACCGGACAGCCTCTCAACAAGATCTTCATCGGCCTTCTAGGGCACGTCGCGTCATAGAAGAACTTCCCGGAGCCAATAGCCGAACCCGCGCCGCGATGGGACTGCGTGAACTCTTGGAGTTGTGACAGTCCGACCGCTCATCAGACAGCCTTGGCCCCATGACAGCACCAGCGCCAACCTACGGCGGCTACAGCGAGACGGAAATGCGTCACGTTCTCCAGCAGGCCTGCGAGGCCGTCGGCCTGGACAGCGAAGGAGCTGAGGTACTCCGCGGACACACCAACGCCGTTGTGCGCCTCCGCCACGATCCCGTGGTCGTCAAGATCGCCCGCCGCGGCTCCCGGTACGAGGACGTTGAACGAACGGTGCGGTTCGTCCAGTGGCTGATGGACCTCGGCTTCCCTACCTCCCCCCTCCACGACGTGACACAGCCCACCGTCGTAGATGGCCACTCCGCCACCTTCTGGACACACCTGCCGCAGCCTGAGGAGCCGGTGACCGCACAGCAGCTCGCTGAACCGCTCCTGGCACTGCATAACCTGCCCGCTCCGCCCATGCAGCTCCCCGAGCACGACACCATCGCGGCCATCGGCAGGTCAATTGCGGCGGCCAACGTACTGCCGGCAGAGACCCGTGCCTTCCTCAACGAACGCCTTGAGCGACTGGCCAAAGAGCTTGACGAGATCGACTTCCTCTTCCCCGAAACGGTGATCCAGGGAGACCCACAGCATCGGAACGCCCTCCACGCTGGCGCCGCAGCCGTTCTGTGCGACTGGGACACGGTGACCCGCGGGCGCCGCGAATGGGATCTCGCGACCATCGAAATCCACTGTCGGCGATTCAGGCACGGGGCCGGGCAGTACCAGCCGTTCGTCGACTCCTACGGCTTCGACATCACCACGTGGCCCGGCTTCCCCGTGATCCGGGACCTGCGCGAGCTGCGGATGATCGCAACGAATGCCCGCAAGATCACCCAAGCGCCTCACACACGCAGCGAGGTGGAGCGCCGCATCGAAGGACTGCACCAGGAGCAGACCTCCATGCGCTGGAACATCCTCTAACCTTGTTCTTTTTCTTCCGGTCTCGAATGGCGACTCGAACTATGTCGCTCACCTGGGCATTCGCCGGACGTGAGGGCGGCCTTCGCTTGATCCTGTGCTCCGTCACAGAGGTACGGGATCAACCGAAGGCCGTTGTCATGAGTGTGGTGTGCCGTGATGTCCGGCGCGAAGCGTTCGCGGAAGCGTCACGCTTCCGGGGCGAGTTCTACGAGTGTCTGACCGCCCTGCGTGACGAACTGTTCGAGCTCACCGACGCGCTGCTGTGCGTCGACGGGCCGGTCCTCTCGCCGGTGGAGTTGACGCTGGTGCCCGAGCACCGGCGTGGTCACGGAGCGTTGTACGGCGCTCTCAACCGCGGCCGGATCGACATCGAGCGGCTGCGCACTTTGCTCGCCGGGCTGCCGCTGCCCCGATTCGAAGACCGACGTCTGGTGCTGGCGGTCGATGTGTCGCCGTGGCTGCGGTCGGACGCGCCATGCTCTGCGGACAGGCTGTTCTGCCACGTCTACGGGCGGGCGAAAACGGCTTCGCAGTTCATCCCGGGCTGGCCGTACTCCTTCGTCGCCGTCTTGGAGCCTGGGGCCACGTCATGGACAGGGATCTTGGACGTGGTCCGGCTCGGACCTGAGGACGACGCGACCGCGGTTACCGCCGCCCAGCTGAGGGCCGTGGTCGAGCGGCTCGTCGCGGCCAGCCAATGGCAGTCCGGGGACCCGGACATCACAATCGTCATGGACGCCGGCTATGACGTCACCCGCCTGGCCTGGGTCCTGCGGGACCTTCCCGTCGAACTGGTCGGCCGGGTCCGCTCGGACCGGGTGATGCGCTGTCCTGCACCCTCGCGTGAGGAGTTCCATCGCGCCCATCCCCGCGGCGGCCACCCGCCCAAGCACGGGCCGGAGTTCCGCTTCGCCAAACCGGAGACCTGGCCCGAGGCAGCGATCACCACGGCCACCGACACGGTGAACTACGGCAAGGCCGAGGCTCAGGCGTGGGACCGGGTCCACCCGCGGCTGACCCACCGCTCGGCCTGGCTCGAGCACGACGGTGAACTTCCCATTGTCGAGGGCACCTTGATCCGGTTGAAGGTCGAGCACCTCTCGAAGGACCGGGAGGCCCCGCCGGTCTGGCTGTGGTCCTCGAAGACCGGCGCCGCCCCAGCCGACGTGGACCTGTGGTGGCAGGTGTTCCTCAGGAGGTTCGATCTTGAGCACACCTTCAGGTTCGGAAAGCAGACGCTCGGCTGGACCACTCCGAAGATCCGTACTCCTGAGGCGGCGGACCGCTGGACCTGGCTCCTGGTCGTCGCCCACACCCAGCTCCGCCTCGCCCGACCGCTCGCCGCCGACCTCCGTCGCCCCTGGGAGAAGCCGGTCAAGCCCGAACGCCTCACCCCTGCCCGGGTCCGCCGAGGGTTCAGGAACATCCGAGCCCACCTGCTCTGCCCCGCCCGTGTTCCCCAACCGCGCGGCACCGGTCCCGGACGGCCGCCCGGAACCAAGAACCGCCGTCCCGCACCCCGCTACGACGTGGGCAAGACCGTCAAACGCCCCGAGACCCTCAAAGCCATCGGCAGACCCGGAAGGTCTTGGTAGATAAAGAACAAGCTGAGCGCCATCGAGACGTACTCCATGCGCAGCACGTCGGCGGCGACGTGCGGGTGGGCGCGCAGCCGCTCTTCGTGGCGGTCGCGGGAGGCACAGACACCGGAGAACGGGCAAGTTATTGAGAATCGAGACAGGGTTGTGACCTTTCGTCTGTGGCAGGCGAAGCCCGCGTGGAGTGGATGAGACGGACGTGGTAGACACGCGGCATGGCTGCGTTCATGGCGTTCTTCGATGGGTTGACCACCACTTGGAGGGTCGGCTCAGCTGTCGTGACTGCCGCGATCACGGACCTTTGGCCGGAGGCTGAAGGCGACCCGACGCGACGCAGCGAGGCATGTGCCTTCAGCTGGAGCTTCTGCACGGATGAAGGTCCGGGTGAGGTGTTCATGCCGGAAGATGCAACGGGCCTCTACTTGGATTCGGCCCTGGCGGACTCCGCGCAGCTCGCATGCTTGCTGCGCCAGTGGATGCCGGACTCCGTCGACTTGGTGTTCTGCGATCAGGGCTACAACTTCGATGTTCGAGTGAGCCCGGGTGCCACCGTGGCGGAGCTCATCGCAGAAGTGGACGACCAGCCCTGATGAGACTCGTGCCGCGGTAGATAACGTTCGCCTGATCAGGGGAGACGGCTCCGTCGCCTGGTGGGAGAGTGTGGCCATGGAGATTGCCAACCGCACCCTGACGGTGGATGTGATCGCGGCACTGAGGTACTGGCCTGATGTCATCTGGGGAGGTCAGAAACACCCTCCGAACCCGGTGGATCTCACCGTTCTGCCGCCCTTCTTCAACGAGGTGCTGCTGGAACTTCCTTGGTGGAACCGCGACTGGAAGGTCCGCGATATCGAGCCGGGTCTTCCCCTGGAGATCGAAAGCGATCACCACAGCCACCCTTCAAGGTTCACGGAGGTGTCCGTGCCGGGCACGGTCGGTTCCAGCGCTGGCGAGGTCCTGCCTTTCGTTGCGAAGGTCGGGTTTGCGGGTGACCAACTGCTCCGATTCCAGGCCAAGATCGGCGACGTGATCCTCGGTCCTGCCGTTGCCCCTGCTGGGCAGCTGGAGCCACATCCGTTCGCAAGGATGCTCACCGGGTTGATGGACCTGCGCGGAATCCCGGTCAAGGCGATGGCCATGGAAACCGCACAATCGATGTCCACCATCCACATGCTCCGCAGAGGCAGGCATAACCCGGAGCCGCTTCTCACCCAGGAGATTGCCAAGGTTCTGGGCATGTCCGAAGGGGACGTAAGAGTCATCGCTGGACTTGACGACGGCAGTACGCGGTAGCTGACGGGCGATGGCGTCGCGATGCGACGTTGGTGGTTGGTCAAGTCACTCGCTCACGTGGCGTCCTTTTGCCGCGCGACGGTGTCCGTGAGCTGGGTGAGGGGGATGAAGGCAGACCCTGCTCCGTGTTCTTTGGGCGTGGGCCCGGCAGGAGTCGGGATGTCGGCGAGTCTCTGGACGAGGGCGGTGACGGCGTCGCGGTCGCCTTCGAGGGCTTCACGTTCGTCGTCGGTGAGGTTGACCTGTTCGAGCATCTTGTTGATGCCGTCCTTGACCGCGAGGAGCTGGCCCTTGGTCGATTCCTTGGGGACGTAGAAGGGACACCGAGCGCAGGCCATGCGGTGGGGGCACTTGGCGAAGAAGTCGTAGCTGCAGTAGCCGTCGCCGAGGTCGTAGTACTTCCAGGGCTGTTCGCCGCCGGCGGCGGCGCCGGTGAGGATGCTGTCGCGGTCGATGAGGACCTCGATGGTGCGAATGTTGCGGGCGAAGTAGTCGGCTTTCCGGTAGGCGGCGGTCAGGGTTCGCTGGAGGATCTTGGCGTAGTAGCGGGTGCTGGCGGGATGCTTGTGGCCGAGCCATTGCTGCAGGTCGCCGAGGGTGAGGGGGTCGCGGGCGTTCAAGAGCTGGGTGGCGATGGTGCTGCGGGCCCGGTGGCTGGTGAGGGCGCCGCGGGAGTCTTCGGTGGGGATGCCGGCCTTCTGGCAGAGGGCCGGGATGATGTTCTCGTTGAGGTAGGCGCTCCCGACCAGCTGGCCGCGGTGGCAGAACAGGTGTTGGCGGGGTAGGCCGGTCTTGCGGTCCGCGAGGTCCGGCTGAGGTGAGCGGACGAGTTTCCAGGCGTCGATCAGTTCCCCGACCAGCGGGTCGACGGGTTTGGCGAAGGGCCCGCTGGTTTTGTTCTGGGGGATGTGCAGCAGGCAGATCGGGTAGGTCTCCCCGGTTCGCTCGTGGGTTCCCTCGTCCCAGGTGATGCACTCCAGGTCCAGGCGGCGCAGTTCGTCGATGCGGCATCCGGCGAACAGCCAGACGCCGACCATGGCCCGGACCATCTCGACGGGGTAGTAGGTCGCCTGCCAGCCCGCGGAGCGGGCCCTGGGGGTGCCGTAGGGCTTGAGGTCCTCGCTGTTCAGCGTCAGCCCGGCGGCCATGAGCTTGGCCCAGGTCGCGTCGTCGATGATCCGCGGATTCGGGCCCATCAGGGCCCGTAGCGACAGCGGCATGCTCAGCACCTGTCGCGGGTCGAACCGAGGCTTGATCCACTCCCATTCGATCAGGTCGTTGAAAAAGCCGCGGACGCTGTCGATTCTGGTCGCCTTCCCGCGTGGGCTCAGCGGCTGGCCGAAGCGGGCGCGGTTGCGGCTGTGCCCGGCCCACTGACCGACGTTCGCGGTCATCGTGTCGGCGATGTACTCCGCCGCGATGTCGCGCGTCCAGTGCTCCGGAGCGACGGCCTCGGGGTGCCTTTCTGCTGCCCAGCGGCCGGCGACCAGGATGGCGGAGAGCATCGACCGCTTCGTTCCGGGCTCGTGGGTGACCAGCCGCATCCACCGCAGAGCCGCATCCCGCCAAGGAGGCGGGACCGTGGCCAGGGCTGCCGACTCGGGTCCGGCCTTGTCCTGGTTGGTGCGCAAGGGCGAGGAGATAATGCCCTTGTCGGCCAGGACCCGGGAGATTTTGAACAAGCCCCGTCGCCGTCCTGTCGCGTTGGTGGCGCGGTAGTGCTCCAGGAGCTCTTCCAGCAACGGTTCGCGGAGGTCGTGGAGGTAAGGGCTGTTGTTGCTCAGCAGCACGTCGATGGTCGTGTTGCGAACTTGCCAGGGCAGCAGGTGCGTGGAGTTCCGCCAGGAGGTCAGGGTCTCGGCGATGGCGTCGACCGCCGGCTGGATGGCCTGGGGACTCCACCCGTTGCGCCGCAGCATCTGCGCGATCCCGGAGAGGACGAAACTCTTGTGGAACTGGCGCCCGATCAGGGGCTTGATCCAGGTCTGGTCCGGCCGGCCGTGGACGACTGGGCCCTTTGTCTGACTCCCGCTCTAGAGATTTTTAAGGGTGCGGGTTACGTGGGGCGTGACGGCTGTCGTGGGCCCCCAGCGAAACCTCATCGCGCGTATGCGCGAGCACAGGACAGTCGGCCGAACTGCCGGTCCGGCCGAGGCAACGGCCGACTCGTAGTTCGTTGACGACCCGCAGGAGAAGGCCCCGACAGTATGCACACTGCCGGGGCCGTCAACACGTTTGACCAGGCCGGGCACACGAACCTTACGCAGCCGCCAGGACGTCGAAGACGAAGACGAGGGTGGAGTCAGCCGGGATGCCTTTGAGAGCCTGGGTTCCGTAGCCCAGATCTGGCGGGACGACAAGCAGTGCCCGGCTGCCTACCGTCGTCCCGACCAATCCTTTGTCCCATCCCTCGAGGGCGTTCCCGCTGCCGATCACCACGCTGGCAGGGCCGCGTTGAGACTCTGTCGAGTCGAAGAGCTCCGCCTTGTCCTTGCCGCGGTTGGCCTTCCAGACCGCGAGAGAGTACTGAAGTACCACCGTCTGGCCCGCCTTGACAGTGGCCCCCGAGCCGTCGATCAGAGTTCTCGAGACTAGGCCCTTGGGCGGGGCGGTGTCGGGCACGGCGATCGTGGCGGCTGGACGGCCGACCTGAACCTGAGGCAGGTTCTCGGGCACTGCACGCTGCCGCCCAGTGACGACGGAATCAGCGGCGATGACCTTCGCGACGTCGACGACAAAGACGACTGTGTCGGTGGCTGAGACGCCCAGCCCGGGATTGCCTGTCGTGCCATAGGCGGCTGCCGGCGGGGCCACCACCAGTACCAGGCTGCCGACCCGCTGCCCTTGAACGGCGCGGTCCAACGCCGGTATCACCGCCCCGCGGCCTACAGAGAAGACCTTCGGAGCACCGGCGTTGTCGTACGTACCCGGCAAGGATTTGCCGCTCTTCCAGCTCTTGGCTGTGTAGTGGACGACCACGACGTCGTTCTCTTCGGCTGTGCGGCCGCGCCCCTTGGTCAGGGTGTTGATGACGAACCTGCCGCTCGGATTCGCTTTCGGGAGCGTGATGTCGGCCTTGCGGCCCACGGCTCCTGTGACCGTCGGCAGCATGGCATCCGTGTGTACAACTGCTGGAATCGGCTGGCGGGACACCGAGACCGAAGGGGCCGGCAGCGGGCGATGGCCACCGCTCGGGGCGGTCGAGGCCTCGTTGCCGCTACAGCCCGTCAGCAGGATCGCGCTCGTGAGCAACGAGTAGGCCACACGTCTTGCCATCATCAACTCCATTCGCGTTTTGCCTAGACTAAGTGGGGCGATGTGTCGGAGTACCCTTCCGTTATGGTTTCCGCGGCCGCTGCGCCTCTCTGGTGCGGAAGACATGCAGCGCCCCACAGGCCCATGAGCCGACGAGCAAAACGCATGAGGTCTCGAGGAATGCGGTCGCCCGATCTCCACTGGCGATCAACTCCGCCACGTATATTGCGGCTTGAATGCCTCCGAAGGCGAAGAGGAGTATGGACGCGGCGATGAGACGAGGGTGCTTCTTCATGAACGCTTCTCCGTATCTGTGGATTGACAAGAGGCCGCGCCCCTGGTCGGCGGCCTCTTGAGGCCGCCGACCAGGGGGCTGTTTCTGTGCGAACTCCGCTCAGCTACTCAGCAGCGGAGGTACGACGGATACACATTCGAGGCCCAGTGGTAGCCCACCCACTTGAAGGTCGCGAAGAGCCTGAGGCATTGCCCTCGTTCTTTGGCCCTGTAGGCCCACCACGTGAACCAGGCTGCGTACGCGCCGATGATGTAGAGAACGAGACCTACCCACTCATTGATGACAGCGATGATGGTTGCGACGAAGCCCCATAGCCCGAGGACGTACGGGCCTTCGTTCGCGATCTTTTTGGTGGCCCACCAGTTGAAGTAGATATACACGGATGACCCGATGTGCCACCCTGCGTCCCAACCCCAGTAGTCGAAGTACTTCCAGCTGTGTCCCACGATTCTGCCGTAAAAGCGGTAGGACGTGCGCCAGCGGTGCCACTTTCCGTCGAGGTCGACCCTGTTCATGGGGTCGGCGACGGAATAGTCGTAGGCGTTCGCGTTTCCACCGGCAATCGGGTCGACCGAGAGGAAGCGCCCGAGAGACGGGTCGTAGAGCCGGACACCCATGAGGATCGCGCCACTGGGCGTCTCACTCGAGCGTTGCGCGCCGCCGAGCCAGCCGTACCGGGCGGTGGGGCTGCCTGCTACGGGGTTGCCGTACTCGTCCTGGCGCAGGACCGTCGGACTCTTGGTGGTGTCCAGCGGCAGCTGGACGTTGACGTCGCCATGGATGGTGGTGAGCTGGAGCACGGTGTCGCCCGTGGCCGTGGTAAGCGCCTGGAGTTGACCGCCCATGCCCCGGACATTGCGAACAACGGTACCGGCGGTGTTGTCAGTCATCCAGGACGGGCTGTCGCTGTCCGAGCCGTAGTGGTTTGTCTTGCTGCCCGTCTGGCTCCAGGTGGTGTCGGGGTTCTGGCTTTCCGTGGTCCAGGAGGCGAGGCGACCTGCGGCGTCCAGGTCCCAGGTCTGACGCTGGGCACCGGTTGTCTGACGACGGACCATGTCGTTGGCGTAGTAGTCGACGGCGGTGCCGCTCGCCTGGGTGGTGGTGCGGCCGAAGGCGTCGTAAGCGGTGCCCGTGGCCATCAGCCGGTCGGCGCTGTCGTAGGTACTGGTGACCGTGGTGGCACCGGTGTTGGTGCAGGCCGCGCCGGGAGCGCTGGTGCTGGTGGCGAGGCCGGTGCGGTTGGTGTTGTTGTCGAAGGTGTAGGCCCGGCGGGTGCAGGAGCCGTCCGCGGCGGTGTCGTCGGTACCGACCAGTCGGCCGACCTTGTCGTAGGTATACCCCTGTTCTGATGTGTCGCCGGTGGTGCCGGTGTGATGGACGATCTGTCCGTGGATGGAGTAGTCCACCGCATCGGCGAGCAGAACGGCGCTGTCGCTGTCGCGGGTGTAGATCCGCGAAGTGTCGACACCTGTCTCGTCGTACTCGCTGGTGAGGGTGTAGCCGCCGGGCAAGTGCTCGGTGAGAGGTTCGCCGTCGGCTCCGTAGGTGACGCTGAAGGTTCCCGCGACCGAGTCCGTCACCGAGGTGGGCAGACCGCGCGGCTCGCTGGTGTCGTAGGCGAAGGTGGTGGTGGAGGGCACCGAGTCGGTGAACTGCACCGGCCGATCGAGCTGATCGTATTGAGCGGTTTGGGTATTGCCTGCGCCGTCGTTGTAGCTCAGCTGGCGGCCGAGCATGTCGACTACGGTGGTGATCGTCTTGCCGTTGGACGTCTTCGTGGCTACCTGGCCGTTGGCGGGGTCATACGTGGTGGCGTGTGTCGGGCACGGCCGTGCCCGTACCGCCCGTAACCGTGAGCCCGGTCTCTCGGCCCGCTCCGTCCGTGGAGCTGGTGGTGGTCCGGGTGACCCCGTTGGCCGTCTCGATAACCTTGACCGGCTGCCCCCACCCGTCGTACTCGTAGGTTTTGACGGGCAGCTGAGCGGGGTTGGAGCCTCCACCGGTGATGGCCCCGGCAGGACCTGTGGAACAGAGGAGGTCGGCCCACTCCGGCCGCCCGTTGCAGGCGCCGGTGCCGGTCGCCGACCAGTACGTGGTCACCGTGGCGCCGGCGTCCGTGCCGTTCGACTTGGGCAGAGTGGTCTTGACGGCCCGGCCCTGGGCGTCGTACGACGTGGTCTTGGTGATGTTCAGGCCGCTGGCATCCTCGATCGTGTTGAGCTGCAGCCCCTTCGCCCAGTCGTAGGTGGTCTTGTTGGTACGAGTGTCGGCGTCGGACGGGTAGCCGTCCACACGCGCACTCGTGGTGACGGTGGTGGGCATGTTGCTGATCTTCGCAGTGCCGTCGGTGGGACGGCCCTCGTCGTAGCTGGTAACGACGTGCTGTCGACTCGCGATCTCGGTGCCTGCCGGCAGGTCCGTGCCACCGGTTCCGGCCTGGAGCGCGCTGGTGAGGGTGGTCAGGTGCAGTGGGCCGAATGCCTCCAGTTCGCGCAGGCCATCGCTGCTGTGGACGTGGGTGATGGACAGTGCCTGCGCGCGTTGTGCGGTCGTGGCGGCGCTGATGCCGAGGCGGGTGAGCTTGTCCAGGCCCGCGCCGCTCGTGGACAGGGCCAGCGCGCGGTTGCCCGAGGTCAGCTCGCGCACTGTGTTGCCGAGGTGGTCGTACTCGGTGGTGGTGATGTGCCCGCCGGGTGCCGCGGTGTTGACGTTGCGCCCGGAGGCATCGGCGTAGCTGACGGTGGCGCGTTGGTAAGACGTGGCGGTGAGGTTGTGACCGTCGTGCGAGGCCGGGACGGCGTCGGGCGGGAAGATGGCCGTGGCGTCGGTCGGCACATCCGTCTGGCCCCAGGTCGCCACATTCGTGGTGCCCATCACGTGGGGAGCTGTGCTGCCGGTGAGCGGTACGTCGTAGACGAGGCTGACGGCAGCGGCCCCACCGTCGGTCTGGGTACGTGACCCCGGTGCCAGAGTCGGCCGCGAAGCGGACAGGAGCATGCCGCTACCAGCCGTGGCGGCATTTCCGGCCGTGCCGTAGGTGAAGGTCCACGGCAGCTCACCGGGCAGGGTAAGACTGGAGACTCGGCCCAAGCTGTCATAGCCATACTCGGTCTTCAGCTCCGGACTGACCTGCGGATTCCACACCTGGCGCAACCGCCCGCCGTCGTCGTAGCGGTACGTCTGCACAGCTTTGGCAGTTGCCGCCGCCGCGCCTGGCTCTGTCGACCACAGCCGGATCTCCTTCACCTGCCCGGCAACATCGCCGAAGGTGGTGGCGGTGGCTGTGGTGGCTGTGGCGTAAGTGAACTCAAGCGCGCGGCAGCCCTTGGCCGCCAGGTTGGTGGCACAGGTGTCGGAGGTCACCGCGGAGGTCGGTGCGATCATCGACTTCGGGCGTGCCAGGGTCTGGCCGCCGGAGAGGACCTTCTCCGAGACCATCGTAACGGTGGAGTTGGACGTCGCCAGGTACGAGGTGGCGGCCTGCCATGTGGTCGCCGCCGGATCAACCTTGGCAAACGTCGTGGTCATACCACCGGTGTCCTTCACGGTGAAGGACCCGGTCAACGAGCCGGTCAGAGTCAGCTGCTCCGAGCCCGGCTCCGCCTTCCAGCCTCCTGCGCTGGTGGCCGTGAAGCCCAGCCCCGCCCCCTTGGAGTCGAGCAGTTCCACGGAGGTGGCCGAGGTCTGGCGGATGCTGTTCCAGTCCGAGCCGCTCATGTCCGCGGTGACACCGGAGATCCAGTCCGGGCCAAAGATGGCCGCCTGTCCCTCCACCCCCGCGTCGGCGGTGGCCCGGCGGGACGAGGTGGTACGAGAGGCGCTCAGCCCGAAGGCCGAGGCGTCGGCCTCCGTCAGGGTGAAGTCACCGGTGAGCGTATTCACCTCACCCGGCCCCACCTGCTGCAGGGGAGCATCGCCGGCCTCACGGTCGACATTCACCGTGACCGGCTGGGAGTACCCGGTCGTAGTGCCGTCGCTGAACGCGGCCCGGACGTCGATAGGCCCGTCTTCGGCGAAGGTGGTGGTGATGTTCCAGGTGAGCGCGGGCGGGGCACCATTCGGAGCGGCCAGTGGCCAGGAGGTGACCGGCGTGCCGTCGGTGTTCTTGGTGACGTCTGCGAGCGGCACGGTGTGCCAGGTGTCGGTCTCGCCGCGGCGGTACTGGTAGGTCACGCTGGTGTAGGTGGGCTTGCCGCTGGAGGCGAGTGCGACGCGTCGGGCCGGCCGGTCACCGTCGCCCGGGGCGAGGAGTGCGGCGCCGTCGGCGCCGACGCCGAAGGAATACTGGGTAGTGGCGGTGGAGAGATTGCCGCCGGAGTCGATGGTCTTGGCGTAGAGGGTGTGCCAGCCATCACCCGGGGTGACGGAGATGGTGAGCGGGTCGCCGCCATTGCCGTCGACGGTGTCGTCGATGCGCTTGGCCATCGCCGGGTCGTCCAGACCCCACTTGAAGCCCTGGCCGTCGGTCGAGGTGGTGTCCAGGGTGCAGGAAACCGCGCCGGTCGCCTTGACGCTCCACGTGTTCGCTGGGTAGGCGGGGCAGGAAATGGTCGGCGCGGTGGGAAGCCCGGTGTTCAGGACGAAGGTGGTGTAGCCGGTCCAGGTCCCGTAGTCGGTGCCGTCGTAGGCCCGGGCGCGCATCCGCAGGTGCGTGCCCGCTGGGAAGGCGTTCGCCGACGGGATGGCCAGGGTGGAGGTGGACCCGGAGGCCACGGTGTTGCCGTAGGCCGTGTAGCTGTAGGTGGTGTCGGCATAGGCCGGGTCGGCGGTGACCTCGAACTGACCCTGCGCGTTACCGCCGTCGGCGTCGGTGACCTTCGCCGAGAGCATCGGGGTCAGCGAGGTGACATACCGCTTGCCATTGTAGGCGTTGACCACCGACGGCGAGATGGCCAGGCCGGAAGTGGTGGCGTAGGAGTTGTAGGTGACCGTGAGGTGCGGCTCGGCCGAGTGGTCCCCCGAGACGTAGTTGGCGGACCGGAAGCGCCGCCAGGTGTACGGGTCGGTCTCGCTCGCGCCCGCGATACGCAGGCCGTAGTTGGCGCTGCCGCTGGCCCAGGCCTGCACGATGGCGTCGATGTCGAAGTTCATCGTGCCGCCAGGGCAGGAGGTGCTGTAGCCGAGCGCGGCCGTGTTGACCACCGCGCCGGTGGTGGTGGTGGCAGGCTGTGCGCCCCAGGTGAGGGCGGCGGAGTCCCAGGTGGCGGTGATGCGCCGTACCTCGGTGCCGGCGCCGGTGGTGGCGCAGGTGGAGGAGTAGAACGAGTTCAGCGCCAGGTTGGTGTCCTGGATGTGCTTGCCCTGGAACTGGGACACGTCGAACTTCAGGTACGAGCGGGCCTTGTTGGCGCCCGTGTCGTAGGTACCCGACTTGAGTTCCGGAGAGCTCTGCTGCGAGTCCGGGTAGTCGGGGGTCTGCACCCAGGTGTCGGTGGTGACCGCCAGTGTCGTGGTCGGGTCCACGGTCACCGGCCAGGTCAGCGCCGGGTCGGCGAGGAAGGCCGGGTCCGGGGTGAGTACCAGGGTCTGCGAGCGGTCGGCAGCCGTTTCGATCTTGGTGGCTACCTTCGCCAGGTGGTCAGGCTCGCCGGAAGCGGGGTTCTTGGAGGAGTCCCACATCATCGGCGCGGGTGCCTCGGCGACCAACTTGCCGTCGCTGTCGTGCAGCAGTAGGTGGCCCGAAGCGGCCTGGGAGATTTTCAGCCCGTCCAGGTTAAGCGGGAGGCGGAAGGACACTGGCCCGGTCGGTGCCTTGTCCAGGATGACGTTCTGGGAAAAGCCCTGCTTCTGCGCGGTGACTTCGAGCGTCGGCCCGCCGCCCAGATTGTAGGAGGCGGTGTCGCCCTTCACCGTGGGTGCGGGGAGATTGTCCTTCCAGCCGAGACCGAACGACGCATCGCCCTTGGTCACCGAGGCCAGTTGGGTGTCCCCACCGTCCGAGACCTCGATGTCCGCCGCCGCGGCCCTGGGCTCCAGGCTGGGGCCGGCATCGGACAGCGACGTGTCGATGTCCTTCCAGGTGCCGTCCTTCTGGACCCGGATCGGCCCTGCGTAGCTGGTCGTCTGCAGCGCCCCTGAAGGCAGCGCCCACGTCGATGAATCCGCAGTCCGCGCCGAAAGGACTTCGATCTTGCGACCTGCAGGCGGGCCATCAGCCGGGCGGAGGCCTCATCCACTGCCTCCGCAGGGCCGGTAGCGGCAGCCGACTCGCTGACTGTGTCCGGAGCAGTCCGGGGTGCGATGGCCATGGCCGCACCCGCTGACTGAACCACCAGGGCCGTTTCAGCCAGGAGCGCCAACGTGAGGGCCCCCGCTATCCGACGCACAGGACGCGCCGTGTTTGGCGAGGGTCTGAGCCATCTCCATGATCTCGACCATGGTTTCGAGCGTGCACGACTCATCCAACACTCCTTGCTACAAAAGGAATTGAGCATGGGGGGTGGCCGTGCAACCTGTGGGTGACGTGATCATCCACGGACTTCCTGGGACCGATCCGCAGCCCCGGATTGTGACTAACGTCAAACCCATGAAATGATCAACTATCCCTAAAAAATGCTGACCTAAGCCTTGCTGTGAGAATCTCATGGGCCGCGAGAGGCCTCGAGTATCCTGAAATGCCCTTCTAAGGGACTGGATTCCGCCGACGGGTCTTGACTGTGATCCTTTGCCAAAACAGGAAAGAAAATCCGTCGGTTCCATGACATGCGGTGATCTTGCCGCCTCTCCCGCTTCGGCATGCCCGGCCACGGTGAGGTTCCGTCGATGCTCGACAATCAGGCGCCCAATCCGCGTGCGGCGGTCCGCTGTGGCCGGGGGCCCGCGGGTGTCGGCGGTGTTCTGCTCGTCGGCCTGCCGCTCGCGCACTGGCGCCGGCTGCGGCGGGCGAGCGCGCGGACGGCCGTCTGCCCGGAGTGCGGGTCGGGGTGGGCGATCGGGCCGGTGGACATACAACAGCGCCAAGCGGGTGGTGGGCTGGAAGATCAACTCCCCGAAGAGCGTGCAGGAGGGGGTCGAAGCGATCCAGGACCTGGCCACGCAGTGGCGGCTGCGGTGACCACGGACTTCCTACGCCGTCCGGCGGTCACCTCCAAGGAAATGGCCGACGACACAGTCCGGCACCTGGTCAGCGAAGCGCCGTTCGGCCACCAGGCCCACGAGCAGACCCCCGCCCCTCAGCGCTGGGGCGCAGCGCCGAGTTCATGGGCCTTGTGGCCGCCTGCGCTCAGTTCGTCCGCACCGCTGGAAGGATCGTCCCGAACCTCAAGGGTGAGCGCTACGACGACGCCGAACACGAGACCATCGCCCGGGGCCTGGCCCAGGTACGGCGGCATGTGTCGTCAGAGGTCGTCGATCCCTGCTGGCCTGAGCTTGGCCGAGCAAGACCGAACCTGCAGCCGATCTCGACCCGTTCGGCACGGCGCGTCAAGTTCCGGCTCGAACGCACCCCAGAATCTACGAACCCGCGCGCTTCGACGTACCGGGCCCTGGGGCTGCAGCGTGCCCGGGTGCGGGCGGTCGCCCTGCGCTGCGAGCAGCTGCTGGACGCGGCCGCGGTCGCCGAGCAGCTCTCCTTCGATGCCGGCCGGGAGCATCGGCTGCGTGCCGAGCGGGCCGTCGATGCGCTCAACGCCCGCTTCGGCTCCGGCACCGTGGGTCCTGAGGCGAGCTATCTGCAGGCCGGCTGACTCCCTCAGCTGCTGAAGGCCTTGGGACGCTTGGAGCCCTTGCGGCCGTCGGCGAGCGCTTCGAGCAGCTCGGCCGGCTCCGGGTGGATGCTGCTGCCGAGGTAGCGGATGCCCTCGCCTTCCGGGGGGCTGGCGGTGTCCTTGCCGATCGGGTGGCGCCGGCTGGTCGCGGTGCGCCATCCGTACCGCTCGTCCCACACCAGTGCCGGCGACGGCTGGCCCGCGGTGAGCGGGAGCGCTGCCGCCAGGTGTTCGTCGGCCAGCTGCCGCACCTCGACCTGGACCGGCTGGGCGACGCCGGCCTCGGCCAGGGCGTCGGCCACCTGCTGCAGGTACGGGCGGGCCTGGCGGGTGCGCAGCTCGGCCTCGGCGATCACCACGGCGCCGCGGTGGGTGACGGTGGGGTAGCCGAGCCGCTCGGCGGCCTGTTGCGGGGTGAAGTGCGGCCGGGCCTCGAGGAGGTCGGCGATCCGTCGGCCGCGCACCTGGGCGAGGCCGGCCTGGGCGGTGGGGAACTTGGCGATGCCCAGGGTGTCCGCGGCTTCGGTGAGCGTGATTGCCGGGTTGTCGTCGAGCAGTTCGGCGATCCGGGGCAGGATCTCGTCGCGTGGGATCATGTCGCCGCTGCCGGCGCGGCGGCCGCCGCCGGCGCCGCGGCCGGGCCGGGATGCCTTGAACTTGCGGACGATGTGCCGTGGCCAGTGCTCGGTGCCGCCTTCGCCGGCCGGGACCAGGACCACGTGCTCGGACAGCTTCGGGTCGCTCTTGTACTTGTTCCAGCTGGCCGGCGAGACGCCGAGCTCGGCGGCGGCCTCGTGGCGGTCCAGCAGGTCCTCGTCGTCGTCGACCTCCGGCAGGGCCGGGACGGGCTTGCCGGCGTGGAACGCTTTGGTCTGCTCGCTGTCCCACAGCAGTGCCCGGGAGGTGGGCGAGCTGATCGGGGCGGGGTGCCCTTCCTGGGTGTGCAGCCTCTTGTTGCGGAAGGTGCCGAGCGGCACGCCCAGCTGGGCGGTCAGGTCGGCCATGGTCTGCGCGTACTTGAGGCGTCCGGCGCGAATCATCTTCTTCGTTTCTCCATCACGGGGCGGGCGGGGCGCCGGTGTGAGCGCCCCGCCTGGAGCGGGGCGGTTCAGGTGGTTGAGGGGGCCGGCAGGCAGTTCGGCAGGCACGGCTCGCCGGGCTCGGCTCCGCATCCCTCGCAGCCGCGGGCGGCGGCATCGATGAGCGGCTTGAGGTAGGCGAGGACGCCGGCGGCGTGAGTGAGCGGGACCAGGGCAACGGCGGTGACGACATACAGGGCGTGCGGGGCGCGGGCCGTGGTGCGCACGCGGATCCCGGCGGTGTCGCCCGGGCCCGAGGCGAGGCCCGGCAGGACGAGACCGTCGGGGTGGCACTGCACGGTGACGCCGGCATTGGCCAAGTCGCGTGCGAGCTCGGCGAGTTCGGCAGCCGCGGCCGCAGCGGTGGCGGGCCAGGCCAGGTGCGCCCCGACGAAGGCGGCCCGGCCGGCGGCGTCGCTGACGGCGGGGGCCTCGAGCTCCTGGACGTGGGCGCCGGCATCGCGCCGGGTGAGGTAGAGGGGCATGGGGCTGCTCCTTGCGTGTGGTGTCTTCGGTGCTGGCGTGCTGCCACCGCACACCAACGAGAAAACAATACCGCCTTTACATCACCATCGGCAAGCAGGCCCGTACCGGACGCCGTGCCGTGCGGATACACTCGATGACGAGATACGCCTCTCGGGTTCTCCCGCGGAGTGTGTGTTTTCGGTTGGCCGGCGCCCTTGCCACCCGCCTCGGCGGATTGGGCGTCGGCCGTTTGCGTGCCCAACGATCCCGCACCGTGGCGCCGGACTCGCGAGAACTCAGGCGCCAGCCCCTCACCTCACCGAGCCCAGCGCCAATGTGACACTCGGCCTACTCAAGAAAACCCAGATCCGTATCGGGATGGCAGTGCGTGCAAGCCGGAATGCCGTCCACGAGAGCCCGGCGGGCTTCGTCGCGACTGAGGGCCTTGCGGCGCGTGAACTGCATATAGCAGGCCCCGGTGTGTACCAAGACGGGCAGCGCTCCCTGGCCATTGCCCCGCTCAAGGACCCAGTCCGGGGCTGGTGGTGACGACCGCCGCGCGACGTGCTGAGCCACTCGCCGCTCGGCTCCCTCAATCCAGTGTTCGGTCTGACGCAGTTGCTCGAGCTGCACGCGCCGCAGGAAGTACAGCATCTGCAGCTGCGACTGCTCATCGGACATGACCGTTCGACAGCCCTACGCGACCAGCACCGCAACTTCGGAACGATCCGCGACCGGGGCCAGCTCCTCCCCGAAGGACTGCGTGAGGGCTCCCGGTGTGCGCTTGAGCGCCATCCGCTGCTCCACGACAGTCCCGGCCGCCGCCGTCGCCCAATATGGGTGCGTCGACACGGCGATCGACAGATCCAGGACCAGTCCGCGCAGCCGCGCCTCCTCGGCCTTCTGCTGCTCCGTATAGCCGGGACTGTCCGGCATCGCGCCCACGTAATCGCTGTAAAGCTGCTTGTCTCCACTCCAGCCCTCGGCCGGCTCGACCGACCACGGCAGCGTCCGGCACAGCGCTGAATACTCGGCGCGCACGTGATGCAGGCGGAGCTGTGCGTCGCGCAGGTCTCGGGGAAAGTCGTAATCAGCCACGGCTGAAATGATACGCCTGTTCGAATAGCGGTGAAGGCCGACACGCCCCAGCTCGCGCCATGCCACTTCTATTACTCAGGCCGGGTGTCGCGCCCAAGGATCACATCGAGCTTGCGTCGGCCGCAGCCCTGGCAGTGCGCCACACCGGTATAGCTGTCCCACCCGGGGTCTGCTGCGAGCAGCCACGCGGGGTCGCTCGAAAAGCCTGGCGCCCACGTGGCTCCACAGATGCACTTACGGCCTTCCGGCGATGGCGGTTGGCCTCGGCGAAAGGGGATCACATTGTCTGCCACGTGGGCCTCCGGGACTTTGTCTCGCAGGCGCTCAGGGCCGCCAGGTGCGCAGCTGCTCGGCGATGCTGGCTGCGGTACAGCGCGGGTCGTACAGTTCGCGGGCCAGGGCGGCAAGCTGCTCGCGGCTGGGGTCGACGGGGATGCCGCTGGCGTTCAGGTACATGGTGGCGACGGCGCAGGCGACAGTGAGGTTGGAGCGTTCCAGCCAGCGGCAGCGGCCGAGGTTGTGGACCAGGGCGGCGGCTCGGGCGTATGGCCCGCCATACACGGGCTGTTCGAGCAGTTCGGCGCGGTGGCGGCCAACGGCCGCGATCGGGACACCGAGGTCGTCGGGGGCGGGATCGCGGTGACCGGCGCGCTCGGCGACTTCCAGAATCCAGGACAGGTCGACGTGCAGGGACATGCTCACGCAGCGGCGCCCCGGGCGTTCGGGGCCGGGGTGTGCTGAGTGTCGAGGGCGGCTTCCAGGTCTGCGAGGAAGTCGCCGTGGTGGTCGATGAGGCGCTGTGCTGCAGCCATGCCGGCCGCCCGGGCGCCGCTGGTGTCCTCGGCGATCAGCCGCTCCACGTAGCGGTTGAAGTCCAGACCGCGGGCGGCCGCGGCGTCCTTTCCGGCGGCGAGCACATCCGGCTCTAGCCGCAGCTGCGTCTGCTTCCTGTCGCTGCTCATACCGTCAAGGTAGCAGGGTGGTAGCATGCGGGCGAGGAGCAGGCGGGCAAGTGCTGCCCGGCGGGCCGGCTTCGAGGTCGGGCGCGCGCCGGGCAGCACGGTCCAGGATCGCACCGGTCACGGCACGGTTCGAGAAGCGGAGGGCAGCCGCCTGGGCAGGCGGCGAGAAGCCCGACCCACGCGCGGCCCGCATCGCCCGGCTGCGGGATCTCAACCAGCGGCTCACCGCAAACTCGCCCGCACCCATGAGGACAACGACTCTCCGCCGGCGACTGGGCAACCTACGCCGCCGAAGTCAGCCGACGCCCCAGCAACCGAACCTCAAGGCCGGCAGAAGCCACCGAATAGGAGATCCAGATGCACGCTCCCTCGCTCGACGCGGACTGGCTCGTCGTCTGGCAGCACCAGATCACCAAGTCGCTTCAGCGTGTGCTCAGCTCTTTCGAGGACACCCACGGCTACCCGCCCGGCGACAACGAGATCATCCTGGCAAATGCCGCCAGCCGATCAGCAGCCTCACGGTTCAAGGGGCACCCCGCAGCCGCACCCACCTTGATCGCGTTCTACGACACGATCTCCGAGGCAGCCCTGCCCGACATCGACAACGGGCACTTCATCCACTCACCCGACCACGTGCTCAACGACCTCGCTGAGTACGACGCCGTGCACGTTGCAGACGACGCGGTCGGCATCGTGTTCGGAAGCGACGGCGGAGGCAACCTCCTTGCCGTCGACCCGAGCGGGACCGTCCATCGGTCCACCACCGCGTCTTGGTTCGACGCCTTCGAACCGATTGCCCCCAGCTTCGTCGGCTTCCTCGAACAGCTTCAGCAGGCCGTCGCCGACTTCGCAGACACAGGGTTGCCACCCGAGCATCGCTGACGTGCCCTGGCCCAGACCATGCCCTCCCACAGCCAGGTATTCGGATAGGCGGCGGACCGCTGGACCTGGCTCCTGGTCGTCGCCCACACCCAGCTCCGCCTCGCCCGACCGCTCGCCGCCGACCTCCGTCGCCCCTGGGAGAAGCCGGTCAAGCCCGAACGCCTCACCCCTGCCCGGGTCCGCCGAGGGTTCAGGAACATCCGAGCCCACCTGCTCTGCCCCGCCCGTGTTCCCCAACCGCGCGGCACCGGTCCCGGACGGCCGCCCGGGACCAAGAACCGCCGTCCCGCACCCCGCTACGACGTGGGCAAGACCGTCAAACGCCCCGAGACCCTCAAAGCCATCGGCAGACCCGGAAGGTCTTGGTAGATAAAGAACAAGCTGAGGTGCTGCTGTCGTACCCCTCCGGCGGCCCGGGCGGACCGCCGCCCCGCGAGGAGACCCACAGCGAGCACGTCGTGGTGGGCGCCTTCTTCGAAGGAACGCGAACGAGCTCTCGGATGCTCCGCCCGGCGGGTGACCGTCGGCAGCCAACAGGGCGGAGTCGTTCAACCGGGAACGGTGACCCACGGCGGGGGCCTCGTCGTATGAAACGGATCGCCGCGTACCCAGCCCCCGCCGGAGAACAGGGGCTCAGCCGGCGCCTTCACAGCGATGCAGACATACCCTGGTCAGCAGCGTTCCCCCAGGAGCAAAGCCCGACCGCATGACTGGGCACCTGCGGTGCTGACATCTGGTCACAGTCCAGCAGCAACCGCCCCAGCAGGGACGGGGGTTTTGGCGGAAGATCCACTTTCGCGGGATCCCGGACCAGGAGAAAGTCAGGAGAGAGTGTTGACGATACGGTCGGCGGGCTGAAGGGTCAGGTAACGGCGGTGGACACCGACGAAGCAGCCATCATCCGCGACGCCACCTTGCGGCTGGCGAAGGCACTCCCCGACGCAGACCCCACCCGGATACGCCAGTCAGTGCGCATTGCGTATGAAGAACTCCGCTACGCCCGCGTGCGCACCTACCTGCCCATCCTGATGGAACGCAGAGCCAAAGACCTTCTCACCTCCGATCCCAGGCTCCCGCCACTGGACGAGGTTGCTGGCTAGCACCGACACCATCCGACGACCTGCTCGTCGGATCGGGTCTGCTCGATCGAGGCCGGCGCATCGTCCGGGATGACGTCGGGTTCGGGGAACGCCCGGCGGGACAGCTCCCGCATCGCACGGTTCTGCCGCTCCACCGCCTCCGCGATGCCCGGGTCGACCCGGCGCGGCGCATCGACCTCCTGGTGCGCAGCGAGCGCGCGGCGGTAGCCCTCGCACGCTCTCCCTCGTCCTCACCGGGCCCACGGCGACATCGGCCGGACCACCGGAGTGACGTCCGCCGGGCCGGGCTCAGGAGAGCAGGTCGGTCTGCGTTCCGACGCCGCGTTGTTCGGCATGGTGGTAGGCGAGCCAGGCAAGGGCGAGGTCCTGCCAGGGAAGCCCGACGGGGGCGTAGACGGTTCGTGTTGTGGCGCTGGTGCGGCCCGGGTGGTCGTTGCGGAGGAGCTCGCCGAGGGTGGCTGTGGCGGGAAGGCCGGCGGCTGCGAGTGCTCCCATGGAGCCAGCCAGTTCACGGTCGTCGACCACGACGAGCGCGGATGCGAGCAAGTCAGCAGAGAGCTCTTGCTTGCCGGGCTCATCGGCTCCCAGAGACGTCAAGTGGTGCCCGGGCGAGTGTCGGCAAGGTGCAGCAACGGTGTCCGTGACCACGTTGCCAACAGGATGACATCAGCGGCTGAGGCGACAGCCGTGGGAGAACCGAGGGCTCGTCCGCCGTGTCGGGCGATAAAGGCGGCGGCGATGGCTGAATCGGCGTCGTGCACCACGACATCGCGAAAGCTGCGCATGGTACGCAGTCCGCGGACCATGAGTTCGGCTTGTGCGCCCGCACCGATCACGCCGAGTACCTTGTCCCCTCCTGAGTCGGGGGTCGCGAGGACATGAGTACCCAGGGCTGCTGCGAGTCCCGTACGCCAAGCGGTGATGGTGGCGGAGTCCATCAGCGCGAGGAGCTCACCGTCACGACCACTGTGAAGGCAGATCACACCACGCAAAGCTGGTCTGGTGGCGGGGAACTTAGCGTTCACCTTCACCGTGTACGCATCGATGCCGGGCAGCAGCCCAGGGATCAACGCTGTGGCTGTGCCGGGAAACGGCAGGTCTGTCCGCACTCGCTGTCCCATTGCCGACCAGGAGTCGGCGCTGCAAAAGCCTTCTTTCAGGGCGGCCAGACAGGCCGCGGGCTCAAGCACGGCTTCCAGATCGCTGCGGGTCAGGATTCGGGTCATGACCCCATGATCCCAACCCTCGTTCCTCCGGCGGCTTCGATCGCGCAGTCCAGCAAGGCGGCCAGGGAGCGGGCTTCCCGCGTCTGCTCGCGCGGAGTCCGGCCCCTTCAGGCGCTTCGCGGTTTGCGTCCGCTCGACTTCTTGGCGGCTGTCTTCTTCGCCGCGGTCTTCCTGGTGGAGGCGGCCGTGGTCTTCTTGGCGGCCCGCTTCTTCGGGGTGGTCATCTTGTGGACGGTGGCGTCCTGGCCGGTGTCGCCGCGTGTGGCCCGGGCCTTGGCGACGGACTCGTTCAGCGCGGCCGTCAGGTCCACGACCGGAGCGCCCGGCACCTCCTGTTCCGGGACTGCCGGCGCCTCGCGGCCCTCGATCTTGGCGTTGATGATCTCGGTGAGGGCGTCGGTGTACGTGTCGCGGAAGCCGGACAGATCATCCGCGTCGAAGGCCTCCGCGAGCTGGAGCGCGCGCTGTACCTCGTCGTCGTCGACGTCCGCCTCGGGTGCGCCGACCAGCGCGGGCGAGCGGACCTCGTCCGGCGCGAGCAACTGCTGCAACAGCAGTACGTCGTCCTTGACCCGCAGCAGGCCGAGAACCAGGCGCGGCTCGGACGGGCGACCGAGGCGTTCGACGCCGCTCTCGACCGTCCCGGCTTCGTCGACGCCTTCGACAAGGCGTTCGGCGGCCTCCCCGAGGCTCCCGCCGGTAGTCGGGCGGCCTGATCTTGGAACTGCTCATCGACGTCCGGTGGCTCCTCGACCGGCAAGAGCGCGTACTCGGCAAAGACCTGCAGATCCGCGACTACTCGGCAATGGTGGCCGCCGTCGCCCGGCATCGGGTGAACACTCCGCACCTGGATGTGTCCGACCCTGACGCCTACTGGCGGGCCGCTGCCCTACTGGACACGCTCGTGCTGCAGCGGCCGCTGTTCTCCAGACTTCGATATGTCTCATGAGACAGCTCAAGACACTCTTCCCCGAGACTCTGTCCGGGGATTTTTTGTTGTTCGGGACGTCTCGGGTTGAGGAGCCGTTGGCGTACCGAACCAGGCGTCCCATTTGGCGAGGGCCATGGTGGCCCAGGGCTTCGGCGTAGTCACTTGACGTCCGGTTCGTGACGATCCGTCGGCTCGGCGGATCCGGGGAATGCGACAGGCACGGCTTCCAAGATCATGGAGTTCTCGACGCCCCGTGATCCGACTGGAAGACCGTGCCTGCCGACGCATCATCGCCGATCCCGCCTGCCTTTGACCAACTCCGCGAGCATCCCGAGGCCGTACCCGAGGAGATCCCGGACCTGCTGGCGCGACTGGCCCAAGTGCCCGACCCGCGAGATCCGCGCGGCGTACGGCACGCACTGGTCGTCGTACTCGCGCTGACCGCGTGCGCGGTTCTGGCCGGAGCGACCTCTCTGCTGGCGGTCGGTGAGTGGATCGCAGATGCCCCGCCGCCGGTCATGGAACGCCTCGGCATACGGCCCGATCCACTGTGCCCGAAGCGGTTCCTGCCTGAGGAAACGACAGTCCGACGGCTGCTGGCCCGCATCGACGGCGACGCGCTGGACCGGGCGGTCGGACGCTGGCTCGCCGACAGCCGCCCGAAGACGACCGGGCTGCGCGGCCTCGCCGTGGACGGAAAGAGCCTGCGCGGCGCGGCCAGAGCGAACGGCCGCAAGATCCACCTGCTCGCCGCGCTGGAGCACGCCACCGGCCTGGTCCTGGCCCAGCTGGACGTCGGCGAGAAGACCAACGAGATCACCTGCTTCCAGCCGCTGCTGGACACCGTCGCCGACCTGGCTTCAGCCGTGGTCACCAGCGACGCGATGCACACCCAGCGCGAGCACGCCGACTACCTCCTCGGCCGGGGCGCCCACTACATCGTGATCGTCAAGGGCAACCAGAAGAAGCTGCGCAAGCAGCTCAAGTCCCTTCCCTGGAAGGACATCCCGCTTCAGGGCCGCACCCGGGGCACCGGCCACGGCCGCTCGGAGATCCGCCGGATCAAGGCCGCCACCGTCAACAGCCTCCTCTTCCCCGGAGCCCGCCAGGCCGTCCAGATCAAGCGCCGGCGCACCGACCACAAGACCGGCAAGACCACCGTCAAGACGGTCTACGCCGTCACCAGTCTGACCGCCGAACAGGCCACCGCGGCCCAGCTCGCCGAACTCGTCCGCGACCACTGGAAGATCGAGACCCTGCACCACGGCCCTGGCCTCCCGAAGCTGCCGCGAAGTGACAAGTAGCTCTCTGTAGCCGATGTGACGGCCTGTTGTCCCGGTTTCCTGCGTTCTGGCTCTATCTCCGTTGTGCTCGCATCACCTTGGTCGCGTTGCGGTGATCGAGGTGAGGAGTAGGGCGTGCGTCGGGAGTGGGAACCGGAGGACCTGATCGAGGTCTGGACGCTGCTGGAGGAGGACCAGGAGCGGCTTCGGAACAAGTCGGGGGCGAACCGGCTGGGCTTCGTTATCTGGAGTCACTGAGGCACTGTCCAGGACGTGCAGCACGTACGGGTGAAGCCCCCTCGGCCACGTCCTGGATGGGATTACCTTCCGTCATCCACAACGGATGAGCGGGAGGTTCCATGAGGGTGCAGCGCGTGCTGATGCCGGACTCGGAGGCCGAGTCGTGGACCGTGCTCGGGGACGACCACGTGGCGGTCGCGCCGATCGAGCGCTACCTGGCCTACCTGGCCTGGGGCGAGAAGTCACCGAACACGGTCAAGGCGTACGCCCACGACCTGAAGGACTGGTTCGTCTATCTCACCGGCCGCGGGCTGGACTGGCAGTCGGTGACGCTGGAGGACGTCGCAGGGTTCGTGGGCTGGCTACGGCTTCCGCCGCAGGCCCGGGACGGAAAGGTCGCGGTGCTGCCCACGGCGGACCACCACTGCGCGGAGTCCAGCGTGAACCGCAAGCTCGCCGCCCTGTCGTCGTTCTGCGAGTTCCACGCCCGCCACGGGGTACCGCTCGGCGACCTGATGGTGACGATGCGGCCCGCTGGCCGCCGGGGCCGCGGCAGCTCCTACAAGCCGTTCCTGGAGCACATCGCCAAGAGCCGACCGCAGAAGGCCCGCACGATCCGGCTGCGGCAACCGCGGCGCCGGCCGGTCGTGCTGTCCGCCGGGGACGCCCAGGCGGTGCTGGACGGATGCGAGCATCTGCGGGACCGGCTGCTGTTCGCGCTGCTGCTGGACACCGGGCTGCGGATCGGCGAGGCATTGGGCCTGCGGCACGAGGACATCGCGCTGGCCGAGCGGCAGGTGAGCGTCATCCCACGGCTGAACGCCAATCGGGTGCGGGCGAAGGCGGGCCGCTCACGGGAGGTCCCGGCCAGCGTGGAGCTGATGCGGCTGTATGCCGACTACCTCAACCGCGAGTACGGCGCCCTCGACTCGGACTACGTGTTCGTCAACCTCTGGGGCCGCCCGCACGGCCGCCCGCTCACCTACTCCGCCGTCTATGACCTGGTGGAACGGTTGCGCCGCCACACCGGCATCGACTTCGAGCCGCACCAGTTCCGGCACACCTACGCCACCTGGCTGCTGCGCAAGGGCGCCGGCATGGAGAGCGTGAAGGAACTCCTCGGACACGCCTCGATCACCACCACGATGGATACGTACGGGCACCTCACCGTCGAAGACGCCCGCCGGACGCTGGAAGCGGCAGGCTGGTTCACCGGCCGGGAGGTGCGGCTGTGACCGTCACACCCCTGTCCACGGGCCCGCTCGGCCGGTCCGGGCTGCTGGAGAAACTGCTGGCCGCCGTCCGCTCGGAGTTCCGCGTCGACGTCCTGGTCCCCGACGCCGACGACCCAGTGCTGGGCTGGAAGCGCTGCCCGGTGGCGGGTTGCAACCGCGCCGCGCACGAGCAGGGCATGTGCACTGGCCATGCCCAACGCTGGCGGCGGGACGGACGCCCTGACCTCGCGGTGTTCCTCGCCGACCCCGGCCCTCCGCTCCGGGGAGTGGGCGAGCTTACGCACTGCACCGTTCCGGGCTGCCGCTTCGGCGCCGCTGGCAAGGGACTGTGCTCGCGGCACCGCGACAAGTGGTCCCGCTCCGGCAGCCTTGATCCCGCCGTCTGGGCGGCCTCCGCGCCGCCGCTGCCGGGCACCGACCGCACCGAGTGCGCCCTGCCCAACTGCACCTTGTGGGTGGAGAACGCGTCGAACGCGTTCTGCAAGAGCCATCACGTCCGGTGGCGTCAGGACGGCGCCCCGCCGGTCGCGGACTTCATCATCGAGTGCCAGTCCTTCGGCCTGCCGCGAGTAGACTTCCGTGGACTGGCGGCGCAGCTCAGGCTGGAGTTCCAGTACGCCGTCCAGGCCCGCCGCGACGAGCAGACCGTCACCGCACCGGCCCGCATGATCGCGGCCGCTATCCGCTGGGCCCGCGAAGAGCACGTGGGCTCCCTGCTGGACTATTCCGCGGAACGGTGGCAGCGGGTCGCCGACCCCTACCAACGCCGCGGATCCGGCGGCTACGACAAGCGCGTCGCAGTGTTCCTCCTCTACGCCCGGGACGCGGTCGAGACCCTGCGCGACGGCACCGGCTGGGAGGTCGAGTACGCCCGGGACGTGTGGCGGCTGGGCAAGCTGACCGGGCTCAACCGCAGCGTCAGTCGGCCCCGTCCCCGCAGCGAGCTGCGGTTCGACCGCATCACCCAGCCCTGGATGCGGGTGCTGGCGAAGCGGTGGATCAGGCTGCGGCTGTCGTCCGGCCTGAACGTCAGCACAGTTGTCAGCGACATGCAGGCCCTGACCCGGTTCAGCGAGTTCCTCGACGCCGTCGGCCCCACCGTTGTCCGCGGCCTGGGCGACGTCGACAGGGCCCTGCTGGAGCGCTACCTGGCCTGGCTGACCGACCTCCCCGGCGGGCTCAGCTCGAACGAGAGCCGCGTCAACGGCCTGCACCTGTTCTTCCAGGCCATCCGCCAGCACGGCTGGGACAGCTCTCTGCCGACCAGCGCCGCGTTCTTCACGGGCGACTGCCCGCGGCGCCGCACACGGCTCGCCCGCCACCTGGCCGAGCACATCATGACCCAGGTCGAACAGCCGGCGAACCTCGACCGGTGGACCGATCCCGCCGCCCGGCTGATCACTCTCATCCTGATCCGCTGCGGCCTGCGGGTCTCCGACGCCTGCACCATCCGGTTCGACTGCCTGCTTCATGACGGCCAGGGCGCCCCTTACCTGCGCTACTTCAACAACAAGATGAGCCGGGAGGCCGCCGTCCCCATCGACGAGGGGATCGAGGCCGAAGTCCGGGCCCAGCAGCAGCGCGTCCTTCAACGCTGGCCGGACGGCAATCCGCACGTCTTCCCCGGGCTGAAGGGCAACGCCGACGGCACCCGGCACTTCTCCCCGGACACCTACCGGCAGATGCTCAAGCGCTGGCTCGCCCAGTGCGACGTCCGCGACGAGAACGGGCAGCCGGTCCACCTCACCCCGCACCAGTGGCGGCACACCTTCGCCACCAGGCTGATCAACCGCGACGTCCCGCAGGAAGTCGTCCGCGTCCTCCTCGACCACGACTCCCACCAAATGACGGCCCACTACGCGCGGATCACCGACCAGACCGTCCGGCGCCGCTGGGAGGCCGCCACCAAAGTCAACATCCGGGGCGAGCGCGTCACCCTCGACCCCGAGGGGCCGCTGGCCCAGGCCGAGTGGGCCAAGACTCGCTACGGCCTCTCCACCCAGACCCTCCCCAACGGCTACTGCGGACTGCCTGTTCAGAAGAGCTGTCCGCATGCCAACGCCTGTCTGACATGCCCGGTCTTCCTCACCGGCCCGGAGTTCCTGCCCGAGCTGAAGGCCCAGCACCGGCGGACGCTGACGCTGATCGACAATGCGAAGGGCTCCGGACATCAACGGGTGGCCGAGATGAACGAGCAGGTCGCGGCCAACCTCGACCAGATGATCACCGAACTCGAAGCCGACGGGCCGCAGGAGGCCGCCGATGCGGGCTGACAACTCCCCACACATCGTCGCTGCCGCCCGTTCCCGGGCCGCGGCAACGAGGGAACGGGCCATCGCCGCTGTGCGGCGCATGGACGCCGCCGGCCAGCCGGTCTCCTTCGACGGGGTCGCCCGAGAGGCCGGTGTCTCGCGATCCTGGCTCTACAGCCAGACCGACCTGCGGGCCGAGATCCACCGCCTGCGCGAGCGGCACGGCCCGGTGGCTTCGGCTCCCCAAGTCCCCGACCAGCAGCGCGCGTCTGATGCTTCCCTGCTGCGGCGGCTGGAGGCCGCGACGGCCCGAAACCGTCAGCTGGAGGCGGAGGTGAGAGAACTGAGGGACCAGCTCGCCCGCGTGCTCGGACAGCAGCGGGCCGCCGCCGTCACCTCTTCGGGTGAATCCCGCAGCCCTCGCCAGCAGTCGGTGAAGACCATCGGACCCTGCTGATCCGGTCCGTCGTCGACACCGGCCACCAGGCAACGACCCAGGTCAGAGCCACGTCCGGTTCTGCGGCTGAAGATAAGCTTCGCGCTGCTGCTGAAGTTCTTCGAGGTGGAGGCGCGCTTTCCGGAGGAAGCGGCGGAGGTCCCGGCGGCCGCGGTGTCGTATGTGGCTCAGCAGGTGAAGGTGCTGGCCGAGGAGTGGGGTGCATACGACTGGTCGGGGCGGGCGATCAAGCGGCACCGGATGGAGGTCCGGGCGGCGTTCGGGTTCCGCGAGTGCACGCAGGAGGACCAGGTCCAGCTCGCGCAGTGGTTGGCGGTGGAGCTGTGCCCGGTGGAGCTGAACCGGGACCGGCTGGCTGAAGCGGTGGTCGCGCGGTGCCGCAAGGATCGTCTGGAGCCGCCGGCGCCCGCGAGGGTGACGCGGCTGGTCGCCTCGGCGGTGAACACCTTCGAGGAGGGGTTCTGCGCGACGACGGTGGAGCGGTTGTCTGCGGCCTCGCGTTCCCGGCTGGACGACCTGGTGGCCGAGGACGACGGGGATGAGGGCAGCGTGGGCGGGGGCCGGACGTTCTTCACCGAGCTGAAGGCGGACCCCGGAGCGTTGGGCCTGGACAGCCTGCTGACGGAGGTGAACAAGCTGCAGCGGGTGCGTCAGCTGGATCTGCCTCCCGAGTTGTTCGGGGAGTTCTCGGAGAAGCTGGTGTCGGCGTGGCGGGCTCGGGCGGCGAAGGAGTACCCGTCCGACCTGGTGGCCGCGCCGGGGCACGTGCGGTACACGCTGCTGGCAGCGCTGTGCGAGGTTGGCGTGCGCGGCCGGCTTGTCCGCGAGCTCGTGCTCCAGCCACCCCGGGATGCGTTCGATGTCCTCGTTCCGCTTGTCCAAGACGCCGGTGTGGACGAGGAGTTGGCGGATGTAGCGCTGGTTTCGGCTGGGCGGGGAGCTCGTCCAGCAACTCGTGGCTGAGCGTGTGGCCTTCGGCCGCGAGCTGGGAGAGGAGCTTGGTGTTCGGGCTCTCCTTGAGCCACTGGATAGCGGGGAACGGTGAGGGAGCGTTCGCCAGCGCGGTGGCCAGCGGTTTGATCTGCGGAGCGACCGTGCCGTCGGGTCCGGTCAGAAGGGCGTTGACCCGCTCGGCGAGGACGCAGTGTGCGCATCGGCCCCGGCTGTGGGGGTTGCCGGCTCGGCCGCACTGGCTGCAGGTGTAGTCGGCGGCGAAGCCGACGCAGGGTCCGCAGACTCCGGCGCCGTGGTTGTCCCGCGCGATCAGCGGCTGGACCGTGCCGCAGTGGGAGCACTCGGTCGGTGACCGGAGCACCGCGGTGTAGCAGCTCATGCAGACCGGGCCGATGGGCCACCGGGTGTTGACCGGCTTGGTCCGACCGCACCGAGCGCATGGCTCTCCTGAACGAGTGCGCCGGTAGCAGTTGCCGCAGACCGGCTGGCCTGCGCATCGCGGCTGGTGCAGGGGCGGACCCGGCTGCAGATCGAGCAGGTCACCTCGGGGCCGCGGTAGCAGCCGTCGCAGAGGTCGGGTTGACCATCGCGCGCGTTGCAGGCGATGCGCTTGAGTTGTCCGCACCGTCCACAGAGACGCCGCGGTCGGCGGTGGCGGTTGTAGCAGGGGTGGCAGAGTGCCCCGTCGTCGTCGACGAGGGCGGCGGCTGCGGTCTTTCCGCAGCTCACGCAGGTGTGCATCGGGCGTTTCCAGCACCTCCCGCAGAGGGCTCGTCCGTCCTCGCGGCGGACGGCCGGCGCGCGGGACTGGCCGCACTCGGCGCACTCCTCGAAAATCTCCGGGTCCGAGTGGTAGCAGGTATGGCAGATGCGGCCTTCGGGGCGGCGGGCCGCGATACGTACGTTCTCGCGTCTGCAGCGGGCGCATGTCGCCTGCCGGCTCCGGGCGTCGAAGGTGCCGCAGAGCCGTCCTTCAGGGCGGAGTTGGCGCAGGTCACTTCGTATCTTTCCGCAGTGTGCGCAACCGGGACGGACCACGGGGTGCCCGGCGTCGTACAGGACTTCGGCGAGCCGCAGCAGAACCGGCGGGCAGAGCGAACTGCCCGACGTCAGCGCGTCAGGGTGGGCGGCGAGGTGTCCGGCCAGTTCCTCCAGATAGCGTGCCGCCCCGCGCGTCGGAATCGGCACCGCGGTCACCAGCGCGGCCTCGGCGTCATGGCGGCCGAGCGATGGCAGAGCCGAGATGAGGTGGCCGACTGCGGCGGACGTTGCGGCCTCCAGGCGGGCGGCTTGCGCGGCGAGCCGGGCGACGGTTGACGGTGCCGTCGGAGAGGATGCGTTCACGGGCCCTCCGGTCGCCGGATGGAGGTCCGGCGCACGGCCGGAAGCGGGCCGGGCGTCTCGCCGTCGGCGGTCTTGCGTACCTCTTCGTTGACAACCTGGATCTCGATGAGGTCGTTGGGCTGGCAGTCGAGGATGTCGCACAGAGCCGCGAGGGTGTCCATCGACATCCGCTGCGGCGGCTGCGTGACCAGGCGGAAGACCTGCTCTCGCGAGAGGTTGACGCCCCGTTCGGCCAGCAGCGGCACCAGGTCGGTGGTCTGGAACATCTCTCGTTCGGCCATGAGCTTGCGCAGGTTCCAGCGGTAGCCCATCTTCTTGATCACTTCGAGTCCTCCCAGATGCCCGGGTATCGCTGGCCCAACTTCTTGTGCACCAGCCGGTTGCGGTACTCGTCCGAGACGCCGGTATAGAGGGCCGTCGTGCTGGCATAGCCGTGACCGGCCTGGTCTTGGATGAACCGTTCCGGGTAATCAAATTCGGTCAAATGTGTGATATAGGAATGCCTCAGGCAGTGCAATTCGAGTTCTTCGGGCAGGTCAGCGGCCTGCTTGGCGGCCTCGAAGGCTTCGTTCGCCGACCGGCGCGACAGGCGCCCGGAGCGTTCGGTGACCCAAATCGCGGGGTGCTTGCCGACGTTGAAGCGGGGCCGGACCTCGGTCAGGTAGTGGTCGAGGTCGTCGGCGATCCAGTCCATCTCGGGGACGGTGAAGATGGTGCGGCGCTTGGGCGGGCTGCCCTTGGAGGACTTGCCCCAGCGTACGAACACCGCTCCGTGGCGCTTGTACTGCGGGGCCTTCGGATTGCGCCGCAGGTCGGCGAGGTCGAGGCCGACGTTCTCCCGGCGCCGCATGCCGTAGGCGTAGTAGGTCTTGAGCAGGGCAGAGTCGCGCATCGCCGTCAACGCACCCTTGCGGCCGCGCTTTCGGATCTCTTCAACCCGTCCGTCGGCGGCGTCGAACAGGTCCTGGATCTCGTCGTAGGTCAGCGGCCGGCGGCGTGGGTCGCCCTCGTACTCACTGACGTGGGCGACGGTGTTCCACTCGTGCAGGATCTGGACCGGAACCTCGCCGAAGCGCTCCTGGCAGACGGACATCCAGCCGTAGCGTGGGTCAGTGATGAACTCGCAGAACAGCCGCAGGTGGTTCTGGTAGTTGCGGCCGCTCGACACCGTGAATGTCGGTGTCTTCGTGCGCAGGTGGTCGATGAACGCCTCGAACTCCGCCGGCTGCCACTGCCACGGGTACTGGTTGGAGTACTCGGCGAACCGGCGGACCAGCGACAGCCGCGGCTTGATGGTCCCTTCCCACTTCAGGAAGCGGGCTCGCTGTTGCTTGGTCCACCCCTCCAGCATGGCCTCGAACACGGCAGGCGCGGGGTCCATGTAAGAGATCCCGTCCACGAGCATCAGGTGTGCCGCACCCGCCAAATCGGCCGCTTTCGCCACTCCAACCTCCGTTGCGTTAGACGCATCATTGTTGGGATGGCATCGGTGAAGCGCAAGAGCCGCTGGTAGATCGCCTGCGCGGTGCGAGAGGATGGTGGAGCAGAGGCCCATCACCTGCTGATTCGTGGTTACTTGGACTCTGCGGAGTGCTGCATCAGATGCAACTCCGTCCCGTTTTCAGAGTCCCGCATCATCGAAAGGGCCGCCACGAAGATGCAGCAGGCGTTGCGCAGGGCCGTGGCCTCGCGCCCGAGCTGTCTGGGCAGCAGCGCATCGTGCCAGGGCCCGCGGCTTCCGTCGGGGCGGTCGACCTCCAACAGGTCGGGCAGCAGCCCGTACTGGACGCGGCCAGCCACGACGAGCCGTTCGACGGCGGCCCGGCGTGCGCGGCCGGTGCTGCTGGTGGTGGAGAACAGGTCCCTGCGGTCTGCGTCGAGTCCGACCATCCGGGCCAGCAGGTCCCAGTGGACCGGGCCTTCCCATCCGGTCTGGGCGCTGGGCGGTCGGGCCGGGACACGGCTTGCCGGGTCGGCGAGCCAGGCGGTGAGCCGGCGGTCCGCTTCAGGCAGCTTGATGTCTTCCGCGCGTGCCTCGATCGCCTGCCAGCGATCGAGGGCCCGCAGGATGTCCGGGGCGAAGACAGTGATGTAGGTCCAGGCGGCCCGGACCAGCGGGAACCAGGTCTCCGGCTTGACCACGGGAGTCTTGAGCGGACCGTTGACCGGCAGCTTGAGGACCGCGACGGCGGACGTGCCCGGCCAGGGGTCCTTTTCCAGGCCGCCGTCGGCCAGGGCCCGGCCGACACGGTGCAGGGCCTTGATGACCACGATGTGATCGACGAGGCGGGGCTCCGGGTCCGGGTTGCTGTGATGAGCGAGGAAGCGGTGGAAGTCCTCCGTCGCCCACTGGCTGACCAGCTCGGGCAGATGCTGGTCGGCTCCGAAGGCGGCGAGTTCTCGCAGACACGTGGTCCGCTGGCGGACGGTGTTGGCGACACGAGGGTCGTCCGCGAGGTGGATGCCGCGGGCCAGCAGCGCCGGGTGGCGCGGGTTGAACCAGATCATGGCCAGCTCGCGGGCCAGCAGGTTCACCGCCGGTGTCAGGCCGGGAAAGGGCACGCGCATGTGTGAGGGGTGCTGGTTGACCGGTTTGCGCAGCACTCCGTTGAGATCCCAGCACTCCCGCTCCGAGAAGACGGGCGGATTGGCGCCGGGCAGCAGCGGGTGGGACTGCACCACGGGCTCGTCGTCGCGGAAGACCGAAGACCTGGTGGGGAGGGGAAGTTGCCTGGTCATGACTCGAACTCCACGTGGGCGGCGAGGGGAAGCTGCAGGGACAGCCCGTCCTCGGCGATCTGCCGGCGGGCCGTGGTGATCTCGGCGTCCGTGCGGGCTTTGATCGACTCGTTGATGTTGATGCGGCTCTGTCCCCAAAGGGCGTGAAACGCCTGAGGGGACAGCCGCAGCTGCAGCGCGGCCAGGTGGTCGGCGAACAGCAGAAGCTGCGGGAGGTTGGAGGGCAGGACGAAGGCGTTGCGGCACTCCAGGCAGCGGGCGGGGGCGACCGGGCAGAGCTGGCCGGTGCGGCCGAACGGGGAGTCGAAGGGGTCCTTGCAGCTGGACACCCCCATGTCGAGCTGGCCGTCCCGCAGCTGGTCGATTTCCTCCTGCGACAGTCCGAGAGCGTCGGCTGCCCCCGGCTCGGCCAGCGACTGCTCGGCTTCTTCGCTCAGTACCACGGGTCCGTTCAACGCGTGGTCCAGCCACCGCCGCTGAGCTGTGGCGATGACGTTCCCGGCGATCACCCGCAGCGTCGTGCCGTGGGCGTAGTGCCCACGGAAGGTCTGCTGCGAGTGGTCATCGGCGATGTCGCTGACCCGGCCCCTGAAGGCCAAGGCCTTCTCGACCTTGCCGGACTTGCGAAGACGCCGGATGTCGACCGGCCCCTCCACCCTGACGCCGTGGAACTCGAGCCAGTCGGAGAACTGAGAGGCCACCGTGTCTCCGCTGAACCGTCGGATCCGCAGCGTGTAGGGGTTAACGGCGGCGCGCAGGAACAGCGGGACAGGCTCGATGTCCGCCCGGCGGGCCAACGGCGTGGCCAGCTCAAGGAGGGCCTGGGTGAGAGCCGCGGCGTCCAGCTTCGGCCGGCGGGGATGGAGCAGCCCGCCGGTCTGCTCGACGGAGGTGCTGAACGCCTGCCGGGTGCGGGCGTGGGCCCGGCCCTTGGTGAAGTCGATCACCACACTGCGCGGGCCGAACTCAATGTCGTCCTCGGTCAGTGCGCTGACCTCTTCGGACGAGCGGCCAGTGGCCGCCATCAGCAAGATCCGATAGCTGTGCAGATCGAGGTTGTGCGGGAACAACTGGCGAACCAGGTGACGCAGCACCATCCGCTTGCCGAAGTGCGGCAGCGTTCCGTGTGGAATCATCTCGCGCAGCGACGGCGGCATCTCGTGCCACCCCGGCAGATGCCCGGCGATCTCCTCACAGGTCCAGGCGTCATTCGCGATCGCCCAGAGCAAGTTCGCGAGGCAGTCCCAGCCGTCCTCGGCCGGGTCCTTCCCGGTGGCCGCCAGCTCCCAGCCCCGCCGGATCCTCGCTGTGATCGCAAGGTGATCGGACCAGGCAGCCTTCACCAGCTCTTTCTTGTCCGCGCGGGTGAACTCATCCAGCTCCTGGGTCTGTCCGCCGCGAAGACCGACGTGTCCGCTCGCCCAGTGACGCAGGCCGGCCGCGACCGGGCGGTCTGGATGCTCGGCTCGGCGCGCGATGAGAATGCGCAGCTTGCCGGCGAGCGCGGCAGGCACCCGCGAGCCAGCGCCGTAGGCAGCGGGCAGCAGGCGAGTCCAGTCGGTCAGCGCGTGGGCGAGGTCGGGCTCCGGCTCACCCAGCGAGGCCTTCACCGCGTGGGGAACGTGGGCATCGACGTGCCGGCAGTACAGCGTGATGGCCTGGCGATACAAAGCCGCAGCGGTCGCCGACAGCGTCGCGGAGGCGGCTTTCTCCACCCACTCGTCCGCCAGCTCGCCCGCGAGGTGTGAGCAGGCGAAATCAGACGGATCGAGCGAGGGGCTTTGCTGGCGGCCATCAGCAGTCTGGCCGGTCACCGTCCGGACGGGCTCCGCCGCCCGCGGACCGGGACGCGGGAAGTCCCGGGTGTGCTCACCGCGGCGCGGCATGGGCGTTCTCTTCCAGGTTCATCAGATGGCGGGCGATGGTGACGTACGAAGCGCCGTCGGCGACGGTCCACTCGCGGAACGCGTCGTCGACCTCGCGCATCGGGTCCTTCAGATAGCGGATGTAGCGGTAGGTCGTCGATGGAAGGACATGACCGAGCCGGCGCTGGACCACCAGTAGCGGGTTGCTGGTCATGTGGTCCAACAGCGTCGACATCGGCAGCTGCTGCTTCTCGGCGTCGCCGAGAGCCTCCCGGGTCAGGAAGATCAGCAGACGCAGGGCGAAGGTGTGCCGCAGATCGTGATAGACCCAGCAACGACGCGGCACCTGCGGGGCATTCTGATGGGCTGACCAGGCCTTGAGCCGGTCCCAGGCCCGCCAACGCACCCAGTCCCAGCCCGAGGCGGTCAACATCTTCCCGCCCTGACCGATGAACAGCCCCAGCGGCTCCAGCCCGCCGCCGGTCTCCAGCACCGTGATGCGGCGCAGGTCCGGGGTCATGTCCTTGATCGATCGGGTGACGGTGCGGCCTTCGAGGACGCCTCGCACCTTCGTGTCATCGGCCTCCAGCCGCTGAACCACGAACAGGTCCCGGTGCCGCCGCCGCAGCGTGCGCTGGGCCTTCGCCACGATCTCCGGCCGCTCGATCAGCAAGTAGGGATCCAGCAACTCCATCGCTCCGACCGGGACGTAGACCGACCGAGGCCGCTTCTGCTTCGCGCAGGCCGCCAGATCGACGTCCGCGGTTTGCGGGCGGTGTCCTGCCATCAAGCCGAGCTCGGGCAGCAGCAGCGTGGACCACTCCTGGGCCCGCATCCCGGTCAGCAGCGCGAGTTCGACCGCGGCCCGATTGCGATGCGGGCGCCATCCGCCGAACGTCTCGTCGAGCTCGGACTCGGGCGTCAGCCCACCGAACCCGACGTCCCGGAAGAACAGGTACTGCTCCAGCTCGAGATGCCGCACCCGCACGTCCGTACTGAAGCCGCTGCCCAGCGACTCCCCCTGCGACGACCGCCACGGACTGGCCCGCACGTAGCCGACGCGGACCAGGTGCTTGTAGAGGCTGACGATCGCGGCCGCGTCCCGGTCCCAGGTGGTTCCCCCCACCGTGTCCTCGGCGTCCGCACGCCGCCACTGCCGAAACTGCAGGATGTCCATCTCGGTGGCCGAGCGAAGGTCCGCCCCGCGAGCCAGCAGAAATCCGAGCAGCATCACCACCGTGGAGGCGTAGGCCCGCATCGACTTCGCGTCCCGCCGGGCCAGCGCCAGGCTGCGAAACCACGACGAGACCGGCTCCACCGGCCGCATCGCTTCGTCCAGGAGGACAGGCGTACCCGCCGGCAGGCGATACCGATCAAGAGCACCCGTCAGCAGGGACCGATCGACCCCCGCGACGTCACCGACCCGCCACACCGCCCGGTGGTTGGCGAAGTACAGCCGCACCGATCCCTCCCGTAACCGACCTGAGCACGTTCGCAGTCACGCCAACGGAAGATCACTGCCGACGGCTACGGGGCGCACAAGATCTCACCCAGATGAGACACCCCTCGATGTCTGGAGAACCAACTGGATCAACGCGGTGCTCAGCCTGGCCGGAGTGTGCGCCGTCATCATCCTGCTGGACGCCGCCGGCGACATCGTCTCCGCCGTGGCCCACCGGATCGCCACCGCGACCCCTGAGACCCAGCTGGCGTCGGAGACCTCCAACAGCTTCTGGGCAGTGATCGACACCCCGGTTCGCTCCTACCTCGCCCAGCACACCGGCGGCCTCGCCGTCAGCGGATCCGCCGTCTACGCCTTCTGGCAGGCGGTGGGTCTGTTCGGCCTGGTCGGCGGCTTCTTCTACAGCACCGGAGCCCGCATCACCTACACCCTCTGGGGCGCGGCCAGCATCGGCATGGTGTGGTCCGCCGCCCCCGCCGACGGGCGCACCGTCGCCACCGGCATCGCCGTCCTCGCCTGGACCATCGCCTCCGTCTTCACCCTGCGCGGCCTGAGCCTGCGCCCGGTCATCCACACCGCCTTCCAGCCCCACATCGACATCCGCCCCGAGACCCACATCCCCCCGCAGCCCGCCCCCGTCCACGACGGCCTGGACGCCGAACCCGACAACGCCCACCCGCTCCAAAAGCGCTGACCCGCCGCCTTGCCTGGCTCTCGCCCGCCGTACGCGGGCGAGGACCGGACAGGCCGACCGGTCACCCGCCTCACCCTTCCGCCCCGCCTGACGGACCTTCCGTCGGCGGGGCGCAGCACTGCCCGCCATCAACCCGTTGGAGGACACACCGTGCTCATCCCCCGCCCGCGCCGCCGGATCGGCCGGCCCCGCCCGTAGCGCCCCGGCCCCCGCTACCCGCAGCGTCCCGCCCGGCTCCCCAGTACCTGGAGCAGCTGATGCCCCGCCCCCGGAAGAAGCGCCGCCGCCGCGAGGTGAACCGGGTGCCGCGCAGCGCCGCGACCCTGCCAAATGGAGTTCACGCGGGTTCCTCGGCGGTCGTGGTGCAGACAACAGTGCAAGTGAGGAGGTGAGAGCCCTCTCGATGCCCGTCACCCATACTTGTCAAGTTCTCCGAATTGCTGGCCCAGATTCTGCGAGTTCGGCCATTAACTTGCAAGGCTATGCGGGAATCAGGAAGACGCCGCCGTCTGACGTTGCTCACCGGCCGGTGGCGTCAGGCGCGTTCCGGCTCGTTCGTCTCCTCGGCGACCGCGACCCGGGCGCGACGACGGCCCAGTAGGGCGCTTCCCGCGATCACCAGGCCGATGGCGACGACCTTGGCGGCCTGGTAGTAGCCGGTCGCCGGATTCTCTGGGGCGCCGGGCAACCGGAGGAAGACCCACGCTGCCGCGAGACCACCGAAGATAATCAGTGCGGCAGCGCCCAGCGTCCCGAGCTCCGCCCACCAGGGGCCTGTGTCGTAGCCCCGCTCGTCGGTCTGCTCAACGTCCTTGACGGTCACGATCTGCTCTCCTGTGCGTGTGGTGGCGGTCGAGAGAGAAGACGCAGGCCCGGTGCGGGCGGTTCACCGGGCCGCCCGTTCCCGGCTGAGCGGACATCCTGCCAGTCGGCGAAATCCCCCGCCCGCCCCCTTCGAGCGGGTGACGGACGACTCCCGCCAGGGTGATGGCAGGACAGCGTCGGAAATGCCATCACCTGGACCGCTCGTCCGCGCAGCCCACCCAGAGCTCTTTGGAATCGACCTCACGAGTAAGAGGGCCACGAACCCACAGGCCCCTCAGCAGAAGGACACCCCAACACCAGTGGATTCACACACCAATGCCTTGAGAATCCGCGAACCCGCTGGTTTTCGAGTTTGACCGTGGCGCTGTCCCCGAAGGCTTGGTCACCCGGCGCCAGTTACGGGACATGGATCTCAGCCCGGGTGGCAACGACGGCCCGGTCGCGATCCTGCGCTGCAAGTGGTGCTCCTACCGGCCGCAGTGGTCGTGCACCCGCCCCACCCGCGGCTTCCTTCTCCGCGTCGACCTGGCGAAGCCCAAGCGTGTTCCGACTGCGGACCATGCGCCGGCACCGAACGCTCCTACACCTGCCTCGGCTGCGGCACCAGCGGCCTGCCTCCCAAAGGGGCTACTGCACCCGCTGCGTGCTATATCAGCGGTTGAGCAAGCTCCTTGGCACGACCCAGAACACGATCGCCCCAAAGACTCAAGCCGTTCACGCCGCACTCAGCGGCGCCGACCGCCCCATCAGGATCTTGCACTGGCTCAACCACGAGGGCGTCCCCGAACTCCTGGCTCGGCTCGCGCAAACCGAAGCCACGCTTCGGCATAACGACCTCGATGAGCTGCCCGACACTCCGACCACCTCTTACGTCAGGGATCTGTTGTCCACAGCGGGGGTACTGCTACAAAGGAACGAGGCACTCGAGCGCCTCCCCCGCTGGGCAGACGCCGTCCTCAAAGAGGCGCCCGCTCATCACCGCCAGATAGTGAGCCCCTTCGCTCACTGGCACCTCATCCACCGCCACCGACGTCTGGCCCGCCGACGCGCCGGCCAGGCCGTCAGAGACGGTCACCGGCGCTCGCAGATCAGACGCGCGCTGGAACTGCTGACCTGACTCGACGAGCAGGGCATCGAACTGCCGAAGCTCAGGCAGGGGCACCTCGAGCGCTGGCTGGACAGCGGGCCGTTAAACCGGAGGGACGTCAGGGCCTTTGTCCTGTGGACCCATCAACGAGGCCTTACCTCGAACCTCACTGTCCCGGTCAGGCTCCCTGAAGACCCGACCACCTTCCTGGAGGACGATGACCGCGTTCAGCAGCTTCGGCGCTGCATCAACGACGCCACGCTCCCCCTGAGCGTCCGCGTCATTGGCAGCCTCGTCCTTCTCATGGGATTGCAGATCACGCGGATCCTCGAACTGACCACCAATGACGTCGCCGTTCAAGGGGCAACGGTCCAGCTGAAGCTCGATGGGAACCTTCTGCAGCTGCCTCCGCGGCTGTCTCAACTGGTCCTGGAGCACCTTGAGCACGCCGAGGCTGCCTGGGAATCCAACCGTGCCGCCAGCACGACCCCATGGCTGTTCGCCGGTCTGAACCCAGCCCGCCCGATCGCCCGATCCAGTCGCAGTACATCTACCTGAAGCTCAGGCGCCTCGGGCTGGGCGGCCTTGCCGGCCGCAACACTGCCCGCCTTGCGCTGGCAGCCGACGTTCCTGCCTCAATCCTTGCCGCTCTCACCGGGACCAGCATCGACAACGCAACGGACTGGACGAACTTCGTCAAGCGCGAGTGGACCGGCTACATCAGCAGCCGGCGAAGCGACAGCTAAGAAGTCGGTGTCTCTCGTTCGTGAGCAGCGGCATCATGGTCGTCGGTAGGTTCATACGCGAGAGGACGAGTGCGACGGGTGTCTGGAGACGGGCAGGCGGATCTGACGGAGCTGTGGCAGCAGCGTTGGCCCAGTTGCCCTCCGGTTGGGTACAAGCTCCGTGACCCGTATCGGAACGTCTGGGTACGTTTTCACAGCCTGCCGGAGTCGAAGCAGTACGCGGAGGACGAGAGCGAGTACACCGTCGTCCTGGAGCGTTACAACACCGTCCTCGATGAGTTGTTCGCTGGTGCGGACGTGTATGTGATCACACCGCTCTGGACGACCGGAGCCGAGGTTCCATCATCGCAAGCCGTCACCGGGTAATGGCAGAGCCTGCTGGTGGAGGACGATCCTGACCCTGAGTTCCGCACGTACTGCCACCTCTTCGCCGCCCGCCGGCCCTGGCGGCGTGGCTGCATCGACGAGCTGCTCCGAGACATCGCCGACGACAAGGTGGCGGGAGTCCTCATCACCGACACCCGCATGCAGCGCATCCACCACCCCTACGACGGTGGCGCCGACGTCTTCCTCGCCACGTCCGAGGAACGGGACCGGATGCGCGATCGGCATGCCGACTGGCTTTCCAGTCACCCCTCGGGTCTCTGACCGGCTCGGATCACCGCTCCACTCAGAATGGTCTTCACCGCAAGTACCGGGTTGAGAGGCTCGACGAGTTCCTTGGTGGCAACGGCCACGAGGCGCGCGGGCGCATTACCGTCCAGCAGCGCGCTCACGTACTCGATGGCCTCCGCAGGCGAGAACATCGGCAGCCTCTGGCGCAGTGTCCGCACAGCGTGCACGCGTCCGTGCGTAGCGGCGACTCCACAGAGCGCATCGTGTAGGTCGTCTACCGCGGTGCGCACCGGCAGTCCACGTATCCGGGCCCGGTAGTCGGTCTCCCACTCCCCTGTTTTCGCGGAGACGACGCCGATCTGGTGCAGTCCCCCGTCGACGCGGTCGACCAGGTACGGCCCATTGCCGACCAGCATGTACCTCGAGTTCCAAGTGCGTACGAACTCCTCGGACTGCCAGGAGACGATCCACACCAGTTCGTGCTCCTCGACACGGACCACAGCCATCCGCATCGCGTCCACACTCACAGCCCGCCACTGCTGATAGTCACGCTCCAGCTGTTCTTCGACAGCCCGAACGGCGGCTTCTCGCTCGATCACGCGTGCAGCATCCCGTACCGGCCCTTCTGCCGACCAGCGAATTCGCACGGCCCAGCGCCACGTACGAGGGGCTGATGGACCTTCCTGCTCAGGAATACGACAGCTGCGGAACAAGTGCTCTGCGCCAGTACAAAAAGCTCGGTTGCTGCCTCGAGTGCTTCGACGGCACGCCCGTGGACCCCAGCAGCTACCTCGCTCCCCCGGCCAAGCACTCGCTGGCCGCCTGATCAACGATCCCTGCGAAGGAGAGTCACCGTGGCTCTGTTCACCCGTACCGCCCCGGCCCCCGAGACGTGGACGCCGGAGGGCGCGACCGTCCTCGTCTACACCGGCGACACCGACCGGGTCAGCGCGCGCTACGCCGTCGCCTGCCTCAGCTGCACGCACCGCGAGGACCGCAATGCCTCCGGCAACGTGATGACGGAGACGGAGGCCGCCCAGGCCGCCAACGCGCATGCCACGGCCTGCCGGGCGGTGCCGCGAGGCGTGCCCGCCCGGCCACGCCGATCATGACCTGCGCGTTTCTCTACGGCTATCAGGCTTCGATACGAAGCCAGGTGTCGCCGGCGCGAAGCCACAGAAAGCCGTCACGCCCCTGACCACAGTGCATGACCACCCGCCCGGGAACTCGTATCTTGCGCTGGTCGGTCACGCTCCATGTAGCGCCGACCAGCTCGGCGCGGACCACTTCGGTTGCTCGCTGGTTGTGGTCGCGCTTGGTCAGGACTGCTCGATTGCCGCGTACGGCGAATCCGTCCGGGGCACGTACGGGGCTGGGCCAGCTGGTCACCTCACCCGTGGAGGGGGTGATCCGCGTCAGGAACGTGCCTCCGCGTCGGCTGCCGGAGTACCAGACCAGCCACACCCGGTCGCCCTCGCTGGCGGCGGTGCAGCCCTCCAAGGGCGCGTCAGGAAGACGGCCAGCCGGGGCCCATATCGCCTGACCTTCGGTACTCCAGCCGGCAAGCCCGGCTGCCGACTCCGGATGTCCTCCGTAGATGCCTTCATCACCGTAGGCCGTCCAGATCGCTCCGCCGCGGTCGGTCACCAAAACAGGGATGTCGTCGCCGATACAGAAGGTGCCCTCCTGCTCGCCCTCCACAGACCACACCACAGCGTTCGGCTTCCACGAGCCCGTGTCCTCCCTGCGAGCGCGACCGCCAACTATGAGGAGCCGAGAGTCAGGGAGAAGGGCGATGTGACTGGGCCAGACCTGTACGTCCTTGATCATTCGGCGTTGAACTGCACCGTCAGCCTGGCGGATCACCAGAGCTCCATCGAATGGAATCTTCGGGCCCCATCCCACCCAGCCCTTGATGTAGCGGCTTCGGCGTAGATGCCGCCTGACGGCGGCCGTGGCAAAGTCCAGATGTGCGGCCAGCCGAGTCCAGGCTGATGGCCACCGGTATTCCAGGTGGATGGCCGTCTGACCAGTGGTGTTCCTGATCACTTCCTTAACTGGAGGAGACCCCTCCGCCCGTTTGCTGGTGTTTCCACGCATCAGCTACCGGCCGGAGAGGTCCTGTGACGAAGTCTGACACGGAGATTATGGAAATCCTTGAGGCGTACGACCTGACCGGGACGGTCTGGTCCGCGGCGACCTTGACGGGGCACGACCCGAAGACGGTCAAGCGGTATGTCGAGGCCCGCAACGGCGGGCGCAATCCCTATGAGCGAGAGCCGCGGCCGAAGATGATCGACGCGTTCCTGGAGAAGGTCGAGGAGTGGGTCGAGCAGTCGAAGGCGACGATCCGCGCCGATGTGGTCCACGACAAGCTCGTGAAGATGGGCTACCGGGGCAGCGAACGCTCGACGAGACGGGCGGTGAACACGGCAAAGACCGCGTGGAAGGCCGGCAAGCGACGAACGTACCGCCCGTGGATTCCCGAGCCGGGCCGGTGGCTGCAGTTCGACTGGGGCGAGGGTCCGCGCATCGCGGGGCGTCGAACCTGGCTGTTCTGCGCGTGGCTGTCCTGGTCGCGGTTCCGGGTGGTGATCCCGGTCTGGGACTGCACGCTGGGCACTTTGGTGGCCTGTCTGGACACCACGCTCAGGCGGATCGGCGGGGCACCGACGTATGTACTGACCGACAACGCGAAGACGGTCACCGTCGAGCACATCGCCGGGATCCCGGTACGTCATCCGCAGATGGTCGCCGCGGGTCGGCATTACGGCTGCCAGGTGGTCAGTTGCGTGCCCTACGATCCCGAATCGAAGGGCGGCGCGGAGGCCACAGTCCGCATCGCGAAGGCCGACCTGGTGCCCACAGATGCGAACCTGCTGGCTGCCTACGACACCTTCGCCGAGCTCGCCGATGCCTGCCTGGCCTGGTGCGATGCGGTGAACTCCCGCCGTCACCGGGCGACCGGGCAGATACCCGCCGACCGCCTCGACATCGAACGCACCACGCTACATGTCCTGCCCATCGAGCCGCTCGCGCTCGCACTGGGCGAGGAGAGACTGGTCGGCTCGGACCGCACCATCAGCTTCAACTCGGTGCGCTACTCGACCCCGCCGGGCTATACCGGCGCCAAGGTGTGGTGCCGGGTGGTCGGCGAGGAACTATCCATCACCGCCCGCACCAACTCCGGTGACCTGTCGGAGATTTGGCGCCACAAGCTCTCCACCCCGGGTGTTCCGCAGATCATCGACGCGCACTACCCCGACCATCCCGACGGCCGCAGCATCCACCAGCCGAGGCTGCAGCCCCGCTCGGAAGCGGAGATCGCGTTCATGGGCATCGGCCCCGGGGCTGGGCGCTGGCTCAAGGAAGCCGGACCCGCCGGCGCCACCCGCATTCGCGCCAAGATGGCCCGCGCGGTCGAGCTCGCCACCGTCCTGGGCAACGACAAAGTCGACCAGGCCCTCGGGCTTGCGGCCACGGCCGGGCGCTTCGCCGACGACGACCTGCTCTCGATCCTGGGACACATCGCGGACAGCAAGCCCGTCGGCGAGGTCGTCCGCGCGGACGAGGCCCACTCCGTCCAGAACGGAACCATCGGCTGGCAAGCCCTGGGCCAGTAGGCAACGACTTCAAGGAAGTTGACGCACGACTCTGCGGTCAGTCGCCGACAAACCACAGATAACGGTGTGACCCCTGCTCCACTACCTGACACAACTCGCGAGCCTGCCCGACCCAGTCACCGCCGCAAGCTGCCGGGAGCCGGTCGAGTTCCGCCAGCAGCAGCGACACCTGCCGATGGTTGAAGACTGCATCCCCATAGGGAATCAGGCCCCAGAGCATCGGGAACAGCCCCGGATTCAGATCACCGAAAGCGGAAGTCCACCGCAACCCGCCCTCGGCCCGGGCTATGACGTCGCCGCTGTCACCGCGCACCTGCATATCGATCACCCGTCGAGCCTATCGGCGCTAACCCTGACCGACGAAGGAATTCACGACCATGACGTTTCCACAGGCCCCGGCCCTGCCCGAGGAGCTCGACAAGCTCATGCGCCGCATGCGCCTGCCCTATATGCGCAAAGCGGCCCCGGACGTCCTGGCCACCGCCCGAGCCCAACGCTGGGACCCCGCCGAGGTGTTGCGGCTGCTGATATCCGAGGAGGTCACCGGCCGCGACGCCGCCACCCGGCGTCTTCGCCGCCACTCGGCGAACTTCCCCACCGGCAAGACCCTGGGCTCCTGGCGAGCCGAGGACTCCACCATCCCCGAACCCACCCAGAACTCCCTGATCACCCTGGAGTGGATCGGCCGCGCCGAGAATCTGGTGATCGCCGGCCCGTCGGGGACGGGCAAGAGCCACTTCACCGAGGGCCTGGCCCAGGCCGCGATCGAGAAGGACCTGCGGGTGTCCTGGTTCACCCTGGAGACGCTGAGCGCCGCGATCGGCAAATCGAAGGTCGACGGGTCCACCGCACGGACCGTCGCCCGGATCTGCCGCGCGGACCTTATCGTCATCGACGACATCGGCCTGCTGCCCGTCGGGGAAGACGCCGCCGAGGCGTTCTACCGGATCATCGACGCAGCCTACGAACGCCGGTCCATCGCCGTGACCAGCAACATTCACCCTTCGGGCTTCGACACGATCATGCCGAAGACTCTCGCGGGCGCGAGCACCGATCGCCTCATGCATCACGCTCACCTCGTTACCACCACCGGTGACTCGCATCGCCTCGCCGAAGCCCTCGCCGGGAAGGGAGTGGTCCCCTTGAACTGACCCCCACCCCGGGAACACCACTGGCCACACGCCTGGCTTTCTGATGGCCACCAGCCTGAGCCTCCAACGGCCACCCACCTGGGCATCTCAATGACCATTGACACCGCCGATGGACAAGCAGAACAGCAAGTTCTCCTGTAGGACCAACGGTCCACCAGAGAGGGCGTCGCCCAGCCCAGAGGTCCGCAGCGGGTGGGCTCCACACCTTGTGCACTTCAACGACCGCCGGCACCGTATCCCCCGCTCTGAACCGCAGCACCTGAACGTGTGTGCTGGTGAGACGAGTGTATTGATGCTAGATCGAGCTGCCACGTCTGCCGAGTCACTGCCCTGTCCAGCACTGAGTGCCGCTTCGGGTGGCTACGCACCGCGGCGGGTTGCACCGGGGTCCTACCACTGCCTGCGCTCATGCTCGGCGAGTTCCTTCGGTGTGCCGTTGAACGCGGGGCCGCAGTTGGACGGCAGCCGCTCAACGACCATCGCAACTGCCTCCTGTGCTGTATCAGCGCTACCGATCTTCTGAGTCCGAGAGGGTCCCTCGACGTAGTACGGCCCGGTATGGTCCGGGCCGGCCGCCGCTGGGCCGATGTACGGCACATCCCACGTCCAACGATGCTCCGTACAGCGACTGAAATGCAGCTACCACATTCCGATCCAGGGGAAGGGCTGCCGCAGTTGCGGCTCGGCGTATGCCGTCGCAACCAGTTCCGCGCTCACTTGGTCGGAACCGAGTAGCTCCTGCCATGCCGATTCCACCATGTCTGTGCCCGGGGCGTTCGTCGTCATGTTCGGATTCTCCACGGCTGCCCTGTCTGCTGGCTGTGGTGGGGGGCATGAGCCCTATTCCGCAGCCTCGAATATCCGAACTTGCCGATACTCGCCAAGGTCACCAACAAGACCGAGTTCTGCAACCTGGGCACCGGTGCCCCCCGGTCCACCCCGTCACCTCCAGGGGCGCCCCAGCCGCACATCTGGGGACTGGGGCCTACGCGCTCGACCTTCTCTGCACCAACGGCAGGAGCGGTGGCCGGCAGGTTCTATGTGGTGGGCGTGGCCGTAGGACCGTGGACTTCCAGGACGACAGCCGTTCCAGCGACGGTCCGGTCTTCGTGCATGGTGATCGTTTGGCCGGGCTGAAGGTGCCGCCACTGCGAGGGGTCGAGGGGTGCGAGTCGCACCGAGGATCGCTCGCCGGGCCCGAGGAAGGGTGTGGATTCGACCCAGAGGCCCGCGATGTTGAGGGTCGGTTCGCCAGTCGGGGTTCGGTTTCCGATGTTCCACATCGGCCGGAGAACGCCAGCTCCGGAGAAGGGGGTCCGCCGTCGGCTCTCGCTGGCCGGTCGGAGGGTGAGGTCAGCTCGGATAATCCCGTTGCGGGTTTCGTAGCAGCGCCAGTGGCACCAGGCGGCGCTGTTCGTCAGCTGCATGTGCTCGGCGGCCTTGGCGAGGGTCTCCCAGAAACTGAGCGGAAGCGGGTGGACGTCGCCGAGTTCCTCCAGCAGCCCGAGGGCCACCTCCCACTCATCGTGGGTGAGGTAGTCCCAGACGTCGTTGATCGTGATGTCGTTCTCGGTGGCGATGTCTTCGGGGACCAGCAGGGAGGCGGCTTGCAGCAGCTTGGGGACATCCATGCCCTGATTCTGGACCACGGTTTCCTGGCCGCGGCTGAGGTGCCCGGTGGCGGGCATCGAGCAGGTCGCCAGCTTGACGACATTTTGATCGCGGCGGGGCTGGGGTGCGTGAGCCGCCGAGTGGCCCGCCGGGGTGGCCTGACGATCATGACGTCGCCGCTGCCGAACGATTCTCCGCCTGGTTGAGCGGTGAACGATGAGGTCCGGGCCTCGCCCTGGACCGCCTTGGCTCAGCCCAGCGTGTCCATCAGGGCGGTGACATAGGCATCCAGCCGCTCCTCCAAGGCTCGCGTCGTCAGCTCTGTTCTCCCCGCCTCCCGCCATGGTTGCGCCACCAACTGCACTTCCTCTGAGGACGCCAGTCCGCCCCGCACCTGCCAGTACAGCCGCTCGCTCGCGGCCGCGGCCAGCACCCCGCCGGCCTCCTCATACGCCTCAGCGAACCGCAGACCCCACGCCGGGCCGTGCAGCAGCGCGAGATTGGTGGAGCAGTGCGCCACATCGAGGTCCGCCGGGCCCCAGGAGGCCGCTGCCCAGTCGACGACGCCGGTGATCCGGGCACCTGCCGGCGCTGGGGGCGGCACGTCGAACAGCACGTTGCCGGGCTGGAAGTCCCGGTGCAGGAATCGCCCTTCATAGGGCGGCGCGGGCCTGCGGATCACGTCGATCGCCGCGGCCCATGCCGCCGCGTCGGCGCCCTTCGGAGTCACGACGGTGTCAGCGGTCGTCAACGCGACATAGTCCTGGGGCCGCTCGGCGGGTCGCAACGCGTGGATCGCCACGAGTTGACGGGCCAGCAGAGGAACACGCGTCTCCAATCCCTCATCGTCGAGGACCATCCGGCCTGCCAGATATGTCATCAGGAGCGACGGATACTCGCAATGCGCGGCGGTCGGATCAACCGCGACCAGTCCAGGAGCCGGCACGCCGGTCCCCGTGAGCAGGGACAGGGCTCCGGCTTCCCTGTTCAGCCAGTCCTCGGCGTGTCCCACATAGAACGGGTCGACGAAGCTCCGCAGCACAAGGTCACGGGTGCTTCCGTCATGCCTGCCGATGGTCAGCCTCCGCATTTCGGCAGTGATGCCGCCATGCAGCGCCTCCGTCCCGACGATCCGTTCGCCGACCTCCAGGTGCCGGCTCACCCAAGCCAGCGTCAACGGTAGGACGGCCGTCGCTTCATCGTGGTTGGTCACGGTGCCACCTCATCATCCGGAGGGCGGCCCGCGCGGAAGTTTCATGCTGGAGAGCTCCGACAGTCTCGGCACGTGGAGCTGAGGGCAGCCGGGATGAACGGGATGTACTTGACTGACCCGGCCTTGCACCGCGCCGTCGGCATCGGCGCCGTCGCCGTCACCACCTGGCTCACCACCCGCCCCGGCGGCCGCCGGTGAGCCGCACCCGTCTGGAGCGCGTACGCGCTGCGGTCGGCATCGCCTCCCTGGCTCTCCAGCAGATCGAGGACGACCTCACCCCCGACGACGTCGACCGCCAGGAGCTCGCCGCGATCCTGCGCGAGCTCATCGAGGACACCGACGTCCCCGGCGGCTTCATCCCGGCTGTCGCGCAGCTGCTCACCGTGGCCGCGAAGCGAGCCGAGCAGATCGAGCCGGAACGCGACGGCGACGCCTCGTGCCCGCTGCACGAGGCCGCCGCACTGATCACCGACAACGCCGGGCCGCGCATGAACTGGGCTGCCCGCGCCCTCGACCCGCAAGGAGATTCCCAATGATGTTGTCAAGCCGGGGCGGTGACGTCCTGTGAAGGGTTCACTGCGCTGTGGCAGCAGCTTGGGGCGCGGTCGCCTCGAAGGCCCGGCCGTCGCGTATCAGGGCCCAGAGCACGTTGAGACGGCGTCTGGCGAGGGCGAGGATCGCCTGCTTGTGCGACTTCCCCTCGCCACGTTTCCGGCGGTAGAACGTCTTGGAGACGGGACAGTGCATGGCCGCGACCTGGGCGGAGAGGTAGAACATCCGCAGGAGCCTGCGGCTGTAGCGGCGCGGTCGGCGGAGGTTTCCGCTGACCTTGCCGGAATCACGAGGGACGGGAGCGAGGCCCGCGACTCCAGCGAGGCGGTCCGGGCTCCCGAAAGCGGCCATATCGCCCCCGGTGGCGGCGATGAACTCGGCGCCGAGCATGTCGCCGATGCCGGGCATACTGGCGATCACTCGGGCGTCGGGATGCTCGCGAAACCGGCCCTCGATCAGGGCTTCGAGCTCGGCAATCTCCTGGTCGAGGGACATCACCTCCCTGGCCAGGATGTGGACCATCTTGGCGCAGGTCTTCTCCCCGGGGACGACAGTGAACTGGGCCTCGGCGGCGGTGACCGCGGCATCCGCAATGCTCTTCGCCGCAGGGGCCGTGCGGACGCCATGGTTCTTCAGCCAGGTCGCCAGCCGGGTGCGTCCGATGCGGCGCAGCGCGGCCGGCGTCTGGTAACCCGTCAGCAGAACGAGAGCGCTCTTGGACGTGCTGTAGTCGAAGGCCCGCTCCAGAGCGGGGAAGTACTCCAGCATCTGGCCGCGGAGTCGGTTGATGGCCCGGGTGCGGTCGGCGGACAGGTCGATGCGGCGGGCGGTGAGAATCCGGAGGTCTACCGCGATCTCACCTGTCTCCTGGAGCGGTTGCAGGTCGACGGCGCATGCGGGCGGTGTCGGCGATGACGAAGGCGTCCTTCGCGTCCGTCTTCCCGCTGCCCCGGTAGGCCGCCGAGGCATGATGCACCGTGCGGCCGGGGATGTAGAGCAGCTTCTGCCCATGGTTGACCAGGAGCGCGATCCACAGCGCAGCCCCGCCCGCGTTCAGGTCCACGGCCCAGGTGACCGGATCGCCGTCGGCGAGGTCCAGGACATCGCCGAGCAGTTCCAGCAGCTCTCTCTCGCTGTTCGGTACGCGGCGCGAGAGCACCGTTCCTGCTTCCGCGTTGATCACCGTGCAGTGATGCTCGGCCTTCCCCGCATCCGTCCCGGCCCACAGTTCGGGCATCAGGCTCTCCTTCGTCGCCGCGCGTTCATTCCCATCCCAGCAGACGACCTCGCCGACGTGTCCATACGAGCGATGGTTCGCGTATCCCAATTAGCGGCCGAGTCGTCGCGGGGAGCCGGGCGGCCAATCTCCTTGAGCCACATCAGCGGCGAACGCATGACAGCCACACCCAGCTCCCCTGGGTGTCCAGATCTTACGAATGACCCGAAGCAACCCACGAAGAAAGGTACGGATCCCGCATGACCGCGCCGACCTACCCGGACCTGCCGGAAAGCTGCTTGGTGGTCCTCATCGGCGCATCGGGCGCCGGGAAGAGCACGATCGCCGGGACCTGGCCCGCCTCGCAGGTCCTGTCCCTGGACGCAATGCGGGAGGCGGTGAGCGGGGATGCGGGCGACCAGGAGGCGACGGCCGACGCGGTCGACGCCCTGCACCTGATCCTGGAGCGCCGGATGGCGCGGCGCCGGTTCACGGTCGTCGACGCCACCAACGTCACCAGGTCGGTCAGGGAGCCGCTGGTTGCCGCCGCCAAGCGGCACGGCATGCCCGCCATTGCGGTCATGGTGTCCACCCCGGCCTCCGTGTGCGTGGAGCGGCAGGGACCGCGGCCGGCCAACCGGACCGTCCCGGACGACACGGTCCACCGGCAGCACAAGGCGATGGTGCACTCCCATCCGCAGCTCACGAAGGAGGGGTTCAACGACGTCGTCTTCGCCGACAGCCTCTACCGGCTGCTGCCGCTCCTGGAGCGCCTGAGCGAGACGCGGAACGCCGACCTCGGGCTGGACGGCGGCGACGGCCTGGACGACCTGCTGCTCGTACGCCGGGTGTTCGGCCCCGAGATCCTGCCGCTGTGGCAGTGGAAGGACCGCTCCGACGTTGCGGGCGGCGACCGCGTTGCGCAGATCCGCCTCGGTCAGATGTACCTCACCCTCGCCCTGCGCACCGACGTGGACGGCGAGGGGGACTACGGGTTCGACGTGATGGTGCCGTGCCCGCACGACGACGAATGTGCCAGCTACGCCTGGGTGCCCGCCTACAGCGTCACCTGCCTGTTCCGGGCGCTGAACGGCGAGCTGGACGACGACGAGGACATTGTCTGCACCGTCCACGGCCCGAACAACGACGACGACCATGACGACGATCCCGACGGCCGCGCAGACCTCGAAGCGCAGGCCCTCGAGGCGATCCACGGCTGACGGACGCTCCGTGCTGGCCGGACACCACCAAGTCCGGGACCTCTCCACGGCGTCGGCGGCGCGGAACTCCTGGAGTCGGCGAACCTGTTTATGCAGGCGCTGCTCACTGCCCGGGGCACCAGGGCGCACCGACCAATCCCCGTCCGATTCATTACCGAAGGGACTAACCACCATGACCGCCCCCGAGGCCCGCGAGATCACCATCGACACCTGGGCGATCGAGCTCGACAACGGTGAGAATCTGCGCGATCTCAATGTCGGCGACGCCGTCGACTTGCACACCGGAACCGACTTCGACGGCCTGTGGATCGCCAAGGAGTTCAGCGAGCAGGGGGCCGTCATCACCCTGCAGGCCGGCCAGATTATCGAGAACTGCGCTGACGATGTGGCGATCTCTTGTCGGTACTCCGGCACCCGCCACGCGCACCCCGTGGATGTCGACGGCCGCGTACTTCGACGCACTGAGACTGCGACCACGTCGTCCTGACATGCACGATCATCGGCCCGCCGGGCGTCCGGCTGGGCCGCCAGTGACTCGAGCTCACAAGCAGCAGCCGCCGTCGATGGTGCCGATGACGGAGCCGTGCCCCTGCCCGACCAACGGATGAGCTGACGGACGCTCCGTGCTGCCCCGACCCCGGCCACCAGGCCGGGCGGTCGTAGTGCGAAGGCCTGCCGTTGGAAGAGCCCGTAAAGCTGGCTCGACTCCGGCCCCTACGAGCTTCTGCTCTGCCCCGGGACAGCCGCTCTGCTTGGCGGCTTGACGACTGTCCCGGGCCCACCCATCCCGTACGAGACGAGACGGAGGACCCAAGTATGTCGTCCCTCCTGCGCGTTCAGGGCCGGATCGGCCAGCGCACCCTCTTATTGACGACCGCCGCTGTGCCGTTGACCGGCTGGACCGTGCACGTCCTCGCGCTGCACCGGCGGCTTGCCGCCGCGAAGAAGGACCCGCTCACCGGGCTCCTTCGGCGCGACGCCTACACCGCCCGGGCCCGGCAGGTTCTGCGCCGCCACGGCGACGACGTGTGCGTGGTCCTGGTCGACCAGGACCACTTCAAGGACGTCAATGACCGGCTGAGCCATGCGGCCGGGGAGACGGTGCTGCGGGCGACCGCCGACCGGCTCGCCGCCTGGGCGGGCCCGGGTGCGGCCGTCGGCCGGCTCGGTGGAGACGAGTTCGCCATCGTGCTGCACCTGCCCCGCGGCCGTCGCGAGGTCCGCCTCGCGCAGCTGGTGCGGATGCTGCGCATCCCGGTGGTCCTGGACGACGGCCAGGCCGTGGACGTCGCCGCCTCGGTCGGCGCCGCGGCTCTGGACGTGATCGGCACTCGCGACCTGGCCGTGGCGCAGCGCGCCGCCGACGCCGCCCTCTACGACGGCAAGCACTCCGGCCACGCCGTCCTCGCCACCAAGGAGCACGCCACGATGTCGTCCATCAACGGCCGGCGCGCGGGCCGCCCGGGCACGGCGATGTGGGGGCGAGCCGCATGAGCGTCGCCACTCTGCCCGAGGGCGACTGGATCCGCGGCATCAGCATTCGGCAGCCGTATGCGGCCTGCATCCTCGCCGGTGCCAAGACGGTGGAGAACCGGCCCGGCCAATGGCGGACCGGCTGGGTGCTGCTGCACACGAGCAAGACCATCGATCAGCCCGCCCTGCGTATCCCGCTGATCGGCCGCACGATCCGCGGCTGCCAGCTCGTTACGGGCGCCGTGGTCGGCATCGCCCGGATCACCGACTGCCACCAGGACCCCGAAGGAGCGCCGCTCTGCTCGGAGTGGGCACACCCGGGCGCCTGGCACCTGGTGCTCGAGGACGTCCAGGAGCTGCCCCTGCCCGTCCCCGCACGCGGGCAGGTCGTGCCCTGGAAGCCGTCGCCGGACCTGGTGAACCGCGTGTTCCAGCAGCTGCCCGACTTCCGGCCGTGACCCGCCCCCGAGGCAAGAAGCCACTGTTCGAGCCGGGCCTGATCCCGGCACCTTGCTGGACTGGCGCGACAGCCAGCACTTCGACCGCTGGCAGGACCGCCCCTGCGCGCTGTGCGAGCAGCCCACGCCCATGCGCTCCCACTACGGGGAGCCCGTGCACAAGGCGTGCGCTGAGGACTGGATCGCCGCGAACCCCACCGAGGCCCGCCTCGGACGGTTCGCCTCCGACGTCCAGCCCAAGCGCCGGCGCGACGACGACCACGCCTGAACTCCTCCACCTGGAGGCTCCCTTGAGTAACACCCAACGCGACGTCGACCACGCCCTCGCCTACCCCGAGCCGCCCGCGTCCCCGCTCTGGCACCGCCACGGCGCGAGGGCCCCGGCCGCTCACCGACGCCCAGAAGAAGCGCAACCGCGAGCTCCTGGACCTCGCGCAGCGCAAGCCCCGCACCGCCGCTGCGTAGGAAGGCCGGTCATGTTCACCGACATGAAAGAGGCCCTCGAAGCCGAGGCCCTCGTGACTGGTGTACTGGCACCCGCGGTCGGAGTGGAAGATCACCGGACGAGAGGGGCGGCGCTGTCGGCAGGCGGCCGTCAGAGCATCGGCGACCAGCTCAGTGCGAAGGTGATCGGCCGTCGCCCAGCCCACCACCCGGCGCGAGGCGATGTCGATGACCGTGGCCAGATACAGCCAGCCCTCCGCGGTCGCGATATAGGTGATGTCGCCGCACCAGCGAGCGTCGACGGCCGCGGCGTCGGGCCGGAAGTCCCGCAGAACGAGGTCGGGCCTGATGGCAGCTCGTGGATCGGGGACCGTGGTCAGGTGCCGTCGTCGGCGGTGCCTGCCCTGCAGTCCGGCGGCCCGCATCAGCCGGGCGATGCGGCGGCGGCCGCATCCGGTGCCCTCCCGCCTGAGCACGGCGTGCACACGTGGGGCGCCGTAGGTGCCGCGCGAGCGCTCATGGACTGCGGTGATCTGTTCGGTCAGCTCGGCATCGCGGACCGCCCGCGGGCCGGGCTTGCCGTTGCGACGGGCGTAGAAGGCGGTTCTGGAGACCTTCAGCAGTTCACACGCCCGTTTGACGTTGTGGCCGCTCTGCTTCTCCGCCTCGATGAACGGGTGCACCGTCACCGGGTCTCCTTCGCGAAGAGAGGATGTCGACGTCCTCGCGCAGCCGGCGGTTCTCCCGCCGCAGCGCGGCCAGTTCCTCACGTTCACTGCTGGTCAGGCCGTCACGCTCGCCCGCGTCGACTTCGGCCTGGCTGACCCACAGCCGTACTGCGGTCTCGGTCAGATCGAAGTCCTTGGCGATCTGACCGACCGAGCGGTCACCGCGTCGGCACAGTTCAACGATCTCGGCCTTGAACTCCGGCGTGGACGAGCGGCGAGGGCGCGGCTTCTTCTTCCCCATGCTCTCCATGATGGACATCCTCCCGGGGCAGAACCCCTGATCTCGGATGTCCGTCAAAGCGCATCAAGCCCAGATAGTCGGTCATGCCGTTCGCGCGGACTTCTTCACCGTGTTTCGGTGTGGTGGCCCACCAGCGCATCATGTGCGGCACATTGCGGTCCGAGACGTTCGCGTAGTGCATCTCGTAGTCGACGCGCGCGGTGAGTACCGCCCGCCCCGACTCCGGAAGGCAGGACAGCGAGGAGGAGCAGAGGCAGCATCGCCCAGTGCAGTACAGACAGGACTCCGCTCGCTGCCACCATCCTGATGAGGGCCGCCACGAATCGCTGCGCGTCGTTCACCATTACATGCGTGCGCACCACTCCCATCTCGGCGGCTTCTTGCCGGTCGGCAAAGCCGTCCTGGGCATAGGCCGCGGCTTCGACTCGGCACACCGCCTCGACCAGTGAGGTGTCGGCGTAGGTCGTGAGCGGCGGGGTGAGCCTGCGATCCGCGTACGAGGCGAGTGCACTGGAGAGCCGTCCGAGTGCTGCCGCACTGGCCACGGCGAGCAGCGCGGGTAGCGCCTGATGAAGACGGTCGGCCACGGCTCCGGGGCCGAGGACGGGCTGCATGGCGCTTGCGGTCGCGGCCAGGCCCACAGCGGCGGCAGCGCCTGTGACGAGTTGGCAGGTGGCGAGGAGGAGAACGGCCGTGCGGTCGAGTTGCCAGGCCATGCGGCAGATGAGGCGCAGCACGGACGGCAGGCGGGCGCACATGTGGGTGAATGACACATCGCCGAGCGGGTTGATGGAGTACTCGCCGCTGTAGCGGATCTCCGCAGGTGGCGGGGGGGCGGCGTCTCAGCGTTTTCAGTCGAGGCGTCAGTCACAGTCACCTGTGTGTCCCTCCTAGGAGTTGGGTGTCGCACCTGGATGGCTCGGCGGTGCACGGCATAACGACGCGGCACCGGAATCGAACACGCTCGATTCCGGACGCGCTGCGGCCCTTGCAGCGCAAGGGGTCGTACGGGGCGACCCGGTGTTGGGGCCGAGCGCGAGCGCGCAGAGTTGGCCGAATCGCAGGCGTCTGAAACGCCTGTGACGGATGGGTTTTCAGAGCCTGGGTGTTGGGGTCACAGGAGGGTGCGGAGTGCGACCTCTCCCTTGTCCACGGCTTCCGCGAGCGCGTCCGTGTGGTGCTCGGGCAGGCGTCCCGCGCCGAGTCCTGATGTGCTGACCGCAGCGGCGAGCTTCTGCTGCTGCCCGCTGGTCAGGGACAGGCCCGCCACGGGGTGGTTCAGCACTTCGCGTGCCGCGTACGCGTCGAGTGCGGCTGCGTTGGCGACCGCATCGCGCAGTGGGGCGAGCTGGGGGCTTGTTCGGTCGTGGGCGAGATCGAGTGCGGCGAGACCGGTGCGGGTTTGGAAAGCAGCGATCGAGGGGTCGGGTTCGGCGGCGACCGCGGTCACCTCGCGCAGCACGAGGTCCAGGATCGGCTGCGGCACGGGCGAGGCGGCAGACCGGCAGCGGGCGCGCAGGACGGCCGCGATGGTGTTCTCCCACGGCTCGGTGAAGGCGGTGGTGTCGATCATGTCGCGGGCCTGCTGGTCGAGGCCGCGTTCCATGAGGGACATGATCTTGATTTGGCGGCCGTCGAGGAGGCGGTTGCCGATGCCGCGGTGCTTGGCCATGGCGTCGGTCCAGCGGCCCACCCTTGCCAGGGCGCGGGCGCCGTCGACGAGCACGGTGATCCACAGCTCCTGGCAGACCTTGCGGGTGATCCGCGTCCGTGTCGGTCAGTTTCGACAGGTCGACCGTACGTCCGTGGATATCGGCTGCTTCGCGTTTCTGGGCGGCGCGGTAGAGGCGGATGAGGACGTCGTAGGCGGCTTCGCCGTTGCCGTCGCGGGTCAGCAGCCGAGAAATATTGATGAGGGGCATCAACGACATCACGGCGATGTCGCCCGTCAGGCGTCCGCCGTCGGTGAAGACGTGGTGCTGTCTCCAGCAGAGGTCGGCTGCCAGGTCGGGCATCCCGACGTCGGAGGCGACCAGCGCGGCGTAGTCGCGAGTTCGCCGTTTCCGAGTCCGGCGTAACCGGGCCGACCGGCGTGACGCGGGATGCAGCGGATCGTGGTCAGCCCATCGCAGTCACTGTCGCGGTGCGCGGAGAAGGTCATGATGCGGGAGGCGAAGGTCACCACGGCGTGGCGTGTGGCGAGCTGGTCGAGGGTGACCAGGCCGCCCTCGCGCAGTTGCTCGGCGATCTGGGCCGGAGCGCCCGGGGCTTTGTGATCGATGAAGTGCGCTGCAAACAGATCACCGGGGCGCATCGTCGGACTCCTTCGTCGGCGGTCAGTGGTTCCACTGTCGAGATCGGGGGCCCGGCAGGTAAAGCGACAGATTGTCGACTCCGGCAGATCGCCCGAGAGCAGGGAGAGTTGCGCGCCCCGTGCTACGGTCCGAAAACGCTGGCACTGCCCCGCACTGCGAGGAAACTCATGACGTACACGCCCCCCACCTGGCCCGTTTCCGTCAAAGGTGTCGCCCTGGACGTGCGCGGCCGGGTGCTGCTGCTGAAGAACGAACGCGAGGAGTGGGAGTTGCCCGGCGGTCGGCTGGAGGCAGCAGATGCCAGCCCCGAGCGCACGGTCGAGCGCGAACTGCACGAAGAGTCCGGCTGGAGTGTCAAGGCGGGACCGCTCCTGGACGTCTGGATCTACCAGCCGCTTCCGCAGGCCCGCCCCGAACGTCGCGTCGTGATTATCACCTACGGCTGCACTGTCCTCACGCCGGAAGCGGACCCGGTGGTCAGCCACGAGCACCAGCAAATTGGGCTGTTCACCGCCTCGGAGGTTCCCGGGCTCACCATGCCCGACGGCTACAAGCAGTCCATCGCCACCTGGTACGGGCGGATGTAGCCAGCCATGGTCCTGCCGGTATCCCGTCCTTCGGCCCAGCACGTGGTGTGGCACTGGGCCACTCCGCAGGCGCGCACCGTCCTGGGCAGCGGCGACCTCGGCGCGATCCTGCGCTTCCACCGCACCGTCCACGGTCTCAACCAGACCGAACTGGGTAACCTTCTCGGCTACGACAAGACCTACATCTCGGCCCTCGAACTCCGGAAGAAGACCCTGGGTGACGTGGGCTCGCTGCGCCGCGTCGCTGAACAACTGCGCCTGCCCCCGCACGTCCTGGGTGTCACCGATCCGGCCGACACCGACCACCGGGCGATGCTTCAGTTCGGACAGTCCACGGTCCGCCTCGCCGAGATCGCCCGGCAGAGCGGCCATGCTTCCGAAGCCGTCGCCGAACTTTGGCCGCTGGTCGCCCGACTCGAAGCGCGCCTGGAAGACGGACACACCGAAAGGGACGTCCTGCGTCTGCTCGCTCACGCCCGGGTCGGACTGGGGGTCGCGCTCGGCAACGTCCTGCCCGAGGAGCGGCTGGCCACCGCCGCCCACTGGACTGCCAAGAGCCTGAGTATCGCCGCCCACTTCGACGATCCCGCCTTCAGCAGCTACGCCCTGCGGATGCACGGAAACGAACTGCGCAAGGCCCGCATCACGGGAGCCGCGGTGGACCGGCTGCGCCATGCGGAGGCCCTGGCGCCGAACCCAGAAGCCCGTGCGGCGGTACTGCCCCTGTACGCGCGAGCCGCAGGTGAACTCGGCGATGCGGGTCTCTTCGACAGCGTGATGCAGGAAGCAGACGGCCTGATCGAAAGCGCCGCTCACACATCGCTGTTCAATCCATACGCCCTGCACGAGATCCGCCTGCGCGGCCTCGTCAGCACGGGGCGCGCAGACCTCGCCATACGGCTTGTCGATCACGGGCCTGACTCGACGACGACGGTCGCACCGCAATGGCGAGTGATTGAACTGGTCACGGTCGCCCACGTTCGGCTCCTCGCGGACGACCCGGGCGGGGCTGCCGAAGCCCTGAGCACCGCGATGGCTGAGGCAGTGGTTCAGCGTCTGCCACACCAGTTGCAGCGGATCGTACGGACCGCCGGTGACCGGCTTCCCGTCGTGCGCGGCACGGCAGTTCAAGCGCTCGACCGGATGCGACAGGAAATGGCGGCCTAACACAGGGATCAGCGCAAGCATGCGATCACCTGGTCCGGCGTCAGGATCTGGTACTCCCAGGCCCGCGTGATGGCGTGAACGCGATTCCGGGCTTGCAGATTCGCCAGCAGCTCGCGGCCCTCCCGGCGGATGATTTCGACTCCGCGTTTCAGTTCGGTGGCCATCTGCGCGGCGGCCATCCCCTGTGCGATGAGCGGCACGAGGTCACGCTGTTCACGGGGCAGGTACAGCGACTCGGGGTACAGCGACTCGGGGTCCAGTGGCTTCGGCCGGTCGATGGCCTCGGTGGCGTAGCCAACGGCGAGCGCGGCAGCGGTCTCGCTCACGCCGTACAACTTTCGCTTGGCGAGCTTGAGGTACCCCGCTGCTGTGCCTTCCCGGATCTGGAGGTTCAGGGCGACCGCGGCGAGCATGCTGCCGTCGGCCAGGCCCTCAAGGACCTGCCGCTCCCTCGGGGCGAGGATGATCCGCGCAACGGTCGTCGTGGTCACTTCGGAACTCCTTGGCGAGCGTGGGTGGTCTGCTGGCGCAGCGCGGCAAACCGCAGTTCCTCGACAGCGGCCAAGCGATATATGGCGGGTGCCGGCCGTCGGCGTGGCCATGATTGCCGCAGGGCGGCAAGGGCGAGCGCGGTGAGCAGGGCGGGGGCGATGCGGCGGAGGTGGTGCCCGGCGCTGGGGCGCTTCGACTCCCCGTGGGGGACGTACGGAGTCGTGTTCTCCCAGCGCCGGGCATCGAGTCGGGCCATCAGGGTGGGCCCGACGTCTGTGAGGGGAGAAGGCGTCATTCGTCGTCTCCCATCAGGTCAAGGAGGGCGACGATCGCCAGGGCGTACCGGCGCAGGTACGACAGCGCCTGGTCCGGGCTCGGCCGTTCGTCGCGCAGGGCGAGCAGGCGACGCAGTTCGTCGGTGGGGTACATCGCGGCGCGGTGCGGAACGACGTGCATGAGCGGGGTCGTGGCCCGGCGGAACCGGTCGGTGATCCGCGCGGCCTCTTCCTTGCTGAGCGGCGGCGCGGCCTTCAGGAGCTGAGGCCGCCGGGGGAGAGGAAGGCCGAGGCGGATTAAGAGGCCGTCGAGCTTGCGGCTGGGGTCCGCGGGGGCGGGGCCGGGCCGGTCGCCAAGGACGTCTTCGAGGGTGTCGATCAGGGCGTCGCTGATTCCCTCGGCTGCGAGCGAGCGGGACAGCACATGGGCCAGCCTGCGCATCGTCTCGTCCTCGGAGGAGACCGGACGGCTCAGCAGTTCGGTGGCGGTGGCCGTGTCTACGGCGACCATCACGGCCTCCCCTCGGCGAGGTCGAACTCGCACCAGGTCGTCATGCCGTCGTTGCTGACGCCCCATTCCGTTGCGAAGTTGGCGACGAGGAACAGACCCCGTCCGGAGACATCGCTGTCGTCCGCGTACCTCAGCCGGGCCGGGGTCTGGTTGCCGTCCTTGACCTCGATGCGCAGCCGTTCCGCGGTACACCGCACGATCAGCGCCACGGCTCCGTGACCGTGTACGACGCCGTTGGTCACGAGTTCGGACAGGGCGAGCAAGATGTTCTCGGCCCGCGGTTCGGGCACGTGCCACAGTCGTAAGTGGGCTTTCATGATCTTTCGCATGCCGGCGACGCGGGCCTTGACCGGCTCGAAGGCCACCGCGAACCCTGCCCCACCGCCCGCGGCGTTCGGTGACACCGCGGCAGCCGGGGCCGCGGCCGTGGTGAGGGTCATCGGGGGCCTCCCAGATCGTCAACGCGGGCGAGCGTGCGCTTTGTGGCGTGGTTGTGTCGCCGGCACGCCCCATCGCGGCGATCGCCAAGCGTGTCTAGTCGGTGACTAGCGAACACCGTGCGGTAAAGACTTGGGAATGACTTCCAGATGATGTTGACCCGTCAGTAACCCTGCTTGGGGTGCCACCGGAGCGGACGGTCCTGACATGCTGGGCCGCATGGTTACTCTTGACGGAAAGCCCGTGTCCGCAGATGACTTGCTCCCCCTGGCCCTGACCAACCTCGGCCACTTCACGTCCATGCGCGTCGACGCCGACGGCAGCATCCGCGGCCTGGCGCTGCACATGGAACGCCTCGTGCGGGACAGCAAGATCGTGTGGGGTACGAGCCTGGACACCGGACGCGTCCGTGAGTACGTCCGCCACGGCCTGGAGGGGCAGACCCGACCGTGCGTCGTCCGTGTCACGATCTACGACCCGAAGGTCCAGATGGGGCACCCGGCGGACGCCGACGAGCCGCACATCATGGTGTCCGTACGGAGCGCCGGCGTGCTGCCCCCGGAGCCGCTGCGCGCCATGAGCGTGACGTACGAGCGTGACCTGCCCGAGGTGAAGCACGTTGGCCTCTTCGGCGCCCTGCACGCCCGTCGTGCGGCGCAGCTCGCGGGCTTCGGCGACGCGCTGTTCGTCGGCCGCGATGGTCTCGTGTCCGAGGGCGGCACCTGGAACGTCGGGTTCGTCGATCAGGACGGCAATGTCGTGTGGCCGCAGGCTCCTGTGCTGTCTGGCGTCACGATGGCGTTGCTCCAGCAGCAGGCCGAACACCGCGTCGCCACCGTCACCCTGGACCAGGCCAAGGGCATGGCGGCCGCCTTCGCGACGAACACCAGCATCGGCGTCCGGCCCTTGTCTGCGATCGACGACACCGAACTCCCCATCGAGCACTCGGTACTGAGCCAGCTTCAAGAGACGTACCTGTCGATCCCCGGCGAGACCCTGTAGGGCGAGACCATGACGGGGGTGACCAGATGGACCGGCCACGAGGCCGGTCTGCTGCGCAAGGCCATGCGCCTGACCGGCAAGGCATTCGCCGGGCTGGTCGGCGTGAACCCCCGCCAGATCCCCAGGTGGGAGAGTCGCGGCGAGACCTTGGAACTCAGCCTCGCCAACCAAGCGGCCCTCGACACCGTCCTCTCGCAGGCCACCCGCGAGGTGCAGCAGCGATTCGCCTCGCTCCTCACGGAGAGAGCCGCCTTCGAACACGACGAGCGCGCCGAGGAACTGCTTCGCCGGGATTCGCGCACCAGTCGGCACCCCGGCGATGGGAAGCTGATGACCCTCATCGAGGAGGGCATCTACCTGTCCGGCGCTGAGAATCGTTCGGTCTGGCTGGACGCGTACCTCATCGACGTCTACCCGACGACCAACGAGGACTACGGGAAGTTCGTTGAAGCCACCGGGCACCGCCCCCACGACACTGGCCCGGCGGCCGATACCCGATCGAGCTGACCAACCATCCGGTGGTCTGGGTGACATGGCACGACGCCACCGCCTACGCGCGCTGGTGCAAAAGGCTGCTGCCCACGTCGAGGCAGTGGGAGAAGGCCGCCCGCGGCCCGAAGGGCCGTATCTACCCGTGGGGCAGCGAGCCGACGGCCGCGAAATGCAATGTCGCCGAGACCGGCATCGACATGACGACCCCCGCCTCCCGCTATCAGTCCGGCGTCAGCCCGTACGGCGTCCAGGACATGTGCGGCAACGTCTGGGAGTGGTGCTCGACCGAGGAAATGCCGGGACGCGGCCGGCACGAGCTCAAGGGCAGCGCCTTCACCTCGCCCTTCGAACGCGCCGCCCCATCCCTGCAGAGGGAGCGATCGACAGCGGCGTCGACCACTCCCGGCTCGGCTTGCCCTGCGGGCAAACGGCCTGCTGGCGCTCCCAGTCGATGGTGAAGGCGTCGCGGTCGAACACGTTGCCCTTGCGTGACTGGCGGGTGCGTTTCTTCCGGACCGGTCCCACGAGAGCGATCCCATGCTCGCGGGCGGCCTGGTCCTGCTGGACGACCGAGGTGTAACCGCCGTGGACCAGGTGCTCGTCGGGCAGGAGGTTCCGCTGGGCGAGTCGGTTGTGGATGGTGGGCAGGGCCCTGATGTCGTAGAGCGTGGCCGGGGTGGTGGTCACATCCGTGATGATGTTCACCGCGTCGTCGTCGCATGTCTCCGTGATGTGAGCGAGGAACCCCTTCCACCGCGTTTCGTTCCGGCGCGCGTAGCGGACGGTCAGGTCATAGGGCGAGACGATCGCGGTAGCCGAGGGCGGCAGTCCGGCCTCCGCCTCACCGGGCTCGCGCCATCGGACGCGCGCTCGCTCATCGATCCAGTAGTTCTGGAGAAAGATCTGCCGCAGGGCCTGGACCTGTGGCCCCTGCCAGAGCGTACGAAGGTAGGTGCGAACGTAGCGCAGCAGGAGATGGGCGTCGTCGCCGGTGTTCTTGATACGGGTCTTGGGCCGGGTCGGGTTCTTTCCGAGCCGGGCAGCCCGTCCGTAGCGTTCGCCCCACTCGTCCGTGACCAGCCCGACCAGTTCCTGGGGTGCCTGACGTGCGATTTCCTCCAGGGTAGCGCGCATGGCCTCGGTGATCGTCTCCAGGCACGTCAGGTCCCGGACGGCGCTCAGGATGTGGGTGGAGTCGGTCCGTTGGCGTAGTCGTTCCGTGATCAGTCCGGCGGCCTTGATGCGTTCCAGGACAAGGTCGAGGAGCTTGTCAGCTCTGCCGTCTTCGGCCAGGCGCTCGCGGAAGTCGGTCAGGACGCTGTGGTGGAAGCCGGGATCGTCCAGTTCCATGCCCAGGGCGTACTTGAAATCGATCCGGCAATCGATCCGGCAGCGGACGGCCTCGGTGGTCTGCCGGTCGGAGAGTTCCAGGAGGAACTGGAGGACCGACACAGTCGCCAGCTGGGCCGGGGAGAGCCCCGGTTTGCCGTCCCGCGGATACCACTCGACGAAGTCCTCGTCCCGCCAAAGACCGTCGAGGTGGTCGCGGATGGCCATGGCGGTGGTGCCGTGGGGGCTGCTGGCACGGGCGACCTTCACGGTCAGCTCCGGCACCTCCGAACCGGTACGCGGCTGAATGCACAACTCGGTCTCCTCCGCTGTGACGGACCTTCACCGTCGCAGCAGCACAGACAGGGCAGAGCGGAGATCTCTCGAACTGGCACCCGGAGGGACTACTTCTTGCTAAGAGCTGACGTAAGCCCCATCCGACACTTTGGCACGAAAAGGCGCAGTTCTGGCGTTCGCGAAGCCGTTACAGGCGACGTGGTCGTGGACTCTTCGGAGACCGCAAACACCCAGGGACCGGCCGTTGAACAGGGGAAACGGCTCAACGCCTGGGAAACGGGAGCCGTCGGCCGACCGTGTCCTCAAGCTGCCACTTCTCAAGATCCCCGACAGCGTCAGGTTCTTAGCACCCCGCTCTGCTGACACCCACCCAATGCCACCAACACGCCCACTCACACCGGCTGACCGTCACGCATGCGCTCCGCGTCGACTCGGATCACGGCACCGACCCCCTGCTCGCCCAGCCACTCCAGGATGGACAGTGTCACGTCCTCAACGCCGCTGTCCTGCTCCACCTTGGGCCGCCGCCCCAACCTCTTGGCCATGGCCAAACCCTACTCAGCATCTGATCGGGTCGCGTTACGCACTCTCAAGACGGCTCGGACCATAAAGAACAAGCTGAGATACGCACATAAGAGGTAGGTTTGGATCAAGGTCGGCAGTGATCTGCCGAGGACATGCATGCCGGGCTGGAGCACGGGGGAGTCTGACCAACTCGCCCGTCCGGCCACGGCTAGCGGAACGGGGGCTCATGACCAGGTACCAGTGCGTGCCCGCTGCGGCGGGCGCGGTTGCCGTCGGCGCCGCGCTTCGATCAAAACGGATCGGATGACCGGGGAAACAAGCTCTCCCTGAAGTAACGGCTGGAACGGCGCAGTCGTCGCGGTCGCGACCGCACGAAGCGTCTGCCGCTGCCGCGGACCCAACTACCACCGTGCCCGCAGTCGGGCTTGCCAGTGTCGAGTCCGGCGTGTGTCAAGCCGACTGGGCCGCCCGTAAGGGACCACCAGCATGCCAAGAGCTCCATACATGTTGAGGAAACATGCGCATAACCCGAATACATAAGCTACTGATGTCAGCCGGTGCGCTCGTCCTGGCAACTGCCACGCCCGCCATCGCAGACACCCCTCCCCCGACTGCACCCTCCACCAGCCCCGCACGCTCCACGCCGTCGGATCCCTCCGCACCCTCCACGTCGGCAACACCCACACCCTCTGCACCCTCGGCGCCCTCTACTACACCGTCTACGCCCGCACCCTCCGCCGACGATGACGATGCGGTCGAAGACGACCAGTGGACGAGCGAAGCGGCCGAGGAGTTCTGGACACCCGAGCGGATGGCCGCAGCCACACCGGACTCTCCCCGCCCCGAGGCGCCCGCCGGCTGGAAGCCCGCCGCACGCCTGTCGGCTGCGGCAGCCGCCAATGACGGCCACTACTTCGGAGGCGTCCCCACTGTCGGCACCTTCTTCCACTACACACGGGACCCCGCCAGAGACAAACTGGAAGGGCGTTTCTGCTCGGCCAGTGTCATCGACAGCCCGCAGGGCAACGTCATCCTGACCGCCGCACACTGCTCGGGCGGCAGCAAGGGCATGTTCGTGCCCCGCTACGACGGCCCGGCGACGAACCCCGCCCCCTACGGCCGCTTCCCGGTGCAGAAGTGGATCCGCGACTCCCGCTGGTACAAGGTGGGTGACAAGCCCACCCGTGACGCCTACTCCGACCTGGACTACGCCTTCGCCCGGGTAGGCACCAACAGCAGCAACCACAGCCTGCAGAAGGCTGTCGGCGCCGCTCTCAAGCTCGGCCAGGTGAACGGCGACTACAGCCAGAACGTGACCGTGGTCGGCTACCCGGGAAGCCACAACCCGAAGAAGCGGCCGATCATCTGCCCCGGCGTCACAACCCGGCAGCTTCCCGGCTACCGGCAGATGCGCATGGAGTGCGGCGGCTTCTACGGAGGCACCTCCGGAAGCCCCTGGATCACCGGCCTGAACACCACGACCGGCAGCGGAACCGTGATCGGCAACCTCGGCGGCTACTACGGCGGCGGCCTGGAGAACGACAGCGACCGCATCTCCTTCGCCGTGACCTACGACAAGCATGCCCTGGAGATCTACGCCGCCGCGAAGAACAACACCGAACCGCAGAAATACCCGCGTGGCTACAGCATGTACCCCACCGGCGGCGGCCTGTGGACCAACGCCAAGAAGATGGCTTCCGGTGACCACAACGGCGACGGCAAGACCGACATGATCGTGGTCTGGACGGACGGCGAGGTCACCCTCTACGCCGGTGACGGCAAGGGCGGCTTCTCCGGCGAGAAGAGGATCACGAAGTCCGACACCTGGAAGGACGCCAAGGTCATCGCCGGAGGTGACTTCAGCGGCAGCGACTCCTCCGACCTCGTCGTGGTCTGGGTGGACGGCGAAGTCACCCTCTACACCGACGTCGACGGCCAGGGCGGATTCGCCAAGGAGACGCAGCTCCAGAAGCCCGACGACACCTGGCGGAACGCCATCCAGATCACGGCCGGACGCTACAGCGACAACAAGTGGACCGACGACCTCATGGTCCGCTGGGTCGACGGCGAACTCTCCCTCTACACCGACGTCGACGGCCGCGGCCTCCTCCACGAGCACAAGCTCAAGGACCCCAACGACACCTGGAAGGACGCCACGATCCTCACCGCCGGCAATTTCACCGGCGGCCCCAACTGGGACGTGATAGTGCGCTGGTCGGACGGCAAGCTCTCGCTCTACCGCGACGCGGGCCCCTCCGGTGTGGGAACGGAAGTCCGGATGGTGTCCTCTAACCAACTGTGGACCCACGCCGCTGTCATGACCGCGGGCGCCTACACGCAGGGCGAGCCCGACGACCTGCTGGTGCGTTGGTCGGACGGTGAGACCACCCTCTACACCGACACCTCCACCACCCTCGGCCGTGAAACCCTGCTCGTGCCGCCCAAGGCCGGCTGAACCCCCCTTTCAGGAAGGCGAGGTACGCGAGATGTACCTGCACACTGCAGCGACCGCTCTCACCGCGACCATCATCGGCCTAACGGGCCCTCACACAGCCTCGGCGGCGGACGGTCCGGGCCTGAGCATCAGCATCCGCGAAAACGACAGCGACAGCACCGCGGACGGCCCCCTTCAGCAGGGTGCACCCGTTGTGGTCACGTCCGACGTCGACCTGACCTCCCTGGCCGCGGACGGCAACGGCAGCTTCACCGTGAAGTCTCCGGCGTTCACCAAGGACGTGACCGTGGAGATGCGGAAGAACAGCTTCGGGGAGGGCTACGGCACCATCAGCTGCGACATCCGGCCGGGAAGCTACCCGGTCGACATCGCCGGGCAGCATGAGAAGTCCGCAGCGATCGGCAAGCGGGGTCACCTGACCATCACGGTCAAGGACGACAACGACCGGTACTGCGAGCAGGCGGCCGGTTCCTTCAGCCGCACCGGCACCATTGCCGCAGTCGTCGGCGGCGGCGCGATAGTCCTGGCCGCCGTGGGCTACACCGCCGTGCGCCGCCGGAGGACCCGGAACACCTGACCCCGACAGTACCGGGGGCCGCCGTCACCGCACGGCGGCCCCCGCCACAGAACCGACCACCAGGCCCCGTAGCCAAGGACGAGAGCGGGAAGAGCACGACCGGGAGCGGCGACGGCTCCGGAGGCGTCAGTGCCCCCGCCAAGGCCCTGCTGAAGTTCTCCACGCCCCGCGACCCGGCCGCCCTTGCCGCGTTCATCAACCTGCGCGTTCTCAACCCCGAGCACGAGCACTGGCGGCGCGGGGTGGAGGCCGCCGTCATCTACGCCCGCGAACACGGCAACCTGCGCGTGCCGTTCACGTACCGCGTCCCGGCCGGACAGGACGCGGCGGCGGAAGGATGGCCGGCCTCGCTCGCGAACTTCCCGCTGGGGCAGTGGACCGCCGATGCCCGCCGCTTCTACGCCCGCAGCGACATGGACCAAGACCGCGCCATGCAGTTGGAGAAGCTCGGCATGATCTGGAGCCACTTCGACGTCGCCTGGGAAGAAGGCCTCACTGCCGCCTTTTTTTTTTTTTTTTTTTTTTTTTTTTTTTTTTTTGTGGATGGGCCGCGAAGGCGGGCCACCTCCTTGCTCCGCTGGACGCCACGCACCAGGGCTACAGGGTCGGGATCTGGCTGAAGAACCAGCGGGCCGCCGCCCGCAAGGTGCAGAAGTTCGAGCAACGGCGTGCGGAGGGGCTGCCAGTGGAGTCGTCGGCCGGCGCCCTGCCGGAAGATCGACGCGAACAGCTGGAAGAGATCGACCCATCGTGGTGCCCCACCTGGCCCGTGGAATGGCAGCGCGCCGCAGCGAGCCGTTCGGTCCGGTGGGCGGGCTGCCCGGTCAGATCCGGGTGGACCGCGGCAAGGAATTCCTGTGCGCGACGGTCACCGCGGCGGTGGGCGCGCTCGCCGTCCCCGCGACCGACCTGCCCGCCCGCCCGGTCCGTGCAGACCTTGCCGCCATGGTCGGCAGGAAAGCGGTGACCATCACCCAGTTGGAGCTCGACGGAACCGAGCCGGCACACCCGCTGGCCCAGCGCGCACTCACGCGAACCCCGGCGGTCTGCCGACCGTCAAGACGGGCGAAGTCGCCATCGACGGGCAGAAGTTCCAGGACTTCACTTTCGACACAACTGGCAAGACATTCACGAACATGGGCTATGTGACACGGCAGTTCACCTTCGTAGCCAACAACCCTGCCACCAGGCTGACGTTCGCCAGCACCACCGGCACCGCCTACGGCCCTGTCATCGACGACGTCCAGGTCAAGAACTGCTGTAGCTGTGGCAGCAGCTGCTGAGGTGTCCTGGCGTCAATACTGGTCAGCCTGCTTCGGAAAACCGCAGTCTAAGCTTGAAATTAAAGGTTTCCCCTCGGTTCTTCGGGTCGAGGGGTGTCCTTTTTGTGCTGGTGTTTGCCGACGGGGTGTCGGGGGGCGGGGCTGGTGGTGGTGCCCCGTGGGCGGCCTGGGCCGGGGTGGGTGGCTTTCGGCGGTTTCGCGGGAGTGCCCAGGATCTTGCGGATGCGGGGATAGCCGCGGCGGACCCGGCCGGGAGTGAGCTGATCCGATGTGAGTGGCTTCTCCCAGGGCCGGCGCAGATCGCCGGTGAGGGTGCGGGCGAGTCGGAGCTGGGTGTAGGCGGCGAGGATCAGCCAGACCCAGCGGTCGGCCTGAGCGGGGTGACGCAGGCGGGGGCGGGTCATGCCCAGGGCCTGCTTCCAGAACCGGAATGTGTGTTCGATGTCGAATCTTCTCAGGAAGATCCGCCACAGGCGGTCGACGTCGTGAGTGTCGGCGTCGGGGGCCGAGTGCCATAGCCATAGCGGCTTGGGATCGCGGTTGCCGGGCAGGCGCTCGACCGCGAGGTGTACCAGCGTTCCCTCCACGTTGGGCAGGTCACCCGGGTGATCGGCCCAACCGCCCTGGCGGCGTTCGAGTTTGGGGTGCAGGCGTCCCCAGCAGCGGGCGGTCACGGCACCGAACCGGTCATGACGGGTGGTGGACTCCTGGACGGGTGCGGGGTGGGTGGCCGGGTCGGCCAGCCGGAAGGGTGCGCCATGACGCGGTTGGCGGCCTTTGGTGGGTCCCCTGCGGCGCCCTGGCGGGTGGTGCATGACGCGGTCGGCGCGGATCCGCCCGAGCAGCCGGACCGGCTCGTTGCGCAGCAACCACGTCAGCCGCACGATGTCGTAGCCGGCGTCCAGCACGAACAGCACCTCGGGGTCGCCCTCGCGACACTGACCAGCCTCGCGCAGGCGCGTGAGCAGGTTCCGGACCTGGGCGGCGGTGACCTCGGTCAGGTCATCGTCCGGGCCGAGGCGGACCGCGTCCAGCGGCCCGGTCCACGAGGTCCGTCCGCCGCCCAGCGCGGCGGCGACCTGGTAGGGCCAGCCCGGAATCGTCTGCCGCACCCCGTCGCAGCGGCACGGGCGGTGGCAGTGCAGCCGGTCCGGCGAGCACTCCGCGTCCGGGCGCGGCCACGGTGTCACGTCCAGCGCGATCGAGATCTGCCGGTCCGTCCCGCGCGGAAGCTCCAGCCCGGCCAGCGCCAACCGCAGCCGCGACACATCCAGGCGGCCTCGGGCGAGCGCGTCGTACATCGCCCCGTGCCCACGCCGGTGAACTGTCTCAAGCGACAACTCCGGCAGCGACACCACCGGGCCGCCCGCGCACAGCACCGCGTCCGTCAACTCGAACAACGCATCGGCACGGCGGGGCATTGCCGCGTACAACTCCATTCGAAAGGAGGACAGTTCGGCAAGTGCCTGCCGATGAGCGGCTCCAGGGACGACACTCGACACTGACGACCTCCCGGCCCGTTGTGCGACTCGACATCACACAGCGTGAAAGGGAGGTCGTCGCCATGTCCGGCAGATCCCCATGTGAGTGAACGATCCGAACCTCAAACGATCACTGAAGGTTAAATTTCAAGCTAAGACCGACCTGTAATAGGTGCCAGAGATCTCGGCGGGCAGCAGAACGGGCACGGATCTACGTGATCATGGAGTTCTCCACACTCTGTGACCGCGACGGACAACCGTGCCCGCGCTTCCATCTTGCCTGCTCGACCCTCTCTGGGACAGTTCGCCTCGCTCCTGCCCGTCCGGGAAGAATTCGCCGCAAACCATCCGCTTGGCTGCCACCGTCGCCGGGTGTCCGACCGGACCGTCTTCGAGCACGTGGTGCTCGCCTTGGTCCACGGCTCGGGCTACGAGCGGATCTCCACCCCCGGGATGCTCCGATCGGACCATCCGTCGACGCGTCAAAGAGTGGGCGGAACAAGGGATCTCCTCAGCCGTGCACGACCTCGCCCTTCAGGCATACGACCGCATGATCGGCCTGGAACTCTCCGAGATATCCGTGGACGGCTGTATCACCAATGCCCCGTGCGGCGGCCAGCACGCCGGCCGGTCCCCGGTAGACCGCGGGAAGCAGGGGCTGAAACGCTCGATCGCCACCGACACCCACGGCGTCCCGCTCGGCCTGGCTGCGGCAGGGGCCAACCGCCACGACTCGCCCCTGCTCGGACCGACCCTCCAGGCAGCCATGGGGCAGGTCGGCCCCTGCCGGACGACGTGAACGCCAACCTCGACCGGGGCTACGACAACAACAAATCCCGCACCCTGCTCCAGGAGTGGGGCTTCACCGGCGAGATCGCCCGCAAGGGCGTACCCGCCCCGATCCAGGCCGGCAAACGGTGGACCGTGGCGCTCGGGACGTCTGTCCGTGGCCGGGCTGATCGCGATGCGGCCCGGCTTCCGCACCCGGCTGTGCCACCGCCTGCGCACCCACCCCTCGGGCAAAGGCGTGCGCCGCAGTATGGGCGAGCGCGATGATCGACGGCACCCACCAGCTCGTCAAAGCGCCGATCGTGCTGGTGTGGGACCGTCTGAACACCCATGTCTCACACGCCATACGAGAACTGATCGCCGAGCGCGCATGGCTGACGGTGTTCCTGCTGCCCGCCTGCTCGCCCGGCCTCAACCCCGTTGAGTGGGTATGGGCACATGTCAAACGCAGCCTGGCCAACCTCGCCGTCGTCGCCCTCGACCGACTCGAGGCCCTCGTACGCAACCGGATCAAACGCCTCCAGTACCGGCCCGACACCCTCAACGGCTTCATAGCAGGCACCGGCCTGACCCTCGACAACCCAACATCACCCTGACAAGCCGAAGTCAGTAATGCTCCAGCTGGTTGATCCAAGCGGTCGATGTCATGACCTGGGCGCCACGTGCGGGGAAGACCCGTTCCATCAAAAAGTCATGGACGTCCGGTTCACCGTCCGCACAGGCGTCGCTGAGGACGGTGACTCGGTAGTCGCGGTCCAGGGCGTCGAGGAGTGTGGCTGCGATCATCGCGCTGGTCGCCACGCCTGTCAGCACCAGGGTTTCGATCCGCTGCGCCCGCAAGAGAAGGTCGAAGTCCGTACCGGTGAAGACGCTGGTACGCCGCTTGGTGACGATGGGATCGTCCGACTGGGCGTCGAGTTGCGAGGCGATCGCAGTCTCACCTGCGCCCTCGTGAAACAGGGTGCCGACCTCGTGGAACTGCTTGAACAGTAGGTTGTTGTCAGAAACGTCGATGCCCGATGGGCGCAGCTCGGTGCGCACGAAGACCGTGAGCAGGCTGTGGGCACGGGCAGCGGACAGTACGGACCGAAGTGGGCCGAGCGGCGTCTGGCTGAACGGGTAGTTGGCCAGGATGCCGCTTTGCATGTCACCGACGATGAGAGCCGTGTTCAGTGATCCGGTCATGCGATCTTCTCCTCTGCCAGAGACTGGAGGACCTCTTCCGGCTGCTTGCCTCCAGCTTGCTCGGCCCTGCGGCCGACGGTGAGGAGGATCGCCAGTCCGGCGGTCATGATGAGGGCGATGGTGAGCAGTGCATAGGTGTAGTTGCCGGTCGCCGAGGCGATGGCCCCCGTCAAATAGGGTCCGACGAAGCCGCTGAGATTGCTGACGGAGTTGATGAGGGCGATGCCTGATGCCGCCGCGGCTCCGGTGAGACACAGGGGAGGCAGCCGCCAGAACTGTGGCATGGCCGTAAAGATGCCGGAGACACTGAGGCAGAAGGCCATGATGAACAGCACGTTGTTGCGCGTGAACGTGGCCAGGAGGAGTCCCAGCACGCCCAAGGCCATGGGCACAGCGGTGGAGAACACCGCGGACTTGCGCGAGGCAATCTTCGGCCAGGCCAGCATGGCGATGATCGCCATAGCTGACGGGATTCCCGCCAGGAGGACGCTGTTGATGTTTGAGGTCCCGGAGATGCTGCCGGTGAGGGTGGAGATCATGGTGGGCAGGAAGAACGCAATGGGATAGAGGCCGAAGACGACGGCGAAGAAGGCGAGGGCGAGGGCCCAGACGCGTCCGCTGGAGAGCGCCTGCCGCATTCCAGTGAGGGCGCCGTGGGCCTCTTGGTGGGCGGCTTCCTGGGCAAGCCTGTTTTCAATTGCTTCCTTCTCCGCCGCGGTCAGCCACTTGGCGTCCTTGGGCCGGTCGGGTAGCAGAGTGAAGATGAGTATGCCGGTCAGGACGGTGAGGAGGCCTTCGACGAGGAACAGCGACCGCCATCCGGTGAGTCCCGTGAGGATCTGCCCCCATGACAAGAGCGCGGCGGCCATGGGCGAGCCGATGATTCCGGAGAGCGGGATCATCATGAAGAATGCGGACATGGCCCAAGCCCGCTGGCTCCGGGGAAACCACAAGGTCATGTAGAGAAGGATTCCTGCAGCCAGGCCTGCTTCGGCGAAACCGAGCAGTATTCGCATGGCGTAGAGCTGTCCGACGTTTTGGACAGCTGCTGTTGACATCGTGACCGCACCCCACGTGACAAGGATGCGTGTTATCCACCTTCGGGCTCCGAAACGGCGCAGCATCATGTTGCTGGGCACCTCTACGAGGACGTAGCCGATGAAGAACAGTCCGGAGGCCAGGCCTAGCTGTGCGGCGGTGAAACCGAGGTCCTGGCTGAGGGGCTGGGCCATGTAGCCAAGATTGGCGCGGTCGATATAGCTCATGACGTACGCGACCCCGACGAGGGGGATGATGCGCGCGCCTACTTTGCGCCATACCCGTCGCATGGAGCGATCGGGGACGGTGGGGACTGAGACCTCAGCCATGTTGGTAACCTCTCATGGGTTGGGGGGCTGGGGCGTGGGGGAGCGGGATGCCGAGAGCGGCTAGAGGCGCGAGGCGGAGCGGAGTGCGCGCGTGGCACTCGTGTCGACCGCTCCGTCGGCGGTGATGACAACGCCGTAATCGCAGGCTGCCCGTGCGACGGTCACTTTCTCATCGAGTACGTCCTGAAGGACTCCGTCGACTTCACGGGTGAAGGGATCTCCGTGGCCGCCTCCTCCAGCGGTGATGTGACGGTGCTGGTCGCCGGCGCTGAAGGTCTGGATGACCTTGGAGGGCAGGAGCTGTTCCTGTGAGGATCCTCGGTTGAGGATGTTGGACGACGGAGTGCCCTTGGCTCCTCCTTGAAGCCCATAGGGCAGGTGCGTGCGACGGTCGGATCGGATCTGGACCGATGCCTCGGGGTGCAGGATCGTCATGTCGCGGAAAGTGGCGAGGCCGCCGCGCCACCGTCCCGGGCCGCCGGTGTCCGGAAGGTAGCCGTATCCGTCGATGCGCAGGTGGCCGGACTGCTCGAGTTCTTCGATGGGGGTGTTGGCCAGGTTGGCGCCCAGCGGACTGATGCCGTCCACTCCGTCGCGGTCAGGCCTTGCGCCCCAGGCGCCGCACAGGATGTCCCACAGGACGGCGCTGGATCCGTCCTCTTCCGTGACGCCGATGGCGATGGAGTCGGGGCCGCCGTCGCCTGCCGCAGGGACACGGTGCGGGAAGACTGGTGCCAGGGCGCCGAGGACGGTGTCGATGATCCGGTAGGCGACCAGGCCTCGTGCGCCGCGGGCGGAGGGGCGCCGACCGTTGAGGATGGATGCGTCGGGGATGACGAAGGTGAAGGGGCGGTAGAAGCCGCTGTTGGCCGGGATGTCGGACCCGAGCGCGCCCTGGATGGCCGCGTAGGAGGCCGACTTGGTGAAGGAGGCGGTGGCGTTCAGGGCAGAGGCCACCTGGGGGGAGGAGCCGGTGAAGTCCAGGTGAAGTGAATCGCCGCTGATGGTGACGGCCACCCGGAAGGGGATGGGTGGTGATCCCAGTCCGTCGTCGTCGATGTGGTCCTCGAACGTGTGTGTGCCGTCGGGTGCTTCCGCCAACTCGGCGCGCAGCAGTGTCTCCGAGTAGTTGAGGAGCTCGTCGTTCAGGGCTGTCAGTCCGTCGGAACCGTGGCGTTTGGCGAGCTGCTTGAGTCCTTCGCCGCCGGCGTGGCAGGCGGCGAGCTGGGCCTCGAGATCCCCTCGCAGGAGGGCGGGTTCGCGCACGTTGCGAAGGATCAGGGCGAGGAACGTCTCGTTGAGGGTGCCGGCGTCCACGAGCCGGGAGGGTGGGATCTGGACGCCCTCGGCGAAGATGCTGGTGGACTGCACGGCCATCGATCCGGCAGCCCATCCTCCCACGTCCGCGTGGTTGACGACCGTGACGGAGTAGCCGATCAGTTCCGCCTCGTCGGTGAAGATGGGGGCGACCGCGAAAATGTCGGGCAGGTGCATGCCGCCGAGGTCTGGGTCGTTGAGGAGGTAGACGTCGCCGGCGCGCACTTCGTTGCCGAAGGCGTTGAGAACGGCGCTCATCGCTTCGGGGATCGAGCCGAGGTGGACGGGACAGGTGTTGGCCTGGGCGATGACGCGGCCTGAGGCGTCACACAGGGCGGCGGAGAAGTCCATGCTGGAGGCGACGATCTGGGAATGCGCGGTTCGCAGGATGGTGATCGCCATTTCGTCGGCGAGACCGCATACCGCGTTGCGGAACACCTCGAACGTGGCGGCGTCGCGGATGGGGCGCGTGCTCATGACCTTTCCTCCGTTGCCGAGTTCCAGCTGATGACGATGTTGTTGAGGCTGTCGAGGTGAGCTGTGGCTCCGGGGGGCACCAGGGTGGTGGAGTCCATGTCCTCGACGACCAGGGGTCCGGGTTCGGGATGCGCGGCGAGCTCGGTGCGGGCGATGATTCGTGTGGGTTCGGTCTGGTCGAACCTGCAGGTCCGGGTGGTTGCCGGCCGGGGGGCGGGGGAGGGCGCCCGCAGCGCTTGATCGATGGTGATCGGGTTGCGTACGCGGCCTCGGACGCGGATGTTGACGATCTCGACCAGGTCGTCGCTGCCTGCGCGGCCGTAGGTGCGACGGTGTTCGGCGTGAAACTGCTCGCGGGCCGCGGCCATGAGGGCGGGCGTCAGCTCGCGGTTGGGCACGGTGACAGGCAGTTCGAACCGTTGGCCGCGATAGCGCATGTCGAGGATGCGCTGTGTTTCTGCTTCGGCGTTAGGCGCGGCTTCGAGGAGCGCTGCGACGATTTCCTTGGACATGCGCTCGAACTCACATGAGAGCGGTCCGAGTTGGTCGAGTTCGGTGCGGTGGGGCACGACCAGCTGTCGTTCCGTGTCCGCGACCAGAAGTCCGAGGCTGCTGAACAGGCCGGTATGGACAGGGACGATGATGGTGTCGATGCCCAGTTCCTTGGCCAGGGCAGCGCCGTAGAGCGGGCCCGCTCCTCCGAAGGCCACCATGATGGCCTCGCGGGGATCGCGGCCTCGCTCGCTCGTGACGGCCTTGACCGCCTTGGTCATGTTGGAGACGGCTACTTCGAAGGCGCCGCGGGCCGCTGAGGGGATGTCGGAATTGAGCTGCTGGGCCACGGTTTCGAGTGCCTTCTCGGCGAGGTCGGGCCGGATCGCGACACGACCGCCGGCGAGGGCGTGAGGGCTGAGGTAGCCCAGAGCGACGTTGGCGTCGGTGAGAGTGGGGTTGTCGCCTCCGTTGCCGTAGCAGGCGGGGCCCGGCCGTGAACCGGCACTTCCTGGGCCGACACGCAGGGATCCGGCAGCATCGGTGGAGATGATGCTGCCGCCGCCGGCGCCGACCTCAGCAATGTCGATGGATGGGACTCGTACGGTGTAGCCGGCGCCCTTGCCCATGCTGCGGGTGAGGTTCATGCCCCCGCCGACCTCGTAGTCGGCTGCGACGAAGGACTCTCCGTTCTCGATGAGGGAGGCTTTGGCTGTGGTTCCTCCCATGTCGAAGGCCACGACGGAGCCCAGGTTCATGAGCTGGGCGAGCTTCTGGACGGCGATGACACCGGCGGCGGGTCCGGATTCGATGATCTGGACGGGACGCTCCACCACGGACTGGGCGTCGAGGAGGCCTCCGCTGGACTGCATGATCATCAGAGGTGCTGTGACGCCTTCGTCGTACAGTCCGTCGCTGAGTGCCGTGACGTAGTCGTGTACCTGCGGTCCGACGTAGCTGTTCACGACGGCTGTGCTGGTGCGCTCGAACTCCTGCATCTGGGGGGAGACGTCGACGGAGGCTGTGACGTACACGCCAGGCAGGAGGGATCGCAGCTCTGCCGTGACGCGGCGTTCCTCGTCGGGACGGATGTGGGAGTTGATCAGGCAGACGGCGACGGCTTCGATGCCCGCGGTGCGGATCTGGTCGGCCAGGTCGGCCAGTTCGGCACTGTCGGCGGCGGGCTCGAGGTGGCCGTCGGCCGTGATGCGCTGATGGAGTTCGTAACGGTAGCGCCGGGGAGCCAGGGGAACGGGCTTTTCCCAGGACAGGTCGTACAGGAGGGGGCGGCGCAACCGACCGAGCTCGAGGACATCCCTGAAACCCTTGGTGGTGACCAGGGCCGTGCGGGCACCGCGTCTCTCAAGGATGGCGTTGGTCGCCACGGTGGTGGCGTGCAGCATGGCGTGGACCTGTTGGGCCTCGGCACCGGCGTCGGACAGAGCGGATGTTGTTCCGTTGAGTACTCCGGTGGCGAAGTCGGGGGGCGTTGAGAGGACTTTGACGGGCACGACGCGGCCTTCAGGGCCGAGGGCGATGACATCGGTGAAGGTGCCTCCGATATCCGCGCCGATCCGCCAGCCACCGTCGTGTTCGGTCCTGGTTGCTGCTGACACGTTCGGCTCCTTCGAGACTGGGCCCTGGGGTGGCCTGAACACACCTCACGCAGGCCGGTACGGTGGACCATAGAAGCAAACTGAGATCTCATCAATAGGATCTGAGATCTTTTTGGAGGGTCGTGGCGCCTTTGTTCACTGGGAGATGCTGGGACTCGCCTGGCAGTAGGCGGAGTTGACGACCGACGAGCCGCTCAGCGGCGCCGTATCTGGGAGGCAAGCACTCGCAGCCGTCTGCCGACTTCAGCCAGGTCGGCGGCGCTTCCGCCGTAGAGGATGCGGGCGTGGGTGCCAGGGCCCGCGAAGGCGTCGCCAGCGATCGCCGTAATGCCCTGTTCCAGCAGCAGGTCCTCGAGCTGGCGGCCCTGAGTCTCCAGGCTCGTGCAGTCGGCGAAGGTGAAGATCCCTGCGTCAGGGCGGACGGCCGTCAGTCCTGCCCGCCTGAGGCCGTCCAGGAGGAGGTCGCGGCGAGAGCGCATGGTCGCGAAGGCCGGTTCAATCCATTCCTGAGGCCCGGCAAGTACGGCTTCGGCGGCAGCCTGCGCTACATCGCCGACGTTGATGGCGTCCCACTCAAGGGCGTGGTGGATGGCTGTGAGCAAGTGGGCCGGAGCGTTGATGTAGCCAACTCGCCAGCTGGTGAAGGCGTAGTTCTTGCTGAGGCTGGTGACGGTGACAAGATCGGCATGGCGCTCCCGCAGCAGCAGCTGCGGCACGTAGCCGGGTCCGTCCCAAACGTAGCGTTCGTAGGACTCGTCGGCGAAAACGATCAGCCCGTACCGGGCTGCTACGTCCAGCAGCTGTTCGAGCCGTTGCCGGCTGGGGACATGCCCGGTGGGGTTGTTGGGATTGCAGATCAGCAGTGCTTTGGTGGCGGGAGTGACCGCATCCTCGATCGCCTCGGGATCGTGCTCCCATCCTCGGCTCTCAATAGACGGCACATAGCGCGGATGCACTCCGGCAAGACGCAACATGCCGTCGAAGAAGTAGGTGGGAGCAGGAACGATGACTTCGTCGCCGGGTTCGAGCAGGGCTCTGAGAGCCACGCTCATGCCGTGCTGGGCCCCGTGGGTGATCACCAGTTCTGTCTCCGGGTCCACGGTGAGCCGCAGCGAGACGGCGAGGTGCTCGGAGATGGCGCGCCGCAGAGCGGCGGAGCCGCGGCTGCGGCGGGGGAACACCTGGCCGGCCGCTGTCCGGGCGGCTTCTATGACATGGCTGGGCATGGGGATGACCGGCACGCCTGCCATGGGGACCAGATCGGCGCTGGGTCCTGACTGCTCGAGCGCCCGTTCGGCAAGGGCGAGGGCGGGCAGTCGTTGCAGAATCATGGGATTCCCTTCGAGGGCCGGAGCGGGGCTGCTGCTGCCGTGCGGGGAACAGCAGCCGCGGCATGATGCGGAGTGGGCCTTCGGGAGTGACGCAGGCGGCGAGTACGTCAGCACTCGGATCACCCGAGGCCTATCGGCAGTTCGGCCCAGACGGTTTTGCCTACGCGGTGGTGCTCCGACCTGAGGCGCCCGCCCAGTTCCCCGAGGAGGATGTCCACGATGGTTGTGCCGCGGCCGCACGTGGCCTCCATGGAGGCCGCACGGCGCTGAGGTTGGGTGGTGTGGTTGTCGCGGATTCCGAGCCGAAGCGTGCCGCCGCTGACGCTGAGCAGCATGCTGATGCTCGGCGTGAGCATGCCGGCGTGTATCACGGCATTGGTGATCAATTCGGTGGCGACCAGCCCGAAGGTGTAAACGAGCTCGTCTTCCTCCGCATATCCCCATTCGACAAGCGCGTCGATCACGCAGCGTCGGAGTCTTGGCACCGCAGACGGGCGGGGAGGGAATGCGAAGATGCAAGGGGTGGGGCGGAGTGTGGTGTTCATGGTCGTCTCACTGCAGGGTGAGCGAGCGTCTCAGGAGGTCCCCATGAGATCTCTATTTGATGAACTGAGATCTCAGTTCATCACCAGATGAGCCCCCTGTCAACAGTTCCGGAACGTCGGGAGAATTTTCCCGGTTCAGGAGACCTGGATGCTGGCCTCCGTAACCGAGTCGCTCGACATGAGCGTGTCGAGGATGTGCTGCTGCGAGGCCCCCGTACGCTCACGCATGGCCACACGAGCCACATTAGGATTGCGTTCTCGGATGGCCTTGAGGATCACCGCGCGCTGATGTGCCGCGGAGGTCGAGAAGGGCAGCGACTTCAGCGTGATCCGCAGGACACGTTCGAGCTCGTCGAAGACGCGAGTGATCGCTTGGGCGAGCATGTCGTTGCCGCAACTGTTGGCGATGATCGCGTCGAACTCGAAGTTGGCCCGCAGAAAAGCATTGACGCTGTCGGGGTCACCGAGCACGTACGTAGCGCCGAGAAGCTCCTCCATGCGGGCAAGGCTCGCCTCCGAGCACCCGCGTTCGGCAGCAAGCCCGGCGGCCTCCGTCTCCAAAAGCTGCCGGAATGCGCACAGGTCTCGCGTGCCCTTGAGTGTCACGGGCAAGATGCGGTACCCCGACCGAGGCAGCACCTGGACCAGCCCATCCCGCTGCAGCCGAGTCAGAGCCTCCCGGACAGGCATGGTGCCAGCGTCGGCCAGACGGGAGAGCTCTGTCTTGGTGACATGGGCACCCGGGGCCAGATCTAGCTCGATGATGCGCCGCTTGATCGCGAGGTAGGCGCGCTCAGTAGCGTTCGGGTGGGAGTGGTCGGTGCTGAGGATCGCAGGCAGATACTTCACTCGACCATCGTAACGATCGGGGATCCTAGTACCACCCGCTAGGATCCCAGATCCTCAGTCGGTTCCGTGAGGCGTGAGGTCGAGTCGTTCGTGGGCAAGCGTCCGGGCTGCCTGCAAGGGGGTGGTTCCGGTCGCCGCTGCCCGATCGAAGACGGCATCGAGGGTGCTCTCGATGCCCTCAACGCGCTGCAGGACACGTACCGGGTCAAGCCGCTGGTCGTCCGCCAGGATGGCGAAGATTGCGCCCCCGGCGTTGGCCACGAAGTCCGGCGCCCACAAGATGTTCCGCTCCGCCATCAGGTCCGCACCGCTGTCGTGCGCAAGCTGGTTGTTTGCCGGTCCCACAACGGCACGGCAATCGAGACCGCGAATGACGTCGGTAGTCAAGGCACCGCCGACTCCGGCAGGGATGACGACGTCGGCCGGGATCGTCCATGCCTGCTCCGGGGAAACCCACCGTGCTCCCAGTTCCGCGCCCACGATCGCCCGGGTGGCATCCACATCGGTGACCGTGAGCACCGCGCCTTCCTCGGCCAGCCGCTGCGTCAGCCGGGTGCCCACCTGGCCGAGTCCCGAGACGGTGATGCGCAGTCCTTCGACCCGGTGGGAACCGTTGATGCGCTTGAGCGCTGAACGCAGGGCGGCGTAGACGCCGAGTGCGGTCGGGGCCGCGGGCTCGCCGATGCCTCCGTGCTCCGTGGGCAGGCCGAACACATGGCGCGTGCGCTCCCTGACGATGTGCATGTCGGCGGTGGAGGTCCCGACGTCCTCCGCGGTGCGGTAGGCCCCGCCAAGGGCATCGACGGCCTCACCCAGATCCCGGAAGGCCGCGCGGCGCTGCTCTCCTTCCAGCCGCTGCCCCGGCTGCAGGGCGATGACAGACTTTCCCCCTCCCGTCGGAAGGTCGGCCGCCGCGCACTTGAGCGTCATCGCGCTGGAGAGGCGCAGGACATCCTCAAGGCCTTCCCGCCAGGAGGGGTATTGCCACACCCTGCAACCCCCCAAAGCAGGCCCCAGGCGCGTGGAGTGCACGGCGATGAGGAGCGGCAGTCCGGATCGCTCGCCGCGACGCAGGACGATCTGCTCATGCTCGAGGGCAGGTGTGTCACTGGACGGGGCTGAGATGGTCACGGGCATGGGGAACTCCACATGGCAGGCGCCCTTTCCGCCGGTTGCTCCGGGGAAGTGAGCGGGGGTTGGGTGAACTGGTCAAGGGGCGGAGGCCGGGTCGGAGGACGAGAGGTGCAGCCTGGCGAGGAGGTCGGCCTGCCGGCTCCGATAGAGGGCGACGTTGCGCAGTTTGATCTGTTCGTAGCCGCGCACCATGTCGGGCAGTTCCGCGAGATCCTTGACGAGCCGGGGGTCGTGGCCGTCGCTGGAGAGGGCATCCAGAATGGTGCCCCGGTAGTCGTGGATGAGTGAGCGCTCGACGCGGCGTATGTGGGCCTGCCCGAAGGGGTCCAGCCGGGTGCCACGAAGTCCGCGCAGGGCGTGCAGCACCCGGAACGCGGGGCGGGACCAAGGACCCAGGCTGATCTTGCGTTTCATACCCAGGGCTCGCAGAACGGGCGGGTGGAGGCGGTAGGAGAAGCGTGAGCCCGTACCGAACTGCTCTTCGATCTGATGCTTGAGGCCTTCGTCGAGAGCGAGCCGCGCGACTTCGTACTCGTCCTTGTAAGCCATCAGTTTGTACAGATTGCGGGCGACGGCCTCGGCGACGGCGGTGGAGCCCTCCTCCAGGTCACGGACCTGTTCCACGAACAGGGCGTAGCTGCGCGCGTAACGCTCGTTCTGGTACCTGATGAGGTCGGGGATGCGGAGCTCGAGCAATCCGGCAAGTTCGGTGCCGGGCCCGGCCGCTACGAGGGACATGATCTGTGCGGTGGAGGCCGGCGCCGGACGCGGGGTGAGGTGAGGTGTCCTGGGTGTCGATGCTGCGCGCAGCGCTTGGGGGTCGGCCAGCATCTGCCTGCCTCGACGGAAGGCCTGCAGGTTGGCTTCGACCGCCGTGCCGTTGAGTGTGATGGCCTGCTCAATCGCCTGGGAGGACAAGGGCATGGCTCCGCTTTGGTAGGCGACTCCGAGTTGCAGCACATTGGCGTACTGATCGTCGTTGAAGAGGGTTTCGGACTGGGCTCGGGCATCGAGGTGGAAGGCGCGCTCGCTCGCGCTGCGGATGGCGTCGTTGACCTGCTGCTGGTCGGGGAAGGCGACCGTGGCGTCGACGACCATCCGGCCGGTGGGAACTTCCGTCGTGGAGACCACCGAGGTGGTGCGTCGCGGGTCGGCGACAGCGAGGTACTTCCGGTCGGCCCCGACCAGGAGATCGCAGACGAGGTACAGGTCGCACTCGGCGGTGGCCAGCTTCGCGGCCTGCTCGAGAGGAGTCGATGTGATCTTTATGTCGGAGACGACCGCGCCGCCCTTTTGTGCCAGGCCCGTCTGGTCGAGCGTGCGCACGTACTTCCCGTCGAGGACCGCGGCGGTGGCAAGGATCTGGGCCACGGTGACCACGCCGGTCCCTCCGACGCCGGCGATGCGCATGGTGAAGGTGTCGCGTGCGGCATTGAGCGCGGGTTCGGGCAGATCGGCCGGGGCAAGGTCGGGCAGTGTCCGGCGGGCTGTGCGGCCGGTCGGCGTCACGGTCACGAAGGAGGGGCAGTCTCCGTCCAGGCAGGAGAAGTCGAGATTGCACGAGGACTGGTTGATCACTGTTTTTCGCCCGAACTCGGTCGTGACCGGTTGCACGGAGAGGCAGTTGGACTTGGTGCCGCAGTCCCCGCAGCCCTCGCAGATCCTTTCGTTGATCACAGCACGCGTGGCGGGGGTCGCTGCCTTTCCGCGGCGGCGCTTGCGCCGTTTCTCGGCGGCACATTCCTGATCGTGGACAAGCACGGTGACGCCGGGGGTGGCAGCAAGTTCTTCCTGGCTGCTGAGGAGTTCGTCTCGGTGGCGCACTTGTACCTGCTTGGGCAGGGCGGCCTTGCGTAGACGTTCAGGCGCGTCACTGGTGATGATCACCTTGGAGACGCCTTCGAGGAGCAGCAGTGAGGCGATGCGCTCGACCGGCAGGGCGCCGACCGCTTGTTGTCCGCCTGTCATGGCCACGGCGGAGTTGTACAGCAGCTTGTAGGTGATGTTGACGCTGGCGGCGACAGCGGCGCGAATGGCGAGGCTTCCCGAGTGCATGAAGGTGCCGTCGCCGATGTTCTGCACGAAGTGGTCGTCTTGGAGGAAGGGAGCCATCCCGATCCACTGGGCCCCTTCACCACCCATTTGTGTCATGCCGACGACGTTGCCCACCTGGTCGGGTTCCATGAACACCGCCATTGTGTGGCAGCCGATGCCGGCACCGACGAGGGATCCGTCAGGAACCTTCGTCGAGGAGTTGTGCGGACAGCCTGAGCAGAAGTAGGGCGTCCGCGTCAGCAGCGGCAGGTTGATGCGCTCGCGCGTCCGCGGCGCTGTTGCCGGGGGCCGCACCCCGTAGTCGCTCAGGCGCCGGCTCAGAGCAATGGCGACGGCTTCGGGGCCGAGCTCCCCGAGCTCACTCAGCAGGGTTGTCCCGTCTGGTCCGCGCTTTCCGTGGACGGCAGGCGCCTGGGGGCTGCCGTAGAGGATGTCCTTGACGGCGACTTCGACGAAGGACCGTTTCTCCTCCACCACGACGATCTCGCTCAGACCTGCAGCGAACTCACGTACGATGGCGGGCTCTACGGGGTGGATGACCGCGAGCTTGAGCAACCGGATCCCGAGCCGGCTGCACGCTTCTTCGTCCAGGCCGAGGCTTCGTAGGGCCTGCTGGACGTCGAGGTGTGCCTTGCCGGCGGTGATGATGCCGATCCGGTCGGCGGGCGTGCGGTTCAGGATGCGGTTGACTTTGGCGGCGCGCAGGTAGTCGTGGACGAGCGGGAGCCGCACGGTGTGGAGGCTGCGCTCCAGTGCCGCGAGACTGCTGCCGAGGAGGTGGCCGTCGGGGCGGTGCGTGTACGCGCCCGAGGGCAGGACGGGAGGCGTCCAGGCGCCGTGCACGATGGCGGTGCCCGCAGCATCGGCGACATTGGCGACGACCTTCATCGAGGCCCATACGCCACTGGCTCGGGACAGCTCCACGGCGTGCATCCCGTAGTCAAGTACGTCCTGGGAATCGGCCGGATAGAAGACCGGCATGGCGAGGTCCGCCAGGGCGAAGTCGGACGCGCAGGGAACCGAGGAGGACTTTGCCGCGGGGTCGTCGCCCACGAGGACGAGTGCGCCTCCGCGAGCGTGCGTGCCCACGAGATTGGCGTGACGCAGCGCGTCTGTGGCCCGATCAAGGCCGGGAGCCTTGCCGTACCAGAGTCCCATCACCCCATCACAGCGCAGGTTGCCCACCTCGCCCGCCAATTGACTTCCCATGACGGAGGTGGCTGCCAGTTCCTCGTTGAGGCCCGGCTGGTGTACCACGTCATGCTGGGCGAGCAGGTGGGTGCGGCGCATGAGTTCCAGGTCGAAACCTGCCAACGGCGAGCCTTCGTAGCCGGAGACGAAGGCTGCGGTGTTCATTCCCGCACGCCGGTCGTGTCTGATCCGGTCGAGCAGCAGACGTACCAGGGCCTGAATCCCGGTCAGGTAGACGGTCCCCTCGCCTCGGAGGTACCGGTCCTCGAGTGCGAAGCCTTTCAGCCCGTCCGGGGCGGCTTGCGCAGCAGTCATGCGATCACCTAACTGACGACAGGGGCAGGCTGACTGTTCAATTGGCGCAAATGTTAGAAGCAGAAGTGACCTATTGGTCAACGGGTTGCATCCTTGACTGAGCCATCGGACTACTGCTTCTCTGGCGGCCCGACCAGGAGAAAGGCCATCGGTACACCTATGGACGACCTCGACACATCATTGCTGCGACTGCTTCTGGAGGAGCCGCGAGCCGGCATGCGCGAGTACTCACGCATTTTGGGAGTGGCGAGGGGCACGGTGCAGGCCCGGCTCACTCGCCTTGAACGCAGAGGGGTGATCGCCGACTATGCGCCGCAGCTGAGCCCGGCGATGATGGGCTACCCCGTTCTCGCTCTGGTCCATCTCCACCTGACGCAAGGCAGGCTGAACGATGTCACCGCCGCCCTGCGCGCCATGCCGGAGGTCCTGGAGGCGTACACCATTGCGGGTGAAGGTGATCTGGTATGCCGAGTGGCGGCCTGCGAGAACGGACACCTGGAGGACGTGATCCAGCAGTGCATCGAACTGCCAGGGGTCGTGCGGACCAAGACCGAAGTCATCCTCAGTGAACGCATCAGCTACCGCGTGCTGCCATTGGTGAAGCAGGCGGGCAGCACGGCGACTCCGCCTGCCTCAGGGCAGCGGACGACCGCCTGACCGTCGACATGGCACGGAGTGTCTTCCCGTTTGACACTGCGCGCCCTACTCCCCTGGAAGCCCGGCCCCGCTGACAGCCTTGTTGCCTCTACTGCCGGCCGGACCCATCTCCGCGCACGCCGTGTTCCAGCCGACGACAGCAGGGGCCTCCAGGGCCGGGCGGACACTTCACTGCGAAAACGCGGAGGGAGAACATCGCCATCTCCAACAACGCCATCAGACCGGCTACCCACGACACGACCGACCGGAAGTCGCTTCCGCACAGTCGCCTTGCTCCGCCGCCGGGCGTCCAGCCCGGCTACCTGCCGACTGATCAGCTCTACTTCTAGCGCTGCACCTGGTGCAAGACCCTCTCCTGCAGGTGCGCGCCGTGCCCCGCGTGCGCCTCCCCCGTCTGCAGTGGGAGTGCAGCACGGGCACGGGGCTGATCGTTCATGCCACCGTCGTACGCAGGAAGCTCAAGAAGTACGTTGCCTGCAGGGTGGCCATGGACGATGGTTTCCAGCTCCGCGGACGGCTCATCGCCGCACATCCCTTGAGCATCGCTGCCGGAACACGGGTCCGGCTCGACTTGAGCGCCGACCCGGTGCCGACACCCTTCGCCTTCAGGCCGCAGCAGATCGCGGACAAGTGACTCTGAAGTCGTCCAGTTTGTGATCCAAGTCACAATACAGGGCTCAGCGAAGACCGAAGAACCCTGCCGCGCCGCACTGACCTGCTGTGAGGCGTGGCAGGGAAGCGCCGGGCCGACCCTCTCGCGCCGAATTAACGCCCTGCCGGGGGTGGACATGCGGCGGGAACGGTCGCTAACGTCCCCACCTGGTTAACGATGGTTAACACGTTCGGTCGGCTTCGGCGCTGTGGCTGGGCACGGCCAGTACAGCGCCGTGACACTGCCGTCCCACGGAATCCCGGAGCGTAACCCCCAGTAGACGGAACGCCGCTCCCCGCCTTCATCTCAGCCGTAGTGCCTCAGAGTCGGTAAGCCCCCGCGCCGCACCGACAGCACACTCAACGTTACCGGAGGGTACTGATGGACAAGGTCGTCGCTTCCGCGGCCGAAGCGGTCAAGGACATCCCGGCCGGCGCCTCACTGGCTGTCGGAGGCTTCGGTCTCTGCGGCATTCCTTCCACTCTCATCCAGGCCCTACTGGACCAGGGCGCCACAAACCTGAGCGTTGTCTCGAACAACTGTGGCGTCGACAACTGGGGCCTCGGCCTGCTGCTCGCTGCACGCCGCATCGCCCGGGCAACCTGCTCCTATGTGGGCGAGAACAAAGAGTTCGCCCGCCAGTACCTCAAGGGTGAGCTCGAGTTGGAGCTGGTGCCCCAGGGCACGCTCGCCGAGCGACTGAGGGCCGGCGGCTGCGGGATCCCCGCCTTCTTCACCCCGGCCGGGGTAGGGACGCAGGTGGCCGAGGGCGGATTGCCATGGCGGTACGACGCAGACGGAAACGTCGTGGTCGCCTCCCCGGCAAAAGAAGTGCGCACCTGCGGCGGGGCGGAGTACGTGCTCGAGGAATCCATCACCACCGACTTCGCTCTGGTCCGGGCAGCTCGCGGTGACCGGCACGGCAACCTCGTTTTCGACAAGTCCGCCCGAAACTTCAACCCGCTAGCGGCCATGGCGGGACGGTTCACGATCGCCGAAGTCGAAGAGCTCGTCGAACCGGGAAGGCTCGACCCGGACGCCATCCATCTGCCTGGCGTATTCGTGCAGTCCGTATTGCCACTCACCGCAGCCGAGGCTGCCGACAAACGCATCGAGAAGACAACACTGCGCCAGACCCAGGACGCCACAACAGGAGGGCAGGACTGATGGCTTGGTCAAGGAACGACATGGCCGCCCGGGCAGCGCGGGAACTGTCCGACGGAGCGTATGTGAACCTGGGAATAGGCCTGCCGACACTGGTCCCCAACCATCTGCCGCCTGGCGTGCACGTGGTCCTGCAATCGGAGAACGGCATCCTGGGGCTCGGCCCCTACCCCACCGGCGAAGAGGTGGACGCGGACCTCATCAATGCCGGCAAGGAAACAGTAAGCGTCCTGCCCGGCGCATCCTTCTTCGATTCCTCCCTGTCCTTCGGCATGATCCGAGGCGGACACATCGATGTGGCCGTCCTCGGAGCCATGCAGGTCTCAGCCTGCGGGGACCTCGCGAACTGGACCATCCCTGGAAAGATGATCAAGGGGATGGGCGGAGCAATGGATCTCGTGCACGGTGCCCGCCGGGTGGTGGTACTGATGGAGCACACCGCCAAGGACGGCAGCCCGAAGGTGGTCGACGAGTGCTCCCTGCCACTGACGGGGCGGCGGTGCGTACAACGCATCATCACGGACTTGGGCGTTGTCGACGTAACTCCAGAAGGACTGGTTCTGATCGAGACCGCTCCAGGTGTCGTCGCACAAGAGGTGCAGGACAAGACCGGAGCCGGCCTGAGGGTGTCGGTGACCGCTAGCCCCTCCTGAGTTCCGTTGCGGGCAGGTCGGCGTTCGGTTCCGGGATTGCGCCCGCTTGGTCCAGCCCTGCCAGTCGGCCGACCTGTCTGCATGGGCGACGGTCAGGGAGACACCATGGCAGGGCACGGAGGCCCGCGACGCACGAGCAGCGCTCGAGGCACTGGACCTCTTCGGCGCCGGCCCCTTCCCCGTACTGGACCAGCTGCGACGTTACGCGCCCGTGCACCGGGATGCTGCAACGGGGTTGTGGCTGGTGAGCCGGTATGCGGATGTGAGAGAGATCCTCATGGATCCGCACACCTATCTCCCGGACAACGCTCAAAACGCCGTATGCCGGCTGTCCGTGCCCGCGTTGCGGATTCTGGCAGCCAGCGGCTTCGCCCGTCCTCCGGCCCTGGCCAACAACGGCGGCCCGACCCACGCCGGCCTCCGGTCACTCGTCGCAGATTTCTTCACATCCATGCAAGTGTCCGCCGCCGTGCCGGTGATCGAGTCGACCGCCTCTCGCTTGCTGGAATCGGTCGCTGAAGAAGTCAGGTTGCGCGCGAAGAGCGACCTGTCCACCGCCTACGCGCGCCCGTTGCCCTGCCTTGTCATGATGCGACTGCTCGGCGTGACAGGCGTACCGCTCCAAACGCTGCTGACGTGGAGCGAGGCCGCCCTGGAGCTCTTCTACGGGAAGCCGGCCCCGAAGCGACAGCATCTTCTTGCCGAACACACCGCGGCGTTCTTCCGGTGGCTCACGAAACTGACGGCGGCGCAGGACAGCGAGGGCCTTCCCGCCGCCCTGCAGGCACACTTCCTCCCCCGCGGAGCCGCGCTGAGTCCAGCCACTGCGGTGGCCGTGTGCTTCTTCGTCTTCATCGCCGCTCAGGCCACGACTGGTCAACTGATCTGCACCGTTCTGAGCAGCGCGGCGGCCGATCCTCAGGTTTGGAGCAAGGCCGGCGACGAGGAGGGATTCGCGGAGGCCTGGGTGGACGAGACCCTGCGCAGGGAGCCGCCGGTCACCACCTGGAGACGAGTCGCCCGACGGGATGTCCTCCTGTCGGATGTGCCCGTGCCGACCGGGGCAGAGCTGCTGCTGATGCTTATGGGCACAGGGTCAGACCCTGCCGTTTTCACCGAGCCTCAGCGACGGTGCCCACGGCGCCCCAAAGCCCGCCTTCACCTGTCGTTCGGTGCGGGGCCACACCGCTGCCCTGGTGCTGCCCTTGCACGTACGGAGGCAACAGCAGCGCTACGGATGGCTTCCCGCGAGCTCGGCGAGGTCCAACTGCTGAACCACCGGCCCGACGAGATGACGCGGCTGCTGTCCTTTCGCGCGCCCGCGCATGTGCCCATCGGCCGTCCCTCTTAGTACTCCAGCAGGATTTCGCTGTCTGACCTGCGGGTTGGCTGGGCGGCCGGAGTGTAGCGGGTCACGGGGTGGTGAGGGGTGTCCTTATGGAGGCTGCCCCTCGAACGTGTGCCGTCACCGCTGGTAATGGCAGCGCCGGGCAACTGCTTGGCGTCGCCGACGCCAGCTCGACCAGTTCATCGAGTGCCGTCGGGCTCGGTGTCCGCGCTGGTGCGGGGGCCGGGGACGACAAGCTGCCAGGAGTCGCCGAACCTCCGCCACTGTGAGCTCGATGGCCCCGGCCGTCGCACCGGTTCCGCCCCCTTTTCCCTGGCCTGGTGCGTGGTGGCCGCCAGGAAGGCGTGTGCGAGCATGGCGAGGGTGATGTGCCGGTACCAGCCCACGTAACGGCGGACTTCGTACTGGTCCAGGCCGCACTCGTTCTTCGCGGCCTGGTCGGGTAGGACCGCCACATTGCTGTGGCGGTCCCCCCTCAGAACCGTGCGGGCCCGTTGTCCGAGCACACGGCTCAAGCAAGCCCTGATGGCTCGCGGGCGTATGCAGGTGCTGGCTTGTGTTTGCGACGTCGTTCGGCCCAGTAGTCGGCAAGGACTGGGTCGTCGACGGACGACGCGCCCTTGACCATCTGATGCCGGACGATCTTGGTCGAGGAGAACTTGGCGAGGTAGCGGCCGCTGTCGCGGTCGCCGAAGACCCACCGGTCCCGCCTGGCCTTGTTGAACATGCCGAAGTAGCGGGAGGTGACCCAGTGCTTCGGCTTGTTCGGGTGTGTGTGAGTTGCCCACTTGTAGACGAGCTTCCACACGTAGGCGTCCAGGGCATGGAAGATGCGGCTGGACACCGCGCTCCGGTAGTAGGCGGCCCATCCCCGGATGATCGGGTTGAGCTTGTGGATCACCGCTTCGGCGTTGGCCCCTCGCTGGGCCTTGACTTCGGCGGCCAGCCGTTTCCGGATGCGTCGCACGGCTGCCGTGCTGGGTTTGATCAGGAGCACCGTTCCGCCGCGGTAGCGGCGGATGTTGAAGCCCAGGAAATCGCAGCCCTCGTTGAGGTGGACGATGCTCGTCTTGTCCTCGTTGAAGACCAGACCTCTGGGTTTCAGCCAGGTGGCCAGTCGCGCCTGGATCTGCTCGGCCTCAACTCTGGAGTGAGCGAAGGCAAGCAGGTCGTCAGCGTATCTGATCAGCACCGGCGAGCCCGGTCTTGTTTCACCGGCGTGTGATCCGCCGGTGAAATAGCGGACTCCGGCAGCCTCCTCCATTCCATGGAGAGCAATGTTGAGCAGGAGGGGACTGATCACGCCGCCTTGAGGTGTTCCTTCCTCAGTGGCGGTGAAGCACTCCTTCTCGATGACTCCGGCTTTCAGCCATCGGGTGACCATTTCCGTTGCGGGAAAGGTTCCCAGCATCTCGATGAGGTGAACGTGATCGATGCGGTCGAATGCCGCTGCCAGGTCCGCGTCCAGCACCCACTTCCGCTTCGGGATCTTCCCGTGCGCGACCGTGAATATCGCCTGGATCGCATCCTGACATCCCCTGCCCGGTCTGAAGCCATAGGACTTCGGCTCGAACCGGGCTTCCCATTCGGGTTCCAGCGCATTGACTGCCTTGGCTTGCAGGACTCTGTCAATGATGACGGGAATCCCGAGGGGACGCCGCTTTCCGTTGCTCTTCGGAATGTAAACACGCCGGGCGGGCTTGGGCTTCCACGGAGCTGAGCTGTGCTGGACCCAGGTGGCCAGCTCGGCCTTTCCCGGGTTTGTGAGCACGACTCTGCCGTCGATGCCCGCCGTCCGGCGGCCAGCGTTGATCTCCGTCACCCGTCGCACGCTGACCAGCGTGTTACTGCGGCTGCGGAGCATCAGTTTCTGCAAGTTGCGGACCCCCTTGAGGTCCCCTGCCTGCGACGCCGCGAAGATGCGCTGGCGCAGACGACGTACGTTCTCCTCGGCGGCATCCCAGTCGATCGCATGCCAGTCGAGGAGTTCGTCTTCCGGTCCGTTCACCCCGCCGCCCTTCGGCGGCACGGCGTCTAACGTGTCCTTCAGTTCCGTCGTCCTTGTCATCGTTCTCTTCGCAGGCTCACCTGACCCACGTCAGCACCCTTTCGGGCCGGGTCACCTGGACCCTGTCCGGCCAGTTATGCGGGATGGCTGGCGGAGTGACCAGCTGTTGTCCCGGTTTCCTGTTGCCTTTCGGTCACCGGCGTTCGCTTCTTGGGTCATCCTGTTCCCGCCGGGGATTTGAGCTTTCCTTGCGGTCGGCCTACCCGTTGCGTGATGACAACAGGACCCCTGCGGGGTTTCCACGTTCTGCATGAGCGAGATGCGAGTGGGGTGGGTGCCCTCTCTACCCCGGGACGGCGGTGTTCTCCCGGCTGACTGCTTCTCTCCAGCCGGCGCCTGCCGCTTCTCAGCGGCCAGTCCTGTACCCCGCTGGAACATCCCATCGGCGGGGTTCGAAGTTACGAGGCATAGCCAAGGGTTCATTCGCATTCACCCGTCCACTCTTCCCCTTGCCTGTAACCCCCGGATGGAACAGGAGTCCTTGGGCTTTTCCCCCGGGCTTCGCACCCTCCCGTTACCAGGAACGCACGCCGGGACGGGGACAGGCCCTGAACACTGGCCTGGAACTACACCTTCCTCAACGGAACCTCCTCTCGGTGAGTTCACTCAGCTCAAGCAGCCTCGTGTCGCACGAAGCACTCCTCGATCGCCCAGCGCGACCCGGCGATCCGCACCAGCTCCTGGACCCTGGTCTCCAGAGGCGCGTAGGCGAGGTAGTAGGCGATCTCGTCGGGCCTGCTGATGCTGCGCCGGGCCAGCGCCCACCGCATCCGGTGGGGAATCTCGCCCTGGTAGTCGAACTCGGCAACGGCCGGCAGCCGCACCGCCGCCCAGTGGTAGACGCGCGGTCCCTTCGCGCCGTCTCCGCACGAGATCTTCTCCCACGCCTCGTCCGGCGCCTGCGCGAACAGACCCTCGATCCGTGAACAGCCCACGCTGAACTGGGACTTGGGCACGGCCAGCACGTAACCGATGCCCGACTGCTCCAGCAGCCGGCGAAATCGGTTGTCCTGACCGTAGGCGGAATCCGCAGTGACCCAGGCGATGGGCAGCGGCGAGGCGAGGGCCCGCAGCACCATGCGCCGGGCCAGTTCGCCCTTGGTGGCGAACTCGTGCTCGTCGGGGACCTTTGCGGTGCGGCAGCGTTCCCGGTCCTCGGTCCAGGACTTGGGAAGATACAGTTCCCGGTCAACCAGGGCCCGGCCGCGGGCGGAGGCGTAGGCGGCGAAGACGCCGATCTGGCAGTTCTCGGTGCGGCCCGCGGTCCCGGAATACTGGCGCTGAACCCCGGCCGAGGTGGTGCCCTTCTTGATGAACCCGGTGTCGTCGATGATGAGGACTCCGTCGCCCTCACTGAGTTTGTCAGCGACGTATTCCTGCAGGTCGTCGCGGATATCGTCGGGCTCCCACTTCGCGCCGGCAAGCAGGTGTTGCAGCCCGTCGGGAGTGGAGTGGCCTGCCTGCTCGGCCAGTTGCCAGCTGTTCTTGCGGGCTACCGGGGCGAGTAGCCCGCGCACGTAGTCACGCATGCGGCGGCGGAGCTCGACGCGGCGGAAACGGTGGCCGATGGCTAGCGTGCCCGACGTCCCCGAAGCCGCCGCCCGAGACGCACAGCGACGCGTGCGCCAACGGTTGCTGCAGCAGGGTTGGAAACTCACCCACGAAGGCGACCGTGCAGGCACAACCTTCCGCCAACTGGGCTTCCGATTCGAAAACCCAGAGGGAGGCGGCCAGGTCGACGTGCAGTGGAACGACTCGACCACGACCCTGTTCATCAGCGTCTATGCCCCCTGCGGGCAGGTTCCCGACGAGTTCGAGGAGTACGACTGGTCTGAAGCGGACTGGCACCCGAAAGAGCAACACACTGGGCCTTGAAGGACCCCTCCCGCCCCTGCGGCCTGGAAGCGACTGGTGTTCCAGGGGTTTGTGCTGAACACCGGCATCGGTTGGCAACACCTGCCACAGGAACTCGGCTTCGAGTCGGGCCAGCCTGCCGCAGCCCCTCGTCGGGAGACAGCGCCGCAGGCGGTGGCATCATTGCCCACACCCCGGGCCGTCCAGATCAGCGCCGCGACGCACCGGTGGCCGCCGCGTCGGGCGACGGCCACCGATCGGCGAAGCGTTACTGAATGCCGGGGATCTCGCGGCCCTTGAACACACTGCGGACGGTGTCCGCCGCGCTCGTGCCGTACATGCGCTCGGCGGTCGCGATCGTCGTCAGCGCCGCGTCCTTGAAACTGGTGTCGGGCGCGAAACCGAACTGGGCGTTGATGATGATGCGGTCAGCGGTCCTCGCGCCGAGCGCGTTGCGGATGTCGAAAAGCGCGCGGGACCAGATCTCGCCGTCCGCGTGGACCTCCCCCACCCGGTCCCCGTAGACCTTGCTTCCGTCGATGCGGCGCAGGCAGTGCGGGGCGCTGCTGTACGTGACCGAGTCCCAGTCGGCGACGCATGCCAGGTCGGCCTTCATCTGCCAGCCGTACTTGGCGTCCGCGTGTGCGCCGACCTCGACGGCGAGGTAGTCACCGAAGGCCTCGCCGATCGAGCCGGCCTCCAACGACGTGCCGAAGCCAGGCACTTGGGCGTGGTGCACGGCATGGCCGTACTCGTGGACGATCACCTCGGCGTCCTCGGCATCGTCCACACCGCCCTTACCGAAACGGATTTCCGCCTTCTTGTCGGTGAAGAAGGAATTGTCCGCACCCCACTGATTGATACGGACCGGCTGGACCCGGTCGTTGGCCCCGGGCAGTTCGCTGCCGAAACCGAGGCCCTGCAGGTACTCCTGTGCCTCGTTCACCCAGAAGTAGGCCATGACCTGCTCGAACTGTTCGTCATGCCGGGTGTACGAGCCGACGTCAGTTGTCTTCGCCGAGGCTCCCGTGTCGGATCTCACGGAGGCCCACGTGCCGGACAGGCCGCCACCGCCGTCCAGGTTTCGCAGCGAGGCGACGGCATATGCAGAGGTCGGTACGGCCCCAGCAGCATCCTTGGCGTCGGTGAGCAACTGATCACCGGACGACTGGACGGGATTGACCATGAAGACGCGGGCCTGCGGCGCAGTCGGGGCGGATCCGGAGGCCGAAGCCGAACCTGCCGGGACAGCCAGGGTGAACAGCGCCACTGTGGCGATCGCTGCTGCAGCCAGGCCGCGGGATGTGCGGCGAGCCATATACATCCTCCATCGATGCGATGTGATGAGCCGGACTTGGGGGGTGGCTCGGTGCGCGTGATCCTTGCGCATCATGGGTTGCTTTGGCCATGGGTCACCCATGAATTCGCCGACGAGAGGATTAGCCAGCAGGACAATCCGTTGCCGGACCAGGAACGCGCCGGACAAATCACGTCCGACGGAGCGGCGGCGCATCGGCTCTTCGCAGCCGAGCAGGGACATCATCAAGGCCGCGGCGGAGCGGTCGGGGCTCCTGGGCGACATGGTCGCGGGAATCGCCTGGCAGGAGGTCGGCGGACAGTGGGGATGGATGGACGACGGCGTCGACACCGTCCGGGGCCTCGCCAGGGACGGATGGCTGCCCATGGCTTCGGAGGCATTGCCCGACCGGCTCGGCGGCGACCCGGACGGGATGTCCTTCGGCCCCATCGCCATCCAGGTACACCGCGCCGCGGAGCAAGTCGGGGCCGTCAGGGCTGGGGATGCCCTGCGTGCTGTACGAGGCGGCGGCGTTCGAGGACCGCGGCGAGGGCGTAGGCGCCGCCGACTGCAATGGCCAGGACCCAGTAGAGGCCGGGGGTGCCGAGGAAGAGCGCCGCGGTGGAGGTCAGAGCCATCCAGACGCCGAGGCTGTAGTGCAGCAGGTTGCGGCGTGCGGCGCCCTCGGCGAGGTAGAGCAGGCCGACGATGAGGCCAGAGCCGGCGGGCCAGAGGATGGGGTGCAGTTCTGGCATGTCGAGGGCGGACGTCAGGCCGGTGATGGCGAGGAACAGGGCGGTGAACGCGGCGATCCAGGAGGCGCCGAGCAGTTTGCCGGAAAGGACGTCCGGCCCGGTGGCCCCGCGTTGGGCTCGCAGGGAGGCGATGGTGGCCTGGGTGATCCCGGTTGCCAGCCCGATTCCAAGGAGTGTGGTGGGCAGCCAGCCGGGCAGGCCGAGCAAGGGGCTGTCGCCCTGGGAGACTGCGGCGGAGCCGTGTCCGAGCAGGTAGGCGAGTCCGAAGCTGACGTAGGCCGCGCGGTTGTCGACCTCGTTCACGAGACGACTCGGGGTGGCACTGGCGCTGACAGCGACCGGAGAGTCGGGGGCTGCGATGGACATGGGGGAATCCTCCAGGGTGGCTTACGGATGTGAGTGAGGGGTTCGGCAAGAGCGCGGGCGGCTCCGGACTGTGTGCAGCAGCCGGGCCGCGGCGGGGGCGGTGACCTGACCCGACAGTCACCGCCCCGAAGGGGTGGTGGGCGGCTCCGGGAGCGTCAGCCCGGAACCGCCCACCGGCCGGTCGTCCCCGGCTGTTCCGCGGGACGGTGCGGGTCAGTCCTCGCTGTTGTCCAGGGCGCTGTCGGGGATCCAGGAGCCGTGGATTCCGGCGGTCACGCGGCGGGGCAGGCTGACGGTGGCAATCCGGTCGAGGCCGGTGGCGTCCAGGACCAGCAGTTGCGAGGCGTCCTGCTTGAGGTCGGAGATGACGGTGAGCAAGTAGCCGTCGTCCTCGTTGGTGGCGCCGGCCGCGGGGACGAACACCGCTTCGCTGGGCATCCGGGCGTCGCCGACCTGGTGGATGCGGCGGGCGCCGGTGGTGCGGTCGTACTTGACGACGCCATAACCCCCGAAACCTGCCTGGTCGGGGAAGGACACCGCGTACTGGTAGCGGTGCTCGGCGCCCAAATAGTCCTCGTTGAGGGTCGGAAACTCCACGGCGAGGTCGTCGGTGATCTGCTCGTCGACGGTACCGGCCGCAGTGTCGATCACCCAGCGGCGGGTGTAGGAGCGGGTGTTGGGCTCGGTTCCCCGCTCGGGCGCGCCGACCCACCAGTTCCAGGAGAGGTGGAATCCTTCGCGGTCCACGGTGGGGCCTTCCAGGACGATGCGGCCCTGGCCGTCCTCGTAGGCGTTGGCGACGTGCAGCATGTTGCCGGGTTCGATGGAGAACCAGCGGACGTGCCGGGCACCATCGCCCGTGCGCGGCATGACGCCGATGCGGGAGGGCTGCTGGTCGCTCCAGCCGTAGGGGATGCCGGAGTGCTCAGCGGGGTCGAAGGTGACGTTGCCTTCGATGAAGACGACGTGGCGGCGGGTGATGGCGAAGTCGTGCTTGAGTGAGGCGGTCGCGCCCGGGATCTCGGCGCTGTGGACGATCTCGCCCTTGGCGTCGGAGACGTAGTACTCGAGGTAGGGCGGGAACGGCGAGGAGCCGAAGAAGTGGAGCTCCCCCGTCACCGGGTCCTCCTTGGGATGTGCGGTCATGGCCGTGCGCAGCCGGCCGTTGAAGTCATGGGCGCCGACCGTCTCCAGGTCCGGGGTGAGCTCGAAGGGGAAGTTCGCCTCGCACAGTGCGAGCAGTCGTCCGGCGTGCTCGATGACGTGGGTCCCGGCGGTGCTCACGGTCAGGTCCGGGCCACGCTCGGTCATGTAGGGGGCGCCGTCCAGGGCGGGGGTGTGCACCCAGCGGTTGCGGTACCACTCGGCGCGGCCCTCGCGGAGCCGGATCCCATGGACCATGCCGCTGCCCTTGAACCAGTGGGTCGGGGTGACGCCGGGCTTGGGGTTGTGGCTGTTGCGGATCAGGCGGCCGGTCAGTTCGGGGGGCAGGGTGCCCTCGACGGTGAGGCCGGTGGCGGTGATCTCGTCGGCGACGGGGGTGTAGTGGCCGGTCAGGTAAGGCTTGCTGCTCATGTTCGGGTCCTCGGAGTTCGTCGTCGTTGTCGTGCGTGGCGTGTTGTGGTGTGGGGTCTCAGGTCGTCTGCTCGGCGCGGGCCTTGAGGCAGTCGAGCCAGCTCTCCAGCGAGGTCTTCAGGGCCGCGGCAAGTTCGTCGACCGCGGCGTCGACGGCGTCTCCGCTCCAGGACTCTTCGGTGTGGACGATGACGTGGTCGCCGGTCTGCTCGAAGGTCCATGCGTGGATGCCGACTATGCCGTCGACGGTCCCGCCCCAGACGATCCGCTGTTCGGGGATCAGTTCGTGGATGGTGGAGGTGATGTTCAGCCCGTGGGTGCGCCAGGTGAAGTCGGTGCCGACCGCCGCCGGTCCGCTGAGCCTGGCCTGGTCGATGTCGGCGTTCCAGACCGGCCAGTTGTCGATGTCGGTGTGCAGCGACCAGACGGTGGCGAGGGGGGCGTGGATGGTCGTCGTCAGACTGACGACGACGGGGGCGGTGGAGTCAATGGTGTGCATGTGATGGCCGCATCGGTGGTGGTGGATGGGGTGGTCGGCTACCGGGTGCTGGATCAGGCAATGGGGGTGCACTGGGCCGCCCGGTCCTGCTGGGGCGGCGTCGTGGAAGCGGTCGCGGTGGGCGCGAGGATGCCGCGGGTAGTGCGGCTGCGGCGGGTGAGCGGCAGGGCGAGGAGTGCGGCGACGGCCAGCACCGCGGACGAGACCATGAAGGCGGCTCGGTAACCGGCGCTGAGCGCCTCCACATGGGGCTGGTGGGTGGATGCCTGGGCAGTGACGGAGCCGGCCAGGGTGGCCAGTGTGGCGAGACCGATCACGCCGCCGACCTGGCGGGTGGTGTTCACCAGCCCGCCGGCCAGACCCGCGTCCTGTGGCGGGACACCGTCCACGGCGAGTGCGGTGAGCTGGACGAAGGCGATACTCAGGCCGAGTCCGAACAGGATGCTCGGACCGAGGACATCGGCGAGGTAGCTCCCGTCGGCGCTGAGCCGTGACAGCCACAGCAGTCCGGCGGCTTCGGTGAGCAGGGCCGCAGTCACCGTTGCGGTGCGGCCGATACGCCGGGAGATGCGAGGTGCGACGACGGCGCCGAACATATTGGCTGCGGCGAGCGGGAGTTGGCCCGCTCCGGTGGCCAAGGGGTCCATTCCGAGGACCTGCTGCTGGTAGAGCGGCAGGAAGAAGAACAGCGCGATCCACACGGACCCCTGAAGGGCCATCAGCAGGTTTCCTGCGGCGACGCGGCCAGTGGTGAACAGTCGCGGGGGTATCAGCGCATTCGGCCGGCGGATCTCGATCACGGCGAAGGCCGCGAGCAGCGTGCCGGCACCGGCGAGGGCGCCCAGCACTTGTACGTCCGTCCAGCCGGTGCCACGCGCGGTGGTCAGGCCCCAGACCAGGCAGGTCAGGGCGAGTGTGACGGTGGCGGTGCCCAGGAGATCGAATCGTGCGGACTTCCGAACAGCAGCCTGCGGCACGAGGGCAGCCACGGCGATGAGGACCAACACCGCCCCGAGCGCGACGGAGTAGAAGATCCAGGGCCAGCCCCACGCCTGGGTGAGCAGGCCGCCCAGAAGGACGCCTCCCGCTCCTCCCGCGCCGGATACTGCGCCCCACACGCCCAAAGCTTTGCCGCGTCCAGGGCCGGACGGGAACAGGCCCATCGCCAGGGCGAGTGCGGCTGGGGCGATCGCGGCGGCGCCGAGTCCCTGAATGACGCGGGCGGCGATCAGGACGCCCGTGGAGGTGGCCAGTCCTGCTGCCAGCGAGGCCCCCGCGAACAGCGCGAGGCCGGCGATCAGCACAGGGCGGCGGCCGAGGAGGTCGGCGGCCCGCCCCCCGGCCAGCAGCAGCGCACCGAACGCCAGGCTGTAGGCGTTGATCACCCAGGTGGTGCCGTCGGCCGACAGGCCAACCCCGGCACGGATCTGCGGCAGCGCCACGTTCACGATCGAGGTGGCGAGCATGACGGTGAACTGCGCAGCGGCGAGCGCCGCGAGTACGGCCCCCGGCGGTCGAGCGGGGGATGCCTGGTCCTTCGTGCGTCCAAGGTTCATGGCGCACAGCCTCGTGTCGGGCGGTGTCCACTTTCCATGCTCAGCGGGGGCGTTGACTGTCCAGTCCTGTCCGAACCCGTCCACGAGGAGACCTGCCACGGATGTACACAGGCGCACTCCGAGTGCTCACGGCTCCGGATCCACGCGGCATCACAAACGAGTTCGCACGACAGGACGGCCAGGTCTCCTCCTTCTCCGCCGCTGCGTCGCCCGGATCGCCACCGACGTCACCGGTACGCGGACAGGGCGACCCGAATCGGGAGGGTTCCCGCCATGGCCAGCAGGGCGGATACAGGGTTGTGAGCCCGCGCGTTCGGCGGCTGTCATCGTGCTTCACTGCGGTGCCGTGCGCCCCTGGCAGGTGCCTGGAGTCGGCTGGATGGTGCGAAGTGACGGCCTGCCGGGGCAAGTTGACGGCATGGACAAGGTGACGCACCCGGGTCCGCCGGGGGTGATGTGCGGATGGCCGCGATGATCGGGAGTGTGACCCGAGAACGCTACGACGAGTTGGTCAAGCTGGGCCGGGACTGGGTCGCCATGATGAGCAGTGCCCAGTGGCGGCTCGGGGATGCGGCTGTGGAAATCGAGCCGATGCGCTCGTATGGGGGTGCGAATCCGTCCGGGAAGGACGACCTGTTCACGGTCAGCGAGGCCATCCGGATGTTCGCCGAAGACGTGGGTCTGGCTTACACGACGGTCCGCAGTTACCGGTGGGTGTCCACACGCTGGCCGAAGGAGCGCCGGCGTGCGGACGTCTCGCACACGATCCACAAGATCCTGGCCAGCATCCCCGATGAGCAGGAACGTTTCGAGGCGGTCAACAACCTGCCTCCCAACTCCCGCGGCGGACAGGCCCGGTGGTCGCACGACAGCGCGAAGCGGGTCGTGGGCTGGAAGGTCGACTCCCCGGAGAGCGTCCAGGAGAAGGTCGAGGCGATCCACGACCTGGCCACCGACGATGCGGGCGCGGCCGTGGTGACCACCGACTTCCTGCGCCGTCCGGCGGTCGCCGACAAGGCCATGGCCGACGACACCGCCCGGCACGCGGTCAACGAAGCCCAGTTCGACCGGTTCCGCCAGCAGGCCCAGTTCGTGCACCAGGAGGCAGCCCCGCAACTGCAGCGCATGGAGCACAGCGCCCAGTTCATGGACCTGGTCGCGGCCTGCGCTCAGTTCGTCACTACAGCTGGCAGGATCGTTCCCAGCCTGCGCGGCGAACACTACGACGACGCCGAGCGCGACACCATCGGCCGGGGCCTCTCTCGAGTACGTGCCGCGGCCGACTGGATCGAGAACGCCGTCACCCGCGGCGAAGTCGACCTGGACGAGCAGCTGATGAGGCTGCTGAAGGGCTCAGGTGAGTAGGCGATGGGGCCGGGGGGTCCTCCCCGCTCACGTCCACGCCGAAGCGATCCTCAGCGCCCTGCAGGAGGCCCGCCCCGCCGGACTGACCATCACCCAGCTCATGGCCGCCACCGAACGCACCCGCGCGCAGATCCACACCGGGCTCGCACACCTGCGCCAGGTCGCCGCCGCGCGTGGTCTGCCGCCCGTGACCTGGGACAGGAAGTGGGGATACCGGCTGCTGGACGACGCGCCGGAGGTGTGGATCGGCTACGAGCGGGCCTTCTTCCATGCCGTGCACCACCGCGTCGCCAACTTCATCGCCGGGACCCTCCTCCCGCACCACACCGAGATCCCCGACGACCCCTATATCCGCACCGTCATGGCCCAGATGGGCGCGGTCGAGTCCACCCTTCAACTGCTGGCCAACCTGGAGTGAAGCAGAGCAGAAAGGCAGGCAACGGACCGCGACCGCACCGCAGTTGGCTCCTGATTCCCAGATCGCGGCCCCACCCCCGTGATGCTGCCGCACTACCGCTACCCCTCCGACACCAGTGACGTGGAATGGTTCCTGCTGGAGCCCCTTCTCCCCGTGCCCGCATGCCAGACCCCCAAGGGCGGCGCCCCGGAGAAGTGGCCCCGCCGACGCGTCGTCGACACGATCCGCTACATCACCGACAACGGGGCGAAGTGGAGGGCGTTGCCCGCCGGCTTTGGCATCCCCTGGCGCACCGTGTTCGGGTATTTCGCCCGCTGGGCGAAGGCCGGCGTTCCGGCTGCCCGGGCGGGGGTGACGAGCAGAGGATGTGACACAGCTTCTGAGCTTGTTCTTTTTCTTCCGGTCTCGAATGGCGACTCGAACTATGTCGCTCGCCTGGGCATTCGCCGGACGTGAGGGCGGCCTTCGCTTGATCCTGTGCTCCGTCACAGAGGTACGGGATCAACCGAAGGCCGTTGTCATGAGTGTGGTGTGCCGTGATGTCCGGCGCGAAGCGTTCGCGGAAGCGTCACGCTTCCGGGGCGAGTTCTACGAGTGTCTGACCGCCCGGCGTGACGAACTGTTCGAGCTCACCGACGCGCTGCTGTGCGTCGACGGGCCGGTCCTCTCGCCGGTGGAGTTGACGCTGGTGCCCGAGCACCGGCGTGGTCACGGCGCGTTGTACGGCGCTCTCAACCGCGGCCGGATCGACATCGAGCGGCTGCGCACTTTGCTCGCCGGGCTGCCGCTGCCCCGATTCGAAGACCGACGTCTGGTGCTGGCGGTCGATGTGTCGCCGTGGCTGCGGTCGGACGCGCCATGCTCTGCGGACAGGCTGTTCTGCCACGTCTACGGGCGGGCGAAAACGGCTTCGCAGTTCATCCCGGGCTGGCCGTACTCCTTCGTCGCCGTCTTGGAGCCCGGGGCCACGTCATGGACAGGGATCTTGGACGTGGTCCGGCTCGGACCTGAGGACGACGCGACCGCGGTTACCGCCGCCCAGCTGAGGGCCGTGGTCGAGCGGCTCGTCGCGGCCAGCCAATGGCAGTCCGGGGACCCGGACATCACAATCGTCATGGACGCCGGCTATGACGTCACCCGCCTGGCCTGGGTCCTGCGGGACCTTCCCGTCGAACTGGTCGGCCGGGTCCGCTCGGACCGGGTGATGCGCTGTCCTGCACCCTCGCGTGAGGAGTTCCATCGCGCCCATCCCCGCGGCGGCCACCCGCCCAAGCACGGGCCGGAGTTCCGCTTCGCCAAACCGGAGACCTGGCCCGAGGCAGCGATCACCACGGCCACCGACACGGTGAACTACGGCAAGGCCGAGGCTCAGGCGTGGGACCGGGTCCACCCGCGGCTGACCCACCGCTCGGCCTGGCTCGAGCACGACGGTGAACTTCCCATTGTCGAGGGCACCTTGATCCGGTTGAAGGTCGAGCACCTCTCGAAGGACCGGGAGGCCCCGCCGGTCTGGCTGTGGTCCTCGAAGACCGGCGCCGCCCCAGCCGACGTGGACCTGTGGTGGCAGGTGTTCCTCAGGAGGTTCGATCTTGAGCACACCTTCAGGTTCGGAAAGCAGACGCTCGGCTGGACCACTCCGAAGATCCGTACTCCTGAGGCGGCGGACCGCTGGACCTGGCTCCTGGTCGTCGCCCACACCCAGCTCCGCCTCGCCCGACCGCTCGCCGCCGACCTCCGTCGCCCCTGGGAGAAGCCGGTCAAGCCCGAACGCCTCACCCCTGCCCGGGTCCGCCGAGGGTTCAGGAACATCCGAGCCCACCTGCTCTGCCCCGCCCGTGTTCCCCAACCGCGCGGCACCGGTCCGGACGGCCGCCCGGAACCAAGAACCGCCGTCCCGCACCCCGCTACGACGTGGGCAAGACCGTCAAACGCCCCGAGACCCTCAAAGCCATCGGCAGACCCGGAAGATCTTGGTAGATAAAGAACAAGCTGAGGGTCTCGGCGCTTCCGGGCGACCCGCCGGAGGACCTTGGTCACCACCTCGTCCTGATGGTCACCGAGTCCCTCACCCCGGACCCACCTTTCGATCACCGGCTTAAACCGCTCGTAGTCCTGCCTGAGCCGTTCGGTCATTTCCGGCGACAACGCCGGTTCACGCCCATCAACCGCCGTGGTGGACGGTGACTCCGTGCGCGCAGCGGGGACGGACGCACAGTCGGCTTCCGTGTCGGCCGGCGTCTGATCGGCGCCGCCGCCGGTGCCCCGCAGTGGTCGTGCCATGGGGCGGTCATCAGGCCTGGGGGCGTACATGGGCTGGATCCATCAGGACGACGAATCAGACCACGAGGGGTTCGTCGTCCCGTCCTGCCGAACGGTGAAGATGCGCCCCGGGACACGTGGCAGGACACCGAAGCGGCCAACACGCAGGACCAGAAATGGGCATGGAGCATCAAGTACGACGGCGCCGACGGCCAGCCGCGGGCCACGGGCATCAGGATCATCTGCCTGTGCGGCTGGAAGGGACCCCGCCAGAAGGTCGACTTCGCGATCCCAGACTGCAGAGGAAGTGCTGCGCCGGCAGTGGTACCACCACGCCGAAGTCAGCATGGCCAGGACCCTCCCCCCTCATGTCCAGAGGCTGTTCGACGAGCTGGAGGAAGCCGTGCTCGGCCCTGGCTGCACCGCCGCGAAGCCGGACGACCTCGACGACACACGCCCCCTCGCCGCCATCTACGCCGCCACCCTGTTGCGGGACCACGCCGAGCGCTGGCAGAAGACGGCTGTCCGCGCCCGCCAAGGCCGACTACTCCTGGAAGGAAATCGCCCGCCCCGTGGGCAGGGCCAAGCAGTCGGCACACGGAAAATTCCGCAATTTCACCGAGGCTTAGCCATCCCCAGGCGCGTGCGGCTGTTCGGGGCCGACTGGGCAAACCGGGTGGAGGGTTCCCCTTTCCGGCCCGGTCCTCCGGGATGGCCTCTACCTCGTGGCGACGATGTGCATAGGGGCCCTGGCTGGGACGAGGAGGCGCGGCACAGCGATGGACACCGGCGACGACGTGGGGGCGAATCCCCCAGACACCGCGCGGCATAGGCGGAAATGGAAGACGGCTGAGCGGTTGCTGGCGGCGCTGGCAGCACTGATCGCCGTGATCGGCGGCGCAGTGTGGGTGGTCCACGGGGTGACCAGGGACTCCCCGGTGGAGAAGGAGCAGAAGCTGGTCGAGCAGCTAAGACCGGGGCAGACCCTGGACCGCGCGACCGAGATCATGGACAACAAGCCGCACTACACGCAGAGGCTGGCATCCGGCAACAGGCTCTACCAATACAACCGGAAATGGGAGCGCATCCAGCTCTTGGTGGACCCGGATAACATCAGCGTACTGTCCGTGGGGATCTTTGCGGACAGAACAGACTTCCGCCCCTCATTTCCGCTCGGAACAGAGAGCAAGCTGACCATCAACCGCACTCCGTACGGTGAGGTACTCGGCGAGCCCTCTCGCGTATTCGGCGGCTGCGGGGTCCACTCCGGCAGCTACTTTGAGACCCACTCCTTGGGTGAGACAGGAGTGGGAGCCATCATCGCCGTGGGCATCCACGACTCCTTCCGGGGCAACACCAGCATGGGCCCTTCGTGCGGAGGACTCCAGAAAGCCCCGGAAGACTGCGTCCCCTCCGAGATCGAGGACACTGGCGCCTGGCGGCCCCGCAACAACCCCCAGTGCCTGACATCCACTCCCGCAGGCGACTTTCGGAAGAACACTGCCATCGCCGCACTCGTTGTCACCAAGCAACTCGGCCTGACGGAAGACATGTTCCAGTCCCCATACGTACTAGCTGGCGGGAACGACTGACTAGTAGGGCTCCCGTTACTGAGCTTTTCGGGTTGTCGTCGGGTAGTGACGGTTGATGATCCCTGCGGTATGCCGGTTGTATGCGTTATCCGGAGGGTGGGGGCCTGACCGCTGAGCGTCGGGCGTTTCGGAGAAGATCCGGCTCCAGGCCGGAGAACGGTTCGTGGCGGGCGAGAAGACCGCGGTGATCGCGAAGGACCTGCGGGTGAGCGTGAGGTCGGTGGAACGCTGGCGCCGCGCCTGGCGCGAGGGCGGGCTCGAGGGCCTCCGATCGGCAGGCCCGGCCAACGAGCCGACCGTCACCAGTGCCCAGTTCGCCGTGCTCGAGGAGGAACTGGGCAAGGGCCCGGCCGGGCACGGCTTCGAGGATCAGCGGTGGACTCTGGTGCGGGTGCAGACGGTGATCCGCCGCCTGTTCGGGCTGAGTCTGTCGGTGGCGGCTGCTGAAACGGCACGGCTGGTCCTGGCAGGCACCCGCCCGCAGAGCCCTCGATCGCGACGGACACGCCGTCGGGCTGTGGAAGAGGGAGGTGTGGCCGCGGGTAAAAGCCTCGCGGCGGTCCACGGGGGCTGGATCGTCTTCGAGGACGAAGCCGGATTCTCCATGACGCCGCCCCGCGCCCGCACCTGGGGCCGGCGCGGACACACGCCCGTGATCCGGGTCCGGGCAGGTCCCGCCGCAGAACCCCGGTCGCCGCGCTGTGCTGCTACAACCCCGACGGGCAAAGCCGCCTCATCTACCGGCCCCGCCACCACCTGCTGCTGAAGGGCGCCAGGAAGAGCTTCTCCTGGAACGACTACCGAGACCTGCTGGTACGGGCTCACATCCAGCCCGGCGGCCCGATCGTGGTGGTCTGGGACAATCTCAACACCCATCTCGCGGCCTGCCTGAAACGGTATGAGGCCGAACACGACTGGCTCACCACCATCCGCCTCGCGTACCGCCCCGTGCAGCCGGGCCGCGGGCGATCAACGCGAGCCGGTCCCCGCGAGCACCGAACCCCACTGCGCAGGCGCGTCGAGTGCCGCCGCTGGCCCCGATGACCACCACGGTCCGCCCGGTCGGCTGATGAAGTGTCATAGAGGGCGGGTTCCCGCGATCGACGCCGCTACCTGCGCGGACGACGTGGACGCCAGGAAGCCAGCCCCCGACCTCGTCCACGCCGCCCTGGAGAAGGCGGGCGTCGGGCCCGACCAGGCGGTGTACGTCGGCGACACCCCGTGGGACGTGCAGGCCGCCCCCAGGTGCCGTGCATCGCGGTCCTGTCCGCCGGCTTCGGCGAGCACCCTTCGCGCGGCCGGGCGGCGGAAGGCGGAGCGGGCGGATGCCCGGTACGCCGTCCGGCTCAGCCCCGCCCGCGCGGCTGCGGGAGAGCGGGCAGCGTGGTTCCCATGGGAACCCTCATTGCGCGTATCACCGCCGCCGCGCGGGCGGACGGCGGCGACGACGGTGTTGGCGTCCGGGCTCTGAAAGTGCTCGACGCTGTGGGCGGGGCCGAGGAACTGGATGCGGTCGCCGCGCCGCTGAAGCGCGTCGTCCAGGGCCTTCCGCTGGGGCGGCTGCGCGGGGTGCTGCATGGCCGGCCCCTGGGGCACCCGCTGCACCCCGCCCTGGTACAGGTTCCGGTTGGCGCTTGGCTGTCCGCGGGCGTTCTCGACCTGGTGCCCGGCTCGGAGCGCGCCGCGCGCCTGCTTGTCGCGGTCGGCGTGGTCACCGCCGCCCCGGCGGCGTGGACGGGATGGGTCGATTGGGCCGAGCAGCACGAGCAGCAGATGCGCACCGGCCTGCTGCACGCGGCGTCGATCGCGGCTGCGGTGGGTCTGTACGGTGCGTCGTGGGCGGCCCGCTCACGCGGCCGTAACGGGCTGGGGCGCGCGCTCGGCTTCGCCGGACTGACCGCGGCCGGCAGCGGGGCCGCGATCGGCGGCCACCTCGCCTACCGGCAGGCGGCCGGCGCGAACAAGACGGAGCCTGTCCTCCACCTGATCGAGCCCGGCTGGCACACCCTCGGGCGCTTGGACGAGTTCACGATCGGTGAGGCGGCGCGCCGGATGGTCGGCGAGGTGCCGGTGCTGGTGGTGCGGGAAGCCCAGGACGTGTTCCACGTCCTGGCCGATCGGTGCAGCCACTTCTCCGGCCCCCTCTCGCAGGGCGAGGTCACCGACGGCTGCGTGACGTGCCCCTGGCACGGCAGCGTCTTCCGCCTCTCGGACGGCTGGAACGTGGGCGGCCCCGCCACCGCCCCGCAGCCGCGATTCGCCACCCGCACGGACAGCGACGGCAACCTTCAAGCGCGCCTGCCCGGCGCCGGCTGAGTGCGCTGGCCCGCCACCGGGGCAGCCCTCGTGCAGCATCATGCCGCACCCGCGCTTTCAGCGTCAGCGATTCCACCAGCGTCTGGTTGATCCGGACGCTGCGAGGCGCGTCAATGCGTGCCGTAGCTTGGTCAGCCGCCGCCGACGCGGAGAAGCGCTGGGCGGTTCTGTGAACTCTGGGGGTGTGGCGACGACGAAGGTCTCGCCGACGACGGTCAGCAGCATGCGATGCGGGGGCCGTTGGGGCTGGGATGCGAAGTGTCCTGGCATGGGTTCAGCGTTGTCGGGGCTCCTCGAAGGGTCCAACACCTGTCCGTTTGGCATCCACGCAATTGTGTTGTGAATCCCGGCTGGTGGGTGAGAATGGTGTGTACGTGACGACACGAATCCACGGTTGCTGCGGGACGGCGTCTGCGTGCCCTCAGGCGCTTCGCGGCTTGCTTCCGCTCGCCTTCTTGGCGGCTGTCTTCTTCGCCGCGGTCTTCTTCGTAGACGCGGCCGTGGTCTTGTTGGCGGCCCGCTTCTTCGGGGCCATCTTGTGGACAGTGGCGCCCTGGCCGGTGTCGCCGCGTGAGGCCCGGGCCTTAGGCGACGGTCTCGTTCAGCGCGGCCATCAGGTCCACGACCGGAGCGCCGGGCGCCTCCTGCTCGGGTGCCGCCGGCACCTCGCGGCCTTCGACCTTCGCATTGATGATCTCGGTGAGTGCGTCCGTGTACGTGTCGCGGAAGCCCGACAGATCTTCCGCGTCGAAAGCCTCCGCGAGCTGAAGCGCACCGTGCACCTCGCTGTCGTCGACGTCCGCTTCGGGCGGGCTGACCAGCGTGGGCGAGCGGACTTCGTCCGGCGCGAGCAGCTGCTGAAGAAGCAGCACGCCGTCCTTGACCCGCAGCAGGGCGAGCCGGGTCGGGTCACGCAGCGAGTAGCGGACCACGGCGATCTTGTCCGTGCGCTGCAGGGCCTTGGTGATCAGCGTGTACGACTTCGCGGCGATGGCACCCTTGGCTGCGAGGTAGTACGAGTGGCCGAGCGAGATCGGGTTCACAGACTCGGCCTGGTTGAAGCCGATGACCTCGATCGCCCGCACATGCTCCAGCGGCAGACTGTCCAGCTCCTCGTCCGTGACCTCCATCAGCGACCCGTCGGGCAACTCCCACCCGCGCCCGATCTCGTCCTGCACAAGCTGCTTCCCGCACTCCTCGCAGATCTTCCGGTTCCGCACCCGGCCGCCGTCCTCCAGGTGAATCTGGCGGAAGCTGATGCTGTGGGACTCGGTCGCCGGCACCACCGCCACAGGGATGGTCACCAGCCCGAAACTGATCGCGGTCGACAGCAGAGCTGGCACTCTTCTCTCCTCCTGCCACACCCCCTGTGCCAGCGTACGAGCGAGCCTGCACGCACTCAACATTCACACGGGCTCTCGGCCTCGCTGGGCGACTGCCGCGACGCCAGCAGCCTCACCACGGTGATATCCAACCGGTGTGAAATGGAGGAGGCTCGAGCGGACCTCTGCGAGGAGGAGTTGGCGCGACCGCTCGCCGACGGCGTCTACGCCCCCGGCCCCGCGGCGCTTCGGCGATCACGCGACTCCCCATCAGAGCCACAAGGTGACGTCGGATGGACGCTTGGGACGAAGGCGCACGGTCCGGCATCGCGATGGCGCTGGTGATGCCAGGCGTCTGCTCAAGGTAGGCGCTGTCGCCTGTCATGAATACTGACTTCGGCTTGTCAGGGTGACGTTGGGTTGTCGAGGGTCAGGCCGGTGCCTGCTATGAAGCCGTTGAGGGTGTCGGGCCGGTACTGGAGGCGTTTGATCCGGTTGCGTACGAGGGCCTCGAGTCGGTCGAGGGCGACGACGGCGAGGTTGGCCAGGCTGCGTTTGACATGTGCCCATACCCACTCAACGGGGTTGAGGCCGGGCGAGCAGGCGGGCAGCAGGAACACCGTCAGCCATGCGCGCTCGGCGATCAGTTCTCGTATGGCGTGTGAGACATGGGTGTTCAGACGGTCCCACACCAGCACGATCGGCGCTTTGACGAGCTGGTGGGTGGGTCGATCAGCGCGATGAAGTCGCGCTCGCCCATACTGCGGCGCACGCCTTTGCCCGAGGGGTGGGTACGCAGGCGGTGGCACAGCCGGGTGCGGAAGCCGGGCCGCATCGCGATCAGCCCGGCCACGGACAGACGTCCCGAGCGCCGTCCGCTCACCGTCACCCGCGGAGTCACACCGCGCCGGCCCCAGGAGCGTCCTTTGGGCGGTCTGCGGGTGAAGCCTGCCTCGTCCTCGAAGCAGATGTAGCCTCCGCAGGCCGCCCGGGCTCCTTTACCTCCGCCCAGGTCGCCTCCCTCCATACGGTGACTGCCTGCTCGTCGTGCTCGGCGACCCTCCGCGCAGGGACCTGCGGGCTGAAGCCCAGCCGGTGCATCAGCCTCGTCGCCCCGGAGACGCTGTAGGAGATATGGAACTTCCTGCCAATCAGCGTGGCCACCCTCGCCGCGGTCCACACCTGGTCCTCCACCCAGCCATGCGCGGCCGGGCCCTGCTCCAGACATGCCGCCAGCTTCTCCAGACAGCGCGGGGACAGACGGCACCGCGATCCGGCCGGGCCGCGTGAGGCCAAAGCCCGAACGCCTCCCTCCCGCCACAACTGATGCCACTGGTAGGCCGACTTCCGGCTCACCCGCAGGCGCCGTGCCAACTCCAACCGCTTGATGCCCTGCTCGAACAGCTCGGCCGCCTGCATCCGTACCGTCTCCCGGCGCTGACGTCGAGATCCTCGAACACGCCAACAGTCGCACCCACTCCCCCTCTGCCCGCTCCCTCCTTGACCTGCGCCGCGCCCGAGCGCTGGCCGTCCTCGGCGACCACCACGCCACCAGCCGCGCCCTCGCCTCCGCTGAGCGCCAGCTCGACCGGGCGCGCCCTGGGGCGAGCCCTGCATGGGTGTCGTGGATGTCCCCCGCGGACCTCGCGGTCGACGCCGGCCGCTGCTGGCTCGACCTCGACCGCCTTCAGCAGGCCGACGTTGCACTCGCCGATGGCCTCATCCTGCTCGACCCGGCCCTCGAACGGACCTGCTCCGTTGTCCTCGCCTACCGCGCCGAAGCCGCATTGGCCCGCCACGACCTCACCGCAGCCGCTGCCGACGCCCGCGATGCCCTCGACACTGCCCGTGGCACCCAGGCGACCCGCTGCATCGACCTCGTCAACTCCACCCTCAGTAAACTCGCGCCCCACCGCACGCACCCCGCCGTCGCCAGTCTCTACGACGCCGCCCGGTGACATCGACCACCTCGATGGCCAGCTCTACACGGCCCGGATGAGGACCGGCATCGACCCCATCCCGGTCGAGGAGTACCGGCAGACCGGCCGCGCCTGGTCGTACGAGTTGGGTCGCTGAGCGGCTATGAGCGCTTTGCCCCGCCGGGCGGTCAGGGGGACCAGTTCCCGATGAGCCGGGTGGGCGCGAGCGTCCGGGCGTCGGGGTTGGGCCGCCACCTGGTGGTGAAAGGGAATGTGTTGTCCACCCACAGCACCCCGGCCAGCTGAGGGGGCATCGCCCAGCGTGGCGGGTTGCCGGGCTGGAACAGCAACGGCTCGTGGATGTACGTGTCAGCGGGGTTGAACTGCACCGTGAAGGTATGTTCGCCCTTCAGCAAGTGGTCAAGTTGCTCGACACCGAGCCCGGTGAACCTGTGTGCCCCCGCGGCCACGATCAGCGGCAGGCGTGTCTCCTTGGCCAGCGTGCGGTACTTGCTTACATTCTCGTCGATGCGGGCGACCTCGGAAATATGGCGCACATCGGCGGAAAGGCGACCCACAGAATGGGCCGGTGGATCGCCGATCTCGGGGTTGCCGGTATGGCGCGACGTCGGAGCGGCTGCCGGTACGGCATGGAGCCGCACAGCCATTTCCGTCGACCGAGAACGAACCCTGAATAGGGCGAATGGGTGAACAGAGCTCTTGTGATCCGGCTATCCGACCACCTTCGCGGTCTACGAGGCGCTGCCCGTCGAGCACGAATCACGACCGCGGGTCGGCCGACTGCACATCTCCAGTGGAATACCGCCTCGGTCCCATCGATTTCAGGCGCATGCGCCCTGCGGGACCTGCGGCACTTCTCCGCGACCCTCACCCGCGGCGGCGGTGGCGCCCTCCCCACGATCAAGGAGACGCTGCGGCACTCCACGATCACGCTGACGTCGGACACGTACACGAGCCTGCAGCCTGAGGTCGACAGAGCCGCAGCTGAAGCCGCCGCCCACCTGGTGCCACGTGCCCGTGGGGCCTCCTTAGCGCCTGCCGCCGTACCGTCCGCTCACGCACGAGGCCGGGAACGATGGAGCACCCCGACCGGCTGAAACCGGTCGAGGCGCTCCGTAGTAGGTCAGATGGGGATCCCTTGCCTGCCAGCACGTCCGCTCACGCACGGGAGGTCTTCTGACCTGGGCATCCGCCTCGTTGATCTCAGCTCAGCGTGCCTGCCAGGACGGGCTCTCGGCATCGGCCGATCGGCCATGTGCCTGCAAGATCAATCATCCAGCCGGCCTGCGCCCGGAGCGTTACCGAAGTCGGGTATCTCCAGTCGGTTGCCTCCTTGCAGGGCGGATTGGTGAGCGATGATCCCGGGCAGGGTGTAGCGGGCCGCGGTCCAGGCATTGACCGGGGGCGGTGTCCCGGTTGTAACGGCCGTCACGAAGTCGTCGGCAAGGAAGTGGTGGCTGCCCTCGTGGCCGTTGGGGGCGTGGGCGAACTGGCTGGGGAGCCGGGAGGGGTCGTGGACCGGTGCCGTGCCGGAGGTGAAGGCGTTGCGCAAGGCGGGGGCGAGATCGGCCAGTGAGGGGTCGTCCGGGGCGAGTGTGGGCCTCGGGTGCAGGTGGTCGCTGACGTCTTCGACGCCTTTCTTGTCCTGCCAGAGGCTGACGGTCGCGAGCTGTTCGAAGCTGCCTTCGGTGCCGAAGAAGCGGAACCTGGATTCCCTGATGTGGGAGGGGTACCCGACCCTGCGGAACTCATTGATCCGGAACGAGCCGCCGCCGGCTACTTCGAACAGTGCGGTGGCGTTGGAAATGTCGTTGTCGAACTGGCTGACCTCGCGGTCGAACACTCCGTCCTCGCGGTCGTCGACGACACCGATCGCGCTGACGCTCGTGGCGTGGGTCTGCCAGGCTCCCAGGATCCCGCCGATGGAGTGGGTCGGGTACAGCAGAGGAGGCCACGTCCTCCACGTAGGACTGGCCGGCGGCGAGCTGCTGGACGCGGTGCGGGTCCACGTCGTAGCCGACGGCACGGTGACCCACCTCTGCGGCGCGTACGGCCAGTGGAAGCCCTACGTAGCCCTGACCAGCGACAACTATCTGCATGGCAGCTCCTACTCGATTGCGGTGCTTGAATGGACCGTCGTTCCTGGTCTGGCAAGGAGAAGCGCTGTGCCCCTGGTGTCTGTCGTGATGCCCGTGTACAACTCGGCGGCCACCGTCGGCGCAGCCGTCCGATCGGTGCTCACGCAGACTCACAGCGACGTGGAGCTGCTGGTCACCGACGACCAGTCCTCCGATGGCTCCATGGACCTGCTCCGCGAGTTCGCCGAGCAGGACGAGCGCGTTCTGCCGAAGTCGGCACCCGAGCGGGGCGGTGCGGGCCGGGCCCGCAACCTCGCGATCGAGCGGGCCCGCGGGGACTACATCGCCTTTCTCGACAGCGACGACATGTGGCTTCCGGAGAAGACCGAGAAGCAGCTCGCCTTCGCTGCGGAGGCCACTGCGCCTTTGACGTTCACCTCGTACTTCAAGATGGCCGCCGACTACGACGGCGAGAGCACCAACTGGGTTCCGAACGGGCGGGTGGTCCGTGCGCGGGAGCACGTGGACTACCGCGCGATCCTGGTCCAGGACCACATCGGTGCTCTCACGGCCATGTACGACCGCAATGTCCTGGGCACGAGGCTGATGCCGGAGATGCGCAAGCGCCAGGACTACGCTCTCTGGCTGTCGCTCATGCGGGACGGCGCTGACGCCCGGGGCCTGGCTGAGCCGCTTGCGGTGTACAGGGCCCACCAGGCGGGATCGCTGTCCTCCAACAAGCTCTCGCTCGTGCAATACAACTGGGCCCTGTACCGCGAGCACGAGCATCTGTCGGTCCCGCGGGCGACGCGGGCGCTGGCCGGCGCTGTGTGGCAGTCGCTGCGCAACTCGCGCATCTAGATCCGTGCACGGACCCGAGGAGCCCGGTGCGCAACCGTTTCCGGGGGTGCCCGACTGGGCCCCGCCCCGTGGCCGTGCCGTGTGCTCGGGGGCTGGACCTGGAGGTGGGACTCGGTGGGTCATGGTGCCGTCGGCTGGCTACGCAGCCGAGCCGTCGCCGGCCCTCGCGCGGAGGAACAACTGGAGGAGTAGCCGCCGGTCGGCGACCGGGACGGTCTCCTGACCGCTGGAGAGTGCCTCCCGACCGTGCAGGAAGCGGCGCTGGTTCACGATGAGGTAGTCCCCGGGCTGGAGCATGAAGGAGACCTGCCCCCGGACGAGCTCGTCGGCGAGCTCCCGGGCGGAGTCGGCGTGCGCCTGGCCGAGCTGGGACCTCTCCAGCATCTCGGCGGTGAAGCGGACGCCCGCCCGGGTCGGAGCCGTCCAGGATCGGGAACGGCTTGTACTCCTCGCCGACGCCGTGCAGGTCGAAGAAGGTCCCGTAGTTGTAGGCCGTCTCGGCCAGGAGGGCGCGGCTGTCCTCCGACAGCCGCGCCACCGCCGCGTGGGCGTCGGAGAGGATGCTGGGGCCGCCGCCGAGCGGGTCGGGGCGAACGCAGAGGAGCGTGGTGTAGTCCGGGGGCAAGGCAGCGCGATCGCGAGATGGTGGTCATCACCTGCGGCATCGGCCCGTGCAGCGGCCCGGGTCCGTTCCGCCAGGTCTTCCAGCAGCACGCCGGGGGCCGTGTCAGCTTGTCGGCGGACCAAGCGGCGCCGCAGGTGGAAGGCGACCGCCCGAACCGCCGCATGCTCCTCCCCGCGTGGCGGGTAGGGCTGACCGGTCAGGTCCGCGACATCCAGCCGCAAGGCGGTGGCCAGCGCTGCCAGCCGGCCGCGGCGATCCATCCACTCCCCGCCCGTCTCCAGCCCGGCGAGGTAACCGAACTCCAGACCGATGCTGGAGGAGAGCTCATCCCGGGTCAGTCCCCGGCGGCGGCGCCAGGCGGCCAGGCGGGCCCCAATCGGGCCGCCAGCGGACGTCTCGTCCAGCTCGCGCATCACTAGTGCCGCATCAACCAACGTTCGCCCTGTCGTGACGCGCCGTCCGGAGTACGAGCCCGGGCGGCGAGTGTCCGCCATGCTGTCCTCGTGGCTGAGCGTGTACGGGTGCGTGAGATCGATGGCGAGGAGGGGCAGCGGCTGCTGCGGATCGTGCGCCCGGGCACCGGTTCGGTGGTGACCTGGCGGCGGGCCCAGATGGTGCTGCTGTCCGCGCAAAGTATGGACGTGAACAAGATCGCTGAGGTGACGTTCACCAGCCCGGACCGGGTCCGTGATGTCATCCACAACTTCAACGCCGACGGCTTCGAGGCGCTCTACCCCAAGTACAAGGGCGGGCGCCCGAAGACCTTCACCCTGCCGGAACGGCGGGAGGTCAAGAAGATCGCAAAGTCGAAGCCGGCCGAGCACGGCCTGCCGTTCTCGACCTGGAGCCTGGTCAAGCTGGCCGACTTCCTGGTCGCTGAGGGGGTGGTCGACGACATCAGCCACGAGGGCCTGCGCATCCTGCTCCACGAGGAAGGCGTCACCTTTCAATGCCTGAAGACCTGGAAGACCTCGAAGGACCCGGACTACGAGGCGAAGAAGGCCCGGGTCGAGCACCTCTACGCCATCGCCGACGGCGAGGTCTTACCCGAGGACGGCGAGCCCGAAGTCATCTACTGCATGGACGAGTTCGGCCCGCTCAACCTCCAACCCCACCCCGGACGCCAGTGGGCCGAACGCGGAGGCAAAGGGAAGGATCCCGAGCGTGAGCCCAGGTCGCGCCGCCGGGCCACCTACACCCGCCCGCACGGCGTTCGGCACCTGTTCGCCGCCTACGACCTGGGCAAAGACCAGCTCTACGGCCACATCAAGAAGACCAAGACCCGGTCGAAGTTTCTGGAGTTCTGCCGCTACCTGCGCTCCCTGCACCCTGCTGAGAGGCGCATTGCGATCGTCTGTGACAACTACTCGCCTCACCTGACCACCAAGCGGTGCAGCCGGGTCGCGGACTGGGCCGACGCGAACAACGTCGAGATCGCCTACACCCCGACGAACAGCTCCTGGCTGAACCGGATCGAGGCCCAGTTCACGGCCCTGCGTTACTTCGCGCTCGATGGCACTGACCACCCCACGCACAAGGCCCAGGGCAGCATGATCCGCCGCTACATCATCTGGCGGAACAAGCACGCCGCCGACGAACGCCTCCGGAAGGTCGTCACCAGGGCGAACGTGGCCTGAAGGAGCTACTCGCCTTCGTCGCGGCGCAAGTAGGAACGGATGTCGTCAAGTCCGTCGAGGGCTCGTCCGTCAACGTCCGACGGGTCGAGCTCGGCCCGGGTCGCCAGTGCCTCGGCCAGCACAACCGCTCGATCACTGAGTTGTCCGAACCTGCGGGCCGTGTGTCCCAGGCACAGGCCGGCCAGCCCAAGCAGTTGGCTCCCAGCCGCCGCCCTGGTTCCCACCTCGATACAGCAGTGCTCGATGAACGCTCGATCGTCGTCGTTCAAAGCGATGCCGACCAGCGCGGCTGCTGCCGGGGCTTCCAGCGCGCTGTCGTGGAGTGCCCCTTCCACTGCCTCAGCGACGACATCATGGGGCAGCGCGGGGGGATTCTCGAACGTGCGGTGGGAGTGCGTCACGCAGGGAGGCTACGCGGTACACCTGGACCCGCAGCGCGAAGCCTAACCCCCGACGTCAGGGTGAATGGGGCGAAGGTTGTCTGATGCGGCACTAGATTGCTCGCATACCCATTCGCCTGAACCGTGTGCTCTGTCAGGGCAAGGGCCCGCCCCTCTCGTTTAGGGGAGGATCAGGTCCCCGTGTCGGGCCGCATATGCGCTGTCGCGCGACACATTAGTCACACCGGTGAAGGCAACGCGACCGGGCAGGTGACTCGTCCGCTCAGGACATAGGAGAGCTTTGGGCCGGCAGGACCGCGACGTCGTCCCCGAACTGCCGGAGCCGTTCGAAGAGACGGGCGTTCTGTGTCTCCAGTTCGGCGTTGCGCAAGGCCAGAACCTGGATCTGGGTGGCGTAGGCGGCCACGGTGTCCTTCAGCTCCCGGATCTCGGCAGCGTGCTCGCTGCGAAGCTCACGCTCCGCTCAGTGCACCGTTGCGGCACCGGCCGAGGCAGCAGAAGAGGCAAGCACGGTCGTGCCCTGAGCGACGATCTGGGCGGGGCCGGTGAGTTCCATGGAGCCGTCGGCGATCCGGTCCACGCGCAGCTGGCCGCCGGGAACGTCCACGGTGTAGGACGCGGCGGCCGAGGGGATGCCGTGGCGCTGGACAGCTGCGGCGACGGCTGCGCAGGCCCCGGTTCCGCAGGCCCGGGTCTCGCCGACGCCGTGGCCGGCCTGCGCCACTCGTGAGTCCGCGTGTCCGCCGCCCACACCTCCGGCAGGAGACCCTGATGCCCGAGACGACGCCGGCACCACCAAAAGCCCTGCTGTCGCCGCCGACTGGGCACTTGACCCTGCCGATGCCGGCGCGTGCGAGCGGCTGGCCCGCACCCTGTGCACGGGCGGGCACGACCAGGTCGACAACCCCGAGTGGGTGGCCCGAGCCCGGGACGCCTGGGAGGACCTTCCGTTCCCGCTGCGCCGTGGGGTGCGCCGATTTCGAAGCCACTCCGGCCCGCACGGCACATTGATGATCGGCAGCCTGCCCGTCGATCAGGTGGCCCTGCCCGCGACACCGTCCGTACCCGGCTCGGTCCAGCACCGAGCCACCGTCTCGGCCGCGGTGCTCACCATGGTGGCCTGCGGGCTCGGCGAGCCTCTCGCCTACCAGGCTGAGAAATCCGGTGCCCTCGTGCAGGACGTCGTGCCCGTGTCCGGGCAGGAGAGCTTCCACGGCAACGCCGGATCAGTGCCGCTGTCCTTCCACACCGAGAACGGCTTCCACCCCCACCCACCCGACTAGTTCCGCGACAGCTGCTGATTGGCGAACCCGGTCAGCATCGCCGTGAAGACCTGTTCCTCCGGCCGCACGGCCGACCAGGGCTTCGCCGGCCGACTCGTCGACCGGTCCGCCACCGTCCTGCACCGCACTTTGGAGATCGTCCGCAAGGACCCCGGCCTACGGGGCTTCAAGGTCCAGCCGAAGCGTTGGGCGGTAGAGCACACTCTCGTCTGGATCACCATGCGCCGCCGCCTGGCTTGCGACTACGAACGTGACCCGGCAGACTCCGAAACCATGATCCGCTGGGCCATGACCGACGTGATATTGCGCCGACTCACCCGGGGCCGCCCCGCCACACGCCAAGGACCCCGACCTCTACGGAAAACCGCCCAATAGGCCCGATCTCAGACACGCTCTCAGAGAATCGAGCCTCCATCCGACCCCGGAATGGTTCACAACCCAAGGATCCGTTTCGTTGGACCGAAGCGTTTTGGCGTGGGCACCGATACATTTCACGAGATCAACGGTTTTGGCTTGTCACCCTGCTCCGGATCCGGTGAGGATTAAGAGGATGTCTCACGTGGTGAGTTGGGTGGTTTTTTTGTAGCAGTTCAGCGTGGCGGCGAGGCCGAGAATGGCGAGGAAATGACTTCCCTTGCGTCGTAGCGGATGCCGAGGCGGCGGTAGCCGAACAACCAGGCGATGGACCTCTCGATCTTCCAGCGGTGCCACCCGAGCCGTTCGGAGGACTCGATGCCCGGACGGGCAATCCGAACGGCCGAACGCTCGTCCACGGGCGCGGTTCCGCCACCCTGCGGACTCGGCGTGAACGACGGCAACAACGGAACGACCAGATCCCACAACCCGTCAGGAACCAGCCGCTGCGACAGATCAGCACTCACGAAGAGCAATCATGCCGCACCTCACACAGCCACCACATGAGACACCCTCTTAACCAATTCTTAAGGGATCTGTAAAAGCCTCTCTAGTATCTCACCGCCTGTTCCTGGGGGCGTTGCTGGGCTGTATAAACGGTGTGGGGAATCGGGGCGGGTGCCGCCGCAGCGCAGTAAGGCACCTTCGGCGAGGCCCGCCGCGACTACCTCGGGTCTGCGGTGAGTTGGCTGATCCGCACAGAGGACCGGCCGGACCGCCGCGCGTTTGGTCCGGTGCGACACCAGCCGCACCGGGCCGCTTTCGCGCCGGGCAGTGAATGCCGGGAGAAGCGCAACACACAAGGCGAAGAGGAGAACTTGATGAAGAAAGTCCACGTTGCCGTGTCGGTGAGCGGCCTTTCGGTACTGCTCAGTGTGACACTGATACCGTCCGCCAGCGCAGGGGATCCCGAGCGCAAGGTGACGATCCACAGTGCCGCAGCGGACGCTGTGCTCGACGCGACCCCGGTCCCAGGGGGCCAATCCCAGCTGAGGCAGACGAAGCCAGCGGGTACGGCAAGCCAGCAATGGGTGCTCACAGACGCCGGCGGGGGTTGGTCTCAGATCCGCAATGCCGAGAGCGGGTACTGCCTCGACGGCGTAGGGAACTACGTACTGCTGATGAAATGCGCGTCCGCCGACGATTCGTCGCAGCACTGGAAGACGCTGCCGTCCGATTCCGGAACCGTGATGCTGACCAGCGAGGATGCGGCGGAGGGCGCCGTCGTTCGGGGCAACACCGCCGTCCCGGGGTTCGTCGGTTACCTCTCCGAGCCGCAGGGTGACGACGCTGTCTTCCGGTGGACGCTCAAAGACGTGTCGTCCTGACACGGTCTCAGCCGACCTGAAGCGGTCGGCGGCATGCGCGGCGATCTCCTACTACATCGCTTAGCTTGAAATTTAACCTTCAGTGATCGTTTGAGGTTCGGATCGTTCACTCACATGGGGATCTGCCGGACATGGCGACGACCTCCCTTTCACGCTGTGTGATGTCGAGTCGCACAACGGGCCGGGAGGTCGTCAGTGTCGAGTGTCGTCCCTGGAGCCGCTCATCGGCAGGCACTTGCCGAACTGTCCTCCTTTCGAATGGAGTTGTACGCGGCAATGCCCCGCCGTGCCGATGCGTTGTTCGAGTTGACGGACGCGGTGCTGTGCGCGGGCGGCCCGGTGGTGTCGCTGCCGGAGTTGTCGCTTGAGACAGTTCACCGGCGTGGGCACGGGGCGATGTACGACGCGCTCGCCCGAGGCCGCCTGGATGTGTCGCGGCTGCGGTTGGCGCTGGCCGGGCTGGAGCTTCCGCGCGGGACGGACCGGCAGATCTCGATCGCGCTGGACGTGACACCGTGGCCGCGCCCGGACGCGGAGTGCTCGCCGGACCGGCTGCACTGCCACCGCCCGTGCCGCTGCGACGGGGTGCGGCAGACGATTCCGGGCTGGCCCTACCAGGTCGCCGCCGCGCTGGGCGGCGGACGGACCTCGTGGACCGGGCCGCTGGACGCGGTCCGCCTCGGCCCGGACGATGACCTGACCGAGGTCACCGCCGCCCAGGTCCGGAACCTGCTCACGCGCCTGCGCGAGGCTGGTCAGTGTCGCGAGGGCGACCCCGAGGTGCTGTTCGTGCTGGACGCCGGCTACGACATCGTGCGGCTGACGTGGTTGCTGCGCAACGAGCCGGTCCGGCTGCTCGGGCGGATCCGCGCCGACCGCGTCATGCACCACCCGCCAGGGCGCCGCAGGGGACCCACCAAAGGCCGCCAACCGCGTCATGGCGCACCCTTCCGGCTGGCCGACCCGGCCACCCACCCCGCACCCGTCCAGGAGTCCACCACCCGTCATGACCGGTTCGGTGCCGTGACCGCCCGCTGCTGGGGACGCCTGCACCCCAAACTCGAACGCCGCCAGGGCGGTTGGGCCGATCACCCGGGTGACCTGCCCAACGTGGAGGGAACGCTGGTACACCTCGCGGTCGAGCGCCTGCCCGGCAACCGCGATCCCAAGCCGCTATGGCTATGGCACTCGGCCCCCGACGCCGACACTCACGACGTCGACCGCCTGTGGCGGATCTTCCTGAGAAGATTCGACATCGAACACACATTCCGGTTCTGGAAGCAGGCCCTGGGCATGACCCGCCCCCGCCTGCGTCACCCCGCTCAGGCCGACCGCTGGGTCTGGCTGATCCTCGCCGCCTACACCCAGCTCCGACTCGCCCGCACCCTCACCGGCGATCTGCGCCGGCCCTGGGAGAAGCCACTCACATCGGATCAGCTCACTCCCGGCCGGGTCCGCCGCGGCTATCCCCGCATCCGCAAGATCCTGGGCACTCCCGCGAAACCGCCGAAAGCCACCCACCCCGGCCCAGGCCGCCCACGGGGCACCACCACCAGCCCCGCCCCCCGACACCCCGTCGGCAAACACCAGCACAAAAAGGACACCCCTCGACCCGAAGAACCGAGGGGAAACCTTTAATTTCAAGCTTAGAGCACCCGCCAGTAGGTCGGGATTGGCCGGTCAGGTGGGCTCGCGTCAGCCTCGTCTCCAGAAGTCGTGTGGGTGTCGTCCGGGTCGGAATCCACTGGCTTCCGCCATCGCGGCGGCGTCCGTGAAACCGTTGGCGAGGGCAGCCGGATCGTGCGCGTCACTGCCGAAGGTGATGGCCTCGCCTCCTTCTTGGCGCCACCATTGCACGATCTGAGGACTTTCCGGGAGGCGGGGGCGTCGTCGTACCTAGTGCCGCATCAGACAACCTTCGCCCCATTCACCCTGACGTCGGGGGTTAGGCTTCGCGCTGCGGGTCCAGGTGTACCGCGTAGCCTCCCTGCGTGACGCACTCCCACCGCACGTTCGAGAATCCCCCCGCGCTGCCCCATGATGTCGTCGCTGAGGCAGTGGAAGGGGCACTCCACGACAGCGCGCTGGAAGCCCCGGCAGCAGCCGCGCTGGTCGGCATCGCTTTGAACGACGACGATCGAGCGTTCATCGAGCACTGCTGTATCGAGGTGGGAACCAGGGCGGCGGCTGGGAGCCAACTGCTTGGGCTGGCCGGCCTGTGCCTGGGACACACGGCCCGCAGGTTCGGACAACTCAGTGATCGAGCGGTTGTGCTGGCCGAGGCACTGGCGACCCGGGCCGAGCTCGACCCGTCGGACGTTGACGGACGAGCCCTCGACGGACTTGACGACATCCGTTCCTACTTGCGCCGCGACGAAGGCGAGTAGCTCCTTCAGGCCACGTTCGCCCTGGTGACGACCTTCCGGAGGCGTTCGTCGGCGGCGTGCTTGTTCCGCCAGATGATGTAGCGGCGGATCATGCTGCCCTGGGCCTTGTGCGTGGGGTGGTCAGTGCCATCGAGCGCGAAGTAACGCAGGGCCGTGAACTGGGCCTCGATCCGGTTCAGCCAGGAGCTGTTCGTCGGGGTGTAGGCGATCTCGACGTTGTTCGCGTCGGCCCAGTCCGCGACCCGGCTGCACCGCTTGGTGGTCAGGTGAGGCGAGTAGTTGTCACAGACGATCGCAATGCGCCTCTCAGCAGGGTGCAGGGAGCGCAGGTAGCGGCAGAACTCCAGAAACTTCGACCGGGTCTTGGTCTTCTTGATGTGGCCGTAGAGCTGGTCTTTGCCCAGGTCGTAGGCGGCGAACAGGTGCCGAACGCCGTGCGGGCGGGTGTAGGTGGCCCGGCGGCGCGACCTGGGCTCACGCTCGGGATCCTTCCCTTTGCCTCCGCGTTCGGCCCACTGGCGTCCGGGGTGGGGTTGGAGGTTGAGCGGGCCGAACTCGTCCATGCAGTAGATGACTTCGGGCTCGCCGTCCTCGGGTAAGACCTCGCCGTCGGCGATGGCGTAGAGGTGCTCGACCCGGGCCTTCTTCGCCTCGTAGTCCGGGTCCTTCGAGGTCTTCCAGGTCTTCAGGCATTGAAAGGTGACGCCTTCCTCGTGGAGCAGGATGCGCAGGCCCTCGTGGCTGATGTCGTCGACCACCCCCTCAGCGACCAGGAAGTCGGCCAGCTTGACCAGGCTCCAGGTCGAGAACGGCAGGCCGTGCTCGGCCGGCTTCGACTTTGCGATCTTCTTGACCTCCCGCCGTTCCGGCAGGGTGAAGGTCTTCGGGCGCCCGCCCTTGTACTTGGGGTAGAGCGCCTCGAAGCCGTCGGCGTTGAAGTTGTGGATGACATCACGGACCCGGTCCGGGCTGGTGAACGTCACCTCAGCGATCTTGTTCACGTCCATACTTTGCGCGGACAGCAGCACCATCTGGGCCCGCCGCCAGGTCACCACCGAACCGGGGCCGGGCGCACGATCCGCAGCAGCCGCTGCCCCTCCTCGCCATCGATCTCACGCACCCGTACACGCTCAGCCACGAGGACAGCATGGCGGACACTCGCCGCCCGGGCTCGTACTCCGGACGGCGCGTCACGACAGGGCGAACGTTGGTTGATGCGGCACTAGCTCACGTCTGGCACTGCTTCGTCACGGCTCCGCTCCAGTTGCTCCACGCCCCGCCGGCCGGCCTCACATGCACCCGGATTTCGGCGGTGGCGTTGACGGGGCCGCAGACGCGGTCGGTGTTGCCGATCTCGAACGGGCCGATCGTGGACCTGCGCTGGACGATCGTGCGGCCGTTGCCGAGCTTGACCCAGTGGCCGCCTTCGCGGATCCGGAAATACGCTTCGTAGTCGACGTAGGAGGCGTGGGCGCGGGAGTTGGTGATGACGGCGTGGGCGGTGATGTTCCGCATGAAGACGTGGCCGTCCTTCCACCGTTCGGCGGAGATACAGCCCTGTGCGCCGATGTTCTGGGTCGAGACGGCGCCTCCGCAGGCAACGGCGGCGGCGTGGGCGTCTGCTGGCAGTGCCAGCGCGGTCAGCAGGGCTGCTCCTGCTGTGGCGGCGAGTTGTTTCAGTTTCATGGGTTCCTCTCGGTCGGGGTGTGCCGAAAACCAGACTGCCAGTCAGACCATGCGCCGGTACTCGTTCCATGCCTTTGCAGCGGTCAGCATCCCGGTCATCCACGGCTCCCGGATCGTCAGCGGTGATCTCCTCCCGGACGCTGACGGTGGCCGCCGTGAATGCGTCCAGGCCCTCCTTCGTCGCCGCGGCCCACGCGGGCACCTGGGAGGCCCATCGCTCCGCCTTACGGGGCGTGTGACCCTCCCTGATGAGCCACACCGCCCATAGGGCAGGGTCGATCCATCCCGCGCCGTACGACGTCCACGTCCAGTCGACCAGTACGGCCCGGTCCTGGGCGATCAGGACGTTGGTGGGAAACCAATCCGTGTGCAGCCGCATGTCCCCGGCGAAAAGCTCCGGCGTGGGACTGTGGTTCTTCATCCGGTCCGGAACCGACCGCATCACGATGTCCGGCTTCTGGTGTTCCCCGAGCCGCGTCATGACGTCCACGACCAACGGAAGGTCGTCGGAGCCGGGGACGTAGACCGCCAGGCGGCCGTCGATGTCCTCGAAGGCGAGCAGATCCCACCCGGCCTCCTGGACGTGCCACAGCAGGGCCGGGGCGACGTCGCGTACGTAGGGAGCCACGTCGGCTTCCCGCTGCTGCGTCCACGCCCGTTTGTGTTCCTGTCGCAGCCCCTTGTCCCGCGGCGGACTGACCAGCAAGATCCACCTTGCCGGCGACCGCAAGCGCCGACCGCTGTCGTTCGTTCTGACCGCCGGGCAGGCCGCGGACAGCCCCCAGTTCGTCCCCGTGCTGAAGAACATCCGCGTCCGTGCCGTCCGGCCGGCCCCGCACCCGGCCGGACGCGGTCGCCGCGGACAAGGCGTACTCGTCCCGCGCCAACCGCGCCCACCTGCGACGACGCCACATCAAGGCGGTCATCCCGGAGAAGAAGGACCAGGCCGCCAACCGCAAGAAGAAGGGAAGCCGCGGCGGCCACCCCATCCTATTCGACGCCGGTCTTTACCGTGATCGCAACACCGTCGAGCGACTGATCAACCGGCTCAAGGACTGGCGCGGCATCGCCACACGCTTCGACAAGACACCCGAGAGCTATCTCGCCGGCCTCGAACTGCGCGCCTCGATGATCTGGCTCGGAGAGCTCCTGCAAGCAGCCGATTGATCACGACATCACACAGGCCCTAGGAGCGCCAGGTGGCTACATGCGGCGGCGAGGGCGAGGCGATCCCCAGCGTAGGACTGCAGCGACGCCTCATCCAGCACCGTGCCCTGCTCCAGTTGCTCGCGACGCTTTATGGACTGGGCGTTGAACGCGGCATACACATCCATCACGTGTAGGTATGCCCTCTGCCGCTCTTCGCGGACCAGTGCTGGTGCGCCAGAGCAGCCTCCTCCCGAACCTGCGCCCGTACTGCGGCCGCGTTCGTCTCTGCACCGATCCGAGCACCCCGCACTGCGGCAAGCCCGCCGACGAGAGCACCAGCGATACCGCACTGACAAGCCCGACGCCGCCCGCGATATCCGCTGCCCACGCCTGATCCACGGGTCCGAAACTGTCAGACGCAGTGGACCCGATGAGGCGTTTCGCGGAACACCGTCCGAATCAGTACCAGCGGGTGGCCCTCGAGTGGCGTCCAATGGCTCGCGTCTCAAGGGCTGCTGACAGTGTGTGGGGCGACGAACCGGGCGGTGCGATCGTCACCCGGCGGGCTTGCCCAGGCTCACCTTCGGCTTGCCCGGGTCAGGAGCGCAAGCCTCCGGCCTTCTGCGCCGCCTGGGCCCCGGCTTGTTCCTGGCGCTCGCGCTCGTCCTGCTCGGCCTGGCGCTCGGCCTCGATGGCTCGGTCCTCGCACTCTTCGCACAGCGTCGGGCGCCACCTGGGCCCGTCCTTCGGGCCCACCGGTCGTCGGTGAACTTCGCCCCGCAGGAGGCACAGGCGGGGCGGCGGGCCACACGCTCAGCTTCCTTCTGCTCGGCTTCCTGCCGCAGCTGTGCCTTGTACTCCTGCTGACGGGCCCTGGCCTCTTCCCGTTCCCGGGCGTCGGCCGCCTCGCGGCGGGGGTTGCCGATCGCCTCCAGCAGGGGTTGCATGCCGTCGCGGCCGAAGCGGAGGAACGCGGGGCGCCGGCCGGACCGTGCTCGCGCAGGTTCTGCAGCCCCGTCGCGATGATCGGGATCCTCCCGTCGTAGACGTGGTGCCCGCCACGCTGCCGCTCCCTCTCCCACAGGTGGCGGGTGAGTTCAGTCAGGCGCGGGACCGTGCGGTTGGGGTTGCGGTCGCCGATGCGGTTGAACACCAGCAGCACAGGCGGATGCGTCCTGTCGCCGGACCAGGAGGCCGGAGCCGTCCAGCGGGTGCGCCACATCGGCCGTTCCCTGCCGTCGGTGTCTTTCATCTCCCGCCGGAAGAAACGGGCGTACTTCTCCAGCTTGTCGGCAAGCTCCTCCGCAGTCTCGTGGCAGTTGTCGACCTCGATGAACAACAGCGGCACCCCGTCCTGCGGAGCGGTGAGCACAACGTCGGCCTGGGCACCGCCCTTCCCCGGCGCGTTCCACGTGCCCGTGGCGGGCAGCGGGATCTCGGTCCAGTACGAGGCGATCGTGCCAATCCCATCGGGTGCGTCGACGGCCGCCTGGGCAGCCGCCCGGACTGCGGGCGGATCCTCGGCGAGCCTGGCCAAATTCGGCTTCGGGCGCAGCATCGCGATCACGGTCTCGTTGACGGCCATCGGGTGGGAAGCCCCGCTGGAGCCCGCACCGCGTGCCGTGGAACCCATCTCCGTCACCGGCCGCCGCAGCTCGTAGGAGGCAGCCTCCAAGCCCTTGGCGGTCAGGTTCCGCAGCCTCTCCCCCGCCTCGGTGGAGCCCCCGTTCTCGGCGAGAGCGTGCTTGCGCATGTCCGAGAGCGCACCAGTGTGCGAAGCAGTGCGGGCCTGCTTCTGCTTCGACGGGATCTCCTTGTCGGTGTGCCTAAAGCTCAGGTGCGGAGCGCCGATCCGCTGGATCTGATCAGCCGTGGCCACCTTCAGCACTCCGAGCACGCGCAGCACATCACCGCGGAAACTATTCGTCGACCCCGCCGGATTAGCCTTCCTCATCCCCGCCATCAGCTCCGCTCCCTCATCACTCGCGACCGGCCACCGGCCAGGCGCCAGCCAGGCCGGCCCGGCCGCAGAGGGCATCCGGCCCCCGGACCCGATGATCTCCTCCACCACTGACATCACCAGCAAGTTCAAGAGAAGAGAAGAGGGCCCCCAACAGAGCGGGACTCACGCCGATTCCCGGCCTGACCAGGAGCTTTTCCCCGACCCGGAGTCCCGGGCACCAAAGGGGGTCCCCAAGTGCCCTCCGTAGTGGGCACCCAAGGAGCCCACTACGGCTTGCCCGCACGGGCCGGCTTCCGGTGTGATCGGCCCGAGGACTGCCCCAGCCCGACCCGTGGGTGGGGGTCCCCATCGCCTCGTCCCTTCGCCGCCCCCGGCAGGGGCGGTCGCCGAGACGACAGCCGGATCAGAAGTGCCGTTCCCAAGACAGCGGAACAGGGCAAGGTGTACCGGCCCCATGACAGCAACACCCCCGCATACACCACTCCACGTCAGTGACCTCGCCCTTCCTCAACGCCCGACCAGCGAAAACCTCCCAGCCTGACATGCCGTCACTGACACCCACTCACTGACACCAAACCGGCACATCGCAGCCGGGGCGGGCGCGCCGGTGAACGTGGCCGGCACCGCAGCGGCCGGGGCGGGGTAGAGCTCCGCGAGCTGCGCAAGCAGCCGCGCGCACGCCTCACGCTCCGGGCCCGGGCTCGGTCGGCCTCCTCGTCGACTCCCAGCGCCGGACACCGTCGCCCGGCGCACCTTCAGTGCGGCGGCGACTTCGTCCAGCGTCAGGCCGTGCGCGGTCCGCAGCCGTTTGCGCTCCTCCGCCGACGGCAGCGGAGAGCGGGACGCGACCAGCGCGTCGACCGCATCGAACAACTCATACATGGGACACCGAGTGCGTTCGATGGCGGCGATGTGCACACTTCTGTAAGCTGGTGTGCATGACGGAAACGACCTACTCGATCGTGGAAGCCCGCGCCCGCCTGGGCGCCATCGCGCGCGAAGTCAGCGCCACCCGGGAACCGGTCGCCATCACCGACCACGGACAGACCGTCGCCATACTGGTCAGCCCCGCCGACGCCCTCGAACTGCAGGAGCTGCGGGCCCTGGCCGCCTACCGCGCCCGCCAGGCCCGCGGCGAGAACGCCGGCATCCCGCACGACGAGGCGTACCGCCGCGTGTTCGGCGGAGCTGAGGCGTGAGCTACGAGGTCATCTGGGAGCCCGAGGCCCTCGCCCAGGCGGAGCGGTTCGCCAAGGAAGACCCCGCCGGAGTGCGGCAGGTGTTCACCGCCGTCGACCGCCTCGCCGGCAACCCCCGCCCCGACGGCGCGTTCGGCAGCACCGACCTGCTGCGCATCCACATCGGCGCCTACCGCGTGATGTACGAGATCAACGACCAGCAGATCCGCGTCAGCGTCATCCACCTCGGACGCCTGCGCTGATCCCGTACCCCCTTCGGCGCGCCCGGCCAGCCCGGTCGGGCGCACCCGTGTTCTCCCGCCTCTGGCCCGCACCGTGAATCCGTTCGTGGAGGAGTACGTGAGTACCCCGCCCCCGCATCCATCGCTGCACAAGGCCGTCGCCCCGGCCACGCCGGTTCTTCCCGGCGCCGTGAGCGGTGCGGTACCCCAGCAGCACCCGGTAGTGGTGTTCGTGGCCGGGCAGGCCGGCAGCGGCAAGACGCTCGTGATGGACATGGTCCCACGCCGCCCTTAAACAGCGCGGCGGCGCGGTGCGGGTGAACCGCGACGCGTACAAGGCCGCCCATCCGCGTTACACCGCCTTCCTGGCGGAGGATGTCCACACGGCCGGAGTGCGGGTGCGGCCGGAGACCTACCACTGGCAGGCCGAGGTCGAAGCCCACGCCCGCGCGGGCCGGTACGACGTGGTGGCGGAGGAGGCCCTGGCCGACCCGGCCGCCTTCAATGCGACGGCCGCCGCCTACCGCCAGGCCGGGTACCGCATCGAGTTCGTGGCCCTGGCCGTGCCGGAGGCGGTCAGCCAGCTCGGGGTGCTCGACCGCTACCTGCGCCTCGCCGAGGAGGACCGGGCCCGCTACGTGTCCTGGGACAACCACGACACCTGCGCCAGGGCACTGCTCGACGTCCTGAAAGACATCGAAGCCGAGAACCTGGCCGAACGGGTCATCGTCGTGCGGCGCGGAGGTGCTGTACGCCAACGAGCGTACGCCCGGCGGGGAGTGGGCCGCCCGCCCGGCGCACGTGAGGTGCTGCTGGCCGAACGCGCCCGCACGTGGGATCCCGCCGAGACCGGTGCCTTTCGCCGGCAGCTCGCGGATGCCGACCCAGCGCACCCATGACCCGCGCCTGCCCGAGGACTGAGCCCTGGCCGTGCGGCGCAACGCCGAACGCGCCGCCGCGCTGGCCGAGCCCGTCCGGCGGATTGCCCAGCCGAGGAGTGAGGCGCCCGGCGTCGATCACCACCGGCTGACCGGCGAAGAGCACCGGTGGATCTTCGACAACTGATCCTGCCGGGACCTCGCCGAGCGCACCGGCCCGCAGGAGACGCCCGTCGTGGTCTACCTCATGGGCTAGCCCGGATCCGGCAAGACGAGCATGACGCGGATGGTGCTGCGCTCCCTGCGCGGCAAGCCCACCCGGATCAGCGGCGACGACTTCAAGGCAGTTCACCCCGATTACTACCAGCTGCTGCAGGAGGAGCCACGCACCGCCGGGGCCCGCATCCGCGCGGACTACCGGGGCTGGCAGGTTCTGGCCGAGCAGTACGTACGGGAGCGGCGCAGCGACGCGGTCATCGAGATCGCCCCTTCCAGTGCGGCCGCGTTCGTCAATGGCGCGCTGCTGTACCGGCAGGCGGGATACCGCGTGGAGCTGGTGGTGCTCGCTGTACGGGCCGCCGATTCCCGCCAGGGCACCGCCGATCGCTGTGCCCAGATGCTGCAGCTGGGCGCAACGGGGCGGTTCACCACCGCTGGCGGGCACGATATGCACTTCGCGGCGCTTCAGGAGGCGGTGGCGGCCCCCGAGCAGGTACCGGTGGCTGACCTGGTGACGGTGATGCGGCGGGACGGCAGCGTGCTGTACCGCAACGAGCGCGAGGCCGGCGGGTCGTGGGCGCGGCCGGCGGGCGCGCTCCACGTCCTGGTCGCCGAGCACAATCGCCCGTACACCGATCAGGAGGCCGCTCGGTTCTGGGCGATCCAGCGGCGACTGCGCACGCAGCTGCCGCACTACCGCCGCGACCTGGAGCAGATCGCTCGGCTGGCTCGGCTGCTGATGCCCGAGCACCTGCTGCCGTACCGGCTGCGCGGGCCTGCCGCGGTGGCCGCCCTGCCCGCACGCCCCTACGAGTCCTGCAGTTCCTTCAGCCGGGCCGCGTACAGAACAGCAAGGCACGTCACTTCTTCGGCATCAGCTTCCGCGAGTCGCGCGCGGTCCCGTACGCAGGCTTGCTGCTGGGCGAGCAGCTCGCCCAGCCGCTGTGGATCCGTCCCGGCCCAGCGTTCCGCTTGGATCAGCTGGCCGTACCGGGCGATCACCTGTGTCAGCAGCCCCGCAGCCGCCGCCTCGTCGACAGTTCCCGCATGGCCGTCCAGGGGCGCAGCCCCGGGGTCCTGGGCGGGCTGCTGGTCAGGGTCGGGGAGCGCAGGGTCGTGCACAAGAGCCACCAAGTCGAAGTCGAAGAGGAACAAGGAGGGTTCATTCTCAGCGCCGCACTACCCCCCGGCAAGCCGCCGCTCTTCACTGGCCAGGCATGCAGCGGTGTGAATCCGGCCCAGCACCGGTCGCGGCGGCCGGGTAGAGGCTGCCGGACGGCGCGGGCTCGGGCATAGGCTGATCGCCTGGTGATCATTCGGCGGGGGGAATCAAGTGACCGACCTACGTGCCCTGTTCGGCTCGAACGAGCCCGTCGATACGAGCGAGGCGTTCACCAACCGTCAGTGCCAGTGGGAGCTGTTCGCCACCGCGCCGGAAGAACACCTGCGGCACACCACCGCCCCCGGCTTCGACCCAGCCGACCTCGAAGCGCCGCGCACCAACATCGTGTCCTTCCACGGAGTGGGCGGCGTAGGCAAGTCCACCTTCCTGCGCAAGCTCGAAGCCGGGCGGCGAGGTCCGGGCAGCGGCCCGCCCAGTGGGGTGAACCGGTCTGGGCCGGGCAGACGATCGTGCCCGTCCGGATCGACCTGGCCCGCTCCGCCGGCACCACGTTCGAGGACGTCGTGCTGACCATCCGGGCCGCGCTCGCCGCTGCTGTTGCGCGGCCGCTGCCCGCCTTCGACATCGCGCTGCGCGGCTACTGGGAGGTGCGGCATCCCGGCGACCCGTTGGAGGCCAACCTCGACCGCGGCGGGCTGGCCGGACGGTTCGGCAAGGCGCTGCCGCAGCAGACGCAGAGCGCCCTGAGCGACGTCGCCCAGGCGCTGCTGCTGCCCGGCACCGCCGGGGCAGGTCACCGACGCGCTGGTCGGGGCGCTGCGCGAGCGGCGCCAGACGGTGAAGGCGCTGGCCGGCTGCACGCGGCTGGCCCCTTTGCTGGAGGCCGAACCCGATCTGGAGGCGCTGTCCTACTACCCGCATCTGCTGGCGTGGGAGCTTGCCCGGCTGCCTGACGGCAAGAAGGTCACGCCGGCGATCCTGCTGGACACCTTCGAGGACGCTGCCGACCGCCACCGCGACTTCGAGCGGCTGCTGCAGCGTGTGGTGTGGCTGATGCCCGGCTGCCTGTTCGTCATCAGCGGCCGCTCCCGGCTGCAGTGGGCCGAACCGGCCCTGCACGGGCAGCTCGACTGGACCGGCTCCACCGCCTGGCCCGGCCTGGCCACCTCTCCGAGCGCGGCGCCGGCGCCTCGCACGGGCACGCCGGAGGGGCGGCAGCACCTGCTGGGGGACCTCTCCCCCGAGGACTGCGACGACCATCTCGCCCGCCGCCTGGTCAAGGACGGCCGGCCTCTCATCACCCCCGCCATCCGCATCGTGATCACCGACCGGTCCCACGGCCTGCCCCTCCATCTGGACCTCGCGGTCGGCCGGTTCCTGGAGATCCGCCGCACCGGCCACACCCCCGAGCCGGCCGACTTCGACTGCACTTTCCCCGCGCTCCTGGCCCGCGTGCTGTCCGACCTCACCGCCGAAGAACGCCACGTCCTGCGCTCGGTGTCGCTGCGTGACGCCTTCGACCTCGAGCTGGCCACCCGCGCCGCGGGCCTGACCCACCAGACGGTGGCCCGGCGCCTGGTGGAAGCCCGCTGGTCACCGAGAACCCGTTCGCCCTGTGGCCCTACCACCTGCACCGCGCGATCCGCAGCGTGGTGCGCACCGACGTCGCCGACACCGGCGGCCGACTCGCCCCCAAGGCCCGCCGCGGCCTTGCCAACCTGGCCCGCCTCGCCGGAGACTTCCCCACCGCCTGGCCGCCGTCCCCACCCTGAGCTGGAAAGAACGCCACCACCGCGTCCTCGGCGACATCCACTGGTCCCACGCCAACACCGCCCAGGCCGCGGCCGCCTTCGAAGCCGGCCGCGCCGAAGCCGAGCAACCCGGCGCCGCCGGCGAACGCGCCATGACGCAGGTCCGCCTCACCCTCGCCGTCTCCTTCGCCAACCCCGACCGCGCCGACGACGAACTCGCTCTCGCCCACCAGTACCTCGACGGACTCGACCAGCGCTCCAACACCCTCCTCGCCCAGGTCGTCGCCCTGATCAAGGACGCCGGAACCCCCGGCGTCACCGACCGCGCCCAGCACCTGCACACCGACATCGAGAACGCCGGGCTCCCCTTCCTCCACCGGTTCGTGGAACTCGCCCTCGCCTTCCACCACGCCGTCCTTGGCGAAGACCAGAAGCTGGCAGCCACCATCGGCCGCCTGCGCGAACTCACCGCCACCGGCGACTTCGCCTACTTCACCGACATCGCCCACTACATGGCCGACCTGCCCCTGCCCGGTCCCACCACCACGCGCTGGCTCGACGGCCCCGATGCCGTACGCGCCCGCTGGCAGCACCTCGTCCACACCCGTCGTACCCACACCGACCGATGCCGCCCGCCCCAGCACGCCGTCCGGGCCGGGACGCACCGCCCGAGTTCGCCGCCCACCATCGACGACACCGGCACGTTGGAGAACGTCTCGCTCACGACCCGCGCCTGTCGCGGTCATCGGCCGACGCTCCTGGGGAAGGTCTGGGCCGTCCGAGGACCGACACCCGCGGCGGATCCGAAGCCACGGGGCGAGCCGTCCATTGAGCGCCATCACGGCCCGCTTTCCCGACGGCCCACGACACCGCACCCTGCCGCTCGGCAGCAAGGATGGACAAGCACGGGATGATGACGCGGCCGGTCCCGCGCGAGGCTTCGATGTGCGGCTGCAGGCTCACTCCAGGACAGCGAGGTGGTCGGCGGCGCCCCCGCGCCACTCGATCAGGAAGAGGGTCGCGTCGTCGCTGGTGCTCCCGCCCCGTTGCTGCTGCAGCGTGTGGGAGAGCGAGCGCACCACCGCTCGTACTCCCTTCTCGGCGGGCTCGATGCGGTTGACCCAGTGGATGAGTTGTTCCTCGCCGAACGGCTCTTCGCCAGCTTCGTGCTCCTCGATCAGGCCGTCGGTGAAGCACAGCACCCGGTCGCCGCGTTGGAGCATCTGTTCGCTGATCTGGGGCTCTTCACCGCCGAAGCCGACCGGCAACGTGGTCGGGCCCTCAAGGTGCCCGACGACCTGGTGGTTGCGGATCAGCAGCGGTGCTGGATGGCCAGCGTTGACCCACTGCAGGTGGCCCGTTGTGATGTTCAGGCGCATCATCTGCGCGGTGACGAAGTGGTCGGGCCCGAACTGCCCGGCGATGGCCCGGTCCATGAACGTGTAGATCTCGGACAGACCGATGTCGGCACGTCTGGCGTGCCGGTAGGCGCCGACGGCGACGGTCGCCATCGTGGCAGCGTCCAGACCGTGGCCCATCGCATCGACCATGGCCACGTGCAGGATGTCGTCGTTGAGGGCGTAGTCGAAGCTGTCGCCTGCGACGTTGTAGGCGGGCTCCAGGATTCCGGCCACCGCGACCTGTGGGACGGACATCGCCAGCGGCGGCAGCAGGGACCACTGGATCTCCGCAGCCACGCTCATCGGTTCGCGGCGCCGGGCCAGGAAGAACTGGTCGGTGTAGCCGTGCTTGGTGACCAGCATGTCGGCGACCAGGCCGGCGAGCCTGCGCAGCAGGCGCCGGTCGTCGTCATCGACGGTATCCATGGTGAGGGCCATCACCCCCACCTGGTCGCTGCCGTCCAGCAACGGTAGGTACATCCGGACCCCGTCGGCCTGCGGTACCTCGACAGGGGTCGCGTACAGGAAGGCCGCGCCGGCGGGAGAGTCACCGATCGGCTCAGGCCCGCCGACCATCAGCCGCCGACCCGGCAACGGCACCAGCATCAGCTGCGCATAGTCCTGCAGCAGGATCGAGAGTTCGCGCCCACCGACCCTGGCCACCTCTTCCGCGATCAGCGGGGCGATCAGCTGCGGCGGCATCTCGTGGGCCCGGTCCAACAGCACCCCCAGCAACCGCTCACCGAACCCTTCCGACCGGTCCACCATGCCCTTGTCAGGCCGCCGCTCACCTTCTGCCATAGCCGCACCCTTGCACCGACGTCTTCAAAGTCTCGGCCACCGTGTCCCTGCTCACCTCGTGCCGCGGATCCAGCGCCCGCCACGACATGCTCGGGTCCATCCGGCGGTCACGGCGGATCAGCTCAACCCGCCCACGGGATCTGTACACACGGCTCCTGACACGACCGTGATCAACCCGCACAGAGTGACGCGGCTGACCAACCCAAAGAGCCCATTACGCCAAACGCGGCATGTCACACACGGTCAGGACAGTTGGCTCTCAATCGCGTTGTGCGAGCGTGCTCACACGCGGGTGGCCGGGGACAGCACTATCGCCAGGATCAGACCCAGCGCCAGCCGGTCGGCGGCGGCAACGGTGCTCCGCGGCGGGCGGAGCAGCAGCGATACCCCTACGCTCAGGGCGCCCAGCGCGATGAGCGCCACAGTGACAGCCTTTCCGTTGGGAACCAGCGAAACGATCAGGTGCCCGAGCAGGGGGCTCTGCGCAGATGACGCCGTGGGACCGAGACCCAGCGGATAGAGGACGACGTTCTGGTAGAACGCACTGCTGTCCACCAGGGCCATGGGCAGGACAGCGAGCACGGCGATTCCCGTGGCTGCTGCCGCGCACTTGAACGCGGCACGCTTTCCGCCGCACACCACGAGCACGGCGACGATCACCGGGATGGCCGGCCAGGCGGTCCACTTCAGCGCGGCTGCTGCTCCCACAGCCAGGCCCGCGCGTCCGGCATGGCCCCGGTGCGTGAAGGCCAGGGCCAGGCAGATCAACCCGATGACCGGCGGGTCCACGCCACCGATGGTGAGTGGCAGCGCGACGACGGGTCAGGCGATCAGCCAGAGGGCGCCCGTCCGCCCGATGATGTCGTGCGCGGTGCCGTCCGGGCCGGTACCGATGTCCCGGCCCCTGGTCAAAATCCGCACGGCACCGGCTACGGCTGCGAGGAAGCCGGCAAGGAGCCACAAGCGGGCGCTGGTGAACGGGGTGTCGCCGAACATCATGTGCGGTATCCCGAAGAGTGCCATGCCGGGAAGGTAGGGATTGAAGTCCCGTACCGCATGCGGGGTGTTGTACGGGGTTCCGGAGGACAACAGCAGGTCGGCCGCCCGTTCCACAACGCCGACCTCCATCTGCGCCCTGCCGATCACCGTCAGATACACCAGCGGCATGGCAGCTGCACCGATGACCGAGATCACCGCGGGGGTACGGGCCCACGGCGTGCACGACCTCGCCGCGACCACGGCGGCACAGGCGTATCCCACCGCGGCGATCAGGCCCCACGCATGCTGCGATGTGTTGGCGGGAGACAGCAGCCCTACCACGAGCGCCGACACCGCGCACATCACCAGCACCGGCCAGTCCCACCGCCGCCTGCCGCGAGAGGACTTGCCTGCGGAGCAAGTGCTCGACTCTTGCTCCCGAACAGATATCGACATCAGACATCAACCCCTTGAAGAGGACATGAGGATCGTTAAGGGGACCGCGGCAAGGGATGTCCGGCGTCGGAGTACGTCCGGGAGGCGTTCCTGCGAAGACCAGCGGTCATGCGAGGGGGGGCTCCCTTGCGGGACGGGATCCCGCCGGTACGGCGCTTCAGCATGCGGAACGCGGCGAGGGCCAGCAAGGCACCGATGGCGAGGGTGAGGGCGGTCGCGGTGAGCTGGAGGGGCCAGTAGTGGGAGAAGGGGTGGTAGTCGCGGTAGTAGCTGACGGCGTCGAGCTCGTCGTACGTGGCGCGGCAATGCGGCCAGCGGCTGCTGCCGCAGCCGGGGTCGGGCAGCCGGGCGCCGGTGGAGGTGAGGACGCCCTCGTCGACCGTCAGCCCTGTGCCTGCCGGAGCGTCGAGCGTCAGGCTGCTGCCACGGGTCACGCTGGGCCACAGGTAGGGCAGTGCCAGGTGGATGGTGCCGAACACGCCGGCTGTGGTGACGACGGAGGTGATGAGGGCGGGCAGGGAGCGGCGCCAGACAAGGCCGGCCAGGGCGCCGACGGCGAGGCCGACCAGGGCCAGGGCGACGGTGGTGGGGCCGCCTGCGAAGAAGTTCGAGGGGTCGTACCAGGGCTTGGCCGTGTTGATTGAGCGGCCCCGCCCGGCGGACCAGGCGAGGTGATACAGCCCGACCAGCAGGCCGGTGCCGGCTGCGATGAGGGCGGACGGGACGGCGAGCTTGGCGGCGAGCCAGCGGGCCGGGGACACCGACTGGGTCCAGGCCAGTCGGGCAGTGCCCGTCTCCAGCTCCCGGCTGGTCAACGTGGCGCCGGCCCAGGCGGCGACGAGGAAGGGGACGGCGAGGACAGCGACCATGGCGTACTGGTAGACGCCCTTGTAGAGCAGGATCGCGGGCTGGTCGTAGGCGCACGACGTCGCCATGCCACATGCGTCGTACTGCCGCCATGCCACCGCAGCGGCGTCGGTGAGCGGCCCGCCCAGCCACAGCAGCGTGGCCGAGACCACGAGCACGAGCCCTGCCCAGACACACAGCGCCGGGCGGTGCAGGCGCAGCAGCCACCGGGTCTGGCGGGGCGCAGCGGAAGGACGCCGGGTGGGTGCGGGGGCGATGGAGGCAAGGCCGGTCATGTGGTCGTCTCCTGGGCCTTGGTGGGGGTGCGTATGGGGTCGAGCGTCAGTGCGGACGCTGCGGGGCTGCGCAGGTGGGCGAGAACCAGCTCCTCCAGGGAGGGCTCGCGGGTCTGCCAGTCGTCGGGCAGGGGGCCCGCGGGCCGGATGAGGGCGGTGAGCTGGCGGCCGGTGGTACGGGACTCCACCACGGTGTGCGGATCCAGGTCGCCGACAGCACCGGTGGCGGTCTCACGTGCGGGGCCGTAGACGAGGCTGTGGGCGGCCAGCAGGTCGTCGATGTCGCCCGCCAGGCGGACGCGGCCCTCGCCGATCAGCAGCAGGTGGTCGCAGGAGTCCTCTAGCTCGGCGATCACGTGCGAGGACATCACGATCGTGGTGCCGTACTGGGCGGCCGTGGCCATGAGGGCGCCCATCAGCTCGTGCCGGGCCAGCGGGTCGAGGTCGGCCATCGGCTCGTCCAGCAGCAGCAGCTCGGGCCGCTTGGCCAAGGCGAGGGCGAGCGCCACGCGGGTGCGTTGACCACCGGAGAGCGAGCGGATCCGGGCCCTGGGGTCCAGGTCGCCGCCGGCCATGACCCGCTCTGCGGTGGCTGCGCACCAGCGGCCGGGGTTGAGGTCGGCGCCCATGCGGAGCGTCTCGGCGACGGTGAGCTGCGGGTACAGCGGCTTGTCCTGGGCGATGAACCCGATGTTCGGCCGGGCGTCGGCCGGGTGCCCGCCGAGCACGGTGACCGTGCCCTCGGTGGGGGCGATCAGCCCGGCGGCGAGGGCGATCAGCGTCGACTTTCCCGCACCGTTGGGTCCCACGAGCGCGCAGACGCGTCCGGTGGGCAGCCGGAACGTGCAGTCGCGCAGCGCCCAGTCCCCGCGCCGTGAGAACCGCTTGCCGAGCGCGGTCGCCTCGATGGCGGTCGTGGTCATCACTGTTCCTCTCCGGTGTCCTCGAAGTACTCGTCCAGCACGGCGGCAAAGAACGCGGCCACGTCGTCCCGCACCAGCCCGGCCACCCGGGCGCGCATTGCCCACTCGGCGAGTTCGGCCCGCAGCGGGGAGTCGCCCGGTGCGGCGCCGAGCGACCTGAGGACGAAGGTGCCGAGTCCGCGCCGGGCCTCGACCAGCCCCTCCCGCTCCAGCTCGCGGTACGCCTTGAGCACCGTGTTCGGGTTGACGGCAGTGGCCTCCACGACCTCGCGGGCCGCGGGGAGCTTGTCACCGGGTTCCAGCAGGCCGAGCCGCAGGGCCTGCTTGGTCTGCTGGACGATCTGCAGATAGGTGGCAACACCGCTGCGCCGGTCGATACGGTATTCGACCATCCGACAGACCATCCTTTCACTAATTGAGTAGTGAAAGCATGGACCGAGGAAGGTCCACTGTCAAATCCGTGCGTCGGCTGCGGTGTCCCCGCGTGTTCGGATTTGGGGGTCGGTAAGGCTTGCCCCACCAGTGGCGCTGCTGGGCATGGTGAGCCTTCCGGAGCGAAGTAGTGGTGGGGATTCCGTGGGCCGGGGCGCACGGTCGGTACGCCGCGGCGGGTGACTACGTGCGGACGTGGCGCTGGAGCCGACGTCGGCCAAGCCACGGGTGAACTGGGCGGGCGCCCGATGCAGCCGACTGGTCTTGGGAACCAGGTCTTGAAAGCCCTCCGACAACTCAGTGTCGAAGAACTCAACGACCTGGCGAAGCACAGGCCAGGCGGAAGGCCAGAACCGAGCCCGGGAACGTCGGCGGAGTGCCGGGCCTGAGGCCTCATCATGGACTCGTGACAACGTGGATGCGCTGCTACTGGGACGAGGAAGACGTCTGGTTCTACTTCGAGGTCGACGCGGAAGGCTGGGTGACCCGGCAGATCGAGCTGCAAGGCCCTGAATTGACCCCGATCGCAGCCGCCTCCCTCAATGAATGGCAGCAGGCCCACGAACCAGGCCGCCTCGACGAGTACGACAACCGGTTCGGGATCACCGCAGAACTGCCCGTCTCAGAGTGGGAAGGCCACGACCCGGAGCAACTCCCCCGTGTCCTGCAGGTGGCGGAACGTCAGCCACAGGGCGCGGGCGTTGCTCTCACCGCGAAGCCCCCTCCGGCCACAGCAACGTGACAGGAACCCCGACACGCTCCGCGTAGGCAACGACATCGGCAGTTCCGCCATAGCCCACCCCAAGACTGGGGTCTCCTTCAGGTCGCGACCTCCTCGCCCGTGCATATGCGCGGTGGGCCTCGCGGCCACCCCCTTGCGAAGGAGACGGCGCCAGACCCCGCGCGCCCCGGCTGCACTCCGTGGAGGAGCCGCAGCCGGCCCGCACAACGTCCGTCCCTTCCTGGACGGGTGCACCACCCGGCGACCGGACCTGAAAAAGGCTCGGCGCAGGACGAAGCGCATGGGCAGTGATGGGTGAGCACGTGCCGCTCGCTCCAGTCGAGGAAGCAGGAAGTCGCCGATTTCCCACACAACGTCGGTCGTCAGCTCACCGGCGTACTGGGGACGACTCCTCACCGGGTCGACGTCGCTCGTCAAATTGCCCCCTCTGGTTTGGCCTTGGTGCTCAGAACCCGTCGCCCCATCCGAAGGTGACGTTGTACGCGCGATGGAGTGCGTGCCGGCGGTGGTCCCCGTCTGCGTGGGCCCATGCGAGGGCTCCGGCGAACCAGAGTAGAAAGACTCCGCTGACGATGCCCAGAGCGACCAGCTTGCCGTACCAGCCGAGGAGGCCCAGGGCGACGGTCACGATGACCGCGCCGACGTGGGCTCCCCGCAGGTCGAGGGACGCAGCCTTGCGTGCCGTTCTGCGGTTGGCCCGTTGTGCCGCGAAGCGCTGCTCGCGAACAGACTGCGGTTCGTTCTCGTCGAAGCTCATCCCATCCCCCTCACGCCGACGCTACATGGGCCCGGACCGCGTCGGCTGAGGTTTAGGAACAGGTACTCACGATGCGACGGTACTGTCGAAGTGTGACTACGCAATTGCGCCGCATCACCTTCAGGTGTCAGGACCCGGCTGCGCTCGCCCGGTTTGGGGTGGAGTATTGCTCCGCCCCGTGATCGACAGCAGTCAGGGGCTTCACATCCGACTGGTCGAGGGCAACCAGCCACAGGACCTGTACTTCCAGCCCGCACCCCCTGGCGCGGCTCCGGGGAAGGCGCTGGCTCTGGGAGTGGGCGCAGTCTGCGGAAGCCTGGCCGAAGAGGTGGGCAGGATCGAAGCGCTGGGAGCCAGGACTCTCTCTGAACATGAGGATGCAGCTGGCTCCGGCCGGGTCACCATGGCCGATCCTTAAGGCAACGAGTTCGTGGTGGAGCAGAGCGGAGAGGATCTGCTGGACCTTGAGCTCGGCGTCGGGCGGCAAGCCCGGGGGCGGCCCACGACCTGAGCTGTGGGCCGCCGCTGGTGCGCTTGGCAGTATCCCCTTGTCACGGGACTCGCGACGACGTTGGTGTCGTACTGCCCGCGGTACTCAATCGCCAGGGATGCCACTGTCCTGAACGCGTGGAGGAGGATCCGCTGAGGGCAGGTGTAGGGAACGTTCACGGTGCGGCAGGTCTTCCAGCCGAGGTCCTTGTGCGCGATCACTCCGAAACGGCCGTTGTCGAGCCTCTTTTCGAGATCGACGATCAGGTGGCACGCCTCCGGCTTCGGTGTCGTACAGCTCGTGATCTTCCCCTGTGCGTACAGGGGACCGGTGGTAGTGATGAAGTGCGGCATGATCGCTTGGAAGTTGCAGCCCACAACCTCGGCCGGCTCACGGTCGGTTGTGATGGAGACGGTCCCGTCTCCGTCTTCGGGTGCCGGAGCTGCGGTGGACGTTCCGGCTCCGAGGAAGACCAGCAGTGCGCTGGCAGATGCCGCCATCTCCCTCCCGGTCGGCACCATCACCGTCGACAAGCCGGTCGTCACCAACTGGCACACCTTCCCGAAGGACGCGGTCCCCGCGGTGTGACGGTCGGGAACGCCGCAGGCGTGCTCGCGGGCCGGGTTGGGCCGCGGGCACGCCAGGCGGGTGGGGCTTCGGCTTCAGCGGCCGGGGGCGGCTGCGACCAGGTCCCGTCCGGGGTCGGCGAACCGACCTTCCGTCAAGGGGGATTGCGCCGCAGGATCCGGTGAGCGGCCGCCGGCTGCGGAGGATCGCCCGGCGCCGCCGGCCGACGGGGGCGGGAGCGGGACCGAGACGCAGCCAGACCGGCCCGACTCCAGCGCGCCGTTGAACGCGGAGACGCAGAACTCGAAGTTCCAGTTGCCCGGGAACAGGAAGGCGATCTCGTGCGAGGGGGTGTCGGTGGTGGATTGGTCCGCCGTGAATGGGCCGCCCGTGGTGGCGTTCCGTACCCACACCCGGTATCCGGCCGCCTGGGCGGAGCCCTGCCAGGTGAGGCGGACGGTCGTGGCGTCGAGGGGCTGGATCTTCACGTCCGCCGGCACGGGGGGCACGCCCGCGCCGACCGTCACGGACCTGGCCACGGTGGGCATGCCGCCGCCCGCCCGGTTCCAGGTCGCCACCGCGACGAGATAGTGGTGGCCCGGTACGAGGCCGGCGATCCGCGCGGACGTGCCCCTGACCGCCGTGCTGTTGATGTAGGAGCCCGGCACGTCCTTGTCCCAGGTGATGATTTCGTACCGGTCGATGCTGTCCGTGTGCGGGCCGGTCGGCGCGTCCCAGTACACGTCGAGTCCGTTGGAGTAGGAAAGGGTGGAGACGTTCGTGGGCGGGGCGGCGGTCGCCGGGCGCGCGGTCGCGGAGACCGTCTCGGACCATACGGACACGCCATCGGTGCCGTTGTCGGTGTTGACCTGGTACTCCCAGGTCCAGCCGTCCTCCGTCCAGGTGGTGTCGTAGCGGTTGGTCGAGACGTGGGTCTGGTTCCAGTTCGCGGCGCCCGCGAGCCGGTACCGGACCGTATAGCCGCGCGCGCCGAACACCGGTGACCAGGTCACCTTGATCCCGCTCGGGACGGACTCGGCCACCAGGGTGTTCACCGGGAACGTCGGCCGCCGGGGGATGGTCTCCGGGATGCCGGGCACGAACTGGCCGATGCCGTACCCCTCGTGGAGGGTGCGCGCGTAGGCGGACGCGATCTGGAACTCACCGAGGGCGTTGGGGTGTAGGTTGTCGTAGCCGCCCGGGCAGGTGTTCGTGTCGCAGCCGTACGCCGCCTCCCAGTCGACCAGCTTCACCGGCGAGAGGGGGGTGCTCCAGGACGGGATCGCCTTCCGGAGCATGTCGTTGAACTGCCGGGTCTTGACGATCAGATCCTGGCGGCCGTCGATGAGCGGCCGCATGGGTACGTTCGCCACGGCGAAGCGGACGTCCGGTTTGGCCGCGCGCGCCCGGTCGACGAGGGTCTTCACGCTGTCCAGGGTGCCGGGCCCGTCGCTGATCAGCCAGCCCATGTCGTTGAACCCGATGCCGAACAGCACCAGGTCGGGCTTGTACTGGGCCACCATGGGCCCGATCAGGTCCTTGTCCTGGGCGGCCTGCCGTCCCCACACGGCGAAGTGGTCGCTGTCGAAACCCGCCCGCACACCCTGGGCGTACGCCCCCGTGAGGGGCGGATTCGCGACCGAAGGGTTCTCCAGCACCTCCCCCTGGAGGCGTGGCGGGGCGGGTGGCCCGGTCGGGGCCGCCTGCTGTTTGGTCCCCTTGTACGGGCCGACGAAGTCGACGTCGACGTGCTGGTCGCGGAACCACTCCCACAGCCGGTACCGCCAGGTCCAGTCGCCCTCCATGCCCTGGGTCATGGAATCGCCCACCACCATCACCCGCAGGGGGGCGTTGGTGCCGCCGACCCCGCGCTGGAGCCGTTCGAGCGATGCCAGCAGCTTGGGCGCCAGGCCGTCCATCGCGCCGGCCATGTAGGAGAGGACCTCACCGAAGTACTTGATCTTCGTCGCGAAGTTGCGCAGGCTCGTCTGCACCTCGGCGATGGCAGTGGCGCCGCGGGTCGAGGTCCAGGTCAGCAACGACCCACCGAAGGCACCGCCCACCGCCGGCCAGATCGAGGCAGCCAGCGCCCCCGCCCAGACGTTCCCGTCGCCGAGCGACTTGCCGTCGAAGTGGGCGTTGAGCAGTTCGCCGACGAGCGTGCTGAGGCCGGCGGCAAGGGCGGTGCACACCGGGGCGGCGGCGGGCGCGCCGACATTGAAGGTGGCCAGGCACCCGCCCCAGACCAAGATATTGACGGCCAACGCGACCCCGCCGGCGAGGAACTTATCCCAAAAGCCGGCGTCGAAGCCGATGGCGTCCATCGAGGTGACGATCACGAGGCTGTCGTCGACGGCGTGGATGGTGCCCCGGAAGTCGGCGCTTCCCTCTTGCGGCGGATAGATCCCGACGCTGTGCTGCCGGGCGCGCTCGGTGAGCGAGGCGCCCAGGCTCATGCCCGCGGCCTGATCGGCGTGGATCTGGTCGACCAACTCCTTCATGCGGGCGCGCACATGCTGGCGGCGCTCGGCGATCGGGAAGTCCAGGGCCATGACCAGGTCGTTGTCGTTCGCCGCGAGCGAGCGGAGACCGCCCGCGTCCTTGGCGCAGCCCAGCCGCACAGTCATCGGCGCTCCCTGATCGCCCTCGGTGGCGAAGGACGTGGCGTGGGTGCCGCACAAGGAGGCGGCCCCGGCCGCGGAGCCCCGCGCCGCGGCGGGCTCGGCGAGGGCGCCGAGCAGCAGCGCCAGGGAGACCAGCAGGGTCAACGCGTATGAGCGCGGAGCGGATCCCCTCACGCCGGGCCGCCCGCGGACCGGTCGTAACCTGTGCCCCCATATACCCATGTCCATACCCATGTCCATGTGCGCCCCTTCCGGGCCGGGATGTCCAGACCAGCAGCGTTGATCATGTCGTACGGAAGGAACGCCGACAACGGCGTGACGCGGCCGTCGCCCGTGGCGGGGCGTAGAGAGTAAGCAACTGATTACATGGATGGCTGTCAGTGCGTGTCTCTAAGCCCCGGTTCTGAGTAGCCTGGGGTCCTCCGCTGGCCTGGTGTCCGAGGACGCCGGTCGGGCCGGGGAAAGGATCTGCCGGGGCTGCGGGGAACGGCTGAGGCCGGGGGGCCCGGCCCGGGGCGAAGTTTTGCTCGTCGGTGTGTCGGTCCAGGCAGTGGCGTCGGGAACGGCGCTTGCGCCAGCTCCTGGCGGCCCTTCAGGACGGCACGGGCGAGGTGGAGTGCCCGGAGTGCGGGGTCCGCTGGGTGGCCGGCGTCGACCGCCGCTCGGATGCGGTGTTCTGCTCGCCGCGGTGCAAGGTGAGGGCTTGGAGGCGCCGAGCGGAACCGTTCGGCGAACGGTCACAGTAACCGCTGGGCGAACGCATCCCGGATCCAACTTCGTTCACCATCCGGTCATTTGCGGTCATTCATTGTGATCTTAGGCTTTTCGGTCTGACTCTCGGCTTGGAAGCGGGCCCTGTCCCGTCGCGGCCCGAAGTGCCGCTCCCTGGACCGCAGTTGGTGGTGAGACACCATGACCGAAGTGGCAGAAAAGGTCGGGAGCGTCAGCCAGTCCCGTTACGGGCAGATCGTTGCCGATCTGCGGGATGTGGTCGAACAGCAGACGCGCGGCCAGTTCACGATCGGCGACCGCGCTCTGGAGATCGAGCCGATGAGGTAGCGGGGCGGCCCGATCGCGGAGCCGGAGTGGACGCTCGAGGCATCGCTGAAGCGTCTGGCCGACGACATCGGGCTGTCGGTCGCCACGGTGAAGACCACGAGGTGGGTGGCCTCCCGCTAGCCGAAGGAACACCGCAGTCCGAAGACGGCGTCGTACACGGTCCACCGGGCCCTGGCGGACATCGAGGATGAGGCGGAACGGTTCGCGGCGATCCTGACGCCGCCGGACGGCAAGGTCCGGTGGACCCCACGGATGACGCGAGCCGACGGGTGGGTCAGCAGGTCGAGACCCCGATCACACCGCAGGAGAAGGTCACCGCGATCCATTCGCCGGCCCAAGACGAGGAGGTCGCCGCGGCGGTTACCACCGACCTCCTCAAGCGTCCGCAGGTCGCGGCCAAACACTCCGAGACCCTGATCACCTGGGCAGCCATCATCCTTATGACCAGACGCCTGGCCCGGAAAGGCGCCACCCCCAGCTGGCCAAGGAAACCAGCGCCGGCCGACGGCTGACCGGAACCCCAGCCAGCACATGCCCGGCCCCGCCAGAGCATCGAAACCCCACCGGCCCGGCCCCGGACGGCGGCCCGACAGGAGGAATAGACGCCGGGCCCCCCGCTACGACGTGGGCAAAACCGTCCGCCGCGAGACGACGCTAATCGCCCCACAACCGGTGAAAGGTTAAAGATCAGCCCACAGCCAGCAGCTCCATGACTGCCACGGAAGGCCCACCCCCAGAGGCCCGGGAATCCCCGGGCCTCTGGGGGTGGGCGAACCGCAGGCCCAACAGGCGGGACCGACGACCACCCTGGCACGTGTTCCGTCATTCATGACAGCCCGCCCAGATGGCCCCGATCACCGCATGCTTACGAGTCGGTGTCCACGTACAGCCCCCAGGCGCTGCGCTGGGAACTCCACCTGCAGTCCCACCAGCTATAGGCGGAGTTCTCTCCGTCGGCCTCGCACCGCGCCAAAGTGCGGTACCAGCCGACAACGACGATGGCGGAGGGGGTGATCGGTGCGTCTGCCGTCGTGTTGCTGTCGACGGGCGCGGGAGCGGCCTGCGCGGGAGCGGCCAGGCCCCCCAGCACAAGCGCGGACCCGAGGGCCGCGCCAGCGAGGATACTGCGCATACGCATAACTCATCCTTCTCTCTCGACCGATGGACTGCCGGATGGATTGCGGCATCGAGCTTGCCGACCCTGGCCGAGCAGGAGCAACAGTTTGCGACTGTCCCGGACAGTCGTTGTTTGTCCGGCCTGGTCAGCGTCTTGTCCCGGACACTGTCCGGGCTCGCTGTGCGCGAAGCCCGGTCCTCGCGCACATCCTGCGCACCGACCTGCCCATGCACCGCTGCCCGACGACAGCGAGCTGGCCCGCGCCGTCGCGGCCCGTCCCGCAGACGTGAACTCCTGCCTTGGAATCGAAGGATCTGACACAGCACTGGAGATTTGCGACGCGGCCGCCCTCGCCCTCCACCTCGCCGACTATGCCCTGTTCTACCTCGCCGTCCAGTACCTCCACCTGCCCTCCGACCTCGCTCCACCGCGCCCGGACGGAGCCGGTGAACTGCCCGACTGGTATGCCGAAGCCCGCCGCCGATGGCAGGCCAACGACGAACTGGCCCGCACCCTGGGCGACCTGGTGGACCTGCGGGTCCCGCTGCGCCACGCCACCTTCCACGATGAGCCCCGGGCCGATCTGCCGGAATGGATCGGCCACGCACGTGCTCTGCTGGCCGCCGCGGCGAGGGAGCAGACCGCTCTGCGGGCCCGCTACGAGATCGTCGTGGCAACCCTGCGCGGCCTCGGTCACGAACGCTACCCCTACGTCTGGGAGATGATGGCCGACCAGGGCGCTCACCCTGCGCGTAGCCAGAGCGGTGCGGCCCGGCCTCGTCCCCCTGCTCCGCGAGATCACCGCCTCGGCAGGCATCGACACCGTCATCGACGAGATGCTCGCCCCGACCGCCGACGACCCCACCACAACCGAAGGGGCGTACGCCGAGACGGCCGACACCCACGGCGTGGGACGGCCCTCCAGCGACGCCGGCCCCACACGCCGCCATGCCTGGAACGCGCTCGGCGTCGACTGGGAGATCAAGCCCGAACGAACGGCTGTCGGCGCTAGCCGCGGAACGCTACAGCGCAGCACTCCAGGTGTACCTCGGCGAACTCGCCGTACAGGACCCGCTGTTCCTGCCCGGACGCCTCAACGTCGAGATCCGCGCAGACGCCACCCTGCTCCATGACCAGCCCGCCGTCTGCGACCAGAGCACCGGCCGAAACACCAATCGGTGGAGGCTGCGCCTGCCCACAACTGCCCCCGCGGACCTGGAAACAGAGCCACCCCGTCTGCTCACCGCCCTGGTCAAGGTGGTGCTCCAGTCGCTGCTCTCCGACGACTCCTGCTGACCGCCATCGCCTAACGCCACCGGAAACCATCGCGCCCAGCGGCAGGGCCTGCGCGCCTCCCCGGGCGATTCCCAGGAACACCGAGCCCGCGTCCTCGCCGCCATGCAGGCCGTCCGTACCCCCGGCTCCACTTGGGCCGGGCGCCGTCGGTCTCTCCGCCTTCGACCCGGATGGCGCCGCGGAATGCGCCGGGTTGCCGTTTCACCCAGCGCTTGCGTCGTACACGACCGCGGCGACGAAGACCACGGTGAGGTCGACGACAGGCACGGTGAGCAGTGCGATCAGCATGTGGGCTTCCGGGGTTCTGCTGGAGTCGTTGTGGGGCGCGGCGAGCTGGGTGCATCGTCGGCCGTCAGCGCGCAGGCGAAGCACTCGCAGGCCGGGCAGGAAGGCGTAGGCCCCCCTCCTCTCACCCGCGTGAACCGTGGCAGCTGAGGGCTTGGCTGGCCGGTTGAGCGTTCGGTGTGGATGGCCTGAGCGAGGCGGTTGGCGCGGTTGTCGAGGGATCTCCCGCAGGCCGACGAAGCGTTGTCAGGCGCCGGGCAGGCGGCGGAGAAGCGGCGGTGTGCAGGTGACGCTCGTCTCCGGTGACGGATTCCCGTGCGGGCGTTCTGGCGTCGCGCCGCCCACGCTGCGGCGGCGCGGCGGGGGTGTGGTGGTTTCAGGGGGTGACGCAGGGCTGCGGTTGTGGCCTGTTCGGGGCGAAGGTGTGGGCGGCCAGCGCCGCTGCTCCGCGTGCGGCGGCGGCGTGGGTCAGGCGGGGACCGGTGATGGTGATTCCGCTGAGCGGCGGCAGTGTTGCGGCTCGTGCGGCCGTGCGCAGCGGGTCCCACCAGCAGGGCCCGGAGGAGGCCACGCCTCCGGCCACGACGACGAGGTCGGGGTCGAGGACGCTGACGAGGCCGCCGATCGCCTCGCCCAACGCGCTTGCGGCGGCGGCGAGGACGTGCTGGGCGTGGGGATCCGCCGCGGATGCCAGGTCGGCGATCTGCCGGGTGTCCAGCGGCCGGCCGCTGCTGTGGTGGTAGGCCCGGGCGATGGCTGTTCCGCTGGCCACGGTGTCGAGGTGCCCGGTGCCGCCGCAGGAGCAGGGCAGTCCCGCGGCGGCCGCCGAGGGGGCGTGGCCGAGTTCCCCGCCCGAGCCGTGGCTGCCCCGCAGGAGGTTTCCACCGGTGATGACCGCGCCGCCGATACCCGTACCCACGGTGACGAAGAGCAGGTTGTGGTGGCCGGCTCCGGCCCCCAGTGTCATCTCGGCGAACGCCAGGGTGTTGACGTCATTGTCAACGACGACGGGCAGGCCGAGGCTGTCCTCCACAGCTCGGCGCAGGGGTGTGCCGGTCCATCCGGGCAGTGCCTGTGAGGCGTGGGTGACCGTGCCATCGGGGTGGGAGACGATGCCGTGCGTGCCCAGGCCGATGCCTTCGATACGGGCTGCGCGCCCGGCCCGGTCACGCAGCCGCCTGAGGGTCTCGGTCACGGTGGCGAGGACGGCGTCGGGGCCGTCGAGGGCGGGGGTGGCCACTCTTCGGTGTGCCAGGACCGTGCCGTCGGCCGCCGTCAGGACGGCCTCGGTCTTGGTTCCGCCGATGTCGGCACCGAGGTGGAGGAGGTCGTTCACCGGGCAGCTCCGGGGGCGGCGGCCGCGTTCCTTGCGGGGATCAGACGGGGAGTCAGGTCGGGGGCGGGCATGTCCGGGTCGAACGGGTGCAGCGGGCGGCGCAGGCGCCGGTGGCCCAGCCGCGGCAGATCCTGGTCGACGCCGCCCGGGGTCAGCGCGATCATCCAGTCCGCCGCCAGTGCCCGCAGTTCGGGCTCCAGGTAGCCGATCTTGACGACGACGATGTCGCTGGTGCGCGGGTCCAGGCCGAGCCGGGTGAAGTCCTCGATGTGATGGAAGGGCCTGCGCTCGCCGGTGAGCACGGTCCGCACGCCGCCGGTGTGGACCACGGCCGCCGCGCCGCCGGGGCTGTGCGGCCCGCACGCGAAGTCCACCCGGCCGGTGAGCCGGACCGGCTGGCCGTGGACGGTGTCCAGCCGGCCGCCGACGTACAGGTCCACGGTGGAGCCGGGCCCGGCGCTTACGCACGCGGCGACCGCCTCGGGGTCGACGACGGCGGCGTAGACGGTGCTCAGCCCGCTGGCGGCGAGGTCCTTGTCGCCGAGCAGCACGCTCAGCAGGTGGGGGACGTCTCCGGCGCCGCCCGCGGTGGGGTTGTCGCCCGAGTCGCTGATCACGAAGGGCCGGCGTACGGCGCTCACCGCGGCTGCCACGGCTTGCTGAGCGGTGCCCGTGGGGCCGACGAAGGCGAAGTCGTCGCGCAGGCTCCAGTAGCGTTCGGCGAGCCGGCGGGCCTGTGCGCACGCGGTCCGTTCGTCTGTCCCTGTGACGACGACGGCGGCGGCGCTGCGCGGCTCGTCGGCCCAGGCATAGCCGACCCATAGGGCCGCGTCCAGGACGCCGCGGACCCGCTCGGTCTCAGCCAGCGATGCGTACAGGCCGCGGGCGGGCTCCACCTGGGTGCTGGTCTTCTCTCCGGGGAGCAGTACCGGGATCCTCACCCAGGCCTTGGCGGGCCGCTGCCCGGTACGCAGGCACTGGACCAGGTGGCGGGCCGCGCGCTCCCGGGTGATCCACTCGTCCTCGTGTGGTGCGAGGCGGTGTGCGGTGATCAGGTCGACGTTCGCGACCAGCTCCTCGGTGATGCTGCCGTGCAGGTCGGTGGGGCAGGAGATGAGGCAGCCGGGGCCGACTGCGCCGGCGACCGCTTCGGCGAGTTCGGCCTCGATGTCGTCGTGGCCGGGCACGTGCATGGCGCCGTGCAGGTCGAGCAGGAGCCCGTCCAGCGGTCCGGCCTCGTCGAGCCGGCCGAGCAGTTCGTCCCGCAGCGCCGCGTAGGCGGCGGGCCGCACCGGGCCTCCGGGCACCGCCCGGGCGTGCACCAGGGGCACCCACTGCACCTGCTCGGTCCACTCGTGGGCGCCGGGCCCGGTGAAGTCGAACAGGGCGAGCAGGTTCTGGCCGCGGCGTACGTCGAAGTCGTCGTAGGACGTGGTGTGGGGAGTGAAGGTGCTGCATTCGATGTGAATGCCGCCGATACCGATGAGCAGGGGACGGCGGTCCTCTGGGGTGGTGGTCATCGCTGGGCCGCCTCCTGACCGTTCTCGGGTGCGGACAGGATCTGCTCGAGCACCATCAGCCCGGCTCCGATGACACCCGCGTTGGGCCCGGTGGTGGCGGTGTCGATCTCCAGGGACTCGGTGGCCAGCGGCAGGCAGCGCTCGTAGATGGCGCCGCGCACGGCGGCGAGCAGCGGCTGTGTGACGCCGAGGGCGCCGCCGAGCACGAGAAGGCCGGGGTTGAAGAAGTTGACGACGGTGGCCAGGACCTCGCCGAGGTTGCGGCCGGCCTCGCGCACCAAGGTGGTGGCGGCGACGTTGCCCGATTCCACGAGCCGGACGATGTCGGCGGGGCGGTCCACCTGCAGGCCCTGCTCCTCCAAGCCCCGGGTGATGGCCGCGCCGCTCGCCACCGTCTCCAGGCATCCGGTGTTGCCGCAGGCGCAGGGGATGTCGGCGGCCGAGGGGACCTGGACATGGCTGATGTCGCCGGCCGCCCCCATGGCCCCGTGGTGCAGATGGCCCGCGGCGATCACCCCACAGCCGATGCCGGTGCCCATCTTGACCATCAGCAGATGCCCGACGTCGGCGCGGGCGGTGAGGTGCTCGCCGACTGCCATCAGGTTGGCGTCGTTCTCCACCACCACCGGCAGCCCCAGCCGGTCGCTCAGGGCGCCGCGGATTGAGGCGCTGTGCCAACCGGGCATGCGCGAGGGCAGGACGACCTGGCCGCGGTGGTGGTCGACGGGGCCGGGCAGGCCGATGCCGAGCCCTCGGGCGGGGACGCCGCCCATGGCGGGTGAGGCGAGCAGGTCCTGGCACCGTTCGACCAGCCAGTCCACGGTGTGCTCCGGCCCCTCGGCCAGGTCCCAGGCGTATTCGTGCACCACATGGACCCGGCCGGCGACGTCGATGGCGGCGAGGCGCGCGTGGCGGGAGCCGAAGTCGGCGGCGAGGAGCATCCCGCCGTCCTTGCGGATCTCCAGGAGCCGGGGGCGGCGCCCGCCCTGGGAGCGGCCGCTACCCGACTCGTGCAGGTAGCCGTGGCTGAGGAGGTGCTCCACCCGCGCCGAGACGGTCGAGGGGGCCAGCTTCACGAGGCGGACCAGGTCGGATCTCGAGCTGGCCTGGCCGGTTGAGACCAGGCGCAGCAGATGCGAGGGAGATCCCGACTCCGGGACGTGGCCTACTTGAAAGTCCATGAGCCATAGATATCACGAGCAATTACAGGACAGTAGGTCTTGACTTAGTTCGATGGTTGGACTTTTCATTCAACCACTCGCCCCAACTGATGGGAGTTGGCGATGCTCAGTGGATCAAGTAAGGGTGCCACGGAGACGGACATGCCCATGGTCCGCATCCGGGGGCTCCAGAAATCCTTTGGAGCCAACCTGGTGCTCGACGGCATCGACCTCGACGTCGCCACCGCCGAAGTAGTGGTCGTCGCCGGCCCCTCCGGGTCCGGCAAGTCCACCCTGTGCCGCTGTATCAACCGACTGGAGACGGCCGAGGCGGGAGAGATCCTCGTCGCGGGCCGCCCCGTGCCGGCCGAGGGCCAGGCCCTGGCCCGCATGCGGGCCGAGGTCGGCATGGTCTTCCAGCAGTTCAACCTCTTCGCCCACAAGACCGTCCTGGACAACGTGGCCCTCGGACCGGTCAAAGTGCTCGGATGCCGGCCCGAGCAGGCCAGGCGCCGGGCCGAGGAACTCCTCGACCGCGTCGGGGTGAGCGCTCAGGCGGCCAAGTACCCGGCGCAGTTGTCCGGAGGCCAGCAGCAGCGGGTGGCCATCGCCCGCTCGCTGGCCATGGACCCCAAGGTCATGCTCTTCGACGAACCGACCTCCGCCCTCGACCCTGAGATGATCAACGAAGTCCTCGACGTGATGAAGAGGCTGGCGGCGGACGGGATGACGATGGTGGTCGTCACCCACGAAATGGGCTTCGCCCGCTCCGCGGCGGACCGCGTGGTCTTCATGGACGGCGGACGCATCGTCGAGCAGGCGCCCCCCGAGCAGTTCTTCTCCTCACCGCGCAGCCGGCGCGCCCAGGAGTTCCTTTCCAAGATCCTCGTCCACGGCTGACCCGAACCCAAGGAACACAGATGAAGCCTCGCCCGACCTCACCGGCCGCGCACCGCACCGTCCTGCTCCTCACGGCCGTCTGCGCCGCCGCGCTGACCGCGACCGCCTGCGGCGGCTCCCCCGGCAGCGCCCCGCCCGTCCCCGGCAAGTCCGGCGGCGCCGGCCCCGATTACCTCGCCGACGCCCCCGAGGCCGCGGCCGCCGCCATGCCCGACGACTCCACGATGGCCAAGATCCGCAAGCGCGGCTACCTGATCGTCGGCGGCTCCTCCGACGCGCCGCTGCTCTCGCAGAAGAACCCGACCACCGGCAAGTACGAGGGCTTCGACGCCGACATGGGCCGCCTGCTGGCGGCGTACATCCTCGGCGAGCCCAACGTGCGGATCGTCAGCTCGGCCACCCAGACCCGTGAGGCGCTGCTGCAGAACCACACCGTCGATGTCGTCTTCCAGACTTACAGCATCACCCCCGAGCGGGCCAGACAGGTGACCTTCGTCGGCCCCTACCTCTCCAGCGGCTTCCAGATCGCCACCCGCAAGGGCACCCAGGGGATCACCACGCTGGCCGATCTCAACGGCCAGACAGTCATCGCCGGTGCCAACACCCCGGCCATCCCCGAGATCAAGAAGGCCGCCCCGAAGGCCAAGATCCTCACCTTCGACACCGACCCCGCGTGCATACAGGCCCTCAAGCAGGGCCGCGGCAAGGCCTACGTCCAGGACAACATCACCCTCGCGGGCACCGTGAAGACCAGCCCCGACCTGCAGATCACCGGCGAGCCCTTCAATGAGGGCAACATGGGAATCGGTGTCCCCAAGGACCAGCCGGAGATGTCGAAGTTCGTCAACACCTGGCTGACCAAGGTGATCGATGACGGCCACTGGAGCAAGGTCTGGAAGGCCAACTTCGGCGACACCCTCGGCGACAAGACCCCGCCCGTGGTCGGCTCCGTCCCGGACGTGTACTCCTCGAAGGACTGACGAACCCGGTGTCCGCGCTCACCCATCATCTGCCCCAACTCGTCGACGGGCTGCTGTCCACCTGCCTGCTGATGCTGCTCTCCCTCGTCGGAGCGCTGGCCATCGGTGTGCTGGTGGCGGCAGCCAGGGTCAGCCCCGTCGCCTCACTGCGCGCCGCGGGCACGGCGTACGTGGAGCTGTTCCAGAATGTGCCCCTGCTGGTGTGGCTCCTGCTGTTCGTCTTCGCGCTGCCCGAAGTCGGGGTCATCTTCCCGCTGTTCAGCACCGCCGTGATCACCCTGGCACTCTACGAGGCCTCCTACATGGCCGAGGCGGTGCGCAGCGGCATCAACAGCGTGGGCCGGGGCCAGGCGGAAGCGGCCAGATCCATCGGCCTGACCACGACTCAGGCACTGCGGTACGTCGTTGTGCCGCAGGCGCTGCGGGCCGTGGTCCAGCCGGTTGGCAACGTCACCATCGCACTCACCATGAACACCTCCCTGGCCGCCGCGGTCGGCGTCGTCGAACTCACCCACGCGGCCAACGAGGTCAACCTCGCCGAGGCGCAGCCCATCCCGGTCTTCGTCGGCGCGGGCCTGGCCTATATGGCCGTCACCCTCACCATCGGCCTCGCGACCGGCTACATCGAGCGGAAAGTAGCGATCGTACGATGAGCTCCCGCGAACCCACCGTCCTCTTCGACGCGCCGGGCCCCCGGGCCCGGCGCAGGGAACGCCTCGCGAGCGCCGCGACCGCCCTGGTCGTCCTCGCACTGCTGGCCATCGCCGTCAACCGGTTCGCCGACCGCGGCCAGCTCGACGCCGACAAGTGGCAGCCGTTCACCACCTGGGCGGTCTGGCGCTTCCTCCTCAACGGCGCCTGGTACAGCCTGCTCGCCGCCGCGGGCGCCGCCGCCATCGCCGGACCGCTCGGACTGCTGCTCGCGGTCGGCCGGATGTCCGCGCACCGGACGGTGCGCTGGGTCTCGGGCACCTACATCGAGATCATGCGCACCGTCCCGGTCCTGCTGCTCATCTACCTCACCCTGTTCGCGCTGCCCAAGTACGGGATGAACCTCCCCCTGTACTGGAAACTCGTCGCGCCGCTGGCGCTGTCGATCGCCGCCTCCACCGCCGAGATCTTCCGCGCCGGACTGCTCTCGCTGGACCGCGGTCAGAAGGAGGCGGGGCTGTCGCTGGGCCTGACCTCCGGCCGCACGATGCTCGTGATCCTGCTCCCGCAGGCCCTGCGCCGGGTGGTGCCCTCCCTGGTCAGCCAGTCGGTCGGCCTGATCAAGGACACCTCACTGGGCTACATCGTCAGCTACTACGAACTGCTCTTCAGCGGGCAGGTCTACGCCACCTACAGCCACCTGCTCATCCAAACCTTCCTCGTCGTGGCCGCGATATACCTGGTCGTCAACGCCGCCCTGTCCAAGACCGCGCGGGTGCTGCAGAACCGCGGCGGACCGCGCCGCTCCCGCCCGGCCGTGCCCGGGACCGGCCCGGCGAGCCCGCCCCGGGACGAGACGAGGACGGTCGCCGACGCCGTGCCGGGAGGACGGTGATGAGGGACGATGCGCGGTTCGAGGTGTGCGTCGACTCCGCCGCGGGCGCCATGACCGCCCAGGACAGGCGCACGCTGCCGCGAAACCGGTGATCGTGCCGGAGACCATCGTCTGCGACCACGGCATGGTGTTCATCTCCCGCAACTGCCGATCCTCCTGCCGGTTCCTGGGCATCAACTTCCAGCCCACGCACCCTGGTTCACCTGCTGAGAAACCTCGTGCTTCATACTGCGCCTCCTTGGGCTAATTCGGTGGGTGTTCCAGCTGGTGCTGGTCGTGGTCCCGGTGGCCGTCCGATCCTGGGCCGTTCCAGGTCGGGTGGTGGCGGGAAGTAGAAGTACTCGCCCTTGTCGTTGGCGACAAGGGCGGTCAGCAGGCCGTTGTTCCGCCAGACCTGGACGGTGTTCAGGCCGATGCCGAGCCGCCGGGCGATCTCGCGCAGGCTCAACATGCCCTGGTCCGCGAGCCGTTGGGGGTGGCTGCGCAGTCCGTACCTGTTCCGGATGTGCCGGACGATCGTGGGCCGGAGGGCGTGGCCGGTGCCGCTGACGTGGCCGCGTTCGGTGAGGATGGCGGCGACCTGGCCGTCGGTGTGGTCGTCGAGGAGCTCGTCGATGGCGGCGACGACCTCGGGCGGGGTCTGCCGGATCTGCCAGGAGGCCAGAGGGACGGGCAGGGTCAGAGTGTGCTCCTGGCCGCCGGTCAGCCGGACGTGGACGGCGATCTCGTCGGCCCGGACCAGAGTGACGTCGACGACCAGCAGTCTGACCAGGCGCTTTCGTTCCCGCATCGGAGTATCGGGGTCCTTCCAGAGGGCGGGAAAGTCTCCAGCGAGGGCGGTGATCCGGGCCCGCTGGGCGTCGTCGAGGACACCTCCACCGTCGTTTCTGGCGCTCTCGTACGTTTCGCGGACCTGGGTGAGTTCGCGCAGGGCGGTGTTCCAGTCGGCTTCCAGACTGCCCGCGACGAGCCGGTTGTCAGGATCGACGGCGAGGTAGCGACGGCGGGCCAAGTCGACCTGGTACTGGGCACGTTCGACACCGGCGGCCCGCAGCCTCTCGGTCTCGTCGGCGCGGGCGGCGAGTTCGTCGGCGACCGCGAGGGCGGCGGTGATCGCGTGCGGAGTCAGCGCCTCGATGAGGAGGCGGCCGACGGCGTTGTCGACCACGGCGCCGTGCACGCGCTGACAGATCGGGTTGCCGTACTCGATGCCCTTGGCCTGGCAGACGTACTCCGGCTCCAGGCCGCCTTTGCGCTGGTGGTAGCGCACGGTCATCCGGCGTCCGCAGATCCCGCACAGGGTCATTCCCTGGAGCAGGGCCGGGCCCTCGCGGGCCGGTCCGTGGCGGCGGTCCTTGCCATGGGCGACGGCGTTCGAGGTCAGCCTGGCCTCATTGGCCTCGTACTTGTCGAAGGAGATGTAGCCGACGTGGGCATCGGGGAACAGTGCGATCCACTGCTCGCGTGGCTGCAAAGCCGGTGCGCTCTTCCCGCTCGCTGTGGGTTTGTGCTGGTGACGGCCATAGACGAAGGCCCCGGCATAGCGCGGGTTGTGCAGGATCTGCAGCACCCGCGAGTGCGCGATCGGCCCCCAGACGACCTTGCCCTTGTCCGGGCCGGACTGGATCCGCCGCGGCAGGGTGAGGCGGTCGTGGTTGAACGCCTTGACCACGCCGGTGGCCGAGCCGGTGGTGTCGAACAGCGTGAACACGGTGCGGATCGCCCGCTGGATCGCGGTGTCCGGGTCGAGGACGACTTTTCCGGCGCCGTCGTAGACCAGGCCGATCGGCAGCGGCTGGACCAGTTTCCCGCGCCGGGCCTTGGACAGCTGACCACCCCGAAGACGCGCTTTGAGCAGGTGCAACTCCGCCTCGGACATGGTCCCTTTGAGCCCGAGCAGGAGGCGGTCGTTGACGTCGCAGGGCTAGAGGCCGTCCTCGTCCAGGATCAGCGTCCCGGACATCGCGCTGATCTCCAGCAGCCGGTGCCAGTCGGTGCTGTTGCGCGCGAGGCGGGAGACCTCCAGGCCGAGCACGATCCCGGCGTGTCCCATGCCGACCTCGGTGACCAGCCGCTGGAAGCCCTCCCGGTCCGCGGCCGTGGCGCCGGACTGGCCCTGGTCGGTGTCGATGACGTGGATCCGGTCGGCCGGCCACCCCAGCGCGATCGCCCGCTCCTTCAGCCCGTACTGCCGCACCGTCGACTCGGTGTTGTTCAGAACCTGCTTGAGCGAGCTCTGCCGGACATACAGGTAGGCGTCTCTGGCGAGGTGGGAGGCCGTCACCTTGGCGGCCGGACCGAACAACTGGTCATTCATCGATGTTCCCGTGCCTTCTCATCTCGCGGTGGATCAGGGGGAGTTGGCGTGGGCCCAGACCATCCGGGACCACACCTGGATGACCTCCGCGTCCAGCGTGGTGGCCACCGCACCGGCGGCCGACGGGCCCGGATTCCTTGTCCTCGGAGCTGCCGCGGCGGCCAGCGAAGTTGCCACCTTCAGATACGCGGCCTTGCCGCGGGCAACGAGCACGCCCAGCCCGCCTCGGCACCCGCCGCGGCCCGCGCTCTCGCGCAGCCGCTCGTACTCGGTGACGCCCGCCGTGACGTCACCGCCCGGGGCGGCAGCGGGATATGGGCTCGTCCTCACCGGCGCTTTCCGGCTCGCGCCGCCGGGACAGCGCGCGCTCGACGGACCGCGGGTGGACGCTGAAGCCGAACTCCCCGGCGACCTTCTCGGTGATCTCCTTCGAGGTCAGCGCGGCGTCGGCGGCCAGCCAGGCGTCGATTCGATCCATGACCGGTGCGGTCAGCTTGACCGGCCCCTTCGGGCCCGGCTTGCCGGGGACCAGGGCACCCGGACCGCCCACGTCCAGGGCGGCGGCAATCTCATAGAACGCCTGACGGCAGTAGCCGAAGGCGCGGGCCGCCCGGGCCACGGGCACCTTGTCGACGCGGACGCGCCGCACCATCTCGTACTTGACCTGCACCACGTCGCGCGGGTCGCAGAACGGCGAGGCCAGGAACACCTCGTCGGTCACCTTCTCCGGATGCGGGTTGAGCGATCTCGACGCGGCCAGCACAGCCACCTTCGGATCCTTCGCCGTCACCGCCATCGCGTCCGCCTCCCCTGTCACCAGCCGTGTCACCAGGTTCGCGCCGACACCCGGACCGGCCAAGACCACAAGGCAGGCGCGCGGAGGCAAACCACCAGATCAGAAGTGCTCCGGCTGGCTACCTCCGCGCGCCGTCGATCACCCCGGCCGTCCGGCCGGGCGTGAATCAGACGACGGTCACGGCATCATCTTCCCGACACCCGTACACGGAGAGCGTCGATCAGCCCGGCGACGGCCAGGAGGTCCTCCACGCGGAACGGGCACCGGCCCGCGGCCATCGTGACGAACGGATCGACCGGATCGAGGTCCGTCCAGGCCGCCGGCAGCGACGCCAGCTGCCCGTCCTCGTCCTGGAAGGCGACCCTGTCCTCGTCCCAGGTCCGGCGCCGGTCAACGAACGTGAACTCCCGCCCGGACCAGGGATGGAAGGGATGCGCCACCCTCACAACTCCGGGCCGACCGTGCTGATCGGGTGCAGTCGACGACTCGTGACAAGCCTCATATCGAGAAGATGATGTCCTCGGTGGGCACCTTGTTCTGCCAGTACGTGTCCGGCTACACGGGCTCCAACACCTACCTGGTGGATCATCTGCGGTGGCTGGAGCGTGAATGCCTGGCCTTCGACACGGTCCAAGTACGCGACCTGGAAAGGTATATGGGCATCGTCGGCGCCGGGGTCCGTATGCCGCTCGGCGAGCCCTGGCGGGTCGGCAAGCGCCCCTATGTCGGTCCGCACTGTCGATCGCGGCGTCCTGACTGAAGAGCTTTTACCTGCACCAAGCCTCCCTCGGCATCAACGTCGACGTCGGTGAGAAGCTGGATGGCACCCGGCTGCCGTCGCGAGTGGACCGTCGTCGCTCGTTCCTGGGACACGTGAAATCCACGATGCCCGCGAATCCGCTCGCGCCGCAGGGCCCACACCGCCGGCATCCGAAGATGCTCCCGGACGGGGCGAGGGACAGACTGCTGGAGAGGGTGAACTCCGCCTGGGACCGGCTGGTGGTGACCTGGCTCGCCGATGGCGGCCTTCGGGTCGGTGAGCTCTGCGGGCTGCATCTGATTGGCCTACATCTGCGCGAGAACGCGGCCTGCAACGAGTGCCGCAGCACTCACCTGCACGTCTGTCATCGTCCGAACAATCTGAACCGGGCCGAGGCTAAAACCAAGCACGCCTGGCAGGTTGAACACGGCACGGTGACAGGCGGGTTGATCAAGCGGGTCGGTCCGGCGATGGTGCACGCCTACTTCGAGTACATGACGACCGATCAACCGGCTGCGACGTGCTGGGCCAGCAGACCGTGGCATTCAAGGGGCGCGTCCGTGTACCCCGCAGACGAAGGCCGGTTCGACTGAGTCGAACCGGCCGTGGTGTCACGTCGTCGCGGCGGTGGTCACCGTGCTGTGGCGACGTCGACCGGCTCCTCGCCCAGGCGGCCCTTTGTTCGGATTGGCGCCGTTTCACACGCAGGAAAAGTGACATCGTCAGGCTGATTGCGAGGCCGACGATCGCGACGAAGATGATGGAGTTGATGCCGAAATGCTGGGCGATGAACTCGCCGATGACCGGAGTGAGCCCACCTCCGGCGATCTCGCCGATGCCGATCGGCAATCCGGCCGCGGAGGCGACCAGAGCCGCGGGCACGGCCTCGGTGACCACGGGGCCGGTCAGCAGGCACAGAGCGCCGAATTCACAGACGGCGGCGACGAACAGCACCAGGAACAGAGCTGCGAGGTTCGCGCCGATGGCACGGAAGACGATGAGTGCGCCAATGCCGATGACGAAGGCAACGACAAGGACGGGTTTCCGGCCCAGCCGATCAGACAGTGCAGGCAGGGCGATATATCCGACGAACCCTCCGAACCCAAAGGCTGACAGGACGAATCCCATGTGAGTGGCGGACAAACCGAGGTAGTCGGTGAGGTAGCTCGGCATGAGGGTGACCATGACGAAGACGCAGGAGAAGTTGCCGAACAGCATGGCCGTGGCCAGGAGGACATTGCGTTCGGCGAAGATCGCCAGGGCGGGCGGGCACCGACGCGAACTTCCGCGGTCCGGGTGCCTGCCCGGACTTGGCTCGCCGCAGCGGCGTGACCTGGCTCCCGCAGGGTTCGGTACAGCAGAAAGGCGACGACAAACCCGGGGCAGTGCCACCAACGAGAAGACCCATCGCCAGCTGGACAGCACGTCGAGAAGCTGGGTGGCGATGATCGGGCCGACACCGAGTCCGAGCAGCGCGAACAGGCTTTGCTGCAAACCCATGTTGAATCCGCGGCGTGACGGTGTCGAGGACTCCGAGGTGTGCGCGATACTCGCCGGCGTGTAGGCCCCTTCGAAAAGTCCCATGGTGGCGCGAAACACAAGCAGCATTCCCATACCGGACGCGGCCCCCGTGAGGCCGCAGATGAGGGAGAATCCGACGACGGCCGGGATGAGGACTTTGCGCCGCCCGATGCGGTCGGAGAGGTTTCCCCCAGAAGATGGCGAGAACGCCGCTGATGATGCCGAGGTCCTGATAGGTCAGTTCCTGGGGCGGTAACCCGGGCGTGGGCTCGCTGCACCGGTTCCGGGGCGCGGTGGAGTCCCGGGCGATGTGGTCCCAGGCCCGGTAGAAGTCGTTGTCGCGCACCGAATATCCGGCCGCGTACGACGGGTGGGCGCCGCCGGGTACGACTGCGACCGCGTCGATCACCCAGCCGCCGACTTCGACTGGCCGGACCGCTGGTGGGTCGCCGGGACCGATGGCAAGTCGCCTCGGGAGTCGAGCCGGTACGAGCGTGTACGTGAGCTGGTCGGGGGCCGGGGCCCGGCGGCCGGGCTGGGGAACGGTGAGCTGTCGGGAGTGGCGGGACAGGGCCGCGTTCGCGATGTAGTCGTCCAGGCCGCGCGTGAACTCAAGGCCGCGCAGGGTCTCCAGCAGGTGCCGGCGGGCTTCGGCCAGCACGTGGCGGCGGGCGAAGGAGCGGCGCACGGTGAAGACGACCGCGGCGACGTCGACGGCGGCGAGCGCGGTGTCCACCCGCGGGCCCACCCGGTCCCGGATCGCCTTCCCGGCCGCGCGGCACCGCTCCAGTAGCCCGTCGACCATCTGCTTGCCGAAGCGCAGGATCGCGGACGTACGCCACCACGCGCGCAGTTGCTCCAACGGCTTCGGGGTTTTCTTCGCCCGGCGGGTGTCCTGAGGCCCACCACCCGAGCCCGTGGCGGCCGCGCTTGCCGGGCAGCCGCCCGTGCTTCTTGACGTAGTGTCGGTGATGCCCTCCAGGGCCGCGTCGATCTGCTCGCGGCGGGTGGCCGACCAGTCGATGAGGTCGCGGTCCACGCCGGCTATCTCCATGACTGGATGCAGGCCCGGCGTCACCTCCCGGGGCACGGTTGCCAGACCCAGCTCCTCACACACCTCGGTGGTCGTCGTGAGGGTGTAGAGCGTCCCGGCCGCCACGACGTGCTGATAGAGGTGGCGGGTGTCGAGAGCTGCAGGCCCGCATTCAGAATGTCCCGTTCCGTTGTGACGACCTGGGATTTCCTGAGCTTTTCGTGCCCAGGACACGGCATTGCTGTCTCACGACCTTGTCCCCTCGGCCTGCGCGGTGTGCGGGTAGTCTCAGGTTCCTCCTTGGGGGCTGCATGCGGTCGCGGCCGAAGCCGGAACATACAGCCCGGTCGGGCTGTATGTGCGGTAATCATCCGGGACCGTTGACCCGGTCGCATGCGAAGCCGGCCACTCGCCAGTGAAGGGCGTCCCGAGTGCGCGGGCCGTAGACCCCGTCGGCCGCCTGCCCCTCCTGGGACTGTGCACGCCGCAGTGCCGCCTGGGTGCCCGCCCCGAAGATCCCGTCTCGGGCGAGATCCTCCCCGTAGCATTCGTTCAGGGAAAGCTGCAGTGCCTTCACCCCATTGCCGCTGTTGCCGCGCGCCAGCAGGCAGCTCACGTTGCGACTTGCGGCGGGTATCGTCGTGCTAGAACCGTGGACTGTGGTGTACGAGACACTGGTGTTGCACGTGGGCGTCGCGGCCTGAGCTGTGCCCGCGTCGAGCAGCATGGGTGCGCCGGCGGCCAGGATAACCGCCATGCCGAGAGTCCTGCGGCGTGTACTCAAGTCCTTCTCCTCTGCTCAGTTGATGGTTATCAGCCAGTACCAGGTGTCGGGCCCGACGACTCCGTCGACGGAGAGGCCGCCGTTGCGCTGGAACATTCGTACACAAGTGCGGGTGGTGGGGCCGAAGATGCCCTCGACGAATCCCGGCCCCGGGGCCCCGAGATGGGAGGACAGCAGGACTTGGGCGTGGCGCACGTAGGCACCGGTATTGCCCTGGCGCAGGTAAACATCGGGGTTCTTGAGGGTTGCACGTCGCTGCTCGGACGGTAGGTGCGGGTGCCGACTTGGTTGACACAGGCCGAGCGGTCCGAGGCGGCGGAGTACGCCACCGCGGAAGCATTGGACGCGATTGACCGATCAGCGGCTGGAGCGGGAGAGGCCACAAGGCCACCCGCGAGCGCTGATGCGAGTGTGACGGTCACCATCACGTGGCGAAGCCGCATGAGTCATCAGCCTCCTCAATTTCTTGACGGATACCTTGACTGCCCCGCCGGCCGACGAAGAGATACCCCGCAGCCAAGCAGCTGAAATGTCGCTGGCTGAAGGGGTGGTCCCATACGAGGACGTACGAATGTGAGCCCAGCCGCCAGCCACGCACGTTCCGTCACCATGTACGGACTCGAACACCCTCGTACAGCACGAGGGCTGCTGAGGCGAACTCTCATGTGGTCGGATCGGATCGCTGTCCCGCGGTGCAGTCATCGTCTATGGCGAGCCCGCGCCGATCCGTCGAAGGGAGTTCCAATGAGCTTCACACGCAAGCTGGCCGTCGGCACCGCCCTGCTGGGGCTGACGATGGCGGGGTCGGCCATACCAGCCACAGCGGCTGCCCCGACGGCCGCTGCCCCCTATCCCATCTGCTACGGCTCCGACGCGTACGTCACGAACCAGCACGGTCGGAACGGAGCCTACGGAAAGACCTCATGGTGCCTGCAGAGCAACGGCTACTTCGAGACCACGACCGGTACGAGCTCGGTCAAGGATCTGGTCAGCGGCGACGGCGTCGCAGCGCGCATCTGGCTGTGGGGTGAGTACCAATCCGGCCAGGACTTCAAGTTCGAGCGCAAGAAAGACACCGTTGATACTGCTGGGGCGACCTCGTGGGGTTTCGAGGGCTACCTGAGGTACATGACGATCTGGGTATGCCTGGGAACGAAGGCGCCTGGTACCACCAACAACAACTGCGAGGAGCTGACCCCAGCGATCCGCTATCCCTGGTGAAAGCGGTACCTCCAGGTAACGGCCACGCCGCCTCCTGCCGGTGGGTGCGTCACGCGCTGCCCGCACCCACCGGCGTCAGGTGAGCTGCGAACGGGCCAGCCGCGCCTCAGTTCGGGCACGCACGGCGTCGGCGCTGTTTCCCAACAGGTCGGCTGCGGCGGCCACCTGGTCAAGTGCCTGCGCAAGCCAGTAGAACGCGTTCAGCCGTCGCCAGATGGCGGCGGCTGCGGTGGCGCGAAGAAGAGCGATGCGCGGTCGGCCAGCGGCGAGCTGAGCGTTGCCGATGTTCAGTAGAGTGGCCGCTTCCCCCCATTCGTTCGCACACTCCCGATAGACATGCAGACATTCGGCCAGCAGCCGACGCCCTGCCGCCGGTTGGCCCAGCCGGACCTGCGCATCACCGAGCCAGCACCGCGCGTGTGTCGCCGATAACCTGTCGCCCACGCTCAGGCTCAGGCCCTCCGCATGGGCATAGCATCGGGCGGCCGACACGCTGTCCCCGCGGGCACGGTGAACGTGGCCCAGCGACCGCGACGCCAACGATTCGCCGGGCTGGTAGCCGATGAGCCGGCTGAGCCGCTGGCTCTCCGCAAAAAGACGCTCGGCCTCCGCGAGGTCGCCACGCTCGAAGCAGATGACGCCACTTCCGTTGACCGCGTACGTCAGGCAGTTTGCATTGCCGATCGACCGCGCCAGCTCGGCAGCGCGCTCGAAGTAGGACAGCGCGCGTGATTGCTGACCGATGAGCCGGTAGACGTAGGCCAACCCGGCCATGGCGCTGGCGGTGTAATCCGGCTCCGCCGGCTCCGGCGGGTTCAGTGCCCTTTGGAAGTGCTCGATGGCCTCCGGATACCGGTCGACAATGGTGCCCAGCTCACCGAGGGATCGGTGCAGCTTGACGGCGGTGCGACGGTCGCCATTGGCGATGGCTTTGGCCAGGGCCTTCTGTTGCAGTTGGCGCCACTCGTCGAAGTGACTGCGGATCTGAAAGAACGTGGTCAACGACACCGCCAGGCATCCGGCCAGGGTGGCGTTGGTACTGATCCGGCGCTCGATGAGCCAGCCCAGGAACTCCGCCTCCTCGTCGAACCAGCTCAGTGGGTGCGACAGCAGGCGATGGGCATCGTCGCCCGGCAGCGTCCACTGCGGCGGGTGGTGGTGGCGGGTGATCCCGCGAAAGTCGGCGCTGAGCTGGACGTCCGCTGTCTGTGTCAGCTGGAGTGCAGCACTGAGCACCCGGTCGAGTGCACGTTCCCGATGGTCTTCTGCGTCCTTCTGGTGCGCAGCCTCCCGAGCGAACGCCGCGACCATGTCGTGCATCTGGTAGCGGGTTCTGCCGCGCGACGTGGAGCGGATCTCCACCAGATGCAGTTCCAGCAGCTGATCCAGCAGGAGCTCGGCACCGGCGAGATCAGTGTCGAGCAACGCCGCCACAACCCAGGCGGAGAGGTCGGTGCTGCCGCACAAGCTCATCAGCCGCAGCACTCGCTGGGCGGAGGTCGCGAGGTGTCGATAGGACAGCTCGATGCTGGCGCGTACGGCGACGTCGCCGACGGTGAACTCGTTGAGTTTGCTTCGCTCGTCGGCCAGGGCCCGCGCCATGTCTTCCAACGGCATGTGCGGGCGGGCGGCCAGGCGGGCGCCGATCACCCACACGGCCAAGGGCAGGCACCCGCACTCGTTCACGATCTGGTTCGCCACGGCTGGCCTCTTCGCGGTGCGGCTGCTTCCGGCCATGTGGCTGAGCAGCGAAACCGCGTCGTCCGGGCGCAGATGGGGCAGTTGCAGGCGTGTTCCGCTGTTGTCGGCAAGAGTGGAGCGGCTGGTCATGACGGCCCGGCACTCCAGGCCGTTGGGCAACAGATCGCGCGCCATTCGTGAGTTGGCCACATTGTCCAGGATGACGAGCACCCGTCGCTGCGCCAGCAACGTTCGGTACATCGCCACCCGCTCACCGATGTCCCGAGGAATCGTGGAGCTGCGCATGCCGAGGGCGCGCAGGAATATGGCGAGGACCTTCCGGGGATCCACCGGCGTCGCACCGAAACCGCCGAGGTCGGCGTAAAGCTGCCCGTCAGGAAACTCACTGATGAACTTGTGCCCCAGGTAGACGGCCAGGGATGTCTTGCCCACACCGGCCGGCCCGGTGATGATCAGGCACTGCGATTCATCGTCGGCCGCCTTCAGAAACCTGCCTGCGACGTCGACCTCCTCGTCGCGCCCGACAAGAGGAAGCTGAGCCGGCGGCAGAAGACACGGCGCTCCCACGGACCTGCTTCTACTCTTCATGGCCGGGGGTTCCTCGGCCATGGATCGGCGCACCTCCAGCCATCGAGCCACTTCGTCTTCCGGCAGGTCGAGGGTGCGCAGCAGCATGCCGATCAATTCGCCGTGAGGCAATGTATCCCGGTTGAGGGCGCTGGCGACCGTACTCATCGGCAGGCTGTAGCCCTGCTGACGGGCACGTCGTTCGATGTCACGAAAGGACAGGCCAGTTCTGGTCTTCAGCCGCCGCAGTTGGGCCACGAACTCGCTGCTGTTGTGTGCGTCGCCGGGGTCGACGCCGGTCGCTTCGGCGGGGTTCATCTCGCCACCCGCCCACGCGCTTGTCTCCACGGCGCCAAGGGGACCCCGCCCCGCAGCAAGCCGCATGCCACAGCGACACGCATCCGAGCAGCGCAGGCAGCCGAACCGCATACGTACAGCATGACTCCACATCATGCCCGTGGTCCTACGTGACGACCACGGGATTGTCGGCCAAGGGCAACCGCCAGGGCGCGGAAGCATCTCCGCGAGCAGGCTCTCGTCGAAGAGCCAGTCGCGACGGTGACCGGCGAGGAAGCGCAGGTTCTCAAGTTGTTGCTTCCGGCGGTTCGCGCCGCACCTGGAAGTCCCGGCTGCGCGAGAGGACGATCTCGCGTGGCCAGCCAAGGGCGTAGTTCACCTTGGTCGGCTGAGCAGGTGCTGTGGCTTCACATCGACCGCCCTCGGCACGTCCTTCGCCCGGAAGAGGAGGAAGTCCGGGACGTGACGCCGTAGTTGCCCGTTCACGGTGGTGGAGAAGCGGAACGGCTGGGCGAAGACCGCGGTCAAGTCCAGGTCGAAGTCGGCGTAGAGGAGGCGTGTCAGCTCAAGCCGCGACTCGTAGACGACGTGGACGCGCATGGTGGAGGACCAGTACGTGCCCGAGTAGTGCTTCTGGCCGTACCGCCAGCGGAACGTGCCACGGCACCGAGGGCTCGAAAATATCGGCACCCGTCGTCGGCCAGGTACGGGCCTCGTCGATCTGTCCGTCACTGCGGTGCAGGCTCATCGAGACTTCGCCGACTACATACGACATGCCCCACCCCCGAGCAGCAAGTACGGGGAGTAATACCCCGGGTCAGACAGGAGATCGCCTCATGCCTACAACTGTGTCTTCCGCGACGGGAGGCCGGTCGCGTTCATCAACTTCGATACCGCCCACCCCGGTGCTCGTATCTGAGACCTCGCCTACGCCGCCTATCGGTTCGTGCCCCTGACCGATCCAGGCAACGGTGACTTCACCCTGGCCGTCGAGGAACAGGCCCGCCGACTCCGACTCCTCGCAGACGCCTACCAGCTTGACGACAACGATCGCCGCGTCGCTTGCCGACACGGCCCGGGACCGCTTGGAACACCTGGTCCGCCACATGCATGAGCAAGCCGACGCTGGCACCGCCGCGTTCGCCGAGCACATCGCCGCCGGACACGACTCCCCTTACCGCACCGACGCGGCACACATCGCTCGCCACGCAACACCAGGGGGAATAGTGCACGGTCGGAATAACCCCCCTCCCGCCAGTAATGCAGGGCCTGAGATCCGGGTGCTGCCCCGACCCCGAACCCGGCGCAGACGGCGTCCCTGGCCGGCATCTGATCCGCAGCCGCCACTACAAAACCGTGACCGATGACGACGGCAACCACGTCCCCGCTGGCGAAGTACACGAGGTCCCCTGGGTCGCCATCGCACCCGTCGTCCGCGCCATCCGAGTCCTGGAACGGATGGTCCCCGACGGAGAGCTCCTCCTCAGCTCCGCGCACCACAACTTCCCCTGGTTCCAGGGTTTCAAGGCGTGCTGAAGAACAGCTCGCTGAACAGGCGGATCCGGGAGTTCGTGACCTGGGCGAACCACGAGGTGGACAGGCACGGACTGCCAGAGCAGCCCATCGCCGAGGACCCGCACGGCGCGATCGGCACGAGCCGGTTGAGACGGAGTCTGCCTGGCACATCTCCCGACGCCCCGGTGGACTGATCGCGCTCGCCATCCAGTACGGGCACATGCGCACGATCCTGGATGCCCGCACGTCCAGCGCTGCCGCTCCCGCAGCCGCCACGGAATTCACGGTGTCCTCGACATCGAGACCGCACTGGCGGCAGCCGACACCGCCTCCCGGCTCCGGGACCGCGTCGCGGCCGGCGAGAAGTTCTCCGGCCCTGCCGCCAGCCGGGCTCTGTCCGCCGCAGCTCAGACACCCCGCTTCGAGGGCCGCACCGTCACCAGGAGCTTCGCGCGCAAGGCACCGCCTTCCTCGCCCGCGACGGCGTCGTGCTCTATAACAACCCTGACGCGTTCCTCATCTGCGCGTTCAAGCGTGACAACGCGCTCTGCGAACCCGACCCGGGCGCCACCGCCCCGCGGCAGTACGACTGCCGGCCCGGTTGCGGCAACCACCGTACGCTCCGAAACACCCACCGTCTCAGCAACCGCACGCACATGCCGAGTCGACAACTCCCCCGCCTGCTGCCGCTCCAGCAGACGACGCACCACCAACCCCCTGGGCAGCCCAGCCCCACGGCGGCCGGCTCCTACGCCTTGATCCACCCCACGATCACACCAGCCTGAACCACCCCACCGCATAAGAACTCTCGAACCTGAGACAGCATCACCCACCATGCTGGGGGAAGAAGTTCGGCCACACCATGACTTGGCTGGATCTGCGTTGTTGATCTTGCGTCTTGATGTGACTTCTGGTGGAGTCGACCAGCCCCGCCGAATGACGGCCCTTCCGGTCGGCATGAGGCGGAGCTTTTTTGAGTTCATTTAGCTGTGCGAGCGAGCACGGCCCGATAGCACCGGAGTTATCAGTGCGACGTATCATGACCAGGATCGGTGTTCTGGCAGCGGCCACCATCGCAGCCATCCCTGCCGCCGGAACCGCGCAGGCGCAGCCGGTCGATGCTGCTGCGCCGCGTGCGTCGGCCTCGTCGGAGGCCTATTTCGAGTTCACCGATGTGACCCGTGAGCGCTTTGTCTTCAAGCTGACCGATCCGGCGAAGATCCAGGAGGCCAGGAACGTCCTCAGCGGGCAGCGCAAGGGGAACAACCACATCATCGGGAAGATCGTCGCCTCTCCGGCGTCGTACAACCCGGGCTGGAAGTTCACCCTCGACTCAGACACGGTCGGCTTCTTCGACAGGGCCATGGAGGTGTGCGATGCGACCATTCCCTATGTCAACGAGCACCTCGATGAGGCGGGCGGCTCGTTCCTGCCGGGCATGACCTGGTGCGACTGGAGCTCACGCCTGGTCCGTGAGGTTCCCGCGCCCAAGGCGGCGCAGAAGCCGGCCCGCTGAGCACGGCGCTGATGTCATGACCCGGAACCCGGGCCCGGTGACCGCAAGATCCGCGTCGTGCACCGGGCCCGGTTCACCAAATTTGATTCAGGGGCGAATCCCGCGGCCCGCGGCCAAGGTTCCCCGGGACATATGGCAGCGGTGCGGGAAAGGTCAGGTCAGGTCAGGTCAGGTCAGGTCAGGTCAGGTCAGATCACCAGCCGGAGGATGTCACCCGAGCCGCGATCTACGGTGCGCCTTCCTGCCGGCAGGACATACCAACGAGCTGGCTGACCTGCCCCGAGCCCGACGGACACGGACCCACGTAGTGGATTCGATGCCTTTGCGGGCGATGCGGTGGGTGATGCCCCGCTGCCGTGACCATCGGCGCAGGTGGTTGTAGTCGTAACCCTTGTCGGCGTGGAGCTTGGACGGCTTGCGTCGGCGTCGTCCGCGGCGGGAGGGGATCGGCGGTATGCCTTTCACCAGGGGGATCAGGGCCTGGCTGTCGTGCAGATTCGCCCCGGAGATTCCGACGGAGAGGGGCAGACCGGTCCGCTCGGTGATCAAGTGGATCTTTTGAGCCGTACTTGCCCCGGTCGACAGGATTCGGACCTGTCAGGTCCCCCTTTTCAGGGCTCGCATGTTGACCGAGTCGATCGCACAGCGGGACCAGTCCAGCTCGCCCCGCGCGCCGAGCTCGTCCAGCACCAGGCGATGGAGCTTGGCCCACACCCGCGCTCTGCTCCACTCGGTGATCCGGCGGTGGGCCGTCGGCCCGGACGGGCCGAACGATGGCGGCAACTGCCGCCACGTGCAGCACCACGTGGCCACGAACACGATCGCCGCCAGGACCTCCCGGTCACCATGCCGACGTCGGCCACCACCCTGGGCCGCGTCGGCGCCTCCAGCACCACCCGCTGGAACAACTCCCACAACTCATCCGGCACCAGCCGCTCAACGATCCCCACCACGACCGCAGACTATCGAGCAGGCCAAATGAGACGACTTCTTAGACGGTGTCCTACGTGGTGATCGCTCGTTGGACTGTCCATGGGGCGGGGTACATGGAGTTGGATTGTTCCGGACGGGCTGTGGGAGATTGCCCGGCCGCTGATCCCGGAGGACCGGGCACGGCCGCAAGGCGGCGGAACTGCGAATACGCCTGATGAGACGCTGTTCGCAGCGATCATCTACGTGCTGGTCAGCGGGTGTTCGTGGCGGGTGTTGCCGCCGTGCTTTGGGATATCGAAGTCGACCGCGCACCGTCGGTTCATGATCTGGTCGAGAGCCGGTGTGTGGGGCCGTCTGCACAAGGCGGTCCTGCACCAGTTGGACGACGCCGGCCTGATCGACGTCTCCCGCGTCGTCCTCGACTCCGCGCGCGTGCGGGCTAAAAGGGGGCGAACACACAGGTCCGAGCCCCGTGGACCGGGGCAAGCCGGGTTCCAAGATGCACATCCTGTCGGACGCGAACGGACTGCCCCTGATCGTCGGCGTCTCCGCTGCCAACGTCCAGCGAAGGTCTGAAGCCCACGGTGGCCGGTCACCAAACGAGACACGACCCCGACCGCGGCCGGTACTTCAAGCCTCAGCGTCTGCATGCGGACAAGGCCTACGACATTCCTCACCTGCGAAAATGGCTGCGAGGCAACGGATCGGAGTGCGCATCGCACGCAAGGGCATCGAGTCCAGCGAACGGTTGGGCCGACGGCGTTGGGTGATCGAGCGGACCCTGTGCGCCACGAGGCGCTCTGTTTGTATCCCCGGCTCAGCCGGGAGGAACTCGGAAGGAGGTTTCTGGGCCGGATGACTTACCTGGATCCGAAAGGTGAAGGGGACAACAGCATGTCAGAAAACCAGTGACCGGGCTCAGTTGTCAGAGACGGTGTGCTGGGCGGCCCGCGCGATATGGCGAAGACTGGATTGTTTGAAGCCCAATCTCCAGAAGATGCAAGTTCCCATCCGTCGGAAAGACGACTGAAACCGGCGCCGTGCTCTGCCCTGGATTCGAAGGTTGTCCGGTGCACTTCCGGAGCTCGGAGCGATCTCCAGCGAGGACATTCAAGGAGATGAGTGGGACGCCTGTGTCGCGCTAGAACGTACAGACAGGGACGAACGTGGGATCGCCTACGGGATGCGAGTCCTATGGCGACGGAGGCCCCGTAGTAGTCGCCGGAGTAACGACCGGTCAGGGAGGACGGGAAAGCCGTCCACATCGGGCGAAGGGGGCCAGGTGATTTGGACACCACAGAGTCGGGAGGTATGCGTAATGCAGAGCGCCAAAACGGTGCTGGGTGTCCTGCGTGAACGCGGCAGGCGTGGCCTGCCGTGCAATGAACTGTTTCGGCAGCTGTTCAATCCGCAGTTGTATCTGCTGGCCTACGGGCGGATCTACGCCAACCATGGTGCGATGACACCCGGGGTCACGTCGGAAACCGTGGACGGCATGTCGCAGCGGAAGATATACCGGATCATCGAGGCGATACGCCACGAGCGCTACCGCTTCAAGCCGGTCCGGCGCATCCATATCCCGAAGAAGAACGGGAAGATGCGTCCGTTGGGGCTGCCGACCTGGTCGGACAAACTCGTCGGTGAAGTGATCCGCCTGTTATTAGAGGCGTACTACGAGCCAACGTTCTCCGACCGATCTCATGGGTTTCGTCCCCGCCGTGGCTGCCATACCGCTTTGCGGGAGGTGGACCACACCTGGACCGGGACGTCCTGGTTCATCGAAGGGGACATTGCCGACTGCTTCGGCAGCCTGGACCATCAGGTGCTGCTGTCGATCCTCGGCGAGAAGATCCATGACCAGCAGTTTCTGCGGCTGGTGCGCAACATGCTCAAGGCCGGATACCTGGAGGACTGGAGATGGGGTGCCACGCTCTCCGGAGCGCCGCAAGGCGGAGTGGCCTCCCCGATCTTGTCCAACATCTACCTGCACAAGCTGGATGAGTTTATCGAGACAGTTCTGATTCCGGATTACACCCGAGGGAAGCGCCGGGCCCGAAACCCGGCCTACCTGGAGTTGCAGAATCTGCTGGCGAAAGCCCGCCGGCGCGGCGACCGGGTCCAGGCCCGCAAGCTGCGTCAGCGGATGGTCAGCCTGCCGAGCGCGGATCCCGACGATCCGGCATACCGCAGACTGCGCTACATACGCTACGCGGACGATCACCTCCTCGGTTTCACCGGACCGAAAGCCGAGGCCGAGCAGATCAAGCAACGCCTGGACCAGCTCCTGCGCGACGAACTCAAGCTGGAGCTGTCCCAGGAAAAGACGCTGATCACTCATGCCCGCACCGGGGCAGCGAGGTTTCTCGGCTACGAGATCACGACCCAGCACAACGACACGAAGAAAACCGGCCGTTACCGTCGGATCAACGGCCAGATCGCTCTCCGCGTCCCTCAGGACGTGATCAAGTCCAAGTGCGCCCCCTATCTCGCCCGCGGAGAACCCGCGAAGAAGACAGCCCTGATCAACAGCAGCGATCATGCGATCGTGGCGACCTTCGGGACCGTTTACCGGGGCGTTGTCCAGTACTACCTGCTCGCCGGAGATGTCTTCCGGCTGCACCGGCTGCAATGGGTCATGGAAACGTCCATGCTCAAGACCCTTGCCGCCAAGCACCGTTCGTCAGTGTCGAAGATGGCCGCCAAGCACAAGGCCAGAATTGACACGCCCAACGGGCCCCGGGTGTGCTTCGAGGCCCGCATCGAGCGGAAGAACAGGAAACCACTGGTGGCACGGTTCGGTGGGATTCCCCTCCAACGGCAGCGAGCGGCAGAACTCGCCGACCGCGAGCCGGTGCGGGTGGACTATCCGCAGAAGGAACTCATCGCGAGACTCCTGGCGGACACCTGCGAGATCTGCGGAAGCAAGGGCAATGTGCAAGTGCACCACGTCCGTGCTCTCGCCGACCTCGCACATGCCGGATGGCAGCCTTCCGACTGGGCACGCGTCATGCTTCACCGACGACGCAAAACGGTCGTGGCCTGCGACGTCTGCCACGACCGTATCCATTCAGAACGGCCAGCCCGATCACTCACGCCGTAGTCACTGGAGAGCCGGATGACCGGGAAACCGTCATGTCCGGTTCGGCGGGAGGCCGCGCGGAACAGGACTCGCCCCACGGCGAGCACCTCACCGCGCGGCCGACCCAACCGCCTGGCTGTCCGGCTATCGCAGACTCAGCCCCCGCTACGAACGCCATCCCCGCAACTACCTGGCCTTTCTCGGCCTCGCCGCCGCACTCTGCTGCTACAAACGCCTCGTCCGCCTCACCACATAGGACACCGTGCAGCACGCTCGGCACGGGCAACCAGTCCATCGTCCGAATGCCGTTCGACTGACGAGGATTCGGGAGTCATCGGCCGGCCCGCGCCCGGCGCTTCGGGCTGGGGTCCCGCACGAACGTCGAAGGCATGTGGCTTGAGGATGGAACCAACTGCCGCCGACGGTCATCTAGATCTGCGCGGGGGATGACATATGCCCGAAGATCCTAGGAAGTCGAGACACTTCAGTGAAGACAAGCTTCAAGAGAATCGCGACAACCGCAGCCCTGACGGTCGCGCTCGGCGTGACCATTTCCGCCGCCCCCGCGTTCGCCATCAGCAAAGTGGACTGTGGAAACCATACGGACTTTCTCCGTATGACGGTGAACCACAAAAAGGACTACTGCTATGCGAACAAGGGAAGGGTGGGTTTCACGGGGCGGCTTGGTTTGGGTGGAATCTGGGTCAGCGAGATCAGCACCGGCAACAACGACATCTGGTGGCTAGCTGACGGGAAGTGGCACTGGCTGTCGCGCAATATGGTTCACGACTTCCCCACGGTTGGCACCGTGAAGCTCCAGGCAGTCGAAATCGTCTGAGCTAGTTCTTGGGGTCCGGTATGGAAACGGACCTCGGACTGAGCTGTTCACCTGGGCGTTCGCCGGATACCGAGGCGGGCTTCGTCTCATGAGCACGTGCTCCGGCCAAGGGCGCACGTGCCCACGCGGTACGAACGGCCGTCCGATCGAGCAGTGAGTGAGCGGGGCGCCCGATGGTGTGCCGCCGGGTCGGGCGACCCGGCGGCACACACTCTCGTAAAGTCCCGCATGCCCGTGATCAGGCGCCCGGAGTACGGAAGTCGATCGTCGTCCTGACGGCCGCGTCGATGTCCTCCGCGCTGATCAGCGGCACGGCCCGGGACGTCACGGCGCCGTGGCGCGGTCGGGGTCGGGGAGTTCCGACGGGACCTGGCACTCCAGGATCTCCGCCCAGCGGTGCAGGACGACGAAGCCGGTGGTGTCAGCCTGGGCTTGGACCAACTCGGTGAGTGCATCGACGAAGGGCTGGGCGGCGGTGCCGACGGGCGGCCCGGCGGCGGCGATCCTGAGCCGCTCTGTCCGGCCTGACGGACGATCAGGCCAGGAAGGCGCCCACCGCCAGCGAGCTGAGCATCGGTGGTCTGATCAAGCACGCCGCCCGGTGTGAGGCTGGCTGGACCGATCTGATCCTGCAGAGGCAGCGCGGCCCGCGGCGGACGGCGGACGCGAGTGACTCCGCCGAGTTCCGGCTCACCCCGGAGGAAACGCTGGCGGATGCGCTGGACCAGTACGAGGCCGCAGCCCGGGCACAGACGCGGTGATCGCCGGAGTCGCCGATCTCGGCCAGGCCGTGGACGTTCCGCAGGGGCGCCGTGGTTCCCTGCCGATGTCAAGGAGTGGTCGGTCCGCTGGGTGCTGCTGCACCTGATCGAGGAGACCGCCCGGCATGGCGGCCACGCCGAATTCATCCGCGAGACCATCGATGGCGCCACCCTGTTCCCTCTGCTGGCCGCCGCCGAGCAGTGGCCCGACCCGTGGTTCCAGCCGTGGCAGGCCCCGACCGGCTGAGCAGCGGCAGGCCGGCCACCTCGAGGGCGGCGGGTGGTAGCTGCCCATCGAGCCGGCCCTGACCGTGGACCGGTGGCCAGCCCCGGCGACCACCGCCGGGGATTGATCGTGGAGTCCGGCATGCGCCGCGGCCCGGAACTGGACCAGGACTGCGGGCTCTTCGCGTCGCGAGGCGAAGGTCAGCCGTCACCACCCGGTTCGACCGGCGGGGGAAAAGTCCAGCCCGTTCAGCAGCTGTGAGTAGTCACCATTCCCGAAACGGGGAATGTGCCCCCGCCGGTAGCGGGTCTGGGGTCGGACGGTGCTCTTCCTGCTTGTGGTGCTGCACGGTCTGCTGGTGTCTTTCCGTGCACGAGGGCGTCCGGTCTCCCGGGCGTGCCTGTCGACCCCGTTCCGGACGTCTGGTCCGAGGCCGCGCCTTTGGTGAGAGTTCAGATCTGGTAGGTCGCGGCGATCTTCAGGTAGTCGCCGGGCTTCTGGTCCTCGCGGGTGCATTTGAAAATCTCGCCGATGGCCGCTGCGGCCGCTCATTCATTCGTCCGGGTGACGGGTGCCCACAGCTTTCCTCTATGCGCCCGGTGGGTGGGCTCAGTGACCAGGACCGGCCTCTCGGCCTTGGTGCGGGTCCGGCTGCTGGGGGTGGTGCGTGCGTTGGTCGTCCTCGCGCGCCGAGCGCAGTGCGTCGGCGTCCTCATGGTCGGCGTAGCGGTTCATGGTGACGCGGGCCTGGTCGGCCGCTTCGGTCAAGGCGTCCTGGAGACGGCGCGGCCGCTCGCCGGTGAGATCGAGGGCTTCCACGTCGGTGCGCGATGCCTTCAAGGCCCGCAGCGACACGGTAGATGCCGTCCTTGCCGTACCGGATCACCGCAACGTCGTCCTCGATCCACTCCAGCACCCGCTCGATCACGCGCTCGTGCGCGGCCTCGATCACCCGCCGGGTCTCCTCACCCCCAGCGCCCACAACAGGTAGATCGTCGGCTGCGACCGGAAGACGAAGTCGACACCGGTGACCGTCACCCGCCGTCCGAGGGCACCGGCCTTCCACACCTTCTTCGGGGACTCGCCCTTGGCAAGCCGGTCGGCCTCGATCCGGTCCGCGTACGGATGCCGGCCCCGCTCGCCGAAGAGGTTCCGCAGCTGCTGCTCGGTGACCTCCTGCCCTGCCGTCAGACCGAGCACGGCCAGGCCGCGGCCTCTCCATCGCCCGGCCGGGACACCGGCCTCCTCCTGAGCCTCGCGCAGCGGTGTGCGCGCCGGGCGGCGGCCGTCGCCGACAACGGTCTGGCGCAGGTAGTAGCGGTACATCTGACCGGCTCGGACGATCCTGATATCCACTGTCATAGAGACAACGCCACACGGCCCTGACCTGCAAAAAAGGCCGTTCAGCGGTACGTCCCGCCAGTCGGGAGCAACGGACCAACTTTCTTCCCCGGTGCCCACCAGACGGGAAGCGCCCCCGGACCGCGAGCGAGTGTCATCGCTCTCCGGCCCCGCCGCCGCTACTACGTCGTGCCTATACCCCATGAGGCAGGAGTTCCAAGTGCGCGCCACCGCTGCGGTCGTCGACCGCAGCGGCAACCTGCGTGAATCACCTCGATGACCCGAACGTTGCCTGGCGTGCCACTACGGTCGGGACCCTCGTGAGCTCGGGCGGCTCCGGGCGGAGGCACGGCAAAGAGCCCCGTCCTGTACGTGCCCTGCGCGTAGTGGGAAGTTGGAGGGGCCTGGTGGTCGTCGGGGTGGGTCCTCGGCCCCAGGCCTTCCACTCGCCGTAGAGAGGATCGACCGTGACCTCGGACCACGACATGCTATGGCGTCATTGTGCGCACCTGGGCCGTGTCCTGCTGCCGCTGGTGGACCAGGAGCCATGGCGTCAGGCGCGTCGCCACGAGACCCTGCGGGCCCGGGGCATCGACATCGCGACAGGCGAACGAATGATCGAGATCTTTGCGGCCCTGGCCGCCCACGCCGTCGCGGCCGACGCTTCCGTGTCCGCCGCAGAATTCGACACTCTGCCCCTCAGTGCCGTGGCCGACGCGGCGACCGGCAAGCGCGACTACGAACTGCTCGCCGGGCTCCCGGACACCTTCGGCGACGACCGTGACGGACAGGCCGTCAACGTCTTCCGCCTGTACGCCTACAAGGGCGGGAAGTACAGCCACCGGCTCTTGCTGCTGAGCAGGGAACTGCGCTACGCGCTGAACGTCCTCGCCGAACGCTCGCCGATACCGTCCCCCACATGCGGGGACGTCCTCCGCCGGGCGGCCGAGGCCGGCCTACCGCAATGATCATAGAAAAAGACGAACTGAGGCCGCACTCCCGCCACAGGCAAAAGTGGCGGTCCGGGCGACCGTCAGGCAGTGAGCGCAAGCTCTGCGCAGGCGTCCGGCGTCTTGCAGGGGGGTGCAGCAAGATGTGTCTGGGGGAGATCGCAGAACATCGGCATGGACCAAGTCACGGAATACTCCGCATGAGTGCCCTGGTGGCCGCAGCTGTCGTCATTCTCATGGGGTGTCACTCGCAGGATCGAGTGTCCGCCCTCGGCGGCCTGGCGAGCGCCTCGATCGCGGTTAGTGAACACCTCGTACTCGCAGTGCCGGAGCGCGGCGGCAAGCCCTTGAACGGGTGCCGCGTCCGGCCACTCCTCCACCAGCACATCCCACATGCACAGGATCTGTTCTCGTCCGTGGCGGGAAGGGCTTGCCACGTCTGCGGGGGGGTACAGGGCGTTGGAGCGCTGGACAAAGACCGGAGGGGCGTCGCCACTCCATAGGGGCCAGCCGATCAGCCAAGCAGCCCAGTGCCGCTCTGAACACCGTGCGCAGACTGAGCGGCTGTGGTGATACGTCGGGCGCGGTGGAAGCCTTGATGGGCTCTGGCAGCCGTTTGGCGTCGATGTTTTTCTTGGCGTGCCAGGAGTACATGGGCAGGAACCACGTTTCGAACGCGCAGGGTTGCCGTGTCAAAGCGGTACCGCTCGTATCCGGGAACGAGGCCGGGTACCGCGTCGTAGGGTATGTGTCCGTGGAGGCCGCACAGGAGCCGGGCGTCGCCGTGGCGGAGAAAGGGCCGGCTGTCCGTACGCGGCGACGTTCGCCGCAGCGTCCTGCGTGAGCCTCATGACGGCCGTGTCGGTGTCCCGTTCGGGGGGCGGCGAGTTGGCGATGTGGAGGCCGGCCCGCGGGTCGAAGACCAGCCCGGGCAGCCCGAGCGGCTCCAGGCTGTAGCCGTGGTCGCGGTGCTTGCCCAGCCGGCGGTCCTCCGCGCCGTCGGGATAGGTCGCGAACAGCTCCGCCTTGGCCATGTAGGCAAACCAGGAATCCAGAGGCGACCGGCACCTGACAACGCGAACAAGCATCATCGATTTCCGCGACGGAGACTTCGACGCACTCCGTTGTCAGCAGCGAGACACCAAGTCCCCGCCAATGGTGTGCACTTGAGTCAGTTGGCGCAGCATGAGCATGGCCCCCTGTAGGGGCGCCGAGAGCGAAAGAGGGTGTCCGTCGGGCGGGCGCGGTGTCGCCGCCGGCGCTCGCCGTACGGGATCGGCCGTGAAGTTCCGGTGAGCTGTCCAGCCCTGCGGGATCGCGCTTTTGCAGGCCAGAGCCGGTGTTCCCGGTGAGGATGATCAGCGTCACGAAGGTCCAGAAGCGGAACGCCTATCGGTACTACTTGCGGGGTGTGGTCGTCGGAGACGGCCGCCGTGCGGCCCGGAAGCCGATGAAGACGCCCAGGAGGAAGCCGGCCTCCCGCCCGCGGTGTGGATGGGGCTGGGACTCGCAGCCCTTGGGCTCACCGCAGGCTCGGTGGTGACGGAGCGGCAGGCGGAGCTGCTGTTCGGGGAAGGCCGGCACCCGGATGCCGACCGCATGGAGCGCGAGAACCCCGACGGCGACCAGCTGTATGCCGTCCAGCGGGAGAAGGCCCGCCGCCGCCAGGCGCAGCGCGAAGCCGCGGAACGCGAGGTAAGGCGGCCGGTGTGCGAACGCTGCGGGACGAAGTTCACCGACGAACGCTGGCAGCAGACCCGGCCGAACCCGTGGCCCGTCGAGCGGGCTGACTTGTTCGGGTCGTGCGCGGAGGAGGACCGCGCCCGCACCGAAACAGAACGGGCGGCGCGGCGCGAGGCGGAAGCGACCGCCGGTCGCGAAGCCGCCGAGCCGCAGCCGGGCAAGGCTCGGAGGTTCGGCCGCCGCCACCCGTGTCAGATCACCGAGGCCAGGTCAGCTGAGTTCGGCCTCGTTCAGCCAGCCGGCCTGGGCAAGCCGGTATCCCGCCTGGAAGCGGCTGGTGGCATCGAGCCGCGCCATCAGCTCGGATGCCATCCGACCGGCGGTACGCACCGACACCCCAAGGCGCTTGGCGATGGTCTCGTCCGTGTGGCCAGAAGTGAGCAACTGGAGCACCTCGCGTTCTTGACTCGTCAGACCCCGACTGTCGCGCACCTTGCGGGGACCGACCGGTGCGGCCGTGCGCCATGTCTGGTCGAACAGGGCTGTCAGAGCTGTGACCATGCCCAGCCCGTGCAGCACGACCGCGGCAGCGGAGCTGTTGTCGGGGTCGTCCGGGATCACCGCGATCCTTCGGTCAACCAAGGTCATCCGGATGGGCAGTGATGGGACGGTGCGCACCTGCGCCCCCAGGCCGGTGAGCCAGCGGGCATAGTCGAGAGTCGGCGGGTGGTGGCGCGCGCTGTCCAGGTAGATGGTCCGCATGAGCACGCCCCGCCGCAGCAACTGCTCGTCCAGCGGCCGTGCGGCGGCGATGTTGTCCGCACTCGCGCCACGGCCGGGGGAGAAGGTGCACACCTCGCCCTGAACCTGGCGCGTCAGTTCGGCGAGACGGTCACGAATGTGGTCGAGCCCGGTCAGTTGCTCCACGGTCTCGCCGGGGCTGCCCGGCACAGCGTCGGCGAACTCTGCGATGAGACTGGCTACAGCCAACTTGGACGCCTCGATCCTGTGCTGATGTGCTACCACTTCCGCCTGCTGCCGGGCGAGCAGCGCCTGAAGGCCGATCTCCGGACTGATCGGCCGCAAGCGGCCGCTGTCCTCCCACGACGGACGCAGCAAGGAGAGCTCCGCCAGCTGGTCCAGACTGGCGCGCACCTCGTCCTCGGTCAGTCCTACGGCCGCCGCAACCTCGGGCAGCAAAGCCTGCGGACGAGCGAGCATCGTGCGGTAGACGGCCTCACATGAGGCGTCCAAACCCAACAGATCGAGCATGTGGTGACTTCGTTCTTCCACCCGCGAATACACGGCTGACCGGATCATCGCAATTCTGCGTAAGATACTTGTCAAGATTCCGGCAAGATTCCGCCAGCACTCCAGCGTTCAGTCGCAACGATGTTAAGGAATGCGCGGAGGTCGGCAACATTTTCGGAGCCAGCATTATGCTCAAGTGACCACCGCCACCACCTGCTTCAACGCCGCGCGAGACCTACCGGCCGGCCACCACCGGAGCCAGGGCTCCCGGCAAAATCCTTAAGCAGGGCCGGGGACTGGCGCGGTGGCTTCCGCTCCGTTTCCAGTCCCCGCCCCTTCAAGTGAAGTAGAGCGCCGAAGAGGTGCCCGTGGTTCGGGACCTTTTCCAACGGACCCTTCCCGAACGAGACGGGCCAGTTCCCCGGCATCCCGCTCTCCAGTGATCATTTCCGTGGTGATGCGGCGCCTCGCCCGGCGTGGATGTCGTCGTGGCAGCGACGGCAGATCACCAGGGTCTTGCGCCGCCGTTTGGCCATGAGGTGCACCCAGCCGGGTTCGTCCCGGCGTCCGGGCCGGTTGAGACCGACGAGCTTGCGGACGTGGCGGACCTCAAGATTCGTCCGGGCTCCGCAGATCTCGCAGCACTCGGCAATGAGCCTGTGGAGCAGCTCGCTTCGCTTCGCACTGGCCATGACCGGCCGTCTGCCGGTGAGGACGGCCGTGCGCTGTCGTTTGAGCGGCATCCCGCCGAAGCGGGCGACCAGTGTTTTCCTTCCCCGGTCGCGTGGGACGGTGACGGTCAGGCAGGTCCGCTCACCAGCACGTAGATGATCGCTGCGAACAGCGTCTCATCAGGCGTGTTCGGCGTTCCGCCACCCTGCGGCCACACTCGGTCCTCCGGGATCTGGCAAGCTCCCACAAGCCGTCCGGAACAATTCCAACTCCACATACCCCGCCCCATGAACAAACCAATGACGGATCACCACATAGGACACGGTCTTGGTCGATACGGGCGGTCACGCGTGTGGTGGCTGCTGCCGGTTGGCAGCAGCCACCGCCGGTCAAGGCCGGTCGGTCAGGCGTTGGCGCAGATCGCGTAGACGCTGATGCCGACGGAGGAGTAGCCGTCCTGTCGGCCGAGTGCGATCCAGCCAGTCCCGTCGTCGGTGGGGAAGCTGCCGACCAGCACCGCGCCGTTGCCCTGGGCTTCCCCGCCGCCGCCGATGACCCTCTTGCCCGCCGGGCAGTAGACGGTCCGGCGCTGGAAGTTGGGCACGTTGGCGTTGGGGAGCTTGACGATCTGGTACCCGTCCACCGCGGCCCGCGCCGGTGACTTGGCCGCTGCAGCCTGGCCGGCGGCACTCTCGCCGGTGGCGGCCTGAGCTGCCCAGCCGGCCCCGGACACCAGGGCCAGGGCCAGAACGCCCGCACCGATCGCCTGATTGGCTCGCATACACATGTCCTTCCATCCCGGAGGACCCCAAGCATTGGAGCCCTCTCGGCGACCATCCTCACGACACTGACCAGCGATCAAGCAAGGAACCTACGTAAACGACTCGATAGGGCGAACACGGGGCATAGAGGGCGCTCACGCAAAGCGTGCAGGAGCGCGGCGGATGCCCCGGCTCTGCCTGCCCGGACACGCCAGCCCCGTGGGGAGCCGAGCCCAGCAGCGTCCTGGTCCCCTGGCTCCCTCCCCGGCCCGACCGCACCTTTGGAGTCGTGGTCCGGGTGGAGTCGGCGGTTGGTTCCGGACCGGCCGATGTCCAGGTCCAGGAAGGAAGCCAGCGAGGTGCCGCTGTTCCAGAAGCCAAGCAGGTTGACGTCGATGAGCGTCAGGTGCTGGCGGGCGGCGAACTTGCGGGCCGGGTCGTTGAAGACACAGGAGGCGACGAATACGGGAACGTCAGTGCCGTGTTCGGCGTCGCGGGCAGTGCCGTTGAACGTCTGGATGTCGCGGCTGCCCACCGTGCGGTGCTTCGCATAGCGCTTGCACTGAATGACGATTTTCCGTCCGTCCGTCGGGCAGGCAGGCAGGCAGGCAGGCAGGCGATCATGTCCGCGCCCAGATCGCCCGCACCGCCGACCCGCTTCACATCGGTGCAGCCGTCCCGGCGGCACAGTTGGGCGATGTACTCCTCGAACTCGCGGCCGTCCATCGCCCAGCCCGCGTCCAGCGACCGGCGCGCCTGCCGCCGCGCTTCTTCCGCCAGGCGCATTTTCTCGGCCTTCGCTTCACGTCGCCCGGCACGTACCAGGCCCCTGACGACGACCACAACGACCGCGGCGGCTAACGCCATCAACAGCGCTGTCCCCAAATGCTGTGCCCCTCCCCTGCCAAAACGGCGCTGTGCCGCCTTCTGGCTCCCCATCCCGTGGCGGACGCCGCAGACAGAAGCACATCAAGTCGTCGCCTGCGCAGAGGCGGATGAGTTGCCCGCGCATTCCTGTCCAACACCAAGACCCGCCGCGCCAACTCACCCCCGAGAAACTCGCCGCGCTCACCGCCTTCGGGCTTGAGTGGGCGGCGGCGTGACCCCCAGCTGAGCGACAAGTGGAAGAACCCGCCAGGCGCTTCCGAGCAGCTCCGGCTGGAGCGCAGCGAGCGCATGCCGAAGGGCTCCTACCCCGACCGCACCAACGTCCGCGGCGACAGCGACCTAGACATCTGTCGGATCGGACGGGGGAGGCAACCTCGTCGCCGTTGATCTCCGGGCCGGCCGGGAGATCAACGGCTACGAGGCTCTTGGAGGACCTGAACTTCTTTCAGTCCCGCATCTTGGTGTCATTCAGGGCGGCTGAAGCGGTGGGCGGCCCAGAGCAGGGCCATGACGCCGGTCATCAGGAGGACGGCGGCTTCGAGGGGTAGCGGAGGTTGCCAGCCGAACCATTCGATGCCCGCTGCGGCTCCCGTGTCGGGTACCCGTAGCGTGATGCAGCGGCGCAGCAGGTCCACCCCGTAGGCGAGCGGGTTGGCAGCGGCCAGTGCGTGAGCCCAGCCCGACAGGTTCTCCAGCGGGAAGAAGCCGCCGGAAAGGAACAGCAGTGGCAGCATCACCAGGCCGAGCAGCATGTGGAACGCCTCGGCCCGGTGGAGGCTCACGGCCAGGGCCAAGGCCAGGGCGGTGATGGTGAAGGAGGCCAGGATCATGCCGGCGAGGAGCAGCGACAGGAGGAGCGGGTCGTAGGGCAGGCCGACTGCGCCGGCCAGGCAGAGCAGGACGGCGCCCTGGACTGCCGCGACCGAGGTGCCACCGGCGCAGCTTCCCAGGAGCAGGGTGGAGCGGCTGACCGGGGCCATCAGGAGCTCGCGTAGGTAGCCGCTCTGCCGGTCGGTGATCAGACGGATGCCGACCATGATGGCCGGGGTCTGGACCGTCATCATCAGCATGCCAGGGAAGAGGTAGGTCTGGTAGCCGACGCCCAGCGAGGAGTTGGGGATCAGGGCGGCCAGACCGCCTCCGAGAATGAATAGGTAGAGCACCGGCTGGAGCAGCATCAGGGCAGTGTGGGTGGGCTGAGCGGACAGGCGCAGCAAGTCGCGGTAGACCAGAGCGTGGATCGCGCGCAGTTCACAGCGCAGGCGGGTCAGCGGCTCACGGCCGGAGCTGCCAGGGACACGAGGAGTGCCAGAGGCGCTCAGAGCCTGGAGGGCAGGTGTGGTCACAGGCCCCCCTCGGTTCCTGCCGTGGTTCCGCTCGGGGTAGGAGAGGCCGTTGTCTGGTGGGGCCGGATGGCGTGAATGCTGCGGCCGGTGTGGTGGAAGAAGACGTCGTCGAGCGTCGGCGGGGTCGCGGAAGCGGCCTGCACGGAGATGCCGTGGGCTTCCAATGCCGCGCAAAGGCGGGGAATCCAGGCGCTGCCGTTGGGCACTCGCAGGCAGACCCCGTCGGTGTCCAGGGCAACGCTGTGGCCCGACGGCGCAGTACGGCGTACGACCTGTCGCGCTGCGGCGTCGTCGCCGGTGCGCAGCACTACCCGGTCGTCTCCGATCGCAGCCTTCAGCGCAAGGGGCGTGCCTTGTGCCACCAGTCGACCGCCGTCAATGATGGCGAGGCGATCGCAGTTCTCCGCCTCCTCCAGGTAGTGGGTGGTGACGAAGAGTGTGCTGCCGTGCCGTTCGCGCAGCGCCCGCAGGTGCTCCCAGACCTGGGCACGGGCGTGAGGGTCGAGTCCGGTGGTCGGCTCGTCGAGGAACAGGACCTGGGGCGCGTGCAGCAGGCCGCGGGCGAGCTCCAGGCGTCGTCGCATGCCGCCCGACAAGGTGCGTACCGGGGAACGCCGCCGGTCGGTCAGTCCGACCGCCTCGAGCGTCTCGCCGGCGCGGCGACGGGCGTCGCGGCGGCGCATCCCGTAGAGACGCGCGTGGATGTGCAGGTTCTGTTCGGCTGTGAGATCCGGATCCAGAGCGCTGTGCTGGAAGAGCATCCCGACCCGTCGTCGTACCTGGTCCGGCTGGCTGAGCACGTCGGCGCCCGCCACCGTGGCCTGTCCGGCGGTGGGGCGGGCCAGGGCACACAGCAAGGCGATGGTGGTGGACTTCCCGGCGCCGTTGGGGCCGAGGAAGGCGAAGGCTTCGCCTTGGCGCACGTCCAAGTCCAAGCCGTGAACGGCATGGGTGGTGGTGCCGTTCGGGCCTGGGTAGCTCTTGACCAGACCGCGCGTGCTGATGGCGTACACCGGCTCGGCAGCAGACTGCGTGGCGTGCGGGCTCATGGGGGCGGCTGACAGGAGGGTTGCCTGAGCGAGAGCGTCAGCACCGGCGTGTGGCTCCATGTGGTCGGGTCCTCGTCTACGGGTGGTCATCTGCGGGCACAGGCTTGCACCGGGGCGGCCAACCACTGTGCACGCCTGTGCCTGACAGGCCTGCGGCCTCGGTGTTACTCGCGTCGTCCAGGAGCGCAGTCGGGGGCTGTGCTCGATGTGCGGCTCCCGATGTGGGAATCATGCCTTCGCTCCGGCCGGTGGCTGCCCTGGGGCAGCCACCGGCCGGAGGTTTCTGAGCCCTTTCAACTTGCCCCAGGTCGAATGCCGAAGAGGGAGCACCGTGGTGTCTCTTCCCTGCGGGGGCCAGTGTTCAGCGCCTCGTCAACGAGCCTGTCGTTGTCTCTCTGAGCACTGCTGAAAAGGGCTTACTGCCTGTTTAGGCGCAGCTGATGCCGACACAGACGGTGTTGAGGAGCGTCAGCAGGCCGACGCACTGACAGGTGGCGGCGAACGGCGCTCCGTCGACGCCGACCGGGTCGGTCTCCGGAAGGGCATGCAGGTGAGCCAGCAGTTCGAGGTCGCGGTTCTCCATGACGTTCTCCTTCTCTGTGAGGTGGCGGCAGGGTCTCTGCCGTTCAGCCCGGCTGCTGAACCATCCAGTGCCGGGGGTCTGTGTGGCGGATCCGCAGGAGGAAGGCCAGGATTCCCGCGGATCCGTCGCTCCAGCCCGTCGAGATGTCCCCGTACTCATTGGGGAAGACGACGTGGCTTTCGCGGTGGGCCCGTTCGGAGACGATGAGGCGGGCCAGGTCCTCGGCCATCACTCGGTAGACGGGATCCCCCGTGGCCCCGGCCATGTCGAGGAGGAAGTCACCGTTGCCCGCCAGTCCGTGGCACTGGGTGAGGGCGGCGCGGGAGGCACGCTCGACGACGGCCTGCGTGGCACGACGGGCGAGCTCACCGAACCGGTCGTCCCCGGTCGCCTGCCACAGACGGACCAGGAAAGAACCGATGCCCGCCGAACCGTGGCACCAGTACGGGGCCGTGGGCACGTCGGTGGCCTGGGCCGGCCACTGGGCCGCACCGCCGACCATCACGACGTTGGCCACCAGGTGCTCGCCCGCCGCCACCGCCAGCTCCAAGTACTCCCGGCTGTTCGAGACGGCCGCGGCGGCCAGGAGGAAGCATCCGATGCCGGACGTTCCGTGCGCGAAGCCCAGATAGCGTTTGCCGGCCTCCTTGGAAACGGCTTCCGCGGGGACCGGCCAGCTCACCCCGGACGGCTCGCGCTGCGCGGCGGCGGCCAACCGGTCGGCCGCGTCGACGACGAGTTCGGCGAGGCGTTTCTCACCCGTGCGGTGCCACAGGTGGGCGGCCGCCAGTCCGCTGCCCGCGGAGCCGTGGGTGATGTCGTGACTGGGCGTCGACTGCTGCGGGGCCAGGGCCAGGAGCATCGCGTGATCCATGAGAGCGCGGTCGTCGACGGCGCGTCCGGCATCGTACAGCGCCCAGGCGGTTCCCCTGCCGCCGAAGTGCAGGCCGGGGCGCGTGGAGCGCGTGTCCGTGCGGGCAGCGATCCAGTGGCCCGCGGTGGAGATCAGCTCCGGCAGGCGCGGGTCGCCGGTCAGCTCGAAGTACCGTGTCAGCACCGCCAGGACACCGGCCGCGCCCTGTTGCACGGTACAGGGGTCGGTCTCCCCCGCCATGGTGGACACGGGCCACAGCCGCCGCTCGTCCTGCGGGGTCATCGAATCGACGAGGTGGTCCGCGATCCCCGCCACTGCGGCCTGTGTCGCGTCGTGCCACGGGTCCTTCCGGGCCGGGCCGGCGGCGGGGTGGTCCGGGAGCGCCCGCTCCGTCCGGCGGAGGGCCGCGCGCGCCCTGGCCGGGTCCCAGCGCTCGGCGGGATCGTCCTTCATCAGCCCCAGGATCATCTCGGGCATGCCGTCCGGCAGGCGGAGCGTAGCGGTGCAGGCGGCCAGCCACTCGGCGAGCCGCTGCTCCGCGGTCCTGGTGGCGGGCTCCTCGGGCAGCAGGTTCGGTACCTTCCCTGCGAGGACGAAGCACACGGTGGCGCCGAGGCTGTAGTAGTCGGCAGTCGGGGAGACGGGCGCGTCCACCAGACGCTCGGGGGCGCTGAAGCCGGGGGTTCCCACCTGCGTCGGGAGGGCGGCGTCGTCCTTCAGGACGGCGAGCTCCAGATCGATGAGGCGCAGTTCGCCGTCCGGTCGGACCATGATGTTGCCGGGTGTGAAGTCCCGCAGAACGCAGCCGTGGGCGTGAGCCGCGGCGATCAGGTCCACCAGACGCCCGGCCTGGGCCAGCGCGTCGGCGCGGTAGCGCTCGCTTCCGGCATCGCGGAAGTGCTCGGCGACCCAGTTTCGCAGGGGGATGCCAGGAACTTCCTCTTGAGCCAGGAACAGGTGACCGCCGTGCTCGAACATCGCGAGGGGCTCTGGTGCCAGCCCCGTGCCGCTCAGCTTCTCCAGTGTCCGGGCCTCGGCGCGCAGCCAGTCGCGGACGTCGCAGCCGGACGCGTCACCCTCCACGTGCGGACGGGCCTCCTTGATCACCACGGGTGCGCCCGTGGTGACGTCCGTACCCCGGTAGACCCCGCCCTTGTTCGTGTGCCGGATCGCCTCACGTACCGAGAACCGGCCTCCGAGCACCACCGGGCCGATCGCCGCCTTCTCCGTAGCCGGCGGGGCCGGCACCGAGGGGGGGAAGGGGCTGACCGCCCAAGAAGGCGGAGAGTACTGGCCAGTGCGCTTGTCCTCCACGGCATTGCCGTCGGGATCCTGGATGAACCACACCAGCAGACCCTCGTCCGACAGCCGCCGCCGGCCGACGAAGGCGCCGTAGCGGTAGTGCACCAGACTGTTCACCGTGTAGGGCTGGTCCGAGAGGATCCGGGGGCCGGCCAGCCCAGCCGTGGCTTTGTGCAGCTCCCGCGCGATCCGGGCCGCGTCTTCATCGGAGCACGGGTAGACGGTGATGAACTTGCCCGAGCTTCCCCGCGGCGTGGCACGGGAGTTGAGCGCGCTCACCTTCTCCAAAGACCGGGCGAACTTGAACGCCGATCCCTCCCGCAGCAGCACGTCCAAGGCTTTCGCGAGAACCGCCGGTGCAGAGGCGGACGTCGCCGACACGTGCAGCTTCCAACCCTGCTCGGGCTGTGTCGCGGACACGGGTGTGAGACGGCACCACATCTCGTCCGCGCCGGAGGTCCAACGCGCACCCGTACCTGTGGCGTGCAGTGCCTGGCGGAGCAGACCTTCGAGGTCAACTTCAGTTGCGTGGCTAGTCATGCGTGTTCCTCTCAACGGCGAAAACCGCTGGTGGAATATGCCTTCGATAAGAAAGACGTACAACGTGTGCCCGACGGACGTCAGTTGGTTCAGCGAGCACACAGTGTCTTTTTTCCAGCACCGGATGGCTACCGGCGCACGAGGAACGCGCAGGCGGTGCCAGTGGGCAATATCTCTGCCCGCCGGGTCGGCGACGTGGCCGCCTGCATTCCAGGAAGGGCGTCATCGGCTGGAGTTGATGAATTCCAATTCTCACAGAGCCCGGCGATATCGATGTTTCAGGCGGACTACGGGGGCATGCTGCTCCCTGCTCGGCCAGAAGGGTCTCGTACTCGAAGGCGACCAGCACCGTTCTCAGCTTCACCATCGGCCAGTCCCCTATTTCGATTCGATCGGTGAAATAAGCACGAGCAACGGCTGCGGCCACGGCGAACGCTACCGACGCAACCTTCCGCCGGACAGCTTTCCTCCTGCCCGGCCCGTGGTAAAGAATCTGATTTCGCCATAACGCCAACCAGCGAAGGAGCGTGGTCCGATACATCGGCACGGCCGCGATCAGCAACCTGAGCTGCACCCGCTAAATAAGTCGAGTGATCAACAAGTTCCCGGCGATCGCTCAAAATTGACTCAAATGGCGAATTGAGACTTGCCGACCGGGCGACCGATCGCATGACCGGTCACCAGGACCGGCGTGAACGATCCGTCTCCCGCCATCGGCCAAACCGCACGTCAGCGGCGTGACCTACCCATGCAACCCCTGTCGGATGGCTTGCCAGCGCGTGCTGCCGTGAGCGGTCAGGCGCTGGTCTGTGCGACGGCGGCGCGGACTCCTGCGTCATCAGGGCGACCGAGCCGCGCTGGACGGGCGCCGGGGGCCCTGCTCGCCCAGACCTTGTGCAGCGCGGCGCGCATCCTATCGAACGGCGAGGAGCGCGCTCCCTGGCTGCCGGCGGTGCGGGAACTGCTGCGCTCGGCTGTGGCACGGGACCTTCCCACCCTGGGCATCTGCCTGGGCATGGAGCTGCCCCCGGTGGCCTGCGGCGGCGAGGTCCGCCATGCGGCACGACCGGAGGTGGGCTGTGCGAACTGACCGTCCTTCACAGCGCGGTCGCCGACGAATTGTTTGCGACCCACGCGGGTCAGGGAGTGCCACTGCGCGCGGTGCAGTGGCACTGGGAGGAGCCCGGGCTGCTGCCCGAGGGCGCGCTGCTGAGCAGCGAGCGCTGCGCCCACCAGGCGTACCGGATCGGGTCGGCCGTCTGGGGCGTGCAGTTCCAACCCGAGGTACTGGCCGACGACATAGGGGCCTGGGGCACGTCGGACGCCGGCCACCAAATACAAACATTCATTCGGTTTTCGACACATTCTGTCACCGATAGTTGACCACCGCCCCGTTTCGACTGCCCAAGACAGCCCCAAGCGTCTGTCGGAGGCTCAGCCGCTCGTCTTGGTTCGGTGACCCGCGTCACACCCGGCTCCTGTCAGCAATCGGGGCGCCGTCTCGTTCAAGGGGCACGCGAACGAGACAGGAGCAACGCCATGAAGCACCGCATCGTCGTTCTCGGTGCCGGATACGCCGGGGCCTTCGCCGCCGGAAACCTGGCCCGCCGGCTCTCCCCCGCCGACACCGAGATCACCGTCGTCAACGCCGTGCCCGACTTCGTTGAGCGGATGCGGCTCCACCAACTCGCAGTCGGCCAGGACATCGCGTTCCGCAAGCTCGCCGACGTATTCGCGGGCACCGGGGTGCGGCTGCGCCTGGCGCGCGTCACCGGCGTCGACCCCGAGCGCAGGACCGTCGCCGTGACGAGCGGCGAGGACGGCGACGGCGAGCTCGCGTACGACACGCTTCTCTACGCGCTCGGCAGCTCCGTAGCCCACGATGGCGTCCCCGGCGTGGCCGAGTATGCCTTCGATGTCACCGGCCGGTCCTCGGCGCTGCGTCTGCGCGAGCGCTTGGCCGACCTGGGCGAGGGCGGCACCGTGCTGGTCGTCGGTGAGGGGCTGACCGGGATCGAGACCGCCACCGAGTTCGCCGAGTCCCGGCCCGACCTCTCGGTCGCGCTCGCCGCCCGCGGCGAGCTGGGCGCCTGGCTCTCTCCGAAGGCCCGCCGTCACCTGCGCCATGCCTTCGACCGGCTCGGCGTCACCGTCCACGAGCACACCGGCATCGACGCCGTCGAGCCGACTCGGGCGATCGCCGCCGACGGTACGTCCATCCCGGCCGACGTGACCGTGTGGTCGGCCGGGTTCGCCGTGCACCCCATCGCGGCCGCCAGCGGTCTGGAGGTCGCCGAGACCGGCCAGATCGTCGTCGACCGCACCATGCGCTCGGTCTCGCACCCGGACGTCTACGCCGCCGGTGACTGCGCCCACGCGATCGGCGAGAACAGCCGGCCGCTGCCGATGTCCTGCGCCTCGGCCGGCTTCACCAACATGCAGGCGACCGCCGCGATCATCGCTCGCCTGACGGGCTGCGAGGTCCCGACCACCGGGCTGAAGTACCACGGCAACCACATCAGCCTCGGGCGGCGGGACGCGATCTTCCAGATGGTGGACGGGGACGTCCGGTCGAAGTCCTGGTACCTGGGCGGCCGTACCGCCGCGCGGCTCAAGTCGGGCGTACTCAAGGGGGCCGGGTGGGGCGTCGCCCATCCGACCTTCGGCATGCCGAAGCGCAAGCGCCGCCTGGCCACCGCGCCCGACCGGGCCGGTGTGAGGGTCGCCGCATAGGTTGTTCCGCATGGACAGCGCAGCTATCGATGGGACGCCTGGCCCTGGTCGAAGGCGTACGCCTCGCGCCGGGCCGGCGTCCACTGCGACGCCCCATCTGGTGGGGAGCGTCATTCGAACCCTGCGGTATTCCTTCCGCTCCGGTGCGCCTGACCGGCCTTGGCGGAGGGGAGTCAGCGACCGTCTCGTCGCCGCGCGTAACGCCATGCCGCACCGAGGTAGTGCTCCTCATCCGGGTAGGCGGGCTGCGGCGGGCCAAGTCGGCGGGCACCTTCCACGCACCGTTCGTCGTCGTGGAGGGCGAGCCCGTACACCGCGATGACCTGGACGCGGCGGTCCTCGTCGTCCAGCAGAGCAGCCATGGCCTCGGTGAGGACGGGATCGTGGTCCTTGCCATCAGCAAACGTGAGGCAGGCGTCCTGCCGCACCCCTGCTTCCGGGTCGCGTATGAGCTCTCGCAGCGCCTTGCGAACGGCATCGGAAAAGGCAGGTGGCGAGGGCCACGCACTGAGTCCGCGCGCCACCGCGCGCCGGACTCGGGTGTCATGGTGGCCGCCGTAGGGCAGGAGAGCCGCTTCTGCTCGGGGGTCGGCGTGTTCTCCGAGAGCGACCAGCACCTCGGCGAGGACGGCGGGGTCCGTCTCCTTGGCCGACCAGTCGGTGAACGTGTCCAGGGCCGGGCCGGCGAACGCATCCTCGTCACTGTCGTCGAAGAGATGGGTCAGCCGCAGCACCTCGGCACCCAACAAACGGTGAACCGGGTCCGTGTGCGTGCGCAGTGCCGCAGCAGCCGTCCAGGTCGCCTGGTCCCGCCGGTGAGCCAGCACCATGGTGGCACTTGCCCATGCCGTGTGGTTCTGATCGGCGTGGGCCAACGCCCGGTCCATGAGCTCCTCGAACGAGGTGCGGACGCCGAGCAGTTCCTCCAGGCGCGTGAGGATCGCCCCATGCCCGTCCCGCACGGTAATGCCGTCAAGGGTGAACTCGTCGACGCTGTTGAACTCGTCGTCCTGGACTCGGGTCCGAGTGACAACATCCTCGCAACCCGTGCGCCGCCGCAGTTCGGCCTCGACCCCCGTCTCGCGCCAGTGGCGGGCGATGTCCAGCATGTGCAGTAGCTCCGACTTGGCGTAGCGTCCCCGGATCCTGTCGTCCAGGAGGGCCTGGACCAACGCGGGCGAGCCCGAATCGACTGCCTCGCGCAGCGGCAGCAGGCTGCCCGGTGCGCTCTGGCGGGGATCCGCGCCGTACTGGAGCAGCAGTTGGGCGATGGCTCCGGAGTGCGCCCGGACCGCCAGGCAGAACGCGGCGTCGTCCACGTTGGGGCCGCTGTCTTCCCGGAGAAGCCTCTCCACCAAGGCGGTGTCTGCGGCCCGGACCGCGCAGATCAGCGGAGACTCGGCGTCCGCTGCACCGTTCACACCCGTATCCCTACCGGGACCCGTACCCATGCTTCTGCTCCCCCCGTCGTATTCCCGCAGCTCAGTCTAGGTCTGAAGCAACCGCATGGCGGGAAGGGACTGCGGTGGACGAGGGCTGAGCCTTGATCCACCGACCTGATGACTGTGGATAACTCTGAGGGAAACTCGGTGCCGTTCGCGCAGAGTCGATGTCGTCCGCCACGGCCACGGCGGCCAGCAGGGCGATCCCGAGCCCGGCTGCCGCCCAGCGCTTCGCGGACTCCACGGTCCCTGACTCCAGCAGCGGCATGGGCTCCCGCCCGCCCCACAGCTCCCGTTCCAGCAGCCTGCGGCAGGGCGGCCCCGCCCTGCCGCACCAGGAGGGGCGTCTCACGCAACTGGTCCGCGGTCACCAGCCGGCGTGCGGCCAGCAGGTGGTCCGGGCAGACGACGGCGGCCAGGGGCTCGGTGCGCAGCACGACGCCTCCACGCTGGCGTGCCGGGTCTCCACGTCCATCACCAGTCCGAGGTCGAGGGCGCCCCGGCCGAGTGCCTGGACGGTCTCCTCGCCGGAACCCGGCCGCAGCACCACTTGCACCCTCCCAGGTGGCGGTGATGGAGGAACTCCAGCATCGGGGCATGTGGTAGGTCGCGATGCTCTCCTTGGTTCCGACGAGGACCCGGCCGGCCGGCTCACTGCCGCCCCTGGTCGCACTGCGGGCCTCGTCGGCCAGGGAGAGCAACTGCTCGGCGTACGGCAGGAATCGTTCCCCGGCCTGGGTAAGCCGGACGCCGCGGCCCGAGAGCCGCTCGAACAACTCGACGCCGAGTGCGTTCTCCAGGCCCCCGATCTGGCCGGTGACGCTGGACTGGGCGTAGTTGAGCTCCGCTGCCGCCCGGCTGAAGCTGAGCAGGGTGGCAGCCTTCTGAACGGCCGTGAGCTGGCGGATGTCCACGTGGTCCTCCGGGGTTGAAGTCGCCTCACCTGCCGGTCAGTCGCCGTACGTGCTCCCGTCGCCGCCCTCGCCTGGGCGGGCCTCCGCCAGTTCCCGGGCGACGGCGGCGACGTCCGCCAGCAGTTCGTCGATCTCCGCCTCTGTCGTCGCCGGATTGAGGAAGACGAGCTTGAGGTGGACCCGGGGCTCGCCGTCCGGGCCGGCCACCTTGGTGCGGGCCACGAGCGCGCGTCCCCGCGCCATGAGCGTGCGCCGGACCGCGGCGTTCCAGGCGCTCTCGTCGGCCACGCCCCGCGCGGGCGGCCGGCAGCGGAAGATCACCGTGCTGAGCAGCGGCTCGACCAGCAGGTCCAGGTCCGTGCCGGCCGTGATACGGGCCGCCGCGTACCGGGCCAGGCCGTGGCACCGGTCTACCCAGGCGCCCATGCCCTCCCGGCCCAGCGTCAGCAGGGACGCGGCTATCTTGAAGGCGTCCGAGCGACGCGTGGTCTGCATCGAGGTGCCCAGCAGCGCGGTGAAACCGGCCGCCTCGTCGTCCGCCGGGTTGAGGTACACGGCCTGCTGGTCCAGGCACCGCAGGTGCTGCTCGTCGCGGACCAGGAGCACGCTCGACGAGGCCGGTGTCCAGCCGAACTTGTGCAGGTCGAAGGCGACGGAGTCGGCGCGGTCCAGCCCGGTGAGGAGCGGGGCGAGCGAGGGGGAGAACAGCGCTCCGATGCCGTACGCCGCGTCGACGTGAAGCCACACGTCCCGCTCGGCGGCCAGGTCGGCCAGCTCGGGCAACGGGTCGAAGGAACCGCGGTCCGTCGTGCCCGCCGTCGCGACCAGGGCCAGCGGGAGCTCGTCGGGGCCGAACCGGTCGAGGACGCGGCGCGCTTCGGCCACCCGCATCCGGCCGAGGTCGTCCACCGGCACGGGCACCACGGCGTCCTGGCCGAGCCCGAGGAAGCCGGCCGCGCGGGCCACGGAGAAGTGGGCGGCCGCCGAGCACAGGATCCTCGGCCCGACCCGCAGACCCGGCAGGCCCGAGCGGGACACCTCGCCGCTCTCCCGCAGCGCGTGCTCCCTGGCGACCAGCAGGCCCATCAGGTTGGAGATGCTGCCGCCCGGTGTGAGGGTGCCCGAGGCCCCGGCGCCGAAGCCGGCCCACGACGCCATCTCCGCGATCAGCCGCCGCTCCAGCTGCAGGGCGAAGGGACCGCTCTCCCAGGAGTGCAGGGACTGGTTGAGGGCGGCGGCGAGCAGCTCGGCGGCGACGGAGGCGGCCGTGGGCGCGCACTGCATGCGGGACACGGCGGCCGGGTGTGCGAGGTCGGCCGCCCCGGCGGCGTACGCCTCGAACAGCTCGGTTACGCGCCGGGCGCTCGGGCTCTCGGCCAGGAACGCTCCCCCGTCGAGGAACCGGCCCATCGCGTCGGCCGCCGCCCCGGGGCCGCCGGCCGCGACCGGCCCGCCCCGCTTCAGAGAGGCGTCGTGGAGCGCGCCGAGCGCGGAGTCCACCAGCGTCCTCAGCTGTTCGAGGCCTTCAGGCCGGCCGGCCAGCGCCGCGTTCCTGCCCGTGTCGATCATTGGCGGAGTCCTTGCTCTCGTGAGTCCGGTATGTCTCGTGAAGTGGCGTCCCGAGGGGCGCCGCGCGTGCCGCGGATGACGCCGATCGACGCGACGACGACGGCCGCGAGGCCCAGCGTCTGCAGCGGCGAGATGGTCTCGTGCAGGACGAGCAGGGCGACCAGGGCGCCGATCGCCGGTTCCAGGCTGAGCAGCACCCCGAAGACGAGCGCGGAAACCCGGCGCAGCGTCTCCATCTCGCAGGTGTACGGCACCAGGGACGACAGCATCGCGACGCCGAAGCCGAAGGCGAGCACCGCTGGGTCGGCCAGCGCGGAGCCGCCCTCGGACAGCCCGGCCGGCAGCACGCACAGCGTGCCGAAGGCCATCGCGAGCGCGAGTCCGTCCCCGCCGGGCAGCAGCGCGCCGACCCTGGCCGACAGCGGCACGTACGCGCCCCAGAACACCGCGCAGGCCAGGGCGATGAGCAGCCCGGTGATCCCGGCGGCGCCGCCCTGCCAGCCGAGGAGTGCGATGCCGCACCCGGCGAGCACCGCCCACAGCCGGTCGCGGGCCCGACGTGAGGACAGGGCCGCGACGGTGAGGGGCCCCGCCATCCCGACGGTCAGCGCGACCCCGACAGGCATCCGGGCCATGGCCAGGTAGAAGCACAGATTCATGCCGGCGATGGCGATGCCGAGGACGGCGACCGCACTCGCCGTGCGCCGGTCCAGGCGCGGCGACGGCCGCCAGAACAGCAGCAGCACCACTGCGGCGAAGCCGAGCCGTAGCACGGTCATAGCGGCGGGTCCCACGGTGCCGAACAGTTGCTTGGCGAAGGCGGCCCCGAGCTGGGTGCTCACCATCCCGACCAGCATCAGCATCGGCGCCGGGACCGCCCCGATGCCCCGGCGGGCGGTGCCGCCGGACGGGGCCGCGGTCACCTCGGTGCCTAAGTCGACGCTCATGATGTCGTCCTTCCTCCGCTTCGGGAGCGGCTGTGGGTACGGCTCGGGGTACGGCTGGTGGCGGGGTCCGGTCGGTGCGTCACGGCGTGAGGAGGACCTTGCCGGTGGTGGCCCGGCTCTCCAGCAGGGTGTGGGCCCGCGCCGCCTCGGCCAGCGGCAGCCGTTCGCCGGCGCCGGGACGGACCACGCCGTCGGCGACGTGCGCGAAGAGCTCGGCGGCCGCCGCCCTGAGCGAGGCCGCGTCCGGGACGTGGTCGGCGAGGGTGGGCCGGGTCAGGTACAGGGAGCCCGCCGTGCGAAGCAGTTCGACGTCGACCGGCGGGACCGGGCCGCTGGACAGCCCGCACACGGCGAGGGTGCCCCGGCGGCGCAGTGCCCTGACGCTCTCCTCGAACGTGGCCGCGCCCACCGAGTCGTAGACCGCGTGCGCGCCCTCGCCGCCGGTGAGTTCGCGCACCCCGGCCGAGAAGTCCCCGTAGGGCAGGGCGTGGTGGGCGCCCGCGGCCAGGGCCGCCTCTCGCTTCTCCGTGGTGGAGGCGACGGCGATGACCCGCGCGCCGCGGTGTGCGGCCAGCCGCACCAGGAGCTGCCCCAGCCCCCCGGCGGCGGCCAGCACCACCACGGTTTCGCCGACCGCCACAGGGTGCGTGGTACCGCTGAGGTACAGCGCGGCGAGCCCCTGGAGCAGGACCGCTGCCGCGTCGGGCAGAGTGACGCTGTCGGGAACGGGCACCAGCTTGGGCTCCGGGACGGCGGTGTACTCGGCGTAGGCGCCGAGCTGGGTGGCGTACGCGACCCGGTCGCCCGGGGCGAAGTCCGTGACGCCGTAGCCCACGGCGGTGACCACTCCGGCGGCCTCCTGGCCGGGGACGAACGGGCAGGCCGTCGGGTAGGTGCCGTCGCGGAAGTAGACGTCGATGAAGTTGAGGCCGACGGCCTCGTTGCGGACCACGACCTGGCCGGGCGCGGGCTCGGGACGGGGCAGGTCGGTGACGGCGAGGGCGTCGGGTCCGCCGGGGCGGGTCACCTGCAGGGCACGCATCAGTTCCTCGATTCGCCGGGTGCGGTGGGGGTGGCGGCCGTCGCGTTCCGGGACCGCTCGGGTCCGTGGGCGCCGGCGTGCGGCTCGGACTCGCGGAAGAGCCCGCGGAAGTAGTTGATGTCGCCGGTGAGGCCCGCCATCAGGGTGTCGATGCCCGGTTCGCCGGGGCCGTCCACGGCGTGCAGCAACTCCTCGTTGCGGCGCAGCCGGGCCGGGGCGAACGGCAGGGCGCCGACGGTCCGGTAGCGGATGGCACCGGTGGCGTCGCGCCGCGGGATGACGTCGGAGCGGGCGGAACGGCTGGCGCTGAACGGTATGTCCAGCCGCCCCTCGGCGAACGCCTCGACGACCGCCTCGATCAGATCGGGGCGCTGCAGCAGCGGCTCGACGAGATCGGCGACCTCGTCGAGGATCCACCCCTGCTCCTCGGTGACCTGGCCGTCGTCGACGGTGACGAAGTCCAGCAGCGGCGAGTTGGCCCGGCCGGCCAGCCGCAGACCGGCCACGTTGGCCGCGGTGTCGGGGATGCCGTACGCCTCCTGGTACGTCTTGGTGATCAGCTTGGAGGCCCCGCCGAGCCGGGCCGCCAGCGCCCCGTAGAGGATGAGGTCCTCGGCGTTGTCGCGCTTGCGGGGGAAGACACCCATGAACTCGTGCAGCACCGCGTGGACCTGGACGCCGGCCGGGAGGTAGCGCTCGGCGAGGACCGGGATGCTGCGCAGGGCCGCGACGTCCTGGACGAGGTGCCCGCCCTGCGGGTAGGCCACGGACACGCAGCGGACACCGGCCCGGGTGGCGAGCACCGCCTCCAGCACGCTGACGGCGAGGCTGATCGACGGCGGCACGAGCACCGCGGTCAGGGTGCCGAACAGCTCCCGGTCGACGATCACCCCGTGCTCGGCGAGTTCGCCGCAGGCGCGGTCCACGTCCTGCCAGGCCGTCAGGGACTCGGCGAGCGGCACGGCCTTGGAGTAGGGCAGGTTGTACGAGATGCCGCCGCCCTCGAACGAGGTGATGCCGGAGGCGACGGAGACGTCGAAGAGGAGGCGGGCGTCGGGGGATCCGTGCCGGATCTCCAGCGGCGCGTCGACCAGTTCGTTCAGTTCACGGCCGCGCTGCCAGCCGTGGGCGACCAGCGGGTAGCCGTTGAGGTCGGCCGGCCGCAGGTGCAGGGTGCGGCGGGCCTCGCCGAACCGCTTGAGGCGGGTGTGGGAGTCGATGGTCAGCGTCAGGATGTCGGGGCGGGCTTCCTCCTCCAAGGTCGTCAGAAGCCGCTTCATCTCCTCGTGGCCGCCGACGCCGCAGCGCGGCTGCAGGGCCACCCGGCCCCGGTCCTTGCAGTCCTGGAGGATCTCGGCGGCGGTGGGCTTGCCGAGTGCGGCGATGTACGCGGCGGACTGGGACGGCGTGGGCAGCGAGGTCGCGCCGGCGGACGGGACGGACGTGACGCTCATGACGCCGCCAGGTCGGTGAGCCGGGCACCGCGGCGGGCGATCCGCAACCGGTCGAGCAGGCGGGGCAGTTCGGCGGCGTCGGACAGGATGTGGTCCACTCCGGCGGCGTACAGGCGGTCGTGGGCCGAGGCGTCCTTGTGGCTGCCCACGGAGAGGTTGCCGCCGACGACGACCGGGCAGGTGATCCGGCCCGACCGCTTGGCCTGGTCGAGTCCGCGCAGGTCCTCGTGGACATGGCCGTTGAGGCTGCCGATGACGACGGCCTCGGCGTGCGGGTACTGCTCGCAGGCCTCGGCGAACTCCTCGACGGCCGTGCAGGTGCCGAGGTTGACGACGTGGTAGCCGAGGCCGCGCAGGGAGTGGGCGATGAGGTGGTTGGCGACCGCGTGGCTGTCGCTGGCCGCCACGCCGAGGACGACCGTACGAGGTGCGGAGTGCTGGTTCGGCGGAGTACGCATCGAGCTTCCTGGTTCGGGGTCGTTGGTGGGGTGCGGGTGGCTGTGCGGTCAGTCGTCGAAGGCGGCGAAGAGCTCCCGCTTGCTCACGGACCTCAGCCGGTCGACGTCGAACTCCTCGGGGTCGGCGGCGGCGAGCGAGTCGAATACGTGGCTGATCGCGGACACCAGACCCCAGACCTCGTGGTAGGGCGGCTGCCCCGGCGCGAGGCGTGCGGCGTCCTCCTGGCGGGCGAAGACGTAGTTCGGCCAGTCGACGGCGCGCGGGTGACGGTGGTGGAAGTCGTGGACCACGGTGTCGCCGGTCAGCACGAGGTAGCGGGACGGGGCGTGCAGGAACAGCAGCCGCAGGGTCCAGCGCGTCCACGCCAGGGCGCGGCGCCCGGCGGGCATCTGCGGCGCGGGGGTCGGGTCGCCGAGGAAGATGGCGATGGTCAGCGAGGCGAAGTATGCCCGGCTGCGCCGGTCCTCGAGGCCGGGCTCGGGGAAGGTGTGCTTGACGCACAGCCTCAGGGTGTTGCTGACCTGGAACAGCGGGACGAGCGGCACGAACCAGACGACGAGCAGGGCCGGCCAGGTGCCGGTCGCCGCCGTGACGAGGGCGAGTGTGCCGTAGAGGGTGAGGGCCGCCACCTTCTCGGTGCGCGCCGACTCGCTCCAGAAGGAGCGCACACGGGAGACGGCGAAGGCGAAGTGGAAGCGCGGGGATACCAGTTTGCCGAGGAGCCGGCGCCACATCCGGCGGCGGGGCATGCCCGGGTGCAGGCCCAGGCTGACCAGGAAGGCCTGGACCGTGGGGTCCTTCAGCGTCATGTGGTCGAGCGCGTGGTGGTCGCTGACGTGCTCGCGGCTGTAGCGCTGCAAGTTCTGGATGATCAGGAGGCTGGACACGGCGTGGCCTATGGCCCGGTCCGGCTTGCGGCGGCGGTACATGTTCCGGTGCGAGCACTGGTGGTAGATCATCATCCGCAGGTTGCGCATCCCGTGCAGCGTCACCGCCCAGCCGGCCGCGAGCAGCAGCAGGAACGGCCCGCCGAGGACGTAGGCCAGCGTGCTGACGAGGACACCGGCGACCATCGACGTCGTGGCCGTCACCAGGTGGAAGGTGGGCGTCCAGCCCGGGGACCGCTGGCCGGGCAGTGCCTTGCCCGTGAGGATCGTCAGCGGGAACTGGAGGAATCCCGGGAGCACGGTCATGGACTCGCGCGGATCACGGGCCGCGGCGGCGGGCGGGGCCAAGGTGCCTTGCTGGTCGAGCAGTGCCATCGGGGCTCCTAGAGGGAGGAGAGAGTGGGGAAGGGCGCGCTGTTCAGCCGGACACCGACGGAGCAGGCGACGGGCGCGGACCGGTCGGGGGCCGACATGAGGGCACGGGCGTCCTGCCGGGTGAGGACGACCTCGATGTGGTCGGCCTTCTCGGGCCGCAGGCCGGTCTCGCGGATCGCGATCCGGAACGAGACGGTGCCGTCGGCGTCCACGGAGGACGTGACCGTGCCGTCCACGACGCCGGGGATCACGGTGTGCTGGTGCAGGGGATTCCTCGACGGAGGTGGTGGGGCGAGGCGGTGTCGTGCCGGCCCGCGCTCACTGCTGTGCCACGCGGACGGTCGCGGCGCCCAGGAGGCGGCACTGGCAGGCGAGCCGGTGGTTCCCGTCGGCCCTGCCGAGGTCCTCGAGGAAGTCCGTCTCGTCGGGATCGGCCTCCCCGAGCGACGCGGAGCCGTCGAGGACTTCGATGACGCAGGCGCCGCAGGCCCCTGAGCGGCAGCCGAACGGGATCAGCTGTTCCGGCCTCTCGTACTCGATGTCCGTGAGGCAGGAGCCCTCGGGCAGCAGGATCTCCACCCTGTCGGGCATGAGGGTGAGCTTGTTGAGCGGCATTGCTGTGCGGCCCCCTTGAGGCGGGTCGGACATCCCGGCGCGCGGGACGCGATGCGGTGACCGAGGCGCCGGTGCTACGCGGCCGACGCGGACGGGACGGCTGCGAGGTCGCGCGCACCGGGGAACGCGTCGGAGGAGTGCTCGGGCGCGAGCCGTACGCCGGGGCGCAGGGCCACGGCCGCGTGGTTCACGGCGTTGCCGGCCTCGCCGAAGCCGACGGTGATCAGCGGGACGCGGCCCGGGTAGGCGCACACGTCGCCGACCGCGTGGACGCCGGACAGGTTGGTGCTCATGGACCGGTCGACCCGGATCCTGCGGTGCTCCAGGTCGATTCCCCACTCGGCGACGGGACCGAGGCCGGAGGTGAAGCCGAGGGCGGCGACCAGCGCCTGCGCCGGCAGCGTGAACGCCTCGTCGCCTCGCCGGATCTCGACCCGTTCGAGCCGCTGGGTACCGTGGCAGGCGACCACCTCGGCCTCGGTGACGACTCGGACGGCGGAGGCGTACAGCTGCCGCACGCTGTACTCGTGGGCGCGGAAGGTGCCGCGCCGGTGGACGAGGGTCGTGCTGCGGGCCAGCGGGGCCAGGGCCAGTGCCCAGTCGACGGCACTGTCGCCGCCGCCGACCACGACCACGTCCCGTCCTGCGTGCGCCTCCGGGCGCGGGACGTGGTAGGCGACGCCCCTGCCCTCGTACGGCACCGAGCAGGGCAGCCTGCGGGGCACGAACCTGCCGAGCCCGGCGGCGACCACCACGGCTCCGGCGTCCACTCTGCCGCCGTCGTCGGTGCTCAGGGTCCAGCCTCCGGTTCGGCGGGCGAGGCCGACCACCGTCCGGCCGAGCAGGTACCGCGTACCGAACGGGGCGGCCTGCTCCAGCAGGTTGTCGATCAACTGCCGCCCCTTGACGGCGGGGTGGCCGGCCACGTCGTACAGCAGCTTCTCCGGATAGAGAGCGGACACCTGGCCGCCGGGCTCGTCGAGCGCGTCGACGACCACCGCCGACAGGCCGCGGAACCCGGCGTAGTACGCGGCGTACAGCCCGGCGGGTCCCGCGCCCACGACTGCGACGTCCACCGCCGCCTCGGCGGGCCGGCCGACGGCGCTCACGACTGCTGGCATCTCACGCTCCCCCTGCCTCGATTGACGCGTATCTGTCGATACGCGATGCGAGGGCGGTGCGCGCCCTCACACCAGGAAACCATACCGAATACTCGCTATGTTTTTCTAGGCTGGGTCGTTTCTTGCTGAAACAGAACGATCGAGAGCCGGGTCAGCCGCCCTGAGTCGCCGCGCCGTCGAGGACCAGCCGCCAGATCCCCTCCACCTGGTCGGCCACCTTCCCGGCACCCGCACCGACCACCGGCGCTCCCGCGCCGCGTATCTGCGCCTCAGCGCCCGTCAGCAGGTACCTGACGAGGGCGGTCACCGCCTCGGGGCGGACCGCGAGCCGTGGCCGGCCACCCTCGCGGGCGCGTTCCAGCAGGTCCTGCACGGCCGGCAGCCAGACCTGCGTCCACCGGTCCGGCTCCTCCGGCCGCTCCCTGGCGAGCCGCGCGGCCGAGCGGGCGACGACGCTCTCCTCCAGCAGTCCGGCGAGCCCGACAGTGAGCTCGGCCACCGCGCGCAGCGTGGGCTCGCGCGACTCCAGGACCCGGCCCACGAGCGTCCGGGCGATCGCCCGGCCCTCCTCCTGGAGCGCGTCCGCCAGGGCGGCCTTGGACGGGAAGTGAAAGGTCAGCGCCCCCATCGAGACGGATGCCGACGCGCAGATCCGGGACAGCCGGGCTCCTTCGTAGCCGACCCGGTCGATCTCCAGGGCGGCGGCCTGGACGAGCCCTCTGCGTGTGCGCACCGCCCTCTCCTGGACAACCATCTCCTCGTTCCTCCCTCGGGGGCCGAGCCCCGGCCGGGCCGTGTGGGCCTGCCGGAGACATCCCCACTTTTTCCGCAGAAAGAAAAGCGATCGTTCGCTATTCTTTCACGGGAAGGGGGCGCTGCCATCCCCGAGACAGGGACTCTTCGGGATCCGAGGGTGCGGGTGCCAGCCCGTACGCCTGGCCCGGCTGGGCGGCCCGGCCACAGGCGCACGGCGTCGCACGGCTACACCGCGGTCGAACCGCCGTCGACGGCCATCGCCGTGCCGGTGACGAACGAGGAACGGTCGCTGCACAGCCAGGCCGCGGCCTGGGCCACCTCGGCCGGCGCGGAGATCCGCCGCTGCACCGAGTCGGCCATGAAGACCTCCTCGAGCTCCGGGCACGCCTGCAGCACGCCCTCCATCATCTCGGTGCGAGTGCTGCCCACGACCAGCGCGTTGCAGCGGACGCCCCGCTGCCCGTAGTCCAGCGCGGCCGCCCTGGTCAGTCCGATCACCGCGTGCTTGGCGGCGACATAAGCGGCCGAGGCGCCGGTGGCCTTCATCCCGGCCACGCTGGACGTGTTCACCACAGAGCCCCCCGAACCCGCGAGCATCGCCGGTATCTGGTGCCGCAGACAGTTCCATACGCCGCGCAGATTGACGTCGACGGTGCGCTCGTACGTCGCGTCGTCGATCTCGTGCAGCGGCGTCCCCGCGGTGGCGTAACCGGCGTTGTTGAACGCCGCGTTCAGGGTGCCGAAGGCGTCGACGGCGACCGCCACCGCCCGTTCGGCGTCGTCCGGGTCCGTCACGTCGCCGGCCGCCGCGACGGCCCGCCCCCCGCCTGCGCGGATTTCCGCGACGAGGTCGTCCAGCCTGTCCTTGCGCCGGGCGACGACCACCACCGCGGCCCCCTCCTCGGCGAACAGCCGGGCGGCCGCCGCCCCGATGCCGCTGGACGCCCCGGTGATCATGGCCACCTTGCCGTCCAGCAGCCGCCCTGCACCACTCATGCCCACTGTGCCCCCTTGCCGTCGTGAAGTCGGTTGCCTGCGCGCGAGGTCCGCGCCCCGCGCGGGCACGGACCTCGCCGTGTGCCTCGTGGAACGCGGTGCCGGCCGTCAGGCGGCCCAAGCCGTGCCGGCCGCCGCCTCGCTGTCGAGCGTCCGCAGCAGGTCCTCGTCGATCGCGTGCAGCGAATCCACCAGGTGACGCACCCCGGCCTCGCGCATCAACTGCCGCTGGAAGCTGTGCTCGAAGCGGCTCGGGTGGCCGACGAACGGCATGCCGAGCAGCCGCGCCTCCTCGGCGACCCGGGCGACGTCGTCGACGATCAGAACCTCGTCGTGCTCGACCCCGAAGTACTCGGTGGCAATCTCGTGCAGGCCCGGCCGGAAGGAATCGGTGCAGATGTAGCCGGGCGCGTCGAACAGTGCCGCGTGCTCGCCGAGGAAGGCGTCGAAGTGGTCCTTGCCCAGACCGCCGTAACAGACGGTGCGCAACCCCAGGCCGCGCAGCAGCCCCACGAGGGCGACAGCGCCCTCGTTCACCCGCACCGGACGGGTCCTCAGATACCGCGCCCGTTCCTCGAAGTACGCCTCCAGCGCTTCCTCGCCGCTCATCGAGCCACCCCCCGCCTCGGCGAGCAGCCGCCCCGCGACCGCGCGGGGCTGGGAGAAGATCGTGCGCTCCAGCTCGGCGGTGTACACGCAGCCGCGGCTCACCAGGAAGTGGTGGAGGACCGGACTGAAGGTGTCGTTCAGCATGACGCCGTCGATGTTCACCGCGCCCAGGCGCAGATGCGCCAGACCCTGACTCATGTGATCCCCCTCGGTGAGACCGCGGGCTCGGCCGCGGTACTGGAAGCACGGCCTCAGCCGGCCGCGCCGGTGCTCTCCCCGCCTGCGGACTCTTCGACGCCCTCCGGGACCTTCCCGTTCGCGGCGGCGGCCGCGGTGCTCGCCGCCCGGAGCAGGTCCCGGATCCGGTCCGGGTTCACCTCGGTGCGGGCGACGACGGCCGGGACTGCGACCCCGGGCAGCAGCAACCGCCACATCCGTACCGCGCGGCCGGCGAGGTCCGCCCGCGCCTCGCTGGCGACGGCCGAGTACATCTGCATGCCGGTGCACGCCTCGACCACGAACTCGGCCAGCTCGGCGGGCTCGACGCCGGCCTGCAACTCGCCCTTCGCGCGGGCCGATTCGAGGCACTCGGTCATGATCTGGCTCCACTCGTGGTACGGAGTGGCGTCCTTCACGCCGAACGAGCCCTGCTCGCCGGTGAGGCGCACGCCTGCCCGCAGAAGCGGGTCCACCCGGAGCTGGTACGCCCAGACCATGGTGATGTCGACGAGCCGCTGCAGTCCCTCGGACTCCAGCCACGGGATGATCGACTGGGGCTGCGCGTTCATGACCGCGCGCGCCAGTTCCTCCTTCGAGTCGAAGTGGAAGTAGAGGGCCCCGGCGGTCAGTCCGGCCTTCTTGAGGATGCGGCTGATGCTGGCGCCGGCGAAGCCCACCTCGTCGAAGATTTCCGCAGCCGCGCGGAGCAGCGACTCACGGGTCTGGACAGCACGCTCTTGCTTCGGCCGCTGAGCCATCGGAACCCCCAAAGAAACAGAACGTTCCCTACGCTACCCGCCTGATCGCCACCAGGCCAGCCGCATCGGAACGCCGCCTCCCACTTGCCCGCGATGAACGGACCCTTCGTACTTTCTCCTCAGCGTTTTACTCATCGCTGACTGTTCCTTTGCTGCAAGAAAGCCTAAAACAAAACGAGCACTCTTTATTTTCTTCGAGGGACGAACACCTGTACGCACGTCACAACGGTGCACAGCACACACTTCCTTGGGGGATTCCACATGTCGATCACCGCCTCGAACCCGGCGACACACACCTCGTTCGCCACCGCGGTTCCTCGCGAGTACGTGCACAAGTCGGCGCAGTCCGAGGTCCTGCTGACCGGCTGGAGCCCCGCCGGACCGGACCGCCACCGCGTCACCGCCCGGTGGCCGACCACCCACCCCTTCTACGGGCCGGTGGGAGGGTTCCACAACCCGATGCTCGTGGCGGAGTCGGTCCGCCAGAGCGTGCCGCTGCTGAGCCACGTCGCCTACGGCGTCCCCTTCGGCCACCGGCAGGTGTGGAGCCGCTTCCGGTACGAGATCGACGCGGCCGCGCTGGCGGTGTCGGACGCCCCGGCCGAGGTGGAAATGCGGGTCACCTGCCCGGATGTGGTCCGTCGCGCCGGCCGGCTGGTCTCCGTCGACATGCGGGTCGACCTGTCCGTCGACGACCGCCCGCTGGGCACCGCGTTCACCCGCTTCGCCGACCTGCCGCCGGCCGTCTACCCACGGCTGCGCGGCCCCTACGCCGACATCGACGAGGCCTACCGGCGCGCCATCCCCCTCGCCCCGCCGACCGCGCCGGCCTCGGTCGCCCGGACCGGGTTCGCGAACGTCGTGCTGTCCCCGACCAACTCCCCCGCACTCCATCAGCTGCGCGTCGACCTCACCCATCCGGCGCTCTTCGACCACCCGGTCGACCACGCCCCGGGCATGCTCCTGCTCGAAGCGGCCCGACAGGCCACCCACGCCCAGGCCCACCCACGGCCGGTGATCGCCACGGCCATGGAGGCTGAGTTCGCCCAGTACGTGGAACTCGACGCGCCCTGCTGGATCCACGTCGGGCCCTCCGGTGTGGAGTCCGGCCGCGGCGACGGCGGCCTGCCCGGCGACGGCCGCGGACCCGTGGACGACGGCCCTGGTACGGCACTGGTGCGCGTCACGGCGGTGCAGAACGAGGCCTGCGCGTTCACGGCGACCGTGACGCCGACGCCGGTTCCCCGGGCCTGACCCCCGGGCCGGGCCACGGCGACGGCGCGGGCGTCAGGGAGCGGCGGGCAGCCGCACGGCCACCACGGCCACGTCATCGTCACCATCGACGGTCAGCAGTTCGGCGAGCAGCTCGTCGCAGAAGGCCTCCTGCGGGGGCAGGTGGTGCAGCGTCGATCGGTCGAGCCTCGGTCCTAGCCCAGGGCGAGTGGCACCCTCTGGGCCGGATCATCGAGCGCCCGATGACGAGGGCTGCGTGAGGGTCACCACCCCGCACATCAAGCAGTTGGAGAAGCTCGTCGGGAGCGGTACCTCGACGGGACAGGCGACTCGGCCGCCTGGGGACCGTTCGGGCGGGTGCCAATGTCCGGATAGCCCACCGGTCTGTCCGCATCGCCCCTCGGCCCGGCCCGTCCCCCGCGCCTACCGTCGAGGCCATGACCGAACCCCTTAGCCCAGACGACCTCGCTACGTACCACGAGAACGGCTTCCTCCTCGTCAAGAACCTGATCAGCAAGCAGGAGGCGCGGGCGATGCGGGAGGAGTGCCATGCTCTTGCCGCCCGCCTCAACTCCGATGTCGACGCGACCTGGGCCAGTGCGCGCGCCATCGCGGGCACGCCCGCCGCACGAACTGCCCTCAAGCACGCCCACGACACCCAGTTCCACTCGGCCGCATTCGCCCGGCTGCTGGTCGACCCCCGGTTCACCGATGTCGCGGCGGCGCTGCTCGGCGGGCCCAACGTCCAACTGCACCACACCAAGATGTTCATCAAACCGCCGGAGACCGGCTCGCCGTTCCCCCTGCACCAGGACCACCCCTTCTTTCCGCACGCCAAGCACACCGTCGCCGCCGCGGTCTTCCACTTCGACGACGCTCCAGAGGAAAACGGCTGCATCCGGGCCGTCCCCGGCAGCCACCGCAACGGACCGCTGCCCCACATCGAGGGCGGCAGCTGGCACCTGCCACCCGACACCTGGCGGATTCAGGACGCCCAGGCATGCCCGGCCGAAGCCGGAGACGTCCTGTTCTTCACCTACCTCACCGTGCACGGCTCGGGGCTGAACACCTCCTCCGAGGCCCGCACCACCTGGCTGGTACAGTTCCGCGATCCGCAGGACCGGCCCACCGCAGACGAGCACACCTGGTCCCTCGGCCAGGGCATGATGCTGCGCGGGATCGACCCCAGCGCGCGCAGGACAGACGGGACGGACGAGCCAAGGTGACCGAACTGGCCCGGGCGGGCGCCACCATTCCCCTGCTCAACACCGTGCGGCTGGGTGTCACCTTGGCCGGACAGCGCATCGAGTTCCTCGACTGGGGCTTCTACCCGCCCGAGCCATGGCGCAACTACTGGCACAGCCACTCCTACTACGAGCTCTGCTACGCCTACACCGGGCGCGGAACATTCCGGACCGCGGTGCAGGAGTACCCGGTCGGGACCGGCGAGCTGTTCGTGGCCCGCCCCGGCGACATCCACGAGATCACCACCGACGCCCTCGACCCGCTCGGCATCGTCTTCTGGTCCTGGACGATGGTCCCCGAACGCGGTCCACGCGGCACCAGACCAGATTCCTCCGACACCCTCGCCCTGCTGGACGCCTTCGCGACCGGCCCGCGCCAAGTCGTCCCAGCCGCCGCAACCCCCCTCCCCCGACTGCTGGCGACACTCGCCGAGGAGGCCGCGACACAGGGACCCGGCAGCACCGACCTGCTGACCGCCCTCGGCTCGGCACTGATACTCGGCAGCGCCCGCGCCATTGCCGACCACTCCGCCGCCCCGCACCCGGTCCCACCACCAGGCGGACGCGCGGCGGCGGCCGTGGCAAGGATGACCCGCTACCTCGACGACAACTTCGACCGCCCGGTGCGGGTGCGAGACGTCGCCGCCCAGGTCCATCTAAGCGAACGTCACGCGGCACGGCTGTTTCACCAGGCGGCCGGATTTACGATCAACGCCTACCTGACCCGCTATCGGCTCGGCGTCGCCGCGCAGCGTCTGGCTGATCCCGCCCTGCGCTCGCTGTCCGTCGCGGCAATCGCCCGCTCCTGCGGCTATTCAGACGCCCGACACTTCAGCACCGTATTCCGTCGGCATTGGGGCGCACTCCCGACGCAGGTGCGGGCGGGCAACGGCACCACACACCTCGTCGGGGCAGATGTGCCTCCGATGTCAATGGCCTTGAAGTACGGGCTGTCCGCTCACCCGGACGTCCCACTGTCCGTGGACAAATGGAACAGCACCGGCAGCTCGTCCTCCGGTGCGCTCAGCACCACGTCCGCGCGTAGCGAGCCTTTGGCAGGACGGCACTACTGAGCTTTTCGGTTCGGGAACGTGCGGCGTCCGTCGGCGCAGCCGGTGCCACGCTTTGGCGCATACGTCCGGCACTTGACTTGGCCATCCGTGACTACGCCTCGGTCGAACGGGGCTGGGTCGTCGGGATCCGGTGCGTGAAGAACATGGCGAGGAGAGCGGTGAGGGCGAGGATGGCGAGTGCGGCACGCAGTCCGTCGAGCCGGGCTTCGACGTTCGCGTCGAGCGCGGCCTGGGTCACCTCGGCGCTGATGCCCGCTTCATCGAGGGCGGCTTTGAGCTGGGCATCCGACAAGAAAGGCACGCCGCTTTGGAGTTGCACGGTCGCCTGGCTCTTGACGTCGGCCGGGACCGCCGGATTCTGTTCGACGCTGGTGAGGAACGAGGACGTGAGCGTCGCGATCATGATCGACCCGGCGAGTGCCGTACCGATCGAGGCACCGAGGTTGGTGACGGCGTTCTGGACGCCGCCGACTTCTGCGCTCTGTTTCTCCGGCACTGCGGACACAGTGACCGACCCAAGCTGGGAGGCCAGTGCGCCCACACCGAGGCCAATCAACAGAAGGGGGATGGTGACGATTTCCGCACCGGCGTTCGCGTCGAGCGCGGCCATCAGGACCACCGCCCCTGTGAGCAGTGCGAGGATCCCGAGCCGCACCACCCGCCGTGGTGAGATGTCCGGGAGGAAGCGTGGGATCAGGATCGCGGCCGCGAGCAGCGTCAGCGAAAGCGGCAGGAGGCGGGCACCGGTCTTGAGTGCGGACAGTCCCAGGGCGACCGACAGGTACAGCGGTACGACGAAGAACACGCCCATCTGCACGAGGTACTGGAAGAAGAACATCGTCAGGCCGCCGGTGAGCTGCTTGTTCTCCAGCATGGCGGGGTCTACGAGTGGCTCCCTGCGCCGTTCCACGAGGTGGGCTTCCCAGCGGAGGAAGAGCCAGATCAGAAGCAGACCCGCCAGCATCAGCCACACGACCAGTGAAATCCCTAGCCATGACGGCGCGTCGGGCTTGGGCCGGAACCAACCCCATTCGTCCGAGCGGAGTACCGCGTAGACGAAGATCCCGAGTCCAAGGGCAGAGAGGATGACGCCGACGAGATCGATGCGCGGGCGTTCGCCGATCGGCACGGAAACGATGCGGCGGGCGAGAACCAGGATGCCGAGCACCACCAGAACTTCACCGGCGAAGACCCACCGCCAGGAGAAGTAGGTCGTCGCCACACCCCCGATGAGCGGCCCGAGCGCGATCGCCACGGCCCCCGCTGCGGCGACGAGTCCGTAGGCGGCGGGACGGCGTTCAGCGGGGAAGTTGCCGGCCACGAGCGCCACGATCGCAGGCAGGATGAGCGACGCCCCGACGCCCTCGAGGAACGACCAGCCGAGCAGCAGCACGGGCAGGTTGGGTGCCAGGGCAGTGGTGAGGGAGCCACAGCCATAGATGACGCAGCCGACCATGAACGCGCGTTTGCGGCCGATCAGCGCCCCGACTTTGCCGCCGGGGATCATGAACATTGCCATCACGAGGGTGTAGGCCGTGATGGCGCCCTGGATGCCCGTCACCGTGGTGTCCAGGTCGTCGGCCACTGTCGCGATGGATACGTTCATGACAGAACTGTCGAGCGCCATCAGGAACTGACCGGCCGCGAGTGTCAGCAGAACGAGTCGCGCCTTGGTCGAGCCTTCAGGGGTGCGTGTCCTCGGCGGCATGGGCGGATCATCCCAGTTGCACTTGAGCAGGATCCGCGACCCGCCGCGAGCGTCAACCGGTTGGCAGGCGTGAGGTTTGACGACGGCGGGGGCGGCGAAGGCCAGTACCGCCCCACCAGTGGTACCTATGGCCGGGCGCCAGGTCCCGCACGTTGCTGCAGGATCAGGCCGTGGTCCCCGTCTGCGGCGACGCCACCAGGATGGCGCCCGAGGTACGGCGTGCCCTCACCGGCATCTTCGCCAGCCGCACCGGCACATCGGCCGGCGACGCAGATGCCTGGTTCACCGGACTGCGCCAGGCGAACCGCTTCTTGGAGGACATCTGGGGCGCGGACTGACCAGCCCATGGCAACAGGGGTGCCGCCGTCCAATTGCTTGAGCTGTGCGCAATGACACTGCCGACGACAGCAGGATCCCGGGGCGTCCTGGTCCCGCGTGGCCAGCTGGACGGAACTCGCGGGTGATCAAGCGGCTTGGGCTTCATCGTGTTTGGTCGGGGGGAGGGTCTGTTCGGCCCAGATGGTCTTGCCTCGTGCGGCGTATCGGGTGCCCCAGCGGCGAGTGAGCTGGGCGATGAGGAAGAGACCCCGGCCGCCTTCGTCGGTGTCGTACGCGTGGCGCAGGTGTGGGGCGGTGCTGCTGTTGTCGGTGACTTCGCAGATGAGGGTGAGGTCGCGGACGAGGCGTAGGTGGATGGGGCCGTCGGCGTAGCGGATGGCGTTGGTGACCAGTTCGCTGACGATCAGTTCGGTGGTGGGCTCCAGTTCTTGCAGGCTCCAGTTGGCGAGTTGCCGGCGGGTCAGCGTGCGGGCGGTGGTGACGACTGCGGGGTCGTTTGGCAGGGTCCAGGCCGCGACTTGGTCTTCGCCGAGGTCTTTGGTGCGTGCCAGCAGCAGGGTGATGCTGTCCTGCCCGTTGTCCTGCTGTGCGCGGACCAGGGCGTCGCAGGTGTCTTCCATGGGCCGGTGGGGGTTGGCCAGGATCTGCTGCAGGCCGGCCGGCACGGTCTGCGGGTCTCCGTGTTGGACGAGGCTGCTGGTGGACAGGACGATGGCGCTTGCCTGCGGTAGTTCCACTTCGAGGGTCGTGTAGGGCGGACGGCCGCTGCCCAGTGGTGGGCCGGACGGGACGTCGGGCAGTTCCACCGTGCCGTCGGGCTTGATGATCACGGGTGCCAGGCCGCCGGCCCGGGCGAAGGTGCAGCGTCGGGAGATGGGGTCGTAGACCGCGTAGAGGCAGGTGGCTCCTGCCAGAGGTGTCCCTGCCGGGGTGTCGTCGGGAGGCCGGGCATCGGCCTGGCCGGTCACCAGGTCGTTGAGCTGGGCGAGGAGTTCGTCGGGGGCCAGGTCCTGTGCGGCCAGGGTGTTGATGGCGCTGCGCAGCCGGCCCATTTCCGCCGCTGCCTGCATGCTCTGCCCGACCAGGCGGCCCACCACGAGTGCTACCCGCGCGCCGGAGAGCGGGATGACATCGAACCAGTCCCCGACGTTGCGGGAGGGCTCGTGGCGCCAGGCCACCTCCACCGCGTTCTGGGCCGGGACGCGCCGCGGCAGCAGGCTGCGCTGCAGGATGAGTGCGGCGCTTCGCTCGCGTGTGTACTGCCGCGCATTGTCGATGCAGACGGCCGCCCGGGCGGCGAGTTCGGTGGCGAGGGTGAGGTCGTCCTCCTCGAAGGGATCGGTGGTCCTGGTGGTCCGGTAGAAGCTGGCGATGCCGAGCATCACACCGCGGGCGGTGAGTGGTACGACCATCATGGAGTGGGTGCCGGCCCTGCGCACGAGTTCGGCCCGGTGAGGCTCAAGGGTGGACCACTGGCGGTCGGCTTTGAGGTCGCGCAGCAGGCGGGGCCGCAGGTCTGTCAGGCACGCGGTGAAGAACGGCGGGTAGGTCGGGACCAGTTCGTCCGGAGCGTATACCGGCTGGACGTCCAGCCCTTCGGCAGCATGGAATGCGGCGCGGCGCACGAGCGCCTCGGCGCTCACCGGCCCGGGCGGGGACGCCTCACCGTGGAGCACATCGTCCAGGACGTCGACCGCCACGACATCGGCAAGGCCCGGCACCGAGACCACGGCCAGCTCCTTCGCCGTCGTCATCACGTCCAGCGTCGTACCGATCCGGGTGCCCGCCTCCACCAGCAGAGCCAGGCGCATCTGTGCCCGGTGCCGCTCGGACACGTCCTCCGACGTGAGGCACACCCCCAGAACGCTTCCGTTCTCATCCTTCAGCGGCAGCAGCGTCACCGAGTACACGTGATCGTGATCAGGATCGGACGGGGGGCGGCCGATGTGTTCGTAGTCGGTCACCGGCTCACCGGTCTCCAGCACCGACCGGATGACGCGCTCCGCAGCGTCATCGATCACGCCCGGTGCCACCTCACGAGCGAGGCGCCCGATGGCCTCCTGGCCCACCGCCCCCTGTGCCCCCGGCCCGGCAAGAGTCAGCCGCAGAACCCGCAGCCCGGGGTCGAGGACCTGCACACCCAGCGGGGACTCGGTCAGCAGCGCCCTCAGCAGCGCCGTATCAAGCACCTGCTCATCGGTGCCGTCCACGGCCTTCAGAACCACTGCCCAGCCCACAGTGCCCTCTGCCACCAGGAGACGCACCTGCACCCGGACATCAAGGAGGCGCCCGTCCCGATGCCGGGCAGCCAACCGTTCACCAGGGCCCGGCACCTCCCGGATAAGGCCCGCGGACGCCGACCGCTCCCCGGCAGACAGCAGCGCCGTCACAGGACGGCCCACGACCTCATCCGCCGGATAGCCAAGCAGCTCCTGCGCCTGCACACTCCACTCGGCGATAACACCCCGCCCATCCAGCACAACCCGTGCACCACCCGCCGCAGACCACCCACGGAGCTCAGAGCTGCCCGGTCGCGCGTTCATGATCGACTCCTCCAGGCCGCTTCCCCCCGCCGCCCCAGGCAGCGAGGCCAACAGCCCCATTCCACCGCAGACAGCCACCAAGCGCCGCTCAGGACAGCCGACCACACCCACTCCAGTCGGCGAATGCGCCCCGGGTCGGTGGACGGACGACCTCGGGGCCGCTGTCTGCCGCCGTCGCGCGCACCTGTTCAGCAGCCGCACAGACCGTCTGCGCCTGCCCTCACCGGCCGCGCTCCTAGCTGTCCTCCGAGGGCCCCACCCGTGAACCAGCGCCCTGCATCTTCCCTGCCCCGGCCTGGTCGCGGACAGCGTCGAACATAGGGGGGAGAGTGGGGCCGGACGCCAGCTCGTTCATCATCCGATGCAACGCCTGGCGGTCGGCGGCACTCAGGTCGGCCAGGACGTCCGAATCGAGACTGATGAGCCTTCGGTTGGCGCCGGCAAGGATCTCGCGGCCGGCGTCCGTGGTCCTCACCACGTACCGGCGCCGGTCGCGGGCATCCCTCTCCCGTACGGCGTATCCAGCCCGCTCCAGGTCGTCCAGACTGGTGACCATGGTGGCCGGGTCGATGCGCAGGTACGTGCCGAGTGCCAGCTGCGACATGGAGCCGTTGTCGGCCAACGCCTGCAGCACGCTGTAGTGGCGCACCCGCAGCCCGAGATCACCGAGGCCGTCGTCGGCAATCCGGAATGCCACCTGCCCGATCTTGGTCAACAGGCAGATCGTGTGCTCGGCCACAGTCCCGGGGACCAGCGGCGCCTCGGACATCGTTCACCCCACCCATAATTAGCTGTGCATACGATGTGGTCCATCGTACCGGGAACGCATTCTCCATCCCGCGGTGCGCCCGGCCGGCGAGCGGGTGTGCAGCGACGTCCGGGGTGCCACCAGACCGCGATGTCCGGGGTGCCACCAGACCGCGACGCCGGCTGGGCATACGCGATCTGCCCGGCCCGCAGGAACCACATCGTTCACACGTGACGTCCACAGCGATGCTGCGGGCTGTTCAGCCGATGACGTCGCGGCCGAAGATCTGGCGGGCGATGACCCACTTCTGGATTTCGTTGGTCCCTTCGTAGATCTCACCGATCTTGCTGTCCCGGTAGATCGCCTCGACGGGACCGGGGCTGCCGTCGGCGCCCAGTTCGCGGGCGAAGCCGAGACCGCCGAAAGCCTGGACGGCATCGCGCGCCATGTCCACCGACAGCTTGGTGGCGTAGTACTTCGCCATCGCGGCCTCGGGCTCCGGAGACGGGTTGCCGGCATCCAGGCGCTGGGCGGCCTTGGTGTAGAGGGTGCGGGCGTTGTCGATCTCGGTGGCCCGTTCGGCAAGCAGGAACTGCCAGTGCTGGTTGGCGGCCACCGGCTTGCCGAAGGCGTGTCGCGTCGACAGATGGGCCACGGTGAGGTCGAAGGCGGCCTGTGCCATGCCGACTCCGGCGGCCGCGATGCCGATCCTGCCGTAGGTCAGAGTGGACAGCGCGTGGCGCAGTCCGTGTCCCTCGGCGCCACCGAGGAGATCGTCGTCGGACAGGTGCACATTCGTGAAGCGGATGTCCGCGGTGAGCTGGCCGCGGTTGCCCATCTTGCGGTCGGCGAGACCGACTTCCACGCCCGGAAGTGCCGTGTCGACGATGAACATGCTCAGCCGCGTGCCGGTCCGGGCGAGAACCACCACGAACCCGGCGACCGGAGCGTTGGAGATCCACCGCTTGTGGCCGTTCAGTACCCAGCCAGCCTCGGTACGTATGGCCTCGGTCTGAACCGCCTGCGGAGACAGGTCGCTGGAAGCATCCGGCTCGGTGGTGGCGAACGCGCCGACCAGCGTTCCGTCGACCACCTTGGGCAGCCATCGCTTGCGCTGTGCTTCGGTGCCCTGGTTGAGCGCGTTGCCCGCCAGGATGCAGTGCACGTCGAAGACGGCCGCGACGCTGCTGGAGTAGTAGGCCAGTTCTTCGATAGCCGCAGCGGTGGCGGTCGCCGGATGGATCAGCCCGTCGCCGCCGACGTCGCCGGGGAAGGGGATCCGGAAGACCCCTGCCTGTGCAAGCGCCTCGAACACCTGCCGGGGAAAACCGTCCGTGCGCTCGTCGCCTCCCGCGATCGCCGCGGCGTGCGGAGCCACTTCGCGCTCCGCGATCCGGCGCACGGCGGCACGAACGGACTGCGTCTCTTCAGGGGCGAGGAGCTCGTGGTAGAGCCGGTCGCTCTGGCGTGTGGGAGTCAAAGTCATGCGTAGACTATATCATTAGCAATGCATATCATTAGCTCCCCAATTGATTTTGGAGGTTCGACCATGACACAGACGCTGGTCGGCAGGACCATCTTGATGTCGGGAGGCAGCCGCGGCATCGGACTCGCCATCGCCCTGCGCGCGGCCCGCGACGGTGCGAACGTGGTGATGCTCGCCAAGACCGCGGAGCCGCACCCGAAGCTCGAAGGCACGGTGTACACGGCGGTCGAAGAGGTTGAGCGCGCGGGCGGCAAGGGACTGGCCGTCGTCGGCGACGTCCGCAACGAGGAGGATGTGCGCACCGCCGTCGATGAGGCGGTCAGGGCCTTCGGCGGCATCGACATCGTGGTGAACAACGCCAGCGCGATCGACCTGTCGCCGTCGGAGCAGCTGGAGATGAAGCGGTACGACCTGATGCAGGACATCAACACGCGTGGCACGTTCCTGCTGAGCAAGACCGCGGTCCCGCACCTGCGCGAGGCGGACAACCCACACATCCTCACGCTCTCCCCGCCGTTGAACCTCGCGCCGTACTGGGTGGGGAAGCATCTCGGTTACACGCTGTCGAAGTACGGCATGAGCCTGTGCACCATCGGGCTCGCCGAGGAACTCGCCGCCGACGGCATCGCCGCCAACTCGTTGTGGCCGCGAACCCTGATCGACACAGCCGCCGTACGCAACGTGGTCGGCGGCGCCGGGCAAGCCCGCAGTCCCCAGATCATGGCCGATGCCGCGTACGCCATCCTCACCCGCAACGCCCGGGAGTCCACCGGCAACCTGTACATCGACGACGAGGTGCTGGCCGCCGAGGGTGTCACCGACCTGTCCGTCTACACCCCCGACGGCTTCAGCGGCGAGCTCGCACTCGACATCTTCGTCGACCCGGCCTGATCGCCAGTCAGCTCGGTGAGGTGTTCCGTGATGCGGTGAAGGGGACGGTCCCATCTGCCCACAGCATGGGCGGGCACACCGTGCGGTGCGCCGGCCCATGCTGCTGGACCGACCGGGCCTCGGATGCGATGGCCCGCCCGGGCGCCGAATCGCCCCGCAGGTCACGTCGCGCGGAGGATTGCCGTCCAGGTATGCCGTGGTGCTCTCCATCGCGGCCGTGGCGATCCGGGGCACGGTGTCGCGGGTGACGCCCGCGAGGCACTCGTGTGGGCCTGGGCGTTCACCGACCCGACACTCAGTGGTGCCGCCCTCGCCGATCCCGAACCTGGCGGCGATCTCCGAGTACATGCATGAGCATCGTGACCCACTCCACGAGGGCGTGCGGGAGGTCGAGTGTGGCAGGACAGACGACCATTGAGGCCCCCTGGCTGGTGACTTGAGACGTGAGACATCTCGTTCAACAGCCCGAGGGCCTCGTCTGTCACGTCCGGCGGCCGTCACCCGATCGGTGGCCATCTTGAAGACGCTCGGTTATGCGAAGAGGAACAGGCCGATGGTCGCTGCGCAGACTGCGGCGCACCAAGCCTCAAACAGGGCACGAAGTACAGTCGGAGCACGTCGTAGGTCCATGAAATGGAGACCGACGAGCCTGGCCTTGAAGAGCGCGAAGACGAGAATGACGACGCTCGCGGGTCGATGGCCGCCAGTGCCAAATCCGTGCGTCGTACCCAGCATCCAGGACAGCGTCGTGAGCGCGACCAGGACTGCCCATACAACGGTGGCTTTCGTCCGCAGCAACACGATTGTCACTCACCTCACCAGGAATACGAGCGGGAAGATGATGAGCCAGAGCAGGTCGAGCATGTGCCAAAAGCATGCGCCGCCTTCGAAAAGCTTGTATTGAGCGGTGGTGAGCTCGTGCTTTCTCGACAGTGTCAGCAGCACCGCGAGCAGGATCAGCCCCGCGCACAGGTGCGCGAGATGCAGGCCGGTCAGCGTGAAGTAGTGCACGAAGAAGGAGTTCATGTGCGACGTGATGCCGGCACTGAACAGGTGGTGATACTCGATCGCCTTGATTCCGACGAAGGCCAGTCCGAGCGCGATCGCACCGACGAGGAGCCACGGTGCGTAGCGGCGCTGTGGGGTGCGCACGACACGGGTCGCAAGGACGACGAGGACGGAACTGGACAGCAGCACAAGGGTGTTGATCGTGGCGAGATTACCGTTGAGGGTGCTCTGCGAGGCTGCGAACAGAGCAGGATGCTGGCCGCGCTGCTGCAGGTACGCGAGGAACAAGACCGCGAAGACTGTCATGTCGCCGAGCAGCATGATCCAGAGACCGGTCTCGCCGGGAATGTGCCGTGCGGACGAGGCCCGCGGTGGCGGCTCGGCGGGAACGTCTGTCGTGGTCGCCATCTGTGCCCGCAAGATCAGGCCGTCGCGGCGAGGATCGGCGCGGTCGTGGTCGCCTCGTCGTCGTCTTCCTGATGCTTGATCGCGTTGAACAGCAGGAAGACCATGACTGAAACCCACGTGACGATGAGAGCGAGCGGTGCCCAGAAGACCAGCAGGCCGTCCCACGCGAATGGCCCGGTTCTGGTCAGGAAGGCGATGGGGCCGGCCTCGAACATCACGGCTACCCAAGCGGTGAAATAGCCGAACCAGCGAGGGAATGGGGAGTGTGGCATCGTCGGTGTGCGGAGGCAGAACACGGCGACCGCAACGAACATGAAGATGAAGTACTGGACCGTCGTCGCCAGGGTCAGCATGCCCAGTTCGTGCATCAGGGCGGTGGCCTGTGGATCGCGCGACGGCGTGTACGCGGCGACTCCCCAGAAGATGGGCGGCAGCACCATGAAGATCGAGGACATGACGCCGCTGGCGCCCGCCGCTATCGACCAAACCCGGCGACCGCCCTCGAGCCGGCCGAGCTGCACCGCGATCACCACCGACAGCGGCAGCAGGAACGCGCTGGTCCATGAGGCGATCACCGCGCCCAGGCGGATGCGGGTGTGCCGGTGTGCGTACCAGTCCGAGATCTGCTCAATCGAGAGTGTGGCCCTCGGCGGCGGGATCATGTTGAACAGGAGCCCGAGGTTCAGGGAGTAGATGAGCAGGAGGGTCACGGCCCACCAGATCAGGATTCGCTGCGCTCGCTTCGACAAGGTACTCACTCCGCTTCCGTTGTGCCGGACGTTGTTTGAAATGGGGCCGTGTGACGCGGCGCAGTTCGGTGTCCATCGGCTGCCTGATGGCGTCTCCGCGCTGGGGCGGTCGCGGACCCGTCAGAGAACGTGGCGCAGGAACTCCGGCTGATCGGCGGCTCTCTGCTGTTGCGCGGTGCCGAGGTGGACATCCCTAGGGTCGAGCGGGTACTCCCGCAGCTCGGCGTGCGCACCCGCCGTCGCGGCCGCACGGCGGGCCGTGGCGGCCGGGGCGATGGTGTCGCACGGTGCGACCTGGACGAGCAGCGGGCAGGCAAGGCACGACGCGAACCTGATCGGCCGATCGAACCCCGTATGGAGTGCCATGCGCGCGCATAGCTCGTTGCGCCGGCTCGGCCCCGCGCCCGCGCTGTACAGGTGCTCGCCGCCCTCCCTCGCGAAGATCGCACGCGAGCCCGGTCCGCCACCACTGCCACGACGTACGGCGGGCGGCCGGTCCGTGCGCGTAGCCCATCGCGCAGTCCGTGTGCCGGCGAACGAGCGATATGACGCAAGCCGGCGGTACGGGCGAGCTGCAGCAGCAGCACCGGGATGCGGTCCATCGCGGGTGTCACCGAGATCGTCGCCGCGACGCGTCGGTCCTGGGCGGCAACCGCGACCACGTGCCCGCCCGGGTATGAGAATCCCGAGGGCACGATCCGCTCGGCATCGACGCCTGGTAGCCGGCGTAATGCTGCGATCGCAGCCTGCAGGTCTTCCCGCTGACGCCGCACCGACATGAGCTGACGGGGGAGCCCACCGGACTCGCCGCACCCGCGGTAGTCGAAGAGCAGGACATCGATGCCGGCTGCTGCGAACTCCTCGGCATAGCCGAGCAAGCTGTTGTCACGGGTGGCCGAGAAAGCCCGGCGCGATAACGGCACAACGGACGTCCGCCCGGCCCGTCGAAGGCGTCGCTTCCGGCGGGGAGATGCCAGGCGGCGCAGCGATCGCTGCCGCTGGCGAAAGTGATCTCGTGCATGGTTGGCTTCCTGCTCGATGTGGGCAGACGTCGATGCTTGCGACGCCGGGCCGTGGGCGGGAATGGGGGGTTATTGCCGCAGCGTGGCCTCGAGGTAGGCGATCAGCGCGACTCGGCCGTAGGCGATCACGTCGGGGTCAGGGTCGGTACGCTCCCGGAACGCGAGTTCGAGAGCCCGGTCCGCGAGTTCGACCGCCACCACGAATACGAGCAGGTCGGTCTGCGGCGCGATCAGTCCGGCTGCGACGGCCAAGCCATGCAAGCGCTCGGCGGTGCTGCGGTGGTAGCGCAGTACCTCGGCACGCACGGTCGGCGACACCCTTCCGCCCAGCCACAGCCGGGCGCCGTTGGGGTGGTCGCGGTAGTAGTCGGCGTAGGCGTCGATTTCGCGCTCGACGAATTCCGCGACTGACGTCGGCGCCCAGTCCGCCTCAACCGCGGCCACGTGGGCCGTGAGCCGTTCCAGGTGGCGCTCGACCAGCGCGTCGAGGATCTGCTCACGGTCGGCGAAGAAGCGGTAGAGCGACGCTGCGGTGATGCCGGCGCGATCGGCGATGACACGGGTGGTCACGGCATCGACGCCGCCCTCGTCGATGAGCCCGGCCGCCGCGTCCAGGATGCGTTTGACGGTCTCGCGGCTGCGGGTCTGCACGGGCTCCCGTCGCCGCGGCCGATCGGCCCCGGCCCCGTCCACTCCTGGTCGGGGCGAACCGGCGACCTGACTGCTCTTGACGGATCTTGGCATAACTGAAAACCTAACGCAACTCGCGTTCGTTTTTCAAGGGTGTCAGACGTGCCTGGTCGGTTCGAGCCACCGCACCTCGGTGTCGTGATTGTCGGGACCGGCTTCGGTGGCCTGGCCGTGTCCACACCAACGTCGCACCCCCGCTAGACACTTCGCGATCTCAGCAGGGAGAGCAGCATGTCGACCACACTTCCGACCTCGTACCGTCCCACCTCCGAACACCCATCGCTGTGTCAGGTGGCCTTCTCCGTCATCGACCTCGCGCGCACCGAGCGGTGGTTCCGCGAAGGGCTCGGCTTCTGGCCGGCAGGTGGGGCGCGAGCGGTGATGCGCGGCCCGCTGGCGTCGGCGGTGCAGGGCCTGCCGCGCGTCGCCTCGACCTGCCGGTGGCTGGTCGATCGCAACGAGTGGTTTCAGCTTGAGATGTTCCAGTTCGAGCGCCCGCTGGCGCGGCTGATGCCGCCCGACCGGACGCCGAATGACATCGGGTACTCGCGCATCGGTGTCTGGGTCGCCGACTTCGACGAGACCCTGCTTCGGCTGGCGCGGCTCGCCTCACCGCCAATCACCGCCCCGGTCGGCCCACCCGGTGCGCGACGAGCCTGCGTGCGCAACCCCGACGGCGTTTTCGTCGAGATCATGGAGGACGACCCGCTGGGCGGTGCCGCACGGAGTGCTGCCCGGGCGACGTGTTCGGTCGCGCTGCGGTCGGTCACCCTGTCGGTGCCGGATCTCGCCCGCTCGGCCGCGTTCTTCGACGGACTTGGCCTCGCCCGCTCGACCGACGCGCTGCGCACACCCGAGCACGAGTCGTTGTGGGGCCTGCCAGGCGCGCAGACCCGCAGCGCCGTGTACCTCGCCGGCGACTTCCTGGTGGAGGTCGTCCAGTACCTCGATCCGGTCGGGCGGGACCGCCCGGCGGATCACCGGATCTCTGATCAAGGCATACTCAACATGGCCTTCGGCGCGCGCTCGCGACGCGACCACGACGACCTGTACCAACGGGCACGCCGTGCCGGAGCGGTGCCGAACACCAAGCCGCGTCACCTGCCCGGCGCCGGCGTCGTCTACGTCAATGATCCTCAGCAGTTCTCCGTCGAGCTGATGTGGATGTCGGCGAAGTCCGACAAGCACTGGGGATTCACCGCGAAGCGGGCCGACCGGCGACCGAAGGCCGACACCCACGCCATCGAGCAGACGGTGCGCATCGCCGCACCCGTCGGTGCCACCTGGGACGTCATCACCGACCACGACAACATGGCCAGCTGGCTCGGCATCGGCTCTGCGCGACGCATCGTCGACGGCACGCCCGGTCGAGACGGCCGCGGATCGCAACGGCTGCTGAAGCTGCCCGGGACAACAACGACAGAACAGGTCGTGACCTTCGAGCCACCGACCACATATCGGTACCGGGTGATCAATGGATCGCCGTTCATCTGTCACCAGGGCGAGATCTCACTTCGCGCCGATGGAGAGGAGACTGAGCTCACCTGGACGATCCGCTTCCGGCCAAAGGTAGTTGGCAGCGGACGCCTGCTGCGCATCGCACTGTCCATTGCGCTCGGCCGCGTGTTGCGCTCCGGTCTGAAGCCGCACGTCGAAATCGGTCACGCAACGCATGCCGGGCACACGACTGCGCCTGAGGACGGCCCGTCAGCGCCCACACGATGACCGCAGCGGCCTGCTCCGATGGCTGCTCGACCTCTTGCCCCGCCCGCTGGCCGCGGACGGGCCGTGGCGCGGATTGGGACCGGGCAGAGGCCGCTTTCCACACCTTGCTCGACCGGCTGGAGCCTGGCCGGCGAGCTGCGGAGTGACAGGCGATCGACCGCACCGCCGGCCGAGGAGCTGGGGGTCGAGGAGCGCGGGCCCGAATTCCGCCGCGCCTTCGTTACGGCAGCGGCGGAGCCGACGGGCCTGATCGATGGCCTGGAGAGGCCGCAGCCCCTGGGTGACCGGAACGCAGCCGCAGGTGAACAGCCACAGAGCAGCACAAGCTGCCGCACGGTAAGGCTCGTGCAATGGTGGACGGCCACCAGCAGTACCCAGTCCGCCTACGGCAGGATCGCCCCTGGAACCTGACGCGACGAGCGCGGCACGATCGAGTGGAACCGATCACCGCTGCCACCAGGATGCGTCGCATGCCCTGGCTTGTGGGGTGATGGTGTGCGACGGCACACTGCACGCATGAGGACGTTGAAGCCGACCACGCGGACCTTCGAGCTTGTCGCCGTGATCGCGGATCGCCTGGCCCTCGAGTTCGACGAGACCGTTGCCGAGATGGATGCTGCCGCGATCGAGGCGGTCCCGGCGTTCGGGGCCGACGCCGCGATCGTGGCCGAACTGACCGCCAACCACCGCAGCCACCTGCAACGATTCCTCAGCTATGCGCGGGACGCGGAGTCACCCCTGCCGATCGGGATCCCACCCGAAGCACTCGACGGCGCCCGCACGATCGCGCGTCGGGGTATCGCCCTCGACGCGATCTACGAGAGCGCTCGGCGCGGCCAGCAGGTCGCGCTCGAACATTGGATGGCCTGCGCGTACGAGGTCGTCGGTCCCGGGCCCGAACTGATCGGCGTCACCGAACTCTCGCTCTCGCTCGCCTTCCGCTACGTCGACCAGACGCTCCGTATCACGCTCGCCGAGGCCCAGCGCGAGCGCGAGGAGATCATCGGCGGCGCGCTCGCCAGGCGCACCGAGACCGTCCGGCTGATCCTCGACGGCGCGCCCGTCGACCCTGCGGTCGCCGGTCAGCGGATGGCTTACGCGCTCGACCGGAGCCACACTGCAGTCGTCGTCTGGGCCGAGTCGCCCGGCGCGCCGCACGGAGCGTTGGAGTCGGCAGCGTCGGTGCTCGCCCGTGCTGCAGGCGCACGCAAGCCCCTGACGCTTCCGGCGGGCACAACCACGCTGTGGGCCTGGATGAGTATCGACGACGAACCACCCATCGAGGAGCTGCGCTCGGCGATGGATCGGACGCATGACGGCCTGCGGGCCGCGATCGGCCCCACCGGTCATGGCATCGCCGGCTTTCGTGCCAGCCACGAGGCTGCTCTGACCGTGCACCGTCTGCTCCTCGGCAACCCCGACAGCGAACGGCTCGCGTCCTACCGGGAGCTCGAAGTCACCGTGCTTGCCGCGCAGGATCCACGCCATGCCGCCGAGTTCGTCGCGACCACACTCGGGCCGCTTGCCGAGGAGGACTCTGCGGCGGCGCGACTGCGCGAGACGCTCCGCGTCTATCTCGAGGAGGCCGAGAACGCGCCGCGTGCCGCCGCCCGCCTGTACACCCACCGGAACACGATCCTCAAGCGCATCGCGCGGGCGACCGAGCTGCTCGGCTACCAGCCGGGTGAGCGACGGCTCGCAGTCGAGTTGGCGCTCGAGCTCAGGCGCCGCCTCGGACCGCCCACCGGCTGAGCGCGCCGGGGTCGGCCATGGCGGCAAGGACTCGCGCCTGGGACCTGGTCGGCGGCGCGACGGCGGTGGCTGCGCGGCGGGCGTGCTGGTCCGCGCGATCTGGGGACCGAGGCTCCGCTGTCTTCGTACCGACACCGCTGTCTTCGTACCGACACCGCTGTCTTCGTACCGACACCGCTGTCTTCGTACCGACACCGCTGTCTTCGTACCGACACCGCTGTCTTCGTACCGACACCGCTGTCTTCGTACCGACACCGCTGTCTTCGTACCGACACCGCTGTCTTCGTACCGACACCTCCGGGGCAGTCAATGTGCCGTCGACCAGGGGAGGTTGGCATCGGCTCCGTGCGAACTGCTGACGAAGGACTCGCCCTGGGCGCTGGTCGGCGCCCGGGGTGAGGGTTCGGCTGCGTGGTTCAGACCCGCCTGAGCAGCGCGTCAGGGCCCAGGTCGGCGATCGACCGGTAGCCGTCGATGGCCATCAGCAGGTCCGCTTCGGCCAGCAGCGATTTCAGGACGTGCACGATGCCGTCGTCGCCGCCGAGCGCGAGCCCGTATGCGTAGGGGCGGCCGACCGCGACGGCCGTCGCGCCCAGAGCGAGGGCCTTGACGATGTGTTCCCCGCTGCGCACACCGGAGTCGAAGATGACCGGGGTGCTGCCTGCGGCCTCCGCCACGGCGGGGAGCAGCTCGATCGCGGGGATGCCGCCGTTCGCCTGGCGGCCGCCGTGGTTGGAGACGTAGATGCCGTCGACGCCGCCGTCGATCGCGCGCCGTGCGTCGTCGGGGTGGCAGATGCCCTTGAGCAGCAGCGGCAGCGTGGTCATCGACCGCAGCCATGCCAGGTCGTCCCAGCTGAGTGTCGGGTCGGCGAATTCCGAGGCCCATACGAGCGCCGCGGCCCGCACATCCTCCTCCGGGGGCTTGGCGAGCTTGGCCCGGAACACCGGATCGGAGAAGTAGTTGGCCAGGCAGTGGCCTTGCAGCTGCGGGAAGTTGCCGATTCCCAGGTCGCGCGGGCGCCAGCCCAGCTGCCAGGTGTCGAGGGTGACGACGATGCCCTTGAAGCCGGCCGCCTCGGCGCGCGACACCAACGACTGCGCGACCTCGCGGTCCTTGGGGGTGTAGAGCTGGAAGAACCCGGGCGTGTCACCGAGCTGCGCGGCGACGTCCTTAAGCGGGTCGACCGAGAGTGTCGAGGCGATCATCGGCACGCCCGACTTCGCCGCGGCGCGCGCGGTCGCGAGGTCGCCGTGGCCGTCCTGCGCGCACAGGCCGATGACCCCGACCGGAGCCAGCAGGAGCGGTGTCGGCAATGACATCCCGAAGAGGTCGATCGAGAGGTCGCGCTGGGCGGCGCCGCTCAGCATCCGCGGGATCAGGCCCCAGCGGTCGAACGCGGTGACGTTGGCGTCCTGGGTGTACTCGTTACCGGCCCCGCCCGCGACATAGGACACGATGTCCGGCGGGAGCGCAGCGTGAGCGCGGGCCTCGAGCTCCGCATAGGTGAACGGCAGGTTCTCGCGCACACCCGACAGGCCGCGCATGTAGACCTCAAGCTGGAAATCGCCGAAATTCGGCTTCGCGTTCATCATGATCAGCCGAACCGGCGGGCGGGGGGCGAGGAGATGCAGGTGAGCCCGTACATGAGTTGGGCCTCGGGCGCGACGGTGCGGTTGCGCCCCACCGCACGCAGGACGTTCAGCGCGACATGCTGGGGCGGGTAGCCGCGACGCTCGTACATTTTCTGAGCCCGGGTGGACCGTCCGTCGGGGTCGGTGCCGGTGACGAGGACGACATGGTTGTTGAGGTTTCTGACTTTCATGGCTGGCTCCGGTTCCTGGTCGTGCACGCGGACGGTGGGACACGCGCTCTCGACGAAGCATTCATCCCTTGTTGGCCATGACGGCCCAGCGTACGGCGATCCAACGTCCGACGGGCGGGGAGATACGGCTCGCGTAGTACAGGGCGTGGGCCTCGAAGCCGGCGGGGGCGACGGCACGGTTGCGAGCGACGGCGCGCAGGATGGTCTTGGCGACCTTCTCGGGTCGGGCGCCGGTCCTCTGGAAGAAGCTGAGGACGTTGTCTGCCCGCTCCTCGGCGTTTGCCCCGCGGACCGGGCCTGTGCGGATGATCGGCGTGTTGGTCGGCCCCGGGCAGGAGGCGGTGACGCCGATCTTGTGGGGGCGCATCTCCATGCGCAGGACCTGGGAGAGCCCGAAGACCGCGAACTTGGTGACGGAGTAGGAGGACATGGAGGGGGCGGCCATGTAGCCGGCCGCCGAGGAGACGTTGACGACGTGGCCGCCGCGACCGCGCTCGATCATCCGGGGGAGGAAGCGTTCGCAGCCGTGCACGACGCCCTTGACGTTGACCGCCAGCTGCCGGTCCCAGTCCTCGGGCCGGGTGTCGAGGAGACCGCACCAGACGCCGATGCCGGCGTTGTTGATGAGTACGTCGACGGTGTCGAACCGGGCGTGAACGGCGTCGGCGAATTCGTCCATGGCCGCAGGGTCGGCGACATCGACCGTCTGCGCGAACACCTCGCTGCCGAGGGCGCGGGCAGCCGCCGCGGTCTCGTTGAGTCCGGCTTCGTCGCGGTCGCAGAGGACGAGTATGGCGCCGCGCTGGGCGCTGAGCAGGGCGGTGGCGCGGCCGATGCCGCTGCCGGCGCCGGTGATGAGGACGACCTTGCCGTTGAGGTTCTTGAGTTTCATGGGTGGCTCCAGTCGAAGGCGATGGCTGATGCGGTGGGGGCAGGCGCGCCCGGCTTCCGCGACTGCGCTCGGGTGATGAGTCCGGGATCAGGGTTCTTTGTGACGGGGGGCAGACGTCTGGTGGCGAGTGGGGCTCGGTGCGAGGGTGTGGCGCAGGAATGTGAGCTGATCGGCCAGCGCGTGTGCCTGCGCCGGGCCGGTGTAGACGTCGAGATGGTCGATGGGGTACTCCACCAGCTGGGCCCGGCTGCCCGCCTTCGCGGCGGCCCGGCGTGCGGGCGCCGGTGGCACGAGTTGGTCGTGGGTCCCGGCCTGGATGAGCAGCGGGCAGGAGACACGGGAGGCGAACTTGATCGGTCGGTTGAACGCCACTTGGAGTGCTGTGCGTGCGCATACCTCGTTGCGCCAGGCCGGGCCGGCGACGGCGCGGTAGGCCGGCAGGAGCCCTCGCTTGACCATGATGGCGTTCGAGCCGGGCTCTCCGCCCACCGGAACGAGGAGAGGGGTGCGGCCGGTGACGGCCCTCAGTGCATCACGGAGACCGTTGACGGTGGCCCTGATCAGGTGCAACGGGCCGCCGTTGCGTGCCAGTTGCCGGACGACGGTGATGCCGTCCATCGCCGGCGTCATCGAGATGACTGCCGCCACGTGCTGGTCCCGGGCAGCGACCGCGACGACGTGGCCGCCCGCGTAGGAATTGCCCCAGAGCACGATCCGGGCTGGGTCGATGCCCGGCAGCCGACGAGCCGCGGTGATGGCTGCGTGATAGTCCTGCCGCTGGCGCAGGAAGGAGACGTCCTGTCGTGGGGTTCCGGTCGAACCGCCGAATCCACGGTAGTCGAAGAGCACGACGTCAAGGCCGGCAGTCGCGAGGCCCTCGGCGTAAGCCTGGAGGCCGCCGTCGCGGGTGCCCCCGAAGCTGGGCGCCATGACGACGCACGGCCGTCCGCCTGCGCCGGCGAACGCGTCACCGGTCCCCGGGAGATGCCAGGCGGAGCAGTGGTCTTTGCCGCTGGGAAAGGTGATCTCGTACATGGACATGGTTCCGTTCCTGGTCGGTGGGGAGTGAGGGTGTGGCCGTTCGGGGGGCCGCCGGCCGGAGCGCGCGCTCTGTCCGGCGCTGCGTCGTGGCGTTGGGCGACCAACGTAGGGCGGTGGTGCGCCGGAGGGAATGGCCGTACGCACATACTTGGGCTTCTGGGGTGTGCTGTGGCACACCGAGAGTTCGCCGGGTCCACCAACAGCGCGGCCATGCGGCCGGATCTGTCTGGGACCGGTGACGGCACCGGCGCCGCCGGCCACTCGTCTCCGGTGACCGGTGCCGCCGAGTCCGGTGGTGCCGATGGTGCGGTGGTGCCGATGGTGCCGATGGTGCGGTGGTTGCTGTGCGGTGTTTGTGTCGGGTGGTGGGTGCTATTGCGGTAGTGCGGCCTCCAGGTAGGCGGTGAGTGCGATCCGGCCGTGGCGGATTACGTCGGGGTCGGGGTCGCGGCGCTCGCGGAAGGCGAGGTCCAGGGTTCGGTCGCCGAGTTCGACCGTCATGACGAAGGGGAGCAGTTCGGTCTGTGGGGTGGTCAGGCCGGCCGTGACGGCCAGGCTGTGCAGGTGTTCGGCGGTGCGGTGGTGGTAGCGCCGGACCTCGGCCCGCACGGTGGGTGAGACCCGCCCGTCGAACCACAGCCGGGCGGCGTTGGGATTCGCCTGGAAGTAGGCGGCGAAGGAGTCGAGCTCGCGTCCCACGAGCTGTGTCAGTGACGCGGGCGACCAGCTCTCCTCCGCCCCGGCGAGGAAGGCGCTGAGCCGTTCGAGGTGCTGTTCCATCAGCGCGTCGAGGACCTGGTCACGGTCGGCGAAGAAGCGGTAGAGCGACGGTGCGGTGATACCGGCGCGCTCGGCGATGGCACGGGTGGTGACGGCGTCGACGCCGCCCTCCTCCAGGAGGGCGGCTGCGGCGTCGAGGATCCGCTCGACGGTCTCGCGGCTGCGGGCCTGGACCGGCTGCCGGCGGCGCGGGCGGCCGGGTCCGGCCGGGTCCGGCCCGGGGCTGGACGGTTCGGGGCTGGACGGTTCGGGGCTGGACGGTTCGGGGCTGGACGGTTCGGGTTCTGGGCTCTTGACGACTGCTGCCATGAATGGGAGGTTAACGCGAATCACGTTAGCTTTTCTAGAGGGGCTGGCACGCATGACCGCTGAGTTCGAGCCGCAGCATCTGCGCGTTGTCGTTGTCGGGGCCGGATTCGGCGGGCTGGCCGCGGCCCACGCGCTCAAACACCAGGGGGAAGACTTCGCCGTACTGGAACGCGAGCAGGAGGTGGGCGGCGTCTGGCGGGACAACACCTACCCGGGCTGCGCCTGCGACATCCCGTCGAACCTGTACTCGCTGTCCTTCGCACCCAACCCGCGCTGGACCCGCGCCTTCTCCCCGCAGTCCGAGATCCGCGACTACCTGCACCGGGTCGCCCGCAAGCACCGGCTGCTCCCCCACATCCGCTTCGGCTGCCGCCTGCTGGAGGCAGCCTGGGACGACACCGCGCAGCGCTGGCGGATCGAGACCAGCGCCGGACCGCTGACCGCTGATGTGCTCATCGACGGCAGTGGCCCCATCGCCGAGCCCTCGCTCCCGCAGTTGCCGGGCCTGGACGGTTTCGCCGGTGAGGTGTTCCACTCGGCCCGCTGGAACCATGACCTCGATCTGGCCGGCCGCACCGTGGTGGTCGTCGGTACCGGTGCCTCGGCGATCCAGTTCGTGCCCGCGATCCAGCCGGTCGTCGGGCGGATGACGGTGGTGCAGCGGACGGCGCCGTGGGTCACCCCGCGGATGGACCGTGCGACAACCCGGATCGAGCGGCGGCTCTACGCGGTGGTGCCCTGGCTGCAGCGGCTGGTGCGCCGCCGGCAGTACTGGATGCGTGAGCTGGTGATGTGGAAAATCATGGTGTCGCCGCGGGTACGGCGGACCGCGACCAGGGCCGCACTGTGGCAGCTGCGCCGCCAGGTGCCCGACCCGGCACTGCGCAAGCGGCTGACCCCGGACTGGGAGCTGGGCTGCAAACGCATCCTGATATCCAACAACTGGTATCCGGCCCTGTCGGCACCCAATGTCGAGGTGGTCAGTGCCGGCATCCGCGAGGTACGGGCGGACTCGGTGGTCACCACCGACGGCCGCGAGCACCCCGCCGACGTGATCGTCTTCGGCACCGGGTTCCACGTCAGCGACCCGCCGATCGCGCAACACCTGCGCGGACGCGACGGACGGACCCTGGCCGAGTGCTGGAACGGCAACCCGCACACCTACCTCGGCGTCACCGTGACCAACTTCCCCAACCTGTTCCGCCTCGGCGGCCCCGGCAGCGCGACCGGCCACAACTCCCACGTGTTCCAGGAAGAGTGCCAGGTGGCGTATGCCATGGACGCGCTGCGCCTGATGCGCGCACGCGGCATCACCAGCATCGAGGTCCGCGCCGCGGAACAGCGCGCCTACGTCGGGCAGCAAACAGCAAAGCTGGCGCGCACGGTCTGGTCGGTCGGCGGCTGCCAGAGCTTCTACCAGGGCACAGACGGCGTGGCCTGGGGCAACTGGCCCGACACGACCTGGAAGTACCGCCGCCTGACCCGACGCTTCGACCCCGCCCCCTACCAACTACGCACCACCACCACCGCCGTCACACCCGCAACGAACTGAACCCGACCCCGCCCCCTACGAACTGCGCACCACCACCACCGCCGCTGTCACACCCGCAGCGAACTGAAACCTCCCCACCACTTCCCAACTTCCCATTCCATCCCGATCCCGAATTGCCATCCCGAATTGCCATCCCGAACGACAGGGAGACCTGGTCATGACCAACCTCGCGCACAGCCTGGCCGCGTCGGCGGCACGCGACGGCGACGCCCCCGCGATCCGCCTCGGCGACACGCTGCTGACCTATGCGCAGCTCGACAAAGCCAGTGCCCGCGTGGCGGGACTGCTGCGCGACCGGGGCGTGCAGCCCGGCGACCGGGTCGGCATCATGCTGCCCAACGTGCCGCAGTTCGCCGCGGTGTACTACGGCATCCTGCGCGCCGGCGCCGTGGTGGTACCGATGAACGTGCTCCTCAAGGCACGTGAGGTGGCGTTCTACCTGGGTGACTCGCAAGCGAAACTGGTGCTGGCCTGGCACGGGTTCGCCCAGGACGCCCAGGCCGGCGCAGCGGCCGCGGGCACCGAGTGCCTGCTGGTGACACCAGGCGATTTCGAGACCCTGCTCGCCATCACCACCGCGCAGCCCGCGGTCGTGGAGCGCGACGCGTCGGACACCGCCGTCATCCTCTACACCTCGGGCACCACCGGCACCCCCAAAGGCGCCGAGCTGACCCACGCCAACCTGACCAGCAACACCAAGGTCTCCATCGACCTGTTCTCCCTCACCGCCGGTGACACGGTGCTCGGCGCGCTGCCGCTGTTCCACGTCTTCGGCCAGACCTGCGGCCTGAGCGCCTCGATCACCGCCGGCGCCTGCCTGGCACTGGTGCCGCGCTTCGACGCGCACGCAGTACTCGAAACGATCCAACGCCACCGGGTCAGCATCTTCCAGGGCGTGCCCACGATGTATGTCGGACTGCTGAGCCACCCGGAACGGTCGACGTTCGACACGCACAGCCTGCGGCTGTGCGTCTCCGGCGGCTCAGCGATGCCGGTGGAGGTACTCCACGCCTTCGAGGCCGAGTTCGGCTGCATCATCGTGGAAGGCTACGGCCTCTCCGAAACCTCGCCCGTGGCCTCGTTCAACCACCCCGACCGGGTCCGCAAGCCCGGGTCGATCGGCCAGCCCGTCGACGGAGTGGAGATGACCCTGCTGGACCTCGCAGACGGCATCGGCGAGATCGCCATCCGCGGCCACAACATCATGAAAGGCTACTGGGGCCGCCCCGAGGCCACCGCCGAAGCGATCGACACCGACGGCTGGTTCCGCTCCGGCGACCTGGCCCGGGTCGACACGGACGGCTACTACTACATCGTCGACCGCAAAAAGGACCTCATCATCCGCGGCGGCTACAACGTCTACCCACGCGAGATCGAAGAACTCCTCTACACCCACCCCGCCGTCCGCGAAGCCGCCGTCATCGGCATCCCACACCCCGAACTCGGCGAGGAGATCTGCGCCGCCGTCGCACTCAAAGACGGCACCACCGCCACCCCCGAGGAACTACGCGAGCACATCAAAGCCCAGGCCGCAGCATACAAATACCCCCGACACATATGGATCGTCCCGGACCTGCCCAAAACCCCCACCGGCAAAATCCTCAGACGCAACGTCAAAGCACCAGCAAACATGACCAACCCACAGACCAACAGCTGAACCCACCCCCCCAAAGCCACCACCAGCCACCACCAGCCACCACCACCCCCAACCACACAACACACACCCCGCCACCCCCCACCCCCACAACCCGCCTCCCGACACACCCAACCGGGCGCGACCCGCAGATACGCCTGGGGCGTGTTCGCGATGGCGTTCGACACCTTGCACTAGCGATGGCGAGCGTGTGGCCCAGAGCCTCTTCCCCCTACCCCAAGGAGAAGCACCCTGTCAGCCGCAGCCACCCCCACCGGTCGCCCCACCGCCGAGCGCATCCCGCCCACCGGGCTGACCCCCGTCCCCGAAGCGGACCTGATCTTCCCCCGGCCGCCGGTCTTCGACAATGCGGCCACCGAGCGGCGCCACCGCTTCGAACAGATCTCGCGAACCGATCCGGATCTGTTCGAATGAGCTGGCGAACGGCCCCCACATGCGACACAGCGGCGCCCGCCGTGTGCTGCGGCCACCCGTACGCCTGGAGGGACGGCCTCGACGGTGTGGCCGGCGTCAGCCACGTACTGCGCGGCCTGCTCGCCGAGTTCGGCTCAGCCCGGCCCTGTCCGGCTGGACCCGGCCCGCCGAGCTCACCCCTGGCGTCCTGGTCCGCGCCGGGGATAGCCCCTGGTGACGGTCGGCCGAGTCCGATACCGAGCCCAGCCCACCCAACCTTCGCAGGAGCCAGCCATGACCGACCGCAAGACCGTCCTCGTCGTCGTACCGCCGCACGTCGGCGGACGCCAGGTCGGCGCCGCCTTCGCCGCAGCCTTCGCCGACCGGGCCGACGTGACGGTGGTGGAGACCACCGGCGAGGATCCGGAGGCGCTGTCCCGCGCCCAGGTCCTGGTCACCGCCCTCGCACCGGTCACCGGGGCGGACATCCAGGCCGCGCCGCACCTGGAGTTCGTCCAGTGCTCCAGCCACGGCTTCGACTACGTGGACCTGGACACCGCACGCGCCCGGGGGGTGACGGTGTGCAACATCGGCTCCACCGGCGCCGAGCACCGGGAGGTCGCCGAGCACACCCTCGCGCTCCTGCTCGCCCTCGCCAAGCAGCTCGTCCCGGCCCATACCGCGCTCGCCGCCGGCGACTGGGCCATGGACCGCCTGCGGCCGTCGCTGACCGGACTCGCGGGCAGGACTCTCGGCCTGGTCGGTTTCGGGGTGGTCGCCCAGGAGGTGGCCCGGCTGGCCGCCGCGTTCGACATGACGGTGCTGTACACGGCGCGCAGCGAGCACGCCGAGGCAGCCGAGCGGTACGACGCGCGCCGCGCGCCGCTCGAGGAACTGCTGCGGAGCTCGGACGTGGTGTCGCTGCACGTCCCCCTCACCGAGGAGACCCGGCAGCTGCTCGACGCCGACCTGCTGTCGCTGCTGAAGCCCACCGCGTTCCTGATCAACACGGCCAGGGGCGCCCTCGTCGACCAAGAGGCCCTCGCGGAGGCGCTGGAGGCCGGCCGGATCGCCGGCGCCGGCCTCGACGTCTTCGACCCCGAGCCCCCGGGACCGGAGCTTCGGCTGCTGCGCGCGCCCAACGTCGTGCTCACCCCGCACATCGCGGGCGCCACCCGCGACACCGTGCCCCGGATCGTCACGGCCGCGATGGAGAACACCACGGCATACCTGGACGCCAAGCCTCCGCGCGACGTGGTCTTGGGATGACGAGGAGAGCCCATCAGGGCAAGCGGCTGTACGGAACCGCTGTCTGCCGTTGGAAAGCCTCGCGCAGGGTGCGCGGCCACAGGGAGTCGGCGACGATCCCCTCAGGCGACCAGCTCCTCGGCGAGTCCTATGGTGCACAGCCGCCCGACTCCTCGATCTGCTCGGCCGCGGCGAAGACGGTGCCTTCCGACACCGCCTGTCGGCCTCGCCGTGCGGGGTCAGCGGCGAGGTACGCGTGGGGAGCCTTCGAGGGCCTGGGCGTGCAGGGCGGCCAGGAGGTCGCCGGTGCGGGCGTGCGGGGTGGCGACCACGGATTCCTCGCCGAGGTTGTCGATACCGAACAGGCCGACGAGGGCCTTGGCGACCTTGGCCCGGTGAGCTGACCCACCTCCGCATCGCCTACACCGGCGCCACCTCGCCATCCGGCAGCCTGCCTTCCTCGTAGCCGTCCCGGAGATCGAGCAACTGCATACGCTGGCCACCGCCGCATGACAACCGGTGTCCACGATCACGGGAAAGCCCCCGACGGCCCTCCCCCACATGTCTGGACATGGCCGAGGACCGATCCGCCGGCGCTTCTCGTTCGCTCCCGTGGCCGGTGGCGCTGGGCAACCGTCACGGCTCGCCAAGACCGCGCGGACGGGCAGGTGGTATATCAGGTAGCGGTGGACCTCGGGGGCTCCGCCTCGGTCACCACGCGGTTGTACGCCTGGCCGCAGCCCGGGCTACGGGTGGGGCACCGCAGCGCCTCCGAGCCCTCGGACCGGCTGCCGATCGGCACGTCCATGCCGTACGCGCCCCCGTGGTGATCCCGTGGTTGCCGCTTCGCTTGTACATGCGAAGCGGCAACCATCTGATGCAACCGGAATTCGGTTGCTAAAGTGGTGGCATGGCTGTGATGACGCTCCGCATCCCCGATGACCTCGACCCGTCGATTCGCGCCGGCGCGACCGCGGCGGGCCTGTCCCTGAACGCGTACATCGTTCGCGCCGCACGTCGTCAGGCCGTGCTCGACGCTGCCCAGCAGCTCGCCGAGCTCGGGCTCGGCGACGACCTGTGCGGCGAGGGCGACACTCTGTGAAGCGTGGGGAGATCTGGACACTCGGCGACGGCCGCAACGTGCTCGTCGTGTCGCTCGACGGCCTGGAGCAGTCGTACGGCGCGGTCCTCGCGATCGTGCTGCACCCCTCCGGCCGCTTCCCGGACACCGCGATGTCGGTCGTGCTCGACGAGCTGCTGCCGAGCACCGCGGTCGCCGTCAACATCCAGCAACTGAGGGTTGCCCGGTTCGACGGCGCGAAACTGCTGGGCACCGTCGATTCGGCGGCTATGGAGCGCGTCGGTCAGGCGCTCCGCGCGGTACTGGACCTCTAAAGCAGCGCGCAACAGCGCCCCGCCACCCGGAAGTTCGGGGGCGGGGCGCTGCTCTTCCGCAGGTCCGCTACGGGGGCGCGGGCCTGCGGGGTCGTCGTAGGCGATCTCCGCCGTGGGGTGGTCGTCGGGCAGGCCCGACGGGTCGCAGCGTCTTCAGGTCGTAGACGACTCCTGCGACGCCCCAGACCTGCGGTCCGCCGACCCATGCGGCCAGGTGCCCCGTGCGAAGGTGCGGGCAGTCCCGTACGGAGACTCGGGCGCACGGCAGGCACAGCGGGAGTGAGGCCGGTGGCGGTGAGGCAGCCGTCGATGAGGTGGGGCCTGTTCTGGGTTCTGCGTAGTTCGCGACGGAGTGTGCCCGGTCGCGGCACCATCCTCGATGCCGAGTTCCTCGCTGCCACCGGCGGCGACATTGCCGCTTCGGCACCCCCGACGGACCAGAGCTTCGGCGTAGTCGCCGGGCATCCGATTCATGGCGGTCTGCCAGGTTGATCGGCCGGGGGATCGCTGATCCCGCCTGCCCTTGACCAACTCCGCGAGCATCCCGAGGCCGCGCCAGCTACCCGGCGATCGATGTATGCGATCACTTCATCCCCGAGCAGTCTCCGGCGCCCTGCCGCGTACATAGTCCCTCTCCTCGCTGCCACGTTGGATCAAGACATGTTCTGGCCCCGCTCTTACTGGCCGGAGTCGTCGGTGAAAATCACGGCAGCCCGGCCCTTCCGCCACCTGCTGCCGCGCCCCCGTTGAGGGCGTGGCCTTGCCCACATGGTCGGACTACGTGTTCTGGATCCACCAGAAGATGAGGCCGACGATGCGGAGCCATGCGGAGGCTCCCGGCGAATCGGCTGAACCTCGACCTCTGGTCGGCATTGCGGCGGCCTGTCTGCTTCATGGTGAAGCATTCTTTTCTTGGCTGAGGGGTGGCCAGCCGGACCCGGCAGGGCGGCAATCGCTCCACCAGGTGGCATGTGTCAGTGGTGGCCGGTGAGTTCCTGGATCCGGTCGGGAAGCTGGCTGTCGGGGCGGCAGACGAGTCCGCCGGCGTCGTGGCGGTCCGCGAGGCGTTTGAATCGCTTCTGCAGCCCGCGGGTGGGAACGGTCCGGGTGGTGCGGTTGCGGACGCTGTAGCCGGTGAAGGACTCCAGGCCGAAGGTCTCCCAGTCCCCTCCGCCAGCCTGGGCGCTTGAAGCGCTATGGTCAGTGCGAATGGCCTCGCCACTTGCGGGAACGGCTGACTGCCGGGGTGCCGCAGGCTGGTATCCGTGTGTGGCTACGGGGCGGTGGTCAGGGCGTCGAGTGCGCGCAGCCGTACCGTGAAGGTGAGGTTCTGGCCGTCCGGTGCCTTGGACCGGACGACTGCGTTTGTGGTGTCTTTCGGATTCTCGATCGTCGGGGCGCACCAGCCGGGTGGGGGTGCCCCGTCCGCGGAGCCGAAGGCTTCGAGGGGGCCGGCGGCAAGGGCCCACGGGGTGATAGTCGTCCCGCTCCTGGTGAAGCCCTGTTGGACGGTCCACCGGGCTGCCTGACCGGACGCGCTGGTGGCGACGGCCTCGGCACGGATGACCGTGGAACCCTCCGCGAGGGGGATCGCGCCGAGGTCGACCGTGCTGTCGGCCAGGACCTGGCCCGTTGTCCGGGACTCCCGCTCGCCGGCCTGGATCCGACCGGTTGCCCGGTCATAGGCGAAGACCCAGTCCCTGGTGCCCTGCCACTGTGTCAGCCCGGTGTCCGTCGTGGAGACGGCGCCGCCGATGAACGCTACGAAGGGGGCGTGCTGGGGCAGTGTCCAGGGAATCGGCCCCTGGGCGGTAGCCGGCCGGTTCTTCCTGCTGCCGATGATCCGCACCGGGTGCGGCAGGGTTTCGCCGGACAGCACGATCACCGATTTCGCGTTGGGGCTGAGCTGGAAGTCGCAGTTGACGAAGGTGTAGTTGCTCGCTGTCGGGCCGGAGCTGTCGATGATGACGCACGGACGCTCGGTGGGGTCCGGGTCGGGCGTCTGGAGCACCGAGCTCTCCAGTACCAGGCTGCTGAGGCTCGCGGTCATCACCGCCGCCTGCCACCGGTCCTTGGGGCCCACCTCCGGGTAGCCCTCCGAGCTGATCGCGATACCGACCCCGTGGAAGAAACCGAAGGCCCCCTGGGATGTCAGGAGAACGGGCACGAGCGACTCCACCGTGCCGATGTACCAGTCCCGTGCAAAGATCCCGACCGCGTCCGTGGCCACGAAGTCGTACTGAGCGCCATGGGTCTGGAACCTCTTGACGTTCACCAACCCGGTGTTGCCGCTCAGCTGCAGCCCGAGGCGGCGGGCCCCGATGTCGATGTGCTCGAACTCGGCGAGGTAGGAATTGTTGCGGAACCGGATCCCGTCCCGCGCGGCCGACACCTTCACCCGGTCGAGTACGGCGTTCAGCGCCAGCTGGCCGTGGATACCTGCGCCTCCCACGGACTGGAAGCCCAGCCGCCGCACGATCGGCGAGGAGTAGCCGGGGATCCGGTCGAAGTGGTGGAGCAGATAGACCAGCACCGGACCGGACCCCAGCGGCCGGTCCTTCCACGTATAGCCGACGGTGAAGACATCGACGTCACGGTCGAAGTTGATGAGCAGCAGGGTGCCCTGGTTGCTTGTGTCGTCGGTCGGGAACTTGGCCGTCGGCGCGGTGAACCGCGTGGTCCGGGTGGCCCGGCCGGAGATGCGGATCGAGTCGATCCTGCCGGGGAACGGCTGGGTTTCCGCGTGAAACTCGGGCCAGTTGTAGATGCTGTGGATACCGAGGTAAACGCCCTCCTCGATGGCCTGGTTCAGCGGCCCGCTCGCCGCCTTCTCGTCCATCCTCATCTGCTCCGCCGGTGCCCCCGGCACCCCGGTGAACAGCCTGAGCCTGGTGCCGTCGTAGGTCAGCGCGATGTGCGTGGTGACACCCACCGGCACCGCCTCGTCCAGACGGGCCGTCACGTCCTGGCCACCGATACGGCAGGTGGCTGAGACCGCGAGCTTCGCAGCCCCGGTGTCGACCAGATACACGCTGAACGCCGTGTTCACCCGGTCTCGCGCGGTGCGCCGTCCCGAACTGGTGATGACCGCTGAGATCACGTCCCGTGGCCCGTCGTCGACACGGACGGTGCACTCGACCGAGAACGCGGGCAGCCCGTCCATGGTGTCGAGCACGGGGCTGTCACGGAGGTCAAGCGTGTTGACGCGTCCCTTCTGGAGCACTCCGGCCTTGCCCGGGCCCGACAACAGGGCGTCACCGGTGGGGAAGTGCCCGACCTCGGCCGGGCAGATGCACAGCGCCGGACCGAAGGCGGCGTTGAAGCGGATGACACTGGTGTCCCGGTTCTCCCCGAGCAGTTCGATCCCGGGAAAGCCGCTGATGAACAGCGGACGGAAGACGGTGTATGTCCCCGGCGGAAAATACACGGTGCCGGTACCGCTGCCCGTACCGGAGGCGGGCTTCAGCGAATTCACCGCCGCCGTGATGGCGGCCCAGTCATCCGTCGCGCCGTCGCCCTTCGCCCCGAAGTCCAGCACATTGGCGAAACCGTGATGCGGCGCCAAGGTCAGGACTCCCTGTGCATCACAGTGCCCGACGACCCAGGCGTCGGCCGGTACGGGGGCCCGGCGTACCGCGCGCGCCAAGTCGTCGACCACGACGGCGGTCGCCGGCCCGGGCCCCAGACCCGTCGTCGCGGATGGCACCAGCCTGTCCTCGAAGAGCTCGGCGTCGGCCGCGAAGTAGCTGACTTGAGCACCTGCCTCGGCCGCCAGCGCGGCGACCCCCACCACGGCCGTACCGGCCGTGAGCGCGGCGCGGGTGGCCTTGGTCAACTTCGCCGGATCCGCGGGGTCCAAGGCCGGGCAGAGGACATCTCCCACAACTACGGCTACCGCAGCGATTGCAGTCTTCATCGACACTCCCGGTCTGACTGTAGTTGCCCGGTCGATCCCTTAACTCGCCCATGCCTTCACCCCGAAAACCCACCCACCTCCTTTGTTGTGTCGTGAGTCTTCGGATCGGGTTCGGACAGTTCCTGGGATTCCCGGGCACATCGCTCGTAGTCGCCGCGTCACTCCTTCGGCGCAAGCAGAAACGAATGCCCATGTGTCGAAAGGATGAGCACGGGGCCCTATCAAGCCGCCGGGATACGGAGAGGGCTCTCTCCGCATCGTCCCGGCTCACTCGACGCTCTGACTCGGTCCTGCCACCCGCACGCGCCGCATGGGCGAACACCCCCGGCGTACACCACCGTTCCAGGAACAGATCAGCACCCGGGTCAGGGAGCGCCCGAGATGAAAGCCGCCCTCGCGGCAGCCCAGGAGCCGCTCGCTGGGGGCGAAGGTCACGCTCGTGGTGCACGACATGAAGCGCCTGGGCCGCGGAGCCCTGGCACTACTGAAGGTCGCCGAGGAACTGCGGGACGAGCAAGGAACTGGCAGACCCGAGGGTCCACGGCTGCTGGCGTGTCCGGGCGGGGCTGGTGTGTCCGGGCAGGCAGAGCCGGGGCATCCGCCGGGCTCCTGCACGCTTTGCGTGAGCGCCCTCTATGCCCCGCGTTCGCCCTATCGAGTCGTTTACGTAGGTTCCTTGCTTGATCGCTGGTCAGTGTCGTGAGGATGGTCGCCGAGAGGGCTCCAATGCTTGGGGTCCTCCGGGATGGAAGGACATGTGTATGCGAGCCAATCAGGCGATCGGTGCGGGCGTTCTGGCCCTGGCCCTGGTGTCCGGGGCCGGCTGGGCAGCTCAGGCCGCCACCGGCGAGAGTGCCGCCGGCCAGGCTGCAGCGGCCAAGTCACCGGCGCGGGCCGCGGTGGACGGGTACCAGATCGTCAAGCTCCCCAACGCCAACGTGCCCAACTTCCAGCGCCGGACCGTCTACTGCCCGGCGGGCAAGAGGGTCATCGGCGGCGGCGGGGAAGCCCAGGGCAACGGCGCGGTGCTGGTCGGCAGCTTCCCCACCGACGACGGGACTGGCTGGATCGCACTCGGCCGACAGGACGGCTACTCCTCCGTCGGCATCAGCGTCTACGCGATCTGCGCCAACGCCTGACCGACCGGCCTTGACCGGCGGTGGCTGCTGCCAACCGGCAGCAGCCACCACACGCGTGACCGCCCGTATCGACCAAGACCTCACCCAGGAATGGACCCAGCGCCGCATCGGTGAATTCGCCGGACGCAGCGCGACGGTTGTTGATCGGCGGAGGAAGGAGCGGGAGCGGGTGGTGTAAATTCGGGCGTTTTGGAGCACCCTCGGGCGGTTTTCGTCCGGGGGTGTTGCTCTCCGCCGTTCCGGACTTCAATCCTATCGGGCCCCAAGTCCGTCCACCTGTACGGGCGCCTGCTCGAACCACTCCCCGCACGCGCGGGGATGGTCCACGAGAGGTCCCGTCTCCCTCGTGCCGGAGTCGGCGGTGCCGAAGTGCGACAGAGGGACGGCGGTCGAGTCAGCCGGGTATGCCGTCGTCCAGCCCAACCATTCGCGGGCCACGCTCGGCACCGTGCTCGGCGAGATTGGTAACCCACAGGGCAAGTTGACCGTCGCCATAGCGGATACGGACCGCGGCCCCGGAGACGAACCACTGCACGACGGTGGCGGCGAGGTGGACCCCTGCCCGCGCGGCTTCCAAGGCCGGCACGGTGGCGGTCTGTTTGCCGTGCCGGGAGGTCTGACCGTCCCACAGCTTGGGTTCTTGTTGTCCAGCTCGATCGCCTTGGCGGCGTTCCCGTCGCGGGCCGGGTTGAACTCGACGTTGAGCGGCCGGTCAGCGACCGGTACGAGTGCCGCTGAGGCTGTCGGCTCATCGACGTACCGATGATCTCTGTGACTTTCGGTACCTGGAGGATCGGCAACTCGATGTGAGCGAGGGCCGACGCCGCCCCGAAGCCGGCCAGATCGGACACCTCAGAGATCCCGCTCAGAGGGTGGCAGGGGGGCGGTGAATCCCGCCAGCCCGATCACGTCCTCCAAGCCCCCGACCAGCTGAGCAGAGTCGTCGAGCAGCGGGAAGACAGCACGCCGGAACCCTGGGCCGTCGGCCGCAAGAACGGTGCCGCTGCCGTCCTGCTCATCAGCGGAGCCGACCGTCTGACCTCACCCTTCCCGGCGTGATTCAGGTCACACCGCAAGGTCGTTGGTCGTGCGTCATATCCCGAACGTGGACGGCCCTATGGGGTGGCTGCAGGCCGGGCTGCGTTGCCGTTCAGGTGAGGTCCAGGACGCGGACCGCTTCGCCGCTCCATCTGTCCGGGTTCGTGGTGGCGATGATCGCCCCGTCGGGTCGGTCCGGGGTGGGCTGTGCGGCGTGCTGGCTGTGTGCCGCGGCCCAGGTGTCCTGGCGCGCCACGGCCAGGACTGCGGCCAAGTCCAGATCGAGGACGGTGACGCCCGGCAGGGAGGCCAGATGCTCCGCCGTGCCGGGCCGGGCCCGGTCGGCCTCCACCAGCGCGCAAGCCGGGGCGTACAGGAACCAGCCGGCTTCGGCGTGGGCGCGATGGATGAGGCGGGAGGCGAGGATGTTGCCCTGCCCGGCCGCGGCCATCGCGGTGTCGTCCAGGACGATGTGCACGGCGTCGCTCACCGGCCGGCCACCCGGGCCAGGCGCCGGTCCAGCTCACTGTCGAGGTCCTGCTCCTCGGCCGGAGTCGGCGCGTAGCCGTTCCACTCCTTCAGCGCGGACCGGGCCTTCTCTGCCTGCGCGGCTCGCTCAGCCGGTGTCAGCAGGGTCTCCGCCAGGCGGGCCAGATAGGCGCGCAGCGACAGCCCCTCAGCGGCGGCTATGGCGGCAAGCCGGTCTTTCGCTTCCTCGGGGATACGGACGTTGGCATCGGGCATCGTCGTACTCCTTCCCATCCCACCCAGGATACGGGTACGTACCCGTACCCGTCCTTCACTTGATGTGTTCCAGCCGGGACCCTGTCGCATGGCCGAATCCAGTGCAACTGCTGTGCAGGCGCTCGCCCCTTCCCCATCAGGTGAACCCGGGGGCCGCCCGCGTGCTGTCACGCAGACGACGGCGGGACCCGCCCTCCTTCCCGGCCTTCCGGAGAGCCGACGCCCGCGGGAACCGGACCCGGTCGGCGCCGACGGTCGTCCGTCCCGCCCCGTGTCTGTAGACGACGGATCACCCTGGCCCCTGGCGGCCTCTTCTCGCTGGCTGCGGCCTGTGCATCAGCCACTTCCGTCTTTCGTCTGAATCCTGCCGGGGCTCAAGTTGCCCTGGCACGCGCCCCGCCGCGGTGACGTACTGCTGCGGAGGAGGCGTGGCTCTGCCATGCCTCCTCCGCAGCAGTACGTCACCGCGAAACCAAGATCCTTCTCGTCGCCGCCACACCGCAGTTCCCAAAACGCCGCACGTCTGTGCGCGCAGTGCCGCAGCGGCAGCCCCGCAGCCTCCTAACTTTGGCGCACTTCGATCCCCCTCACGAGGAGCGACCGACATGCCCACCACTTTCCGCGTCGCCGCTGTCCAGGCCGAGCCGGTCTGGCTCGACATCGACGCCACCGTTGACAAGACCATCGCACTCATCGACGAGGCCGCCAGCCAGGACGTGGATCTGGTGTCTTTCCCTGAGACCTGGATCCCGGGGTACCCGCTGTTTCTGTGGCTCGGCCCCGTCGCCGGGCAGATGCCCTTCGTCGGCCGCTACCACGCGAACTCCATGACCGTGGGCGGCAAACACCTCACCGCGATCCGGCAGGCCGCCCGCCGCAACGGCATCAGTGTGGCGCTGGGCTACAGCGAGAAGGACCACGGCAGCCTCTACATGTCCCAGAGCGTCATCGGCCCCGAGGGCGACGTTCTGCTGCACCGGCGCAAGCTCAAGCCCACCCACGTCGAACGCACCCTCTTCGGCGAGAGCGACGGCAGCCACCTCAAGGTGGTCGACACCCACCTCGGCCGGGTCGGCGCGCTCAACTGCTGGGAACACCTCCAGCCGCTCAGCAAGTACGCCATGTACGCCCAGCACGAACAGGTCCACGTCGCCTGCTGGCCGGCATTCGGCCTCTACAAAGGCATCGCCTACTCGCTCGGCGCCGAGGCCAACATGGCCGCCACCCAGACGTACGCGCTGGAGGGCAGCTGCTTCGTGCTGGCCTCGACCCAGGTCCTGAGCGCCGAAGCCGTGGAGATCTTCGCGAGCACCGACGAGCAGCGTGCCCTGCTGACCCCCGGCAGCGGCTGCTCCCGCGTCTACGGTCCTGACGGCTCAGTGATCAGCAAGCCGCTCGACGAGCACGCCGAGGGCCTGGCCGTCGCCGACATCGACCTAGCCCACATCGACCTGGCCAAGATGGCCGCCGATCCGGCCGGCCACTACGCAAAGCCGGACGCCACCCGGCTGGTCCTCGACAACCGGCCCAAGAGCCCGGTGATCACCCCGGGCGGGGCAGTCGGACCGCTGTTCCCGGACCTGGACGACTCGATCGACGAACCCGGCAACACCAACACCGCCGCCTGAACGACGACGGCAACCAAACGCACCGCTCCGACCGAGACAGCGAATGGAGACAGCATGCGAAAGCCGGAAGGCCACCAACCCAGCTATCCCGCGTTCACCTCCCGGTTCCCCGACGCCACGGACGCCATCGTCTTCGCCCAGCTGGCGGTCGAGGGAACGGACCTCGCAGAGGTGACGGCCGCCGTCAGGGAGCTGGACGCCCTGCTGGCCGGCACGGCGGGCCCCCGGCACCTCGACAGGGTCCGCCCGGTCCAGGAAGCCGGGGAGCACACCAGGATCGCGCTGGCCTACTGGGACAGCGTCGAGAGCTATCGCGTGTGGTGGTCCTCATCGTCCGTCCGCAGCTGGTGGGAATCACTCCCAGACGACGGGCCACTGGGCTACTGGCGGGAAGTCGCCACCATCCCGGTGACCCGGTTCGAGTCACTGCACTCCGGTGAATGGCACGACAACGGCGTCTCGCACTTCACGCCCATCGAGGTCACGGAGCACCACGACTACTGGGGCGGCATGCGTGACCGGATCCGGGACTCGCACCACGACGAGCTCGCGCCGGGAGAGGCCGGCGACCTGACCGCCGCCGGCAATCGCCGGATCATTTTCACCAACCCGGACAATCTGTGCTTCATCCGTACGGCGCAGGACTGGTCGCACTGTCAGGACGCCGAGCGGACCACCTACAGCGAGACCGTCGCACCGACGCTGCGGGCCGGCGCCGACTACATAGGCAGTCACCCCGACACCGGCTGCACCTCCGCCCGCTACGTCCAGGAACTGGACGAGACCTGGTCGCAGGTCCAGGACCGGACCTGTGTGCTCGCCTGGTGGCTGTCACTCGCCCACCTGGAGGAGTGGACCGTCAACCACCCCACCCACCAGGTGATCTTCGGCGCCTTCCACCAGCTGCTGCAGCGCTATGAGTTCACGATCGACCTGCGCCTGTGGCACGAGGTCTGTGTGCTGCCCGCCGGCGCCGCGGAGTTCGAATACGTCAACTGCCTTCCCGTTACGGGCATTTCGGCGCCGCTGGGCACGTAGCCCGGAGACGGCCGGTTCCCTGCCGGGGGCCGGTTGCAGGCTACGGCTGGCCCCGCCGCCCGAGGGGGACATCTCGTCCACTTCGGTCACCCACGCCCCTTCCCCACCTGGCACGCGCCCTGGAGTCAAACGTCATGAGATCCCCTCTGCCCCACAGATCCACGCCCGCGGTCGGCCGCTTCCGCCGGACCGTCGTCGCCACAGCCACGGCCGCACTGCTGCTCGGTTCGGCCGCCTGTGCCCGGGACACAACCTCCTCCACCACCACTGGCGCCGGCGCACAGCCCAAAGCCGAGGCAGCGGACTGTCCCATGAACCTGTCGCGCAAGAAGGCGACCGGTACTCCGATCGACATCGGCAACATCGGCTCGCTCACCGGCCCCGGCACATTCCCGGAGACGTCCAAGGCCGTCAAGGCTGTCTTCGACCGCCTGAACGCCTGCGGTGGCGTCGGGGGACGCCCCGTACGCCTGCACATCGAGGACGACCAGGGCGACCCGACGGTCTCGGCCCAGGTCGCCCGGCGGCTGGCGGAGCAGGACAAGGTCGTACTGAACGTGGGCAGCGCCAGCCTGCTCGACTGCGCGGTCAACTCCGCTTACTACGGAAAGCAGAAACTCCTGTCGATCCAGGGAACCGGCGTCGACCCTGTCTGTTTCAACTCCCCCAGCATCTCCCCCGTCAACACCGGCCCCTTCACGGGTGTGACCGTGTCGTTGTACTACGCCAGCGAGATCCTCAAAAAGGAGAAGGTCTGCCGCATCAGGCTCTTCGACGTCCCCGGTTTCGTCTCCGCCTTCGACGCCGCCGGGACGCGCTGGGAGAAGATCACCGGCAAGAAGCTCACCTACCGGGGAGCGATCGGCAAGACAACCGATGACGTGACTCCCCTTCTGCTGCAGGCAAGGAAGGCCGGGTGTCAGGCAGTGGTCATAGACGGTCTCGAGGCCCAGGGCGCCGCGGTCGGCAAGGCCGTGAAGGCCAACGGACTGAACGACATCACCTGGATCGGCCTGACCTCTTATTACACCGACGGCGTGGCAAAGCAGCTCAGCTCCGCCGGAGACGGTCTGTACGCCAACGCGGAGTTCGAACCCTACAGCGACGCCAACGCCGACTCCGCCGCCATGCGCGACATGCGGGGCCTGCTCAAGAAGAACGACATCCCCCTGACCTCGTTCGCCGAGGGCGGCTATCTCGCCGCGACCATCGCCGAGACCGTCCTGCTGAACATCAAGGGCGAGGTGACCCGCGAGTCGGTCGACGCGGCGCTGGCCAAGCTCAAGACCTTCAACACCCCGCTCATCGGCTCCCCCTACTCCTTTGGCCCCGGCAACACCCACGCACCTAACCAGTCCAGCAAGTTCGTGGTGCTCAGCGGCGGCAAGTGGACGGTGGCAACGAAGGACTGGATCACGCTGCCCGACGGCCGCTGACAACCGTTCCACAGACGTGAAAAGGAGGTGGAATCCAGATGGTGCAGATGACCGTCGCCGGGCTGGCCCCCGGCGCCGCCTACGCGATCATCGGCTGCTGCGTGATCCTTCTCTTTAGGACCACCGGCGTGCTCAACTTCGCCCAGGCCGTGCTGGGCGCCTTCGGTGCCTGCATCGCGGCCGAGACCTATGACTCGCTGGGCCTGACCGCCGCGTCGGCCGCGGCTGTCGGAGTGCTGAGCGGGACGCTGCTCGCCATCGCCGTGGGCGCCCTGACGACCTGGCTGTTCAAGGACAGCCAGGTCGCCGTCCGGGCGACAGCGATGATCGCCGTGACGGTGGGCCTGCTCACCCTGGGCCTCAGGCTCTTCGGCGATGTGCCGCTCCCGGTGGCCCCGGTGGTCCCGGTGACGGTAATCGATCTCGGCGCCCAGGCCACGGTCGGGCTGGACACGGTGGTGCTGCTCGCCCTCGGGCTGCTGCTCGCCGCGGGATCGGCGTTCGTGCTGGGCCGTACCCGGCTGGGCGCGGTGCTGCGCGCGGTGTCGGCCCGGCCTGCGACCGCCGAACTGCTCGGCGTACGGGTGCGACTGCTGTCGATCGGCATGTGGGCGTTCACCGGCGCCGTGTCCTCCGTGGCGATGCTGCTGATCGCCCCCGCCCGCTCCGACGACTTCCGCACCATGGGGATGCTCGTCCTGCCCGCGCTGGCGGCGGTGCTGGTCGGAGCCTTCCGCAGCGTCCCCGCCACGCTGGCCGGAGGGCTGGCGCTCGGTGTGATCGAGTCGGTCTCGGTCACCTGGCCGGCCATCTCCTCGTACAAGGCAGTACTGCCGTTTCTCTTCGTGATCGTCGCCTTGCTGTGGTCGCAGCGGAAGCAGGTGTGGGATGAAGCGCGCTGAACTCACCACCGTGCTCGGCGGTACCGCGCTGGTGCTCGCCGTCGCCGGGGTCGCCTTCGGGTTCTCCTCGTACTGGTTGTTCCTGGCCACCAGCGCGGTGCTCAGCGCACTGATCGCGTTGAGTGTGGGCGTCGTGCACGGTCGTGCCGGCATGGTCACCCTGTGTCCCATGGCCTTCGCCGGAGTGGGGGCCTGGACGACTGGCTGGCTGGGGGTGCGCACGGGGCTGCCCTTTCTGGTCCTGGTCGTGGTCGGGGGCCTGGCCGCCGTACCCGTGGGTGTGCTGATAGGTCTCCCCGCGCTTCGGCTGCGCGGGGTGAATCTAGCGGTGGCGACCTTGGCGTTCGGCGGGGCGGTGGCCGTTGTGGTGTTCGACAAAGGGTTTCCTGGAGCCGCGGAGCGCATTCCTGTGGAACGGCCGTCCTTCGCGTCGTCCGAATCCGCTTTCTTCCTGCTCTCCGTCCTTGTTCTGGCACTGGTGGCTGCGGCCTTGTCCGCCGCCTCCCGCCGCAGCACCGGCGCACGTTGGACAGCCGTGCGCGACAGCGAGCGGGCCACTGCGGCGCTGGGCTACAGCGTCACCACCACCAAGCTGCTCGCTTTCGCCACCAGCGCATTCATCGCCGGTCTGGGCGGCGCTCTGATGGCCGGGCAACTGGGCATCCTCAGTGGGGTCGGGTTCCAGCCGATGGCGTCCATCGTCGTGTTCACCGCCGCTGTGGCATTCGGTTCGTCGTATGTGGAGGGAGCCCTGCTGGCCGGTGTGGCGGCGACCGTCGTCCCCGAAGTGCTGCGCCAGCTGGGCCTGCCGCAGGACATCGCCCCCGGGCTGTTCGCACTGGCCGCACTGCAGGCGCTGGCGGCGGGCTCGGAGGGTATCGCCGGGCAGTTGAGAGCGGCCCTCCGGGCCCGGTTCGGCAAGCGGCGCACGGAGTACCCTGCCGCACCGGCCGCAGAGGCGGTCGCCGGTCCGCCGCCGCTTCCAAGGCCCCCGGCACAGGGGGAACCGGTCTTGGGGGTCTCAGACCTCGGCGTCGTCTACGGTGCCGTCACTGCGCTGGACGCGGTGAAACTGACGATCCGGCAGGGCAGTGTGCACGGACTGATCGGTCCCAACGGGGCTGGTAAGTCCACCCTGATCGATGTGCTCTCAGGTTTCGTCGCGCCCACCGCCGGACGGGTGCTGCTCAGCAACGTCCCGCTGGACGGTATGCCTCCCCATCTGCGTGCCCGCGGGGGCATCCGGCGCTCCTTCCAGCAGGGCAGGGTCAACCCCCAGCTGACCATCGGCCAGTACCTGACTCTCTCCGGGCGCGGCCGGGCCGACCAGGACCTGATCGAACGGCTGATCCGGGCCTTCGGCTGCCCGCCCGCCGGTACGAGGGTCGCCGATATCGACGTCGGCACCCGAAGGGTGGTCGAGGTGGCCGCGACCCTGGCCGCGAGGCCCTCCGTGGTGCTGCTCGACGAACCCGCCGCCGGGCTGTCCGCCGAGGAGTCCGCTCGGCTCGGCCGGGGAATCGCCGGGATACCCCAACAATTCGGCTGCTCAGTTCTCCTGGTCGAGCACGACATCGAACTCGTTGCGACCTGCTGCGACGAGGCCACGGCACTCGACTTCGGCCGGGTGATCGCGAACGGAACTCCGGCGGACGTGCTGCGCGACCCCGCGGTCGTCCGTGCATATCTCGGATCCGGCGATAGCACCACACACAGCAACGACGGCGCCACCTTGGAGGTGGGCTCATGACGGACCATCTGCTCGACATCAGCGGCCTCAGCGTCGACCGGGGCTCGGGGGACGTCCTGCGCGACGCCCGGCTCGGTGTCGGCCCGGGCGAACTCGCCGTGCTGCTGGGGCCCAACGGAGCGGGCAAGACCTCGCTGCTCGACGCTGTGTCGGGACTCGTCCAGCCCAGAACCGGCGTTATCCGACTCGATGGCAGGAACCTGGCCGGGTTGTCCCGGACCAGGCGGGCCCGGCTCGGCATCCGCCATGTGGAACAGGGTCGTACGGTCTTCGCCGACCTCACCGTCGCCGAGAACCTCGCTGTCGTCGCTCCTGCCCGGCGGCACAACGAGGCCCTGGGCCTCTTCCCCGAGCTGGAGAAACGCCTGCACACCCGGGCCGGGCTGCTGTCGGGAGGCGAGCAGCAGATGCTGGTCCTGGCCAGGGCGCTGATCAGCAGCGACTCGCCGCGCGTCGCGCCCCCCAGGCTGTTGCTGCTCGACGAGCTGAGCCTCGGACTCGCTCCGGTGGTCGTATCCCGCCTGCTGCCGGTGGTCCGATCCCTCACCGACCGTGGGATGACAGTGCTGCTGGTCGAGCAGTTTGCCACCCTGGTCGTACCACTGGCCGACACCGTGCATGTGCTCGACCGCGGGCGCGTCGTCTTCTCCGGTACTCCCTCGGAACTCGACGAGAACCCCGGTGTACTGCACGAGGCCTACCTGGCTACATGACCGCTCACTGTGGCACCCCGGCACGAAATATTCCGGCCGAAGGCGCACCAGCGGCTGTCCGCCGGAGCCGAGTACGAATCGGACAGCGGCCTGCGCCCGCTCGGCCTCCTCCCCCAGCCGCATCGCTTCCTCCTGGACCCTCTTCTCCCGGGCCACCAGCAGACCGAACACCGACGGCACCAGCCCGCTCCATGAGCGACGCGAGCAACGCCCCACGCCTCATGGGGGGAGGTCCTGCTCCGTCCAAATGCATTTGCCATCGCGGAGGTAGCGCGCGCCCCAGCGCTGGCACATGGAGGCGACGAGTTGCAGGCCACGGCCGCCCTCGTCAGTGTAGGCGGCGCGGCGGATGCGCGGGGTGGTGAGGCTGCAGTCGTAGACCTCGCAGATCAGACAACTGCTGCGCAGCAGGCGCAGGCGGATGGGGCCCTTGGCGTGCCGGACCACGTTGCCTACCAGCTCGCTGACCAGCAGTTCGGTGGTGAACGCCAGGTCGTCCAGTCCCCAGGTGGCCAGCTGTCTGCGGACGTAGTGGCGGGCCTGTCCAGCGGCCTGGGGATCGTCGGGGAGGCTGCAGGTGGCAATGTCGGCGGCAGCGGTGCACCGGGTGTGGGCGATGAGCAGGGCCGCGTCGTCGTTGGTCTGGTCACGGTCGGGGAGCAGCGCGGAGACGACCGTGTCGCACAGGTCTTCCAGGTATCCGGCGTCGGCGGCCTCGCGGGGGAAGTACGAGGTCCGGGCGGCGGCCTGGGCCAGGGTCCGCCTGAGCTGGGCCAGCCCCTGGTTGGTGTCGCGGGTGGCGGACTCGACCAGGCCATCGGTGCACAGCACCAGCAGGCTCTCTTCTGGCAGGTGCAGCTCGTGCAGTTCGAAAGGTGGGGTGGCGGCGCCCAGCGGTGGGTCGGGGCTCGGGGCGGGGCTGTAGACCGTGCCGTCGGGGTGGACGACGACCGGCGGGGGGTGGCCGGCCAGGGAGAAGGTGCAGGTGCTGTTGGTGGGGTCGTAGACGGCGTACAGGCAGGTGGCGTAGAAGTCCTCACCGAGGTCGCTGACCAGGACGTTGAGGTGGCCGAGCAGCTCGTCGGGGGTGAATTCCAGGTCGGCAAGGGTGCGTACGGCGGTGCGAAGGCGGCCCATGGTGGCCGCTTCGGAGATGCCGTGCCCCATGACGTCGCCGATCACCATGGCGACCCGGTCGGCGGAGAGAGGGATCAGGTCGTACCAGTCGCCGCCGACCTCCGCGCCCCGGCCGGCGGGCAAGTAGCGGGCGGCGGCGTGGGCGGCCGGCAGGCGGGGCAGCTCCCGGGGGAGCAGGCCGCGCTGGAGTTCCTGAGCGCGGGCGTGCTCCGCGTCGTACAGCCGGGCACGCTCCAGCGCCTGGCCGACCATCCCGCTCAGCGCTGTCAGCAGGATGCGTTCCTCATCGCTGAAAGAACGTGGCCGGCTGAAGGACACCACGCAGCAGCCGATGGAACGCCCGGACGCGATCAGGGGCAGGAACGCCCACGAGTTCTTCGGCGTCGTGGCCCACAGGCCCTTCAGTGAGGGATAGCGTCGGAGGGCGTCGGCCTTCGATTCGACGAACCGGGGGATACCAGCCGTCAGCACGTCGCTGAGCACGGGATGTTCGGGAAGCGTGACCCGTTCGGTCAGAGTGATGAATTCCTGCGGGTAGCCCGCGGAGCCCACCACACCTACTCGGTTTCCTTCGATCACCTGGACCAGCAGTCCGTCGGCACCGACCGGAGGCAGGACATGATCCGCGACGGTCCGCACGACCTCCTGGGAGGTGATGGCCTTGGCGAGCGCCGCGGTCAGTTCGCCCATCCGGACCGTCCGCTCGCCCCCGGCCGCTGCACCAAAGGCCGGCGGTGCGCCAGGCGAGTCCTTCAGTCGCGCCGCAGCCCAAGCTGCCACCTCGCGCAGATAGGACCGCTGCTCGTCATCCGGCTCGCCGACCCCTGCCGTGAGCACGGACAGCACCCCGACCGGTCCATCAGCACCGAGCAGGGGAACCGCCGCCATGCCAGCCGCCCCGATTCCGAAGCTGTCCCCGCCCACCCAGACAAAGGCCCCGCTGCGCACGGCGCGTACGGGCGCCTCCTCCTCGCGCAGAACCGCCCGCTCCTCGGCACCCTCCGGGGCAAGTCCGCTGGCCGCTACCAGCCGCAGCCGACCAGCAGCGGGATCGTACCTGTGCACCATCGCGGCCAGGCCGCCCAGGCGTACCGTGGCATGCTGGAGACCCAGCGTGAGCGTCTCCGCTCGCCATAGCCCTTCGTCCGAGGCCGCTGCGGAACTGAGCCGCGCCGACTTCGACTGCTCAGCATGACACGCGGGCCGGGCCTTGCCTTCCACAGCCTCAGCTCCTGCTCACTCAGAGGTTGGTTCTGATGACGCGGCGGCGGGTGGATGGCCCTCGCCGCCGCACAAATCAAGCAAAAGAGCCCCTATCAGGAGCAACGGTAATCCTCGATCTCCGTCTGCGGCGATCCCTCGCCGTCCTCGCCGGTGTAGCGCGGGTCAAACCGGCCCGGCGGGGCCCCGTCCAGTACTCGTGCGAGAGGCCCCTGCCCGGGCGCTCGGCGTCGACCCGAACCGTCACGCAACCCGGCAGCGGCTGCGCACCAACGCTCGCAACACCGGGAATTTACCTCCGCACCCGCCTGTCGGCTTCGCACACATTGGTGAACTTCCAAGGGAACGGCTGCGCTGCGGCGTTGCAGCGGCCTTCGAAGCTCCGATCCATCCTGACCTGGGCCAGGCCGGTGAAGTCGTCGGGTGACACGATCTTGCGTTGTACGACGGCGAAGCACGACGGCAGCCACCTCAAGGGGGTCGACGCCCGACCGGAAAAGGGTGGAGCAACGACCCTCCCCACCGGCTCAGGAGCGCTGCCGCGCCCCAATGTCGGCCGCGTGGGCGCTGATCTTCTCGAGCAGACCGATCAGAAGTTGCTGCTCGTCCGGACTGAGAGCCCCCGCCCATGACCGCTCCCGAGCGTTGTGCACGCGGAAGGCCTCGGCAATGGCCTCGCGCCCCTGGGGCGTGAGGCCGAGGAGGATCGCCCGGCCGTCGTACGGGGCCCGCTCCTTGGTCACCAGGCCGTCGCGTTCGAGGGTGCCGACGAGCGCGGAGACGGCGGCTCGGCTCATGCCGGACAGCTCGGCGACCTTCCTGGCCTCCACCGGTTCGGCGAGCCAGATCACGAAGAGCACCCGGAAACCGGGCCACGACCACCCCCGCGGCCGGTGCACGGTGGATTCGAGGTCGTATACCAGCATGTTCGCGGCGCGGTGCAGGGTGAGCACCAGCCGCATCGCGAGGGGGTCGATGCCGGGAAGCTCCTGGTGCGCACGCGCGATCGCGTGATCGATGAAGGACCAGAAGTGGAGCTCGTCGTCGCCGTGCGCAGTCACAGAAGGATTCTATGTGCGGCATCAGGCGACGTTCGTCCTGTCCACCACCTTGCGCAGGCGTTCGCCGGCGGCCCGCTTGTCGCGCCAGATGATGCAGGGGCGGTGCCTGACCCCGTGCGGGCGGGTGCAGGTCGCCCTCCGGCGGGCTCGTGGCTCCCGAGTCGGGGACCTTGTGCTTCGCGGCGCGCTCGGCCCACCGCCGCCCAGGGTGGGGCTGGAGTTTGAGCTGCCGGGGCCGCCGCGGATGACTGACGGCCTCCGAGAGCACCCCGGGCGTGCGAGGCCCATGCCGCCGTGTGGACATGCGCATGAAGGGAACTGGCCCGTCTGGCCACCATCCGGGAGATCCGCCCGCCCCCTCCCCCGCCGACGGCGCATGCACGGCATGGAGGAGCCGGACAAAGGCGGCGTCGAATCCGTGCGGGGGACTTCACAAGGGCCGCCGCCGAAGGTATCTTCCAGTTAATCAAAGCTTTGATTAGTTGCCTCGGGTCGCACTGTTCCACCACGCATCCATCCCACGGCCCGGGAGACGGCGTCCCCTCGGACATCCCGTCCGATGCCCCTAAGGCCCCGGCCGCACCTTTCCCAGGGCCCGCCACCGTGGCCCCGCAGGAACCCCGACTGCAAGGGAACCCCCATGCCTGTGACACCCGAATCCATCGCCCCGCCCGACTCCGCTGCTCTGCGGGCCTGTATGTCCCGGTTCGCCACCGGCGTCACCGTGGTCACTTTCGCCGGTGACGACGGGCCCCGTGGCGCGACCATGAACTCCTTCACCTCCGTCTCGACCGACCCCCCGCTGGTCCTGATCAGCCTCGCCCGCCGTGCCCGCTCCCACGACCAGCTGATCGACCGTCCGTTCTGTGTCAACGTCCTCGGCGCCGAACAGGAACCGCTGGCCATGCAGTTCGCCGGCCGGCCGGGCAGCGCCGAGCCTCGCTGGACGCCCGGCGCACGCGTGCCCCGCCTCGCCAACCCCCTGGCCTGGGTGGAGTGCGACCCCTGGCGCTCGTACGACGGTGGCGACCACACCCTCCTCCTCGGCCTGGTCACCGGCCTCGGCCACCGCGACGGAGATGCCCTCACCTACGCCTGGAGCCGCTTCGGCACAGCAGCCGAAGCCGCCGACGGCATCGAACACCTCATCTAGGAGACCCCCATGGCAGCACGCACCGGCAAGGAATTCATCGAGCGCCTCGCCGCCTCCCGCCCCACCGTCCACATCCAGGGCGAGACCGTCACAGGAAACATCCAGGACCACCCGGCATTCCGCAACGTGGTCCGCACCTACGCCGAGCTGTACGACCTCCAGCACGACCCCGCGCTCAAGGACACTCTGACCTACACCTCTCCGACCTCGGGCGAGCCCGTCGGCACCTCCTTCCTCACCCCGAAGACCCCCGAGGACCTGGTCAGGCGGCGTGGCGCCTTCAAGGCGTGGGCGGACCACAGTCTCGGCATGCTCGGCCGCACCGGCGACTACATGAACAGCTCACTGATGTCGCTCGCTTCGGCCGCCGACTGGTTCGCCCAGGCCGATCCCGCCTTCGGTGAGAACATCCGCCGCTACTACGAGAAGGTCCGCGAAGAAGACCTTCTCTGCACCCACACCCTGATCCCTCCGCAGGTCAACCGCGCCGTCGCCGGCACCGCCCAAGCCGGCGGCAAGCTCGCGGCCCGCATCGTCAAGGAAGACGACAACGGCGTGGTCATCCGAGGCGCCCGGATGCTCGCCACCATCGCCCCGTTCGCCGACGAGATGCTGGTCTTCCCCTCGACCGTGCTGCGCGGCACACCGGAGGACAAGCCGTACTCCTACGCCTTCGCCATCCCCAACGACGCCAAGGGCCTGCGCTACATCGCCCGCGAACCCCTGGACTACGACCGCCCGCGCCACGACCACCCACTCGGCTCACGCTTCGAGGAATCGGACGCCGTGGTCGTCTTCGACGACGTGCACGTGCCCTTCGAGCGGTGTTTTGCCCTCGGCAACGCCGAGCTGTGCAACGGCTTCTACTCACAGACCGGGGCGGTGGTGCACATGACCCACCAGGTCGTCACCCGCACCTCCGCCAAGACCGAGTACATCCTCGGCCTGGTCTCGCTGCTCACCGAGGCGATCGGTGTCGAACAGTTCCAGCACGTCCAGGAGGACATCGCCGAAATCATCGCCACGCTGGAGACGCTCCGCGCGTTCCTGCGCGCCGCCGAGGCCGATGCCGAGGTCAACGAATACGGGGTGCTCACACCGGCGTTCGCCCCGCTGAACGCCGCCCGCAACCTCTATCCCAAGCTCTACCAACGCTTCCCCCAGATACTGCGCAAGCTCGGCGCCTCCGGTCTCATGGCCACCCCGACCGAACTCGACGTCACCGGCCCTGCCGCCGCAGACATCGAGGCCTACCTGCAGTCCGCGACCCTCAGCGGTGCGGAGCGCGTCAAGCTCTTCCGGTTGGTCTGGGACACCTGCATCTCCGCTTTCTCCAGCCGGCAGGCGCTGTATGAGTACTACTTCTTCGGCGATCCGGTGCGGATGGCCGGCGCATACGTCAAGTCCTACGACCGCGAGCCCTACAAGGCCAAGGTCCAAGCCTTCCTGGAGCGTGCCTGATGCCGCACCCCCTGGGCCGGCCGCCTTCGAAGATCATCGCTGTCCATGTCAACTACCGCAGCAGGGCGGCGGAGCGCGGCCGCATTCCAGCCGAGCCGTCGTACTTCCTCAAGCCCCCGTCTTCGCTCGCGGGCAGCGGGGAGGCCATCGACCGGCCGCGTGGCTGTGAACTGATGGGATTCGAGGGCGAGATCGCACTGGTCATCGACCGCCGCGCCCACCGGGTCTCCCCAGAGGAGGGCTGGAGCCACGTCGCCTGGGTCACGGCCGCGAACGACGCGGGGGTGTACGACCTGCGGTACGCCGACCGCGGCTCCAACCTCCGTGCCAAGGGCGCGGACGGCTTCACCCCGCTCGGCCCCCGGCTGCTGGACGCCCGCACACTGGACCCGGCCGCGCTACGGCTGCGGACCTGGGTCAACGGGCAGCTGGCGCAGGACGACACCACCGACACCCTACTCTTCCCCTTCGGGCAACTGGTCGCGGACCTGTCCCGGCTGGTCACCCTGGAGCCGGGAGACGTGATCCTCACCGGCACCCCGGCCGGGGCGTCGGTGGTCATGCCCGGTGACGTCGTCGAAGTCGAGGTCACCGGAGGTGAACTGAGCACCGGCCGACTGCGCAACCATATAGCCGTCGCCGGACACGAGCTGGAGAAGTGGGGCGCCCTGCCCAAGGCCGACCCGGCGGAGCGCGCCGCCGCCTGGGGCGCCGCGTACGAGCCGGAACCCCAGCTCGACAGGCAGATCGCGGAAGGGCTGCGCGGTGTCGCCGTCGCGACCCTGAGCGCCCAGCTGCGCAAGCGCGGTCTGCCCCACATGAGCATCGACGGTGTACGGCCCACCAGGCCCGGCGACAAGATGGTCGGCGTCGCCCACACGCTGCGCTATCTGCCGCTGCGTGAGGACCTGTTCACGGCGTATGGCAACGGCATGAACGCCCAGAAGCGGGCGATCGAGGAGTTGCGGCCCGGCAACGTGCTGGTCATGGACGCCCGGCGGGACACCAGCGCGGGGACGATCGGCGACATCCTGGCCCTGCGCGCCCAGCAGCGCGGCGCCGCCGGTGTCGTCACCGACGGCGCGGTACGGGACTCCGCTGCCATCGCCGCGCTCGACCTCCCGGTCTACGCCGCCGCCGAGCACCCCTCCGTACTCGGCCGCCGCCACGTCCCCTGGGACACCGGGGTCCCCATCGCCTGCGGCGGTGCGCTGGTCCAGCCCGGCGACCTGCTCGTCGGCGACGCGGACGGCGTCGTCGTCGTACCCCCCGGGTTGGCCCAGGAGCTCATCGCCGACAGCGTCGAACAGGAACTGCAGGAGCGCTACATCACCGAGCAGGTTCTGGCAGGGCGCGGCATCGACGGGCTCTACCCGATCGGTCCGCAGTGGCGTGAGCCGTACGAGCAGTGGCTCAAGCAGTTGCCCCAGCAAGGAGATACCACATGAAGTTCCGCAGTGACCCGTCTACCATCCGCGGGTCCATCGCCCCCGTCGTCACCCCCTTCACAGCCGAGGGCGAGGTCGACCACGACAGCCTGCGCGCTCTCATCCGCTGGCAGTTGGAATCCGGTTCCCACGGCATTTCGCTGGGCGGCTCGACCGGTGAGCCCAGCGCCCAGAGCGTCGCCGAGCGCATCGCCACGATGCGCACCACGGCCGAGGAGGTCGCCGACCAGGTGCCCTTCCTGCCCGGCACCGGCTCCCACAAGCTCGACGAAACCCTACAACTCACCGCAGCTGCACGGGAGTTGGGCGCAGACGCGGCGCTCGTCATCACCCCGTACTACGCCCGGCCGACCCAGGAGGCGCTTTACCAGTGGTACGCCACCGTGGCCCGGGAGTTTCCCGACATGCCGATCGTCGCCTACAACGTGCCCTCGCGCACGGCCGTCGACATCGCCCCCTGGACGGTCAAGCGGCTGTTCACCGACTTCGACAACTTCGTCGGAGTGAAGGAGACCACGAAGGACTTCGAGCACTTCTCTCGTGTGCTGCACGCCTGCGGGCGCTCGCTGATGGTGTGGTCGGGCATCGAGCTTCTGTGCCTGCCGCTGCTCGCGCTGGGCGGGGCGGGATTCGTCAGCGCCGTTGCCAACCTCGCCCCGGCGGCCGTGGCCCGGATGTACGAACTGTGGGAGGCCGGCGACTTCGACGGCGCGCGGGACCTGCACTACCGGCTGCATCCGCTGGTCGACCTGCTGTTCGTCGAAACGAACCCGGCTCCCGCGAAGTGGGTGCTGGAGCGCCAGGGGCGCATCGCGTCGGGGCATGTGCGGCCTCCGCTCGTGCAGCCCACGGACACGGGTCTGGCGCGCATCCAGGCACTGCTGGTGGACGGCGGGGATCTGACCGCGCAGATCTGACGGCCCCGAACCACCCTGGGCCCGCAACGGCTTGCTGACCCCCACCTGGTGGGGGTCAGGGACCTTCGGTCACCACCGACCACGACCCAGACATCAGACACAGACGGAAACGAGGAGCCATGCCACCCACCCCCATCATCCGCCCCGACGGGCTGCCGCAGGCAATCCGTCACTGGATCGGCGGCGAGGCAGTCGACAGCGCCGACGGACTCACCTTCGACGTAGAAGACCCGGTCGCCAACTCCCCTTACTCCAAGGCCGCCGCCGGCGGACATCGGGACATCGACCGGGCTGTGGCCGCCGCCAAGGCAGCTTTCCCTGCCTGGTCGCGGCTGTCCAACCGTGAACGTGCCAACACCCTGAACCGGATCGCAGATGCCGTGGAGGCACGCCACGACCAGCTGGCGCAATTCGAGTCGTACGATTCCGGGCTGCCCATCACCCAGACGCGCGGCCAAGCCCGCCGGGCCGCCGAGAACTTCCGGTACTTCGCGGACGTCCTCGTCTCCCTCGGTGAGGAGGCCTTCCGTCAGGGCACCGACCAGTTCAGCTACGTCGTCCGTACACCGGTGGGCGTGGCGGGGCTGATCACCCCGTGGAACACCCCCTTCATGCTGGAGAGCTGGAAGCTCGCACCCGCGCTGGCCTCCGGCTGCACACTGGTCCTCAAGCCCGCCGAATGGACCCCGCTGTCCGCGAGCCTGTGGCCGGAGATCCTCACCGAGGCGAACGTGCCCGCCGGTGTCGTCAACATCGTGCACGGCATCGGCGAGGAAGCCGGGCAGGCCCTGGTGGACCACCCCGACGTGCCGCTGATCTCCTTCACCGGATCCACCGACACCGGGCGACACATCATCCGCAGCTCGGCACAGCACCTCAAGACCACCTCCATGGAACTGGGCGGCAAGTCCCCGGTCGTCCTCTTCGCCGACGCGGACCTCGAAGCAGCCCTGGATTCCATCGTGTTCGGGGTCTTCTCCCTGAACGGCGAGCGCTGCACCGCCGGTTCGCGGGTCCTGGTCGAGCGACCGGTGTACGAGGAGTTCATCCGGCGCTTCGCCGAGCGAGCCGCCCAGGTCCGCGTCGGCCACCCCGCCGACCCCGACACCGAGGTCGGCGCCCTCGTCCACCAGGAGCACTACGCCCGCGTGCTGGACTATGTCGAGATCGGCACCAAGGAAGCCCGCCTCGTCGCGGGCGGCACCCGGCCCGCTCATCTGCCGGAGGGCAACTACCTTCAGCCGACGGTCTTCGCAGACGTACCGCGCGATGCCCGGATCTTCCAGGAGGAGATCTTCGGCCCGGTCGTCGCCGTCGCGCCCTTCGAAGACGAGACCGAGGCGATCGAGCTGGCCAATGCCACACAGTTCGGCCTGGCCGCGTACATCTGGACCTCGGACCTCAAGCGGGGGCACCGCATCGCGCACGCCGTCGAGTCGGGCATGGTCTGGATCAACTCCCACAACGTGCGCGACCTGCGCACGCCCTTCGGCGGTGTCAAGGCCAGCGGGGTCGGTCGCGAGGGCGGCGCCCACAGCATCGACTTCTACACCGAGTCCAAGATCGTGCACGTAGCACTCGGCGATGTGCACACTCCACGCTTCGGAGCCACCACATGAGCACCAGCGCAGCACCTGACGTTGTCCGGTCCGCCTACGCCCAGATCGTCGTCACGGACCTCGTCAAGGCCCGCTGGTTCTGGGTCGACATGCTCGGCTTCCACGTCCAGTACGAGGACGAGCAGTCGCTCTACCTGCGCGGCACCGACGAGCTGACCCACCACTCGCTGGTCCTTCGTCTCGGCGGGACCGCGGCCCTGGACCACATCGCGTACCGTGTGCGCACCCCCGAGGACGTCGACAGGGCGGAGAAGTTCTTCGCCGGCCTCGGCCGCCCGGTGCGCCGTGTTCCGGCGGGCGAGGGTACCCGGGGCGTCGGCGACGCCGTCCGCGTCATCGATCCCCTCGGCTTCCCGGTGGAGTTCTTTCACGAGATCGAGCGGGCCGAACGCCTCATCCAGCGTTACGACCTCCGGCACGGCGCCGAGGTCGCCCGCATGGACCACTTCAACCTCTGCACTCCCGACATCCCTGCCGCCTACGCGCACTACAAGTCCCTCGGCTTCGGCTGTTCGGAGACCATCGAGGGCGACGAGCACGAACTGTACGCGGCCTGGATGTACCGCAAGCAGACCGTCCACGACGTCGCCTTCACCGGCGGCGCCGGCCCCCGCCTGCACCACCTCGGGGTCGCCACCCACGAATCCCACCAGGTACTGCGCTGCGCCGACATCTTCGGATCCCTGCGCAAGGAGCACCACATCGAGCGGGGCCCCGGCAGGCACGGCGTCTCCAACGCCTTCTACCTCTACCTCCGTGACCCCGACGGACACCGGGTGGAGATCTACACCTCCGACTACTACACCGGCGACCCGGACCACGAGACCTACCGGTGGAGCGTGCACGACGACCGGCGCCGCGACTTCTGGGGCAACGCCGTCATCGAGTCCTGGTACAAGGAGGCCACCCCGGTCCTCGGCCTCGACGGCGGACCGCAGCCCGTCTCCAACGCCCTGCTCGACGAGTCGGCCATACAGGTCGGCGCCGACGGTCTCGGGTGAGGCCAGCGGTGGGCACCGACTCCGGTGGTCGGTGCCCGCTGGGAAGGGCTGGAACCGCAGGAGTCCAGCCTGCTTCACCCACGTTGCCGATCATCGGCTCTGCAGACTGCGGCAACCGGCCGAGACGCGGTCGACGCCGGCCACACCGGCGGGCCGCGGTGGGCTCTGTCGTATCCCTGCTGCCCGCCCCGGCTCGCCGGCCTTCTCGTCGGCATGGCGAGATCACACAGGGGCGGTGCCGGCCCGGCGAGTTTCGGCCACGTCACCAAGGCCGTTTCCGGCCTCAGCCCGAGCGCCGCCCGCGAAGTGGGCGAATGGTGGGCAAATACCAGCCACTCCCATGGGGGATCGTTCAAAACATGTGTTTCGTCCGAGATTGTTGCGCAACATTCGCGCTGAAGGATGCCCTCAATGAACGTACGCGTCGCGGACGGCGCCGACGAATGGGCGCAAGTCATCAGTGAGAGCTTCGTACCGCTCTCGCTCGCGGCGGCGTGCGAAACCTTCCAGGGCACGGCTCGGCAGAGCATCCTGCAGCCCGGCCTGACCGTAACCGAGGTCCGCACGCGGGGCCCCTCCATAGTGACCCGGACCCTGCGACTGACCCGCACCGAACCCCGCGACGCCTACATCTTCTCGCTCCACCTGGACGGTGCCGGGGCCGTTGTCCAAGGTGAGCGTGAGGCACCGATGGCACACGGCGGCGGCGCCCTATACGACGCCGCTCGCCCCTACCGGCTGGTCTTCCCGACCGACACCTGGGAGATCGTGCTACAGGTACCCCACAGGCAACTGCGCGAGCGGATCACCCGTGCCGAGGAGATCTGCGGACGCGCCCTTCCCGCAGAGCACCCGGCGACCCGTGTCCTCGCGGTCTTCCTGCGCGAGCTGTCCAGCGTCTCCACGCAACTCGACGCGGCCCAGCGGGCCGAACTCGGCGGGGCCGCCGTGGACCTGCTGGCCACCGCGCTGCGTACGCTGGCGGGCGACGGACACGAAGCACCAGCCGGGCGGCAGGCTCTCCTCGCGGCGATGCGTGCCTTCGTCGGGGAGAATCTGACCGACCCTCGTCTGACCCCCGAGGTGCTGGCCCGACGGCACGGCATCTCGGTCCGCTACGCGGGGGAACTCTTCGCCGAGGCCGGCACATCACCGGCGGCCTACATCAGGTCCGAGCGCCTGCGCGCCGCCCACCGGGCCCTGACCGACCCCCAACAGTCCCACCGCACGATAGCGGGCATCGCCTCGACGCTGGGCTTCACCGATCGTACGACCTTCACCCGGGCCTTCGCGCGGAGGTATGCAGTCACCCCCACTCAGCTGCGCACAGGCCGTACTGACTCCCTCTGAGGCTCTCACATCATGCGTGTCGGTCGCCCGGGCCCACCGATGACACGTGGATCGGACTCCAAGGCCGTTGCTGGAGCACCCGTCGCTTGAGACGGCACGCCATGCCCACTACACCACCCCGTTCCGCCGCCGCCCCGTCCATTGATCTGGCTAGTGGTTGGCAGCCGGGAGGTCAGCGGGTTGCCGGGACCCTCCCCGCGGGGACTCTGGAACACTTGCCCGTACCCCGAATGTGGCGCGGCCTCCGCTGTGGATGGCAGAGATACAGCCCCCGGTAGCCTCCTTGAGCGGACGGCGGCGTGAGCATCATGACCCTGGCATCTCCGGCCGTAGCCAGGCCGTTCCGGAACCGTCCGGCTGACCTGCTACTCCGACCGGACAGCCCCCGTGCCGTGCTCGCCCAGGCGCTCGCGGCGGCCGTGCGCTGCGCTGGGATCGCTGGGGCGTGGCCGAATATGCCTCTGGTGCATCTCGGGAATGGGGCGAGAGTATTCCCCTCGTTCGCAAACCATCCGCGAGACAGGAGTGATCCGTGCCGTTACGAGTGACCCGCATCGCCGTCACAGCCGCCGCAGCCCTGCTGGCAGCGGGTACGGCCACCGCCACCGCGAACGCCGCCGAGCCGGCGGACAACTGCGTCGTCAACGTCGATTCGGGCAGCAAGCAGTGCTTCACGACCTTCCGTGAGGCCATCGCCGCCTCCACCCACGGCCGTATCACCAACGCCCCGCTGTCCGCCAAGGACATCGACCAGAAGCTGGCCGAGCGGCTCACAGCCACCTCCATCGGGACGCAGGACGTCCAGCTCGGCATCGTCTACCAGGACTCGAACTACGGAGGCACCTCGGTAACTTACAGCGCCGGCAGCGGATGCCAGAGCGGAAACGGCCGGGACTACCAGTTCGACATCACCGGAAGCATGGACAACGCGGTCAGCTCGCTCGTCACGCTGTCCTGCTGGCTGGAGCTGTGGGACTCACCCGGCACAGGCGGCACCCATCAGGAGTACCAGCAGTCGACCTCGTACGTCGGGGACACGATGAACGACCGCGCGAGCTCGATCGCCCTCCTGTAAGCCCCCGGAAAACACGGGTGCCCGCTCCTCGTTCAGGAGCGGGCACTTTCGATGCCTGCGGGAAGCATCCCCGCAGGCGCGGGAATGGTCCCCGAGCCGCTGAAGCACGAGGGCCAGACGGAAGACTGCTCCACCCACCCGCGGGGATGGTCCCACGAGTTGAGCGCTGGCCACCGTCGACGTCGTATTCCTCGCCTACCGCCGGTCCTGGCAGGCACGGGACAGTCCTCGCCCCAGCGAGCGTATGACCAACTGACGCTGCGCATCACACTGGCCCCCGACACTGACAGTGCGCCCGTCGCGGTGGGAGGACGTGCACGAACCGCACTTGGAGCACCGCGGTGTACGCGGCGTCCCCGATGTCGCGGAGACGGCCCGGCACCTGCGCTGGGTCGCGGCCCACCGCGACGAGGCCGTCGATCGAGCGGTCGTCCATGTCGAGGAGACCGGCCCCGCGCAGCTCGACCAGCAGGGGCCTCGTGATGGCGGGGCCAGAGGCCGGCCTCGGTCCAGTCCCGCGGGCGCCGCCAGCAGGTCACCCTGCTGCGGCCGATCCGCTCGGCAGGCACATCCGCCCTCCCGCCCGTCCCGCCAGCGTGCCCAAACCTCGAATTATGGGTACAGGCGCCCACCCGGCTCGAAAAACCGCAGGCCAGCCCCACGGCACGAACCAGACCGTGACCGAGCCGAAACCCTCACCGAACACGTCCGCTTGAAACAGCAGCGAGGTCAACCATCAAGCTGAGGTAATGGGACAGGTAATTTTACGCTGTTCATCGAAGCCCGCGGGGGCCAGGATCCATGCCGGTTGATCCCATCCGGTAACCGATCACCGCTGCAGCCTTTTTGGCCACCCCGGCGAACGCTCTCCACCGCGAGAGACGCAGAGATCATCTCAGGCGGCCATACCCATGCACGGAGTCTTGACAGCTCAACCGCCCAATCGCACATAACTCATTTACTACTGATCCGACATGGGTCACTCACAGGAGGAGACGCGCATGTCGCCCGGTTCATCCCAAACCAAGCCGACTTCCGCTAGACGCCGAAAGGCGATCCGAGGGCTGGCCGCGGCCATCGCTGCTGCTCTGTTTTCCGTTGGTTTGGTGTCGTTGGGAACAGCCCATGGTGCCACGGCGGCGGGAACCGCACAGGATCCACTCGTGCTCGCGCACGGAGACCAAACCGTGCGCTTCTGGCTTGGCTCGGACGGCGATCCCAGGTACGAAGTGGACTACAAGGGCAGCCATGTAATCGAGAATTCGCGACTCGGGTTCACCACCGTCGCGAAACCTGACGTCATCGACAAGCGGATCGACTATAGTCGCGACCTTAAGTTTGTGGGGGACCCGAATTTCCGTGAGTCCGCTGGCTCGTGGAAGGATTCTTTCGGGACGCGCTCTGATGTGCCAGATATCTACAAGGAGCTCACGGTACAGCTACAGGCTTCGAACGGCTTTCGGTTCGACATGGTGTTCCGCGCCTATGACGAGGGCGTCGCGTTCAAGTATCTGTTCCCGGTGAGTACGACGGTGCCTCAGTTCACGATCGGCCGTGAGGACAGTCAGTTCAATCTCGACAACACCGCAGTCGCCTACGTTCATCCAGACGGACACCAGCAGAATGCGGTCAAAAAGGTGAACGTGAGCTCCCTGGCGGATAAGAACTCCAAATTTGCTCGCCCTTTGACGGTTGTTGGTAGCGGGTACGCGGCAACGGTCACCGAGGCGAATCAGTACGACTACCCTCGGATGCCGCTGAGGCCCGTCGCCAGTGATCAGCCGGGAACAATCCAATCTGCGCTCGAATCCGGGGCCAGTGTGGACCGTGCTTCCAAAGACTTCTCCTCCCCGTGGCGGACCATCATCCTCGGAGACAACGAGGGCCAGCTCGTCGAGAGAAACTACCTGTTGAAGACGCTCAGCCCGGAACCGGACACGGCGCCGGGATCACCGTTTGCCAATACGTCATGGATTAAGCCCGGTACCGTACTACGGCCGATGGACCCTCTGACCACGGAGGGCTCGCTGCAGACCATCGATACCATGGTGGCCCGCAACATCGACTACCTGGGGGTCGACGCGCGTTGGTACGGCAAGGAGGAGGACGAGGCTAAGAACTACCCGATAGTGCCGATCGCCGGTTTCGACCCGAAGACCATCGGTGACTATGCCGCAGCCAAGGGCAAGAAAGTTATCTTGTATGTCAACTACCGGGGACTCCGCAGCTACCACAAGAAAGGCGAACTCGGCGATCTCTTCAAGAAGTTCGCTGACTGGAATATCGACGGAGTCAAGTTCGGGTTCGTCCCGGTCGGATCTCAGGAGATCACCAAAGAAGTTTACGAGTGGGCGAAGATAGCAGCCCAGCACAAGCTGGTCGTCGATATCCACGACGAGATGCTGACAACAGGCCTCGAGCGCACCTACCCGAACATCCTCACCATGGAGGCCATCCGCGGTGACGAAGAGAATCCCAGCGCAGCGACGGATCTCGGCACCCTGTTCACCCGAGGGGCGAACGGTGCTGCGGACCACACCTGGACCCACATGCTGACGCGCAACACCTCAAAATCGTTCCGTTACGCAGGACCCGTAGTCTTCTACAGCCCGCTTCAGTTCTTGTACTGGTACGACAAGCCTCATGAGATCAACAATCCGGCACCCGAACTATGGGACAACCTCCCCACAACATGGGACAAGAGCTCCTTCCTCGAAGCAAAAGCTCAAGAGCACGCCACGGTCGCCAGGAAGTCCGGAAGTGAGTGGTGGGTCGGGAGTCTCTCCGCAATCGACCGAACCGCGAACATTCCCTTGAATTTCCTGACGCCCGGAGTGACCTACCGTGCAGCGATCTTCGAGAAGGACCCGGCCAACCCCGTCAACGGTGTGGTCGCGAAGGAGCAACTCGTCGACTCGGGTACCGTCTTGAAGCCGACTCTGACCGCCAACTCGGGCTATGCAGTGCGCCTCTCCGCGGTCTCCGCAGGCCCCGGCACCGGGGCGCCTGGCGGAGTTCGGGTGGGTGCGTCGGTGACCGCGGGTGAACTGACCATGACCGTGCCGGACGGGGCCAAAGTCGAGCTGCCACCAGTGAAGTTCGGCCCGGCCGCCAGCACCGGCGCCCCACTGCCCGCCACCACCGTTCACGACTACCGCGGCGGAAAGGCCGGCTGGTCACTCACCGGCAAACTCGACAGCGACCTCACCTCCCCGGACAAACACACCATCCCCGCCACCAACCTCCACTGGACACCCGCCTGCACCACCACGACCGCAGGAAGCCCCAGCACCTGCACCCCCGGCACCCCAGGCGCACTCGGCACCACCGCCGCCACCCTGGCCGGCGCCCCCACCTCCACCACCGGCACCGGCGGCGACTTCACCGCCCGAGCCGACCTCAACCTCAACATCCCCGCCTTCACCCCCACCGGCACCTACACCACCACCCTCACCCTCACCCTCGCCTGACCCCTGCCCAACACGCCCGCGCGCTGCCGGCCTTCCCCCAGGCAGCACGCGGGCCCCACACCATCCCCCGCCACAACCCACGCCGGTCGCAACACTGCCCCAGGCCACGCCCCCGAAAGGCGCACACCATGTCCCCCGCACCCGCCGCCGACACCCTGAGACGCATCGCACGTGTCGTCCTGCTCGCTCTCGCCCTGGCCCTGGCGCCAGTGCCGGGCAGCCCGACCAGCCCAGTCGCCCACGCCGCGGACAACGGAACCTGGTCGGTCTACCCCACCCCGAGCAAAGCCACAGACCCCGCCAGCCGCACCTACTTCACACTCACCAGCCCCCCGGGAGCCACCCTCAAGGACCACGTCACCATCTCCAACCAAAGCGACCACCCCATCACCTTCAAGGTCTACGGCGCCGACGCCTACAACACCCCCCGCGACGGCGGCTTCGCCCTCCGCGGCACCGACGAGCCCCAGACCGACATCGGCGCCTGGATCAAACTCGACACCACCACAGTCACCGTCCCCGCCAAGAAACGCACCGCCATCCCCTTCACCCTCAGCATCCCCGCCAACGCCACGCCCGGCGACCACTCCGGCGCAGTCGTCGCCCTCGACCCCACCGTCGAAGGCACCCAGAACCACGGCGCCGTCACCGTCGGCATCAAACGGGCCGTCGGCGCCCGCCTCTACCTCCGCGTCAACGGCCCCACCCACCCCGACCTGGCCATCGAGAACGTCCGCCTCGACCACGACGCACCCACCCTCCCCTGGACCCGACCCAGCCAGGCCACCCTCCACTACACCCTCGTCAACCGCGGCAACACCCGCCTCCAGCCCCGCCTCGACCTCACCGCCACCAACCTTCTCGGCCACACCACCCTCCACACCCAACCCCGCGACCTGGCCCTCACCCTCCTGCCCGGACAGCGCGTCGAGCTGACCGAACCCTGGCCCAACGCACCCCAACTCGGCCGCTACACCCTCACCCTGCGCGCCACCACACCCGACAACGGCCCCCAGACCACCGCCCGCACCACCCTCACCGCCATACCCTGGGCAGCACTCACCCTCCTCCTCACCCTCATCACCGCAGCCACCACCCTCCCCAGAGTCCGCCGACACCTGCGCACCCGCCGCGCACAGGCCCAGACGCAGGACGGGTGACCCGCACGGTTCTGTACGGTCTTCGGTGTAACTCCCGATCATGGAAGTAGCACCTGAGAAGCGAGTGACTGTCTCTGTCGAGGGGGTTGAAGGGATCCGGCCGGCCGAGTTGCGGCGGACGCTGGACGAGAAGTTGATCGGGCAGCTGATCGACCGGGCCCGCGCGAGCGGCCTGCGGCTGACCGGCGAGGGCGGGCTGTTGCAGCAGTTGACCAAGCGGATGCTGGAGTCGGCCCTTGGAGGGTGAGATCACCGCCCACGTCGGCTACGAGCAGTACGATCCGGCCGAAGAACAACGGCAACAGCCGCAACGGCACGCGGTCAAAGCCCCTGCTGACCGACGTCGGGCCGATCGGGGTGAGGGTGCCCCGGGACCGCCGGCACCTTCGAGCCGCAGATGGTCAAGAAGCGGCAGCGCCGACTGACGGGCGTGGACGAGATGGTGTTGTCGCTGTCGGCGAAGGGCCTCACACACGGCGAGATCTCCGCCCATCCCGCCCAGGCGTCCAAGCGGACCATCTCCACCCCAGGGCCTTTTGCGCAGCGGTGAGTTCGTCGGCCCAGACCTCCTCGCCGCCGGCCAGACCCCTGCCCAGAGCGGGCGCAGCGTGTGTCCTCCCTGGCGAGCAGCGGGAGGCGGCACACGGCCAGGTGGCCCGAGGCGACACAGGCATCGGTCGAGGCAGGCGAGCCCGCTCGCGGCCAGGCCGCGCGCCGGTCGGCTTCTGCCATGAGTTCCGTCAGGCTCTTGGAGGTCATGCGGATGGCCTCCGTCGCGGACGAAGTACTGCCCTTCTACGTGTCCCTACTGCGTCCGGTGGCTCGATTGCGCCACTCTGCGGCCAGAACGTTACTGTTGGCGCTGGCCGGGAGCGCATCGCCATAGGCACAGGCAGGCGGCGCTGCGGCGTCGACGGGGACGTGGAGAACGGATCCCGCGGTGTCGGGGTCGCCCGTCATGCCGTAGTGGGCCGTGGTGACCAGCAGGCTGCCGCCCTGCGGCGGGAGGCAGACCGACGTGGGCTGCGACGTGGGCAGGCATATCGTCGCGAGCAGCGTGCCGTCCGGTGTGTAGCGGTGGACGGCGCCGTGGCCCCAGACTGCGACCCAGAGGTGGCCGTCGGTGTCGACGGTCATGCCGTCCGGGGAGCCGCCGGAGCCGATGCGGGCGAACTCGTCGCAGGCGGTTATGTTCCCGTCGGCGTCGAGAGCGCAGCGGTGGATGACACCGGCCGCGCTGTCGGCGACGTAGAGCCGATCGCCGTCGGGGGTGAACGCGGGCCCGTTGACGATGGTGAGGCCGTCGAGGACCTGGTGGACGGAGCCGTCCCGATCGGTGCGGTAGAGGGATCCGGCGCCGGGAGTGCCGTCGTAGGGCATGCTGCCGGCCCAGAATCTGCCGTGGGGGTCACACGCACCGTCGTTCATCCGGGTCTGGGCGGGGGTGTGGTCCTCAGGGCGGGCCAGCCACTCGGTGTGTCCGCCGGGGGCGATCAGGGCGATGCCGGTTCCCGCGGCGGCGATCCAGTGGCGCGGGCGTCCGTGGACGGGTGCGACGGCGCCGAGCGGAACATCGAGGCGCAGCAGTTCACGCACGACAGCGGGGGCGGGACCCCGGGCTTCGAGGAGGCGTCCGGTGAGGATGTCGACGAAGACCAGCCGCCCGTCGACCCAGCGGGCGCCTTCTCCCAGTTCGTGGTCGCCGCGGGCCCAGATACCCGCCGGGGGGTGGTCGTGGTGCATGGGGACTCCTTCGTGTGTCGGCGCAAGGTCGCGCCGGCGGGTCAGCGCAAGGTCGTGCCGGCGGGGCTGTCGAGCAGTGCGAGGTCGGCTCGGGTGGGCAGGCCTTCCCAGTCGCCCCGCGTGGTGACGGCGAACGCGCCGGTGGTAGTGGCGCGGTGCAGCCGCTCTTCGACGCTGAGCCCGTCGAGGAGGGCGGAGAGGTAGCCGGCGACAAACGCGTCACCGGCGCCGATCACGTCCTTGACGGGCACCCGCCGGACCGGGGAACTGACCCTCCCGCCCCGGGTGGTGACGCTCGCTCCGTCGCCGCCGCGGGTGATCACCACTTCGCTGCGGCCCTGGGCGAGCAGAGCCGCGACGGTCTCCTGTTCGCCGAGTGACGGGTCGTCACAGACCAGGTGCAGCTCATCGGCGGAGGCCACAAGGATGTCGGCCATGCGGGCCAGCGGCAGCAGCACCTCGCGCGCCTGCCCGGTCGGCCACAGTCGCGCCCGGTAGTTGACGTCGAGGCAGACGAGGGTCCCGAGTTCCCGGGCGCGGACGGCCGCCGCCCGGACTGCGCATGCGGCCGAGGAGCCGAGCGCGGGGGTGATTCCGGTCAGGTGCAGGATGCGCACCCCCGGCCTGAGTGCGGGAAGGACATCGTCGGGCCGGACCGACGATCCGGCCGAGCCGCTGCGGTAGTAGCGGACCTTGGCGAGGTCGCCGATCCCGTCCTCACGCACCAGGAGACCGGTGAGCCGTCCGTCGGTGTCCGTGCGGGCGTGGCTGACGTCGACCTGTTCGGCGCGCAGGGTGCGCAGGACGAGGGCGCCGAACTCGTCGTCGCCGACGCACCCTGCCCAGGCGACGCGGTGGCCGAGCCTGGACAGCCCGATGGCCACGTTGGCCTCGGCTCCGGCGACGGACAGTTCCATGGCCGGGGCGAGCTTGACCGGGCCGGTGGCCCGGAGGGCGGCCATGGCCTCTCCGACGGTGACGATCTCGATTCCGGAGGCGGTGGTCATATGGTCGCCGCCCCTGCGAGGGAAGAGCGCCACTGCGCGGCACGGGCGCGCAGCGCTGCGAGGTCTCCGCCGTCGGCGGCGTCGCCGATCAGGGGTGAGCCGACGCCGACGGCGACGGCCCCGGCGGCGAGAAACGCGCGCGCGGCAGCCGCGTCGATGCCTCCGACCGGTAGGAACGGGACGTCGGGGAACGGGGCGCGTAGCGCCGTCAGGTAGGCGGGGCCGCCGAAGGAGGCGGGGAAGAGTTTGACGGCGACGGCTCCGCGGCCGGTGGCGGACATGATCTCGGTGGGCGTCACGGCGCCCATCAGCACGGGCAGTCCGGTGCCGAGGCCCTCGACCACGCCCGGAGTGACGAGGAAGTCGGCTCCCGCGTCGGCCGCACGGGCGGCTTCGTCGGACGTCAGGACGGTGCCGGCGCCGAGGAGGGCGTCGGGGCCGAGTTCGCGGCGGGCCTGTTCGATCACCCACAGGGCGTCGGTGGTCGTGAGGGACACCTCGGTCGCGGTGATGCCCTCTTCCACGAGGGTGAGCACGGTGCGCAGCGCGGCGGCGCGGTCACGTCCCCGCACGATGGCGAGGGTGCGGTGCGGTAGTTGGGTCAGTTTCATGGGGTGCTTTCGTGAGGTGTGGTGCGGGTGGCGGTGATCTCCAGTTCCCAGCGCAGCTCGCCGTCGGAGGGAACGACGGCGGCTTCGTCCTCTCTCGCCTCGGCGAGATCGAAGACGGCTCCGAGCATGGGTTCGACGCCGATGCTGCGGTAGGGAGCGGCGGCCGGGTAGCCGCCGAGGTTGCGCCACAGCGCGATCGAGACGGGGATGTCGGCGTCGGTGTGGAGGGTCAGACGGAGAGTGTCCGGACCGTCGGTGACCCTCACGTCCGAGCAGTCGGTGAGCACGGCGCCCACGGCGGTGCCGTCGGCGGGCCCGAAGCGGTCCAGGGCCAGACCGTACGGAGTGGGCCACGGTCCGGTCAGGTGCGGGGCGTTGTCCGGCCAGGGCTGGTCGATCAGGTGGGCGGCCTCCGGGAAGATCCGGGTGGCCGTGCCCGCGGGTGCGTGGAGCCGGGCGCCGGCGCCGAGGTCGAGCAGTGCGTGGGCGGCCCACAGAAGGCGGTACCCGGGGTCCGCGGACAGCCGGTACCGCGCGTGCACGGCGCCCGCGCGGTGGTCGATGCTCCGGTGCAGGACGAAGTCGGGGGATTCCACCACGTCGGCGTCGCCCGCCCGACGCCAGGGGCGGGACCAGGCATCCCCGTGGTCGGGAAGGCCGCGGATGGTGGGGATGCACTCCTCCAGGCCGCCCGCGTCGACGAAGGCGCCACCGGGCCGCACGGTGTGGCGGGCGGGGTCCGGCCGGTGCCAGAGCCATTCCCGGCCGGCGGCGGCGAGGGAGGTCCACCGGCCGCCGAGTCCGGGGTCGGTCTCGGCAGTGACAGGGACGTGGTTCACCATTCCGCGAACGACCCGTCGCTGTGGTGCCAGACGGGGTTGCGCCAGCGGTGCCCGGTCGAGGCGGCGCGCCGCACGGCGTCCTCGTCGATGTCGATGCCGAGACCGGGCCCGGAGGGCCGGTCGGCGTGGCCGTCGGTGAAACGGAACGGTGTCGGGTCGAGCAGGTAGTCCAGCAGCTCGTTCCCCTTGTTGTAGTGGATGCCGAGACTCTGTTCCTGGATGAGGAAGTTCGGCGTCGCGAAGCCGACCTGCATGGATGCCGCGAGTGCGATCGGTCCGAGCGGGCAGTGCGGAGCCAGGGACACGTTGTGCACCTCGGCGAGGGCGGCGATACGGCGGACCTCGGAGATGCCGCCGGCGTGCGACAGGTCGGGCTGGGCGACGGCGATGCCGGTGCTCAGCACGTCACGGAAGTCCCAGCGCGAGTAGAGCCGTTCCCCCAGCGCCAGGGGTATGGAGGTGGAGTCGACCAACTGCCGCAGATCGCGGGCGTGTTCGGGGAGAACGGGTTCCTCGACGAACAGCGGGTGCAGCGGCTCCAGCAGGGGCAGCAGTCGACGGGACATCGCGGTCGACATCCGGCCGTGGAAGTCGACCGCCACATCGCGGTCGGGCCCGAGCACCTCGCGTACGGCGGCTACGCGGTCGATCACGGCTTGGGTCTGCGCGGGGGTGTCGATGGCGCGCATCTGGGCGGAGCCGTTCATCTTGACGGCGGTGAATCCGGCCTCGATCTGTTCACGGGCGAGTTCGGCGACGTGGTCGGGGCTGTCGCCGCCGATCCACGCGTACACCCGCAGCCGGTCACGCACCGGGCCGCCGAGCAACTGGTGCACAGGAACGCCGTACGCCTTGCCGGCGATGTCCCACAGGGCCTGGTCGATACCGGCGACAGCGCTGGAGAGGACCGGCCCGCCTCGGTAGAAGCCCCCCTTGGTGAGAACCTGCCAGTGGTGCTCGATACGCAGCGGGTCCTCGCCGATCAGGTAGTCGGCCAGCTCGTGGACGGCGGCGCGGACCGTCTCGGCGCGGCCTTCGACGACCGGTTCGCCCCAGCCGGTGATGCCCTCGTCGGTGGCGACGCGCAGGAAGAGCCAGCGCGGTGCGACGAGAAAGGTCTCCAGGGATGTGATCTTCATGTGTGCTGTCCCCGGTCCGGGTCGTGAATCAGGTCGTCGAGATCGGCGGTGGCCTGGGCGAGCAGGTGCTGCACGGCGCGTTCGGCGGCATCCGGGTCCCGGTCGCGTACGGCGTCCATCACGGCGCGGTGCGCGGGTACGGGGTCGGCCCACTCGTCGGCGCTGTGGACAAGGTGGTCGCGGACCCGAAGCCCGGCCTCGATCACCACCTCCATACGCGTCAGCAGTTCGTTGTGCGCGGCGGCGAGCAGAGACGCGTGGAAGGCGAGGTCCGCTTCCACCGAGGCGTGCGTGTCGGTTCCGGCCTCCGCCATGAGGTGCAACGCGTCGGCCAGGGCGGCGAGGTCGGCGTCGTCGCGGCGCTGTGCGGCCAGCCGCGCGGCGGCCGGCTCCACAATCGAGCGGACCTCACCAAGGTTGGCGAGGAAGTTCTCGTCCGCGGCGCCAGCGCCCTGCCAGCGCAGCAGGTCGCTGTCGAGGAGGTTCCAGTCGGAGCGGGGACGGACGAACGTTCCGCGCTTCTGCCGGGAGTCGATCAGGCCCTTCGAGGCGAGCACGCGCAGCGCTTCGCGGAGCACGGTCTTGCTGACGCCGAGTTCCTGCTCCAGCCGGTCCGGGTGGAGCGAATCGCCCGGGGCGTGCGTACCGGCGATGATGTGCTGCCCGATGATGTCAACGATCTGCTGGTGCAGGTTGCGTGTCGGCTGGTTCATGGCCGGCTCCCCCCTCCTGCGCCCGGCCGGCATGACGGCGGGGCGATCTTCGTACGTGTCATGAGGAAGCCTTGACCACGGACCAGCCGCCGTCCACCACAAGGGTGGTGCCGGTGACGTAGGAGGCGTCGGAGGAGGCGAGGAACGCGACCGCGGCCGCGACCTCCTCCGGGGTGCCGAATCGCTTTGCCACCGTCTCGGCCACGCTGTCGGCACGCCCCGCTTCGTCCACACGCTCCCAGGCGGCCGTCATGATCGGACCCGGCACGACCGTGTTGACACGGACCTGCGGTCCGTACTCGACCGCGAGCTGACGGCCCATCGAGCACAGTGCGCCCTTCGCGGCCGCGTAGGCGGGATGGCCGGGAAGCCCGACCAGGGCGTGCACCGAGGAGGTGAGCACCACGGCGCCCTCGCTGTCGCGCAGCGCCGAGGCGAAGGCCCGGATCCCCAGCCAGGACGCCTTCAGCGTGACGTCCAGCTGGCTGTCCCATTCCGCCTCGGTCAGTTCGTGCGCAGGTTTGACGACCACGGCATAGGCGTTGGAGTGGAGCACGTCCAGCCGGCCGTAGCGCGACTCGACGTGCCGGGCGAGATCGTCCCACATCGACGCGGACGTGACGTCACCGTGCCGGTACTCGGCCGAGCCGCCCGACTCCGTTATGGCCGCGACAGTCGCACGACCTGCCTCGTCGGTGATGTCGACGGCGATCACCGACGCTCCCTCGTCGGCGAGACGCCTCGCTGCCGCGGCGCCAATGCCCGCGGCAGCGCCGGTGATCACCGCTACGCGGCCCTGAAATCTGCGGCCCGTCTTCTTCGTCATGGCGCACACCGTACCCGTGGACATTAATTATGCAAACATCTTGACAGGGGAGTCCCGCGATCGCAGGATCATCGCCCAGGACCACAGAGGGCCCGCCTCGGAGCACGGCATCGCCGTGCACCACCGATCGAGCCTCAGGTCCTCGGTCACGGTCGGAACGACGCCGTGTCCGGACCGTACGAGGCACCGACCATGCCTGCGGGACGCAGCGCCATGTCGGCACCACTTCGCCTTCTCCGCTCCCGCGAACATCCATTCATCCCTCTGGAGCCGCAATGCTCAGCACCCCGCACCGCCGTACCCTGGCCGCCTCGATCGGCCTGCTGCTCACCCTGGGTGTGAGCACGGCATGCTCCTCCGGCAAGGAGGAAGTCACGGAGGACACCGTCGGCAAGGTCGACGGCAAGATCTCGATCACCTATCTGCAGAAGCAGGGCGACCAGGAGTACTTCGTCGGTGAGGCGGCCGGCGCCAAGGCGAAGGCCGAGGAACTCGGGATCGACCTCAAGGTGGTCAACCTCGGCAACGACGCCAACAAGACGATCTCCGAGGTGCAGTCCGCCATCGCGCAGAAGACCAGCGGACTCGTCATCGTCGTCCCCGACCCGGCCGTCGGCCCCCAGATCGTCCAGACCGCGAAGGACGGCAAGGTCGCCCTGCTGACCTCGGACGACCAGATCTGCACCACCGGCCCCAACCCCGCTGAGTGCGACGCCAAGGATCTGGTGCCCCGGATCGGCTTCAGCGGCGAGCAGATGGGCACCGAGGTCGGCAAGCGCGCCGCCGAGGAGTTCAAGAAGGCCGGCTTCAGCGCGGCGGACACGCGTGTGCTCTCCGCCTGGAAGCAGGACGTCACCGTCTGCGGCGACCGGATCAATGCGGCGAAGAAGGCCTTCGACGCCGCCGTCCCGGGCGTTAAGACCATTGACGTGCCCACCGACAACACCCCAACCGGCGCGCAGGACAAGATCGCCGCGACGGTCACCGCCAACGCAAAGGTCAAGAACTGGGTCGTGTGGGGCTGCAACGACGAGAACGTCATGGGCGGCGTGACCGCTCTGCAGAACGCCGGCATCAAGCCCGCCAACGTGGTCGGCGTCGGGCTGGGCGCCTACCTCGCGTGCAAGGAATGGCAGACCGACAAGCCGTCCGGCATGAAGGCCGCACTGTTCATCAACGGCAAGGACGTCGGCGCGCTGGCCGTCCAGACCATGTACGACAAGCTCAAGAACGGCAAGGACTTCCCTCAGGAGGCCTTCGCCCCCACCACCATGGTCGACCGCACCGGCTGGAAGTCCAGCGGTCTCACCTGCAACTGACGCGCCATTGGCCGACGGCTCCCCCAGAGCCGTCGGCCGACTGCCCCCGCCCCTCCCGGTCTACGGGTGCCCACGACCACACGAGCACGACGCCTTCGAGGTAACCGACTTATGACCCAAGTGCCCAACTCGGCCGCAAACCCCGGCCGTTCCGATGAGCAGCCCGATGTGGCACCGCGATCAGACGTGGTCGGAGTGGCCAGGGTCACCAAGCGTTTCGGTGCCGTTCAGGCCCTCAGCGATGTGACGCTGGACTTCCCGGCCGGTCAGGTCACCGCGCTGATGGGGGAGAACGGCGCCGGGAAGTCGACCCTGCTCAAGATTCTGACCGGTGACCATCAGCCGACCGAGGGGCATGTGCTGATCGACGGGGAGACCGTCTCGCTCCCGTCCCCGGCGGACGCCCGTGCCGCGGGAATCCGGATCATCCCGCAAGAGCCGGAGATCATCCCGCACATCTCCGTCGCGGAGAACGTCTACGCCGGTGCCCTGCCCCGTAAGGCCGGCCGGGTGCTGGACCGCAGGGAACTGCGCCGCCGGATCACTGCGGACCTGGACCGGCTCGGTTTCGCCGAGGTTCTCGACCCGGATCTGATCGGCTCCAAACTCACCCCCGCGCAGCGGCAGTTGGTCGAGATCATGCGCGCGCTGACGGGTGCGGTGCCGCCCAAGGCGATCGCGTTCGACGAGCCGACCTCCTCCCTCTCGGAGCACGAGGTGGACGCCCTGTTCGCCCTCATCCGCCGATTGCGGGACCAGGGCATCGCCATCGTCTACGTCTCCCACCGCATGCAGGAGATCTTCCAGCTCGCGGACCGGATCGCCGTGCTGCGCGACGGGTGCCTCGCCGGCGTGCAGCAGGCGAGCACCACGAACGAGGGCGAGCTGGTGCGGCTGATGGTCGGGCGTGACCTGGCCGGCATGTTCGTACGCCAGCGGGTGGCCACCGACCGGCTCGTCCTCGACGTCAAGAACCTCACCACCGACGACGTCACGGACATCAGCCTGCGGGTGCATGCCGGTGAAGTCGTCGGCCTGGCCGGGCTGATCGGCGCCGGGCGTTCCGAACTCGCCCTGGCCCTCGTCGGTGACCTGCCCGTCCTCAGCGGCAGCGCCACCCTCGACGGTGTGCCGCTGAGAAGCGGCCGCCCGGGCCAGGCCATCCGCGCCGGTCTCGGACTCGCGCCGGAGGAACGCAAGGCCCAGGCCCTGTTCCTGCAGCAGAGCATCCGCGAGAACACCTCCCTCGTCGTGCTCGGCCGGCTGCGCCGCTTCCGCTTCGTGCGCAGGAGCGCCGAGCGGAAACTCGCCCAGCGGTTCACCGACCGGCTGCGGGTGCGCACCCCCTCGATCGACCACGAGGTCCGCAAACTGTCCGGAGGCAACCAACAGAAGGTCGTCCTGGCCCGTTGGCTGGCGCACAAGCCCAAGGTCCTGATCCTCGACGAGCCGACCCGAGGCATCGACGTCGGCGCGAAGGCCGAGATCTACCAGATCATTGCCGACCTCGCCGCCGAGGGCGTCGCCGTCCTCGTCATCTCCTCTGAGCTGCCCGAACTCCTCGGTCTCGCCGACCGTGTCGTCGTGATGCAGGGCGGCCGGATCACCGGCGAACTCGCCCACCACGAAGCAACCGAAGAATCCATCCTCGCCCTTGCCATGGCCGACGACCTCGCCGGCACCATCGCCCCCGGAGCCACCTCATGACCCTCACCAGCACCCCCTCCCCGGACGTGAAGGGACCCTCCGACGGCGCCGGACCCTTGCGGCCGAAGCTGCTTGCGCAGATCAGCGGGCAGAACATCAGCCTGATCGGCGCCCTGGTGCTCGTGCTGGCCCTCTTCGGCATCCTCAACGACAATTACCTGAGCTGGTCGAACATGCAGGTGATCGCCGAGGCGGCGACCATCACCGGCCTGCTCGCCATCGTGCAGACCATCGTCATCATCTGCGCCGGCCTCGACATCTCCGTCGGCTCCCAAGCCGGCGTCGCCTCCGTCGTCACCGCCATGGTCTTCACCACCACCGGCTCCAACGCCTTCGTCGGCATGGCCGCCGCCCTCGGTGTCGGACTGGTCATCGGCGTCGTCAACGGCCTGGTCATCGTCTACGGCCGCGTCAACCCCACCATCGCAACCCTCGCCGGCCTTGCCGCCTACAAGGGACTCGCCCAACTCCTGTCCGACGGCCGCGCCCAGGGCTACGTCCTCAACAACGACGTCTTCATCTTCCTCGGCCGCGGCAAGATCGCCGGACTGCCCGTCATGGTCTGGATCCTCATCCTCGTCGCCGCCGCCGTCCACGTCCTTCTCAAGTACACCGACATCGGCCGCAACCTCTACGCCATCGGCGGCAACGACACCGCCGCCCGCCTCGCCGGCATCAACATCAACAAGTACCTGATCTGCGTCTACGCCCTCATCGGCATCGTCGCCGCCATAGCCGGCATCCTTCTCACCGCCCGCACCGGCTCCGGCCAGCCCGTCTCCGGCTCCGAAGGCCTCGAACTCAAGGCCATCACCGCCGCCGCGCTCGGCGGCGCCGCCCTCAAGGGCGGCAAGGGCGGCATCGGCGGCACCCTCCTCGCTGTCGCCCTCCTCGGCTGCCTTGAGAACGGCCTCACCGTCGAAGGCATCAACACCTTCTGGCAGAACGTCGCCCAGGGCACCCTCCTCGTCGCCGCCGTCGTCATCCAGCAACGCCGCAACGGCGAACGCCCCATCGGTCTCCCCCACTGATACCTCCAGGCCGGACTCCCCCGACCGGGAGGCCGGCTTGCTCCTCCGATCCTCATGGAGGTTCCGCGTGGCTGGTTGTGGGATGGTCTCGCCTTGGCGCCGGTCGATAGCATCAGGTGTGTGACGACGCCGTTGCCCAAGCCCGGTTCGGTCCGGACTGCCGCAGAGTTTGTTGCCCTGCTCCGCACGGTGAAAGCCAGGTCCGGCCTGTCGTACCGGGCGTTGGAGCGCAAGGCCCGAGGGGGCGGCGATTACCTGCCGGTGAGCACCCTGGCGGGTGCACTCAACCGGGCCTCACTGCCCAGCGAGGACATGGTGTTGGCGCTGGTCCGGGCGTGCGGCGGCGACCAGGTGACGGTGGCGGAATGGGCAGAGGCGCGTTGCGCATTGGCACTGCGAGAAGGCTCCGCACCCGTGAAGGACAGTCCCTGGAGGGCTCCGGACCAACCGGAGACCAACACCGGAGGCGGCCAGAAGGGTCAGGACGGTGCGGCCGGAGGGCAGTTGGCGCCTTGTCTGCTCCCTGCGGACTTGTCTCTCTTCGTCGGCCGGGAAGACGACGTGAGCGAGGCCTGTCGGCTGCTCGTTGAGGAAAGAACGGGGCCGGTGACCTTATTGGTCACCGGCCCCGCCGGTGTGGGGAAGACGGCCTTCGCCGTGCGCACGGGCCACGTGCTGGCCTCCCGGTTCCCGGACGGCCAGCTCTACGTGGACCTGCGGGGCTTCGGCGCCGAGCCGGCTGATCCCTTCACCGTCCTGGGCACCTTCCTGCGCGCCCTTGGTATGAGCGGTGGCGCGGTACCCCCGGAACTGACGGGCCGGATTCACCTCTACCGCACCCTGCTGGCCCGGCGGCGGACCCTCGTCGTCCTGGACAACGCCGCCGACGTACTGCAGGTGCGCGACCTCATGCCCAGCGGCCCGCACTGCGCCACCGTCGTCACCAGTCGAACGACACTGGCGGACGTGGGAGGTCGCCGGCTCCCCCTGGGAATCCTCGACTCCGAGACAGGGCTGCTCCTGCTGCGCGAGATGCTCGGCCCGGACCGGACAGCCGCGGAGTCCGACTCGGCCCGGTCCATCGTGCAGACCTGCGGTGGCCTGCCTCTCGCGATGTGGGTGGCCGGCGCACGACTGGCCGCACGACCGCACTGGCCCCTCGCCAAGGTCGCCCACGCGCTCGCTGACGAACAGCGCAAGCTAGACGAGCTGGCCGTCGGCCACATCGCCGTACGGGCCAGCCTCGAACTGACCTACCAGGCAATGCCGTCGACCACACAGCACGCGCTGGCGATGCTCGCCCTGTTACCCGGAACCGATTTCGCCGCCTGGGCCCTGGCCGCGCTACTGGATGTGGGCCTGTCCGACGCGGAGACCGCGATCGATGACCTGGTCGAGGTACACCTGGTGGAGATCACATCGGTCGATGCCACCAAGTTCCGTTACCGGCTGCACGACCTGGTACGGCTGCTCGGCCGGGAACGGGCGGAGAAGGAGGTACCGCTCCAGGTACGCACGGCGGCGCTCACGCGGCTTCTCGGTGCGAGCCTGCACCTGGCCGACTGCGCGGGGGAAACCCTCAGCGCTGACTTTCTGGGCATCTCACAGACCGACCTGACCGCCTGGCGGCTCTCCCCGACGGACACGGACCCACTCCTCGCCGATCCGTTGGCCTGGTTCAACGACGAGCGAGAGTTCCTCATCGACGCGGCGGCCCAGGCGCTCGACAGAGGGGTCGTCGCACCGGCCGTCGGGTTGGCCACCGCGCTCACCACCCTGTTCCAGGTCGGCAGCCACTTCGACGACTGGGAGCGGCTTCAGAACCGGGCGCTCAAGGCAGCGCTGCACGCCCACGACCGGCGCAGCGCGGCGAAGCTCCACCGCTGTCTCGGCGAACTCACCACCATCCTCGACCGGTACCCGGAAGCGCTGGACCACTTCGAGCGGACCCTGCAGCTCGCTGAAGAGCTGGGGCCGGCCTACCGGGCAAGCGCCACGGCCGGACTGGCGTATGTGCACCGGCTGCTCGGCCACTACTCCTTGGCGGTACATCATTTCGAACGTGCCGTTGAGCTGGCTCGATCGGCCGCAAACGTCAACTGCATGGTCTACGCGACCAACGGCATCGGTGTCATTGACCTCGAACAAGGACGCGTCGAGGCGGCCCTGGAGCGGTTCACGGAATGTCTTGAGGTGAGCCGAGCCGCCGGTTACCGGCCCGGCGAGGCACAGGCCCTGCGCTGCCAGGGTCAGAGCCAACGCGCACTGGGCGCCTATCCGGCTGCCGCCGACTCCTTCCGCCGGGCGGCCTCGATCAGTGACGAGCTCGGCGACCGGCTCAGTGCCACCCACGCCGCCTGCTGGCTCGGGGACGTACTGGTGCGACAGGGCGAGCAACGGGAAGGGCGCCGACTGCTGGCCCGCAGCCTGTGGACGTACCGGGAATTCGGCAACCTGTGGGGGGAGGCGGCGACGTTGTACGCGCTCGCGGAGGCGCAGCTCGTCGTCGGCCGTTTCGTGCCGGCCCGTCTGCGTGCCGAGGCCGCCGTCAGACTGTGGCGGCAGATCGGTTCGCGCATCTGGATGGCCGTCGGCCTGGACACCCTCGCCAAGGCTCATGCTCTCGCCGGTGACCTCGAGGCTGCGAACCGGGCACGGGAAGAGGCGGCAGCGGCGCGGACGGCGTTGGACACGGCCGTTCGGTGATCGTGTCTACACTTCGGTGTCAGTTCGCTATCGCCGCATGTCAGGACCGTGTTTCTGAGGGTAATCGACTGATCTTCCGTCAGGTCTGAGCGGAGCCGAAGCCATCCTGCTCCTACGAGCCGTCATCGACAACGGCGGCTTCGACGCGTACTGGGCCTGCCACGGCCAGCTCGAACACGAACGCCGGTACACAGCCCGCTACCAGCACGACTTCTCCACCGCAGCCATGGGTCGTTGTGGGACGGCGCCTGGGCGGATCAACCCACGGCCGAGACCCGGCGGTTACTGCGTCTTGAAGGCCTCGGCCTGGCACTTGTCGATCCACTGCTCGTAGGGCGCGGGCGGAAGTCCGTTCGTCAGCGGCCCTCCACACGGTCGGAGCAACCCTGCTCCGGCTTACCGAGCACACGTACCGGCTGATCAGCGCTGACTGAACGTCCGCCACTTCCCGTGATCCCGGAGGGCGGAGGCGCCGGTTCGGAAGTGCGGTGCGATCGCGACGAAGACCGACCGGAAGCTGTGCCCCGTCGGGTGAGCGGAAGTTCTTCATGGCGCGTTGACGCAGCCGGCGTCGGGCTCGGAAGTCAAACTGCCGCTGCACGTCTCCGGACCTACGAATGGGCGAGCTGTTGTTCGCGAGCGAGTCGGGCCCGTGGCCGTGGTGCGTGCTCACTCGTGGTGAAGAACTTGGTGCAGCGTGAGGTTGAGGGTCCCGGGACCGCGGCCGATGTGGGCCCCGCTCAGCGCATGCGGCGGCGAACGTCCGCACGTGCTGTGGCGGCGTCAGGCGCGCGGCGGGCCACAGCGGCCAGGTCCTGGCAATGGGCGAGGGAGTGTGCCCTGAGGACGGTGCGGACTGCGGGCAGGCAGGCCGGGGCCATGGACAGGCTGCTCACGCCGAGCCCTACCAGCACCAGGGCGAGGGCCGGGTCGGATGCCGCTTCGCCGCACACGCCGACGGGCCGGCCGAGGTCCGTGCCGGCGCGGGCTGTGGTGGCGACCAGGTCGAGGAGGGCGGGTTGCCAGGGGTCGACCAGCTCGGCGAGGGCGCCGAGAGCCCGGTCGGCGGCGAAGGTGTACTGGGCGAGGTCGTTGGTGCCGATGCTGAGGAAGTCACAGACACCCGCCAGTTCGTCGGCGCGGAGTGCGGCCGCCGGGACCTCAACCATCGCACCGGCCACCGGCAGTCCGTGCGAGCGGACCCGGGCGGCGAACTCCGCGGCCTCGCCGGGCAGGGAGACCATCGGCGCCATGACCCAGACGTCGGCGGTGCTGCCACGCGCCGCTTCCGCGATGGCGGCGAGCTGGGTGTCCAGCAGCCGTGGGTGCCTGGCAGCGGTGCGCAGGCCGCGCACGCCGAGGGCCGGGTTCTCCTCGTCGTCGGCGCTGGCGAAGCGCAACGGCTTGTCCGCACCTGCGTCGAGGGTGCGCACGACCACCCGGCGGCCGGTGAAGGCGTCGAAGACCCGGCGGTAGGCCGCCGTCTGCTCATCGAGGCCGGGTGGATCGGGCCGGTCGAGGTAGAGGAACTCGGTGCGGAACAGTCCGCCGCCTTCGGAGTCGGCCGCGGCGGCCGGGTCGAGTTCATGGGGCGCGCCGAGATTGACGAGCAGCGCCACCGGGTGCCCGTCCGCGGTGATGCCGGGTCCGTGGAAGGCTGCGGCCCGCCCCCGGCGGTGTCGTTCCCGCCGGGCCGCCTCGGCGACCGTTTCCGGCGGCGGGTTGACTTCCACCGTGCCGTCGTTGACGAGCACGGTCTGGCCGTTCTGCAGGTAGGTCGCCGAGGCACAGCCGACGACGGCGGGCAGGCCGAGTGCCTTGGCGAGGATCGCGGTGTGGCTGGTGGGGCCGCCACGTACGGTGACCAGGGCCAGCACCTTCTGCGGGTCGATGATCGCGGTGTCAGCGGGGGCGAGGTCGTCGGCCACCAGCACGTACGGGTGGCCGGGGTCGGGCAGCCCTGGCAGCGGGAGTCCAAGCAGGTGGGAGACTGCGCGGTCGCGTAGGTCGTCCAGATCCGCGGCACGTTCGCCGAAGTAGCCGCCGGCGGCAAGTAACTGGGCGCGGAAGCCGTCGAAAGCTGCGGTCAGCGCATGGGCGGGGTCGGTGCCCTGGTGGACTGCGTCGGCTGCGTGATCGGCCAGGGCTGGGTCGGCCGCCATTTGCGCCTGTGTGTGCAGCACGTCGGCGGCGGGCCCTTGGGGAGCTCGCGCGGCGCGGTGCTCGAGGTCCGCGACCAGGCTGGTCAGGGCCCGGCGCACGGCGGCCGCGTCGGCTTCGGGGTCTGTGACCGGGCGGGGTGCGGGCAGCTGTGGCGGTGACGCCATCCGGGCCACGGGACCCGAGGCGCTTCCCATGCCGACGCCGACGCCGGGGAGAACCGTGCTCATGCGTCCAGGTCCTGGGACAGCAGCAGGGCCAGCTCCTCAAGGGCGGCTTGGGCGTGCTCGCCTTCGGCGGCGAGTTGCAGGGCGTCGCCGTGCTCCGCCGCGAGAGCGAGCACGGACAGCAGGCTCCCGGCGTCCACGGGGGGCTGGTCGGGGCGGCCGACGGTGACCTTGACAGGCTGGCGGGCCGCGGCCTGTACGAACAGGGTGGCCGGGCGGGCGTGGAGCCCGTTCCGAGAGCCGACGGTGACCAGGAGGTGGGGCATCGCGATTCCTTCGACGGTGAGGGCGAGCGGCAGCCCCGCGGGTGGGGCGGGCTACTGCATATGTGTGTGGTACTGGGGCAGCCCGAAGGCGGATCAGACTGCCCCGAGTCCGAACCCGCGGTCGGGGACGTGTCCGGACGTCTGCGTTTGCCACCCGAGGTGGTTGTTTTTGACGGTTCTACGGGCACCTGAGCGACGATGTCAACACATTCGGAAAAATGAATCAACACACTCGGACGTCTTGCCTTTCCCGTGGGTGCGAGTAATGTCCGCCCCAGACAGGCATCGCCCCACATGAAACGGACCTGATCCCACATGTACGCACCCGAGCGTCAGCAACGGATCCTTGAGCTGGCCCAGGAGCGTGGCAGGGTCGAAGTCCCCTCGCTGGCAGAAGACTTCGGCGTCACGCAGGAGACCGTCCGGCGGGACCTGAGCGCCCTGGAACGAGCCGGACTGCTGCGCCGGGTGCACGGCGGCGCACTGCCCGCCGGGAGTCTCCACCTGGAGCCCGGGCTGGCGGAGCGGGACTCCACCGCTGCCGCCGACAAGGAGCGGATCGCCAAGGCCGCCCTCGCGCTGCTGCCCCACGAGGGCAGCCTGCTGCTGGACGCCGGCACCACCGTCTCCCGGCTGGCCGCGCAGCTGCCCCTGGACAGCACGCTCACCGTGGTCACCAACGCGCTCCCGGTGGCCGCCCGGCTCGCGGAACACCCCCAGCTGAACCTCCACCTGGTCGGCGGCCGGCTGCGGCACCGTACACAGGCGGCGGTGGACGCCTGGGCCCTGCGCGACCTGGCGGACCTGGACGCCGACATGGCCGTGATCGCGACCAACGGCTTCTCGCCGGAGGCCGGACTGAGCACCCCGGACCTCGCCGAGGCCGCGGTGAAGCGGGCCATGGTGGCGAGCTCCCGCCAGGTGGTGCTGGTCGCGGACTCGACCAAGTACGGCGCCCGGTACTTCGCCCGGTTCGCCACCCTGAACCAGGTGGACGTGGTGGTCACGGACACCGGGCTGACCGAGGAACAGGCCGCCGAGATCGCCGCCCTCGGACCGGAGGTGATCCGCGCATGATCGTCACCATCACCCCGAACCCGAGCCTGGACCGCAGTTTCGAACTGGAACGGCTGTCCCGTGGGATCAACCGTGCCACGGCCGACCAGGTGGACCCGGGTGGCAAGGGCGTCAACGTGTCCCGGGCACTGAACGCCGCAGGCCACCGCACCACGGCTGTGCTGCCGCTCGGCGGATTCTCCGGACTGCTGCTATCCGAGCTCCTCAGCCGCCAGGGCATCGAGGTGGTATCCGTACCAGTACGCGGCGACACCCGGATCAACGTCAGCGTGGTCGAGACGAACGGCGCACTCACCAAGATCAACGCGCCGGGCCCCGAACTCACCGCAGACGAATCGGACGCCCTGCTGAACACCGTGCGCGGCCTCATCGGGCCGGACACCGACTGGCTGGCCTGCTGCGGCAGCCTGCCGCGCGGCCTGGCGCCCGAGTGGTACGCCGACCTGGTGGCGCGTGTTCACGACGGCGGCGCCCGCATCGCGCTGGACACCTCGGGTTCCGCGCTGCTGGCGGCGCTCGCGGCCCGTCCCGACGTGGTCAAGCCCAACCGGGAGGAACTCTCCGAGGCGGTCGGCCACCCGCTGGCCACCCTCGGCGACGCGGTGGACGCGGCAGCCGAACTGCGCAGGTTCGGCGCCCAGCAGGTGCTGGCCAGCCTCGGCGCGGACGGAATGCTGTTGGTCGCGGAGGAGGGCAGCTGGTACGGCAGCGCGCCCGTGACCTTGGTCCGCAGTGATGTAGGAGCGGGTGATGCCTCGCTCGCAGGCTTCCTCGGCGCAGGCGGCGCCGGACCGAAGGCCCTGGCAGCAGCGGTGGCACACGGTGCCGCCGCGGTGAAGCTACCGGGCAGCGCGATACCGACACCTGCCGATCTGGATCCGGCCGGAGTCACTGTCACGGCGGACATTCCGCTGGGCTGGCCGCTCGGCGGCCGAACCGGCCGGCCCCACGGCCGACCGGAGGTCGGGGACGTCTCACAGTCCTACACCGGAGCGGATCGGAGAGTGTCATGACTGACACAGCGCACCTCAAGCACGTGGAAGGCAACGGGTTGAGGGCCAGGGTCCAGCACCTCGGGGGCCACCTGGCCGGCATGGTGATGCCGAACATCGCGGCCTTCATCGCCTGGGGCCTGATCACCGCGATGTTCATCCCGACGGGCTGGCTGCCCAACGAGACGCTGGCCAAGCTGGTCGGGCCGATGATCACCATGCTTCTGCCGGTGCTGATCGGCTACACCGGCGGACGCCTGGTGCACGGCCAGCGAGGGGCGGTGGTCGGCGCGATCGCCACGGTCGGCGTGGCGGTCGGCTCCGACGTCCCGATGTTCCTGGGCGCGATGGTCATCGGCCCGCTGACGGCCTACCTGCTCAAGCTGGTCGACGGCGTCTCTGCCCGCCACACCCGCCCCGGCTTCGAGATGCTGGTGGACAACTTCACCGCCGGCATCCTGGGCGGCGCCATGGCCCTGGCCGGACTGCTCGGCATCGGGCCGGTCGTCTCAGGACTCACCAAGGCCGCGGGCAACGGAGTCGACGTCCTGGTGGACTCCGGGCTGCTGCCGCTGGTGTCGATCATCGTCGAACCCGCCAAGGTCCTGTTCCTCAACAACGCGATCAACCACGGAGTGCTCTCCCCGCTGGGCGTGCAGCAGGCCACCGAGACCGGCAAGTCGATCCTGTTCATGATCGAGAGCAACCCGGGCCCGGGCCTGGGCATCCTGCTCGCCTACCTGTTCTTCGGCCCCACGCGGCTGCGCCCCACCGTGCCCGGCGCGATCATCGTCCAGTTCCTGGGCGGCATCCACGAGATCTACTTCCCGTACGTGCTGATGAAGCCGCGGCTGATCCTCGCCGCGATCGCAGGCGGCATGGCCGGCGTGGCGACCGCCCTGGTCACGGGCGCCGGCCTGGTCGCCACCCCGTCGCCGGGCAGCATCTTCGCCTACCTCGCGGTCACCCCCAAGGGCGGCTACTTCCCCGTCCTCGCCTCCATAACGGTCGCCGCCGCCGTGTCCTTCGCCTCGGCCGCCGCCCTGCTGCGCATCGGGCACACCCCGGAGCCGGAGGCCGACAAGGAAGAGGAGGAGTCCACCGCGACGCGGTCCGTATCGGTCACGGCCATCACCTCCGTGGTGGTCGCCTGCGACGCGGGCATGGGCAGCAGCGTGATGCTGGCCAGCCAGCTCACCAAGCGGCTCAAGCCGTACGGCGTGACGGCCACGCACAAGCCGGTCAATGACATTCCCCAGGGGACGCAGGTCGTGGTGACCCACACCAACCTGGCCGATCGCGCCCGCGCGGTGGTGCCCGACGCGGTGATCATCCCCTTCCAGTCCTTCCTCAACGACCCGGCCTTCGACCAGCTCGAGGCCACCATCCGAGACGGCGGCGACATACATGGCTGACGTACTGCGCCGCGAGGGCATCCGACTGGGCCTGAGCGCCGACAACCGGTGGGACGCCGTGCGCCAGTGCGGCGCGGTGCTGGAGGAACTCGGCGCCGTGGACGACGGATACGCACGCACGATGCTCGAGCGCGAGCAATCGATCAGCACCTACGTAGGCGAGGGCGTGGCCATCCCCCACGGAACCGAAGCCAGCCGCGACATGGTCCGCCGCACCACGCTCGCCGTGCTCCAGTTCCCCATCGGCGTGAACTGGGACGGCGAAACGGTCACCACCTGCGTGGCCATCGCCGCCAGGGGCGAGGAACACGTCGGGGTGCTATCCGCGCTCGCCCTCGTCCTTCTGGAAGCCGACCAGGCCGAAAGGCTGCGTTGCTCCTCCGACCCCGACGAGATCTACCACCTGCTCAAGCCGATCAGTAAGGACATCGCAGCATGAGAGTGGCACGCTTCTACGCCCCCGGCGACCTCAGGCTGGAGGACGTACCGGAGCCCTCACCGCAGCCGAACGAGATCAAGATCCGCGTCCGGAACTGCTCGACCTGCGGCACCGACGTGAAGATCTTCCATCACGGCCACCAGCACCTGTCCCCACCGCGTGTGATGGGCCATGAGATCGCCGGCGAGATCGCCGAGGTCGGCGCCGAGGTCGACGGCTGGTCCGTGGGCGACCGCGTGCAGGTCATCGCCGCCGTCCCCTGCGGCGACTGCGAGGACTGCCGCCACGGCCGCATGACGATCTGCCCTCACCAGACCTCCGTCGGCTACCAGTACGACGGCGGCTTCGCCGAGTACCTGATCGTCCCGCACGCCGTCCTCAAAGTGGACGGACTCAACCACATCCCCAACGGCGTGAGCTTCGCCGAGGCGTCCGTGGCCGAACCTCTCGCCTGCGTCCTCAACGGTCAGGAACTCGCCGGAGTCCAAAGCGGCCATGACGTGGTCGTGATCGGGGCCGGACCGATCGGCTGCCTGCACGTGCGCCTCGCCCGGGCCCGCGGTGCCCGCCAGGTGATCCTGGCCGACCTCAACGCGGCCCGGCTGGAGAAGTCAGCCGCCCTCGTACGGCCGGACGAGACGGTCTGCGCAAGCGACGGCGACATCGTGGAGGCGATCCTCAAACTGACCGACGGCCGGGGCGCCGACGTGGTGATCACTGCCGCCGCCTCGGGCGCGGCACAGGAGGACGCGCTCCGCATGACCGCACGCAGAGGCCGTATCAGCCTCTTCGGCGGCCTCCCCAAGACGGCCCCCACCATCACACTCGACTCCAACCTCGTGCACTACCGAGAACTGACCGTCGTCGGCGCCAACGGCTCCAGTCCCGCCCACAACAAGCGGGCCCTGGAACTGATCGCCTCCGGTGCCGTGCCCGTAGGCGACCTGATCACACACCGGATGCCGCTGGACAACGTCCTGGACGCGATCAACACCGTCGCGGCCGGTGACGCGATCAAGGTGACCATCGAACCCTGACACCCGCCGCCGGGCACACCGCCGAGACGGTGCTGGCCGGGCCGCCGCGACCCGTATCTCCCCGGGCCGCGCAGCGGGCACGGCATCAGGCGGTGGGCGTCGTCCGGGCGGTCAGCGTGGAGAGCAGCGCCAGGTCGGCCTGTTCGAGGCTGTCCAGCAGGGTGATCCGTTCGGCCTCGGCGATCGGCACGGTAGAGGGCACGGCCAGCACCGAGCAGCCGGCGGCACGCGCGGAGGCGACCCCGGTCGGAGTGTCCTCGACGGCCACGCAGGCCGCGGGGTCCAGCCCGAGCCGCTCGGCGGCGGCCAGGTAGGGGGCGGGGTCGGGCTTGGTGAGCCTGGTGTCCTCGGCAGCGAGGGTGAGGGTGAACCAGTGATCGCCGAGGCTGCCGAGGACCAGGTCCACCACGCGGCGGGGGGAGGCCGAGACCAGCGCGGTCGGCACGGCCGCGTCGCCCAGTTCGGCGAGCAGCGCCAGCGCGCCTGGCCGGGGGACGACGCCGGCGGCAACCTTGCTGCTGAACGCGTCGCTGAGGCGCTCGGCCAAGGCGTCCGCAGTGATGGAGGTCCGGGTCGTGCGGTGCAGGTGGGCGGCGGTGTGGTCGACGGCGCGGCCGAGCACCTCGGGCACGTCCTCCTCGGTGAGGGCGTGGCCGAGTTCCGCGGAGACTTCGGCGGTGGCCTGGAGCCAGAGGTGCTCGGTGTCGACCAGCGTGCCGTCCATGTCGAACAGGACGGCGGCGGGGAAGGCGGGCATGGCGGTTCCTTACGGAGTCGGCGGTGCGCGGGCCGCGCCCGTCGGAGTTGGGCGTGGCCCGCGAGGACGAGCGGTGCCGGGGACGTCGCTCGGTCAGTCAGCCGTCCGGGGCCGCAGCCGGAGAGTGAGGATCTGGAACGGGCGGAATTCCAGGCGCACCTGTCGGCCGTCCGGCTGCACGGCGGCCGCGTTCTCGCGCGGGTCGAGTTCGCGCTCCAGCAGATCGGTCACGATCGCCGACGCCAGCGGGAAGCCGGCGGTCAGGACGGTTCGGGCGCGTCCGCCGTGGGCCTCGTAGAGGCGTACGACGATGTCGCCGGAGCGATCGTCGGCACGTTTGACCGTCTCGATGACGACGGCCTCGTTGTCCGCGGTGACGAGCGGTTGGACCTCGGTGGAGCCGGGGAGGCTGCGCTCCGGCTGGTTGAACGCGTAGCCCTCGCGGACGGCGTCGGTGATGTCGGCGCCGATGACGAAGCCGTAGCGCAGGCGATGGTGGCCCTGGTCGGCGTTGGGGTCGGGGTAGCGGGGGGCACGGAGCAGGGAGAGCCGGACGGTGGTGGTGGTACCGCCGTCGTCGCGGACGTCGCGGGTGACCTCGTGCCCGTAGGTCGAGTCGTTGACCACAGCCGCGCCCCACCCCCGTTCGCCGAGGTGCAGGAAACGGTGGGCGCAGAACTCGAACTTGGCGGCGTCCCAGCTCGTGTTGGTGTGGGTGGAGCGCTGGACGTGTCCGAAGGGGATCTCCGCACTGGAGTGGTCGGCCCGCATGTCGAGAGGGAAGGCGGCCTTGAGGAGCTTCTCGTTCTCGTGCCAGTCGATCTGGGAATCGATGTCCAGGCGGCGGGATCCCTCGTTCAGGGAGATCAGCTGCTCGATCTGGGAATCGCCGAAGGTCCGTACGACCCGGAGGCCGCGTTCCTCTGCCCTGACCGAGTCTGCGTCGAGGAGATGGTGAACGGTGTTGCGGTAGAAGGCGTCGATGTCCCAGGCGTCGAACTCGTTGGGGAAGTCCTGGTGCAGCTGGAGGAGGTTGGCGGCGGCACCGGGGGGCAGGGCTTCACGGCCGGCCGCGATGTCGTACGCCGAGGTCACCAGGCCCTGGGCGTCGATCCGGACACGGACCAGTCCGTTGTCCAGCACGTAGCCGTCTCCGTACGGGGTCGGGGCGACCGGACGGCCCGCTGACGAGGTCCGGAGCGAGGCTCCGAGGGCGGGGATGGCGTCGCGGGTGAACGGGGAGGAGTTGAAGACCACGGTCCCGTCGCCGTCCCCGGCCAGTGCGCGCTGGGCGGCGTCCACGATCCCGCGCAGCTCGGCGGTGACGGCGGTGTAGGTCTGCTCAGCCTCCCGGTGCACCCAGCCGATGGAGGAGCCGGGCAGGATGTCGTGGAACTGGTGCAGCAGGACCGTCTTCCACAGCCGGTCCAGGGCCTCGTACGGGTAGGCGAACCCGGTGCGGAGGGCGGCGGTCGCCGACCACAGCTCGGCCTCGCGCAGCAGGTGCTCGCTGCGCCGGTTGCCCTGCTTGGTCCGCAGCTGGCTGGTGAGCGTGCCGCGGTGGAACTCCAGGTAGAGCTCGCCGAGCCACACCGGTGCGTCGGGGTACTCCGCGTGCGCCCGCTCGAAGAAGGCTGCGGGGCTCTCGACGACGACCCTGGCCGAGCCCTCCAGGTCCTCGAGGCGGGCCGCGCGGGCCAGCATCTCGCGGGTGGGGCCGCCGCCGCCGTCTCCGTAGCCGAACGGGAGCAGCGAGCTGTTGGCCGCCCCCTTGTCCTGGAAGTTGCTGACGGCGTGGGCGAGTTCGGCACCGGTGATCTCGGCGTTGTAGGTGTCGACCGGGGGGAAGTGGCTGAAGATCCTGGTGCCGTCGATGCCTTCCCACCAGAAGGTGTGGTGCGGGAACTTGTTCGTGGTGTTCCAGGAGATCTTCTGGGTGAGGAACCAGCGCACCCCGGCCAGTTCCATCAGCTGCGGCATGGCCGCGTTGTAGCCGAAGGTGTCGGGCAGCCACATCTCCCTGGTCTCGACGCCGAACTCGTCGAGGTAGAAGCGCTTTCCGTGGATCAGCTGCCGGGCGAGGGCCTCGCCACCGGTGATGTTGGTGTCGGGTTCCACCCACAGGCTGCCGACGGGGAGGAACTGCCCGTTCTTCGCCTTCTCCTGCACCCGGCCGTACACCTCGGGGCGGTGTTCCTTGAGCCAGGCCAGCTGCTGGGCCTGGGACATGGCGAAGAGGAAGCCCGGGTGGTCGTCCATGAGATGGGTGACGTTGGAAAGTGTCCTGGCGACCTTGCGGACGCTCTCGCGCAGCGGCCACAGCCAGGCCGTGTCGATGTGGGCGTGTCCGACGGCGGACATGCGGTGGGCGCTGGCGGCCGCGGGGGCGGCCAACGCCGGGCGCAGCACCTCGCGGGCGGCCGTGGCGCTGCCGGCGATGTCCTGTAGGTCGACGGCGTCCAGGGCGCGTTCGATGGTGCGCAGAAGCTGCCAGCGGCGCGGGTCGGCCTCGGGCAGTTCGCGCATGAGCTCCCCGAGGACGTCCAGGTCCTGGGCGAGTTCCCACACCTGTGCGTCGAAGACCGCCACGTCCAGGCGGAGCAGCTGGTACAAGGGCGCGCCCGCGGAGCCGACTCCCGTCATCCAGGAGGGCTGGTCCCCGGTCCGGGACGGGATGTGGTCATCGTTCAGGTTCGGGTTGGCGGCGGCCTCGACGTAGTAGGTGAACTCCTCGCCGCCGACCGCCGGGTCGGCGACCGGGATATAGGCGTTGCGGGGGTTGAGTGCCTTCACCACGCTGCCGTCCGCCCGGTAGACCAGGCCCTCGGTGGAGAAGCCCGCGCCGGTGACGTTGAAGCCGAGGTCGATGACCGCCTCGACCCGCAGGCCGGCCCACTCCTTGGGAACCCTGCCGCTGATCCTGAACCAGCTCGTGGACCAGGGCGGCCCCCACCGGTGCCCGAGCGTCACCGGCTCGTACGCTGCGGCCAGGCCGTCGGCCACGGGGACCGGCTCGCCCGGGACGCTCCAGATCGCGATCTCGACCGGGACTGAACGGGCGTGGACCGCGGGCCGGATGCGCTCGTTCAGCACACGGTCGAGTCGCTGCTCGGTGAGACGTTGCGTGCTGTGCATGAGTTCCTCTGTCGTCGGTGGAGAACGGTGATCTTGTGTGGTCGGCCGTAAGGAGCGGTGCGGGAGCGGGAGCGGGGAAGTCGTCAGCAGAGACGACCGCCGGCTGCGCACGCCCGGGAGTCGCCCATGCCGTCACCGTTCCTGTCGGCGAGACTGCGCGGCTACACAAGGCCTGTCGTTCCACCGGCCGAGGCGCGCTGTGCGGTGTCGTGGATGTCAGTCTTCGATGGGGCCCAGATCGGGCGTCCCCCGCAGTTCCACCGTCGGGGTGGTGGAACCGTGCAGTTCGAGGACCGTGATCTCGTTCCGGCCGGCCTTCAGGATCGGTGCGGGGACGTAGAGAGTGGTCTGCGGGCCTCGGGACCAGTACCGGCCGAGTGCGAAGCCGTTGATCCAGACATGGCCCTTGGTCCAGCCGTCCATGGCGATGAAGCCGTCGGCCGGCTGCTCGATGTCCAGGTGTCCGCGGTGGAAGGTCGGGCCGACCGAGGGAGAGGCGGGCTCGAACGCGGTGAAGGACAGCGCGCCCAGATCGTCGAGAGGCAGTGGCCGGCTGTACCAGCCGTCCGGGGCCGTTCCGTTGACCGTGACCTCGCCGAGCAGCCCCTTGCGGTCGTGCATGCCCTGCCCGTAGTTGACCCTGCCCTGGTTCTCCACCAGCACGGCCAGGTGCGCGCCGCGCCGGGGGGCGTGGAAGGCGAGGGTGTGCTCATGGCTCTCGCGTTCCAGGACGCCGACCGGCTGGCCGTCGACGAAGATCTGGGCGCGATCGTGTACCTCCCCGATGCGCAGGACGGCCGGCCCGGCCGCCGGGAGCGCCGTCTCGTACAGGATGAATCCGAAGGACTGGCCGAGCTGTTCCATGACCAGCGGGCGGTCGGCGTGCACCGTGCTGCCGAGCCGCTCGCACTGGTCCAGGAGGCTTGCGCATGCGGTGAGTTCGGCGACGGCCGGGGCGAGCTTGGGTGCGGGAGCGGGTACCGGTTTCTCGGGGAGGGGCGCGTACCGGGCGATGACCTCGCGGAAGGCGGCGTATTTGGGGGCGGGGTCGCCGGCCTCGTCCAGAGGCGCGTCGTAGTCGTACGACGTGACACTGGGCCGGTAGGTGCCCTTGTTGTTGGCGCCGTTGGTGAAGCCGAAGTTGGTACCGCCGTGGAACATGTAGATGTTGACCGAGGCACCGGCCGCGAGCAGCCGGTCGAGGTCCGCCGCGGCGTCGGCCGTGCTGCGGGTGACATGGGTGCCGCCCCAGCGGTCGAACCAGCCGATCCAGAACTCGCTGCACATCAGCGGCCCGGACGGCTGATGCGTGCGCAGTTGGGCGAGCCCCGCGTCCACCCGGCTGCCGAGGTTGACGGTGCGCAGGACGCCGTCGAGGCCGCCGCGCTGCAGGTCGGAGGGCTGGTCGCAGGTGAACAGCGGCACGTCGGTTCCGTGCCGGTGCAGCAGCTCCGCCAGATCCTCCAGGTAGCCGGAGTCGTCGCCGTACGCGCCGTATTCGTTCTCCAGCTGGACGGCGAGGATCGGGCCGCCGCGAGTGGAGAGGTACGGGAGTACGGGCGGCAGCAGGGCGCCGAGGTAGTCGTCCACCGCCTTCAGGTAGCGCGGGTCGCGGCTGCGCAGTTCGATGTCCTCGTCGGCGAGCAGCCAGGAGGGCAGGCCGCCGCCCTCCCACTCTGCGCAGATGTACGGGCCGGGGCGGAGCAGCACGTGCAGTCCTTCGGCGGCGGCCAGGTCGAGGAAGCGGGGCAGGTCGAGACCCGCGTCCAGCCGGAACTCACCCGGGTGGGGCGAGTGGAGATTCCACGGGACGTAGGTCTCGACCGTGTTCAGTCCCATCAGGCGCGCCTTGCGAAGCCGGTCGGCCCACTGCTCCGGATGGATCCGGAAGTAGTGCAGGCCACCGGAGATGATCCGCAGCAGTCGGTCGTCGAGACGGAAGCCGTCTGCGGCGATCTCGAGTCGTGCCATGGCCGTGGTGCTCCTCAAATGGTGGGGCAGATAGGACTGATGGGGGTGGGTCAGGTCAGCGGACGGCAGAGCAGGGCGTCGGGGACTCCACCGTGGAGCCACTTCCAGGTGAAGGCGACGCCGGCGATGTACTCGTTGTCGGTGCACTGGCCTTTGTAGTAGCCGGGGGCCCAGTCGCTTTCGACCGAGCCGCCCGTGGCGGGGCGGTTGTCGCCGTGGTCGAACCAGACCTTGCGGCCGTTCAGCGGCAGCGGCTTTGCGGACGGTGCGCAGAGCAGGCCGGCCATGGACTTGCCGCTGACGCTGTAGCCGACGGCGAAGGTGTTGTCGGGGCACTGGAGCTTGTTGTAGCCAGAAGCCCAGTCGCCGTGGGTGACGTAGCGCTCGTCATGGACGGCCACCCAGTCACCGGCTCCCTTGGCGGGCTGGTTCGCGTCGGTGCACAAGCCGCGCTTGTCGCTGCGGCCGAGGCCGATCAGGCGCTGGCTGTCGGGGCAGTTGCCCTTGCGGTAGCCGGGGCTCCAGTCGCCCTTGGCGAGCATGTGGGAGGAGACGTTGTGGTCCCGGAAGTCGAGGTTGAGCATGTTCCAGTGGTCGACCGGTGCGACCGGACCGGTGACACCGGGGGCGTTGATCAGCTTGTTCCAGTCGGCGGACCGCCAGTCACCGGGGTCGCTGAGGCTCTGTCGCTTGCCGGCCGCGTCGTAGGAGATCAGGGCCCAGTTGTCCTGCGGCGCGCCGCCTGCGCCGGTCCAGCCGACCAGTGGCCAGATGGCGAAGTCGGTGTCGTTCTCGACCAGAATATCGGTGAAGTTGGCGAACCAGGTCTTCTCCTTGGTGTCGTCCGACCCTCGGCCGGCGGCACCGAACTCACTGATCCAGACGGGGGCAGTGAAGTGCTGGCCGGACTGGGTGACGAACAGGGCCTCGTCGTGCACCAGTTGCTTCAGCTTGTCGAGCGGGAAGTCCTCGTACGGCCAGTCGTTGGTGTGCCCCGGTCCACTGTCGACACCCGTGTAGTTCGGCCCGGTGTAGCCGTAGAAGTGCGCGGCGTAGACCAGCTTCCCCGAGGCGGTCAGGGTGTTGGAGAGTTCACGGACCGGGGTCAGCATCGGCCTGCCGTAGTCCAGCCCGTTCAGCGGGATGCCGTACCAGTTGATGCCCTCCATGATGATCAGCATGTCGGGATCGGCTTCCAGGATGCGGGTGCCCGCCAACTCGAAGGCCGCGTACGTGTCGCGCTCGTCGCCCCAGCCCCAGTTCGGGTTGTGCCAGAAGTCGCGGCGGATCTCGTTGCGCAGGTCGGCGCCGACCACCCGCTTGTTCGCCTTGTAGCGGTTCACCAGGAAGAGCCAGTCCTCCTGCCACTGCTCGGCGGACTGGCTGCTGTTCCAGCGCTCGTTGCCGTCCAGACCGCAGCAGAAGCGGTAGGTGGTGGTGTGGTTGTTGAGGATGACCGCGAACCCGTCGGCGGTCAGGGCCGCGACCACCGCGTCGAACACCTGCAGCGGAGTCTTGCCCTTCAGCTGCGGGTTGGCCGCGACCGCGGAGTCCGGTACCACCGCGGTGTCGCGCATCATCGCGTTGGCGAACGGCAGGCGGATGGTGTTCAGCCCGAGCTCGTGGAAGTCGGCCGTGATCTGCGCCATCGGGGCGCGGTCCAGGCCCAGCGGGATGTTGTGCGACATCTGGTCCGCCTGGTGGTTCGCGGGATCGTTGACGTCGCCGCTGCCTTCGTAGGTGCCCTGAGCGCCGGCCCAGTTGCCGGCCTTCAGCTTGAAGCGCCTCCCATCGGCGTCGACGACGTACCGTCCGCGCGTGCTCAGCGGCCCCGTCCAGGACGCGGCGAGCTGCTCCCCGGTGAGCACGGGGAGGCTGGTGGTGCTGTCGGTGCGCGTGGCGGCGGCCACCGAGCCGGGGATGGCGCCGATCAGCAGCACTGCCGCTGCCAGCGCGGCGGGCAACGCCCGCGCAAGGGATCCTCTTAAGACAGGCTTGCGCCTGATTGGTCTCATGGTGCTGCCCTCCAAGGCGTGTAGGGGTGAAGGAGGTGCCGCAATGCCGGACCGGCGGTCCGGAGTCAGTGGGGGGCAGGCCAGGCGACTCAGCCCTTGAGGCCGCTGGTGGCGATGCCTTCGACGATGTGGCGCTGGGCGACCAGGAACATGACCACCAGAGGTGCGATGGTCACGACGGCTCCGGCGAACAGGCCGGGCAGGTTGATGGTCTGGGAGGTGAGGAAGGTCGACAGCGCGATCTGGGCCGTCCACGCGGACGGGTCCTGGCCGATGACCAGCGGCCACAGGAAGGAATTCCAGCTTTCGATGAAGGCGAGCGCGCCGAGCGAGGCGAGCATCGCTCCGGAAGACGGCAGCGCGATCCGGCGGTACAGACCGAGCCAGCCGAGCCCGTCCATGCGTCCCGCTTCCTCAATCTCGCTCGGGAGCTGCAGGTAGAAGTTTCTGAACAGCAGGACCGCGAAGGGGTTGAACAGCCCGGGAACGATGATGCCCCAGAGTGTGTTCACCCCGCCCAACGACCCGACGACCACGAAGGTGGGTACGAAAGTCACCGAGCCCGGGATCATCAGCGTGGCCACCACCAGCGCCAGCAGGACGCCGCGCCCGGGTACCGGGATCCGGGCGAGGGCGTAGCCGGCGGCCGAAGCCAGCAGCGTCGACACCGGGGCGGTGATCGCTGCGATCAGCAGCGAGTTGCCCAGGGCCTGGCCCATGTGCAGGGTGGGGTCGCTGAAAAGGGAGGTGAAGTTCTCCCAGTGCATCGTCGACGGCCACCACGTCCACTGCGGTGATGTCAGGCCCTGCGTGTCCATCAGCGCATTGCGCAACATCAGGTAGAAGGGGGCGAGGAACACCACCGTAAGGAAGCCGGCCACCAGGCCGCGTACAGGCAGACGTGACACCCGCAGGACATGTCGCTCAGTGGTCATGCCGCTCACTCCTCACCCTTGCCGAAGCCGGTGATCCGGCCCTGGAGCAGGGTTACGCCGACGATGAGGGCGGTGAGCACGAAGGCTCCGGCCGAGCCGAGACCGTAGTTCTGGGCGCCCATGGCCGTGTTGTAGAGATAGACCAGCGGGGTCTGCACCGGGGCCGTGCCGGTTCCGCTGAGCCCACTGCTGAACAGGTTGTAGAACTCGTCGAAAGCCTGGAACGCGGCAATGAACTGCAGCATCAGGACGGCGACCGAAGTGTTGCGCAGCATCGGCAGGGTGATCCGGCGCAGCAGGCGCGGGCCGGTGGCGCCGTCGAGGGCTGCCGCCTCGTAGATCTCCTTGGGGATGGCCTGGAGTCCGGCGAGGAAGAGCACCATGTAGAAGCCGACCTGGAGCCACAGACGCAAGGTGACGAGGACTGCCCAGTACAGCGGTGGTTCGGTGCTTTGGATCCAGGGAACCGGAGACATCCCGAACCAGTCACCGACCATGTTGGCGATGCTGGTCGGCAGGCCGCTGAACAAGGACATCTTCCACAGCAGTGAGGCGGCGACGTAGGAAACGGCGGCCGGGATCAGGAAGGCCGTGCGCAGCAGGGCGCGGCCGCGCCGGATCCGGTGCACCAGCAGCGCCAGCGCCAGGGAGGCGGCGAATGTCACGGGCACGATGAACACCGTGAACAGCACGATCTGTGTGAGCGACTGGCGGAACGCGGCGTCGGACAGCAGTGTCCGGTAGTTGTCCAGGCCGACCCACTGGCCCAGCGAGATGGTGCCTCGGGCTTCACTGAAGCTGAGCAGGAAGCTCCAGCCGATGGCGACGTACTTGAAGACACCCAGGCCGATCAGCATGGGGCCGGCGAGCAGTGCGAAGGCCCCCCAGGCCCGCCAGTCGGGGCGAGCCCGGCGGATGGGGGCGGCGCCCCGCGGCTGAGCCGCGGGGCCACCGGCACGCTTGCTGTGAAGCGTGGCAGAAGGTACGGGGTTCATCAGGAGCGCTGCTTGTCGATCTCGGGCTGAGCCTGCTTGGCCGCGTCGGTCAGGAGCCGAGCCGCGTCGCCTCCCTTGACGATTTTGGCTGCGGCAGCGCTGAACATGGTGCTCACGGCACTGTTCCAGGTGGAGGGGTTGTGCTTGCCGTACTTGGTGGCCAAGGTGACGGTCTCCTTGGCAGCGCCCTCGGCCAGCTTGTCGGCCTTGGCGGCGACGGATGTACGTGGAGGGACGTGGAAGCCGTAGCTTACCGACCAGTCCATCTGGAGGTCGGTGCCCTCGACCCAGAGCCACTGGACGAACTTCTTGGCGGCATCGATGTTCTTGCCCTTGGCGTTGACACAACTGCTCCAGCCGCCGACCCGCACAACGGGACTGCCGCCGGTGCCGAATGCGGGCCAGGGCAGGACACCGAAGTCGTCACCAAGTGCCTTCTGGATGGCGGGCATCGCCCACAGGCCGCACCACTGCATCGGGACGACGTTCTGGATGAACGCCGCGGGGTCCCACCAGTCGGTCGTGAAGCCGAGCAACAGGGAATCGTCCCGGTGCAGGCGTCGGAGGCCGGCCACTGCCTGGGCGGCCTGAGGGGAGCCGAAAGCCGCCTTGCCATCGGCGATCAGGGCGCCGCCGTTGGACAGCACGGCCAGCGCCGCTGAGTCGCCCAGGCCGTCGTTGCCGAGAAACAGGCCCTTGGTCTTCTTGGCGGTCAGCTCCTTGGCTGCGGCGACGAGGTCATCGAAGGTCCGGGGCGGGGCGATCCCGGCCTTGGACAGCACGCTCTTGCGGTAGAAGAGCATCATGATGTCGTCGATCATCTTGACGCCGTAGAGCTTGCCGTCGACGGTCACCATGTCGAGGGCGCCCTGGTTGAAGTCGGACTTGGCGCTGCCGTAGAGGTCATCGAGCACGGCTATCTGGCCGCGCCGGGCGAGGCTCTCGCTGAAGTCGCCGATCTCGAAGACGTCGGGGGCGGCGTCGGTGAGCAGCGTCGCGTTGAGCTTGCTGCCGTAGTCGCCGGGAACCCAGGTGACCTTGACCGCGATGTCCGGGTTGGCCTTGGTGAAGGCAGCGGCGTAACGGGTGAGGGCCTGCTGGGTGCCGGCCTCGCCATAGGCGTGTGACCAGACGTTCAGAGTGGTCTTCGCCCCGGCGGAGGCCGCGCCGGTCGGGCTGGTGGTGCAGCCGACTGCTGCTCCGGCGACGAACAGGAGGGATCCGCCGAGGAATCCTCTGCGGCTAAGCTGGGCTCTGCGTGCGCTCATTTCGCATCCTTGAGGGTGAGGTGTGAGGTACGGGTTGCTGTCCGGCGTGGCCGGTGTCCGACGTTCACAGCTGGCAGGCGGTGACGGACATCGGTCGTGCCGGAGGCTCGGGCCTGCGATCGGGATCCCGGCTGCCCGGGATCGGGGTGGTGGCACTTCCTCAGGGGAAGAGTGCCTGGATGCCGACGACGGCGGCGCTGCGGGCCCACTCCTCCCAGGGGAGTGGACGCAGGGTCAGTGGGCATTTCGCCGCTGCTTTGAAGCAGTGCGCCACGTAGGCGGCCTTGATGTGCGCTCCGAAAAGGTCGTAGGTGTCGAGCCCCTCTCCGGTGACGACGACGCGCTCGGGACCCACGAGGCTCACCAGGGTGGCGATGCCGACGCCGATAGCGTGGCCCGCCCTGGCGAAAGCGCCCTGCGCGGCGGGGTCTCCGCTGCGGGCGAGCTGAACGGCGCCGTCGAAGTCCATGTCCGGGTCGTCGGTGGCGCGGCGGACGGTGCCGAGGATTGCGTCGCTGGAGGCGATGGCCTCGACGCAGCCGGCCGCGCCGCAGTGGCAGCGGGGGCCGGAGGGGTCGACGCAGATGTGCCCTATCTCGCCGGCGACGCCGTACGCGCCGGCGACCAGCTCACCGTTGACGACGATCCCGGAGCCGATCCCGGCTCCGAGGGTGACCAGTGCGAAGTACTCGGTGCCGATGCCCTCGCCGAACCAGTGCTCGGTGACGGTCAGGGCCTTGACGTCGTTCTCCACGGTCACGGTCAGGCCGGTCGCCGCGGCGACGGTCTCGGCCAGCTGCACATCGCGCCAGCCGGGGAGCACGGAGTAGCGGACGCGCCCGCCGTGGCGGTCCACGTCACCGGAGACCGCGATGCCCAGGTGCCGGGTGCGGGCGCGGTACTCGGGTTTCGCGTCGAGCAGTTCGGCGACCAGGTCGGCCAGCAGCGCACACACCGCGGCGGGGTCGCGGTCGCCGAGCGGTCGGCTGGCGGTGGTGCGCATCCGGGCCCGTAGGTCGCAGACCGTGCCGAAGAGGGTGTCGGCACTGATCTTCACACCGACGAAGAACTCCCGGTCGAGAGTGACGGCCAGCGGGTTCACCGGGCGTCCGGCGCCCGGAGCGGTGCGCTCCGGGGGGAGCTCCTTCAGGTAGCCATCGTTGATGAGTGGCCGAGCGGCCTTGGTCACAGCGGTCGAGGACAGGCCCGTCCGGCGGGCCAGCTCAACCCGGCTGAGCGGGCTCTCGGCCAGCAGCAGGGCGAGAATGGCGGTTTCGGCCGGTGCGGTGACCAGCGGCTGCGCATGGTTGGGAAACACGGTGGCAACCTAGAGCAAATAAATAACTTCGTCCAGTATTGATTTTTCGGCTTCCATGCTCCTACTCTCTGGCCACCTCCGTGCTTCGGAGCTCTTCATCAAGACCGGCCCTCTGTTCCGCGCTTGATCGTCACAAACCACTCCCCACCCCCCGGGACCACCTGTGCCTCCCCTTGCCTCGCCCGTCTCCTTCGACCGCACTAGCGGGCTAGCCGTCCTGCGGACCCCGAACAGCGTCTACGCCGTGCGCGTCGGCGCCGACGGCAGCCCCCGGCATCTGCACTGGGGGGCGGTACTCGACACCGACGCCCTCGGTGGGCTGCCCGCGGCCACCTCACCCGCCGCGAGCAGCTTCGAGGCCGACCCCGCCCCGGACGAGCTGGCCTCGCAGACCGGTGCGCGGTTCGGGCCCGCAGGCCTCCAGCTGCGGTTCGCCGACGGCACCCGCGGCGCCCAGTGGCACTTCACCGGGCACACCGTCCGCGACGGGGAGCTGCGCCTGCGCCTGGCCGACCGCCGCTACCCACTGGCCGCCGAACTGTGCTACCGCGTCCGCCCCGACAGCGACGTCATCGAGCGCTGGGTGGAACTCACCCACACCGGAGCCGACGACTCGGGTCCGATCACCGTCGACCGGCTGGACTCGGCCTCCTGGACGGTACCGCCACTGCCCGACTACCGGCTCAGCCACCTCGTGGGCGGCTGGAACAGCGAGTTCCAGCTGCGGCGCGACCGGCTCCCGGTCGCCGAGACCGTCCTGACCAGCCGCTGCGGCCTCACCAGCCACCAGGCCAACCCCTGGCTGGCCCTCGACGACGGCACCGCCACCGAGGAAGGCGGCGAGGTCTGGAGCACCGCCTTGGCCTGGAGCGGGAGTTGGCGCATCGCCGTGCACCGCGACCCGGTCGGCCGGACCACCTGGACCGGGGGCTTCGGCCACGAGGGAATCAGCTGGACCCTCCAGCCCGGCCAGAGCCTGCACTCCCCCGTCTTCTCCGGCCTCTACACCCCTGGCGGCTTCGGCGCCGCCAGCCGCGCCTGGCACACCCACATCCGCACCAGCGTCCTTCCTGCCCCCGACCGCGACCGGCCCGTCCTCTACAACTCGTGGGAGGCCACCGGCTTCGACGTCGACCAGCCCGGCCAGACACATCTGGCCCAGCTGGCCGCACGTCTGGGCGCCGAACTCTTCGTCCTCGACGACGGATGGTTCGGCAGCCGTACCAGCGACCGGGCGGGCCTCGGCGACTGGACGCCCCGGCCCAAGGCGTTCCCCGACGGGCTGCGCCCGCTGGCCGACGAGGTGCACCGCCTGGGCATGGCCTTCGGACTGTGGGTGGAGCCGGAGATGGTCAACCGCGACAGCGACCTCTACCGCGCCCATCCCGACTGGGTCATCCACGCGCCGACTCGGGACGCCACCGAGCTGCGCAACCAGCTCATGCTGAACTTCGCCCGCCCTGACGTCGAAGCCTGGGCCCACCGGACCCTCGACCAACTGGTGCGCGATCACGGCGCCGACTGGCTCAAGTGGGACGCCAACCGGGTCGTCACCGAAGCCGGTTGGGCCGGCCACCCGGACCCCGACCGGCTGTGGATCGACCACACCCGCGCCGTGTACCGGATCATGGACCGCCTCCGCGCCGACCACCCCGGCCTGCGCATCGAGGCCTGCGCGGGCGGAGGCGGCCGGGCCGACCTCGGTATCCTCGCCCGCACCGACCAGGCCTGGACCTCCGACAACACCGACCCCGTCGACCGGATAGGCATCCAGCACGGCTTCAGCCAGCTCTTCCCCGCCCAGACCATGGCCGCCTGGGTGACCGACAGCCCCAACATCGCCACCGGCCGCACCACGCCCCTTCGGTTCCGCTTCCACGTCGCCATGGCCGGAGCGCTCGGCCTCGGCGGGGACCTGACCACGTGGTCCGAGGAGGATCTCGACGAGGCCGCCGCGCTCGTCGCCGTCTACAAGGAGATCCGCTCCCTGATCCAGCACGGCCGCCAGCACCGCCTCAACGGCCTCGGCGGAGTGACGGCCGTGCACTACGCGTCCGAGGACGGCGCCGAACACGCCATCCTTGCCTGGCGCCCCGCAACCCGCTTCGGCCACGCGCCCCCCGGGCTCGCCCTGCCGGCCCTGGACCCCACGGCCCGCTACCTGGACGTCGACGAGGGCATCGCCCACAGCGGCGCCGTTCTGACCCGGCAGGGCATCGACCTGAGGCTGCCCGCCGGCGACTACGCCAGCCGCCTGATCCGGCTGCGCCGGACCATCTGACCCCCGCCCTCCTCGGCACCCGACTCACGAAGGAACCGAACGTGGCCACACCCCGAGTCCTGGTCGTCGGTATCGACGGCGTCCGCCTCGACCTGCTGCCATCGCTGGACACCCCCAACCTCGACGAACTCGCGAACGCCGGCTTCCTCGCGCCCGTCCACATCGACGACGACACACCGACCATGTCGGGCCCCTGCTGGACGACCATCGTCACCGGCGTCGGAGTGACCAAGCACGCGGTCTGGGGCAACCGCTTCGACGGCAACCGCATCGACCTCTTCCCGGACTTCACCACCCGCCTGGCCGCCGAACACGGACGGCGCACGTTCGCCGTCGGCGGCTGGGCTCCACTCTTCACCGCGCAACACGGCGGACCGCTCTTCACCGCTCCCAGCAGGCTCTCCTACATCGCGCCTCGGGAGGACACCCCGGAGGCATGGGACGAGTGCGATGAGAACGTGACCGCCGAAGCCGTCAGGGTCCTCAGCTCCGGCGAGGACTTGGACGCCAGTTTCGTCTACCTCGGCGCCGTCGACGAAACCGCCCACTTCCTCGGCTGCGGCCCCGAGTACCGGAGCGCCATCGAGACCGCGGACCGAAGCCTCGGCCGGATTCTCGCCGCCGTACGCGAGCGCCCCAACGCCTCGGCGGAGACATGGACCATCATCGTCGTCACCGACCACGGCCACCGCGACGAAGGCGGCCACGGAGGACGCACCACAGAGGAACGCACCGCCTGGATCGTCGCGAACGGCCCCGGCATCGCACCCTCCACAGCACCGGACAGTCTCCGGCACGCCGATGTCGCCGCCCACGCCTACGCAGCCCTGGGCATCACGCCCGATTCCCACTGGACACTCGACGGACGGCCCTTCCACTCCCACACACCGCAGATCGCCTGACACCCGCGGGAAACCACCGCCCGTCACCGGCACAGGGTGGAACACTTCCTCACCCCCGCGACCTACATCTGCGACGACGACCAGCTCAAGACGCTGCCCCTCGCGCTCGCCGGCTTCACCTCGGTGAACGGAACCAGCACCCACTGCCCCTGTCCACCGCAATCGTCGTAGTCATGCCATGCGTTGTCATCTTCTTCGCAGCGCAACGGCACATCATCGGCGGTTTCTCCTTCACTGGATCCACATGACCACCTCACTGCCCGAAGAGGACACCCCCTGGATTCCGGGAGCTCCCCGGAGCCAGTCAACCCGGCTCCTTCCGCTGCCGCCCGGCGCCGCGTCCAACCTGCGCGCCTACATCACCGCCGTCGACGATGCAGCCGGCGTGTCCGCCGAGACGCGGACCGACGACCAGGACGGAACGCTGCGCCTACGGCTGCGCGGTCCGAGCACGGCCACCGCCGTCCTGCTGCTACCCGCCGCCGACCCTGTGGCCCTCTGGCTCCCACACAGCTCCAGCGACCGCTCCTCGCTGCCTCCGTCATGGGTCGACGACACCTCCGTCACCCCGTTCACCGGTCCCGCGATCGGCAGCCTGCTGGGCCGAGGCGACCGGGCTCTGGTCACCTTCGGTGCCACGACTGCGTCCGGGAGCCTGCGCATGCGCGCCGGCATGGTCGAGGAGACGGCAGACCTTCTGCTGTCCTTCGAGGCCGATCTCACCGAAGGCCCCATGGAGATCGTTCTCAAGCTCAACGGCGACCGCTTCGAGACTGCGGTCGCCACCGTCGGCCGCGCCCTGGGCATGACCCGCCCCCCGGTCAGCCCGTCCGAGTACGCTCCGGTGCTGTGCACCTGGTACTCCTTCCATCAGGCCCTCGACCCCGACCGCCTGCTGGAGGAAGCCGCAGCAGCAGCCAAGCTGGGCTTTGGCAACCTCATCGTCGACGACGGGTGGCAGACCGAGGACTGCGACCGCGGCTACGGATCCTGCGGCGACTGGAACATCCACCCCGCCAAGATCGGTGACGCATCCGCACTCGTCGAGAAGATCAGTCGCCTGGGACTGCGCACCCTGTGGTGGATCGGTACCCCCTTCCTCGGCCACCGTTCCAAGGCATACACCGACGACCTCCCCACCCTGTACGACGAACCGGATATGGAAGCCGCTGTCCTCGACCCCCGCTCCCGGCGCGCCCGAAGCCACCTCATCAGCCGTCTCGACCACCTGGTGGGCAGCACCGGCGCCGCGGGCCTGAAGATCGACTTCTTGGAGCGGTGGGCCGCTGAAACCACAACGGCACCGCCCGCCGACGCGGTCGAACCCTCCGTCACCCAGGCCGCACTCAGTCTCCTGGACGAAATCCATGACGCCCTCACCGCCCACGTGGCTCAGCCGTCCCTGGAGTTCCGGGCCCCCTACATCTCCGGGGACACGGTCCGTCGTGCCACCATGCTCCGCGTCGCGGACTGTCCCCTCAGCCCCGTTGTCAACCGCACCGGCGTGATCGACCTGAGGCTGATGACTGACGGGATCGCCGTGCACAGTGACCCCATCATGTGGGGCGAGGCTGACAGCCCAGAACGGGTGGCCCAGCACCTCCACAGCAGTTTGTTCGGCGTGCCACAGGTCTCAGTTGCCCTCACCGGTCAGTCCGAGCGGCAGCTGGCCACCCTACGGACCTGGATGCAGCTGTGGACTGAGTACTCCGATGTGCTCTTGCACGGATCACTGCGCGTGACCGGCATCGCCGGCAACTACACGGTTGCCGAAGCCAGCCTCAATGGAGCCACTGTCACCGCCCAGTACGCGCCCGCGTTCTGCGATATACCGCACGAAGCCAGTGAGTGGATTCTCGTCAACGCCCACGATGGCGAGGTCGCCGTCCGTACGGCCCGCACCCGTACTGCCGTCTACCGCATCAGCGACTGCGAGGGCAATGTCGTCGACGAAGGGACGGTCACATTCGAGGGTCTAAGCGTCCTCGGCATCCCACCCGGCGGCTTCGCCCGCCTTTCGCTGCTGGCCTGACCCGCTTGGGCGTGCCTGAAAGATCGCGCAAGTCCGTCATGTGACGGGTTGGCGGGGCCCTGCTGCTGGGCCCTCGCCTCCCGGATCGGACGGACATGAGTCACAACGAGAAGCCGGCCGTCGAGCCGGTTGAGGACGAGCTGGTGGGTGAGGCCAGCCGCGTCAGGCCGCTGCGGAGGGAAACCGTGACGACGCAGCCACTTGCCCACGCCCTGCTCAGTCATCGACACTCCGCACACCAGGCTGATCAGCGCCTTCACCGAGGCCCGTGTCCACAGCACCCCTCTCTGCCCGACGCCCACCGGAGTGTAGTCCCGCATCGCCTGCGACACGGCCCCGCGCGCGGACTCGCCGATCAACTCGCCCTTCCCGGCGCATAATTCACGCGGGCAGCCAGCACCGCCCGCCTGCCTTCGGCTCGCACGACCCGCGACCACGTGCCCACCGACCGCTCGGAGACCCCGAACACCTCCGCCGCCTGGACGCACATCCGTACCGCCCGGACTCCAGCGCCGCAACCACCCGCAACCGCAGGTCCTCCTGCGCAGCAGGCGACAGACGACGCATGTCCCGATCCTCGCTCACACCCACCAACGACCAGGAAACCCACCAGCGCGGCGGCGTGACCACCAAGCTGCACCTGGCCGTCGAACCGGGCCAGAAGCCCATGTCCATCGTGGTCACGGCCGGGCAGCGGGGCGATTCCCCGCGGTTCGAGCCTGTCCTGAACAAGGTCCGTGTCCCGCGCCTTGGGCCGGGCAGGCCGCGCACCCGGCCAGATCGCGTGCGCGCCGACAAGGCGTACGCCTCCCGGAAGAACCGCGGCCCGCGCGGCGGCCGACCGCCGAAGCTCGACCTGAGACACCCGTCGCACCCTGCCCGTTGACCATTCCTCAGCGCGTCTCTGAACTTGCAGGGAGAAGCACACCGAGGAAGGTCACTTGAGAAAAGTTCCGGCGGGATGCGTATGACTGAGCAACTGAACGATTTTGCGCGGTCTCGGTTCGCCGGGGCATCGAGGAAAGGACATGCTCGATCGTTCAGATGCTTATCTGATCACCAGAGACGCGTCGGTTGCCCGTACCCGGTCACTTCGGGCGTGTCGGCTGAGGAGGACTGTGATGCGAACCGACCCCATCGAACCGCGGGGAGAACACCGTTCGGAACCCGACCTCGGCCGTTCGATCACGGAGGCTTTCCATGACATTCTGGACGCCCTGGACGCCGCACGCACCGAGCTGCGCACAACCGATGTCTTTCTGCAACACAGGCTCAGCGGGCCCGCGCTGGGGACGAGTCCGCAGTCCCCGCCCCTGCCTCACACCGTGTGGCGGGACGACCACGGCCGCAGTCGCCCGCCGTCTCTGCCCGATGTCGCGCCCACCGAGTCGTCGCGCGAATCTGCTTCCGGCGTCGAGAACTGGGATGCGTTCCGGCCGCGGAAGGAGATGAGCCCGGCGTCCGGGGAGCGCACCACTGTTTCGGAAGCAAATGCCGTACAACCACTGTGGGCCCGTGGGACGCAGCTTCAGGACACCAACTCTGCAGCTGCCGTGGGAGCATCCGAGCGCGCGGACCGAACAAGAGGGTCAGATCCGGGCAGTTGGTCCTCGCGTCGAGGTTCCGTCCCTCTCCGGTCGGCCTGGGACATGCCTCCCACAGGCGAGGCAGTCCAGTTGGACCGAAGGAGCGACACGCCTCAATCGAGCAGCGACACCGAGCAGCAGAATCTCACCGCGTCCGGCAGGGGGGTCGAATGCAACGCACTGCCAGAGGCCGACCTTCCGCTGGCGCAGCCGAGTCGGCGCCGGACCTCAGGCCAGTTCAGCAGGTCAACACGCCCCGTGGGCAAGGCCGGCAAGCTCGCGGGAGCCTGCGGGATCGGCGTGGCAGGAAGTCTCGTTGTCGTCGGTTGGATGCTGAGCAGTGACGGCACGTCATCATCACCATCCTCGCTGCCCTCGGACGACCCGAGCCCACAGCTTCCCGGCGCTGGCGGACACGCTGGGACGCCGAACCCGGGCGATGCCGCGGCGCCGCTCCCCCGCACACCCACTCCGCGGGACCAGCAGGGGCAGAGGTCACCCACTCCGGAGGACCAGCAAAGGCACTGGTTCTCGCATACCCAGCACAATGGCTACCAGCCTGCTGGGGACTACGGCATCACGATCCAGTCAGGTTCGGCCAGGTTTCAGGATCCGATGGACTCCGGTCGGCTTGGCCAGGTTTGTCGGCCTGAGGCTCAGAGCGATTCGCTTCCCGCACGTTTCCCTTCGGCTCCATCGGCTGCCAACACCACGCCGACATCCGCTCCCTCCCCTTCCGCGACTCGATCGCCGCGCCACCAAACAGGCGAGGTCGGGACACCGAGCCAAGCCGCCACACCTGCCTACCACAACGCACCGGGGCCGACGGCGGAGAAGACGCAGGCGAACACTGCGCCCGGGCAAGGGCAGGGGACGCCGGTCAGCCATGAGAGCAGCAGTGACGAACACGTCGGTGCGGGCCAGCAGGACCCAACTCAGCAGACGGGCACGGCACAGCCGACCGAGGGCGTCGAGCCCGTCGAATCACACCAACAGGGCTGGTCCGCGCGTCCGGCACCCTCGCCGGAGCCTTCTGGCGGGACGGGGGCGTGGGCAACGAACGGAGCTGTTCCGGACTGAGTCCGGCCTGCTGGACGAGGGTCGCGGCCAGCCTCACTCCGGAAGTCGACGGTGACGCCGCCGGGCGGTTCCTTCTGCAGCTCCCCTTTCCTCGCCCGGGCGGCGTGCTGGTGCGCCCGGCACACCGTGGAGTCGACGTTGATGTCCCAGGTAATCAGCCCTTTCGCGTCGGCCTGGGCCTGGAGCGCGGTGAAGATCCGATGCCAGGTGCCGTCCCGCTGCCGCCGGTGCAACAGGTCCTGTTCAAGATCCCTCAACCGAGACCTGGCTCACCCGTCCACAACCTCCCAGGACAGAACACCTAGCTGGCCCGTGTGTGCAGGGTCCCGCTCCCGGAGACAGGTCCTAGACGAGACCCTGCGTGAGGAAGGTGGCGTCGGGGACCTGGACCGTGTCCGGTGCAGTACGTGGCAGGAGGCCGAGGACTTGGGCGACGACGTACTGTGCCGACATCATCGCGCCCTCCTGCCAGCCGGGCAGCGGCGACGCCTGGTCGCCGACGACGTAGAAGCTTCCGTTGCCCTCGGGCTCGAGGAGTTGCTTGTAGGCGACCATGTGGTCCGAGTCGGACGGGTCCCAGTCGGCCCAGCCGCCCAGCTGGTGGGGCACCTTGTGCCAGGCGATGCTGACTCCCAGCTCGGACGGCACAGTGCCGCGGTCGTTGAACTCCCGGTGCAGCTGAGCCGCGCCCTCAAGGGCGAAGCGCAGCCGGTCGGCGGGCTCACGCTTGCCCAGGCTGAGCGCGTTCTCGCCGAAGTTGTACGCCCCCGTGAGGGTGCCCGTCCCCGAGAAGTAGTCGTTGGACGGATACCACACCTGGGTGATGGGATGGTCGGTCCAGCTGATGCCGCCGTAGATCTGGTTGCGGTCGTCCTCCCAGAACCGCCGGTTCGCCTGCCAGCCGACCTTGCACGTCGGCGCGAAGCCCACCAGTCCGACGGAGTGCCGGAACTCCGGTGAGAAGCCGGTCAGCGTCAGATCCTTCAATACCGGCAGCGGGATGTTGCTCACGCAGAGGTCGGCCGTCTCCGTGCGAGTCTGCCCGCGCTGAACGTACTTGACCTCGACCCCGTTGTCCGTCAGCTCGATGCCGGTGACCTTGGCTCCCAACTCGACGGCGACGTCGTACCGTCCGGTGATCGTCTTCGTGAGTGCCTCGACGATCTTGTCCATGCCGCCGACCGGCTGGAACATCGTGGCTTGCCACAGATGATCGACCGGCTGGTAGAAGGGGTAATCCCAGAACTCGGAGGCGACGAGGTCGGCGAGGGCCAGCGGGGGTGCTGCGGGGGTCGGGAAGTCGTGCACGTCCACCGGCTCGGCGTAGCCGGAGCGGGTGGACCCCTCGTACTTCCCTTCCTCGTCGAGGTCACCGAACTTGCGCAGCAGGTTCCGCAGCAGTTCGGACTGCTCGTCGTCCTCGTCGAGCGTGGCGGACAGCAGCGCCGCGATATGGCCCCGGGTGTCGTTGGCGATCCGCCGGTTGCGCCAGGGCGCGCCGGGCGGGGTGTGTCCGGCGCGGTGCAGGAGGTTCGCCGTCGTCTCCATGATGTACGGCTCCAGCTCGACCCGAAGCTCGGAGCAGTACCGCAGGACACGGCGGTGATGGTACGGAATGCGCCCCGGGCCGAGGTTGAGGTACAGGCCGGGGTCAAAGTCGACGGTGTGGGTCAGTACCGAGGCGCCGGTGTCGTCCAGCTCGTACAGTTCGTCGCCGCCTCGGGCGGTGCGGTTGCGGCCGCCGGTGCGGAGCTGAGGTTCCAGGACCGTGCACCGGTAGCCGAGCCTGCTCAGTTCGTAGGCGGCGGTCAATCCGCCGACGCCCGCCCCCAGGATCAGGACGGACCGCATCTCCCCGGCCGCGCGCGGTGCGGCGGTGAAGTCCAGCGGGGCACTGACACCAGAACTCAGCGGCCCTGCCAAACCGGACATCGCGTGGTACAGGCCCAGCGCGCTCCGGTCGACATCGCTGTTCTGCTCACTCATGGCTCACCTCTCGATCAGACGGGCGAGCTCTCTCTCGGCTCCGCGGACACATACCTGGCGGAAGCCTTGGCCCATTAATTGCCGCACACATATGCAGAGAACCAGCCCGTGGAAGGGTTCTGCCCGGAACGGCGCCTCGGACTCCGACCGTCCAGGCGAGCGCACGAGACGGACGTTGACACGTGACCGGCGTACGCCGACACGGATCGGAGACTGGCGCGTGCCAGCCCGAAGGCCGGGACGCGCCACCCGGATGCAGCGCCGCCTGACGAGGGCGTAGCGTGCCGGGGGCCGTACGGAGGTGTGCCCAGGACGACGCTCTTCAGATCCCTTCCGTGCCGTTCGTCGGGCATGGCGGGAAGCTAGCGGAAACCTGAACTGGCCTGCGAATATGCCTGAGTTGGTTCAGTCAACACACCTTCACGGTCCTCGGCTCACAGAACCGGCGACGCCGAATGCGCCCGGAATCCCGTGGCTTGATCGGGCAGCCATGGGGTGCCGAGGGCCTGCGGACTGGTGGGCGAAATCCGGAGCCCCGGCGATAGGGTGCCGCTACGGCGGTCCTGCCCGGCTACCGGCCGTCGTTTACTCGTATGAGGAGGCGACAGTGCCCGGTTCCATTGCGCGTCATTTGATTGAGCTGGGCCTGCCCTTGGACGCGGCACGGGTCTACGAGGTACTGCTGGACGCCGGGTCGTGCACCCGGGCGCACATCGCGGAGAGGCTGGGTATGTCCCGCGATTCGCTGTATGCCGCCGTCGCGGAGCTGCAGGGTTTTGCCATGGTGAGCTGTCCGGCCGAGGGTGATGGTCCGCTGGCTCCGTTGGAACCCACCGCAGGGCTGAGTTTTCTCGCGCTTCGCCGGCAGGCCGATCTCGCCGTACGGGAGAATGCCACGTGCGACGCATACGGTACTTATCGCAGGAATTTCGGTATTCCGGCCCCGTCGGCCGTGGAGATCGTGGCGGCAGGGGACGTACAAATCCGCGTCGCCGAGCTGGAACGCAGCGCGGTGCACCGCATACGGACCTTCGACACTCCCCCCTACGGCGCTCCCACCATCGAGAACGATATTGAGACGGCGAACTTGGCGCGCGGGGTCTCGTACCAAGTTCTGTACGTTCGTTCTGCCATTGAGAACGCACAGCGCTATCAGCGTAATGTCCTTCCCTGCATTCTCGCGGGGGAGGAGGCGAGAGTACTGCCCGAGGTCCCCGCGAAAATGATGATCGTCGACGATCGTCTTGCCCTCGTCTCGCTGACGGACTCCGAGGCCGACGCCCACCACAGCGCGCTTCTCGTGCGCTGGTGCAGCCTTCTGCCCGCCCTCACCGCCCTGTTCGAGATGTACTGGCGCAGTGCCACTCCCTTCTCCGCCGACGAGCGGCCCGCGCTGTCAAACAGGGGCGCGGAGCGGCTGCGCCCCGTGGAACGCCAGCTGATCAGTCTCCTCGCCGCCGGAGTGACGGACGAGGTCGCCGCCCGCAACCTCGGTGTCAGCAGGCGCACCGTCACCCGCCACGTCGAGCGCTTGATGGACCTCACGGGTACATCGAGCCGGTTTCAACTTGCGCTGAAGGCCAAGGCCGCCGGGTGGACGCCGTGAGCAGGTCCACTCGGTTCAGCGAGCGGTCACGGGCCCACGCATGCCGCCGGAAAGGCCCTGCTGACCTGGGCACCGGGGGCGGTGCGGGCACATGGCCCGTGCCGCCCCCGGTGCAAGGATGAGTTACTGGACCAGCCTGCCGAGCGCGTTGGCGTCCAGGGCCAGGTTGGTCAGGAAGCGCCAGGGGAGGGTGGCGAAGCCGCCGTGACCCCACCCGGTGCCCCAGGAGTTCTCGATCTTGACGCCCTGACTGTTGTAGCCGACGATGGTGACCTCGTGGCTGGGCCGCCCCTGCCTCTGCCACGAACTCACGTCGGCCGGGGACGGGTAGTAGGTGTAGGTGTCCGCCTGCTGGGTGTTGAGCCTCCCGAAGCCGTCGTAGTACGGGATGGAGACGATGACGGGTTCGCCATGGTTGAGGGCGCTCTGGACATCCGTTGTGATGCTGGTGCCCGTGCGCAGCGCGACGTGACCCGATAGCCTCCAGCGCGCGGCGTTGGCCCGCTGGCTGCTGGTGGGCTGGGTGGTGTAGTCGTAGTCGCCCTGCCAGTAGTGCGAACGGGCGTCCACGCCCTGACGCTCGGCTATGGCGAGCGTGGCGGACGGGTATGTGCCTATGTTCTGGCCGCGCACGAGCTGGGAGTAGGTGTACATCGGGGCCTGGGGGCCGCCGGATATTCCCTGTTCGTTCTCCAGAATGCTGAAGGCCGAGTGGGCGATCGCCCACGACACACAGGAGTTGACCGAACCCTGGTTGCCCGGACTGGCGGCGTAGCGGGACAGGTCGACGCCGGCCGACGAGGGCACACGGCCGGCGGTCACCGCGGCCGCGTGAGCGGTCCCGGTGACCGGTGCGATGGCTCGCAGAGCGGACGAGATCTGCGCGTGGGACGGCAGTTTGCCCGTGCGGCGGTCGGGCAGCGCTCCGAGCCCGTGGTGCTGGCGGGCCTCGGTTGAGACTCCGGGGTGGGGGTCGGCCGCGTGCGTCGCCGGGGCGGCGGTGAGGGTCAGTACGACGCTGCCTGCGGCGGCGATCAGCAGGGGAATGGACTTCTTCTGCACGTGGACTCCGAGGGGGGAAATGCCGCAGGGCGATGTCGACCCAGGGCGGCTGCGGTTTTCCGGAGAGCGACTTTCTTTTACAACGCGCTTTCCGGCAGCCGAAGTTGTAGCAGTCGTGGCGTGTCCACGGCAAGGCTGCGACATTCTCAAGTGCGGAATTATTCCGAGGAGTCGACCCGGCATGCAGGTGGCGGCCGGTATCGCGCTTTGACGCAATTGCGCCGCTGACGCTTTTGGTCTTCCGGATCGCCGGGTGAGGAACGTACAAAGAGCTTCTACGCCCGGGTCGTACCGCGAACGGAAGACCGTGACCGGCCCTGCCGAAGGACGTGAGCAGCGTTTACCGAAGCGAGGTGACAGCCATTGCCGTATGACCTGTCGGCGCCAAGTCCCGGGCACTCATTCTTGTTCCGCCCGGGTACGGCCAGGGCTGATTCAAAGGCATGGTGGCCATGCGGGTTCCCGGGCCAGGTGATGGCAAGGACGTCGAGTGGTCGGGTGAAGGGCTCGTAGGACGTCGACGCCCAGGCCGGCGGCGATGCTGGGGTGCCCGCTTGCGCGGAGGGTGTTGATCGCCAGGTGTCGGAGTGAGGTTCCCCCGCTGTGCGGGAGGGGCGCGTCCGGAGGCATTGAGGGTGATCTCCTCTTGAGAGCCGCCGTGGCCAACGGGGCCTTCACAGAGGTCTCAAGGGAAGCCAACTGGGCTGGGGACGCGTCGACCGGGCCAGTGGTGGCGGTGCCGGCTGGCCAAGCCGCGCGGCGGGTCCCGCACGAGCGACTGGGGTGGTCGGCGGCTCAGCCGTCAAGGGGCCGATGGCGGATTCGTGGTGCCGACTCCCGGTTCGCCGCAATCGGCCGCGGACCGGGCGCTGCTCCAGACCATCCGCGGCTGCAGACGCGCGATTTGGGGGCCGATTCGCTCTCCGCGCACCTGGATGCTCCAGGGGCACCGACGGCAGCCATGCGGAAGCAGCGTAGGTCGCTACCTCATGGGCGTCGGCCCGCCCAGCGATGCTGCCGACGCCGTTCAGGTCGGCAGGGGCGCGCCTTTGAAGGTCACTCACCCGAAAAGAGGTGACCGAAACCATGGCCCCGAGGCCGAAAAGTTCACGGTTATCGCCTACTCCTCGGTAGACGGCGGGCCGGGCGCTCTGCTGGCATGTGCGTTGCGCCTCAAGATCGCTGGAAAATCGCTCCCCGCGCCAAGACCAGCCTTCTGGTCGTGCACCTTTCCCGGAACACCAGAAAAGAGAACACGCCGTTGCCGCCCCAGCCGACCGTCGAAGAGCTGGTTGCCGAGTACGAGCAGGAGCGGCCGATGCGGCGGCACTCGCCCGTCGTCGGTGCCGTGGTGTCAGCGGTCTGCGCCGCGCTTTCGGTCTTCGCACTCTGCACGGTCTTCTTTCCGCTGGAGGAGGGTTCCCAGTACTACGTCACCGTCTTCCTCGCCGTGGCGCTGCCGCTCTGTTTCCTGACGCACCGCGCGGGTTTGCGCACCGCAGCCCTCCGGCTGCCGTGGCGTCGCGCGACAGGGGCGGGTCTGAGCGACCCGGGGGACGGCGCCGGCGTCGACAGGCCCCGTGGCGACGATCCGGGGGTCGTCGACTGGGTGCTGGCCGCGGTCGCGGTGGTGGTCTGCGGGTATCCGCTCCTCGACTTCGACGGCTTCCTCGAGCGGCGGCAACTGCCCACCGTTCTTGACACCGTCGTTGCACTGGTACTGCTCCTGCTGGTCCTCGAGGCGTGTCGGCGGACCACTGGGTGGGTGCTGCCGGTGTTCTGTGCGGGCTTCCTGCTCTACGCCTACTACGGGGGCCTGCTCCCGTACGAGTGGTCGCTGGCGCACGGCGGCCTCGATGTGGACGCGATCCTTGCCAACCTCTTCATGGGCGCCGACGGGTTCTACGGGATGCCACTCAAGGTGGCGGCCGGTTACATCGTCCTGTTCACGCTCTACGGAACCGTGCTGGAGCTGTCGGGAGCCGGGAGGTTCTTCATCGACGTGTCCTTCGCCGCGTTCCGCGGGTCCCGCAGCGCACCTGGCCGCACCGTGACGGCTGCGGGCCTGCTGATGGGCACCGTCTCCGGTTCCGGCACCGCAACGGCGGTCAGCCTCGGCTCGGTGGCGTGGCCGTTGTTGCGCAGGGCCGGTTACTCGCCGGAGAAGGGCGGGGGTGTGCTCGCCGCCGCGGGGATCGGGGCGATCCTGTCGCCTCCCACTCTGGGGGCCGCCGCCTTCGTCATCGCAGAGTACCTACGGGAGAGCTACGTCACGGTGCTGATCTACGCCACCGTGCCGACGCTCCTGTACTACCTCGGCATTCTGCTGGCGATCGAGATCGACGCCCGCAAAAGCCTCAACGAGACAGTGGAGGGCGAGCGCCGATCGCCTTGGCGGCTGCTTGCCAGGTTCGGTTACCACTTTCTGTCGCTCTTCCTCATCGTCGGCTTCATGGCGGCGGACCTGCCCCCCTTCAAGGCGGTGGTCTACGCGACGGCGGTGCAGTTCGCGCTGTCGTTCCTCGACCCTGCCCACCGGATGACCCCACGACGGCTGTACCAGGCGCTGGCGCAGGGCACAAGGTCGGTGCTGCCGGTGATCGCCACGTGCGCCGCGGCGGGGATCATCGTCGCCGTCGTCACCGAGACCGGGCTCGGCCTGAACCTCGCGTCGATCATCGTGGACGCTGCGGGCGCGCTCGGCAACGATCCGGTCGTGAAGCTCACGCTGACGGCGCTCTTCGCGGCTGTCTCCGTCTCGATCCTCGGACTTGCCGTGCCGGTGACCGCGTCGTTCATCATCTCCGCGGTGATCATCGCACCGGCGATGACCTCCCTCGGCGTCACCGCCCCGGAGGCGTACATGTTCATCTTCTACTACGCCGTGCTGTCCGAGGTGACCCCGCCCACGGCATTGGCCGCCGCGGCGTCCGCGGCCGTCACCGGCGGCAGTCCGATCCGGACGATGAACGAAACCTGGAAGTATTCCCTGCCCGCGTTCTTGATCCCGTTCTCGTTCGTGCTCACCGACAATGGCGCCCATCTGCTGGGCCAGGGATCTTTCGCGGACATCGCCTGGGTCACCTGCGTCTCCGCGCTCGCGGTCGCCGCACTGGCGGCCGCCACCGGCGGCTGGATGCTCGGGCCGAGCACTCGGGTCGAACGTGGCCTCTGCGCTGTCGCCGCACTCCTTCTGCTGTACCTCGAGCCCGTCTCGCTGATCGCCGGCTCGGCGCTCTCGGCGGTCGCGCTCGCCATCCATGTCGTCCGCCGTCGCCTGGCAGCGCGAATACGCTGCGCCGCGGAGGGGGCCACTACTGAAGTTCCTCTGATGAAAGGCAGCTCCACCCCATGAACATGCGTCCTCGTGCCCTGGGACTTGCCGCCGCGGTTGCGGCCCTGGTCCTCACTGCCGCCGGTTGCGGCGGAAAGCAGCACGACCAGCACGACCAGGCCGACAAGGGTGCCGGCGGCGGTCGGATCACGATCGCGACCGGCAATACCACCGGGGTCTATTACCAACTCGGTGGCGGTCTGGGCAAGCTGATCTCGGACAACATCGAGGGCTACCGCGCCACCGCGACCGCCACCGGCGGCTCCGTGCAGAACATCCAGGGCGTCGTCGCGGGCGACTACGACATCGGCTTCTCCCTCCTGGACACCGCCGGCGACGCGGTCCGCGGCAAGGGTTCCTTCACCACCCGGCAGCCGGTGGAGGCGCTCGCCCGGCTCTACCCGAACTACACCCAGGTGGTCGTCCGGGCCGACTCCGGAATCAAGTCGCTGGCGGACATGAAGGGCAAGCGCATCTCCACCGGAGCGCCCGGCTCCGGCACCGAGGTCATTGCCAAGCGTCTTCTCGCCGCCGGCGGGCTCGACATGAACAAGGACGTACGGGCACAGCGCCTGCAACTGCCCGAGACCGTCGACGCCATGAAGGACGGCACGGTGGACGGCCTGTTCTGGTCGGGCGGCGTGCCCACCGCGGGAATCACGGACCTCACCACCACGCTGGGCGGCAAGGTGCGCTTCCTCGACATCACCCCGCAACTGTCGGCGCTGCGCAAGGAGTACGGCGACGTCTACCGGCGGGGCACGATACCGGCCTCCGCCTACAAGCAGCCTGGCGACATCCCGACCGTGATCGTGCCCAACGTGCTGCTGGTGAAGAAGGGCTTCGACCCGGAACTGGCCAAGAAGATCACCAATGTGCTCTTCGACCACCAGTCCAATCTGGAGCAGGTCAACCCGGCCGCCAAGGAGATCAGCGCCAGCGACGCTCCCAACACCACGCCGCTGCCCCTGAATCCGGGCGCCAAAGCCGCGCTGGCGAACCGAACCGTCATGGCCTGAGCCCCGCCTCGGGCCAGTGCGGGGCGTCCGGCCAACGCCCTGCACCACCGACACGCTGTGTCGGCAGCGGGTGTCTTTCCGAACGTGGCCGCTGCTCTTGGGCTGGTCAGGCATGAACCCGGCTGCCCTGCCGCAGAGACGGCACATCGTGTCGCCTCTGCGGCGGGGGCGGCGAATGCCGTCGGTGAAGGGATGGCGGGAGGAGCGGGAGTTGACTGCCTGGCAGCGGGTGGAGTTGCCGCGGGATGACGTGGACCGGCCGCTTGCCGCACTGGTGGATGCGGATGCCGTCTGGAAAACCCTCGGCGCCGCCGCCCCGGCCGGTGCCCGCGTTCCCGTACAGGTCCGCGAGGCAATCACACACCAGGGGCGCCAACGCACGTCGCCGGCCTGTGCGTTGACCCCGAGCACGAACCGTGCCGTAGCCATGACACACACGAAAACCCCTACCGGAGAGGCGCATGCCCACTCACCTCGAAGTCCTTGTGGTCGGGGCCGGTATCGCCGGACTGGCCGCCGCCACCGAGCTGCACCACCGGGGGATGTCCGTCGACGTCATTGAGCGCTCCTCCCACCCTCGTGCCACCGGCGCCGGACTCTTCCTGACGGGAAACAGCGTCCGCGCGCTGAACGCGCTGGGTCTTCGGGACCACCTCGCCACGTCGGGAGCGCCACTCCCCAGTCAACGGCTGCAGAGCCACCGGGGTCGGGTGCTGGCCGACATCAGCACGGCGGACCTGTGGAGAGGCACGGCCGATTGCGTGGGAACCACTCGCGCGGCGCTGCATGCGGCTCTGCACGACATAGTGCCGGTGCCCGTCCGGCATGGCGTCACGCTGCAATCGCTCAAAGAGTCCGGCGACGGGGTGGACGTCGAGTTCATTGACGGGAAGACCGGCCGGTACAACGTAGTGGTCGGAGCGGACGGCATACGTTCGAGCCTACGGGAGTACGTCGACCCGGCTGCCGCTACGCGCTACCTCGGGCAGGTCTGCTGGCGCTTCCTGACCGATGATGCCTCCGGCATCGACCGGTGGACAGTGTGGCTCGGCCGCGGGACGGCTTTTGCGGCCTACCCCGTCGGCCGGGGCCAGGCGTGCTGCTATGCCGACGTATCCGCCGCCTCGCCACAGGACCCCACGGACGGAACGGCCCAACTCTCACCCTTCTTCTCCGGCTTCGACCCGCGTGTACAGGACCTCCTGGCCACGCCCGCCGCCCGCGCGGCGTACGCCTCACCAGTGGAAGAGGTGAGCTGCGGAACATGGACGTCCGGGCACGTCATGCTCGTCGGCGATGCCGCCCACGCCAGCTCGCCCAACATGGGGCAGGGCGTCGCCATGGCCGTGGAAGACGCCCAAGTCCTCGCCGACACACTGACCGCCGAGGGACACATCCCCGACCTGCTCCAGCAGTACGTACAGCGCAGGCTCCCCCGGACCAGATGGGTGCAGCGGCAGACCCGCCAGCGCGACCGCACCAGGTCCCTGCCCCCCGCCGTGCGCAACTTCGTGCTCCGCCACGGCGCGCAACGCCTCTACGAACGCGCTACCGCGCCACTGCGCGAGCTGCCCTGAGCGCACCATGCCCGCACTCTCGCCTCAGATCAAGGCGTACTGTGGGAACGGCTCGGAGGCGCGCAGCACAACCTCAGAGGCGATGGATAGAGCCCAGCGAGCCGCAACTACGCGCGGTCATTGTCAATGGCATTGCGGATTTACCCATCCGCTGTCAATAAAACGGCTTCACTGACAACGGAGTTGTGGTTCCTCGATCAGCGGGAACGGGTGATCGGGCGGGGCAGCAGGTTCCGTAGTAGTCCGGCAGTCCCGGGCAGGACATCGGCGGCGTTCCAGCAGGACGTGACCGCCCTCGCCCAGGACATCGCACGCGAGGGCACAACAGCGGTGGGGCGCCTCCGGCCTCGAGACGGTGATTGTCGACCGTCTCGACGGCCAAGAGCACCAACTCGCGCTCGGTATCTGGTGCAGAACCAGAAACAACGCCGCCACAGTTCACCGAGCCCCGGCGTGCCGCCCTCGCCGGCCGGGCACCGAATGGGTGTGACAGGACGCCGAGCATGCGCAGTGCGTTTAGCCTTCGGCGGCAGGCGAGCGCGGGCAGGGGCGAGCGCTGCCTGCGGCGGATCCGACGTCCCCGCCCCGCCGGCCCCGCATCACCAGGCTGCTCCCGCCCTTGCGATGGAGCCCGCCGCGCCCGGCCTGCCCCGCGACGGCTGGACGGCGACCGCGAGCGATCATCCCGCGATGCCAGGGCGCCGCGGTCGCCGCCGGGAAGCGCCACGGGATGCACACGGCCGCGGTCATGGTGTCGACACCGGCCGATGTGTGTGTCGAGTGGCAGGGGACCGCGCCCGGCCAAGCGCAGCGTTCCGCTGGGTGGGCCGTACACTCGGCCCATGGGTCGCACACGTTCCTCGAGGCAATGCCTGCAGCAGGCCGCCTCCGGGATGCGCCCGGCCGCCGGGATTCCGACAGTCGTCGACCCGGCCGACGCGGCCCTCGCCGCGGCGCCCGAGACCCGCCGTACCGCCCTGCACGGCCACGGCTGAGCGCTTCGCGCCTCCGTCTCCTCCGCTCCACATCACCACAGCAGCTTCCCGGCATGCCGTCGGCGCTGCCGCCTGGCTATACGGCCGCACGCCCGGGCCGCGCCTCCTCGAAGGGATCATTGTGAAGCTGAGCGAATTGCTGGCCGGGCAGGAGCACCACGTACTCCAGGGTGATCCGGACACGACGCTGATCACCGCGGGAACCACGTTCGACGCCGACCGGGTGACGCCGGGCTCCCTCTTCATCGCCGTACCCGGACACCGGGAGGGCGGCCCCGGCTCCGTCTCGCCCGCCCTGGCCCGGGGCGCCGCCGCCGTACTCGTCGATGGCAGTGAACCCGCCCTGCCGGCCGCGGTGTGGCCCCCGGGCACCTGCGCCGTCCGGGTACCCGACGCGCGGACGGCCGCCGCGGTGGTGACCTCCCGCTACTTCGGCGAGCCCGGGCGGCAGATGGACATGGTGGCGATCACCGGCACCAACGGGAAGACCTCCGTCTCGTACATGGTCGAGTCCGTCCTGCGGATCGCCGAGGGCTCCAGGGTGGGGGTGATCGGAACCGCCGGAAGCAGGATCGGCGACGAGCTGATCCCCATGCCGCGATCGGTGCTGACCACGCCGGAATCTCCCGACCTGCAGTACCTACTGGGGTACATGCGCGACCGCGGGGCGGCCGGCGTGGTGCTGGAGGCCACCTCGATGGCGCTGCTGACGCACCGGGTGGACCGTACGTTCATCGACGTCGGGGTCTTCACCAACCTGACGCAGGACCATCTGGACGACCACGGGACGATGGCGGACTACCGGGACGCCAAGCTGCGGCTCTTCCAGGGCCTGTGCCGGCGTGCGGTGGTCAACGCCGACGACCCGGTGGGCGCGGGCATCGTGTCGATGATGCCAGGTGCCGTGACCACGTACGCCCTGGACCGCCCGGCTGACTACCGGGCCACCGACCTCGTGGTGAGTGCCTCGGGCACGCGGTTCACCCTCCACCACGACGGTCGCGCCTACCCGGCCTCGATCCCCGTACCCGGCCGGTTCTCGGTGGCCAACGCGCTGGCCACGGTGGCAGCCTGCCACGTGCTGGGGCACGAGCTGGGCTCCCTGGTCGACGCGCTCGACCGGATGCCGCCGGTCCCGGGCCGGCTGGAACGCTTCCGGACTCCGCTGGGCACGTCGGTGATCGTGGACTACGCCCACTCGCCGGACTCCCTGGACAAGGTCCTGACCACCATCCGCGGCTTCGCCCGCGGCCGGGTGATCACGGTCTTCGGCTGCGGCGGGGACCGCGACACCACCAAACGGGCCGAGATGGGCCAGATCGCCGGTACCCATTCCGACCTCTGTGTCCTGACCTCGGACAACCCCCGCAACGAAGACCCCGAGGCCATCCTGGACCAGGTCTCCCCCGGCCTCACGGCGACCGGCACTCCCTTCCGGCGCTACGCCGACCGCCGCCAGGCGATCGCCTTCGCCCTGTCCGCGGCGGGCCCCGACGACACGGTCCTGATCGCCGGCAAGGGCAGCGAACCGCACCAGATCGTTGGCGAGGAGCTCCTCCCCTTCAGCGATATGGCCACGGCACGCGAACTGGCCCAGACCAGGTGTGTTGCCCTGTGAGGTTGGGGACGCAGCGTGCGTGACATCGATGACGACGAGGCAGGCGGTTGCCGCGGATCATCCGCCGCGGCATGGGCTCGGTTGACATGGCGGAGGGTGCAGTTGGTGCTGTTGTCCGTACAGGGCATGACGGTGGCGAAGTTCACCGAGGTGACGTTCACCAGCGCCGACCGGGTCCGTGACGTGATCCACAGCTTCAACACCGACGGCTTCGACGAAGGCGCGTCAGTGGTGGTGGCCGTGCCGGCCGAGGGTCTCCACGGGGGTCGCGCCGGGGCGGGTCCACTGCGGCACGGGCCGGCTGGTCGGGCCCCAGGTGGCGACGCCGCCAGCGTCCGAGCGCCAGTACCAGCAGGCCTGGCGGCCCTCGGACGGGTACCCCTCGCGGACGTCGCCGATCACAGGCCAGCCCTCGGGGTTGTCCTCCCACGCCTCGCCGCGGCCGTAGGGCGTCATGTCGAGCAGGCCAAGGGACCCGTTGACCGGCTCGTTGCCACGGCCCGTCGTGGAGTAGGTGAGGAACACGCGGTCGCCGTCGCGCAGGAAACAGACGACGTGCCCCATTTCTCCACCGACCGGCGCCTCCACGCCCCGCACCGAGTACCAGGGCTGGGTGTAACCCATGAACTCGACGTAGGGAGCCACCTCGTCCCACGGGCCCGAGGTCAGGACGGCGAACGAGACGCCCCGGGCGTTGAGGTAGACGGCGTCCTTCACATGCCAGGCCGTGGTGGTGCAGCCCTCGCACTGCCCCTGGTACGGCGCGCTGTCGTACCACATGTGCTGGTAGACCACGAGCTCGTCGCGGCCCTGGAACAGGTCGAGGAACAGGACCGGCCCGTCAACGCCGGTGACCTCGACCGCGCCGTCGAGCTCGACCATCGGCAGCCGCCGCCGGGCCGCGGCGATCGCGTCGCCCTCACGGGTGTGCGCCTTCTCGCGGACCAGCAGTTCCTCGCGCGCCGCCTGCCAGGTGGCCAGGTCGACGACGGGCGGCTTGCCGGGGAGGTGGCTGCTCGCGTTGCCGGGCGTAGTCGTCATGGTGTCCTCCGTGGTGTCTCGGCCGGGCAGCGTCGATCGAGTCGTATCAGAAGCCGATAGACGAGCGCGAGGCGAAGCTCCGGGATTATCCAGAAAATCCTGATGCGCACGATAATAAGGGTTTCCTCAAGAATCGGCCGAGTGAAGAGGTTCGCCACGAATCATCGATGAGCGCGCCAGGCACCTCAGGAAAGAAATACAACCCTTCCACGAGAAACATCGCCAAAAAATGCAGGGAGTGTTTTTCTGATGCCCGAGGTTCCAGTAGATGAGCTAAAACGTGTTTTCAACTTGCTCATGGAACGGATTCTTGCCGATGAGCAGGTGTTGGAAATCAACAAGGAAGCATTCTGGTCCGTGCCTCGAGATCAGGCTTACGATATATACAGTGATCCGGGAGATCTCACCATCGGTACGCTTTCCGAGTCATGGGGGCATCTGGAGCAGATGCTGTCCGACCCCAACAGGGTCGTGGGCCACGGGTTCGTGTGGCTTGCCGAGGTGCTTCGCGCAATCGGTGACGAAACAACATCCTGAGGATGGTCCTTGCCTCGCCTCTCCCCGTCGCCACCCTGGGGTGGTCGGCAGCGTGGCGCGAGTCGATCCGGAGACTCTCACTGCGCTCCGGAGGAATGGCTCTCCATTGCAGCCAAGGAGCGGACCGTGCGCTGCGTAAGCATCTTGAAGACCCCGGAGCCCCGCAGAAGTCCATTCTTGCAAGGCTTTCGGGCTTTTGGAGTAACACGTACGACAATGTCAGCGCGCGGCTGCTGCGGCAGGCCGAAAAGGACCGCTAGAACTGATGGCGGGTCACGACGCCGAGGGCGGCAACTCCCCCGATGCTGCTGGCCCGCTCCCGCCACGCGTCCGCTCCCTGGAGCGGTACGCCCCGTCCCGGCTCCCAAGGGCTGAGTGCGTCGTTGACGTTCGCCACGTTCAGTTCGCGCTGGACTTCGAGAACATGCCGAGTGCACGCTCGTCAAGCAAGCCCTTTCGGTCTAAGTGTTCGAACGATCTGGCGAACTCCCCCGGCGGCCTGATTGGGTGCTCCCGGTGACGACAAACGCACCAGACGCACCAGACGTGAGGATGCATCATGCGCACAACACGCACCAAGAATGCCGTCGCAACAGTTCTGGCCGGGGCAATGATTGCGGTGGCTGGTCCGGCGGTCGCTCACGCCCAGTCGCAGCAGAGCGAGCCCTGGAACGAGCCCGTGTCGTTGTCGACGGCTCTCCGGGCCAAGGCCGCCACTATTGGGATTGGGAACTTAAAGTCCGGGAAGTTCCTGCAGCCCACAGGCGCAAGTACCGCCAACGGCGCCAAAATCGTCCAGCAGACCGGAAACCAGAATTTGCCCGCGCAGAACTGGACCCCTGTCAATGACAGCCCCTATACCAGCTTCGAGAACGCCGGTTCAGGCAGAAACCTCGGTATCGACCACGCAAGCACCGCGGCCGGAGCGGCGGCTATCCAGGCGAATGGATCCGGCGACGCCAATCAGGACTGGCTACTCGTTCCGGTCGCTGGTTACCCCGACGGTTACTTCGCAATGAAGAATCGCAAGAGCGGCCTGTGCCTGGGAATTTCTGGCGCGAGCACCGCGAATGGTGCGCAGGCCGCCCAATTCCGCTGCGATGGGTCCACTAACCAGGGCTGGTCACTGTTCAATCACTGATTGAGTGGGCATCGAGGGTTCCGGCCGGGCGTCCCTCATCGGGCGCGGTCCGGACTCTGAGGCTAGCCAGCACGCTTCAAGCCCTCAGGACTTGCCGTCACAACGCCCCGGACCTTGGTCCGGGGCGTTGTGGCTTGCTCCACGCAGGATTTCGGCACGTGTGCGTCCAGGGTGCTCGTCACGGCGGCTGAACGCGGCGCGCCAGCTTCCGGCCGCATGTCTGGCTCGGCGCTTCGATGTAACGGTAGGTCAGCACGCACAGTGGTAGCAGCACGGCATAGAAGGCCACTTCGAGCAGGGGGTTGTCCCTCCGCCACCGGCCGATCGTGCCGTCGGTCACCGCCAGCAGCACCGGATGCACCAGGTAGACCGAGTAGCTGATCGTTCCCAGCCCGATCAGCCGACGCGGTAGCCGTCGGTGGCGTAACGCCAGTCCGACACCGAAGGTGATCACGGCCAGCAAGAACGCTGTGATCCAGCCGCGCCGTGTGAAATGGGACCCGCCACCCTGCCCCGTTGCGCTCCCCACGGCGCAGGCGACCACCACGGCGGCTGTGCAGGCCGCCCACCGCCAGGTGCTCTGACCGTTTTCGGCTCGGTAGACGGCGGTGCCGAGGAACATCACGGCGAGGATTACCAGGCCCTCCCACATGGGGACCGTGCCGTTGAACGCGACGAGGACGAGCGCCAGCACCCCACCCAATACGCCCCCGAAAACGCGGAGCACGGGTGGCCCGGCACTTGTGCAGCAGATGGCGATCACCATCGCGATCGAGGCGAGCGCGACCAGCGGGCCGGTGCCGACCCTGCCAGACAGGGCGGAGGTCGGCAGCATGACCCCTGCCGTCCCGCTCACGGCGGCGAGCACGGCCAGGGTGACGGCGACGGCGGCCGACCGCTGGTGAAGGCGGACCGTGAAAAGGGCAACGGCGAGCAGGTAGAAGGCCATCTCATACGAGAGCGTCCACAGGACGAGCAGGAGATTGGGCGTCGCCAGCAGTTCTTGGAGCAAGGTGACATGGGCGACGGCCACGGTGGCAGCGCTCTGCCGACCGAATTCGACGGGGATCTCCGCGATGTCCAGCAGGTTGAGGGCGAGTACCGCGGTGACGACAACTGCCCACAGCGGGTACATACGGAATAATCGTCCGATCCAGAAGGTCCGGACGCAGCCCCGGCGTTCAAGCGACGCGGGGATGATGTAGCCGCTCACGAGGAAGAACACCATGATGCCGTACCGGCTGGTGTTGAATTCCGGCATCAACTCTCGCCGGAACTCCGCCATGAAGGCGTATGACGAGTGGTCGAACACCACGACGAGTGCCGCGATGCCTCGTAACGCGTCCAGCCAGCCCAACCGCGATGGACGGGCCGGTGCGCCGGATGTGGGTAATCGGGGCGGCATGGAGGGTAATCGCTGCAGCGGAGGAGGGGCGGGAAGGGTGGGTTCCATACTCATCCTCACGTGCTGGTCCTCACCGATGTTCAACTACCCGCCGATGATCGGCCGGTCCGCCTCAAAGTCGATGAACTGGGCCGATTAGCGGGCCCCGTGAGGCTGTTCTGGACAGGATCGCGTCGCCGCCTTCGTGGGCCCGGCGGGCGGAAGAGCACCCACCAGGCAGCGGACCTCTTTTCACGGCGCGGGGGAAGATTTCACGGCCGGTTGGTGTAATCGCGAGGGCACCCTGGAGGGCAAGAAGTCCGGCTTCAAGGGCAAGGTGTGGGTGTGGGCGCCCAAGCAGTACTTCGACCCCAAGTACGCGAACAGCGGCTTCCCCGCCATGATCGCCCTCCCAGGTGGCCCCGGCTACCCGAACAACTACTGGATGGGCACCGACCTCGGGCTGCAGAAGGGCATCCCCACCTGGTCCCAGGAGGGCAAGAGCAAGCCCTTGATCCTGGCCATGCCGGTGCTCAACCCGGCCCCGGACAACGGCGGTCTGTACTGGGACGGATCCGACATACCCGACCAGCCCAAGATGGGCACATGGCTGACCGAGGATGTCCCGGATCTCGTCAAGGCCAATTTCCGCACGATCAAATCCCGTGACGGATGGGCGTTCATGGGCTCCTCCACCGGCGGGTTCGCGGGCCTGAAGGCGGTCCTGAAGCACCCGGACAAATTCAAGGCCGTGATCGCCTCCGGTCCGGACGTCGCGCCGGACTCACGTCTGTGGAAGGGCCACGAGAAGGAGAAGGAGGAGAACAGTCCGAAGGCCCTCGCGAAGAAGCTGATCGCGAAAGGCGGCCCGGACGTCTATCTTGCGTTCCAGGTCGGAACCGCCGAGAGCAATACCCACACCCTGCCGACAGTGAAGAGCTTTATCGCCACCTACGGCAAGGGGCCCATACACACAAGCCTCAGAGAGATACAGGGGGGTCGGCACAATGCCAGAACGTACGTCCCCAGCATGGGCGAGGGCCCGATCCAGTTCATCAGCAAGGTCATGGAAGGGCCTGTGGCGGACTGACTCAGGAGGCCTGTGATCCTACGCACGCAGCACGCCGCCGTCCGCCGTTCCGGCGGGCTACTGCCCGTCGACGCCGAGCCGAGCGCCCTCTGTACCTCCCGCCATTCGGGTGTAACGCGGGGCCCGGACGTGTTGCACTCTCCGCGTGCCGCAGGCCCGATCTGCCCTGTGAACAGCAGAAACGCAACCGGAGGGCACCTCGATCCCCCGGTTGCAGTAGCTCCATGCCAGGGCGACAGTGGAACCGCATTGATCGGGGAGGCACCAGACACGCGCAGACAATCGCCGTGGGTGACACGACCGGACAAAGGCTTCTGGTCGGATTGATGCGCGTTCGCACCTCCAGTGGGGGCAGCACCTGATGCGGAGAGACCATGAACCACGAGTCGGCAGACGGTCGTGCGCGCAGCGCTCGGACCTCGATGGCAGACGCGGGAGTCATGAAGCACACGGAGGAGTACACCGGGCGATTCCTCGTGCTGCTCGATCCCGACAACAGTGAGCAGGGCATGGCCGCGATGCAGTCCCGGGCCGGGGCCGGCCGGGCAGAACGCATCCGCGGCAGCGCGACTGCGGATGTGGCCGAGATCCTGGACCGGGGCGGTCCGGTGGTGTTCGAAGAACTGGGCGTGGCCGTCGTGGATGTGGCGCCCGATCAGCTCCCGGCGCTGAGAGCCACCGCCCAGGAGGAATCCGCGATCCTGGCCACGGAACGGGAACGGGTGCTGTACGCCTCGCAGATCACCGCGGCCCCCGCCGACTACCTGCGCGGCTACCAGGACGGTGTGGAAGAGCTCGTCAGCCACGCGCTCGAGTTCTTCGATCAGAGCACCCTCGCCGATGTCCGCACGGCGGGACTGGACGAGGCCCAGGCAACATGGGGCCTGCAGGCGACCCGCGTGATGGAGTGCGCCTTCTCCGGTCAAGGAGTCAAGATTGCTGTCCTGGACACCGGGGTCGACCTCAGCCACCCCGACCTGACCGGCCGGTCCGTCGAAACCATGTCCTTCGTTGCGGGCCAGAGCATCGACGACGTCCAGGGGCACGGCACCCACTGCATCGGCACGGCCTGCGGGCCCAAAGCACCGCGCGTGCTCCCCCGCTACGGCGTAGCGTTCGAGGCGGAGATCTTCGCCGGCAAGGTCCTGAGCAACCAGGGCAGCGGCACCGACGGCCAGATCCTGGCCGGCATCAACTGGGCGGTCGCAAACGGCTGCCGGGTCATCTCCATGTCGCTCGGCGCCCCCACCCAGCTCGGAGAGGGCTTCTCCCAGGTCTACGAGCACGTCGCACGCCGCGCCATGCGTGCCGGCACCCTCATCGTCGCAGCCGCCGGCAACGAGAGTGACCGCCCCGATACGGTCAACCCGGTCGGACACCCCGCCAACTGCCCCTCGATCATGGCCGTCGCCGCGCTCGACAGGAACGAGAAGATCGCGTTCTTCACAGACGCGGGCCTCAATCCCGACGGCGGACAGGTCGACATCGCTGCACCCGGCGTCGACGTGTACTCGGCCTGGCCCCAGCCCACCGAACACAAGCGGCTGATGGGCACCAGCATGGCCACCCCGCATGTCGCGGGCATCGTCGCCCTGCTCGCCCAGGCCAACCCCACCGCGACCGCAGCCGAACTCAAATCGCTTCTGCTCGCCGGAGCACGTCGGCTGCCGATCCCGGGCGTCGACGTGGGAGCAGGGCTGGTCCAGGCCCCGTGACCGCAGCACCCGAGATCCGTGTCGTGCTGGCCGTCGACCCTCAGCACTTCACCGGCACACTGCGGGCCCTGCGAGAAGCTGGGCTGGCCGTGGAAGCCGACTATCCCGACATCGGCTCCGTCACCGGCACGGTCAGGGAGGACCGGCTCGATGCACTCAGAGCGATCGACGGTGTGGAAGCCGTCGAACTCGAGCGCAGCTACCGACTCCCGCCAACCGCACCGCAGTAGACACTGGAGAGCGACTCCGAGCGGGTGGTGTGACGCGTGTGTCACACCACCCCTCGGCCAGTGTTGTCCGGTGTCTTGAGCCAAACGGCAGGCGCCGACGTGGTGTGCCACCGGCACACCATGACCGACACGTACGACGTCCTGTGCTGCGTCTTCGGCGCTGCGGGCTCCACCGAGCCGCGGGACCTTACCGGCGGCGTGCTGACGAGGTCCGGCAGGATCGTCAGCCCCAGATCCCGACGGTTACGATCACGCGGCATCACACCGCGCATCGCCCGCCGCGGCATCGACTACTCCCAGCGCCTGGGCCGACACCGCTGGGTCGTCGAACGCTCCGTTGCCAGGCTGGGCAGACACCGCCGACTGCACCGCCACTACGAACGCACAGCGAGCGGAACACTTCCTCGCCTTCGCAGGCATCGCCGCAGCACTCATCTGCTACCGCACAGTTACCAAATGAAATGACTTCTCAAAGAGGCCGGACCGGATCGACGCCAGACCTGATTCCCCAGACCGTCCCCGAGATCCGGCGACTGATCACTCACCTCGGCCGACCCGGCCGCGGCACCGTCGACCACGTGCCGCGCTGGTCGCGCTGGCGCCGACGACGCCAGCGACCAGCCACTACAAGCGACGAGGCCACAGCCCACGAGCTGAAGCCTCATCACGATAAGCACCGTTGCAGCAGTAGCCCAATGGCCTGAACCCGGCCCCCCGAGGAGCCCGCATGCCCTCGGCCGCCCACTCCCGAAAATAGGTTGAATACGACCCATTCGGCTCGTTGGGTGCTCACGTGAGCACCAGAGGAGTGATCGTGACGGTAGATTCGACCGCGCCGACGGCCGCAGTGGCCATGACTGGCCGCGCTCGCGGCGACCGGGGCGACCCCGCGCCCGTCCGGAGAGAGCGTGACGGCGCAGAAGCTGCGCATCGCCGCCGGCATCAAGCAGCAACTGTCCGACCCCAGCCTGGCGACGAAGGGCACGTGGCAGCTGGCCTGGCTCGCGCTGAGCCCGGACAACGCGAACATGGCGTACATCGCGAAGGACACCTCCGGCTCGAACGCGTTCGCCGTGGTCGTCCGCGGGACGGTCGCCAACGCGATCGACACCCTCGAAGACCTCGACGTCGGCACGGTGGTCCCTTTCACCGTGGGCGGATCGTCGCCGGTCTCCATCTCGAAGGGCTCCATGACGGCGTTCACCCAGGTCGCCGGCATGACCGACGGGTCCCCGGGGGCGGGCTCCAACCTCATGCGGGCGCTCACCCTCCTTCTGACGGACGCGCCCCAGCGGGCGACGGTCAACGTGATCGGCCACAGCCTGGGCGGCTGCATCGCCACCGTGCTCGCGCTGTACCTGCAGGCCCAGAACTGGGGCAGTCTCGCGCCGCAGTTCGGGGTGATCACCTTCGCCGCCCCCACCGCCGGCCTGAAGGACTTCGCCGACCGCTTCAACTCCGTGCAGTGGAACGTGAACCAGGGGTACGTCAACAATTACGACATCGTGCCACGGGCCTGGGCCGACCTGGACGCGGCCAAGAAGTGGTACCCCGCCACCCACGGGCCGGTCGCGCCCGCCGACGTCAAGGACGTCCTCATTCCGGAGATCGAGACCCTCACCGGGCCCAACGTCTACGTCCAGCCGAACAACGCCATGCCGCCCCTGAACCCCAACTACGACACGTTCGACCCCGCTGTGGTCAAGAGCTCGACCGAGGACTTCCTGGCCCAGGTCGCCTATCAGCACGCCAACCCCACCTACCTGGGTCTGCTGCAGGCACCGCCGCTGCCCACCGGGCCGGTGGTGCAGGCCGTCAGCCCCAACGTCGGCACCGCGGGCATTACGCAGATCACCATCACCGGGCGCGGCTTCGGCTCGGACAGCGTCGTCGACTTCGGCCCCGTCCCGTGCGAGAGCACGGTCCTCAGCGACACCCAGATCATCGCGACCGCACCCGAGGGGGTCGGCGTCGTCGACGTCAGGGTCACCGGGAGTCTGGGCACCTCCCCGGCCGTCCCGACGGGGCAGTTCGCCTACGGCGGGCCGCAGCCCGTCCTGGTCACCGGCATCTCTCCGGACAACGGGAAGACCGGGCAAACGGTCACCATCACGGGCATGGGCTTCGCCGCCAATCCCACGGTGTACTTCGGGAAGAACCTCGCGAAGTACACGCTCGACTCGCCGACCCAGATCACCGCGACGGCGCCGCCGTCCGGTACGCCCTTCAGCAAGACCGTCGACATCAGGGTGCTGGTGAACGGCTACCTGTCCCGCGCCGTCCCCGTCGACGAGTTCACCTACCCCGGCTGACGCCGTGGCCTGCCGGCCACGCCGCGCGCGTGGGGCCATGCCGCCTCGGCCGCATCCGCCTCGTCCACATCCGGCGCTCCTGCAAAAGGCATCGACAGATCTGGGCGCACCTGCTGGTCCACCGTGGCCTGCGCGAACTGATGCTGAGAACGGCCGGCACCCGTGGCGTGGCCCCGGACCGGGTCTCCTTCACCGAAACCCTGTGCTCCGCCCGGCGCAGCGTGACCGTCACGCCGGGCAGTGTCCCCCTGGCCTCCCGGTCAGGGCCGTGGTCAGGCTCGAACAGGAACTCCTGGAACAACTCCCCCACCCAGACGACTGCGCAGCCACCCCCGCATCGGGAAACCCAAAATGCCCAACCACCGACTCAAACACCCCCAACACCGTGCCTGGCCCCAACCCACGCACGCCCGCACCCAAGCCGTCCTCATCACAAGACCCCAACCCGCAAGACCGTAATGCGCCGGCATTGCCGCTATGGCGTGTCTCCTTGATCGATGACTCGTTGTTCTGGGACGGGACGTCGGTCCCGCCCCACTCTGCTTTCCAGTACGCCGCCGGGGCCTGGCGGGTGCGGAGCGGTCTACGCGCGCGCCGAGCCGGCGCTGCTCGGTTGGCAGGGGGATTCAACTGCCGGAGAGGATGTCATGAGCGATGAGCGCGATCAGTTCGCGGAGCTGACGACGGTGAGAATGTGCTTCCGCGACGAGGGGGATCCAGAGGGGGAGCCGCTGCTGCTGATCATGGGACTCAGCTCGCAGCTGATCCATTGGCCGCAGGAGATCGTCGACGCGCTCGGCGAGCGGGGCTACCGGGTGATTCGTCCCGACAACCGCGACAGCGGTCTGACGGAATGGAAGACCACACCGCGCCAGTACTTCTTGAGAGCACTTGCGCGTGACACGGTCGAGCTGCTCGACCATCTCGGCGTCGAGCAGGCGCACGTCGTCGGCGCCTCGATGGGCGGGATGATTGCCCAGCTGCTCGCGATCGAGCACACGCCGCGCGTGCTCAGCCTGTGCTCGATCATGAGCACGCCGCACATCAGCATCGGCATGGCCGACGGCGATGTGTTGCAGGAGCTGACCAAACCGCTGCCACCGGATCGCGAGGATGCAATCCGACAGATCGCTGACCTGTACGCGACCATCGGCTCGAAGACCTATGCGGACAGCGAGCGTGAGCGCCGTCTCGCGCTGGCGACGCAGGCCTACGACCGCGCGCAGCACCCCGACGGCGGAGCACGCCAGGTGACTGCGGCCGTGATCGCGCCTGACCGCACGAGACGCCTCGAGCAGTTGAGGCTCCCGGCGCTGGTGATCCACGGTGCCGAAGATCCACTGATCAAAATCGCCGGCGGCGAGGCGACCCACGCCGCACTCGCCGACTCGACCTACCTGCCGCTCAATGCGATGGGCCACGACCTACCCGCGCCGCTCTGCGACCAGATTGTTGCGAGCATCGCCAAGAACGCCGCGCGCCGCTGACAACCTGCTTCTGAGCCCTGGGTCTTGGCAGGATGCCGCCCCCAGGGCTTCTTCTCGCCGCCAAGACAGCGGCTCCGGCCCGAGTTGCCGATCGGCGGCTCGGGCCGCCTGACCTCCGGGCCAAGGTCACCACGACGACCTTCACGCGAACGCCCGACCACCTGACCGCCCACGGCCTGATCCTGGAAGTGCTCGCCGGACCGTTGCCCGGCATCTACGACCCCAGCGGCCCCGGGCGCATGCTCTTCGGCTTCTTCGCCGCCGCGGCCGAGAGCGAGCGCGAGAGCATCCGCGAAGCCACCCGGGAGGGCTGGACGTCGCCGCCGTAAGGGCAAGGCACGGCGGGGCGCCCACCCGTCATCACCGACGACATGCTGCACACCGTGCTGCGGCGCCGCGCGAACGGCGAGTCCGCCGGGCAGATCCGCCCGGACCTGATCATTCCCACCGGCAAGCGCAAGGGCCGGAACCCGGCCTGGCCAGCATCGACCGGGCGCCCGCCGAACATGAGAAGCGCCAGGCATACCCCGGAGCCGTCGAACATGCCCACGCCGACTTCGACGCCCTCCAAAACCGGAGAGATCGCCGGGCTTCGGACTCCGTCAGGACGCGCGCGTCGACGCGGGCCAGCACAAAGGCAGCGCACGTAGCGGCCCGCCAGCGGTTGCTGACCGCGGAGTTGTCACCCGGCGCCGGCATCACGATGTGCTTCGCCGACGCCCGGAGGAACGCGCGGCCCTGCGGGCGCTCCTGGAGGTGGCGACCCTCGATCCGGGGTTCTTCGAGTAGTACGGCCGCCCGCACGTCAGGTAATGGCCATGGTCGAAGGGCACGCCGCGGGCGCCTCTCCTGCAGCCGCATTGGCGGGGCCGGGCGGGCGTCGTACAGCGTGCCGACCAAACGAGGAAAGCTCTTACGGCTCCGCCGCCAACGGCTGCTTCGAGGCCGTCGAGTTGTGTCAGCTCCGGCGTCCGCGAATCACCTCAGGCTTTGGGGCGAGGTCCTGACGCATGTTCCGGAGCAGCCTTGGCTTCCCGGCCTCATCTAGTCTAGACTCGTACTAGTAAGAGTTTGGTGGTACTCGTGAATGCTGTTTAGGGGGTGGGATGGTGGATGCGTCGGCCGACTGGCAGACGGGATGGCTGCGGGGGGCTCTCGAACTCGCTCTCGCCGCGGTCCTGGCCGAGGGGGCCGGACATGGGTATGCGCTGGCTCAGCGCCTGGCGGAGCAGGGTTTCGGCCGGGTGCGGGGTGGCGCTCTGTATCCGGTGCTGGGGCGGATGGAACGCGACGGGGTGGTGAGTGCTACGTGGGAACCGGGCGAGGGCGGGCCGGGGAGAAAGGTCTATGCGCTCACCGAGGCGGGACGCGACACACTCCGCGAGCAGCGGGCGCAGTGGGCGCGGTTCTCGGTCCTGATGGGCGGCCTGCTGGGGACGGACCTAATCGAAGAGGAGGACGAATGACTGCACAGCACGGCGAGGCGTATGAGAAGTGGGCGGCGCGTCTGGAGCTGCGGCTGGCTCTGCAGCCGGGTATGGACCGGGCCTCGGTAGAGGACGTACTCGGGGAGGTCGCCGGATACTGCGCGGAGACGGGCGAGAGCCCACGAGAGGCTTTCGGAGATCCGGACGAATACGCCGTGCGGGTTGCCAGGGAGCGTGATCCGGTCGGTGAGCGGGCCGGGCGGGACTGGGCCGGCCTTCGTCCGGCCGACTATCTGCGCCTAGGTATGTACGGCGTTGCCGTCTTGCTGGTGGTCGGGTCCGGGCTGTTGCTGGTCCGCGGTGAGTGGTGGGTGAATCTCACGTTCGCGAGTGTCGCCGGGTCCGTCCTGGTCGTGGCCGCGACGATGGCGAGTGGCACTGCCCTTGCTCTGCGGGCCGCCGGGCGGGCCAGGGTCGCGGCCGCCGCCGCGGTCGGCATGCTGGTCCTGGTCGTGGCTGCTGCCATGGCCTTCCTCGGACTGTCGCGCGACCCTTTCGGGCGGCTGCCGGTGTGGGTGTTCGCAGTGTGCGGGGCACTGCTCGCTCTCCTTGCCTGGCGGCTGGAGCCTTCGTCCGGCTCGCCGCACAGAGCCGCGACCACACCGGGCCAGGAGACAGGCGGCAAGGAATCCGCGGCCCCTGGGGGAACCGACCCGTCTGATGCCGATCGGTGGCTGGGGCGCCTCGGTGACCTGCTGACTGGCAGGCACGGACTACCCCGCAGTCAGGTGCGGCAACTCGTCGCCGATGCCCGGCTCCACCTGACTGCCACCGGCTGTGCCCCGTCCGAGGAGTTCGGGCCGGTGGAGGTCTATGCCCTGGAGCTGGCCGACCAGGCCGGTCGGCGGGCCTGGTGGACACGTGAAGGCGGGTATCTCGCGCTGTTCGGCGTGCTGTTCGCAGGCTATGGGCTGGATCGCCTGGTCAACGGCGACTTCGGCTGGGCCCTGTGGGTCTGTGGTGCGGCCTTGGCCCTGACGCTCCTGCGGCTGACTGCCCACCTTCTGAAAACCCTCACCTGAAGGGTTACGTCGGGGCCGGCCGGCTCAAGTTCTCCTTGGCTTCCGCGAGGGCGACTCGCGGAAGCCAGGAAAGGAACACCCCCACTCCCGCGCAGAGGGCGCAGACCGAGCCGGACCGGCTCGCAAGCCCAAGTCATCTCCGCGCGAGCCGAGGTCACCCGGCGGGCGACTGCGCACTCATCGCCCTCCAACTCACCGGACGCGCTCGACGCGTCGAGCCTGGGCAGCGCCCCGCAGCCGCAGGCGGTGTACGTGAGGGGCTTGCCCTCGACGCCCGACCTGGAAGGGCGGAGCTGCTGGCCCGGCCAACCCCTGGCCACGCGCGCTGGCCACGGTATTCGCCCGGCTGCAGCTTCGCCGCGGACACCTCGGCCAGCGTCTTCCGGGGCTTCTTCAGCGAGGCGCCGGGATTGGCGTCGTCGCTGGTACGCGCGTTGACGTAGTACGTGCATCCCAGCGGCGGGTGGGTGCTGTGAGTTGGGTGTCACTCAACAAGGAAGAGGGAGGCATGAATAGACGCGGCCCGTCACTGCAGGCCGAGTCGGTGCTGGCCTCGAAGGTCGCACTCACCCTGTGTGTCCGGTGAGGCCGTGCGTGCCGGGGCTACGGCGGGGCGGCGGAGCCGCCGTGGCAGGCATCGCGCCCGGGCGCTGGTCAGCAGCCGCGCAAGCCTCTTCCTCTACCTCGCGCTCGACCGCTCCCGGAGCAATCTCGCGCTGGCCCGCCATGCGCTGAGGCGCATCGAGAGCGACTTGGAGGTCTGCCGCCTGATGTCGTGGTCCAGGCACAGCCGTACGCCCCCCACGTCGTCCACAAGGTCAACGAAGCCGCGGAAGCCGATCTCGGCGTAGTGGTCAATGCTGCACCCGGGCGCCGCACCCTGATGGCCGTGGTCGTCACCTTCGGCTTCGCCGTCGCCGTACAGATCGCCTGGGCGCAGGTACGGTTGTCCTTCGGCCACGTCCTCACCGCAACCACACACACCGGTGTCCAGGGCGACAACGCCTACCCGAAACTGCCCGGCGGTGCCGATGTGCTGGACCAGTCCTACCTCACCGCGTCCGGCGCCCGCATCGGCTACGGCAGTTGCGGCGAGATCACGGAGAAGGCGACGGCCGCCTGCCTCAAGAAGGAGCAGGTGGGCGGCTGGGCGGTCGACTACCTCCCGGTCTCCCAGATGTCCGCCATACAGTGGATGGGCGCCGCCGTCCTGCTGGCCCTGACCGCCGCTCTCGCGGCGTTCATCCTCATCCGGGGACGCAAGCACCTGTTGTGATCCGGGAACGCGCTCAGCCGGGTCCGATTCGGAGGGACCGGACCCGGCTCCGCGTTGCCCGACCGGGCTTCAGGGTCGACCGTCCCCGGCGCTGCCCCGGACCCGGTGGCTTCGGATGGGGACACGGGCCGACGGGTGGGACGCCTTGGCATCCAGCCCGTTTCCCGCTGCCGGTCAGAGAGGTCGGTGTCGTGACGAGCGTCTGCGGTAGCAGATGTTGCTGCAGCGCTGCCGGCGAAGGCGAGGAAGTGTTGCGCCTTGCGTTCATCGCGGCGGTTCGGTCGGCGACAGCCGACCCGTGCATACCGCTGGACAAGCAGCCATTCCACAGCTGATCAACTTCAACAGACAAGGTTGTGTGCGCATGGTCGGCGGATGCTCCCGCTCCCCCGGGAGCTGAACGACGATCCGGAAACCTGGCCCGAACAGCCCGGCACTGACGCGGTCACCGAAGCGGTCCGCCGCATCGCGCGGAGCCACCCCCGTGCTCTGGCCGACCGGAAGCTGAGCCTGCGTGCAGCCCTCGCCTTGCCCACGGCCGCGCAGTGGGCAAGGCGAGTACGACGGCCCGGCAGTCCCCTCACCGGTTCGGCGCGGTGAGGCGGAAGCCGCGGCGCGGCGTTATGACCACTTCAGCAGCCATTCGGCGATGGCTTGGGCGCATGCGTCGAGGATGGCTTCCCCCTTTTCCGGAGTTGCCGCGCGCGCATCACCCGCCACGCCCGAGGAGGTGACCTCCTTGAACGACCGCGACGCGTGGAACACGTGGCTCGCGTCGGATTGGAGCGCGATGTGCGGGCCGGTCGCCTCGGCGAGCCGGGTGCGGTCGACGAGGTCGGGGGCGATCGCCATGATCATGGAGGTTTCGCCTTCGCAGGCGTGCATGAGGGTGGGCTGGTCCTCCAGTATCTCCGCCGTCCGTTCCATCCCGGCCAGGAAGTAGCTGGTGACGGCGATGGGGATGGACAACTCCCGGGTGAGTTCGTTGCTGATGGCGTTGAGGGCGGTGATGTTCCCTCCGTGCCCGTTGACGATGAGGATCTTGCCGAAGCCTGCGGTGATGATGGAGCGGCACAGGTCGCGCAGGAGCGCATGGTAGGTCGGCAGGGTGAGTGAGAAGGTGCCGCCGAAGGCGAGGTGGTGATCGGAGAGTCCGCACCACAGGGAGGGTGCGACCACGGCGGGCCGCTCGTGGTCGACCATGATGGCGGCGGCCCGGCTGCATGCCTCGGCGCTGAGGAAGTCGTCCACACCGGTGGGCAGGTGCGGTCCGTGCTGCTCGGTGGATCCGACGGGCAGCAGGACCGGGGCGCCTTGAGCGGCCCGTTTCCGCAGCTCCGGCGCGGTCATGCGGTTCCAGAGAACTTCCGTCATGGTGCGGTGTGTCCCTTCTTGGCCGATGGGCGGGGCTGTGCGGCTGGTTGTGGGCTTGGCGGCAGGAGAGAGCGACTACGTCCTGGCGGGGCGATGTGCGGCCGGGGGCTTCACGGTGTCTCGGAGAGCCGTCCGGAAGCGAGGTGCGCGGGCACGCCGGTGGACGGCTGCGGGGAGTCCGCTTCTTGCGGAGCGGCGGAGATGCTCTCTACTGACAGGCCTGTGGTCCGCACCCCGAAGGCGACGGCGAGCGCGGCCAGGAGCATCGCCGCGGCCACCGCGGCGAAGACGGCTCCGGCGCCGTAGGCGTCGAGAAGGGGGATCAGGTAGAAGGGTGCTGCGGCGGTCGACAGCCGGCTGAGCGAGTACAGCCAGCCGGTCGCGGTGGTACGCACGCTCGTCGGGAACTGCTCCAGCTGGTAGATGTGGCCGGAGTTGGACATGACGTTGGCCACCATGGTGAAACAGAAGCCCGCGAGGATGATCCCCGTTGGCGATGCGGCGTTGCCGTAGGCCAGCCCGGACAGCCCCATGCCCACCAGCGAGGCACAAAGGATCCACTTTCGTTCGGCTCTCTCCATGACGAGCACCGAGAGGAAGGAGCCGAGCGGGTATCCGATGAAGGAGAAGGTCAGGTAGGTCAGCGAGCTGCTGACGGTGAATCCCTTGGCGGCGAGCACGAGCGTGGCGAGGCTGCTGAAGCCGTAGTACCCGATGGGGGCGAGAACCCACAGAACGGCCATCAACGCCGTACGGCGGGCGAGAGGTGCCCGGAAGATGCTCCGGATGGGCAGTTGGACCGGGCGCGGCTGCGGCCTGGCGTCGGTGGCCGCGGGGCGTGTCCACCCCTCCGCCTCAGCGGCTTCTTCGAATCGAGTGGTGATCGCGTCGGCTTCCGCCGATCTTCCGACCGACTCCAGCCAGCGCGGTGATTCGGGCAGACCCCGGCGGACCAGGAAGGTGAGCAGGGCGCCGAGGGAGCCGATCGCGAACATCCACCGCCATCCCGCGATGCCGAGCGGGCTTTCGCCGACCAGCTTCATGCCCAGGAACCCCACCGCGGGTACGGCGAGATAGGCGGCTGTGAACGCCCAGGCCGCGTAACGCCCACGCTGTTTCGGCGGCAGGATGTCGCCGAGGAAGGAATCCGTTACCGGCAGTTCGCCTCCCAGGCCGATCCCGGCGACGAAGCGGAAGAGGACCAGGCTCCACAGGTTCGGGGCGAAGGCGCAGAGGAGTGTGGCCGCCGAGTACGTGGTGAGCGTGAGCATGTAGGCACCGCGGCGCCCGATGCGGTCGGCCAGCCGTCCGATCACTACGGCCCCGAGGAAAGCGCCGACAAACGTCGATGCGAGAACGAGGGACAGATCGAAGCCGGCCAGCGAGAAGGTCGCCTTCAGCGTGGTGGCGAGGACTCCCGCCAGGAAGAGCTCGTAGATCTCGAAGAAGTTGCCGAGCGCCATGATGGCGACGAACCGCTTGTGGAGTGCTGTCGTCGGAAGTCGGTCGAGCCGGGTGGCGACGAGCAGGCTTCCGGTGTCCTCTGAACGTTGCATCGCTTCTCCCACTGGAGCCGATGGGGGGTCCCGTGACCCCCGGAGTTGGATTGGACAGTACAATCTAAATTCAGGCTCTGGCAATACTCCGGCCTGCTAATTTAGACTGTCCTGTACAGTCCACAAGGAGGTGTCGACCGTGGTCTCCGCCGCGTGTACGCCGCACGTGTCCGGCAACAAGGCAGCGCGCGCCCGCAGCCGTTCGAAGATCCTCTCCGCGGCGAAGGCGCTCTTCCTGGAAGACGGGTACGACGGTGTCAACCTCGACCGGATCGCCACGCGGGCGGGGGTCGCCCGGCAGACGGTCTACAACCGGTTCGGCGGCAAGGAGGCCGTCTTCCGCGCCGTGGTGGAGCACCACTGGGCAAGCCTCGACCTCGACACCCTGCCCTCGCGCTTCGAAGAAGGGCTCGAGAGCGGCGGTGACCCGGCCGGGTTTCTGCGCCGGTTCTCCCACGCACTGCTCGCCTTCATCGACGAGACGGACCAGATCGCCTTCACCCGGCTCGTCATCGCCGAGTCCAGCCGCATCCCATGGATCGCCGGGGAGTTCCACCGGCTCGGCAAGGCGCCGCTGCTGCGGGTGTTAGCGTCGTGCCTGGAGCGACTTTGCGAGGCAGGCACAATCTCGTGCCCCTCCCCCAGTACGGCGGCGCGGCAGTTCCTGGGGCTCGTCCAGGAGTTCGCTGTCTGGCCCAAGGTCATGGCCGCCGATGCGAGCCGGACGAACATCCCGCCGACCGATGTGGTCATAGAAGAGGCGGTCTCCACCTTTCTCAGCCGCTACGGAGCCGGAGCGCGTCAAGAAGCGCTCAAGCCGCCACCGCCTCGGTGACCGTCGGCCGCGCCGCGCCCTATGACATCCCCCAAGTACACGGAGTTCCGCATGAGTTCCCTCCCGCGCACCCCCGCTTCGCCCGACATCGCTCCTCGGCGGAACGTCGGTGACGCCATCGGTGGACGTCGACCCGGAACAAGCCGCCCGCACCCGCCGCCGTCTTCTCGCGCGCCTTGCCGGCAGCGACACCCTGCTCCTGGGCAGCCACTTCGCGCCCCCACCGCCGGCTTCGTCCGCTCCGAAGGCGACAGCGGCACCTACCGCCTGTCACCCGTCCACGGCGTACCACCGCGCACCGGATGAGCAGCAGCCCCAGGCCGGGCGCGTATGGTCGCGGCCGTCCGCGGGGCGCCGGGGAGCGGCCGCACCGCTACGACCGTGTGAACCGACGGCACGGTGGCGGCAGGTACTACGCCGCCGTATCCGCCGGCACGTAGCGGCTCAGGAACATGGCGACGGCCTCTTCCACGACAATGCCGGTGGGCGGGAGCTTCATCACGTCAGGGCCGATCGCCATGACTTGCGGCCAGATCACGAACTCCTGGATCAGCCCGAGGAACTGGCGCGCCGCCAGTTCCGGGTGGGCGCAGTCGATGACACCGGCCTCCGACATCTCCCGCAGGCAGGCGGTGAACGTCTCCGCCAACGGCGCCTTGCCGAGCCGGTAGAACTCCGTGGCGATCCAGGGAAGCCTGCGCGACTCCGCGATGACCAGCCGCGTGAAGGAGACCTGATCCGTCTCCGCGATGAAGGTGAGGACCATCTCGGCGAAACGGCGCAGAAAGTCGGCCGGATCGGCGCGTGAGATATCACGATCCAGGCGCGCCGACAGTTCTTCGAGCCCGAAGGCTGCCCAGTGGTGCTCCATCGTCGCCCGGAAGACCGCTTCCTTGCTCCCGAACAGGTTGTAGACGGTCTGCCGGGCCACGCCTGCGCGGGTGGCGATCCGGTCGAGGTTGACACCGTCGTACCCGTCTTCGAGGAAGAGGGCTTTGGAGGCATTCAAGATCTTGAGGGCTGTGGCGCTGGACCGCTTGCTTGCCAGGCGTCCGGGCGCGAGCGACGGACTGCTGGTGTCGGCCGACATCGAGAGCCTCCTTTAGATTGCCCAGTCCAGTTTAGTCCCGGCCCTCCGGGTCTCGACGAGGTGCGCCCGTCGAAGTCCTGACGCACCTCCTGCGCCCGCCTCCTTCACGATCTCCGGCACACCACTGAGGCGGTATTCGGCACATACCCGTGTACCGGCGGCATCGCTGTCACGGGGAGCCTGCGGGACCCTCCGGACCCCATCCGGCGCTCCGCGCGAACGATGGTGCAACCATGGGGAACCCCATAGACTGTACTGTACAATCCATAATGCGTTCGGATCGCGTCCGCCTGTGACCGCGCGGGCCGGTCGGACCAAATGCCCCGCATGATCACCCGGTAACCGCTGACCAGGCAGGCAGCACGCACGGCCAGCACGGCGAAGAAACAGTCGACACCGCACGTACATGCACACATGCCGACCCGTCCATTCCGGAACAGGTCGCACCGTCCCTCTGTGCCCCCAGACAGGAGAACACCGTGCCAGCATCACCTTCCGAGCGGGGCGGCTATGCCGCAACCCACCGCCGGAGCCTGGAGGATCCCGAGCAGTTCTGGCTTGAGGCGGCGCGAGCGATCGACTGGACCGTTCCCCCCTCGACGGCACTGGACGACGCTCGTGCACCGCTGTACCGCTGGTTCCCGGATGGTGAGCTGAACACCTGCCACAACGCCCTGGACCGGCACGTCGATGCCGGACACGGCGACCGTCTTGCCCTCGTCCACGACAGTCCCCTGACCGGTGCGCAGACCGCTTTCACCTATCGGGAGTTGCGTGACGAGGTCGCTCGCACAGCGGGTCTGCTCGCCGGGCTGGGGGTGATCAAGGGCGACCGCGTCGTGCTGTACCTGCCGATGATTCCCGATGCGGTGATCGCCATGCTGGCCTGTGCCCGTATCGGTGCAGTCCATTCGGTGGTCTTCGGCGGATTCGCTGCGCGTGAACTGGCCGTGCGGATCGACGACGCCCAGCCCAAGGTCATCATGTCCGCCTCGTGCGGAATCGAGCCCAAGGGTGTCGTGCCCTACAAGCCCCTCCTCGACGCCGCCCTCGCCCAGGCCCGTCACCGGCCCGACCACTGCGTGATCCGCCAACGCCCGCAATACACCGCCGAACTGACGGTGGGCCGGGACCTGGACTGGGCCGAAACCGCCGCCGCAGCCGAACCGGTTCCCTGCACTCCGGTGGCGGCCACCGACCCGCTCTACATCCTCTACACCTCCGGTACCACCGGCCGGCCCAAGGGCGTCGTCCGCGACAACGGGGGTCACGCCGTCGCGCTGCGCTGGTCGATGCAGTATCTCTTCGACACCCACCCAGGGGAGGTGTTCTGGGCCGCTTCGGACGTGGGCTGGGTCGTCGGCCACTCCTACATCGTCTACGGCCCCCTGCTGACCGGCTGCACCACCGTGCTCTACGAGGGCAAGCCCGTCGGCACCCCCGACGCCGGAGCGTTCTGGAGGGTCGTCGCAGAACACGGCGTCACCACGCTCTTCACCGCACCCACCGCGATCCGAGCCGTGCGAAAGGACGACCCCAAGGGCGAGTTGCTCGCCACGCACGACATCGGCTCGCTGCGCCATCTGTTCCTGGCGGGCGAGCGCCTGGACCCGGAGACCTACCGCTGGGCAGGCGAGCTGCTCGGCGTGCCGGTGATCGACAACTGGTGGCAGACAGAGACGGGATGGCCGATCGTGTCCGACCCCGTGGGCCTGGAGTCGCATGTGACCAAACCGGGGTCACCGACCCTGCCGGTACCCGGCTACAACGTGCGCATCCTCGACGAAGCGGGCCAGGAGGCACCGGCAGGAGCGGAGGGCGCGGTGGCCATCCGGCTGCCGCTGCCGCCGGGCACCCTCACCACGCTCTGGAGGGACGACGAGCGGTATGTCCGCTCCTATCTGTCCACGTACGACGGCCATTACCTGACCGGCGACGGCGGACACAAGGACGAGGACGGATACGTGTACATCATGGGGCGGGTCGACGATGTGCTCAACGTCGCAGGACATCGCCTGTCCAGCGGGGCGATGGAGGAGGTGATCGCTGCTCACCCCGACGTGGCCGAATGCGCTGTCATCGGTGTCAGGGATCAGCTCAAGGGGCAGGTTCCCCGCGGGTTGGTGGTGCTCAAAGCCGGCGTGGGCCGCGCTCCGGAAGACATCTGCGCAGAACTCGTCACCCGCGTACGCGACGCCATCGGGCCCGTGGCGGCACTGCGCCGGATCGATGTCGTGGCCGCCCTGCCCAAGACCCGCTCCGGCAAGATCCTGCGGCGCACCATGCGAGAGATCGCCGACGGCGGAGATCCTGCACCGCCCTCCACCATCGAGGATCCCGAAGTAATCGACGACATCCGGCGAGTGCTCGGCGGAAGTTGAGAGTTGGGCAAGGGAGGCCGGCCGCGCGGGACGGGACATGATCCGGGCCGGATCGCCACCGACCTGGCGGTGACGCTCGCCGATGGCGGCGAGGCCATTGCGGATCTGGCCGTACTGCGGGACCAGGCAGGGGTGTTTGGTTCGGTCGCCTCGACACCGACGGCCTGGCGGCTGCTCGCCGACCCCGATGAGAGGGCTGTCTTCTCTGGGCTGGGCCCGTGCCCAGGCCAGAGAAGTCGCTTGGCTGCGGCCGCCGAGCACGGCGAGGGCATTCCGGCCCGGTACGGGCGAGGCAGTCCTGGGACGGATCGGGCAGGCCAGCAGGCGGGTCCCGTGTACCAGGGGAACGACGTAGTGAACGCCGTACCTGTGAACCCTTGCCCGCGACACGCCCATCCTTAAAGATCATCCTGCATCCGAGGGGTATTGCATGGTCTGAACCGATTCGAGTCGAGAAGGACCAGGAATCCATCGTGAGTTCCCAACCGCCGCCCCGCCGTCCGTCCGGACCGCCGGCCGGTCCACTGTCCGACCGCCCGCCGGAGCCTCCCTCCGACCGCCCGCCGGAGCCTCCCTCCGACGGCTCGCCACCCGAACCGCCGCCGCCTCCCCCTGCGCCGGGGACTGGCGGGGAACCCGAACCAAGCCCTTCTTCCCCTTGGTGGCGTTCCACGCGGGGCGTGGTGCTCATCGCGGGAGCCCTTGTGGTGGCGGTGGTGTCAGTTGTCCTTGTGGTCTCCAGTCAGGGTGAGAAGAAGCCAGAGACAACACCTCCAGGGACAACCCCTCCCGGGGCAGGCGTGTCGGCGTTGTTCAACAAGCTGCCGAAGACGACCCAGGACTCCAAAGTCATCAAGGTCGGCACCGACGCCGCCTACGCTCCGATGGAGTACGACGAGGGCGGCAAGATCGTCGGCGTCGACCCCGACATCGCCGCGGCCCTCGGCAAGGAGCTGGGCGTCACGTTCCAGTTCACCAGTAGCCCCTACGACAGCCTGATCTCCTCGCTGAACACCGGCCACCAGGACATTGCCATGTCCGCAATGAGCGACACCAAGGCCCGCCAGCAGGGCCTGGACGATTCTGGCAAGAAGGTCGGCGAGGGCGTCGACTTCGTCGACTACTTCACCTCCGGCGTATCGCTCCTCGTCAGGAAGGGCAACCCGGACAAGATCCAGTCGCTCGACGATCTATGCGGCAAGACGGTGGCGGCGGGGCACAGCACCGTCTACGAGGGCATCCTCAAGACCCAGGCCACCAAGTGCGCCGAGGGCGGCAAGGGCACGCTCACCATCGAGGCGTTCGACACCGACCCGGAGGCTCAGGCCCGTCTGAAGTCCGGCGGCGCCGTCGCCGAACTCAACGACTACCCGGTCGCCACGTACATCGCGAACACCGCGGGCGGCGGCAACGACTTCGAGGTAGCGGGCAACCCGACCAACGCGGGCCTGTACGGCATCGCCGTCGACAAGGACAACATCCAGCTGCGTGACGCGCTCAAGGAAGCTCTGAACGCGATCATCAAGAACGGCGAGTACGCGACGGTCCTGGAGAAGTGGGGCGTCAAGAACGGAGCTGTCACCGAGGCGGCCATCAACGGCGGATACTGAGCCTCGCGCTCCCAGCAACCCGCGAAGATGCGGGTCCAGCGATACACGTTTCATGGAGCGCAGATCAGCACGCTGTACAACATCGACGAGGTCGATCCTGACGGAGCGCGTTTCCGCCGGATGAACCACGATGTGGCCTTCGTCGGCCAGGACAGCGAATACCTCGCCTGATCCAGCGGATCACGTGGAGAACCGGATGCTCGCCCAACACTTCCACTACCGAAGACGAACCGGCTCAGGACACGATCTCTGCCTGGAGTTCTCGTCATCAAGCGATTTCGACGACTGCGGCCGAGGCATGACGCCCAACGCTCGCTGTGCTAGCGCTGGCCATCGGGTGTGTTCACTCTCCGACGGTGCCAGTGCCGAGAGCGGCGCTAGCCTGGAGTGACGGTCAGGTACTCAGGACCTGTGGGGCCCGGGACGGTGGCGGTGGTGACTCACGGTAGTCAGAGGTTCGCGTTCGTGGGGCGTGGTGCCGAGCTGCGCGCGCTGGTCGAGGCGCTGCCTTCCGGGCCAGCGGTGGTGTTCGTAGAGGGTGAAGCGGGGGTAGGGAAGTCCCGCCTTGTGGGCGAAGCCACCGATCGGCTGATCAAGGATGGGATCCCGGTGCTGACGGGTTGGTGTCACCCGTTGCGTGAGCCGTTGCCGTTCGGGCCGGTAATTGACGCGTTGCGCAGCGCTCATCCCCACATCCCTCACGACGTCAAGCTGAGCTTGGTGGTGTGGGCACTGCACCCCTTCCTCCCTGCGCTCGCTGATCGATTCCCGGACCCGGCGCCTGGCCCCGAGGTGCAGGAAGGGGGGCGGCAGCAATTGATGCGGGCGGTGCATGAGGTCCTCTCGGCGTTGGGGCCGGTGGTGCTGGTCGTGGAGGATATGCACTGGGCGGACGAGGCGACCCGGGAGCTTCTTCTGTTCCTGGCGAGGAATCCGCCGCAGGAACTGCGGCTGGTGGTTACCTACCGTGCACAGGATCTTGCGGATGACGCAGGTGTGTTTGGTTCGCCCTACCGACGCCCGGTGGGCGTCGGGGGCACGGAGATCTCGCTTTCACCGTTGCCTGAAGCTCAGATCCGGGAACTCGCCGTTTCGGTGCTGGGCCAGTCGGCGGCCGCAGCCCTGGGCCGGCAGCTGTTTGAGCGTTGCGGGGGGCTGCCCTTGGTGGCGGAGGAGGATCTGCTGGTCCTGGCCGAGGGCCTCGGGAAGTCTGCGGGCACAGCGTTGGGGCGTCTCAAGGGGGCAGGCGTGCCGCGGGCCTTGCAGGAGGCCGTGCAGGCCAGGGTAGGGGGGCTGGATCCGGTGGCGGTGGCAGTGGTGCAGGCGGCGGCGGTGCTGGCGGTGCCCGCCAGCGAGCAGCTGCTGGGGGCGCTGGCGAAGCTGAGCGAGGACGAGGCGGAAGAGGGACTGACGGCTGCGCTGGAAGCGAGTGTGCTCGTCGAGACCGCCCCGGGCCTGTACGGGTTCCGGCATGTCCTGGCCCGCCAGTCCGTCTACGAACGGATCGTGGGACCGCGGCGACGCCGGTTGCACATGCGAGCCGTTGAAGCGCTGGAAACGCAGGTTCCGCCGGCACTGGTCCAGATTGCACACCACACCCGGCAGCTGGGCGATGTGCAAGCATGGCTCCCGCGTGCCCAGGCCGCTGCCGTCCACGCCGTCGAGGTAGGCGACGACGGCATCGCCGAGGACCTCCTGCAACAGCTTCTCGCCGAATCCACGCTCCCGCCCCAGGAACGTACCCGAGCCGCCCTCACCCTCAGCCGAATCGCCCACTACAGCGTTGACTACGCCTCCAGCGCCGACGCTCTGCGCCGGATCATGGATGATCCCCACCTCTCTGTTGAGACCCGGGGAGAGATCCGACTCGCTCTGGGCCTGTTCATGATCAACCAGTGCCAAGACAAGGGGGGCTTCAGGGAGCTTGAGCGGGCCGTAGAGGAGCTGACTCACCGACCCGCGTTGGCTGTCCGTGCCATGGTTGCGCTGGCCTGCGGCGAGCCCCACGTCAGCGCGCGTATGGCGCAGGCATGGATGCAGCGGGCCGAGCGCACGGTCATCGAGGCATCCGAGTTGTGGGCGCATGCTGCTGTGTGGGCCACTCGGCTGAACCTGATGGCTCTGGACGGGGAGGACGAGGTGTGGTGGCTGCTCGACCTCCTGCCGCGGCAGGTCGACGATCGCGAGGTCCTGAGGCACTATCTGCGGGCGCTGACCAACTGTGGCGTCGCCGCGATGGAACGGGGATACGACGAGCGAGCCGCCGACCTCCTCAGGGAGAGCCGGGAGTTGTGCAAGCACTCGGGCTTTAGCACAATGGAGTACTTCAGCCAACTGGGTCTGCTGGTTCTGGATTGGCTGGCAGGCCGGTGGACGGGACTGGAAGACCATCTCGCCGCACTCGGCAATGAAGCGCCCGAAATGATCCCCGTCACCAAAACTGCCGCACAGATCGGCGGAAACCTGGCTGCTGCCCGCGGACAATGGGCCCGCGCCTTGAGAGAGTTCGGCCGCGCAGCGGTCATGGAGGATCAGTATTCCGAGGCGGGCGAGGTTCTGTGTGGCATTGCGGGAATTGCTCAGGTGCGCCTGGCCCAGGGAGATCCCGAGGCCGCCTGGGCCACTGTGAGACCGGCTCTTGACCCGGTGCCCACCGCGCCTCGGCCCTGGGCCGATGGCCTGCTCACAGTAGCCGTACGGGCTGCGCTGGCCTGCGGCCACCGCGAGATCGCTGGAAGTCTGCTTTCCTCGGTCGAGGAGAGAATCCACAACAAGGATTCACCCACGGTCGATGCCGTGCTTCATCTCACCCATGGCCTGATCCTTCAAGACGATGGCGAACTCGACGCCGCCGCCGCACACTTCGACCAAGCACACCTGATTTGGGACGCAACCGGCCGTCCCTACCACAGCGTGCAAGCCGCTGAATTCTACGCCCGAACCCGTGTCCCCACGGCGCCGCAGGAAGCCGCCCGGCAATTGACTCGGCTTGCCGACGCTTACACAGATCTCGGTGCCACCGCCGACGCCGCACGTTGCCAGCAGACTCTGCGCGAACTCGGCCTGACGCGCCCTTCCCCCAGCGGCGGGCGGCGCTACGGCAGGACCCTGTCTCCGCGCGAAAGCCAGGTGGCAAGCCTTCTCGCGGACGGGGCTACCAACCAGGACATCGCACAGGCTCTGTCTCTGTCTCCCCGGACTGTCGAACACCACGTCGCACACGCCCTGCAGAAGCTGCGGGTCACCAGACGGGCCCTTCAGGAGGGTGATGTCAGTCTCCCTGTCGAAGACCCGTGACCTGCACGGTAGACGCTGCCGTCAGTGCCACCCGGCTAAGGTGAGGCGCTGACTGCGGCCAGTACTGCGCCCGTAGTGACGCTCGATGTAGAACTGACCGATCGTCAGTACAGAAGTGCAGGCAAGGTACCAAATACTGACCGCGATCAGGGCGGGAAGGCTTTCAAAGGTCCTGGATGCGATGTCTTGTCCGGCCCGGGTCACATCGACAAGGGAGATCGCGCTGACCAGCGAGGTAATCTTGAGCATGCCGATGGTCTCGTTGCCCGTGGGGGGAATGATCACCTTCATTGCCTGAGGAATCGTGATCCGGCGCAGCGCCTGGAGACGGGTCAACCCCAGAGACGCGGCCGCTTCGGACTGGCCCTCGTCCACCGACAGGACACCCGCTCGCACGATCTCCGACATATAGGCGGCCTCGTTCAAGCCAAGGCCCAGCAACGCCGCGGTGTAAGGCGACACGAGATCGTTGTAGACCCAGGAGTGAAACTCGGGCCCGAACGGAACGCCAATGGAGATGCGGGGCCACAAAGCTCCGAGGAACGTCCAGAGAAACAGCTGAACGAGGACCGGCGTGCCGCGGAAGAGCCAGACGTAAATCCATGCGGCTCCGGAGAGCACACGGTTGTGCGAGAGCCGCAGAACGGTCAGCAAGAGGCCGCCCGCACAACCGATGATCATGGCTGCAGCCGTGAGAACCAGGGTGGTCTGTAAGCCCCGGAGCACGGTGGCGTCCCACAGGATGTCCCAGACCACGCTCCACTGAAGGTTCGGATTCGCCACCATGGCGTGGACGAACATCGCGGCGAGCACGCCGACCACCACCATCCCCAGCCACTCCCCGGGGTGACGCACGGGCACGGCGCGGATGTTTTCTGCCCTGGTCGGCTTCGCCTTCGGTTGAGGGGACCGCGGGGACGTCAAGGTGTCACGCCCACGTCAGGATCGATGCCGGGGTGGCGGCTGCTTGATAGGGCTCGGTGGTCTTGTCGTGGGGACAGCGATGCCGCGCCATTGCCTGAGACGGTTGAATTGGCGTTCGACGATGTTGCGCTGCCTGGAGAGGTGTGGGTCGAAGGCCGGCGGGCGTCCGTCGCGGCTGCTGCGCCGGGCCCGGTTGCGGACCTGATCGGCCCGTTCGGGGATGGTGTGGGCGATGCTCCGGCGCCGCAGCCAGGTGGGGATGCCCCTGAAGCTGTAGCCCTCGCCCCCAAGGTCGTGGTCGGGCTTCGCCCAGGGTCGGCCGGGTCCGATTCGGGGCGGCATCAGACAGTTCATGGCGACGTTTGCCCAACCATGATCCACCAAGCAAGATCATTTCAGGATGCGGCCTAGGCACGTTTACCTTCCTGGTGGGACATGTCACTCGGTGGCACCATTGATCACCGCCCGGGTGACAGCGTTCGATTCGACACCCCATTCACCCAGGATTCGTTTATAGGTGCCATCCTCAATGAGGAGCTGCACAGCGCCCTGAATTGCTCGGGTGAGCTGACCGTCGCCCTTGGGTACGACGATGGCTGTCGGGCTGACACTGTAGGGCTCGCCGAGCCTTTCGAGCTTGCCACCGGATTGCTCGACCGCATAGTTAACGACCAGGGAGTCCGCAATCATCGCGGAAGCACGCCCGGCTGCCACAGCCGCCGTCACTTCAGTCTGGAGGTCGAACCTATCGCCGTCTCCGGGAATAGGCGCCTTACCAGCCGCCTTGCACTTGGGATTGCGGATCTCCTTGATCTCATCAGCCGCGATTGTGGCGGTCTGAACAGCAACACGGACCCCGCACAGCAGCTGGGCGTCCACGCCGTCCGGGTTGCCGGCCCTGACGGCGATCGCCTGCCCGGAAGCCAAGTAGGTAACCATGTCGACGACCTTCTGGCGCTCCTTGGTGGCAGCGAAGTCCGAGATGCTCATGTCATACTTACCTGCCTGGACTCCCGCCAGGATGCCATCGAACTTCACGCCTTGGAACTGCGCCTTGAGTCCCAGACGGGCAGCGATGGCCTTGCCCAGATCTATGTCCACACCGACGATCCGTCCTTTGGAATCCTTGAATTCCATCGGGGCATAGGAAGCGTCCGTCGCGATGATGATCTCCCCCTTCTCCTTCAGGTGTTGCGGCACCAGTCTGGCCAAGGCAGGATCCGCGTTCTGTCTCGACACCGCGACTTTCGGCTCAGATGCGTCACCACAACCGACGGCCGTAAAGCCGGCCATGATCACGACAGCGGCCGCCAAACATCGCCGGATTGCCCCTCGTGTCATTGCCGCCTCCGGCGAGTCCCAGGCACCCAACCCAGCTGCTGCACTCCATGGCGGCGGGGCAAGTTCCCGACGCTTTGTCGCAAACTGGGCATGGATGACGCCACTTCCTTCTCACATCGTCCCATCGACCTGGGCACCTGTCTCCGCGGCACACCAGCCCACCCGTGGCACTTCCCACGCGGCCGACACGTACACGCACGCGGTTGAGTCACGCCTGGCAGCGCGCCGCCCCATACCCCTGGCCGGCGTACGCCGACTGGCAGCCAGCCTGCGTACGCCGGCCATGAGCTGCCCCATGAGCCCCGGTCAGAAGTAGTCAGGGCACCAGGGGCGACTCGCCGTGCGCAGTAGTGCGTCGGCAGTGGCGGCCGCCCCGGGCCGGTGCTCTTCGGCAAGGCCGAGGGCCATGAGCCTGCTGGCCGATTCGTCGCCCAAATAGAGTGCGCTCAGCCCGCTCAGCCCCAAGGACAGCTCGGCGGGCAATGTCGTCGCTGAGCACGAGGCGCCATCTGCTTGGGCGTCCAGGCGAAATCGTCCGCCTGACAGGCCCAACCCGTCATGGACGTCGAGAACCAGGGAACCCGGAACTCGGTACGCGCGGGCCTCCAGGGCACGCGGCACGTCCAGCAGCCGTACCCACATGAAGTCCACCTGCGTGGTAATCCGCGCCGCACGGGGATTGGGCAAGAACAGCGGCAGCAGGTCATCGGGAGCCCGGAAGCCGCTGCTGACCTTCGTGATCCAGTCCACGGAGAGCAGGTAGTGCCAGAGCGCGCGTTCCGCAGCCGGTGACGCCGCAATCAGACTTCGGACTCTGGCCTCGCCATCGGGCAGCTGGTCATGCCAGGTGTCGCCGGTGGAGTAGACCACCAGGCCGTCGACACGTCCTTGATCGGTCCGGTAGAAGGCCTGGTGGGGGAACTTCCACGGCTGGCTCGGAAGGGACAGCTCGCCTGTGTTGAACTGCCACCAGCGCTTGTCACGGCTGACGACGCCGTGCCGGGTGACGCGCAGCCGGTCGTGCAGTTCAGGCCCGGCCACACGGACGGCGTCGCCGTCGACCAGGTCAATGCTGCCCCCGTCGTCAGGGCCGGACCAGCGGGGGTCGAGCCCTGCGCGGAGGACGTCGATCTGCCAATTGCTGACCCAGGTGGCGGGGCCGAAGCCGTAGCGTCCGTAGATCTGGTATTCCATAGCGATCAAAGTGGCTGCCACGTCGCCGCGCTCCTTGGCCCGCGCCAGATCCTCTTCCATCATCCGGCTGAGCAGACCTCGGCGACGGTGCGTGGGCGAAACGGTGACATTGGTGATCGCGTTGACCGGTACGGAGGAACCGCCGACCACGGTGAGCTGCTGATCGAAGCTGCGGAAGGTGGCGACGCAACGCCCGTCCTCGAATGCTCCTTGCGTACGGTCGAGAGCGATGCCCCCACGCCGTATTTCGACCTCCTCGTCCGTGACCTCCGGCGTGTCCAGAAAGCCAACGAACATAGCGCGCAGCCAGCCGGTCAGCTCTGAGTCGGTGATCGTACGGATCTCAAGACTCATACAAGAAGGCTATGACATACCTGCTCACAACGTCGCGCGACGACCCACCAAGGCCCGCCGCAGACCAACGCCATGGATACACGGTGACGCACGGGGAATTGCAACCCGCAGAGGCCGTGGCACGGCAGCACGTATCGGACTGGCTGAGACACGCAGATCTGATCCGTGACGTGATGCCGGAGCTATCTGGCACCGGGCCACGCACGCCGGAGTCGGCTGGGACCGGGGCTGCGCGGTGATCCGCTGATTCTCATGCGCTCCGTCGAGCTGCGCGAGCGGTGGGGGCGACGGTTACAGCATCGGCCGTCATCCAGGAGAGCCCAGAGGACGTTCACCCGGCGGCGGACAAGAGCGAGGACCGCTTGGATGTGCCGATTTCCTTCAGCGCGCTTTCGATCGCAGAACCGGCGGAGTTCGTCGCAGCTTCGAATGCTGAACAACGCCGAGAGACACGTTTGGAGGCGGCGGTTGCACCGCTTGGGACAGACGCGAACACAGGTCGTTTTCCAAGCGTCTCGCGATTCCTCCGATTACTTGATCTTGCATTTCTCGCCGCTATGATCCCGCGCTGGGCGAGGACAGCCGCCCCCCATTTTCCTTTCAGCCTCTCCTGCCCGGCCCCTCGCCAACGGCACTTCCTATACGGTGCTGGACTCAGCCGATCGGCACCCTCGAAGCCATCCTGGCTTTGATCTATCATTTCCGACTGCGGACGCAACACCTCAACCGCGCAGGGCGCCCGCGGCGCAGAGTTCCGACGGATCAAGAAACTCCCTTTCCCAGCAACCTATCTCCCCACTACCTAACGCACTACCTAGACAATCACCTATCACTACCTACCCCTCCCCGTGCCAATCTTTCCATCACCCATACCTTCCCCCCAACGATCGCGCGAACTTTGACCAAAAGAGGGTCGTTTTCCCATTGATTCGGCGTCCGGTTTCAGATCTCCTTGACGGGAGTCGACAAACCGGAAGAAATCATCTGGGGATAGGCGAGAATCGTGAATGCCGACATCGAGCGCAGTGACAACCGTACCGCCGTGAACCCGCGGCGTTCCCCGTCGCATGGTGCCACCGCTCGCCGACCGGACGCCGGCACGGCCATTGTGACTACCCCCTTCGCACGGTCGCGGACCGAAATGCGGGCCGAGGAGCCGCCTTGCGTCTGGCCCCTTCCCCACCGGTCCGAATCGGCCGGCACCGCTCGGCGCGTCACGCGCGCCGCACTCGCCGAGTGGGGCATGGACAAAGACACCACCGAGGAGATCGTCCTCGTCGTCTCCGAACTCGTCACCAACGCCGTCGAGCACGCCCTGCCCCCCGTCGCCCTCCACCTCGAGCGCTCCACCGAGGGCACCGTTCACGTGAAGGTCGATGACGGGGGGCCCGCGGCACAAGAGGGCGCATGGGCCACTACCGGCGGACAGGAGGAACACGGTCGTGGCGGCGGCATCGTCGCCCTGCTGGCGACGGCCCACGGCACACACTCTCTCCCCGCCGGCACAGCCTACTGGGCAGACCTCCCCGTCGCGGTCTGAAGCTCGGCATTCGCCGCCCCCTCCAGCCCCCATCCCAAGGTCCGGTGATCGGTCAGCTGACAGCTGACAGCCCCAGTCACACAGGAGCCAGGCGCTGGCCCGTCTCCACCATCCCTGCTCGACATCCCCCAAATCCAGGGACAACTCCCATGACCGAACACGGCACGCCCCCGGCACTCCCTCTGCCGCCTGCCTGCGGTACTACCCGCGCAACTCGTCTGGGCCGTCGATTCTCACGGCACCATGCACCAGATCACACGCCCCGCACAAGTCCGACCGCGCTTACTTCCCCGGTCGCTGCAACTCCGTCAAGGCTTCACATCCGTGCCTGTCGGGCGCACGTGGCCGCCCATCCTCGAACGGTCTGAGAGCCATGCCCATTCCCGCACCGACCCGTCGTCACATTCCTCCCGGTACCGCCGCCTACCTGCGCTGCTACCCCTACGACCGTTGGGCCATGACACACCACCGACAGGCCCTGGAGGCCTACGCCCACCACCTCAACCTGCCCACCCCCACTTTCTACTTCGACAACGGCCGACGATCACACCGCCCCGAGTACGAACGACTCCTGCGATCGATCGCCGCGGGACGACACACCATCCTGCTCATACCCGGCTCCTGGGTCCTCGACCTCCACAACGCACCCGCCCAGGAACGAATCCAACAACTCACCGAGCACGGCTGCAACATCGTCATTGAACTCCCCCACCCGCCCTGGTGACGCGAACGAACCACCACCGAGTCAGCTCCACTCAGCCGGCACAGCACCCCCGAACTGAAGTTCCCCCTGGACCTGTTCGTTTGACCTCCGGGTCCTTTGGGCCGCTGTGTCATCTCGTCGACGTTACGACGTGCCCCAGGGCGACGAAGCCGATCCCGATGGCGAGGAGTGATGGCGAATGAATGCCTCCGCTCAAGACCATCAGCACAGCACCCAGTCCCCAGAGCCTGGGTTGGCGGACATGTCGCCGAAGCCATCTGCCCGGCATGCGGCCGAGAAGCAGGGCGTGTATTCCCATCACCGCCCAGGCGACAGCCAGTGTGAACAGTGCGAGCCCTGTTGCCAACAGCAGTACGCCGAACATGGATCAGGCTCCCTCCGGACGCGTCATGCTGCTATCCAACCTGAGGACGTCGGGTTCGTCAGTGCCGGGTCGGGAGGTCTGGCCGCCTGACGGTGGGTCATGCTGCGGTCGGGCGCCAGTGCGAGAGGGGTCGGGTGCGGAATGTGGCGAGCCCCCACTGCTGGTCGACCAGCAGTGTGCGCTGGTGTTCGTGGAAGGCCGGGTGCAGTCGCTGGATGCGTGCCTTGAGGGCGCGCAGGGTGATGGGGAAGCCTGGTGATCCCATGAGCAGTCGCAGGTGGTGGCAGCAGACAGGCTGCCGGGCCCTGGTCAGGATGTCGAACAGCATGTTCTGTACGCCGGAGCGGCTGATGCGGCATGCGGTCGGAGTCGGAGTCGGCGTCGTGAGACGGCGGAGGCTGGCGTGGATACGCCATGTCAGTTCGGCGGCGGGCGCGCGCCGGTCCAGGACGTCGACGGCTCCTGCGTCGAAGGCGGCAAGGGTGCAGGCGAGGGTGGGCGGCAGGACCGCGATGGGGGCGATCAGCCGCGCCGCCCTGATCAGTTCGGGTACGGCTTCCTCCTCAGTTTCGGGTACGTCCAGCAGAAGGAGCGCCGGGCCTCGGGAGTGGAGTTCTGCCAGGGCTGCGCTGTCGTGCCAGCGGGCGCGCGCGGTGATGTAGAGCCCTGCCCTGTCCAGGCGGGGCGCGAGGGACGGTGTGCCGGGGCCGGCGGAGGTGAGCAGGCCGAGGCTGCGGGACAGGGCGGCCGACGGGGGAAGCATGTTCCGCCCGTGACGGTGAGGGGGCAGTGGCATGGTCATCTTCCTTCTCCGCCGTCTCAATTGTCTTGGCGGTTGGTACCCGTGGCGGGTGGAGAGCCTGGCTGACCGTCTGGAAGGGCGCGTGCCCTTCAGGCTGCTTCGGTCCATGGGTGGGAGGTGGCGTTGTTCCAGTCGGGTTCCCACTCGGGCCGAAGGCCGCTCACGCCCCAGCCGTCCGGGCGTCTGTGCGGAGGGTGGAACCACTGCGGTGGTGGTGCAGGGCCTGGGTGTAGACGTGGCGGGCGGCGCGGAAGGCTTCTTCGGCGGTGGCCGCGGTGCCGGTGAGTACGTGGATGCCGTGTGTGTTGGTTCGGGGGTCGTGGATGGGGACGTCGACCTCGTAGACGGGGTGGTGCATGGCGGGGTCCTTTTGAGGGGTGGTGTGTGGGGCCCGTGGCCGCCGCCGATTGAGGGGAGGCCGCGGCGGCGGCACGGGGCCGGCCGCGGGGGCCGGCGGGGCGTGGTCTCAGCTGTCCGGTGATGTCGGCAAAGGTCCGGGGAGGTGGAGGACAGCGTCGATTTCGATGGCGATGCCGGGCAGGTCGGTCTGGGTGAGCGTGCGGGCGGGGGGCGGGTCGCCGACGTAGGCGCGGTAGACCTCGTCGAAGTCGCCCTTGCGGGCCGCATCGCGCAGGTAGACGTTGACCTTGACTGCGTGGTGCAAGCTGCCGCCTGCGGCCAGGGCGACGGCTTGGAGGTTGTCCAGGGTCTGGCGGGCCTGCAGGGTGAACGGCTCCTCGTCTGTCATCCGCTCGCCGGAGGGGTGGCGGGGGGGTCTGTCCGGAGAGGAAGACGAGATCGCCTGCGCGGACGGCCTGGCTGTAGGTGCCGGCCGGTGCAGGGGCTGCGCTCGTGGAGATCGGAGCGGACTTCGGCGGTTCGGGGTTCACAGTCCTTGCTCCTTGCCGAGGGCCTTGAGGGTGGTGGTGATGCGTTTGAGGGCCGCCGCCCACTGCTGCTCGTCACGCGCGTAGCAGAGCCGGAAGTGGCCCCGACCGGCCGGGCCGAACTGGTAGCCCGGGCTGACCAGGACGCCGGCGTCACGGACGAGGCGGGCGGCGACCTCCTGGTCGGGCAGGCCGAGGGCGGAAATGTCGGGGAAGAGGTAGGCGGTACCGGCCTGGGGTTGCACGGTGAGGTAGTCCACCTCGCGCAGCCACTCCACGCTCCTCTCCCGCAGTGCGCGCAGGTCCTCCACCCGGCTGCCGACCCAGGGAAGGTCCTCACGCAGCCACGGAACAAGGACGTGCTGGGCGTAGGCGGGCGCCCGCAGCGCCATCAGGGCTAGGGCGTGTGTGGAGTTGTGATCTCGTGGGTCCCCCGGCTTGGGAGGGTCGGGGCCCTTGGAGTAGAACGGTGGGGTGTCTCGACCTCAACTTTCGGATGCCGAGTGGGAGTTCATCTCTCCGTTTCTGCCGGTCGGTGAGTACGGGCCGTACCCGGAGAACCTGCGGGCACACTTCGAGGGTGTCGTGTGGCGGTTCAGGAACGGCGCGAAATGGCGGGAGTTGCCCGAACGATTCGGGCATTGGTCCACCGTTTACGGCCGGTTTCGGCAGTGGCGGGATGCCGGGGTGTTCACCGCGGTGTTCCAGGGCGCGATCGCCGAGGCGGCGAAGCGGGGCCTGGTGGACTTGTCGCTGGTCAGCGTGGACTCGACCACAGCCCGGGCCCATCATGACGCCGCAGGGATGATCATGAAGCCCGAGACCCTGGACGCGGTGGAGAAGGCCGCCGCGGAAAAAGGGGCACCAGCGAGGAACAAGACGGGCAACTGGACCCGGAGCGGGAAGAACGACGACGCGTGAGGCGTCGCCGCAGGGCCCGGCTCGCCGCTGCTGACCTGGGGCGTTCCCGCGGTGGACTGACCACCAAGACGCACCTTTCCTGTGTGCCGCAATGCTTGCCCCTGTCACTCAAGATCACCGCAGGGCAGGCGGGAGACAGTCCGCAGTTCATCCCCGTCCTGAACAAGATCCGCGTCCCCGGCCCGGCCGGCCGGCCCCGTACCCGGCCCGACGCGGTCGCGGGCGACAAGGCGTACTCGTCCCGCAAGAACCGTTCCCACCTGCGCAAGCGTGGGATCAAGGCGGTCATCCCCGAGAAGAAGGATCAGGCCGCCCATCGCAAGAACCGCGGCTCACGCGGCGGACGGCCCGTCACCTGGGACAAGCAGCTGTACAAGCTCCGCAACAGCGTCGAACGCACCATCAACAAGATCAAGGACTGGCGCGGCCTTGCCGTCCGCTACGACAAAAAGCCTGAAAGCTACCAGGCCGGACTCGAATTATGCGCCGGCCTCCTCTGGATCCGACACCTCGGATCACAGCATTGATCACAACTCCACACACGCCCTAGGACGTCCTCGATCGCGTCGGCCAGGTGGGGTGGGGCGATGACGACACCGAGCCGGTATCCGGACAGCGACTCCGTCTTGGACGGTCCCAACAGGGTGACGCAGCGCCCCGCCAGGGCGGGCTCTGCGGCGAAGTGCGGCAGAGGGCCGTCGTAGACAAGACGGGCGTAGAGCTGGTCGGCGATGACGGTCATGCCGTACCGCTCAGCGATCTTCCCTATGGCGGCGATGGTCGCCCTGCTGTAGACGGCGCCGGTCGGGTTGTTGGGGTGGGACAGCAGCAGCACCCTCGCGCCGGCGCGGGCGGACGCTTCGATGGCGTCGACGTCCAGTTCCGGGCCGGCGGGCGTCAGACGCAGTCCGATACGGTCGATACCGGCGCCGAGGTAGCTGATGATCCGCTCGTCGAAGAGGTAGTCCGGGTCCGGGACAGCGACCCGGCCGCCCTCCTCCGCCGTGGCCGACAGTGCCGCGAACAAGCCCGCCTGCGTTCCCGGCGTGAGAACAACCTCGCGTTCGGGATCGACCGGCACCCTCATGAAGGCGCCGACCGCCTCCGCCACCTGACGCCGCACCCCGGCCTCGCCCCGATAGGCGGTGTAGGCGAGTTCTCCGCGCTCGGCCGCGGCGGTGAACAGGGGAAGCGCCCACTGGGGCGGCGGAAAGCGAACCGTGTCGAAGTGGGTGGTGTCCAGCACCACTGCTCCCGGCCCGCCGACCGCGTCCCGGCCTCGGGCGGTCTCGCGCACGGCCTGGCGTACGTACTCGTCGGCGGCGCGTGCAGACAGAACACCGTCCGCGGCGGCGGGCACTGCCGCGCGCAGCAGACGGATCGGCCGGTTCGGTATCTCACGTTCACTCATGGCCACAGCAGGACGCCGGCGCCCCGCGCCACCCAGGCGGATGGGTCATGGCGTGACATCCGATGGACGAAGCTGAGCCGACGTCGGGAGACGGCACGCGAGATCAGCCCGTGGACGAAGACGTTTCCCTCGGTCGTGATCTCGTCGAACACCCAGCCTGCCCGCTTGGGCGACGGCATCCGGTCCAGATAATCCTCGATGTGGGCGGCGAGGAACCGGGCCGTGAACACGTGAGCGACCGTCAGCGCGGTGAAGACGAGCCACATCCGGTCGACCGGCACGGAGACTGTGGCCACCTGGAGGGACTGGCCTCCCGCCAGGAGACGGGTGAGCACGACAGCGACGGCCAGCAGACCGCCGAAGGCCAGAATGCGTGCCGCGTTGCGGGCTCCGGATACGATGCGTCGCTGAGTGGGACTCGGGTCGGTCACCGGCTCACGATCGTTCAGCCGGACCGAGGTTGGCAAGCCTCCACCCGCGGTTTCCCAGGAGTTGACCCGCGGCATCGGCCGTCACCCCGCCGGAGCGTGGGGCGCCGTCACGGTCGCCGCAGCGGCTGTGATCGCTCGTCCGCGATGGATACGGACGCTGGCCAATCAGGGCTACCGAATCAGTGCGAGGGTTCTCGGAAGAACGGTCACAACCAACTGAAGCACTCAGCCACAATGTGTGATTGAGCGCTTCAGTTGGCGGGACGTGCCAGGTGCGGCGTTCAGGAGGTCGCAGCGCAGGTGCGCTCACCGAAGTCGCTGAGCGGGAGGCGGCCCTCGGACGTCGTGCCGGAGTGGATCAGCCGTAGCGCGATGCTGCCCTGACCGACCCGAGGATCGGAGGAGGTGAGGGGGCGGTAGCCGTGCTGTCGCCCCCTCACCCCTGTTCGTCAACTCTCCGTCGTCGCCCCGCAGCGAAGTGTGGACCGCGACCACGATCCCCACCACGAGCCGGCCCTCGTCAGTCGTCGAGCACCGCTCGTGCCCGGCCGACGACTCGCAACGCGGCGGATCGTTCGGCGATCAGTGTGTCCTTGTCGCGTTCGATCGATTCTTCCTGGTAGGCGGCCTCGACCGCGAACCAGTCGCGGACGACGCCGGAAGACCGGTTGCACCGTACCTCCGCGGTGGCCTGTGCCCGCTCCGCGGCCTTGCCGACGGCTGCCTTGCCGGTCGTGTCCACGGGCGAGGAGAGGTGGTAGCCGCGCGCACTCATGCACGACGACCATCTGGCCACCGCCGCGACGACGCGGGGATCCTTGGCCGACGCGTCCCACGTCTTCCGCTGCAGATCCATGGCGAATGGCGTGTCCCGCGCCCTGGAGGTGTCGCCGAGTTGGCGTACGGCCCAGCCCACACAGCCTCGTGGCTGTCCCCCGCCGGAAGCACCGTCGTAGACACGGCGCTGGGCCGTCGTCAGCTTTGGCGCGGTGGGTGGCGCGGCGTCTCTGGACGGAGGAAGCCCGTAACCGTACTGCTCGGCCTGTTCCAGGTCGGTCAAGCCGTAACGGCGTTCCAAGAAGTCCTTCAGAGGCGGGCGTACGTGCGTCAGCGCCTTCACCGGCGCGCCCCGTTCGCGCATGCAGCGCTCCACCAGTCGTTCGTACGCCCTGTTCAGGTCGTCGCGCTGCTGGTAGCTGAGCAGATACGCCTGCACGGGGAGTTCCGCCCGTCCGGTCCCGGCTCTCTCCGTACCGCCGGCGGTCGTCGCGTATCCCACCGCGCCGCCGACCGCCACACACACGGCGACAGCACATGCCGTGACCACGGTCCGTCTTGTCACGGCCCGAACAGCACTGACGCATCCTCGTTGTACGTAGCCGGCAGGCTGCTGAGGAAGTTGGTCGGAACGAAGTCGCTCGGTCCCTTGTACTCGAACCGGTAGAAGACGGTGGCAGCGTAGAAGTTGTTCGTGTTCCGCGCCGATCCGGCGTTGTTCCAGACGCTTTGCCCGACGCCGTTGCAGTTCGTACCGCAGGCGTTGAACTTGGTGTTCGTCAGGTTGGGAATGTTCCCGCCGATCCTGACGAACGATCCGCCTCCGCCCGAGTTGTAGTAGAGACAGAACCACCCGTCGACGCAACTGTCCGCGCTCGCCGGGGCGGCCGCCGCCACGGAGCCCGCTGTGAGACTCAACGTGGCGAGTGCCGTCAGTAACAGACCTCGTCTGCGCATCTTCGCTCCTCGGTCGTGAGATGGGTCGGGGCCCGCGGCCGTGACGAACGAGCGGTCTCGCGCGGGCTCGTTCCTCCCGCACCTGGACGCACCTCGTGTGCACTGCCTTTTGCCCCCTGCGAGAAGTCTGCGTTCGGCCGCCTGCCCCTGTCATTGCCCGTCGGCGCAGTCTTTCTTGATTCTGCGCGCAAGAGGGGCAGGGCCGATTCGGGAGGGAGGGACGGCAGGGGGAACGGGAAGCGTCGATCGCCGGTGCTCATTGGGGGTGATTCCGTAGGCGCTGCGGAAGGACCGGCTGAAGGTGACGGCGTTGGTGAAGCCCCATCGCGCGCCGATGGCGTGGACGGGTAGCGCACGCAGCGCGGGGTCGCTCAGGGCCGCGTGGCAGCGCGCCAGCCGGCGGCGGCGGATGGTCGCCGCGACGGTCTCCTGCCGCTGCCGAAAGAGATAGTGGAGCGTGCGTACCGAGATACCGTGATGGGCCGCGACGGACGCGGGAGACAGACCGGGCTCGGCCAGATTGTCCTCGATGAACGCGTTGACGCGGGCCAGCAGCATGCGGCTGCGGGCTTCCGGTGGCAGGCGGTCGTGCACGTCGAGGTGGTGGGCGAGGAAGGCGACGGTCAGTTCCCAGGCCGCTGTGCCCAGCCGTTCCAACTCCGGCCGCTCCAGCGACGGCGCCTGTTCGACGACGCTCCGCAGGAATCCGGCGAGCACCGCGCCGACACCGGTGCGACCCGACATGGCCCGTGCCAGGATCCTGTCCACTCTGCCGCTCGGCAGCGGGAACCCGGAGCGCGCCAGGTGCAGCACGATGCCGCGCAGGAGCGGGCCGCCCGTCCCGCTCAGTCCTTGTCCCTCGTACGGCCGTGATGTGCTCCACAGAGCGAAGTCACCGGTCGACAGGCGGCTTTCCTGCCGGGACTGCGATATCCACATCTCGCTGTCCAGGATGAGCGCCAGTTCGTAGCCCTCGGGGTCGGAATGCCTTATCAGCGCGGGCGTACGCCGGGACCGGATGGGGGGAAAGGACATGGTGGTCAACTGGACCGCCCCCAGGTCCAGCGCGCCGGCGTCGGCCAGGAAATCGGAGGTGTGCCGACTCTGGATCCGAACCGGCGCGACGTCACGGCTTATCAGGTCGCACCACCACTCGAAGCGTTGCTCCGGGGGCACGCTGGTGCTGTGCAGAACGGTGTATCCCACAGAACCCTCCACTGATCGCGTCTCCGTCCGGCAAGCCTGCCCCGCGGCAAACGGGCGTCACACCCGTGTTCTCGCCAATCCGTCTGACACGCCTCCGGAAGTCGGTGTCGTCCGCCTCCGCGTCCCGGCTCACCCCCGCGCCGCCAAGGCGGGTCCACTTGCGCGTGGCGGCCAGGTCGTCAGCCGCGGCCTTGATCCGTTCCTGCCACGTGGCCGCTGGATGCAGCCGGGCAGCGGGGCGTCCAGCTGTGCTCGCTGTGTGCCGCCGCCGAACTCGATCCCGTCCTCAGGGGTTTCGACCACCAGGAGACGTAACCGTCCGCGCCCAGGGCGGCGTTGAGCACGGCATCGCGTGTATGAACATCCGCCCCCCGCGCATACGCGGGCGAGCCCGGACCAACTGGTCCGGGCTCGCCGGACGTTCGGGAAGGCCTGACCGTGGTGTTGATGCCGTGCAGGGCGAGCGCGCGCAGGCTGACCAGCCGGGCAATCTGTTGCGGGTCTCGGTCGCAGTAGCACAGCGCGCCGGTGTCGTCGCAGTCGGCGGCGTCCGGGGGCAGCGCCCGGGTGCGGGGGTGATGCCCTGCAGTTGCTCGATCAGTCGTTCCGTTCGGCTCCGGTCTCCTGTGCGATGGTGTGCTGCGGATTCTTTGCCCCGGGCGCCGACGTGGCCGGGGTGGGGGTGGCGTCGGAGCCGAGAAGGCGACCGGTAGCGGTTCACGAAGACCATGTCGCAGTCGCTCGCCTCGGGCACTGCGTCGCGTTCCCACCGGTGGTCACGGTCGAATCATTCACCGCAACAGGCAGCCTACGGCTTGCCACTTGGCCGCTGCGCTGCCCCACCCATACTCCGATACACCGAAGCGCGGACCGAGGTTCGGCCGAAGACATTGTGAGCTTCGGTCGGTACCCCCTTGGACCGCCCTCCGCAGGGCGATTGCATGGTGAGCACACCCGGCCCCCATGTCCACGATCACGTACGCGGCACCGGCCGGTCGTGCGCCAATCTCCCCCACACACGAAAGTTCTGGCCGCACCTTCATGAAGCCACATGCGTCCGCACCACACTTCCCGAGTGCTTCTCCCCGGCGGCTTCGGCTGCGTTCCCTGACCTGCGCGGCGGTCGGCGTGACCCTCGTCGCCCTGTCCGGATGCCGGGTCAACGAGGCTGCCACGATCCCGACGACTGCCCCCTCACGCGAGGCGGTACGTATCCCGGCCTCCTTGACCAGTCAAGCACTGCGATGGCACGCGTGCCCGCCGCCCGCCCCGTCCCAGGGCCCCGGACCGGCCCCGGGCGCGGCATGGCAGTGCTCCACGCTGAAAGTCCCCCTCGACTACCGCAAGCCCGGTGGGGAAACCATGAGACTCGCGCTGATCCGCACCAAGGCGAAGGACCGGGGAAAGCGCCTCGGTTCCCTCATATTCAACTTCGGAGGACCGGGCGGGTCAGGCGTCGCGTCACTTCCCCAGACCGGCAAGGACTTCAGCCGGCTCGGCTCCCGCTACGACCTCGTGAGCTTCGATCCGCGCGGTGTGGGGATGAGCCGCGGTGTCACCTGCCTCCAGGGGAAAGACCTGGACCGCCACTACGCAGTCGACCTCACCCCCGACGACGCCGCGGAAGAGGCACTGCTCAAGGCATCCACGAAGCGGTACATCAAGGCTTGCCAGAAGAACTCGGGGAAGATCCTTCCCCACGTCGGCACCGAAAACGCCGCTCGTGACATCGACCTTCTGAGAGGGGTGCTGGGCGAGAGCAGGACCAAGTACTTCGGCATCTCCTACGGCACCGAACTCGGGGCCGTGTACGCCCACCTCTTCCCCGACCGGGTCGGGCGGTTCGTGCTGGACGCGGCGGTGGACCCCACGGAGGGCAAGACGCAGTTGAGGCTCAATCAGGTCCGGGGCTTCCAGCTGGCGCTCGACCACTACATGAAGGATTGCGCGAAGCAGGCAGCCACCTGCCCGACCGGCTCGGGCGGGAAGGACGGCAACACCAGAATCACCGCGCTCCTGCACAAGCTCGACTCCAAGCCGCTTCCCACATCGCAGGGCCGCCGGCTCACCGCGGACCTCGCCGAAACCGGAATCGGCGCCGCCTTGTACTCCCAGCAGGCATGGAAACTGCTGACGCAGGGTCTGGAACAGGCCATGGCAGGGCGCAGCGGTGACGTCCTGCTCGCCCTCGCCGACATGTACTTGGAACGCGACGTCAAGGGGCGGTACAGCACCTTGCATGCGTCGAACTTGGCCATCGACTGCGTCGACACCAACGAACGCGTCGACGAGCGGGAGATGGCGGCCCTGCTGCCGAAGTTCCGTGAGGCGTCTCCGGTGTTCGGGGAGAGCGCCGCATGGGAACGCGGCTGCAACGACTGGCCGGTGCGCGGCACCTCCGCGCACCGGGACGTACGGGCCGCCGGCGCCGCGCCCATCCTCGTCATCGGTCAGACAGGAGACCCGGCGACTCCCCACGACGGTGCGAAGAAGCTGGCCCGCGCACTCGGCGACAAGGTCGGCGTCGACATCTCCGTCGAAGGTGAAGGGCACGGTGCCTACAGCGCGACAGGAAATCCGTGCCTGACCGCCCTGGTGGACGCCTACCTGCTCAAGGGAACCGTGCCGTCCCGAGGGACTCGGTGCGCGTAGCGCGCCGGTGGACCAGCCCGTGTCCGACGTCAGATGCGGGAGCAGGACCGGGACGGTGAAGAGACGACGCCCCAGCTGGTGATCTGGGTGGCGCACAGAGCCGGCAGGGCGGCACGAGGCCGCGACCGGTCCCCCGTTCCGGTCGCGGCCTCGTCGGTGTGAAGATCGCTCATCCTCGGATCAGCAGCAGCCGGGGGCGGCGACCGGTTCGGTCGTGCTGGTATCGGCGTCGGGCGAGGTGGTGCAGCAGGTGCTGCCCTGCTGCTTGGCCAGGGTGTCGGCGTCGGCCTTGACGACGTACACCTCCCACGGTTCCTGCCCGGGGCCGTGGACCCAGACCTTGTCCTGGAGGGCGTAGCAGCAGGTGGTGTCGTTCTCCTCCGCCGTCGCCAGGCCGGCCTCGCTGAGCCGGGTGGTGGCGGCGTGTACGGCGTCGGTGGTGTCGACTTCGACGCCGAGGTGATCCATGCGTGTGTCCTCACCGTCGGTGCCTTCGATGAGGACCAGCTTGAGCGGGGGCTCGGTGATGGCGAAGTTGGCGTAGCCGTCGCGGAGTTTGGCGGGTTCGGTGCCGAACAGCTTGGTGTAGAAGGCGATTGACGCGGCGAGGTCGGGGACGCGGAGGGCGAGCTGGACGCGGGACATGACGAGCCTCCTGCTGGATGGTTGGGTCGCGAGGTGTGTCAGCAGCCGCCGGTCGAGGCCGGGGCGCCGACGCCGATCCGGAGGGTGGCGGGGGTCGCGCAGCAGCCGCCGTCAGCGCCGTCCTTGGCGGTGTCGGGCTCGTCGAAAAGGCCCGCGCCGCCGCAGACGCCGGTCTCCGGAAGGGTGAGTTCGACACGCTGGGCGGCTTCCTGGTCGCCGGCGATGGCGGCGGCGATGGAGCGGACCTGCTCGTAGCCGGTCATGGCGAGGAAGGTGGGGGCGCGGCCGTAGGACTTCATGCCGACCAGGTAGATGTCCTTCTCCGGGTGCGAGAGCTCGTTGACGCCGTGCGGGTAGACGGTGCCGCACGAGTGAACGTTCGGGTCGATCAGCGGAGCCAGTTCGGCCGGGGCCTGCAGGCGCTCGTCCAGGCCGAGGCGCAGCTCATCGAGGAACGAGAGGTCGGGGCGGAAGCCGGTCAGCACGATGACTTCGTCGACCGGGTCGAGGCGGCGGCCGTCCTCGGCCGCCAGGACCAGTTGCTCGCCGCTCTTCTCGATGGCTGCTGTCCGGAAGCCGGTGACGGCATCCGCGTATCCGTTGTCGACGGCGGCCTTGGCCGCGAGGCCGAGTGCGCCGCGGGCGGGCAGCTGGTCGGCCTCGCCTCCGCCGAAGGTGGAGCCGCCGATGCCGCGCCGCAGGATCCACACGGCGTGGGTGCCGGGGGCGTCCTTGGCCAGATCGGCGAGGTAGGCGAGAGCGGTGAAGGCGGAGGCGCCGGAGCCGATGACAGCGGTGCGCCGGCCCTCGTACCGGGCGCGTACTGCCGGGTCCTTGAGGTGGGGAACGCGGTAGGAGATGCGGTGGGACGCGGTGCGCTCCCCCAGTGCGGGCAGGCCGTCGCCGCCGATCGGGCTGGGGGTGGACCAGGTGCCGGAGGCATCGATGACGGCGCGGGCAGTGATCCGCTCCTGGGTTCCGTCGGCGCTGAGGACGTGGACGGTGAAGGGCTGCTGCTCGCGGTCGGCATCCACGACACGGTCACGGCCCAGGCGGGAGACGCCGGTGACGCGGGCATCAAAGCGCACCTTGCCGGCCAGCACCTCTGCCAGCGGCTTGAGGTACTGCTCGGCCCAGTCGCCGCCGGTGGGGTAGGTGCTGGCGTCGGGCTTCACCCAGCCAGTGGGGGCCAGCAGCTTCTCGGCGGCCGGGTCAACGACTTCGCCCCAGGTGGAGAACAGCCGCACGTGGCTCCACCCGCGCACGGCGCTGCCCGCGCTGTCTCCGGCCTCCAGGACCAGGGGCTCAAGGCCGCGCTCGATGAGGTGGGAGGCGGCGGCCAGGCCGATCGGGCCGGCTCCGATCACCACGGTGGGCAGGGCGGCGGTGGACGCGTTCACGATGACTCCCGAATCTGTTTCGACATCTGTCGATGCCTTGCACCGCCAGGATGGCACCTGCTTCGATGAACGTCAACATAGACATTCGTCAAATCGGAGAAGGCGAGACATCTCCATAGCGCTGCGGCGGCAGCCAGTCCCGTCCGGCCGCCACATACGCCCCTACGCGAGCAAGGCCTGGCGCCAGCGCCACTGAAAGCATTCGAAAGGGCGGCCGATTCCTGGCCGCACTGCCATGACAGCCTCACCCCGCCCGCAACCCGGCCGCAGGGCGGAGAGCCCCCTGGGCGCTTGGTTCGATGTATGTCAACATAGACGTATGCCGAATACGAAGGTGCTGCCGCTGCTCGAACCGGATGTCGAGCCGTGCTGCCCGCCGCTGACCGAGCGCCCCCTCACGGCGGACGAGGCGGTCCGCACCGCCGCCATGTTCAAGGCCCTCGGGGATCCCATCCGGCTGCGGCTCTTCTCCGCGGTCGCCTCGCACGAGGGCGGCGAGGCATGCGTCTGCGACATCTCTGACGTCGGCGTCTCCCAGCCCACCGTCAGCCACCACCTGAAAAAGCTCAAGGAGGCGGGCCTGCTCAGCTCGGAGCGGCGCGGCACCTGGGTCTATTACCGCGTCGAGCCGTCCGTGCTCGCTGCTATGGGCCACATCCTGGGCCGCTACACCGAGTGACGCGCGCCAGGGCCAGCGCTGTCGGGCGGCCAGCCGTCCCCGCGCCGCGCACGAGATCCGGCTGTTCGGCGGTTTGCAGCGGCCCCTCGCCGTCCGAGGGGCTTTGCCCGCAGGCGCAAAGGAGCACGGCGCCTGCCTAGGACAAGACGACGGCGAGGAGTGCGAGTCCGGGGAAAGCTCTGTCGGGGTGGCGTCCCAGGTGTCCGGGACGAACGGTGCCATCGGCTACTTCGAGCTCTCTTTCGGGCACCCCCGAGACGTTTTGTCTGCACTCAAGTCCCTGCTGGCCCGCGCCGGGGGACCGGAAGGGCAGAAGGACCTCTCCCGGATTGCCTACGCTCCACGTCCGCAGGACGTGGCGGCCCAAGTCCGCCAATCGTCCGCTCCCTGGCCTGAGCACGGCTCCACCGGTCGGCAGCGACCAGTTCGGCCGAGGCGGCGCAGGGTAACCGGGGGCGAGTCCTGCCTCACCGCCGCCGGTCACCACCGATTGGAGTGCTTCGTCATCCGGCCGACCGCCGGGAAGCGTCCCGTCCCTGCATGAAGATGAGCGCCACCAGTGCCAGCCCGACCACGGCACCGGCCAGTTGGGCGCCGATGAAGCCGGGGACGGAGGCGGGCTCGATGCCGGCGAACGTGTCGGTGAAGGCGCGCCCGATCGTCACCGCCGGATTGGCGAACGAGGTGGACGACGTGAACCAGTACGCGGCACCGATGTATGAGGCGACGGCGACCGGAGCGAAGCGCAGGCGGTCGGCGCGCGCCAGGCCGAAGATCAGGAGGATCAGCCCGGCGGTGGCCACGACCTCGCCCAGCAGCAGATGCCCGGCCGAGCGATCGTGCGTGGACCACTTCACCAGCGGCTCGCCGAACATCGCGTCGGCCAGCACGGCGCCCGCGATCGCGCCTGCAATCTGCGCGGGGACGTAGACGCCCACCTCGCGCGCGGTGACCCCGGCGCCGCCGCGGCGGGCGGTCCACCACTCGGCCAGAGTGACGGCCGGGTTGAAGTGGGCGCCGGAGACCGGGCCGAGCAGCGCGATCAGGACGCCGAGCCCGAAGACGGTGGCGATGGAATTGGCGAGGAGTTGCAGGCCCACGTCCTGGGTCAGCTCGGTGGCCTGAATGCCGGAGCCGACCACGACCGCGACCAGAGCGGCTGTGCCGACGAACTCGGCCGCCCCGCGCGCGATCAATGGAGTGCGGGGCGGGGTGGCGCCCGGCGCGGGCTGCGGCTCAGTAGGGGTGGCTATGGCGGACTCCGCAGTGGACTCGGAGGAAGCGGCCTCGGTCGTGCTCAACAAGACTCCTCGGTGCAGTCGCCACAGGGCGCGGGGATCAGGGACAGGACCGCTTGACGTTCGCCTGCGCGGTGGCACGCGCGGTCTCCGCCAGGTCGGCGAACTGACCCGCGATGGAGGCGATGACGTCGAGGCGAAGCCTGTAGTACGTGAAGCGCCCGCAAGGCTCCGTCTCCACGACCCCGGCCTCGCGCAGGACCTTCAGATGGTTCGAGAGATTGGTCTGCCTCGCACCCGTCTCCTCGACCAGATGCGTGGTGCAGAGCGTCTCGTGGGCGAGGAGGGTGACGATCTGGAGCCTGAGCGGGTCGGACAGCACCCGGATCAGATCAGTGTCGACTGACGTCATCATGGGCTGATACTGTCACATCAGTCGGGGCTGATACCAGTCCGGCTGAGCCGTAGGGCCCGTCGAAGGGGTGCCCCATGTCCGCCTCATCACTCCCCGCCCTCTCCGATGAACGTCTCGCCGCCGGTGCCGCGCGCCGCGCCAACCGGCATCGGAGTCACTTCTCGTCGAGGCCGCCGACATCGTCGTCACCATGGGATGCGGCGACGTGTGCCCGGTCGCGCCCGGCCGTCAGTACCTGGACTGGCCCCGTCGCCGACCCTGACGGAGCGCCGATCGCCGACGTACGGAAAGTCCGCGACGACATCGACGCGCACATCACCGGACTTCTCGACTCCCTGCCCCACTGAAGCCCTTTCACAAAGGAAGAAACCGATGTCCTCCACCCCTGCCGCCTCCGTGCTGTTCGTCTGCGTCCACAACGCCGGCCGCTCACAGATGGCCGCTGCCTGGCTGTCCCACCTGGCTGGGGACCGTCTCGAGGTCCGCTCTGCGGGATCCAACCCCGGCGACGCCGTGAACCCGGCCGCGGTCGAGGCGATGCGCGAGGTCGGCATCGACATCTCCGCCGAGACCCCGAAGATCCTCACGATCGACGCCGTCCGCGAATCCGATGTCTGCATCACCATGGGCTGTGGCGACACGTGCCCCGTCTTCCCGGGCAAGCGGTACCTCGACTGGCAGCTGGAGGACCCGGCCGGGCAGGGCGTAGAGGCCGTACGCCCCATCCGTGACGAGATCAAGAAGCTCGTCGAGGGCCTGATCGCCGAGATCGACGCGGCGGCCGCGAAGTGAGCGGTGAGATCAGGAACGTCATCGTCATAGGCTCCGGCCCGCCGGATACACGGCCGCCCTCTACGCGTCCGGCGCCGACCTCAAGCCCCTCGTCTACGGTGGTGCGGAACACTTCCAAGGACAGGTGGAGTTGAACGGCGAGGGCTGCCTCAAGGTCGACGCGCCCTCCACCCGGACCACCATCCCCGGCGTTTTCGCCGCGGGCGACGTCGTATCAGTTCATGACCGACCTGGAGCAGAGCGGTGGCCTCGACGAGCAAATGAGGCAGCTTCGCCCATTGAGTCGTCAACCCGCCGCCCGTGGGGCGGCGGACCCTGAAAGCAGACCTGCTGTCCGCGTACTGCGCAGAGTACTCAGCCAACGTGCGAATGCAGGTTCTCAGACAGGGGAGAGTTCCAGGATTCCTGCTCGGCGTGAGCCTCCATGCCGACATCGCACCCGCCTAGGTGATCAAGGGTGTCCCCCGCGCGCGTCCTTCACATGTGTCCTTCTCTGCCATAGATCATGCGAAGCACCTCATGACGGAGGAGGGACAGGCTCTATGGAATCAGAGAGGGCACTGACCGGGCAGGTTCCGACGGACCTCCCCCCGGGCCTTCATTCATTTCGCGATTGGACCGTCGAGAAATTCGTTCACCTCGACGAAGCTCCGATCGACCCTGCCATGCAGGAACGCCACAGAATCTATTCCATGCTGCTCATGTCGATCGTCCTCGACAGTTGGAACGGCAACAAGTACGGCGAGGTCGGAGACTACGGGCAGTGGCGAGCTGACCAGAGAATGCCGCAGGCGGCGAATGTCTACCGAGGAGGAAGCTACCTAGGACACAACATCGCCGCGCTCGCAGTAGATGCCGAAGGGCGCGTGATCGATTACGACTTCAACCACAATGAAATCTTCGACAGCTCGGTCGAGCATGCCGAGTCCCGGCTGGTGCGCCGGGTGTTCGCCCTCAATCAGGTCTACGACCAGTGGGAAGGGAACGGAGAGACCCGGCATCGGAGGATCGCTGCCCCTGATCGGCAGCAACGACGGGTGTTCGCCACCGCCGTCACCGACCGAGGCGACCGCGTTACACCACGAACCCCGGAGAAGGTTGCCTCCGGCTACTCTACGTTGCTGAGCGACGTGACGGTCTACACGTCATTGGAGTCCTGCGCGCAGTGCACAGGAATCATGTGCCTAGCATCAGTGAAGGAGGTGGTGTACCTGCAGCCTGATGCTGGCCAGTTCCTGATCGGCAACATCATGCGACGGGCCACAAAAGCACAAAGCCTGAGCTTCACAGCACCTCGCCCGATTCCCGGGAAGGAAATCGGCCTCAGGTACTACAGCGAACTGACAGAGGGCGCTGAAGACTTCGCAGCCAGGGTGCGGGATGAGCCCTTCTTCCAGAGCCCCACCAAGACAAACAACAGCCCCTCCGTGACCTCATATCTGTGCACTGATGGCGCATATCGAACCTTCCAAAGCGCCACGGTAGAACTGAGCGGCTGGAGCAGCCTAGAACACCCCGACTACCGTCCGGACCGGCCTGAATCGGCGCTCTCCAACCGCCAGGTGCTCGGCATGGCGAAGGATTTCCTCGAGTACGTGAAGGGCGTGAAGAACAGGGGCACATCGCATCGTGTCTGAACGCGGCCTGCCCGCTCCCCTGGTCGGGTGCGCGTACGGTTGTGCTCCGCTGGGGCGGACGAGCAGGCCGGCTCGGACACGCGATGCTCCCGGCCCGGGCCCCGCCTTCTGTTCACCCGGACCGATCGGTGTCCCATGTGCCCTTGACCAGCCCGCGATCGGATGGATTTTCCGGCACCCGACAGGTCGTTGAACCCACCGGCGCCGGCGACGCGTTCGCCGCCGGCTACCTCGCCGCGACCCTGCGCGGCCTGGATCAGCGCTCCCGCCTGCGTCTGGGCCACCTCACCGCCGCAACCGCCCTCATCACCCACGGCGACCATGGCACCCCACCCTCCGCCGATCTCGCCGCCGCTCTGCTCTCCGCCTCCCTGACGAATGGGCCGCGACCCGGGTCTGCGTCGGCGCAAGCCACTCGCCTGCCCTGACCTGACCGCACAGCCTGATGGGCCTGCGTACGCACACCACGACAACGCGGCCAGGGAGCCCCAGAGCATGACCACGCCTCTGTCCCTTACGGCAGAGCTCGCCGCCGCCCAAGTGATCGCCGTCATCCGCGCACCCCACATCGCGGACGGGCCAGCCCTGTGCGCAGCCCTCGCCGAAGGCGGAATCCACCACGTCGAGTTCACCTTCACCACACCCGACGTCAACCGGCATCTCGCCCTGGCATCTGCAACTGACAGATGGACCATCGTGTCAAGTCTCTAGCGCCGAGCCGAAGAGCTGTGATGCGCGGCGGCAACTCATACCGGCACTCTGAAAGCCATGAGTAGTGTTTCCGCCACCCTCGACGCGTTCATTTCTGCAGCACTCTCGCCACTGGCACCGACAACCGCACGTCAGAAAGGGGAAACGTCTGCGTGAGGGGTCATCCCCACAATGGCGCTAAACCTCCTCCTCCACATGTTCTCCACACGGCATACTCAGGCCCGGCAGTTGAAGAGGAGCCCCGCATCGTCCGACGCATGGCAACGTTCCCTACAACGCGCGTCCAGTTCCGCCGTGAGCCACCCCGCACTGCCCTGCTGCCGTCATGAGCGCCGGAAAGGCGAGCACACCGCAAGAATCATTTCCGGCGGGCAGAATTCCCGCTGCACCAAAGTGACGAAGCAACGACTCGCGGGCCCCCGCGGAACCCGCCGCACGCGTCCAAACGGCGAAGCGCCGTTCCCAGTATGGGCGTGGCGAGCTGCACCATGTCACCACTGATCCGCGAAAGCATTTCGAGCCGAGTAACGATCCCGCACGCTTTCCAGGAGGTAGTTCATGGATAAGTCGCTTCAACGCACCGTTGCGCTTCTGACAACGGTGTTCGGCATCACTCTGTGCCTCACCGGCCCGGCGAGTGCGACACCCAGCACCCAGTCGCCCGGCTCCGCTCTGGCCGGCACGCTGGTGGGCAAGAACGGTACATCGCTCACCGTCACCGCCGCTGTGGGGCTGGGCAACAACATCACCGTGTGGCAGGTCGGCGACACGATCCGGGTGAGAGACACCGGTGACGCCCTCGCAGTCTTCGGCGGATGCACCGCGCTCAGCGCCACAGAGGCTGTCTGTCCGGGGGCCGGCAACCTCACCGAGTTGGTCGTCAACGCCGGTGACCAGTCCGACTACGTCACGTCCTCCCTGACCGGTCTGGGAGTGACCCTCGTCGGTGGTTCGGGAGACGACAACCTCCAGGGTGGCAACGCCAACGACACGCTGGAAGGCGACGAGGGCTCCGACTTCCTCTCCGGTGGAGGTGGCAACGACACGCTCACCGGTGCCAGCGACGCGGACCGGATCTTCGGTGGCGCCGGCAACGACTCGATCGAGGGCCGGGGCAGCGCCGACGTCATCAACGCAGGCCCCGGGAACGACGTGGTGAGCGGCGGCGCCGGCGGTGACCAGGTGATCGCCGGCACCGGCAACGACTTCGTAGAAGGGGGCGCGGGCCGGGACAGTATCAACGCCGTCGACGACGTCAGCGGCAACGACTACGTCCAAGGGGGCACGGAGGTCGACACCTGCACCGCCGACCTGGGCGACAACGTTTCAGAGTGCCCGTGACCAGCGGAGGCGAACGGCGCGGGGATCAGGTCAGAGCGTGACGGAGACACGACGAAGGAGACGCAGAACCATGACAGCGCGACGTATGTATGTGATCCTCTCGGCCGGAGCGCTCCTCTGCGCCGCGCTGACCGGAACTTCGGCATCGGCAACCCCGCTCACCGCCGATCCCCGGCACCTCGCGGACGCCACGGTGGTCGAGATGGTCGGCAGCACCCTGATCGTCACGGCCGACAAGGGTGTGGCCAATGACATCACCATCCGCCGTCAGGGCAGTGTCGTCCTCGTGTCGGACAACGCGGACGAGGTGCGCGCCGTCGCGCCCTGCGAGACACGGTCGCAGAACATCGCGGCCTGCCCTCTCCCCACGGCCGTGCAAGTCAACGGCCAGGACGCCGATGACGACATCACGGTCTCCCCGAATCTGGATGCTCCTGCCACTCTCTTCGGGGGTGACGGCGAGGACCGGCTCAACGGCGGCCCCCGCGCCGATCACCTCGTCGGCGACGACCCGGCCGCTCTCTTCGGCTTAACGGCAGGGACGCCGGGCAACGACACCATCAACGGTGGACCGGGGAACGACACCATCTCCGGACTGGGAGGGAACGACACCATCAACGGCAACGCAGGGAACGACACCCTCAACGGGGACGAGGGCAATGACACCCTCAACGGGAACACCGGCAACGACACCCTGGCCGGAGGAAGCGGTAACGACACATTGAGCGGCGACGAGGGCAACGACACCCTCAACGCCACGGACGGCGTCAACGCCAATGACAGCCTCGACGGCGGTCTCGCCTTCGACTCCTGCAACGGCGACATCGGCGACTCGATGGTCAACTGCCCCTGATCTCATGCCCCGTGTGAGTTCGGCACACCGAAAACTGTGCTGGAGCCTTACATAACGGAGAGGCCGAGTACGGAGGATCTCGGTGCCAGCGGCGGGACCTAGGGTCCGTCCTCAAAGGGATCCTGCCCAGAGCAGGAACGACGCGAGACTGACCGCCACTTCGTACGAAGTGGCGGTCTTGTCGTCTCTGGTGGCGATTCCGCGGACACCCTTGAGACGGTAGAAGCAGCGCTCAACGATGTTGCGTCGACGGTAGCTCTGCCGCTCGAATGTCGGTGGCCGCCCACCACGGCGACCGCGGTTGTGCCGTTGTCCCCGCTGGTCGGTCCTCTCTGAAACACACCATCCAGCGCGTAGCGGCGGAAGCGGGGGTACACCGTCTTCCACGGCCCGTAGCGTTCCGACAGATCACGCCAGCAGATCCCGGTGCGGATCTTGCAGACCATCCCGTTGATGACCTGCCCGTCTTCCACACGCGACCGTCCTGTCGCGGCCCAGGTGCGAGCGGAGCAAGCAACTCCCACTCCCGATCGGTGAGTTCATGGCGGCGTACCACCCCACCGTGATCTACCACCGGTGATCTTTGAAGACGGACCCTGGTGTCCTGCGTTGGCAGTTGCCCAGTGTCGATGCCCCAAGTCGCCGTCCGCCGAGGGAACCCTTGCCCGAGGCGGGCGCGGCATGGCCGCCGGCACGTCAGGCCGGTGCGACCGATGCCCCCACGGGGAGCACCACCTGAGGCGGAAGAGCTGACCCGCCATCTGTTGCGTAGTTGACGGTAAATCACACGCTCCGGGGCGTCGCACGCCATTCATCCGCGCTTCCTTCCGTGATCATCCGTGCTCGCTAGGTTCCGCTCGCGGCGGTCGCCCGAGTGCGGGAGTACTGGGACGGCCTCGAGGACCAATCCTTGTCCCCCAAGAGCGAGTAGCACACATGAGCGATACGAATCACCCTTCCGTAGGCGCTTCTTCCTCATTCGAGGAGGAGCAACCTTCCCTCTGTGACCCGCTAGCCGACTTCGAAGCGTGGGCGGCCACGGTTCCCGATGCTCCGGCCGTCACCGACGGCATACGAACTCTCAGCTATGGCGAGCTGCTGGACCTGGGCGGGACGGTGGCCGCCGATCTGATCGAACGAGGAGTTGGCACCGGCGAACCCGTAGGTGTCCAGGCCCGCCGCGCGATAGACACGATCGTCGCCGAGGTGGGCGTACTCATGGCGGGGGCCGCGTTCGTCCCCCTGGACCCGCAGGATCCCGGCGAGCGGCTGGCGGCCACAGCCCAGCAAGCCGGGGTGCGGACGATGGTGTGCCCGAAGGAGGACGCAGCACCGTTCGAGATGGCGGGCCTCGACATCCTGTACCTGCCGGAGAATCCCGACGACGCGGGGAAGCGGACCGTGGCCCCGGCCGGGCCGGCCGATCCCGCGTACGTCATTCACACCTCCGGGACGACCGGACGGCCGAAAGGGGTGTGCATACCCAGGCGGGCCCTGGCCCACTTCTGCCGTACGGCCGTCACCGGGTACGAGCTGGGACCGGCCGACCGCGTCCTGCAGTTCGCCTCCCCCGCCTTCGACACCAGTATCGAGGAGGTCTTCCCGGCCCTGTCTGCCGGGGCCACGGTGGTGGTCAGGGACGACGAAGCGATCGCCTCGCCGACGGACTTTCTGCACAGGTGCGCCGCGGCTGGCATCACCGTGCTGGATCTGCCCACCGCCTACTGGCACGAGTTGGTCGACGCCATGGGCGCGCAGCGGCTGTCCCTGCCGCCCGCCGTACGGCTGCTCGTCATCGGCGGCGAGGAAGCCCGGGCGGACCGCGTGGCGGCGTGGCGGGCCCTGCCCTCGGTGCGGCACGTCCGGCTGGTCAACACCTACGGACCGACCGAGACCACAGTGGTGGCCACCTGGGCCGATCTCGCGGGTCCTCGCGCGCTGCCTGAAGCGGACGGGCAGGAGGTCACGATCGGGACCCCGCTTCCCGGTGTCATCGCACGCGTGCTCGGCCAGGACGGAGCACCGGTGGCGCCCGGGTCTGCCGGGCAACTGCACCTGGGAGGCGCGACCTTGGCCCTCGGCTACCTGGGACGCGACGACTTGACCGCTGAGCGGTTCGCCACCACGGCCGACGGGGCGCGGCTCTACAACACCGGTGACCGCGTCCGGCAGCTGCCGGACGGCCGCCTGCTCTACCTGGGCCGCAGCGACAGGCAGCTGAAGGTCCGCGGATTCCGGGTGGAGCCCGCGGAAGTGGAGCAGGCCCTGCGCTCCCACCCCGGCGTCCGTGACGCCGTCGTCCTGCTCGACCGGAGCACCTCGACCCTCATCGGCCACGTGCTGCCGCCGCTGGACGACATCCATGGTCATGTGCCGCCGCCGCTGGACGACATCCTCGGCCATGTGCGGGACAGGCTTCCCGCACACTGCGTGCCGTCGCTCCTGATACCGGTGGCCTCCTTCCCCATGACCTCCCGAGGGAAGATCGACCATGCGGCACTTGCGGCGGCCGCCCGCCCGCGAGGGACCGAACCGCGCCCGCCCGCGCACGGCACCGAGGCCGCGGTGGCCGCCCTCTTCGCCGAGGTGCTGGGCGTGAGCAACGCGGCGGCCGGGGAATCGTTCTTCGCCCTGGGCGGCCACTCCCTGACGGCGGGACGGCTGGTCGGCCGGATCCAGCGGGACTTCGGGGTACGGCTGTCCCTGGCGCAGCTGTACGCCCACCCGACCGCGACCGGGCTGGCGGCCCTGGTGGAGTCGGCGGCACCATCCGGGCAGCCGGTGCCCGCCCCGCGCAGGGACCGGCCCGCAGAGCCGGGACCCGCCGACCGGCTGCCTCTGACCGCCTTCCAGCGCGACACCTGGCTGGCCGAGCAGTTCCTGCCGGGCACCGCCATGCACACACTCGGCTTGCGCTACCGCATCACCGGACCCACGTCCGCCGAGGACGTGCGCAGGGCGCTGCGCCGTGTCGTGGAACGCCACGACGCCCTGCGCGCCTGCTTCTCGGAGACGGACGAGGGGCCCTTCCTCACCGTGGGAGCGGCCCGCGACGTTCCCCTCGATGTGCACGACCTCAGCGCCGAACCCGCCGCCGAACGAGACCAGCGGGCGCAGGTCCTGCGTGCCGGGTTCGCTTCCACCGCCCTGGACCCGCGGCGCGGCCCACTGCTCTCGGCCGGCCTGCTGATCCTCGCCGAGGACGAACTCGAACTCGTGGTGAGCGTCCATCACCTCGTATTCGACGGCTGGTCCTCCTCGGTGCTGGCCTCAGAACTCGCCGAGCTCCTCGCGGAAGGCGATGTCCAGCGGACCCCCGCTCCCTTCGCCGAGCACCTGTACCACCAGGCCCGCGCTGCCGTGGGCGACGAACGCGTAGCGCTGCGCCGCCACTGGGCCGAGCGGATGGCCGGGGTGGACACCGAGCTTCAGCTCCCCTCCGACCGCCCCCGGCCGTCCGTCCGGTCCTTCGCCGGCGCCAGGATCGACCGCCGCCTCGGCGCAGCCCTCATCGAGCGCCTGAACAACGTTGTCAGGGACGAATCCATCACCGCCTATACATTCGTCCTGGCGGTCTTCCAAACCCTCATCCACCGCCTCTCCGGCTCGACGGACATCACCGTCCTGTCACCGGTCGCCCACCGCGACACCTCGGAAGAGGAGACCATCGGCGCTTTCATCAACGTCCTGCCGATGCGAACCCACCTCACCGGCGACCCCACCTTCCGCCAACTGCTCGGCCGGGTGTCCGGCACCGTGGTCGACGCCCTGGCCCACCAGGACCTCCCCCTCGGCGAGGTCTTCGACGCGCTCGACCTCCCCCGGCGGCCCGACCGCAGCCCGCTGACCCAGACGATGCTGATCATGCAGAACACCCCCACGGCCGCAGCCGCTCACGGCCCCGTGCGGGTGGAGCACATCGGCGACACCCACCCGGGCACCACCCGGCTCGACCTCACCGTCAGCATCGACTTCCCCGCCGAAGGACCGGTGCTCACCGCCGAATACGCCACCGAGCTGTTCGCCGCCGAGACGGTGGAGCGGATGCTCGACCAACTCCTCGTCCTGCTCGAGAGCTGCTTGGACGAGCCCGAGCTCCCCATCAGCAGGCTGCCACTGCTGACCGCCGCACAACGCGACCACCTTGTGCGGGAGCTGAACGACCGGCATGCCCTGCCGCCCGGTCCTGAGGACACGCTGGGCGGAATCCACCAGCTGGTCGAGGAGTTCGCGCGGCGCACCCCCGACGCCCCCGCGGTCAGCCACGAGGGGCAGCAGTGGAGCTATGGGAGTCTGGACGCCGAGGCCAACCGCTTCGCGCACACCCTGCACGCCCACGGCATCGGGCGCGGACATCGAGTCGGCATCCATCTGGCCCGTGGGCCCCGTGCCGTGGCCGCGCTGCTGGGGGTACTCAAGTCCGGCGCCGCCTACGTTCCCCTCGACCCCGATTACCCCGCCGAGCGGCTGCGCCACATGCTCGGCGACAGCCGCGCCTCGGCTCTGATCACCGCCGGGGGCAGCCATCCGCAGCCTCCGCCCGGCACCGTCGTCGTCCGGTGCGACGACGACGCGCTCGCCTCGGAGTCCACCGGCCCTCTGGAGACGGCGCCCCATCGCGACGATCCGGCCTACGTGCTCTACACCTCGGGCACGACGGGCCTGCCCAAGGGCGTGGTCGTCTCCCACGGCAACCTGCTGCACGCGGTGCGCATGTGGCGCCACGCCTACCGGCTCAGCCCGCAGTGGACCCATCTGCAGGCCGCGGCATTCTCGTTCGACGTCTTCGCGGGCGAGACCCTGCGCGCCCTCGGCACCGGGGGCCGGCTGCTCATCTGCCCGAAGCCGACCCTGCTCGACCCGGCCGCCCTGCTCGGTCTCATGCGCGAGCAGCACGTGGCGGTCGCCGAGCTCGTTCCGGCCGTACTGCGGGCGCTGCTCGCCCACGCCGAGGCGCGGGGCGAGCGCCTGGACTTCCTGCGGCTGCTGATCGGCGGAGCCGAAAAGTGGTACGTCCACGAGTACCGCCTCGCCCGCCGACTCGTCGGCCCGCGCGCACGCGTCGTCAACTCCTACGGCGTGACCGAGGCGACAGTGGACAATGCCTACTTCGACGGCCCCGCCGAGCATCTTGCACCTGACGCCCCGCTGCCCATCGGCGTCCCGTACCCCGACAACCGGCTCTACGTCCTGGACCGGCACGGCGAGCCGGTTCCGCCCGGCGTCGTCGCAGAACTGTGGATCGGCGGCAAAGGCGTCGCCACCGGCTACCACGCCCGGCCCGAACTGACCCGGGACCGCTTCCACGACGATCCCTTCACCGCTCGGCCCGGCGCCCGGATGTACCGCACCGGCGACAGCGCGCGCCTGCGCTCCGACGGCACCGTCGACTTCCTCGGCCGACTCGACGACCAGGTCAAGGTCAACGGCCACCGCATCGAACTCGGCGAGGTGGAAGCCGCGCTGAGCGAGCTGCCCGCCGTCCTGGTGGGCGCGGCGGCCGTGCACTCCGGTCCGGGCATGGCCCCGCGGCTGGCCGGATACGTCGTACCCCGCGAGCCGGCCGAACTCCCCAGCACCGGTGAGATGCGCCGGCAGCTCCAGGACCGTCTCCCGCACTTCGCCGTCCCCGCCACGATCACCGTCCTGGAGCGAATGCCCACGACGCCCAACGGAAAGCTCGACCGCGCGGCTCTCCCACCGCCCTCACCGGGGCGGGAAGGGCAGGAGCGGGCGGAGCCCGAGGGGCCGACGCAACTGATGCTGGCGGGGATCTGGCAGCGCGTGCTCTCGGTGGAGCACGTCGGCCCGGACGCCGGATTCTTCGAGCTCGGCGGTGACTCCTTCTCCGCGCTGCGCCTGGTGCGAGCCGTGGAGTCCGCCTGCGGTACTCGACTGGCCCTGCTCGACCTGTACCGCAACTCCACGGTGCGAAGCCTGGCCGAACTCCTCGACGCCGCCGTGGTCCCCGAGGCCGGGCAGCCGCTGCTGCACCGGCTCACCCCCGAACGGACCGGGCCGGTCGCGGCCACACTGGTGTGCGTACCGTACTCCGGCGGCGGGGCGGTGGCCTTCGAGCCCCTTGCCTCGGCCCTTCCCGAGGACTGGTCGCTGTACGCCCTCCAGCCGCCGGGCCATGAGCGGAGCAGGCCGGACGAGGAACTGCTGGATGCCGAGGCCATCGCCGCGCGCTGCCTGGACGAACTGCGCGACATCCCCGGGCCGCTGGTGCTCTACGGCCACTGCCACGGATCAGCCGTCACCATGGCGCTGGCCCACTGCCTGGAGGACTCGGGACGTCCTGCGGCTGGTGTGGTGATCGGCGCGGGGTTCCCGGTCGCCCGGCTCCCCGGTCGGCTTTTCGACTGGGCGTACCGGCACCTGCCGGTCGACCGGCTGACCTCCGACCGCGAGTACCTGGCCTACCTGCGGGCGCGGGGCGGCTTCACCGACGTGGTCGACCAGGACGAGCGCGACTTCGTCCTGCGCGCGGTCCGGCACGATGTCCGCGACACCGAGGAGTACTTCACCGCAGCCCTCCGGCAGCGCGACCTCCGGCGCCTGCGCGCTCCCCTGCTGAGCATCGTGGGGGACAGGGACCGGGTCACGGAGCTCTATCAGGAACGGCACCAGGAGTGGCAGCAGTTCGCCGACCAGGTCGAGCTCAAGGTGATCCCCAAAGCCGGCCACTTCTTCATCAAGCACCAGGCGGAGAGCGTCGCGGAGCTGGTGACACACTGGGCCCGGCCGCACGGAACGCAGGAGCCTGCCGCGCCGCGGCCGGCAGCGGCTGCCGGACCCGAAGCCGCGTCCCCCATCCGGTCGGCGGGTCGGGTGCCCGCGGAACGTGGGCCGGTGCCGCGGACCGTTCCCCCACGCTCCCGCGGCCGACGGGGCGGCGAACCGTGTCCCTCGCTGGCGCGGTTCGGCGTGGTGGCCGCCGGACAGTTCGTCTCCATGGTCGGCAGCGCCCTGAGCCAACTCGTGATGAGCCTGTGGGTGTTCCACCGGACGGGGCAGGTCACCCAATTCGCCTTCGTCTCAGCAGTCGCCCTCCTGCCCGGCATCCTGGCCGGACCGCTTGCCGGGGCGGTGGCCGACCGCTACGACCGCCGGAAAGTGATGATGGCCAGCGATGTCGCAGCGGGCCTCGGCACCGTCGCACTGGTCTGCCTGATGGCCGGTGGGAACCTTCGGATGTGGCAGGTCTACCTGGTGTGCGCGCTGACCTCGCTGTGCGGGGCGTTCCAGCGGCCGGCCTACCTCGCGGCCGTCTCGCAGCTGGTGCCCAAGCCCTTCCTCGCACACGCCAACGGCATCAGCCAACTCGGCGCGGGAGCGGGGGCGCTGTTCGCGCCGATGATGGCCGCCGGGCTGCTCAACGTGCTGTCCCTGTCGCAGATCCTGCTCGTGGACGCCGCCACCTTCCTGGTGGGGGTGGCCACCTTGCTCCTCGTCCGGTTTCCCGACCGGCTCTTCCGCAAGCGCGAGGAACCGGTGCGGGACCAGATCGCCAACGGTTGGAGGTATGTCGCCAAGCGGCCGGGACTCGTCCGCGCCCTGCGGTTCTTCCTGGTCGACCACTTCCTCTACACCGTTGGATTCGCCCTGCTCACACCGCTCATCCTGGTGGAGCACGGCTCCGCCGTCCTGGGCACGGTGCTGTCGGCCGGCGGGCTTGGCGCCCTCGTCGGGGCTCTCATCATGGGAGTGTGGGGCGGCACCGCGCGACGGGCCGACGGCATGATCGCGTTCATGGGGGTGAGCAGCCTGTCCATGACCGCGATCGGCCTCAGCGGGCAGCCCTGGCTGATGGCTGTCGGCATGTTCGGCCTCTCGGCCACGGAATCCTTGATCAACGGACACTGGATCGCACTGGTGCAGACCAAGGTCGGGCTGGAGCTGCAGGGCCGAGTACTGTCGATCTTCATCACCGCCATGATGCTGACGATGCCCTTGGGGTACGTCGTGATCGGCCCGCTCACCGACGCCTACGTCCGCCCCCTGCTCGAACCCGGCGGGGCACTGGCCGACACCCTCGGAACCGTCACCGGGACGGGACCCGGACGCGGGCTGGCTGTGGTCGTCGTGGCCAGCGGAGTGCTCCAACTGCTGTGGGCGGTTCGCGGGTGGTACGACCGGCGTCTGCGCTTCCTTGAGGACGTCCTGCCCGACGCCGTACCCGACGCCGTGATCGAAGACCGCGACACCCTCCAGCGCCAGGCCGATCAAGCGGCACTGGAGGCAGCCGGGCGCGGGGCAGGCATCCTGCCCGGGTAGGGGTGCTACGTGGCGCTCGTCCCACTCCCCCGGTTCCGTGCGGCCCTGCCGCGCGGGACCGGGGGCTCCAGGATCGGCGTGCGGAGAGAGCTGGCCCGAACGCCTCGCTCACGCGGTCGCCCTGTCCGCGGCCACCGTCCCCGCCGGCTGGGGGAAGCTTTGCCCCCGCGCCGATGAGCGACTCCTCGGGCAAGTAGTCCGCCATCGCCTGGAACAGTGTGCCCGTTCCTCATCACTGACCAGCTCGTGCGGTCCCGGCGCCATGTCCGCCGCACCACCAGAACCTTCCGGCCACCACCCGCGCAGCGGACGGCAGCCGTCGCGTCGCCCGCGCGGTCAGGGAGGCGTACAACTCCGTCCGGAAGGCTGACACTTCCGCGAACGCGTCACGCAGCACACCCTGACGCTCCGGACTCACGACCACGGCCTTCGCGCTGTTCCTCTGCCTCTGGGACGGAGCACTGGATCAGACGAAGGCCGCCCTCACGTCCACCGGCCAGGGCGACCCGGGCCACGTCAGCCTGGCAGAGCCGCGAAGATCGCGAACGGCTACGCCATACCGTCTGACCTGTGGAAATACTGCCAGCCCAAAATTCGTCGATCGTATCGCGGAGTGATGCATATGCTGCGTTCATGGGCGATCCGAAGACCAGCGCGACTCGCCGCGATCGGCTGGTGCAGCTCGTGGCGCCGCCGTCCGTGCCCGTGGACGCCCACGGTGAGTGGGCGGCCGTGGAGACTGTGATCGGTACCCGGCTGCCCAACGACTACAAACAGCTCGTCGAGACCTACGGCTGGGGAGAGTTCTGCGACTTCCTCTACCTCCGGACGCCGTTCGGTACGAGCGAGCACAACGGCATCGAGTGGCAGAGCTCCCACCTCACGGGATCTCCCGAAGAAGACCGGGAGCGCTACCCGCATCCGCTCAGGGCTTGGTAGGTCTCCTGCCATGCGTATTCCAGTTCGCCCGCCTCCTGCCGCATGCTCTGCCACTCTGATTCCGTAAGGCGCGCGGGATCGTGGTCGGGCACCTCGAACCTGCCGGTCAGGTGCACGAAGGGTGCCGCCCGGCGGATGTCGTCCAGGGCCGCCCCGTCGTGCCACGCCCGGGCGGCCCGAGCGGCCTCCGCCAGGTCGTCGGTCGTGCCGTCGATGAGGGCCATGCTCTGGAACGGCTCCGTGCCGCGGATCGACCACCGCCGTTCGTGCGACCATGCACTGATCTGCAGCGGCTCACGGTCCGGCAGGGTGCTTGCAACGGTCGCGTGGAGCAGCGGAGCGAAGCCCGGGGACGTGACGGGGACGGCACCGAGGCAGGCCTCCGCCTCGGCCCGGAGCGCTGTGGCGAGGCTGCCGCAGGCAGCGACGTCGAGGTACAGGACAGCGGGATCAGGAGGAGAGGACACGGCTCCTGATTATGCCCGAGGCGCCGATTCCCGAGGCGCGCGGCCCCGACAGATCACAGAAGATTAGGGGCAGTTGTCGTGTGTCACTGAACTTTGAGGGTGTGCCATCGACGTATGAGTGGCGCAGGTCATTCGAAGAAGATCTGGCAGAGGATGTCGAGAACGGCCGGGCGGCTCCGTCTCAGGGGCGGATGCGGACACCGTGGCCGTGCCACACCAAGGAGGCCCAGCATGACAATCCAGCGGATGGACAACGTCCTCATCGTTGTCGACGACCTTGACGCTGTTATTTCGTTCTTCGTCGAGCTTGGCATGGAGCTGGAGGGCAAGGGGCCGATCGAGGGACGTTGGGTGGAGCGTGTCATCGGGCTCGACGGCGTCCGACAGGACATCGCGATGCTGCGGACCCCGGACGGCCACGGCCGAATCGAGCTGGCGATGTTCCACACGCCGAAGGCGATCAGTGCCGAGCCGAAGAACGCGCCGGCGAACACGCTGGGCATTCGTCGCATCATGTTCGCCGTCGACGACATCGAGGACGTCGTTGCCCGCCTGCGCACCCAGGGCGCCGAACTCATCGGCGAGCTGGCGCAGTACGAGGACAGTTATCGGCTCTGCTACGTCCGCGGCCCTGAGGGCATCATCGTCGGACTGGCCGAACAGCTCAGCTGAAGGCTACCGAAGGGACCGTGCACCCAAGGAACCATCCGGGCACCCGCGCCCGGGAGTTGCGCCGGACCGCCGGTCGCGAGCGCCGAAGATCGAGCATGTTCTCTCATCGAGCCGTGGGGTGAGCTCACGCCACGGCCGGGGCTGGCGTTCCTTGACTTTCGGCCGCCGCGATCTGCGCAGCGATCTGCGCGGCCAGTACCTGAGACAGCGCCGTACGCCCATCGGGCAGCCGAACGGCGACGTGGCGCGGTCGCGCCGGCGGTCCGGTGCAGCCGATCAAGATCATTGACCGAGGCCGCGAGGGCACAACTGCCTGTTCCTGAAGCCCTGGCAGGTCTAAGCTCGGCGGATGACCTTGGAATGGGAACAGGTAATTGTTCACTCGGTAGATCCGGTGGCCTTGGGGCAGTGGTGGGCTACGGCTCTTGGTTGGGTTGTGGTCCACTCCTCTGATGAGGAGTTCGAGATCCGCCCGGAGCCGGATCGCCTGCCGGGGCTGGACTTCGTCCGGCTTGATGAGAGCAAGAAGGTTAAGAGCCGACTGCATCTCGACTTCAGGCCTGATGACCAGGACGCCGAGGTGGCTCGTCTGGTGGCTCATGGCGCACAGCGTGTTGATATTGGCCAGGGTGATCAATCGTGGGTTGTACTGGCAGACCCCGAAGGCAACGAGTTCTGCGTCCTTGGCCAGCGCCTTCAGTAAGGGGTCCCGTACTTACTGGTGAACTCGCGTATTCAGCTGTCTCAACGTGCTGGACGAACGTGGGCAGCAGGGGCTGGCGGACGCGTGTGCGGTCGGTCATGCTCCGGTCGTTCTCGCGGCGGCGCTTGCCGTATCCCTTGAGGTCGCGCTGTGGCATCAGTACCGCAATGCGTCGCGGACCTCAGCGGTCACTGTGCCGCTCAGGGCCCAGTGACTCCGTGCAGTGGCGTGGGCCGTGCCGCCCGCAGCGACCTGGGGGACCTGGAGGACGACCACGTCGAGCAGGGTGTCTGACGGGTCCTTGAAGTTGACCACGAGGGTGTAGCGCCTGGGCTTCGAGTCGTGGTTGGTGACGTTCACTGGGACCTCTGCCCGGCCGTTGGAGCCGGTCGCGACGCTGCCGAGGGTGACGTCCGCTTTGGCGTCCAGTCCGCCCTTCACCTTCGCCAGAGCGGACGATGCTTCCGCCTCAGCTGAAGCGAGCGCAGAGGCCGCTGCCGACGCTGCCGCGCTGCTGGCCGAGGAAGCAAGTCCAGATGCCTCTGACTTCACCGCGGAAGCCGCCGAGGAAGCAAGTCCAGATGCCTTTGACTTCACCGCGGAAGCCGCCGAGGACGCGGGGGAGCTTGAAGACTCGTCCGACGAGCAGCCAGTCAGTCCGGCCAAGCCGAGCATGACGGCCACCCACGTAGCAGCGCATCGGTTGACCTGGCGTTCCATGGCTTCTCCCGGCTCGACGGCGCTTCCGTCCAGCGTCAGCTGTGCTGACCTGCAGTACCAGCCACGCGTGGCACCCGGGTGACGTCGGCGGACAGTCGACAGGGAGCCCGTGTGCGCATGACCGCTCACGATCGCCCAACGCCGCGTCGGCGAGAACGGCCCTTCCTCCGCGTAGTGGACCTGTCTGTTCGGCCCCGCATCTGCGCACCCGCCTCCCGCAGGGCCGTTGGCGGGAGCGCACTGGTCATGGTGGCTGCTGCATTTCGGGACGGGTCTGGGCGGAGGGGGCGAGTACCCACAGCAGCGCCCGGCCGGTCAGCGGCGTGGTCGCGATCAAGGTGAGGTAGACCTCGGCGATCGAGCCGTGACCAGTGAGGACGTCGGAGCCGCCGGACAGCTCCGACAGCAGGTAGACAGCTGCATCGACAATGAGCCAGGAGGCGAGGTTTGCCCCGATCCACCAGGCCCAGCGGGCAGTGACCTTGCGGAGCACCAGTGACTGCGACAGGCCGAGCAGCGGGCCCAGGGCCAGGGACTGACTGGCGGCCAGCAGGTAGGCGGTCGACGCGTCCTTGTGGGTGTCCTGGGCGTCGATCACGGCAGGCATGATGACCAGCAGCCAGGCCAGTAGCGCCGGGCCGATGTTGGCGGTGATCCACGCCTTGCGCGGGACGGGCACTCGCTCCCGGACGACGAGCCATTGCAGGGCGCCCAGGACGCCTCCGAACAGCACGGCCCCAAGGGTCGCGATCAGCAGCGCCACCAAGGCGTGACCGCTGGAAAGGCCGAGGTGGAGCACGTCGCTGCCCAGGAGTGCGAGCAGGAAGCCGACAGTCAGGACGGTGATGAAGGCGATCGTGTTGTACAGGATCCACAACCAGTACAGGCGGGCATTCCAGCCGCTAGGCGAGATCGCCTGCTGGTCGGAACCGGAAGCAACCATCACGGCCTGTCCCTCGTCGATGGTCTCGCCGAACTCTTTGACGTCCGCCCGCGACATGCCATCGCCACAAGTGGCCGCCCACCTAGGTACCGATGTAGATGAAGACTGCGTCGGGCTTGGCCATGATGTTTCTCCCGTCTGTGCTCGCCAGGCTCGGCAGAACACGGCGACTGGGTGCAGCCGCGCCGCGAAGACCGTCGCCGGCAGCCACCGACTCGTTCATGTCCTCATGCTGCGCGCGCCCGGCGAGGGCCGCATCCGCGCCTGCTCGTACACCCGGCGGCCTTTCGGGTGCAACAGCAGGCGACCTTGCTCATCACGCGCGGGGGGTGCGAGCCGTTGGACGGACCCTGCTCCCAGGCAATTTCGTGCGCGTGTCGTCCGCTGCCCAGGCCATGGCATCGGGCCACACTGGGCCTTCGTTCGGTCTCCTTAGTGCCTGGCCCTCGGTCACCTAACTGCTGGAATGCGGCTTAGCGCGCGGCCAGGACCCGCCCTCTGGACGGGAGCAGGTCGTGACTGGGCGGACGGGCTGTGCTGCGGAAGTTCCCGGGATCCTCCCCATCACGGAGTCGCTCGCTGCGACAGGAAGAGTGGAGTGTCATGAGTGGTGGCAGCGCGTGGACCGGCGCGGCTCTTGCAGCGGTCACCGGGGGCTATGCGCTGTTCTCGCGCCGGCTGGCCTCGACGCCGGTGTCGGCGCCGATGGTGTTCACCGGCCTCGGGGTACTGATCGGGCCGGTGGGGCTGGATGTTCTCGACCTGGGGCACGACGCCGGTCCGGTGCTGACGCTGATTGAGGCCGCGCTGGCCCTCCTGCTCTTCACGGACGCGATGACGGTACGCCGAAGCGACCTGCACACGGGTGGCTTCCTGCCGTTGCGTCTGCTCGCCATCGGCCTGCCGCTGAGCATCGGGGTGGGGTGGCTGCTGGCGTGGCCCCTGCTGCCGGGCCTGACCCTGTGGGAGTTCGCACTGATCGGTGTGATCCTCGCACCCACCGATGCGGCGCTCGGCAAGGCGGCCTGTTCCAGTCCTCGCCTCCCGGCACTGGTGCGCCACGGGCTCAACGTGGAGAGCGGCCTGAACGACGGCCTGGCGCTGCCGTTCTTCCTCCTGTTCCTCGCCGCGATTCCCGGCACGGCAGCCTCCGAGGAGGGCGTGGGCGGAGTGTTCTGGCGGGCCCTGGTACTCAGCACGGCGGTGGGCCTGGCCTTCGGCTGGCTGGGAAGGCGACTGCTCACCATCGCGCGGGCCCGGGGTTGGGTGACTGATGAATGGCGGCAGGTCTTCGTCCTGGCGGTGGCGTTCTGCGCATACGCAGTCGCGACGGCTCTGGACGGAAGCGGGTTCATCGCCACCTGGATGGGGGGCTTCGCGTTCGGCGTCGCACTGCGCAGGGAGGAGCCTTTCGCCGAGGAGCCGACAGGTGAACGGCCTGCCGAACTGGCCGAGTACCTGGGCGGGCTGCTGGGGACACTGAGCTTCCTGGTCTTCGGCGCGGTACTGCTCGGCCCGACGCTGGAGCACCTGGACTGGCGGATCGTCACGTACGGGGTGCTCAGCCTGACGGTGGTCAGAATGGTTCCGGTGGCCCTGGCGCTGGCCGGCACCGGCATGCGGCTGCCCACCGTGGCATACGTCGGCTGGTTCGGGCCCCGTGGCCTGGCGTCCATTGTCTTCGGGCTCCTCGTGGTGGAGGAGCACGTGCCCGGGGTCGAACTGCTGGGCCGGGTCGTCGCGGTCACCATCGGCCTCAGCGTTCTGCTGCACGGCATCTCCGCCCCGTTCCTCGCCGACCGCTACGGCGCCTGGTACGAGGCCGCGAGGGCCGCCGTTCCCGATCTGCGCGAGGGCCTGGGGGCGCCCGAGCCGGCCCTGCACCAGCAGAGCGGCCCACGGCGCCTGCGCTAACAGCTTCGGCGCCAACGGGCTGGACGCTGCCCGGTCCGCCCGGCGGCCGGTGCAGCTGCCTTCGCGCCGCCGACCGCCCCCGTGGCCCCAGGGGTTCGGTCCTGCCGTCCCAAGCGCAGTCCGTGCCCCGCCGACAGGCAGCCCGTTTCGGGACGGACTCGGCCGCCCTCGAAAGCGTCAGCCCCGAACCCGCGACGGCGAGGATCACAGCCGTCGAACTGACCGTCCTCGGCCGTCACCGCCAGATGCATGAAAGGGAGACCCACGCCCACCTGCCGCTGGCCTGACGCTCGGGGATGGTCCCGAGACCAAGGCGGACCTGCTGCCGCAGGCTGCTCCCCGCACCCGCGGGGATGGTCCCTCAGCGGAACGATTCGCGGAGGCAGGTCCACGCGCCGGGCCGGTGGTGCCGGCCAGGCCTCCGCGAAGCCAGTCGGTACGCACCGAGCCGGCGCTGCGCAGTACCGCACGGACGAAACCCTTTCCCCGAAACCCCGTGGCGTCCCCGAGCAGAGCCGCGTCCCGGCCGATGATCTCCTCATCCCGATAGCCGGTCAGGGCTTGCGCGGCCTCGCTCCACTCCTGAACGCGCCCCTCGGGATCGATGAGCGCAGTGGCCACCGGGACAGTCTTCAGCCGCTGCAGCGATACCGCACCAGGCAGCGGTACACGCTGCCCGCCCGGCTCACCACCCCCAGATGCAGATCCCACCTCACGCACCACCCAGCCGGAACACCGTGCCTCCGTCAGCCGCCTGGTCCAGGACAGCAACGGCGGATGCGAGGACACCGATGAGCCAGCCGGACCGAACGATGGGCAGCACCTGATGCACGGCATTACGGATGGCACCACTCCAGCCGCTGCGCCTGCCGAACCCGGCGAGCTCCTCTTCCTCCAGCGCTGGAATCCATGCCCCGGTTCGGAACGTCTCCGGCCGCACTGCTATGCCGCGGTACAGGGCCTCGGCGAACGTGGTCATCGTCACGAACTGCCCAACGACGCCAGGCGGCACTCGATACGGCTTCCGTCCCTGCACGAGCACGAACTCACCGGCAGCCCGCAGGGCGGCATCCTCTCACCGCCCCTGGCGAACATCGCCTTGTCGGCACTCGACGAGCACCCGACCGGTCACGGGAACCAAGCGGGGAGATGGCCCACATCTCGCCGGCCAGGCCTCCGACGAACGCCTATGACAGAAAGCCCAAGACCCACTGTCACAGGCGTCCGTCAGCCGCACACCTAGCGCACGGTCAGTGCGAACACGTGGATCTTCGTACTGGCGGGAAGCCGGACAGTCTCGATGGTCTTTGTGGAGTCGAGGGGGATTTGGTTGTAGAAGACCCGGTAGGCACCGCTCGTGTTGCCGTATCCGCCGGGTGTGTTGCGTCCCTGAGTGGAGAAGGCCAGAGTGGCACCGAACTCGGTGGGGCTCGAATCCAGCCAGTTCGGGAACCCGATGGACGCGGTGGTGGCGGTGCCGTCGGTGTAGGTCACCGTGATGTCGTCTGTCACGTCGCCGGCCTCGGATCCGAGGAAGGCGAGGGTGCTGCCGCCACGACCGGAGCCCTGGATCACCGCCGAGCCGACGACATTGTCGGGCGTGCCCGCGGCCACGTTCGGCCAGGCGAACTCCGTGCCCTGCACCGTCACGGTGGCACCAGGTGTGACGCCGGCCGCGGCGAGCTGTTCAGCTGAGAAGCTGTTGCCGTATCCGTCGAAGTTGCCGGTGGCGACGTCGGTCTGTGAAGTGATTCCCACGTTGTTGAACGCCGACGTCAAACTCAGCGTCCCCGCGGTGGGCGGCTTCGGCGAGGTCCGGGGACTGATCGTGAAGGTCTGCCGCGCGTTCGGGGTTCCGGGGGCGCCGATGCCGGTGAGGGTGAACCTGGATGCGGCACAGGTGGTCGGGATGCCGGTGATGCCGCCGGTGTCGGCGTTCAGTCGCAGGCCGGCCGGCAGGGCGCCCGCTGTGAGCTCGTAGCGGATGATGGAGGGGACGTTCGCGGCCGGTCGTGCCTCGTACAGCTTGCCGGCCGTCATGCCCGGCAGGCTGATGCTCGGGAAGCCTGGTGTGGGGACGGTGACTGTCCGCGGCGCGCCGATGTTGTTGCCGGAGGCGTCGCGCTGCTGCAGCGACCAGGACTGACGGGGCGTGATGACGCTCAGGTGCCAGTGTGTGGAAACGTCTCGGAACTGCGCGCGTTGGGCGGTGGTGAAGGCTCCGAGGTTGCGGGCCGTTTCCCACTGCTTGACCGCGTCCAGCAGCACCGATGTGTTCTGCCCACCGCGGGTCAGGCTGGACACGGAGGTCTGGAATCCGGCGCCTGCGTTCAGGCCCGCGCCCCGCGCGAGGTTGTCCTCGACGTTACGCAGACCGGCGTTGCCCGGCAGCGCAATCCAGCCGAGCATCCCGGGCAGGTAGTTGGCCTGGTAGTAGGCGTTGTTGAGGAACACCTGGCTCATGCTGGTCACCCCGACTTCGCCCCAGCTGGCCCGGGACAGTCCGTCCCAGACGTTCGAACCCATACGGCTGGTCTCGGAGATGAAGCCGTCCTTGGCGTTTTGCCGCGCGAAGGATCCGTTCACCATGCGGGCCATGCCGTACTGGCCCCAGCCGGACTCCGAGGCGGACTCCAGCCCGTCGAAGGACGTCGCCGTGATGCCGGTGGTGTTCCAGATGGCGGCGAACCGGGTGGCGATCGAGTTGATGATGTTCAGATTGCCGTAGCCGCCGCCGTAGCCGTTCATCTGCACGCGGGCGACGGTGGCGGCGGCGGAATGGGAGGCCGCAGCCGACGACCACTGCCCCCGGGCCAGCCCGGTCACCTCGCACTCGCTGCCGACCGTGCTGGACCCGGTGTAGGTCAGGAATTCGTTGTCGATCAGCAGACGCTTGCCCTGGAGGCCGCCGGCCAGGGGGTCACAGCTCGCCATATGGAGCGACGTGTCGCCGGAGGACAGGGGCCGGGTCAGCGTGGTGCTCTGCCCGCGTGCGAGATCCGGGCTGGGTGAAGGCTTGATGTAGGGGTCGTTCGTGTCGATGAAGTTCGAGAGCGTGTGCGCGCCAACCGCGACGCCGTTGGACGTGGACGTGTTCACCAGACTGCTTGCGCCCTCATCGCTGCCACCGAAGCTGGAATTGAACTGGTAGTGCCCGGCCGATTGCCAGGGGCCGTCAGCCCCGGGCAGCGAGTAGATCATGTCTATGCCGGCGGCCTTGGCGAACTGGTCGGCCGTCCCAACGTTGCCGGTGTTCAGGTCCGACAGGACGAGGATGGACTTGGAGGTCGCCTGCGCCGCCTTCTGCCACTGCCCGTTGATCTTCGGGTACGGAAGATTCTGGCCCTTGGCGATCTCCGACAGGACGGTCGGCGCGAGATCCGGCGTGGTACCGAACAGCGCGATCTTCGACCCGACGATCCCGCCTCCGCTGGGCAACGGCCCGACCGGGATCCGGTAGCCGGAATCGTTCAGCCGCAGGCGCTGCTTGGTGTAGTCGAAGGTGAAGGCGCGCAGCAGGTTGCTCCAGGGGGTGTGGCCGCCGACGCTCCACTGCTCCAGTGCCGCCACCTGCAGGTTGGAGGGGTTGTTCGACACCTCGTTCTGCCAGCCCATGCCGGTGCCCTCGCGAGGCCAGCCGCCCTCGGTGCGGTCGTTGAGTACCTTCATCCCCGCCGAGAAGCCGCCGTTGCCCACGATGCCGACCGACTCCCCGATCGTGCCTGTGAGCGAGGTCGCCAATGGACCCCACAGCAGGGTCTGCAGATCAGCGGTGGGCGGCGCCTTGACCTTCGTGACGGTGAACGTCGCATACGTCGTCCGATCGTGCACCGCCACGTCGACCTCGGTGCCTGCCGCGGAGTTCTTGAACGCCAGCGTGCTGCCTGACCTTTTCACCGCGGTCGGCTTCACCTGCCGTCCGTCGATCACCAGGCTGACCAGCGGAGCCGTGCCGTGCCCGGTCACCAGGTAGTCCCGGCCGTTGCGGGAGTCGACCAGGCTCGTGACGGCACCGGTGGCGTCCAGCCCCACGCGCAGGTACCCGGCGTTCACCAGGACACCGCCGGAACCGCCCGGGCGGGCCGCCGCCGACACACTTCCGGTGCCCGCCGCGGCGAGCCCGGCGGTCATCAGGCCTACGACCGCAAGCGTGGCCGTCAGGCGTGCAGTGATTCTTCGTCTCAGGTTCATACGTGATGCGTCCTTCCTCGGACGAGGATGTGATCTTCACGAGCCGTGGTGCGGTGGTGCTCACCCGCCGCGCTCGGAACCTCGACGGCCCCGTCCTGCTCGGAGCGCATCGCGACGGGCGCCGTACGTAGTCCCTCCGTAGTGGCGGACGTGCCCGGACACTTTTCAGGACCTGCCGGCGCTCAGAGCTCGACGACCGTCCCGGCGTGCCGGGCCCGCTCGGCGGCGAACACCACGCGGTGGCTGGCCAGGCTGGCGTCGATCCCGGAGACGATCAGTTCGGGGCGGCCGTCCTGTAGAGCGTCGACGTAGGCGTTGAACATCGCCTCGTCGCCACCGGCATGGCCTTCAGCCGCCGAGGAGCCGTCGAGGGAGGTGTCCACGACGGTGGCGCGTTCGGTGAGGAAGTCGTAGACCTCGATGCGGCGGCCGTCCCCGGTGAGCTGCCCGCGGGTGCCGAAGATCTTCGTGTGCCGGTTCTCCAGCGGAGTGAACGCGGTGAGGACGAACGATGCGGTCACGGCATTGTCGAACTCCAGGTTCACCACCTGGTGGTCCGGGACGTCGTTGTCGCTGTGGTAGACGCAGCGGCCGTACGGCCCTTCGGCCAGCGCCTCGGTCACGGCCGCTTCGGTCAGCTCCCCGGCCGTCGTGATCCGGGTGAAGTACTGCTTGGTGCCGCCCTTGCGCAGCCCTCCCTGATAGAGGCGGGGGGCCGAAAAGGCACACGAGGATTCCAGTGGGCAGGTGACGCAGCGGTCGGTGGCGCCGTCGGGGGCGGATTCGGCACGGAAGTGGGTGAGCGACCCGAAAGACGACACCCGCCGGACCGGTTGGCCGACGACGTCGCAGAGCCAGTCGATGTCGTGGCATGCCTTGGCCAGCAGCAGTGACGACGACTGGTCCTCACGCCGCCAGTTGCCGCGGACGAATGAGTGGGCGAAGTGGTAGTAGCCGATCGGCTCCAGATGCTGCACGGAGACGATGTCACCGATCGCGCCTTCCAGAAGGATCTGCTTCAGCGCGACGGTGTAGGGGGTGTAACGCATGACATGCGACAGGGCCAGTGCTGTGCCGTTGCGCCGCACAGCCTCGGCGATGGCATCACAACCCTTCTCAGTGGTGGCCATCGGCTTCTCCAGCAGCAGCTGATAGCCCAGGTCCGCCAGTGCGACGGCCGCCTCGACGTGGTCGGCGTCCTGGACCGCGACGATCGCGACATCGGCCAGCCGCGGGCGATCGAGCAGTTCACGCCAGTCGGCGAAGCAGTACTCATCGGTGAGATCGTGCTTGGCGGCGAACGCCGTGCGGACGACCTCGCGGGGTTCGGCGACGGCCACCACCCGGGCCCGCTCGGGACGCTTGGCGGCCAGGTCGGCGTAGGCCGAGCCGCGGGCACCCGCGCCGAGGACCGCCAGCGACAGCGGACGGCCGAGCGGCGTGGCCAAGTCCCCGGTGAGGAACGGCGCCGAGTCATGTGCGCTACTGGCCGGCACAGCGGCAAAGTTCACAACTACTCCCGTTGAGGTATCTGGTCGACACGGGACCGAGACGGAGGCAGGTGGCGTCATCCTTTGGTCGCCCCGCCGGTCAGACCCTTGACGAAGTGGCGCTGAAATGCCAGGTAGAGGACGAGGATCGGGAGTGTGGCCAGGAACATCAGCGCGAAGACCGCCCCGAAGTCCGACTGGTGCTCCCCGATCGCGCGGTAGATCCCGACGGTGACGGTGGTGCCGTTCGCCGGGCCCAGGATGATGAGGGGGTTGAGGAAGTCGTTCCAGATCCAGACACCGAGGAAGATGAGGACGGACGCGGAGGCCGGCCGCAGCAGCGGGAACACAACCATCCAGAAGATCCGGAATCGCCCGGCGCCATCCAGGGAAGCGGCTTCCTCCAGTTCGATCGGGATGTTCTTGACGAAGCCCATGAAGACAAACACGCCGAAGGGCACGTAGTAGCCGACGTTGACCAGCACCAGGCCCGGGATCGTGGTCATGAGCCCGAGCGCGCGCAGCACCTCGGTCACCGGTTCCAGGATCACCGAGGGCGGGATCATCAATCCACAGAGCAGGGTCGCCAGCACCGCTTTGGCCCAGACGCCGTTGGCCCGGGCCAGATAGTGGCCGAGCATGGCGGAGACGATCGTCAGCATAGTGATGGACAGGGCGGTCACCTCGACGCTGTTGACCAGGCCGAACCAGAACAGGTGGTCCGGACGGGACACCACCTGGTCGATCGAGGACAGCGTCGGCGGGATCGGCAGGCTCACGGGGTCCGTGGTGATGTCCGAGCCCCGTTTGAACACGTTGACCAGGACCAGGTAGAGCGGGAGGAAGAACAGGGTTGTGACGAACAGCGCCGCGACCGGCCGGAACCAGGAAGAACGCTGGGAGCCGCTCACAGGCTGACCTCCCGCCGCTGCAGGATGCGGAGCACGACGACCGAGATCACGGCGATGATGCCGAGCATGACGGTGGCCATCGCCGCGCCGTACCCGATGTGGTTGCCGGTGAACGTGGTCTGCACGACCTGGAAGGCGACCGTGGAGGTGGTGCCGTTGCCCGGGCCTCCGTTGGTGATGACCTGGATCTGGTCGTAGGCCTTGAACCCGGTGATCAGCAGCATGACCGTGTTGATCGTCAGCGCCGACGCCAGCATCGGCCAGGTGACGTTCCGAAAGCGCGACCACGTTCCGGCACCGTCGATCGAGGCGGCCTCGTGCAGTTCGGCCGGGACCCCGGCCAGGCCGGCCAGGTAGACGACGACGCAGAACCCGAGCATCTGCCAGGTGATGATGAACGCCACCGAGTACAGCGCGATGTCCGCATCCGACAGCCAGCCCGGTGGGTGGTGCATGCCGAGCTTCTTCAGCGTCGAGTTCAGCAGGCCGTCGTCGGTGAGGATCGCCTGCCAGATCACCGAGACCACTACCGAGGACAGCACGACGGGGGTGAAGAACACCGAGCGCAGCGCGTTGTAGAACCAGCCACGCCGGTCGAGCAACTGGGCGATCAGCAGGCCGAGGACGTTGGCGGCGACCGTCACGATGACGGTGATGGTTACGGTGTTCTTCAACGCGACGGTGAAGTCGGTGTCGGAGAACAGCCGGGTGTAGTTCCGCAGGCCCACCCACCTGGTCGGCGGGTTGGCCGGGTTGCGGTTGGTGAGGCTGGTACCGGCCGTCATCCCTATCGGCACCAGGACGAAGACGAGGTAGACGACGAGTCCGGGTGTGCCGAAGGTCAGGAAGTGCCACGCCGTGGACCAGCGGGCGGACCGTCGCCTGGCTGGACCGGTATCCGGGGCGCCCCGGGTGTGGGTGCCCCGGGGCACGAGTGTCGCGGTCATGTCGGCCTTCTCCTCGTTCCTGGGTTTCGCGTGCTGAGAATTCGGGCTACTGGTCGGCCTTGGCCCACGCGGAGTCGAGGAACGCCCCGAAGTCCGCCGCCGACTTCTTGCCGTTGATCAGGTCAGCGACTCCGGCGGCGGCCTTGTCCGCGACGCCGGCCGGCAGCGAGCCATCGCCGGTCTCGATGGAGAAGGCGTTGACGATCGCGTTCTGCTTGACTGCCTGCTGGTACACGTCGAGGGTCGCGTTGTAGACGGGGCCCATGCCGGTGGGCGGTGTGTAGTCCTTCAGTGCGATGATCGAGCCGTCGGCCTTGACCGAAGCGTCCAGCGACGACTTGTCGAGCATGAACGCCAGCGCCCACTTCTGGGCCAGGGTGACGTCGGCGGCCTTGGAGGACACGGACATGCCACCGCCGGTGTAGGCCGGGACGACCAGGGAGCCGTCGTCGGAGGGCCAGGCGAACACGCCGACGTCGAAGCCGGGCTTCTTGGCGTCCGCAGAAGCGGCGAACCACGAGCCCATCGGGTACATCGCGCCCTTGTTGTCGCGGAACGCCTGTTCGTCATCGGCGTAGGAGCGGGACAGCCCCGCGGTGTCGATGTAGCCCTTCCTCGCCAGGCTTGAGATCTTCTCCGCGGCCTTGGTGAACGCCGGGTCGGTGAACTTCACCGAGCCCTTCGCCTTTTGTGTCAGCCAGTCAGGGGTCTGCTTGTAGGTGTCGGTGGCCACCGCGCCGATCAGCGGATACATATCGGCCCAGGTGTCCTTGCCGCCGCCGCCCACCACGAACGGGTTGATCCCCTTGGCCTTCAACTTCGCGGAAGCGTCCAGCAGGTCCTGGTAGGTCTTCGGCGGGGCGTCGATCCCGGCGGCGGCGAAGTCGGCCTTGTTGTAGTAAACGAGCGGCGTCGGCTGGGTGTTGTACGGGAGCTGGTAGATCTTCCCGCCGATCGGGTTGGAGTGCGGAGACACGAAGTCCGCAAGCTGCTCGTCGCTCCACGGCGCGAGCTGACCGGCCTGCGCGAAGCCGTTCGGCGACACCGCGATCATGATGTCCGGCAGTTGGCCGGAGGCGGCGAGCTGCTTGGCATAGCCGGCCCGGTCCGCCGAGGGGGCGACGATCTTCTTGATGGTGACGCCGGGCACCTTCGCCGAGGCCCGGGCGATCGCGTCGTCCCAGTACTTCGCGGTCAGGTTCGGGGTCTCGAAGGTCAGGAACGTCAGTGTGACGTCCCCCTCCTTGCCGCTGCCCGACGGCTTGCCGCCGCCGGCCGTACAGCCCGACAGGACCAACCCTGCCGCCAGTCCGGAGGTGGCCAGGGATAGCAACGTGCGTCTCACGGAACTCTCCTTCCATCGCGCTTGAATAGATAACAAGATTTATTTAACATCTGAGAGGAGAAGGTAGCGCCGCCGTCCAAGTGGTTGTCAAGGCGTGCGACGAACGACATTCTCCGAACCGAGGAAGAGGCCAGATGCGAATCAAGGGCGGGGACCCGTCGGCACTGCGCAGACGGAACCTGGCGACGATGCTGGGCAGGGTGTACGAGCACGGGGCCCACACGGTTACCGAGCTCGCCCGGTCCACGGGCTTGTCCCGGCCGACCTGCGAGGAAGGTGTGATCGAGCTCGTGGCCCAGAGCTGGGTGACGGAGATCGCGCCGCCGGACCCGACCGCCGCTCGGCAGCCGGGGCGCCCGGCCAAGCGGTACGAGTTCAACGCCGGCGCGGGGCGGGTGCTGGGTGTGGACGTCGGCGCGCACAAGATCCTCGCGACGGTGGCGGACCTGCGAGGCGCCGTGAAGGCAGTCGTGCGTACCGACGTCGATCCGGCCCTGCCCGCCAAGGAGCGACTGGTTGCGATGGGCGACGCCGTCACCGCATGTCTGGCTGCCTCCGAAACCTCTCCCGGCCACAGCCCTCTGCTGGCAGCCGTGATCGCCTCCCCGGGGATCATCGACGCCGAGGGCCGGGTCGTGCTGTCCAACCCGCTGCCGCAGTGGACGGGGCTGAACCTTGCGGAGGAACTCGCCCGAATCCTGGGCCCCGGAAGGGTCGACGGGCCGATCCGCGCCGAGAACGACGTGCGCCTGGCCGCCCTGGCCGAACAGTGGCGGGGTGTCGCCGCCGGCGTGCCCGACCTCGTGTACATCCACGCGGGCCACCGCATGGGCGCGGCCGTCATCATCGACGGCAAGCCCTACCGCGGCCGCCGGGGCGCGGCCGGGGAGATCGGTACCCTCGGCCTCCTGGACTGGGTGAACAGCTACCGCCGGATGCTGTCCTACGTCCCCGACAGCACGACGGGCGATGCGACGCTGCGAGTCTTCAGCGACCTGCTCGACGGCAACGAACGGGCCCGGGAATTCGTCGACAGCTTCGCCCGCGACCTGGCCACCGGCGTCGCCGTCATGTCGATGACCATCGACCCGTCGCTGGTCATCGTCGGCGGCGGCATCTCCCGGGCCGGCGACGACATCATCGAACCTGTCCGCAGACACCTGGTGGATCTGTGCCTGTTCCCGCCGGATGTCGAAGCCTCAACCCTCGGCGACGAGTCCGTCGCGCTCGGCGCAGTGCGCCACGGACTTCAGCAGGTGGAGGAGCGCCTGTTCGGGCTCGTTCCGTCTTCCACCTGACCGCCGACGGCAGTGCCTGCCGCGGCGATGTGCGACCGGCACGACGACACCGACGGGCTCCGCCGACGGAGGAGCGGAGAGCTGATGAGTTCCTCCCGGAAGGTGGTGGGACGGATCCGCGCCGCCCTGGCTGACGACCCGACTCGTGAGACGCCTGAGGACGTGCCAGCTCCTCGCGACACGTGCACAGCCGCGCGGGTACGGATGTCGCCGACCTGTTCGCCGAGCGCGTCGCGGATTATCGGGCGACGGTGTTGCGGCACGCAGGACGCGCGCTCACCGGTCCGGATCCATCGTCGGGTTCCGCCGTGCCACCACTTGCTTGGAGGCCGGGTCGATCGCGCGATGGCCGATCGGGCAGGCGCGGCGCTCGTGATAGCCGATCCCCCGATCTCGGCCGCGGGGCCTTCGCCCGGGTTTGCCCGGCCAGTTGGATAGCGGTTTTTGGACAGTAGATGCACGAAGCTGCGTGAAAGAGCTAAGTTATGAGCATCTTCGAGCACGCCTGCGATGGTGCAGGAGGAATTGATGACCCCTGTAACCGAGGAGATCGCGAGCCGGCCATGAGCGAGCAAACCGCAGCATCGGTCGACCGATCCGTGATCGCCCTCGATGTCGGCGGCACCCAGATCAAGGGCGGCGTGTTCACCGGCAACGGCACTGTCCAGCACTCCGAGCAATGGCTCACCAGAGCCGAACGCGGACCGAACGCCGTGATCGACACGATCCTCCGCTGCGCCGACGAACTAGCCGGTCTCGCCACACGCTCGGGCCGACCCGCGGAAGCCGTAGGCATCGTCGTTCCCGGCATCGTTGACGAGACAGCAGGAATCGCGGTCCACTCCACCAACCTCGCCTGGCACAAAGTGCCGATGCGGCACACGCTCGCCAAGCACCTGGACCTCCCGGTCGCCTTCGGACACGACGTCCGGGCCGGTGGCCTCGCCGAGGCCCGCCTGGGCGCCGGCCGCGGCTGCCACAGCTTCCTCTTCGTCCCGCTCGGCACCGGGATCGCCGCCGCTGTCATGACCGACGGCCAAGCCCTGCCCGGCGCCCACGGCTCCGCCGGGGAACTCGGCCACCTGGTGGTACGCCCCGGAGGCGACCCCTGCACCTGCGGCAGTCACGGCTGCCTCGAAACCCTCGCCTCCGCCTCCGCCATCGCCCGCCGATACACCCACGCGACCGGAGAGCCACACGTCACCGCCCAGGAAGTCGACCGCCGCGCCCAAGCGGGCGATCCAGAGGCCACGAGAATCTGGGGCGAAGCCATCGAAGCACTCGCCGACGGACTGGCCACCACCGTCACCCTGCTCGACCCCGAACGCATCATCCTCGGCGGCGGCCTGGCCAAAGCCGGCGAGACCCTCTTCGCCCCACTCCGCACAGCCCTGACCCAACGGCTCACCTTCCAGCACGCGCCGCAACTGCTCCCCGCCGAACTCGGCCACCAAGCAGGCTGTCTCGGCTCCGCCCTGCTTGCCCAGGACCTTCTGGGCAACCACAGCCGCCCCTGAGATGGTGCCGACTGGTCCTCGCCGTCACCCTCACCACCACCCCACCGGCACAGCGGCAACCACGTGCACCAGGTCGCCCAGCAGGTCGGCGGCAAAGGCACCAACGTCGCCCGAGTGCTCAACGTGCTCGGCCACGACATCGTCGTCACCGGCCTGACCGGCCGCGCGACCGGCTAGTTGTCCATCCTCGTGGCCGAGTGCCGCGACCGCCCGGTGGAGGCCGTAGATGTCCTTGCCCCACTGCCCGCTCATCGCGGGATGGCCGCGGAGTGCGGCCAGGGCCTCGGTGGACAGGTCCTCCAGCAGCGGGCTGCGGTTCAGCAGCAGCATCTGGCAGATCACCGCGGCCGGCTTGGCGGCTGATGATGGTCGTTAGGCGGCCAGTGCAGACCGGTGAGGATGTCTGCCAACGGCCTCACCAGCCGGGCCACCGGCCGAAGTGGCAGCGAGTCGAGCCTGAGGCCGTCGTGCCGGAGCTGATCGATGCTGAGTGTCCGAAGTGCTTCCGCCCCAGCCTCAGTGAGCAGGCCGCGACGGTCATAGCGGGCAAGGTCGATGACCGGTGCCCAGGTCGGAGTGCTTGTCGGCGGTGTGGCTGCCGTACTCGGTTGTGCGGTCACTCGGCGACCGCCTCAGAGGCATCAGCAGCACGGGTGAGCATGTCCACACGCCAGGAATGGATCTGCTGCATGCCCCGGTTCAGCTTCTCGGCCAGGTCGCGGCCCGACAGGTGGATGTAGGTCAGCGTCGACTCGGTGCTGCGGTGCCCGGCGAAAGAGCGATGGCGTGCAGTTCCCAGCCCAATCCTGGCCAGGTCTGTCAAGCACAGGTGGCGTGTGGTGTGCGTCGAGAACCGCGGCAGGTCGGCGGCGAGACCAACCCGCCGAATCACCTTCGACCAGGTCCAAAGCGTCAGCGGCTGGCCGTAGTTACGGCGCGACTCGGACAAGAACAGCGGCCCACGGGCTCGGCTGATCGTGGCCCGATGGGTGAGATAGCCAGACAGCAGAACCCCGGTCAACGCCGAGTAGGGGACGACACGCAACCGTCTGCCGCTACTTCGCCAAGTGGCAGAAGGACGGCGTGTTCGCACAGGTCAACGGGATGCTGCGGGAATCAGTGCAGCAGAAAGCAGGCCCGCTGGCGTGTGTCATCGACGCAGAGCGTCAAGACGTCCACCAGCGAGCCCGCCTCGAATCAGGTCATCGACGTCGGCAAGAAGACGTCGGCAAGAAGATCGTGCCGCAAACGCAGCGTCATCACCGACACCCTCGGACTGCCCCTGGCCGTACTCGTCACCGCGACACGTGCAGGACTCCGTGGCCGGCACACGCCTGCTCGAGCAGACCGCCGCGGACCATCCCACAATCCGCGAAGTCCGGGTCGACGGCGGCTACCGCCAGCGCTTCGTCGAACACGCCGCCACCCTCCGCATCGATCTGGAAATCACCCAACGCCCGCCCGGTACCAGGGGGTTCAACCGATTCCGAAACACTGGGCGGTCGAGCGAACCTAGTGCGCCACGAGGCGCTCTGTTTGTATCCCCGGCTCAGCCGGGAGGAACTCGGAAGGAGGTTTCTGGGCCGGATGACTTACCTGGATCCGAAAGGTGAAGGGGACAACAGCATGTCAGAAAACCAGTGACCGGGCTCAGTTGTCAGAGACGGTGTGCTGGGCGGCCCGCGCGATATGGCGAAGACTGGATTGTTTGAAGCCCAATCTCCAGAAGATGCAAGTTCCCATCCGTCGGAAAGACGACTGAAACCGGCGCCGTGCTCTGCCCTGGATTCGAAGGTTGTCCGGTGCACTTCCGGAGCTCGGAGCGATGTCCAGCGAGGACATTCAAGGAGATGAGTGGGACGCCTGTGTCGCGCTAGAACGTACAGACAGGGACGAACGTGGGATCGCCTACGGGATGCGAGTCCTATGGCGACGGAGGCCCCGTAGTAGTCGCCGGAGTAACGACCGGTCAGGGAGGACGGGAAAGCCGTCCACATCAGGCGAAGGGGGCCAGGTGATTTGGACACCACAGAGTCGGGAGGTATGCGTAATGCAGAGCGCCAAAACGGTGCTGGGTGTCCTGCGTGAACGCGGCAGGCGTGGCCTGCCGTGCAATGAACTGTTTCGGCAGCTGTTCAATCCGCAGTTGTATCTGCTGGCCTACGGGCGGATCTACGCCAACCATGGTGCGATGACACCCGGGGTCACGTCGGAAACCGTGGACGGCATGTCGCAGCGGAAGATATACCGGATCATCGAGGCGATACGCCACGAGCGCTACCGCTTCAAGCCGGTCCGGCGCATCCATATCCCGAAGAAGAACGGGAAGATGCGTCCGTTGGGGCTGCCGACCTGGTCGGACAAACTCGTCGGTGAAGTGATCCGCCTGTTATTAGAGGCGTACTACGAGCCAACGCTCTCCGACCGATCTCATGGGTTTCGTCCCCGCCGTGGCTGCCATACCGCTTTGCGGGAGGTAGACCACACCTGGACCGGGACGTCCTGGTTCATCGAAGGGGACATTGCCGACTGCTTCGGCAGCCTGGACCATCAGGTGCTGCTGTCGATCCTCGGCGAGAAGATCCATGACCAGCGGTTTCTGCGGCTGGTGCGCAACATGCTCAAGGCCGGATACCTGGAGGACTGGAGATGGGGTGCCACGCTCTCCGGAGCGCCGCAAGGCGGAGTGGCCTCCCCGATCTTGTCCAACATCTACCTGCACAAGCTGGATGAGTTTATCGAGACAGTTCTGATTCCGGATTACACCCGAGGGAAGCGCCGGGCCCGAAACCCGGCCTACCTGGAGTTGCAGAATCTGCTGGCGAAAGCCCGCCGGCGCGGCGACCGGGTCCAGGCCCGCAAGCTGCGTCAGCGGATGGTCAGCCTGCCGAGCGCGGATCCCGACGATCCGGCATACCGCAGACTGCGCTACATACGCTACGCGGACGATCACCTCCTCGGTTTCACCGGACCGAAAGCCGAGGCCGAGCAGATCAAGCAACGCCTGGACCAGTTCCTGCGCGACGAACTCAAGCTGGAGCTGTCCCAGGAAAAGACGCTGATCACTCATGCCCGCACCGGGGCAGCGAGGTTTCTCGGCTACGAGATCACGACCCAGCACAACGACACGAAGAAAACCGGCCGTTACCGTCGGATCAACGGCCAGATCGCTCTCCGCGTCCCTCAGGACGTGATCAAGTCCAAGTGCGCCCCCTATCTCGCCCGCGGAGAACCCGCGAAGAAGACAGCCCTGATCAACAGCAGCGATCATGCGATCGTGGCGACCTTCGGGACCGTTTACCGGGGCGTTGTCCAGTACTACCTGCTCGCCGGAGATGTCTTCCGGCTGCACCGGCTGCAATGGGTCACGTCCATGCTCAAGACCCTTGCCGCCAAGCACCGTTCGTCAGTGTCGAAGATGGCCGCCAAGCACAAGGCCAGAATTGACACGCCCAACGGGCCCCGGGTGTGCTTCGAGGCCCGCATCGAGCGGAAGAACAGGAAACCACTGGTGGCACGGTTCGGTGGGATTCCCCTCCAACGGCAGCGAGCGGCAGAACTCGCCGACCGCGAGCCGGTGCGGGTGGACTATCCGCAGAAGGAACTCATCGCGAGACTCCTGGCGGACACCTGCGAGATCTGCGGAAGCAAGGGCAATGTGCAAGTGCACCACGTCCGTGCTCTCGCCGACCTCGCACATGCCGGATGGCAGCCTTCCGACTGGGCACGCGTCATGCTTCACCGACGACGCAAAACGGTCGTGGCCTGCGACGTCTGCCACGACCGTATCCATTCAGAACGGCCAGCCCGATCACTCACGCCGTAGTCACTGGAGAGCCGGATGACCGGGAAACCGTCATGTCCGGTTCGGCGGGAGGCCGCGCGGAACAGGACTCGCCCCACGGCGAGCACCTCACCGCGCGGCCGACCCAACCGCCTGGCTCCACGGCTTCCGACGCCTACGCGTCCGCTGGGAATGGCGCGACGACATCCACGAAGCCTTCCTCGGCCTCGCCACCTGCCTCATCACCCACCGACACGTCCAACGCCTTTGTCAGGACCTCTTAAAACGTCAAGCTCAGATGCTGACGGCGAAGCCGTTCGACCAGACTTGCATCGACTGAATCATGCTGTCCCATACGCCGGTGAGCAGCAGCAGGCCGGTTGTGATGATCATGGCTCCGCCGATGCGCATCACCCACGCGTTTCGTTCTTTGATCCAGTGAACGTGCCGAGGGCTTTACGTGGAACTCGCCCTCGCCTTCCACCACGCTGGCCCGTGGCGAAGACCAGGACCTGGCCACCACCATCGACCGCCTGCGCGCCCTCACGGCCACCGGCGGCTTCGCCTACTTCACCGACATCGCCCACTACATGGCCGCGCTTCCCCTGCCGGAGCCATCGGCCATCCGCTGGACCGAGAGCGAAGCACACGTCCGCACCGCATGGCGGAGCCTGGTCCAGGTCCCGCAGGAACACCTCCGCACCGGAAACGGAACCCGAAACGCGCGACGGCCCGAAACCGACATATATTGGGACGCTGTTGGCGAATAGGGCCTGCGGCGTGACGTCGGCCTTCGAGACCCAGTTGTGGTCTCGAAGGCCGACGTTGCTGTTTGGGGTGGGGCGCGTGTCGATGAGGCCGCAGGTATCGGCAGCGTCACATATTGGTTCGGGGCCGTCGCGCGTACAGCTAGGACCGGGCACCAGGCCCGGGGAATCAGCCGACGTCGGGCCGCTGACCGACAAGCTGGGCGAGCAGCCCGATGATCTGGGCCTGGTTCCGGTCGATCTTCTTGTTGAGGGCTTCGACCTTCTGGTCCAGGTCGCCGATCTGGAGGCGTACCGAGGTGAGGTCGGACTTGATGATCCCGAACTCGCGGTCGTGCTTCTCCGCGACCTCTTCGAAGCGCCGGGTCAGGGCAGCGAACTCGCTGTGGGCGATCGAGATCTCCGCCAGATGCACCCCACGCAACGACGCCGGACCCCACCCCTGAACACGACGACGGCCTGCCCCCCGACGGCGTCAGTTCCCCGTGAGGCCGTTCTTCTTGGCCCAGGTGTTGGCGACGTCTTCGGGGTCTTTCTTGTCTTTGTCGACTTGCCTGTTGAGTTCGGTGAGTTGTTCGGTGGTGAGGGTAGTGCCGAGTGTGGCGAGTGCTTTGCGTACGGTCGAGTCGGCTTTACGGTCGGCGATGAGGGGGACGATGTGCTGGCCGGGGATCAGGTTCTTGGGGTCGGCGAGTACTACCCAGCCTTCGGCGGCGATGTCGGTGTCGGTGGTGAAGAGGTTGGCGACATCCACGTTGCCCTTCTTGAGTGCGCCCTTGACCAGTGGTCCGGAGGAGTCCAGTGACTTGAATTCCTTGAATTCCACGCCGTATTCGTCTTTCAGGCCGACCACGCCGACGACGCGCTTCTTGACCTCGGGGGCCGCGCCGATGATGAGCTTGCCGTTGTGTCTGGCGAGGTCGGCGAGGGTTGTGAGGCCGTACTTCTGGGAGGTCTGGCGGGTGACGGCGAAGGCGTCGGAATCCTCGGCCATGCCGTAGGGGAGAACCTGCAGCCCCCTGGGGAGGGCGATGGCGAGGGCATTTTGCATCTCGCCTTCCTCGGTGGCCTCCGCTTTCGGGTCGAGGTAATGCAGAAGCGCTCCCTGGTACTCGGGCAGCAGGTCGATGTCCCCGCCGCGCAGGGCGGGGATGAGGATTTCGCGCGTGCCCAGGTTGGGGCGCACTCTGGTCTTCACGCCGGCCGCGCCCAGCACCGCTGCGTAGAGGTAGCCGAGTATCTGGTTCTCGGTGAAGTTGGCGGTGCCGATGGTGACACCGTCTTTGCTGGTGCCGTTTCCTGACAGATCACCGCCTTCGTTTTCGAGGGAGGTGATGCCGCTGCTGCAGGCGGCGAGTGTGGGGACAGAGGCTGCGGCGAGGAGGCCGCCGAGGAGCGTGCGTCGGTTCATGGGGTGTCCTTAGGCGGGGCGGTTGCTGAACAGGACGCGCTGGAGGGCTGCGAGCGCGAGGTCGAGGACGACGGCGACGACGGCGACGAGGACGGCTCCGCCCAGGACCTGGACGAGGTCGCGCTGGGCGAGGCCGTCGAAGACGTACCGGCCCAGTCCGCCGAAGCTGACGTAGGCGGCGATGGTGGCCGTCGCCACGACCTGGATCAGCGCGAGCCGCAGCCCGGTCATGATCAGCGGCAGAGCGAGCGGCATCTCGACCTGGAGGAGGACCTGGTGGCCGCGCATGCCCTGGCCGCGGGCTGCGTCTTTGACTTCGGGGTCGACAGCGGCCATGCCCGCGTAGGTGTTGGTGACGATCGAGGGGACGGCGAGGGCGACCAGCGCGACATACACCGGTGTCATCGACAGGCCGCTGGCCAGGAAGACCAGGACGACGAGACCGACGGTGGGCAGCGCCCGGCCGAAGGAGGAGAGGTTGATGGCCAGGAAGGCGCCGCGGCCGGTGTGTCCGATGAGCAGGCCGACGGGCAGGGCGATCACGGCGGCGATGAGGGTGGCGAGAAGTGAGTACTGAAGGTGTTCGGTGAGCCGGTGGGCGATCCCGTCGCTGCCGGTCCACTGCTCGCTGCCGGTCAGCCACGAGCCGAGGTTTTTGAAGAGCTCGTACATCTCTAGGCCCTGCCCTTCCTGGTCCACGGGGTGAGGACGTACTGGACGGCGACCAGCAACGCGTCCGCGATCAACGCGAGCAGGAGGGTCAGCACGACGCCCACGACCACAGGGGTGGGGAAGTTGCGCTGGAAACCGTCGGTGAACAGCTGCCCCAGTCCGCCGTCACCGATATACGTGGCCACGGAGACGAGCGAGATCGACATGACCGTGGCGATGCGCACACCCGCCATGATCACCGGCAGGGCCAGCGGCAACTCGACCGTCAGCAGGATGCGCACCGGGCGCGTGCCCATCGCCCGCGCCGCCTCCTTCGTCCTCACCGGCACCGAATCCAGGCCCTCCACCGTGTTCCGGAGCAGGACAACCAGCGTGTAGACCGTCAGACCGATGACCGTGGTGGTGCGCGTCAGCCCGGACACAGGGAGGAGCAGCACGAACACCGCGATCGACGGAATGGTGAACAGGACGTTGGACAGCCCCAGAAGGAATCCGCGCAGGGGGCGCACCCGATGGGCCAGCACAGCCAACGGAAGCGAAACCAGCAACCCGAACAGGACGGCGGTCAGGGCAGCCTGAAGGTGGGAGACAGCGAGAGTCGTGAGGTCGGACGTGTGGTCGGAAATCCACGACCAGTCGATGCTCATACGACCACCCGTGCGGTGGAGTGGGCCGATCCGGCCTGCTGGTGGATCTCCTCGTGCGAGGTGACGCCCGTCAGCGCGCCGTTGGCGTCGACCCGGGCGACCAGGCCGGCGGGGGATGCGACGGACTCGTTGAGCGCGGAGAGCAGCGAGTCCGTGTCGCGCAGGGGGCGTACGGGGAGCAGGTCCCCGGCCCGGTCCGACTGCTTGTCGCGCCAGCCGAGCGGGGCGCGTGCGTCGTCGAGGACCAGTTCCCAGCGGCCACCTTCGGGTGCGGGGCCCTGCGGGACGTCCGTGAGCGTGGAGAGCGAGAGCAGTTTCAGCCCGCGCTCGGCGCCGAGGAAGTCGGCCACGAAGCTGTCGGCGGGGCGGGCCAGCAGTTCCGTGGGGGTCGCGCACTGGACGAGGTGGCCGCCGGTGCGGAAGACGGCTATGCGGTCGCCGAGGCGAACCGCCTCATCGATGTCGTGCGTGACGAACACGATCGTCTTGCCCAACTCCTTCTGGAGTCGGAGTAGTTCGTCCTGGAGCTGGGTGCGCACCACCGGGTCGACGGCGCCGAATGGCTCGTCCATCAGCAGTACCGGCGGGTCCGCCGCCAGCGCACGGGCCACCCCCACGCGCTGCTGCTGGCCGCCGGAGAGCTGGTGCGGATAACGGCGTCCGGCCTCCGGTGACAGACCCACCGTCTCCAGCAGCTCCGCCGCCCGGGCCCGCGCCTTCTTGCGCCCCCAGCCCAACAGCAGCGGCACAGTGGCGATGTTGTCGAGGATCGTCCGGTGCGGGAACAGGCCGGACTGCTGGATCACATACCCGATGGACCGACGCAGTACGGCGGCGTCCTGCCGAAGGACGTCCTTCCCACCCACATGGATGGAGCCGGAAGTCGGCTCGACCATCCGGTTGATCATGCGGAGCGTGGTGGTCTTACCGCAACCCGACGATCCGACGAGGACGGTTATCCCGCCGTCCGGCATCTCCAGGGTGAGGTCGTTCACTGCCGTCGTGCCGTTGGGGAAACACTTGTTCACTGCTTCGAATTTGATCATCGATCGTCCCTTGCCCGGCCTGCATATAGTCATGCAGAGTTCTCGTTGGCTGAATAGGTTGTCAATGCTTCGGCGTGAATCGCTTACGACAAACACCCGACAGGCAGGACGAACCGTCCCATAATGGAGGATCTATCCCAATGGCGTCTCGAATGGTGGACCAGCGCGCTGACACCGTGCCCCTTGACGGGAAGAACCTCCCGGTCGCGGACATCATCCGGCTGGCCGACGGCACGGCACGGCCCGTACCCGGATCCGAGGCGATGAAGCGCGTCGAGACCGCATGGGAGGCCGCGCGCGAGCTCGCCGCCTCCGGCCGCGTCTACGGCCGCTCCACCGGCGTCGGCGCCAACCGGAACGAGAACGTCCCCACCGAGGCCGCCGCCGACCACGGACTGCGACTCCTGCGCTCCCACGCCGGGGCGATCGGTGAGCCGCTGCCCGCCCGCGAGGTCCGCGCCATGCTCGCCGTCCGCGCCAACCAGCTCCTCGCCGGAGGCGCCGGACTGCGCCCCGGCGTCGTCACCGCCCTGTGCGAGGCGCTGGAGAGCGGGGCCCACCCCCTCGTCAACGAATTCGGCTCGGTCGGTACCGGAGACATCGCCGCCCTCGCCCAGGTGGGCCTCGCACTCGCCGGCGAACACCCCTGGCAGGACGGTCCGCCCCCCGAGGCGCAGGCCCTCGACAACAACGACGCCCTCGCCCTGATCAGCTCCAACGCACTCACCCTCGGCCAGGCCGCCCTCGCCCTCGACGGGCTGCGCGCGCTCGTCACCGCCACCGAACTGGTCGGCGCCCTCTCACTCCTCGCCGTCGACGGCTCCTACGAGGCGTTCGCCGAACCCGTCCACGCGGCCCGCCCCCACCCCGGCACCTACGCCGTCGCCGCCCGCATGCGGCAGCTGCTCGGTGCCCCCGAGCGGCCCACCCCGCCGCTCGGCCGCATCCAGGACCCCTACGGCTTCCGCTGCCTCCCCCAGATCCACGGACCCGCGCAGGACGCGGCGGACGCCCTGGAGCGCACCCTCACCGTCGAGATCAACGCAGCCGCCGAGAACCCGCTGATACAGCCATCCGACATGGCCGCCTACCACCACGGCGGCTTCTACATGGCCCAACTCGCCCTGGACCTGGACCACTTCCGGCTCGCCATCACCCAGACCGCCCGGCTCTCCACCTCACGGCTCTCCGCCCTGAACGAGCCCGCGTTCACCCGGCTGCGGCCCTTCCTCGCCGACGCCGAGGCGGCCGGCTCCGGCGTGATGATCCTGGAGTACGCCGCGGGCGCGGCCCTCGGCGATCTGCGTGCGTTCTCCGCGCCCGCCTCCCTCGGCCACGCGGTACTCTCCCGGGGCGTCGAGGAACAGGCCAGCTTCGCCTCGCTGGCCGCGCGCCAGACGCTGCGTGCTCAGGGCGCGTACCGGCTCGTCGTCGGCTGCGAACTCGTCGCCGCCGTACGGGCGTTGCGCCAGCGCGGACTGCGGCCCGAGCCCGCCCTCCCGGTGGGCAGGGCCTTCGAACTGGCCGAGACCGTGCTCGACGAGGAGCAGGCAGACCGGCCGCTGACCGAAGATGTCACGGCCGCGGCGGCGCTGCTCGACCGGTTCACGCGTTTGGCGCGGGTCTGTACGCTCACCGGTGTAATTGACAATGCCCCGCAGTTAAGGTCCTGACCTGTCTGTCAAGCGGTTCCGGGTAAGCCTGGACATGAGGGCGGGACTCCGCGTAGGACAGAGAGTCGACCAAGATCCTCTGTTCTGACGGAGTCCCGTTGTTCATCGAGTTTGGCATGCCCGTACCGGGACGGGGGTCGGTTCGCGCGTTCGCGGCTGGCCATCTCGGAGAGCTGACGCAGATCATCCGACCTGCCCTGGTAGATGAGGCGCTCGAACTGACGCGGCGGGTCCAGCGGCGGACCCGCAAGTTACCTGCCCGGGTCACGGTGTACTTCGTACTCGCGCTGTCGTTGTTTGGCACGGAAGGCTATCTGGGAGTGTGGGCCGCGTTGACCGCCAGCCTGGGCGGCGAGAACGTGGCGCCGTCGGAGGCCGCGTTGCGTCAAGCCCGCAGGAGGGTTGGGTCAGCTCCGCTGGCCATCCTGTTCGACCGGCTGAAAGGGCCTGCGGCCAAGGCGGATTGTTCCGGAGCGTGGTGGCGGGGGCTGCGGACGGTGGCCTGGGGGACGGCACCGGGCTGCAGATCGCGGACACCCCGGAGACCGCTGGATTCTTCGGCCGGAAGATCAGCTGTCATGGGCCGGGCAGCTATCCGGCACTGAAGCTGTCGGCTTTGGTGGAGTGCGGCACGAGGGCGCTGATCGATGTCGTCTTCGGCCCGCACGACACACCGGAGCCCGAGCAGAACGCCGTGCTGTGTCGGTCGCTCCGGCCGGGCATGCTGGTGCTCGCCGATCGCGCCTCGGACGGGTATCCGCTGATGTGCAAGGCGGTGGCCACCGGGGCTGATCTGCTGTGGCGGATCCAGAACAACCGGAGCCTGGCCGTGATCCACACGCTCCCGGACGGTTCCTACCTGTCCATGGTCGCTGATGTCCGCGGCCGGGACCGGCTGCGGTACTGGGCCCGTCATCCCCGCCCGGTTCCACCCCAGGTCGAGGGGGTCGCAGTCCGGGTGATCGATGCCACCGTAACCGCGACGGTGCCGACGGCAGCACCAGGACCGGCACCCTCCGCCTGGTCACCACGCTGCTGGACCCCGATGCCTACCCAGCAGAGGAACTCATCACCCTCTACCACGAACGCTGGGAAGCCGAGACGGCCTTCTACGGCCTGAAGGTCACCCTGCGAGGCAGCGGCAGAATCCTGCGTTCCCGCACTGTCGACGGCATCAGGCAAGAGCTCTTCGGCATGCTTGTTGTCTATCAGGCGGCCCGGCGCATCGCTGCCGATGCCGCAGCCGAGACCGGCATAGATCCCGACCGCATCTCTTTGACCGTCACCCTGCGGACCGCACGCCTCACCGTAATCAACGCCACCGGCACAGTGCCCGAACACGACGCCCGTCCAACTCCCAGGATCCGCTCGGCAGTTCTTCATCCGCGGGCGCTGGGTCCGGCACGACGGCGAACCCGGATCTGGCCCCGCCGCATCAAACGGCCGATCTCTCCCTTCGCCTACAACAAATCCAAGTGGGACAAACCCATGCGCAAGGTGACCATCACCTCCAAGATCACTCCACCCACGACTCTCTTGACAGGCAGGTCAGGACCTTAACTGCGGGGCATTGCGAGTTACACCGCTCGTTTGACAGACCCCCGGGCCCCTGAATTCGAGTTCTGAGCTGGGCAAACGACGAAACCCGACCGACTACCATGTCATGCCCAGCTCAGAAGCAGGCACTGAGGGTGGAAGTCGGATTTGTGCGGGGTGACTGGTTCAACCTTAAGAGACCCTTTCGAGCAAGTCACAGCTGCATGAGGGTCTTGATCTGGGCGCGTCAATCGGTGAGGGTTTCGAGCCAGTCCCCGGAGATCTTCCGTCCGTGGGGCCCAATCCCCCCACACATGTTGACGAGGAGCTCCCTCTTCATGGCAACTCACAAGCGCGCGAGCAGAATCAAGCTGATCGCGGCGATGGCCGCCGTGGCAGCAGCCGCTGGAGTGACACTCACTACGTCGTTCGCCGGCGCGGCGACTCCGGCCGAGGGCACGGTGTACGGCATGAACGCCGAAGGCGCCATCGACGGCAGCTACATCGTGATGCTCGATCAGAAGGCCGACAAGAAGGACCTGGCCTCGGAGTACGGCGGCAAGCTCCAGCGCAGCTACAACTCCGCCGTCAACGGCTTCTCCGCCAGCGGCCTTTCGGAGACCGAGGCCAAGCGCCTGGCTGCCGACCCGGCCGTCGCCAAGGTCGTCCAGAACAAGAAGTTCTCCCTCGCCGCGACCCAGGACAACCCGCCGTCGTGGGGCCTGGACCGCATCGACCAGGCCGACTTCGAGGGCGACAAGAAGTACACGTACCCCGACAGCGGCGGCGAGGGCGTGACGGTGTACGTGATCGACAGCGGGGTCCGTATCTCCCACAAGGAGTTCGGCGGCCGTGCCTCGTACGGCTGGGACTTCGTCGACAACGACGCCTTCGCCGACGACGGCCTCGGTCACGGCACCCATGTCGCCGGCACCATCGCCGGCAGCACGTACGGTGTCGCCAAGAAGGCGAAGATCGTCGCCCTCCGCGTCACCGGCAACGACGACCTCACCAACTCCGAGCGGGAGGTGGGGGCCCTCGACTGGGTCACCAAGAACCACTGGGGCGCCTCGGTCGTCAACATGAGCACCGAGGGTCCCCTCGACCAGGCGGTCGACGCGGCCGTCCGCAAGGCGGTCGCCTCCGGCGTCACCGTCGTGACCGCGGCGGGCAACAAATGGAGGGACGCGAGCTGGTACTCCCCGGCGCACGTCAAGGAGGCCATCACCGTGGCGAACGCCACCAAGATGGACGCCCGCGCGGCCACCTCCAACTTCGGCCCGTCCGTGGACATCTACGCGCCAGGGACCGACATCACCTCGGCCTGGAAGGACAGCGACGAGGGCACCAAGACCCGGTCCGGCACCTCCATGGCGGCGGCTCACGTGGCCGGCGCCGCGGCGGTCTACCTCGGCGACCACCAGTACGCCAACCCGGAAGAGGTTGCCAAGGCGCTGACCGAAGGCGCCACGGCCGACAAGATCACCAACCCCGGCCCGGCCACGCCCAACAGGCTGCTGAAGGTCGTCGACTAACGGCCTTGGGGGAAATAGTGATCGCCCCGGTCGGGCCGTGACATGAGAAGGACCGCACGGGTTGGGTGAGTTGTGAAGCTGACCTGGGCCCGTGCGGTCTGTTCCCATCCTGCCCTGTCCGGTGTCTCCCGCGCACATTTCGGCGAGTTGTTCGCCGAACTCGCCAGGCCGTGGGAAGCGGCCCGCCAGTCCGCGTTGCGTGCGGCACGGGGTGGCCCGCGCCGGCGGGCGGAAGGGGCTGGGCGCAAGCCGAAGCTGGTCTTCTTCGAACGGTTGCTGGTCACCCTGGTCCATCTGCGCCACCAGTTGCCGCACGCGGTCCTCGCCGAACTCTTCGCCGTGGACCGCTCCACCGTCTCCGAGGCCATCCGTGAGGTCCGTCCGCTCCTCGCGGCCCGCGGGTTCGCCGTACCCGACCGGGCGGGACTGCGGCTGAAGACCCTGGAGGACGTCTTCGCCTATGCCGAGGCCGAGGGCGTCGAGCTGCGGATGGACGGGGCCGAGACCCAGGTCCGCCGCCCTCAGGCGGGACGCCCGGGCCGCCGGGCGTTCGTCTCCGGCAAGCGCAGGCAGAACACCATCAAGACCACCACGTTCAGCGACGGCCAGGGCCGCATGCTGCTGTCCGGCGCGGTCCGGCCGGGCCGCATGCACGATCAGACCGCCCTACGCACCGAGGGCATCGCCGAGCAGTTCCGGACCCGTCCCATGGTCAAGGCCCGGGTCGACTCCGGGTACCAGGGGCTGGCCAAGGAGTTCCCCGACCAGGTCAGCGCACCGCCGAAGAAGCCCGCGGACGAGGCGTGCGACGGCGACAAGTACGCCTGGCAGGAGGCCAGGCGCCGCCAGTCCTCGGCCCGGATCTGCGTCGAGCACACCAACGCCGAGCTCCGCCAGTGGGCGCCCCTGCGCCGGTTCACCGGACGGCGCGACACCTACGCCGAGACCCACCTCGCGATCGCCGGCCTCGTCTCCGACCGATCCGCCCAGCGGGCCACCCGCCGACAGGCGAGCACCGAGCTCGTCCTCGTCCGCGACGCTGCCTGCTGATCACCCCCCAGCCGAACCGCCAGGCCAGCACACCCAGATCTCAATTTCCCCCGAGGCCGTAAGAACGACCGGCCCCATCACTGAGCGGGCAGTCGCCGTGCCCTCCCCCACAGGGCGCGGCAACCGCCTTATCAGGGCGCGCGGTAGCGATGGCGTCGAGGTCGCCGTCGGTCGCCGAGTCCCATACGGCGTGCTGGAGTTCGTCGAACGCGCGCTGGTCGGCTTCGTGGCGTACGGCGGGCTCGAACGGCTCGGCGGCGAGTGCCTGGGCGAAGTCCGCTGCAGCGTCGGCGGCGTCGGGGTAGTCCAGCTCGCGGGCGATTGTGGCGAAGTCCTCGCCGGTCAGGCGCCGACGGACCAGCTCGGCACTGACGGTCAGCAGTCCCACCAAGAGGTCACCGGGCCCCTGAACCGGCCTCATTGTCGCACCACCACGACGGCTCCACCGGGCAATCCGCACCAGCGAGGCCAGCCGTCACCCGTCGACCGGCCAACCTCACCGCTCAAACCCTGCCGTTCGAGTTCTGAGCTGGGCAAACGACGAAACCCAACCGACTGCCATGTCATGCCCAGCTCAGAAACAGGCACTCGGCTTGTTCTTTATCTACCGGCCTCGTCCTGTGAAACTGGGCCTTGATCATTACCATCGACGTTTGACGGGCGAGCGTGAAGCTGCGTCACCGAAGGTTTGGGCAGGCGGCCGCGTGACCATTGATCTGTGACGATCCATAGCGCGCTGACCTGGCAAGATGCTCACATGGAAACTGGGTTCCCCTGGGGGTCAACGCCAACCGTCGATCTCCGCCTGTGGCGTTCTGACGCCATCGTGCTGTTCGACTGGCTGATGAGCACCGACCTGAACGCCGTACCGATCACGCACCCGGCTCAGAAGCAGGCTCTCGCGGACCTGCTGGCACGCTTGGAGGAGGTGGACGTCATCGAGTCCACCGACGAAGAGATCGCCGCAGCCCAGGCCGAGGTGGCCAAGGACATGGGTTGGTAGGGCGCCAGCAGCAATCAAGCTGGTATGGAATTCGCTCGAGGTTCGTTGTCACAGGAGTGCGCCACGAGGCGCTATGCAATCGAGTGGAGGTGAAAGACCACCACCGCCGGGTCGTCGCAGCGGCCTGGTGAAGCTGGGGGCAGCCTGACCCGGGGAACGCCGGGGAGGGTGGCAAGCAGCCCCGACAACGGCGGGACGTGCCGGGACTACCGGACGGTGCGGGCCCGTCTAGCGAGGTCAGAAGGTGTAGCGAAAGCGAACCAGTGGTTGAAGCTCCGTAAGCAGCGAGCCGGCTCAAACCTGGTGGATACGGGCCGCTGCGCCACGAGGCGCTCTGTCATATTCCCGACGTAGTCGCTAGAAACTTGGAAGGTCGTTTCTAGGTCCGATGCCTAACCTGGATCCGAAAGGAAAAGGGAACAACAGCATGGCAGAAAATCAACGGTCGCGTTCAGGCGTATGGAGCGGCGCGTTGAGGGACCTGCGCGATACGGTGAAAGCTGAATTGCCTGAAGCTCAATCTCCAGAAGACGCAAGATCCCGTCCGCCGGAAAAACGTCTGAAACCGGCGCCGCACCCTGTCTTAGTATCCCGGCCCTACCGAGACAACTTCCAGAGTGTGGAGCGATGCCCAGTGAGGGCATTCAAGGAGATGAATGAGCCACCTAAGTCGCGCTATTCCGTATGACAGAGACGAACGTGGGATCACCTAAGGGGTGCGAACCCTAAGGTGACAGAGTGCTCGTAGTAGTCGCAGGGGTAACGTCCTGCCAAGGAGGACGGGAAAGCCGTTCCACAGGGCCAAGGAGCACAGGTGATCGGATACCAAGAAACCGGGAGGTCTGCGTAATGCAAAACGCCGAAACGGTGATAGGTGTCCTCCGTGAACGCGGTAGGTCTGGCCTGCCGTGCAACGAACTGTATCGACAGTTGTTCAACCCCGATCTGTATCTAACGGCCTACGGACGTCTTTACTCCAACCATGGAGCGATGACTCCCGGGGTCGATGGGGAGACCGTGGACGGCATGTCACTGGGGAAGATTGAGCGCATTATCGACGCGCTGCGCCACGAGCGCTATCGATTCCAACCCGTGAAGCGGACATACATCCCGAAGAAAAATGGGAAGAAAAGACCGCTAGGCTTGCCGTCGTGGTCAGATAAGCTCGTCGGCGAAGTTATCCGCCTCCTTCTGGAGGCATATTACGAACCACGATTCTCTGACAGTTCACACGGTTTCCGCCCTGGCCGAGGGTGCCACACGGCACTGACAGAAGTTGTCAATACCTGGGCTGGGGCAAACTGGTTCATCGAAGGGGACATCTCCGATTGTTTCGGATCGCTCGATCACGACGTCATGCTCGGGATTCTCGGCGAGAAGATTCACGATAACCGGTTCCTTCGGCTGTTGCGTCACATGCTAAAAGTCGGATACCTAGAGGACTGGATATGGAACGCCACGCTTAGCGGAGCCCCGCAAGGCGGAGTGGCGTCCCCCGTCCTATCCAATATCTATTTAGATAGGTTGGATAAATTTGTCGAGACCGTTCTGATACCGGAATACACCCGAGGGGTAGTTCGGAAGAACAATCCGGCCTACCGTCAGATGATCAACGCAATCGCGCGTGCCCGCTACCGTGGCGACCGAGCTACGGTCCGGGAGCTGCGTAAGCAGCTACGCAGCCTTCCTAGCAAGGATCTTCACGATCCTGGCTACCGACGGCTGCGCTACGTAAGGTACGCGGACGATCACTTGCTCGGGTTCGTCGGCCCGAAGGCCGAAGCAGAGGAAATCAAAGCACGCCTCGCGGCGTTCCTGCGCGACGATCTCAAGCTGGAACTCTCCGAGGACAAGACCCTCATTACTCATGGGCGAACCGGAGCGGCGAAATTCCTCGGCTACGAGATAACCGTCCAGCACAATCAGCAAAGGTTCACCGGTGGCCGCAGAGCGGTCAACGGTGTAATCGGCCTGCGTGTGCCCAGGGCGGCGATCAAGGCCAAGTGCGCCTCGTACATGGAGCGGGGACAGCCCGCGCGTCGGACCCAGATGGTAAACCTCGATGATCACTCAATCATCAGCAGGTTCGGGGCCGAGTACAGAGGTTATGTCCAGTACTACCTGATGGCCGGCGACGTCCACCGACTGAACCGGCTGCTATGGACCGCCCAGACCTCGATGCTCAAAACGCTTGCATGCAAGTACGACTCGACCGTGCCGAAGATGGCGGCTAAATACAAGGCCACCATCGACACTCCGCACGGTCCACGCGTCTGCATACAGGTGAGCACCGATCGAGGCGACGGCAGGAAACCACTGGTCGCACGATTCGGCGGAATTCCTCTGAAGCGGCAGAAGAAAACGGTCCTTGACGACCGTCGGCCAGGCCCGGCTACCACTCACCGCAAGGAGCTGATTTTGCGGCTCCAGGCGCGGCGATGCGAACTATGCGAGCAACAGGCGGATGTCCTCGTGCATCACGTCCGCAAGCTCGCTGACCTCGCAACCCCGGGACAGCCGCAGCCTGCATGGGCGCTAATCATGGCGAAAAAGCGACGCAAGACGCTTGTAGTCTGCGTCGCTTGCCACGACGAAATCCATGTTCGGCAACTGACCGCTGAATTCACGGAATAGTCACTGGAGAGCCGGATACTCGGAAACGGGTCCGTCCGGTTCGGAAGGGGGGCACTGGAAAAGGAACTGCTGAGCAGGCACCTCGCCAGTGTCCTACCTTGTGTATGCAGCGCGTGACCTGCTCGCCCTCGGACGGGTGGGTCAACTCCGAAGCCGGATTTCCTGTTCCGGTGGGGAGGCCACGTTGAAAGCCTGCGGCGTAGGTGTGGCGATGCTGCCGGAGTAGAGCTGGGCGTCTCCCTGACCGATCGATTGCGTGGTGAACGTGGGAACCATCCGCGGTCGCCCGAGCCACCGGACAGCCGGTTCGGTGGTGGGCAGGTCCGTTGCCGACTGATGGCCGTGGGTGGGGCGGAGGCCCCGTAGTAGTCGCGGGAGCAACGACCCGTCGTGGAGACCGGGAAAGCCGGTCGCAGGGCAAAGGGGGCCAGCAAGTCAGTGGCCGAAGTACTGGAATGTCGGGAGGGTCGCCGGTGAATACCGACGAGCTGGAGCGCGCCTTGTATGAGGCGGAGCGTCAGGTACTGAAGATCCAGACCAAGCTGCACCGTTGGGCTCGTGATGATCCTCATCGCAGGTTCGACGACCTGTTCAATCTCGTTGCCGATCCCGGCTTCCTGCTGGTGGCCTGGGATCGGGTGCGGGGTAACAAGGGTGCACGCACGGCCGGGGTGGACAGACGCACGGCGTCCTCCATCGCGCTGTGGGTCGGTGTCGAGGAGTTCCTCGACGTGCTGCGATCGCAGATCAAGGACCGCAGTTTCCAGCCCATGCCGGTGCGGGAGCGGATGATCCCCAAGGCGGGCGGCAAGCTACGCCGTCTGGGGATCGCGACGATCACCGACCGGGTGGTGCAGGCATCCTTGAAGCTGGTGCTGGAGCCGATCTTCGAGGCGGATTTCCTCCCGTGTTCCTACGGGTTCCGCCCGAACCGCCGGGCTCATGACGCGGTGGCCGAGGTGCGTCTACTCACGTCCAAGAAGTACGAGTGGATCGTGGAAGGCGACATCAAAGCCTGCTTCGACGAGATCTCACACACCGCTCTCATGGAGCGGGTGCGGGCACGCGTCGGGGGACAAACGGGTCCTGGCCCTGGTGAAGGCGTTCCTCAAAGCGGGCATCCTCAGCGAGGACGGCCAGCTGCGGGACAACGACACCGGCACCCCGCAGGGCTCGATCCTCTCGCCGTTGCTCAGCAACGTCGCTCTCTCGGTCCTGGACGAGCACATCGCCCAGGCGTCGGGAGGCGCCGGAACTGATCTCAACGAGCGCCGGAGGCGTCGACGCCGAGGTCTGCCCAACTACCGGCTGGTCCGGTACGCGGACGACTGGTGCCTGATGGTTCACGGCACCAAGGCAGACGCCGAAACGCTACGCGAAGAGATCGCGGAAGTCCTCACCACGATGGCTTGCGCCTGTCGCCGGAGAAGATTCTGATCACCCATATCGAGCAGGCCTGGACTTCCTCGGCTGGCACATCCAGCGCCACCGGAAACCAGGCACCAACCGGCACTACGTCTATACCTACCCGGCCAAGAAGGCCCTGCGGGCCGTCATGGCCAAGGTCAAGACATTGTGCCGGGAGGTCGGCACGAACCAGCCGCTCGACGCCCTGCTCGTCCGGATCAATCCGGCAGTGCGGGGCTGGTGCGCCTACTTCCGGCCCGGGGTGTCCTTCGCGACCTTCTCCTACCTGCGCAACTACCTGTGGCACACGGTATGGCGATGGGTCCAGCGCAAGCACCCCAAGACGGGCCGGAGGAAGATCTTCCGCCGCTACTGCTGCCGTAGATCATGGTGGACCGGGGAGACCCGGGAGTTGTTCAACCCGATCACGGTAGGCACCACTCGCTACCGCTACCGGGGCCTGACGATTCCCACTCCCTGGGACGCCACGGGATGAGAACAACCACCACAAAGCCCTCGGGGCTTGTGGAGAGCCGGGTGCGGTGCCAAGTCGCATGCCCGGTTCGGGAAGCGGCTCCGGGGAAACGGGCCGGTCGAAAGATCGGAACCGCGCCCCGGGCCGACTTCACCCCCTCGAAGGGCGTCTCGAACTGGGTCGCTCACATGGGGATTCGCCGGACGTGGGGGCGGCCTTCGTCTGATCATGTGCTCCGACCAAGGTGCATGTGACCGAGACGAAGGCCGTGAGGGTGAGTCTGCTGCCTGATGCTGTCCGGAGGGAAGCGCTCGCGGAAGCGTCACGCTTCCGGGGCGAGTTCTACGAGTGTTTGACCGCTCGGCGCGATGAGCTGTTCGAGCTGGTGGACGCGGTGTTGTGTGCGGACGGTGCGGTGAAGTCCCCGGTGGACCTGACTCTGTTGCCCGAGCATCGTCGTGGGTACGGAGCGATGTACGGCGGCCTGAACCACGGCCGGATCAACGTCGATCGGCTGCGGACGGTGCTGGCCGGACTGCCGCTGCCGCGGTTCGACGGCGGGCGCCTGGTCCTGGCGGTCGATGTGTCGCCGTGGCTTCGTTCGGACGCGCTGTGCTCGGCAGAGCGACTGTTCTGCCACGTCTACGGCCGCGCGAAGACGGCGTCGCAGTTCATTCCGGGCTGGCCCTACGCCTTCGTCGCCGTGCTGGAGCCGGGCGCCAGGACCGCGATCCTGGACGCAGTCCGGCTCGGACCGGCGGACGACGCGACCGCGATCACCGCCGCCCAACTGCGGGGTGTCGTGGAGCGGCTCATCGCCGCGGGCCAGTGGCAGGCCGGTGACCCGGCCATCGTGATCGTCAGCGACGCCGGCTACGACGTCACCCGCCTGGCCTGGGTCTGAGGTTCCCCCGTTGTGCGGGAGGTGCTGATCAGCTGGTCAGAGCGGGTTGACGGGTGTTCAGGTTCGCTTGTTCGGTCGTCACCTGCTCGGTGTAGTGCTTCTCCTCGAACTCGATTGGACTGAGGTAGCCGAGCCGTTCCTGGATGCGGCGGGAGTTATAGAAGCCGTCGATGTACTCGAAGAGCGCGAGGTTCGCCTCGGCACGTGTGGCGAAGACTCGCCCCCGCACGCACTCGGTCTTGATCAGTATCCACAAATTCTCCGCGAGGGCGTTGTCGTACGAGTCCCCGACAGAGCCCATGGATGCCTCAACTCCAGCCCGTAGCAGGCGGGTTGTGAGCTTGATAGATGTGTACTGACAGCCGTGATCGGCATGATGAATGAGCTTTCCGGGCTCGACCTCACGACTGGCGAGCGCGTACTCCAGCGTGGTCAGGACCAGGTCGGCGTCCGCGCGGGCGGAGGTCTCCCAGGCCACCACCCGGCGGGAGAAGGCGTCGCGGATCGCCGAGAGCCACAGCGGGCCCTCAGCGGTGGAGATCATCGTCAGGTCGGTGACCCACAACCGGTTCGGCGCCTTGGCGGTGAAGTTCCGGTTCACCAGGTCAGGTGCCAGGGTGGCCTTCGGGTCCCGGCGTGTGAAGCCCCTGCGGCGTGGGCTCACACCCGTGATGTCGGCTTCACGCATCAACCGCTCTACCCGCTTGCGGCCGACGTGGACGCCCTCGCGTTTGAGGACGGCGTGCACGGGCGGCGAGCCGTAGTTGCCGCCGGATTCGGCATGGATCTGCCGGATCTGCTCGGTCAGCTCCGCGTCCCGGCGGCGCCGTTCGCACGGCTCCTTCTCCGTCCGGCGCCACCGGTAGTACGTCGAGGAGGGGATGTGCAGTTCCCGAAGGACAGGCTCGACCCCCAGGTGCGGGTGCTCGTCGACGAGCGCCGTCACCTGGGCCGGGTCGGGTCGAGCTGGGCCGCGAAAAAAGCCGAAGCCGTCCGCAGTACCTCGTTGGCCCGCTTGAGCTGGGCATTTTCCTTGCGCAGCGCGGCAAGCTCGGCGCGTTCGTCGGTGGTCAGCCGGTCGTCGCGCTCGCCGGCGTCCGCCTCGGCCTGCCGGATCCAGCCGCGCAGGGCCTCGGGATGCACGCCGAGGTCGACGGCCAGCTTCTTGATCTGCGGCTTCGGATCCGTGGTGCGATACATCCGCACCGCACGCTCACCCAACTCCAGCGAGTATTTCCGGGGGGGGGCAGCCATGGTCGATGTTCCTCTCATGAGTCCCATCTGACCCGCTGTCAGCATCCTTCGCATCTCGGGGGAACCTCAATGGCGATATACCTTGCTGTCTTCCTCAGGATGGGACGGGTCGACAGTTCCCCACAACGACAATGACGTAACGGAGCTGCGGGACAGCAGTCTGTGATAGACGGCCAACGGCACGAAGGGCCCCGGGATCGGGAGCATAGGGGCGCCGTTCGTACCTGGTAGGGCATCAGCACAGTTCAGAGCCTTGTTCGTTGTGGCCGATCTGCGCTTTCTTCCGACTGCGGAGCGCTACTCACCACCTGGCCGTAGCTATACGAGCAGACCCCCCAATTGGACTGCATGATGTCCGCTGAGACAGGGACACCTTGCCCACCTACAGCCCAAGGCTTCAGCGTAGTCGCGTGACATCCGATTCGCGACGATTTGCCAGGCGAGAGGTGCCCGCACGGTGACAGGCACGGGCTTCCAAGATCATGGAGTTCTCTATCCCCCGTGATCCGAGTGGAAGACCGTACCTGCCGACGCATCATCACCGATCCCGCCTGCCCTTGACCAGTTGCGCGAGCACCCCGAGACCGGATTGAGGGAGAGGATGCTGCCCCGGATGTCGTCGGCACTGCCACGCGTGATGGTGGACAGGATGGTCATCCCCTTGGTGCGGGCCTGGTCTTCGGCGGTGCCGATGCGCGGGGCGAGCGTGAGGGTGTCCTCGTCGTCCCACGCGAAGCCGACAGGACTGTTGTTCTCGCCCTTGGCCCTGATCAGGGCATGGCACTTCTTCCCGGCCCGCACAAGGGCGACACGGTCTACCTGGACGGAGGTGTCGCACTCCGTCGGGAACAGGCTCTTGTGCTTGGGCAGCTCGCCCTCCAGCGGGCGCATGGTGACGGTGGTGTCGCCCATCGAGAGGGTGGCCCTGGCGGTGATGCCGTCGCCGTCCTCAATGATGCCGATGCCCACGGGCCCGTCGTACGACTTCAGGCGCTTGACCACCGGACGCTTGCGCGTGCGGACCCCAGCGGGGTTTCCCACGTTCCACACGCGTGAGATACGAATGGGGTGGGTGCCCCCTAAACTCCGGGACGGCAATGCTCTCCCGGCTGACGTTGGGTCTTCAGCTGGCGCCTACCGCTTCTCAGCGGCCGGTCCTGCACCCCGCTGGAGTAGTCCATCGGCGGGGCCCACGACAGCAGCCCGCTCAAAGCCGCATGACCACGCTCCGTCAACTCGGCGCGAGTGGCCAACATAGCCTCCGTACTGATCGACGGGCCCTCGGCGCCCCGGGTCGCCGAGGGCCGCATCGACGGTGACGGCGACGATGGTGGCCGGCTCTTTGCGGCTGGGCAGGATCGCGGCGGCATTCATCCGGTCTCGTCGCCGGAAGGTGCCGGTGAACAGGCCGGGGTTGTCCTGGAAGATCTGGTGCGGTCTCGTGCGATGAGCTGGCCGTGAGCGGGACGCTATGAGTGGCATCCGGCATGCGCCTGGGGAAGGTGCGGCAATCGCCGGGACGAGTGATTGCCGTCGCCGGGTTGACGACCGCTCAGTCGCGCCGCGTCGACGCCCGTACCACCACCGTGCACGGCACCAGCACATCGCGCACCGGACGTCCGTCGAGCACGTCGATCAGCAGGCCCACCGCCTCCGAGCCCAGCTGCCGGGCGTCCAGGCTGAGCGTGGTGAGGGGCACGTCCCAGTCCTCCGCCGTACTCGACTGGTCCGTTTCGCGCATTACGCTGACCAGGAGATCGTGCGGGATGTCCAGGCCCAGTCGGCGGGCCGCGGCCAGCAGGGCCCGGCCGTAGGTCTCGTTGAGTCCGTGGACGGCAGCCGGGCGGTCGGGGCGCGACAGCAGGCGCAGCGCCGCTTCGACCGGATCCTCCGAGGGGGCCGGGGACTCGATCAGCGGGGCCTGCCCAGCCGTCGCGCACCACTCGCGGTAGAGCTGCTCGGTGTCCTGGGTGTACGCATCCGGCTGGGGCCCGGAGAGCAGTCCGACACGGCCCGCGCCAGCGTCCCGCAGATGCCCGAGAACGTCGGCCATTCCGCGGTTCAGATCACTCTCGACGGTCGGCACATGCTCGTAACCGGGGTCGATGGGGCGCCCGTCGGTGACCACGGTCAGGCCGCGGCGCGCGCAGTCGGCCAGCAGCGGATCCTCGCGCACCGGGTCGACGATGATCAGGCCGTCCATCGGGACCCGTGCCCACAGCCCCGAGACCGGGTCGCCGGGGACGACGACGAGTGCGTAGTCGCGTTCGACGGCGGCCATGGAGGCCCCTGACGAGAGCGCCGCGTAGTACGGCCGGTAGGTGCCCTCCCAGGGTTTGTCGGTCATGTGGCTGACGGCCAGGCCGAGGATGCCGGTGCGTCCCGAGACCAGTCCGCGGGCGACCGGATCCGGTCGGTAGCCGAGTTCCTCGGCGGCGCGCAGCACCCGGTCGCGGGTGGCGCTGGCGATCTTCCCCTTGCCACTGAGGGCGTGGGAGACGGTGGTGATGGACAGGCCCGTGGCACGGGCCACATCGCGGATTCCGGTCCGCCGCCCGGCCGGACCTCGTGCCGTTCCCCCGCTGCTCATCAGGTGCTGTCCCCTCCGTGCCGTCCGCTGTTCGTGGGTCAAGGCTGGCAGAAGGGAGCCCGCGGTCCAAGCCCTCTCGATAAAACGTTTTGGTTTCTTTGAGCTGCGAGTATTGACGCGCCCAAAACGTTTTGTGCACTGTTGCGCACACCCCAGGACAACAACCCCCGAGGAGCGCTCCATGCGCAACTTCCGCCTGCCCGCAGTGCCCGCACTCGCCGCCTTGCTGATGGCGACTCTCACCGCCTGCGGTGGTGGCGGAGGTGGTGACTCCACCACCCACACCACCGATTCCAAGGGCTCGGGGACCTACGGCCACTGCAAGGTGACCGGGAAGAGAGACTCCATCAAGCTCGACACCGTCCAGGACGGCACCTTCACCGTGGTCGGCGACCTGCCCAGCCCCGGCTGGTGGAACGGCGACACGGTCCGGCAGATCGACAACGGTTACGAGTACTGCATGGCCGCGAACATCGCTCACCGCGCCGGCCTCGACAAGCTCACCGTCCGGAATGTCTCCTTCGACGCCCTCGTGGCGGGCAGGTCCCGGGACTTCGACATGGCGCTCGCCGAGATATCCATCACCGAGGAGCGGCGCAAGGTGGTGGAGTTCTCCGCCCCCTACTTCAACTCCAACATCGGTGTGCTGGTGAAGGCCGGATCGGGCGTCACCGAGAACGACATCGTCGTCAAGCGGCTCGGCGTCAAGCAGGGCACCACCGGCGCCGACTTCGTACGCGACACCCTCAAGCCGACGCAGAGCCCGAAGATCTTCGCCGGTGACGTCGAGCTCCAGGCGGCACTCCAGGCCGGCCAGATCGACGCCGCCCTCACCGATGTCGCCATCGTGCTCGGCAAGGCCAGGGAGTCGAAGGGCAAGCTCGCCGTGATCGGCCAGTACGCCACGGGCGAGTCGTACGGCGCGCTCTACCCCAAGGGCAGCAAGAACACCCCGGCCATCAACGGCGCCATCGCCGAGATGCAGAAGGACGGCACGCTGAACGCCCTCTCCACTACCTATCTGACCAGGGCCTTCGGCGGCGACCCGGCCGCGATCCCCGAGTGGAGCGCCAAGTGAGCCTCTCTTCCGACCTGTTGACACCCAAGCGGACCGGGGCGGCAATCAGCCCGACACAGCCCCCGCCGTCCCTGCCCCTCGCATGGGCCGCGACGGCCGGCATCCTCGCCGTCGTCGCCCTCACCGCGGCCACCGCCTGGTCCGTACGCGACGCCCTGCCCGGAACCGGGATCACGGCCGTCGCCGGGGCGCTGGCCATGACGGCCGCCGTACTGCCGCTGCTACGGCCCGCCGTGCGCGCACTGCGCTCGGGACGCGCGGCCGCGGCCGCCTGGTCCGAGGACCGCCGGGCCGACGCGCGGCGCCACTCCTCCGAAGCCCGCGAGGACGCCTGGACCGTGCTCGGCTGGTGCCTGGTCGCGGTCTGCGTGCTCGGCGCGGCGTGGTTCGTACTGGCCAACGACCGGGCCGTGCAGCGGACCTTCTTCGACGGCGAGGTGATCGGCCTCAGCTTCTCGGAGATCGCCTCGGCCTTCGGCACCAACCTCTTCATCGCCGTGGTCGCGCAGCTGCTGATCCTTGTCTGGGGACTGGCGCTCGCCCTGGCCCGGATGGCACCGGGCCGCGTCGGCCGTCCGCTGCGGTTGCTCGCCACCGCCTACATCGACGGCTTCCGGGCCGTACCGGCGATCATCATCATCTATCTGATCGGCTTCGGACTTCCGCTGGCCGAGGTGCCGCTGCTCAGCTCGCTCAGCCCGGTCTGGTTCGCGATCCTCGCCCTCACCCTCACCTACGGGGCGTATGTCGCCGAGGTGTTCCGGGCCGGCATCGAGTCCATCGCGCCCGGACAGTCCGCGGCCGCCCGCTCGCTCGGCCTCTCGCGGGGCGCCACCCTGCGCCATGTGGTGCTGCCGCAGGCCACCCGCCGCGTCGTGCCGCCGCTGCTCAACGACTTCATCAGCCTGCAGAAGGACACCGCTCTGGTGAACGTCATCGGCACGATCGACGCTTTCAACCAGTCGAAGATCTACGCGTCTAACCACTTCAACCTCTCCTCGGTGACCGTGGTCGCGCTGCTCTTCGTCGTCATCACCATCCCGCAGGCCCGGCTGGTCGACCGGCTCGTGGCCCGTGAGCACCGGCACGGCAAGGGAGCCTGACATGCCGTTCATCGAAATAGACGCGGTTCACAAGAGCTACGGGGGAAACCCTGTCCTCCGCGGCATCTCCCTCGACGTCGAACAGCACCAGGTGGTGACCCTGATCGGCGCCTCCGGCAGCGGCAAATCCACCCTGCTGCGCTGCATCAACGCCCTTGAGGACATCAACGGCGGCGAGATCCGGGTGGGCGGCGAGGTCTCGTCCGGGCGCGGCACCGACGTGGACCAGCTGCGGTGTGACGTCGGCATGGTCTTCCAGCACTTCAATCTCTTCCCGCACATGAGCGTGCTGAGGAATGTCGCACTGGCGCCGATGCGGGTGGGCGGCCTGCCGCGCGAAGAAGCCGAGGAGCAGGCCCGTGGCCTGCTCGCACGAGTCGGCCTAGCCGACAAGGCGGACAGCCTGCCGGACCGGCTCTCCGGCGGACAGCAGCAACGCGTCGCCATCGTGCGTGCACTGGCCACCGGGCCGCGTGCGCTGCTGCTCGACGAGATCACTTCGGCGCTCGACCCCGAACTCGTCGCCGAAGTCCTGGCCATTGTCCGGGAACTCGCAGAGGGAGGCATGACCATGCTGCTGGCCACCCACGAGATGGGCTTCGCACGGGAGGTGTCGAGCAAGGTGTGCTTCCTGCACCAGGGCGTACTCCTGGAGGAAGGGCCGCCGGAGCAGATATTCGGCGACCCGCAGGAGGAACGGACGCGGGCCTTCCTGCGCCGCATCGTCAAGGCGGGACGCCTGTGAGCGCCCCGGTGGTCCTGGTCGTCGAGCACGAGGACGGCACCGGACCCGCGATGGTGGGGGAACGGCTCGTACAGGCGGGGCTGCGGCTCGATCTCCGGCGCCCCTGGCAGGGCGACCCGCTGCCCGGCAGCCTGGACAACCATGACGCGCTGCTGGTTCTGGGCGGGTCCATGGGCCCGTGCGAGGACGAACGGGCGCCCTGGCTGCCGCAGGTACGGGAACTGCTCTGGCAGGCCGTGGCCCGGGACCTTCCCACGCTGGGGATCTGCCTGGGCATGGAACTGCTCACCGTGGCCTGCGGCGGCAAGGTCGGACACGCGCTCCGTCCCGAGGTCGGCCTCGTAAAACTGACGCCATTTCAGGAAAGCGCGGACGACGTCCTGTTCGGCGCTCTGCAGGAACAGCCGCGTGCCGTGCAGTGGCACTGGGAGGAGACGGAGACCCTCCCGGACGGGGCGGTCCGGCTCCTCACCAGCGAACGCTGCGCCCACCAGGCGTACCGGCTGGGCGACCACGTCTGGGGCGTGCAGTTCCACCCGGAAGTGCTGGCCGCGGACATCGCGAACTGGGGCCGCGCCGACGACACCCCGGTACGTGCGCTGGGCCTCGACCCGGACGACGTGGTGCGCACGGTCGACCACGACGAGCCGGCGCTGCGCGCACTCTGGGGCGGCCTGACCGACCGCTGGGCGACGGTGGTCACGTCCTGTGACGCGGGCCGGCCCCGCAGCCCGTCCGGCGCTTGAGGATCCGGCTCACCTCGCGAAGGCCCCGCGCATGAGGCGCCCTGCGATCCTCGGACAGTTGTTTTGAGACCGCGTTTGAGATCTATCGGTGGCCGCGGCGTCCCCTCCAATCACGCGATGGGCGCCGTCCCCCGCGAGCCGCATTCATCGGCAGCCCACCACCCGCTGAAACGCGCCTGCCGCGGGCCGGCAGGGGCTGCCCGCTGACGGGGACAGCGGGACAGCTGGGCCCCTGGCGGGGCCGGGAGACATGGTGCGGGCCCGGGGCCCGTTGGAAGAGCGGCCGCCAAGGCGATGCCCAGACCGACCCCGGCGGGGCTCCTCCCCCGCCGCGGAGCCGCCGAACTGCGTGCCAAGTCACGAATAGCCAGGACCGGGACGCATCCGAGGGCCCGCCGCGGCAGGCGGCAGGCGGCAGGCGGCAGGCCCGGGGCAGGATCAGGCGGCCAGGCCAGGCGGACGCGGCGGGCTACAGGCGCGCTTCGGCTGGTTCTCTGCGCTGTGTTCCAGGTCCATGCAGGGCGCGGCTAGCATCCTGGCCAAGGCATGTCCGCTGAACCGAAGGGTGCTCGTGGCGCAGGTTGTCCGACGGCAGCGCGTGAGTGCGTACGTGGGGTACTACGCATTCGGGTTGCAGGAGTCCGACGACGCAGACCTTCCCATACCGTTTCCCGACGACTTCCACCGCGACGCATTCCTCGGCACCCATACGGGGCGTCTGGACATCACAAGTGGCGGTCACACCCACACCGCCACGGTGGACGTCGAGGTGTGGGACGCAACTCCGCCGCCGCAGGATCCTGCGGACTGGGATGAGCAAGCCGACACTGATTTCGAGTCGACGAGCGGACAGCTTGCGGTGTGGTCGATGCACACGGGCCGGATGGACGAGGTCATCAAACTGGCGGACTCGGGCGGCTCCTGGCGTGTCCGGGTCAGCTGTGGCCGGGCCGAGGCCGCTGCGCTGTCGGAGGGCCAAGGCACCGGTGTCGGAGTGGAGCGCTACCTCATCCAGTTCTGGCCGGCCGACGCATAGAGACTGGTAGCGCTGCGGCGGGAGCGGTCTTGTGGTCGCCCCCGCCGGGCAAGGGTCAGATCAGGTCCTGAACAGCGAGAACCACCCTGAAGCGCAGCTGCGGCGGGGGTGCCAACTCCCCCACTGCGTGAACCGGGGCGTAGCCGGTCGGCTGCGCCCCGGGGGTGATCAGTCCTGGACGAGGTGCAGGGCGCGGGCCTGAGCGGCGGTGTCGAGCGCCGGGGCGCACCACTGGATGCTGTCGAGGACGATCAGGTCGGTGACATCGTCAAAGCCCTGTGCGCTGGCGAGCATCCGGATGTAGTAGGAGAACGCGAGGGCGTCGAGCGCGTCGGCCGGGGGGTTCTTGCGCAGCGCGGCGACGTAGGCCAGCGCGAGCGTCCGAAGATTTCGGACTCGATGATCTCTTCGACCTTCCAGCCCGCGCGGCGCGTGAGCGGCACCATGCGGGCCAGCAGGTGGCCCATGGCGTCCTCCATCTCGGCCTCGGTGTACGGCATTTCCGGCTCGGCCGCGCGGGCCGGGGCGCAGAACGCCCCCGTCGAACGGCTCCCCGGCCTGCGCCGTGCGTGAGAGCGCACCTGCTGCACCGACGGGTCCGCTGCGCCGTGCCGTAGTCACCGGTTTCTCCGCCACTGGCCGGAGAAACCGGAAGCGCACAGCGCTGATTCGCTCGGTGTGGCGGCTGGGCCGTCCGTGGCCTGGGGGTGTGGCATGGGGCGCGTGACCCGCAATCATGGCACCGGACGGCTTCGCCGCCTCGTTCACCGACAAGCCGCGACACGTCGCCGACGGCTTCGTGGGCCACGTACCGAAGGGGCCGGGAACAGGCAACCGGGGCCGTTGGTCGCCCTGTGATCCTCAGCCTGCCCGGCCTCGCGGCACTCGCCGCGCCGCTGCGCGGCCCCTCGGATGTCAGAGCCCTCCCCTACGGTCATGCACCGTCCCGACCAAGCAGCCGTCACGATGAGGACGCCCTACGTCCCACTGCCCGCCGAGGTCTACGACGCCCCGCTGCCGCTGGACGCCTACCGCCAGGCCCCGCCCGTCGAGAACAGAGGACGTAGCTGACCGCGATCGAGCGCCTGATGGACACCCACCGAATCGCGCGACAACCGGCCGCAGCCGCGGACCGCGTCGCGCTCAACAACACCGTCGAACATCTGGCGGCCGGCGACGCCCAGTCGAGCGCCTGACTGCTGCGCGAGTTCGACGCCTCCCGGCACCCACCGGGGCAAGCACGCCCCGTTCGCCCACGAGTGACACAGCGCCGGCGGATCGCGCCCCTACCTACGCCAGGAGTACGTGGCCTGGCTCGCCGACCGCAGCAACGACAGGTGACCAGCAGTTCTCACGTTCGTTGAAGACGCCGAGGCCCGTTCAACGCCGCCACCGGTTGGGCATCCGGCTGATGCCGCACCCACGTCCGCTCTGGTGGGCGGCATCGGCCGTGCGCCCCGGCGGCGCGGGCGACGTCCGGCCGATGCTGCCTGCCGCCGGGGCAGTCCCTCACGAGTGACGCACCGTCCGTTCGGTCGTTGCAGACGACACAGGCCGCCGGAAATTCTGTACATCGTTCAGAGTTTCCGGTCCCGCCGCCGAGACCCGCACTCCACAGCCCGGGGGTGCGGGTCTCGCGCATGGTGGCCCGCCCCGGCCTCTGGACTCCGGATAGGCTCCCCCTATAAAGGGCACACCCGCGCCAGGGCTGGCCAGGAGCCGTCAAATCGGCTTCTAGCTAGAACGCCGAGGAAGACTCGCACGCCGAATCGGAGATGATGTACGTCCTCCCGCCGGTGTAGTACTTTCCGTTCACTCTGGTGCACCACCTTTGATTCCCAGAGCGGTTCGGTGCGGCTGCGGTGTCGGAGATGTGCGGCGCTGCGGTCACGCCGGTCTCCGTTTTGCCCTCGAAGGCACCGTCAGCCGTAATTGTCACCGTGATCTCCACGTCGGCCCACGGCGAGCAGTAAGCATGACCTGTCGCATAGACAGTGCCATGGGAGTAGAACGGCGTGGCGGCAACCGCGTAGCAACTGGTGGCCGCCGCACTTGAGGTGTCCGCGTGCGCGACACCAGGTGCGGCGATTGAACCAGTAGCGGCCGCAGCACACAGTAATCCCGCAGCTACGTTTCTCCTCATGAATTCCTCCTGTTGAGACCTGCCGGCGACTTCGTCGCCAGCAGCGGAACGCCACACTCCTATCGTCAGACTTCCACTTCGAACTCCGTGCGCAGAGACCGAGGGAGGAAAGCCGCTGCACCGATGTTCCCCGAGGCCGCCTACGGGCGGTGGCTCAGGTTTGGGACCATGCCGGTCCCCAGCAGTTGGACGTCCGCTGCGTGGAAACGTTGAAATCGCAGAGCTCGTAATAGATCAAGCCGTGTTCTTCGAATCTCTTGTTGACGTTCGTCCAACCGGCGGCCTTGCCGTGATCGTTGTAGATCACGCCGCTGCGGCTTGGGTACCCCGGGTTGCTGTAACTCCACTTGATGGCGACGGGAAGGTTGTCCGCGTCTTCATCCTTGAGCCAGAACCATTCACCGTCCGGCTCGAAGCACGCGGTGGCGTTCCAGTCGCTGAGCCCACAGGCCCGAGAGTCCTTCGGACCGCTCCCGCCGACCACCGACGCTCGCTGAACACCGTCGGCCGCCGAGGCCGGTGAGGCGGCGAAGCCTAGGACGAGCGCGGCGCCGAACAGCCCGCTCGCAAGAGTCCGTCCTAATCGCACGATTGCTCCTCTCTGCAGTAAATGATCATGCACCTGACCACTTGTCAGGCAGCGAAACGGCCGCACCACGGGCCGCTTCCGGATTCAGCTGGGGCAACTCCCGACTGACAGCCTCAAGAGTGACGGGGATAGAGAAGAAAGCTAGTAGAAGAGGGCCGTCCCGGACTGTCCCGGACAGGGGATGGGCTGTCCGGCCTGGCCAGAGCCCTGTCCGGGACAGGGCTGCCGCAGTAGATGCCGGATTTACTGCGGCAGAGCCCCTACGGTGATCACCGCGACCTGTGACGGGCGATTCCGGCCGCCGGGACGAGGTGTACGCATTTAGTGCGGCAGTACCGGAAGGGTTGGGGCGGGCGCGATGATCGAACCAGCGACCGAACTCGGGAGCGGGGGCGCGCTCAGGCTGCCGTGCGCCCGGGTGGCGCCCCTGTCCGCCCCTCCGGCCACGTACACCGCGGCGGTGGAGCGTTACCTCATCGGTGCGGGCATCGCGAAGTCCTCCGCGCGGATCTACCGCATCCGGACGAACTGGAGACGCCGGCACCTCCGGCGGGGGTGAGGTGCTCGAACCTGTTCTCGTAGTAGCTACGGCGAACGAGCCGGTCAGCTTCGGTAGGGGTCGGCGTACGGTTCGAGGGACTGACGGACCGTCTCCTGGACAGATGCCATCCGCGGCCCGGGCCCGTAGAAGCGCGCCCTGGCCTTTCCGTGCGGGATGAACCAGTCCAGGCGGACGAGCTCAGGCATGTCGCGGATGGCCTGCTGGTCGGAGAGTTCGGCGTCCTACTGGTAGACGGTGCGTCGCACCTTCGATCCCCGACGCCGTGGACGTCGAGCAGATCAGGAGTAGTCGCTTTGCCGCAACTGGTCGAGCAAGTGATCCTGCGGATCGAGGAATCGACCGCCGCCGCGGGCGGTCGGCAGGTCGGAGATGACGGACAGACCAGGGCCCGGTTCGTGGTGGGGCTAGCCCTCCGCCAGCCCCTCCCAGTGGTCGGCGAGCGCCTGCAGCGCGGCCACGAACGGGGCGCGCTCCGTCTCGTCGAAAGTCTCCAGGAGGATCTTGTCGAGCATCCGGGCACGGTCGTTGGACTCGCGGAGAGCCTCCCGGCCCGCGTCGGTGAGGTAGAGCAGTTTGCGGCGACCGTCGGCGGCCGCGGTACGGCGGGCAAGCAGGCCGCGGTTTTCCAGCCTGCGGGCCACATCGGCCATGGTGGAGGTGTCCAGGGTTACGGCGGCAGCCATGGAACGCTGGTCGCGGCCCGGGTTGGCTTCCACTGCCTGCAGTACCGCGAACTGGGGACCTGTCAGTACCCGGTCCACCTCGCGCGCCCACACCGCGAGATACGCCTGGTAGAGACGGCGGACCTGATAGCCGGGGGCGGTGATCAGGGCAGCGGGAATCTCCGGGGTGCTCTCGGCAGGCGCGGTCTGGTCAGCCATGGGGCCTACTTAAGCACGCACGGCCGACTCCGAGCGAGAGCGGGGTGGCGGTATCGCGCCCACCACCTGGCGCGACGCGGCTGCGCAACGCCGCTCGCGTCCCTCCCCGGGCCACGACCGCCGGATGCCGGAGCTCGTGCGGAACGACGTCACGGAGCCGGCTCCGTGAGGGACTGCTCGGCCCAGTGACCTTCCCCTCCGGCAGGTAGCGGGTGCCCCAGCGTGGGTGAACTGGGAGATGAGGAGCAGGCCGCGGCCGCCCTCGTCGGTCGTCTTCGAATGGCGCAGGTGAGGGGCGGTGGCTCCGCCGTCGAAGACCTCGCTGATCAGAGACCGCTCCAGGATCAAGCGCAGCCGGATGGGACCCGACGGCACGCCGCATCGCACTGGTGACGATTTCGCTGACCATGAGTTCGGTGGTGAAGGACAGTTCCTCCAGCCCCCACGCGGCGAGCTGCCGAGTGCTCTTCCTACGGGCCTCGGCGACGACGGCCGGGTCGACCGGCAGGTCCCAGGTGGCGACCTGTTCGGTGCCGAGGCTCCTGGTGCGCACCGTCAACAGCGCCGCGTCGTCCTGCGGACGGACGGGGACCAGTGCGTCGACCACGGCCCGGCACCGGTGGTGAAGTGACGCGTCGGCGCGCTCCAGGTGCCGGCGCAGACGCTCTCTCGCCGCTTCCAGGTCCGTGACCCGGCCTTCGCCCGTGCCTTCCGCGCCTTCGGCCTGGAGGAGGCCGTCGGTGTGCAGCGCGATCGTGGTGCCTTCCGCCAGGTCGAGTTCTACCGCCTCGAAGGGCAGACCGCCCACGCCGAGGGCTGGTCCGGCGGGCAGCTCGACGAACGTGACGGTGCCGTCGGGGCCGACGAGTCCCGGCACCGGGTGTCCCGCATCGGCCATGACACACCGGCCGGTGACCGGGTCGTAGACCGCGTACAGGCAGCCAGCTCCCACCCTCCGGTGGCCGTCGGCGGCCGAGGCGCCGGCTTCGGCGTTCTCGTCCCGCGCGGCCTGAACAACCAGGTCGTCGAGGTGGGCGAGCACCTCCTCGGGAGACAGGTCCAGGTCGGCAAGGGTGCGTACGGCGGTGCACAGTTGTCCCATCGCCGCGGCCGCGTCGATGCCGTGACCGGGGACCTCGCCCACCACCAGCGCTACCCGCGCCCCGGACAGCGGAATGACGTCGTACCAGTCGCCGCCGAGGCCGGAGAGCTCGTCGGCCGGCCGGTAGCAGACTGCCACCTCCACCGCGTCCTGTTCCGGAAGTCGGTGCAGGTTGCGCTGCAGAACGATGGCCGCGTCGCGCTCACGGGTGTAACGGCGGGCGTTGTCGATGCAGACCGCGGCGCGGGCGACCAGGTCCTCGGCCAGGCTGAGGCCTTCCTCGTAGAACGCTTCCTGTTCCAGGATTCCGCGGCTCATGTCCCATCCCGGAGCACGGCCGAAGTCCTCGAGGAGTACCCGCCACCGTTCCTGGCCGGGCACCTCTGCGGCCAGGACGATCCGCACCATCAGCCTGACCGGATGCCCGTCGCGGTGCCGGGCCGTCAGCAGGCCGGCCCAGCCGCCGTTCGCACGGCATCGCTCGGCCAGCTCCGGCAGCCGCGCCACGTCTTCGGGAAGCAGCAGGTCCGCTGCGGTTCGGCCGACTGCCTCGGTGGCCGGACTTGCAGACGCTCCGCGTCCGGGGTCCAGCTGGTCACCGCCGCGTGCGAGTCCAGCAGCAACGGCGCGGCATCGGCCACGTCGAATCGCTGTCGGACCACGTCGTGCTGCTCGTCATTCTCCACGGGGGAACTCTCCGTCCCTGCTGAGCCGTCCCCAGCACATTCCTTCACCGCATGCGTCTTTCGTCCGGTTCCTTCCCTGTACGCGACTTCCGCCGGTCCAGCCGCCACAGGGCTTCCGTGAGGTAGGGCGGGCTGCGCGGTCAAGGACTGGAATCGAGGTGAATCGGGCCTGCCCGGTCGACCAGCCGAAGGCCGCTGGCCCCCCGCTTCAGGGCAACGATCTCGGCTGCGATGGACATCGCGGTCTCCTCCGGGGTGCGGGCGCCCAGGTCCAGGCCGATCGGGCTGGACAGCCGTTCCAGTTCGGCCTCGGTGAGCCCTGCCTCCGTCAGCCGGCTCCACCGGTCCTGGTGGGTGCCCCGGGAGCCCATCGCGCCGATGTAGCCGACGTCGGGCAGGCGCAGCGCGACCTCGAGCAGCGGAACGTCGAACTTGTGGTCGTGGGTCAGTACGCAGATCACGGTGCGCCCGTCGATCCGCCCGGCCTCCGCCTCGGCCTTCAGGTAGCGGTGCGGCCACTCCACCACGACCTCGTCCGCGCCGGGCAGCCGGGCGGCGGTGGCGAACGCCGGGCGCGCATCGCACACCGTGACCCGGTAGCCGAGGAACGAGCCCGCCTGGGCCAGGGCGGCCGCGAAGTCGATGGCGCCGAACACGATCATCCGGGGCGGCGGTGCGAAGGACTCGACGAACACGTCCAGCCCTTCACCGAAGACCTCCGAATCCTGGCCGCGGCACGGTCCGTCCGCGCCGTAGCGCAGCACACCGGCGCGGCCGGCTTCCAGCAGGCCGCGGGCGTCCCGGCAGAGCAGACCGTCCAGCCGGTCCGAGCCGGTGCCGCCCGCCGCCCGGTCCGGCCAGACGACCAGTCGGCGACCGAGGTGTTCCGGCGCTCGGGCGATCACGGTGGCCACCGCGACCGGCCGTCGGGCCCGCACCGTCTCGGCCACCTCACCCAGCTGCGGGAACGTGGCGGGGTCGACCTTCTCCACGAACACATCGAGGGTGCCGCCGCAGGTGAGCCCGACCGCGAAGACATCGACGTCGGCATCGTCGTCGGACACTCCGTACCGCTGGAGCACCGGCCGGGCCCCGGCGAGCACCTCCTGGCCGAGGTCGTAGACGGCGCTTTCGACGCAGCCGCCCGAGACACTGCCGACCGCCTCGCCGCCGGGGCCCACCAGCATCGAAGCACCCGGCTGACGAGGAGCGGAGTGGTGGGTGGCCACGACAGTGGCCAGCGCCGACGCCTTGCCCTCGGCCCACCAGGCCAGCAGCGGGTCCAGCACGTCACGCATGCGCCACTCCTTTCGGCACCGGACCGCGCCCAGGTCGTATGTGCCCTCAGCTCACGGCAGGGCTGGTCGCACGCCCGCCCAGCAGGCTTCCGGCACCCGGCACGACAGGGGGCAGGCCGAGCTCCGTCAGGATGCGGAACGCCGTCGACGTGGCTGCCGACAGCACGGGCAGCCCGGCTTCGTCCTCGACCGGCTGAATCGACGCGAGGGAGGGCATCTGCACGCAGGCCGACAGCACCAGGGCATCGGCCCGGCGCAGGTCGAGTCGCTTCCAGTGCTCGCGCAGATCGGCGGGGTCGAGGCGGGCGACCGCCAGGTTGTCGGGCACTTCGAGGCTGAGCGCGTCCACCACTTCGACGCCGGCGTCCTCGATGTAGTCGGCGACTTGGGCGGTGAGTTCCTTCATGTACGGCGTGATGATGGCGACCCGCCTGGCCCCGAGGGCCCCGATGCCGCTGAGTAGGGCACCGGCGCTGGAGACCACCGGGGCCTTTGCGCCTTCGGCGCGCAGCGCAGCGGTGATCTCGGCCTCCGCCACGCAGTGGTGGCCCGGTCCTTGGGCCATGATGGCGACCAGGCAGGCGGTGGCGACGACGTCGAGCCGGGCGTCGGCCAGTTCCAGGGCGGCTCGCTCGGTCTGCGCGTTCATCCCGCGCAGTTCCTCGGGGGTGACGTGCTTCATCCGCATCCTGCTGCTGTGGAACACGAAACGGTCGCCGGGCTCGACGGCCTCGCGGGCGTTCAGCATGCGCGGCAGTTCGGTTTCCATCGTCAGGTTGGAGCTGGGCACGATCAGGCCGATGTGATGGTCGGTCATGGGTTTGGTCCTCCGGTTGCGGCGCGGGCCGGCGCCTCTCCCCTGCTGGAGCACGCCCGAGTACGACGAGCGGTCCGGTGGCCAGGAGAAGGGCTACGAGCCCGAGGCCAGTCCCACCCAGTGGTCGGTGAGGGACGTCAGCGTGTTCAGGAAGGTTGCGTGTTCGGTCGCGCCGATCGGCTCCGTCAGGAGCCGGTCGAGCGCCCGTGCGCGGTGCTCGGCCGCACGGAGGAGGTCCTGGCCTTCCTCGGCGAGGTGAAGCAGTTTGCGTCGGCCGTCGTCGGCCGCGGTGCGGCGCGTGATCAGCCGCCGGGTTTCCAGACGGCGGGGCACGTCCGCCATCGGCGAGGTGTCCAGCGCCACAGCGGTGGCCAGGGAGCGCTGGTCGTGTCCGGAACATGCCTGGACGGTCTGGAGCACGGCGGACTCCGGGCCGGTGAGCACCGGGTCCACCTCGCGCAGCCACAGGGCGAGATATGCCTGGTACAGGCAGCGCCCTGGTAGCCGGGGGCTGCGGCCAGGGCGGTCGGGGCCTGGGGGCGGTCTCCGAAGATGGTGTCGCATCATGCATGACCACACTTACGCACGCTGTTGGGAATCGGTGCGAGGCAGGGAGAGGACGGTGCTCAGGGCCGTACGCAGGGCCGTGAGGGCGGTCGCCGGGGCGTCCCAGAAGATCATGTGCCCGGCGCCGGGAATCCGGTGCAACGGCACCGTCGGGTTGCTCCCGGCGGCCTCCCGTGCCCCGTCGGCGGTGACGACGGGGCTGTCGGCTCCGTAGAGCATGCACGCCGGCTCGGGTACACGCGGCCACCAGTCGAAGAAGTCCTCGTGCTCGAAACCGTGATGTGTCCCCGCGATGGCCGCCTCGGCGCAGCTGGACAGCCAGCGCGCCCGCAGTTCCTGCTCACGCCTCGGCCAGGTGGGCCAGGAGGCGGCCACTTCGTCGGCGTCCGTGCCTCGCCGGGCCTCGGACAGCTGTCGCGAGAACATCTCCAGGCTGGTGGGATACGGTCCCCGGCCCGGGCCACTCATGGGTGGATCGGCCAGGACGGTCCCGCGCAGGGGGACCTTGGCCCGCGCCGCGACGACCGCCGCGATCCGCGCGCCCATGGAGTGGCCGAGCAGCAGCGGGCGGTCGAGTTTCAGGCCGGTGATGAGGGCCTCGGTGTCCTCGGCGTACTCCTCCAGTCCGTAGCTCCGGCCGTCGTCCGACAGCCCCCGGCCGCGGACGTCCAGGGCCACCGGCCTGACCAGGTCGGTCAGCTCTCGGGCGACGAAGTCCACGGTGATCGCGGGACTGGTGATGCCGGGCAGGACGACCAGCGGAGGCAGATCGCCGCCGTAGTCGAGGGCGTGCAGCCGGATGCCGCCGGAGTGCACCCATCGGCTGGTGGCGGGCACGTCGGCCAGATCGGCGAGCGCGGTCTGCAGGACCGATCGCTGGAACACGGGACTCCTCCTCATGAGCGGGCGCGCCGGGCGGCGGGGGCGGGCGCGGTGCTGACGTAGCTGACGGCGTCCTCAAGGCTGATGACGTCGCCGTACTTGGCCTGGATGTCGAACAGTGCTGCGTCTGCCGGTCCGTCGGCCCGGTCGCCCACGCAGGCGTGGGGAACCAGGACCGAGAAGCCCGACTGGACGGCGTCGACGGCGGTTGCGCGTATGCAGCCGCTGGTGGTGGCGCCGCACACCACGACGGTGTCGCAGCCGAGTCCGGTCAAGGTGGCGGCGAGGTGGGTGCCGAAGAACGCGGAGGCCCCCTTCTTCACCACCAGCAGGTCGTGTCCCTGCCGCAGGGGCAACCGCGGGTCGACGGCCACCGCGTCGCTGCCCTCGACCAGCTCGCGCAGACCCGGTGCCTTGCACAGCCAGGTGACGGATTCGCCGGACGCCTCGGCCTTGGTGTAGGCGATGGCGGTGAAGATCACCGGCACGCCGGCCGGACGCCCCGCCTTGATGAGGCAGGTGGTCGCGGCCACGACGTCGGTCAGATCCGTGCCGGAGGGGTACGAGTCCTCGGTGAAGCCCCGGGTCAGGTCCACCACGACGATCGCCGGACGGCTGCCGCGCCGGACCGGGGCTCCGAAGCCGGACTTCTGGTAGGTGCGATCGGTGTCGGCACCGTAGAGTCCGCCGCTCATCGTCGCCTGCCCAGGAGTCGGCCCTGGAGGAGTCCGAACAGGAAGGCGGCGACCACCGGGCCGTACTTCTTCAGCAGCGGTACCGCGACCAGCGACAGCCCGTTGAGCTCGGCGGATATAGTGGCGGCCACGGCTGCCGCGGGAATGGACGTGGCGGAAACTGCGGCGGCGGTGGCCGTGGGCGCTGCCGCCCCGCTCTGGGTGAGGAGGAGGTTTCCGAGGTTCTGGGCGAACTGCTGGAGTATCCGGTCGGACACAGTGACGATGGCGCCCTTGCCGAACTGGGCGATCTTGCCGCGGATCACCAGGTCCGTGCTGAGGTTCAGTAGCGCGCCGTCCGGGGTCGGGACCACCTCCAGAGAGACCTCGGCCTCGGCGTCACCGCTGCCATGCGTGTCGGCGCCACTGGCGTGGACACGCAGTTGCCTCTTCTCGGCGTCGACCTCCAGGAAACGCACGGTGCCGTCGTAGGCGGCCGTGATCGGGCCCACTTTGATCTTGACGGCGCCGCGCCAGGCGTCGCCGTCACGGCCTTCGAGAGCGGCGCCCGGCATGCAGGAGGCCACTCTCTGGACGTCGCTGATCAGGGCGAACACCGCGTCGGGCGCGGCTTTGACGGGAACGGTGTTGATCAGTTGCATGGTGTCGCCTTGGTGCCAACGGCCCGCTGGGCGCGCCGGGCGGTCGCGCAGGCCTCGATCGACTCGACGATGGTCTGGTAACCGGTGCACCGGCACAGGTTCGCGGCGACCACCTCCCTGATCTCCTCCTTGGACGCCTCCGGCTGCTCCGCGAGGAAGCCTTCGGCGAGCATCAGGAATCCGGGGGTGCAGAAGCCGCACTGCAGGCCGTGGTGTTCGGTGAAGGCCCGCTGCAGGTCGCTGAGTTCGCCGGAGTCGGGGTCGGCGAGGGATTCGACGGTGGTGATCCGCGCTCCCTCCGCCTGTGCGGCGAACATGAGGCAGGCCCTAGCCGGGAGCCCGTCGACGAGGACGGTGCAGGCTCCGCAGATGCCGTGCTCGCAGCCGACGTGGGTGCCGGTCAGCCGCAGGTCGTGGCGGAGCACGTCCACCAGGGTGCGGCGCGGCGCGGTGATCACTTCGTACGACGTGCCGTTGACGTCGAGGGTGAGGAGCTGGACGTCGTCGCCCAGGCCGCTGATGTCGTTCATGGTGTCTGCTCCGGTGCTGGTGCGGTCAGGGCACGGTGGACGGTCTCCGGTGTGATGGGGGTGTTGTCGAGTTCGACGCCGGTGGCGCGCAGCGCGTCGTTGACGGCGTTGAGCACGGCGGCGGGGGCTCCGATGGTGCCGCCCTCTCCCGCGCCCTTGGCCCCGGTCTCGGTGAAGGCGCAGGGGGTTTCAAGGTGGTGGATGGTGACGTCGGGGATCTCGTGGGCGGTGGGGACCTTGTAGTCCATGAAGCTGGTGGCCGACGGCTCGCCCTGCGCGTCGTAGGTGACCTGCTCGAAGAGCGCTCCGGCGATGCCCTGGGCGATGCCGCCGCGGCACTGGCCCTCCACGACCTGCGGGTTGATAGCCACCCCGCAGTCCTCGACGCAGACGTACGCGAGGATCTCCACCTGACCGGTGCCCTCGTGCAGTTCGACGACGACTCCGTGGGTGGCGTTGGAGAAGGTGCCGTCGTTGAAGACGTCGAAGACGGCGGTGGCGGAGAGGCCAGGGTCGATGCCCTTGGGCAGCAGGTGCGACTTGAGGTACGCGGTCTCGGCCAGGTGCTCGTGGGTGAGCACGGCGTCGGGGTCGTCGCGGCGGCGCACTCCGCCCCGGTCAAGTTCGGTCTCGTCCGGGGAGATGCCCCACTCGGCGGCGGCGATCGCGCGGAGCTTGTCGCCCAGCTTGGCCGCCGCCAGGCGCACGGCGCTGCCGCCGACGGTGATCGAGCGGCTGGCGAAGGTGCCCCAGCCGTAGGTGATGCGGTCGGTGTCACCCTGGTGGAGTTTGACCTTGGCGATGTCGACGCCGAGCGCGTCGGCGACGATCTGCGCCATCGTCGTCTCGTGGCTCTGCCCGTGGCTCATGGTGCCCGTGGTGACGGTGACCGCGCCGCTGATGTCCATGCGGACCTCGGAGAGGTCGAAGCCGGGCACGACTTCCATCTTGCGCGCGGCGAAGGCGGTCGAGCCGTAGCCGGTGCGTTCGCTGAAGCAGCTGTAGCCGATCCCGATGTGCCGTCCCTCGGCCCGGGCGGCGGCCTGCCGGTCGTACCAGCCCGCCTCCTTCAGCGCCAGTTCGCACAGGTTGAGGGACTCAAGGTACGAGCCGGGGTCGTAGGTGATGTTGTTGACGCCGGTGTAGGGGAACTCGGTGATGACATTGCGGCGCCGGATCTCGACCGGGTCCAGGCCCAGTTCGCGGGCGGCGCGTTCCATGAGCCGCTCGATGACCATCACGTACTGCGGACGGCTCACGCCCCGGTAGGGGGCGGTGGGCGCCTTGTTGGTGGTGATGGCCCGGCCGCGCACCCGGTAGGCGGGCACCTTGTAGACGCCGGGCATCTCGGCGGTGGCCATCAGCGGCTCGATGCCGGCGGTGAACGGATAGCAGGAGTAGGCGCCCATGTCGCACACCACGTCCGCGTCGAGGCCCAGGATCCGGCCCTCGGCGTCGAAGGCGGCGCGTGCGGTGTAGTGCTGTTCGCGGGCAAGGAAGGACGCGGACAGGGCGTCCTTGCGGTCCTCGATCCACTTCACGGGCCGGCGGAGCCGCAGCGCCGCCGCTGCGGCGGCGATCTCCTCACGGCCGACCACGCACTTGAGGCCGAAGCCGCCGCCCATGTCCGGGACGATCACGCGGACCGCGCGTTCATGGAGCCGCAGGCAGCGTGAGGCGACGGTGCGCACCTGGTGCGGGACCTGGGTACAGGTCTGCAGGATGAGCTGTTCCTCCCGGTCGTCCCACTGCGCCACCACCCCGCGGGTCTCCAGCGGCAGCGCGTTCTGCCGGCCGGTCCTCGCCTCCACGCGGACCACGCAGGGAGCCTGGTCAAAGATCCCGTCGATGCCCTCGGTGGCAAACAAGGAGACGTCGACCAGGGTGTTGTGCACCGCCTCCTCGTGCACCGGCGGGGCACCGGGGGCGAGGGCCTGTTCCTCGTGGGTGACGGGCGGGAGGGACTCGTACGTCACCTTGGCCGCCTCCAGGCCGTCCTCGGCGGCGTACGGGTCGCGGGCGACGACCACGGCGATGGGCTCGCCGACGTAGCGGACCCGGTCGCGGGCGAGGACGGGCATGGCGGTCGGCACGAACTCCGAGAGAGGACGGCCTAGTTGGGCCATGATGTCGGCCAGCGCCAGGTCCGCGGCGGTGAACGCGGCGGCGACGCCCGGCACTCGGCGCACTTCCGTGAGATCCACGGCGGTGATCGCTCCGTGGGCGATCGTGCTGCGCACGAACTGCGCGTGGAGCATGCCGGGCAGCTCGATGTCGTCGACGAAACGGCCGTGCCCGGTCAGCAGCCGAGGATCCTCACGGCGGGTCACCGACCTGCCGACCAGCCGGTCGTCCTTGGTGGACTTCATCGGGACATCGCCTCCTCGCAGGCTCGTTCGACCAGGGTGCGGATGAGGTGCTTGCGGTACTGGGAGCTGCCGTTCGCGTCGCCCGGCGGATCCACGGCGGTCGCCGCCGCTTCCGCGCAGTCGCGGAACGAGCCGCCGGCAGCCAGCACCGCATCCGCCTCAGGGACCCGTACCGGCATCGCGGCCACGCCGCCGAGGGCGACCCGGCCGCCGCGGACGGTCGTACCTCCAGCGTCCAGGTCGACGGCAGCCGCCACGATGGCGAAGTCCCCGCGGCGCTCGGCGAACTCGGTGAGCGCCGCGTGGGGCCCGGGACGGGGGAAGACGATCTCGACCAGGATCTCGTCGGGGTCCAGGGCGGTCGTGTAGTAGCCGAGGAAGAACTCCCCGGCCGGGACACGGCGTCGGCCGCGCGGGCTGTGGGCCACGAACTCGGCGTCCAGCAGTACGGCGAGCAGACACCACTCGGCCGTGGGGTCGCCGTGCGCCATGCTGCCGCCGACCGTGCCGCGGGTGCGGATCGGCAGATGGCCGATCCACCCCATGGCGTCACGGATGACGTCGAAGCCAGCCCCCAGTTCGTGCGGCGGGGCGATCTCCACCGTGCGGTGGGTGGTGAGTGCCCCGATGTGCAGAGCGCCGTCGGCGCCGACGCCGAGATGGTCGAGCTCACGCAGGCCGCCGATGTCGACCAGGTGTCCTGGCCGGGCCAGCCGGAAGCTCATCATCGCGACCAGGCTCTGGCCGCCGGCGATGACCTTGGCGTCGTCGCCCAGCTCGGCGAGGAGCACGGCGGCGCCCTCGACGTCACGCGCCCGGTGGTAGCGGAAGGAAGCGGGCTTCATGTCTCTCCTGTCGTACGGAACCTGACGGGGAGGTATGCCCGGTCAGGCGGGGCGAAGCCTCAGAGCACCGCCTGACCGGGTCCCGGTACCGGGACCCGGTGGGGTCCCGGCGCGTCCTCGGTGGCGTCGTCGAGCGCCCGTCCCCTGGTCTCGGGAGCCGCGACCGCCGTCCAGACGACGGCCGCCACAACGGCCAGGGCCAGCACCGCGAAGGTCAGGGGCAGCCCCAGCAGCGGCCACAGCACCGAGCCGAACAGCAGCGGTGCGAAGCCGGTCAGCACCCGGCTGAAGGACGACGCCCAGCCGAAGCCGCTAGCCCGCAGCAGCGTCGGGTACAGCTCGGACACGTAGGCGTACATCGCGGGGATGGTCAGCTGCATCAGGAATCCAAAGACACCGATGGCCACGACGGACCCTGTGGGCATGTCCAACAGGAGCGCGAACGCCACCAGCGCGAGCGCGGCGAGCGGGGCCGTGGCGCCGATGAGCCACTTCCGGCCCACCAGGTCCACCAGGAGGGTGGACGCCAGGACCGCGACGATACCGACGCCGCTCATCAGCGTGGTGCTCATGAAGGCGGCCCTGTCGCCGAGGCCCTGCTCCTTGAGGATGGACGGCATCCAGCTCAGCGCCGCGTAGTACACCAGCATCACGGTGGCGAACAGCAGCCAGGCAGCAGACGTGATCCGCGCGCTGAACCTCCAGACGTCGCGGAGCTGCTCGAATGCGACTCGAGGCCCCTTCGCCTTGCCCTCGTCCACCGGGACGGGGATGACGTACGGCTCGACAGGCGCTCCGGTGCGGGCCACCAGGTCGTCGATGACGGTGCGCGCCTCGGCTTCTCTGCCCTTCTTGCTGAGGTAGACCGGCGACTCCGGGACACCCCGGCGCACCCAGAACAGCAGCAGCGCCGGGAGGGCCATCGTGGTGAGCATCCATCGCCAGTTGTTGTCGAGTGTCAACATGGCGGTCGATACGAGACCGCACAGCGTCACGCCGATCGGCCACCACACGTCCAGCGCGGTGAGCACCCGCCCGCGGTACTTCCGCGGGGAGAACTCCGCCACCAGGGCATAGTCGACGGGGATACAGCCGCCGAGTCCGATGCCGGCCACGAAGCGGAGGGCCAGGAAGACGGCGTAGCTCGGGGAAAGGGCGCCGAGCACCGAGAACACCGCGAAGATCAGCAGCGTGACGCTGAAGGCCTTCTTGCGGCCGATGCGGTCGGCGACCCCGCCCCAGATGACCGCGCCCAGGGCCATGCCGACCAGGTTGGCGGTGGCCACGAGGCCGCGCTGGGAGAGCGTCAGATCGAAGTGCTCACCCAGCAGCGGCATCAGAAAGCCGTTGAGGGCGATGTCGTAGGCGTCGAACAAGTAGCCGAGGCCGCCGATGATGAAGATCTTGCCCTGGACCGACCATCTCCAAGGGAGGTCCTGAACAATTTGGTCGCCTGTTTTCACGTGTGCTCCACGGGGGTGTTCAAGGGGGACGCGCCCACACTGGGCGGACACCGGGGTTGGAAAAGCAGGGTGGATCCCGGGGGAAGGGGGATGAGAGAAGGGAGTGGTGAGCGGAGAGGGCTGCGGTGCTCGCTCAGCGGGCGAAGCGGTAGTCGTAGGCACCCAGATCCGGGTCGTTGAGCGGGGTGCCGCTCCACAGCCAGTCGTAGGACACGTCGGACTCTCCGTCGAAGCCGCGCCTGAGCAGCTCGTCCCGGGCCTCCTGCCGGGGACCGTCCGGATAGTGGTAGAAGGACTTGTTCTGCAGCGAGGCGTCCTGGACCATGCCTGCGTGCTTGGCACGCCGGTCGACGTAGCGGCGAAGCGCGACCTCGACGCCGTCGGCGGTGGCTCGGCCGAGTTCCTCGGCCAGGACGGCGGCGTCCTCCATGGCCTGGGAGGCGCCCTGGGCCTGGTAGGGCAGCATGGCGTGGCAGGCGTCGCCCATGAGGGCCACGTGGCCGTCCACCCAGACGGGGTCGCGGCGCCGGTGGTAGAGGGCGAAGCTCAGAACGTCGTCCTTGGCCTTGGACAGCATCGCCGCGACGCGGTCGTCCCAGCCGGGGTAGGCGCTGACGAGATCGTTGGCGGTGGCGGAGGCGGTCCATTTCTCGGCGACCTCGTCGGTGCACGGGACGCAGCCGACGACGTTGAGGTACTCACCGCCACGGATCACATAGTGGACCAGGTGCCGGCCGGGGCCGTACCAGATGGTGCTCTGGAAGTGGTCCATCAGAAAACGAGTCGCCGGGTCGGCGGCGATGAGGTCGCCCGGGATCAGGGCCCGGAAGGCCATCTCCCCCGAGAACTCGAGGGTGTCCGGCAGCCCCATCAGGTCACGGACGTGGGAACGTATGCCGTCGGCGCCGATCAGCACATCGGCTTCAAAACGCCGGCCGTCCTCGGTCACGGCGGCCGGGCGGCGGGGGTTGCTGCGGTCCAGTTCGGTGACCCGGCTCGCGGTACGCAGTTCGACGACCGGTCCGGGACCGGTCGGGTCGACGCAGGCCTCCGTGAGGACGCCGTGCAGGTCGGCACGGTGGTAGTGCCAGTACGGGGCGTTGTAGCGCTGCTTCACGTGGTTGCCGAGCCGGGTCAGCCCGATGACGCTGCCGTCCTTCCACCGGCGCCGCACCTGGTCCTGGGGCTCGGTGTGGATCGCCTCCAGTTGTTTGCGCAGACCCAGCCCGAGCAGGATCCGGCTCGCGTTGGGCGCCGTCTGGATGCCCGCGCCGATCTCGCCGAACTGCGGTGCCTGCTCGAGCACGGTGACGCTCAGGCCCCGCTGCCGCAGCGACAGGGCGGCTGTCATCCCGCCGAGGCCACCTCCGACGATGAGGACTTCGAACGATTGGGTGGATGCCATGTGTGTTTCTCCAGATGCAGGTGCGGCAGGCGGGATCAGTAGTCGACGAGTCGGCCTGCGGTGACGACGCCTTGGTCGTCGACGGACACGGTGCAGCCGCGCATGGCGATGTCGAGGTGCGCGTACGACTCACGGCCGAGCACGGGATGCGGCCCGGTGGACCACAGGAAGTTCCCGGCGAACGCCCGCGCGTCCATGCCCATCAGCTCTTCCTTGCCGTACAGGGCGGTGGCGAACCAGTCGGCGGTCCGCATCAGGCCCCAGCCCATGTGGGACAGGCCGCGCGCCCATTCGTCGTTCGCGTCCTCGAAGAATGTGTTCAGCAGCTGCGCCTCGGCGCCTCCGGACACCTTCTCGATGCGCCCGCCCGCGATCTCCAAGGTGACCGGCTGACGCACGTACTCCTTGAACGGCAGCAGGATGTCGCCCTCGGCCAGCACGATCCGGCCGTCGGAGAACTGCGGCCAGCACAGCACCATGGTGCTCGGCCAGTGGTCCCAGCGACCCGGGTCGTCGGCGAAGCCCACCTGGAACTCAGGCTTGGAGCCTGGCAGTTCGACGGTCAGGTCCGTCCCCGCCTCGGAGGTCACCCTCATCACGGAGGCGTTCTTCACCAGCTCCACGCCCTTGAGGACCTCGGCCTTGTCCCCCGGCTTGGGCAGGTTACGGATGAGGACGTCCGGGGCGTCGCAGACGAAGAGGATGCGGGTCCCCGTCCGCAGGATCTCCTGCTGCAGGGGGGCGTGGATGAAGCCCTCCCGCGTGAGGTCCACGACCAGGTCGGCCGCCTTGAGCAGCTCCTGGGCGGTGGCGTCGTTCAGCACCGCGGTCAGGCCGGGGCCGGCGCCGGTGTGGGTGCTGTCCGTCGGGGAGGGATTTCCACTGGGCACGGTGGCGGCGATGACGTGCGCGCCGCAGGCCTTCGCCGCACCGAAGGCGGCCGCGACGTAGTCTCCGCGACTGGTCGGCTCGGACAGGATGACGACGTGCTCGCCGGGCCTGAGCCTACACAGCTTCAACTCCTGGGTGAACGCGTCGAGCAGGTCGACGGAGGTGAGGTCGAGCATGTCTCGCTCCTAGGGATGGGAGGGGTGAGAGGCGGTGAACGCGCGGTCAGGGGATGCGAGTGAGGGCATGGATCCAGCCAGGTGGGCAGGGGCCGATGCCCTGGGTTGCGACGCGAGAGAGCGCCGCCGACGGAACTAATCCGAGCACGTACGATCTCGATCTGGCAAGGGGTGGGGTCGATTTTGTTGCCGACCCCCTCGGTGACCCGCACCCCCAATCGGCGCTACGCTGGCCTGACCTGGCGTTTTCTGGTCACCCACCCCTCGCCTCCACCGGCCGCGCTTGAACGGGAGACGGATGCAAGGGCATGGAACCTTGCTCGGAGGAAGTCGTACGTGCTCGGGGGTTATTCACCCGCATCCGGGCCATGTGCCACGGGCGCCTCTCATTGGCTGATTCCCGCTGGTGCACACAGCCTCTGAGGAGGACTCCGATGTCATCTCCCGCTTCCACCAAGCGAACCGTCGCCGCTGTGCACGCGGCCCCGGTGTTCATGGACACCGAGGCGAGAGTCGACAAGGTCATCGGCTTCGCTCGCCCCCCTGCCGCACCACGTCGCCAGCACCGACACCGACGGCCTGCAACTGCACCAGTACGCCAGCGGCACCTACAGCGGTGACGACTTCACGGTGCGGGTGACCACGGGCTACCCCTGGCACGGCGTGGTGGACGTGGCCGTCGAGACCGCCCCCGCCTCGGAACGGACACTGTCGCTGCGGCTGCCCGCCTGGTCCGCCGGCCACGGCCCTGTTCGTGAACGGCATGCCCGAGAACGTCGCGGAGCGGGACGGCTGGCTGCGCGTCACCCGGCACTTCCAGCCCGGCGACACCATCCGCCTCGACCTCGTATGGCGACGTCCTGGACATTCTCGTGCAGTCCAGGCGTGACGCGAAGGCCGCGAAGCGGTTCATGGCCAAGCTCAGAAGAAGCAGTGCCGCGTCCCGCGGGTGCTGGTCACCGACAAGCTGAGGAGCTACGGCGCTGCCCATCGGGAACTCATGGCCCCGGTCGGGCACCGCTCCCACAAGGGACTGAACAACCGGGCTGGGAACAGCCACCAGCCACCCGCCAACGCGAGCGGGCCATGAAGTACTTCCGCTCACCCGGCGCGGCCCAGCGGTTCCCGTCCGCGTTCAGCGGCATCTCGCCCCACTTCCGGCCCCGACGCCATCTTCTGACAGCCACTCAGTACCGCTTGGAGATGACCCTCCGCTTCACTCTCCGGGACCTCATCACCGGCGCGGCCGTCCGGCCCACCGCGGCCTGACCCAGGGCCCCACCACACCCCGGCACACCGTCAGACGATCACGCGCCCGACAACGTGACAGCTCCCCACCGTGCCCGGCCGGCGGACCGGGGTGGACTGTCCATGGGGCGGGGTACATGGAGTTGGATTGTTCCGGACGGGCTGTGGGAGATTGCCCGGCCGTTGATCCCGGAGGACCGGGCACGACCGCAAGGCGGCGGAACTGCGAATACGCCTGATGAGACGCTGTTCGCAGCGATCATCTACGTGCTGGTCAGCGGGTGTTCGTGGCGGGCGTTGCCGCCGTGCTTTGGGATATCGAAGTCGACCGCGCACCGTCGTTTCATGATCTGGTCGAGAGCCGGTGTGTGGGGCCGTCTGCACGAGGCGGTCCTGCACCAGTTGGACGACGCCGGCCTGATCGACGTCTCCCGCGTCGTCCTCGACTCCGCGCACGTGCGGGCTAAAAAGGGGGCGAACACACAGGTCCGAGCCCCGTGGACCGGGGTAAGCCGGGTTCCAGGATGCACATCCTGTCGGACGCGAACGGACTGCCTCTGATCGTCGGTGTCTCCGCTGCCAACGACCACGACAGCGAAGGTCTGAAGCCCATGGTGGCCGGTCACCAAACGAGACACGACCCCCACCGCGGCCGGTACTTCAAGCCTCAGCGTCTGCATGCGGACAAGGCCTACGACATTCCTCACCTGCGAAAATGACTGCGAGGCAAACGGATCGGAGTGCGCATCGCACGCAAGGGCCTCGAGTCCAGCGAACGGTTGGGCCGGCGGCGTTGGGTGATCAAGCGGACCATCTCCTGGCTGTCCGGCCATCGCAGACTCAGCCCCCGCGACGAACGCCATCCCCGCAACTACCTGGCCTTTCTCGGCCTCGCCGCCGCACTCTGCTGCTACAAACACCTCGTCCGCCTCACCACGTAGGACACCTTCTAACTCCGAGGTGTTGGTACTAGAACAGGCGGCTCAGGCGGAGGGACAGGTAGCAGCCGCCAGCGCGGCCGTCAGTGTCATCGCTGACTGTTACGGGGTGGCCCTCATAGGCCGTGTCGTAGGTGCCCTGCGGGATGTTGTTCTTGCATTGTCCCGAGGCGTCGCCGCCGCCGTCGCCGTAGAATTGCACGCCAACGCCAATGTCCGAGCGACCGGACAACGTGAAGGTGAGGTTGCACCAGCCCGCTCGGCCGTCGGTGTCCACCCGAATGTCGTCGCCGAACGTCTTGAACGGCTTGATCGGGATCGTATGCGTGCCCGCGTTTTGGCACTGGCCTTCGTCGCTGCCGGGCTCTGCCGCCCACGTGTAGGTGACGGTGAGGCCCGCGAGGGAGTTCGACGGGTCGTAGATGCCGAAGGCGAGTTGACAGCCGCCCGCGCGGTTGTCGGTGTCCAGACGGATGGTACTGGTCCAGTCGGAAGCGGGGACCCACCGCTCCGGCGGATTCGTCGGCCCATCGCACTGGCCGTTTCCATCGGGGTAGAACCGAACCCCCAGTTCGGGTGCGGCGTTGGCCGAGGACGACGCCGCATTGGCCGACGTGGCCGACAGCCCAGTCATCATAAGTATGCCTACGGCCAGCACTGAGGCCAGTCGGGCCGATCTGCTGGCCAGCTTCATCTTGCTCACGTGTGTCTCCCAGGATCTCTTCGGTTGATGGAAGAGGTGCCGAACCCTTCCATGAGTGTGAATGACCATCATTGAATTCCCGGTTGGCGCGGAACAGAGCGGAACCGAGAGAGCTGAGGTAGATCGGATAGGGAAGGTGAAATGAGGCTTCAAAAAGGAGGCGTCGTGCCGACAGCGCGCGGCATCGACGGCAGAATTATCCAGGGCGCATCAGGGTAAGCGGCAAGGTCGATATCGGCCAGGTTCGTGGCGGTCGGGATGAGCAGGCTGCCGTCGAGGTGGTGGTCAGTTCGACGCGTGCGAGCGACTTCCCCGGTCTCCACGGTTTGATGACTTCGGTCTAGTACAGGCAATGCCTCGGAGTTATTGCGCAGCACCACCCACTGGTTCAACTACATCCGCTAGGACTGGGCCGCCCACGTCGCCGGCCGCGCCGAGAATCACGGCGGGCGGTCCACGGCGCGGTGGCGAATGTGACGTGCCGAGTCCGGAGCCCCACATTCCACTGAGTGACATCACTCACGCTGAGAGTAATCCCTTGTGAAGGAATCTTGACCGGACCATGATCAGCATTTGCACCAGGCGGCACACGAGCCGCACAGATCACTTCAAACAGGGGAGGGATCAACTATGCGCAGAATCAAGGCGATTGCCGGCATAGCGCTGATCATCGGTATAGGGGTGCCGACCAGCACCGCGATGGCGCTTGACGCCAAGGGCGGCGGCGTGACCGCGACCAGCCCGTGGAACGGCGACGACGGCCTTATCTCCGTCTACGACGGCAGCGACGACGGGGACCCGGGCAAGGCCGAGTACTACCGCCAGGCCAGCCCCGGTACCCTGCGCACGCTGTGGAACCACAGCGGCTACAAGACCCGCGTGATCTCGGGCGACGGCTCGAAGGTCATCAAGTTCAAGGCGTGCGACGACAATGACTGGGACAGTGACGACTGCTCCAGTTGGAAGGCTCCGTAACCGGAGTTACCGCTTGAGTGCCCGTCGGGTAAGCCGTTCATGGCTTACCCGACGGGTCCGTTTCATCTCCGCTCGCCTACTTCAAGATACGGACGTGCTGTGACCCACACCCCTCCGCTGGGCGGCGGTCTCCAAATCAAGGGCCTGACCTATAAGGTCGGAGACCGTGTTCTCCTCAACAACGTCGACCTCACCGTGGACCCGGGGAAGTCGGTGGCCGTTACCGGGCCTAGTGGATCGGGCAAGTCCACACTGCTGATGTGCGTGCTCGGTCTGATCAAACCGGCCTCCGGCACGATCACTGCAGGAGGGCATCGCCTTACGGGACTCCTGCCCGGCTCCCTGACCAAGGCCCGCCGCAAGCACCTCGGCATGGTCTTCCAATTCGGCGAGCTGCTGCCCGAACTGACACCAGTGGAGAACGTGGCTCTGCCCATGCTCCTCGACGGCGCCGACCATCATCGTGCCTATGAGTCAGCCACACGGCTCCTGGAAGAACTCGAAGTGCCCCATGGCAGTACCCCAACGGGCATGCTCTCCGGAGGAGAACGCCAGCGCACGGCCGTGGCCCGGGCACTCATTGCGCGGCCGTCCGTGCTGCTGGCGGATGAGCCCACCGGTGCGCTGGACCCGAAAGCACGCGAGAACGTGGCCGACCAGTTGTTCCGGATCTGTCGCGAGCGGGACTGCGCGCTGCTGGTAGTCACTCACGATCCCGCGGTCGCCGATTGCGCGGACGACGAGTTCCAGCTCCAGGAGAGCACGCTCATCCCTGTCCAGCGGGGGATGCACGCGTGACTGACCAGCGCTCACCACGTCTCCGCCGCCCTGGAAGGCTCTGGGTCCAGCTTCTGAGGATCGGGCGTGCCGCAGGACGCACCACGCCCGGCACGCGACTGCGCATGTGGGCCCTGATGATGGCCTCTGCCGCTGTTGCACTGACCGCCCTGGCCATGGTGACCACCAGCGCGACCTTCGACGGCCGCACGCAGCGCGATACGGCGCGAGGCCCCCTTCTGGCCAGCAGCGCGCACCAGGCCACAGCCTTGTGGAAAGAGGCCATCGACTCGTTCGGCGCGTCACCGCACAGCGTCATCTACGTCGAGCCTCTCGCGACCGGCACGCCTCCGCCACCGGGCCTCTCACGCTGGCCTCGGCCGGGCGAGGTCTTCTTGTCCCCGGAACTCGCCGAAGCGGCAAAAGACAACAACAGCCTCGACAGATACGGCCGTTACGCCGGGACAATCGACAAGCAGGGGCTCAGGTCACCGTCTGAACGTATCGCATACGCCCGCCCCGCTCATCCTCCGGCCAACCCCACGGCGGCGTCTTGGCAGTACATCACGGGCTTCGGCCAGCTCTTCCCGATGAACGAGGACATCTACCCCCACACCAAGGCGGAGACTGTCGGAGTCATCGCAGTCCTGATGGCCGTACCGGGCCTGGCTCTGTTGGTCGTGGCCACCCGGGTCGGATCAGCCACCCGAGACCGCCGAAGCGACCTCGTCAACGCCCTGGGAGCCTCCTGGACACACCGAGCAGTAATGAACGTAGGGGAAGCCTTCACCCCGGCTGCCGTAGGGACACTCCTACCTCTCATCCCTGCCGCCGTCCTGCTGGCCACCGACGTACGGCTGCCCTTTACGGGCTTTATCGTCAACGCCGATGACCTGCGCCATGCATGGCCGCAGCTGATCGCCGCGCTCGTTGCCTCCCTCGTCTTGACACTCCTTATGGTCGTGGTACTTCACCGGGTTCAACGCACGAAGACGGCAACACGGCCCAGCACCTCCTCCTCACGCCTGCCCAAATGGCGCTTGGTCTTGTGCGTCATCGGCGTCTTGGCAATCGCCTTCAGTCAATATGCTCCTAAGGGTCCGGATGTTGTGGTCTTCCTGGCCGGAACCGTTCTGATGTGGGCCACTCTGCCGTCAGCTGCCGCCATGCTCAGCGTCACCAACGGGAAGCGCATCGCCGCAAGCGGCTATCGCAAGGGGAACCCGGGGCGCCTCATCGCCGGCCGCTGGACCGCGGCTCATCCAGGAGTGCTTGTCCGCCTCTCTGTGGTCTTCATCATCGGTATCGGTCTCATCAGCCATCTGCAGGTCTGGAACAGCCGGTTGGGAGACAGCGCCGCCGCTGCCAAGCAGCTGACCCAACGCGTGGGAGACACCCTCTTCACCGTCTCCAGCAGCAACCTGACCCCCCGCGCCACTGAACACCTGGCACGCACTCTTCCGGACAGGACTCACCTCCTGGCCACCACCGCCCATCCCGAAGGTGAGCACCCCCACATCGACCTGGCCGGCGCCTGCCACGACCTCAAGGCACTGCGCCTGCCCTGCCCGACAACCGCCAAGCCCATCACCACACAAGACCCACGGCTGAGAGAACTGGCCGCCCCCTACCAGGACAACCTCACTGTCCAAGCCGTTAACGGCGCACTACCGACGGGTCGTCCCCGCCAGTCGCTGATCGTGACCGCCGACGAGCCCGGGCACCGAGCAGAGATCGAGAAGGCCGCCTATGCCGTACTCCCCGGGATCAATGTGGAAACACCCGGCGAATCCTGGGTCATCGGCGCCCAACAGAAGAATCGGCTTAACTACTGGCTCTACCTCTTCGGCGGCACAGGTCTGAGCCTGCTGCTGGTGACAGGACTGATCAGCGCAGCCGCCGAGTTCGTACGCATCAGGCGAGGACTGGCACCGCTGAGCGTCCTCACCGGCAACACCCAAATCTTCCGTACCATCGCCACGTGGTACCTGACCGTGCCGTTGCTCATCGCTACCTGCATCGCCACATTCATCACCAACTGGCACTCATTGTTCTTCGTCATCTCCTTGCGAGAAGGCAAATTCTCCTGGCCAGTCCTGGCCACAGCAGCCACCGGCTTCTCACTCGCCGCTGTGGCGATCGGCCTTCTCGCGGCGCACTCGGCACGCCGCGCCGCACCATCCTGGCGACCCGAAGCAGACTGAGAAGCCATCCGCGTACTCGGGTGTGATCGGATCAAAGACGGCGCAATCCCCGAACAGGTCGCCACCGGCTTCCGGCATCAGCCGCTCCACGCTCTATCGAGAGCTACGCAAGCACCGCGAGGGCGCCGCCAAACCCGTCGGACCCGAAAACTGACCACCAGCCCAAACCGCATCCCTGCTGGTCAGCGATGTCCGTTGTTTCCGCCGCGGATGATACGGCGCTCAGGCCGTGGGGCTCGTCGCGGAACTGCTGTCGGTAGCTGGCGAGGCTGACGAGTCGTGAGGCGGAGTGCGGGAACGACCGCGCGTGCCGCACGGAGACGCTTCGAGGGATACGGAGGTGACGAACCCGTCACGCCCGTGTTGGCACACTGCGTGGGGATGTCCCCGGGCACCGAGCTCCTGTCACCACCGACATGTCGTGGGAGGGATTCCGTCCGATGCCAGCGCCGAAGGCTCTCGCGGTGCGGCCGACGGTGTCGACGGCGGTATCCGCGCCGACGAAGCAGCCGCCGGAGACAACAGGTTCCGCACCGTCCCCGATGGCCGCGTCCAACGCGGCCGTGGCGGCGGCCCTGGTGGGTGGCGGACCGGTGACGGGCCCGCCCTTCCCTGGACGGCCGGCGCGCGTCGCCCCGAATCCGGCCGGAAACGGCGCCACCGCCCAGAACATGGTCGGCAACAGCGCCGTCGCGACGGCCGGCCGCGGCGAGGCGGGTGCCGCCCCGCCGGCGGCACAGGGCACCGAGGCGCCGGGGGCCCCCGGCGCCGTGGAGGTGAAGGCCCGGTCGGGCCCCGAAGCGGATCCGAAGTTCGCGGTGCTGAAGAAGGACGTACGGCAGAAGAAGCGCTCCCTCGCGGCCTCGCATCCGCCGCCGCGTACCGAGGCGGGGTCGGCGCAGGACGCTGCGCTGCCTCCCAAGGACGACGAGGTGGCGCAGGGCAAGACCGCCAACGCCGAGAAGATGAACGAGGCCAAGCCGAAGGACTTCGACAAGGACGCGTTCATCAGGGCGGTCGAGAAGGCGATCGCGGACAAGGCGCCGAAGAACCTGGACGAGGCGGACAAGTTCGCCGGCTCCGGCAAGGCGGACGAGGTCCGCGCGGAGGTGCACGGACAGGTCGGCGAGGGCAAGTCGGATTCCGCCGAGCAGATCTCGACGAGGACCGCCGCTCCGCCGGACACCTCGGCGGCCGTGCCCAAGAAGGTCGTGCCGATGAGCGCGGACCGGCCCCCCGGCACGCCGGGCGCGCCGAACCCCGCGCAAGCCGTACCGGACAAGCTGCCGCCGTCCGCGACGGATCTGTCCGCCGGTCCGGCCGAGGTCAACCAGCGGATGGCACACGCGCAGGTCACCGAGGGGCAGCTGCGGAAGTCCAACGAGCCGACGTTCGCCAAGGCACTGGGCGAGAAGAAGATCGCCGAGCGGCACTCCGAGACGGCCCCGGGTGCCATGCGCAAGTACGAGGTGAACGAACTGCGTGCTTCCACCGCCCGGGCTCGGCAGCTTGGGGTGGCGGCGATGGGCGCGATGGGCGCCCAGCGGGTGCGCACCGGGCAGCAGGTCGACACGGGCAAGACCGGCACGAAGAGCCGGGACGAGGAGAAGCGGGCCCAGGTCACGGCGGTCCTGCAGGGCGTCTTCGACACGATGAAGGAGGACGTCGAGGCGATCCTCGAAGGCCTCGACAAGCTCGTGGACGACCAGTTCGGCCGGGGCGAGAAAGCGGCCCGGGATGCGTTCACCGCCGAGCACAAGCGGAAGATGGACGAGTACAAGGACCGCCGCTACTCGGGCGTGAGGGGCAAGCTTCGCTGGGTGCGGGACAAGTTCGCCGGGCTGCCCGCGGAGGCGGACAAGATCTTCGAGGAGGCTCGCGACAACTACGTACGCCGGATGCGGCAGGTGATCTCCGGGGTCGCCGACTCCATCGGCGCGGAGCTGAACCGGGCCAAGCGGCGCATCGCACAGGGCCGGACCGAGATGCAGACCGCGGTGCGCAAGCTCCCGGCGGACCTGCGATCCATCGGACGGCAGGCGGCGGCCGAGTTCACCGACAAGTTCGACGAACTCACGCAGTCCGTGGACGACAAGGGCACCCAGCTGGTGGACACGCTGGCCACCAAGTACACCGAGGCGCTCAAGGCCGTCGACGACGAGATCGCCGCGGAGAAGGAGAAGAACAAGGGCCTGGTGGCCAAGGCCATGGACGCGGTCAAGGCCGTGATCAACACCATTCTGGAGCTGAAGCGGCTGCTGCTGTCGGTCCTCGCCAAGGCTGCCTCGGCCGTGATGCTGATCCTGAAGGACCCGATCGGCTTCCTGCGCAACCTGGTCTCCGCCGTCGGCGCCGGCCTGCGGCAGTTCCTCCGGAACATCGGTCACCATCTCCAACAGGGCATTCTGTCCTGGCTGTTGGGCAAGACGGCCGAGGCGGGCATCGAGCTGCCGGCGAAGTTCGACACCCAGGGCGTGGTGAAGATGCTCACCGGCCTGCTCGGGCTGACCTGGACCAACATCCGCGCCCGCATCACCCGCAAGGCCCCGGGCATGGAACCCGCGATCGCGGCTGCCGAGACCTCGCTGCCGCTGGTCGCGGATGTCCGCAAACGCGGCGTCGCCGCCATGTGGGACGACCTCCAAACCCGCGTGGGCGATCTACGCAAGGACCTCCTGGACAAGGTCATCGCCTACGTCACCCCCACGATCGTGGTCGCCGGCATCATGTGGGTGATCTCGCTGCTCAACCCCGCCTCGGCGCTCGTCCGGGCGGTGAAGCTGATCATCGACATCGTGCGCTTCATCGTCACCCAGGCACGCCAGATCTTCGAGTTCGTCAACGCCGTGCTCGACGCGGTCATCGCGATCGCACGGGGCGGCAGCGGCGGCGTACCGGGCCTGATCGAACGCGCCCTGGTCCGCTCCATCCCGGTCCTGCTCGGCTTCCTGGCCGCCCTCCTCGGCGTCGGCGGCATCGCCGCCAAGGTCAAGCAGATCGTCCAGGCCCTGTCCAAGCCGGTCGACCGGGCGGTGGACTGGGTGATCGACAAAATCGTCGGCCTGGTGAAGAAGCTGTGGGCCAAGATCAAGTCGAAGTTCGAGAAGCCGAAGTCGAAGCCGAAGCCCCGCCCGGATCGCAAGCGGCCGGACAAGCCGCGCAGGCCGCGCAAGCGCCGCCCGGACCGGCGTCGACGTCCGGACCGGCGCCGGCCGCAGCGAAAGGACAGGCCCGACCCGAGGAAGAAGCCTGCCGCCAAGCGGTCCAGGAAGGACATGCTGCGCGCCCTCGACGCCGCCGTGCGCGAAGCCACGCGGCTGCTCGATGCGGAGGGGGCGACGGAGGATTCCGTACGCCAGGGACTGCCGGACATCAAGAAGCGGCACCGCCTCACCCGGATCCAGTTGGAGCGGGCCGCCCCCGGCACCTACTTCGTCACAGCGGCCATCAACCCCACGAAGCGAACCTCCTACAAGGACCTCTTCCCGTACAAGATCGGCAAGGCCAGCGGCCGCTTCACCACCAGGAGGCACCCGCACTCGGTCGTCCAGCTGCGGGCAATCATGGTGCCCTTCACCATGGAGGCCAGTGACCGCTGGATCGGCTTCGTCGTCAACATGGCGGCCATCCCCGGTGAGATCAAGAAGGACGTGGCGACTCGCTACCTGGACCAGGGGTGGCAGGACACCGGGGCCAAGAACGCCCAGGATCTGGCGGCGGCACGGACTGCCGTGGTCATCGGCATCAACACGTTCGAGCGGCTCAACCCGCAGGAGGGCGACGCCATCCGGAACGCCGTGAACAGCGTCGACCGGAAACCCGAACTCCTGCTTGCGGTGTTCGGCTTTCTGTGGACGCCCCAGTGGATCAGGGCCAAGGAGAAGACCCCGGTCGACATCGAAGAGGTGCGCGCCGCCTACCAACATCTGCGAGGCCGCAACAAGAAGCGCGCCGAGGCCAACGAGAAGGGCATGCGCGACAAGGGGGCGCTCCCCTACGGCCTCTTCCGCGAGGAGGTGCTCGGCTCGTCGTACACCAACAGGGCGGTGGAGCTCCTCCGAGAGGTGAACAATCAGGTCCACATCGTGAGCCAGGACGCCGACACCGGCGTCGCCACCATCAGCGGGAAGGGCGTCCTCAAGGCGTACGAGAAGGTGCTGTCCGGCATGGACCGGCACCCGCTGCTGACCATCGGCGGCTACCACTTCGAGGGCTTCGACTGGGGCAAGAACGCGGACCGCCGCGCGAAGCAGCTGACGAGGCTGGCGAACGGCCTGGACCGGGCTGTCCGGGAGGCCATCGCCAGGAAGTACCCCCAGATGCTGTACCCGACCGAGCCGAACATGCTCATCAAGGCGTGGGACCGGTCCCACCCCAACGGGATTTTCCAGAACGCCCGGATGCGTGCCCTGCTCGAGGTCCAGGGCAAGACCTTCGGGGTCCGCAGCGCCGAGGGACGCGCCCTACGGGACATGATGATGAAGCTCTTCGGCGAGGACTTCTCGGTGGTGTACGCCCCGGACGCCAGCACCGGCACCAGCCCGCTGCCCGATGATCACGCCCGGGGACTCACGGTTACGGTGGCGAACGTCCGTCGGGCCCTGCGGGGACGGATGCTCCAAAGGGGTCGAGAAGTGGACATCCGCGTCGCACACCGGATGTACGCACTCCTCATCCAATCGCAGACGACGGCCAGCGCCCGAACCCTGGCCAGGGAGTTCTCCCGCGCCGCCAGACTGGGCCAGGACGTCCAAAGGGAACTGCTGACCACCGTCTTCGTTCACGTCGAGAACGTTGCCATGCTGATGGCCGACAACCCGAGGCTGAACGTCAGTAGCCCGGCTGTGCGGGCACAACTGCAGCAGCTGGAGGTCAGCGTCATCGAGATGGTCGGCAGCGACATCGGACGGGAGAACGAGCGGTACAGGCAGGCCATCGGGAAGGCGCACGAGATCACCAAGGAGATCATCTCGGCGATGACCGCACCGGAACTCTCCGGTCTCTGGAAACGCATCAGCCGGGTCCTGGACGACGTCACGAAGAAGCCTCCGAGATAAGGGACACGGCGATGCCCCTGGAGGAAGGGCAAGGGCGCTGCAAGGCATGATGGAGTCAGGGGGCCAGGGAGGACCACGATGACCGATGACGTGCTGGAGCGGCTGCGCGCCGAGGCCTCACGCGACGACTACGGGTCGATGGTCCGGCTGGCAGAGGCCCTGTACAGGGACGGGCTCGGCCCGCGCGAGGTGCTGCGCGCGTGCTACGGCGTCGACTTCCCCGAAGAGGTCTTCGTGCTCGTCGGTGGCGGGCTCTGGCGACTGGGCCTGCTGGCCCGCTTCACCAACCAGCCGTGGCAGCTGGCCCTTCCGCCAGACCGTGGCGGTCCGCAGGAGACGCCCAACAGTCTGGTGGACGTCGAATTGCGGCTCCTGACCGAGGATCCCGACCTACTGCCCCTCCTGCGCATCCCTTCTGCCGTGCTGGGGAGGGACGACCGGCTCGTCTGCTACCGGCTCAGCGAACTCCGGGCAGGCCGCTCCACGGCCTTCCGCCTCTTCCGGACCGGCGCCGCGCACAGTGCCTTGGCCTGTGAGGACTCAGTGCTCGATGTCCTGCACAAGGAGCACGCGGAATCCGCCCGAGAGCTTGAGCGGCAGCAGGAGAATCCGTCTAACTGGGGCGCCGGGTCGGTGGACGACGACGAGGTCGAGGAGGCATACGAGTCGCTCGAGCGAGTCCGCGAGCTGCAGAGACAGGTAGCCGAGCGCCAGGCCGCCGGGCGACAGAGGGACTGAGGATCAGCGCACCGTCACGTCATGGGCACGATCACCCTGGGCGGCGCCGCACCTGGCATCGTCCGGAGGGCCGCCGTCACCACCGCCGCATTGCCCGACTGGTCGTGACCTGCCAGGAGCGCGGCGCCCACCAGGGCCCGGGTATGTACCGACCGGGCCATCGTCGCGTTGCTCAGGGGTGCCGGCGCCGTGGCCGGCGCTGTCTGGCGGGTCGCCGTCGCGGTTTCTGCCGTCCTCGCCGGGGGAACCGGGGACAGGAGGTGGAGGGAGAGCGGGGGTTCGGCGGGCAGCATAGGTGTCACCCCTGGGATGCGTCGTCCAGCAGATGGGCGTGCGGGCCGAGTTCGCCCGGGCGGAGCAGGCGGGCCTCGCGTTGGAACTGGCGGGCCACGCCCCGTACGACATGGCGCATGCTGATCGTGGCGCTGTCCCTGTCCGCGGCGGCCAGGGCGGCGGTGCGTGCCGCCGCCGTGATGCCGGCGCCCGTCATGTCCAAGCGGGCCAGCACGTCCAGGTCCACGTCGGGCGCGAGCGGGGCCTCCTCGGGGAACGCCAGCCGCCACAGCCTGCGTCGCTCGGCGGCGGCCGGCCGGGGGAAGTGGACCACGAAGTGGAAGCGGCGGGTGAACGCCACGTCGATGTTGTCCTTGAGGTTGCTGGTCAGGATGACCAGGCCGTCGCTGGCCTCCAGCCGCTGGAGCAGATAGCCGACTTCGAGGTTGGCGTACCGGTCGGTGCCGTGTTTGACCTCTCCGCGCTTGCCGAACAACGAGTCGGCCTCGTCGAAGAGCAGCACCGCGTGGCTCTCCTCGGCCTGCCGGAACGCGGCCTCCAGGTTCTTCTCCGTCTCCCCCACCCACTTGGAGACGATCTGGGCGAGGTCCACCTTCAGCAGCTCCAGGCCGAGCATGCCGGTGACGATCTCGGCGGACAGGGTCTTGCCGGTGCCGGGCTCGCCGGTGAAGAGCGCCTTGACCCCGCCGTGCGCCGAGCGGCGGGCGAAGCCCCAGGTCTCGGCGATCCGGGGCCATGCGCGGCACGCCGAGGCGATCTCCAGGATCTGGGTGAACTGCACGTGCGGCAGGACGAGGTCGTCCACGGTGCGACGGGGCACGACCGAGTGCACCGCACTGCCGCCGCGTCCCCGGATGACGGTGGCGATGGCGGGCTCCACGTGGTCGACGACCGGCTCCGGGTACCCGTTGCCCGCTAGGCGCGCCCCGGCCCCGGCCACCGATGCCACGGCGCGCAGTTCGCCGCCGCTCATCCGGTAGCGGACGGCCAGGTCTTCGAGGAGCGTGCCGTTCAGGTCCGGCAGGGCGGCCGACCACATCGCCCGGCGGTCAATCAACTCCGGTGTGGGCAACGTGAGTTCAGCGTACGCGCGGGCGGCGAGCAGCCCCGGCGGGCGCCAGGGCTTCAGGCCGGTCAGGCACACCGGGGCCCGCGAGCGGAGCAGGGCGGCGGACACCGCGTCGGCGTGCTGTCGGTGCGCCTCGCCGTGCAGGTCGTCGGTGGGGATCCACAGCAACGCGCCCAGTGCGGCGGCGGTCCGCAGGTCGGCTTCGGGATCGGCGGTCAGGCACCTCAGCGGTGCTCCCGCCGCACGGGCAAGCGCGTGGACGGCGTCGAGCTGGCCGTCGGGCGGGCAGCCCCACAGCCCGGCGAGGTCGATGTCGCCCGAGCCGAGCCCCCGGCCGAGCCGGGTGAGCCGGTCCGAGGAGAGGTACGGGGAGAGAACCCCCGGCTCCTGCTGGGAGACCTCGCCCGGGTCGTGGCCGAGCAGTCCGACGTCCGCGCCCCAGCCCAGTAGGAAGTCCAGCACACCGGGGCCCAGGACCAGTTCCTGGGCGAGCTCGAGCGCGGACTCTCCGTAGGTGCGCAGCAGGCCGTACCGGCGCAGCGACCCGGCCGGTCCGAGCGCGCGGCGCAGCGCGAGGCGGGCGGCGGCGCTCGGCTCCCCCGCCTCGCACTCCGATCCGTCCTCCGATCCGTCCTCCGATCCGTCCTCCGCGCTCAACGCCACCACCGTGACCAGCAGTTCCACACTGGGCAGTCGCCGGTTCAGGTTGTCCACGATGTACGCGTAGATCCGCTCGTAGCCGCGGTCCAGTTCGGGCGCGGCCACCAGGAGGAGGGCGTCCTGCTCGGCGTGGGTCAGGCCGAACCTGGTGGCCAGTGCGTCCAGCGGCAGGGCCCTGCCCTCGGCCGACGCGCGCCGCCTCAGGTCCCGTTCGGCGGCCGGCTCGGGCCGCTGGGGTGCGGCGGGCCCGGCCATGGTGTCGGTGAACGCGCGCACCTCGCCGAGCAGCACCTCGACCTGCTCGTCGGTCACGCAGTACGGTGCGAGGTCCGGCCGGGTGAGGCGAGCCGCGATCCGCGTCTGCCGTTCGACGGCGGCGTGCAGCGCCCGGTGGATGTCCGCGAGGCGGATCCGCAGGTGCTCCAGTGCCGGTTCGCCCATGTGGCTCATCCTCCCGAGAACGTCAGGGTCCGACCGCCCAGCCAGACCACGTCGGGCACGTCGGCGAGCAGGCCGCCGCGCAGCAGGTCCGTGTGGCGCCGTCCCATCGGGACGCGCACCCGGACGGCGTCAGGTTCGAAGCGGACGGTGGCCTCCAGGTCGGCGAAGCGGCTCAGGGCCAGCAGGGGATCGGGGGTCTCCCGACCGCGCCAGAGTCTCCAGGCGATCGTGGCCAGACCCAGGCCGGCGGCCAGGGTGACGGTGCGCTCCAGTCCGCTGTCCTGTGCGAGCGGTACCGCCCGGCGCTCGGTGGCCAGGGCGGTGACCAGGCTGGCGAACCGGTCGGCGTGGCCGGGCAGTTCAGCGGCCAGGCGCGGCTCCGACAGCTGCTGTGCGGCACCTGTCCACAGGGGCGTACGCCAGGGCAGCCGGGTGACCGGATCGCCGCGCAGCGGCCGTACGCCGGTCAGGAACGCCACGCCCGCCGATGCCAGTTCGCGCAGGGTGCCGGGGGGCAGGGGGCCATCGCAGATCAGCACGGGCGGCCGCCCGCAGGCCTGCCAGCACGGCAGCAGCGCCGCGAGGTCCGCCGCCCAGGCGATCGGGAACATGCCCTGGGCGTCGACGAGGAAGAGCCCGTCGTCGGCCCCGGTGAGGAGGAGTGGGTCGGTGAGGTCGTGGCCGCGGCACACCGCGAGCGCCAGGACGCCGTCGAGCACCGGGAGCGCGGGGCGTACGGCGCGGGCGAACGCGGTCAGGCGCTCCTCGGGGACGGGCGGTTGCAGCCCGGCAAAGGCGGCGGCCGCCTCGCTGTCCTGTTCCGCGCGGCGCCAGCCGCGCGCGGTCACGCCCAGGACCTTGTACGCCACTGCCGAGGCGAACAGCGGGGCGTCCTCGGCCAGTTCGACTGCGGCCAGGGCGGGGCCGATCGCGTCGAGGTACCCGATGCGTGCCAGGGGTCCGGCGAGCAGGAACGGCAGCACGGACCCTACGCGTACCTCTTCGGTGGCGCGGACCGCGGCGGCAGCGGCCGCCTGCGGAGCCAGTTCCGGGGCGGCCTGGTCGTGCCCGCCCGCCAGGGACCGCGCCAGCCGCGCCACCTCTTCGTAGTCCGACGACGTCACGTACTCGGCGAGCAGCCCGGGCAGGGCCGCAGGGCCGGCGCCCGCCACCTTGGTGCGCAGAGGCTCGGGCAGCAGCTCGGGGAGCCTTCCGGCACGGGTGCGCCGGGCGAGTTCCGTGAGCAGCCGGGCGGCCGCCGTATCGTCGGCGCCGAGCAGGGCGAGCACGTACGCTTGGAGCGATTCCTCGGGCAACAACGCCAGCAGCGCGTCGAGTTCGCCGCGCTCGGTGAGTTCGCCGAAGAGCGTGGCGGCCGTCGGCTCGGCCCACGGACTCGCCGCCGCGGTGAAGGACTCCTCGAACGACACCGCGTCGCGGGGCGCGTCGCCGGGGACCTCCACCATCGGGACCGGCGCGAAGTGGACCTCGGCGGGCGCGTGCGTCCGGCCGGGCCACCCGGGCCCGCCCGAGCGGACGGTGACGGTCACCAGTTCGGTGATCTCCACGTCCGGGCCGTCGCCCGTCAGCTGCGGCCCGAAGTGGTCTGCCAGCAGCTCCGGGAGCGTGTCGATCACTTGCTGGACCAGGCCGTGCGGATCTGGTCCCCAGCTCCACCCGCCCCGCCGGACCACCGTCACCGTGCACCGGCGCACCGTGATCTCACCGGGCCCGTCAGCGGTCCGTGCGGTGGGTGTGCTCACGTCACCCCCGTCTTATCCAGGCGGCCCGCCCAGCCGGCCACGAGCACCAGGACACCGTGCGTGCTGCCCGGTTTGAGGGTCACCGGCAGTTTCACCTGGGTCTGCTGGGCGGGGATCTCCCCGGCGAGGACATGGGCGTCCTGGTCCTCGGAGACCAGGGCGAGCACCTTGGTGGGCCCGGCAGCAGCGACCCGCACGGTGACGGTGAGCCCGTCCCTTGCCAGCGCGATTCCGTCGTTGCCGGTCCATGATGCGAGGCGCTGCAGCGTGGGTTTGGGCTTGCCCTCGGGGGTCAGTTCGACCCCGAATGCCAACGGGTCGGCGAGGGCGGCCGGTTCGTCGTCCACGGCCGCCACGGCGAGCTGTCTGGCGTTCAGCGGGAGGGTCGCGGTGCGGCCCCCGCCCAGGGAGACCCGCAGCGGCAGCGCGCGTCCGACGAGCGCGGCCACATCGGGCGGGGCGCTCGCGCCGGCTAGGGCCAGCGCGCCCACGGCATGGCCGGTGTCGGCCGAGTACACCACGGACAGAGCCATCGTCAGCCACCTCCGTTTGTCGCCGCGACGGTTGCCACGACGAGGAAGTCGACCGCCCCGGGCCGTTCGACGACCTCGCCCGGGGCCGCCACGGGGTCGTACAGACGTGTCCGGCACCTGACCCTGCGGTCGCCGTCCACGGCGGCTTCTACCGTGCTGACCAGCGTGGAGTCCGTGGCGGGCGGCGGTGTGCGCGGGCTCAGCTGCACGTGGATCACGACCTGGCCGTCGGCGATCTGTTCCGGGGTGATACCGGAGGGCAGCGGCAGCAGCATCCCGTCGGTGGCCGTCCCAGAGGTCACCAGTGTGCTGCCGGCCGGCATCCGGCCGCTGAAGCTGCCCTCGATGGCGAGGTTGCCGTTGGCCGCCACGGTCATCAGCGGAGCGACCGTGCCGCTGCCCTGGTACAGGCCGAAGACGAGGCTCGGCTGGTCGCCGCCGGACAGCACCAGGGCGGGCTTGCCCTCCTGGGCTGAGGGGCCCGTCCGCAGGGTCAGCGAGCCCGAGTGGGCGGAGACGGTGTCCGCGCGCACACCGACTCCGCGCACGCCGACTCCGCGCGCCGTGGTCTCCACGCCGCTGAAGTGGCCGTTGGCCCAGCGGACGTAGCCGAGCAGGACGAGCCAGCGGGCGGGCGGATCGGCCGGCGGGGCGCCGGTCGCGGGCGGGCGCTGCTCGTCGACCAGCCGCTCGTCGCCGAGGCGCCCGAAGAGGATCTGGTACGACTCCTCCACGCGCGTCCTGGTGGCGCCGCCGGTGCACGAGAGGGGCCCGGGGGCCCGGGCCGGTTCCCGGTCGGCCGCGGTGAGGAAGACCGGGTAGGGCTCGTCGGTGGGCCGGTCCGCTCCGTTGACCTCTTCGAAGTCGCTTTCGCGCAGCACGACCGGATCGGTGAGGACCACCTCGCGGCCGGTGCCGTCGACGGCGATCCCGGGCGACACGCTCACTGCGACGTAGCGGGCATTGGTCAGCGGGTCGGTGCGGGGCTCGGTGAGGAGGCCGAGCCCTTCGGCGATGCCCCACTCGTGCAGGTGCCGCGCGTGCCGGACGGCTTGGCCGAGCGCGTAGTCCACCGTGGCCGACAGGTCCGCAGCCGCCAGTACCTGGCCCTCGTGGAAGGCGGGGCGCAGCGGGCCCGTCATGGCTTCTCCCCGGACTTGCGGCTACGGGAGGAGCGGGTGCGCGTGGCCGGGGGCTCGGCCGGCTCGTCCTGGCCCGACGGCTCGCCCGAGGCCCCGGCCCGTGCCTGGTCAGGTGCTTGGTCCGGGGCGCCTTCGAGCTCCGCGAGGCGGGGACCGAGCCGCTCCGGAACCTGCTCCCGAAGCGTGCTCACCTGGGTCTGGGCACTGCCCAGTTGGGTGCGCAGCCCTTCCAGCGTGGCTGTCAGATCCGCGACCTGCGTCCTCAGCACGGCCAACTCGTGCATGCTGTCCGTCACTTCGCTGGGGGTCGTGTAGACCTGTTCGTGTAGTGCCTTGGGCGGTGTCTCCCCGGGTGCCGGGGTGAGCAGCAGGGACAGCATCTCCTCCAGGTCCCCGGTGCGCGGCCAGTCGCCGAGCAGCCCTTCGGCGTACGGCCGTGCCACATCGCCCTTCGGCGGGAGTGTCGGCTTCTGGTGTCGCGGCAGGGGCTGGCAGCAGACCCGTTCGGCCAGTTCACGCAGCCGGTAGAGCTTGGGCAGCCACTCGCCGTATGCCGAGCCGCCCGGCAGCACCTGTTCCCGGGTGGCCGAGCAGATCCGTACGACATCGCAGCCGTCCAGCTCCAGATGCGCCAGCAGGACGTCGGTGTCCGTGCTGTCGCCGCACGGCGGGTTGAGCGTGGCGCACGCCGCGTCGGTCAGGAAGCGGCGCAGCAGGGCGGTCAGGGCCGCCGCCGCTTCGGTGATCTGCTGTACCTCGGCGATGGTCGCTTTCTCCACGCTGTCCGGGGGCGGGGCCGGCAGCGGCGGCGGTACGTCGACGGCGGCGGCCTCCGGCCGCAGCCGGCAGTCGCCGGTCTCGCTCGCCTGGTCCAGGCGGCACAGCAGCCACTCCCGGATCAGGCTGAGGTCCGCGCGGAACTCCACCCGCAGCGCGTGGCTCAGCGGGGTGCCCTGGGCCAGCATGCGCACTTCCAGGGGCGCGTCGGGGTCGCCTCGTTCCGGTACGACCCGGGCCACGGTCTCGGTGACGACCGCGCGAGCGAGCGTGCGGCGCAGGGGGTCCGGCCAGGCCGCTTCCATGTCGGTGCCGCGGAGCCGGTCGCAGGCCGCCCCCAGGGCGCCGCGGGCCTGCTGGACGGTGGCGAGGTCCGGGTACTCCCTTGTGAGCCGGTCCTGCCCGGCCGGGTCGTGGGTGTCGAACCGGGCCACGCCACTGGCGAGGGCGCGGACGTGTTCGGTCATCTCGCGGGCTGCCGGCGGTGGAGGCGGCCCCTCGCCGCCCGCGTTCTCGCGCAGCCACGCCAGGGAGGTGGCGTACCGTTTGGCGTCGGCGGCGTCGAAACGGAACGTCCGGCCCGTGCCGAGCGAGGCGGTGAACAGGGCGTCGAGGTAGTGGCCGAGGCGTCGGTCCCGGGTGCGGGCCAGGCCGGCCCGTGCGAGGTCGCCGATGCTGGCGAGCAGCCGGGTGCCGGGGTTGTGGCGGTGGTCCTCGAAGTCGTCGCACCTGACGACGAAGCGGAACCCCTCCTGGATCCTGGAGGGCACGCAGCCCGGTGAGGGGCAGGGCTCCTCCGTGGCGTACGGCGCCACCGGCTCGACGGAGAGCTCGTGGTAGCGCACATAGAGGCCGTAGCGGCGCCCGCCTTCGTCGTCGCAGTCCTCCCCGCAGTCCACGCCGAGAGCGCTGATGCGCTGTTCCTGCACCAGGGCCCGTACGTCGACCTGTTCGGTGCAGGGCAGCACGATGTCGTTCCCGGCGCAGTCGAGCGCGTGCCCGGGGTGGACCGTCACGGTTCCGCCGCCGCAGGGGGCGCAGGTGACGCCGAGGCCGCAGACGACACCCGGTCCGAACAGGGAACGGTTGCGCAGTCTGCTCTTCGCGGTGGTGTAGTCGACCAGCAGGCTGAGGTCGTCCTCGGTCAGAAGCTGGCCCGCGAAGAAGCGAGGGCGTACGAAGGCGGAGGTCCGGGTGGCGTCGCCACCGCATCCGCATCCGCAGTCTGTGGGCATGATCAGTGCTCCTTCACGAAGAACCAGCTCTCGAAGACGTCCCCGCCCGCACCGGTGCCGGACGTCCAGGGCCCGATGCCGGACGGCGGGAGGTCGCACCCCGCGCGGGCCGCGGACGCGTCCGTGTCGGCGTCGATGCTCGGTACGCGTCCGCCCACATGGGTGCCGTCGACCGGGCGGCAGCAGCGGTCCAGGATGAACGCGGCGCGGACGGTGATCATGACGCGGTCGCCGTCCTGCAGCGTCTCGCGCGTGGTCTGGCGGTAGCGGAACTCCTGGGTGAACTCCCCGCACTCGGCATCCGGTTCGGCGAAGGTGCCGCCCATGTACCAGGTGGAGGCGTTGCGGCCGCTGCCGCCCTCGATCACCTGGAGCTCCACCACTCCAGGCCGCAGTGTGTCGGTGCGCACGTCGGAGGAGAACCGCACCACGAGCCCGGCGTCCTCGTCCTGGGTGCCGAGCAGCGCCTTGGCCTCGTCGACGGTGTAGGTGTGGCCGTGGATCCAGTTGATACCGGTGATCACCGTGGGCAGATGGCGGCCGAACGGGCGGCGCACGTTCATATGGATCCGGTCCTGGCGCACCGGCTCGTGCCGGTCTGCGGAGTCGATCCTGGCCAGCCACAGCGTTTTGTGCTCGCACCGAGAGCAGCAGGTGTCGCAGCGTTCGTCCACCGGCGGCTCGCAACCGGTGACGCACACCTTGTAGCACTCCTCCGTCCAGCCGAACTCGCAGTCGGAGGTGTCCGCGCAGCCGTCGTTGTAGACGGCACGGGTGGCCTCGACGGGCCGCTCGGCGTACCGGATGCCGACCCAGACGGTGTCGGTGTCCCGCTCGTCGGGGGGCAGCGCCTTCCACAGGTCGATCACGCACCCGCCCCGCACCACGACCTCGTTGCCGTCGCAGTCCACGGCGAGGCCAGGGGTGATCCTCACCTTGGCCCTGTGCCGGGTGTGCTCCGGCTCCGCGGCGCTCTCCTCGGCCGGAACGGACTCGCCGGCCGCCGTCGTGTGCTCGTCGCCACCGGGCGCACAGTCGTCGTCCTGCGGCACCGGCTCCACGTGCAGCCCGCACACCACGCCGTAGCCGAGCAGGCAACGCATGCGCAGCTTCAACTTCTCGCGGTGGTACTCCTGTTCACGCTGGAAGTCCCTGGCGCCCAGCATCTGGCCGTGGAAGTAGCGCAGCCTGCGCAGCGGCGGCGCGTCGAACTCCGCTGTCGCCTGTTTCCCTGTCTGGGTCATCGCCCCGTCCTCTCATGACACTTGCGTATGCGCACCGACGGCGGAGACGACTCCCACGCCCACCCCTCGGCGCAATCCTCTGGGTCCCGGCCTGAGCACCCCGTCACGGTTCAGCCGCAGCGGTCTGGTGCCGCCGAGCACGGGTGGCGGCAGCGGGACGAATGCGGTGTCCACGCCGACCGTGGAGCGGGAGCCGACCACGAAGCCCACGCCGCCGGTGCGTACCGACCCCACCGTGTGCGCGGGCGCTTGGCGCTCCACCAGCCGCCTCAGCGCGGTCGCGTCCGCCGATCCGGCGGGCAGCAGCACCCGGAACCGGTGCGCGTGCGCGGTCAGCGGATCGCTGTCCGGATCCCCGAACGCGCGCAGCGGTGCCGCATCCAAAGCCGAGCCGCCGACCCGGAAGCGACTCGCCGAGCGCCCGAACAGCCGTACGGCGCCCAGCCCCTGGCCGGGCCCGGGATCCGGCCCCTGCCCTGGTGCCGGGCCCGGCCCGGCGCAGCCGACGGCCGCGCGCAGCTGCGCCCAGCGGCGGTGCCCGGCCAGCTCGTCGATGACCGGGGTCACCCCGAACACGATGCGCACCGCCTCGCGCAGCGCCCACGGTGTGCCCCGTCGCCGGTACAGCTCCGGGGCCGCGGCCAGCAGCGCACGCCGGGTCCGCGCGTCCCAGCCCGCCTCGAACGACAGGCCCAGCAGTCCGGCGAGCCACGGCAGCACACGATCGGGGACTCCGCCCGGATCGAGGAGGGCCGGATACCGTTCGATGACCCGGTCCAGCTCGGCGAACGTGGCGTCGAACAGGGACAGGAACCGCTCGGTGAAGTCGTCGGCGGCGGGGTCCTGGCGGAAGGCGGGCGGCAACAGGTCGGCGCTGGTGACCCGGGGGAAGTCCAGCCGGATCCGGTGCACGAGCGGGGTCGCGCCGCCGTCGCCCGACAGCCGTAGCCGCAGTCGCAGGAAGCGGCCGGGCGGCTGGTCGGCGAGGAAGTCCCCGACGCCCGCAGCAGCTGCCTGCCAGTCGCTCTGCTCATAGCGGCCGTCCTCGGTCACCACGATCTCGGTGGAGACCGCCGTGCCGGCGGGCACGTCGGCGTCGACGCGCACGCGGTGCCAGCGGCAGCGCGAGATACCGCTGTCGATCAGGGTGGTGAGGTACGAGCCGCCGGTCACATACACATCGGTGGGCCCCGGCACAGTGTCCCGGGGCAGACCCCGCCACGTGTAGCAGTGCGTCTCGGGCCCGTCGGAGCCCTTGTCACCCAGGCAGAACCCATCCGCGTCCAACGAGGTAAGTGTGGACGGCGGCAGGGCCTCGGCCAGTTCGTCCACGGTCGCGGTGCGGAAGGGGCGGCCGTGAGCGCCCCGGTAGATCCTCAGCCGGGCGCCGTCGTCGGTGAGCAGCCATACCGTGCGCTCCGGTCCGGTGCGCAGGCCGACGATCTCGCCCCGGGCGCCGGTGCGCAGCACCCCGCGGAAGCCGCCCGTCGAGTCGAACCGGCGCAGGTCTGTGCTGCCCTGGCAGGCGATCAGGATCTCGTCGCCGGGCGCGAGCGCGGCCCATCGGGGCCGCCGCACCCGGATCACTCCGGCGAGCTGGTCGCCCTCGCGGCGCCAGACGAGCACCCGGTCAGACTCCACCACGGCCAGCCGGTGTCCGCGCGCGGCCACCGAAACCGGCTCGCGCAGCAGGCCCGGGTCGCACTCGAGCGGCCATACGGGGGTGAAAGCCCCGGTACAGACGTCACGGCGCAGCAGCCGCCGCTCCTGGGGCACGAGCAGATACCAGGCGCACGGCCCGCACCCGGGCGCGAGGCGCGGGTCGGGGAACCACGGCAGGAGCTGGGCCCTGGTGGGGCCTTCCGGCGCGGTGCCCTGGTAGGCGAGCCGGATCCCGGCCGGGTCGTCGAACCCGACGATGCCGCCCGTGCCGGGCTCGCTCCCGGCGGGGGTCTCGTCCCAGCCGACGTACGCGTCGAGGAGGCGGAAGGTCGCGGGGTGTGGTGTGCACGTCATGGCCGGTCTCCTACCGGGATGAGCAGGGGGCGCTCCGGCCAGACGAGGTGATGGGGCGGGAGGGCGTGGTCGGTGCAGGGCGGCAGCCGGACTCCGTCGATGGTGAGCGAGAGCCGGGAGACGGCCAGGACTCCGTCGACCGCGAAGAGGCGCCGGACCAGTGCTGTGTGCCGCAGGGCCCCGCCAAACGGCCAGCCCGCGCCGTCCTCCCCACCGCGCAGCGGATCCAGATAGGTACGCACGGCGTCGCCCGCCCTGATCAGGACCGCGGCGCGGTCGAGGTCCGGGTCGAGGGTGATCCAGGACTCGACGGCGACCCGGCGGTACGGCGCGGGGGCCGTCACCACCGTGACCCCGGCGGGGGCGGCTTCGCGGGTGAGGAAGTCGGCGACGGCCCGCAGCGTCGCGGCGGTGGGCACCGGCGGCTCAGCCGGGTCGTGGTCGTCGCCTGGCGGCAGCGGCGGTACGACGAGGACCCCCACAACGCCGGGGATCGGCGCTCCGGCGAAGTCGGGGTGCAGGCCGGGCACGCCTCGGGCGCGGGCCACCGACGCGCCGGGCGAGCGGGTGGCCAGCAGGCCGTAGTCGGCCGGCGCCACGGCCCGGCCCCGGGCGCGCAGTTCGCCCACCCCCCGGCGCATCGCGTCGGCGTCGGGCTCGGCATCTGTGCCTCCCGAGGCCGGGAAGGGGTTGTTCACGCCGACGACGTACGGCAGCGCGGTCACCACCGCGGTGACGGAGCCCGCGCGCACGGCTCCAACGCTGCCGCCGCCCACGCGGTAGCGCACCGCGCGGACGTTGCGGAAGCCGGGCGGGACGGCCGCACCGTGGACACCATCCCCGAAGGTCACCTCGCCGCTCTCGTGGTCCACGGTGAAGACCCGGTCGTCGGCGCCATGGGTGGCCAGGCTCTCCGCCTCCTGCCACCGGGAGGCGGATCCGGCCGTGGTGCCGAACACGTCGGTGCAGCGGTCGTCGTCGACCTCGATGACCACGGATCCGGCGAGGATGGGCACCTGGCTGAGCGTCATGCGTCGGCGGCCGCTTGCTCCGGTGTCCTGGATCGGCTGCAGCGGCTCGTCCCTGATGGTGCGGGCGGCCGTGGCGGCGACCATGTTCAGCCGCAGCCCTGACAGTATCGGCGCCGGTCCGTCGAAGGCGCCGTGCGCGATCCGCAGGCGCAGCCAGCGCAGCGGGGGCCTGGGCCGGGAGCCGGGCGGGCTGCCCGGCTCCCACGAGCGCGGGATGCGCAGCTCGACTGTCCCGCTCGCCCGGAAGGCGGCCGTGGAGTCGCGTACCAGTTCGGCGGGAACCAGCCGGTTGCCGTCCAGGACGTCCCAGCGCAGCAGCGGCGCGGGAGGCAGTGGCAGGGGCACCAGACCACCGGATTCGGCGGGCGCGGGCGGAGCGGCGACGACCACGAAGCCCAGCGTGAGGCTCGGGTAGGGGGCGGCCGTCCCGGCGAGCCCGATCCACAGACCGTTGCCGGGCTCGGGATCGACGCCGAACGGCGCGAACGGGCGGCTGGGCCCGGCCGCTCCCAGCGGCAGGGTCTCCAGCGTTCCCGCCTCCTGCACCGCGAGGGCGGCGAGGGCGGCCGGTGTGGCGTACAGGTCCTGGTCCGTCTCGTACACCACCTGCCCTGCCGGGCCCGGCGCCGCGCTCTGAAACCCGGCGGGTACGAGGACGGAGGCGCCATCGGGCGGGTTCACGGTGAACTCCAGGAGGGCGGCCGCCGCTCCGGCCGGGCGCCGATGCACCCCGGCCGTCGTCAGATGCTCGGCCAGCACCTTCTCCGGCAACCGGTTGACGCGCGTGAGTACGGGTTCCGCCTGGGTGCCGAAGAGGCGCACCAGCGCGACACCGGCATCCTGGCGGTCGGGGTCGGTCCAGTCCGGGGTGTGGCCCGCGATCCTGCCGCGTACGGCCGCGCGGACCGCCTCACGGGTCGCCTCGGTCAACTCGGGCTGGACACCGGTCGGCCCGGGGCCCGGCACGACCCGTCCCTCCTTCTCACGCGCGGCCTTCTCCCACCAGACGTCGCCGGTCATGCCAGCCCCTCTCCCGGTTCAGTGGTGGGCACGATCCGGGTGCGGACCGCCCGCAGGACGGGTAGTTCACCGGGCCCGAGCGGCACTTCCTGGCAGTCCTCATCCGGGGCGGCCCCGTCCAGGCCGATGGCCACAGCGGACACGTCCGCGAGGTCCCCCAGCGCGCGCTGCGCGGCCCGCAGCAGGGCCGAGGGCCGCAGCGGCTGCCCGAACGGCCAGCCGTCCTGGTCGTCGCCGCCCACGAGCGGATCGAGGAAGCGGCGCAGCGCCTCGGTGAGCACGGCGGACACCCGGGCGCGGTCGGCCGGGTCGCCCGACAGGTCGGCGCGCAGCGCCACATCGCGGTAGCTGGGCGCGCGGACGAAGACCTCGGAGGTGAGCAGCCGCGCCCCCTCCAGCCGCTTGGCGACCGCGCACAGCATGCCCGGGTCGGGGCGCGGCGCGGCGACGAAGTCCTCGCGGGCCAGGTCGTCGCGCGGCACCGCCGGCACGAGGTGCACGGTGACCGCGCCGGGCACCGGGGTGCACGGGAAGCCGGGGTGCTCGCCCAGGGAGGCGTATGCGCGCGCGATGGCGACGCCCGGTGTCGTACGGGCGAGGGTGACGAAGTCGTCGGCGGTGACCGCACGGGTCACCTCGCCCAGGGATGCCGCCGCGCGCTGCCGCGCCTCGGCGACGGTCTCCGCCTCGGCGCCGCCTTCGGCGCGTACGAGGCTGGCGGCCGTGATCGCCGCTGTGGGTTCCCCGGCCGGGACCCAGTTCGCGGTGATGCCGCCATTGCCGCCCGGGCCGCCGCCGATCGCGTACTCGACGCTTGCTGCCTGGCCCGGGCGGGGGATGCGGCCGGTGAGGCCGTCGCCGAACACCAGGGCGCCCTCGGTCCGGTCGAGCACGAAGATCCGGTCGGCCGGCCCGCCGAAGGTGAAGTCCGGCACCGGCCACCACTCCTCCCCCGCGAGCCGCAGGCTCGCCTCCAGGAGGCGCTCGGCGGCTTCCGGCAGGACGAGGTGCCGGCCCGGCAGCTTGAGCCAGGCGTCGAGCTGCTCCTGGAGTACGCCGGCGGCGGTGCGCCGCTGACGGTGGTGCGCGGCGGACACGTTGACGGCGAGCTGGAGCAGGCGCGGCGGGGCGGCATGGGTCGCGGTCGGGGTGGACAGGAGGATCCCGCTGTCCTGGGTGGTCCAGCCGGAGGGCGGGTGGAGGCGTACGACTCCGGAGCGCCTGAGCCCGGCCGTGCCGTCCTCGACCTTCTCGAACAAGCCGGAGGTGTCGGTGCCCGGCCGGAACCAGGACCAGGTCAGCTCCGCGGGCGGCGGCACATCGGCGACCGCCCCGGGCAGCCACGACGCCGTGGACGCGGCGGGCGCTTCCAGTTCGAACAGCAGGCTGAGCGGGCCGGGCGCGGGGTGTGCCCCGGTGAGCGGCAGGGTGAACCGGGCCCGGGCGGGAGCGCCGTCGCCTGTCAGGAGCGGGATGCCTCGGCGGGCCCGCAGGTCCGCCGTGCGGTCACGGTCGGCCCATACGGTGACCTCGCCCTGCTCGGCGAGAGGGAAGACGGCCACGTCGTCGTCGAGGGTGAAGACGACCTGGCCCGCCGGGTCGCGGGTGAGCGCCGTCCCGGCGGGGGCGACCGGAACGGCGGTGCCCGTCTGCCGTGCCGCGAGGCACAGCACGGTGGCGGCGGACCGGGCGGGGTGCGGCGGTTCGAGGCCGAGCAGCCGCAGTATGGCGACGACCAGCGCGTCCGGCACCTGATCGAGCCAGTACAGTCGCTGTTCGAGGAGATAGGCGAAGAGTTCGAGGAGGGTGACACCGGGGTCGACAGGCGCATGCAGCGTCCAGGCGCCGTCCGACTCGGCGGGGATCCGGCGGCGGATGGCCGCCATCATGTCGGCCCAGGTGAGGTCGTCCAGCTTGGGCGCGGGCAGGGTCATGTCGTCCTCCCCGCCGCCCCGGTGAGGCCGGTGTAGAACGGGAACACCAGGTTCGCCTTGGTGTTGCTGCGCCGGATGCGGTAGACGACCGAGACGGTGATCCGCGACTCGTCGGCCGGGGCGGCCTCCGCGCGGACCTCGTCCAGTTCCACCCTCGGCTCGTGGTCGCGGACGGCGGCGGAGATCGAGTTCTCCAGGTCGCGCAGGTTCTGCACACTGCCGGGTGCGAACACCAACTCATGGGCACGCGTGCCGAGCTCGGGACGCATGACCCGCTCGCCCGCGCCGGTGAGCAGCAGCGCCCGCAGACAGTGCTCGATGCTCTCCTCGCCGACGGCGTACCCGAGCCGCCCGGACGCGTCGGGCAGGATCGGGAACCGCCAGCCGGTCCCGAGGAACTCCTCGCTCATGCCGTCCTCGCCTTCTTGGCCAGTACGGCGGGGGTGAGCGGCACGGTTGGCGGGCCGGTCGGACCCGCGGGTGAGGGGTGGGTGTGCGTGTTGAACGCCTGGAGCAGTGTGTTGCCGAGCACGAGGGGTTCGGTGGCGCCGCCGCCGAGGTCGATGGAGGGGGAATCGACCGTCACCTTCGGCGCCTTGAGGGTGATCTCTCCCTGCGCGGTCACGGTCACGCTGCCGCCCTCGGCGGCGGTGATCCGGATCGCCTTGCCCTGGTCGTCCAGCTCCACCACGTGCCCGGCGGCCGACGTGATCCGTACGGCGGCCTTGTCCCGTGTGTCGTCGAGGAGCACCTCGTGCCCGTGCCTGGTGCGGATCATCTTCTGGTCGCGGCCTTCGGTGCGGGCGGCGGGCGGCTTGTCCTTGCCGTTGTAGAGGCCCCCGAGCACGATCGGGAACCGCATGTCCCCGTGCACGAAGGCGACGAGGACCTCGTCGCCCTTCTCTGGCACGAACACGGTGCCGTAGCCGTGGCCTGCGTACAGCTGGCTGACGCGGATCCAGTCGGTAACGGTGACGTCGTCGAACCACGGGAACTTCAGCTTGACCCGTGCCTCGTCGTCGCCGTCGTTCTCCACGACGAGGGCTTCGACGACGCCGTAGTACCGCTTGTCGGTGGAGCGGGCCCGCGGTGTGGTCCTGGTGGTCACTGGTCCCCCTGGTGGATGCGCCGGCCGGTGAACTGGGTGAAGAAGCCACCGATGCCGAGCGTGTGTTCGACGCGTTTGACGAAGTACGTGCCGGAGAACCGGCGTCCGAGGCCGTAGATCTCCAGGTTGTCGCCGGGCCGCAGTTCGGGCAGGCCCGCCACCTTGCCGGTGGCGGTGATGAACTCGTACGCGCGTTCCCGCAGCAGGCTGATCGCCAGTTCGCGGGCCTCCTGGTCGCTGCTGACCGGAGCGTCCACCAGGACCTCTTGGCGGCCCTGCAGTGTGGACTCGGCGACCTGCGGCCCGCTCTGCCCGTCGGCGGTGTTCTGTCCGGCGGGGAGGTTCTCGGCGGTCGCGGTGAACGCAATGGGCTGTTTGGTACGGGGGTCCCAGCCGCGCACGGTGACCTTGCTGACCTGCTGGGACACCGTCAGCGTCGGGGTGAATTCCATCAGGTTGGGGATCAGCCCATCGGGCTGGGCACTGGGACCGGTGGACAGCCCCGGCGCGTAGGCGAGCCGGTACACGCGAATGGGGCGGCCATCGCGGCCGTCGGTCGGTTTGATGAAGTAGAGCGTGTCCTCGCCCGACCTGGGGTCCGGCAGGATGTAGCAGTCGAAGTCCAGCCTCTTGGCCCGCTCCAGCAGGAACGTCGCGTCGTCCTGGTTCTTCTGCACCACGCGGTCGTGCGTGGGACCTTCCCTGGTGACCTCGATGCGCAGGTGGTTGCGCTGGGCGATCTGCTCGGCGATCCGCCAGTCGGGCAGATTGCGGTAGATCTTGGTCTCGTTCTCGGTGGGCTTGCGGTCCTTGAGCCTCAACAGCCCGTCCACGCCGCTCACCTGGACGGTGGGCGACGCGCTCTCGGTGAACTTCGGGCTGAGCGTGGAGATGGTGCCGGTGGCGACGGTGAGCAGCTTGTCGGCGTAGCCGAGCCGGACCGATACCCGGCCGCCGAGCTTGAAGGTCGGCGAGTCGCTGTGCTTGAAGCGCAGGTTGGCGTCGTCCCAGTTGTTGAGGGTCAGGTCGAAGCCGGACATCTCGTCGATATCCCTGTTCACCTTGATGTCGATGATGTCGTTCTTGGTGGACGGGTCCATCTCCAGGCCCTCGATGCGCACCTCGAACTCGGGCGCGTACCGGTCGGGCGAGGCGACCTCGGGCGTGGGAGAGCTCATCGGGCGCTCCTCACGGCAGCCGGGGCACGGTCAGCACCCGGCCCGGCCGTAGGTCCCGTGGATCGCTGATCCCGTTGGCGCGCGCCAGCTCCCGCCAAGCGTCGGGCCGTCGATACAGCGCGCTGGAGATGGAGCTGAGCGTGTCGCCGCGGCGCACCACATAGCTCTTCTCCACCGTGGGCGAGGAGCGCGGTGTGCCGGCGACCTGCACGGCGGCCGTGCGGTACTCCTTGAGGGAGAGGTCCAGCAGGGCGCGCAGCGGTACGCCGTCCGGCCGGAACAGCTGGTAGTTGACGTCGAGTTTCTCCACGACGCCGGTGAAGACCTCTTCGTCCCACACGAACCGGACGATCGGCGGCGCGTGTTCACGGCTGTCGGGCTTCAGCAGGTTGCGCAGGGCGTCGACGTAGGCCTTGCGGACGTTCTCCAGGGTGTCGGAGGTGTCGACGAGCGCCTGGACGGTGAGGGTCTCGGTGCCGCCGCGTACGTACTGCAGGGGCGGGGTCTCCAGGCCGGGGATGGTGATTTCGGCGAAGGTGTTGGACTTGCTCAGCTTGTAGTCGGTGGGGTTGAACCGCAGCGGAATCCGCCGCTTCCGCTCGTCGGCGATCACTGGCCGGACGATCTCCAGGCGGGCCTGGGCCGCGCCCTGGCGGGCGAAGGACACGGGCGTGACGCTCATGATCAACCCTCCTCGTCGCCGAAGCGGCGTTCGGTCCGGGTGTGCTGGGCGCGGGCGCACTCGTCCTCGTACAGCTTCGACCAGGCCTGGATGTGCTTGTTGAACAGGCGGGTGAACACGGCACCGTCGTCGCCGTCCACCTGGAAGCGCACTTCGAGGTGGTGAATGGTCACCTTCGGCACGTCGGTCACCTCCCTGGGTTCGGTCGCGGCAAGGTGTTTGCCGCGGTGTCCTGAAGGACCTTGGTCAGCCCTTCGTGGGCGATCTCCAGCGACTCGATGGCGATCGCGTTCTGTTCGGCGTGCAGGTCCGGGCCGGTCCACCTGGCGGCGAGCCCGCCGTGGAACGCCCAGGCCGCGCCGGGCACCCCGTCCGGGCCGAGCACGATCACCGCGCCGTCGCGGCGGGCGCCGAGCGAGTCGGCGAGCCCGGCCTGGTACCAGGACCACAGGCCCGGGTCGCGCACCACGCCGCGCTTGAGGGTGATCCGGTTCCACGAGTGGCGCAGCGGCAGTTGGTGGACCGAGTCGTTGCGGCCGCCCTCCGGATAGCTCGTCACCTCCAACTGCGCGCCGAGGCCCGCGACTTCCTGGAACGCGCCGGAGGCGACCAGCGGCAGCAGCAGCGCCTGCGCGGAGGGCAGATACGCGTCGCCGGGGTCGAGGGTGACCAGGAAGCGGTACTTCGGCAGCGGGTCCTGGTTCATGCCTCGATCACCTCCAACCCTCGGTCCTGGCCGAGTACGAGACGCAGCCGGATGAACTCCATGGGGACGGCCGGGGCGACCTCGATCTCGCAGACGAGCTGCCCCGGGTCCTGCTCGGGCGGGTTGTTGGTGTCGTCACACACCACCCGGAACGCCTGCTCGGGCCGGGCCCCGGCGAGAGCCCCGGCCCGGAAGGCCGAGAGCAGCACCGAGGTGATCGCCCTCACCAACGTCAGCCGCAGCTCCAGCGAGTTGACGTCGAACACCAGCGGGCCCGCCACCCGCCGGATCGCGCGCACCAGCAGATGCACGAGACGGCGGTGCGCGATGTAGCGGGTGCGGGGGTCGGCGGAGAGTGTGCGCCCGCCCCACACCATCAGCCCCCGCCCGCGGGTGCACCGCACCAGATCGATGCCCGCGTCGAACAGCCGCACCTGCTGCGGCTCGGGGAACGCGTCCGCCAGATCGACCGCCTCCAGGACCACGGCGTTCGCGGGCGTGTGGTGCGCTCCGCGCTCGCCGTCGAGGCGGGCGATCACGCCCAGGACGTGCCCGGACGCGGGGACGGTGCGCAGCCCGTGGCCGTCGGGGGTGCGCAGCGCCGGGTGGTAGACGGCCGCGCAGCCCAGGAGCCGGCTGTCGCCCGTCCCCGTGAGCGAGCCCACCCAGTCGACCGCCTCGTCCACGGAAGACAGCCGGGGTGGTACATCGAGTACGGCAAGGCGGTCGTGCAACGGGCCGACACTGCGCAGCAGTCCGAGCACCACGTCGGTGTGCGCGCTCCCGGACAGATCCGTACCGAGGTCCGGCAGCGCCACCAGCGCCGGTTCCGGCAGTTCCGCCTGAACGGCCACGGCATCCTCGTACTCGCCCGAGGTGGGCGCGCTCTCGGTGCCACCCGCGAGGGTGAGGTCCCAGGACATCGAGATCGGGCCGGGCTCCCCGTCGGGGGGCGGGGGTCCGTCCGGGATAGGCCGGATGAAACGGGATGCGGCAAGCCGGTCGGCCACCTCGCCGGGCGGCAGACCGGGGAAGGCCTCGGGCGCCTCGCCGGGCATCGTGACCCGAACGCTCACCGTCGGCAGTCCGGCGACCGTGCTCGCCTGGTAACGGATCTCGACATGCCCGCCGTTGGCCCAGGCCCCCGGGCTGCTGGCGACCACCTGGTAGCGCGTGGCGGGGAATCCGCCGATCGGCCCGACCGTCCACCGCGCCCGGGCGGTGGCGGCCGGCCCGGACACGCGGAGCACCCAGGCCGTGCGGCCGCCATTCTCGAAGAAGCCACGCAGCGCGTACGGGGTGGCGCAGGCGCCGTCCGGAGGCCCGAAGGTGCCCACGACATCGTTCCAGCTCTCCACCCGCACCGGGGCACCGACCGGGCCCCGGTGGAGCCGGCCCAGGAACGCCGCCACATCCGTGCGCAGCGGCTCCGCGCCGGAGCCGAGCGGTGGAAACGTCAGGGACACGCCGGGAAGCGCTTCGCTGGTCATGTCAGGCGTCGATCTCCAGCTTCTCGACCGCCAGGACGAGCGTCTCCATGGCGATCTCGTTCTTGGTGGCACTCAGGGTCGGGCCGGTGTACTTGGTGGGCCAGCCCCGGTCGAAGTTCCAGCGCATGGCCTCCTGGCGGTTCTCGTCGAAGAGCACGATCGAACCGGAGGTGCGCCGCACCTTGCCGTTGAGCGCCTCGACCACCCAGTTCCAAAAGCCGACATGGCCGGTGATGCCGCGCTTGAACGTGAGGTTGGTGTACTTCTTCAGTCCCGGGATCTTGCGGACGGTGATGTCCTCGCTCCCGTTGCGGTACTCGATCGGCGGGATCTCCAGCTCAAGGCCGCTGGCCTCGGTGAAAGAACCGCTCACCGCGACACCGTCGTCGCTGACGTTGGTCACGATGATCTGGAAGTTATAGGACGCGTACGGGTCGTCCCTGGTCACGGGCGGCATGGCGGTCCCTCCTCATCCTTGGTGTTCCTCGGTCGGATGCTCAGGCGAGCTGGGTCTCGCGGGTCTTCTGCTGGATCCGGAAGATCACGAACTCGGCTGGGAAGACCGGCGCGATACCGATGACGCAGACCAGACGGCCGTTGGCCAGGTCGTCCTCGGTCATCGTGGTGCGGTCGCAGGCGACGAAGAACGCCTCGTCGGCGGTGGTGCCGGCGAGTGCGCCGCTGCGCCAGACCGTGGTGAGGAAGTTGGTGACCGTCTGGCGGACCAGGGCCCACAGCGACTCGTCGTTGGGCTCGAAGACCACCCACTGGGTGCCCTCGTCGATGGACTCCTCCAGGTAGAGGAAGAGCCGCCGGACGTTCACGTACTTCCACGAGCTGTCCGAGGAGAGCGTGCGCGCGCCCCACACCCGGTGGCCCAGGCCCGGGAAGAACCTGAGCGCGTTGATCCCCTTGGGGTTCAGCAGGTCCTGATGGCGCCTGGTGATGTCCTGGGCGAAGCCGTCGGTCTGCCGGATGCCCCGCACGACCACGTTGGCCGGTGCCTTGTGCACGCCGCGCTCGACGTCGACGCGGGCGTAGATACCGGCCATGTGGCCCGACGGCGGCACCTCGACGTCGCGGTTGGCGGAGGGGTCACGGGTGACCAGCCACGGGTAGTAGAGCGCCGCGTACTTGGTGTCGAACGGCTCGCGGAACGCCTGGATGCCCTCCATGTCGAGGCCGTCGCGCGCGTCGAGGATCGCGAACCGGTCCTTGAGCTGTTCGCAGTGGGTGACCAGGCTCGACTCCACTGTGCCGGACCACATGCCGGGCACCGCGCAGACCGCCACCTCGTCGATGTCCTCCAGCGCGACGATTCCGGTGCGCCGCCCGCTGCCGCCGTCGGTGCCGACGAAGTCGGCCACGCTCAGGGACTCGTACGCGTCGTCGCCGTCGGCGAGGGTGAGCCAGGAGCCGATGGCGGGTACCGGGAACAGCGTGGGGTCGGTGGACAGTCCTGGCAGCGCGGTGGCCCGTACCAGCTGCGATCGGCCGGCCAGGGCGGTCACCAGGTTCGACGGGGTGTCGCCCGTCAGGCGGAGGCCCGGGAAGGTCTCGGTGACGGCCGTGCCGCCCGAGTCGGTGAACCGGGTGCTGACCTCGGCCTCGATCAGATGGATCCGGTCGGTCTCGAAGAACGTCCCCGGTACGTCGCGGTCGAAGGTGACGGCGTCGCCTGTGACCATCGAGAGGTTCACGGCGGTCAGGGTGGTGCCGTCGTCGAGTTGGACGACGGCGCCCTCGTACAGCCTGCTCGCGCCGCCGACCCTGAGGGTCCGCCCCGCCCCAGTGTTGCCCCGGCGCACCCGGCGCACTGTGAGCCCGGTCTCCCACGCGGGGTGCTCGGTTCCGGCCGGGAGGGACAGCGTGACCTTGCCGTCGGCGGGCTGGCCCACCTGGACTTTGAATCGGGCGGAGCCGATCTGGGCCCAGACATCGGCGGGCAGTTCGTCCGGGTCGAGCCCGGGCACCGCGGCCACCTCGACCGTCTGGCTGTCCGCCTCCGCGTCCGCGACCAGGCGCGTGATGAACAGGGCGCCCTCCTGCGGGTCGGGCAGCACAGGCAGCGCGGCGCCGACCATCGGCTGGACGCGGACCTGGACGGCCGCGCCCCATGCACCGGGGCTGACCGCAGAGAAGCGCAGTGTCTGCTCGGTGCCGCGCGCCCCGACCTGGACGTAGTCCCCGCGAGCCGCCCTGACCTCGGCGGGCAGCGCGGCGCCCAGCGTGACGCGGCGCGTGGCCATGTCATAGCCGGAGACCGTGGCGGTGTGGATCGTCTGCTGATCGTCGCCGCGGAAGATCTCGATCTGCTGACCGACGCCGGCAAAGCCGACCAGGTGGCCCAGCTGCAGACTGGTCGCGCCGCGCGCGGCGTCGACGGCGATGTGGCTCACCAGGCCCTGGCCGAGGACGCCCGAGGCGGGTTTGGCCAGGGCGCTGGCGACCCGCTTGATGTAGAGACGCTGGCCGCCGTTGTCGAAGAAGCCCTTGACGGCCAGCGGGAACAGCCACCAACGGCCGCCTTCGGAAGGGTTGTTCGCCCACGCGTCCCGCACGGAGGCTTCCGGCTCGGGCAGGAAACTTCCGAAGGTGTTCTGGAACTCCAGGAAGTTGGTGACCAGTTTGGGTTTGCCGGTGTACGGGCCGCGCGCGGTGACCCCGACCATCCCGGCGGTGCTGGTGCTCACCCCCGCGATCGGGCGGGGCCCCGCGTCGATCTCCTCGATATAGACCCCGGGGCTCAGATACTCGGCCATGTATGGGCTCCTCACTGCTCACGGATCTCGATGACGTGCTGACGCTCTGCGTCCTGGGGCAGGTGCACGACCAGCGACCCGGTCCGGCCCGGCCGCTCGGTGGCCTCCAGGCGGAATGTCTCCTCGACGGCGTGCTCGGCGGCCTTCTCGCCCTCCCACCGCAGGGCGAGCCGGAAGGCTCCCCGGGTGTCGGAGAGGGTGCGTTCATGCCACGGTGTCAGGTCCTGGCTGGTGCGCCCCCTGGCCTCGACGAGCGCGTTCACAACAGGCGCCCTGGTGGTGGCGTCGACCACGACACCGTGGACCGTGCGCGTACGCGGCGGATAGGGGAAGGCGACCGCCGGCAACAGCCGGACCAGCCGCGGGGAGGCCTCGACGGAGGGCGGGTGGGTGTCGTCGTACGGGTACACCAGGAACTCGACGCCGACCAGGTCGGCCGAGAACGGCTGACCGTCGGCCGGGTACAGCGGCTGGTAGCCGGCGGCCGCGAAACAGGCCCGGTGACGCTCCGGCCGGGCCACCCACGGCTCTGCCCGCCTGCCGAGCCCGGGAAAGGCGATGGACCCGCTGGGTGTGAGCACTGCCCGGACGTCCAGTTGCAGCCAGCCGCCGCCCGCGTCGTCGAACCGTTCGAGGCGGACCTCCACGCCCGCGGCACGCACCCGCCGTGCGTAGTCGTCGAACGGCACCAGCCAGACGGGGCTGTAGAGCGTCGACCGGGCAAGGGGCAGGAAGGCGCTCACGATGCCGCCGTCCCCGCGATGGTCCGGCTCCGCACCGGCCGCACCGCCGTCTGAACAGCCGAGTCCAGGTTGACGACGCGGACCTCGTAGTTCAGCGAGAGCCGGTACGGCTTCTGGATCGCGTACCAGACCCAGGACTTCTGGTCGAGGGTCAGCGGCGTCAGGGTCAGGTGCAGCGAGTCGGCGCTGCCCGCCAGACTGCCGGACAACTGTGCGCCGTCCAGGATCGCGTCGTCGTAGAAGGTCTGCAGAGCGCGCCCGAGCATCCGGTGCTGGGTCGCCTGGTCTCCGCCCCAGGGAGTGATCAGATAGCGCAGCAGCAGGGCCATCGGCGACTTGCGGGCGGTCAGCGGTTCGGGCGGCTGGGAGCGCACCGGAGGCCGGTTGCGGGAGGTGGGGTCCTCGGCGATCTCGTAGAGGAACACCGTGAGTTTGGGGGGCGGCGTCTGCACCGTCTCGGAGAGGTCGTTCAGTTCCGCGATCGGCGGATCCACCGGGCTCAACCCGCGCAAGGCCTGCGTCAGAGTGCTCACGATGACCGACGAGACATCGGCGATCACACCGAAGTCACCCATGCGAAGCCCCCCTCGGCCCGGCGCGTGCTGAACACGTATGCCGAGAGCATGCAGGCTCACTTGTGATCCGTCCGCGACCCAACCGTCGCACCGGCGTCACCGATGCGTCCTCGCCGCGCGCTATGACGTCACCGGACACGGACCGACGACGCCGGGGTGACACCGGTGAGGGACACTTGCTCTTTCATGGAGACCCCCTCGACGCGGTCCGGCGTCCTCATACTTCGGGTGTGGGTGGAAGGCGACAGGTCGGACGGCTTCCGCGCGCGCATCATCCAGACCGTCGACGGGGAGCAGAAGCCCCCCGCGGCGGCGAGCAAGACCGTCGACGTCCTCTTGGCGGTGCGGACCTGGCTCGATGAGCTGCTGGAACGGGACGGGTGACGTTTCTGCGACGTTCCGTTGATTCCTTTGTGACGCCCATCCCTATATTGGTTGATCCTGCGGGCATAATTTGCTCGTAACATGGCCTCGGGAATTCAACGGGCCGAACCAGAGATCACCAAACCGACATCGGTACCGGGGGCGTCGATGAACGGACAAGCACATCTCATTACTTTGAGGCTGCTCAAGGGCTTCACGCTCGCGGTGGGCCACACACGCATTCCGGTGTGCTCCAGCATTCAACGGCTCCTCACGTTCCTGGCTTTGCAGGACATGCCGCGATCCCGCGCCTACGTGGCCGGAATCCTCTGGCCGGATGTCGCGGCGTCACGTGCCAACGCGAACCTGAGGTCATCGCTTTGGCGAGTGACACGCATGGGCCACCCCGTCATCGACGTGTCCACGCGCGAGCTGACCCTTTCCAGACACATCACCGTGGACCTGCACGAGGCGATTGCACGCGCACACCGACTCCTCGACAGCGCACGCCCGTGCGATGACATCCTCACCATGCAGACGCTGGCAAACCTGTCGGCGGACCTCCTGCCGGAGTGGCCGGAAAACGACTGGATGCTGATCGAGCAGGAGCAATACCATCAGCTGCGACTTTATGCCTTGGAAGCGATGACCGAGCGACTCACGTCAGCGCGGCGCTACGGTGAAGCTGTCGCCGCCGGACTCGCCGCCGTACGAACCGAGCCGTTGCGGGAAAGCGCTCATCGCGTACTGGTGAAAGCACATTTGGCTGCCGGCAACAGGGGTGCGGCACTGCGCCAATTCGAACAATGCCGCCGCATCCTGCGAGAAGAATTGGGACTGGAGCCCTCCCCCTCGCTGAGATCCCTCCTGCCACCCCGCGCCGAGCACAGCAGGCAGTCACGGCTTCAGCCCACCAGCACCTAGCCTAGAGATCCTCAACGGTGGGGGCCACGAGCGGTGGCGTCGTGTTCGCTGTGCCGGAGGCGCGAGGCATGCCGGTGGACACCTGAGGTAGTTCGTCACGTGACGCCGAGTGAAGGGCCTGGGGCAGCACCGCACGGTGCCCCGGACCGCGGCCGGGTCAGGCCGCCAGTCATCTATAGCGGCGTGGAGGGCGCCGACACGATCCGGTCGGTGGTTCGCATGGTCCGAGAGGCGGAATAGCGGCGCAGCAAGAGCACCGCGGTTGCAGCCAGTCCGGTGAGTAGTCCCAACCAGATGCCGAGGGTGTCGAGGCCGAGCGGGTAGGCCAGGAGCCAGGCTGCCGGCAGTCCGATGGCCCAGTAGCCGATGAGGGTGATGCGGAATCCGCTCTTGGTGTCGTCGAGGCCGCGCAGAAGTCCGACGCCTATGTTCTGGGCGCAGTCGAAGAACTGGAGGAAGGCGGTGACGACGAGCAGGTGGGTGGCGATAGTCAACGCCTGCCCGGAGTCGGAGTCGAGGAAGGGGGCCAGGACCAGGTGGGGGATCGTGAGATACAGGATGCCGACGAGCGTCATGACGGTGGCGGCGCAGGCCAGAGCGGTGTTCTTGATGCGGCGGGCGTCATCCGTGCGACCAAGAGCCAGTGCACGGCTGACGTTGATGGATGCGGCGTGGGACAGCCCGACGGCTACCTGGAAGACGATGTAGACGAGCTGGTTGACGGCAGTGTGTGCGGCGAGCGCGTCGGGGCCGAAGGAACCGGCCATCAGCGCGGTGACGGAGAAGAAACCGGCTTCGGATCCGTACGTCGCAGCGATCGGCACGCCGAGTGCGATCAGGCGCTTCACGGTGGCCGGGTCCGCCTTGGCGATGTTCAGGCTGAGCAGCGGCGCCAGGTCGCTGTCCTTCTTGGCCGAGAGGTAGAGGGCGATGAAGGACAGCAGGTAGACGGTGGAGGTGGCGACGCCGATGCCGGTCACGCCGAGCCGGGGCAGGCCGAACGTGCCGTGGATGAGTACCCAGTTGAGGCCGGCGTTGACAGCGACGGACGCGATGGTGATCTGCAGCAGGGCCTGGGGACGGCGCATGCCGACGGTGAACTGGCGGATGGCCTGGAACCACAGGCAGGGCAGCAGACCGGGGGCCAGCGCGATGAGCATGGTCTGGGTGCGGTCGACGACGGCCGCGTCCTGGCCGAGCCAGGTGAGGGCCTGTCCGATGAGGATCATGAGGATGGCCCCGGCGATACCGGCGAGGGTGGCGACGGCGAGGGCGGCCCGCACGATCTTGCGGACTTCCTCGATCGCAGCCTCTCCTTCGCCCTGCCCGTCCTTCTCCGCTCTGGCCGCGGCGGCGGCGATCTGGTTGCCGACGGAGGTGACGAGACCGACACCCATGGTGCGGAGCTGGTTGAAGATGACGATGGCCAGACCACCGGCGGCCAGTTCCTGGGTGCCGAGCAGGCCCATCATCACGGTGTCGGTGGTCGTCAGGGCGACCTGGGCGAGCTGGGTGAGGACGAGTGGTACGGCAAGGGTGGCCAGGGCGCGGCTGTCGCGGAGAAGCGTGGTCAGCATGGGGTTATCGGTTCCTGCGGAGTTTGCTGAGGAGTTCGTCGACTTCTCGCTCTGCCTCGTCGTTGAGGAGGTCGCGCTCCTGCATCCAGTCGTCGTTGAAGACGGTGTCCATGTACTTCTCCCCACCGTCGTTGATCAGGGCGACCATAGTGCTGCCCGGAGGAAGGGCCGGCAGGCGGGTCAGCGCCTCGTATACGACGCCGCCGGCGGAGCCTCCGATGAGCAGTCCGGTCCGGGCCACGGCCCGGCATGTCGCGAATGCCTCGACGTCACCGACCTTGACGCCTTCGTCGATCAGGTCGAAGTCGACCAGGGCCCCGATCTCGGCACCTTCGGGAGTACCTGTGCCGGACTGGTAGTAGTCGTGGGCGGGACCGCCGAAGGCTATGGATCCCTTGGGTTCGACGCCGATGACGGTGAAGCCGGAGATCAGCTTGTGCAGTTCCCGGCTGGTGCCGCAGAGGGCGCCGCCGGTGCCGACCGCCCCGATGAGGACGTCGATTGCCCCGTCGAGAGCTTCGTTGAGCTCGTGGGCGACGGGGAAGTATCCGACGCCGTTGGCGGGGTTGTTGTGCTGCTCGGTGAAGATGGTGTTGTCCTGGCCGCGGGCCATGTCCTCAGCGAGTTCCTCGCGGGCGGCCGTGGCGAGTTCCTCCGTGCCGTCGTCGACGACATAGACGAGTTCGGTGCCCAGGGCTTTCATGCCGCGCAGCTTGTCCGCGCAGGCGTGGTTGTCGACCACCGCGGTGAACGTGTAGCCGCGTTCGGCGGCGATGACGGCCAGTCCGAGGCCCGTGTTGCCCGAGGTGGACTCGATGATTCTGCCGCCGGTCCGCAGTTCGCCGGCCTCTTCGGCGGCGGTGACCATGGCACGGGCCATACGGATTTTTGCCGTGCCGGTGGGGTTGAACATCTCCAGCTTCAGCAACAGGCTGCTGCCTGTCTCGGTGGAGGCGAGTTCCAGCAGGGGGGTGTAGCCGATGAGGTCGGACACACGGGAGACCACGGCGGGGCGCTGAAGTGCTCCGGGCATCGAATGCTCCTGTTGCGGGGGGGCGGGCGGGCAGGCGGGACCGGTCACGCGACGTGGCGGTCGAGGCGCCAGCGCGGGCGGGGCAGGTCGGTCCGGTCGATGACGACCTTGGGCGGCAGCGGCAGGTCGTGGAAGGGCGACTCATTGGAGTCCATCTGGTATCCGGCGGTGTTGGGATACACCAGCAGGTCACCGGTGCGCGGACGCCGGGGGAAGCCGACCTTGCGCCAGGTGATCATGTCGGACTCCAGGCAGGTGGCGGCCCCGACGCTGGCCGGGTGGACACCGGCGGCTCCGGTGGTGTCCTGCGGCAGGAGCCGGGGATCGGGCAGGTATTCGCTGTTGAACCACTGCTCGGACAGGCTGAGGCTGGTGCCGTCGACGGTCAGGAGCTGGTATCCGTCCCGGTCCTTGACACCCTGGATGCTGAAGACGGTCGCCCCGGCCTGGTCGAGGAGTGCGCGGCCCGGTTCGAGCAGCAGCTCGACGTCGGCGTCCTTCACCATCTCGGCGACAGACCGCTGGCTTCCCTCGGGTGTGGCTGCCAGCAGTGAGGCCAGGGCGACGGGCCCGGCCTTTGGAGAGTGATAGGGGTAGAAGTCACCCGTCTGGAATGCCTTGCCCGCGTGGTAGTAGCGGCTGTGGTGCCCGGCGAGGAAGGTGCGCCAACTGCTCGCGTCGGTGTAGCTGATGGGCAGGCCGCCGCCGATGCTGATCCGGCTGGCTTCCAGACCCTGGACGCGGGCTTTGAGGCATCGCTCGACGAGACGGCCGACCAGGTCGGTGCGGGGCTGGAGGGCGTAGCCGGACAGGTGGAAGCTGAAGCCCTCCATGCGCAGCGCGTCCCCCGCCTGGACACACCGGTCCATGGCAGTGGCCAGTTCGCTGTCGTTCATCCCGAAGCGGCTGTGCGGCTGCTCGGGGGGAAGGCAGCGCAGCAGGACGCGAGCCGGGCGCACCCGACCGGTCAGTGCGATGGTGATCAGCGTGTCGAGTTCGTCGAGCGCGTCGGCCGCGATGAGCGCGCCGTGCTGGACCGCCGGACGGAGCAGGGAGGCGTCCTTGGCCGGGCCGGTGACCACGACATGCTCGCCGCGTACACCGTGACCGAGGGCTTCACGCAGTTCAGCTACGGAGGCGACATCCACGCCGGCGCCGCCCGCCGCCGCCCGTTCGGCGAACACCGCGGCCTTGTTGGCCTTCTTGGCGAAGTACACGAAGCCGTCCACTCCTGCGGCCGCGAGCGCATCCTGCATGGCGCGGAGATTGGCGTCGAACGCGTCGGGGAGCAGGAAGTGGAATGGGCCGCCGAAGGCGTAGGCGAGTTCGGGCAGCAGCCCGCTGCCCAGCACCTGATCCGTTGCCGGGTCGGCGAGGGCGGGGAGCGCGGGCCAGCGGGCGGGGCTCACTGCCACAGCGGCACCTCGGTGCCCAGGCCCTGGGCGATGGCCAGCTGGGCGAAGTGATGCCCGAGGGCGATGTCGGTGACGACGAGGCCGCTGTTGTAGGCGAAGATCCGCTCCGTGCTGCTGAGGCGGCCCGCGGTGATTCCCGCGAGTACGGGCGGGAACTCCGAGTCGACGGCGGGCAGTTTGCCGTCGACGTCGGCCATGTCGGTGCCGGTGACGTTCATCTGCGCCTCGCTGGTCGCGATGACACGGTCAGCCCGGTGCAGGGTCGAGGGCGCGAGTCCGTGGCCGACCAGCACGGACAGCGCGCCGGGCTTCAGCCACTCCGCTTCAACCGCAGCCAGGGTGTGGGCGCCGGCGGTCGCGACGACGACATCGGCGTCCGCGGCGGCTTCCCGCACATCGGTGACGATCTCGATGTCCCGGTCGGGGAAGTGGACGCGCAGCTCCTCGCGAACGGCGGCGATGCCGTCGGGGTGAGTCCCGAACACCATCAGCCGGTCCAAACCGGGCAGAGTCGTCAGGAGGAACGGCAGAGCGAGGCGGCCCTGAGTACCTGTTCCGATGACCAGGGCCGAGCGGGAGGCGGGGGCCGCACATTCGCGGGCCAGCAGGGCGGACACGGCGGGCGTCCGCAAGGAGCCGATGCGGGAGCAGTCCATCATCGCGACCGGGAGCCCGGTGGTGTCGTCGTAGATCGTCAACGCGGTGTAGTAGCGCTGTTCCTCGCGGCCCTTGTCCAAGCCGTGCTTGTACGAGGTTTTGATCGCCACAACGTTGCGGGAGCCGTCCCGGCCGAGCATCGCGTAGGAGACCGAGTGACCGTCCTGCGGCTTGACGGTCAGCTTCCGGGGGTTGTCGGACTGGCCCGCGTGGAGGGTGCGGTACGCCCCCTCCACGGTGGCGACCACGTCCGCGAGGGATATGTCGATCCCGGCGAGGTCGGTGGTCGACAGGACCCGCAGGCTCTTGGGGCCGCCGGATATCGGTATGCCGTGGGCGGCCGAAGTGTCCGTCATGGTGATGCTTCCTCCAGTGCGGGGCGGGTGTTCAGCTCGCGTGCGCTTCGAGGGCGGCCTGACCGTACCCGTGCTCGGTGGATTCGGCCGCGGGGCGTGTGCGGCGCCCTGGGACGCGGACGGAGGCGCGCTTGAGCCAGCGGTCGGTTCCGTCGTACCGGGCCTGGAACGGCACTCGGCCGTGGACGACCATGTCGTTGTCGACGACGAGGATTTCGCCGGGGCTGAGGCTGACGGCCACCGACACCCGCGCGAGTTCGTCCGACAGCCGTCCGTACGCGCTGCGGTAGGTGTCGTCCGCGTCGTCCAGCGGCGTGTACGCCGGGTCGAAGCGCAGCGTCATCCCGTCCTCGGCGGCGTACAGCGCCGGTACCGCGGGCGCGGCCTCGTCCGTGTAGCCCTGAGCGGCTTCGTAGGCGTCGTCGGGCAGGATCGGCACGACCGGCTTCTTCAGCACTTCGGTGTCAGAGTCGGTGAGGCGGGTCTTGCGGATGCTGGCCGCGGTGGTGGCGATGTTGTCGGGGTTGCGCATGCAGCCGAGCATCAGCAGATGGGCGCGGCCTGGGTGGAACGCGTCCTCGGTGTGAGGGCTCAGCAGCACGCTGCTGGATGCGCCGGTCTGCTCCGCCTCATGTCCCGGGGACGGGACGATGTTGTGGACGAAGCGGCCGTCCTGCTGGCCGTCCCACGCAATGGGATTGCCCATCACGGTGGCGAGAAGCAGCAGGGCGAGGTCATACACCGCGCCGCTGTCGCCGGCCGTGGCCCAGCTGGAGGGAGTCGGGCCGACTTCCTCGTCATCGACGTCCAGGCCCCGGATGACGAACAGTCCGTCAGCGGTGTCCACGGGGCGGCACTCGTCGCGCAATGCCTGGCTGAACCCATGGGCGACTTCGCGGACCCGGACCAGAAGCTGCGGGCTCGTGGCGGAGGTTCGGAACTCGGCGAGCAGTTTCTCCGCAGCCTGGCGGAGTTCGCCCACCACGGGGGCATCGAGCGTGCGGACAGGTGCGGCTGCCGTGCTCATGGCGAAGGAATCCGTTTCAGTCGGATGGCAGGGGGGAACGCCGGTTCACTGGCGCAGTTCTCTCGCGACGAAGGCGAGGCTTCGTAACTGGCGGTATTTGACGGCTGGTTGGTGACCAACCGTGGCGGCGCGGATCCGGCGAACGGCTCGAACATAGCAGGAAACTTAGGTAAGGCAAACCTTAGTTACGAAGGTCGTTGCTGAAATCGGACATGTGATCCATCGCGGGTGGCGGGTTGCAGCCCCGCGGGTCATTAGGGTAGGCAAACCTAAGCACCCCCAGTTGCCAGTGGATCGAGGGACGTACGTGGACATCAACAGGCGCCAACTGCTTCTGGCCGGCGGAGCGATAGGCGCGACCGCACTGCTCGCGGCCTGCTCCTCGGGGGCGGAAGACACCGACACCGCACCGGCCGGTGGCAGCAAGCCAAAGAGCGGCGGCGTACTGCGCGTCGGAGCCCTCGGCCGGGCCAGCGCCATCACTCGCGACCCGCACGGCACCCAGGCCAACGAGAGCGACTACCTCATCCTGGCCCTCATCTACGACACCCTCACGATCCCCGGCGCCAACCCCAACACCAAGCCCCGGCTGGCGGCTTCGTGGGAGCCGTCGGCCGATCTGAAGACCTGGAAGTTCAAGATCGCCAAGGGGGCCGCCTTCCACGACGGCAGCCCGGTGACGGCCGATGACGTCGTCTGGTCGTTGAAGCGCCTGCGCAACACCCCCTCGGGCGCCGCGCGACTGCCGGGCATCAAGCCTGAGAACATACGGGCCGAGGGAACCGACACCGTCGTCCTGGTCTCCGACTACGCCAACGCCGAACTGCCGCTGCTGACCCGCCTGACGACGTTCGTGCTGAAGAAGGGCACCGCCGAGAAGGCCGTGGAGAAGGCGCCCGGTACCGGTCCGTTCAGGCTGGACTGGTTCCGCGGCGGCAATGCGCGCCTGGTGAAGAACGACAAGTGGTACGGCGGCGCGGTGCACCTCGATGCCATCGAGGTCACCATGTTCGAAACCCCGCAGGCCATGGCCAACGCCCTCCTTGCCGGTCAGATCGACGTGGCCTCCAACGCCGGCGCGGTCGCCGCCCGCACTGCCGCGAGCCGCAAGGACATCCAGGTCCTGCGTCGCCCCAACGACATGGCGATGCCGATCGTGATGCGCACGGCGAGCGGACCGTTCGCCGACGTACGCGTGCGTGAGGCCATGCGCCTGGTCGTCGACCGCGACGCGATGGTCAAGCAGGTCCTGTCCGGCTACGGCACAGTCGCCAACGACATCATGGGCACCGGGGACCCTCACCTGGCCAAGGACATACCCCAGCGCAAGAAGGACCTGGCACAGGCCAAGTCCCTCCTTGCGGAGGCCAAGTTCGACCTGTCCAAGACCTACGACCTCGTCACCACCGAGGACATCCCCGGCCTGGCCGAGTCCGCGACCCTCTTCGCGAACCAGGCCCGCGAGGCAGGCATCAAGATCAAGGTCGTCAAGCAGGAGTCCGGCACCTTCTGGGACAAGACCTGGAAGAACGGCGACTTCTACACCACGTACTGGGGCACCAACGACTCGGTCGTCTTCTTCGCTTCGAAGACCATGGTCAGCGAGGCGGGACAGAACGAAGCCGGCTGGGCGGACAAGGAGTTCGACGCCTCCTACCTCAAGGTCATCGGCACGGCCGACGAAACGGCCCGCGCCGCGGCGCTCAAGGAACTCCAGCAGATCGAGTTCGCCAAGTCCGGCTACCTGCTGTGGGGCATGGCCGACGGCATCGACCTGGCGGCATCCAAGGTCCAGAACCTGCCCAAGCTCGCCGGCTACGGCCGGGTCCAGCTCGAGAACGTGTGGCTTCGTTGATACCCACGGTCAACACCGACACGGTGGCCGCCCCCGCTTCGGCAGGGGCGGCCACGCCGCCGCGTCGCGCCACCGCGCTCGCCGGAAGGGCAGCAGCGGCCGTCGCTCGCCGTGCGCTGATGCTGGTGGTGCTCCTCGCCGTGGTCTTCGCCGCCGTCGAAGTACTGCCGGGCGACGCGGCATCGGCATCGTCCGAGCGCGGTGACAGCGCGGCCGACGTGGCCGCCCGACGTCATCTGCTGGGGCTGGACCGGCCGCTGTGGGAACGGTTCTGGGACTGGATGACCGCACTGCCCACCGGTGACCTCGGCACGTCCGCGCGCGGCCAGAACGTCACCGAGCTGCTGGCCGACCCCTTCCCCAACACCCTGCTGCTGGGGGCGAGTGCGTTCGTGATCACGGTCGTGGTGTCCCTGGCTCTCGGCTGCTGGGCGGCGGCCCGCCCCGGACGGCTCGTCGACCGGATCGTCGGACACACGGCCACCGCGGCATTCGCCGTACCCGAGTTCGTCATTTCCGTCCTGCTGCTCCTCGTGCTGTCGCTGTGGACAGGCTGGCTGCCCGCCGTCACCGTCACCGGCGCCGACGGCTCCCCGGCGACCTGGACGATGCTGATCATGCCGGTCCTCGCCCTGGTCATCCCGCAGACCGGTTGGAACACACGGATCGTGCGCGGAGCCCTTGCCGACCAGGTCACAACCCCCCACGTCGAAGCCGCCCATCTGGACGGGCTGCCCACCCACCAGGTTCTCCTGCGACACGCCCTGCCCGGAGCCGTCCCGACCATCGCCACCGGCATCGCCACCTCGACCGGCATGCTCCTGGGCGGCGCCGTGGTAGTGGAGACCCTCTTCAACTACCCCGGCATCGGCAGTGTCCTGGCCGGCGCCGTCGCCGCCCGCGACACCCCGCTCATCGCCGGCGTCGTCATCTGCGCCGGCACCGTCATCAGCCTCATCCTGCTGGCCGCGGACCTCATCCGCGCCCGCGCCCTGGGAGCCCGCGCATGAGCGCCACCACCGCGGCCCGCAAACGGTCGCCCGCATCCGCCCGCGCAACCCTGCCTCGCATCGCCCCCGGTGTTCTGCTCGTGCTCCTGGCCCTGTGCGGCCCCTTCCTCTCCCCTCACACCATCGACACCCCCGTCACCGGCCCGTACATGGCGCCGGGCGACGGCGCTCCCCTGGGCGGCGACCAGCTGGGCCGCGATGTCCTGAGCCGCCTACTGCACGGCGGCACCGCCCTGATCGGCAGCGCGTTGCTGGTGGCGGTCGTCGTCACCCTGGTGGCAACTCTCCTGGGCTGCATCGCCGTACTGCGACCCGCCGTCGGCCGAGCGGTCGAGCGCACTGCCGATGTCGCGATCCTTCTCCCGCCCATTCTCGGCATCATGCTCATCGCCCTGGCCTGGCCCGGCGGCGGACGCTGGGCGGTCATCTGCGCCGCGATCGTCCTCGGCATCCCGTACGCCGTGCGCATCGTCGCCAGTGCTGCGGCCCCCCTCGCCGCTTCCGGCTACGTCGAAGCAGCCTGGGCCCGCGGCGAAGGCCTGACCTACATCGCACTGCGCGAGCTGCTGCCCAACCTCCGCGCCACCATCCTGGCCCTGTTCGGCCTCCGGTTCGTCGAAGCCACCTACGTCATCTCGATGGCCGGCTTCCTCCAGATCGGCCCGCAGCCGCCGGACCCCGACTGGTCCCTGATGGTCCGCGAGAACGCCCCCGGCATTCTGCTCAACCCCTGGGCCGTCGTGGCCCCGAGCCTTGCCATCGCGCTGCTCGCGATCACCGTCAACCTCGCCTCCACGACCCTGGCGCCCCACTTCGTCCGCGGGACGGTGACCACCTCATGAGCGACACCGCGCATCACAACACACAAGCCTTCCCGACCGACCAGACCTCGCAGAAAGACGCGTCGTCGCCCGTCGCCACGGTTACCGATCTCAAGATCGCCGTCCCGGATGGGCCTGTGCTGCTGCAGACTGTCTCCGCCGCCTTCCACGCAGGCCGTGTCACCGCCCTCACCGGCGCCTCCGGATCCGGCAAGACAACCCTGCTGCGCGCCCTCATCGGCCACATCCCGCCCGGCGCCGCCATCTCCGGTGGAACACTCGATGTCCTTGGACACCACACCCCCACACTCCCCCCGAAACAGTTGCGGAATGTGCGCCGCTCACGTGTCGCCTACGTCGGGCAGGATCCCGGATCGGCTCTCAATCCACGGATGAAGGTCCGTCAGCTCGTGGCCGAAGTAGCCCGCGACCGCAGCGACGCAACCGTCCTCGGCCTCCTGCGCGAATGCCGGCTCCCCGTCGACGACGGACTCCCCGAGCGACGTCCCACCGCCCTCTCCGGAGGCCAGCAACGCCGCGTCGCAATTGCCCGGGCGCTCGCCCGCACGCCCGACGTTCTGCTGCTGGACGAACCCACCGCAGGACTCGACGCAGCCCTTCGTGACGAGATCGCCACTTTGCTGCGTGACCTGGCAGCCACCCGGGGCCTCGCCGTCGTCATGGCCACCCACGACCCTGATCTCGTCCGGTCCTACGCCGACGACGTCATCCAGCTGTCCTCCCCAACATTCCGGAGCCCTCCCGCCCAGAAGCGCCCAACGCCCCCAACCCCCCTGACTCCAGCCACGCGCGAGAACACGAGGAACGGGCTCCAGGCACGCTCCGTCGGCGTCGCGTTCCGTCACCGCGGTGGCCGCCACCCCGCCCTCGACGCCATCGACTTCACCGCCCCCGCCGGGTCCGCCACCGGCATCGTCGGCCCCTCAGGTTCCGGGAAGACCACACTCCTGCGGGTCCTCGCCGGACTGCACCCCCCGGACACGGGCCACCTGACGCTCGACGGACGGTCACTGGCACACACTGCGCGCCGGCGTACACGAGAAGACCAGCGCCGTATCCAGTTCGTCCCACAGAACCCGCTGGCCGCCCTCAACCCCTCACACACCGTCGCGGCCGCCCTGGCCAGGCCCCTGCGCCTGCACGCCGGCCTTTCCCGAACCGCCATACCCGGCCGGATCGCCGAGCTGCTCAAGCAGGTAGAACTTCCCGGCGACTTCGCCGGGCGCTACCCGCCAGAGCTCTCCGGCGGTCAGCGTCAGCGCGTCTCCATCGCCCGCGCTCTGGCCGCCGCTCCCGACGTCCTGCTCTGCGACGAGATCACATCCGCCCTCGACCCTGCCACCGCCACCGCAGTCATGAACCTTCTCACCCATCTGCGGACCGAGCACGCCATGACGATCGCGATGGTCTCTCACGAACTCCACCTGATCGCCGCCTACACAGACACCGTCCACATCCTGGACGCCGGCCGGCTACGGGATCACGGCCCAACCACGGCGCTGATGGCGATCCCTGCATGGGCCCGTCACGTCGGTGGCTAGGCGGTCGATCTCCACTCGCCATCCGTCGTCGCGGCCAGGGCGGGCCGTCGCGGCCAGGGCGGGCCGGCTGTCCGCGGGCAGCTGACCTCGGCGGGAGAGCGCTGAGTTCGGGACAGTTACCGCTCCCGGACGGTGTAGGTCAGGTGCGTCACCCTTGGGGAGGGCTCCGCGCGGACCGGCTCCAGGGCCACGCGGCCCGCGTCCACGCCCTCGAACAGGCGGATCCCGGAGCCGAACAGCACGGGTGACAGCGCGATCGAGAACTCGTCGACCAGGCCCGCGTTCACGTACTCCAGGATCGTCGCGCCGCCGCCCGCGATGCGGACGTCCCGGTCGCCGGCGGCCTCGCGTGCCTGGTCGAGCGCGGTCTCGATGCCGTCGTTGACGAAGTGGAAGGTGGTCCCGCCCAGCCGCTCCCAGGGGTCACGCTTCTCGTGCGTCACGACGAAGACCGGCGTGTGGAACGGCGCCTCCTCCGGCCACGCCTGCTCGCCGGCGTCGAACATGCGCTTGCCCATCACGCTCGCGCCTGTGCGCTCGAACGTCTCCCGCACGATGTCGTTGTCGCGCCCTTCCTCGCCGCCCTCGCCGAGCTTCAGGTTCTCCCGGATGAACCGCTGCGGGAAGATCCACTGCTGCAGTTCCATCCACTGCTGCCCCATCAAGTCCTCGAGGGACTCGGGCGCGATGAAACCGTCCAGCGACATCGTCACGCTGAAGAACACCTTTCCGGCCATCAGCCCTCCGCTCCCTTCCGAACGATCTCGGTGACGTAGGCAGCCAGGTTGCTCAGGGTCTGCTGGCCGCCCTCGATCGCGTGGTACTTCTCGACAGCCTCGTCGCGCAGCTCCTTGGTGGGGAACACTGTGCGCATCTCGATCCGGGTCGCCGCGCCGTCGGGCGCGAAGGTGAGGGTCGACTCGAAGGCGTTCGGGTCACCGCGGGACTCACCGTGGAGCAACGCGATCCGCTCCGGCGGGGCGATCTCGGTCCAGGAGATCCACTCCTGGTAGTCCGTCCCGTCCGGTCCGTGCATCACGAAGTCCCACTCCCCGCCGACGCGGAACTCGAACGCCCGCGTGGTGGTGGTGAACCCCTCCGGTCCCCACCACCGCGACAGGTGCCGCACCTCGGTGAACGCCTCGAACACCAGCTCCCGTGGGGCACTGATGGCCCTGGAGATCACGATCTCGCGGTCGGCCGTCGCTGACCGCGCCGACGCGTCCCGTCCTGTCGCTGCCATCGGTCACTCCTCCTGCCTTGCCTGCTTGAGGTCCTGCACGTACTCGTCCAGCCGGCCGAAGCTCTCGTTCCAGAACCGCTCGAACCCGCCGGTCCACTCGTGGACCGGTCGCAGCCCGCGGGCGTCAAGGCCATACAGGCGCTGCTTGCCTGCCTTGCGGTCCCGCACCAGCCCGACCTCCCGGAGCACCCGCAGATGTTTGGACGCCCCCGGCTGGGTCATCCCCAACTCCTGGGCCAACTCGGTCACCGGCCGCTCACCCGCCCGCAGCAGCAGCAGGATCTCCCGGCGCTGCGGCTCGGCGATCGCGTTGAAGACGTCCGACGTCGTCGCTGCTCGTGCCATGGGGTCCATCATATTCCGATATCGGCATGCGTCAAGCCGGAGGAGTGTCACAGAGCTGAAATCGATCAAGAGGCCCCGCGGGGATGGTCCCATCGTCAACCGACAGGAGGGGCAGGCGTCATGCTGCTCCCCGCGCGCGGGGATGGCCCCGACGCCGGACAGGATTATGTCCGGGGTCTCCCCGGGGATGGACAGCTGGACATGGTGGCCGAGTGAGCGTAGTCCTACGATGAGACGCTTCGGGCCTCCTTTGACGAGGATGACGAATTCAGGGCTCTATGGGCGGTATGCCGACCGGTGCGCAGCTCAAGGCGCGCCGTTGCGCTTCCGTGGCCGACGGTCCAGCGCAGTGTTCTGCCTTCCCACATGCCGAAGACCGCCCCTTCGCGGTCCGCGGCCAGCACGGCGGGGCGTCCTGCCGTGCACGCACATCCGAGGAAGCGTGCGGTTCGGCGGGCAGCGACGAGGGCCGCCCCCCTGGGTCGGCCCCTGTCGGGGGGACAACCCCTATGCGACGGTGAAGTCCTTGAACTCGGCGATGCCGCGGGTGCCCGTCCAGCCGTTGGCCGCCGTCATGAAGACACCGATGTCCTGGGTGTCGGCGGCGCCGGACGGGGTGGCCGTGCCGACCTTGGTCCACGTGGTGCCGTCCGTGCTGAACTCGCCCGTGTAGCTGCCACCCGAGCGGGTCAGGCGCAGATGGATGGGCGCGGCCGAGGAGCCGTTCATCGCGATCGAGTCGAACGTCCCGTTGCCGTCGGAGTCCCAGGAGAGCACACAGCCGTTGGACGGGGTCACCGACAGGTTGACGTATCCGGCGTCCCCGTTCGCGGCGAGGCGGTTGCGGACGATCAGGCCCGCGCGGGCCCAGCCACCCGTGGTGTCCTGGGAGACGACCGCGACCGTCGCCGTCGAGGTGCCCCCAAATGCGCCGGGGCGGTAGATCGCCCCGAACTCGTTGGTTCCGCCCCACAGGTCGGCCCCGGCGCCCTCGATGGCGAGTGCGCTCCCGGCGCCGCCCGACTGGCCGAAGACCGCCTCATTGAAGGACGCGGTCCGGTAGGGGTCGCGCACCCCGGTACCGGCCATCAGCCGCACCGCCGCCGCGACTGAGCCGGCCGAGCGGCCGAAGGTGTAGGAGGCGGCGACCGGCACCGCGGTGACCAGCGTGTCGGCGCCCCCGGTGATGCCGACCTCGAACGCCGCCGTGAAGGTATCCCCCGGAGCCACCGAGGCCGCCGAGGTGGCGCCGACGGGCTCGGCGGTCATACCGTCCGGTGTCTCGACCGACAGTTCGACGCCCTTGGCCGGGGCGAAGCCGTTGCGGTTGGTGAACGACACGGCGACCTTGACCGGCTTGCCCGGCGTCACCGACACATGGTCGGCTGACGCGGTCAGCGCGACCTGGTGCGGGTCGGCGGCCAAGGCGGCCAGCACCTGCTTGGCCAGTTTGTGGATGTCGCCTTCGGCCTTCGTCGGATAGGTGTCGTGCCGGTGCGCCCAGCGGTCCTCGATCTCGAACCAGTCGATCTCCGCGGGCGGTCGGCCTGTCGCGAGCGCGTTCGTCAGCTCGTGGAAGTAGGTGTTCCAGCGGGTGCGGTAGAGGCCGCCGACGAGCCCGGCCCACTCCCGGTTGGCGTAGTCGTGCAGCCCCTGCTCGCTGCTGGTCCGCCCACCCCAGGTGGTGATGATGGACCGGGCGTCGTACTCCAGCCGGTCCTTCTCGGCGGGGGTGGCGCCCCAGGAGCGGGCGTCCGCCAGCCAGCGCCCGAGCAGGTGCTGCTCGCTGGTGGCCAGCACCTCGTCCATCAGCGTCATCCAGCTCAGCCAGGTCCCGGTGAGCTCGGCGAACCGCTTGCGGTCACCGGCGTCGTAGGCCGACTTGATCTGCGGCAGCAGGATCCTGCCGCGGTTGGAGAGCACCTGGCGGGTGACGTCGGCGAGGTCGTACCGGTAGGCCGAGCTGCCGCGCAGCTCGGGCGCGACCCCGACCAGTTCGGCGAGCGCCCTGTCGAACGCCGCGGTGTCATAGCGCTCCGCCTCGGGGCTCCACGACGCGGCTTTCGTGGCGCTCAGGCTCGGCCGTGCCGCGAACAGCCCGTCCGCCGCCTCGCTCCACGAGTCGGCGCGGGTCGTTCCGTACGCGGTCTCCCGGATCACCTTCCAGGCCGCGGCGGCATGCCGGTCCTTGCCGCCGTACCGTGAGGTCGCGTACGAGGTGAACCAGTCGTCGAGGCCGATGGTGCCGGGGGTCCAGGCCAGTTCGGTGAACAGGGCCATTGCGGCGGGGTTGTTGTCGGCTCCCTCGGGCATCATCGCGATGCCCGCCAGTGCGCTGTCCTTCTTGTCCCTCCAGCGCGGGTAGAGGCTGACCCAGTCGGGGGTGTTGGCGCCGATGGGGGTGTGCCCGCCGAAGTTCCAGATGCTGCCGAACGCGTACGGGGTGCCGCCCCAGTCGCTCTCGCGGTCCGTGACTGCGGGGTAGCGGTCCGAGAGCCCGTCGACTATGAGCATCCCGCTCTTGTCGACGGCGTCCAGGATCTCCTTGCGGGGGTTGTCCTGCCAGCCCAGGATCGCCCAGACCGCCCTCGGGTGGGCGGAGCGCAGGGCTGCCTCGACGGTCCTGGCGGCGTCGCCGACGGGCACGTCGCCGGGCTTGCCGCCCTCGTGGAGCAGGTCCATCTTGTACATCGTGCTGTCACCGAAACGCTCCCGCTGGTGCCGGTAGAAGGAGCGGGCGACCTTGGCGAAGACCGGGGTGCGCGGGTCGAGCCAGTCCGGGCGCTGGAAGGCGCCCCAGGCGCCCTGTTCGACCACCGAGGCGCCGGGGTTCTTGGCGGCGAAGCCGTCCGGCACCGTGCCGTAGTAGCCGGGCAGCACCGGGGTCATCCCGAGCTCCCGCACCCTGGCGACGATCTTCTCGGCGAGGGCGGCGCGCCGGTCGATCAGCTGTTTGGACACCGGGCCGCCGAACCCGGACATGTTCTGCAGCAGCCACCACGGCTGGTGCGATGGTGCGGGGATCCACGACCTCATCTCGGCGTCGGAGTAGCCGAATTCGCGGAAGGTGTCGTAGTAGACGGCGTCCGCGCCGATGTAGACGAGGACGGCGTTGATGCCGTGCAGCGCGAGCACGTCGATCTCGCGCTCCCAGGCCCGCCATCCCCGGTAGGGGCCGGTGTAGCCGTCGTTGGTGTCGTTGAGTGCGAACCGGTGGCGTACGTTCGCCGTTCCCTTGATCTCGCGGGTGGGGGCCCGGAGCAGCCGGGGCAGGTCGAGCTGTTCGCCGTTCCAGGAGATGTCGGCCTTGGCCACCTGGGTGAGGTAGGTGTTGAAGCCGGTGAGCAGCACGGCGGGGCTGGTGCCCTCCACCGTGATGTGCCCTCTGCGGCCGGTGACCCGGAAGCGGTCGCCGCCCTTGGGGCTGACGGCGCGCAGTTCGACCTGCCGGTGGTGGCAGGGCACCAGCCGCCGCAGGGCCGCGGCGGCGGGAGCCGTGTCGAAGGGTTCGGAGGTGTCTGCCCACGCGCCCTGCGGGGGAGCCAGGAGCACCGCGCCGCCGATGGCGGCCGCGCCGGTCAGTACCCGTCTGCGGGTGACGCCGTTGCTGTCGTGCATGTTTTTCCTTTCCGAGCGGATGGCGCGGCCATGAGGACAGGACCTGGACAGACATGCCGTCAGGTGGTCACGCGGGTCACGCGTTCAGGTGGTCCGGTGTGTCACCGGGTCAGCGCCTTGACGACGGCCGCCCGTGCGGTCTCGATGTCGGTGACGTCCTTCTTGCGGCCGTCGAGGTCCCGGGTGGCGGTGGCGAGGGCATCGGTGAGCGCGGCGCTGTCCGTGCCGCCGTCCTTCTTCCGGAGCTGGGCGACGAGGTCGAAGTCCTCGATGCCCTCCTTCAGCTGCTCCCAGCGGATGGAGGACATCGGGCCGTTCTCGCCCGGGTAGACCAGGTACTCGTCGCCCTGGCTGAAGATATGCACCGGCTGCTTGAACGGGTCGGGCGTCCAGCTGTTGTAGGACCAGCGCAAGAACCCGTCCAGGTGCCGCTGCGCGGAGATCCAGGGCAGCATCCGGGCCTCGACCGCGGGCGAGTAGGTGAGGGTGTTGGGGTGCGCGGGCAGGCCGTAGGTGTAGAAGGTGGTGATCTTCCCGGCCTTGCGCCGCTCCGCGGCCTTCTCCGGCGTCATGGCGTCGATGCCGCCCCAGTCCACGGACAGGTTGGAGGCGATGTTCTCGGTGTTGATCGATCCGGCGACGGAGATGCGCTCGTCGAAGGCCGGGGCGGTCTCGTGGACGAAGTCCTTGACGACCTTCATGGTGTCGACCGGCCGCTCGTCGAACGACAGCCAGGTGTGCGGCAGCCAGCCCTTCGCCTTCACGTGCGCCTCGAAGGCCGGGAGGAACGCCCCCCAGGCCTGCCGCCAGCGGGCACCGCCGAGGTCGACGTTCTCGTAGACGGTCTTGCCGGTACGGGAGTCGGTATAGGTCAGGTGCTCGCCGTCCTGGAAGGCCAGCATGGAGAAGGCACCGATCTCCGGGCCGACGCCGGCCCTTTTGGCGGTCGAGACATATCGGTCCCAGCGCGAGAAGTCGAAGGCGAAGCTGCTGCCGTTCCAGGTCCAGCCCACCATGCTCGAGTACGGCGTGGCCGTCTGCGACTGGCGGGTGCCGAGCGACCACTGGTGGTGCCAGGGGTTGTCGACGATGGTGGTGTTGATGACCCGCTGGCCGCGGCCGGCCAGGTCCCGGTCGTATCGCTCGATGAGCTTCCAGTGCCGGTCGGACCAGAGCTTGACCCCGTGCGCCTGGGCGATCGTCTCCGGCTGGGCCCATACATCGAGGAAGAACGAGGAGGTGGCGGCGTCGGGCACGGTGGCGTCCGCGACCTCGATGGTCAGCGGGTAGCTCGCCTCGGTTCTGCCGTCCGCGTCGACCTTGACGGTGCCGGTGTAGGTGCCGGGCTTGGCGTCCTTGGGGATGTGGAAGGTGAACCACAGCGGCTGTGCCGCGTACGCGGGCACATCGACGTAGGGGCGCTCTTCGAGCGGGTCGCCGACCACGTCGGGGTTGCGGTCCCCCGAGACCTCCTTGCCGGAGCTGACGTCGTCGATGGTGGCGGACCAGTCGACCTCGCTCTTGGACCGCTGGACCGGCACGTACTTGACGAACCGGACCTTCGCCGACCGGGAGGACAGCCGCGCCCCGCCGGGGCCCGTGAGATCGCCGACCCGGGCGCGGACGCTGCCGAGATCGTGGCCGGAGGCGATCGCCAGCTGTGCGGAGACCTGCTCGTTGCGCACGGCGGACAGGGACAGGGCCTTGGTGTCCTTGCCGTCGATGCTGAAGGGGTAGCGCGGGACCCGGACCTCGGCGGAGCTGCCGAACGATCCCGTGGGGACCCAGGTGATGGTGTCTCTGGTGCCCATGGCATCGGCCACCTTGACGGTGAGCCAGGTGGTGGTGGGTTTGGAGTTGAGGTCGGTGGTGTCGGTGCCGTTACGCGCGACCGCGACGGTGCTCGCGGCCACGGCGACCCCCGCGACGAAGGCGGCGATGACGGTGGACATACGTGCCATGGGTCGGTTCCTCGCTTCGGTACGAGGCCCCGGCACGGGTGGGTGGACCTGCCGGGGCCGAGGGGGAGGTGCAAGGGGGGTGGGCGCGGGTGCCAGGAGGCCGCTGCCGGCACGTGCGTCCAGGAGGTGGGTCCATGACTCGGGAGTCGGGACGCGGGGTCATGATGTGACTTCGAAGTCGCGGAAGTGCGCCTCCACGGTCTCGCCGGGGTAGAAGAGGTTGACCGCACTGGCCACCATCCCGGCGTCACCGGTACCGGATGCCGACGGCACCTGGGCGGTGCCGACCTGGGTCCACGTCCGTCCGTCCTTGCTGGCGTACGCCGTGTAGGTGGCGCCGTCGCGGGTCAGCTTCAGATGGGCCGGGTGGTAGGTGGCGCCGCCGCCGGCCCAGGTGTCGAGCCGTCCGTCGCCATTGCTGTCGGTCATGAACTCCAGGCCGTACTTGTTCGTCATGACCAGCACCGCGTAGCCGCCCTTCTCCGGTGCGGTGAGGTCGTTGGCCACGGCGATCCCGGCCTTGCCGGCGGGGGTGATGCCCTCCTGGGAGGTCACCTCGGCCTGCACGGTGGCCTTGGGACCGGCCACGTCGTCGAGGTAGACGGCGCCCTTCTCGTCCTGCCCGCCGGACAGGTCCTGCCCGCCGGCCCAGATCGCGATCTGGTCACCGGCCTGGCCGTACTTGGCGTCGGTGGTGGCTGTTGTCCTGTAGGGCGCCATGACACTGCCCGGGACGGCCTTCACCTGCGCCTGGACAGTGTCCGAGACCTCCTTGCCGTAGTCGTACGTCACCTCGGCCGTGATGTCGTGGCTGCCCCACCGGGCCTGCTCCGCCGGAGTCACCGTCCAGTCGGTGGTCAGGGCCGCGCCGTTGTTGAGCATGCGTGCGGTGGCCGCGGTGGTGGCCTCGGCGGTCCAGCCGTCGGGCACCTTCAGGGCCGCCTTGACGCCCAGGATCGGCCGGTCGCTCCAGTTGGCCGCCGTGGTGGTGACCTTGAACGGGGTACCGCTGCCGGTGGACGGGGATTCCGGGCTGATCGCGATGCCCGCGGCCGGCACGTCGTGGCGCTTGAGCGCCCGAACGGCCTTGCCGGCGCCCTTGGCCTTGAGGTTGACGAACGCCGGGGTGACGCCGAGCGGCGCCCCGTATCCGGTGAGCGTCCTGGGGCCGTGGATCACGGTTCCGTGGTTGACGTCGTACCAGGCGCCGGCCGGCAGGTAGACCGTGCGGGAGGCCTTGTTGGTGAGGTTGGGAGCGGCGAGCACGGCCGGGCCGAGCATCCACTCGTCGCCGACGCTGTAGCTCTTGCGGTCCTTCGGGTAGTCGAAGAACAGTGGACGCATGATCGGGTCGCCGGTGGCCACCGTGTGCTGGACCTGGTCCCAGATGTAGGGGGCGAGCCGCTCATGGGCCTTGATCGCCTTCTGGTAGAGGTCGATGGTCTCCTGGTCGTAGACGACTTTCTGGCCGGTGGTCACATCGTTGGTGTCCACCGGGGATGTCGAGGAGTACATCAGCGGCATCAGCGAGGCCGACTGGGCCCAGCGCACCAGCACACCCTTGGACGGGGCGGGGTGGCTGCCGGAGCCGCCGATCATGTCGGACTCGATGAACGGGTAGCCGATGGTGGAGATCGCGAGGTTCTGGGTCACGGATGCGCGCAGGGACTCCCAGTTGGTGCCCTTGTCCACCTGCCGGGTGACGAAGCCGGCCTTGTGTCCCATCTCGCCCCAGTGCACCCGGATGCCCGAGCCCTGAAGGTCGAACTCATCGGCGAGCTGCGCGCCGAGCCTCTGGTAGTCCGCGGCCTGGTGGCCGCTGTGCGGGGCGCAGGCGTCGTCGAAGAAGCGGGTGTCGAACTTCAGCCCGTCGATCTCGTTGTCGCTCATGAGCTTCTTCAGGTTGCCGACGTACCAGGCCTTGGCGTCCGGGTTCGCCAGATCGATGATCCCGGCATTGCCGTTCCACCAGGTGACCTTGCACGGCTTGCTCGTGTCCTTGGCGTCCTTGAGCAGGTACCCGTGGTCGACCGCGTACTGGTAGTTGTCGGAGTCCAGATTGATCCACAAGGTGACCCAGATGCCGAAGTCGAACCCCATGTTGTGGATCTTGGCGGACATGCCCTTGGGGTCGGGGAAGGTCTTCTTGTCGAAGGTCAGGTTCCCGTATCCGGACTCCCACTTGTCGTCGAGCTGGATGGTGTGCCCGTCCACGCCGTTCTTGTGGAGGTCGGTGGCGTAGTCGAGGAGCTTGTCCTGGTCGACATTGGTGTAGAACTGCGCCCACGAGTTCCATAGCGGCTTGGCGTACTGCTCGTAGGTGGCGTCGCTCTTGCTCGGCTTGCCGACGACGCCGACGTAGTCACGGTAGACCTCCAGCGGCGTGGACTCGACGAACACCGTCGCCTTGTAGGTCTCCGCGGACTCGACCGTGAAGCGGCCCAGGCCGTCCTTGTGCCCGTTGATGGAAACGTCCATCGTCCTGCCGGTGTCAACGCGCAGACCGGTCGCGCTGGAGGTGTACCAGAACGGGTCGACCATGTGGTAAGAGGCCGGGCCGAACGCCTCGTCCTTGACCTCGCCGCTGTCGAGCGGCCACGGCTGGTCGGTGCCCGGGCCTCCCTGCGGCGTCAGCGCCTCACCGTGCCCGTACCAGTGGCCCGCCGACGAGAGGTCGTAGACGAGGCCGAGTTGGTCGGGGCTACCGCCGTCGACGTCCCAGTTCAGTTGGTAGCGGTCGGCCTTGGGCGTCAGGTGCGCGGTGACGGTGGCACCGTCGAGTGTGGTGGCGGCGGTGAGGCTGAGGACACCCTTCTTCCATGACCAGTCGGTGACCTTTGTGGCGTGCTGCCAGCTTCCGCCGGACCTGAATCGCAGTCCGCCGCTGTCCCCAACGGCGGTGCCGAGCAGGGGCTTGCCGCCGCGCGAGGTGGTCAGTGCCAGCCTGTCGGTGGCGACATCGACCGTGTATCCGGGCGCCCCCTTCGTGGCGGGGACAGACACGGTGACGTCGTCTCCGCGCTGGGTCACCTTGATTCGGTCCGCCGGGTCGGCCTGGGCGGACGGGGTGAGAACGGCGGAGACGGTAGGCATGAGCGCCAGGGCCAGCGCGGCGGCCAGGAGCCTGCCGCGCCTGGAGGAGTGTGGGTGCAATGCTCGTCCTCTGGTTGACGGGGCCTGTGATCTACCAGGGCGCTGCTGCAAGATTTTGCTCATATTGCGGCGATGGAAGTCACCTGTCAACAGTTCAGCTGCACGGATTTGACGATCCAACAAGAGCTCCACGTCGGCCGCCTCTGGCCGAACTGCCGTTAGCTATAGGGATATTGCGGAATCAGTCCCCTATTTTTGCCACTTCCGGCTGCCACGCGGCCGTGAGGGGCACCCTGACGGCGACTGCGCGCATCGCGCAACTTTCGCGCAGAACGAAGCACCCGTTGGATGTCGGTGCAGGCTGCACGGCGACAGGAACGATCCGGAATATCCGTACGGGCGCGGACGGTTGACACACCGATGCCGCGGCGATGAGGGCACATCGGAGCCGTCACGGCATACGACCTCGATGCCCGGATGTTCGCGCAGCAACGCTTCCAGGGTGTCGGCTGTGCGGTCGGGCAGCACGTCGATCCGCTCATGGGTCTCGGCGTCGATGACCACGGTGGCATAGCGGTGCCGCCGGCACAGCGCGAATTCGTCGACGCCGATCACGCGGTGCACCCGCCCGGTGGGCTTCCACCGAATCCGAGACAGGGCCGTTGAATTGACACACCCACTTGGAGGAGCTCAGGTCCGACATCGTGGAAGCCTTCGGCCCCGATAGCCGGGCGGGGCGGGCTTTCACGCGCTTGCGCGTACGGCGTTCACCAGGTGCCGCTGCCGCCGAAGCTGAGCTGCACGACGCCCAGTTGCACGAGGCCGGCGGCGGCCGCAGCGGGGCTGGCCGTGGTGGGCGATGGGGCCGTGATCTGGAGAACGGCACCATGGTTGCGGAAGGCCCGGCGCCAGGGCCGCTTGGATCCGGGCCGGGCGCCAGCGCTGACGACGAGCCCGGCCGCCGCGAGGGTGACGGCGAAGCCGACGGTGAGGGCTGCCCCGGACCGCAGCGCACGGGCGAGGCGCACCGGCAGGGGTGAGGTGTCGCCGTCGTCGAGAGCGTAGGTGATCCAGGCGGGCAGCAGGGCGAACCCGCACGGGTTGACCGGGGCGATCATCCCGGCGGCGAACGCGAGGGCGAGCAGGCCGTTCACCTCGCGCCCGGCTTCTGCAAGGCGGTCGGGATCTGGTCCGGGCCGGGGTCGGTGGCCTTGAAGGTGACCTTGCCGGCCGGGTCGACGACGATCAGCGTGGACAGCGCGGGGACCTTGTACCGCTGGGAGAGAACGGCGCTGGTCAGCAGACCGGTCGGCAGGATCTCGTTGGTGACGGTGGCGAAGATCCCCAGCATCACCGAGACCATGCCCAGCCACCCCCGTCAGCGGGGAAGGATGGGGAGGAGCGTTGGCCGTTGACCGGAGTGGCGGCGGTTGCAGGCATCATGTTCCGTCCGGTGAGAGGCAGGGCAGTGCGCGATCAGTCCAGCAGGCCTCATCGGGAGGTGGCTGGCAGATCCGCGACGGCACCCTCGCCTTCACGGTGCGGTGATGTCGCATTCCGGCTCACCACAGCACACGCAGTGACGGCTCCGGACGGTGTGCTTTCTCCGGTCCGGTTTCCTTGTTTGACGCAGTGCGCAAAAGTTGCATAACGTACATGCGTGGGTGCCGCCAAGCAAGAGTGCCCGGTCGGTCTGCCTACCGAGCTGACGAGCTTCGTGGGGCGGAAACACGAGGTCAGCGAGGTGAGGGCGCTTTTTTCGCGTGCCCGGATGGTGACGCTGATCGGTCCCGGCGGGGTCGGGAAGACGCGGCTGGCACTGCGGGTGGCCACCGAGGTGCGCAGGGCCTTCGCCGACGGGATCCGGTTCGTGGACGTCGCCCAGCTCCGGGAGGGGGAGCTGCTGCCCTATCTGGTGGGCGAGGTGCTTGCGGTCCGGGACCAGTCTGGTGGTGACCAGACCGAGGTCATTACGCACTTCCTCCGCGACCGGCAGATGCTCCTGGTGTTCGACAACTGCGAGCACGTCGTGGACGCCTGTGCGCGGCTGATGAACAGCGTGCTCCGGGCCGCTCCGGGCGTACGGATGCTGGCGACCAGCCGGCAACGGCTCGGTGTCACGGGTGAGTACGTGCGGTCGGTGTCCACACTGCCGGTGCCCGCGGCGGACGCTGACGGGCCCAGCGGCTCCGGGCCCGGTGCGCTGGCGGAGTACCCCGCCATGGCGTTGTTCGCTGAGCGGGCGGCGGCGGTGACCGAGTTCTCCCTCACCGGGGAGAACTGGCCGACCGTGGCGCGGCTGTGCCGTCGGCTGGACGGGCTCCCGCTGGCGATCGAGCTGGCGGCGGTGCGCACCCGGATGATGTCGGCAGGGGAGATCCTCCAGCGGCTCGACGGCCGGTTCGAGCTCCTGGAAGCGATCGACCGGGCGGCCCCTTCCCGGCACCGCTCCCTGGAAGCGGCAGTCTCCGGGAGCTACGAGCTGTGCTCGCCGGAGGAACAGCTGCTGTGGGCGCGCGCCTCCGTCTTCGCCGGCCCTTTCGAACTCGACGCGGCCGAGGGCGTGTGTGCGGACGACCGATTGCCGGTCGCGAAGGTCCTGGACGCCGTGTCGGGGCTGGTGGACAAGTCGGTCCTGGTTCGGGAGGAGCTGCTCGGCCACGTCCGGTTCCGGCTGTTGGACACGCTGGCTCAGTACGGCCGGGAGAGGCTGCACGAGGCTGGTGAAGCGGCGGTCATGGCCCGTCGGCACCGGGACTGGTACCTGGAGCTGACCGAGCGGATGGAGGCCGAGTGGTTCAGCCCCGAACAGCTCGACTGGTCGCGACGCATGCGCCGTGAGCACGCCAACCTACAGGTGGCCCTCGCCTACTGCCTGACCGTCCCCGGAGAGAGCCAGTCCGCTCTACGCCTGGTCGCGGCCATGGTCTTCTACTGGTCCACCTCCGGGATCATCACCGAGGCCCGGCTCTGGCTCGACCGGGCCCTGGCGCTCGATCCCCGTCCCACGCTCGCCCGGGCGCGGGCCCTACAGGCCCTCGGGCTCATCACCAGCATCCAGGGGGACAACCCCACCGGGTACCCGGCGCTCCAGGAGTGCCGCGATCTGGCCCGGCGGTTCGGTGACGCCTTCCTGGAGGCGTACGCCCTCGGCACTCTGGCCACCGTCGCCATGCGCGGAGACCTCGATGAGGCCGTCGCGCTCGCCCACGAGGCGTTGGCATGTCCGGAGTACGCACGGGAGCCCCAGGCCTGCCAGGCGTGGCTCGCCCTCATCATGGTCCGGTCGCTCCGCGGGGAGCACGACGAGGCGATAGCGGCCAGCGACGCGATCCGCCGGTACAGCGCGGCGTGCGGGGAGGTCTCGTATCTTTCGTGGGCGCTGTGCACCCGCGCCGTGGCGGACTTCGACAAAGGGGATCGCGCGTCCGCGGCGGCGCACGCGTGCGAGGCCATGAAGATCAAACGGGGCTTCGGTGACACCGTGGGCATCGGCCTGGCCGTCATGGTGCTGACGTGGACGGCGCTGGCCTCCGGAGACCTGCTGCGCGGGACTGTGCTCCTGGGGGCACACCGGAGGCTGCGGAAGTCGTACGACCTCTCCGGAAGCGTCATCCCGTGGGACGCGCAGACCGAGCAACTCGAGGTCCGGGCACGGGAACAGCTCGGTACGGACGCCTTCGAGCGTGCTTTTTCCCGCGGTCTGGGTTTCGACCTGGAGCAGACCATGGAGTACGCACTCGGCTCCGGCGCCGCGCCCGCTGCCGAAGGGTCTGCGGCGGCCGAGCCCAGCCCGCTGACGCGACGGGAGGAGCAGGTGGCCGAGCTGGTGGCCCGGGGCATGTCGAACAAGCGGATCGCCGACCAGTTGGTGATCTCCCAGCGCACCGCCGAAGCCCATGTGGAGCACATCCTCACCAAGCTCGACTTCACCTCACGAGCCCAGATCGCGTCCTGGGTCACCCAGCGCGAAAGCGCCTGACCCGGGCGGGGCGCGGCCGGTCGACCGCGCGGTGGCCGACCGGCTGGTTCGGCTTCAGGCCGCCACGGGTTCCAGGGCGGCGCCCGCGGCGAGCGCGTACCCGCGGCGAGAGGTGACCTCGGGGATGCGCAGGGTGAACCACACCGTCTTCCCGTCCGCGCGGGGCCGGCACCCCCAGGCCGAGCCGAGCGTGGTCACCAGGGCCAGACCGCGCCCGTTCTCGTCGTCGGTGTCGCTGGCGTGGAACCGCGGCGGTGCCGGGTCGGAATCGCTGACGTCGATCAGCACCCGGCAGCGCTCCAGCCGGATGTCCACGGCCACCCGGAGCGGCGTACCGTGCGGGCACCGGGAGTGCAGGACCGCGTTCGCCAGGAGTTCGCTGGCCAGCAGCTCGGCGGAGTCGACGGTCTCCTGCGGCACGCCGCAGCGGGCGAGCATCTGGGCGACGCAGCGGCGCATGGCCCTGACGTCGGCGGGGCCGGGGGAGATGATGTTCATGTGCAGGCAGACGTTCTCGGTGTGATCGACGGCCCTGATGGAGAGGGTAGTGGCGTTCATGGCGGAAGCCCTTCGGCGCAAAGTTTCTACGACCTCAGCGTTGCCCTGCGCCTCCGCGAGTACATCCGTACTTCTACTGCATTTCGCGCACCCTACCTACTTATTCATCCGATTTGCGTAGATACCCGCTGGGCCCGCGGCAGGACCGGACCCGAGCCGGTGCCGGCACTGGGCGATCACCGGGGACAACTCGTTCGCGGTGCAGATCGCCGCAGTGGCCCGGGATGGCGCCGCCTCAAGCAAACTGATGCGCGGCCGTATCTGTGGGGCACCTTCGTGTGGGCCATGTTCGACTTCGCCTCCGACTCACGTGCCGAGGGCGACCAGCCGGGCATCAACGACAAGGGCCTCGTCACCCAAGACCGCCGGATCAAGAAGTTTGGGCGACGCGGTCGGAGACCAGCACGGTGCCGTCACTGTCGCGGGTGTAGACGCGGCTCGTGGCAGCCCCGGTGGGGTCCTGTTCCTGCTTCATGGTGTAGCCGCCGGGGAGACCTTGGGTGGTCAGGTTGCCGTCGGCGTTGTATCGGGCGGTGATGGCGCCGGCGACCGAGTCGGTGACCGAGGTGCCACCGCTGAGCCTGCCGATGGATAGGACGGGGCGAGCGCGGCCGCGGCCCTGGCCCCGCGACGCCTCTGGTCGGCTCTGCGTGTGGCCCTGCGTCGCAAGGGGAGCTCGTAGCCGCTGCCAACCATCCCGGTGCAGCAGCAAGCCAAGCTCGTAGCACGGGTGTTGAGGTGCCACCGGGCAGGACGCTCTTGCCGGGTGAACAGACATTGCTCTTGACGTGGGCCTGACGAAGCGCTGAACTGGGCGAGCGGTTTAGACCAATGATATAGACCAGTCATCCGATTGTGGCGGGTCGTACCACTATTCACCTCGAGGAACACGATGAGCCTCCTGAGATCGCTGTCCCGCGGCACGCTTGCCGTGGTTGTCCTTCTGGTCGCCACCATCTCGGTGGGGGCCAGCCCGGTGGCGGCGCAGAGCGCGTCGAATCCCAAGCCCCTGACCATCCCGGCACTGCAAGAGTGGACCGGCGACACCGGCTCGTTCACCTTCACCGATGCCACCCGGATCGTCTGGTCCGCCGACAACGCGTCGGCCCTGGCGTCGACCAGTGAGGTCTTAGCCGACGACCTGCGGGCCCTGACCGGCCGCCCGGTCACCCGGCGCGTCGGCACCATCGCCGACCTGCGGGCCGGTGACATCTTCCTGTCGCTCGGCTCGACCGACAGCGGGCTCGGCGATGAAGGTTACGAGCTCTCCATCACCGACAAGATCACCATCAGCGCCCGAGACGATCGCGGCGCCTTCTACGGCACCCGGACCGTCCTGCAGCTGCTCAAGCAGGGAACCTCGATCCCGCGGGGCTCCGCGCGGGACTGGCCGCTCAAGCCCGAGCGCGGTCTGATGGTGGACAACGGCCGCAAGTACTTCACTCCGCAGTGGCTGCGGAATCACGTGAAGGAACTGGCCTATCTGAAAATGAACTACTTCCACCTGCACCTGTCGGACAACAAGGGCTTCCGGATCGAGAGCACGTCGCACCCTGAGATCGTCTCGCCGGAGCACCTGACCAAGCAGGAAGTCAGGGACCTCATCGCGCTCGCGGCGAAGTACAAGATCACGATCGTGCCGGAGATCGACGCGCCGGGCCACATGGCTCCGATCCTGGCCGCCCATCCCGAGCTGAAGCTGGTCAGCAATACCGGTGCGGCGCACGAGTCGTACATCGACCTGAGCAAGCCCGAGGCGTACGCGCTGATCAAGGACCTGTACGACGAGTACCTGGCACTGTTCCCCGGCCCGTACTTCCACATCGGCGCCGACGAGTACGACGTCAACTACAGCTCCTACCCGCAGCTGGAGCAGTACGCCAAGGCCACCTACGGCGCCAACGCCAACGGCAAGGACGCCTACCTCGGCTTCGTCAACTGGGCCGACGGGATCATCCGCGGTGCCGGCAGGACCACCCGCGCTTGGAACGACGGCATCGGCGGCGGCGCCGCGGTCACCGTCAACAGGAATGTCATCCTCGAGTTCTGGTACAACATCGGCAAATCACCGCAGACGCACATTGACAACGGGCACCTGATCTCCAACGAGAGCTGGACTCCCACGTACTACGTGCTCGGTTCCGGCGGCCCGAGCGGCCCGTCCAGCCAGTGGGGCTACGACACTTGGAACCCCGACCTGTTCCAGGGCAACCAGACCATTACCGAGGCGTCGAAGTCGAAGAACCTCGGCTCGAAGCTCCACGTCTGGTGCGACTACCCCGAAGTGGCCACCGAGGAGCGCATCGCCTCCGACATCAAGCAGGGGCTGCGGATGCTTGCCCAGCAAACCTGGGGCTCGCCGAAGCTGGTGACATCCTGGTCGAACTTCGTCCCGGTGATCAACACGATCGGCCGCAACCCCGCCTGGCCGTCCACCATGCAGGCGGGCAACCTCGCTGCGGGCAAGCCGGCGACCGTCTCCAGCACCGAGACCACGAGCTTTCCCGGGGTGAACGCCCTGGACAGCGAGTACGGCACACGCTGGTCCAGCAGCTACACCAACAACGAGTGGATCACCGTCGACCTCGGATCGTCCAGGAAGATCAACCGGGTCAAGCTCTACTGGGAGAAGGCGTACGGTACGGGCTACCAGATCCAGGTCTCCGACGACGCCACCACGTGGACCACGATCTACACCACGACCACGGGTGACGGTGGCCTCGACGACCTGACCGGGCTGTCCGGCACCGGCCGCTATATCCGCATGCAGGGGACGGCGCGGGCGACGACGTGGGGCTTCTCGTTGTACGAGTTCGAGGCCTACGCGCCAACCACGGTCGCTGGTGCACGTGCCCTCCCTGGATCTGCTGGCGCAGACCGAGGCCGCGTGGCGCGAGGGGGGCAGCCGGGGGCCGCCGATGATCGGAGTGTCCTCGCTGCGGGGTGAGGAGGTGAAGGAGATCGCCCCCAGGTTGTAGACCTCGTCCGGCTTCACCGCGGAGACCGCGTTGACCGCGGAGACCAGGCTGCCCTGGTCCATCAGATCGCCGTCCACGAATTCGGGATCGGGGATCAGCCGGCTGACGCGGTCCTTGCGCGGATTCGCCTGCCTCCTGGTCAGCCCCCAGACCCGGTACCCCAAGGAGCAGGTGCTCCGCCAGATACGCCCCATCCTGTCCGGTGACGCCGGTGATCAGCGCACGCTTGGCCATCCATTCCCCTTCGCTCTCAGGCAAGGACCAGCGAAGCAGGAACGGGCAAGGAATTTGCGAGACTTCACCGGCCCGCGTCTCAGCAGGCGTCTCGGTCCGTGGCCGACGTGCCGGCCGAGGCGGCCAGCGGCACGGGGTGCGCCTGGATCCTGGTCGGCAGGATGTCCAGGCGCCGCCGGGACGTCGCGTGCACCACGCGGTCGCCGGCCCGCGGGACACGGCGTTGCGGTGGGCGCCGAAGCCCGTCGCTCGCGGAAGGCAGAAGCCGCCCAGTGTGTCCGACGAGGAAGGCGGACGGTACGCGGGGACGTTCCCGGACAAGCCACCGCGGCCCTGGTAGCCGTCGGCCACGGAAACATGTCAGCGGCAGGCCGCCCGCGCGCCCTCGTTCGTGTGGTGCGCGCAGACAGGAATCCTGTCCGGGGCGGCATCAGGCACATCGCGTGGGCGAAGCGCCGGAAGCTGCCGACGCAGACGTCGATCTCACGCCGCCAGGCCCGCCGAACCGTCAACTGCCCCGGGGAGCGACCGCACCCCAGCAGGAGCTGCGCCGGGAAGCTGTAGCGCGCCCGGCGCCCCGGGCGACATCCGTACAACCCTTGGAGCGCTGAGTACACATGAACAGCAACCCCGCCGACGCCCCCACTCCCCCGCCTGCCGGTCCAGGGGACGGGGCCGCGGTCTCCCGCCAGGAGTTCGACGCACTCTTCGAGGCGGTCCGCACATGGGGCCGCTGGACTGCAGCCGACCGCGGCGCCTGGAACAGGGTGACAGCGGGCCACGTGCAGAGGGCAGCCGCACTGATCCGGTCTGGCACGGTCGTCCCGATGGGGCGGCCCTGGGACACCCGGCCCGGACCGGACAACGGAAAGCCGGCGCTGCACTACATGTCCGACCTCGGCGACGTGGAGGCCCCGGAGCCATCGGCCTACATGGACTTCCTCGCTGTGGACTTTCACGGCAAGAGCGTGAGCCACCTCGACGCTCTGTCGCACATCGCCTACCGAGGGCAACTCTACGACGGCCGGACGGCGCGCGAAGTCGTCGACGCCAGGGGTGCCCGCTTCGGCGCGGTCTCGGCGCTCGGCCCCCTCGTCACCAAGGGCGTACTCCTCGACCTGCCCGCTGTCCTCGGGGCCGATTGGCTGGAACCCGGGCGTGCGGTGCACGTGCAGGACATCCTCTCCGCAGAGAGGGCACTCGATGTGACGATCGGGGACGGCGATGCGGTACTGCTACGCTCCGGCCGCTTCCGCCGGCGCCGGGAAATCGGCCCCTGGAACCCTGCTGCGGCGAGCGCGGGCTGGCATGTGGACGCCCTGCCACTGCTGGCCGAGCGCGCCATCGCTCTGCTCGGCGGCGACGGGGACAGCGACGTGCGGCCGTCACCGGTCGAGGGTCTGCACTCCCCCGTCCACGCGCTCGCCATCACGGCCATGGGGGTGCCGCTGCTGGACAACCTCGACCTCGAACCACTCTCCGCCGCCTGCGCCGAGGCGGGCCGGTACGAGTTCATGCTCGTCGTGACGCCGCTGAACGTCCCCGGCGGGACGGGCTCGCCCGTCAATCCGGTCGCCGTCCTGTGATGCCCGGCCCGCCTGCCACTCTGCCCCCACTCCCCGTCCATACCAGTCCTAAATGTGAGGAATATACTCAAACCTGGCGATCGAGAGTATTCCGATGAGGGAAGTGGTGCAGATGGGGGTCGTGGGAGACCGCATCGGCCCCGTGGGCTCCCGTGACCGGTTTCTGCACGGGGGGTCGGTCGAGTCAGTCGCGGGGACCGTGAGAAGTCCGATCCTGAGCTCGTGGCAGCGCTGCCAGCTGCTGGGGCTGTCGCCGGACCAGTCCATGCTTCCCTTCAACGAGGACTTCGACCCGGATGGTCCGCTCGTCCGGGCCGCCGGGCCCGTGCTCGACCGGCTGCAGTCGATTTTCGCGGGCAGCCGGATGAACATCTGTCTCGCGGACGGACGCGGCACGGTGCTTGAACGCCGTTTCGGGGACAAGTCCCTGCCCAGGCACCTCGCCCCGATCCAGAGCGTTCCCGGTTTCGTATTCGCCGAACAGGTCGCGGGGACGAACGGCATCGGTCTCACGATCGCGGAACGGCGACTCGTTCAGGTCTACGGCGCCGAGCACTTCGCCGAGCGGTCCCAGTCGAGCGCCTGTACCGCGATCCCCGTCCGCGACCAGCTCAGCGGGGGCATCGAGGGCGTCCTGTGCCTCGGCTATCCCTACACCGATGCGGACCCGGCGCTGGTCCCGTTGGTACGCCGGGCGGCCGCGGCCGTCGAACGACGGCTGATGGAGCAGAGTTCGGCGCGGGAGCGCGGCCTGCTGCAGGCGTATCTCGATGCCGGGAGCCTCGCCCGGACCGTCCAGGGCTCCCCGAACGGGCACCCGATCGGAATGGACGATCTGCTCCAGAGCGAGCTGGACCAGCCCGACCAGTTGATCCTCAAGGAGAAGGCCACGGAGCTGATGTCCTCGGCCCAGCTGGCCGCCGCCGAGGTGCCCCTGTCCCGCGGCCGGTGGGTCACCCTCGTGAGCCGTCCTGTGACGAGCTCCTCCGGGGTGGAGGGCGTCGTCGTCGAGGTGCTCCTGCCCGAAAACCCCGAAATCAAGGAGCGGCACGCGCCTGCCCCCGCCCTCGCAGCCTCGCTGGCCTGGCCCCGCGTCACGCCCGCACCGCCCGCACCGCCCGCACCGCCCGGACCGCCCGGACCGCCCGGACCGCCCCCGACGACGGTCCGCACACCCGCCGCACCCGCCACACCGGGCGCCCACGACTCCGCCAACGGCATGGTCAGAGGGCTGGTGCTGGTGGGCGAGCCGGAAGTGGGGAGGTACGCGGTCGCGGCACGACGCCGTCTGGAGTTGCTGGCCGAGGCCAGCAACCGGATCGGCACCACCCTGGACGTGAGCCGCACCGCCTGGGAACTCGCCGAGACAGCGGTCCCGCGCCTGGCCGACTTCGTCACCATCGACGTGCCCGAGGCCGTACTGCGTGGCGAGGAATCCGCCCATCCCACCACCGAGATGCACCGCACGGTGGTCCACGGCATACGCGAGGACTGCCCCTTCTACCCGGTGGGCGAGCAGGTCAGCCTTCGCCCGACCACGCCCCACATGCGCTGCCTGGTCACCGGGCAGCCGGTGCTGGAACCCGACCTGACGGCCGCCTTCGGCTGGATCGCCCAGGACCCCGGTCACGCCGAGCGGCTCCTCACGCACAACATCCACTCCCTCATCACCGTCCCCCTGCTCGCCCGCGGCGTCCTCCTGGGCATTGCCAGCTTCTACCGTTCGCAGGACCCCGCCCCCTACGGCGACGACGACCGCTCGCTGGCCCAGGAACTCGCCGCCCGCGCCGCCCTCTGCATCGACAACGCCCGCCGCTACACCCGCGAGCACACCCTGGCCTTGGCCCTACAGCGCAGCCTGCTCCCGCGCGGCCTCCCCGAACAGGACGCCGTCGAGGTCGCCCACCGCTATCTGCCCGCCGAGTGCGGAGTGGGCGGCGACTGGTTCGACGTCATCCCCCTCGCCGGGACCCGCGTCGCCCTCCTCGTCGGCGATGTCGTCGGCCATGGACTGCACGCCGCCGCCACCATGGGCCGGCTGCGCACCGCCGCCCGCAACTTCGCCGAACTGGAACTCGCCCCCGATGAACTCCTCACCCACCTGGACAACCTCATGGTGCGCCTCGACCGGGAGGAGGGCGGGGACAATCCCGCCGTCGGCAGCACCGGCATCGTCGGGGCCACCTGCCTGTACGCCATCTACGACCCCACCTCACAGCAGTGCACGATGGCCCGCGCCGGCCACCCTCCGCCCGCGCTGGTCCACTCCGACGGCACCGTGACCTTCCCCGACCTGCCCGCGGGCCCGCCTCTTGGCCTGGGCGGTCTGCCCTTCGAATCAGCCGAGATCCACCTCCCCGAACACAGCCAGCTGGTCCTCTACACCGACGGCCTCATCGAAGACCGCCATCGCGACATCGACGTGGCCCTCGACGAGCTGCGCCGCGCGCTGGCCCACCCGGACCGTACCCCCGAGGACACCTGCCAGGCGGTCCTCGACGCCGTGGCGCCCGACCACCCCGGCGACGACATCGCACTCCTCGTCGCCCGGACCAAAGCCGTGCCTCCCGACCGGATCGCCACCTGGGAGCTGCCCGCCGACCCCTCCCACGTCTCCGACGTCCGCGCCGCTGCCGTGGGCCAGCTGAGCCAGTGGGGCTTGGACGAGTCCGCTTTCGCCATGGAACTGCTGCTCAGCGAGCTGGTTACGAACGCCGTCCGCTACGGCGCCGAGCCCATCCGGGTACGCCTGATCCACGAGCGCACCCTGATCTGCGAGGTGTACGACACCAGTAGCACCGCCCCCCGCATGCGCTACGCGGCCACCACCGACGAGGGTGGCCGTGGCCTGTTCCTCGTCGCACAGCTCGCCCAGACCTGGGGCACCCGCTACACCACCGACGGCAAGGTCATCTGGGCCGAGTGCGCCCTGGACGCGGCGTGACCGGTGACCGGCGCCCCGGGAGGCGTACACGAGCCTCCGACCATCCCAACAATTCGCCCATTGGAGTCAACGAACGAGGCGGTATGCCGGAAATGCAGTGAAAGATCCCGATAGTATCCCGCATGCAGTCGGGAAGAACTCGGAGGCCGACCCCCGGAGAAGTCTGTGCGCGACGCTCCCGACACCTCAATGAGCCCACCCTCGCGCTTCGGTGGAGAACCGCTCGTCCGCATGCGCGGTCTCAGCAAGCGGTTCGGCGGCACTCCCGCGCTGGCCGCGGTCGATCTCGACATCCACAGAGGCAGCGTCCTCGCTCTGCTCGGCCCCAACGGCGCCGGGAAGTCCACACTCATCAAGGTGCTCGCCGGGGTCCACCACGCCGACGAGGGCGAGGTGACCGTGGCCGGGCACCCGCTCGGCTCCCATGCCGCCACCCGGACCATGTCCTTCATCCACCAGGATCTCGGTCTGGTCGAGTGGATGACGGTGGCTGAGAACATCGCCCTGGGCACCGGCTACCCACGCCGCTGCGGACTGATCTCCTGGCGGCAGACCCGAGAGCGCTGCGAGGAAGCCCTGCGGTTCGTCGCCGGGCACCTGGACGCCGACGCCCGGATCGCCGACCTCGCCCCCGCCGAGCGCTCGCTGGTCGCCATCGCCCGCGCCCTGGCGACACAGGCCGAACTCATCGTCCTCGACGAGCCGACTGCCACCCTCCCCGCCGCGGACTGCGCCCGGCTGTTCGACCTGCTGCACGCCCTGCGCGACCGAGGGCACGCAATCCTCTACGTCAGCCACCGGCTCGACGAGGTGTACAAGGTCGCCGACGCGTTCGCCATCCTGCGTGACGGCCGTCTGGTCGACCGAGGTCCGCTCGCCGGCTACAGCCCTGCCCGTCTGGTGCAGGCCATCGTGGGCCGGGAACCGGCCCGCTACGCGCCCGCCACCACCCCCGCCGCCGGCCCGCCCCTCCTGAGCCTCGGCGGCGTGAGGACCAAGGACACCGGACAGGTCAGCCTGGAGCTGCGGGCCGGCGAAATCCTCGGCATGGTGGGTCTGACCGGCGCGGGCCATATGGAGCTGGGCCGCGCCCTCGCCGGCGCCCGGCCGATCCTCGAAGGACGCGTGCTGCTCCACGGCAGGCCGTACCACCCGCGCACGGTCTCCGCCGCTCTCGCCTGCGGCGTCGGCCTCGTGGCGGGCAACCGTCAGGAGGAAGGCTGCGCCGCCGAACTGACCGTGCGGGAGAACTTCCTGGCGAACCCCCGGGCAGCCGGTGTGCCGGCGTTGCACTGGATCAGCCCCCGGCGCGAGCGCGCCGAGGCCACCGCCCTGATCGATCGCTTCTCGGTGCGCCCCCGCGACAGCGAGGCGCCGATCGGCACCCTGTCCGGCGGCAACCAGCAGAAGGTCATGGTCGGCCGGTGGCTTCGAGGGAACCTGCGCCTGCTCATCCTCGAGGAGCCGACCGCCAGCGTGGACGTGGGTGCCAAGGCCACGATCTACCGGCTGCTCGACGACGCGCTCGCCTCCGGCCTGGCGGTTCTGCTCATCTCGACCGATTTCGAGGAGGTCGCCGGCGTCTGCCACCGCGCTCTGGTGTTCGTCCGCGGGACCGTGCGCGCCGAGCTCACCGGCGCGGCCCTCACCGTCACCGAGCTCACTCGGACCGCCTCGGCCATGCCCCCCATCACCGGAGCCGCAACGAGCCGATGACCACCTTCCCCTCGCCCCGATCCGTGCTGGACCGTCTTCGTGGGCACCTCATCGGCACCTACGGCCTCCTGGTCCTCGCCGCCCTCCTCTTCCTGGTCTTCTCCATCGCCCTGCCGGACACCTTTCCCACCCGGGACAACATCTCCTCGATCCTCTCCAACCAGTCGATCCCCGCCCTCCTGGCGCTCGGCGCGACGATCCCCATCGCCACCGGAAAGTTCGACCTGTCGATCGGCTACGGGCTCGGCCTGGCGCACGTCATGGTGATGCAGCTCATCGTCAACGAAGGCTGGCCCTGGCCCCTCGCCTGCCTGGTGGTGGTGTGCGGAGGGGCGGTGGTCGGCGCTCTCAACGGCGTCATCGTCGAGTTCGGGCAGATCGACTCCTTCATCGCCACACTCGGCACCGGCAGCATCATGTACGCCTTCACCGGCTGGATCACCGATGGCTCCCGGATCGTTCCCGGCCCGGACGGCCTGCCCGCCTCCTTCACCGACATCTACGACTCCCGGTTCCTCGGGCTGCCAGTACCCGCCTTCTACGTCCTGGCCGTCGCCGCCGCCCTCTGGCTGGTACTGGAGCGGCTGCCGCTCGGCCGGTACCTGTACGTCATCGGCTCCAGCCCGCGTGCCGCGGGCATCATCGGCATCCACACCCGGACCTACTCCGTCTACGCCTTCGCCGGATCGGGCCTGGTCGTCGGCTTCGCCGGCGTCCTCCTCGCCGCCCAGCAGCAGACCGGCAACCCGAGTGTCGGTCTTGACTATCTGCTGCCCGCCTTCGTCGGCGCTCTGCTCGGGTCCACCACGATCAGACCCGGCCGCGCCAACGCCCTCGGCACCCTCGTGGCCGTCGCCGTCCTGGCCATCGGCCTCGCCGGCATCGGCCAGCTCGGCGCGCAGTTCTGGGCGACGCCGCTGTTCAACGGCTGCACCCTGCTCATCGCCGTCGGCCTGGCCGGCTACTCCGCCCGCCGCCGGCTGCGCACCGGCGCCACCGCGACCCGCCGGTCAGCCGAGCAGTCGGCTGCACCGTCGAAGAACGGCCACCCCTAGAACACTTCGTACGCGTACCTGCGTCAGGAGCACCGTGTACCCGAACCGCAAGACCAGCGTCACAACCGCAGCGCTGCTGACGACAGCCGCTACCCTGGTTTACGGCTGCGACAGCAGCCCGTCGACCGGCAGCGGGCCGTCGAAAGCCGGTTGCCCCGCCGCCCTCGCGAAGGCAAAGGCAGCCGTTCAGCGGGCCGAGAACACCGACGCCTCCTGGAACGGCCCCATCAGCGGTCCCGCGGCGGTTCCCGACAAGGCCATCGTCTACGTTGCGCAGACCATGACCAATCCCGGCGTCGCAGGCGTCGCGAAGGGCGTCGAGGAAGCCGCAAAGACCATCGGCTGGAAGGTCCGGGTGATCGACGGCGAGGGCACCCCCGCCGGCATCCAGGCCGCGCTCAGCCAGGCCATCACCCTCAAGCCGTCAGGCGTCGTCATCGGCGGCTTCGATCCCCGCCTGACCTCGCAGCAGGTGGCGCGGGCCCAGGCGGCGGACATCCCGGTCATCGGCTGGCACGCGGTGGATTCTCCCGGCCCGAGTGAGAACGCCGGGCTCTACACGAACGTCACCACGAACGTGGAGGATGTGGCGAAGATCAGCGCAGACTGGATCATCGCCCGGTCCAACGGCAATGCCGGAGTCGTCGTCTTCACGGATGACTCCATCCCGTTCGCCAAGAACAAGTCCGAACTGATCAAGAGGGAGCTCGCCGCCTGTTCCGACGTGCGGCTCCTGACGTCCGTGAACATCCCCATCCCAGACGCGAGCAGCCGCACCCCCCAGGCGGTCTCCTCCCTCCTGTCCCGCTTCCAGAACAGCTGGACCTACTCCGTCGCCATCAACGACCTCTACTTCGCCGATGCAGCCCCGGCCTTCCGCGCAGCGGGCAAACCGGGGTCCGGACCGCCCTTCAACATCGGCGCGGGCGACGGCGACCCCTCCGCCTTCCAGCGCATCAACAGCGAGCAGTTCCAGGCCGCAACCGTCCCCGAGCCGCTGTCCCAGCAGGGCTGGCAGATCATCGACGAGTTCAACCGCGCCTTCGCCGACCGGCCCGCGAGCGGCTACGTCGCACCCGTGCACATCGCCACGGCCGATAACAGCAGCGGCGCCACATCCTGGGATCCGTCCGGTTACCGCGAGGCGTACGAGAAGATCTGGCGCAAGTGAAGCCACACTCGTCGTTGCTGCTGGGCTGCGAGTACCTGTCGCGGATGTCGAGGGAGAAGGCCCCCGTGCCCTCAAAACCACCAGGTGGTGTCCGGGTTGGGGGAGATCGGGTCGGCCCAGGCTTCCATGGAGCTCGCCTGGGTCACCGACGAGATGCCGAGTTCCCTGCCGCCCCTCGACCACGTGCTGGTCACACTGACCGCCCATTGGGGTGTTGTTCGATACCGGGCGAGGAGACCGCAACCGCCCCAGCGGCCGGCCGGCCCCCTCGCCCAGATGTCCGGCTCAGCCCCCAGGCCGGCCTGCAGCTTGCCGTTGATCGTTGCCACACCGCATGCGGGGACGTGGCCCCTTGCGAGTGATGGCCCGGGCTCTGCGAGGACGGTCAGAACAACAGGGCCCGCATCCGGAGCTCCGCAAGCAGGCAGGCGTCAGCTGTCGTTGGCCTTGCGGCGGCGAACGATGAAGACCGCACCGGCGCCGAGCGCGATGGCAGCACCGCCCGCGAGAGCGAGCTGCGGCAGGACGGAGGACGAACCGGTTGTGGCGAGGTCGCCCCCGTTCGCGATGGCCGTCTCCGGCGTGGCGGAGGTGCCAGCCGGGCCGGCGGAGGTGCCGCCCTGCGCGGACGGGCTCGGCTTGGGGGTCGGCCTGTCCTTGTCGTCGACCGTGTCGGGCTTGGCGTCGTCGACCTTTCCGGGCTTGCTGCCGGCGGCCAGGACCGTGAAGTCGTAGCGCTTCATCGGACCGAGGAGGCACGGGTTGTACTGGCTGGAGGCATCGCCGGCGAACTGGCCGACGCCCTTGCCCGTCGTGGCCGCGGCATCGATCGTGAGCCGCATCTTCACATCGCTGTGGTCGCCGGGCTTCATGGCGTCGATGGACGCGACATAGCTGTTGCCCTTGGCTTCGAGCTCCTGCCAGCCGGAACCGTTGGACCACTGCACCTTGAGGAAGTCCCAGTTCTTTCGCTCCCTCAGGACGACCAAGGCCAGCGGGTCCACGTTCAGTGTCCTGTCGGTGCCATTGGTCACCGTGAACGAGAAGTCGACCGTGGTCCCGGCGACGATCTTGGACGGCAGGCCGTCCGCGAGGACGGTCAGGCCCGAAACGCGCACGCACTCCGCGGCGGCGGCGCGCGCCTTGTCTGCGGCTTCCTTGATCTTGAGGGCCTTCTCAGGGGCGTCCTGGACCAGGCTGTACTCCTGCGACACCTTGACCCTGGCGTCGTTCCACGCTTCCCAGGCCGCCTCCTTCTTGGCATCGGCGTCCGCCTTGGCGTCGGCGGCCTTCTTGGCGTCGGTCTTGGCCGCCGTGAGAGCCTTTTTCGCCTCGGCCTTCCCGGCCTCGTCCTTGGCCGTCTCCAGCTTGGCCTCGGCGTCGGTGAGGGCCTTGTCTGCGGCCGTCTTGTCGGCCGCCGCGGCCTTGGCCACCGCGTCGTGGGCCAGGGCGGCGGCCTTGAGCGGGTGCGTGTCCAAGTCCAGGGCGGCCATGGCGGCCTTCAACTTCTTCAGCCCGGCCGCCTTGGCGGCGACCGCGTCCCCGTACGCCTTCTCCGCGTCGGCGGCGGCCTTCTCCAGCTCGGCGTAGGTCTTGGGCTGATTCAGCATCGGTGTCGCGGGCTTGGCGTCGGCGAATGCCGGAGCGGCGGAGAGCAGCACGACGGGGGTGGTCACAGTTACGGCAGCAGCCGTCGCGAGAGCACGGCGAAGCTTCACTTGATCCCTTTCTGAAGGTGGAAGTCAGGGTGACGGCTGGGGTGTTGACACGCTTTATGCGGCAGCCATGCCCATGATCGTATGACCGGGACAGGGGTCGGAGAGATCGAGATCTCAGCCCGGCCGTCCCCCAGTCGACGGCAAACCACTGGGCATAACAGGACGAATATTGATAGTTGCTCGCGTAGCCGCGGATTCTCTGAGATCTATCTCATCGCAGTTAAGGAAGGGACAAAAGATCTCGCGGATCCCGCTGCTTCACCTCCGGCGAGGGAAATCCCGGTGAGATTGATCATGGTCTCTATGGAGGCGCGCGGTCTGGCCGGGGCGGGGGTGGCCCGTCCGGCGCCTGCGCGATGGTGATGGCGATGCTGCCGCCCTGGCGGGCAGCGATGGCCTCGACGCGGAGGTGCCCCGGCTGGAGGCCACCGAGGTGGTGATCGGGCACAAGCTCAGGCGCCTGGCGGACCGGGGCTGGCTGCACCGCATCCCCGCCGGCCGCTTCACCGCCCTGCCGCAGCCGCCTGCCTGACCGGCCCCGGCCGGATTCGGGCGTAACGCTCAGGCACCCGACGGGAGTTGGGGATTCATTGCGAAAGAAGACCAGCGCCGCCGAGGGCTTCAGTTCGAGTGATGTGCCGAACGGATTGGCCAGACACCGGCAGGACAGCGGTGCTCAGGCGAGTGGAATCCGTCCCCTGCTCCGCATCGCGGTGCGGACGCGTTCTTGGGCCAGGGTGCGGCCCGCGGTGTGCGGGGTGGTCTCCCGTCGCCGGGCTTCGTCGAGGACGGTGACCGTGTTGGCTCGCAGTCTGGTCGAGATCGTTTCGAAGATGGTGGTGGTGTCGGGACGGAAGCCGGAGTAGCGGGAGTCCATGGCGAAGGCTGCCGCGACGACGCCTCCGGCGTTGGCGACGAAATCGGGGATCACGGCGATGCCGCGCTCGGCGAGAAGGAACTGGGCTTCGGGGGACGTGGGCAGATTCGCGCCTTCGACGACGAGCCGGGCCTTGATGTGCTGCGCGGTGGTGCGACTGATGACGTCCTGGAGGGCGGCGGGCACGAGGATGTCGCAGTCCACGGTGAGTTCGCTGCCGAGGGGCAGAGGGGTGCCGTGGTAGTGGCGGGTGACGAAGTGGTCGCCGTGCTCGTCGCGGGCCGCAAGGAGGTCCGCGACGTCGAGGCCGGTCGGGTTGTGCAGGGCGCCGTGGGCTGTGGAGACCGCTACGACGGTGGCGCCGAGTTCCGCGAAACGCCGGGCGGCCGCGCTGCCGACGGCGCCGAAGCCCTGGATGGCGACGCGGGAACCGGCCAGGGGCAGTCCCAGGTGCTGGGCCGCGGCGTCGGTGGCCTCGGCGACGCCGTAGCCGGTGACGCCGAGTTTGTCGTAGGCGACGCCGCCGAGGTGTTCGGGGGTGCCGACGGCGGCGCCTCGGTCACCGAGTTCGTCCTGGATGATGGCGGCGTCGCTCTCGGTCAGCCCCATGTCCAGGCCCATCACGTACTCGCGGGGGACCTCGTTGGACAGTGCGCGGGCGAACGCGCGCAGGATCGCTTCCTTGCCGCGGGAGGCGGGGTCGGCGGCGATACCTGCTTTGGCGCCGCCGTAGAAGAGGTCGACGCCGGCCCACTTCCAGGTCATGACGCGGGCCAGGCGGGCCACTTCGCCGACGGTCACGGTGGGGCTCATCCGGGTACCGCCCTTGCCCACACCCCGGGCGGTGTTGTCGATGACCAGGACACCTTTCATGCCGGTGCGCCGGTGGGAGACGACGACGATCTTCTCGGGGCCCCAGTCGTCGACGAGGGAAAGTGCATCAGTCACGGAAGGTCCTTGTCAGCAGAGATGTCGGCGGTGGTTCAGGCCGGGGAGGCGTTGGGCCGGGGATAGTGAGCGGCGATGAGCGGTGCGACATGTGTGCCGGTGCGGTCGGTCGGCTGGGCGATCTGGGTGCGGCAGCTGAAGCGGTCGGCGAGGATGTACGTGTCCGGGGCGGCAGCGCGTACAAGCGCGTACAGCGGTCAGCAGGACCAGTTCCTCACGCTTGGCGGCGACGCATCGTGACCCGTTGGCCGGGGATGCCGTCAGGTTCCGGTCACCTTCGCGCGCTCACGGGGACCCGTCGACGGCGGCAGCGGCCACCACCAGGTCCTGCCACGCCATGCCCGTGCCCTTGAACAGCTTCGGCCGCCGGGGCGCGATGTCCACGGCTCCGCGCACGAGTTCGGACAGGTTGCCCGCGATCACCCCGGTGTCGACGTCGCCCGAGCGCAGGGGGATCAGGAGGTCGCCCGCCTCACGCAGCGCCGCGGTGCGCGCCTCGACGACGACGGTGGCGCGGGCGACGAGGGCGCCGTCCACCTCGCGGGCCGTCGGTTCGTGCGATCCCATCGCCACGACGACCGCGTGGTCCGCGACCGCCGCGGCGGGGAACAGCGGCGTCCGCGCCGTCGTACAGCAGGCGACCACGTCGGCGGTCGCCACGGCATGCGGTGGGACGGCCTCCGCGGGCAGACCCGCCGACCGGCAGCGCTCGACGAGTTCGGCCGTCTGCTCCGGACGACGCGCGACGACGCCGACCGAGGAGATGGGGCGTACCGCCCTGACCGCCTCCACGTGGCCCCATGCCTGCGGTCCGGCTCCGAAGACGACGAGCCGTTCGGCGTCTGCGACCGCCAGGTGGTCCACGGCCACGGCGGAGACCGCGGGCGTCCGCAGCAGGGTCAGGGCGGAGCCGTCGATCAGGGCTGTCGGGCAGAGCGTGGCCGCGTCCATGAGGAGGTAGGAGGCGACGATGCGCGGCAGGCCGCGGGCGGGGTTGTCGGGCGCGACCGTGGCGATCTTCACCCCGACGTACGAGGACGACGTGGCGGGCATCAGCAGGAGCTGGCCCGCCTGGACGTCGAGTACGGTGCGCGGTACGTCCGCTTCGGGATCCAGCCCGGCGCGCAGGGCCCGGTCCAGTGCCGCGATGGCCCGTGGCATGGGCAGGCGGCGCGCCAGTTCCTCGGCGTCGATCAGGGGCAGTTTTGTGGGGTTCACGCGCTCAGTTCCTTCAGGACGTGCGAGGTCTTCTCCAGCGCCGCCGCCAACTGGGCCGGTTCTTGCCCGTAGGTGAACCGTAGGTGGTGCTCGGTTCCGAAGTGTGCCCCGGCGCCGACCAGCACCTTGCCGCGGGCGTACAGGGCCTCGGCGACGTCGGTGCTGGGCAGGTCCAGGTGGTAGCGGACGAATGCCAGGGAGGTGGCCTGGGGCGGCACGACCGAGAGCAGGTGGTCATGGGAGTCGATCCACCGCCGCATCTGGGTCCAGCTCTCGCGCAGGAAGCCGCGGTAGCGGTCGAGCAGCCGGAGGCAGGTGGCCGGCGCGAGCGACAGTTCCGCGAGCGCCATCGCCGTCCCGGCCGCGGAGAGGGTGGTGTACTCGTGCCGTTGGCGTAGCTGCGGAAGGAGCGCGGGTGGTGCGATCAGCCAGCCGAGGCGCAGCCCCGGCATGCCGAACGCCTTGGAGAGGCTGCCGACGCACACGACGCGGTCGTAGCGGCCCCAGAAGGTGGGGCTGAGCTCGTCGGTGTGGAGTTCGGTGCCGCGGTGGACCTCGTCGGAGAGGATCCAGGCGCCGACCCGGTCGGCGACGGAGACGATCGCTCGTATCTCCCCTTCGGTCAGGACGGTGCCCGCCGGGTTGTTGGGGGTTGTCAGCACGATGGCCCGGGTGTTCGGGCGGACCGCGCGGGCCAGGGCGTCGACGTCGGGTCGCCAGCCGCGCTCCGGGTCCAGGGGGACGTCGTCGACGTCGGCGCCCCGGTTCTGGGCCGCACCCCAGACCTGGCGGTAGCCGGGTGACATCGTCACCACGTGGTCCCCGGGGCGGACGAGGGTGTCGACAGCGACCGTGTTGGCCTCGGCCGCCCCGACGGTGACGATGACCTCCGATGCGTGGTCGGTGCTCCCGGCGTGCCAATGGGCGATCTGCGCGCGCAGGTGGTCCGTGCCGCACGTCGGCGGGTAGCCCAGCTCGCTGTCGAGGAGCCGGCTCAGCGCTTGTTCGTCGTCGAACAGCTCGCGCAGCCGGATCGGCCGACAGCCGCTGTCGGCCAGGCTGTATGTGGCGGTGGCTCCCCGCTTCTGCTGCCACTCGAGCAGTTCGAACGGGATGAAGGTCATGGATGTCTCCAGGTACTCGGCGGAATGGAGGCGGGAGAGGCGGCTCTATTCGGCGCTGTCCACCTTGGCGGGATCGCGCTCCACGGCCGGGCCGAGGACGGTGTCGATGCGCTGCATCACCGCCGGGTCGATGCGGACGCCCGCCGCCTTCGCGCTGTCACAGACCTGCTCCGGCCGGGAGGCCCCCACGATGGCCGCGGCGACATTCGGGTTCTGGAGCGTCCAGGCGACGGCGAGCTGGGCCGGGGTCAGGTCCAGCTCCCGGGCGACGGGGGCCAGCTGCTGCACCCGCTCCAGCACCTCGTCGCGCAGGAAGGTCCTCACCCAGCGGGCACCCGCCTCGTCCGTGGCGCGCGATCCCGCGGGCGGCGGCCGTCCGGGCAGGTATTTGCCGGTGAGCACGCCTTGGGCGAGGGGTGACCAGACGATCTGGCTGAGCCCTTCCCGTTCGCACAGGGGCACGATCTCCGGTTCGATGACGCGCCAGAGCATCGAGTACTGGGGCTGGTTGGAGACGAACCGTTCCAGGCCGAGTTCGCCGGTGAGCTTCACGGCCCGGGCGATCTGGTCGGCGGTCCACTCCGAGACGCCGATGTAGAGGACCTTGCCCTGCCGCACGAGGTCGTCGAAAGTCCTGAGCGTCTCCTCCAGCGGAGTGCGCTCGTCGAAGCGGTGTGCCTGGTACAGGTCGATGTAGTCGGTCCCGAGCCTGGTCAGCGAGCCGTTGACGGCCTCGGTGATGTGTTTGCGGGACAGGCCGCCGTCGTTCGGTCCGGGGCCGGTCGGGAAGAACACCTTGGTCGAGATCACCAGGGACTCGCGGCGCTGGCCCTGCAGCGCCTTGCCGAGCACGGTCTCGGCGGCCGTGCTCGCGTATATGTCGGCCGTGTCGAAGGTGGTGATGCCGGCGTCCAATGCCGCGTGCACGCACTCCACGGCCCGGCCGTCGTCGATCTGGGCGCCGTGTGTGACCCAGTTGCCGTAGGCGATCTCACTGACCTGGAGCCCGCTGCGGCCCAGTCGTCGGAACTTCATCCGCCGTCCTCACTGCTGTCGTCCTCGCTCCGGGCAAGGGGCGTGATCCGTACGCGGTTGTCGTGGAAGACCGCTCCGCCGCCCATGTCCGCGTCCCGTTCGTCGACGGTGGCGTTGGGGCCGGAGCCGCCGGTGAACTTGAGCCAGTGGCCCTTCGTCGTCATGGCGACTCCCGGGCGCACCACGTCGTCGATCCTGGCCAGGGCTTCGAAGGCGCCCCGTTCGTTGCTGATTCGAACGCGGTCGCCGGCTGCAATGCCGCTCGCCGCGGCGTCCTGCGGGTGCAGTACGACGTACGGCGGGCCGGCCCGGCGGCGCAGTTCGGGTTTGTTCCCGAAGACGGTGTTCAGGAAGAAGTGGTTCGCGACGGAGAGGAGGACGAGGGGCAAGGACCGCGCCCGTTCGGCGTCGTCGGTCTCGCTCGCCGGAACGTATCCGGCCACAGCGTCGTGGCCATCCGCCCGGGCGGTCTCCGAGACGAACTCCAGCTTCCCCGAAGGGGTGGGGAATCCGTTCGCGAAGGGCACGAATGCGTCCGGGTAGGCGAGCCGGGCCCATCCCTTGGTGCGCAGCGTGTCGACGGTGATACCGGCCAGGGACGGGTGCGCGGAGTCGAGGAGATCGCTCGCCAACTCTTCGTCGCCGGCGTAGAGAGCGGGTTCCGTCAGCTCCATGGCCCGGGCCAGGCGTCGGAAGGTCTCGGTGGTGGACAGGCACTCCCCTGGCGGAGCGACCGCCGGTTCGTTCCAGTTGACGTACAGGTGGCCGTAGCCGTCGTGCACGTCCAGGTGCTCGGTTTGCATGGTGGCGGGCAGCAGGATGTCGGCGTAGTCGGCGGTGTCGGTCTGGAAGTGGTCCATGACCACGGTGAAGAGGTCTTCGCGGGCGAGGCCGCGGCGGATCCGATTCTGGTCGGGAGAGCTGGCCAGCGGGTTGGCGCCGTAGACGACCAGTGCTTCGACGGGCGGATCGTCCACCTCCAGCAGTCCTTCGGCCAGCCGCGTCATGGACAGGGTGCGCACGGGGCGGCGCAGCAGGTCGTCCCGGTAGAGGGCTTCGCGGTTCGCGCCGAAGTAGCCGTCGGTCGAGTAGAGCAGTCCGCCGCCGGGCCGCTGCCAGTCCCCGGTGACGGCGGGCAGGCAGGCAAGGGTCCGCAGGGCGGCGCCGCCGCCGGCGTGGCGCTGGATGCCTTGCGACACCCCCAGGGCGGTTGGCCTGCTGCGGGCGATGCGCCGGCCGAGTCGGACGATCTCCTCCTCTCTCACGCCCGTCTCCCGCGCCGTGCGCCCGGGATCGAACTCCAGCACCCGCTGCCGGAACACCTCCCACCCCACGGTGTGGGCGGCCAGGTACTCCCGGTCCTCGGCGCCCTCTTGGAGTACGACGTGCAGCAGGCCCAGGGCGAGCGCGGCGTCCGAGCCCGGGATGGGCGCGATGTGTTCGTCGGCCTGGGCCGCCGAACGGCTGCGGATCGGGTCGATGACGACGACGTGTGCGCCCTTCCTGCGCGCGCGTTGGATCACCTTCCACAGGTGGTGGCGGCTGGTGAGGGGATTGCTCCCCCACAGCAGGACCAGCCGGGAGTACGCCAGGCTCTCCGGGTCGATCCCCATACTGACGCCGAGGGTGTACCGGAGGCCGGCGAGACCGGCGATGGAGCAGATCGTCATGTCGTGGCGCGAGGCGCCCAAGACGTTCCACAGCCGGCTGCCGGCGCGCCCCTGGAGCCCCTGGAGGAAGCCGAGGGTGCCGGTGCCCTGGTACGGCCAGATCGCCTCGCCGCCGTGGCGTTCGATCGTCTGCCTCAGCCGCTGGGCGATCTCTTCGAGGGCGCTGTCCCAGTTGATGCGCTCGAACCGGCCCTCCCCCTTGCGACCGACGCGCCGCAGGGGGTGGAGCAGCCGGTCGGGGGCGCGGGTGTGCTCCAGGAACTGGTTGACCTTCACACACAGGGTGCCCCGGGTGTAGGGGTGGTCCGGGGTGCCGCGCAGCGCAACGGCTTCGCCGTCCCGGACCGTCACCTGCCAGCTACAGGCGTCCGCGCAGTCCAGCGGGCACGCCCCGGGGACCAGTGGGACGTTCATGTGCCCCTCCTTCCCGACGGCTCGTCGAGCATCGTGCCCCGCTGGGCCAGTTCCTTGAGCAGCGACCGCGAGAGCACTCCTGTCATCACCTCCTGCGCGGTGCCGGCCGAGCTGATCCGGCCGTCCCGCGCCACGCTCACGTCGACCTCGCCACCGGGCATGCGGACCGTCACGTCGGGGCCGACGAGGCCGCGTGCGCGTGCCACGGCCGCCGCGGCGCACGCGCCGCTGCCCGACGCGGGTACGGGGCCGGCGGCCCGCTCCCAGACCGCGATGTCCAGCGTGCGGTCGTCGTGGACACGCACGAACTCCACGTTGGTGCCCTCGGGGTGGCGGGGGTGCCAGGCCAGGACGGGGCCCAGGCGCTGCACCAGCTCACCGTCGATCGTGTCCCTGAGGACGACGGTGTGGGGGACGCCGAGGTGCAGGTCGGTGACGGTGACCTCGTCGCCCGGTCCGGCGCCTGCCAGCGGGACGACGGTGGTTGCCGCGCCACCGTCGTCCGTGCCCCCGCCGGTGGTGAAGCGCGCCCGACCCATGCCCACGCACACCCGCCCGTCGGTGACGTCCGTGATCCGGACCTCCGCGTCGCCGCCGGGCGTGCGTACGGTGAACGGCGTCCCCGTACGCCACTCCTGCACGTAGTGCTCGCCGAGGTACAGCGCGAACATGCGCAGCCCGTTGCCGCTCATCCCGCACTCGCTGCCGTCCGCGTTGAAGATGCGCAGCAGTGCGGCGGTGCCGGGCCGGGGCGCATCCAGCGGTCCGAAGAGCAGTCCGTCGGCGCCGACTCCGCGGTGCCGGTCGCAGAGCAGCCGGACGGCCTCGGGGACGGGCTCCGTGCCCAGGGCCGTACCTCCGCCTCGGGGGTCGATGATCAGGTAGTCGTTGCCGAGCGCCTGGTACTTCACGAAGTCGCCCATGAACCGGCCGCCGCGGCCGGTCAGTTCAGCGGGCGGTCGGCGAGGGCAGCCGCTTCGTACTCCTCGCCGTACCACCCTTTTTCCCAGGTGGAGTAGGCGACGATCACGATGTCCCGGTGGCCGGGGCCACCGTCGGCGGAGATGACGTCGGTGGCTTCGTGCTTGATCGCCTTGTCGTCCAACACGACGGCCTTCCCCGCCGCCAGTGTGCCCGTCCAGATCGGCGCGTCGGCGTCCGGCATCCACAGGCGGGTCTCGCCTCCGGCGACGTTGTTCCGCCGCAGCACGGCGATCATGATGTACTCGTGTCCGTCGCTGTGCACGCCCTCCGGGGTTATCGGTGCGCAGCGCTCGCTTTCGGCCCTGCTGCGGTTCTGGTGGATGTTGATCTGCCAGTCATGGCTGCGGTCCAGATCGAGCGCGTCCGCGCCGATGGTGACCAGCGGGGTGAAGTCGACCTCGATCGGCTCGTAGGTGCGGCGGATGCCGCCGGCCACGTTGTTGTACCTCTTGGAGATGATGTAGTCGCGCTGCGGCAGCTTCTCGTAGATCCAGCCCCGGTCGCTTCCGGGCTCCGGCGACAGCTGGTACTGCGTGAACCGCTTGTAGCGCGTGCCGTGGCCCATGAACGGGTCGAGCGGGAGGTTGTCGTAGCTGTCCAACGTCTCCGGTGTCGCCGGGGGCAAGTCGATGATCGAGAACCCCTGTGAGCCGATTGCCATGGCGCTGAGCCCTTCCTGTCAGACCGGTCGGTGGGTGGCGAGATCGGGCATGCGTTCGTCGAGGTAGCGGGCGGAGGAGTTGAGCCGCCACAGTGTTCCTCGGGCGATCGCCCGCCGCATGCGCTCGGAGGTGGCGGCGGGGACGACCACGTTGTGGAACCAGCCGGCTGCGTGCCGGGAGTCGATGGTGATGTGCAGCTTGTGGTACACGATGCCGACGTCGGGCAGCCCGAGCCGTTCCCAGGCGTGCACGACGTGGACGAAGCGCTCGGGCGCCAGCCATTCGGTCATCCCGAGGAATCCGACGGCTTCCGGATACAGGTGCCGGTACCGGCACAGGAGCACGGCGAGGTTTCCCGACAGCAGGGCGTTGGCGGTGAGCGACCGCTCCAGTTCCTCGGCGGGAATATCGAAGACCCGGAGGATCTGATTGAAGAGATGGGTGTGAACCTGCGAAGGATCACCATTTCCCATCTCGTCCCAGAAGTTTTCGGCGATCTCCCTCTTCGAGTCGCCGCTGGTACCGACCTGCATCGTGGCAAGAAGATCATCGAATCGACCGTCAACGACCGATTCCTGGATCACGTAGTTCCGTAGATCGTCCGCCGTGGCATGATGGCGGATAAATTCCCGGTAGTACGGGTGCTTGTACACGCGGTGTTCACGCGCGGACTTCTTCAACCAGGACAGATACGCGGACGGCTCGGCGGGTGCCGCGTCGAGTGCGCCCGACTCCAACGCGGCGTCCTCGGCGACCGCGGTGGCCTGCTCCAACAGGCGAAGCACCTCGTGGACGAACGTGGAGCCTTCGGCAGTGGGTCCCTCGGGGAGCCGGGTGGAGAGCCCGTAGATACGGGAGAGCAACAGTTGCTGGCCGTAGAACGCCGCCGGATCACCGGCTGCCGACCGTGCGTTGAGATCACTGACGGCCGCCCGTAACGCCGCCCGTTCAGCTATGGTCACTGATGCGTCGAGATCTTCTGCCGGACGTTTCAGCAGCGAGGAGACTTCCTCTACCACCGGATAGGCGTCCACACCTGATTTCTGATCTAGTAAGTGAGCTTCCGTACTCACACCGCCTCCTGGCGTATGCCGAATCCCCATGCCAATGGCATGGCCACTATCAAACGCTAGTGCCCCGTCAACCCAGGAGCCACATCGCATCAGGAGTTTGGCGAGAAGGCAGGGGTTGACACACCTTGTATAGGGAAGCGATCGGGGCGAAATGACATGGCGCAACACTCATCGACGAACCTGATGAATCCCACGAAAGGGCAACGGGCGGTGGGCCGAAGGCCCACCGCCCAGGCGCATTACCGCTCCCGCGCGATCACTCCTCGGTCCGTGTGGACGGCTGGGGAGCGCGCCTGGCGCGGCCCCGGTCCAGGTCAGGACTCCTTCGGGAGCGCGGTTGTCCGAATCCCTCGCGGGCCGCGAGGAAGAGCACAGCGAAGAGCAGCAGGGCCGTGCCGGTGAGGGCGATCGCGTTCAGCCGCTCGCCGAAGACCAGGACGCCGATGGCCGCCGCAGTGAGCGGATCGACCAGGGCGACCACGGAGGCCGTGGTCGCCCGGACCACCCGGAGGCCGATGAAGAGCAGGATGTACGCCAGCGCCGTCGGCACCGCCCCCAGATAGAGGATCAGGCCAAGGGTCCACGCCGGCCGATCCATGTCGGGCACCAAGCCCTCCCACACGGCCATCGGCAGGAGACAGAGCATGCCCACGGTGAAGCCGGGCAGCGTGGACTCGAAGGCGCCACTGGGGTTGTCCCGCCCGGCGAAGCGGCCCAGCAGGGTCACACCCGCGTAGCCCGCGGCGGAGAGCAGTGCGTATCCGATGCCCAGGAGGGGATTGGGGCCGGTGCTCCCGTCGGCTCCCCCCATCAGCAGCGCCAGGCCGGCAACGCCGCTCGCCACCGCGGCAGTTCCGGCGGCGCCGGTGCGCTCGCCCAGGGTCAACCGGGCGCCGACGGCCACCAGTAGCGGGCCCAGGCCCAGGGTCGCCACTGTGCCCACGGCCAGTCCGGCCTGCTGCACGGAGGCGAAGTAAGCGGACTGGGCCACCGCCATCCCGAAGCCCGTGATCAGGGCCCGCCGGGGGTTCGCCGCGAACATCGCGCGCAGCGAGGACACCGTCTCGGGCCGCCTGGCCCGCCAGACGGAGTGGGCCGCCAGGAGCAGCCCGAGTCCGGTCAGGAACCGCCAGAAGGAAACGGCGACGGGACCGATCCCGCCGACGTCGTACATTTCGGTGGCCACGGCACCGCCGGTGCCCCAGGCCGTGGCCGCGATCGCGACGTAAAGGGCGCCCCGCCACACGGGCAGGGCGGAAGAGGACTGCAAAGGAGGTCTCCTCGGTCGATTGCCAACACGAAGTCTTCGTGGGCAACCCACGCAGCCACCCCGGCATCCCGGAATGGCTGTGTGACTGCCCGCCTCAGGCGGCGGGCGGCGGAGGGGTCATCAGCAGGTACATGCGGGCATCCTACGGCGGGAGATGCCCGGGATGCGCCGCATCCGGCCCGGATACGGTCAATCTGGCCTAAGACAGCCGCCGTTGCCTCGCTGACCTCGGCCAGCGGCGGCGGGCCCACCAGCTCATGGACGAGGGTTTCGCCCTGCTGCCCGGTACCCGTTCCAAGACACGGGCCGTGTTGCTGACTTACCAGGCCGAGACCTACCTCCGCGACGGCGAACCGGAAAATCGCCGCCCCGACCGCCACCCGCTCCCTGGACCTGGCCAGCCGCGTCAACGCACACCGCAGGCGTTGGCGAACTCCTCGAACGGCTCCGAGCCGTCCCGTCGGCCGACATCGGACCGCACTCGACAGCCTGAACCGGCAGGCCCCGGCGCCGCATCCGCTGATCATGTGACTTACGGTGAGCGCCGTCACAGCACGGGGAGAAGCGATGGGGAGAGGCGGGACAGGTGGCGTTCCCCCGCGACGCGCGAGGCTCCACCCGGCTCCCATCCGTTCGGTCTCGCGCGGCTCAGTGCTCAGCCTTCGGTGAGAACACTCAACCTTCGCTGCGAGAGGTCACATCGCCGTTCGCGCTGTGGCCGGTTCCCAGTCTGGGAACGCTGGACCTGCCATGGAATCTCGGGCCGCTGCTGGTACGTGAACTCTGTGGCCAGCGCGAGCGCTCGGCGGGCTTCCTCGGTCGTAGTGGAGGGCTGACTGCGTTCCCGCGCGTGCCCGTGGACTGCGCGCACGAAGCTTCCGACCCAGCCGGTGAAGCGGATGAACTGGGCGCCCTCGTCGAGCAGGTGAGCGACCAGGCCGACGGCGTCGGCGACAGCATCCAGCCGTTCAGGCAGAAGAAGCGGGGAAGAAGCAGGGGGAAGATCTGAGTGCGCCCCGGCGGCTCCGTCGGCGCGCCCTCTTCGCCACACTCACCGTGCGCTTCTCGATGCGCAGGTCGAAACGATTTTCCGTCCTCGCGCATCCCGCTCGCCTAATGTTTCATTTTTGACGAACCTCGTGAGCCGCAGTACATCCCTCTGGCCCCTTTAGAACTTTACATATGATCCCATTTTCTCTAGCGCCCTTGCTGCGGCATCCACCTATGCACGTAGCTATTTGCGTACACCCGCTTCCTTGTTCCGGCTCCCGATGGGCCTGGACAGGGCGGCAGTGAACCGCCTCCGGTTCGCAGCCGGCCAGGAGGGGCGGTCGTGACACCTGTACGTGAGGAGAAGTCATGAAGAAGGCTTACGAGGCGCCGACGCTGGTCCGGCTCGGGACGTTCCGGAAGAAGACCGGGCTCTTGCAGAGCTCCGGCAACGACCGTCTCATCCTGAGCAAGAACTGACGAGCGACGGTTCCTGACCCGACGTCATGACTGAACTGCACGAGAGTGCGGGGACGGGCCCCGGCGACGCGCACTTCACGGTCTTCACCGACCGGGAAGACGCGGCCGCCGTGGCCCGCTCCTTCGCCCGCCCCGGAACGCGAATCCTGCAGCACGCTTCGGGCCGGCCCTGGCTGGTGGGGCGATGGCACGATGAGGAGATCGTCACCGTACGCGCCGGCCAGACGGCCCTCGCCGTCATCGGCTGCTGCCCGGTCGATGCCGTAGAGCTCAAGCACCAAGCCGGGCGGCTACGTGATCTCGCCGAACTCGACGCACTGGCCCGCTCCCTTCCAGGAAGCTTCCATCTCGTCGCCGCGCTCGGCGGGCGGCTCAGGGTGCAGGGCACCGCCTCCGGGCTCCGGCTGGTCTTCCATGCCCCCGTTGACGGAACACAGGTGGCTGCCACCCGCGCCGACGTACTCGCCGCCGCGCTCGGCACCGACCCGGACGAGGAGCAACTGGCCGTCCGGCTGCTGTGGCCGGTTCCCCATCCGCTCGCCGAGGCACCCATGTGGCGAGGCATCACGGCCGTGTCCCCGCAGGACGCGCTGATCGTCTCGCCGGACGGCCGGACCGTACGCCACTCGCGCTGGTGGACACCGCCGGAACCGGTACGCACCCTCGCCGATGGCGCCCCTCTCGTCCGCGAAGCCCTGGCCACGGCGGTCGACGCCCGTACCCGGCAGGGTGGCGTGGTCAGCTGCGACCTGTCAGGCGGCCTGGATTCCACCTCCATCTGTTTCCTGGCCAACCGCTCACCGGCTCGGGTAGTGGCCAGCACCTGGCCGGGTCGCGACCCCGCCGACACCGATCTGTACTGGGCAGAACAGGCCGCCCGCTCATTGCCGGACATCGACCATGTGGTCTGGGACGCCGATGCCTCGCCGCTCGTCTACACCGGCCTGCTCGGCATCGATGACCTGCTGGACGAACCGACCATCGGCGTCATGGACCGATCAAGGGTCCTGCACCACCTGCCCGGTCTGGCGGAGCGCGGCAGCCGGCTGCACCTGACCGGCATCGGCGGCGACCACGTGGCCTGGTGCTCGGAGGCGTACTACCACCGACTGCTCCGCACCCGCCCGCTGTTCGCGCTGCGCCAGCTGCGCGGCTTCAGGGCCCTGTGGCAGTGGCCACTTGGCGGCACGGCACGCGCGCTGGCCGACTCGCGGCCGTACGGGAAGTGGCTGGCCGACTCCAGCGGCCGTCTGCGAGACCCGCTGCCCGCCACCGTCGGCACCAGCCTCGGCTGGGGCATGCCCCCTCGCCTCTTCGACTGGGTCACCCCCGACGCCGAACGGATGGCCCAACGGGCGCTGCGCGAGGCCGCCATGACCGCCGTACCGCTGCACCCGGACCGCGGCATGCACACCGACCTCGAACAGATCCTTTCCTGCACCCGCATCATCCGCCAGTGGGACCGGATGGCCGCCCGGGCCGGCGTACCGATGGCATCGCCGTTCCTCGACGACCGCGTCATCGAGGAATGCCTCGCCATCCGCCCGAGCGAGCGCGTCACGCCCTGGCAGTACAAACCCCTCCTGACCGCCGCCATGAGCGGGATCGTGCCCGATGCGTGCCTACGGCGCACCAACAAGGCCGCCGCTTCCATGGACGCATCCAACGGACTGCGCGAACACCGCGCCGATCTGCTGGCGCTCTGGGCGGACTCCCGGCTGGAACAGCTCGGCCTCATCGACGGCGCAGCCCTGCGCCGGCTCGCTCAGCGGCCGGCCACACCCGAACTGCGCAACGCGATCCTCTACTCGACCATCGCCGCCGAAGTGTGGCTGCGCGGCCTCCACCCAACGACCGAGCCCAAAGCTCCCGCCTCCTCATGACCACCGTTCCCCCAGCAGAAAGGCACACGCATGGCATTGAAGTTCGGCGCCAATGTCTCCACTGCCGAGACGGACTACGGCACGGTCCTCCTGGACGAACGCGCCGGGGAATACTGGGAGTTGAATCCCACCGGCACCCTGGTGGTCAACACGCTGATGGCGGGCGGTGACGAAGGCGCCGCGGTCGCCGCGCTCGCCCACGAGTTCGACATCGACCTCGTCCAGGCGAAGCAGGACGTCGACGCCCTCGTACAGCAACTGCGGACCTCGGGGCTGGCCGAATGACGACCCCCAGCGCCCTGGAGCGGCCCACCGGCGTGCCCTTCGCCCGGCGCCTGGCCGCCCGTCTCGTCCTGGCCCCCGCCCTCGCGCTCTCGCTCTTGCCGCCCCGCCGGATCCGCGCTGTGCTCCACCTCGCAAGTCGCGGAGCCACGCCGGCCACCGCCGCACAGGCAAAGAACGCACGGAAGGCGATGTGCGCGGTAAGCCTGCGCTGCGCAGGCCCGAAAGGCTGCCTGCCCCGGTCTCTGGGAGCCGCGCTGCTGTGCCGCCTGGGAGGGAGCTGGCCGACCTGGTGCACCGGGGTGCGCGTGGTGCCGCCGTTCACGGCGCACGCCTGGATCGAGGCGGACGGCCGCCCTGTGGAGGAGGGTGTACCCGACGACTACTTCACCCGGCTCATCACGGTCGCCGTCGCGAGCCGATCAGGCCGATGACCGACACCGTCATGGATCAGGAACAGCCGGCGGCCGAGGACGACCGCTCCACCCGGGCCGCGGTCGCCACCATGTACCGGCTCACCACCGGCCACCGGGCCTCCATCACCGCCGCCACCGTACTCACCCTCGTCGGCTCCGCGCTCGGGCTTGCCCAGCCGCTCGCTGCCAAACAGGTCGTGGACACGAGCGGGCGCGGACATGTGCCGTGGTTATTGTTGCTGCTCCTCGCCGGGCTGTTCGTCACCGAAGCGGTGACCGGCGCGGTAGGCCGTTTCGTTCTGGAGCGCATGGGCGAAAGCATCGTACGAGGGCTGCGCCACAGCCTGGTCGGGCGGCTGCTCCGGCTGGAGATGCGGGAGTACGACCGGCACCGCAGCGGCGACCTGATCTCCCGGGTCACCGCCGACACCACCCTGCTCAGAGAAGTCGTCTCCCAGGCACTGGTCGATCTGATGACGGGTGCCCTCGTTGCGGCGGGGGCGATCGTCCTCATGGTGTGGATCGACCCGCTGCTACTGCTTCTGGTCGCGGCGACCGTGGCTACCGCCGCCGTGATCGTCGCCTCGCTCCTCCAGGGCATCCGGGCTGCCTCCGAACGCATGCAGACCGCCGTCGGCGCGATCGCCGCCGACCTCGAACGCGCGCTCGGCGCCCTGCCGATGGTCCGGGTTCACCGAGCCGAGGACCGTGAAGCGGGCCGCATCGGAGAATGCGTCGAATCGGCGTACAGCGCCGGCGTACGGACCGCGAAACTCGCCTCCGTCATGAGCCCCGCGGTCGAGCTCGCGGTACAGGGCTCCTTCCTGATCGTCCTGGTCATCGGCGGCCTGCGGGTCAACGGCCACGCCAACTCCCTCGGCGACCTGGTCGCCTTCCTGCTGTACGCCTCCTACCTGGTCCTTCCACTGTCCTCGGTCTTCCGGGCGGTCGGCCTGATCCAGCGTGGCATGGGGGCCTACCAGCGCATCGAGCAGGCGCTGTCGCTGCCGACGGAGCCTGTCCAGGAAACGCCGGCTGTCCGGACACGTACGCGCGAGGCGGCCCGGCAGACCGTCTCGTACGAGAAACCCGCCCTCGCCCTGCGGGACCTCAGCTTCGGCTACGATCCGAGCCGGCCGGTGCTGCGCGGCATTTCCTTCACCGCCCCTCACCGGCGCCAGACAGCCCTGGTCGGTCTGTCGGGTGCCGGAAAGAGCACGATCTTCGCCCTCATCGCCAGATTTTACGAACCGGACTCCGGGGCCCTGTTGTTCGACGGTCTGCCCGCCACCGAACTGAGCCGCGGGGAGTGCCGGTCACGCATCGCGGTCGTCGACCAGAACACCCACGTCGTCCATGGCTCTCTGTGGGACAACATCACCTATGCCGTACCCGACGCCTCACAGGCCGAGGTCCGGCGCGTGGTCGAACTCGCCCAGCTCGCAGGCGTTGTCGAGCGGCTGCCGGGTGGCCTGCCGGGCATGCTCGGCGAACACGGCGGCACGCTCTCCGGGGGCGAGCGACAGCGGGTCGCCCTTGCCCGCGCCCTGCTCGCCCGCCCCTCGATCCTCCTGCTCGACGAGCCCACCTCCCACCTGGACGCCGTCAACGAAGCCGCGCTCACCGCCGCGATGCGGGACGTGGCCCGAGAATGCGCCGTCCTGGTGATCGCGCACCGGCTGTCCACGGTCCAGCACGCCGACCGGATCATCGTGCTGGACGAGGGCAGAGCCGTCGCCTGCGGACGTCACGAGGAACTACTCACCAGCAGCTCCATCTACCGCGAACTGGCGGCCGGCCAAATGCTTCGGCCGGCCGCCACCCCGCCCTCCCCTGTGACGACCACACGCCCCCACCCGCACAGCCCCATGTGAACCGGGCGGACACAGGACCGAGGTCGGGTGCCGTTAACGAACGTCCCGAGCGAACCACGGCTCGCCACCAAGTGGCCCAACCTCGCTGTCCGCGGGAAACGTCCAGGTAGATTCCCGAAGGATCCGTATCCATCAGGGACGCCCGGCCATGTATGACCCGGCTGCGTGGGCCTACCGCATGGAGGGCCACCATGAGGGTGCCGAACACGGGCGACGGGCAACAGGCTCCGCCGACACCCGACGAAATCCAAGCCAGGGTCGGAAAGCGCCTGGACGACGTCGCCAAGATCCTGGCCGGCGCACTGATCACCGTTGCCGGGATCATGACAACGCTCGGGCTGTCCAGCGACATCGTGTTCGTCGCCCTCAACAACGAGTCATGGCCGATCTACGTGGCCTCGCTCTGCGCCATCCTCGCCATCGTCTGCAGCATCGTCGCCCTGCTCGTCCACCCCACACGGCGGGGCAACCTGTGGGAGACCGGCGTTCTCGTCCTCGGAGTCATCTTCTACATGGTGGCTCTCAGCGTGGCGGTGATCGGCGCGGCCAAGGCCGCCGGCGGGAACGGACGGCCCAACATCACCAACGTCAAGGTCGAAGGCCCGCGGTCCCAACTACGAGTGAGCTTCGATGTCCACGCCACCGGAGTGGAGACATGGGCGACCATCCAGGTGTTCGTGACCCCCATGCGGGCCGACTTGAATACGCCCGTCCAAGACTCGGTCGACGACTACTCAAGTGAGCTCAGACCTGACGACGAAGGCGCGGTCGAGCAGCGCGTCAGCATGCCGATGGCGCTGCCACCACAGGCGGGGGGCATCAGCATCGTCGCCCTCAACGCGGGCGACGGAACCGACGACGTGTGTGAATCACGCACCCAGCGCGGGCCGACCTGCACGTACATCCGCATCCCGTAAATCGGGAACCCGAGAAGGTTCCTCGCCCAGGCTGTGGAGCTCTCCTGCCTGGGACACCGCCGACTGCATGCACGTGCGCCACCGATCCGCCAAGGCACCTGGGCCGTCTTCCGGGGCCCGCCGACCAGACCGGACGCTCTCCGTCGCCACCATGTCGGCCGGATCCACACGGCCCCCGCCACCTGAATCCACGGCCGGCCGCCGTCCTGGTGGTCAGTCACCGAAGGTGAGTCCGACGCGGCCCATGCGGCCGCCGGCCAGGGACAGGATCTGCTGGCCCTGACGGCCAGGTGCGTGAGGGACGTCGACTTCCTTCCACTCTGTGTTTCTTTTTCGCGGCAGCTTTCCTCGCTACATTCGGAGCCACTGAGGCTTCTCAACGAAATGATCTCGTGGGGTGACTCGGCCCAGGGGATCCCGCGAGCCGCGAAGAGTCCTGCGGCGTCCGGCGGTCATACTGTCGAACCCGTTCCCGAGGAGGACTTCTGATGCGCAGCGTGACCTATTCGATGGGCGTCTCACTCGACGGCTACATCGTCGGGCCGGACGGCGACTTCAACTGGACGGCCCCCGACGAGGAGGTCTTTCGCTTCTGGATCGACGAGATTCGACAGGTCGGCGTCCACCTGTTGGGACGACGGCTGTACGAGACGATGCTGTACTGGGAGACCGCCGACCAGGATCCAACGCTCGACGAATCAGATCGCGAGTGGACCGCGCTCTGGAAGCCGCTCCCAAAGGTGGTGTTCTCCACCACGCTGTCGGCGGTGCAGGGCAATGCCCGCCTGGCCTCCGGCGGCGTGGCGGAAGAGATCGAGCGGTTGCGAGCCGAGCCGGGTGAGAGCGATATCGCGATCGGCGGCGCGACTCTCGCCGCCGAGGCGGCCGCGTTGGGTCTGATCGACGAGTACCAGCTCATGGTCTACCCGGTGCTGGTTGGCGGTGGCATTCCGTTCTTTCCTCAACGCGAGCGCCGGGTGGATCTCGAACTCGTCGAGACCCGCACCTTCAGCTCGAAAGTCGTCTACCTCCGCTACCGCGTGGCGCGTTAGCCGGCTCGTCCGCCGAGTCCTGGGAAGAACGGGCCAGTCAGTGACGTCTTCTCAGTGAAGGTCAATTCCAGTGTCTGTTGAGGACGAGGGCGGCGCGGGTGATGTCGCCGATTCGGCTTGGGCTGAGGTGACATCTTGCAGGGTGCGCCAGCGTTGTTTGCCGGCAGCGGTCCAGCGCTTTGGCGCATCCCGGCGCGTCGCGTCAGCCGACGTCTGAGCTGCACGCTGCTCGCCAGTCCTGGGCGAGCGCCTCGACGGTGGGGTGACGGCGGGCAGGTTCAGCAGCCGTGGCCCGCGCGATGACCGTCAGTTGAGCGGCGCCGCCGCGCCACCGCTGTTCCTGGTCGCCGGCGTCCAGCAGCAGGCGGAAGGTACGACCGAGCGCATGCACCGTCGTCCTGGTGTCGATGCGCGCGCCCCGGGTGAATTCCTCCGGCGCCATGAACCTCCGTGATCCAGGGAGCCGGTCCGCCTTCAGCGTGAAGGGTCCCGGACGGTACTCGTCGAGGTCGCACAGCATCATGCGGTGGGCGTCGAAGTCGTAGATCATGCAGCCGTCGTAGAAGTCGACGGCCACCAGTCCGGCTCGCTCCACGACGACGTGTGCCGCCAGGACGGTGTCCAGAGCCGACACAATCTCCGTTGTGGGCAGCCGCCGGAACCGGGCCAGCGGGCTGTTCGGGGCGTCGCGCCCGCCATGCTGCCGGACAGTCGGCTGATACAGGACCTGCCCGTCGACCCATGGGTGGACCAGGGCCAGGCCGTCGCGGACAGCGAAGTGGTGGCGCAGCGGCACGATTCCCGAATGCTGCGCCACGCTGTGCACCCGCACGGCGCGGCGCAGCGACTCGGCGGCTGCGGCGGTGGTCGCTCCCTTCACGAACCAGCGCTCACCGGACACCCGCACTCCGTAGGAGACGCAGCCGGAGTCCTGCTCCCTGAAAGCCTGGAAGATCTCTCCCACTTCCGTCAGATAGGGCTCGAGGCGGTCGACGGACACGGCGTCCAGCAGGGGGTGGATCGGCATGCCGACGATCCTGCCAGAGAGTGGCGTCCGTGGCGGAGGAGCCGCAGGACCGGGACGGCGGTGGGTTCGTGGCGTCCTTCGGGTACAAGTGCGTGGTGTCGGCGGGCCGGTGACGAAGAACCCCACGCCGCCCTGCTGGTGGGCCCGGTCGACCCGCCGCTCTGACTGTGTGGGGACCCGGCGCGTCACCGTCGGTGGGTGGGGACGCGTGGTCAGGAGCGCTCGCGCACTGCCAGGAGGAGGGTGTACCGGGGGGTCTCTGTGACCGGCACGTCGAGCGCGTGGAAAGAGATCGGGCTGCGGGCGAAGGCCATGCCGGAGTCCGGTGCGAACGGCATCCGGCGGGCGACGGTGAACAGGTCGGCCTTGTCGTAGAAGCGGTCGTGACGGTAGTCGGCGTCGTCGGGCGGGCGGAAACCCGGGTCCTGGGGGGCCAGCAGCGATGTCCCCAAACCCGTCCGGCCCGCGTCTGCGGGCAGGTAGAGGATGCAGGTCACCAGTTTGTCCGGACCATCGGTGTGCGGGCCGATCACGGAGCCTCCCTCGTCGCGGCACAGGCGCACCCCGAACTTCAGTCGTTCGGGGTTGCGCAGCGCGTCGTCCGGGAGCCAGGCCGCGAATTTCTCCAGCAGAGTCCTGCGCAGCCCGGAGGACTTCAGGTCCCGGGCGAAGGCGATCCAGAACGACAGCAGGTCTGCCGGCACGTCCGGCCGCTGTAGTTGGTCGTCCTTGAGCCGCCAGCTGGAGCGTGCCGGGTTGCGCTCGCTCACCGAGTCCGGGCTTCGTCCGGCCAGATAGGTCTCGGGGTCCGGGAGATGGTGCAGGAGCTCGTCGTAGACCGTGGACCCGAAGACTCCGTCGAGCTGGACGTGGGCGAAGGGGTCTTCCGCGATGGGGGCGCGCCGCACTGCCTCTTCGATGAGTGTCGCGTACGAGGGGTGTTCCCGGTCGGTCGTGATGGGCGCCAGTGCTGTGTTCATGGAGCCTCCGCAAGTTGTTGGGTGGCCCGGGAGGGCCGGGTGTGGCTGTTGGTGGGGTTCAGGCAGCGGGGCGGACGACGACGATGTGGCGCGGGCTGGCGGGCAGGACCCGCTCGACGGCCAGGCCGCTGCGGCTCAGCAGCGTGTTCCACTCGGGACGGGTCCGCTCCCGGCCGCCCCAGACGACCAGCATGTGCAGATCGAGTGGTCCGGAGGCCGATCCGGCCTGCTCGGTGACCCCGCCTTCGACGATCAGCAGCGTGCTGTCGTCCCGCATGGCCGCACGCACGGTCATGAGGATGCGCAGGGCGTGGTCGTCGTCCCAGTCGTGCAGCACGTTGACGAGCAGGTAGGTGCCGTGGCCGGACGGGACTGCGGTGAAGAAGTCTCCCCCGGTCACCGTGCAGCGGTCGGCCACCTCGGGGTTGTGTGCGGACAGCACCGTGGGGGCGGCCTCGACGACCGACGGCTGGTCCAGGAGGTGACCGCGCATACCGGGGAAGACGTGCAGCAGTTCGGCCAGCACACCTCCCGTGCCACCGCCCACGTCGACCACGTCCTCGTCGCCGGCCCAGGGATAGCAGGACGCGAGGAGCGTCCCCCACTGCCGGCTGGCGCTGCGCATCCGGCGGTGGAAACGTTCGGCGTCCTCGGGATGCTCGTCCAGATATTTCCAGCGGGTCGTGCCGTGGACGTGCTCGAAGGCCGGTTCGCCGGTGCGCATGCTGTGGGCCGCCTCGGCCCAGGCGTGCAGGTCACAGGAGAGCAGGCTGAAGGCGTCCCGAGCCGAGAGGGGGTGGTCCGAGCGCAGCGGTTGCGAGGTCTCGTTCAGGGCGAACACGCCGAGGGACGGTTCCTCGAAGACCTGCTGGGCGACGAGGACCCTCATGGCCCGGCGCAGCGCGTCCGGGTGTGCTCCGGTCCGTCCGGCGAGCTCGCTCACCGGCAGGGGGCCGTCGGTCAGGGCGTCGGCCACTCCCAGGTCGCTGATCATGCGCAGGGCCAGGGGGGTGACGTAGTCGCCCAGGGCCCACAGCCGGCCCAGGGCGTTCTCCTCGGGCGCGGACGAGACCGCTGTGTGCCCGTCGGCCGAGGGGGCGATCGGCGCGTGCAAATTGGTCACGAAATCCCCGCAATCTTTATGATTCGATTAGTGACTGATAATGTCAAGAACGTGACCCACAAGTCAAGATTTCTGTCATAGCGAGGAGGGCTGGCTTTGTCCATCTATCTCGGCATCCATGAGGGGCACCAGGACCCGTCTGCGGCGCTGGTGTGCGAAGGCCGGATCGTCGCATTCGTGGAGGAGGAGCGCCTGGTCCGTGAGAAGCACGCCGCGGGCCGCTACCCCGAGCGGGCCGTCCGATGGTGCCTGGAGAAGGCCGGCGTCTCCCCCGAAGAGGTCGACGGCATCGCGGTGGCCTGGGACACCGCCGCTTTCGACTCCGGCCGGGTCGCCGAGCACTACGCACGCATGCGGCGGGAGCTTGACATCGACGCGGCGACCCGGGGATGGCAGGACGCCAAGCTGCGCACCTTCTCCGGTGCGGGCCAGCGCGCCCGGCACGCGCGGGCCTGGCGTCGTATGTTCGGCGGCGTGCCACTGCCCGCCGTGCACGGCGTACACCACCACCGGGCGCACGCCCTCCAGGCGGCGCTGCAGTCTCCCTACGACTCCTCTGTCGTGCTCACCCTGGACGGCAGCGGCGACTGCGAGTGCAGCATGGTGTGGGAGCACCGTGGGGATGGGCTGCGCCCGCTGCGCGAGCTGCCGATGCCCCACTCCCTCGGCTGGGTCTACGCCGCCTTCACCGAGTACCTCGGGTTCGACGCGTACGACGAGGAGTACAAGGTGATGGGGCTGGCGGCCTACGGCAGGCGGGACCCTGCCCTGGAACGGGCGGTCGGCCGTGTGCTCTCCGCCGCCGATGACGGCGTCGGATACCACGTGGACGCCTCCTACCTGCACTACGGCGAGCACACCTGGTCCGACCGGTTCACCGACCGGCTGCCCGAGCTGCTCGGCATGCCGCCGCGCACGCGTGGCAGCGCGCTGGAACCCTGGCACCACGACCTGGCCCGCGCGGTACAGGAGGCGCTGGAAGAGTCCGTGCTCAGGCTGGTGCGCTGGGCGGTGCGCGAGACCGGCCTGCGCCGGGTCACCGTCGGCGGCGGCGTCGCCAACAACGTCAAACTCAACGGGGCGATCCGGAAGTTGCCCGAGGTCGACGCGGTCTTTGCGCACCCCATGTGCGGCGACGCCGGTGCGGCGGCGGGAGCGGCGCTGGCTGTCTCGGCACGCGAGGGACACGCTCCGGAGCGGCTGCGGCACGTGGCCCTCGGCCCGTCCTTCTCGGAGGAGGAGGTGGTGAGGGAGGTGCGCCGGGCGCGTTGCTCCTACCGCCGCTCGGACAAGACCTGCGAAGAAGTCGCGGACGCGCTGGCGGACGGTCTGGTGGTGGCGTGGATGGACGGGGGCGTGGAGGCCGGGGCCCGCGCGCTGGGCCAGCGCAGCATCCTGGCCGATCCACGGGACGCGGCCGCCCGTGAACGCGTCAACGAGGCGGTGAAGTTCCGCGAGCCCTGGCGACCGTTCTGCCCGTCCCTGCCGGAGGAACAGGTCCACCGCTATCTGCAACGGCCGGGCGACAGCCGGTTCATGACCGTCTCGTGCCGGGCCACCGAACGCCTGCGCCAGGACGCGCCCGCCGTCGTCCACGTCGACGGCACCGTCCGGCCGCAGGTCGTCGAGCGGGACGTGCTGCCCCGCTACCACCGGCTGCTGACCGAGTTCGGGCTCCGGACCGACGTGCCGGTCCTGCTCAACACGTCCTTCAACGTCCGGGGCGAACCGATCGTGTGCTCTCCCTCGGACGCCCTGCGGACCTTCTGGGGGAGCGGCCTGGACATGATGGCGATCGGCGACATCATCGTGACCAAGAACGGCTGACCACCGGCCGCGCGCGGCGCTCTGCCCCGACCGAAGGGAGTCGTCCGGGGCGGGCCGACGCCCGGGACGGCCGACGTCCGCACCGCGGGATTCACGCCGGCATGTCGCTCATGTGCGCGGCACTGCGCGCCAGTTCGTCGAGCACCGGCACCGTGCCGTGCGCGAGCTGGTACAGGGCGGCGCCGCCCCCGGTCGAGGCCGGCCCCTCGTACGGCAGCTCCGCCACGGTGTCGCCGCCCAGCAGCAAGGTCCGTACGCGGGGAGCCGAGAAGTACCGCCCCAGCGCCCGCCAGCTGTCGGTACCCGCGGGTGTCGGCATCCCCGGTGGTCCGGCGACCAGGGCCCGGCCGCCGTCCGCGGCCAGGCGGCGCAGCCGGTCGCGGGCCCAGGGCGACAGCAGGAAGTCGACGACGGCGTGTCCGGGCGGAACGCCGTCGTCGAGGTCGACGACTCGGCGGGGCGAGTACGGCGCACCCGCCGGGGCGACCACCACCCGCCGGGGCACATGGATCTCGCAGCGATCGGTCCGCGCCATCACCTCGGCGGCCGTGGCGACGCACCGTCGCCCGCCCCCGCCCAGCACCGAGGCGCCGATCCTGTGGCCGCGGGCGGCGAGCAGCGCGTTCAGCACGGCGCCCCCGGGGATGACCAGGTCGTAGGTGCTCGCCAGGTGGACCAGACCGATCTCCGTCTTCTCCGGTTTCGTCCCGCCGAGGACCGCCACGGAATATCGTCCGGAATCACGTCCGCTCCACGGCCTCAGCCGCTCCGCCTCGGCCAGCAGGCTCGCCGCGGCGAACCCGGGCAGCAGGCGCAGGACGCCCACGTTGGAGGCGTTGCGGCGGTGGGCCTTGGAGAAGCCTCCGACGGCGACGCGGTCCCCCAGCATGGCCAGTCGCGCGGCGAACCGCGGATCGTTCGCCTCCTCGCCGGCGTGCAGCCGCACGTTTCCGAACAGCGCCACCTCGCCCGGTCGCAGTGCACGGGCCGCTCGGACCGCCGCGTCCGACACGGTACCGGGAACGTAGCGCACCGCACGGCCGAGCAGTGCGGTGAGGTGGCAGGCGACGAAGTCCAGGTGCCGGGCAGTGCCGTCCCGGTAGCTCCCCTGGTGGGAGACGACCGCGACTCTGGCGCCGGCGTCGGCGAGCCGGGCGATGTCGGCCAGCTCCACGTCCACCCGCCCGGTGTCTGCCAGGTCGGACCGGACGTTGAAGCCCGCGGAGAAGATCCAGCGCTCGCCGACCGCGATGTGCCTGTCGCTCAGTCGCCTGACCCTCGGTATCGCCGAAGCCTCGGACAGCGGTGCGAGGGGATGGACCATGGTGTCCTTCGAGAGGAGGCGGCGACGATCCGTCAGGCGACGGGATACGGAACGGGGCAGCCGTCCAGCGCGGCACGGACGGACTCCACGACCACCGCCCCGACGCGGTCCTGAGCCTCCTGGGTCATGGCCCCGATGTGCGGTGTCAGCACCACGTTGTCCAGTCCGGCGAGCACGGACGGTTCGCCCTCCCGCAGCGGGGTGTCGATCCCGGCCCCCGCGAGGCCACCGGAGCGCAGTGCCTCGTGCAGGGCCTGTTCGTCGACCACGCCACCGCGGGAGACGTTCACCAGGTGAGCGGAGGGCTTCATCAGCGCGAGCTCTCGCGCCCCGATCAACCCGCGGGTCCGTTCGGTCAGCGGCACGGCCAGACACAACACGTCCGACGCGGCCAGGAGATCGGCGAAGCCGGCCAGGTCGATGTCACGGCCGAGCAGGGCGGTGCGTCGCTCGGGGGTGGGCCGCTCGACGCAGCCGACGACGCGCATTCCCAGGGCGCGGCCGAGATCGGCGATCCGGGAGCCGATGCGTCCGAGCCCGACCACGCCCAGTGTCCTGCCCGCGAGTTCGGTACCGGACAGGCCGGGTTTGTCCCAGATGCCGGAGCGTAGTTGCCGGTCGGCCAGACAGATCTTGCGGGACAGCGCGAGCATCAGAGCCAGCGCGCATTCGGCGACCGACCGGGCTGAGGCGCCAGGGGCGTTGCAGACTGTGACGCCGGCCCGTCGGGCAGCGGCGAGGTCGATGTTGTCCGTTCCCGAACCGGCTCGCACGATCGCACGCAGCCGCCCGCCCGTGCCGATGGCCGCCGCGGTCAGCTGCACTCCGCTGCGCACCACGGCGACGTCGCTCTCGGCCAGCAGCGCGGGCAGTTCGGCCGGGTCCGGCTGCAGCCGGACCCGTAGGTCGCAGTCCCGGCCCAGCTCGGCGAGGACACCGGACGCCACCGGGTCCAGCACCACGACCGTGCGTCCGGTGACCGGCACGGCGGGGCTCCCCGGTCCCGGCCGCCGGGAGACCACGAGAGGGACGGCAGGGGTGTCGGCGCTCACCGATACCCCATCAGACGCCGCTCGGTGGCGTCGAGTTCTGCGTAGTCCAGCAGGTCGAAGACCTCGGCGATCGGCGTGATGTCCGGTTCGATGCCCTGGACACTCTCGTCGGCACGGATCCGCCGGCAGACCGAACGCATCGCGCCGACCGCGGCGCGCATGCTGTGATTGGCCCACAGAACGGTCGAGATGCCGAACGCCCGGAAGTCGTCCGTCGGCGTCGCGGCGTACGTCGTCGGCGAGATGACCAGCGGGAGCCGGCCGCCCCATTCAGCGGCGAAGTGCCTGATCTCCGTGGCATCCGACCGCCTTGAGTGGATGAAGATGGCATCGGCCCCGGCCTCCCGGTACGCCTCCGCGCGTTTGAGTGCTTCGGGCATGCCTTGACCGGCGATCAGCGCCTCGGTGCGGGCGACGATGCAGAAGTCCGGGTCCGCGGCCGCCTCCCGGCAGGCGCGCAGCCGAGCGGTGAACTCGTGCAGGTCCGCCAGTTGGTGCCGGTCGCCGACGAAGGAGTTCATCTTCGGGAAGACCTTGTCCTCCAGGCAGATGCCGGCCACCCCGCTACGGACGGCCGCTTTGGCGAAGCGGCGTGCGGTGTTGAAGTTTCCGTAGCCGGTGTCGCCGTCCACCAGGACGGGCACCGAGACGGCCTCGACCATGTATGCGACCACGTCCAGCAACTGCGACCAGGTGACCTCGTCGCTGTCGCGCAGGCCCAGTGCGGTGGTCATGGACAGCCCCGATGCCCAGATGCCCTCGAAGCCCTCGGCTTCGGCGATCCGGGCCGACAGTCCGTCGTGCGCTTCCATCAGGAAACTCAGCCGCGGCGAGTCGATCAGAGTGCGCAGCCGTGCCCCGGGCGAGGGCGCGGCGGCGAGTGCGGTGTCAGCAGAAGGCATGGCTGTCGTTCTCCTTTGCGGACGGCGACCGGTGGCCGGCGTCGGCGGGCTTTTGGTCACGAGGCCTGCGGGAGGCTGGGGGCGCCGGTGGTCCCTCACAGAGGCGCCGCCGGCCGGGCCGTTCGCGGACGTGCCGTATCCGGTACTTCGCCGCGCACGTGGGTGGAGGGACCGACGGGCGTCAGCCCTGGCCGATGCCTCCGCCCTTCTCGTACTTCTCCCACTGGGTCGGTCCGGGCAGGGTGACGTTCACGTACTCGAACGCGGTGAGTTCGAGCCGCTCGCGCAGGGCCGGCAGCAGCGGAGCCAGCAGTGCCGCCTCCGCACCGGCCCGGTCCGCCGCCGGGCCGCTCAGGACCCGATGCCGGTGGCCGACGGCGACCATGGCCAGGGCCAGGTCTTGGGCGCTGCTACGGCGACCGATACGGGGGTCGGTGAGGCAGGGCTCTGTCGCGGTGGCCGGTACCCCGTACGCGGCGGCGTAGCCGGCCAGGACCTGGACGCCGGCGCCGACCGCCAGCCGCGCGGCCAGTTCCTCGGCGTCGGTGACGGGACCGGTCGGAGCGCATCCCCAGTCCCCTCGGTACGGGTGGGGGATGTCCGCCGGTGCGCCGACCAACAGCACTTCGGCTGCCGGAGTGCACAGCGGACCCATCCCGGCCCCGCTGACCAGGTCCAGTGCCCGCTGCAACAGGCCGGGCGGCAATGCCGACGGGCCGGTGAAGGCGGCGGGAGCGGCCAGCACGGTGTCCCCGGCCCGCGGGTCACCGACGCCGACGGCGACGGCGAGGACGGCTGCCGGGCCGGCGCCGGGGCCCGCCAGCACCTCGGCGGCCTCTGACAGGGGCTGCCCGGGGTGGAGCAGATGCAGCAGTGCTCCTCTGCTCCACCGTGTGCGCAGCACGTCGAGGCCAGGGAAGCGGCGAGCCGGCCCGACTTCGTCGGTCGCCTGGTCGTATCTGCGCTTGAGCAGGGCCTCGCCCTGGACGTGGGAGGTCAGGAACCAGCGCAGGACGTTCATGCCGTCGGCCAGTGTCCGCCAGCCGTCCCGCACGTCGAGCGCCCGGTCGGCGTGCGGTCGCGCGGACGCGCGGAAGCTTGCGGTCGTCGTGTACATGTCCTCGAACCCTTCCGCGTCGCGGTCAGGCCCGGGCATCGGCCGGGCGCACGCCGGTGAGTGCGGCACGGGCGCGGTAGGCGATCTGGGCCACCGGCTGGGAGCGGGAGACCGCCCCGTTCTTGATCGCGCCGAGGAATTCGGGGGTGCGCAGATGCCGCGGCAGCTGCGCCACCGCGAGCTCGTGGCGGCTGGGGTGGAAGGCGCGCTCCCGCACCCCGAGCTGCCAGGTACGGATCCGCTCGCCCTCGGCCGCGGCCGGCAGCGCGAACAGGTTGCCGAACGGGGCGACCGCGTCCACGACGGGGGTGAGAGCGTCCCAGCCCGCGGGCAGACCGCCGCGCAGTTCGCGGTGGACCCACAGGCCCAGGGCGATCTCCGCCTGCATGCCGAGATCCTCCGCCACCGCCCACAGACGGTGCGGGTCCACGCCGCCCGCCTGCTCGTTCAGCAGCTCCACGTCGAGCGAACGGACCAGCTGGAGGTCGGACTCCCACAGGGCGTAGTACCAGCTGGCAGCGTGCTCATGGGCGTTGAGCAGCAGCTCCACCAGGTGGAGTTCGACGCTGGGCACCTTGCAGGGGATCCCGTCGACCGTGCCGTCCTCGATGTGCCGCTCCCAGCCTTGCGGCAGGTCCCACACGTGCATGGCGACCTCGCCTGCGCCGGTGTACAGCGGACCCACCTGTTTGATCAGGTCGTAGGCCATGTCGGAGCGTCGTTCGTAGCCCTCGGCTTCCAGGGCGGCCAGCAGGGGTCCGAGGCGTTCGCTGCTGACGATGAGGTCGAAGTCGCCCATGACACGGTGCCGCTTGGAGCGGTAGGCCGTGCCGAGCAGAGCGCCCTTGACGAGCAAGGACTCGCGCACCAGATCGGGATGGCGTTGGGCCAGCTCGGCCAGCGCGGCGCGGTGCTCCTCCCACACCGCCTCCGACAGTCCGGCGCCCCGGGGCAGCACGGTCACCGCGAACGGCGGCAGCAGGGAGTCCCAGCCCAGCTCGACCAGGGCGTCATAGGCGATGCCGCCCACGTGGTGCGAGTAGCAGTGATAGAGGAACTCGCCGTCCAGCACGGGCGGCGTGGGGCACAGGTCCTTCCATCGGGCTGCGGTGCGGCTGGGGTCGAAGCTGGTGGCGAGCACCAGGTCCTGGGCGGTCACGGCCATGGTTCCTCCTGGGCGAGAGGTCTGATGAAGGCGGCCGGGAGAGGCGTCGGCTGCGTCTCTCCCCCGACCCGGGCCTTCAGGATATCAACTAGCTGTCATCAATAGTCAATATTGCTTGTCAATAACTGTGATCGAGACTTCTCCCCTGTTAGATTTCCGCCCATGGGAATGTTCTTCGCCCTGGAGGGCACCGACGGCTCCGGAAAGACGACGATCCGCAAGCACGTGTTCCGCGTGCTGCGCGAACACGGGATGGACGTCCTCGCCACGACGGGCAATCACTGGCTCGTCCCCGAACACACCGCCGTCATCGCGGGTGCGCGCTACAACGGTGAACGGCACCCGAGGGCGGCGGTCACCAGCGCCTACGTCGCGGACAAGGAGGCACTCTGCAACGAACTGCTGCGACCGCACCTGCGTCATCGGCATGTCCTGAGCGACCGCTATGTGATCAGCGACGTGGTCTACCACTCGGTGTTGTTCGGCACTCCCCCCGACGTCACGTACCGCGCGTACGCCGCCAGCACGGTGCTGCGTCCGGACGCGGTGTTCTTCATCGACACCCCGCCGGAGGCTGCCGCCCGGCACTTGGGCGAGCGGCCGGCCTCCCGCCACCATCCGTGGGACGCGCAGTCCACCCAGCGGCGGATCTACGACCTGCTCCGGGACGTCGCGCTCGGGGACTCCTATCCCGAACTGTCCGCCCCCGTCGTGCGGATCGACAACTCCGGCCCCCTTCAGGACACGCTCGACGCCGTCACCGAGGAGGTGCTCACCCGGATAGCGCGGACGGGCGCACACACTCCGGACGGTGGGACCGTCCCCAGCTCAGGCCGTCGGCCACCGCTCGCTCCATCGAGGAGTACTCCCAGTACCCGTAGCGGCCCAGCGGAGTGACGCCCAACGCGCTCAGATAGGCGCGCACCCGCTCCATCGCGGCCCGGTTCTGCGGGGTGAACACCACGTAGGCCGGGTCCGCGGTCATCACATGTGAGGCGGTCAGCTGCGAACCGGCGGGCAGGACACCGGTCCGGCCGACCCCGCGCCAGACGGCCTCCGCCACAGCCGCGTCGGTCCCGGGCCGTTCCTCGGCCCGCTCGGGAACCTCCGCGAGAAGCCCCCAGCCGTCCGGCGGGGCCGTCAACGGATCGAATTCCGTCATGAAGACCAGTCGGGTGAAGGGCAGTTCCGCATCGGGGTAGTACCTCCAGTGCCCGGTTCCGCGCGGTCGAGGCCCGCGTATGGACAGCGCGACCGAGCGCACCCGGTTCCACAGCAGCAGCCGTACGTCGTCACGCACGCTCCTGGGCACGGTCGGGCACAGCTCCACGGCCCGGGGCAGCGGAATCGTGGACAGGCACCCTCGGTGGTACCGGAAGCACACGGTGCGGCCCTGGTGCTCGGCAAGGACCGTGCGCTTCGCGGGATCGATGTGCACCACGCGGTGTGCCGTGCGCAGGTCGGCGACCCGGTCCGCCAGTGCGGTGGTCAATACCTCCATACCGCGGACCTCGGCGCCGGCCGGCGGACGCGGGTACCAGCCGTTGCCGTTGTAGGCGAGCGCCGAACCGTCCTCGCCCGATGCGCCCCGCTCCACCTCCGCGAGCGTGGGACGAGTCAGGTTCCACTGGAAGCCGGACGGGGCGAGCTCCGTCAGCGGGCGCCGCCACATCTTGGTGTTGTAGGGCAGGAAGAACTGTTCGCACATACCCCGGCCGAACGCCCGCTCCAACAGCTCGGCGTAGTCGGCCGCGCCCGCCGGGTCCGGTCCGAGGCCGGCACGGGCGAAGTCCGCGAGGCAACGTTTCCGGACAGCCGGCTCCAGCCCGGACAGATGCAGCTGGAACGGGTAGCGGACCGTGCCGGCCGCCGTGTCGATCCAGGCCTGCGGTGGGCAGGGGGCGAACGTGTCGCCCAGCAACGCGCGCAGGTAGGCCTCGGTGCCGGGATCGGACATGTGCAGCAGGTGGATGACGCGGTCGAACCACCATCCGTCGAAACATTCGGTCCGCACCAGGCCGCCGGGGCGGTCCTCCTGCTCGAGGACGACCGCCCCGGGGCCGTACGCGGCGGCGGCGCTCAGCCCGGTCAGTCCGGCTCCCAGAACCAGCACTTCGCAATCCACGGTCCTCACCGCCGCCTCACCCCAGCCGCTGTCGGATCGTCACGAATGCCTCGGCGGCCACGCAGCCGTGCTGCGCTCCGCGCAGGGTGGCCAGCGCCCGGATCGCCTCCAGGGAGCGCTCGTGGGGGAAGGGGCGCAGCTGCGACTCGAACTGGGCCATCGCCTCGATCTTGGACTCCAGGTGCTCGGAGACGTCCACGAAGGCGGTCGGGGCGAAGCGGGGCGCGTAGGGCGCGTTCCAGTTGGTCTGGGAGAGGGTCTCGTACGCGTACACGCCCACGGGGGCGTCCGCGCCCAGCGGGCGGGAGCAGACCAGTGCCGACAGCGACACGCGCTGGTGGTCCTCCATCAGGTCACCGCCGAAGGGCAGGAAGACGTGGGTGGGCGCGATCCTGGCGAACACCTCCCCCAGCCGGGCGTTGACGTCCGCGTGCGGCAGGGTGTCCAGTTCGGCGATCGGCAGGTCCAGTGTCACGGTCTCCTTGACGCCGAGCAGGGCGTGTGCCTGCTTCGCCTCCCTGATGCCTGCCTCTCCCAGCGCGGCGGGAAAACGCGGCGGCCCGGCCTTGGTCATGATCACTACCCGCACGTCCGCGCCGGCCGCGGCGAACGCGGCCATCGTCCCCCCGGCTCCCAGCACCTCGTCGTCGGGGTGCGGTGCCACTACCAGCACCCGTTCCGTTCCGTTCATGATCGCCTCCAAGTTCCCCAGGGGTGTGCGATGTCCGGGTCAGTCACCGAACTCGATCGAACCGTCGGCGCGGCCTCGCTCGGCGAGCCGGCGGAAGGTCAGCGCCGCCACCACGGCCCAGCCCACGCCGACCACGGCCTCCAGCAGGACCGCGGGCAGCACACGGCCGGCTCCGGCGCCGTCCAGGAGCGCCCGCATCGCCGACAGGCCGTGCGTCACCGGCAGCACGGCGGCCACCGCCGCGACCCATCGCGGCCAGAAGTCGGTGGGCACCTGTACCCCGCAGAACGCCATCATGCTCAGCGATGCCAGATTGCCGACGATGTTGCGCAGGCCCATGCGCCGAAGTACCAGACCGGCCAGCACCAAACAGAAGGTGTAGCTGGACAGCGAGACCACCACCGTGATCCCGGCGGCGGCCAGCGCCTGTGCCGGGCCGTAGCGCAGACCGAAGAAGGGGCCGAGGACGAGCAGCGAGGTCAGCGAGGTGACGACACCGCTGACGATCCAATGCACGCTGCGTCCGCAGAAGACCACGGCGGGATCGGCCGGCGAGGCCACCAGCAGGGGCAGCGTTCCCGCGCGCCGCTCCCACGTGGTCGAGGCCACGACGGCGGAGCTCTCCATGGCGGCGATCGTCACGGCGTTGCCGACCAGCAGGAAACGGGTCTGTCCCGGCGTGTCGACCAGTTGGCCGATCAGTGCGAAGAAGGCGACCTGGCACAGTACGCGGGAGAGCCAGCCGAAGATCCAGGTACGCCAGGTGTACACGGCGAAGAAGTCGGCGAATCCGGTCGCCGCCGCATAGCGCAGCACTCGCACGGTGTTCAGCACGGTGGTCACGCCTGTCCCACCGCCCCGGTGGCACGCAGCCGGTCGACGGCCCTGCGCAGCCCCAGGCTGCCCAGCAGGTAGGCGGCGGCGCCCAGTCCCAGCACGGCGCCGAGCCGCGGGAGGACCGCGTGCACCGGTGGCTCGGCCAGGCAGTCGCGGAGCAGCTCAGAGGACCACGACAGGAAGACGACGTGCGTCAACGGGTGCAGCCAGTGCGGCAGCAGCGCCACCGGGACGATGATGCCTCCCAGGATGTACAGCGGGTAGTTCAGCGAGTTCTGGTAAGCCCGGGCGGCCCGGGCCAGGACGAAGAGCGTGGACAGCGCGGTTGCCGTGCCGGCTGTCGCCAGAGCGGTGGACAGCATCACCACCGTGAACAGCACCGGATGCGGTACCGGCAGCGTGACGTCGAAGAGCAGGCGGGCGACCAGCCAGCTCTCGGGCACGCCCGCCAGGCTGATCAGTGTGACCGTGCAGACGCGCGCGGAAATGACGGTGGTGAGCGAGGCGGGTGTGGCCAGCAGCGCCTCCAGCGTGCCGCCGGAGCGCTCGCTGTCGACGATGTTGCCGGACACCAGCAGGGCCATCGACCACAGCGCCATCACCGGGGGCGCGACGACCGCGTATGCGGTGAGACCGGACCGTCCGGCGTGTTCGGTGATGGCCAGAAAGATCACCGCGTACAGCGGCGTGATCACCAGGCTCACCAGGTCTCCCGGCGACCGGCGCAGCAACTGCGCCTGCTGGCGCAGGGCGGCCCGGAACACCGTCAGGCCGCTCATACGGTCAACCCCCTGTCCTTTCCGAGGAGATGGAGGTAGACCTCTTCCAGCGGCGGCGGGCCCGTGGTGATCGACGTGACCCCGGCGGCCATCAGACACTGCACGACCGTGCGGGCCGCTCCCTGCGCCTCGGTCTCAAAGGTCACCGAACCGGGCTGCTCGTGCCAGCGGACCCGGGCGACTCCCGGCAGTTCTGCCACGGTGGCGGCCAGCACGGTGCTGACATCGTGGGCCCGCACGCGTTCGAAGCGGGTCAGCCACGTGCCGATCGTCCGCGGTTCCGCCGTCGTGATCAGCCGGCCGCGGTCGATGAGCGAGACCCGGTCGCACACCGCTTCGGCCTCGGCCATGTCGTGGGTGGTCAGCAGTACGGTGCGGCCCTCGTCGCGCAGTTCCCGCACCAGGGTGCGGAACTCGTGGGCGGCGACAGGGTCCATGCCGGTCGTCGGCTCGTCGAGGATGACGACGCGGGGGTCACCGATCAGACCGCGGGCCAGGTGCAGCCGCTGCTTCATGCCGCGCGAGTAGGTCTCCACCGGATCGTCGGCCCGGTCGGCCAGCCCCACGCGCTCCAGCAGTCGGTCGACCCGGCCTCGGCCGCCGCCGGGCTGCCGGTACAGAGCCGCCCAGTACCGCAGGTTCTGACGGGCCGTCAGTCTGTTGTAGAGACCCCGCTCACCGCCGAAGACCAGGCCGATCAGGCGGCGCACCTCGCGGGCCTGGCGGACCACGTCGTGGCCGGCCACCCGTGCTGTGCCGGAGGTGGGCAGCAGCACCGTGGAGAGGATCTTGCACAGGGTCGTCTTGCCCGCGCCGTTCGGGCCCAGCAGGCCGTGTACCTCGCCGTAGGGCAGGCGCAGCTCCAGGCCGTCCAGAGCCGTCCGCGCACCGTCGCCGGCCCGGCCGCGACCACCCCGCTGCTCGAATGTACGCCCCAACCGGTCGACCTCCACCGCACACTCGGAGTCCCGTAGGCCCGCTTCCGTCACGGTCACGCCTTTCGCCCGCAGCGCCAACTATCTGACTCGCATATGTGACTCATCCTGTCATGGATTTAGCCAGGGGAAATGAGTTCCCCTCGAAGCGAGCGTCAATCCAGGGTATATACGCCTATTAACCTGGACAAAAAGAACCGATTTTTGACTGCGGATATTGACAAAGATCTTTGACAAGTTCAATCTTTCTGGGGCACGGATACCGGCTCGGCCGGGCTTCCTCCGGATGCCCGGCCGTTGTCGCCGGCTCTCTTGCCGACATCGATCAGGAGGTGAACATGACTCGCAACCACGTGTCTCTGATGCGTCCGCGCCTGGACAAGGTGAAGGTCAAGGGGACCCGCTAAGCGGCTCCTCCCGGGCTGCGGGGTGCTCGGACATCCCGCAGCCCGGCTTCGGCAGACCGGACACAGGACCACGGGCGGCGCGCGCCGCGGACCGCCCGCGCGGAGGGCGACACCCATGTCACAGACCATCACACGCGTTCCCGTCCCTGGGGCGACCGTGATCACGCACACCCAGCAGGGGCTGACCACGGCACTGTGCCTGTCGGTCGAGTTCGGGTCACGGCACGACCCGCCCGGGCTCGGCGGGACGGCACATCTGCTGGAGCACGTCCTGATGGCCGCGCCGATCGGCGCCGGCCCCTCGCTCTCCGAACGCGTCGACGAACTCGGCGGAAGCACCAACGCCACCACGGGCCTGGAACGCATGCTCTTCTACGCCCACGTACGCACCGAGAACGCCGCGGAGGTCGCCCGGCTCCTGGCCCAAGCGGCACTCGACCCGCGCGTGGGCGAGGAGACGCTGGAGAGCGAGCGGCGTGCGGTGCTGCAGGAACTGGCCGCCGCTGACGCCGATCCCAGCGACGTCGTCCAGGACGCCTACCTGGCCCGCCTCTTCGCCGACCATCCGCTCGGGCGACCGGTCGGTGGCACAGCATCCGAGGTGCGCCGGACGAGTGCCGACGACGTCATGGCCGTACACGCCCGTCATCTGCTGCCCCGGCGCATGGCCCTGGTCAGCGTGGGTGGCCTTACCGACGACCGGCTGCATGACGCGCTCGACGGCACGCCGTTGTCCCGCCCGGATACGACGGACCGCGCGTCGGCGGAGTCCCGGCGGGCCGCGTTGTCCTCTCTCGGAGACGGCGGCAGCGAAGTCCGATGGCCGGCCGACGACTTCTGCTGGATGTCCGTGGGGTCCCGCGGGCCCGCCGCGTCCGATCCTCGGCGCCACGCCTACCGGGTGCTGTCCTACCTCATGAGTTCCACCGCCACCGGCCCCCTCTACCAGCGACTGCGCGTCGAGGACGGCCTCGTCTACACCTTCCACTCCTGGTACCGCCCTTACCTGGAAAGCGGCTCGTGGCGGGTCCTGGCGGGCGCCGAGACGGCCAACGGCCCCCGGGTGCTCCAGGGCATCCGCGACACCCTGGAGAACATCGCCGCCGGAGACACCACCCCTCAAGCCCTGGCCGCCGCTCGTCACAGGGCCCTGACCAGGAGCGTCCTGGACGCCGACAGCCCGCTTGACGCGGCGACCCAGATAGCCGCCAAGTCCCGCTCCGGCACCGTCCACTGGAGTCTGGAGGAAGAACTGACCTGGGTGGAGACGGTCGGCCTCCCGGACATCGCCGCCGCTGCCGCCGCCGTCCTGGAGGACCTGGTGATCGTCGTGCGACCGGAGCCGTCATGACCTCGACGGCAAGCGGGCCCGCGCACACTCGGGCGGCGCGGGTTCCCTGCGCGGCCTACCTGGAGGCGGCCGACGCCGCCGGAGCCGTGCACCGGCTCGACGGACACCTCGTCGTGGCCGGCGAGCACGGCGATCCGCTCACCGGTGAACTGCAGTGCCTGGTCGAGTACGCCGCGCCCGCCCTGCTCGGCCCGCCGCACCACGCGGGCCGCCTGCCGGGCCTGAGCGACGCGATGGTGCCCGGCGCCGCGAGCGTCCTCCTGCGTCACCCCGGTCAAGGCGCACTGCCCGCCCCTTGGACCCGTTCCCTCACCTATCTGCGCCTGCACGCCGCCGCTGCCGTCCCGGCGAGCGGACTCGTGCTTCGCGAGGCGACGGCGGCGGACGTGCGGAGCGTGCGCAGTTGGCTGGCCGAGGCGATCGGCAACGGTCTGCGCGCGCGCCGGACCAGCGCGGCCGCCTCCGAGGTCGCCGCCGCGGCGGACGCGGTGTGGAACCGCGCGGACCGGGTGACGCTCGTCGTCGTGGCCGACGGCGAGCCCGTCGGCCACGGCACCCTGCTGATGGACGAGTACGACGACCTGACCGGCGAGCCGTTCGTCGACCTGTGGGACACCCTCGTCGCCCGGCCGGAGCTGCGCGGCCCCGCCACGGATCTGCTCATCGCCGCCGCGGCCGAACGGGCCGCCCGCGCGAGCCGCCCGCTCGTCGGCAACGTCGTCCACTCGGCGCCCGGCAGCGACGGCGAAGGGCACGGCGAACGGATCGTCGCCTCTCTGACGGCCAAGGGCTGGCGCGTCACCCATGAGTACTGGCACCACCCCCTGGACCGAGGAGACATGTGATGGCCGATACGAGCCCGGCCGACGGAATCGACCTGCCCCTGCTCCACCGGCTGCTCGACGTCGACGAGGACGACGGTCCGCGCGTCCTGGTGCGCCAGTCCCGAATGGTCTCCTCCGCCCTGGTGCCGCTGGTGATGTCAGTGGCGGGCCGCGCCGGTGTGCCGCTCGGCTCCGGCTCCCGTGACGAACTCGCCCGCGCCCGCGGCCGGGTGGACGAGTACCGGCGGATCGCCGCCGACTGCCGGCGGTTCTTCGGCGCCCGCATGGTCAAGGGGCCCTCACTGGCCCGGTTGTACCCGCGCGGACTGGTGCGCTCCATGTCCGACCTGGATCTGGTGGCCCCCGACGAGGGAGCCCTGTGGGACGCCACCGCGTACCTGGCGGACCGGTACGAGCTGGAGGAGATGGACGTCGCCGTCTTCGGCGACCCCATACGGCACCTGGTCGTCGCTCCGTACTGGGCTGCGGCCGACCCGTTGCTGGACCGCCCACTCCACGTGGATCTGTCCACGTTCGCCTTCTGCGGCGATCTGGAGAGCGTCCCGCTGCGCACCACGCTGCCGCTGCACCAGACCGTCGCCGACCTGCTGTCCCTGGCGGAGGAGCGCTTCCAGCGCCCGTTCAACGCCAAGGACGTGCTCGACACGGCTCTGCTGCTGCACGACCCGCGCCTGACCGCGGCCGGCCTGTGCGAGGCCGCGGCCGAGTATCTGCTGGCCCCTGAGCTCCAGGAACTCATCGACTTCGGCAAGGAGAACTCCGGCCTGTTCGGATCGATGGCCGACGACCTCATCGCTTCCCTGGGCCGGCCGGCCGACGACGAACGGGCCCGCCGCGCCGCCTGCGTGGGGCCGCGGGCCCAGGGCGTGGCGGCACGTCTCGCACACGGTGGCCTGCCTGTGCACGGGATGCGGCTGCGCTGGGCGCATCCCCGCAGGGCATGGCGGTCGGCCCGGCTGCGGCCGGGACCGCAAGGCAGCACCCTGCTGCTGACACCGGTGGCGGACTACCTGCTCGTGGCCGACTCGCTGGTGCAGGAGGACCTGTACGAGGCGGCCCACGCCGAGGCCGAGCGGCTGGCCGCCGAGGAGGCATCCACCGAACCGAGCCCCTCCGTCGTTCCGGCGGCGGGACGACCGGCGAGCTGAGGAGGATCGCGATGCTTGTCGCCGTCATCGGCCAGGGCTACGTAGGCCTTCCGCTGTCCCTGGCCGTGGTCCGCGCCGGACACTCGGTGCTCGCCGTCGAAGCCGACCCCGTCCGCCTGCGCGCCCTGCGCGAGGGCCGCTCCTACCTGAGCGACGTGACCACGGCCGACCTGCGCGAGGCAGCCGCCGACGAACGGTTCGTCCCGGTACCGGATCTGACCGGCGCCGAGGCCGTCGACGTCTATCTCATCGCGGTACCGACGCCGGTGACCGGGGCGGGCACACCGGACCTGTCACTGCTGGACCGCGCGATGGACGAGGTCGCGCGGTCCGCGCGGCCCGGCGCCCTGGTCGTGGTGGAGTCGACGCTCTATCCGGGTGCTCTGCGCCGGCACGTCGCGCCGCGGTTCACGCGCGTCTCGGGACTGCGTCCCGGCACGGACGTGCACCTGGCCTGCAGCCCGGAACGTATCGATCCGGGGCGGGACGGCGACCATCGGGAGGTGCCCAAATTGCTTGCCGGGCTGGATGACACGGCGACGGCAACGGCACATGCCTTCTACGCGACGGTTTTCAAGGACATGGTCCCGGTCTCCAGTTGTGAGGTCGCGGAGTTCGCCAAACTGCTGGAGAACACCTTCCGCTATCTCAACATCGCGTTCGTCAACGAACTCAGCGTCGCCGCGGATGCCATGGGTGTCAGCTTCCGTGAGGTCGTCGCGGCTGCCTCCTCCAAGCCCTACGGTTTCCTGCCCTTCTCCCACGGTCCCGGAGTGGGAGGTCACTGTCTGCCCAACAACGTCCGGTACCTCGGGCACGCGCTGGCAGCGGCCGGGACGCCCAGCACCCTGCTGGAGTCGGCCCGGCGGGTCAATGAGTCCCGGCCCGCCTACGTCGTGGACCGGCTGCGACGCTCGCTGGTGCGCCGAGGCGGCGATCTGGCGGGAGCCGAGGTGCTGTTGCTGGGGCTGTCCTACAAGGCCGGGGTGCCCGACATCCGCGAGTCGCCCACGCTCGCGATCGGCGACGCGATCGCCTCGGCGGGCGCCCGGGTACGGATCGCGGATCCCCGCGCCGACACCGGCGACGTCCGGTTGCCGTCGCTGGTCGAGCTGACACCGCGGCAGTGCGCCCGCAGCGACGCGGTCGTTCTGGTGACCGACCACGACGAGATGGACTACGACATGGTGCTTGCCCACGCGCCCTTGCTCCTGGACTGCCGCGGCCGCTTCAACCATCCCCGGGTCGAGCAGTTGTGAACGAGAGGTCCGATACCGGGACCGGCAGCATCCACCGCGTCCGGTCCCGCAGGCGTCGACGTCACTTGTGCCAGGCCGCGCGCTCCGTCTCGGGATCGGCCGCGGCCCGCATCAGCCGGCGGGCCCAGCCGTAGACCATGGGTGACCAGTTGAAGCCGTAGCCGGGCCCGACCGTGTCCCACAGATCCACGAACTTCAGGATTTCCACCAGCGCACTCACCGGCTTGGCGATCCGCCAGGCCAGGGTCAGGTCGTCCGGGCCGAGAGCGTCGCCCCAGCACGCCAGGTACTCCCCGACCGCGGTGGCGGCCTCGTCATCGGTGGCGCCGTGCAGCCAGGAGGCCAGGTCGAAGAAAGGGTGGGAGACGGAGGCGAAGCTCCAGTCGTAGAGAAGGAAACTTCCGTCCGCGTTGCGCACCGCGTTGCCCATGTGGAAGTCGCCGTGCACCAGCGTCAGCGGGATGCCCAGTGCGTCCAGTGCCGCACACCGGTCCTCCAGCCACGCCCCCGCGGACAGCCAGCGGCGGGTCTCCTGGCCGTCGAGTGTGCGGAAGCCGTCGAGAGGTTCGTCCCGGGTTCCCCACACATCCTGCCGGGCCAGAAGTTCCGGTACCCGCCGGGCCACGTCGGCCGGCCCCAAGGTCGGACAGCCCAGGGCGGTCAGGTCGGATGTCCGGTCGACCAGGGACCGCTGCATCTCGGCGAGCGCGCTGAGACAGCCGGTGCGCTCCCCCGCAGTCAGGTCCTGCGTCGGGACACCGCCGAAGTCCGGGCTCAACCACCAGCCGTCCTCGCGGGAGTTGCCGACGATCCTGGGCAGCCGGTCCGGCCATCGGGCGGCAAGATAGCCGATCACGTCCGGTTCCAGTGCCAGGTGGGGCAGTACCGATTTCAGGTAGTGGGCGCCGTGGTCGGTGTCGAACCGCAACACACAGGACATGCTCCAGAGTTTCTCCTGCGTCGGTGCGCCGGTGTGCCTCGCGCCCAGTCCGGCCAGCACGTCGCCGGTCCACCGGGTCGCCTGTTCGTACCAACCGGGGCGCAGCCAGGCCGGCTTGGCCGCGTCGGCGCCGGCGGCCCGTCGGGCGAGCCAGTCGCGAACCAGGTCCGCCCGGTCGCCGATGCGCTCCAGTTCGGCGCCCTCAGCCCAGCGCAGGCCGGCCGGCGGGGCAGCGGCCGGATCGCGTGGTGCGACGACGAACGCCGTGTAGCCGAGCGGTTCGAGAATCGTGGCCTCCAGACCGGTCGCTCGCGCCAGTTCCTCGGTCAGGCGCCGGTCGGAGGGCGCCCACTTACCGGGAAAGCCGAGGCTCGGCAGCCGCGGCCCGCCCTCCGTGTCCCGAACCAGCACGGCGGGCCGTACCGGGTCCGGCGCGATCACGTCGACGTCCACATGCGACAAGGAAATCGCCCCTCTCGTTCGGTCAGTTGCTCAATACAGCGTAGTCAATATAGGCTGTCACATACATTTTCACAGACCTTCGATTGCGTGCGCACCAAACGTCGTGCGACCAGTCAAGGGGAGGAGATTGCTCGTGGAGCACGTGGCGGACCACCCCCGCGAGGTACTGGTCACCGGCGGCTGCGGCTTCATCGGGCGTCCGCTCGTCGCCGCTCTGGTGCGCCGGGGATGCCGGGTACGGGTGCTGGACGACCTCTCCACGGGTACCCCCGGCTGTCCGCCGGGCGCCGAGTTGACCGTCGGCAGTGTGCTCGACGCGGACACGTTGCGCGAGGCCGCACGAGGCGTGGACCTGGTGGTCCACCTCGCCGGCGTCGTCGGCATGCGGCTCGCCACCCGCGAGCGCGAACTCGCCCACAGGGTCGCGGCGGAGGGCACCCGACTGCTGCTCCGCCACACCGGGGAGGCACCGGCCGTCCTGTTCTCCTCCTCCGCCGTCTACGGACTCAGTGACATCGCGACACCGATGTCGGAACGGCAGCCGGTGGACCGCACGGTGCCATTGCGCTACGACGGTGGCGTGCCCGGGTACGCCACCGGCAAATGGGAGATGGAGCAGCTCGGGCTGCGCGCCGCACACGACCGGCCGGTGCTGGTGGTGCGGCCGTTCAACGTGGTGGGAGCCGGTCAGGTGTCCCGGTACGGGATGGTGGTGCCCTCCTTCGCGGAGAGGGCACTCGCCGGAGGCACGCTGACGGTGCACGGCGACGGACGGCAGACGCGTTGCTTCTCGGACGTCGACGAGTTCGTCCGGCTGGTGCTGCGGTTGATCGACACTCCCCGGGCATGGGAGCCGGGAGGAGCCGTGGTCAACGTGGGCACAGCGGCGCGCACATCCGTCCTGGAACTGGCGGAACTGGTGGTACGGACGGTCGGCCGCGGGGACATCCGGTTCCGCCCGTACGAGGAGGCGTTTCCGGGGCGGACCGACGTACGGCACCGGGTGCCGGACGTGTCCCGCCTCGCCGAACTGGCCGGACCGTCCCGCTGGCCGTCGATCGAGGAGGTCGTGGGCGCCACGGTGAACCGGCTGGCGCCCACGGGCTGAGGGGCGTAGGCGCCCTGGCATACGAGGCGTCCACTGCCCCGTCAGCGCACAGCAGCTCTTCCGCGGTCAGCCACCCTGGATCCGCGCCAACCTCCTCGCCCGCTTTGCCGAGACTGAGCGGGAAGCCTGGCTCGGCGTCGGCCAAGCACCCCGAAGTTCCGTGTTCGCGGTGTTGCTGATCGCCCGGCCGGGCCTGCGCAAACCGATGGGGCATGCCTCCCCCCGCGGCGCTGGACAAGCGCATCGCGATCAGCCGCCGGATGCGCGTACTCGGCTACCCGGTCGAAGGACTTACGCCGAAGTTGCGGTGCCGCAGCCGGACGCCGTCGACGCCGACGTCATCGAGCCGTCGACGCCGTACCGGGTCGATGCACCGTCCCGGCGGACGTGACCATCGTGCGGCTGCTTCGAGCCGCGAAGTCAACCGCCACGCAGTGGCGCAGGGACACCGGCAGGGCGTGTTCCCGGTACCAGGTCATGGCGATGTTCAGGGGCACCCCGTGGACCGAGTGCAGACGCCAAAGGTTCAGGGCATGGTCCTCGGGGCTCCGGCCCGGCCGTAATTCCCGGAGGAAGCGGTCGCGTCCCGAGGCGAGCACCCTGGAGAAGGCCTCCATCTCACGGTCGATCAGGGCCAGCTGGTCGGACGTCAGCGGAGGAAGGCCCAGAGGGACGCGCACCAGCCGGTCCGCTTCCCTCACCAGCCGGGGCAGCTGGTCCAGGGTGCTTCCGAACCGTACGAGTTCGGCCCCGGCCTGTCGTAGCGGTCGCCGCACGACGTGGTCCGGCCCCCGGGCGCCTGGCACGGCTCCGGCGCCCAGAAGCAGTGCGGCGGTGAAGGACCGGTCAGTGAGCAGTCGCAGGCTCCGCGCAGGCATCGACGTGTGCACTTCGTGGACCACGAAGTCGCGGATGGTGTTGATCAGCGGGGCCAAGCGGGTGGAGCCGTAAGGGTCGGCTGTGCCGCCGGCCGCGGACAGGAGCGAGCTTTCCAGAATCACGGCCTCGAACACGGGTCGGCCGCTCAGGAGCGTGCCGCTGCGGCCCGTCGCCATCCTGAAGTGGAGGTATGCGAGGAGCAGGAATCGGCCGCACCGGCAACCGGGCTCGCAGTTCAAGGAGCAGGGGGGACCGGCTGCGACGTGAAAGGTCAGGCAGGGGCCGAGCCGGGGGTGCATGCGGGCAGGCGCCAGATAGGGACTCTGGTCGAAGGCGAGCTTTCGCGATCCGACGCCGAGTCGGGCCAGTGCTGATGTCACAGCGCCGGCCTGCCCCGGAAGCGAAGCAATGACCGAGACGGTGTCCGCTCGGTCGATACCTCCTTCCGCCAGGGCTTCCATGACTTCCGCGATCGCTCCGGCGAGCGGTCGGTCACCCGCCCATGCCGCAGTCAGTACCCGTTGGGCGGTGAGGGGCACGGAAGCCGGAGGAGCTTCCAATCGGTCGGTATGGATGGACCACCGCAGAGAGTAAGCCCCTCCGCCGCGACGCGGGACGGAGCCGAGGAGGTGGTCCGGCCAACTGGCTGCCGCATACGAGGCGAAGGACGTGCTCCCAGCGGGAACCAGGCCGGGCGGCAGTTGACGGTGGTAGCGGTGCGCACCGAGTACTGCTGCCGCCAGCTCCAAGGCCCCGGAGCCGCTGGTCGGACCCCTGCGCTCGCTCGTCATGAATATCACTGCCCCTGTGAATATTACTTTAAGTGACTCAATAGTGACTCACTATAACTCGGATTAGAAAACTGAGTCAATCTTGACCGTCGGGACAGGGTGAGCCCAGAGCGAAAGCCGCAGGTGAGCAGGTGACAAAACGGAAATAAAGCGGCATTTCCGTTCCCCGGTCGACCATTGACAAGAGGCCGTTGAGACTGACAATATGCGATTGCTTTTAATGAATGCCCGAAAAGGACTACAAGGAGATTTCTTGAAGCGCGACGGATTTCTGACCCGCTGTATTGTGTCGGTGCTCATGCTGCTGTCTTCCTTAGCCCTGGGCGGAGTGGCCCCGACGGGCCGGCCACTGCCCGGCACCGTGGTGCTGGCGGGGAACGACGCCGACTTAGACGGCGACATTCCCCTGTGCTGCTGACGGTGCGCAGCAGAATGTGCACTGCACCCGAGCGGCCGGGATCGCCGAAAGGGATGAAGCGGCACTTGGGCCGCCGCAAGCCCCCGCCGGGAGGAATTCACCGGCGAGCTGCCACTCCGCCCGGCCTTGAAGGTCCCGAAGGAGGTCCGTCAGAAGGACCCCAGCGCTTGCGGGAAACTCCCCTGCTCCGTGGATACGGGCCCCGAGATGTCCCGGAGACGCGGAAGGCGACCGGGGAACCGGATTCGCTCGACTGCCTCGGTCCGGGCTCGCCCCCGACTCGACTCAGTGCGCGTGCCTGGCCTTGGGGAGGTTGCCGAAGAGGCTCTCTCGGCGGCCCACGCACCGCATGCTCTGCTTGTAGGCCCACAGGGCGCGCTCGTCCTCGCCGCACGCCTCCAGGATTTCGGCCAGTTCGGCCCAGGCGAAAGCGGCCTGGCGCCCCGCCTCGGAGGCTTCCAGCATCAGCGCCCCACGCTCGTACGCGGCCTGGGCGCCCTCCCGATCGCCTTGGGCCAGTCGGGCCGCGGCCAGCACCAGCAGCGTACGGGCACTCTCCAGTCGGTGCTCGGGCCCCAGCAGGTCCAGCGCTTCGATGGCCTGGTCGACGGCCGCGGCGGTGTTGCCCGTCATGAACTCCGCGCGAGCCAACGCCGTTCGACAGTAGGCCAGGTCCACGTTGCTCCCCACTTGGCGCAGCGTGTCGATGCTCTGTTCCAGCAGGTCCTTGGCCGTGTTCGCCTCCGGCTGCCCCGATTGCAGAAGTACGACCGCGTAGGCGTTGCGCAGTCGCGCCAGGGCTCGGTCGTCCTCTCCTTCGGCGTAGATGGCAAGGGCCTTCTCGATGAGCACGAGGGCATCGGCGGTGCGGCCATTGCGGTGCATGACGACACTGGCGTTCCAGTAGGCCGCGCCCAACGCCTTCGGGTCGCTGATCGTCTGTGCCTGTTCTATGGCCTGGGAGGCCAGATAGGAGGCGCGGTGGAGGTCGCCGCGTTCGGAGTAGACGCCCACCAGGGTGGAGAGCAACTCCACGCCGATGACTGTCGGTGCCAGGTGAAGCTCCTCCAAATCGCTCAGCGCGGTCTCGGCGATTTCGATGGCGTGCGAGAGGTCACCGAGTTCCCGGTAGCAGCGGCACAACGCCGTGACCACCGTCAGTCGCGATGTCGTGGCGCGACTGCCGGCGGCCTCCGTACGCAGCGCCTCGTAACGGACGACCGCCTCTTCCAGCCTGCCCGCGTGCTCCAGGGACCGGGCGATGCCGAGCTCCGCGGTGTACCAGATCTGCGGCTGCGCCGCCGCGGTGACCTTGGTCTGCACCGCCTGGTATGCCTTGAGCGCGGCCGTCGGGTCCCCGTTGAGCAGGACGACCTCGGCGTACCGGAGCTCCACCTCCAAGTCCTTGATGTCCACCGGCACCGGTCCGGTCATCGCGGCAAGCTCATCGGGGTCGCAGTTGAGACGCTCCGCCAGCTGGCGAAGCACCTCGGCCGAGGGGACGCGCTTGCCCGCCTCAAGCAGCGAGATGTAGCTCGCCGACAGATTGTCGCCGGCTAGTTCCGCCTGGGACAGACCCGCGGTCCGACGCATTCGACGGATATACGACCCCAATGTTGGGGAGCTGGGATGCATCCCTCTCTCCATTGACTGATTGGACGTGTAAGTAAACTGGCCAGTCAAGCTTAACCCGACTACCCGCCACCACGCACAGGTCGTGAGAGGGTATCTGATCGATGTTCAGGATGTTGTGGGCAGGTTGTCGGTTTCGATTCGCCGGTTTGATGTGGATTCTCCGGTCGGTTCGCGGGATATTTTGCCAGCCATCGCCCAGTGGATCACGTCCAGGATCTCCGCGGCAGGGCGTCTGTCACTCCTTGGCCAACATGCCCTGTAGTCGGCCGACCTGTTTGCCCAGGCGCCAGGCGAACGCTCGCCGTCCTTCGGGGCGACGCAGACGAGTGAGCTCCTCGGCGGTTGTCCTCCACTGCCGCAGGTGCCGGCTCCAGGTGGTCCAGGGAATGCCGTAGTCGGCGTACTCGCGCCGCAGCACCATGCCGTCGCAGCCGTTGGACACGCCCTGCCGGTACAGGGCGAGCAGTCCCTGCCGCAGCCTGAGCAGGAGCACCGCCTCGTCCACGACGTGCAGTTCATGGCCGAGGGCCAGCCGTGCCCGCCAGCACAGATCCGCGTCGTGCAGCCAGCGGATCGATTCGTCGAAGCCGCCGAGTTCGAGGAAGACGTCGCGCCGTACTCCGAGTCCGCCGGCACCGGCGTGGGGGAGGAAGCCGAACATCCGGTAGGGCCGCGAGGGCATGGGTCTGGGCGAACCGGCCAATTCCCTGGGGTCGTTGAGTGAGCTGAAATCCAGGACCGGGCAGACGAGCACGCGCTCGGCCAGGCCCTCGCCCATGGCCTGGAGGTAGCCGGGGCCCACCACGTCGTCGGCGTCCAGGAAGAGCAGCGCTCGCCCCCGCGCGCAGCGGGCGCCCTGATTGCGCGACGATGCCGCACCCCGGTGCCGCTGATTGACCAGCACCCTCAGCTGTGGCAGCCGTTCGGCGAAGGAACGGGCCAGATCGGCCGAGCCGTCCGTGGAGCGGTCGTCGATGACGATGACCTCCCAGGAGAAAGCGGTGCGCTGTGCACTCAGCGCCGCCAGCTGCTCGCCCAGCGTGGCCCGGGCGTTGCGGCACGGAATCACCACGGTGAGGCCGGGAGCCACTTGCTGTTCCGTCATGCCGAACCCTTTCTGAACCTTTGTGACTCACTGCTTGACAGATGAGACAATATTTCTGTCATAATTGAGTGTCAATATCTTTCGATCTGTCGACGAACGGCACTTCGTCCCAGCTTTCTGTGCCGAAGCCGACTGGCCGACCCCCGGCGGAAGGAGCACGCACATGAACGGATCCGCGCAGGTGATCCCCCCGCCACCCCCTCCCTTCACGGCGTGCTCCGACTGGTCGCCGGGGTTGAGCGAGCAGGTGGCGGCCCACCGCGAGCAACGCGCCGACCGGACGCTGCGGGCCCTGGAGGCGCTGTCCGGTGCGCCGGTCGGCAGACCGCGCCCGGGCAGCGTGCTGGACTACGCCCTGCTTCACCATGCGCTGGAGCGCTGCTCGGCCGCTGCGCGGTCCGGCGACAGCGCCGAGGCCCACAGCGCCCTGGCGCTGTGGGCCGGCCGCGAGGACCTGCCCCGCCTGCCCGGGGCGGGCGAGACGATGGCTGTGGAAGCCACGCACATGGTGAGCCATCACCCTCCGGGGTTCGACGACCCGGTGTACTGCGTTACGGACCAAGCCGTCGTCGGCGCCGGTCGGGCGCACCAGCAGGCGTTCCACGACATCCTCATCACAGGCCGGGCACTTGCGGTGACGGCCGGCTTCGGGCCGCTGCTCACCGACGCCTGCGGCGTGGTGGTCCGGACCGGGACACAGGCGCCTGGTCTGCTGCCCCACAGCTACGCCTTGTCGTTCCTGCCCGGCACCGTGTTCATGGAGCAGCCGGAAGCAGCGGAGACGGCAGGCGAGGTGCTGGTCCACGAGTCCAGCCACTCATGGCTGAACGAGTGCCTGGCCGCGGAGGGCGCGGTGTTGCCCGCACAGCCCTGGCTTCATTCCCCTTGGCGCGGAGAGCCCCGACCGCCGCACGGCATCCTGCACGCGGCCTTCGCCTTCTCCAACGTCGTCCTCTACCTCGCGTCGCTCCAGGAGCGGCCTGCCGGCGCCGACTGCCCCCGGCAGAAACGACTGACCGCCGAGTGCCGCGTCTTCACCGCACATCGGCGCGACATCGACAGGGTCCTCGCTCTCGTGCCCAGCCCCGCAGTGCGGGAACTGGTCGGCGAACGGCTGTCACTCGTGGATGCCCTCGGCCCGGACGCCCGGCCCCGCTGAGCACCCCGGCTCACCCCTCACAGGCCCACAGGTTCCGGCGCGCAGCCGCGCGCCGGGGCGGCCATCGGCCCACGCCAGCTGTGCCGCCGTTCACCCACCATCCCCAAAGGAGACACACCATGCAGGAAATCAACTTCGACCAGTTCGCCGAGGCCGTTTCCGAGGTCGAGATCGACAGCGACGTGCGCCAGATGGCGCACTCCTCCTCCGTCTCCTCGCGCACCATGCACCAGGTCGCGGAGAACGTGGAGAGGCAGCAGGTCGCGGAGAACGTCGAGGGCTGAATCCGTTGCCGGGCCTTCTCAGCCCCCTGACGTGACCGCTGCGGGGCGGCGGGCCTCGGGCCGACGCGCCCCCGCCGCCCCGTGGCAACGGTGCCCCGCACCGCGGAAGGCCGCGCTGACACGTCCGGAGTCGCGCGGGGCAGGCACTGGCCGGCGTGGTCGACGAGGCGGTCGGCGCTGCCGAATGCGCCCATGTCGCCGTCGGTGGCCGCGATGACCAAGACGCCCATCAACTCATGACCAAGAAAGCAGGGCGACACGATGGACCTGCAGTTCCCCGCTCCCGGGGACACACTGCTCACGATCCTCAAACTGGTCGGCGAGACCTGCAACATCAACTGCCACTACTGCTACGAGCGGCGCAAACCCTACGAGCAGGCGCTGCGCCTGTCGCCCGACACCCTCCGACGCTTTTTGAACAAGTGCGGCGACCGACCACTCGCGCTGGAGCTGCACGGCGGTGAGCCGCTGCTGCTGCCTCGTCGCCGCATGGCGCAGCTGCTGGAGGTCATCAGGCAATACCCCGGGCCGGTGAGCGTGGCGATGCAGACCAACGGCACTCTCCTGGACGACGCCTGGCTGGACTTCTTCGACGAGCAATGGCCCGACATCGAGATCGGGGTGAGCCTGGACGGCGACGAGGAGGGCAACGCCCACCGGGTCGATTTCACCGACCGCCCGGTCTACCACCGCATCACCGCCGCGCTGGATCTGCTCGGACGCCGCGGCCGGGAGGTGGGCGTCATCGCCGTCGTCACCAGGAAGATGCTGGGCCGGGCGCCCCAAGTACTGGAGAACATCGCCCGCTTCCCGTGTGTCAAGGCGATCAAAATGTCGCCGTGCTTCGACTACAACGTCGTCAGCAAGCAGTACCGCACCGCCAACCGGCGCTCGCTCGCCGTTTTGAACCCGGACGGCGTGGGTGTGCCCGGCTGGGCCCTTACGCCGACCGAGTACGCCGACTTCGCCATCGAGATGTACGACACCTGGCGAGACCTGGACCTGTACCGGCAGTTCACGATCGAGCCCTTCATCAGCGTCATCCGAGCGGTTGCCGGGAAGCCGAACTCCTTCGAGTCCTTCAGCGACCGCAAGACCCCGTACATCGTCACGCTCTACCCCGACGGCCGGATCGGCACCTCCGACGAGCTGTCCCTTCCCCATGGCCTTCTGGGACACCTCAACGACCGCCAGAGCCTGGACGAGATGGTCTCCTTCGCGCACCGTCCCAAACTCCGCGCCGACCTGCAGCGCGTCCTGACCTCCTGCTCCGGGTGCAGTCATCTGAGCACCTGCCGCGGCGGCATGCTCGGCGAGCGTCTGCGGTACGAGGGCTCACCTCTGGCGGACGAGTACTGCGACGCCCGCAAGCGGCTCATCGACCACGTGGCCGCCACGGTGCCCACGGGAGTCGCGTCCGCGGCCTGACCACCCAAGACACATTCGGCGAGAATCGTGAGGAAACACATGGCACTGCTCGTGGACGCCCTGGCCGGCCGTCGCGTCGGGCTGGGGACGATGCGGCTGAACGGCTCAGGTGTCTGGGGACCGCCCAAGGACCCGGTCAACGCCCGCACTGTAATGCGGCGCGCGGCCGAGCTGGGGGTCCGGCTGTTCGACACGGCGGACGCCTACGGGCCGTACACCTGCGAGGAACTGGTCGCCGACGCCCTGGCTCCGGTCCGCGACAAGGTCGTCATCGCGACCAAGGGCGGGTTCGTCCGCACGCCCGACCGAGGCTGGCATCCCGACGGCAGGCCCGAGCATCTGCGCGAGGCATGCCGGGCGAGCCTGCGCCGGCTGCGAACCGACGCGATCGACCTGTACCAGCTCCACACGCCCGACCCAGCCGTGCCGTTCGCCGAATCCGTGGGTGCCCTGAGACAGCTTCAGGAAGAGGGCCTCGTGCGGGACGTGGGCGTGAGCAACGTGACCGTCGCGCAGCTGCGCACGGCTCTGGAGATCGCACCTGTCGCGGCAGTGCAGAACCGGCTCAACCTCGAGGACCGGGAATCGACGGACGTGCTGCGGCTGTGCGAGGAACGCGACATTGCCTTCCTGGCGTACACCCCCGTCCTGTACGGCGACGCCGGCCCCGCGGCACAACACGTGGCGGAACTGGCCGGGGCGACACCGTCGCAGGTCGCGCTCGCGTGGTTGCTGGCCCTGTCCTCCGTGGTCGTCCCGATCCCGGGCACCCGCGATGTCGGGCACCTGGAGGAGAACACGGCGGCCGCACGCCTGGTGCTGACCTCCTCGCAGCTGGACGCCCTGGCGGTATCGGCCGCGACCTCGCCCATTTCGCCCCTTGAGCCGACCCGATGAGGAGTCGTTCATGTCCGCCGTGCCCAGCGTCCACGTGACCGCCAGAGCCGTAGTGCTCCGCAACGAGCAGATCCTGCTGCTGCGCTACGACCGTCCACGACCGCACTACAACCTGCCCGGCGGAAAGGCCAAGGCACACGAGGGCCTGGCCGACACCGTGGTGCGCAAGGTGGCTGAGGAGTGCGGCCTGCGCACCGAGGTGCGGGGCCTGCTGTTCGTGGAGGAGAGCCTGCCCGCCGGGCGGGGCAGCGACCCGGCCGTACACCACAAGTTCGAATGCGTCGTGCTGGCCGACGTCCCGGACGGTGCTGAGCCCCCCGGGGACGGGCCACCGGCCCGGGACCCGCACGGCGGCACACCCGAGTGGGTGCCGCTGACCGAACTGACGGAACTTCCGCTGCTGCCTCCCATACAGGAACGGCTCCTGGCAGCGCTGCGGTCGCCGCTCTCCACCGGGATCTGGCACCGCGTCGAAGAACCGGTTCGGTGATGGTCACCCCGCCCCCGCCCACCACCCGGGAACCGCAGCGCATCAGCGTCAGCGCCAAGGCCGCCGTCGTACGTGACGGCACAGTGCTCTTGGTCGGCTACGACACGCCCGAGCCCCACTACAACCTGCCCGGCGGCAGGGTGCTGAACGGTGAGAGCCTGCGCGACGCCGTGGTCCGCAAGCTGTGGCAGGAGTGCCGGGCCCGGGTCGAGGTCGGCCGCCAGGTCCTGGTCTTCGAGCACCTGCCCGACCCGAACGATCCCTGGGAACCCGAATATCAGCGGGTGCAGTTCACGTTCGAGGCCCGTCTGCTGCCCGGCAGTGAACCGCAGCTGCCCGGTGATGGTGAGGAGGACTCCCTGGTCTGGCTGGACTTGGCCGATCTCGCCGACGCGCCGCTGATACCGCCCATGGGGCCGGCACTGGTCGAAGCACTGCGTCGGGTCGACGGGCACGACCAACTGGTCAGTGACGCCCCGGAGGGCGAGCATGTGACGTTCCAGCCGGGAAGGCAGGTCCGCTGCCGTCGGTTGCGTTCGCGGCCCCGCACACCCAACAGCATGCGGGATGTGGCGGAGTTTCTGCGCCGCTGGCAGGACCCGTCGGCGGTCCGGGTGCCGGTCCCGCTGTTGACCAGTACAGAGGGAAACATCAACACCGTCGGCCTGCCCGGCGTACAGGAGGCGGACGACCTGGACCCGGCGCACCCCCAGTGGCGGGAGGCCCTGGAGCCGGGCGTGCGCGATCTGGTCGAGGTCTGCGTGTCCGAGTGGGGGTGCGTCACCTACGACAGCTGTCAGGGGCACGCGTACACCGGTGCGTCCATGGCACCCGTGCCGCGGCGAGTGGGCATTCTGCCCCGGGACGCGGAGGAGTGGGCCGCCGTGGCAGCCGCGCTGTGCCGGGTGGCCGCCGCAGTCACCGCGCGGTGCCCGGCCCCGGTTCGCGTGCTGGTGGGATCGGACCGGTTGGAGTGTCAGTCCGGCAAGGACGGTCGGCCCGTGCTGGACCTGTCCCTGGAACCGGCGGCCGGCCACGGGTGGGGAGACTACTTCGCCGCAGTCGACGAAGCGACCGCGGCCGTGGTGGCGGCGATCCGTCGCGAGAGCCCGCGGGCGGAACAAGTCTGCGGGTGCCCGCCGACCCCGGCACCGCCTCCCCTCACGCTGCCGCCCTCCGGCTGAGCCGAAACACCCGTGCGGCACGGCAGGGACCGTGACACCCACTCCGGTGTCATGGCCCCTGCCCCGTGCCGAGTGCTGAGTTGCGCAGGCAGAAGACGGTCAGTGAAAGCGATGGAGCGCTTTGTCGTCATGGATCGAATATCAATAGCAGAAGAGACCTGGAATCGCATTCAACCGGCGATCCAAAAGGTCGGAGTAACGCGAGTCGCCGACATCACATGGCTGGACGAGGTTGGAATTCCCTGTGCGCAGGCGATCCGGCCAAATTCGCGCACCGTCTCCGTTGCCCAGGGGAAAGGGTCCACCCTGCTTCTGGCCTTCATATCCGCCGCAATGGAGGCGATCGAGGCATGGCATGCGGAGCGGGTCGATGACCCTTGCCTCGTGGCATCGATGCGCGAGGTGGACGGTACAGTGAGATATCCGGTCAGTGCGTTGCGACTGACCAAGAGAAGCTATTTGAATTCGGGAACAAGGCTCGAGTGGACATCGGCAGCGGAGATATTGACCGCTCGTGAGACGTTGGTTCCGACTGCGTCACTTCGCTTGGACAGCAGGGTCGACGAGATGTGGGAGCCCATTCTTTTCGACGTGACGAGCAATGGCCTGAGCAGCGGCATCACCAGAAATGATGCGATCCTTCACGGCCTCCTTGAGGTGATTGAACGGGACGCTCTTGCGCGAGTCGCGGAGGAATCCACGGTGAACGTGTTGACCGACGATCTCCCCGAGACTGCGGCGGGGCTGGTACGTCAATTCAAGAAGGCGAATGTCGATCTGGAGATCGAGGCGCTGAAATCCCCGACCGGGATACCGTGCTTCCGGGTCAGGGCGTTCAGCGAGGATTTCATGGCGGACTTCTGCGGGAGCGCTGCCGACGCCGATCCCGGCACGGCTTTGTGCCGAGCGCTGACGGAAGCTGCACAGTCCAGGCTCGCGGCCATCGCCGGCACGCGAGAAGACTTCAGCTGCCTGCTGTACGAGCAGGATCCGGACACGAAGATCGGGGAGCGCCGGACGATGCCCGCTTTCGCGCCATTGCGGGTAGAGGCCGTTGACCTGCCCCGGGATTCGGATCGCGCAGTGGCTGAGCTGGCTTCCCGAGTGCGCGGGATGACCGGGCATCAGCCGATGGTGGTCGATCACACCCGGCCGGAAATCGGCGTTCCGGTCGTGCGGGTCATATGTCCTGGAATGCTCTGCCCCAACGATTACTGAGGCTGATATGCCGACCACATACCTGTTCGTAGGGCCGACACTGCCCGATGCCGAGGATGTGACGCGCGGATCCGCAGTGAAGATTCTGCCTCCTGTGGCGGCAGGAGACCTACTGGCCATGCGCCTTGAGCGAGGTGATGTCGTCGCGATCATCGACGGCTACTTTCACCAGCGGAGAGCGATTCCGCACAAGGAGATCATGGAAGTAGTTCGCGGCGGTGCCGGAGTCCTCGGTGCTTCCAGCATGGGAGCCCTGCGGGCCGCAGAACTGGAGCCCTTCGGCATGCGAGGCGTGGGAGGGATCTTCGCCGACTACCGATCCGGGGTGCTACAGGCAGATGACGAGGTGACGCTCGTCCACGGTACGGCAGAGGACGGCTATCCACACATGTCCGAGCCACTCGTAAACATTCGCGCGACGCTTGACGGGGCGATGAATGCCGGCCTGTGTTCCACCGACCAACTGCGCGCTGTCGTGGAAGACTTGAGCGGAATTACCTACCGGGACCGTAACTACTCCGAACTCGGCCGGAGCATGTCCAGAGTAGGGATTCCGGCGGCGTCGGCGAAGGTGATGGTGGAGTATTGCCGCGAGCACCCAGTCGATCGAAAGCGCGAGGATGCCCTGGAACTCGTCGGACTGTTGCGCGCTGGCGAATCGGCACACGAAGGCGTTTTCCCTGATCCGGAGCCGACTTTTTATCTGCAGGGGTGGAAAACCGAGGCCAGGAATGCCTCAGCACGTGATGCTCATTGCCTGGCCCAGATCCTCGCACCGGATTATCCCGCCTTCCACGAGGAGACTGTCCTGAACTGGATAGTGAACTGTTGTCAGCGGGAGTGTTCCCGTTCACCGGTTCAGACGGTTGCCGGTGGCCGGCCGGCAGAGCTGGCCGTCCAACACGGAGCACACAAGGGGCTGTACGCGCCCGAACCCGACGGCCTCGCGTTCTTGCCGCAGTGGACCACTGCCCATGAGCGAGCCACCCTCACCGATACCGAGCTGATGTCGAAGTTCCTCGTCCGTAGCTGTCGTATCCGGCCGGGCGTAGTACACACCGAACTCCTCAGTGGCGCGTTTCGCCGGCTCGCGGCCTACGAGCGTGCCGTATCACTGGTGTCTCGGGTCAGAGAACTGAACGAGTCAGCACGTACGTACCGACCGGACTTCGACCACCGTCGGATAGCTGCCCACCAAGTGGCGGCGTGGCTCGCTGAGCGATGGGGCCGGCCGGTGGACGAACTCGCCCTGGCATCCCACGACCGTGGGTTCGATTCGGTCGAGAGCATGATCGCGGCAGCCCGCGAAGTGTATCTCCCCGCACGGTGCGATACGGACGTCAGGAGCTATGCGCTCAGCCAATGACGTGCCGCACGGTGCCGTGATCCCATCAGTGGGGTGTGCCAATGGGTGGGCCGGGCTCGCGCTGGTGGGCCATGACAGCGAGTTCGACGCGGGAGCCCACACCCAGTTTGCTGAAGATGGTGGTGAGATGGGACTGGACGGTGCGATGCGAGAGGTACATCCGTGCCCCGATGTCGGGGTTCGAGAAACCCTGTGACACAAGGGCCACGATCTCGCGCTCCGTACCGCTCAGCGCGTCCCAGCCCGTGCCCGGTGAACGCTTCGCGCGTCGGCCGGCGGCCACGCCTGCCGCGGTGAGACGTTCCTCCGCGCGGCGCGCGTCCCACGCCGCTCCCAGCGTGCCGTACACGTCGAGAGCCGCGTGCAGCTCCGCGCGGGCCTCGTCGCTCCTGTCCAGGGCCGCCAGCGTGACGGCCGCCTGCTCGCGGGCGTAGCCGACGTAAAGGCGGCGGCCGACGCGGCTGAAGGACCGCGCCGCCTCCTCGAGCCGGTCGGGATCCCGGGCTTCGGCGGCGCGGCACAGGAGAGCCGTGGCCCGCAGGCACTGCGCCGGCCTGGTGGCCGCGAGGTCGTCGAGTGCGTCACCGACAGTCGTCAGCAGCCCGGGGTCGGTGGACATCGAGGCCAGGCGTGCCAGGTCGGGACCGAGTGCGTGCAGGGACGCGAGCGGCAGGGACCGTACGCCCTGGGTCCAGACCTCAAGGAGCAGGTCGAGCGCACGATCGGGAGCACCGTCCGCCTCCCGTACGAGCGCCGTCGCCCACTGGCGCAGGAGTTCCTGATTCCGGCCGCCGGGGGTGTCGTCCGGCTGATTGCCCGGGTGCAGGAGGGTGGGTCGGTGCGCGAGGGTGGATCGGTCCGCGAGGTGTGCGGCGGTGCGGTTGTCACCGCGGTGGACGGCGATCAGCGAGGCCTGGCTGCGCAGGCTCTGACCCAGGCCCAGCCCGTCGAAGCCCTCCAGGCCGGCGTCGACCTCCGCGAGGGCGTCGTCCCACCAGCCCTCGGCGTAGCCGAGCCTGGCCTTGCCGAGGTGGTACCACGTCAGGAAGACGTTGCCGCCGTGCTCGCAGTCGTGCAGAGCCGCGTCGAAGGCCTGGTGCGCTTCGGGACCGCGCTCGAGATCCATCAGGGCGAGACCGCGTATGAGATGAGGGGCCATCTGAAGGTCGGGCCTGATCTCCTGGTTGGCCAGCTGGACGAGCGACCGGTCGACCAGCTCCAGCGCCTCGGCCGACTCCTGTACAGACAGGCGCAGGATCGCCAGGAGGCAGTGACCGAAGGCGGTCGTGTACGGATCCGAGCTGCTCTCTCCCATCTCCACAGTGCGCCGGGCGGCCTGCGCGCACGGCGTCGGATTGCCGAGGAGATAGTGTCCCTGGGCGGCGAGCGCCTGGAAGCGGGCAGCCGTCGCGCCATGGACCTGAGGTGAGGCCAGCGCCGCCTCGGCGACGGCCACCGACTCGTCCACCCGGCCCTGCTGGAACACGCTCTGCGCCAGCAGCCAGCGCAGATCCGTCTCGCCGACGACGACACCGCCCCCGGCGTCCAGCGCCTGCGTCGCCGCCCGCTGTGCGCTCGCGGGGTCCCCCGCCCGCAGCAGAGCACGCGCCAGTTGCCCGCGCAGCGTCCTGGTGCGCGGGTCGTCGCCGTCCATGAGCGGCAGTGTGCGTTCCAGCAGTTCCACGGCCATGGCCGGGGCCCTGACCGCGAGCGCCGCGACGTCCCGGACCAGCCAGTCCACGATGCGCAGGTACTCGTAGGAGTCCGCGAGCACCAGGTACTCGGCCGCCCGTTCGACCGGGGCTCCCGCGGCCGCGAGCGACTGCCACGCCTGTACGCGAAGGGCCGTACGCGCACTCTGGGGGACACCGTCCGCGAGCGCCTGGCGCACCAGGTCGTGCCGGAACACCAGACGGTCGCCCGCGTCGACCAGCAGCCCCGCCTGAACCGGCGCGCTCAGCGCCTCCCACAGCTTCATGACGGGCATCCCGAGCACCGTCGCCAGCTCGGACAGATACACCCGCGAGCCCAGCACCGCGGCCTCCTCCAGCACCTGCCGTGTGGGGCGCGGCAGGTGCTGGAGGCCGTCGAGGATCGTCGCGGTCAGCGAGCCGGGCAGCGCCGACCTCGCGTCATCGCCGGCACTGGCGTCGGTCGGGGCAGCGGGGTCACTGGGGGTACTGGCGTCCGGTGCGAATCCGATGCCCGTGGCCGTCGCCTCACGATCGCGTGCCGCCGCACGCTGTTCGTGGGCGGAGATCAGCTCGTGGACGTACAGCGGGTTCCCGGCCGCCGCGGACAGGCCCGCGAGCAGCGCGGGAGAGGGATGCGCCGGTCCGCTCAGCCGTTCGGCCAGCCGGAGTACCTCCGCGTCACCGAGAGGAGCCAGGTCCAGCACGATCGCCCCGTCCGCCCGCAGCGCACGCAGGACGGCGGCCGGGTCGAGCCTGGTGGGCGATGCCGCAGAGCAGGACCGCGGCTCGCCCGGCTGGATTGCCAGGGTGATCAGCAGCGGGAGCGTGGGCAGCGCCCGTTGCAGGCGCTGGAACAGCAGCTGTGTGGAGCCGTCGGCCCAGTGCACATCATCGACCACGAGCGCGCCGGGGCCGTGGGCACACCACTCGTCCACAACTTCCACGGCCGCTTCGGTGACCGAGGACTCCCAGCCCGCCGCGGCCTCGCCGCCCGCGGCCCGCAGCTGCGACATGACCTTGGCGACATCCGGCCGGTGCTCCCCGTGCCCCGATGCGAGGCATTCGTGGATGGTCTGGAACGGGATCTGCTGCTCCAGCTCGGTTCCCGCGCCACGCAGTACGCTCAGGCCTGCGCCCTCGCACTCGGCCGCCAGCGCGTCGAGCAGCGCGGTCTTGCCGATCCCCGGCTCCCCTGCGACCACGACCAGGGCCCCTCGGCCCGAGACTGTGGCGGCGACCAGATCCCTCAGCCGGTCCAGCTCTGCGGCCCGGCCGATCAGCTCGACCAGTTGCGGCGACCCGCGCAGATCAGCGCCCACGGTGTACTCCCGCGACCCCCGCACCGGTGGCCGGAATCGCCCAGTGGCCCGCCCCGGCACCCGACGCGAGAGCAGGCTCTTCGCAACCCCCCAGTCTAGGCGGCGCTCGGGGCGGGCCAAGACCGCGCTTCGATGCGCGACAGATCGTCCGCGACAGGTCGTCCGCGACAGATACAGATGACAGATACAGAGACATGACGGACCGCGCAGCGGCCTGGCGGATGTTTTCGCGGCCGGGCGGTCGCACGGTAGTGCGGACAAACCCAGAGAAAAGCCGAGACAAGCCGCACCGACAATCATTCGGACCGTACCGCCGCCCCCTTGGGAAGTGACCGCCATGAGCCAGATCCAGGCCTGTACGCAGGCGCGGCCTGACCCCGCCGCTCGGCCGCACCTGCCTGCTTCCCGTGGGCAGCTCCCCCAACGGCCGGAACAGCCCGGCGCCCGGTGCCCGAGCTCCGCGAACGCCTCGCCGGCGTCCAGAGCCACCGCACCCTCCGCCGCGCCCGACCCCGCGCCCGGCGCCTCCACGGCACCTCCCGCGGCCTCAGTCCCCGCACCCGCCGCCTCGGCACCCGCCGGCACCGCTGCGTCGGACGCCGCCCCACCCGCACACACCGCCATCGCACCGACCGGCATCGCGATGCCCCCGGAAGGCGGCAGCCTGGACTACACCTTCACGGTCCCCGCCACCCCCGCCGCGGTGACCGCCGCCCGCCGCACCGTCGTCGACAGCCTCGCAGTCTGGGGCCTCCCGCCGGGGAGCGAGGTCGTGCACACCCTCCGCCTCGCCGTCTCGGAGCTCGTCACCAACGCCGTACAGCACACCGGCCATGTGACCCCGCACATCACCGTCACCCTGCAGGCCGACGCCCGCCGCCGGCTCCGGATCGGGGTCACCGACCGCCATCGCGACCGCCCCCGCATTCGCCTGGCCACGTCCGATGCCACCCGGGGCCGGGGCCTGGCCCTGGTCCGCTCCCTGCTGCTGGAACTGCGGGGGCACCTCACCACCCAGCGCCACCCCGACGGCACCAAGACCGTCTGGATCCACGTGCCCCCAGCAGCCGGCTAGGCCCCGCCCCGCGAGTGCCACTGCCTCCCCCGGCCTCGTATCACCCCGGCCCCAGGCCCAGCCGCTCCCCGCAATTCGCCCCTCAAGAAAGGTACGAATTACCCCCTATGCCGACACAGCCCTCACATTAGGCTTCACCCATGGGACAGCGCGCTGTGCCCAACGACGTCTCCCTCGCCCGCGACAACGCTCTCGTCGGCCGCGATGGCGAGACCGAGCGCCTGCGCGAGCTGGTCAGGAACGTGGCGGCCGGTCACGGCCAAGCCGTATGGGTCGAGGGCGAGCCCGGCATCGGCAAGTCCTCGCTCGTCGCCGCCGGGCTCGCCGAGGCCGCCTCGCTCGGCTGTGAGACGGCGTGGGCGACCGCGGACGAACTGAGCCGGCGCTCTCCGCTGCACGTCATGCTCGACTGCCTCCGGATCGATCCCCGTACGTCGCCCGAGGGCCGCAGGGGCATGATCGCCGAATTGCTGCGTGGCGGCCCGAGCACGGTCGCTCCCGGTATCGCCAACCCCCTGTGGCCCGCCATGGAGGGGCTTCTCGCGCTCGTGGACGAGCTGTGCGCCGCGGCTCCGTTGGTCATGGTGATCGACGACATGCAGTGGGCCGACGAGGCGAGCCAGTTCACCTGGCATCGCCTGGCCCAGGTGGTCAACCAGCTGCCGCTCCTGCTGGTCGCGGTGTGCCGACCCATGCCGCAGGGCGAGCAGGTCGACCAGCTCAGAGACAGTGTGCTGGCCCGCGACGCCGTGCTGATCCCCGTGGGCCCGCTCACCGACTCCCAGGCCTCCGAGCTGGTGAGCAGTCTGGTCGGGGAGGCGACCGACGCCAGTCTCCGCAACCTCGCAGCGGCCGCGTCGGGGAACCCGCTGTACCTCCGCGAGATGGCCGATGTCCTCGTACACGAACGAGAGAGCGGGGCTCGTGCCGGTCCGGTCACCGCGGTCGCGGACGGCGCACCGGCCTCCCTCACCGCGGTCATCACCCGCCGCCTCGGTTTCCTCCCCTCGCAGGTGCTGGAGCTGCTGCGGGCGGCGGCGATGTTCGGGCACGAGTTCACGGTGGCCGATGTGGCGGCCATGCTCGGGACGTCTCCGGTCTCGCTGCTCGCCGGGCTGGACTACGCCAGGAACGCGGGGGTGGTCGTCGAGTCCGGTCCACTGCTGCGGTTTCGCCACCCCCTGATCCACCGGGCGCTGCGCGACAGCATGCCTTCGGCCCTGCGGGTGGCGCTGCACCGGCAGGCGGCCGAAGCCCTGGCGCGCGGCGGCGCTCCGGCCGAGCGGGTCGCCGAGCAGTTGCTGGCCGCGTCCGCCGCCGTGGACCGCTGGGCGCTCGACTGGACCGCCGAGAACGCGGCGCGGCTCACGCACCAGGCCCCGGAGACGGCCGTACATCTGCTGCGGCGCATCCTCGACCATCATGCGGGGGCCGGACCCGACCAGCTGGAGGTCATCGCCGCGACGCTGGCCAAGGCTCTGTTCCGGCTCGGCCGCAACGAGGAGGCCGAGCGGCAGGCGTGGCAGATGCTGGCCCACGCCCGTAACCCGGAGCTCGCCGCCGAGATGCGGTGGATCCTCGCCCGTGTGCTGTTCAGCGCGGGACGCAACAAGCAGGCGCTCGCGGTGACCGAGCAGGCGCTCCGGGCGGGCCCTTCGGCGATGTGGCGCGCCAGGCTCCAGGCTCTGCTCGCCATGTTCCTGCGGGCCGACGAAGGCGAGGTCGAGATCGCCGAGTCGGGCGCCGGCCAGGCGCTGGCGCTCTCCGAAGCCGCCGAGGACCGTTTCGGCATCGGCTACGCCCTGTGCGTGCTGTGGCTGGTCGACTCGGTCCGCCGGGACCACACGCGGGCGCTGGAGCGGGTGGACCGGGCCCTGGAGGTCGTCGGAAACGACCTGGACCACCGGGATCTGCGCTCCTGGTCGCTGGACAACCGGATGTTCACGCTGCAGAACCTGGACCGTCTCGCCGATGCCGAGGCCAACCTCCAGGCGTCCGCCGCCGAGGCGGAACGCCGCGGGGACCCCTCCCAGGCGGCGCTGCATATCGGCGCCGCCGTCCACTATTTCTGGGTCGGCCGCTGGGACGACGCGCTCGCCTCGCTGGACGCGGTGGTCGCGGAGGGGCCCGAGGTGACCCACTACGGCCTGCGGGAACGCGGCCCCGTCCTGCTGTACCACGGTGTCGCCGCCCTCATCGCCGGGCACCGCGACGACCGGCCGGCCGCCCGTGAGCACCTGGACGCGGGGCTGACCGAGCCCGTCATCACGGTCTCCGACTGGGAGAACCGGGACTTCCTGACCGCGGCCGAGGCGCTGGACGCCGAGCGGGACGGCGACGAGCCGCGCGCCCTCGCCCTGCTCGTGCCTCTTCTCAGCGCGCGCCCCGGGCAGATGACCCTCATCCACCAGTGGCTGCCCGACCTGGTCCGGCTCGCGGACGGCCTCGGGGACGACGCCACCGCGCGTGCCGCGCTCCACGCCTGCGAGCAGGAGGCCGCGCATGAGGCGGTACCGGCGCGCGCGACGGCGGCGGCGAACCGCTGCCGTGCGCTGATCTCGTCGGATCCGGGCCCGCTCGTGGACGCGGCCGCCCACTATCTCTCCGTGGGCAGGCCTTTCGAGCGCGCACAGAGCCTGGAGGACGCCGCCGTCCTGCTCGCCCGCGCGGGCGAGCAGGACGAGGCACGCAGGACCCTCAATGCCGCGGCCGAGCTGTACGGAGGGCTCGGCGCCGACTGGGATCTGCGCCGCGCGGACACCCGGCTGCGCCCGTTCGGCATCCGGCGCGGCGTGCGGGGGTCGCGCAAGCGGCCGTCCACCGGATGGGAGGCCCTGTCACCGACCGAGCTGAAGGTCGCCCACCTGGTCGCCGAGGGCAAGTCGAACCCGGAGATCGCTGTCGACCTCTTCCTGTCCCGGCGGACCGTCCAGACCCATGTCTCGCACATCCTCGGCAAGCTGGGGGTGCGCTCCCGCGTCGAGATCGCCACGATGGCGCTCAGCCACTCCGGCGGGGCACAGGCGCGGGGCGCCCCGCTCAGTTCACCCCGCCGCGCATGAACTCCCCGATGATGTGCCGCCCGAGCAGGGCGAAGACGACGAGCATCGGTACCGTGCCGATCACGGTGCCGGTCAGCACGAGCGCGTAGTCCTCGTAGTAGCCGCTGGCCAGCGCGGAGAGCGCGACCGGCACGGTGGGGTCCTCGGGGGTGAGCACCACCAGGGGCCAGAGGAAGTCGTTCCAGGCCTGGACGAAGGTGAACAGGCCGAGCACCGCCGCCGCCGGCCGCGCCGCCGGGACCACGACATGGCGGACCATTCCGGTGGTGGAGCATCCGTCGATCCGGGCGGCCTCCAGCAGTTCGTCCGGCACCGCCCGGACGAGGTACTGCCGCATGAAGAACACGCCGAACGCGGACACCAGGAACGGCACGATCACGGACTGGATCCGGCCGGTCCAGCCCAGCTCGGCCATCAGGATGTACAGCGGGATGACACCCAGCTGGACGGGGATGAGCATGGTGGCGATCACCATGATCATGAGCGCCTGCCGTCCCCGGAAGCGCAGCTTGGCGAAGGCGAAGCCCGCCAGGGTCGACGAGACCACCACGGACACCGTGATGGAGCCGGCGACCACGAGCGAGTTCACGATGGCCTTCGCGAACTCGACCTGTCCGAACACCCTGGTCGCGTTCTGCAGCAGATTGCCGCCGGGGGTCAGCGTGGGAGGCACGCTCCCGATGGCCTCGTTGTCCTGCGAGGCGAGCAGGAACGACCAGCACAGCGGAAACGCCGAGCCGAGCACGACGGCGAACAGCGCCGCGTAGCTCCATCGTCCGGCGGGGCGCATCAGTCGTCCGACCGGACGCGCCGGATGAGCACGTAGTTGACGAGGACGGCGAGGCCGGTGAGGAGGAACAGGGCGCAGGCGACGGCCGAGGCGTAGCCGAACTCGAACGACTTGAAGCCCTGCTCGTAGAGGTAGACGGCGAGGGTCTGGAACTGCCGGTCCGAGCCGCCGGTCGCGCCGGTCGGTGACGAGGTGTCGAAGAGCAGTGGCTCGGTGAACAGCTGGAGGTTGCCGATCGTGGAGAGGACCACCGTGAAGACGATGGTGGGCCGCAGCGACGGGACCGAGATCGACAGGAACTGCCGCCACCGCCCCGCCCCGTCGATCGCCGCCGCGTCGTACAGGTCGCGCGGGACCGTCTGCAGCGCGGCAAGGTAGATCATCGCGTTGAACCCGGTCCATCGCCAGTTGACGATGGTGGAGATCGCCACGTGCGAGGACAGACGGCCCGCCTGCCAGTTGACCGGCCCGATGTCGAGCCGCCCGAGAAGGTAGTTGAGCAACCCGAAGTCGCGGCTGAAGAGCACGCCGAAGATGATGGTGACCGCCGCCAGCAGGGTGAAGTACGGCAGCAGAACGCCCATCCCGAGCAGGGTGCGGGCACGCAGGGTCCAGTCGAGCAGCTGGGCGATGATCAGGGCCGCGGCGAGCTGCGGGACGGTGGCGATCACCAGGATGCTGGCGGTGTTGCCCAGGGCGTTCCAGAAGTAGGGGTCCTGCACGAGCCGCAGGTAGTTGTCCAGGCCGATCCAGTGCGCACCCGATCCGATGCCCGTGCCGGTGGCGTCGAGAAGGTTCCAGTCCGTCAGCGACACGTACACGGTCGCCAGGATGGGGAACAGGCCGAAGGCGGTGAACAGCAGGAAGAACGGCAGGACGTACGCGTACGGTGCGAGGAAGGCGGCGCTGGGGCGGCGCCTGATACGGCCCGGTGGCTGCGACCTCTGCGACGCCTTGGCCTCTGGCTGTCGCCCGTCACCGGGCGGCATGCTCGATGTCCGCCATGACAGTGTTCCACGCGGCTTGCGGGCTCTCACTGCCCTGCTCCACACGGGCCATGCCATTGACGAACGCCACCATGATCTCGCCCGTCTTCGGCCCCTGCGGTTGCGGCTTCAGCTTCAGGGCGGAGGAGGTGAAGATCTTGCCGACGGGGGCGTCGTTGAAGAACGGCTTGCGCAGGTTCTTGATCGCCGGCTCCTTGTACAGCGCGGGCCGGGAGGGGAGGTTGCCGCTCTTCTTGAAGATCGTGGATTCCTGTTCGGGGGCGGTCAGCCAGCGGGCGAGGTCGACGGCCTCGTCGATGTGCTTGCCCTGCTTGGGGACGGTGAGGAAGGAACCGCCCCAGTTGCCGCTGTCGCCGGGGACGGTGGTCACATCCCACTTGCCTGCCGAGGACTTCGCCTGGTCCTGGATGAACGCGGTCATCCAGGAGGGGCAGGTGATGGTGGCGAACCGGCTCTTCTGGAAAGCGATGTTCCAGTCGTTGGTGAACGGGGCCAGTTCCGCGGACTGCCCGTCCTCCACCGCGGCGGTGACCTGGTCCCACACCTCCCTCACGGCCGGATTGCTGTCCACGATGAGACGGTTGGAGGCGTCGTAGTACGCGAGGGGCAGCTGTCCGATGCGTGCGTTGAAGACATTGCTCCCGGCGTCGAACCACGCCGTTCCGGCGGGTGCGCGCGCCGTGTACCGGGCCCCGGCCTCGAAGTAGCCGTTCCAGTCGGGCCAGAGCCTCGCGACCGCGTTGCGGTCGGTGGGCAGCCCGGCCTTCTCGAACAGGTCGGGGCGATAGCACATGGCCAGTCCCCCGACGTCCGTACCCAGACCGATCTGGCTCTTTCCGTCGACGGACAGGGACTGGTCCCACTTCCAGGGCAGCCACTGGTCGTTCGCGTTGTCGACCCCGTGGTCGAGGAAGTTCACGAAGTGCTGTGGGCGGGCCTTGAAGCGGGCGATGAAGCCCGTCTCGATGGCTTCGATGTCGGCGGCGCCCTGCCCGGTGGCAAGGTGGGCGGTGAGGCTCGTGTGGTGGTCCTCGAAGGCCTTGAGCCGTTCGACGATGTCGATGTCGGGGTGCTGTCTCTCGTACTCGGCGTACAGGTCGTGGTAGCCGAAGTCGCCGAAGGCCCCGACGGTGATCTTGGTCTTGCCACCCTCCGGGGTACCTGATCCGGATGAGCAGCCCGCCAGCAGAGCGGCCGTGCACACCGCCGCCCCAGTGCCGAGGAGTGCGAGCCGGAAAGTGCCTGCACGCCGTGCCCGGTGGGCTGCTCGCAGTGATGCCATGCTTCCACTTCCGTGACAGGTGGGCGATATGTCGCACCATATACCGCGATGCCCCATGAGTAATGTTCCGCGTCACAGTCACCCTGCGTGATCCCCGAGCGGCATGCCCGCAATGCCGGGGACTGGCGGGATGGCCGATGTCTTGGCACACGCCGGGGAGCACCGTGGGAGATGCCCTGGGTTCCCGGACCTGGACCCCCAGGCCCGCCAAGGAACGGAGAGGCCCATGTTCCAGACCAGCGACCACGACGAGCGGTATATGTCCTTCCGGTCGGCTGCGGCAGGTAGGACGCTCGCATCCGCGCGCCCCGCCCCCGTCCGACACCGGCACAGCCTCTCGGTGCTCGCCGCCGACGCGGTGGTCCCGGCCGTACGCCATGCCGTGGCGGACACCCTGCGGGCGTGGGGTCTGCCGTCGGACGGCGATGCCCTCGCAGCCGTCGAGCTGGTTGCGTCCGAACTGGTCACCAACGCCGTACGCCACGCCGGCGGGCTCACCCCGCGCATCGTCGTGACCATGGAGGTCCGGGCGGAGGGGCAGCTGGGCTTCGGCGTCGGCGACGAACACCCCGGGACCCCCGCCGTCGCCTACGCGTCCAAGGACGCGGAGCGCGGCCGTGGCCTGGCCATCGCGAGCTTCCTCGCCGCGGAGCTGGGCGGCACGATCGCGGTCGAGCGCCACCGGGACGGCGGCAAGACCGTCTGGGCCGAGTTCCCCGGCCTCCTCGCGGACATCCTGACGCCCGCGGGCACCGAGGACGCACCCCGCATGGTGTGCCCGTACGAGAGCGGGTGCTCAGCAGGGACGTACGAGAGTCCCGAAGCGGCCCGCCCCCTGGCATCGGACGCCGTCTACAGCGCCGCCTGAAACACCAGCACCCCTGCACCCCTGACACCAGAAGGGCCCACAAGTGAGCGCAACGGCGTCGGACCGCGCCGCAGCGGAAGCTCCCGACGAGCGCCTGACCTTCCCCGACGGCTTCCTGTGGGGCGCCGGCACGGCCGCGTACCAGGTGGAGGGCGCCATCGGCGAGGACGGCCGCGCCGCGTCCATCTGGGACACCTTCTGTGCGCGCCCCGGCGTCGTGTGCAACGGGGACACCGGCGAGATCGCGGCCGACCACTACCACCGGTACGCCGAGGACGTGGAGCTGATGCGGCGCATCGGCCTGGACGCGTACCGCTTCTCGGTGTCGTGGCCTCGCGTCCAGCCGACCGGAGCGGGACCGGTGAACGCGGCCGGGCTCGATTTCTACGACCGTCTCGTCGACGCGCTGGTGAGCTGCGGAATCGATCCGGTCCTGACCCTGTACCACTGGGACCTTCCACAGGCGCTCCAGGACCGCGGCGGCTGGGGCGCCCGCGACACGGCCGCACGCTTCGCCGACTACGCCGAGGCGGTCGCCGACAGGCTTGGAGACCGGGTCGCGCTGTGGACAACCGTGAACGAGCCGTGGTGCGCGGCCTTCCTGGGCCACGCGGCCGGCGTACACGCGCCGGGCCTGACGGATCCCGCCCTGTCCCTTCGCGCCGCGCACCATCTGCTGCTCGGGCACGGACTCGCGGTGCAGGCGCTGCGTTCCACACTCAGCGGCGACCACGAACTCTCCGTCGCGCTCAACCTGTCACCGGTGACGGCGGCCACGGACAGCGAGGCCGACTCCGATACGGCGCGCCGCATCGACGGGCTGCTCAACCGCATGTTCATCGAGCCGCTGCTGCTCGGCGGGTACCCGGCGGACGTCCGCGAAGACATCCGCCATCTCACCGATTGGGGCTTCGTACACGAAGGGGACGAGCGCGTGATCGCCTCGCCGATCGACCTGCTCGGGGTGAACTACTACACCCCGACCACGGTGGGCGCCGCGAAGCCGTCGAGCGTGCCGAGGCCGTGGGCGGGCGCCGCCCGCCCGCGCTCCGGCGTCACCGAGAAAGGCGCGAGCCCGTGGGCCGGTACCGACGGCGTGGAGTTCCATCAGCCGGAAGGTCTGCCCCGGACCGCCATGGGTTGGGCCGTGCAGCCACGCGGGCTGTACGAACTGCTGCTGCGGCTGCACGAGGACTACCCGCCCATCCCCCTGATCATCAGCGAGAACGGCGCCGCCTACGACGACGGCGCCGACGACCTGGGCCGGGTGCACGACCCGCAGCGCGTGCGCTACCTGCGCGCCCATCTGGCCATGACCCATGAGGCGATCACCGCCGGGGTGGATCTGCGGGGCTACTTCGTCTGGTCGCTCCTCGACAACTTCGAGTGGAGCTTCGGTTACGGGAAGCGTTTCGGCATCACCCACGTCGACTTCGAGAACCAGCGGCGCTCCCTCAAGGACAGCGCCCTGTGGTACCGCGACGTCATCGCGGCGAACGCGGTGGCCTGAGCCCAGGCGGGAGCGGGCCCCGAGCCCGGGCAACCCGTCCACCTGCCGGTCAGGCTTCCAGGGGTCTCCTCCGAGCGGCCCGCCAGCCCGCCCCCGCCGCGAGGCGGAGGCGAGGTACACCTGCATCCGCATCAGCAGCAGTTACGCCACTCGACGAGGGAACGCCAGGTGTTCTGGGCCGCCTTCAGGGCTTGGACGTGAATGTTCGCGAGAAATTGACACTTCGTGGGACGGCGGGTGTCAGCGCGTGTTTGCGTCGAATCCGCTCGCATTGGCTGATGAGCGATCATCCGATGGAGTGACGGGCGAATGGGTGAATACCGCCCAGGGAAGGACGCCTGCGGCCGCCGTCGGTGACGTTGGCAATCCGAAGCCGCAAGGAGTCACACATGTCCATGGTCCAGACCGGAAAGGTCGACCTGTCGTCGAACCAGCCCATCGAGACGCGTGGGGGGAACACCTCCACTTTCACCCGCGTCGACTTCCCCACCCCGTTTCCCAGCGGATCCCAGGTGATCGTGCTGGCTCAGACCCAGACGTTCAACGGCCCGGAGACGCCCGGTATCCGCCTCCATGACGTCACTCCTGAGGGATTCCTGATCCGCTTCAACGAGGTCAACGTCAACGCCAACGTCCGCAGTGACGGCCGCCACGCGACCGAGACCGTCGGCTGGGTGGCCACCACCGTCTGACAGGACACCTGTCGCCTCTGATCCCGCCTGCATCCAGGACCAGAGGCGGCAGGTGCTGCCGGCCCCAGCAGTCGGGCAGGAAGGACGGCCCGGATGCCGCGAAGGCACTCAACTGGCCTTGGCAGAAGAAGTGCAGCGCGAGGTCAAAGTGACCCTGCACGCGGTCCTGAGAAACAGTTGAACGTCCGGATCGGGGCGCGCACGCACGAGCTCCTCACCGCGCGGGCCAAGCGCCGCGGCGTCACCATCCAGGCGGATGTCTCCGGCATCGTCGAGAGCGAGGTCGACCCGCAGCGCGACGCTTTCGTGTCCGGACAGTGCGGGTCAGCTGTCTCAGACGCGCAACAAGAGACGCAGCCCGGGTCGCGGCCAGACCCCGGCGAGCGAGAGACCGGCTGGGTGCCGCAACCTCGCCGACGGCCAATGCCTCCCCTGACTCCCCCGGCAGATTCAGCCGGAGCAGAAAGCTGGTGCTGCCCGGCGGGCCGGCTTCGAGGCCGGGCGCGCGCCGGGCAGCACGGTTCAGGATCTCGCCGGTCACGGCTCGGCGGCGGACCCGCCAGCGCAGAAGCATGCTGAGTATCTGCGTCGCACGTGATTCCGCCGTGGCCACCATCCCGTAGGCCCTTCGCTCGCCTCGGCAAGGAGTAGAGGACGACCACGGGCGTTCCGAGGCCGGGACGGGAGTACGGTGGTGGTACCGAGCGCACCTCGCACGCTGTCATCCATTTCGGCGTCGCCCTCGGGAACGGCAAGGCCGGAGCACATCGCGGCCGGTCGGAAATGAGCCGCCCCACATGAGCCTGATGAGTCTCGGAGTACTCGCCTCTTCCCACAAGGAGAACGAGTTCCGGCTGCCGCTGCACCCGCGCCACCTCGACCGGATCGCCCCGGACGTACGCGAGAGGATCTTCCTCGAACAGGGTTACGGCCGACGGTTCGGCGTTGCCGACGACGCGCTACGACCACTCGTGGCCGGCCTGCTTTCCCGCGAGCAACTCCTCGCCGAGTGTGACGTCCTGCTGCTGCCCAAACCGATGCACGACGACATCGCCGAGCTGCACGAGGGCCAGGTGCTGTGGGGATGGCCGCACTGCGTGCAGGACGAGAAGATGACCCAGACCGGCATCGACCGGCGGCTGACCCTCATCGCCTGGGAAGCCATGAACCACTGGACCTCCACGGGCGCCTTCAGCGTCCATGTGTTCCACAAGAACAACGAACTCGCCGGCTACTGCTCGGTGCTGCACGCCCTGCAGCTCGGCGGGCTGACCGGCAGCTACGGGCGCCGCCTGCGCGCGGTGGTCATCAGCTTCGGCGCCACGGCGCGCGGAGCGGTCACGGGCCTGGGCGCCATGGGGGTTTCGGACGTCACGGTGCTCACCCAGCGCGCCGCCGCAGCGGTCGCCTCGCCGATGCCCTCGGTCGTGATGGGCCACTTCGAGGAGCAGGAGGACGATCCGTCGCGCCTGCGGGCGTTCACCGCGTCCGGTTCCGTGCCGCTGGCGGAGTACCTGGCCGGGTTCGACATCATCGTCAACTGCGTCCTGCAGGACACCGACGCACCGCTCATGTTCGTCACCGACGAGGAACTCGCCCTGTTCCGGCCGGGGACCTTCTTCATCGACGTCGCCTGCGACGAGGGCATGGGCTTCGAATGGGCCCGCCCGACCACCTTCGGCGAGCCCATGCACGCGGTGGGGTCTGGCTGCCACTACTACGCGGTGGATCACAGCCCGTCCCACCTGTGGAACTCCGCCACCTGGGAAATCAGCGAGGCGCTCCTTCCCTACCTGCGCAAGGTCATGAGCGGCCCCGCGGCATGGGACTCCGACGTCACGGTCAGAAGGGCCATCGAGATCCGCGACGGCGTCGTCCAGAACCCGAAGATCCTCTCCTTCCAGCACCGGTCAGCCACCTACCCCCACGCTCCCGAGCTCCCGGCGACTCCGCTGACCTCAGAGGTCTAGTCAATCAAGCAGGCTCTGGCCCGCGCAGTGGGCAAAGGCCAGGTCCGCGCCCGCGGTGGCACACCGGGAACCGCCTCCGAGGCGGCCCGCTTCTCCAAGACCTGCGCATGCCACAGGAGTTCGTCGGCGTGCCGGTCGGTGCGGGCGACAAGGACTCACCCGAGGTACCCGCCCAGATTGCGGTCGATCTCGGTGAGACTGGCATCTCGTGCGGGTTGATCGGCTTCGAGTACCGGCCGCTGAGCGAGATGGTGTGCCTCGGGAGGATCGGTGAGGATGGGCTGGTTGCCAGCCGTAGATCGTGATCTTCGTGGTCGGAGGTCTGCCTGCCGGCGGTCTTGGCCGTCCTGTGATCGGGTTTGGTGGCGGCGCCGGGCTGGCGCGTAGGGTGCCCGAATGATCGAGGTACCAGAGACGTCCGCGCGGAGCACTGTCGAGCGTGAAGGAGAGTCCGGAGCGGCGTGGCTCGCCGAACTACCCGGAATCGTCAAGGAGTTGCTGGGGCGTTGGGGGTGTGTGCCGGACGGCGAGGTCATGCATGGGGGCGTCGGGGTCATCGTCCCGGTACGACGGCGGGACGAGGCGACCGCTGTGGTGAAGGTGTCGTTTCCGCATCCCGGCAACATCCATGAGCCGGACGCGTTCGCCGCCTGGGGCGGGCGCGGAGCTGTCCTGCTGCACGAGCGCGACGACGAGCGTTTCGCGATGCTGCTTGAGCGGGTCCAGACGTCGACACTGGCGGAGCTCGAGGACGGCGATGAGGTTGTGACGATCGCGGGCCGCCTCAATCGCCGACTGGCCATCCCCGCGCCGCCTGACCTGCCCCGGCTTCGGGACCAGGCCGATGCCTGGGAGGAGCAGCTACGCACGGATGCCGAGGAGTTGACGCACAGACTGTCGCGTCATGCGGTGGACGCCGCCGTGGCGACTGTCCGCGAGCTGGGCCGTGCCCAACCGGACATCCTCATCCACGGCGACCTCCACGCCAGAAACATCCTGCGCGCCGACCGTGAGCCATGGCTGGCCGCCGACCCCAAGGGGTACGCGGGAGACCCCGCGTACGACGGCGGCACACTGCTCAAGTCACGAGCACTCACGCTCCTCGAAGCGGACGACCTGCACAAGGCTGTCGACCGCATCCTGGACGTCTTTGCCGAGGCCGCGGAAGTCGATCGCTCGCGCGTCCGGCGTTGGGCCCAGTTCCACGCAGTCCAGGCCGCGTTCTGGGGCCGCCGCCACGGATTCCGGATGGCCCGCAGCGGACCACGGCTGGACTGGCTCACCGAATTCGCGGACGGCCTGGCGGAGTTGCTCCTGGAGCACGCTTAGAACCGTGATCTTGTTTGGGCCGGTGCCGAAACGGTACGGCCACAATCGACTCGATGGTCCGACCGGGTTGAACAAGTTCATTCGCGTCACGACCAAGCCGAATCCGTGCCATGCTCCGCTCGCGCATTCAGACGGTGCGCCTTGCTGATCTGGGAGGGATCATGGCACGAGTTGACTTCCGGGGCGTTCTCACGGCGTCCGCGATGGTCGCCGCGTCACTGCTCGCGTCGACGATCGTAGCGCCTGCTGCCCATGCGGCCGGCAAGCACTGGGGGCCTATCTACGCCAAGAGCGGCCACACGGCCATCGGCTCCGCAGATGGAGACTTCGCCAACAACGGGGGTGTCTACGCGACGGTCGGCGCCAATTGGCGTGACCTGCGCAACGATGGCATGCCTACGTTCGTAAGGGTGGAATTCTTCTTCCTCGTAGAGGGCAAGTGGGAAAGCGCGGGCAGCAGCGAGTCCGCCCGAACCCACACTCACACCAACGGACCCCTGTCCCGCAGGCTGAGGCATGAAGCGACCGCAGCACGCGCCGCGATTCACGTGTGCGTCGACCGCAACGCCCTCCCAGACTTCTGCTCGCGCGACGCGATCGTGTCTTTCAACTACTAACCCGATTTCTGCCTGACCGTACGGCGCGGCACACAGGCCGACGACTACCTGTGCTCGGCCCTCCGTCGTGATCGAGGCGGGACAAACCAGCCCAGGAGCAGCGGCACGCGCTGCGGGAGCTGGGCATCGAATGGGCGTAGTACCGCCCCTCGGCGGATCGCCGCAACAGAGCAGCCCGGCCCGCCCGATGCCCCGGACAAGGCGGGCTTACCGGAGGCCGCGGCGGTCGAGGCGGTGGAGGAGGCCGGGGCGGCGCTGGTAGTCCTCGCGCACGCGGGTCAGGCGCTGGTGGAAGTCGGTGTCTCGTCCGGTGTGGGCGTATGCGTCGCGCAGGTCCGCGAGGAGGGTTACGGCCTGGTCGTAGGCGGTGGTCTTCTTGGTGGAGATGTGCGCCTCGATCTGCTGCCAGGCGGATTCGGCATCGCCAGCGAGGGCTGTCAGGTGCTCGGCGCGGGCGGTGGCCCGTCACAACCGACCCCTTCGCCGCCCTCGTCGCGGTCCTCACCGCCACCGCGCGGAGCTGACGGATAAGCTGGCCGGGGCACCCGAAGGAGGACACGATGACGACCGCTTGGGACGCTCTCCCGCCGTGGATGCTGCCGCCGCGGCCGAGTGGGTGGGAGGCCGATGACCTCGACAACGCACCCGGCCTCCCCCGACACACCGAGCTGATCGATGGAGCGCTGATCTTCATGATGTCACCGCAGCGGTCCTGGCACGCCCGCGTCGTCACCCGGCTCACGACCGCGCTGGACGATCAGGCCCCCGAGGGCTTTTTGATCGACCGGGAAATGACGGTCAAACTGAACGAGAAGAACCGGCCCGAGCCGGATGTCCTTGCTGTCACGGTCCCCTACGACCCGGACCGTACGCGCTACTTCCCCGACCAGGTCGCCCTCGCCATCGAAGTCGTCTCGGACGAGTCCGCCGACCGGGACCGGTCGCTGAAGCCGTTCAAGTACGCGCAGGCGGGTATCCCGCACTACTGGCGTATCGAGGAGGAAAATGGCCACCCCGTCATCCACACGTACGAGCTGGACGACACCACCCGCGCCTACGTCGCCACCGGTATTAACCGCGAGCGCATGAAGACAGCGGTCCCTTTCGGCATCGACCTCGACCTGCCCGGTCTGGTCCGCTGATCAGGGCAGGGAGTCGAAGGAGACCGGGTCGGTGACGGCGTCGGTCCAGGCCAGGGCGTACGCGTCTGCTCCCGCCTCGGTCACAAGACTGCGCAGATCGTCGGGAACGAGCGCGCGCGGTCTGCTCGCTCATAGCCGGACTCCCTGCTCGGCATCGGGACGGCGAGCGCGATGACCGGCTCACCACCGACGAGTGGGCGGAACTCGCGTTCCTGCGCGAGGAGAACGCCCAGCTCAAGCGGGCGAACGAGGTCCTGCGGACGGCCTCGGCTTCTTTCGCCGCGCAGCTCGACCCGGCCCAGGTGACTGCGCTCCGCGCCGAGCATCCGCACCTGGGGGTCGAGCCCGTCGCGTTGTCGCGAGCTGTCCAATGTTGTGGTCCACGCGCTCCAGTCGCCGCAGCCGAAGACACCGCGGGCCCGTCGGCGCAGCCGGGACGCGATCGGAGGGCCCGCTGCCCTGGGCGGGAGACAGTCGCTGCGTATGCGTATCGCCCGGCAGGCTGCCGGCGGCGCTGCACGGGTGACTTTCGACAATCGGTCCGGCGGGTCTCTGTCAACTGTCCCCCATGCCCGCGCTGCTGGACCGTCCGTACCCTTCCTCCATCCTCAGCGGTGCGACGACGCATCCCGCACATCGCCCGCAATGTCCCCGTGGGCGTCGCCCCTGGGCCTGGAAGGTGGCTCGTATGGCACTCGGCATGGGTTGGAAACTTCGCGGGGACGGCAGTACGCCGCCTCCCGGAGAGGTGGTCCGGCCTGATCAAAGGCTTTCGTGGGGTCGCACGGTGGGTCTGGGGGCCCAGCATGTTGTGGCCATGTTCGGTGCGACGTTTGTGTTCCCGCTGGTCATGGGGCTGGATCCGAACCTTGCGATCATGATGTCGGGGTTCGCGACGATCGTCTTCCTGCTGATCGTGCAGGGCAAGGTCCCCAGCTATCTGGGCACCAGCGCGGCGTTCGTCGGTGCGGTGGCGACCATTCGTGCCTCGGGCGGTGACAGTGCGACGGTGACCGGTGCGATTCTGGTCGCCGGTGCGGTGCTCGCCCTGGTCGGCCTGCTGATCCACCTGGTCGGTGCGCGGGTGGTGAACCGGGTGCTTCCGCCGGTGGTGACCGGTGCGGTCGTGATGCTGATCGGCTTCAATCTCGCGCCGGTGGTGGCGCAGGTGTACTGGCCGCAGGATCAGTGGGTGGCGCTGGCGACGATGGCGGCGGTGGTCGCGATGACGGTGCTGCTGCGCGGGTTCTGGGCGCGTATCGCCGTCTTCCTCGGCCTGGTCTTCGGCTATGTGCTGTCCTGGGTGCTGGACAAGAGTCTGGGCCAGATCGTGTCGGTACCCGCGGGCAGCACGGACGGCACGGCAGTCGCGCATTTCCGGGTCAATCTCGACGGTGTGTCCCAGGCCGACTGGTTCGGTCTGCCGGGCATGCACGCCCCGGACTTCAAGACCTCGGCCATTCTCGTTGCCCTTCCCGCCGTGATCGCTCTGGTCGCGGAGAACGCCGGGCACGTCAAGGCCGTCGCCGAGATGACGGGCGAGGACCTGGACGGCTCGCTGGGCCGGGCGATCGCCGCCGACGGTGTCGGCACCGTGATCGCCAGCTCGGTCGGCGGCTCGCCGACCACCACCTACGCGGAGAACATCGGCGTCATGGCCGCCACCCGCGTCTACTCCGTAGCCGCCTACTACGTCGCGGCCGCCGTGGCCGTGCTGTTCGGTCTGTGCCCCAAGTTCGGCGCGCTCACCGCCGCGACCCCGGGCGGCGTCCTCGGCGGGATCACCGTGGTTCTCTACGGCATGATCGGCCTGCTCGGCGCGAAGATCTGGATCGAGAACAGAGTCGACTTCGCCAACCCCAAGAACCTCGTTCCGATCGCCGCCGGACTCGTCATCGGAATCGGCGGCGTCAGCGTGACGATCTCCGACGACTTCACCATCAGCGGCATCGCACTCGGCACCCTCGTCACCCTCCTCGGTTACCACGCCCTCAACGCCACCACCCACACACACGACCGCGGGACCGGAGACGAGGCGGCCGGAACGAGCGAGCACCCGATCCGGCCGGACAGGACCGTGTACGCCCGGATACCGGAGGGGCCCCTCCCGTAGTTCTGCGCCGCCCCCGTCCTGGCTGTGCGTCGCGGCACCGTGCGGCCAGGACAGGCGCAGGACTCGCACCGGCGCGGACCGAGAACGGCGATCCTCCGCACGGCGGCCGTTCCCCCGCTTCGCCTGCTGTCCCACTGCCTCCTCCTCGGAAGGCGGAGAAATGGCCTACCGCACATCTCTTGAGGGACTCCCCTTGGAACCGTTGATCACGCCAGAGCTGGCGAGCCACCCGCAGGTCGTCTTCGAACGGCTGCGCGCCGCGCACGGCGCTGTCGCCCCCGTCGATGTCCTGGGCGTTCCCGTGTGGCTGGTTCTCGGATACCGAGAGGCGCTCGAGGTCCTCCGCAACGAAGGGCTCTGGCGGAAGGACATCAGGCACTGGAAGGCGTTCGCCGAGGGGCGGATTCCCCTGGACTCGCCGCTGGTTCCCGTGCACGCGGTGGGCCACGTCGCCAACCAGGACGGCCCGGCGCACCGTCGGCTGCGCGGCGCATGGGGGCCCTCACTGGAAGCCTTCGAGGCCCCCGCAAGACCGCAGGCCATAAGGCTCAGGATGGCCGTCACCCGGTATGCGGACGGGCTTCTGGACGTCCTGTCGCCCGGCCGCAGCCGCGAGGGGTGGGCCGATCTGTGCGGCCAGTACGCGCGTCCCCTGTCGCTGATGGTCGTGGGCCGGCTCCTGGGGCTCGTCGACGAGGAGGACGACGACATGCTCATGGACGCCTGGCGTGTGCTGGACGCCGGGCCCGACTCCTTCGTCGCCGCCGAGAATCTTCTGGCGGCCCTCGGCAAGCACGCCGCTGAGAAGCGGGCCAGGCCGGGTGAGGACTTCCCGTCGTACTTGCTGGCCGTAGAGCCCAGCCTCACCTTCGACGAACTCTGCCAGGAGCTGATGATGCTGATCTCCGTCGTGGGGGATTGCACGACGCATCTCATCTCCAACACGGTGGCCGAGGTGCTCACCGGCGGCGGCGGAGCACGGGACGGCTTGTCCGTCCACCAGATGGGGGAGATCATCAACCGGGTGGCGATGGCCAATCCGCCCCTGGCCAATCTGCCCTTCCGGTTCGCGGCGACCACCACCCGGCTGGGCTCCTATGCGATCGCCGCGGGCGACCCGGTGATGGTGTCGGTGGCCGCCGCTCACTCCGATCCGGTGTTCGGCGGCGGGATGGCCGGTGAGGCGCTGGTCAGCTCCCGTGCCCATCTGGCCTGGGGAGCCGGGCCGCATCATTGCCCCGGCCGCGATCTGGCCACAACGGTCACCACGATCGCCCTCACCCGCCTCTTCGAGCGCTTCTCCCGCATCGAACTGGACATCCCCGGCGGACAGCTGACCTGGCGGCCGTCTCCTCTGATGCGAGGGCCCGAAGCGCTCCCGGCACGCCTCGAGCTCGCCAGGGACCCGGTCGCCGAGGTCCGTGTCACCGATGCCTTCGGTGGCTCGGACGTCGCGCGTCTCTCGCCCGCCTGGCAGCGGCACCGCTCGTCGTTGTGGCGCTTCCTCACGGAGCTCCACCGCGAGGCGTGACGCCGGGTCGGTGAGCGCTGGGGCATCGAGCCCGAGCGGCGCTGGGGCCAGGTGCTGCGCGGCGACCTCGCCGAGCCCGCACCGTCCGCCCGCGGCGAGCGCAGCTGCGGATCCTGGCTGTTCATCGGCCTGGCCGGTGTCACGCCGCTGGTCGGCGGTATCGGTGTCGCCAACGCCATGGTGATCTCCGTTCTGGAACGCCGCCGCGAGATCGGACTGCGCCGCGCGCTGGGCGCCAACCGGGGCAGATCCGGGGCCAGTTACTCACCGAATCGATCGTGCTGTCCGGCCTCGGGGGCCTCGCCGGAATCACTATCGGCGTTCTCGGCACCATGGGCTACGCGGCATACAAGGACTGGTCGCCGGTCATCCCGCTGCCCGCGGTGACCGGTGGGCTCTGCGGCGCGGTGCTCGTCGGCGTCGTCGCCGGCGTCCATCCGGCCGTCCGCGCCTCCCGGCTGTCCCGACCACGGCGCTGGCCTCGGCATGACGCGGCGCCCCGGGCGGCGGGCCGCGACAGCCACCGGTTGGCGAATCCGGCCGCTGTGTTCTCCTTGGCGGTCCGAGGGGGTGCCACGCGGGCTGGGACGGGTTCACGGACTCGCCGCAGCAGGATGAGCCGGTCGGAAAACCCTGAGCGTGCGGATGACGGTTTTGTCGGCGGAGGAGTAGGGCCCCGGGGCCCTACTCCCGGCCGTGTACCTCCGCAGGGGTGGGCCGGGAGTAGTTGTTGGCAGTAGTCCTCGCGGCGATTGGCCGGGGGCTATTCCTGGCTGGCGCAGGGGTCGCAGCAGGAGGGGGCCGGTTCGACGCAGACGCTGACGGTATCGGTGTTGTTGGTGGTGTCGGGGTCCTTTTCGTTGCCGGTGGCGGTGGCGGTGTTGCTGAGCAGGCCGGCTTTGGTGGCCTTGGCCCGCAGCACGAGGGTGGCGGTCGAGCCGTCGGCCAGGTCGCCCACGGTCCACTGCCCGGCGGCCGGGTCGTGGCTTCCGGTTGTGCCGTCGGCGGACAGGAAGGTGAGGCCCTCGGGGAGCTGGTCGGTGACGATGACTCCGGTGGCGTCGTTCGGGCCGGTGTTGTGGACGGTGATGCGGTAGGTCACGGTCTGGCCGACGGTGACGGTGGTGGCGTCGGCTGCCTTCGTCACGGTCAGGTCGGCGGCCGGCTTGACCTGTGTGACCTGTTCGTTGGAGGTGGATGTCAAGGGCTCCGGCGTGTCGCCGAGCCGGTTGTCGTAGGAGGCGGTTGCGGTGTTGCTGATCTGCTTGCCGGCGCTGGCCCGGTCGATGACGGCCCGGTACTCCACCGTGGTACCTGCCGGCAGGGTCTCGGTGCTGGGCAGGCTGCCCCCTTCCACAGCGGAAGCGCCGTTGCCGAGATGGAAGACAACCTTGTTCGCCGCGGCGTCGTAGTACGCCTGGTCGTCACCTTGCGCGTCGCTCTTCGCTCCGGCGTTCGGGCCGTCGACGATGCGCAGGGAGCCGGGCAGGTACGTCGTGCCCTGCGGGATGACGTCGGTCACGATGAGGTTCCCTGCCCCGCCGCCGCCTTCGTTCTTCGCGGTGATGCGGTAGGTGACGACGTCGCCCACCTCCAGCGACCCCGCGGGAATGGCGGTCTTGGCGAGTTCCACGTAGGGGGCGGTGCCGAAGAAGATGCCGTCCAGGAAGTTGCCGACGCTGGGGTTGCCTCCGGCGGCTGAGATGGAACGGAAGGCGAAGCGCGTCAGCGTCTGGCCTGCCGGGACGGTGTAGGTGCCGGTGTAGTAGCCCCAGGCGGTGGTGCCGTCGGTGAAGCGCCTCTGCTCCACAGTGGCGCCCGGCGCGCCGATGTCCAGCGCCATGGTGTCGTCCCCCTGGCGGCCGCGGTGGTACAGCCGCCAGTACAGCTTCGTACCGGGCGTGGTCGGCAGGTCCTGGTAGAGCGTGGAGACCTCGTAGGCGTTGAGCTCGGCGAACTGGGCGCCGTCGGCAGCCGGTACACCGTTGAAGCCCGAATGCCACAGCTCGATCTTGTGGTCGGAGGCGGTGGTGAGCCAGCCGGGGACCCGTTTGGCCGCCTGCGTCTGTGAGGCGTCCGGCAGGATTTCCACACTGGTCACGGCGGGCTGTTCGAAACTGCCGTTGGCCAGGGCGACGCGGAGCGGAGCAGCGGGAGGTGTGGTCATGGTTCTTCCCCTCGAGACGCTTCTGGAATGCGCCGCCGGCCGGCGGCCGCACACTGCGCGCCGTGGCGGAGCCGAAACATCCCGTAGCGCATCGCATCCGAGCGAACACGTAAAGTGATGAGTGAAGGGCTTTGGCCAATCCCGCGAGGCACGTTTGCGGAATCCGCCCCCGGAACCACTCCCCCCACGCCGTCATACATGAGACCACGGCAACCGCAGCCACCACACATGCCTCCCAACTCGCTCCCGCCCACCCCGTCATGGCCGAAAGTCCCCGTTGAACCTTTGCGGTTATCCCTGCTCAGAGTGAATCGGCCACCGGCGAAGTTGACGCCTGTCCGCCTCGCGGCAGATCAACGGCCTGGTGCGGCTCGGTGAGACCCTGCTGGCTGCGTTGAACAGCGTGGCCGTCCGCGAGCCGGAGTGGCTGGCCGACTGGGTTCCGTCCGACTGGTTCGACCGGTACGCGAACCGGTTCGAAGGCACCCGCCTGCCCAAGGGGAAGGCGAAGCAGACCGAGCTGATCGAGCAGATCAGCGCCGACGGGCTGAGGCTGCTGGCGGCCCTTCACGGACAGGACGCTCCTGCGTCCCTGCGGCTGCTTGACCGGGCCCAGACGCGCAGGACGCTCCTCCGTCCCTGCGGCTGCTTGACCGGGTCCAGACGTTGCGGCAGATGTGGGTCCAGCAGTACCTCGTCGACGACGGGCAGGTCCGTCGCCGGGACCTCAAGGACCGGCCGCCTGGCGCGGAGCGGCTGGTTACGCCCTACGACACCGACGCGCGGGGCAGCGTGAAGCGCGGCGTCTTCTGGGACGGCTACAAGGTCTCCACCTCACCGAAACCCGCGAGCCGGACAGCCCGAACCTGATCACGCACGTCGCTACGACCGACTCCACCGTCCAGGACGTACGCCTGGTCGCCCCGATCCACGCCCACCTCGCCGAGCGTGACCTCCTGCCCGACCGCCACCTGGTTCGGCGCTGGAGATCGTCGGACAGGACGCTGACCAGCCGCACGCCCAGGCTGACCGGCGGGTCCCGGCGCTCGTCCACCATCCGCTCCAGGTCCTTCGCGGGCAGCTCGCGCAGCACCCCGAGGGTGTCTGTTCGTGCACGGCGTCGTGGTAGCCGCTCAGCAGGACCGCCGAGCCGACCCGCACCTTGGCGACCTGCTCGGGCCGGTGGCCGTACCCGATGTCCCGTTGCGGCAGGCCGAGCCCGAAGCGCTCCCCCAGCCCTGGGCCCGCCACACCTGGCCAAGGTCGAAGGCGCCCGAGACATGGTCGTCCTGGACCCGGGTCAGAAGCCAGACGAGCCAGGCGATGGAGTTGGCCCCGGGAGCCGGGCGGGCGTGCAGCTCGGCCGGTCCGAGGCCGTCGAGCGCGGCCTGGGGTTCTTCGCGGATACGGCCGAAACCGTCGATGAGGATGTCCCGTGCGTGCCTACGTCCACCATCGCGCGGTCCTGGGCGCCGAGCAGCGTGATCAGCGCGCGGGCCGCCGGACTGACGGCGGTCTCCGGTGGCAGCAGCACGACCGTCTCGTACACCGCCTCGTCTGTGCCGCTCAGCGGCAGGGCCGCCAGGTTGGGCCGCTTGTGCCGGAAGTGCTGGGGTACGACGGCGATCCCGAGGTTCTCCTCGACCAGGTCCAGCAGGCTGTGCACGTCGTTCACCTCCAGCGCGACCGTGCGGCGCACCCCGGCCGCGGCGAAGGCGGCGTCGGTGCTGCGGCGCGTGCCCCAGTCGGGGTGGAAGTCGACGAAGACCTCGCCTGCCAGGTCGGCCAGCGCGAACGCGGCCCCCGGCGCGGCAAGGGGGTGCCGCGGATGGCACAGTACGGTCATCGGCTCGCTGGTCAGCGGCGCCGAGCGCAGCGGGTCCGGGTCGTCCTGGGTCCGGTAGGCGAACGCCAGGGCCAGCCGCCCGGCCGCGACCTCCTCGGCCAGCGCGGCCGAACCGGCCTGTCGCAGCCGTATCTCCACGTCCGGGTGCCCTCGCCGGAACGCGGCCAGCAGCCCGGCCACATGCACTCCGGCGACGCACTGCTCGGTGCCCACCGCCAGCGTCCCGCGCAGCACGCCCTGCACCTCGGCCACCGCCTCGTGCGCCGCCCTGACCTGAGCGAGGATCCGCTCCGCCGCGGCGAGCAGCGCCCGCCCCGCCTCGGTCAGCGTCACCCGCCGGGTGGTGCGCACGAACAGCGGCGCGCGCAGTTCCCGCTCAAGGGCGCGGATCGACGCCGACAAGCCGGACTGGGACACCATCAGCCGCTCGGCGGCCCGGGTGAAGTGCTGGTCCTCGGCGACCGCGACGAAGTGCTGGAGGTGGCGCAGTTCCATGATTGAGAAGCATAAGCGCTGAATCCCATCCGATTCTCCTGTTGGACCACTGCACCGGGCCCGGGAAAAGTAGGAGCGGCAGATCCGACACCCCGTGTGCCAACCCCCAGGAGTCGCGTTGTACACCGCACACCCCGACCGCTACGCCGACATGCCCTACCGCCGGGCCGGCAGCAGCGGATTGAAGCTCCCCGCGCTGTCGCTCGGCCTGTGGCACAACTTCGGTCCCGACCGGCCGGCCGGGACCCAGCGCGCCATCCTGCGCCGCGCCTTCGACCTCGGGGTCACCCACTTCGACCTGGCCAACAACTACGGCCCGCCGCCCGGCGCCGCCGAGTCCGCGCTCGGCGAGGCGCTGCGGGCGGATTTCGCGCCGTACCGCGACGAATTGGTGATCTCCACCAAGGCCGGGTATCTGATGTGGCCCGGTCCGTACGGCGAGTGGGGCTCCCGGAAGCACCTGCTGTCGTCGCTCGACCAGAGCCTGAAGCGCATGGGCCTGGAGTACGTCGACGTCTTCTACTCCCACCGCCCCTCCCCGGAGACTCCCCTGGAGGAGACGATGGGCGCCCTGCACTCCGCGGTCCAGCAGGGCAAGGCGCTCTACGTCGGCGTCTCCAACTACTCGGCGCAGCAGACCCGCGACGCCGCCCGCATCCTCGGCGAGCTGGGTACTCCGCTCCTCATCCACCAGCCCCGCTACTCGATGCTCGACCGCCGCCCCGAGGACGAGGGCCTGCTCGACGCGCTCGACGAACTCCAGGTCGGCTCCATCGCCTACTCGCCGCTGGAACAGGGCCTGCTCACCGCCCGCTACCTGGACGGCATCCCGGAGGACTCACGGGCGGCGGGCGACAGCCCGTTCCTCGGCTCCGACGCCGTCACCGGCGAACTCGTCGCCAGACTGCGCGCCCTCGACGCCATCGCCCAGTCCCGCGGCCAGACCCTCGCCCAGCTGGCCCTGGCCTGGGTCCTGCGCTCCGGCCGGGTGACGTCGGCTCTGGTCGGCGCGAGCAGCCCGAAGCAACTGGAGGACAGCGTCGCGGCCACCCGCAACCTGGACTTCGACCCCGAGGAACTGGCCCGGATCGACGCGGTCGTCAGGCATTGAGCAGCGTGTTCCCTTCCGAGAACGGTCGGCGAGGGTCGGGCAGGCCGCCGGTGGCGAACCTGCCCCGCCAGGTGCGCACCGTGTCCACCTGCAGCAGCGTCTGCGCGGACATCCGGGCATGGGAGCACCAACGGGCAGCCGGCAGCACGATAGTTGCGCGCTGGGCTCGGCGCCGGTAGGAGCCGTGATCGCTGGTCGGTGCTTTCCGAGAGTGGCCGATGTGTCTGGCTGTTGGGTGTGAGCGGGTTCGAGGTCAGGGCAGGGTGAGGATGCGGGGGCCGTCCTCGGTGATGGCGATGGTGTGTTCGATGTGGGCGGCTCGGCTGCCGTCGATCGTGCGCAGGGTCCAGCCGTCGGGGTCGGTGCGGTATTCGTTGCGTCCTCCGGCCATGAGCATGGGTTCGAGGGCGAGGGCGAGGCCGTGGCGCAGGGGGAAGCCGCGGCCGGGTCGTCCGTGGTTGGGGACGTGGGGGTCTTCGTGCATCTGGCGGCCGATGCCGTGGCCGCCGAAGTCGGCCGGCATGCCGCAGTCGGCCTTGCGGGCGACCGTGCTGATGGCGTGGGAGATGTCGCCGATGCGATGGCCGGTGGTGGCGGCGATGCCGGCGTCCAGGGCCTGCTGGGTGGCGGCGATGAGTTCGAGGTCGGCGGGACGAGGGGTGCCGACGGTGAAGCTGATCGCGGCGTCGCCGGTCCAGCCGTCGAGTTCGGCTCCGCAGTCGATGCTGACCAGGTCGCCGGCGCGCAGGCGGTAGTCGTCGGGGATGCCGTGCGCGACGGCGTCGTTGACGGACGCGCAGATCACGGCGGGGAAGGGGATGGGGGCGAAGGAAGGCTGGTAGCCCAGGAACGGAGAGCGTGCTCCGGCCTTGGTGAGAACGGTGCGGGCAGCTTCGTCGAGCTCGCGCAGGCGAACTCCCACGGCTGCCGCTGCACGGGCAGCCGCAAGTGCGTGGGCCACGACGCGTCCTGCTTCCCGCATCGTCTCCAGTGCCGTGTCGGTCTTGATCTCCACCATGTGCCGTGACTCCCTGCGATGCGACGCTGCCCAATACTTATACCGGTATTAGTATCACGGGCATGGTGAGAGTTCCTTTGAGTCCGCAAGAGCGGCAACGCGGAGAGCGCTTCGGGATCCTGCTTCGCCGGGCCCGCGGTGACCGCAGCATGGTCGACGTGGCAGCAGCCGCCGGGGTGTCCGCTGAAACCCTCCGCAAGATCGAGACCGGCCGAGCCCCGACCCCGGCCTTCTTCACCGTGGCAGCCTTGGCCCACGCCCTGCACCTGTCACTCGACGACCTGGCCGCCGCCTGCGCGGAAGAGGCCGAAGGCGGCGAGCAGGCCGTGTCGGCGTGACCAGACACGGCCGAGTGACGGGGGAGAGCGTCCCTGACGTAGCACGGCAGCACCGACCTGAACCGCACGACCCAGATCGCTGAGCACCTCACGGCATGGTTCGGACTCCTATGTCAACCCCGAAGGATTTCGAGCGTCGACCACTTATGGCCAATGGCCGGCGCTGGAGCGAGATGAGCATGCGGCCGTCCAGGCCGGCGACGCCGACGCCGCCCACGCGTCGGCGTCCTCGATGCCAGCGGCCTCGTAGGCGACCAGATCACGGGGGTGCAGCATGCGGCCGCCGATTGTCCCACTGCCCTTCTGGCACGAGCCGTTGTGTTTTCGCTGGACTCTGCGTCCGGGTCCAGATCCGCTCCATCTTCCACGCCAGCCGCCGCGGAACGGCTGTCGATCAACTACCGGCGCAGGACACTAGCGGGTCCCGGCGCGGGCGCTGATCGCTGCGATCAGCAGGTCGACCAAGAGCGCGAAGCTGTCGGGCGAGTCGAGGGGCGGGATGTGGTCGACGGTGGCCGCAAGGTTCGGGTACGCCTCGGCGGGCAGCTTGCGGTAGTCAACGTGCCAGGCAAGAAGGTCGGCGTCGCGCGTGGGCGCGTCCAGGGCGTGCAGTGCGGCGTCCATGCTGGAGTACGCCAGGACCGCGTCGGCGAAGACCCGGTAGCAGCGGGCGGCCTCCGTCTCGTCAAGCCCGGCCCGGCGCATGCAGCCGAGGATGTGTTCGACGACCTCGAACTCGTGCTGCCGCCGTGCGGTGCGGGCTGCCACCAACTGACCGACCTGGGAGTGGGCGAGGAAGGCGTCGTGGATGCGGCCTGCCACGGCGCGCAGATCTGCTGCCCAGTCGTCGGTGACGGGAAGTCCGCCGGAGGTGACTGCGGCGTGCAGAAGGTCGATGAGGGCGAGCAGCAGCTCGTCCTTGTCCCGGAAATGCCGGTAGATCGCTGTCGGATGTGCCTCCAGTTCGCGCCCCAGCGCCTCGAAGGTGAGGGCCTCCATGCCGTCCCGGTCAGCGATCCGGAGTGCGGCCTCGGCAATGACCTGCTGGTTGAGACTGCCCCGTGGCCGTCGGGGCCTGCGCTGCGGCTTGGCCGCCATCGAGGTTGGATCCTCTCCGTATGAGTGTGCGGCCAGTTCTGTACCGACCTGGGCAGAGCGCCCCCAGGATGCTATCTGTCGGCCGCCTTCCTGCTGCCAATCGGCAGATTATCTGTAGTCGATGCCATTGACTATCCAATTGGCTTGAACCCACACTGAGGCTCCGCTCCCCCGGCACCACCTCCGCTCATCCCAGGAGGCTCCGCATGCCCACTCCCGCTCCGTCCCCCGCAACGCCCGCGACCGATCAGTCGGGGCCCCCCGCCACCGCACCCTCCGGGATCGAGGTCCACTCGATCAACTGGATCCCCGCCGCCGAACGGCACGGCACTCCCGCGCATCTCGGCGCTTTGTGGTTCGTCGGCAACATCAACCTCACGGCGATGGCCACCGGCGTGACGGCGCTCAGCATCGGCGCCGGGCTCATGTGGACTCTGATCGCCACCGTGCTCGGTTCGCTGTTCGGCACCTTCTTCATGGCCTTCCACTCCGCCCAGGGACCGCAACTGGGCCTGCCCCAACTCGTGCAGTCCAGACCCCAGTTCGGCTATCTGGGCGCGGCGCTGACGGTGTGGGTCTTCGCCCTGGTCAACTACGTCGCCTACAACACCTCCGACGCGATCCTGTCCGGCGACGCGCTGCACACCCTGTTCGGCCTGAGCGAGAGCTACGGCTACTTCATCGCCGCCTCCGTGGCCGCTCTGATCGCGCTGTACGGCTACCGCTGGATCCACCGGGTGAGCCGCTGGCTGACCTGGCCGCTGGTCGCCGTGATGATTGTGGTCACCGTCGCCGCCCTCGCTGACGGCGGCCTGCCAGCGGACGCATTCTCGTTCGGCGGATTCAAGGCGGCAGCCTTCATGACCGCGTTCGTGATCGTCGCCGGCTTCCAGCTTGGCTGGGCCCCGTATGTTTCCGACTACTCCCGTTACCTGCCCGCCGGTGTCGGGGTGCGGTCCACTTTCTGGTGGACGTACCTGCCCAGCGCACTGTCCGGGATCTGGGTCTTCGCCATCGGCGCGGTGGCCTCGGCCGCCTACCCGGACGCCACCCCCGTGGCCGCGTTCAAGCAGATGGCCGACAACCTGGTCGGCGGGCTCGGCTGGTTCATGGTCGCGGCGCTCCTGCTCGGCCTGCTGTCAGTGATGGCGATCAACCAGTACGGCGGCATGATGTCGATCATCTCCATCTGGGACAGCTTCAAGCCCGTCCGATCGACCCGCACAATCCGCGCGGTGTGCATCGCTGTGATGTTCGCCCTGGTCTGGGGCGTGGCCCAGTTCGTCGGAGTGGACCGGTTCAACGCCTTCTACGGAAACGTACTGATCTTCCTCGCCTACCTGTTCACACCATGGACCGCGATCAACCTGGTGGACTACTTCTTCGTCCGTCGAGGCGCCTACTCGATCCGAGAGATCTTCAACCCCCAGGGCATCTACGGCCGCTGGGGATGGCGTGGCAACCTGGCCTACCTGTTGGCCATAGTGGCGATGATCCCGTTCGTCGTGACCACCCCCTTCACCGGCTTCGCCGCATCGGCACTGGGCGGCGTCGACTACTCCATGTTCGTCGGACTGCCCGTGGCCGGCCTGCTCTACCTGATGTTCTGCCGCTCACTCGACATTCCTGCGGAGCGCCGCATCGTCGAAGAGGAAGGTGTACTCGACCTTGCCCACTGACCGGGCCGACCTCATCATCACCGGTGCCCGGGCCCGCCTCTCGGCGGGCCGCTGGGCCTCGGCCGTGGCCGTACGCGACGGGCGTATCGCCGCCCTCGGCGACGATACGGACGTCCTGGAGCTGGCCGGGCCAGGTACGGAAAGGGTGCACGCTCCCGGCGGACTGGTACTGCCAGGCTTCCAGGACGCTCACGTCCACGCACCCTTCGCCGGCCGCAATCTGCTGCGCATCTGGCTCAACGACCTGGAGGGACGCCAGGCCTACCTGGACGCCATCGCCGCCTACGCCAGGGCCAACCCCGACGAGCCGTGGATCGTCGGCGGCGGCTGGGCCATGGAGCACTTCCCCGGCGGCACCCCCCGAAAGGAGGACCTCGACGCGATCGTCCCGGACCGCCCCGTCTTCCTCTTCAACCGGGACGTGCACGGAGCCTGGGTCAACTCCCGTGCCCTGGAGTTCGCCGGGATCGACCGCCGCACTCCCGACCCCACCGACGGCCGGATCGAGCGCGACCCGGTCACCGGCGAACCAACCGGCACCCTCCACGAGGGCGCCGCCTACAGCTACAACGACACCCACGTCCCGCTCCCTGGCCAGGCAGAATGGGAAGCCGCGATCCTCACCGCCCAGGGACACCTGCACGCCCTCGGCATTACCGGCTGGCAGGACGCCTGGGTCACCCCCGCCACCCAGCAGGCGTACCAAACCCTCGCCGCCGACGGACGTCTCACCGCCAGGGTGGTGGGCGCGCTGTGGTGGGACCGGCACCAGGGTCTGGAACAGATCAGCGATCTGCTTGCCCGGCGCGAGCGTGGACTGGCCGTCACATCACCCCGCGCGCACCTGGGCTCGGGCTTCCACCCGACCTCCGTGAAGATCATGACGGACGGGGTGCTGGAGAACCACACCGGCGCGCTCCTGGAACCGTACTGCGACGGCTGTGGTGGGCACAGCGACAACCGCGGACTCACCTACATCGACCAGGAAGTGCTCGCCGCCGCTCTGGTCGAGCTCGACGGCCACGGCTTCCAGGTGCACCAGCATGCAATCGGCGACCGCGCGGTACGCAACGCGCTCGACGCTGTGGCCGCGGCCCGCGCCGCCAACGGCGTCGGCGACCGGCGCCACCACATCGCTCATCTGCAGCTGGTCCATCCCGATGACATCAAGCGCTTCGCCGAACTGAACGTCGTGGCCAACCTCCAGACGTACTGGGCCAAGAACGAACCGCAGATGGACGACCTGACGGTGCCCTTCCTCGGCCCCGAACGGGCACTGCGGCAATACCCCTTCGCCGACCTGCTCGCTTGCGGCACCCGCCTTGCCATGGGCAGCGACTGGGCGGTCACCACCGCCGATCCGCTGCGGCAACTGGAGGTTGCGATCACACGGACCGATCCCGACAACCGCAGCAACGCCCCTTTCCTGCCCGACCAGCGGCTGCCCCTCGACGATGCCCTGGACGCCTTCACGCTGGGCTCGGCCTATGTCAACCACGACGAGCAGGCAGGCGCCGTGGAAGTCGGCCGCCGCGCCGACCTGGTGCTCCTGGACCGCGACCTGTTCGCCCCCGGCTTCGTCACACCGGACGCGGCACCGCTGGCCGATGCCCGGGCCGTGCTCACGATCGCCGCCGGACAGGTGGTGTACCGCCCCGAGTAGCCGGACCTTGGCGGCGCCTGGCCGGGCAGGCTCTGCCAGGCGGTTTGGTCCTGGGGTTCCACATCGACGCGTGTCGGTGCCCTACTCGGATTCCCGCCTCGCGCCACCTGATCTCTGATCGGCCCTCGCAGAGCTCGACACGGTGCCTCTGCGGCCCGGGCTGCCGCCCGACGCTCCGATGCCCGGTACAGGAGCACGTTCGCGGTGACAGGAGCACGTTCGCGGTGAGTGGGGCCGCAGCGCGCGTTCTCTCCCGTTCCACGGTCACGGCTTCGCGCGTTGCGACAGGCAGAGTGGGACGTCATGAGTGGTGGCAGCGCCTGGACCGGAACTGCGGTTGCGGCCGTCACCGCAGGCTACGCGCTGTTCTCTCGCCGCCCGACCTCGCGCCCGTGTCGGCTCCGATGATGTTCACCGGCTTCGGTGCGGTCGTACCCGCTCTGGACAGGCAGTGAGAAGACCTGCCACCGGCCCTCCAGCTCAGGATCCATCGATGGTAGGCCGCACCAGAAGCTCGATGGAACGAACCGGAAGTGATCGTGAACCCGCACCGCCGTCAGACGGTGCCCCATCCGGGCCAGCTCAGCTGCGGCAGCCCGCGCCGCATCTTCGTCGGGCAGGCACAGTGTGTACTGGACACCCCAGGCGGGAGGAGCGGCGGCCATCAGCTGCACTGCCAGGTAAACCTCGCCCGGTCGAATCGGCGCTCGGCCAGGTCCTTCGGGCGGATCAGCCAATACAGGGCTCCGGCCTCGCCCCACGTCATGTCTGCGGCGTCCTCGCTGTCGAACTGTGACGATGGAGAATCTTGCGATAAGCACAGCCGTCGGCACGTCCGCCGTGGGCCCGATCGGGATGCAGACGCTCCTCCGCCAGCGTCGAAAGCATGACGATCCGCTGCCCGACCTGCGGCGGAGGCGCTTGTGGCCCTTGACTGGGCCGGGACCCTCGTTCCTGCCGGGGGTTTGGTCACAATCAGGTTTCGGACACTTGCCCTCCCGCTTGTAATCGTTTTCAATCCCTCCATGTAATCGATTCCAGGGAGGGATGCGTCAATGGCGAGCATCAAGGACGTGGCGTCCCGCGCGGATGTCTCCGTCGCGACTGTCTCCCGCGTCCTCAACGGTCATCCGTCGGTCCGCCCGGCTACCCGCAGCCGGGTGCTGTCCGCGGTGAACGAGCTCGGCTACCGGCCGAATGCTGTGGCCCGCTCGTTGCGCACGGACCAGACCAGAACGCTCGGGCTGGTCATCAGCGACGTGCTCAACCCGTTCTTCACCGAGCTGGCCCGCTCGGTCGAGGACGAGGCGCGCAGGCTCGGGTACAGCGTCATCATCGGTAACGCCGACGAGCAGCCGGATCTGCAGGACCATCACGTGCGCACCCTGCTGGAGCGCCGCATCGACGGGCTGCTCGTCAGCCCAACCGACAGCGGTTCGCCCCTGATACTGGAGGCCGCCCACGCCGGCACTCCGATGGTGTTCGTCGACCGCTGGATTCCAGGAGTCGATGTCCCGGGTGTGCGTACCGACGGCCGTGAAGCGGTACGGGACCTGGTCGCCCATCTCTGCGGGCTCGGCCACCGCAGACTCGCCATCATCGCCGGCCCTGCGGTGACCACCACGGGCAGCGAACGCGTCGAGGCATTCCGCGACGCGCTGCGTGAGCACGGTCTGCCCCTGCCGGAGGAGTACATCGGGCAGGGCGACTTCCAGGCGGCAAGCGGACGGCGTGCCACCGCCCGCTTCCTGGAACTGCCCCGGCCGCCCGAGGTGATCTTCGCGGCCGACAACCTGATGGTGCTCGGCGCGATGGACGAGATCCGGGCTCGCGGACTGCGCGTGCCCGACGATGTGGCGCTTGCCGCGTTCGACGACATCCCGTGGTTCGTCCACACCGATCCGCCGATCACCGCGATTGCCCAGCCCACCGGCGAACTCGGTCGCGCCGCTGTGCGAGCGCTGATCGAGCGAGTGGAAGGCCGGACCGCATCGTCGGTCACCCTCTCCGCCCGCCTCGTAGTCCGCCGCTCATGCGGCGAGCCCGAAGGGAGAAGTCGTTGAGCAGGCCGAGTACTTCTGAAAAGCCCGTGGACCAGACCGAACTGCTCCGCATGGAGGGCGTGACCAAGTCGTTTCCCGGCGTGAGGGCACTCGACGGAGTCGATTTCGATCTGCGCCGCGGTGAGGTGCACGTCCTGCTGGGCGAGAACGGCGCGGGCAAGAGCACGCTGATCAAGATGCTCTCCGGCGCCCACCGCCCGGACGGCGGCCGGATCCTGGTTGACGGCGACCCGGTACGCATCCACGGTGCCCAGGACGCCGAGCGGCTCGGTATCGCCACCATCTACCAGGAGTTCAACCTCATCCCCGCGCTCAGCGTCGCCGAGAACATCTTCCTGGGACGGCAGCCGCGCCGGTTCGGCATGATCGACCGCCGGAAGATGAACGCCGCCGCCGCCGAACTGCTCGCCCGCGTCGGTGTGGACGTCTCCCCGCAGACCCCGGTCGGCGCACTGGGCATCGCCAAGCTGCAGATGGTGGAGATCGCCAAGGCGCTGAGCCTGGACGCCCGGATCCTGATCATGGACGAGCCGACCGCGGTGCTCACCACGGAAGAGGTCGACAAACTGTTCCGGATCGTGCGCAAGCTGCGCACGGACGGTGTCGGCATCGTCTTCATCACCCACCACCTGGAGGAAATCGCAGCCCTTGGCGACCGGGTGACCGTGTTGCGCGACGGCCGCAGCGTCACCCAGGTCGGGGCCGACACCCCGGAGGACGAACTGGTACGGCTGATGGTCGGCCGCAGCATCGAGGCGCAGTATCCGCGCGTGCGCGGCGACATCGGCGCACCGCTGCTGAGCGTCACAGGACTCACCCGCAGCGGAACGTTCCACGACGTCGCCTTCGAGGTACGGGCCGGTGAGGTGGTCGGTCTGGCCGGCCTGGTCGGAGCCGGGCGTACCGAGGTCGTCCGCGCGGTCTTCGGCGCCGACCCCTACGACCGCGGCACCGTAGTGGTTCTCGGCAAGACCCTGCCGCGGCACAACGTGAGCGCCGCGATGGACGCCGGCATCGGCCTCGTCCCTGAGGACCGCAAGGGGCAGGGCCTGGTTCTGGACGCCACCGTCCAGGAGAACCTCGGCCTGGTCACGCTGCGCCGCTCCACCCGCGCCGGTTTCGTCGACCGGTCCGGACAGCGTCGAGCGGCCGAAAAGATCTCCGCCCAGCTCAAGGTGCGGATGGCCGGCCTGGGGCAGCACGTGCGCACCCTGTCCGGTGGCAATCAGCAGAAAGTCGTGATCGGCAAGTGGCTTCTGGCCGACACCAAGGTGCTGATCCTCGACGAGCCGACCCGCGGCATCGACGTGGGTGCCAAGGTCGAGATCTACCAGCTCATCAACAAACTGACCGCATCCGGCCACGCGGTCCTGATGATCTCCAGCGACCTCCCCGAGGTGCTGGGCATGAGCGACCGGGTCCTGGTCATGGCCAAAGGCCGGATCGCCGGTGAACTCCCCGCGCACGAAGCAACTCAGGACTCCGTCATGGCCCTGGCGGTCCAAGTCGCGTCCGATTCGAACGAGAAGGAGGGCTCCCGTGGCCACTGACGTGCTCAGCAGAGGCAACGGCCCGGGCAAGGGTCTGGACACGAAACCGACACGCGTGGACGGCCTGCGCCGACTGCTGCTCGACAACGGTGCGCTCAGCGCCCTGGTGGTCCTGGTCGCGGCGCTGTCGCTGTTGTCCGGCGACTTCCTGACGACCCAGAATCTGCTCAACGTCGGCGTCCAGTCGGCCGTCACGGCGATCCTGGCCTTCGGTTCCACGTTCGTGATCGTCTCGGCGGGCATCGACTTGTCAGTGGGCTCGGTCGCCGCGCTGTCGGCCACCGTGCTGGCCTGGACAGCGACATCGCAGGGACTGCCGGTCTGGGCGGCGGTCCTCCTGTCCATCGCCGCCGGCATCGCCTGCGGCCTGGTCAACGGCGTACTGGTCTCTTTCGGGAAGCTGCCGCCGTTCATCGCCACGCTGGCGATGCTCTCCATCGGCCGCGGCCTGTCCCTGGTCATCTCCCAGGGCAGTCCCATAGCCCTGCCGGACTCCGTGTCCTCGCTCGGCAGTACGCTCGGCGGCTGGCTCCCGGTACCGGTACTGGTGATGGTCGCGATGGGCCTGATCACGGCCGCCATCCTGAGCCGCTGCTACATCGGCCGCGCGATGTACGCGATCGGCGGCAACGAGGAGGCAGCCCGCCTCTCGGGCATCCGCGTCAAGCGCCAGAAACTCGTGATCTACGCGCTGTCCGGTCTCTTCGCCGCGGTGGCGGGCATCGTCCTGGCCTCCCGTCTGTCCTCCGCCCAGCCCCAGGCCGCTTACGGCTACGAGCTCGACGCGATCGCTGCGGTCGTCATCGGCGGAGCCAGCCTGTCCGGCGGAGTCGGCAAGGCGTCCGGAACCCTCATCGGCGCGCTCATCCTCGCCGTGCTCCGCAACGGCCTCAACCTTCTGTCGGTCTCGGCCTTCTGGCAGCAGGTCGTCATAGGCGTGGTCATCGCGCTCGCTGTCCTGGTGGACACACTGCGCCGCCGGGCCTGACCCGCAGTCCCGCGCACTTCCCTCCCTGAACCAGTCTCACTCATAAGGACATGCCATGAACACCAAGAAGATCGCGATCACCGCAACCGCCGTCGCCGCGCTCGCCCTCACCGCCACCGCCTGCAACTCCGGCTCGTCCGGCTCCACGGGAACGAAGGTGGGCCTGTCGATCTCCACCCTCAACAACCCCTTCTTCGTCCAGTTGAAGGCCGGGGCACAGGCGGAGGCCAAGGCCGAAGGCGTCAGCCTCACCGTCACCGACGCCCAGAACGACGCCTCCCAGCAGGCGAACCAGATCCAGAACTTCACCAGCCAGAACATGAAGTCGATCATCATCAACCCGGTGGACTCCGACGCCGCGGGCCCCTCTGTGAAGGTCGCCGGCAACGCCAACATCCCCGTGATCGCCGCCGACCGCGGTGTCAACGGCGCCGAGATCGCCACCACCGTCGCGTCGGACAACGTCGAGGGTGGCAAGCTCGCCGCCAAGACCATGGCCGAGCAGCTCGGCAACAAGGGCACCATAGTGATTCTGCAGGGCACCGCCGGCACCTCCGCCGCCCGTGAGCGCGGCCAGGGCTTCGCGGAAGGCCTCAAGGCGTACCCGGGCATCAAGGTCGTTGCCGAGCAGCCGGCCGACTTCGACCGCACCAAGGGCCTGGACGTCATGACCAACCTGCTGCAGGCCCACACCGGTATCAACGGAGTCTTCGCACAGAACGACGAGATGGCGCTCGGCGCCATCAAGGCCCTGGGCAGCAAGGCCGGCAAGTCCGTCAAGGTCGTCGGCTTCGACGGCACCCCGGACGGCCTCACGGCGGTCAAGGCCGGGACCCTGTCCGCGACGGTGGCCCAACAGCCGAAGGAACTCGGCAAGCTGGCCGTCCAGAACGCGGTCAAGGCCGCCAAGGGCGAGAAGATGACCGACACGGTCAAGGTCCCGGTGAAGGTCGTCACCAAGCAGAACGTCGCCGGCTTCTCTTCCTGACCCACTCGCCCACAAACGTGAGGAACCCAAGGATGTGCGGCTACGACCTGCTGGTCGTCGGGTCGGCCAACGCCGATCTGGTGATCGGTGTTGAACGCCGCCCTGCGGCCGGAGAGACCGTACTCGGCTCCGACCTTGCCACCTACCCGGGCGGCAAGGGCGCCAACCAGGCCGTCGCGGCCGCCCGGCTCGGTGCCCGGGCGGCCCTGCTCGCCCGGGTCGGCTCCGACCCGCACGGGCGGCTGCTGACCGACTCGCTGACACAGGCCGGCGCGGACACGACCGGTGTCCTGGTGGGTGACGCGCCCACCGGCGTGGCCCTGATCACGGTGGATCCCTCCGGCGACAACAGCATCGTGGTCTCGCCCGGAGCCAACGCACGGCTCTCCCCGCAGGATGTGCAGGCGGCCGGTGAGCTGTTGGCCGCAGCACGGGTGGTTTCCCTGCAACTGGAGATCCCGGTGGAGACCGTCGCCGCCGCGGTTCGTGCCGCCGCGGAGGCCGGAACGCGTGTCGTGCTCAACCCCTCGCCGCCCGTGCCGCTTCAGGCCGAGGTGCTGGCCGCCTGCGATCCGCTGGTGGTCAACGAGCACGAGGCACGGTTCTTGCTGCGGGCCGACGACGACGCGGCGGCGGAGGAGGACACCCCCGAGGAATGGGCTGCCGCGCTGCTTGCGCGCGGCCCCCGCTCGGTGGTCGTCACCCTCGGGCCCTCCGGCGCGCTGGTCGCCGGCCCCGCCGGTACGACCCGCGTCCCAGGAGTCCCGGTGGCGGCGGTGGACACCACCGGCGCGGGTGACGCTTTCACCGGAGCCCTGGCCTGGCGACTCGGCACCGGCGACGACCTGGAGACAGCCGTACGGTTCGCCGTACGGGTCGGCGCTGCAGCCGTCACCCGTGCCGGTGCCCAGCTGTCCTTCCCCACCCTCGATGAGGTCGAAGCCCTATGAAGAAGAGCGGAATTCTCAACCGGCAACTCGCTGGAGCACTGGCCGGCCTGGGGCACACCGACCTGGTGATGATCTGCGATGCCGGCCTCCCGATCCCAGCGGGCGTCGAGGCCGTCGACCTCGCCTTCCGGGCGGGCACGCCGTCCTTCGCCGAGGTGCTCGACGGCATCCTCGACGAACTCGTCGTGGAGGGCGCCACAGCCGCGCAGGAGGTGAGCCTGCGCAACCCCGCTGCGGCCGGGCTGCTCCACAACCACTTCCGCCGGCTTGAGCTCATCCCCCACGAGGAGCTCAAGCTCCGCACCCGTGAGGCCCGCTTGGTGGTGCGCACGGGAGAGGCAATGCCGTACTCGAATGTGCTGCTCCGCTGCGGCGTCCCGTTCTGACGGGAGGGAGTTGGTACAGCGGCGAAGCGGCCCGTGCTCGATGACCGCGTCGGGCGGCCGGCCGACTGCCGGAGCGGGAGGAAGTGCCGGTCGCCTTGGCGCTGGGGCGGTCGTCGTCAGGGCTGCGTCGCCGGGTCCGCCGCCAGAGGTCGGCGGACCCTCGACGCGTCGGCAACTTGCCGTGGGCCCGCAGCCATTCCTCGGCGTCGGCCAGCCGAAAGGCTGGGCGCGCAGCTGCTTTGGCCGCAGCCTTCCGTGGCCGCTTGGCCTTACGAGGCTCCTTCGGCATCTACGCGGGCGTATGCCGGTCCAGCCGCTTGCGAAAAGGTCTGCCTGCCTCACATGGCGTGATCGGCGGTGCGCCAGCCGAAGCAGCGGCGTGCAGCGGCGTGCAGCGGCCTCAGATGATCAGGGTGCTGCGCGAGAAGCCGGTACAAGTTGTCGTTCGCCGAGCATCTGCGCATAGATGTGGCGCTGCGGGACGGTCAGCGATCGATGGATGGTGTCGACGTCGGCGGGCGCAGCGGATATGCGCAGATGCAGAAGCAGGTAGAGGGTGGCGATGCGGAGTGCGGGGTCGGGCATCATCGCCTTGAGGATGTGGCCGGTGCTGTGCGGGGAGCGTTGGGCGACGCCTTGAAGCACCGCGGTAACGGTTGTCGCCGACGCGTCAGCGTGGTGCAGCGTGTGCAGGAGCGCGATGGTGCACGGTCCGGAGCGTTCTCGTCCTGCCACCATGGCCAGGTGGCGGGCTTTGGCCTTGTGGCCTCCGCGAAGGTAGTCAGACAGCTGCGCCGTTAGTTCGTGCGCCGACCAGGTACAGGCAGCTTGCAGGGTTCCCTGGTCGTTCAAGTGGTCGTCGGCGGTGCTGCGCAGTCCATGCAGAGCAAGCTCATTGACTTCGGTCGGCGTTGCAGGGCGTCCGGGACGCTCGTCACGGGCGGAGAGTTGCGTGGTGGTGTTGTAGGTGTGGGGTGCGAGCCAGGATCTCAGATCGAAGCATTCGAAGAAGCTGAGCTCGGCCGCAATCCTCTCGATGCTGGTGGCGGGCCGAAGCCGGGCGATGGTTTGAACTGCCCGTTCCAGGTACCACCAGCGTCCGTGCTCCTGGATGAGCATGAGAAGCGCGGTCATCTGGTGGTCTGGGGACGTGGCTGCGACTGCTTCCAGGAGTGCGAGGGCTCTGTCGGGGTGGTCCCCCAGCTCGAGCAGGCGTTGAAGGAACGAGTGTGCGGACGCGACGGCGTGAGGGTTCAGGCGGTTGGCCACCGCGTTCCATTGTCCGGGGTTATCCGGAGTGAAAGGGCTGGTGCTCGGGTTGTCCGGCGGCTCGTCGTTGTCCGGTTCGCTGCCCTGTAGGCGGTCCAGTTTGTCCGCCCCGGCACTGAGGTGAGAGCGGATCTTGACCAGCGTCTCAGCCACCGAGCCGGCATCGATCGTGCTGGTGGGGTCGGCCATCGCGTGATCCTGGCCGTCGGCCTGCTCGTGAGAGCGACGGCGTTCTGCGGCCAGCTGGGCGCGCAGGTCTTCGACTTCCAGCCGGGCGGCTGCCGCCATCTGCTCGGCCCGATCACGTTGCTCCTGGGCTTCGCGCAGCGCGTCCGCAGCTTCCTTGTTCTGCTGGTGGGTGACTGCGATGTTCCGGTTGACTCCGTCCAAGGTCAGCGCCTGTGCTTGCTGAGCCAGCAGCTCGTCCCGTTCGTTCTCCAGCCGCGACACCTTGCTGTCGAGGGCATTGACCATCATGCGGAGGTGAACGATCAGCTCGTTCTTTTCTCCCCGTTCGCGTTCGAGGTCGACCAGGCGTTGAAGCTGGCGGACAAGGTCGCTCTCGATCTCCTGTGGCGGGCGGGGCACCGGAACTTGGCGCTGCGTCTTGCCGGCTGCTTCGTACGCCTTCCGGTGCAATTGCCGTGCACGTTTGAGCTGAGCAGCCCGCACGCCTGCGGGTACGGTCACCTCAACGAGTCTGCACACGGTGGCAGCCTCAGGCAGTGCCCTTGCGGCAAGGAACTCGCTCAGCCTTTGCGTCGAGTACCCCACCGCCCGCTTGAGCTGCTCAAGAGTGCTTCCGCTCTCCTTGACGTGAAGGCGCAAGAAGGTGGCCAGCTCGCGTAACTCGGCGCTCGCGTGTTCATCCAATGCCCCCCATGGCCTACCCACGAATCCCCCAGGCGTCCGGACAATCCTGTTTGTACGGAACGTTAGCGGCCCGCTACGGCTTGTGCGGCCTGCTTGAAAGGTTATCTGGCGCAACGAACCGGCCTGACGGACAAGAACCGATTTGGTCCCCTTGGAGGACACGGCGCGCAGCCGCAGCAGCCTCACTCCTTAAGGACGGACCATGCAGGACCCGACCACCATGTCTGCCGATCTCCTCCGACGTGAACTCGCCCGCCTGCAGCGCCTCGACGCAGCTGTCGAACGGTTCCTGCTCACCGCAGCCTCCGGTCTCGGCGTCACCAGCGCCACCGGGACCGGCGTCGCAGTAACCGCCGCCGCAGACCACAACATCGGCCTCTTCACCGGTGCAACCGCCCTCGCCGTCGTGCTGGCGGAACGCGCCATCGCCATGCGGCGGCGGGTAGCCCGCCGCCGGACCCATCGCACCAGCAACCGCACCGCCTGACGCGCTGACGCCGCGGCGCCCCCATGCAGTTCCGTCGCCTACCGACCCGCAGGGCTCCGGCAGAAGCCTGGAGAGGCAGCGACGTCGTTGATCGTGGCGGTGGTCCTGGACTGCGCGCCTGGAAGCAGTGGCGCGCACGGTAGCCGTCGTACTTGCGCAGCCCGCCACAGTCTGAGCCGGCACACAGCGGAGCACGTCGCGCCCGTGGCGGCACAGGGCCCTGCTGCGGGTGTCGGCCAAGGCCGCCCACAAGGCGCGGCCTTGGCCAGATCCAGAAGCCGTATTCATACCGATCGAAAGTCCCTCAGTCAGGCTGAACTCACGGCCGACGTGCCGGTGAGAATCGTGTCACCAGCCGCAAACGTCAGTGATCAATCCTCGGACGTGGCAGGCCTGGGCAGTTCCGCCGTGTTGGTCGCCTCGGCAAGTGCGAGGCGATCGCTTGCGTCGGCACGCATCCGCGTCCACCCCACCGCGGCCGGTCAGGTCCCGCAAGGCGACCGGGTCCGAATGGCTGGAGCCCCGTGCTCACGCCACCCGACGCGACACCGGCGCCAGCAGTTCCGAGCCCGGACCAGGTACTTCGCGGCGCAATACCCAGGCCTAAGACGATGTGGGCAGTAGCTCCGCCATTCGGCCCCGGTTCGCTCGCGCGCCTTGCCGGACCGAGGTGTTGTTGACCGGATGCGTGCCGACGTCCAGCGCATGGGTGGCGTCGGGCCCTGAACCGGGAAGGACAAGACATGCACATACCTGCACCGATAGCGGGCCGTCGGCGTCATGCCGCGGCCCTCGCCGCGGTGGTGATCTGCTCGACGGCATTTACCGGACCGGTTCACGCTCCGGCCGGTGGCGCGCCGTCCCCTTCCCTGCCCGCCCCGCAGCTGGACTGGAAACCCTGCGTCCAGGGCAGTCCGTTCGACTGCGCGACCGCGAAAGTCCCGCTCGACTACGACGACCCAGGTGGCCGCACCATCGAACTCGCCGTCGTCAAACGGAAGGCCACCGGCCCCGGACAGCGCATCGGCACCTTGTTCTTCAACCCCGGCGGACCCGGCGGCCCCGGAACGGTCCAGATGCCACAGAACTACGAGTCCTTCCCGCGCGAGGTGCGGGAGCGGTTCGACATCGTCAGCTGGGACCCCCGCGGCATCGGCAACAGCACCGCGGTGAACTGCTTCGCGAGTCCCGAGGAAGCCGCAGACTGGGCTGCGAGCAAAGCGGCAGGCTTCCCGGTGGGAGAGAAGGAGCGGGCGGCCTTCACCGCCGCGTACGACGAACTGGGCCGACGCTGTGAGCAGCGTGCCCCCGAGCTCCTGCGCCATGTGTCGACCGCCGAGAACGCTCGCGACCTCGACCAGCTTCGCAAGGCGGTGGGTGACCAGCAGCTCACCTACTACGGAATCTCTTACGGCACGTACCTGGGCGCCACCTACGCGAACCTCTTCCCCGGCAGGGTCCGCGCCATGGTCTTCGACGCCAACTGGGACCCGCAGGCCTGGACGAACAACGCCTCCGACGAGGCCCCCCAGACCACGTCGTTCCAGCGCTTGGGCTCCGGCCGCAGCGCCGCGGAGACCGTGAACCGGTTCCTCACGTTGTGCGGATCCACGACGACCGCCCGCTGCGCGTTCTCCGCCGGCAACCCGAAGGCGACCCAGGACAAGTACGACCAGCTGCTGAAGCGGCTCCGAAAGGAGCCCGTGGGCACGTGGACCTACGCCGGCACGGTGGCCAACGTGGTGAACAGCCTCTACGACGTCCAGCTCGGGGGGACGGAACTCGCCGGCAGGCTGCAGGACCTGTGGCAGGGCCGCGTCCCGGAGCCGTCCCCCCTCCCGCCCCCGCCACCGGTGCCCAACCCGAATCCGTACCTGGGCGAGGAACAGAGCACCGCGGTCTTCTGCGGCGACAGCCCCAACCCGCGGGACCCCGGTGTGTACGACACCCTGGCAGAGGCCGAGGCCGCCCGTGCGGGGGACACCGGACGCTACTGGATTTGGGCCTCCGCGGGCTGTGCCTCCTGGCCGGCCGTCGCCGAGGACCGCTACCGCGGCCCATGGAACAAGCCGACGGCGAACCCCATCCTGGTGGTCGGGAACACCTACGACCCCTCCACTCCCCTGTCGGCCGCGCAGGCTATGGCGAAGGAGCTGGCCAATGCCCGCCTGCTGACCCACGATGCAGTCGGGCACACGGCACTGCTCAACCCCAGCAGCTGCGTCAACGCTTATGCAAGCCGCTACCTCATCGACGGCGCCCTCCCGCCGACCGGAACAATGTGCCGCCAGGACGCGCCTCCCTTCGCCGCACCCAAGCCGCGCGGCGGTGTGGACACCGGTGGGGGCGGGTTGGCCGTCGCCGCGCGGTAGGACGACACGCTGGCCGAGACCGGTTCGGGAACGACACCACCCCACGACTCCCGCGCCCGATGCACCCGGCTCCGCCGCCCGCCGGCCGCCGGCCATGACCGACGAACAGGGACGTCACGCCCGCGACCTGCTCGCCCGCCCGGCGAACACCGTCACCTCGATCGCGAAGCTCCTCGGAGTCTCCCGCAACACCATCTACAACTAGTGCCCGAACTGAAGGGCGGCCCTCTCGCGCTCGTCGAGTCGACCAACACGGCAGAACTGCCCCGACCCTCCAGGTCAAAGGACTGATCACCCCTCGTTTGCGGCTGGGTCGGGCCGGGCCGGGGCGCGGTACTGGCCTTGTGACCAGCCCGTTTCCCCGACCCGCCCGCCGCACCCGCCGTGCGTGTCTCCACGCAACGGGCGCTCCACGTGCCTTGACCGGTGGTCAGTCGCCTGTGCTGGCGACTGGTCGCTACGGCCGGATTCCTGTGCTCCCCGTGCGCTCCCGGCTCCGCGAAGGTCCGGGAGAGCCACCGCACCCAGTTCCCGGGCGTGCTCACGGGTCTTTCCTTCGCTGACGCCGCGGCGGAGGAGCACGTCCTCGTGTCCGCCTACGCCGATCTGTTACGGGAGCACGGTTGGTCGGTTCGCGAGCTGCGGACCGACCGGCCTCGCCTCCTCGTCTCCCCGCCTCCGTGCCGGGAGTGCTCGACCGCGACCGCCCCGCTCACGGTCGACGGTGAGGACGTCTGGCGCTGCCCGGACCCTAAACATTTCCGGATTCCTTGGCTAGTTCTGTGGTTCGGCGAGCACTGAGGCACGCGCGAACTCCTCGAAGGCAGTCGGTGCTCGGCCGAGGAGTCCGGCCAGCACCCGCGGATTGCCGACCAGACCGTGCGCGTCGTAATGGCGGAACATCGACAGGAGGGTCTCGACCGCGTATTGGCTGAGACCACGACGTTCGGCGGACCGCTGCCAGTCCTGCCGAGAGACCTGGCGTGCGGTCACGGAGCGGCCAAGAACGGCGGACAGACAGCCAGCCATCTGGCGGGGGGTTAGCGACTCGGGGCCGGCCAGCTCGTACACCGCCTCCACGTGCCCCTCTTCGGCAAGTACAATGGCAGCCGCCTCAGCGACGTCCCGCAGGTCGACGACGGCGAACGGCGCGTCGACGCGGTACGGGACGGGGTAGTCACCGTCGCGTGTGATCGCCTCGCGGGCGTCGAGGACGTTCTGCTGGTAGGGCGCGGGCTGAAGTACGGTCACGGCGAGCCCCGACACAAACAGTGCCTCTTCGACGCGCAGCTTTGCCTCGTGATGCGACATCGCGCGCAGCTGCGGCCGCAGCACGGAGTGGAACACGACCCTGCCGACACCGGCGCGGCGAGCGGCATCGATCAGGGCGCGGCCCATGCCGAGCTCGTCGGGGTGGACGTTCGGCGCGATGTGGTAGACGGCGTCGACGTCGCGTAGGGCGTCGGCGAGCGCGGCGGTGTCGGTGACATCGATGGGCTGCGCGCTCACCGCCCCGGCGGCGTGGGCGGCGGGCATTTGCTTGGCACAGTGGACGAGGGCGCGGACGGGCAACCCGCGCCGGGACAGTGCAGAGGTGACGGCGCGCCCGGTCTTGCCGGCGGCGCCGGTGATGGCGATCATGTAGCCACGCTAGGCAGCGGCACGGGTTCGGTCACGAGCGGCGTTCGCCAAGCCGAGCACCTCAGCCCTGTCACATCCTGCGCCGGGCATCTGAGCCATCAAGGTGCAACGTGCAATGCTGCTCCGCAGCGCGGCGGAGCATCAGAGACACCGGCCGCGCGCGGCGCGTGCCGGGGTGGTGAGGCCCCTTCTGCCTCGCCCGGACTTCAAGATCATCCCGTTGCCCCTTTGGCGCGTATCTCGGTCACACGCCCACGACGTCGTCGCGAAGCCAGTCCAGGTCCCCCAGGGTGATCGAGGCAAACTGCTCCAAGTCGTTGTACCGGCACGTGGACGTGTCCGTCACTGCGTGGAGACCTGCCACGACCGATCTGCCGAAGCCCGGGCCACTTCGGCGTCGTATTGATCGGCGTCGAAGTGAAATGCCGGGGGCCGCGCTTCGTCGCCGGGCACCCGCCAGCCAGACCACACCACGAAGCACCCCTGCCGCTGCACCAACACCGAGAGGTAGCCGCAACATCCGCCCGTGCACTCCGGCTCCCCCAACACCACGCGACGCCGCGCTCCGGTCGCCCACAGCGGGCTGCGACCGTTGGCGGGCAGAGCCTCTTCCGCGAACGGGCCACGGCCTCCCTCGCCGAGCGCCTCCGCCACCACATCCTCGCCGTCGATCCACAGCCGCAACTGGGCAGCCCACCGGGACCCCGGCGGCAGCACTCTGACTTCAAGCCGGTTGAACATCCGATCACCCTATGGGAGGGCCGGCCACTGCAGGCCAACTCGGATGCTCGGCCGGGCCTAGCTTGGCCGCGTATCCACGGCGACCAGATCGAACTTCTGGGTCATGGCGCCGGCGACGTTCGGCATGCCGATGTGCATCGCCAGCCGCAGCTGCTCGATGGAGGAGCCGCCGGCTCCGTCGTTGAGGAGCAGGGTGCCCTGGCGGTGGGCCCGGTCATCCGCCGGGCGTCGGACCAGGGCGAGGGTGGTCCGGCCGGAGTGGGGGTGGGCCCAGTCCACTGGTACCTGGATCGATCCGCACTGCATGTACTTGAAGTCGGTGTCGGCGCAGGCGTGCCAGTCGATGCCGGTGGCGGAGGTCCGCTGGTCGGCATCCTCGGTCTCCGCGAGCGCCGGTACGGCGATGGCGGCTATGAGCGCGGAGAGGGCGGCGATCCCACCGGCGCTTTTCCGGATCTTGTCATGTCGGCTTCCTTGATCGTGTGCCTCGGCCTGCGGGTTCGAGGCGTTGTTCGGGGTGCTTCCGGGGAGGAGGCGGGGCCCGGAGGTACGCCGATGCTTGCGGAGCTGTGGGCGCTGCCGGCCCGCGAGCGTCGCGCGGGCCGGCAGCTGCCTGGGTGGGATGGCGTTTCGGCGGTGTGCGGTTGTTCGATGTACGCCTCGCGAGTCGGCGGCGTTGGAGGCGCACAAGCGGCTCAAGGAGGGTCGGCAGGTCCCGTCAGGGCTCCGGGGCCAGTCAGCCTTGCGTCACTCGCCGCTGGTCGAGCTCAGGTGCGTTTCGCTGTGGGTCAGCCCTGGGTGGCCTCCAGGGCGGCGTCGGGGATCCAGGAGCCGTGGAGTCCGGCGCTCACCCGTTGGGGCAGGTGGACGGTGGCGACCCGGTCGAGGCCGGAGGCGTCGAGGACGAGGAGCTGGGAGGCGTCCTGCTTGAGGTCTGAGGCCACGGTGAGGAGGTAGCCGTCGTCCTCGCGGGTGGCTCCGGCAGCCGGGACGAACACTGCTTCGCTGGGCATGCGGGCGTCGCCGACCTGGTGGATGCGGCGGGCGCCGGTGGTGCGGTCGTACTTGACGATGCCGTAACCGCCGAAGCCCTTCTCGTCGGGGAAGGAGATGGCGTACTGGTAGCGGTTCTCGGAGCCCAGGTAGTCCTCGTTGAGGGTCGGGAACTCCACGGTGAGGTCGTCGATGATCTGCTCGTCGACGCTACCGGTGGCCATGTCGACCACCCAACGGCGCGTGTAGGAGCGGGCGACGGGCTCGGTACCGCGCCCGGGGGCGCCCACCCACCAGTTCCAGGAGAGCTGGAAGCCCTCGCGGTCCACGGTGGGGCCTTCCAGGACGATGCGGCCCTGGCCGTCCTCGTAGGCGTTGGCGACGTGCAGCAGGTTGCCGGGCTCGATGGAGAACCAGCGGACCTGCGGGGCGCCGTCGGTGCCACGGGGCACGATGCCGATACGGGCGGCCTGGGCGTCGCTCCAGCCGTAGGGGATGCCGGAGTGCTCGGCCGGGTCGAAGGTGACATTGCCCTCGATGAAGACCACATGGCGGCGGGTCAGGGCGAAGTCGTGCTTGAGGGAGGCGGTCGCTCCCGGGATCTCGGCGCTGTGGACGATCCCGCCCTTGGCGTCGGCGACGTAGTACGTCAGGAACGGCGGGAAGGGCGAGGAGCCGAAGAAGTGCAGCTCCCCGGTGACCGGGTCCTCCTTGGGGTGCGCGGTCATCGCGCTGCGCAGCCTGCCGTCGAAGTCGTACGCGCCGACGGTCTCCAGGTCCGGGGTGAGCTCGAAGGGAAGGTTCGCCTCGCACAGCGCGAGCAGCCGTCCGGCGTGCTCGATGACGTGGGTTCCGGCGGCGCTGGCGGTCAGGTCGGGACCGCGCTCGGTCATGTAGGGGGCGCCCTCGAGGGCGGGGGTGTGCACCCAGCGGTTGCGGTACCACTCGGCGCGCCCCTCACGGAGGCGGACGCCGTGGACCATGCCGCTGCCCTTGAACCAGTGGGTCGGGGTGACGCCAGGCTTGGGGTTGTGGCCGTTGCGGATCAGCCGGCCGTCCAGCTCCGGGGGCAACGTGCCCTCCACGGTGAGTCCGGTGGCGGTGACCTCGTCGGCGACGGGGGTGAAGTGGCCGGTCAGGTAGGGCTTCGCAGCAGTCATGGCAGAAATCTCTTTCAGTGGATGTGATGCTTTTTGTCAGGCGGCTTGTTCGGCACGGGCCTTGAGGTGGGAAAGCCAGTTCTCCAGGGAGTCGTGGAGGACCTTGCCCAGGTGGTCGGCCGCGGCTTCGACCGGGGCGCCGCCCCAGGACTCCTCGGTGCGGACGGTGACGTGGTCGCCGTCCTGCTCGAACGTCCACACGTGAATGCCGGTGATGCCCTCGGCGGGGCCGCCCCACACGATCCGCTCGGCGGGGACCAGTTCGCTCACGGTGGAGGTGATCTCCAGGCCGTGAGTTCGCCAGCTGAAGGAATTGCCGGGCATCAGGGGGCCGTTGAGCTCAGCCCGGTCGATGTCGGTATTCCAGGTGGGCCAGGCCGCGATGTCGGTGTGCAGTTCCCACACCGTCGCGAGCGGGGCGTTGATCTCGGTGCTCAGGCGGACGATGACGGGGGCGGTCTCGTCGATGGTGACCATGGGGTTCCTCTCTGGATGACATGTTTCGGTGACGCGGTTGATCCATTGGTTCAGCCGGATTCGGAGATTCAGCCGGATTCGGAGATTCAGGCGGGTTGCGGGTCGGAAGCCGGGCCGGTGCAGGTGGTTGCGGTCCGCGGGCTGGTGCTGCGGGTGAGGAGCAGCGCGAGGAGAGCGGTTGCGGCCAGGACCGCGGCGGCGACGGTGAAGACTGTGCGGTAGCCGGCGGTGAGGGCTTCCAGATGGGGCTGGTGGGCGGACGCTTGGACGGTGACGGAGCCGGCCAGGGTGGCCAGGGCGGCGAGGCCGATGGCGCCGCCGACCTGGCGGGTGGTGTTCACCAGTCCGCCGGCCAGGCCCGCGTCCTCCCGTGGAACGCCGTCCACGGCGAGCGCGGTGAGCTGGACGAAGGCGATGCTGAGGCCCAGGCCGATCAGGATGCTCGGGCCGAGGAGGTTGGCGAAGTAGCTGCCGTGGGCGGTGATTTGTGACAGCCACATCAGGCCCGCGGCCTCGGTGAGCAGGGCTGCGGTCACGGTCGCGCGGGCCCCGATGCGCCGGGAGATGCGCGGCGCCAGGGAGGCGCCGAGCATGTTGGCGCCGGCGAGCGGGAGTTGTCCCGCTCCGGTTGCCAAGGGGCTGGATCCGAGGACCTGCTGCTGGTAAAGCGGCAGGAAGAAGAACAGGGCGATCCACACCGAGCCCAGCAGCGCCATCAGCAGGTTGCCCGCCGCGACCCGGCCGGTGGTGAACAGCCGTGGCGGTATCAGTGCGTTCGGCCGGCGGCGCTCGATCACGGCGAAGGCCGCGAGAAGCGCGGCGGCGGTCCCGAGGGCCCCCAGCACCCGGCCGTCGCTCCAGCCGGTGCCGCGTGCGGTGGTCAGGCCCCAGACCAGGCAGGTCAGGGCGAGGGTGACGGTGGCCGTGCCCAGCAGGTCAAACCGCCCGGCCTTCCGTCCGGGCGCCCGTGGCACGAACGCAGCCACGGCGGCCAGGACCAGCGCAGCCCCGAGCGCGACCGAGTGGAAGATCCAAGGCCAGCCCCACGCCTGGGTGAGCACACCGCCCAGGAGGACGCCGCCCGCTCCTCCCGCTCCGGAGACCGCTCCCCACACCCCCAGTGCCTTGCCACGCCCGGGGCCGGAGGGGAACTGGTCCATCGTCAGGGCGAGGGCGGCCGGGGCTATGGCGGCGGCGCCGAGTCCCTGGGCCGCGCGTGCGGCGATCAGCACGTTCGAGGAGACGGCCAGTCCTGCTGCCAGCGAGGCCACCGCGAACAGTGAGAGTCCGGCGATCAGCACCCGGCGGCGGCCGAGGAGGTCGGCCGCCCTCCCGCCCGCCAGGAGCAGTGCCCCGAACGCCAGGCCGTAGGCGTTGACCACCCAGGTGGTTCCGCCGTCCGACAGGCCGACTCCGGCGCGGATCTGCGGAAGCGCCACGTTGACGATCGAGGTGGCGAGCATGACGGTGAACTGCGCCGCGGCGAGTGCCGCGAGCACGGCTCCCGGCCGGGGGGCTTGGCGTACTGCCTGCTTCGTCTGCGTGCGTGCAACGTTCATGGGGCACAGGCTGGTGCGGGACGGTGTCCACTTTCCAGGCCCGGCAGGGGCGGGGACTGTCCACTGCTGTCCGCACCCGTCCACCCGCATCTGCCTCAGCGTGCGGCTTCGGTTGCTGTCAGGGGCCGTGCAGCTCCTGCTGCCACAGGGCTTCGCAGAGCAGGTCCAGGCCCTGGCGCAGATGGCGACGGTAGGTGCCGTACGGAAGGCCCAGGCGGCGGGCTGCGGCCTCCTGGGTGGGTGCACCGGAGAAGTAGCCCGCCGTCAGCGCCTCGCAGGCGCGCACTCCGCGCGGGTCACGGGCGAGGTCGTCGACGGCCCGGCGCAGCAGCTCGCGCAATTCCCCGGCAGGATCACCGAAATCGGCCGCTAGACGGGCGCGCATCAGGGCACAGGCGGCGAAGGCACCCGCGTCGCGCCAGTGCGCCAGCGCCTCACGCACGGCCCGGTCGAACGCGTTACGCGAGATGGGCGACGGTCCGGGCGGAGCCGGCACTTCGGTGGCCGATATGAAGCGGCGAAGCCAGCTCTCCACGGGTTCCTGGCGCCAGTCGACACTGAACAGCCCGTAGGTGTGCTCACCGACTCGCGGGCGCGCCCCTGTGTCGCTGAGGGTGCCCTTGACGCGCTCGGCCCATGTCTCGGCGTCCTGGAAGACGGCGAAGCCGTAGGCGCGGCCGCGAGCACGGGCGGCCTCCGCCTGCGCGCGGGAACTGCTCAGGTCGATGACGCGCGAGGGGACCTGGTACCGCTCGGGGTAGATCGAGAAGCGGCTGATGCCGATGTGTTCGCCGGGGCTCACCGGCACGGTGGCGTCGGTGTGCTCCCACGCCGCGGCGACGACGGGGTCGGTGGCCAGGTCCTGGGGGTCCGGAGGGGCCGGCAGAGCCAGCCGGGCAGTGAACGCCACGATCCGGCCCGTACTCACGAGACGGTAGACGCTGAAGGCCTGCGGCTGGCGCTGCGCCCAGTAGCGGACCAGTTCCGCGGAGGCGGCTCCCTCGGTCTCCTCTGCCATGCGCAGGACGACATCGATGTCTTCCGGGTGCAAAGGACGGTCGTGCACCTCGTCCTCGCGGGACCAGGTGCGCAGTCGGGCCAGGGTCTTCCCCTCCCGGAAGAGGTAGAAGAGCTCGTCGGTGACGGTCCACACCCGCTCCTCGGGTGCCTCGCGCAGTAGGCGCAGGTACTCGTCCGCCAGGCGCTGGCGCATCGTCTCGAAGGCGTTGGGTGCACGCCAGCGCAGGTCGGCGGCCAGCGTCTCGCGTGCGGCGTCGTGCGGGTAGAGCCCCCTGTGTGTGGGCTCCATGAAGGGCAGGTCCCTCAGCCAGGAGAACAGAAGATGGGCGTCCTCTCCGGGCAGCACCGCGTCGAGGAGTTCCTCGGTCGTCGAGTGAGCCTGTGCCGCCACCTCCAGGGCGCGACGGTGGGCCGCCGTGGGCACCTCACCGATCAGCCCCGCCAACAGGGTGCGCAGGACGTCCGCCGAGGGCGCCCAGAGTTCCTCCCTGCCGCAGCCCGACGATCCTGCTGCGGCCGCGAGGGACAGAGCCAGCGGGTTGCCTCCGGCGAAGCGGAGCACCCGGTCCCGTAGTTCGTGCCGGATCTCCGCCGCGACCAGCAGGCTGCGGGCCTGTTCCTCGGAGAACGGTTCCAGTTCCGTCACGTGCAGGAGCCCGGCCCAGGCGGGGTCGGCCGTCCACTGCGGCTGCGGAGCGCGCCGGCCGGCCAGGACGACCAGCGTGTCGTCCGCGGCACGGGGCAGGAAGTGGTGCCACAGCCAGCTCTCCAGCCACTGGCAGTACTCGAAGGAGTCCACGACCAGGACCGTGCCCGGAACGTCCAGGAAAGGACCGGCCGCGCGCTCGAAATCGGCCGGGTCCCGGCTCACGAACCGGCCGTCGAGTTCGACGAGCAGCCGGCCCACCGCACGAGCGTGGTCAGCCAGACGACGCAGCAGCGTCGACTTCCCGATGCCGCCCGGCCCGAACACGTAGAACACGAACGGCGCCTGCGGATCGCCGGCCAAAGCCTCCCCGAAGCGCCCGAGTTCCTCGTCCCGGCCGATGAAGGCCCGAACTCGCGCACTGCTCAGTCTCTCTCCCACGGACACCATGGCGGCTCCCATCCTCCTTGTACCTGCACCGGACAGCCATGCCCGAGGACACCACCCACCGGTGTCTCGCGGAGACAGGCACCGGCACGAGGCACGTGTGACGGTGCTCCGGCCCCTCCCATATTCGCCCCCCACCGACCGATCGAACCCACGCCGCATATTTTGTTTGAAGTGGTGTCGTATCCGGCACGCGGAGGCCGATTCCGCCGCCCCAGGAGCGCTGCTCCGTCTGGGATCCTAACGGAGGCGTCGGGTGTGCCGGTGGGTGGTGAGGCGGGCGGCGAGGCGCACGGACGTTGTTCTGTTGTCTTCCGACGATGGTCCCAAGACCCGGGGACCGTCGGGGCCTTCAGTAAGCACCGAGGTTTGCATTCCGTGTCACTTGATGAGTCCCAGGTTCTCGTCGTCGGGGTGACCGGCGATCAGAAGGGTGGTCTCTTCGACGCGCTGGAAGCGGCCGTCGGGGGCGAACCGGGCGAAGAGGTACACCTCAGTGCGGGAGGTGTGGCCGTTGTGCTGGGTGAGGGTGACGGTATGCCGGTCGGCATAGCACAGTCCGTCGCGAAGTTCGTCGTGGACCTCGACGTGCCCGCTGCGGATGAGGGAGCGGAGGCGTGTCATGTGCTGGGTGAAGGCGGTTCGGTCGCTCCACACGCCGTCGGTGCGTTGGCGGTAGTCGGGGGTGAAGTGTCGGTCGAGGGCTTCGGTGAGGTCGAGGCCCGGGGTGAACAGCAGGTCGTTGATGGCTCGGGTGATGTCGGTCGGTGTCATCGCTGCTCCGTAGGAGGGGTGGTGGGATCCAGGGCGGCCTTGGCTCCCGGAGTCGGGGAGGAAGGGGCTCCGGCCTGCCTGGCAGAGGCCGGGGCGAGGGGCGGGCGTCAGCCGCGGCCGGTGCAGCCTGCGTGGACGGGGGTGAAGTCCAGGGACAGGGAGGCGGGACCGCGGGTGTACAGGCCGGTCTCCCGGTAGTGGAACCCGGGGCTGTAGCGGACCTGGTCCAGTAGGGGGAGGAGCATCGCGGCGACGGTCTCGATCTCGGCGCGTGCGAAGGCCGCGCCGACGCACTGGTGGAGTCCGGTACCGAAGGCCAGGTGCTGGGCGGCGGCGGTGAAGGAGCGGGCGGTGCCCAGGTCCGGGCGGTGGATGTCGAAGGTGTCCGGGGCGGTGAAGGCGTCGGGGTCGCGGTTGGCCGCGCCGATCATGCAGAAGACGGTGGCACCTGCCGGGACGGTGGTGCCGGCGAACACGGCGTCCCGCTCCGCCTGGCGGGGGATGAGCTGGACAGGCGGGGTGTAGCGCAGGGTCTCGGCGATCGCGGCGGGCAGCAGGTCCGGGTCCCGGCGGACCTGCGCCATCTGCTCGGGGTGGTCGATCAGGTGCTTGAAGAGAAAGGCCAGGGTCTTGTCCGCGGGCTCGGTGGCGGCAGCCAGGACGTTGATGATCAGCGCGGTGACGTCGCGGTTGCTCATGGCGATGCCGTCGAACTCGGCAGTGCACAGCTTCGATATCAGGTCCTCGCCCGGGTGGCGGCGCCGCTGTTCGATGACGGGGAGGAGGTAGGCCTCCAACTGCTCGGCGCAGTCCAGACAGTGCCGGCGGCGTTCGGGGGTGAGGGCGATACTGGTGATGAACTCGGCGACCCCGCTGTGCCAGGCGGCCACCTGCTGCCAGTCCTTCTTGTCCAGGCCGAGGACATCGAGCGTCACGTGGACGGCGAAGGGCTTGCCGAAATCGTTGACGAGGTCCACCCGGCCCTGGGGAAGGAAGGGGGCCATGAGTTCGGCGGCGTTGGCGTGCACGGCGCGTATCTGGTCCTGCAGGGCCTCACCGGTGAAGCCCCTCACGACGATCTTTCGCTTGGCAGTGTGCTCGGCCCCGGTCATCTGGGCGAGGACGGGCCCGCGCATCACCGGCTCTGCGCGCACCTGCAGCGTCTCGGTGCTGAACGCCTCATGGTCGGTCAGCACCCGCTTCACGTCCTGGTAGCGGGAGAGGAAATAGCTGTCGATCGCCGGCTCGTAGTGCACCGGAGCCTGCTCCCTCAGCCATGCGAAGCAGCGGTAGGGGGCAGCGGCGAAGTCCTCGGACAGGATACTGAAACGGGGATTGACCACGGGCATGACGGAGAACCTCTCAAAGTGGGCAGTGCCCGGAAAGAACAAGTACCGGGGAGGCGGGACATGGACCGTCAGCGGCCCGAGCGAAGCTGGGCAGCAGGCCCCAAGGCAGAACCGGGCGGCGAGGATCTGCTCGCGGGTTCCCGCGGCTGCCGGCGGCGAGCACCGACTCACCGGCGTTCAGGACCGCCGGGTACCGCGGGACGAAGGACGTTCGGGCAGCACGTAGAAGTCGAGGGCCACGGTTGGCAACGCCCGTAACCTGGTCGGGATGCATGAACTGCCGTGTGATGCGCCCCCACCTCCACCTGTAACGTCCGCGAGAGAGTAGGCAAGCAGACCCACCCGGGGTACAGGATGAGGGAACGGCGGCACTGGTTCCGGTCGCGGGGAGGGCTTCTCACTCAGCCCACGAACACTCGACTCGTCATCCATCCGGCCCGTGATCGCGGAGCGGGGCGAAGGCATGGCCGCCGACCAGGGGGCCGAAGCTCTCACGGCGGCCGGTGTCCCGGCCGTCCATCCGCAGAGAACGCGGTTCCAACAACATGAACAGTGCGTCCTCGGACGGGTCGTCGATGTGGTCGCCATTCTCACTGTCGGCTCAGGAGTACCGAGGCCCCATCGGACCTGCCTCCCCCTCAAGATGCTGAGCTGTGATCACCGTTCAGCATGGCATACGGGGTCGACGCCGTCGGCGGGTCAGTAGGTGTTTTCGATCGTGAGGGCCGCTTAGCTTTGTCAGCGTTGTGGCCCGCTCACCAGGTGCTGGCCTGATCGTAGCTCATGGGGATTGGGTTGTGCAGGCAGGTCACGGGGGGCGGTTCGCATGGGGCCGGCCTCTGTTTGTGCACGTCGTACGACTACAGGGTGTCGGGGACCTCCGTCGCGGGCCTACGTGCCTCTTCCGACCGGTCCGGCAGGCGCGCGACACCGTCGGACTCCTGTATATCCGCCTGCCGGCCACCGCCGCGTCGTGTCCGCCGCGTGCCGCGGCACGCGGCAATCTCGCGGTCCTTGCCCCTGCGGTCGCCGACTGGTCGGCGTCGGACCCGGCAGGCTCGTCGGGGCCCTGGTGGAGCCTCCGATCCTCTCGCACCCGGATCAGCGCTTAAAGCAGATATTTTGCTTTTAGGGACTGCAGGACATAGGCTCCCTTAAAGCAAAGACACTGCTTTAGCTTGGTGGAAGGACGTCATGGACCGCGCCGCCCCGGGAGCACTCAAGCCCCACCCCCGACTAACCAGGCGCTCGTCGTTCGCACTTGATGCCTCAATTCTGGTCGCCCTGCTGGCCGCATCAAGCGCCCCCACTCCCCTGTATGCGATCTACCAGGACCAATGGGGCTTCTCCTCCCTGACTCTCACGGTCATCTTCAGCGCGTACTCCATGGCCATGCTGCTGGCCCTGCTGATGACCGGATCTCTCTCGGACCACCTCGGTCGCCGCCCGGTCCTGGTCGGCGCGCTCGCTGTCGAGGCTTCGGCCATGGCGCTGATCGCCGCGGCCGACGGGGTCGGGCAGCTGCTCCTCGCACGTGTACTGCAGGGACTCGCGACCGGTCTGGCAACCAGCGCCGTAGGCGCGGCGCTGCTGGAACTGGAGCATCCGCGGCGGGCCGGCAGTGCCGCCCTCACCAACAGTGTCGCCCCTATGGCCGGTATGGCCATCGGTGTCCTCGGCTCGACGTTCCTGGTCCAGTGCGCGCCGGCGCCCGGCCCAACAGTGCATCTGGCGCTGCTGGGCGTGTTCGTGCTTCAGTCTCTCGCCCTGCTCTTTACCTCCGAGACGGCCAGACGCAGGCCAGGGGCACTGCGCTCGCTGCGCCCCACGGTCAGGGTGCCCGCATCCGCACGCAAGGCAATGCTCATCGCGGCACCTGGCGTGGTGGCCGTCTGGTCACTCGGCGGATTCACCTCGTCGCTGGGCCCGGGACTCGCCCGACTGATAGACCCGGACGTTCCCCAAGCCATAGGCGGCCTCCTCTTCTTCACGCTGACCACGAGCGCGGTCCTGGCCGTATGGGCAGTCCGTCGCCTGCCGGCCACGACGCCTCTGTTACTCGGGGCCGGCGCCGTACTCCCCGGTGTCGGACTGATCCTGCTCAGCGTGCAGGTGAACAGCCTCACCGCGCTGTTCGCAGGTACGGCCCTGGCCGGTGTCGGCTTCGGCGCGGTGTCCCAGGGAGCGCTGCGCACCGTTCTGCCCCGCGTCGCCACGGCGGACCGTGCGAGCACGCTGGCCGCCTACTACGTGCTGAGTTATCTCGCCATGAGCCTGCCGACCGTACTCGCCGGCCTGCTGACCGTGCACTACGGACTGCTCACCACCACACTGGTCTTCGGCGCCACGGTCGCCGCTGCGGGCACGACCGCTCTGGCGGTGGTCCTGAGAGGCGGGCGTATGCAGACCCGCCGGAGCCAGGCGACCGCGCTACCCCAGCCGGGAACCGCCGGTACCACGACCGCTTCCGTACGGCTCGCGTCGCTCACCTGCCCGACGCCCTCTCGTGCCACCTGCCCGTCGCGTACCGGCCAGGGCGATTTCGATGGCTCCCCCTCAGCCCCCGCGCGACTGCGGTGCCCCACGACGGCTCGACCGTGATCGAACCCCTACCGCAGCCCGCCTCCCGACCGGCGCCACGGCCGATGTGGTCGGGCAAGTGCCCCAGCCGCGCCCCTTCCGCGCCGATGATCGCGGATCCGGCATCTGGCAGTCCTCCGGCGGCTGTTCGCGGACCGGGCTGCCCGAGGGAGCACTCCGGGATCATCCGCCGCGCCGCCCTGTACGGCTCCGGACCGGGCGAAACCCTCGGGGCTTCGAGGCCGCGTCCGCCCGGCTGTACCGATTCAGACGCCAGCGCATGCACGACTGGATACGCGCCGGTCCCACCAGGGTCTGCTCCAACTCGTCGGCGTCATCTGTGATGGCTGCCCGGCACGGCCCCGCGGCGGCCGGTTCAGGCACGCCGGATTGCGGGCGGGCCGACCGGGGCCTCACACGGCGTCACGGCCTCACACGGCGTTTGGGCGCAGGGGCATCAGCCGTGTCAGGGCCGCGTCTGCCAGCGTGCGGGCGTAGTCGGCGTCCAGCAGGCCGGGGCGGAAGAGGATGCGGTACATCATCGGCGCCACCACGTGGTCGATGACCACGTCGGCGGCGGGCACCGGCTCGTCGCGTGCGCGTGCGCGAGTGAGGATGGCCTCGACCTGTTCGACGGCGTAGGCGGAGCACTGACCCGCGTTGCTGCCGTCGGGGTCGCCGGCGAGTGCGTCGCGAATGTAGGCGCGGCCCGCCGTCGAGGACATCTCCTCCAGGAACTGCACGGCCCAGGCTTCCAGGTCGGTGCGCAGGCTTCCCATGTCGACCGGCGCCGTTTCCGGGCGGAGCCGCTCCACGGCCACATCGGAGAGGAGTTCCTGCATGTCGCCCCACCGGCGATAGATCGTCGAGGGGGTGACCCCGGCCCGTTTGGCGACGAGCGGAACTGTCAGCGCCGCGCGCCCGAGTTCCGTTTCCAGGTCGCGGACGGCCTGGTGGACCGACTGCTGGACGCGGGCGCTGCGCCCTCCTGGACGGGGTCGGGGCTGTGAACTCATACCCCTACCTTAACGCTAATTATTCGCTTCAAGAAGTGGCTGCCCCGCTCGCCTTGCGGCGGGGCTTCCCCGTACGCGAGACCGCCCGGACAGGTCCCATGCCAGACCAGCGGATGACCCGCGAGCGGAGCGGGGCCGCGGACCTGCTCGTAGGCGTCGGCCACGTGCAGCACGGTGGCCTCGCCAAGCGGGCGGCCGATCGCGACGGCGGCCCGCGGCGATCTCCTGCTCGGCCTCGGCGGCCACGGTGACATAGGCGTTGACGTACGCGCGACCACATCGGTGCGAGCCAGGACCGACCCTACGAACGACATTAACGCACAATCTTTGCCTTAGCGTCGGGAGGGAGGTACCGTTAACGCAATGTCTGAGCGTTAACGAGTCGGTTCCACCACGGTATCGGCTCCTCGCCCCTCCGCTCCCCCACAGCCCGCTTCTGGAAGAAGATCTCATGACCTCGCAGAACACGGCCCCCGCACCACAGAACCCGGCCCCTTCCTGGACCGTCGGAGACATCGTCGTCCGCCGCATCGACGAGGTGGAACTGCCCCCGCAGACCGGCCCCTGGCTCCTGCCCGGCGCAACACCCGACATCGTCGCCGGCTCACCCTGGCTGCAGCCCGACTTCGCCGACGCCGATCAGGTCCTGCGCCTGGCCAGCCACACCTTCGCGCTGGAAGCCGACGGGCTGCGGATCCTCGTCGACACGGGCATCGGCAACGGCAAGGACCGCGCCAACCCCGCCTGGAACCAGCTCCGCACCGACTACCTCTCGCGCCTGGAGCAGGCCGGTTTCTCCCCCGAGACGATCGACATCGTCGTCCTCACCCACCTGCATACCGACCACGTCGGATGGAACACCCATGCCCATGAGGGCAGTTGGGTCCCCACCTTCCCCAACGCCCGCTACACCGCCAGCCGCACCGAATGGGACTACTGGGCGTCGGTGGACATGGAGGAGGCCCGCAAGCAGATGTTCCGCGACTCCATCCACCCCATCAACGACCACGGCCTGCTCGACCTCGTCGATGTCGGCGCCGACGGACTCGACATCGCCCCCGGCATCACCCTCGTCCCCACTCCCGGCCACACACCCGGCCAGGTCGCCGTCCGGCTGAACAGCCAGGGCAGCACGGCCCTGATCACCGGCGACTGCATCCACCACCCCGTCCAGCTCGCCGAGCCCGACATCCACAGCCACGTCGACATCGACCCTGCCCAGGCCGAGGCGACCCGCCGCGACCTGCTCACCGCCCTCGCCGACACCGACACCCTCCTGCTCGGCAGCCACTTCCCCCCGCCCACGGCAGGCCTCGTGCGCAGCCACCGCACCAGCTACCGGCTCCACCCCGTACCCGCCCGGCCCGTATAGCACTGAATGTCAACTCGCCCCCGCAGCGACAAGCGGGACCGGAGCCGACATTCGTGTTGAACGAAGTGCAACGCTTCGGGCGGTGACTACGTCTAGAAGGCCGGTCAGGCGTCGACGCTTGGCCGCGATCTGATGTACGCCGCCGGGAGGACCCCCACAGTGCCGACCTCGACTCCAGTAGTCCGCGATCAACTGGACTTCGAACCCTTCGCCGACCTCTTCGCCCTGCCGCAGGAAACAGCCGAGCCTGCCGCGGTCGTCGAGGAGCCGGAAAAATCCTACGCGCACGTCTGGACCGTCGCCGCTGAGATCAAGGTCGAGGACCGCGTGGCACAGCCCGCCGACTTCCGCGGCTCGTCCACGACCGTACAGACCACCCGCGTTGACGCCCTTGAGGTGTACTGCCCTTCGCGTCGGCGGCCGTACGAGGACGTCGCCGACCGGGAGTGCGAAGCTCTGCCCGACAACCGGCACCCCGTCGGCGGTGACCAGACCCAGCGAGCCAAGCGGAAGGTCCAGGTCGACGAGGCCCCCGAGCTGCCGTCGACCGCGAAGGCCATCCCCCGCGGTGTGATCCAGCGACGCGGCATCGGCGCCTACGTCGTCTCCGGCGTCTCCGGCGTCTCCCGCACGGCCCGTTAGGACACCCCCCAGTGCCCATCTTCGTTCTCGGCATCCTCCTCGGAGCTCTCTCCGGCGGCGGCACCTTCCACTACACCGGCGACCCTCAGCTCAGCGAAGCCGCCGGGCTCATCGCCGCGGTGGCAACCTGGCTCGGCCTCGCCACGATCCTCTTCTTCCGCCCGGACGACTGACCGACTCGGCAGGCCGAGACGCGAGCCGCGCGGCTTCCTACCGTCCGCCGCGTGAATCCTCCAACGCAGCTCCCGCCCCCGACCATCGGCCCCGGCGTCGCATCGCACGCGCCTGATCGGCCTTCGGGCAGGCACCGGACGGTCGGTCGCCCTGTACCTCACACCGTGGTCCCTGTCCAGCTTTGCCAGGCCAACGGCCATGCCAGAGAGGTGGGCTGAAAAGCCTTCCTGACACGATCCTGACACCTGTTCATTAGCTTTACCCACCATGACCCGCACGACAAAAAGATCTGCCATGTTCCGCGGAAGGCGTGCCCGGCTCGGCGTCGCCGGTCTCGCGCTCGCTGCTGTCGCCGTACTGACGATCAGTCCTGGTACACAGGCCGAGGCCACCGAAACGGTCGGTGTCGTCGAGTATGACCTGGGCGACAACGCGTTCACCGACGCGCCGGACTGGGAGGGATCGGCCGAGATCCGGGCCGTCATCCACTACCCGCGCAAAATTGCCCGCAAGCTGCCGGTGATCGTGCTGCTGCACGGTCAGCAACTCGCCTGCCACTCCGCCCGCGAAGAGGACTGGGGCAGCTGGCCGTGCCCGGCCGGCGTCGACCCCTACCCCAGCTACCGGGGCTACGACTACCTCGCCGACGCGTTGGCCCGGGACGGCTTCGTGGTGGTGTCGCCGAGCGCGAACGGTATCAACCACTACATGGGCGTGGCGCCGCAGCGCGCGCGGCTGCTAGATCGGCACCTGGAGCTGCTGAAGCAGTTCGCCACGTCAGGTGGCGGCCCGCTTGCCGGTCGCTTCACCGACGTGCGGACCGGTCGGCCGACGACTGTCGACCTGAGGAAGCGTCTCGATCTGAGCCGGGTCGGCACGATGGGACATTCCGTGGGCGGCGAGGGCGTCATGTACCAGGCCGCCGACGCCAACCGCGGCGAGCTGCCGGACGGTGTGCGGATCCGCGGCGTGGTCTCGGTCGCCTCACCCTCACCGAGCGGCTTCTACGACACGCTGGTGACGAAGGCCCCGCTCGCGGTGATCTCCGCCGGGTGCTGGTCGCTGGGCGGCGAGGAGTACTTCGAGGACGCCCGCAGCCACTCGGGGGCGAGGGGCTTTCGGCTGCGCGTGGTGAAGGGCAACCACAACTACTACAACACCGAGTGGACCAAGGGGCCGGGCCCGGGAGACGGCGACGACACCGAGTGCCCGGGCACAGTCGGCCGGCCAAGCGCCCGGCAGCAGCAAAGCCTCGCGGTCACCTACCTGCGCGCGTTCTACGCATACACTCTGAAGAATGACAAGTCTGCAATTCCGGTTCTGACTGGCGCCAAGAAATTCCGGGGCATCGACACGGAAGCGAAGAGTTTCTAGCCTCGGTCTCGTGACGGTCTGCCGACGAAGTCGGCAGACCGTTTCTTTTTCTGCGGCTGTAGGCAGGCAGGTCGACAGCCCGAATGTCGCTGAACCGCTCCGGCGCTCAGCCGCCGCCATCGGGTGCCAAGCGGGCGGCGGCGTTCCCGTGTTCTCCATGACGCGCCCCACCAGGTGACCTGGGCGGCCGGAATGTGGCGCAGGCCCACCTGTCTGTCAGTGCACGGTGTGTGCTCGTGCGGGCGGTATAGTCCGGCGCTCCAGGCGACCAACGCCACTGGGTGGTGACGTGCGGTTTGGCGTATCCGAGCGGACTGTGTGGTGCCCGTTCCGACTGTTTGAGGGCAGTGAAGAATCTGCTTCCTGACCGTGCCGCTCGACCAGGCGATCATGCGGTACCGCTCACGCTTCATCGAAACGGAGACGAATATGCAAGGTCAAAGGATTCGATTCGGACTCCTGGGCCCCCTCGAGGCGTGGCAGGGAGCAAAGAGCCTGGATCTGGGGCCCCCGAAGCGGCGGTTGCTACTGGCCCGGCTGCTCGTCGAAAGCGGCCGGCCCGTCTCCGTCGACCACTTATGCCGGGACCTCTGGCCGGCTGACCGCCGCCCTTTGGGAGCCGTTTCATCGGTGCACGCACATATCAGCAGGCTGCGCACGGTACTTGAGCCCCGCCGCGCCACCAACGAGCCGGCCACGCTGCTGGTGCGCCGCACAGGTGGGTACGTACTCGAAGCCCCGCGCGACGCCCTGGACAGCGCTGTTTTCGAGACATCGGTCAACCGGGCCAAGGAACTCCAGAACGCAGGCCGCACCGTCGACGCACGTCAGAAGATCGAGCAGGCGCTGAAGTTATGGCGGGGACCCGCGCTGCGCGAAGCCGCCGACCATGAGTTCGCCGCAGCGGAGATAGCCAGACTCGAGGCGAGCCGTCAACTGGCCGAAGAACTCCGAGTGACCATCCTCCTCGATCAGGGTGAGGCGGAGAGGGCGGTGGGTCTCGCCGAGGGCCTGATCGTCTCCGCACCGCTGCGCGAGGCATCCTGGGCGCTGCTGATGAGGGCGCTGTATGCGACCGGGCGTTCGGCGGAAGCACTCCACCAGTACGAGCGATTCCGGATCGTACTCGCGGAGGACCTGGGCATCGATCCCGGACCGGAGCTGCGCGACCTGCACCTTGCCATCCTGCGCCACGATTCCGCCGTGCTGCGTCCGGCCCGCCCTCAGCGGATCGCTCTCGCCCCGCTGGGCGAGAGCAGCGGCGGCCGACTGCCCCTGTTGGGGAGGTCCTGGGAGTTGGCCCGGCTCGACGCTCTGCTCACGGAGGCCGCCGCCGGGCGGGTGCGCTGGGCCGTCCTGACCGGAGCAGCCGGCGTGGGGAAGACCCGATTACTCGAAGAGACCGCTGCACGCGCGGTAGAACAGGGCTTCGCCGCCGCCCGGTTGCGCTGCTGCCCCGCGGTCGACAACAGCCGGAATGCTGCCTTCTTCGGCCCGGCCGCCCGACTGCTCGCCGAGCTCCGCAGCGAAGCCCCCCTCCCGCAGGACCCGAGGGAGAGCCGCGCCGAGCCACGTCCGCAAGACCGGTCCGAGGACGACTGCCTCGCCGAACTGGTACGGGAACTCTCTGCCCGTCCGGTGTTGTGCGTGGTGGACGACCTCGACGGAACCTGTCCCGCCTGTCTGCGCCTGCTGCACCAACTCGCCATTCTGTTACGGGAGGAGAAGGTCGCCGTGTTGTGCGCCGTTCACGCCCCGGACGAACCGGCGACCGGCAGGCTCCTCGCCGAGCTGGCACGGCAGCGCGCGGCCCGGGTACACCTGGGGCCGCTGGGCGTCGGAGACGTGGCGCACCTGCTGACCGCTGCCGGGGAGGCAGACTCGATCATCGAGGCGGCCGCGCTGCACCGCCGCAGCGACGGCAATCCGTTCCTGCTGCTCGAACTGCTCCAGCTGCCCGCCGCACAGCGCGTGGGCCCCACCGCGCAGATCCCGGCGGCCGTCGCGAGCGTGGTGCTGACCCGTCTCGAAGCCATGCCCGAACCGGTACGCACGATGCTCCTGCATGCGGCGGTGAGCGGCGAGTGCCTGGATATCGAAGTGCTCGCCCACCTTCAGGATCTCTCCCGCGAAGGACTGCTCAGGCTCATTGACGACGCCCTCCTGGCACAGATCCTCGTGTGGCAGGAGGGGGAGACGGACAAGCAGGCAGGGCATTACAGGTTCCACGGCATGCTGCGCGACGCGGTTCTCGCCACGCTGTCGCCTGCCGCCCGGCAGCTGCTGCACGCCAGTCTCGCCACCGCCCTGGAGGCGCTGCCGGGTCGCCATCCCGCCCAGAGCGCAAGCCACTTGGTGCAGGCCGGACCGATGGTGCCGCGCGAGCAGCTCGCACGAGCCTTCCTGAGAGCCGGGCGGCGCTGTGTGCGCGACCGGCAGACCCATGCCGCGATGGTCTGGTTCGAGCGGGCCGCCGACGTCGCCGACGCCGAGCATCCATCGATCTACCGAGAGGCGATACGCGCCACGCAGCGTCTCGAGGCAGACCCCCAGAATCCACTGGCACGGGGAGTGGACGCCCCCACCCCCGCGCTTGCCGTCGTGCACCGGCTCCCAGGCTCTGGCGGCCTTCGCCCGACCAGCCGGTAGCCGACAAGAGGTCGCCGATCGCCAACGTCCGATCCGGAAGGCCTCGACGGGCATCGACGGCACCGTCCTTCCCGCCGGCGCAGAGTCAGCCGCGCCAGGGTCCCCGCGCGGGCTCGCCGGCGCGGCAGGCCTCATAGCGACTTGGTCACGCGCAGGATGTGCCAGATCGCCGCGGGGCTGGCGCGTCCGTCGAACGCCAGGTACTCGGGAAGCACCAGCTGCGGGCCCCATTTCTCTTTGTATGCCAGCTGGCTGGCCGCCGGGTAGACCCTCTCGCCCCGGTCGGCCAGGAACCGCATGAAGCGGCTCGTCATATTGCTCGCGCCCAGGACCTCGTGCTCTGGGGACAGGCCGGTGAAGGGGGTGAAGCCGAAGTGCAGCCACTGGGCGCCCTCGTCCCGGAATCCCTCCATCGCGTGCAGGTTGATCGCCTCCATCACGCCCGGCGGAGCCGCCGCCGCCCTGCGGCTGAGGTCGTGCAGCCAGCCGGGGCGCGACCCGTAGGCCGGTGAGTAGGAGATGTAGCCCATCATGGCGCCGTCGTGTCGTGCGACCAGGAGCCGCCGGTGATGCTGCACCGGCCCGCCGCACTCGCCCACCAGGAACTCGATCTCCTTGACATGGCGCCCCTTGGACCGCAGCCACTCACGGTCGATCGCGGCGATGTCGTCGGCGCACTCCTCGTAGGGGACCTCCGAGACCTCCAGGCCGCTGCGCTTCGCCCTGGAGATCTTGTTGCGCAGCTTCATGAAGCGGGTACCGCGAAGGCTGTACTCGGGCAGCCGCACCGCGTACGACGAGCCGACCTGGTTCACCGTGAAACCGCACCGCGCGTACAGATCGGTGTCGGCGCGCTGCAGTTGGATCGCCACCACCTTGCGCCTGCCGGAGCGTGCGAAGTCGAGGAAGGAACGCAGCACGCACTCCTGGTCGACTTCCGGAGCGAAGACGCCGCCGAACTGGATCAGGTACCGGCCGGCTCTGCGGAAGGCGACGACGCCGTCCACGGCCGGATCGGTGAAGTACTCGTTCCCCGTGTTCAGGGCGAGGAAAGCGCTGGGGTTGTCGGCTCCTTTCTGGAGTGCTGAGAGGGCCTCGTCCCGGCCGATCTCCCGGTTGACTGTGGTCATCCGCTTCCCCCTGTTGTGGTGTCCGGTCCAGCGGGCGTACCAGGCCATGCTGCCGAGGGGCGCTTCCATCGCCCTGATACGCGCATCTCAGGTCTCTCTCCGGCGATTGTCAGAGTCGGCTGCAAAGGTCTGTCGCGAGGCACACTTTTGGACATTCCCGCCCGCCGAGGGCGGGGCGGGGGAAGCGGAGGATCTGCGTGAGCAGCGCCCGTACGACGCTTCCGGCGTCACACTTCGAGGATGCCGGCACCGACAATCCCGGAGGGGACAGCGCCGGTCTGCTGACCTATCCATCCCTCATAGACGGCAAAAGCGTTCCCAGCGACCAGTGGGTCTACGTCGTCGACTCGGACGCGCTGCTCGAGGACGCCTTCGCCAGCCTGACGTTGAAGCGAAAGCTCGAAAGCGGCCGTCTGGCCCCCGAGAACCTGCCCCCCGGCATCGTGGGGCGCGTGGCACGGGCGGACCGTGAGACCGTGACCCAGGCCATCGAGGCGGCGTCCAGGGCGGTCGGCGAGTGGACCGCGTTCCCGCTGGACGTCCGGCTGGACCAGTTGGGCACGCTGCTGCGACGCCGTTTAGCCGAGAAGGCGGACCGCACCATCGACATCCTGATGCGGGAGGGCCACCCTCTCGCGCTGGCCCGCTGGCAGGTGTCCGGGGCGCTCGAGTGCTTCGGACCCGAGTCGCTCGGGTTCTACCGCAGCCAGATGATGCAGGAGTTCCGGCACCGGGAGCGGCGGATCTCCGTACGCCGCCGGCCGGACGGCGTGGTGTGCCTGAATCCGCCACAGAACGCCCCCCTGTCCAGCGCTCTGCTCGGCGTCACCTCGATGATGGCGGGCAACGCCCTCATCGTGCGGGCCCCGCGCAGTGCCCCCCTGGGCGTGATGTACGTGCTGCACGAGGTGGTCGCACCCGTGCTGGAGGAGATCGGAGCTCCGCCGGGCACGCTGGGCGTGGTGTGCGGCGACCCGGCCCCCATGCTCACGGCATGGCTCGACAGTCCGCTCGTCGACGACATCATGTACTTCGGCAGCAGCGAGGCCGGCATACGGTTCCAGGAGCGCTGTGTCGCCGCCGGCAAGAAGCCGATCCTCGAACTCGCCGGCAACGACGCGGTGGTGGTGTGGAAGGACGCCGACCTGGACTTCGCCGCCGAGGCACTCATCGAGAGCTTCTACGGGTCCGGCCAGCTGTGCATGATCCCCAACCAGGTGCTCGCCCATCCGGACATCGCCGACGAACTGGTCTCGCTCCTGGCCGAGAAGGCGGCGGGCGTCCGAGGCGGCTCCGTCCGGGACGAGGACGTCCTACTCACCCCGGTGCTGCGGAACGAGAAGTTCTTCGCCTGCCTTGACGACGCCCTGGCCGCGGGAGCGGAGCTGGTGTGCGGCGGCCACGCGATGCAGGCCGACGGCACAAGGGACACCGCCGGGATCTTCCTCGAACCGACGGTGGTCCTGGTCCGCGGGATGGAGCGGGCACGGGAGGTCCAGGCGGTGCGGCACGAGACGTTCTTCCCCCTCCTCCCGGTGGTCGTGGCGGAGCCCGCCCCCGACGGGGTGCTTCTCGACCGGTTCATCGACTTCGTCAACAGCAACCCGTACGGGCTGCGGAACTCCTTGTGGGCACGGGACCCCGACGTGGTGGACCGATTCGTCACACGTGTCACCAAGGGCGGACTGCTGAAGGTGAACGACTCGCACATCGGGTTCCTGCCCTACCTGCCCACGCACGGCGGAACCGGCCTGACCGGCGGTGTGTTCGGGGAGGCCAACTACCCCATCCTGCGTACCTCCCACATCCAGGGCGTGAGCGTCTCCGACGGCGCACGGCCCTCGGAAGCGGTGTTCGGAGCCTGGAACGCCATGCTCGGCACCGGGCACTGACCCCGCGGCGCGGGAGAGACAGAAGAACGAAGAACCGAGGGAGCAGAGAAAACCCATGCGCTCACTGGAAGCGGCACGCCAGACCTGTGAATCATTCCTTCCCGGCCTGCTCGACCGCCTCGTCGGGATCCCGCTGGAAGAACTGGAGGCTCCTCGCAGCCCGGCCATCGCACACTTTCGCGCCTGCGGCGGACCCGCGCTGGTCATACCCAAGGCGTACGGCGGGGCAGGAGCGGATCCGAGCCAAGCCATGGCTGTGACCCGGGCCATAGCGTCCCGCGCGCCGTCCCTGTCGGTGGCCACCACCATGCACCACTTCTCCGTCGCGACCCTCTTCACCCTCGCCGACAGCGTCAAAAGCAGCGGCATGGAGTGGGCGCTGCTCGAAGGCGTGGCGGAACAAGGGCTCCTTGTCGCCTCGGGATTCGCCGAAGGCCGGCCGGGTCAGGGCATCCTCTCCCCCACGGTGACCGCGGCCAAGGCCGACGGCGGTTACGTGATCAACGGCTCCAAGAAGCCGTGCAGCCTGTCCCACTCCATGGACCTGCTCACCGCCAGCGCGGCACTGCCCGCCGACGACGGTGGGACGGAGATGGCGGTGCTCCTCGTACCCCGGGAGACCGACGGGATCAGCGTCCACCCGTTCTGGTCGAGTCACGCGCTCGGAGGCGCTGAGAGCGACGAGATCCGGCTGACCGACGTTTTCCTCGACGAACAGCTCGTGATGCGCAGCACGTTCGGTGATGCCGGGCAGTTGGACGCCCTCCAGACGGTCGGGCTCATATGGTTCGAACTCCTCATCTCCAGCTGTTACCTCGGTATGGTCAGCGGGCTGGTCGAGCGAGTCCTGGACCAGAAGCGCGGCAGCGATTCCGAACGCGCCGGGCTGGCCATCCGGCTGGAGACGGCCGCCCAGCTCCTTGAGGGCATCGCGCGCATGCTGACGGCCGGGGACACGGACAACGAGGCCCTGGCCCGGACGCTCGTCGCCCGGTACGGCGCACAGGACGCGCTCGGAGACGCCACGAACCAGGCTGTGGAACTGCTCGGTGGCACCGCGTTCATGAGCTCCTCGGACATCGCCTGCCTCGCCGCCGCCTCCCACGGCATTTCCTTCCACCCGCCGTCCCGGACGAGCTTCACCGGCCCGTACCTGGAGCACGTGGCGGGCCGTCCGCTGCGCCTGGCCTGAGGAGATCCATGACACCCACATCAACGTCCACACCGGTCGTGCCGGCCCTCGGGAGCGAGGACGTCACCCGTACCGCCGCGGGGCAACGGCGCGCCCTTGGGCGTGAGGAGCTCGGGCGCCTCTACCGCGACTACATGAACAGGGGCCGCGCGACTCTCGGCGAAATGTTCGGCGGCCATATCGAGGTCGCGTCGCAGGGAGCATGGGTCACCACGGCTGCGGGGCAGCGCTTCCTCAACTGCGGCGGCTACGGCGTCTTCCTGACCGGTGCCCGCCACCCGACCGTGATCCGGCATGTCGCCGAGCAGCTGAACACCCACCCGGTCGCCACCCGGCTCTTCCTTGAACCGCGGGCGGCGCTGGCAGCCGAGGCCCTGGTGTCCGTCGCCCCACCCGGCCTGCGGCGAGTCCACTTCGCGGGCTCGGGAGCCGAGGCGGTGGAAACCGCGATCAAACTCGGCAGGACCCAGGGCCGGCACCGGCTGGTCGCCACGGAGAACGGCTACCACGGCAAGACGATGGGGGCACTCAGCCTCACCGGCAGTAGCGTTTTCCAGGCTCCCTTCCGGCCACTGCTGCCGGAGACGACGCATGTCCCGTACGGAGACGCCACCGCGCTCGAAACCGTGCTCGCCGAAGCCCCCGGGGAGTGCTGTGTCTTCGTGGAGCCCGTCCAGGGCGAGGCCGGGGTCGTCATCCCGCCGGCCGGCTATCTGCGCTCCGTGCAGGCGCTCTGCCGCACCTACGGGGCGTTCCTGGTGCTCGACGAGATCCAGACCGGTCTGGGGCGGCTGGGGACCTGGTGGGGGGCGGACCCGGAAGGTGTCTGCCCGGACGTCATGCTGGTCGGCAAGGGGCTCAGCGGCGGTGTCGTCCCGGTGTCGGCCGTCGTGGCCACCGAGGAGGCGTTCTCCGTCTTCGACCGGGACCCGTATCTGCACACCTCCACGTTCTCCGGTGCCCCGCTTGCCATGGCCGCCGCGCAGGGAGCCATCGCGGCGATGAAAGAGGAGGACCTGGTCGGGCGCGCACGAGAGCTCGGCGACGAACTCCTGCCGCAGCTGCGCCGGATCGTCCGCGGCCACTACGGGGACACCGTGCGCGAGGTCCGCGGCCGGGGGCTCCTGCTGGGCATCGAGTTCGCCGAACCGGGGCCCGCCGGGGATCTGCTCATCGAACTGATCATGCAGGGCGTGATCGCCAACCACTCCCTCAACTCGCACCTGGTCCTCCGCCTCACCCCGCCCGCCGTCCTCAGCCGGAGCGACGTGGATTTCCTCTACGAGGCATTCGACCGCGCATGCCGTGCGCAGGCGGCCCGTTACACACCCACAGCAGGAAGCGGACGAAACCATGCGTAGTGCACACGTGAACCTCCGTATCGAGGGTGCCGATGCCGAGGCGGCGTTCGACCGGATCGGCGACTTCGCCCGCTACTCACAACTCACCGACGTCGTCCGGGATGTGAAAGTACATCGGCTCTCGGACGAGGAGGAGACCAGTGAGTGGCAGGTGTACTTCCGCAACGGAATCCTGCGGTGGACCGAGACCGACCGCTTCGACCGGGCCGACCTGACCATCTCCTTCGAGCAGATCGACGGGGACTTCGCCGAGTTCTCGGGCAACTGGCGGATCAGCGCGGACGGTTCGGGCTGCCTCGTCGCCTTCGGCGCCGAGTTCGACTTCGGCATCCCCAGCCTGGCCGGCATCCTGGATCCGGTGGCGGAGAGGGTGTTCAAGGAGACCATCGCGCGGGTTGTCATCGGCCTGTTCGACGGTGCGACCGTGCTCGGTGACGAGCCGGTGGCCCGGGCCGTTGCCGCCGCGGCGGGCAAGCCCGCCCCGAGCCTGTCGGCGCTTGGCTGATGGACGCCAGGAACCTGTTCGAGACGCCCGTCACCTACCGGCTGATCCGCTTGGAGTACGGGCTCGGCCTGGTGGTGGCCGCCGTCCTCTTCTTCGCGCACCTCGACGAGGTCCGCTGGCTTCCGGCAGTCGGCCTGTTCGTCTACATCGACCTCGTCGGATACCTCCCCGGGGCCATCGCCTATCGCCGCAGTCCCGACAAGCGGATCTCCAAGGTCTACTTCGTCCTCTACAACGTCATGCACAGCCTGGTCACCCAGGGGCTGGTCGTGCTCGCCTGGATCTGGATGTGGGGTGCCGAATGGGCGCTGCTGGCCATCCCGATCCACCTCTTCGGGGACCGCGCCCTGTTCGGCAACTATCTGAAGCCGTTCGCGCTGAGCTTCGAACCCGAGGCCCACCCCGCCTACGTCGGCCTCCTTGACCGGTTCCACCAAGGGGAGCAACACTCCGCCGCACTCGGCGAGGTGACCGGTGTTCCCGCCCGCTGACCGTCCTGTGCACGTCAGTTGGCCGCGTGCCATCGGTACGTTCCCGACCCACCCGTCTTCGGCGGTCGCCCGGCCTCAGGCCACCGGCCACCGCCGACCCTCAGGACCACCCGAACAACGGCCGATCCGAAGGAGCCTGCTATGAGTAACGTCTATGACCGCCTGATCAAGCTGCTGGCCACTGGCTTCGGGCTGGAAGGACACGAGATCCGGCCTGACGACACCTTCAGCCGACTGGAAATGGACTCGCTCGCCCTGGTCGAACTGTCCGTGTCCGCAGAGGAGGAGTTCGGCGTGCCGCTGACCGAGGATGAGCTGGGCGCCAACTCCACCCTCGCTGAGGCGGCAGGCGTCATCGAAGAGAAGCTGAAGGCCGCCTGATGGGGCGAGAACGCACAGGTACGGCCGGTCGTTTCGACGCCGCGGTCACCGGCGTGGGCATGGTGACCGCGGCCGGGATCGGGACGGCGGCCTCGTGGGAGCGGATCCGTCTGGGAGCCGGCACGCAGGCAACTGCCGTACCGGCCCTGGCGGATATCCCGGCGAACTTCGCCTGTGCCGTCACCGACTTCGACGCGACGGCCGAGCTCGGCGCCCGCGAGGCCTGGCGGTTCGACCGCTCCAGCCAACTGGCGCTGGTCGCCGCGGCGGAGGCGGTCGCCGACTGCGGTCTGGACCCGGCGACCTGGGACGGCGGCCGTGTCGGCGTCGTCCTCGGCAACGGCATCGGCGGCGCCGCGACCTGGGAGAAACAGCACCGCAAGCTCCTCGACGCGGGACCGCGCAGAGTCTCACCGCGGCTCATCCCCATGCTGTCCATCAACATGACCGCCGGGTACGTGTCGATGGCGTACGGCGCCCGGGGACCCTCTCTGGTGACGGCGACGGCCTGCGCCTCGGGCACGACGGCGATCGGGACGGCGCGTGACCTCCTGCGCAGCGGCGCCTGCGATGTGGTGATCACCGGGGGCGCCGAGGCGCCCCTGACGCCCTCGCTGGTCTGTGGGTTCAGCCAGATGGGCGCGCTGTCCCGGCGACGTGACGACATCACTGCCGCCTCGCGTCCCTTCGACGCCGACCGGGACGGGTTCGTGCCGGCCGAGGGCGCCGCCGTCCTGGTTCTGGAGCGCGCCGAGGACGCCCGGGCACGCGGTGCCAGGATCCGTGCCATGGTCAGCGGCTACGGTTCCTCCGCCGACGCCTACCACGCGACAGCACCGGACCCCCACTACGTGGGCGCCGAGCTCGCGCTCCGCGCCGCCCTGCGGGACGCCGGCATCGGACCCGACGAGGTCGACCACGTCAACGCGCACGGCACGGCGACCGTGATCAACGATGCTACGGAAGCACGCATGATCCGCGGAGTGCTGGGCGACCGGCCCCTGGTCACCTCGGTCAAGGGCGTGGTGGGCCACTCTCTCGCCGCGTCGGGAGCAATCGAGGCGGTGACATCCGTGCTGACCCTCGAGGAGTCGTTCGTCCCGCCGACCGCCAACCTGGAGACCCTCGACCCCGAGATCGAGCTGGACGTCGTGGCCAAGGAAGGGCGTGAGACGCCGGTCGAAGTGGTGGTCAGCAACTCCTTCGGGTTCGGCGGCCAGAACGCGGTACTGTTGCTCACCCGTGCCTGACAGGTACACGGCGCCGGAGGGAAATCAAGGGATGAGTCCGGTCGAACGCCGGTGGCGGGTCGAGGAGAGCATCTTCATCATCGCGCCTGTGGAGCAGGTGTACGACGCCGTGGCCGACGTGCGGGCGATGGGGAACTGGAGCCCGGAGTGCAAAGCCGTGTGGGGGGTGCCGCGCGGGCCGGTGGCCCTCGGTGCGCGGTTCATCGGCTTCAACCGCAAGGGGCCGTGGCTGTGGTTCACCGAATGCCGCGTCACCCAGGCCGCGCCTGGGAACGGTTTCGCGTTCCGGGTCACGACGTTCGGACTTCCGGTGGCCCTGTGGGGCTACCGGTTCGCCGCGGAGGCCGAGGGCACCAGGGTGGTCGAGCACTGGCAGGACCTGCGCACCGGGCGGTGGAGTGGTCTCACCCAGTTCCTCGGCCGTGTCTTCACCGGCACTCGCGCCGACCAGCGCCACCTGGCCAACCAGGTGGGCATGCGCGCCACTTTGCGAAGGCTCAAGGAGAGTCTCGAAAGCTGAGTGCCCCGGCGAAGCGACCGACCGGGCCGGCAGCCGTCTGGGCCCGCGCAGGGGCCAGGTCAGCCTGTCCCCTCGCCCACGGCGGGGAACGCCGGGCGGCCGGCCGCTCGGCCGGTCCGCAGATGCTCCCCGAGCGCACGCACCACCGCGGCCGCCGCGACGGCGTGCCCGCTGCCGTTGGGGGTGATCCGGTCGTCGGCCCAGAAGGACGCAGCCGCCTCCGGCAGGCAGGCGGACAGGTCCACATGGAGCGCTCCGTGCCGCAGAGCCAGCGTTTGGGACCGCCCCGTCTGCAACCGCTGACGGGTGCGCAGTGCTTCCTTGTGCTGTCGCGGCACGCAAGGTGACTGCGTCAGGTCGAAGGGTTCCACCAGCATGACGTCGTAGCCGCTTTCGCGCAGCGGAGCGATGATCCGGACGATCTCCGTCCCCAGCGCGCTCGTGTCGAACGCCGAGTGCAGCAGGTCGTGGCCGGCCAGATGGACCACCGCCAAGTCGCCACGGAAGGCGAGCGCCTCGGGCAGCTGCCTGGAGCGCACATCGGCCGCCCGCTGCTCCCGTCTGCCGAGCAGGTTGAGGTACGCGAGCCCGGGGTGTACCAAGCGCAGCGCGTCGGCGACCCTGTCATACCAGGGCTCCTGGCCGTAGCCGTCGACGCGCTCGGCGCGCCGCTCCGTCCTGCCGTCGCCGAGCACGACGAGCCGGCGCCAGCGCGACCGGGCCAGCAATGTGCCGGGCTCGTCCTCACGCAAGCAGTAAGGGTCGTTCTCCTCGCGTACGAGGGACAGCGGGCTGTCTGCCACGAAGCCCACCCTATCCCCGGTCTCTGCTGACCTGTGTCGCGGCTGTCTGCGGCCCTCACCTGCATCACAAGCCTTGTCCGGAAGTGAGCTGGGGGTCTAAGGACCGTATCAGCGGAATGTCAGAGCCCTGCAGCACAATCAAGGGCACCGGCGAGGAAGACCTCGGTTGCTCTTCGCCGCAGGGAGAGGTACCCGAAGTGGCCCAACGGGGTTCCGAGGCAACTCGGATCGGGCGAAAGCCCTCGCAGGTTCGAATCCTGCCCTCTCCGCGCGGGCCCCCGGGCAGTGCTCAGTGTGTCCGACTCCCGAGGCGGGCACATGACAGGTCGTCACGTGAGCCCCGTCAGCACGGCGACGCGCACGTCCAGGTGTGATGTGCGCTCCCGGTGGCGTGTTCCCGGCCGCGGGGGCCGCGGTCATCTTCTCCGCCGCCAGCAGGATCGCGTCCCACACTGAAGTCCCGAAGGGAATCCCGGATGATCGGCACGCTGCTCAAGAAACCGCTCGAACTGGTCGAGACGAACTTCCGGCAGCCGGCCGGCTCGGCCGGGCAGCTGGTCGGGCATCTGATGGCGCTTCAGCACCGCTCCCTGACCGTGTGGGCGATCGAGCACATGGACGTAACCCGCGCCCAGCGTGTCCTCGACGTGGGCTGCGGGGGCGGCATGGCAGTGAAGCTGCTGTCGCAGCGGGCGTCCCGGGGCTTCGTCGCGGGCGTCGACTACTCGATGGACATGGTGAGCCAGGCCGTGCGGCGCAACGTCGAGGGCGTCGCCCGGCGCCAGGTGGAGGTCCGGCACGGCGATTCGGCCGCCCTGCCGTACGAAGACGGCGGCTTCGACCAGGTGTGTGCCATCGAGACCTTCTACTTCTGGCCCGACCCCATGCAGGGGCTGGCCGAGGCCTACCGGGTACTCCGGCCAGGGGGCCAGGTGTCGATCACCCTGGAGATGAGCCGGGAGGCGGACACCGACCCGTCCCTGGTACAGCGCTTCTTCGGTCGGCGGTTCACCGAGCGGTCGGAGCGCGACGGGCTGCACATCCTCTCCGGGGCGGAACTGGCGGAGATGCTCGGCAAGGCCGGGTTCCGGGAGACCCGGTTCGTCGCCGAGCCGCGCCGCTCTCTCGGCTGGGTCTGCGCCCTGGGGCGCAAGTGACGGAGGAGGTGCGGGAGATGACACACGGACAGGACAAACGGCCCCCGCTGGAGACGGCGCCGCTCACCACAGCGAGCCGAGCGTCGGCTGGGCTGCAGCCCGCTCCGGAAGCGGACGGCATGCCGATGCTCGGCAACGTGGTGGATTTCCGCAGGAACATCCTGGACGCCATGCAGAAGGGATGGCGGGACCACGGCGACCTCGTGCGCTACCGACTGGGTCCGCTCGTCGTGCACGGCGTCTCCAGCCCCGAGCTGGCCGGCGAGGTGCTCACCGACAGCGCCACGTACGGCAAGCTCGGCCCGGACAACCCGCTCCGGCTGATCCTGGGCGAGGGCCTGCTCACCAGTGATGACCACGAGAGCTGGATGCGCAACCGGCGCATGATGCAGCCGATCTACTCCAAGCAGGCCCTCTCCGGCATGTTCCGTTCGATGGCTGACTCCACGGCGGACCAGATCGCCCACATGGAGGCCACCTACGCCTCCGGCCATCAGATCGACCTGCACGGCGAGATGATGCGGGTCACGTTGGACATCGTCAGCCGCTGTATGTTCAGCACGGACGTCAGCCGAACCCGGGAGGCGCTCAGCCCCGAGGCCGTGGACGTGGCAGTCAACTACGCGTTCGACCGGCTGCAGAACCCGTTCAGTCCGCCCACCAGCTGGCCCACCCCGCGCAACCGCCGCTTCCATCAAGTGATGGACGGGATCGACGAGATGATGTACAGCGTCATCGAGGAGCGCCGCGCGGCGGGAGTACCCGAGGGCGGAGGGAACGACCTGCTCGACATGTTGCTCGCGGCGCGGGACGCCGACACGGGCCAGCAGATGAACGACCGTGAGCTGCGCGACGAGATCATCACCACCTTCGCTGCCGGGCACGAGACCACCGCCGTCACCCTCACCTGGGCCTTCTACCTGCTCTCCCAGCATCGTGAGGTGTTGCGCCGGGTGCAGCGGGAGGTGGACGGGGTGCTGGCCGGAGCCGACCGGATGCCCACCGTTGAGGACCTGTCCTCGATGCCGTACGCGCTCCAGGTCTTCGAGGAGGCGCTGCGGCTGTACCCCTCGGCCCCGATCATTCCGCGCTTGACGCTCAAGGACACCCAGCTCGGCGGGTACCACGTGCCGAAGGGCTCCCGGGTGCTGGTGAACCTGTTCAACATCCACCGCCACGAGCGCCATTGGACCGACCCGGAGCGCTTCCACCCCGACCACTTCGCGGAGGAGAACAGAAAGGGGCGGTACCGGTTCTCGTACATGCCGTTCGGCGCCGGCCCACACCTGTGCATCGGCAAGCACTTCGCCCTGATGGAGGCGCACTTGCTGTTGGCAGCCCTCGTACGGCGCTACGAGTTCCGGCATGTGCCGTCCCACCGCGTCGTGAACCACGCAACCATCACCCTGCGCCCCAAGTACGGGATGGTCATGACGCTGTATGAACGGCGCGGACCCCTTGCCGGATCCGTGCCGACGGGTGCCGGCACCGCCGCGGACGCCTAAGGCAGGCAGACCAGTACCGGCAGACCGGAGGAGACGGGATCCCATGCACATCGACTACGCCACCGCCGACGCGGCGGCGCTCAACCGGACGCACTACCGACCGGGCCAGAGGACGGGACACTACGAAAGTTTCTACCAGCGGGGCAACCACCCCACTGAGCCCCTGGCCTTCTGGATCCGGTACACGATCTTCACCCCCGCGGACATGCCCGACGCCGCGATCGGTGAGCTGTGGGCCGTGTACTTCGACGGGGTTACCGGCGAACACGTGGTCGCCAAGGAGGAATACCCCATCGCCCAATGCGAGTTCAGCCCCGACTCGTTCGGCGCTCGCGTCGGCGACCGGGTGCTCGAACCCGGCGCCCTGCGGGGAGAGGCGTGCGGAACCAACGGCCACATAGCCTGGGACCTGACGTACAAAGGCGACGAGCCGCCGCTCCTCCTGCTGCCGCCGAAGATGTACACGGGCGGATTCCCCAAGGCGAAGAGTCTGGTCGGAGTCCCGCTCGCGGTCTATGACGGAACCCTCACAGTGAACGGCCGGACGATCGGCATCGACGGCTGGACCGGTAGCCAGAACCACAACTGGGGCAGCAGGCACACCGACTACTACGCCTTCGGCCAGGTTGCCGGCTTCGACGAGGAACCCGACAGCTTCCTGGAGATCGTCACCGGGCGCACCCGGATCGCCGGGCCGGTGACCACCCCGATGGTCACCTTCCTGGTGCTCCGGCACAAGGACCGGGACTACTCGCTGGTCTCTCTCGGTCAGGCGCTCCGCGCCAAGGCCGACTTCGGCTACTTCTACTGGAACTTCGCCACATCCGACGAGAGCGTAGCCATCCGCGGCCGGTTCAGCGCCAGTCCGGAGCACTTCGTGGGACTCAACTACTACAACCCGCCCGGTGGCATCAAGCACTGCCTCAACACCAAGATCGCCTCCTGTGAGCTGGAGATCCACAACAAGGCCACGGGACGGCGCGAGCGCCTCACCACAGGGAACCGGGCGCTGATGGAGATTCTCACCGACGACCGCGGGCACGGAATCGAGATCCGGGCATGACGGAGCGGACGACCCGCTCCGCCCCCCGGGAGCCGGCCCTACCGGTCGGCCTCGAACAGGCGGCAGGCCCGGGCAGGCGGGGCCCCCTCTCCCGCCTGCCCGATCGCATCGCCGGGTTCACCCGCCGCCGGCGCCGACCGCTGGCAGCCCTGTGGTTGCTGCTCCTCCTGATGGCGGGCTGGGGGGCCACTCAGCTGACCGAATCGCTCAGCGGAGGCGGATGGTACGTGTCCGGCTCGGATTCCGTGGCCGCCGCCCAACGGGTCACCAACGGGTTCGAAGGGCGCGGCGCCACCTCGCTCACCCTCGTCGTGAAGGACACCCGCCACGCCGAAGGCGACCCCGCTTTCGCCACCCGGGTGCGGTCCGTCGCCGACCGCGTGCTCAACGACCCCGATCTGAAGGCCACCAGCGGCTACGGCTACACCACCCTCGCCGCGGAGCAGACCCGCGCCTCCTTCCTCGGCAGGGACCACCGCACCACCCTGGTGCGCATCGGCTCCAGGCTCGACGACGGCACCGCCCGCCGCGTACTGCCCGAGATCCAGGGCAAGTTGAGCGACGAGTACTCCCCACAGGGCCTTGATGTCGCCCTGGTGAGCCAGGCCGCGCTGTGGGGCGAGGTCAACCATCTCAGCGAACGCGGGCTGATCCGGGCCGAACTGGTCACCCTCCCCCTGATCATGATCGTGCTCCTGCTGCTGTTCCGCAGCGTGGCCGCCGCTCTGGCCTCCCTGCTGGTGGGCATCACGTCAGTGGCGTTCACCCTGGGCCTGCTCGCCGTCATCGCCCGGCACATGGAACTGTCCCTCTTCGTGCAGAACGCGGCGACCATGCTCGGCCTGGGCGTGGGCGTCGACTACTCCCTCTTCGTCATCATGCGCTTCAAGGGCGAACTGCGCGCAGAAGGCCAGAAGCCGTCCGCGCAGGCCGTGGAACACGCCGTCACCCGCACCCTGCGCACCTCTGGGGAGACTGTGGTGGCCTCCGGCGTCACCATCGTGGCCGCCATGTCCACCCTCTTCCTGGTCGACCTCAACGTCATCTGGTCGATGGCGCTCGGCGCCGTCCTCGTGGTGGCCTTCGCCATCCTCACCAGCGTGCTGCTGCTGCCCGTTCTGCTGCACCTGCTGGGTCCGCGTATCGAGTGGGGCACGGTCGGCCGTCGCCGGCGTGCGCGAGGGACAGACCAACGGGACCACGGCCGCTGGGCGGCCGTGACCCGGGCGGTCATGCGCCGCCCTGTGCTCTTCCTGGTGATCAGCCTCACGGGAATGGGCCTGCTGGCCGTGCCCTCCCTGGGGCTGGAGACCTTCACGCCGGACGCCCGGGTGGTGCCCGCCACCTCCGCTGTCCGCGAGGGGTACGACACGGCCAAGGACCAGTTCGGCGTGGGCAGCGCCTCTCCGATCCAGGTCGTCGTCGAGTCCCGCACGCCCCTTGCCCAGCGTTCGGCGAAGGACTCCGCCCGACTGGTGCGCCTGCACGATGAACTCGCGGGCCTGCGCGGTGCGGTACGCGTCGACTCCGTCGTGGACGCGCTGCGCAAGGTGGACGCGGAAACTCCGTTCGCGGCCCTGGCACCACAGGCGATGTCCCGGCTTCCGGACGACCTGCGCGGTACGGTCCGCCACTTCGTCTCCGCGGACAGCCGGACGCTGGTGCTCGAGGTGGTCGGTGGCGACACCGCGTCCGCTGAGTCCGTGCGGAAACTGCTCGGCTCGGTGCGCGCCGAGTCCGCCGGCCTCCCGTCGGCGGACGGCTGGCAGGTCTACGTCGGAGGCGAGACCGCCGAGGGCGTCGATGCCAACAAGGTGATCTCGGACAGCCTGCTGACCGTCATCGGCACCATGCTCGCGGTTATCTACCTGCTGCTGCTCCTCACCTTCCGGTCCGTGTTCCTGCCGCTCGTGGCCATCGTGATGAACCTGGTCTCGATGGCCGCCACGTACGGCGTACTGGTCCTGGTGTTCCAGGACGGGCTGGGCAGCGGGCTGCTCGGATTCGATGAGAGCGGGTACCTCACGAACTTCGTGCCGGTACTGCTGGTGACACTGCTGTTCAGCCTCAGCACGGACTACGAGGTCTTCCTGCTCAGCCGTGTCCGGGAGGACTACGTCAGCACCGGCGACGACACCGGCAGTGTGGCCCGGGGGATGGCCGCCACCGCACCGCTGATCTCCGGCGCGGCGGTCCTCATGGTCGCGGTCTTCACGGCGTTCGCGTTCACCGGAATCCTGCCGATCCAGCAGATCGGCATCGGCATGGCGGTGGCGATCGCGCTCGACGCGACCGTTGTCCGGCTGCTCGTGGTGCCGGCCTCGATGCGCCTGATGACCCGCTGGAACTGGTGGATGCCCGGCCGGAAGGCCCCCGGCCGCCGGGTACCGGAAGAGGTGCCGTCGTGAGCGACGTGACCGCCGCCCCGCGGGTGGCCGAGAGCATCATCGCCCAGGTGCCGCCGGAGGTGGCCTACGCCGCCGTCAGCGACGTCGCGCGGATGGGCGAGTGGAGCCCTGAGTGCCGTGGCGCGTGGATCATCGGGCGCGGCGCTCTCCCCCGCAAGGGTATGCGCTTCCTCGGCCGCAACCGGGCCTCCTGGCTGCCGTGGGTGACCCTGTGCACGGTCGTGGAGGCCACCCCGGGCCGTGTGTTCGCCTTCGACGTCAGCCTGTTCGGCCTCCCGCTGTCCCGCTGGACCTACCGCTTCGTTCAGCTTCCCCACGGCTGCGAGGTCACGGAGGAGTGGCAGGACAGGCGCTCGGGCCTGCCAGGCAGACTGATCACCGCCGTCGCTCCGCTGCTCACCGGTGTCGTACGCCGGACCGCGCGCAACCGGACCACGATGCGGTCCACGCTCACCGCGCTGCGCGACGCACTCGAAAGCGGCCGGTAGTCCAGGCCGTGTGCACGCAGGCACCCACACCCATGAAAGGAGCCTGGTGATGCGTCAGGTCATGGCCGGAGCATCCCGCGGTGAGACGGACGCGGCCACTGCGCTCGACGAACCCGGCGCGCACGCTTCGGCCTGTCTGGACTTCTACGCCAAGCTGGCGTCCGGTGTCAGTGTGGTCACCGCTCAGGGCCGCAGTGGCCCGGTGGGGTCGACCGTCTCCGCGGTGACCTCGCTCTCCGCCGCCCCGCCCCTGCTGCTCGTTTGTCTGGGAGCCGGTTCGCGGACCCTCGCGGTGATCGAGGGGCAGGGGCGGTTCGCCGTCAACCTGCTGCACCAGTCGCAGCAGGAGCGCGCGAAACTCTTCGCGAACCCCCAGGTCGGCTCCGCTGAGCGGTTCGCCCGTCAGGCCCATCGCCATGTGCTCGCGGTGCCGGTGCTGGAGGACGCGCTCGCCTGGTCGGTGTGCCTGTCCGAGGACATCCGCCGGTACGGCGACCACTGCCTGGTGGTCGGCCGGATCGAGGCGGTGCGCAGGGGCAGCGGCCAGCCGCTGCTCTGGCACGACCGGGGGTTCCACACCCTGTCCGAACCGCGCCGGGCCACCCCCGCCGACCGTGCTGCACCCGAAACCCAACCGTCCTTGGAGGCACCATGAGGCATCCCCCGGCCGGGGAGCCTTGCTGGGCACCGGCCGACCGTGATCCGGCCGGCCCTCCCGCCGCCCTCGCACCGCCGCACCGGGTGCTCGGTGTTGTCACCGCGGACGTGACCGTGGTCGGCGCGGGACTGGCCGGGCTCGCCACCGCCTACTACCTGGCCGAGCGCAGTCCTTCCCTCGACATCCTGGTCGTGGACGCCGAACGCCCGGCCGCCGGCGCGAGCGGACGAGGCACCGGACTGCTCGGACCCCGCGTCGGGCCGGCCATCGACAAGGCCGTCCGCCGCTACGGTCCCTCCACCGCCCGCCGGATGTACCTGGCCAGCGTCGACGCCGTGGACCGGGTTGTCGAGCTGTGTGCACGCCTGGGTACGCCGTGTGGACTGCGTACCGGCGAGCAGTTGGTGGCCAGTCGTGCGGCCGCGGGGCTGGTGGCGCTCTCGCGGCAGGCGGAGTCCTACCGGTCGCTGGGACTGGATGTACCGGTCCTCTCGGCGGCGGGGATACACGACCGCCTGGACGTGCCCTTTCACGCTGGGCTGTTGTACCGCTCCGCCACCCTCGACCCGGCCGCGCTCAGCGGTGCCCTGGCACGTGCCTGCGCCGCCAAAGGCGTTCGCTTCTTGGGGAACAGCCCGCTGCTGGCGATCCGTTCCGGTGCGGCGGCGGGCGGGGGCGACGGCGCCACTCTGGTCTTCCCGGGTGGCACGGTGCGGACCGGCAAAGCGGTGTTGGCCGTCAACGCGGCGGCCGGCTCTCTCGGCCTGCCGGTCGGCACGGTGCTGCCGCTGCGGGTGCACGCGATCGCCACCGCGCCGCTGGCCGCGGAGGCGCGGGAGGCTCTGGGCGGGCGCACCGACTGCGCGCTGATCGATGCCCATCCCTTGGCGCCGTACTTCCGGCTCTCGCACGACGGGAGGCTGGTGATGGGCGGCGGAAGGGCCGTTCTGGCGACGGCTCCGGACCGGGCCGGTTCGGCCGGTGCCTGGGGCTGGCTGGAGGAGCGGCTGCGTCTGTTGCACCCGAGCGTGTCGAAGGCGGAGGTCTCTCATCGCTGGTCGGGAACCATCGGGATGACCGTCGACGGCCTGCCGGTCGTCGGTCCCCTCCTGGGAAGTCCGGACGTGTGGTACATCGGCGGCTGCTGCGGGCACGGGCTGGCGATGTCGGTGGCGCACGGGGCGCACACGGCCGCGATGCTGGACGGCGGCGACGCAGCGCACCAGCTCCCGTGGCACCGGTCCCAGGCACCCCGGATCCCCGTGCGCGGCCCGGCCAGGGCACTGCTGCGGGCCCATCTCCGCATGCTGGAGCGCGGCGCACGACGTGCGGCGTGAGGCACCCGCGGCTCGTCGCCTTCTGTCGGCGGACAGGAGCCGCGGGCGCCGCGCGGCCGCACTGGGCGCGAACCGGGCGGGAAGCGGTCCGGGGGGCTCGGGCCGGCGGTGTCGCCGGGCCTACGCCCCCCGCAGCACCGCGTCCCCCCGGGAGCCGAACAGCGTGGATGACCGGTGACTGGCAGACCAGGTGCACGACATCACACGCTTGCTCGGATCAGCTGGGCCCGAATCGGGCGGCTTGCCAGGTCACAGTAGGGCCGGGTCCTGACGCAGGATCCCGTAGAACGTGTCCCTCAACTCGCGTCCGGGATCAAGTCCCAGGCTGTGCGAGAGGCGCTCACACATCTGGGTGTAGGTGTCGAGCGCGTCCGCCTGCCGACCGGACCGATAGAGGGCAGTGATGAGCTGCTCGCAGAAGCGCTCATGAAACGGATACATGGCATGCATCTGTTCGAGCTCGGGGATGACGGAACGGTGCTGGTTCAGTTTCAGGCGGGCAGCAAACAGCCGCTCGCAGGCAGCGATCCGGGTCTGCTGAAGCCGGGTGTAGGCCATGCGGCAGATCACACCCTGCCCCGCATCGACGAGTGCGGGTCCGCGCCAGAGGCCGACCGCCTCGGTGAGCAGTCCTGCGGCGCGATCCGGTTCTCGTTCCTCCACGATCTCGGCGTGGTGCACGAGTTCCTCGAAGCGAGCGGCGTCGACCTCGAGTTCGGGAGCGGTCAGCGCGTATCCGGAGGGCGATGTCTCGACGACTTCGCGCAGCGAACGCTTGCCCGTGCGGGCGGCGAGTACCCGGCGGAGCCGAGCGATGTGACCGTGCAGGGAGTTCTCGGCGTTCCTGGGTGGCTGCTCACCCCACAGTTCATCGATCAGCTCGTTCCTGGAAACCGGCCGCCCCGGGGAAAGGGCGAGGACAGCGACAATGGCCCGGAGTTTCTCTCCAGGAATTTTGACGCTGACACCTTCATCAAGAACCTGGAGGGGGCCGAGAATACCTAATTCCATTTAAGCTTCACCTTTACGAGAACCTAACGGCAGATCAGTCAATCTGCCCGTCCAGCAAAATGGCGTGTTCACGGGAACGCACAACAGGGGAACAGGTGAGAATTCACGAAGAGGTCGCCGGCCAAGAGGCCGTCGACCAAGAGGCCGTCGACCAAGAGGCCGTCGGTGGCGGCCAGGGGGTGCCCCGGATCGTCCGGCCCAGTATCCGGGGCCGGTTCCTTTCCGGACGATGAGCGGCCGGTTCCGCTTTGGGTACAGATCCCGGGCCCCCGCTGCGTCCCTCGACAGGGCGCAAGAATGCGCGCATGAAGTTCCCCCCGGTTAACCCCAGTCGTTAGGCATGGAGCGCCTTGCAGGCCATCCTTACCCACGTTTCTTGTCGCCGACTTGCTTTCACGCCACTTCGCTCACGACCGCACTTCGTGACGGACGGTCAGCGCACTGCTGCCGCTATTCCATGCCCACCCGGCAACGCCCTGGCCACGAGGACTACTAAGGTCGCCCGCGCCGGCGCCGAGGTGGCACATGCGCGCAAGGACTCCCCCACTCCACCGCGTTGGTCCGAGGGCGATAAACACCGAAGAGCCCTGAGAAGAGCTACCGATACCCCAAGCGAGGATTTCACGCGGCTCTGATCGTCACGTCCCCGGCGAGGAGCCGGCTGGGGCGGAGACCGAACATCGCGTGGAAGGCGCTGCTGAAGTGGGAGGGGCTGGCAAAGCCCGCCTCCACCGCCGCCGTGCTCAGATCCGGCCATGTCTCCAGGAGGGTGGCCACCCGCAACATGCGCGTCCACAGGCGGTAGCGGCGGAACGTCGTCCCCGTCTGGGCCCGGAAGAGCCGGAGGAACGTCGACACGGACAGGCCGACCTCCGCCGCCAGTTTCTGCGCCGAGAGCTGCTGCCCGGCGTCCTCCGACAGCCGTCGGGTAGCCTGCCGGATCCGTGCGTCCCTGGTCTCCGCGGCGTCGTCGTGGCCGGCGAGATCCAGCCAGTGCCGGGCAGCCGGTACGGAAGTACCCCCGTCCATCACCCCGGCCAGCCGGGAGAGTTCGAGCTCGTGCCGGTGCCCCAGCGCCAGCTCGGCGTCCCCGCTCATCATCCGACGGCACGCCGTCTCCCGCGCCGAAACGGGGTCCAGGTAGCAGAAGGCCATCCGGTCCCCGTGAGCGACGATGCGGTGCCGCACCCGCGCCGCAATCAGTGCCGTACGGGTGACATGGCAGGGGCCGTTCTCCAGCCAGACGGTGAACTCCGCGTCGACTCCCACCGCCAGACAGCTCACCGAGCCGGAGTGGACGTCCAACACCAGGGACGGGCCGACATACAGCGCCTGACCGGGCCACAACCACAGCACAGCCTGATCACGGCATGTTTCTGAAAGCGACGCCGGTTGCATACAGACATGCTAGGGGCTGTCCCTCCCCCACCCCTTGGAAGAACTGACATGTGGCTTGACCGCGTTGCGACCACCCTGCTTCTTCTCGTCGGGGCGGTGAATCTCCTTCCCGGCTTCGTCGCGGTCGCGCCATCCCGGATCACGACGGCATACGGGGTGTCAGTCGACGGCGCCGACTCCGCCGACCTGACGGTGCTCCTGCGCCATAGGGCCGTCCTGCTGGCGCTTGTTGGACTGTCCCTGATCTGCGCCGCCTTCGTTCCGTCGCTGCGCGTCCCCGCCGTCACGGCCGGGGTGATCAGTATGGGAGCGTTCCTGCTCCTTGCGTATTCCACACCGGGTCTCAACAGCGCGACGATGCGCGTGGCACGGATCGACGTGGCGGCGATCGTGTTGCTGGCCGTCGCCGCCGTCCTCATGTGGCGGAGGAACGCCTGAGCAACCGTGCACAGGTTCGCCGGGTGTTGGGCGAGGCTCTCGGGCCGGAGGTCGGTCGGGTAGCGGCGCTCGCGCACCCCGTCGCCGACGGCGTCTCCGAACCGAGAGCCACACGGTCGCACGGTCGCACGGTCGCACGGTCGCACGGTCGCACGGTCGCACGGTCGCACGGTCGCACGCGAGGGTGGCCGACTCCGCCTCCACGGTGGCGTACAACTGCGACAACAGGACCTCCTGGTACAGGGAATGGCGTAGACACCCTCCGAGCTACCAAGAGGTCCTGCTCTCATTCCCGATACCGGCTGCGTTCCTCGAGCGAGACTTCCCGTTCGAGGAACGCAGCTCAAGATCGGAAAGACCTCACCGGGGGCCCGACCTCCCAGCTCATCTGACGGTTCGAGGCGTTGCCATCGCTGTCGGCCGCGGCGAACGTGACCTCGAACTTGCCCTGCTGGGTGGGGATGCCGGTGACCACACCGGTGGCTGGGTTCAGAGTCAGACCCGGAGGCAGGCCGGTGGCGGTGAAAGTGACGCGCTGACGCTGCGGGTCGGGTGCCCGCAGCCGCACCATGATCTCCGCACCGACCGCGCTGCGCTGGTAGTTGACCCACTTCAACGACGGGGCCTGCGGTGCTGGGGGCACCGGGTCGCTGCCGTCAACCCCGACCGCGAGCCATGCCGCGGCCACGGTCTTGACTTCGGTGCTGTCCGCGCCGTACAAATCGGCCGCGGCGCGCAGGCTCGCCGCACGGGCACCGGAGAAGTTGGAGTTGGGCACCAGGTAGCGGGTCAGCGCGCGGTACCAGATTCTCCCGGCTTTGTCGTTGCCGATACCTGTGACCGCCGGCGCTCCACCGCAGGTCGGGCTGTCCCCCCACTGCGACTTCCCGCTACCCACGGCCAACTGGTAGAAGAACTTGTTGCTGATCCCACCGATCTGGTGATTGGGTTCCTCTCCCCCTCCGACACCCGGCGTCCAACACCCCTTGGACACACCGTCCTTGGTGGGATCATCCATGTACCGCAAGGGTCTGCCGCTCACGCCCTCACCGATGGTGTAGTCCGGCCGGTCCTTGCCGTTGTCCGCCGAGAACTCCACCAGGGTGCCGAAGATGTCGCTTGTGGACTCGTTCAGGCCCCCGGCCTCGCCGTTCAGATCCAGGCCTGCGGTCATGCCGGTGATCCCGTGGGTCATCTCGTGCGCCACCACGTCGGTGGTGTTCCATGCGGCATTGCCACCTGCCGCCGGGCCCAGGGCCATGCAACCGCACTCCGGGTCGTACTGGGCGAAGAATTCACCGGGCGGGCCCACGTCGGTGAACAACCGGGGCCCCACCCCGTCGTCGTGAATGCCGTGCCTCCCATGCTGTTTCAGGAAGTAGTCCCAGGTCCGTGCGGCCGCGAAGTAGGCGTCCACGTCGGTGGTCTGCCGGTCGTCCTTGCTTCCGTTGCCCCAGACGTTGTCGGCGTCCGAGGACGGACTGCCCTGGCCCCAGCCTTGGTAGTAGTCGTTGGCCACGTTGCGCACCTGGAGACCGCCGCGCTCGGGATCCACCAGCACGAAGTCACCGTTGGCGTTCCGGCTCGCGCTGATCTGCACGTCACCGTTGTGGTAGCCGTGCCCGAGACCGGTGGGCGGTGTGCCCGCCTGGGCCACCCCGGTCATGCCCAGGGCAGCCACAGCTGCCGCCAACGCGATTGCGTTCCATGTTTTCTTCACGGGGGGTAGGAGCGCCGGAAACGAGATGAGGTTGCTCGTTCCGGTGAAACTCGCGGAGCGGGCCATACCCGTTCACGAGCCACCGGGCGCTGCGCTTCTCGACCACCACCCGCCCGTGCCTGACCGTTGTCGTCCCCTGCCTGACCGCGAACAGCGAGGGCACGTACGGGGTGGGCAGACGCCTCATCGGCGAGGACCTCGGCCGGTTCACCACAGCGCACGAAGCCGTGACACCTGCCGCGCGTCAACTGCCCTCCGGCCTCGGCCCGATCGCGCTCGGCGGATGACCCCGCCTTGCACCAGAGCCCTGTCGCCGTGCCGACCACTCGTAGTTGAGCTGGGCACATACAACCAGCGGTGAGACGCTGCTGCCGCACTCGTCTCACGCTCGTGGTCGCTGGGGCTCAGACCGATGCGGGTGTCTCTGTTTCGGTGCCGGTGACATCGACTCCGGAACTCAGCCTCGGTCCGCCCCGAAGCCGCGAGCAGCGGAAGACAACCTGGCAGCCCGGCCCCGTGGCCGCCGGAAACCCGGGACGGCCAACAGCCCGAAGCCAAGGACCGCCGCGATGAGATGGCCGACTGTGGTGAAGTCCGGCAGCGGTCCGGTCCACTCGGCACCGCCGATGGGCCAGCCGAGCACAAAGACCGCCCAGGGAAGGCGGCCCCAGCGAGGCAGGGCGAGTATGCCGATCGCCAGCACGGTCTGGGCGCCGTAACTGACCCCGAAGTCCAAGGCCTGCCGCACGGCCGCTGGATACCAGCCGTGCTGCAGCGCGACGGTGGTGACGACAGCGGTGAGCAGGGTGGCCGCGACATGCCCGCCGAGGAACACGGCTACGGCGCGCGCCTTTCCCCACCGGTGCTCTGCCCAGGCCAGGAAGCAGCAGACACCGAGGCCCAAGGTGATCAAGGTACCCACGAATTCGAGGGAGGTGACATCCGTGAGCGGACCGTCGAAGAACAGCACGCTCCCGAGAAGCGCGGTCATCGGGTGGTCTTGGAGGTTGTCCAGGTTGGTGCTGAGGTAGTCCAACAGGGTGGCCGCCCGATCGGCGGACATCCCGTGGCCGATCCAGGCGTGGCTGACCAGGAGCAGGCAGACATAGGCGAGGGTCAGCGGTGCACGGCGCGGGTACTCCCGGGCGGCGCGGAGCAATCCGCCCAGGCGGCCCGACGGGGTTTGAGAGTTCATGCCGTCAGATTGTCCAGGTCTATCCGAGGTGGTGATCGGCGGGGTACCGGCAGCCATCGCGGCCGGGGCCGGGTCACGGGCCCACGCCCAGTCTGGGAGGTGGCGCGGCACGCTCACGACTGGGCACGAGAAAGCCCTTGAGTTCTACCAGGCCACGTTCCGTGTCGCCAGAGCCTCGGGCGCCTGCGCGAGGCAGAAAAACCAGAACAAACCGCGCACGGCGCCCAGGAGTACGGGAGCAAAGGGTTGCCGTCCCTCATCCAGCAGCAGAAATCCTGGGTGTCGCGCAGTAGATCCAGTCAACATCGTTACCCCTGCGTGCACCCGTGCGGCACTGCACCAGAGTGAGCGCCGGCCGTCAGCGGTGAGCTGACCCGCGCTGCCACCGCGCGGGGTCGCGTCTCTCCGCAGCTCAGAACCTGCTCAATCGCTGCTCACTTGGGTCCGCGACGCCCCGGCCGTGGCCGCGGCGGTGTTTGACTTCACGGGTGTCGAACGAGAGGGGCGGACCCCACCATGGCTGACCAGCCTTCCGTGAGCGTCGGCGGTGTGACCTACCGGGTGACACCGGAGTACCTGGCCAACGCCTCCAGTAACACCTCGTCCACGGCTGCCGAGATCTCCGGGCAGTTGAGCGAGCTGAAGACGTACGTGACCAGCCTGGAGGCAAGCTGGCAGGGCATCGCCCACAACCAGTTCCAGACGTTGATGGCCGAGTACGACATCTACGCGCGGATGCTGCACGACGCCCTGGAGGGGATCTCCAAGGGGCTGCAGGGCAACTACGTCAACTACAAGGACTCCGAGCAGCAGAACGTGAACAACCTGATCGCGCTCGGCGATGACGTGCCCAAGCCCCCGACAGGTACCAACTTCTCCTGACAGCCGCGTGTTCCGCCGCCCATCCCGGCGCAACCACTAGGAGCGAATCATGGCCGATGTCGACGGCACCCCGATCTACGTGGGCGAAGGGCTCGCCGCGGCCGGCGGCTGGCTCAACGCCAGGGCCGCCGAGGTCTCCGGCGAACTCCAGGGCCTCAAGGTCCAGCTGACCCCACTGGTGGACGCCTGGCGGGAGAGCCGGGCCGCCACCTACTACCAGGACATGCAGAACGAGTGGGACATGGCGGCCAACGGCCTGTTCGGACCCGACGGAGTGCTCGGCCGCATCGCCCAGGCCATGCACGTGAACTGGAACAACTACAGCGACGCCGAGTGGTCGAACATTTCCACCTGGCGGCACTGACTCCCCCTGCGGCGTGCGGGTCCCGCCACGCCCCGCGGCCTTGAAGCTCGACACCACCGAAGGAATCGTCCGTGCCCGATGAACGCTGCCGGGTCACCGTGGTCGGTGACCGCAGGCGCGTCGACCTCGCGCTCCCGGCGCAGGCCCCGATCGCCGAGTACGCCCCTCGGCTCGCCGCCCTGTGCGGCCAGCCCGAATCCGAGGCGATGCCTCCCGTTTGGTCGCTGGCCGAGTCAGGGGGCTCCCTCCTTGCCCCCGGCGACTCACTGGCCGGCGCGGGCATCGTGGACGGTGCCACGCTCTACCTGCGCGACCACCGGGATGGCGAGTGGGGCGAGTTGACCGTCACCGACCTGGACGAACAGGTGACGACGGCCCGTGAGCACGGCGGTCTGTGGAGCGCCCGCCGCCGCGCCCAGGCGGCGCTGGGGGCAGGTCTGCTGGTGACCGTCGTCGCCGCGGGATGGCTCGGGGCACACCGGTCGGCCGGTCCGGCCGTGCTGCTCTTCGCGCTCGCCGCGCTGGCCTCGGCGCTGCTCGCCTGGTACGCGACCCGTAAGAACTGGCCGCTGCCGGGCGGGGTCCGCCAGCTCCTGGCGCTGACGGCCTGCCCACTGATGGCCTGCGCCGGACTGGGCGCACCGCTGCACGGGCCGGTCGCCACCCCGGTGCTGGTCGCGATCACCGCCGTGCTCGGCGCGCTCGCAGGGCTGGTGGCGCTGCCGGCGCCGTCCACCGTGGTCCTCCAACTGGTCACCGCCGTGGCCGCGTTGTGCGTGGTGCCGCTGACCGCGTTGCACGCGGGCCTCACCGGCTCGGCCGCCGTGGTGGCCCTGGCGCTGTACCTGGTGGCCGGCCTGCTGCCCCGGGTGAGCAGCCAGATCGCGGTACTCGTCCCCATCGGACCGGACACCGGCATGCCGGCCCTGGACAGTGCGGACGTGGCCACCGTGGTGCGCCGCGGGAACGCGCTGCTCACCCTGCTCAGCGTGCTGACCGCGACGGTGCTCACCGCCGCGCTGCTGGTCCTGAGCGCCTCCCGTGGTACCAGCGCGCTCGCCCTGGCCGCCGTGGTCAGCGTCGGGCTGCTGCTCCAGGCAGGCTCGGTGCGGGTACTGGCCGCCGTGATGCCACAACTGGCCGCCGGAGTGATCGGGTTACTGGCGCTGGCGATCCGGCTGCCCGAGTTTCTCTTCGACTCCCGCACCGCCGGGCCGCTCGCCGCCTTCGCCGCCGGGCTGGTGCTGGTCGGCTGCGGTCTGTTCCTCGCCTTCGGTGCCGCGCTGCGCCCCGTCGAGCAGGAGCGTCCCACGTGGCCGTCGGCGGTGGCCACCTTCCTCGCGGTGGTCGCTCTGCCGCTGGCCGTCGGTGTCTTCGGCCTCTTCGGCTGGCTGGCCAACCTGGGGAGCAGTCTGTGACCGGCCGCCACGTGCGGGCCCGGGCAACGGCCGGGGGCCCACGGTGAAGGCGGCCGCGCAGCGGGTGGCGCCCGGCAGTTGGGGCGCGCACCGCACCATCGGAGCGGCAGTGCGGGGAGCCCGGCCGGGCGCCGTGATCACCGTCCAGGCCGGCACCTACACCGAGAGCGTCGTACTCAACAAGGACGTCAGCCTGGTCGCCAAGGGCGAGGTGCGGCTGGTCGCCGCGCGGGGCCCGGCCCTGACCGTGCAAGCCGGCCGTGCCGAACTGAGCGGCTTCGTCCTGTCCGCCACCGCGCCCCGCGAGGCGGCCGTGCTGCTGCGTGGCGGCGAACCGGTGCTGCGGGACTGCGAGATCATCGGCGGCCGCGTTGAGGTCGCCGGAACGGCGGCACCGCTTATGACCGGCTGCTCGGTACGGCAGGCCGAGGGTGCGGCCCTGTGGCTCTCGGGCACCAGCCGCACGACGCTGGAGGGCCTGACCGTCGGCGGCTGCGCCGGGGACGGCCTGGTGGCCGGCGACGAGGCGCGTGCCGAACTGACCGACGCGCTGCTGGACGGAGCGACCGGGCGCGGCGTCGTTCTGACCGCCGGCGCCCACGCGACCCTGACCCGCTGCGAGATACGCGGCAGCGGCGCCGCCGCCGTCTTCGCGGAGGGGCACGCGGGCGCCACGCTGCGCGAGTGCCGGCTGCACGAGACGGGCGGCCAGGGCGTCTGGCTGCGCGGCATGGCGGGCACGGACGGCAGCCCGGTGCGGGAGAGCGACCCGCACCCCCAGAACAGGGGCTCGGCCCTTCCCCGTGAGGTCGAGCCCCGCACGATCCGCGGTACCCAGGGCGTGCGGCTGCGCGGTTGCGAGATCTTCCGCACCGCCGGGGCCGGAGTGCTGGCGGACGGCGGCAGCGCCGTCCTGCTGGACGCGTGCCATGTGCACCACACCTCCGGCGCCGCGGTGCTGGTCACCGCCGAGGCCGCCGCGGAGCTGACGGCGGTGCGGGCGCTCGACTGCGAGGACACCGCGCTCGTGGTCAGTGGCTCGGGCACGGTCGTGGCACACGACTCCACCTTCGCCCGCGCCGCGGCCAACGGGCTGTACGCGGTCGACGGGGCCGCTGTGTCGCTTACCGGCTGCACCGTGAGCGACACCGCCTACAGCGCCCTGCACCTGGGCGGCGGAGCTCGCGCCCGGGTGCGCGGCTGCACCGTCGCCGACAGCCCCGAGTACGGGATGCGCGTGACCGAGCGTGCCGAACTGCTCGCGGACGACTGCGAGGTGAGCGGCGCCGGGCTGGCCGGGGTGTGCGTGGAGGACGGCGACGCCGCGCTGCGCGGCTGCCGGATCAGTGGCACCCGGGAAGGGGTGCGGCTGCGCACCTCGCACCGTCCGCTGCTGGCCGACTGCGAGATCACCGGCACCGCGGAGACCGGGGTGCGGATCGGCCGGGACACCGGAGCCCAGCTGGAGAACGTGACCGTCACCGGCAGCGGCACCGCCGGTCTCCTGCTGGAGGAGGGCAGCACGGCGGTGGTGGAGGGCGGCGCGGTCCGCGAACCAGCCGGCAGCGGCATCGTCGTCCGTGCCGGAGCCCGGCCCCGGATCCGCGGCACGACGGTCGCATCGGCCGCCAAGAACGGACTGTTCGTCGAGGAGGGCGGCGAAGGCCGCTACGAGGACTGCCACTTCACCGGAAGCCGCTTCCCCGCCGTCTACGCCGGAGCCCGCTCCCGCGTCCTGCTGCGCCGCTGCACCGTGGACGGGACCGAACAGGACCTGCTGCGGGACGAGGAGGCGGAGGTGACGGCCGAGGACTGCCGGGTGGAGGGCGTGTCCGAGCCGGTACTGCCCACGCTGGCGCCCGCGGAAGCGCGGGAGGGGCGTACCGCCGTGCCCGCCGTCGCGCACGCCGCGGGTCCGGCCGGCGGGGCGGACGGCGGCGGTGCCCACGACCAGGAGGCGTCCGGTGACGCCGAGCAGGCCGAGGACAAACTCGCCGGCCTGCACGTCGAGTTGGACCGGCTCGTCGGTCTCGACGGGGTCAAGCGGGACGTGCTGAACCTCACGAAGCTGATGCAGATGGTCAAAATCCGGCAGGACGCGGGGCTCTCACCGCCGCCGCTCAGCCGCCACCTGGTCTTCGCCGGCAACCCCGGTACCGGCAAGACGACGGTCGCCCGGCTCTACGGCGGCTTCCTGGCCGCCCTCGGACTGCTCAGCCGCGGCCACCTGGTGGAGGCTGACCGGGGCGACCTGGTCGGCGAGTACGTCGGACACACCGCGCCCAGGACCACCGCAGTTTTCCGGCGGGCGCTCGGCGGGGTGCTCTTCATCGACGAGGCGTACTCGCTGGTGCCGCAGGGACACCTGACGGACTTCGGCGCGGAGGCCGTCTCGACGCTGGTGAAGCTGATGGAGGACCACCGTGACGAAGTGGTCGTCATCGTGGCGGGCTACCCGGGTGAGATGAACCGGCTGCTGGAGTCCAACGCGGGCCTGGCCTCCCGCTTCACCCGCACCCTCCGCTTCCAGGACTACTCCTCCGCGGAACTGGTGCGCATCGTGCGGCACCAGGCCGACAGCCACGAGTACACCGTCGCGCCCGAGACCACCGAGGCGCTGCACGGCTACTTCGAGACCCTGCCGCGCGGCGAGCGATTCGGCAACGGGCGCAGTGCCCGGCAGGTCTTCCAGCTGATGACCGAACGGCACGCCCAGCGCGTGGCCGAGCTGGGCCTGAGCATCGCAGACCTGGCCTCGGCGGACCCGGACCTGCTCACCTCGCTGCTGCCGGCAGACCTCCCGCCCGGCGAGGCTCCGTGACCGCCGACGGCGCGGAACGGGACGACCGTGCCGACCGCGCGCCGGGATTGGACTTCGGATCTGGTGAAAGGCAGGTGCCCCACCGATGGCGGAACAACTGACTCCCGATGAGTGGCGCGCCCACCTCGCGGCGCTGAACGACGCGATCGGCTCGGTCAAACGCGAGGCCGCGTCCATCACCGCGACCATGGCGTCGATCGACGCCAAGATGAACGAGATCGGCACCCACTGGGCCACCCCGTCCTACAGCACCTTCGACGAGATCAAGACCTGGTTCCACACGGCGCAGCACGACCTGGAGTACCTGCTGGAGGACATCATCCACCGGATGACCACCAGCTACTGGAACTACCACAAGGCGGAGGCCGCCAACTTCGGCAACCTCGACGACGGGCAGCAGAATGCCTGAGGCGAGGTGTGCGGCGGCCGGTTCAGCGCGCGGCGGGCGGGTCCGGGAAGCGGCACTCCCGGTCGGTGTGCGCGTAGACCTGCCCGGAGTGGTTGATCAGCGCGATGTACTCGCCCAGCTTCTCCAGCGCCGAGCCCACCTGGAGCAACGCCCGCTCCTGCGCCGGGTTCATGTCGGCGGCGAACTGCGCGCCGGCCTCGGCGAACGGGTTGTCCTCGCCCTCCTGCCAGGACTGGCCCTGCGTGGCCGGGTTGAAGACGTACTTCCCCTGCTCCTTCGCGCCCTGGCCGAAGACGCTGTCCTTGGTCGCCATGACCTTGGAGCGGACCTCCTCGTACTTGGCCACCGCGGCGCGGGTCTCGGTGAGGACCGACTTCTCCGTGGTGCGCATGGCGCCCAGGTCGATCTTCAGGTCCCCGGACGGGTCCGTGTCGCCCTGCTCCTCGCTGCCGCTGTCGGACGGGATCTTCTTCGGATCGTCGTTGAAGGAGGGCGGCTCACCCCAGGCGACCTTGTCGGTCGGCACCAGACCGCTGAGGTCCTTGCCGTGGTCCGCTCCCGGCTCGCTCTGGTCGTCACCCCCCTCCGCGGCGGGGAGCGGTGTCGTGTCGTGCTGCGAGTTGATCGGGTCGGTCACGGTGTCTCCCTCGGCATTCTCGCGCCGGCCTCGCGGTCCGTCGGCCGGGCGGTGCGGTGTTGGGGGCGGCGGCCCCACGGAACCTCCGCCAGGTTTATCACTTATGTAAGGAATTGTCAGCGCGACTGCGAGATCCCGCGCTCGCGACAACACCCCCCGCTCTCGCGGGACTTCCGAGGAAGGTGAGTCATGGCTGACAGCGGCCAAGCCGACTACGACGTCTCCGTCATCGACGTCTCCCCGAGGGGCATGAACACCACCGCCGCCCAGGTGAAAAACCTCGCACAGGACGTCTCCGACAGCCTCGGCCTCATCAGCACCACACTCGGCGGACTGCGGATCGCATGGCAGGGCAAGGCCGCCTCGGAGGCCGACGAGGTGGCCCGGGAGTGGCTGCGGGTGATCACCGAACTGTTCGGCACCAAGGAAGACCCGAGCAAGGGCGTCCTGCCCACCCTCGCCAACGGGGTCGGCATGGCCTCCGGCAACTTCAGCAAGGCCGAGGACGGCATCGTCAGGCTGTTCACGGACTTCCGCAACGCCCTGACCTCCGGCGGCGGCGAAGGCGATCCGCCCAAGGACACCCCGCCCGAGGAAGTCACCGACACCAACAAGACGGCGGTCACCATGACCTTCCCCGGCTGACCGCCGCCCGCATCCCGTCGCCCGTCAGCCCTCAGCCCCGTCAGTAGGCAGCCCCCGTGAGTCGCATACCCTTCCACCGCCCCGTCCGCATGACGCCCCCGCCGATGCCGGACGGCAGGACGACGCTGGCCAACCCGCCCCAACAGCCGCAGCAGCAAGGGGCGGCGGGCTGGCTGATGCTCCTGCTGCCGCTGCTGTCCAGCATCAGCATGGCCGCCTACATGGTCGCCTACGGCAAGGCGTGGATGATCCTGCTCGGCTTCGCCTTCGTCGTGGTGTCGGTCGGCATCACCATCGGTGTGCGCATGCAGCTGCGCGGCAGCCGGCGGCGCAACCAGTACCGGCAGCGCGAGCGCTACTCGGAGTACCTGGCGAGCGTCCGCAAGCAGGCGATGCACAACGGCGCCGCCCAGCGCGCGGCGGACGCCTGGCACTACCCGCACCCCGACCGGCTGTGGGCCATCGCCACCCAACGCCGCCGGGTGTGGGAACGGCGGCCCGGCGACGCCGACTTCCTGTACCTGCGCGTGGGCACCGGCACGGCCCCCTCCGCGCACGGGCTGCAGATGCCCGTCCAGAGCGACCCCACCGCCGACATCGACACCCTCTCCCAGCACGCCGCGGCCGAAGTCGTCCGCACCCACGGCACCGTCGACGGCCAGGCCGCCTGGCTGGACCTGCGCGGCGCCGGGGTCGTCAGCCTCCTCGGCCCGCGCCCGCGCACCCGCGAGCTGGCCCAGTCGCTGCTGCTCCAGCTGTCGGTGCTGCACGCCCCCGACGACGTGCGCGTCGCCGTTGTCACCGGCGGCGACTCCGCCTGGGACTGGGTGAAATGGCTGCCGCACGCCCAGCAGCCGGACCAGGAGGCGCAGCTGCGCGAGCAGGAGGTCGTCCCCCTGCTCGCCGACGAGCTGGCCGGGCTCCAGGACCACCTGCAGAGCACACTGGACCGGGCCGTCGCCGCGCGTGCCGAGCGCAACAGCCGCATCGTCACCCAGCGCGACACCGGCGCCCGCCGCCACCTCGTCGTCTTCCTCGACGACTACGACCCCCAGGCGCCCTGGACCCGTGCGGCGCTGCTCGCCGACCTGCTCACCGAAGCCGGGCCCGACCTGGGACTGCATGTGGTGTGCCTGGTCCAGGAGGAAGGCTCCGAACCGGGCCGGGTGGACGTACGCGCCCGCATCGATGGGCGCGGCGGCCTCGTCCTGGAGGGCCGTACGCCCGGCCTGCACGCGCCGGTAGAGAAGGCCGTGGCCGACGAGACCGCGCCCGCCGTCCGGGAGGCGACCGCCCGCGCCCTGGCCCCGCTCAGGCTGTCCGGCGAACGCGACCAGGTGCTCTCCGAGCACGTCTCCCTCTCCGGCATGCTCGGCTTCCCCGACATCGCGGCCTTCGACCCGGCCGCCTCCCGGCGCGCCCCGGACCGGAAGGACCTGCTCAGCATCCCGATCGGGGTGACCGGCACCGGCGAACCGCTCTCCCTGGACCTCAAGGAGTCGGCACAGGGCGGCATCGGCCCGCACGGCCTGGTCGTCGGCGCCACCGGCTCCGGCAAAAGCGAACTGCTGCGCACCCTGGTCACCGGCATGGCCATGGTGCACGCGCCCGAGCATCTGGCCTTCGTCCTGGTCGACTTCAAGGGCGGCGCCACCTTCGCGGGCGCCACCGAACTGCCGCACGTCTCCGGCCTGATCACCAACCTCGCGGACGACCTCGCGCTGGTCGACCGGATGAGGCAGGCTCTGCAGGGCGAACAGCAGCGCCGTCAGCGGATGCTGCGCGAGGCCGGCAACGTCGACTCGGTGCGCGAGTACCAGCTCCGCCAGGCCGCCGGCGGCACCGACGCGCACGGCGAACCGCTGGAGCCGCTGCCGTACCTGCTGATCGTCGTGGACGAGTTCGGCGAACTCCTCTCCCAGCGGCCCGACTTCATCGACCTGTTCGTACAGATCGGCCGCGTCGGCCGCTCGCTCGGCATGCACCTGCTGCTGGCCACCCAGCGGCTGGAGGAGGGCCGGCTGCGCGGCCTGGAGTCGCACCTGTCCTACCGGATCTGCCTGCGCACCTTCAGCGCCACCGAGTCGCGCGCCGTCATCGGCACCTCCGACGCCTACACGCTGCCCGCCATCCCGGGCTCCGCCTACCTCAAGGTCGACGAGTCCGTCTACGAGCGCTTCCGCGTCGCCCACGTCTCCGCGCCCTACCGCGAGCACGACACCGAGGCGGCGAGCTCCGCCGTGGAACCGGTGCCGTACGCCGTGTACGGCGACCTCGCCCCGCTCACCCCCGAGGAGAGCGAGCCGGCCGGCTGGGAGTGGGACCCGGACGCGGGCGCCACCGAACTCCAGATCGCCGTCGAACGCCTGCTGAACAAGGACACCCCGGGACACCAGGTGTGGCTGCCGCCGCTGCCGCCCCGCTTACCCCTCGACCCGCTGCTCGGCGAGCCCGAAGCAGACGCCGACCTCGGCCTGCGCTGCATCCAGTGGCCCTTCGCGGGCGAGCTGAAGTTACCCGTCGGCGTCCTCGACGTACCCTCCCGCCAGGAACAGCGCCCTCTGGTGCTGGACCTCACCGGACGGCAGGGGCACCTGGCCCTGGTCGGGGCGCCGCAGAGCGGCAAGTCCACCTTCCTGCGCACCGCGATGCTCAGCGCCATGCTCACCCACACCCCCGACGAGCTGCAGTTCTACGCCATCGACATGGGCGGTGGCTCGCTGCACGGGTTGGCCGACGCACCCCATGTGGCCGGTGTCGCCGGGCGCCGCGACGAGGAACGGGTGGGCCGGGTACTGACCGAGGTCAGCCGCCTGGTCACCGCGCGCGAGCAGATGTTCCGCGACCTGCGCATCCAGTCCGCCGCCGAACTGCGCGCCCGCCGCGCCCGGGGCGAGCTGCCCGAGGGCGTGCGCGCCGCGGACATCGTGCTCGCCGTCGACAACTGGGCGGCCCTGCACACCACACACGAGACCGCCGTGGAGACCCTCACCGAGATCGCCACCCGCGGCCTCGGCGTGGGCGTCCATCTGTGGTTGACCGCCAACCGCTGGGCGGAGATCCGCGTCAACCTGCGTGACAACATCCCCGGCCGCCTCGAACTGCGCCTCAACGACCCGTCCGAGTCCGAGATCAACCGCCCCGCCGCCCGCGGACTGGGGCAGAGCATCCCCGGGCGCGGACTGGCCTCACCAGGGCTCACTCACCACATCGCGCTGCCCCGGCTCGACGGGGCGGACGACTTGGACGGGCTCGCCGACGCCGAGCAGGCGCTGGTGCGCCGGATCACCGAGTGCTGGCGGACGGCGGCGGCTCCGGCGCTGCGCGTGCTGCCGGAGCGGATAACCGTACGTGAACTGGCGACCGCCGCCGAGCCGTCCCCCGCCGAGCGTTGGGAGGGCCACGGACCCGGCATCGGCGAGCGTGAGGTCCCCATCGGGCTGCGCGAGTCCGACCTGCGCACCGTCGGCCTCGATCTGACGTCCGGCGCCCCGCACTTCACCGTCTTCGGCGACTCCGGCTCCGGCAAGACCGCCTTCCTGCGTAGCTGGATGCGCGGCCTGGCCGCCCGGCACTCCGCGCGCGAGGTGCGGTTCATGGTCGTCGACTACCGGCACAGCCTGCTGGACGTGGTGCCCGAGGAGTACCTCGGCGCCCGGGGCGGCAACGCCGACCTGGTGGCCGGACAGGCACAGGCCCTCGCCGAGACACTGCGCTCACGCATCCCCCCGGCCGATCTCACCACCGCCCAGCTCGCCGAGCGCGGCTGGTGGCAGGGCCCGGAACTCTACGTCGTGGCCGACGACTACGACCTCGCCTCCGGCAGCATGGGCCGCGGCCCGCTCGCCGCCCTGGCCGAGTTCATCCCGCAGGCCGACGAACTGGGCTTCCACCTGGTGCTGGCCCGCCGCGTCGGCGGCGCCGGCCGAGCCCTGATGTCGGACCCGCTGCTCAGCAGGCTCAAGGAGATCGGCACCGACGGGCTGCTGCTCTCCGGCGACCACCGCGAAGGCGCCCTCATCGGCGACCGGCGAGCCCGCCGCCGACAGCCCGGCCGGGGTCTGCTGGTGCGGCGCAGCGCCGAACCGACGCTCGTGCAGATCGCACTGGACGAACGGGACGTGCCGCCGGGCACCTCCGGCGGCTCCGCCGACCACGGCCACGGCCAGACCCGGGACGACAGCGGGCCGGGGACCCCTTCCGGTCCCGCACCGGCCCAGACCGCCAACACCCAAGCCTAGACAGCAGCACCGCGCCCAGGGAGGGCGGCCGACACCATGGCAGACGCGGATTCCGTACTCGGCAGCATCAGCCTCGACGAGATCATCGACCTGGGCAACGCCTGGATCCAGCTCGGCGACGAGATCCACGAGCGCCGGGTCGCCGTCAACGGGCACCTGGGCGGCCTCGGCATGACCGGCACCGCCGGCGACGCGGCACACCGGGCGTGGGACGAGGCGTTGGGCAAGACCATCGACGACGCCGCCGAGACCGCCTGGACGGTCGGCCAGACCATCCACCGCTACGCGGAGGAGCTGAGGAAGGCCGCCGACGAATACGCGAAGAAGATCAACGCCTCCATGTGGGCGACCATCCTCGGTGCCATCGTCGGGATGGCCTTCCTGGCCCTCGGGCCGCTGCTCGGCAACCTGTTGTCGATGATCGGCTCGCTGCTGGGCCGGCTGATCCCGGTGCTCTCCCAGATGGCCGCCCGTCTCGGCACCTTGGGCACCACGGCCGCCGGCGCCGTCGGCGGCGCCGTGTCCGGTGCCGCGCTCAGCCTCGGCATCGACGTCGCCGTCGGCGCGGCCGGCGCCGCCATCGCGGGCACCGACTATGAGGTCGACTGGGGCGCCGAAGCCTGGAGCATGGGCCTGGGCGGGCTCCTGGGCGGCGTCCTCGGCGGCTTCGCCGGCTACCACTACACCCCGCGCCCGGCCAGCCCTGCTGCCGGCCCCGAGGGCGGTGTGCCGACGAACACGTCACGCGGAGGGCCGACGATCAGCGTCAACGCCAAGCCGGAGCAGATTGGCGGCCACGACGGGCCGTTGGGTGCCACGCCGGGTGAGAAGTTCCCGGTGAATCCGCTGAAGTCGGGGGGTGAGAGCGCTTCGGCCGGCCCGCGTCCGCTTGGGGGTTTTGAGGGGAAGCTGGGCGGCACACCGGGTGAGAAGTTCCCGGTGAATCTGCCGAAGTCGGGGAGCGAGAGCGCTTCGGCCGGCCCGCGTCCGCTTGAGGGTCACCAAGGAAAGCTGGGCGGCACACCGGGTCAGAAGTTCCCGGTGAATCCGCCGAAGTCGGGGAGCGAGAGCGCTTCGGCCGGCCCGCGTCCGCTTGAGGGTCACCAAGGAAAGCTGGGCGGCACACCGGGTCAGAAGTTCCCGGTGAATCCGCCGGTGCCGAGCCGGACCAAGAGCCCTGCGTCCGGCAACTCCGAGCGGGTGAACGAGTCCCCGGGCGCCCGGGGGTACGACTTCCCCGCGACGGTCGCCAATCGCCCGCCCAGCCAGACCGGCGACAGCGCGACGTCCAACGCCCCGGCGTCCCCGCACCCGTTCGAGCGCCCCGGGGGGAAGCTGGGCGGACCGCCGAACGACCCCAACCGGAGCATGCAGCCGCGCCCGGACGGCGGGAACCGGCCCGGCGAGGGGACAGCCGGCGCCGCCAAGCCTCCGACGCGTTCGGGAGTCGGCCACGACCGCCCGGCCACCCTCGGTGATGTCGCCGACGGTACGCATGGCGGTGGTGGCCGTGGTGCCGGACAGGGCGGTGGGACACTCCGCGCCAACGAGGGCAGCAGCACCCAGATCGAGACGCAGCCTCCCGCTTCCCGTCCCGGTCCTGGAGAGGGCACTCGTACCGTTGGGGATGATGTGCCGTCGTCGTCGGCTGGTGCGGCGGGTCCGGTGGAGAGTTCCGTGTCGAAGTCTGGGCAGGGCACGACTGATCAGGGTTCGGCCGGGTCCACGTCTTCCGGTTCTGCTGGTACGGGGGGTGTGCCCGGGGGGACCGGTGCGGGGCGTCCGGTTCCGGTGGAGCCCGGTCATGCGGGTGGTGGCTCGCGCGGGGGCGATGCGGAAGGTACGGGCGGGGCGGGTGCTCACGGTTCGAACTCGTCCGCGCTCAAGGGCGGTGGTGCGTCTGCCGACGAGTTGCGTTCCATGAGCAGTGGGTCCGGTGTGGGCCGCGCTGACGAGGCCGGCGGGTCCGGCCCTGGTGGCAAGTCGGGTCAGCTTGAGGGCGGCGGTGTTCAGGAGTCAGGTCGTGGGCCGGGTAATGAGCTCGGGGCGGATCCGGCGAAGTTGGGCACCGGGAACAGTTCGGGGAAGGGTTCGGACCAGGCGAAGTCGTCGAGTCAGCCCGTGGGTTCCGCGGCCGGCGAATCCGGACGGCCGAACACCACCCGCAGCGGCCGCGGGCACAACTTCCCGGCAACGAATGACAACCGCCCGCCCGGTAGTGGTGCGACCCCCAATACAGCGGGACCGAGTCCCTTCGCGTACGACGGGCAGCGGCTCGGTGTGTCACCGGAGGACCCGCACGGCAGCATGCAGCCGCGTCCGGCCCGCGCGGACCGTCCCGGTGACCGAGGCCCCAAGCTCCCGACGCGCATGGGGCCCGGTTACGACCGCCCGGCCACGCTCGGTGATGTCACCGACGGCACGCATGGTGGTGGCCGCGGTGCCGGAGGGGGCGGTGTGAACCTCCGTACCAACGAGGGCAGCAGCACCTACGTCGAGACGCAGCCTCCCGGCGCCCGTCCCGAAGCAGGCGCCCGAACCGTTGGAGACGACGGCCCCTCGTCGTCGGCCGATGCAGCGCGGCCCGCGGAGACTTCCGCGTCGAAGACCGCCCAGGACACACCCGATTCGGGTCCGGCCGGACTGACGTCCCCCGACCCCGCCGGTACGGCGGGTGAGCACGGGGGAACAAGCGGAGCGCACCCGGCCCCGGAGCGGCTCAGCGGACCGGAGCCGTCGTCGGCGGCGGCGACGACGGTAGCGGATGACGCCGCTTCCGCGGTTGCTCCTGCCGTGTCCTCCGATCTTGCCGGTACGGAGGTCGGGCATGGGAGGACTGGTGGAGCGCACCCGGCCCCGGCGCAGCTCAGCCGACCTGAGCCGTCGGCGACTACGGCGACGGCGGGGGATGACATCGCTTCCGCAGTCGCTCCCGCCGTCCGGCACCCGGGCGAGGCGCGGTTCGACATCGACGCGGCGCGGACGCGGCTCGACGACCCCTCGGTGCCGCGGGACCGGGGGGACACCTCCCTCCAGTGGGCCACGGACGCGGTGCTGGCGTGGATCGGTCGCGTGGCGCCCGGTGAGAACCCGCTAGGAGTGGTGCCGCGGGTGAGCGAGGTCGTCGAGCTGGTCGCGGCCGAGCACCTGCGGGGCGGACACCTGCCCGCCACGGCGCTGCTGGGCTCCCTCGTTCCGGTTTCCCCGGAACCCCACGTGGCGCCGCCGTCCGCACCCGAGTCCGGCAGCGCGCGGCCGAACCAGGTCGGTGCGGTGCCGGACTCGGGTTCTGCGGTTGGCGGTCGGACGTTGGGCGTTGGGCCGGCTCCGCAAGGGACACGAGGGAAGGTGTCGAATCCGGGTCCGTCGGTGGGGGGTTGGCAAGGGGAGAGCCCGGATGTGACAGATCCGCTGGCCGGCTACGACCGCCCGGCCACCCTCGGCGACATCCCCAGCGGCACAACCGGCGGCGGCCATGGAGCCGGAGAAAGCGGCGGGAACCTCCCCGCGGATGAGGGCAGCAGCACCCAGATCGAGACGCAGCCCCCTGCCTCACGTCCCGAAGCAGGCGACGGAACCGTTGGGGACGACGGACTCCTGTCCTCGTCCGGCGCGGCGAATCCCGCGGAGACCTCCGTGTCGCAGACCGTCCAGGACGCACCAGATTCGGGTCTGACCGGACCCACGTCCACCGATCCCGCCGGTACCGAGGCCGAGCACGGCAGCGGATCGCGCCCGGCCCCGGCGCAGCTCACCCGACCGGAGCCGTCGGCACCGGTGACGGTGACGGACGACACAGCCTCCGCAGACGCTCGCGCCGTCCGGCACCCGGGCGAGGCGCGGTTCGACATCGACGCCGCGCGGACGCGGCTCGACGCCCCCTCGGTGCCGCAGGACCGGAGGGACACCTCCCTCCAGTGGGCCGCGGGCGCGGTGCTGGCGTGGATCGGTCGCGTGGCGCCCGGTGAGAACCCGCTAGGAGTGGTGCCACGGGTGGGCGAGGTCGTCGAGCTGGTCGCGGCCGAGCACCTGCGGGGCGGACACCTGCCCGCCACGGCGCTGCTGGGCTCCCTCGTCCAGGGCGCGCGACCACTCGTCCCGCCGCCCCCCGCCGAGGAAGCGCCGCTGCCGGCCTCGCCGCGCCCCCGCCTCGCACCGCCGCCCGGTCAGCCGGACCTGGACCCGTTCCGCGGCCTCGCCGTGTCCCGGGCACCCGGGCCCCGGCCCGGCCAGGCCCACCCGGTCCGGGACTGGGAGGTCCTCTCGGCCGTACCGAAGTCGCGGTCCAAGCAGGTGCGGGCCATCGACGAGGCGGTACGGCAGCTGGGCCCGGACCCGGGCCGGCACGACCTGCAACGTGTGCTCGACGCCATTGAGGAGTGGAAGGGCGGCAAGTCGACGACGAGCAAACGCCGGCCGGCGGTCGTGCAGCTGGAGAACGCCGTCCGGGCCTGGCTGGGCCGGGTCGAGGCAGAAGTCCGGGACCGGTTGGGGCAGCGGGACCAGCGGAACCGGCAGCGCCCCTTCGCACAGGCCGGTAGCGCACCGGCCGGGTCCGCCGCTGAGGGACAGGCCGGCGCGACGCTGTCCGAATCCGCTGAGCCGGACCCGGTCGAGGTGGAGGGATATGCACCCGCCAGCGGGTTCGAGGGCGAACTGCACAAGTTCCAGGTAGCAGGGCTGGACGCGGAGGATGACGCGGCGTCCTACGGCCATATCGTAGAGCTGCCTGGGCTGTTGTATATCACCTTGGACAAGGTGGGAAACGCGCCGGTCCTGGAGGTCGTGTCCGTCCCGGCGCGGGGGCTGGTGCGGGGTCGCCCCGACGGGCGAGCTGAGCGGTCCGAGGTGATCGCCGCCTTCCTGGACGTGCTGAAGCGGCTCGCCGAGGCGCCGCACGGCGCCAGCCTGTCGCGGATCTTCCCGGCGTCGGCGGGCTTCAAAGTAGTGGTGGACGCGGCGAATCTGCGGGTGCGGGGTGATGGCCAGGGGACGATCCTCGTTCACCACACCGCGACGGCTCCGCTGAGCGGGGTGATCCAGTTCCTGGAGCATGTCCGCGAGCACATGCGTGTCGAGTCCCTACCGGTCCAGATCGCCAAGCAGGACCTGCAGGGAGGGGTGGCGTTCGGTCGCGCCGCCGTTCCGCGGTTCCAGCAGTGGTTGGCCGCGCATCAGGATCCGGCCCTGGCGGCACAGGTGAGGGCGTGGGACGAAGGGGAGCTGGCGGGCGCGCTCGCCCTCGGGTACACGCAGGTCGCAGCCGCAGCACGCGACACGAAGAGCGCGCGTCCGCGGGGGAAGGACTTCACGGCGGCCGCCTCCCGGGACTCCCTCCAGGCGATCCGGGCCACGCTGGGCGCCGTGCCGCGCAGGTTCCTGACGGAGGAATCCGATTGGCTCGCGGGTGAGTTCGAGCGGCCCCTTGCCGAGGCCATGCAGGTGGACTCTGTGCTGACCAGGCGGATGCCCCGGCACGACGCAGGCGTGACGATCCGGCACTATCTCGAAAACCTGCTCCTCGACAACCCCCAGCACGTCATCAGCCAGTACCACGGGCTCCGGATCCGCACCGACTTCAACACACTGGACAGCAACCCGGACGCGCAGGGGACAGCGCGCATCAATCCGCCGGTCGTCCGGCTGGAGACCCGGCCCTACGCCCCGATCGAGTCCACTCCGGCCACCATCATTGAGGAGTACGAAACCCTGGCGCAGCTGTCCCTCGACCTCTACAACGAGGCCCGGCGGCAGCACGGACTCCGCCCGGTCGGCGGCCCCGTGGCGCAGGCGGCGCCCACCGCGGCGGGCACGCAGTCCGGACAGCCCCTGGCGGCTCCTCCGACGCACACGACCGTCCTGGAAGCGCAGACCGCCCAGGCGCCGCCCACGACGGGGACGCCTGCCCACGACGCGCTCCCGGCTCCCCTCGCCGACCTCGCCACCCGGCTGCCCGGGATGACGGCCGAGGAGCGGACCCGGGAGCTGACGCTGCTGCCGTCCGGCCAACTGGAAGCGCTGGCCGCCGACCCGGCGCTGATCACCGATCTGCGTCGGCAGCTGCCGCCCGCGGACTTCGCCGCCACCGCCGCCCAACTGCTGGTACGCGTGCCCGAAGGGGTCGAGCAGCCGGTCTCCGCCCGAAGCGAGGCGCAGGGTCTGGTCGCCGGCATGCTGGCCGACCCCGAGGTGGCCGGGCGCCTGCTGGCCGGGGGCACCCGGCTGTTCGTGGTCCCCCGGGACGCCCCGCTGACATCGCTCGGCCCGTTCGCCGAACTGCACGGCGCCAGCGCCGACGGACGGTCTTTCGCAACCTTGCGCGGCATCCACCACAACGGTCAGGTCGCGGCCTCCGAGGAGAACCTGCTGGGCGAGGCCACCAGAGTGCCCGGCGACGGCGTCTACCCGGACGGCTACTCCACTGTCACCCACGAGTTGGCCCACGCCATCCATGAGAGCGGTCTGAGCCCGGCCGAGCGCGCGGTCATCGAGAGCGCCTACCAGGCCAGGGTGGCCGAAGGCGAGGCCGCGCATTGGCCCGACGGTCCGCTGCGGGACCCGGCTGGCGTCCGCACCGGCGCCAACTACTCCTCCCACGACGCGTATGAATACTTCGCCCAGCTCAGCAACGCCTACCTGGGCACCAACACCGGTACCGACCCGTACACCGGAGCCCCCCGCAACAACGGCCCGGACTGGGTGCGGCGGCACGAGCCCGGCCTGCTGCCCCTGCTGGAGCAGCTTTACGGCCCCCGGCAGAAGGGGGACGGCCCGGCGGCCAACCCCATCACCGCGGTGCAGGCCGAGAACGAGACCTGGGCGGGCTTCCGTGCCTTGTGGAACCAGGCCGAGCAGGAACTGCACCCGCAGCCCCACGCCCCGGTGCCGCCGGTCGGGGCCCCCCAGGACGGCGGCCCCGTGACGCACTCGGCCCCCGTCGCGGCGGGCACACCGTCCGGACAGCCGCTGCTGGCGCCCCCGACGAGCACGACGACCATGCTGGAGGAACCGGCCACCCAGTCGCCCACGGACGAGGCGCCCGCCCCCGCTACAGCGCCCACGCGGCCGACGACCACGACCACACCGGAGCAGCCGGTCACTCAGGCACCGTTCACCCACGCCCCGGTGACGGCTCAACTCGCCCAGCGTGGACTTTCCCCGGTGCTCGTCCCCGCGGGGGGAGACGCGCTGGCGCACGCGCTGATCGCCGTAGCGCCGAAGGAGAGCGGGCAGCTGGTCGGTCAGAGCCGGCCCGCCACCCCGGCGGAGCTGCGCGCCGAGATCGCGGACGCGGTCGCGGCCGACCTGCGCAGGGTGCCCGCCGCGCGCACGCTGCTGTCCCAGGAGACAGTGCCGGACGGGCCGGACGGCGCATCCCGGCTGCCCGAGACAGCCGACGAGGGCAGTGCGGACGCGACCGTCCGCGGGCTGCGGACCGGGAACGGCCCCGACTCCCTGGACTGGCTGGCCCTCGGGGTCGCGGCAGGCGGGCTGGGGGTGCGGATCACGGTGCTGACGCCGGACCGAGCCCCCTGGACCGTCGGACCCGCCGACGGACGATCCGTCGTCCTCGTCCAGCAGGAGCGGCCCGGACCCCACACCGGCCGCTGGGCGGCGACCGAACCGGTGGCCGCGGCCGAGCAGGCCCAGCGCCCCGGAGCCGAGCGCGCGGGCGAGACGTCCGGTTTCACCTGGGGCAGCACGTCCTCCGCCGCGGCCCGGCCCACGGCCTCCGGCCCGGCGCGGCCCGCGGTCTTCTTCGACGCCGACCCCCGGCCGACGAAGCAGACCACCGACGAGAGCGCCACCGCTGCCCACGACCCCGGCGAAGGCAGCTCCCGCGGCCCCACGGCCGGCGGCAGCGGGGCCGGGTCCGGTGGGTCGGGGTCCGGACAGGCACCCCTGCCGCAGAGCGGCGACGGCGACGTCCCCGCGCCCCGCACGCTGTCGCCGTACGTCCGCGACTACGGCTCCCGGCACGACGGCCTGGTCGGGCTCGTGCCCCACGAGCCCGTCCCCGAGGACGTGCTCGCCGAGCTCCACCAGCAGGTGCTGACCACCCTCGGCGTACCGCCGGGGAGCGCCGCGGAGACGGAGGTGCGCCGGCAGCTCGGCGAGGAGCTGAGCGCCGCGCAGATCGGGCTGTATCTGCCGTATGTGCGCAGCACGCGCGGGCATCGCGTCACGGTCACCGTGGACGGCACGCAGCGCACCGTGGACGTCCGGCTGCGCCTGACCGATCCGCGGCTGGCCACCCGGGGAACCCAGGGCGAGGTGCCGCGCGCCACGAAGCTGGAGCGGCAGAGCGAGGGCAGCCAGACCTCCTCCATGGCCGAGAGCTCCGGCACCATGCGGACGATCCCGATCCCGTGGACCGCGATCTACCATGGCCCCGCCGGGCCGCTGCGCTGGTTCGACGGGGCGCTCACCCTGACCTTGACGCACAATCAGCTCACGCAGTCCGCGACGGTCAGTGAGGGCGTCATGACGACGTCCATGCAGCGCGCCAACGATCAGGCGCACGCTGTCGAGTTCACCGGCCGGTGGCAGGTGTGGGTGGACGCCTTCCGGAACGCGCCGGGGGACACCTGGGGCGTGGAACAGAGCCACGGGCCGCTGACCGCCTGGTTCTCCGAGTACCGGGCCTTCGATCACGGCGGCGCGCTCGGCCCGTTCCCGGGGCCGGCCGGGCTGGACGACCTCCCCCTGTGGGGCGTGGAGGCCGTAGCCGAACCGGGCAGGCTGCTGGACAGTCTGCTCCACGATCCCGTCTTCGCCGCCCTGCGGAGCCTGAACGAGACCTCCCGGGACGAGCTGGAGGATTTCCTCTCCGAGGGGATGCTGCGCAACACCTTCCCGATGCAGCGGGACCGCGGCGTGTACTCGCCGCTGCTGCTGGACAGCGGCGGCAACGCGATCGGCATGCTCCAGCTCTCCGCCACCGTGCGGCCGGGAAGCGCGAACGCGCAGACCCCGCACGGTCAGTTCAGGCTGGAGTCCTGGGTCACCCACACCTCCGGCGTGGACCGCTCGGCGCGGCTCACCAGCGGCGTCGGGCTCGACGGCAGCGGCGGGCCGATGTTCACGCCCGATCACGCGAAGGGCCATCCGAACGCAGCCCGCCGCACCAACGGGCTCCTCTTCGGCAAGGCCGGCGTGTCCTGGCAGTCCAGCGACGCGCTGAACACCAGCAACAAGGCGTCGATGATGCATGCCCTCTACACGGACAGCTCTCACCTGCACGTCCCGTCGGACGTCACCTACCGGATCACGCTCGTGCGCGCGGGCGGCGGCGAGATCTCCGGCTCCTACGGTCCGTGGCCGGAGGGCATCCAGCTGCGGCTGCTGCCGCGCGGCATCGGTCACACACCCACGCCAAAGGAGCGGCGCGGACTGCCCGGGCACCTGGAACACCTCGAGAGCATCGGCTTCTCCGCCGTGCCCATCGCCGTCCACGGCGCGGAGCGCATGTTCGACCGGGCCGAGGAGTGGCTGCGCCGGGAGGGATTCCTGCCGCCGAGCGAGCACAGCGGGTTCGAATGGAACGAGGGACGGGCGCAGGCTCAGTTGGCCAACCTGCGGCGGTTCGAGCAACTGCGGTCCAGGCTGGGGCTGGCCGCCGCCCTGCCGGACGCCGTCGAGGGAGGGCGGCCCGTCTGGTTCGAGCAGCCCGGCCTGGTGAGCGGCAGCCGCCGCGTCCAGCTGCGCTTCACCGCCGCCCGGAACCGGGACCCGCGCCCCGGTGAGGTCGGCACGCCGCCCGCCACGCACACCTTGCGGTTGCCGGACGTGCAGACCGCGGGAAACACCTCCCACGAGGCGCGCGGTACCCGGCAGCGCGGCAACCAGTTCGGCGGCACGCTGGGCGGCGGAGGCGGCCCGCGGTGGGTGCTGGCCGACGGCGGATGGGCGCTGGACACCACCGGCGAATACGTCTGGGGCGCGCAGCACTCGAGCTCCGCGTCCGTCGGATCCTCGCAGGGAGGGGATCAGTACACGATCACGACCAGCGGCGGCACCGAACTCTTCGCCGTACCGGCCCGGTTCGCGCTGAACCTTCACGAGGGCAGCGCCGAGGACCCGCTGGTGCGGTTCGCCGACCCGGCGTCCGACCCCGCGTCCGGACCGGCCGCGAGCCCCCAGCCCGCCCCGGTCGGGCCGCTGGGCCTGCGGGTCCCCGCCCCGGCGGCTCCGGCCACCGTCGCCGGACACGTCACGCTGGCCGTGCCGCACCATCGCACGGTCCCGGCGCAGGGCCGGATCCTGCCGGCGCCGGCCCTGGACGACATCCGCGCGCCCCGCACCGGCGGCGGAGCGGAGGACGACTTCGTACGGCTCCGCCTCACGGACCCAGCCGGAGCACCGCAGCCGGGTCTGATCCGGCTGCCGGACGATGTGATCGTGGACGTCTTCCGCGCCGGAGCCGCGCTCAAGGAGGCGTTCCGGCAGCTTGTCACCGGCACCTATCCCGGCCGCCCGGCCGCCGGCGCGCTCAGCCGCGGGCTGCATACCTTCAGCAGCCGGGTGCCCGACGTGGTGACCGCACCCGGCGCCTGGCTGGGCGAGTATCTGGCCGGCCCCGCCGCCGGGGACCAGAGCGCCTTCGCCGGCGAGGTCCTGAACCAGCACCTGCGAGTCTCCAACCTGCTCGCCCGCGCGCAGCAGATCTTCAGCGGCGCCTACGTCATCGAAGGTCTGGTTCTGCCCGGCCTCGGCGCCGACCAAGAACTGTCCCTGGAGATCGCCGGCTTTCTGCACAACGCCACGCACAGCGACTCCTTCCGCAGCACTGGCAAGCGCGACCTGAACGCGACCGACACGTCCAGCCGGCAGCGCACCGTGGCGACGTCCCACCAGTTCGGGGGTGGAGTCACCCCACTCCAGGCGGTACCCACCCGGCCCGCCGGCAGCCCGCCGCCGCGGGTCTCGCAGGCCAACCCGAGCGTGCGGGTCTCGGGCAGTCGCCGTACCGAGACCACGATCGAACACTCCGCCAGCACCTCGGCCGTGCGCGTGCCGCAGGACGCCGCCGACCAGTACCTGATCACCTCCGACGCCACCCTGCTGGTGACGCTGCGTCAGGGCACGCGGAACTTCTTCGGCAACCTCGTCGGCCTGGGCAGCCGGGACGGCATCACGGTCGCCGTCCACCTGCCCCGTGCCGTGCAGTTCACCCTGTCCCCCAGCCATCTGGCCCGCTACGCACGCTGGTTCGCCGGCGTGCCCGGCCTGCCCCGGCTGGAGCTGCCGGCCCCCACGCTGCCTCCGCCGGACCACTTTGTACGCACCGGCGAAATCGGCACCGGCAGCGTCCTTTCCGTCTCCCAGCTCGGCGATCCGGTGCGACGCAACGAGGTCCGCGACCGGCTGCGCGAAGAGCTGGTGGCGCAGGTGGAGCGGGTGGCGCCGGGCGTGACCCGTCCGGGACACTCCGCGTATCTGCCCGGGGTGGCCACTCGCCTCGCCGACCTGACCGCACCGCCCGCGCTGCGCGCACTGCCCGCGCGGGGCAGGGTCCGGCTGTGGTTCCGGTACGCCGCGACGGGCGGCGCCCGCCTGATCGAGGTCACCCTCAGCGCCCGGCCCCAGGCGGGCGCCCCGGCCCGGGGCGCTCTGCTCGGGCGCCCCGCGGGCGAGAAGACCTCCGTGGAGACGGTGAACATCCACGCGCCGGAGAACAGCTCCGAGTCCCGGGGGATCACCCGGACGTTGCAGGTGACCGCTGCCCCGATCTCCCGGTACCCGCGACCCGGCGGCGGCCCGGGCCGCATGGACCGGACCGGCCCGGTGCTGACCGCCTCCACCTCGCGAAGCAGCAGCGTGCGCAGCGACTTCTCCGCCGACGACCGTCAGTGGACGAAGACCGGCAACTCCGCCGACTTCGACGACATCGTCTACGACATCACCGGCACCGTCCGCTCCGAACTGATCTGGGACTGGCCGCCGGACCTGCTCGGCGGTGTCCTGGACCAGGGATGGGTGTCCCTGACCGAGCGGGGCGGCGGAGGGCTCGGCGAGCGGCTCGCCCGGATGATACGCGGCCCGCGGCGCCCTCAGATCTCGGTCCCGGCGCTGGTGAGCGTCCGGTTCGTCGGCTCGGAGGCCGTCGCACCGCGCCCGCACGATCCGCCGGTGCGGCCGAGTACCTCGCACACTGATCCGCGGCGGTCACCCGCGCCGCTCTCGGACGGCGGGCCGCCCTTCACCGCCGGGCCCGCACTGGTCCCCACCGGTCCGGCACCGGTGACCGGGTTCAACGGCTTCCCGGAGCTCGCCCAGGCGCTGCTGACCGTGGCGCCGGACACCGCGGGGACCTGGGGCCTGTCGGCCGACGCGCCGCCGGAGGCCGCGGCGGCCCGCCTCGGTGAACTCATGCAGGCCGGGCAGATCACCGTCGGCCTGTCCGGCACGGCCGCGGGGCTGACCACCACGATGCCCGGAGCCTGGCCCGTGGGGAGCGATCCCGACGAGACTCCCACTCTCCAGGTGACCCTGCACAACCCGCGGCCGGTCACCGACGCCGAGGACGTCTCCGTCGAGCGGCTGCGCAAACCCGTGCGCTCCACCAGCAGTTCCTCGGTCGTGGGCTCGTCGCTGGGCCTGGGCTACCAGTCCACCCTCAGCGGCAACCGGTCCAGCCTGCACGTGGTCGCCTTCACCGTCCCGCTGCTGTCCCGACAGCCGGTCACCCGCACCGGTGGCAATGCGGACTCGGCCGGACAGCGGGACGCGATCAAGACCGGCAACCCCACCCGTTCCGCGACCGGTGCCAACACCCGCAGCCACGAGATACTCGTGGACGCGGTGATCACGGTCACCGGACCGGCAGGCACCCGGTACGTCACCGGCAGCGCCAGTGTCCGGCTCTTCGACCGGGAACTGCTCGGCCACGGCGTGATCGGGCCGCGCGTCGCCCCGCGGGTCTACGACCTTCCGTCAATGCTCGCCGGGCAGCCGAGCGACCCACTGCGGAACTGGAGCACCCACCCGGTGACCGAACTGCCCCAGGTACTGGTCGGGGAGCTGGATGGCCAGGACAGGTCAGCCCAGCTCTGGCTCGACCTCGGCCCGGACCCGGACGGCAGCCGGCTGGCCCGCGCCCTGTACGTGGGCTCGCGGACCGCCGTGGCGGCGAACCGTCCGGTGGAACTGGTGGTGCGCGGCGGAACGGGGCTGAGGTTCTGGCCGTTCACCGCCGACGGACGGCTCGCCGACCTCACCCCGGCCACCACCCCCACCTGGAACCTGCTGCGCACGGCGGTCGTCAACGCCACCGACGCGGCCGACGCCGAAGCGGACGCGGCCGGCCGCGAGGCCGAGCTGGGCCCACAGGAAGTCCGCGCCGCCGGGGAACTGGCCATGGCGCGAGCCTCGTTGACCGCCGCAACCGCCGCGCACGACACGGCGGCCGAGGCGCTCACCGCGGCGCGGACCGACCGGCAGTACATCGCCGTACGGCTCGGCGACGCCGAGCGGGTCCAGGCGGAAGCCGAAGGCGCGGCGGACCGGCGGGACGAGGCCGTCACGACGGCCGAGGAGCGGCTCGCGCAGGCGGAACAGGCGCTGCGCCGGGCCCGGGAGGAGGCCGCCAGGAACCAGCCGACGGCCACCGGCGCGGCCGGGACGGCGGCGCCGCAGGCCGGTCCCGGCCCGGAGGCCGTGTCCGCCGCGGAGTCCGCGCGGGACGCGGCCCGGTCGGAATGGGACGCCGCCCGCGGCGCGGCGGACGTGGCGCGGGAAGTCGCCCAGCGCGCGTCCGGCGCGGTCGCGCGGCTCCAGGAACAGTTGGCCGCCGCCGGGGAGCGGGTGAGTACCGCCCTCGACGAGGAACAGGCCGCGGCGAAGGCCGTCACCCGGGCCGAGGCTTCCCAGGACGAGCGGTACGAGGAGCACGGGCGGCTCAGGCGGGAGCTGGAGAGCGTGCGTCAGGAGCAGGCCGACCAGCGGGAGCTGTGGGAGAACGCGTGGGCGCAGATGCCCGGTCTGGCCGCGATGCTGGCCGCCGACCGGTGCCGGGAGATGATCGGCGGGGCCCGGTTCCCGCTCGGCTCGCTCGGCAAGGCGCCCGGCGGTTCCGGCCGCTGAGACGTGCGACGGCCCCGGTGGAGGATTCCGCCGGGGCCTTCGCACATCGGTCAGCCGGTCAGCCGGTCAGCCGGTCGGTCATTCGATCAGCCGCCAGCGGCTGTCGGGGTCCTCGCACCGGTCGATCGACGTCCAGCTCGTGGACTTCGGGCTGGCGCCCCAGACCTGCAGACACAGCTGGTCGCTCATGTAGTTGTGGATCCTGACGGTGCCGTCACCGACCGGGTCGAGCCACCACAACTCGTTGTCCTCCACGGTGGAATGGCAGTGCGCCTCCTGGACCAGGGTGCCGGCGGGCTTCGGCACGCGCTCCGGCACGTCTATGCACAGACCGTCCTTGGCGTTGACGAAGAGGACGAGCGAGGCGCCGCCAGGGCCTGTGTCGCCGCGGTGGACCTGCATGTTCCACTGCTGATTGTCCCCGTCGGAGCCGTTGCAGTGGTTCTGGACGATCGGCATGGTGTAGTACCCGGGACCGGTGTTCGGAAGGTCGGCACACAGGCCGGTGGTCGCGCTCTTCAGCAGCACCCCGGACCGGTCGGAGAGCACCAGTGCGTGGGGCTCTTCCTTCTTCTCGGTCTTGGGCTTCGGCTGCTGCCTCGAAGGAGGGGCCGCTGGGGCGGCCGGAGCGGCAACCGGGGCCTCGGCACGGCGGGCGGACTGCGCCGTTTCCGCCGACTTCACCGGCTTCGAAGCGGCCGACCGGGACGGGGACGGGGTGGTGGTGAGCTTCCTGAGCGCCGCCGCCTGTTCGGCGGCCACCTCCTGCTCCTTGGCGTCCTCGTCCGCCTGATAGCTGCGCCAGGCACCCAGCCCCAGGGTGCCGCCCGCCACCAGCGCCAGCACCGCGGTGGCACCGGTGACCCTGATGCCCAGTCGGGAGCGCTCCCCCGGCTGATGGGCGGTGCTCGTCAACGCGTCGACGAACCGCGCCCGCTGCCGCCGCTTCGCGTCGTCCTGCTCGGTCTCACTCAACGCCCGTCCCCAACTCGCAAGAAATTGTCCGCATGCATCCGTCCGGCCCAGCCCCGGGCCTGCCAGTCAACCATCGGGGGCCCCGAGCGGTCCTGTTGCGTGAGCGGGGTGAGCACGGGATGAGCACGTGGTGAGCAGCGCTCGAACGGCGTCACCGCGGCACCGCCCCGTACAGCTCGCGTTCCCACAACAGTTCCGCGGCTTTCGTCAGCGCAGTGGAGAGCCGGCGCCGATAGGTGCTGAAGGACAGCGCGGCCCTGCTGGCCGCGGCCTGCTGGCTGCGCGGCCCGCCCAGATAGGTGATCTCCAGAACGTCGCCCAACTGCCGCTGCCCGGGATACACGCGCAGTTGCGCCACCGTCTCGGTCAGCACCTCGCGCAGCGCCGTCGCGTCCGCGCCGGGCGCCACCAGCCGGGTGCCGAGCAGCGCGCTCTCGGCGAGCTGCCGCGGGTCCCGCACACTGCGGTAGGCGTGCTTGACGGCGTCGGCGAACTCCTGCCACGGCATGGTGGGTTCCACCAGCGCCGCGGTTGGCGCCAGCGCGCCCGCAGGCTCGTCGCTCAGCAGCCGGACGCGAAGCGCCGCAGCCCAGCGGTCGAACGGCACACTGCGCCAATCCTGCACGAAGGGGAGCACCCGCTCGCCGTCCGGGCCGTCGGCGGGCGCCGTCCGCTGCTGCCCGTACAGGTCGAGCAGCGACGAGAGCGCCGACTGCTTCTCGGCCGTACAGGTCCAGCTCATGGCCAGGCCGGGCGTGGTGGCCCACAGCGTGGTCAGCGCGGAACAGGCGGCCACCGCGCTGCCGGTGCTCCACCGGGCCAAGAGCAGCCGCTCGGTGCGCCGCAGCGGCGACCGGCCGTGCGCGTGCTTCAGGGCAGCGCGCGCCACCGGATCGTCCGGCAGCCGGGTGGCGCCCGGATCCAGGCGGGGAGCGACGAGCACGCCGACGAACCGGCGGCCGTCCTCGGCGACGGTGAAGGCGGTCGGTTGGTGCTCCCACCACCGCAGGGCCAGGGCGCCGGCCGCGACACCGTGCTCCTTCTCGATCGCGGCCACCGCCTGGTCCAGGTCCTCCGGGCGGGCGGCGCGCAGCCGGATCCGGTCCGCGCCCCGCCAGTCCACCGCCTCCCGCGCCAACTGGTTCGTCCGGCCCAGATAGGCCAGCCCCGCACCGGACGCCCAGCGGTCGCCGGCGCGTTGTCCGAGCCGCTCGGTCAACTGACCGTGCAGTCGGCCGAAAAGGGACTCGTACTTCTCCGGACCACGCCACCGCAGATCGGCCAGCAGCGCCTCCCGCATCAACTCGTGCGGTACCAGGCCCTCGGCGGTGCTGCGTACGAACGACAGGCTGCGCAGCCAGGTGAACAGCGCGTGCGCCCGGGCCGGCGGCACCTCCAGCGCGTGCCGTACCGACTCCTCGGTGGTGACCCGGGCCAGCGCCAGCACGTGGAGGGCATCGGCCTGGGACAGCGACACGCTCTCGCGCAGCATCAGAGAGAGTAATTCGCGTACCAGGTCAGGAGAGTCGCGCAGCTCCCACAGGCGGCGCTGCTCCACGGGGCCCGTGGCCCGTTCCCGCGCGTCGGCGAACAGCGCCAGCGCGAGCGGCAGTCCGTGCGCGGCACGCACGATGCCCGGGACTTCGGCCTCGTCCACGAACCGGTTGCGCAGCAGCAGCGCAGCCTCCGCCTCGTCCATCCCGGTCAGCTCCACGCTGCGCAGCGCGTGCCACCACTGCGGATCGGTGCGCCACTCGGCCGACGGGGGCAGCCGGCCGCCGACGACGAGCAGTGGGCGCGAGGGCATACCGGGCAGGAAGACGTCGCGCAGCCATTGCTCCAGAGGGCCCAGCGACTCCGCGGAGTCGATCAGCAGTACCTGCGCGTCCTCCGGCGCGCCTTGCGCCTCCAGTGCGGCCAGGAACGCCTCCGGCGTCGGGGCCGCGTGCCGCAGATCGACGCTACGGGTGACCCGGCCGTGCGCCTCGGCCTCCTCCGCGAACCGGCGCAGCAGCGTGCTCTTGCCGACGCCCGCCATGCCGTGCAGCCACACCACGAAGCAGCCGCGCTCGCCGCTGAGCATCAGGTCCCCCAGCAGCCGCAGTTCGGCCACCCGGCCGGTGAAGACCTTTCTCCAGGACACCGCCAGCACGTCCCCGTGCGATTCCACCGGCAAGGGTGTGGGAGATATCTGCATCGTCGTTCCTGCGGTCCTTTCTGTGTGACGACAGCGCCGCGCCAGTGGTCGGCCGGGCCGGTTCCGCGGTACCGGCACGTCCAGCGAGGGGTGGGTGCAGGGCCTGTCGGTCCGGCACATCCGGTGCACGCTGTACGTGTGGATCAAGCACCACGTACGAATGGTCGAAGCTTTGTTGCCTGCCCGCGCCCCGGGCCGGAGCGGGGCCCTGCACGAACTCGACGATGGAGGGACTGCGGTCGGCTCTGCCGACTTCGGCTGACCAAGCAGAGAGCGCCGGTTCGGTTCGTGTCAGCCGGTCCAGTGACCTGAGGTGAACGTCACCGCGAGCACCGCCGTCAGCGGAGCCGCTACGCCGACGTACGCCTCCGGTGCGTCATCCGCGACCTTGGGCCAGGCGAACCAGAGCTTGGCCAAGGACTCCTGCAACAAGTCCTCGTCCCGATGCCGGTCGCCTCCGACGAGCAGACGGGCCAGGCGGACCGGCACCGGCCAGCGGGCAGCCACGAACTCGTCGAACGCACGGGCTCGACTCCGTTCCATCCACACAGTCCCTGTTCTCGCCGGTCGCCTACACCCTGTAGGAGGCACTGACACGCGGCCCACGATGCACCTGTGGCCCGTGATCTGGATCACAGGGCATGTCGACGACAAGCGCGAGAGGCTCCTCCGTCCCGTCCCGTCCCGTCCCGTCAGCGACGCCGACGACGAGGACGCGGTTCGACGGCTCCGCCCGACGGCCACCCGCCCGGCGGGAAGGGCACCGCCGTCGAAGACCAACGGTGCCAACCCCTTCGGCCGCAGGGGGATTTCCGTACCTCCAGGTGGGAGGTCGGCCGGTCGTCCACCCGTGCCGGACGGCCCCTCCCCCACGGACGCCGGTGTGACCTGGGCGTTGGCGATGTTCTTGCGGGAACTCCTTCTCCGGGTGCTGTCAGAAGGTGGATGGCCGAGCGGATCGTGGGGTCAGGACCGCCCGGTGTCCGTGTCGGCCTTCACACCCGGGGGCGACCCGCGCGGTGCGCCTTCGTCGGGGGCCTCACCGCTCGGGAGTCGGACGGTGAACACCGAGCCGACGCCGGGTGTGCTGACGACCGAGACGGTGCCGTGGTGTGCCTCGGTCAGTTTGCGGGTGATGGCCAGCCCGAGGCCGCTGCCGCCGGTCTGCCGGTTGCGGGACTTGTCCGCCCGCCAGAACCGGTCGAAGACATGAGGCAGGTCCGCCGCATCGATACCGCTCCCGGAGTCGGCGACTTCCACGACCAGCTCTGTGCCCTGCGCCCGGGACCGCAGGACGACGCGGCCCCCGCTCGGTGTGTGCCTGACCGCGTTGGAGACCAGGTTGCTGATCACCTGACGCAACCGCACCGGATCGGCGTGCACCTCGAGTTCCTCGGCGGCCTCGATCGCAAGCTCGACGCCCGCCGGACCGGCGGCCCCGTGGTGCGCCACCGCGACCTGTTCCAGTACCTGCCGCACGGGCAGCGGTTCAGGGTGCAGTACGAGACTGCCGGACTCGGCCTCGGCAAGGTCACGCAGGTCCTCGATGACGTGCTGGAGCAGCATCGCCTCGTCCAGAAGAAGGGCGAGCAACTGCTGATCGGTCGGTGTCAGACCGTCCTGAGCCGCCTCCAGCCAGCTGCGGATGTTGGTCAACGGGGTACGCAGTTCGTGCGCCACGTCGCTGACCATCGCCCTGCGCTGCCGCTCCAGGGACTCTCTGCGCTCGGCGAGGTCGTTGAAGGCGGCGGCAACGTGGCCGATCTCGTCCTTGGTCAGCACCGGGACCCGCACCGCCTCGTCGGCGGGACGTTGGGCTGCCGTGATCAGGGCGCGCAGCGGCCGGACCAGGCGGACGCCCAGCAGGATGGTCACAGCGCAGGTGACGGTCAGGACGATGCCCGCGGCGCCCGAGATCCGCAGGGTGTTCGCCGTCGAGAGCTTGACGGTCTCGGTGGTCGGATGTCCTGGATCGGCGACGAAGAGCATGACAGGGGGCGAGACATAGGGCCGCAGCTGCTGTCGGCGGCCTTCGTTCACGCACTCCTGCGCGGCGCGGTCGGAGTACTCCTGGCGCTCGCTGTGGCCGGTGAAGCGCCAGGAGAAGTCGGCGAATACGTCGACTGGTGGTCTTGCCTGCTGCTTGAGGCACTCCGAAGCCAGTTCGCTGACTTGGGCGAGCGGCATTCGCTCCAACGGCGTGGGCACCTTGAGCAGATCGATGCCGCAGGCTTCCATCAGCTTCACTCTGATTTCGGATTTGGGCCCGGTGGGCTGGATCGTGGAACGCCCGCTGGGCAGAGGGTTGACCTTGGTGGCGACCCCGCTTTCGGTGAGGCAGTCGGTGATCTTTTGCACTCTCTGCCGCACTAGCTCCCGGTCCTCGCCCTCCAGGAGGAACGGGCCCACCGCGCGCGGGTCGATCGGACCGATGGTGCTCTCACGGGACAGGACCGGGTCGAGTCGCAGCGGGTCGATGGTGGCGGCCGGCCGGTCCGGAACACGCACGGTCGACTCGGAGCTGGCGAGGGTGGTGCGGGCGGCGGTGGTGAGGGTGATCGCTCTGCCGGTCCGCGCCCCGAGCTCACGGACCAGTGACTGCACCCCGCCCCAGTCGGTGTGGGTGGCCGAGTAGCCGATCAGGGCGTCGTAGATGCCTGCGTCGGCCTTCGATGACCGGCCCTGTTCCGTGCTGATCGCCCGCGTCGTGGTGGTGACGGCCAGCCAGGTGGTCGCGGCCACGGCACAGACCGCGACCAGCAGGGACGCGGCGAGCAGCCGGACGAAGAGGCTGTTGTGCAGCGCAACCCCGGAGCGGCGCACGTCAGTTCCCTGCCGGGTCGGTTCCCGGGGTCAGCTTGTAGCCGATGCCGTGGACGGTGATCAGATGGGTGGGGCGGCGCGGGTCGAGTTCCAGTTTCTTCCGCAGGTTCATGACGTGCATGTCGATGGTGCGATTGGTCGAGGAGACGTCCCACCCCCGGGTGCGCTCCAGGAGTTGCTGGCGGGTGAACACCCGGCCGGGCTCGGCCACCATCGCCGACAGGATGCTGAACTCCCCGCGGGTGCACGTGACGGGCTGGCCGGACGCCCCCCGTACCTCGTGCCGGAGCGGGTCCAACGTGATCGCTCCCACCCGCAGGACCCCGTCGTCAGGTGGCGCGGCGCGCTCGACGCGGCGCAGCAGGGTTCGGACCCTGGCCATCAGCTCGCGTGGGCTGTAGGGCTTGGTCACGTAGTCGTCGGCGCCGAGGTCGAGGCCGAGGAGCAGGTCGTTCTCACCGGACCTGGCCGTCAGCATCAGGACCGGCATGGTCGATTCCTGGCGCAGGATGCGGCACACATCGAGTCCGTCGACGTTCGGCATCATCACATCGAGGACGAGCAGGTCCGGCTGGATCCGGCGGACGGCGTCGATCGCCGAGCGCCCGTCGTGCACGACGATCGCGATGTACCCCTCGGACTCCAGGTACATCCGCAGCACCTGCGCCTGCCTGGCGTCGTCTTCCGCGACCAGGATTCGTGCACTCATGACGGTGACTATAAGCAGGGGCTTCGGTCGGGCTCATCATTCTGACAATCTCAATACTTCTTGCTGAGGGCGTCCTGATACCAGTTCGGCATGGTCGGCTCTGCACACGAAGTCGGGCCCATGGCTCGCTTCCGACCGCCGGACGCGTCCGCGTTCCCGGCGGTCGTCCGCGTCACTCTGGGAGTCTTCCGCATGATCCGAGACACCGCTCAAGCCACCGAACCGGCCGTGTGGAGTCACGTCCGGGGCCGCACATGTGTCCCAGACGGCGCCCCCCGTTCCTGCGGTGCGGCAGGAGTGGTGGTCCTTCGCCCGTCCGCCGCTGTGGTCTCGCGGTGACCCGCCAGGGAGGCGAGCCCGGCACCCGGCCGAACGACGATGCCACCGTCACCATCAGGGCCGCTGCGCCCGGCATGCGCCCCGTCCGGGCGGACGATGATCCCGCCGCCACCAGCGCCGGTGCCCCGAGCGAGCCCCTTGTCCGGCCGAACGACGATGCCACCATCACCATCAGGGCCGTTGCGCCAAGCGGAGGGGGCCACATCCAGACCGACGAGGATCCCACCGGCACAAGCACGGCCACCACGAGCGCCGTTGCGTCAAGCAGGCGGCGCCGTAACGGGATCATCGCTGCCCTGCTCGTGATCGGGCTGGCCGGGGCGGAATTCACTGTGGGGGTGCCGTGGGGAGAGGGCGGCAGTTCGAAGACTTCCAAGGCGGAGCCGAAGACGACTACGGTCAAGGTCGTACGGAAGGATCTGTCCGACAGCCGGTCCCTCGACGGCACACTCGGCTACGCCAAGCCGCAGGCGGTCAAAGGGGCCAAGGACGGCATCGTGACGTGGCTGGCCGCCGCCGGGACCACAGTGTCCCGGGGCAAGGAGTTGTACCGCGTCGACGACCGGCCGGTGCCGGTCTTCTACGGCACCGTGCCCCTCTACAGGCGTCTTGAGGGCCGGAACCTGGTCGGGCGGGACGTGAAGGTGATCGCCGACAACCTGCGGGCCCTGGATTACGACATCGGGTCCCAGCCCTCGCCGGGCGAGGTCGTCACCGTGACCACTCCGGCGAACAACACGGCGCCGACGGGCGGCGAGCAGGACCCGGCACCCGGCAACTCCGCCTCGGCCAAACCCTCGACCTCCCCCGGCAAGGGAAGGGCCGACGGCGCGAGCCCGCCGCCTGCGGATTCCGCCGCCGGCCCCGCCCACTCGCCGGGCACGGCCGAAACAGCGGGAACGGGGTCGGCCGCAGGCACCGGTACGGTAACGCGGGTGAAGGTCAAGTCCGGTGACGGCGTCCTCACGGACAAGCTGGTGCAGGCGATCAAACGCTGGCAGACCCGCATGGGGATGCCGTCCACCGGAGTGCTCGCGCCCGGGGACGTGGCGGTACTCAGCGGCGCGGTCCGGGTGGACAGTGCGAGTGCCCAGGTGGGTGACGCGGCCGCTGCGCCGCTGCTGAAGGTGACCTCGACCGCCAAGGCCGTGATCGTGGCGGTGGACACCTCCCAGGCGGGCTCCATCAGACGCGGCGATCCGGTGACCATACGCCTCCCGGACGGCGCCTCGGCCGCCGGCACGGTGGCCGGCGTCGGCACCGCCGCCGAGGCACCGGAGCAGGGCCCCGGACCGGCGAAGATGACCGTCACGGTCGCGTTCAAGGACCCGGACAAGGTGAAGAAACTCGACTCGGCGCCGGTCCAGGTGGAGTTCGTCTCCGAGACCCGGGCCGGGGTACTCGTGGTTCCGGTCACCGCGCTGCTCGCGCTCCGCGAGGGCGGCTACGGTCTGCGCACCGCCGGCGGGCAGGTCGTCGCGGTGAAGACCGGGCTGATCGCCAAGGGCATGGCCGAGATCACCGGGGACGGCATAGCCGAAGGCACCTCGGTGGTGACGTCATCGTGACGGACGTGCACACCCCTGTCCTGTCGGTCCGTGACGCCACGGTCGAATATCCCGGCGGGGTCAAGGCTCTGGCCGGGGTCTGTCTGGAGATACGGGAGGGCGAACTCCTGGCCATCGTCGGCCCGTCCGGCTCGGGCAAGTCCACCCTGCTGAACATCATGGGCACCCTCGACCTGCCGACCAGCGGCAGCGTCGTGATCGCCGGTCAGGATGTCACCACCCTGCCGGACCGGCAACTGTCCGCCCTGCGGGGACGCTGGCTCGGCTTCGTCTTCCAGCAGTTCCACCTCTCCGAGGGGCTGACCGCCACCGAGAACGTGGCCACCGGTCTGCTCTACGCCGGGGTTCCGAGGAAGCGGCGCCGCCCGCTCGCTCTCGCCGCGCTGGAGCGGGTGGGCCTGGCCCACCGGGCCGGCCACCGGCCACACCAACTCTCCGGCGGCGAACGGCAGCGGGTGGCCATCGCCCGGGCTCTCGTCCATGAACCCACGCTCGTACTCGCGGACGAGCCGACCGGCGCGCTGGACACCGCGAACGGACATGCCGTGCTGGAACTGCTCACCCAGCTCAACGAGGAGGGGACCACGATCGCGCTCATCACCCACGACCGGGACATCGCCGCGCACCTGCCTCGGCGGGTGGAAATCCAGGACGGCCGCATCATCACCGACACCGCCGCCGGCAGGGACGCCACCAGCGACAGGATCGGCGCCGTCGGGGTCGCGCCGTGACGGGGGCCCCGTGGCGCCGCGCCACGCGGTGGCGCCTGTTGACACGCGGGCGGCACCAGTCCGCAACAACTCCGCTGCACCGGCCCGTTCGGCTCTCGCCCGCCGACCTGCTTCGCCTCGGGCTGATCGGCATTCGCACCCGGCGGATTCGGGCGGCGCTGTCCGCGCTCGGCATCTCCATCGGCATCGCCACGATGATCGTGGTCACCGGGATCCCGGCCTCCAGCCAGAAGGCACTGAACGAGGAGCTGACCGCGCTCGGCACCGATCGGCTCCAGGCCGTCGCGAACAAGACCTCGGGTGACAAGCCAGCCTCGTTCCCGCCCGAGTCGGTCGCGATGGTCAAACGCATCGGACCCGTGAACGCTGTGACCGCGGTGGCCAACACTCACGCCGTGGTACGGCGTTCCGACCAGCAGGGTCCGCTCGACGCCTCCGGAATGACGGTGCTGGCCGCCCAGCCGAACCTGCTCGACGTGATCAACGCAAAGGTCCGCTCCGGCCGTTACTTCTCCAAGGCCACCGAACGGATCCCCACCGCAGTTCTCGGCACGGTCGCGGCGGCTCGTCTCGGCTACCCCGACCTGCGCCCCGGTGATCCGCCACCGCTCGTACTGATCAACGACCGGTGGTTCAGCGTCATCGGGATCCTGCGTTCCGTCCCACTGACCCCGGACATCGACCGCTCCGTCCTGGTCGGCTGGGAGGCAGCCCACAACATGCTCGGCTTCGACCTCCGGCCGACGCAACTGTTCCTCCAGGCGGACGAAGCGGCGGTCGAGGATGTGCACGCGGTACTCCCCGCCACGATCAGCCCGCAGTCCCCGAGCGAGGTGCAGGTCAGCCGACCGTCGGACGCCCTGGCCGCGAAACGCTCCACCGAGGCCACGTTCTCGGGGCTGTTCATCGGCCTGGCCGGTGTCGCGCTGCTGGTCGGCGGCATCGGCGTCGCCAACACCATGGTCATCTCCGTACTGGAACGCCGCCGCGAGATCGGACTGCGCCGCGCGCTGGGCGCCAACCGGGGCCAGATCCGAGGCCAGTTCCTCACCGAATCGATCGCACTGTCCGGCCTCGGTGGCCTCGCCGGAATCACCCTCGGCGTGCTCGGCACCATGGGCTACGCGGCGTACAAGGACTGGCCGCCGGTCATCCCGGTGACCGCGGTGAGCAGCGGGCTCTGCGGCGCGGTGCTCGTCGGCGTCGTCGCCGGCGTATACCCGGCCGTCCGCGCCTCCCGGCTGTCCCCGACCACGGCGCTGGCCTCGGCATGACGCGCCCTGCGCGCGCCCTCGCCCTACAGCCCGACGGCTCCGCCGACGGCCTCCCCGGGCGGCAGCCACCCGACCCCTACGATCTGCATCGCACCCCTACCGGTTTCTGGAGCGTCCAGGAGAGGATCACACCATGCACACTGCCGATGTGCCCCGTTCACCAGGCGCCGTGCGCCTGCTCGCGACCGTCGCCGCGCTCGCCTCGATGGGCCTGCTCGGGGCATGCGGAGGCGGGTCCGAGTCGACCGATGACGCGCGTGACACGGGCGTCGCGAGCGTAGCGGGCCCCAAGAAGGCGTCGCCGTCACCGTCGGCGCAGAACGAGCGGCCCCTCATCCGGCCCGACACCTCCGAGGGGGAGGAGCACAGGGTGAGCCAGGTGTGGATGGACTGCCTCTCCAAGAAGGGGGTCAAGATGTTGATGAACGCGGACGGCAGCTACAAAGGCCCCTTTCGCCAGGACGCGCCGTACAAGGAAGCCCAGAAGACCTGCGGGAGCAAGGAGCCTGAACTCCTGGAGATGCGGGCCGCCAGGGAGGATCCGGAATTCCGGGAGAAAGCCGACCGCTGGGAGAAGTGCCTGCGCGCCCACGACGTCAAAGCGACGGTCCAGGACGACGGATTGCTCGCGCTCGACGACTCGAACGTGGACGAGCACGCGTTCACATGGGCCAAGAAGTGCGAGGCCGAAGCGTTCCTCGCGAAATAACCGCCGCGCTGCACCGCCGAACACGGCGGCCGAACCGGCCGGGCCCCGCAGGAGCGTGTCCCTCGGTGCCGGGTTATGCGGCGTACAAGGACTGACCGCGGGTCATCGCGCCGGCCGCGGTGAGCAGTGGGCTCTGCGGCGCGGTGCTCGTCGGCGTCTACCCGGCCGTCCGCGCCTCCCGGCCGTCCCCGACCGCGGCGCCGGCTTCAGCCTGACGCAACCCCAACGCAAACCCAACGCAACCCCACAGACGGCGGACTCCGTCAGCCACACCCGACACCACCCATATCCAACACCCCCACCCTGACCGGGCCCAACACCACAACTGAGGTTCGCACCATGGAACGCACTGACATACCCCGTCCCCGAACACCAAGCGCCGGTCGCCTGCTGGTGACGGTCAGCGCGCTCGCCTCGATAGGCGTACTCGGAGGGTGCACGGGAGAGCCCGATTCGGCCAAGGACGAACAGAACACAGGCGTCGCGAGCGTAGCGGGCGGCAAGAAGGAAGCGTCACGGCAGTCGCAGGACGTGCGGCCCCTCTTCAGGCCGGACACCTCCGCCGAGGAGATAGAAAGGGTGAACCGGGTGTACAACGACTGTCTGGAGCAGCACGGCGTCAAGATGATCAAGTATGGCAAGAAGGTAGAGCCCGCCAACAAGAACGATATCGCGAAAGGCCAGAAGCATTGCTGGCAGAAGCAGCCTGAGTACCTCACGGAGCGGTCCGCCAGGAAGGACCCGGACTTCCGTGAAAAAATGGACCGTTGGGTGAAGTGCCTGCGCGCCCACGACATCGTCGCGATCGCGAATGACGACGGCACACTCACACTGCCGAACAGTCTTCCGCCCGATCCGCAGGCCCAATGGCTCGACAGGTGCGAGCTCGATGTATTCGCCCCGAGGTAACCACCGGCCCGTACCGCTGAAATGACGGTCGCGGCGGCAGAGGTGCGGTGACGTGGCCCAACGCCCCCGACTGCGGCGATCGCGCGTTGTAGGCGTCATGGGCCGTAGGTGCGGAACCAGGTCGTCATGCCCCCGTTCTCACCCACCAGCGGCTCCGCCACCTCGACCGGCACCCCTCAGCCCTACGGCCCGATCTCGAACTCGGGCGGCTGGAGACCTGCGAGGCATCCCGTGTGCGGCGCGGTCGGACTTCTGGTGCGGTCGGTGAAGCGACGACTGGCCGGCCACCTTCGTGGCCGGCCAGTGCCGGGACGGGCGTCCTCCCCTCGCCGGCTGGGAGCGCGGCGTTGCGCGGTGGGGAGACCGGCGTGTGCGGTGTGTGCTCGCGCTGCCGTCAGCTGGCGGGCGGGGTCCAGTCGGCGGGCAGGCCGGACTGGGTGAGGACAGTGGCCAGGCTGTAGTGGTCCTGGTCGGAGGCGATCCGGCAGTGGTTCTTGTCGAGGCCGAGCAGGGTGGTCATCGGCACGGCGAAGGGTTTGGGCGCACCCTTGAGGTGGCCGGAGTAGACGGCCCGGACGGTGATGCGGTCGCCTTCGCGGTGGGCAGCGCGGATGGTGACGTGGACGTTGTCAATGAGGGTGTCGGCGCGGGCCTTCCACCCTGCGATCTCCTTGCGGCCACGGAAGGTGATGCCCACGGCTTCGTCGGTGTAGGTGCCGCGGGCAGTGAACAGGGCGCCGAGCGCCTGGGGGTCGGTGCCGTTCCAGGCGCGGGCCCAGGCACTGACGATCCCCGGCACGCGCCGGTTGGTGTCCTGCGCGGCGTAGGCGGTGGAGGTGATGGAGGCGGTGGCGCAGAGGGCTGCGGCGGCGGTCAGCACAGTCATGGTCCGGAACGGGCGGGACGTCATGGTTGATGCTCCTTCGGGTGCGGGTGTGGGTGCGGCCTTGTCGGAGACGTTGCCGGGCAGGTGCGGGGTCTTCCGCGACTGGGTGAGCGGCAGCGCCGTTCCCGGCCGAGGACATTGGCGCGCTGCCTCGTCCGTCTTCATGGCCCACAGACTCGTCTCCCGCGGTGTCCACTCTCCAGGCCCTGCAGGGTCGGTGTCTGTCCAGCACTGCCCACTCCTGTCCACCCACCCGAACCTGCCAATGGCGCACGTGCCGTTCGGCATCGGACAGGTCCTCAAACGCCTGTGGCTCAGCCGTGAGGTCGACCGGAGACGTTCAACCGTCACTCACAGTGGCTGCTGCACGGAAGCTGAGCCAGAGCCCGCAGTCATGCACGTGCGGAAGATCAGTGGCGGGCCGTCGCCGTGATCCTGGCCTGGCCGATGACATGGCTGGACATGGTGAACGCGGCGACGGTGGGCGTCGTGGTCGCGGGCAGATGCAGGCTGGGCACATCCAGCGCGTACACGGAGATCTCGTAGTGGTGGAGGATGTCGCCGCCGGGCGGGCACGGCCCCAGATACCCGACCTTGCCGGAGTCCCCGGTCCCCGCAACCGCTCCGGCGGGAAGCTGGGGTCCGAGGCCGTCGTAGGAAGCGGGGACGTCCCAGACCAGCCAGTGCCAGAAGCCCGCCCCCGTGGGCGCGTCCCTGTCGAACATGGTGACCGCGTAGCTCCGGGTGGCCCGCGGCGCTCCGCTCCACGCCAGCCGGATCTGCCGGTTCGCGCCGGTGCAGCCGAAGGCGTCGGCCCAGGCGTCGGCCGGGAACGCGCCCCCGTTGCGCACATCCGGGCTGGTCACCGTGAAGCGTTCGGCGGAGTCCGGGACGCCTTTGCGGATCCTGGTGTAGCCATAGCCGGCCTGGTCGGCGGGGCCGGCCGCGGAGCCGTGCCCCATCGCCGCCGTCGCGACCACACCTGTCGTGACGGCGGCGATGGTGGCGACGGCCGCCGACGCGGCGGTTCGCAGGGATTTCTTCATGAGGTCCTCCTGAGGATGGCGGGTGGTGGTGTCCACCATCGGGACACGGGCCGACGGGCAGGAAGGCCCTTCGCATGCTGGTACGCGCGGTACCACGCTCGGGGGTGGACAACGCGCCGCCATGCCGGACGATGATGGGCGTGGAGCATCGTCGAACACAGCGGCACGAAGAGCTGGCGCAGTTCCTGCGGGCCATGCGGGGACGGCTGCTGCCCCAGGACGTCGGGCTGCCGGACGTGGGCCGTCGGCGCACCCCGGGACTGCGCCGCCAGGAGGTGGCACAGCTGGCGGCCGTCAGTGTCGACTGGTACATCCGGCTCGAGCAGGGGCGCGTGGGTATGCCCGGCACTGGGGTGCTGGACGCCCTGGCCGGGGCACTGCGGCTGTCGCCCGCCGAGCGGCAGCATCTGCATGTGATCGCCCGGGGGCAGGCTCCGGTCGCCCGTCACATCTCCCTGCCGGTCGGTGCGTCGCTGCGCGTCATGCTGGACGGAATGCCGCTGCTGCCCGCGTACATCGTCGACTTCCGCCTCGACATCCTGGCGCACAACAACGCCGCCGCAGCGCTGTTCGGCGAGGACTTCGGTACGGGAGATGCGGGCAATGCCGCGCGGCTGCTCTTCCTTCAGACGCGCATGAGGGCCATGCAGCTGGACTGGGCCCATGTGGCACGCGAGACGGTCGGTAACCTGCGGGCCACTCTCGCTCGCCGTTCGGACGACGCGAGACTGCGGGAGCTCATCGCCGAACTACGGGCGGGCAGCACGGAGTTTGCTGCCTGGTGGGACGACCACACGGTGAAGCAGCGCGCCCACGGGACCAAACGGATCAGACACCCGGTCGTCGGCGAGTTGACCGTCCGCTACGACACGCTGGCCACCCTGCAGGGCGCGGAGCACAGCATGATCGTCGTTACTCCCGCCGACGCGGCCGCCGAACGGTGTCTGCGCGAGCTGATGGTGAACCGCGTCAGCTCCCTGACCGGACCTGATGTGCACTCCATCGTGGCGCAGACGGTCCGCCCCGAGGCGACCGGCGGCCGTGAGCGGCCGGAAGGCGTTCCCCGGCGCGGGCCGGGACGACGGTGAGGACGGACGGGCACCTGGAGCCCTGTGCGGCGGCTGGGGCGCGATGATGCACCGCACGTATGGTGGCTTCATGGAGATCAGGGAGTTGCAGTGGTTTGTGGCTCTTGCGGAGTCCGAGCATGTGACCTCGGCAGCGGAGCGGCTCAATATCGCCCAGCCCACTCTGTCCCGCGCCATCGCACGCCTGGAGAAGCGCGTGGGCGTGCCGCTGTTCGACCGGCAGCAGAACCGGCTGCGGCTGAACAAGTACGGCGAGGTGTTCCGGGCACATGTCGTACGCGCCATCAGCGAGATCGACCGCGCTGAACAGCGCATCGCCACCCTCGTCGACCCCGACACGGGGACCATCGCCCTCGGCTTCCTCCACTCGTACGGCTCCTGGCTGGTGCCCGAACTTCTCGCCGGATACCGCAGGATCGCCCCAGCAACCACTTTCGAGCTGCGCGGCAGCGCCGCGGACGCCGTTGTCGACGGCGTCCGCCACGGCAGGCTCGATCTGGGCATCACCAGCCCCCGCCCTGCCGGTGACGATCTCGTGTGGACGCCGCTCCAGGACGAGCCGCTGTGTCTTCTCGTCCCTGCCGGGCACCGCCTGGCGTCCCGCAGGCGGGTGGGAACGGCCGACCTGGCGGAGGAGGAATTCGTCGCGCTGCAGCCCGAGTTCGGACTGCGTCAGGTGGCCGACCGGCTGTGCGAGGAAGCCGGGTTCACCGCCCGGATCGTCATGGAGTGCACCGAGCTCAGTACGCTTCGGACCCTGGTGGCGTCCGGGCTGGGTGTGGCCGTGGTGCCCAGCACCGGCGACGCGTCCGCCCAGGAGGGCCGTGCCGTTCCCGTGCCGCTGACCGACCCGGGAGCGTTCCGGACGATCGGCGTGATCGTGCCTGCCGGTGGGCCGCGCGCCGCGGTCGTGGCGCGCTTCTACGACCACGTCCGCTCCACCGCCCGGCCGACCGAGCCGTAGGACCAGCGCCCCACCCCCCGTACGCTGCGACGATGCGCCGCGTGCATGAAGCCGTGTAGGACGCGTCATTTCACAAAGAGGGCCAAACCCTCTCAGCATTGCCTTATGAGCAGAAACACAACCACCACCGCTGCGCGGCTCGGTGGGGACGGGCGCTCGACGCAAGCCCCGCCTTCCCGGCCACGCACGGCTGATGTGGTCCGAGCACCGCTTTCCCGCGCTGCCGCCCCCCTTCGTGGTGTGGTGGTCACGGTCGCCGAGGAACGTATGGTGCGCTCCGTCCGTCACTTCGCCTCCGCCCTGCTCATCACCTGGGGCGTGGCAGCGGCCGACCGCGAGTCGGCCATCCTGATCGTCGGTGAGCTGGGCGCGAACGCCGCCCAGCACGGGGGCGCCGAGATGGCCGTGAGTCTGTCCCTCCACGGCCCGACGCTGTGCATCGAGGTCTCCGACTCCGGCAACGTGCCGGTGGCCCGCACATCGCCCTGCACCGCACGGCGGGACGAGGAATGCGGCCGGGGACTCGCCATCGTCGACCACCTCGCCGAATGGGTCGAGACCGATGCCTTGAGCCGCCGTTGCACCGTCAGGGCCGGCCTTCGCGTCACAGCATTCCGCACCTGCAAGGAGACATGATGACCCTTGAGCCGCGCCACGCCCGCTCGTGGCTTTTCACGCCGGCGGACCGGCCCGAGCGCTACCCCCGCCGCCGTTCATGGAGCCGCGACGAGCCGGGCGCGGACGCGGTCATCCTCGACCTTGAGGACGCGGTCGCTCCCGCGCGCAAGCTCCACGCCCGCGAATGCCTGTTCCGCCGCAGCTCCGACGACCTGCCCGTGTGGGTCAGGATCAACGATCGCACCAGCGACCACTGGCGTGACGATCTGGCCGCGGTCGCCCTCCTGCCCGCGGTCACCGGCGTGATGCTCCCGAAGACTGAGCGCGCCGACGACGTCGCCGCCACGGCCGCTCTCCTGCCCGGGGCCTTGCCGATCGTCGCTCTCGTCGAGACCTCGCTCGGTATCGAGAACGCCTTTGGCATCGCCTCGGAGCCCGCAACCTTCGCCCTCGCGTTCGGCGTCGCCGACTTCCGTCGCGAGACCGGACTCGGCGACGCACCCGAGGCGTGGGCCTACCCCCGCACCCGGCTGGTGATCGCCAGCCGGGCCGCAGGACTGCGTGGCCCCATCGACGGCCCCGCCCTGCAGCTCGACGACGTCACGGCGGTGCGGTCCGAGGCCGCCCGAAGCGGGGCGGGCGGCTTCACCGGAAAGCTCTGCGTCCACCCCTCGCAGATCTCCCCGGTCAACGCCGCTTACAGCCCGGGGCCGGAACAGGTCGCCTGGGCCCGCCGCGTACTCGAACAGGCCGCCGCCAGCGACGGGGCGGCGGTCCGTGTGGACGGCGAGATGATCGACCGGCCACGACTCGAACACGCCCGTGGCCTTCTGGAGTCGGCCGCGGCGCAGGGCGGCGCGGAGATCTTCTAGACCCCGATCCAGACAACAGGCCCCAGAACCTGTCCGCAAACAAAAGGGGCGGCCCCGCAGCAGATGCTGCGGGGCCCGCCCTGTGCTGTGGCAGTCGGCTCAGCCGTCCAGCCCCGCCGCCGCCCTCGACCGCTCGTCCCACACGGGCTGCACCGCGGCGAACGACGGCCCGTGTCCCCGGCGGTAGACCATGAGCGTCCGCTCGAAGGTGATGACGATGACGCCGTCCTGGTTGAAACCGATCGTGCGCACGCACACAATGCCGACGTCCGGGCGACTGGACGAGGTCCGGGCGGAGAGGACCTCCGACTGCGAGTAGATCGTGTCGCCCTCGAACACCGGGTTGGGCAGCCGTACCCGGTCCCACCCGAGGTTCGCCATCACATGCTGGGAGACGTCGGTGACGCTCTGCCCGGTCACCAGGGCCAGGGTGAATGTGGAGTCGACCAGTGGCTTGCCCCACACCGTCTGGGCCGAATAATGCCGATCGAAGTGCAGGGGGGCCGTGTTCTGCGTCAGCAGGGTCAGCCACGCGTTGTCGGTCTCCAGCACGGTCCGGCCAAGAGGATGCCGGTACACGTCGCCGACCGCGAAGTCCTCGTAGTAGCGGCCCTGCCAACCCCCAACGGGGGCACGGTGCTGAGCGGTGTCGCTGTGGTTCTCGTTCGTCATGTCCTCATTCTCGGAACGTAAGTCCGGGCGTGTGAAATGACGAATCGTGTCCCTCACCATGCGCACGGCGTATGGCCCACCCTCCTCGTCACACCATGCGTGCCACGCATAACGTCCTGGCCATTTCGTCATTTCACAACGGCCTGCGGTGGAAGGAAAGTGTCTCCACACCTGATCTGGATTTCCCCGGGAGGGAATTCATGCCCGAGCCGCATCCCCCGCATCACCCCGCTGACGGACCCCAGGACGGTCCGCTCGCCGGCCTCGTCGTCGTCTCGCTCGAACAGGCCGTGGCCGCGCCCTTCGCGACCCGCCAGCTCGCCGATCTCGGCGCACGCGTCATCAAGGTCGAAAGGCCCGGCAGTGGTGACCTGGCACGCGGCTACGACCGCACCGTACGCGGCATGTCCAGTCACTTCGTATGGCTCAACCGCGGAAAAGAGAGCGTCCAGCTCGATGTGCGCTCCCCCGAGGGCAACCGGCGGTTGCACGCCCTCGTCGACCGCGCCGACGTCCTCGTCCAGAACCTCGCCCCCGGGGCCGCCGCACGCCTCGGTATCGGCCACGCCGCACTCGCCATGACCCACCCCGGGCTGATCACCTGTGACATCTCGGGATACGGCAGCACCGGCGCGTACCGTGACCGCAAGGCATACGACCTCCTCGTGCAGAGCGAGGCCGGGCTGCTCTCCATCACCGGCACGCCCGAAGCGCCCTCCAAGGTGGGCCTGTCCATCGCCGACATCTGTGCCGGGATGTACGCCTACTCCGGCATCCTCACGGCGCTGCTGGACCGCGCCCGTACGGGACTCGGCACCCAGCTGGAGATCTCCATGCTCGAAGCGCTCGGCGAATGGATGGGGTACGCCGAGTACTTCACCCGCTACGGCGGCACGGCTCCCGCCCGCACAGGGGCCGGCCACGCCACCATCGCCCCCTACGGGCCCTTCCCCACCAGCGACGGCCGGAGCGTCATGCTCGGCCTTCAGAACGCACACGAATGGGCGGCCTTCTGCGAGATCGTTCTGCGCCGTCCCCGGCTTCAGCACGACTCCCGCTTCATCGGAAACGCCGACAGGGTCGCCCACCGTGCCGAACTCGACGCCATCGTGCAGGAAACGACCCTGGCGTTGACCTCGGCCGAGCTCATCGGCCGGCTCGACGAGGCACGGATCGCCCACGCACAGCGGCGCACCATGCAGGAATTCAGCGATCACGCGCAGCTCCGCGCCCGGGGCCGCTGGGCGACGTTCGACAGTCCGGTCGGCGAACTGCACGGCCTCGTGCCACCCGTCACGGTCCATGGGCAGCCGCCCGCGCGCCTTCGCTCCGTGCCCGCCCTGGGCGAGCACACCGACTCTGTCCTTGCCTGGATCGACACCCCCGTCGAGCACTCACCCGAAGGAATGGCGCCATGTCCACTGAACTGATCGGCGTCCTGGTCCTGGCCGTCGTCTTCGTGCTCGCCAGCCTCACCGGCCTCAACATGGGCATCCTCGCCCTGATTTCCACCTTCCTCTTCGGGGCAGTGTGGCTCGGACATCCCGCCAAGGAGGTTCTGGCGGGTTTCCCGGCCGACATGTTCGTCGTCCTGATCGCCGTCACCTTCCTCTTCGGCATCGCCCGCACGAACGGAACCGTGGACTGGCTCGTCCATGCCGCGGTGCGCGCCGCCGGCAACCGCGTCGGCGTGGTGCCGTGGGTTCTCTTCCTGCTCGCCACGATGCTGTGCGCCACGGGTGCCGCCTCCCCCGCGGCAGTTGCCATCGTGGCGCCCATCGGCATCACCTTCGCGGTGCGCCACAACATGAGCCCGCTGTACGCGGGTCTGATGGCCGTCAACGGAGCCGCAGCGGGCAGCTTCGCCCCCACAGGCATCCTGGGAGGCATCGTGAACTCCTCCCTCGCGGCCAATCATCTGCATGTCGATGGAGCGGCCCTGTTCGCGGGGACCTTCGCCGTCAACCTCGCCGCCGCCGTGGTGACATGGCTGTTCTTCGGCCGCCGTCGCCGCACAGGCGTGGCCTTGGCGAAGGTGTCCGCCACCGAGACTCCGGCCGCGCCGGTCCTCGGGCCGGAGCAGGCCGCCACGCTCCTCGCGATGGTGCTCCTGGTGGTCGGCACCACCGTCTTCTCCCTGGACACCGGCCTGTTCGCGCTCACCCTCGCCGCGGCCCTGGCCCTGGTGTTCCGCGCCACGGCCCAACGAGCCTCGAAGGAGATCGCCTGGCCCGTCGTCCTGCTCGTGTGCGGCATCGTCACCTACATCGCCCTGTTGCAGAAGCTGGGTGTCGTCGACTCCCTCGGTGAGACGATCGCAGCGGTCGGCGCCCCACTGATGGCGGCGCTGCTGATCTGCTACGTCGGCGGGATCGTGTCGGCGTTCGCCTCCACCACGGGAATCCTGGGGGCCCTGATGCCGCTCGCGGCCCCGTTCCTGGCGTCGGGGTCCATCGCGACCACCGGCATGGTCATCGCTCTCGCCTCGGCCGCGACCGTCGTCGACGCGAGCCCCTTCTCCACCAACGGTGCGCTGGTGGTCGCCAACACACCGGAACAGGTACGCACGGACACGTACCGCGGCCTGCTCCGCTGGGGCGCGGGCGTGTGCGCGATCGCCCCGGTCGCGGCCTGGTTCGCGTTCGTGGTGCTCTGACGGACGTACCCGAGCCGCTCGTGGCGGCTCGGGTACTCGCCGCGAGCGCGTTCGGCCAGCCGCGATCGTGGGCGGCACCCATTTTTCGGTCACGATGAGGTCAGTCCGATAACTGACTACTTTCACATATGGAGAAACAGTTTTGATTGTGGAGTTCGCGCATGAAGATCGATTGAATCTGGAGGTACCACCATGGTCCGTCTCCGTTCGGCCTCGCTGGCCCTGCTGACTGCTGCCGCTTGCGTCGCGCTCCCCGGGGCATCGGCCTCGGCCTCCCCCGGCGACACCGCGACCATGTGCTCGAGCTCCCTGACGCCGTCCGGCTGGGTCGATGTGCAGTGGTGGAACAGCTGGGCGTGCGGCACCACGTTCAACCCCAATATGAAGAAGATCCAGCAGGTCTCCGGCATGCCCATCGGCTCCACCGTGAACGCCTGCTCCTCCACACTGCCCCCGGCTGGCTGGGTGCAGGTGAACCGCTTCTACAGCGGCGCTTGCCAGTACTCGGCGGTGCCCAGCCATGACCCCAACACCTGGACGATCAAGCGGGTTTCCTGAGACCGAAAGCCACCCTCGAGAGGGAGAACGCCGGATACACCAGGGACGTGGAGATCCTAGGGTCTCCTTTTCGCGGCATCGGCCCAGAACCTACCCAGTTTCAGCAGGTCCGGATCCCCGACTGGAGCGTGGACGCCGAGCCCGTCGCCGACGGCGATACGCCCGCGGCGCTGCTGCTCGACGGCTGGGCGACTCAAGGCGGTGCTACTCCTGGGCGGTGGGGGCTCCTGGCGCTCGCTGTGCTGCGGCACTTCGGCATGAGTCCCGCGGCCCTGCTGCGTGCCGCCGCCGATCACAGCGCCTTCGGTGACGACGTCCTGCGACCCGGCGTCCGTTCCGAGGAAGGCTTCGGCAAACAGGACGCGCTGAGACTGGAGTTGACGAGGCTGCTGGAAATCGCTGGTCTGCCTCATGTGCTGATGCGGCTCGGCACCGTGGCGACCGCCCGGGAAGCGCGGCGATCAGTGCATCTCGGGTTGCCTGCGTACACTGACGGGCATGGCATGCCGCATCAGTGAGCTGGTCATCGACGCCGCCGACCCCGACCGGCTCGCCGCATTCTGGAGCAAGGTCCTCGGCTACGTCGAACTCGACCGGGAGGACGACGGAAGCATCCAGATCGGGCCGCCCGATGCCGGCTTCGGCGGCCCGCAGCCCCCTCTCGTCCTGAGCCCCAGCAGCGACCCGCGGCCCGGGAAGCTCCGACTGCACATCGACGTCAACGCCACCGACCGCGACCAGGACGCCGAGCTGGAGCGGCTGCTCGCTCTCGGCGCCAGGCCCGTCGACATCGGCCAGACCGGCACCGAGAGCTGGCACGTCCTGGCCGACCCGGAGGGCAATGAATTCTGCCTCCTGCACGCCCGGCTCCAGTGAACTACACATGCTCACCAGGAGCTTTGCGTGCCTGACTACTCGTCGGCGATCGATTGCCAGGCACGCACCCGCTTCGTCCCGCCCGTCAGCCTGCCGCGCGCCGCCGGGCGAGGTGGTGCTCCTGGCGGCGCCTCGGCACCGGGGCTCCCATGCCTGCTGACCTGGCCCACCTGCGGTGCGCGACCCTTGTGTCTCGGTGTCAAGTAGGCATAACCACAACAGGTTTGACGCATTCCGCGCTGGTGGATTGTGTGAGGTGATTTGTAGGGTTTCCGCTGACCGCACATGCCCTTGATGAAGGGGGAAATCATGAAGGTGTCACCGAAAACGCTGCTGAGGGCCTCGACGGTCCTGGGCGGAGCCGCTCTGCTGGCGATCACCACGGCAACCTCGGCCTCCGCGGCCACTGCCAGCCATGGCTCGGACAGGGCACAGGCCACCTCCTACTCGATGCGGGCCTTCGACGGGGAGTCGGACGGCAACGGCGTGTACGCCGACGCCTACCTGGCCAACGGCGCCCACGTGTCCCAGTGGGACGGCAACGGCGCCCACGGCGACTGGGGCCCCTGGGCCACGTACAACTCGCAGATCAAGCAGTTCCGCGTGTGCGAGGACCACGTCGGATGCTCGGCGTGGATCTACTGGCCCAGCTGATCGAATGGCGGAGGTCCGCACAGCGGGCCACGCCGCCGAACGCACCGCCCACAGGTCTACGAAACCCCACGCTCTGCGGGCCGTCCGCCGGACCCACCGGTGCAGCTGGACGTCGCCGCGAGTGATGGTCCGTCCACTAGCGGCGCACCAGGGATACCCAACGGTTGCCTCAGACATGATGCGTTCTGATGCCGCCCGCCAGGATCCGGTGCAGAAGCCGGCCATGCCGACGACCCGTGCCGCCCCGCTTCGGGCGGCGGACGGCCGTCGGCATGGCCACTGCAGGAACGAGCAGGCGCCGCCGTCAGAGCTTGACGGGCTTCACCTTCCTGTCGACGCCGTTCACCCGCACGGTGACGTTCTTCTGGTTCCGCGCCCGGTCGGCCACGATTCTGTAGGACGTGGCCTTCCCGTTCCGCCACTTACAGCTGACCTCGTAGCCGCCACGGGCGCGGAGCCCGGTGAAGGAACCCTTGGCCTTCCATTCGTCCGGCAGGGCGGGCAGCAGGTGGATGACGCCGTCGTGACTCTGCAGGAGCATCTCCGCCACGGCGCCCGAGATGCCGAAGTTGCCGTCCATCTGGAAGGGCGGGTGGTTGCAGAACATATTGGGCAGCGTGTTGTAGGTCAGCAGTCCGCGCAGCATGATCTGGGCGCGATGGCCGTCACCCAGGCGAGCGAAGAGGGCCGCCCGCCAGGGCCAGGTCCACGAGCGACGGCTGTCGCCCGACACCGTCGCGGCCGTGAACGGGACGCCCGCCTTCTCGCCGCACCGTGCTTTGAGCGAGACGAGCGCGGCGGCCGCGAAGTCGGGTGCCTTCGGGGTGATCTGACGGCCCGGGTAGACCGCGAAGAGGTGCGAGGTGTGGCGGTGGATGTCGGTGGGGCTGTCGACGTCCTTCTGCCACTCCTGCAGCTGACCCCACCGGCCGATCTTGTTCGGCGCGAGGCGTGCCTGCATGTCCGCGACCTTGGCCCGGTAAGCGGGATCCGCCCTGAGCGCGGCCTCGCAGTCGAGGTAGTTCTGGAACAGGTCCCAGATGATCTGCTGGTCGTACATGACGCCGTCCTCGCGCGGCCCGTGCTCGGGGGACCAGCCGTTCGGTGCGACAAGGAGTCCGTCGTCGCGCTCCTTGAGATGGCCCTCCCAGAACTCGCAGATCTCCTTGATCATCGGGTAGGCGACGGTGCGGAGGTAGACCAGGTCCTGGGTGAACGCCCAGTGCTCGTACAGATGCTGCGCATACCAGGCGCTCGCGACGGTGTTCCACTCCCACGCGTTGCCGCCGAAGATGCTCTGGCTGGTGCGGGCGGTCCAGCCACGCGTGTCCTTGCCGAAGGCGTTGCGGGTCGCCACGCGGCTGGGCACCGCCACCTGCTCGATGAACCCGACGAGTGCCTCATGGCAGTCGGACAGGTCCGTCGTCTCAGCTCCCCAGTAGTTCATCTGGACATTGATGTTGGTGTGGTAGTCGGAGGCCCACGCCGGCTGGTTGCTGTCGTTCCAGAGGCCCTGGAGGTTGGCGGGCAGGCCGTTCGGGCGAGAGGAACTGATGAGCAGGTACCGGCCGTAGTCGAACATCGTCTGCTCGAGTGTCGGGTCCTCCCCGCCCGCCGCGTAACGCGCCAGCCGGACGTCGGTCGGCAGAGCGATGACGGCGGCGTCGGAGGTGCCCCAGACGACCGAGACACGGTTCATGAGGGCGCCCATCTCGGCGGTGTGCTCGTCACGCAGCTCGTCGTAGGACCGGGCCGCCGCTCTGTCGAGCGCCCTGACGACGACCGGTTGCGGATCGGCTCCGCGCCACCCGGCGGCGGCGTCCAGCTTGTAGTCGGTGCGGGCGTCGAGGAGCAGGGTCAGGGTCGTGCAGCCGCTGAACCGGAGCACCGACCCATCAGCGCGCACATCGCCGTCGGTGTGCACGGCCTGGACGGTGCACGCGTGCTTGAGGCCGTTGCCCATGACACCGCTGAAGGCGATCCGCCGGGCGCCGGCGTCGACGGTCCTCGGGGCGTTGTCCTGTCCGGATGTCAGTGAGATCGCTCCGGAGAGTCCCCGGGCGCTGTCCGACGTGTACCGGAAGACCATGAGGTCCGCGGACCGGCTGGCGAAGGCCTCCCGAAGGACGCGCCGTCCCGGCGCGCCGAAGCGGGTGACGTGGACACCCTCGACGAAGTCGAGGGTGCGCTGGTAGTCGACGACCGTGCGCCGTGTGCGCGTGTCGAAGCCGTTGCCTTCCAGCGCGATCTCCGCGATCTGGAAGCCGGTGGAGGACGCGCAGGAGGTCAGGGTGAGCCGGTAGATGCGGTAGGCCGTGCTGTTGGTGATCCGGAAGGTCCGGGTCTCGCCGCGGCCGGCGAACGGCGCCCCCGGGTTCTGCGTGTCGAGGGTCACCCAGGCCCGCCCGTCCTGCGACGCCTCGAGCGCCCATTGCCGGGGGTCGTTCCGCGGACGGTCCGGGGCCGCCGTCAGCGCGTACGAGGTGACGACGACCGCGCGGGGCAGGTCGGCCTGCCAGACGACCGGTGCGGCGGCATGGACCCGCCAGACCGTGGCCGGATCGCGGTCCACCGAACGTGAGATGTCCGTGGCCCGGGATCCGGTCCCGGCACCGGATCCCTTGGAGTGCCCGCTCGGCGACGACAGGTACATCGAACCGCCCCCGCCGAGGTCGACGCCCGACAGCCCGATCTCGCTCACCTGGAAGTGGCTGACCCCTGCCTTGGGGACGAAGTCGAACCGGTAGAAGCGGTAGGCCGCGGTGCCGGTACAGGTGAATTCCTTCGTCTGGGAACGGCTCTCGAAGGGCGTCGCGAGAGTGCGGCTGTCCAGCGTGGTCCAGGTGGCGCCGTCGGCGGAACCGGAGAGCGTCCATTCCTGCGGATCGCGCTGCGGCACGTCGTTGGCACTCGTCAGGCTGTAGGACGCGACCGCTACGGGGTCGGGAAGCTCGACCTGCCACTGCACCTTCGAACCGGGCGCCTCGATACACCACTTGGTGCTCGCGTTACCGTCGTACGTCTTGTCGACACCCTCCGACGAGGACGTGCGGTACGGTCCCCCCGGCGCCGTGACCTTCAAACGGGGACCGAAGGTGACGACGACGTCACCGAAGTTCCGGTACGAGCCGAAGCCGGTCATGCCGGTGTCGAAAGCGCTGTCCGGCTTGCCCGCGAGGGCGTTGTCGTAGTTGTTGACACCGCCCCACAGACTCTGTTCGTTGAACTGGATGCGCTCCTCGTAGGGATCGGCGAAGAGCATGGCGCCGAGTCTGCCGTTGCCGATCGGCAACGCCTGCGACTGCCAGTCCATCGCGGGGATGGGATACTTGAGCGCCTTGCGCGACAGGACCGGCCACGGGACGGCCGCCGACGCATCGGTCCCTGCGGCGACGGCCTGTCCCGCCGGCGTTCCGCCGGTCAGCTGAGTGATCAGAGGTGCCAGGGCGAGGGCACCGCCGAACTTGAGGACGCTTCTTCGCTGCGGTTGGGATTCATTCATCAAGGTGAGACCTCCCGGCCCATTCATCGGCTCTTTCAAGGAGGAAGTGACGCCACGTCGACATCCGTCGAGGGCCTCATCAGCTTTGCAGGAGAATAGATCGGACGTCTAGAGGCGTTCATCAACTGACTTACCGGGTACTGCCCGTCACCCGCCGCGACGGGCCGACAGGTGGCCCCGCGGGGGATGAATCCCGTCGATGCAGGGCGGGATCGCGCGGGCGGTCCGGAAGGCACACCGGTATGTGTGGTCGCTGCCGCATCCGCGGCCCGGCGGGCGTCGTCGCTGCGCAAAGCGGGCCGTCGGCTTCGGCTGCCCGACCTTTGTTCTGCCTCGGCTCTCAAGGAGTCACCTTGCCGGACAATTGACCCTCCAGCAGCCTTCGGAGGCCGTGATGCCCCTGCGGCTGTCCGCCCGGGTCCCGTCGAAAGGCCCTCGGACTCGTCGCATCCGGAAGGACGGCGCCGAGGTCGCCCGCGACGCCTCCGGCCAGGACCTCACCACCGCCGGAACCGACACCCGGCCAGAGGAAAAGCCTGCCAACCGGCCCCATCCCACCGGCACTTGTGACGCGGCATAGGGCTTCGGCCCTGGTGGTCACCTTGGTCACGAGCCTCGTCGCCGTATGCCGAACTGTGATCGTTTCCGCTACAACCAAGGTTCCTGATTGCCGGTCAGTTGCATGAGCGCGGACGATGGATTCCGTGCCTCCAGGTCTGTGGGGGGACCCCTTTCCGTTCCACCAGACAGTCGTCTTGCAGAACCAGTTGCTGAGCTGATCTCCCGCAGAGTGGCCGGTCCCCGCCCACCCGGCTGAGCCGAGGTCCGGCCCGTCCTGACGTCCTCAGATGTCCGGAGGCGATCCGGGCGGTGTGCGCTCCACACGTGGATCGCGGAGTTCCCACCCCGGCCGGCCTCAGCGTGGGCGTCTCGTCGGACACCGACCCGCCCCAGCCCGACAACACTCGACGGCATTCGAGAGGCCGTCGAGTGGCGGCCCGCCGGATCCGCCGTCATCCTTTTCGGGGGAGATCTCCGGAGTCGTCACCTCCGGCATCGCCACCTCTGGAGCCGCCATGGCAGTGCACTTCGACATCAACCTGATCGTCGTCGCTGAGGAGAGGTTCACACCGGCGGAGTTGAAGCAGGTCAACGACTCCGTGGACATCATGAAGACGATCTTCGCCAGACATGGACCGGTGATCGGCACCGTCAACCGCTTCAAGATCGACCTCACTGTGGCCGGGGCGAACGCGATCATCAGGGGAGCGGCCGACGCCGTGGCGCTGGCCGACCGGTTTGCCGTGCGCAACAACGAAGCTCTCGATGTGTTCATCGTGAAGCATATGTTCCACCCCACGGACGTCGGATACTCCCCCACGCCCGGGGCATGCGGGAAGAACAAGGCCAAGGGCCGGCTCAGAGCACCGGTGGTGTCCCTGGACGGCAGCACGGCGGAGAGCGGCAACACCTTCGCCCACGAGGTCGGTCACTTCCTGGGCCTGCCGCACTGCGAGAAGGACGAATCGCTGTGCGGCCCCGCGAACTTCATGCGGGCGAAATCGGGGACCAACACGGGGGTCACGCCCGCCCAGGCGGTCAAGATGATCACACACTGCCAGGTCACCCTGTAGGTCGGGCCCCCTGTCAGACCCCAGAGGCTTGCGAGAGAGGCGCGGAGACCATGACCGACCGCATCGACCAACTGCTCGCGTCCAAGGACGGGGCGGACCCCTCGCTCCTGGCCGCGCTCGACGCCGACGACCTCGCCGACGCCCTCGGCCGTGCGCTCGCCGCGGACGACGAGCACCGGGTCCGCGCTCTGGGCATCCTCGGCCTGATCGACCCGAGCCCGCTGGGGGCGCTGGCCCAGGCGGTCGGCCAGGTGCTTGCGGAGCCTGCGCCCGACGCTTTCACGGTCGCCGCAGCGCTCGACCGGGCCGCGGTGATGGGCCGGGACGCCGTTCCGTTGGCCCAGGCCGCGGCACTCTCCGACGAACCGGTCATCGCGCTGGCCGCCTGGCGCACCCTGCAGCAGGTGGCCCTCTCCGATTCCCTGGACGTCCTGGCCCAGATGGCGCCCCCGGCAGGGGATGTGGTCGGTGACCAGGCCGCCTTCGCGCTGTCGGTGATCGCCTACCGGGCAGGGAGGACGGGCTTCGAGCTCACGGCCCCGGACGATACGGGCATCGTTGCCATTCCTGCCGACGAGGAGGAGGTGTTCTTCATCAGCAGCTCTGCGCCGACGGAGGAGGACTTCACGTTGCTCAGCCGGGTCACAGCCGGTGAGCTGTACATGGTGCGGCCCGAACGGGAAGGGATGCTCGCCATCGAGTGCGGCGATGAACGGATGCTGCTCTGCATCGACTCCGACATCCAGATGGGCATGCCGGACACGTTCCTGCAGGGGCCGTCGCTGGCCGGAGTGGTCACCACGCTCGCGCCGCTCGGCACGGATTACTCCGTCCGCTACCTGGTCCTCACCTGGCCGGACGGCACCGGCGGATTCCACGTGATGCTCTGCCAGCCCGACGGGGTTCAGGTCTACTACGGCCACGCCGACAGCGACGAGATCGCCGACGGGACGGCCGCCTTCGGCCTCTTCGCCGTCGACCGGCCCGGTGCCTGCCCCGTCTCCCTCACGCCGAGCGTGACCGCGAGCGGAGTCACGCTCGGCGGCGACTGCCTGTCGATGACCGAGATCGTCACCGACCGGCTGGAGCCCGAAGCCACGGACTGAGCCTGCCCGGCCGAACGCGGTGGAGTTTGCGGATTCCGGCATTGCGGGGTCACTCGTGCAGGTGGGGTCGGCTCCGGATGTGGCGGGGCGGCACGCCCGGGCACAGCAGCGCTTGGTACACGTACACCGGGCGGCCGGGGGGCCGGCCGAGACGCGCGTGGTGTGGCGGGAGGAGTCAGGGTGAGTGGTTACGAGCCGGGTTTCCAGGGGCGGGTCTGCCTGGTCACTGGTGCGGCCAGCGGGATCGGGCGGGCGACTGCGCGGCTCCTGGCCGACCTTGGCGGACAGGTGGTCGCCACGGACCGCAACGGCGGCGGGCTGGCGGCGCTGGCCGCACAGGTGACGGCCGAGGGCGGGACGGTGACCTGTGTGGAGGGCGACGTGTCCCGGCCCCAGGACGTGCAGCGGATGGTCGACACGGCGGTCAAGGAGTTCGGGCGGCTGGACGTGGCGGTCGCCAACGCGGGGATCCTGCCACTCTCGGACGTACTGGAGACCACACCGGAGCAGTGGGACGAGGTGATGGCGGTGGACGGCCGTGGAATGTTCCTGACCTGCCGCCAGGCGATCGCCGCGATGCGCACCCAGGAGTCGGGCGGTGCCCTGGTCTGCGTATCCTCGGTCTCCGGCGTCGCCGGTCAGGCCCGGCAGGCCGCCTACGGGCCCGCCAAGTTCGTCGCCACCGGCCTGACCAAGCACCTCGCCGTGGAATGGGCCGCCCACGGGATCCGGGTCAACGCCGTGGCACCCGGCACGATCCGCACCGAGCGCGTCATCGCGCTCCGCGACGAACCCGGCGGCCGGCAATACCTGGAAACCGTCAGCCGCGCCCACCCCATGAACCGCCTGGGCGAGCCGGAAGAAGTCGCGCAGGCCATCGCCTTCCTGGCCTCACCCGCGGCCTCCTTCATCACCGGAGCGGTACTGCCGGTAGACGGCGGCTATCTGGCCCAATGACCCCACTCCACCAGTAACAGCCCGACACCACGCACCACTAGACAACACCTCGAACACCCACGCCACCGTCACCTCCTCCCCCGGCACGTCCGCCCTGCTCGCCGGGAAAGCCCTTGTCGTCCGGCCAGCTCCGTCGGCCTGTGCCCGAAGGGCGGCGAACGGGCTCATGTAACGCTTCGTCACCGCCAGTGAGGCTTCACTCCGCTGAACTGTCCCGCCTCGGCGCGAACCAGGGCGGTGCGGGGGTGGCCAGTTCAGCCGGGCACAGGCGTGGAATGGCCGTGCGCGGCGTGACTGTCGGCGAAAGGTGACATCGTCTGTGTCGGCATCGGCCCGGTCGGGTGCCCAGATTCAGGTCGCGGCCCCGGCTCCCTGGTGTCACCCCCAAACCTTCACGGGCTCTCCCCCTGCTCGGCAGCCTCCAAGCGATCCAACGCCGTCTTGGTCGGCTCCTGACTGCGGATCAACTCCCATGTTTCCACCCCGCACCCCACGACCGCCCCGATGCCGGCCAGGAGGACCATCAGGCGCCACGGCAGCCACCACCGCTCACGGGCGACCGCGTATCCCGCCATGACTACCCCCATCAGCAAGAGCCCACCGGCCTTGCGCAGCCACAACTCGAACCCGTCCAACATATCGCCCCACCTGCCTTTTCCCAGGCCACTGCCCATGTGTGACCGCAGAGCGAGCATATGGGGCGTGGGTGGGTGCCAGGAGCCGCCGGTAGGCATCCCGGCCTGCGGCGGCGGGCGTGGAGCGGAAGTACGAGACGTTCACGTAACTCGCCGCCGGATTCGGTGTCTCGCAGGCCACCGCGCTGCGGTACATCGACGAGACGGTCGAGACCTTGAGACTGACCGGCGCGGACCTGCGCGAAAGCGGACCTGACCGGCGCAATCCTCTACCGTGCGGACCTGACCGGCGCAAACCTGTACCGTGCCGACCTGACCGGCGCGCGGTGGTCCCAGGAGACACAGTGGCCCACCGTAGCTCCGGTCCGAAGGGGCCTTTCCAGCCGTGCCCTGCGGACACTGTCCGAGCAACTGGCCGACCGGCGGAGGGAGCGGGGCCCGCACCCGCTCGCAATCAACACATACGAAAAGGAAGGCTGCGCGGCGACATGAGTGAACCCACCAAGGTCCACCTGCTGTGGCACGTACACCACCGTGCTGAAGGGGACGGCTAGATCAGGCACTTCAGCGAGCCCGACGACTTCTGGTCCGACGAGGAAGCCGGCGACGACGTCAAACACCTCGGTACGTACTCAAGCCGCGAGGCCGCACAGAAACGCATCGCGTCCGCCCGGAACCTTCCCGGCTTCGCCGACGAGCCCACCTGCTTCTACATCCAGGAGTCCGTGGTCGACCAGGACGAGTGGACCGAGGGGTACGTGGAGGGATAGGCCCTGCCGGCCCCACCGGTCCGACCGGCATCGGTCGCCGTCTCCACGATGTGGCGCTCGCCGACGGTAAGGGAGAGGTCGCCAACGTGTAGACCTACGTATTCCCGCACTTCGCGGGTCGTTGATTCGTATCGTGTGACCGGTCTGGGGGTGTCCTGGGCCGGTGGTGTGGCGTTGGGTGGGGTGTGTCGATGACTTCCCGGTCCCCGCGGCCACGGTCTTCCAGGGTGCCCTCGGGTGGCACGGGCAACTCTCCGATGTACCCAGGGAGATCGCTGTACACGTGCAGGAGCGTGTGGGCGAGGAGCTCGTTGGCGTACAGCTCGCGGTCCAGAACCGGGAAGGGACCGGGATACCCGTTTGCCCCCTCGCCCCTGGGCGGTCATGGTGCCTGCGGGGCCAGTTCGCCCAGGACGGCCGATGCGAGTGCCGCGTCGAGTGCGCCGACGCCGGTCAGGTCCGCCACGGTGATCGCGCCGTCCGGCCGCTCGACGGGCTTTTCGAGCAGGAGGCCGGCAGGTGTGTCGCTGGTGTCGGTGGCGGCTCCGGCGCGCACGGCGTGGCCGAAGTCACCGTGGTCCAGGCACTGCTGGTGGTCGTCGGTGGCGATCAGTGCCGCGCGGGCGAAGAGTGCCGGTGGAAGTTCGTTCTTGTGCGGCATGTCGGTGCCGATGCCGGTCACGTGTGCGCCCTGGCGGACGCGACCGGCGGGCAGGACCGGGGCCGTGGCCGGTGTGGTGGTGATGACCATGTCGGCCGCGGCTGCTTCGTCGGCAGGGGCGGGCCGGGCGTGATGGCCGAGCGCGTGGAACTGCTCGCACAGCGACCGGGTCCTGTCCTGGTTACGGCCGTGGACGAGCACGGTGTCGATGGGGCGGAGCCTGGCCAGCCATGCGACTTGGAGGCGGGCCTGCTCTCCGGTGCCGAACACGGACAGGGTGGCGGCGTCGGGTCGGGACATCGCATGGGTGACCAGCGCGCCTGCCGCGGCGGTGCGCCAGGCGGTGAGAAGGCCCTGGTCGTCGAGGATCGCGCGGATCCGGCCGGTGCTGGCGCTGACGACGCAGACCAGGCCGTGGTTGGTGGGCAGGCCGGCGGCGGGGTTGCGGTAGAAGCCGGTGGCGATCTTGACGGTGAAGTCGGGTGTGCCGGTGACCCAGCCGGCCTTGACGTGGCAGTCGCCGTCGTCGGGGAACTCCAGGTGCACGGGTGGCGGGACGCTGGTGCGGCCGTGGGCGTGGGCAATGAGCGCGTGGCGGACGGCGGTGAGGACCAGCTCCGGGGTGGCAACGCGGGTGATCTCGGTGGTGGTGAGGACCGGCAGAGTCATCGTTTTACTCGCAGCCACTGGGCGAAGGCGGCGAGGCCGGCTTCGGAGTTGTCGCGGCCGATGCCGATACGGAACCGGTCGGTGGGGGTGGGGGTGAGGTCGGAGTGGTAGGTGCTGGCGGGCAGCAGCAGGACGCCGGCCTCCTCGACCAGGCGGGTGCAGAACTCCTCCACCCCTTCGGGACCGAGGTAGCGGGGGTAGGCGACGCAGCCGCCGTCCGGGGCCCGCCATTCGAACAGGTCGGCGAATTCGGCGAAGAACTCCTCGAAGAGCGGCAGATTCCGTGCGATGAGCGACCGGTTGCGGTCCAGGATGGTGCCGCGGGCCTTGAGTGCGATGCGGGTCAGGACCTCGCTGGGGGCGGAGTTGCAGATGGTGGTGTAGTGCTTGGCGCGCTCCAGCCGGGACAGCAGGGCGCGGTCGCGGCAGGTGATCCAGCCGATCCGCAGGCCCGGCAGGCCGAGCGACGTGGAGGTGACGTTCAGCGACAGTGCGCGCTCGGACAGGTCGGCGGCCTGCGGCAGGATGCCGGCCGGATCGCGCTCCAGGCCGTGGTAGACCTCGTCGCTGAACAAGTGGATGCCGCGCTCGTCGCACAGCATGGTCAGCTCGGCGAATTCGGCGATGCCGATCACCTTGCCGGTGGGGTGTTGGGGAAGTTCACCGACACGAGGCGGGTATTGGGGCGGATCGCCGCCTTCACCTGGTCGAGGTCCAGCGCCCAGTCCCGGCCGGGTCGAGGGCGACGCCGGTCACCTCGCACAGCGCCAGCGGAACGGTCTCGGCGGCCTGGTAGTTCGGGGTCACCACCACCGCGTGGTCGCCGGCATCCAGCAGGACGTTCATCGCCAGGTACAGCGCCTCCTCGGCGCCGGCGAAGCAGATGACGTCGGCCGCGTCCGCCCGCTCGTACATCCCGGCGATCACCTCGCGCAGGGCCGGGTCACCGAAGGTCTTGGTGTAGCCCAGGGAGAGGTTCTCAAAGGCGGCGCGGTCCTGGTCGTCGGCCAGGGCGAGCAGTTCGCCGAGGGTCATGGTCTGGACGTCGGAGGCGGTCAAGTGGTGGCGGGCGGTGAACTCCCATCGGGAGAAGTAGGTTTCCAGGCGGAAGTCGGGTAGCCGGGTCATGGATTCTTGCCTTCGATGTGGGTGGCCGCAGGGTCGGAGAAACGCTGTGCCGGGACTGCCGCGGTGCGGCCCGCCGGCGGGCTCGAGTGGTTCGGTGATGTCAGCGCCGGCTGTCCGGCAGAGGGGGTTCGGACGGTCCGATCTGCCCGGCGTAGTGGCGCAGTGCGGTGTGGTGGGTGTTCATCTGCCAGCAGTCGCGGGGACAGCAGCGCAGATCGATGGCGCTCATGTCCGGTGACGGTTCTCGCCGGTGCTCCGGTGGCGACCGACCGGTCGGGACGGGCGGGCGACTGTCGGCAGACGGTCGGCGGGCGCGGCAAGCTCGGGTGGATCACGGCGCATGATCCTTGCTGCTGGGCGTTGCGTCGCGGGATGTTCTGCGTTCGGCCAGCAGGCCGTAGATTGTGGACCGGGAGATCTGCAGGGCGCGCGCGACGACCGGCGCGGCTCGGCGCACCGCGAAGACTCCGGCGTCTTCCAGTCGCGCGAGCACTGCCAGGCGGTCAGCCCGGGTCAGCCGCTCGACCGGCCGACCGCACTCGCGGACGTAGGCGCCGACGATGTGCTGGATCTGCTCGTTCCAGTCCTGCTCGAAGAGCGGCTCGGGGCGGGCGACGGCCGGGGCGCCGAACGCGGTGAGTACGGCCGCGGCCTGTTCCAGTGGCGTCCGGTCGAGGTTGACGCACAGCACCGCGGTAGCGCGGCCGTCCGCCTCACGCAGTACCGCGCTGACCGACGACAGACGCCGGCCGTCGGCAAGCTGCTTCTCGTATGGCCCGAACACGTCCCGGGCCGAGGTGTCCAGCGCGCTGAGTTCGCCGAGCAGGGACGGGTCGCCCGGGGCGCGGGCGCTCATCGGATTCCAGACCGCCAGGACCCGGTCGGTGTCCAGGTCGTGCAGTACCACCTCGGCATACGGGCCGAGCAAGAGCGCCACGGCCTGCCCCACCGGGGCCCACATCCGCACCCGAGGATCCATGCCCTCTTCCACAGCCTTCATGATTGCCACAACTCCTCAAGGCAGGCGGGCTGGTGGCAGCAGTACGCCGGAACACACCGCTGCACATCACGGCCGCAGTCGTCGGCGTTACCGACCTATGACAACAGCAGGCAGACCACGGGAGAGAAAAAGCACACGGCGACCACGGATACACAGACGAACACACCCGCCAGCACCGCAAGTCGACACCCACGCCCCGAGTCCCGGCGCTTCCACGCACAAAACCACGCCTACCCCGCCCGCAGCAAGCTCTCGTAGAGCACCAAAGTCCGCAGGCACCGCCTGGCACACATCAACAGCAGCCTCCGTGATCAGTACACCGGTGTCCCCCGAAGGTGATCCCCCGCGTCGTCGAGACCGGAAGCGGTGTCGGTGGAGCTGCCGTGACGGCCGGACCGGTGCAGTGGCTTCGGGCCGGCCATCACACACACTGAAACCGAAGCATGCACGGTCTCGGTGGCTGTGACCAGCACTCCCGGCCTCGGTTCGGTGTTCACCGTGCCGCTTCCGCGGCAGCAACGACCGGATGGAGAACCCAAGGATCCTTGTCACGAAGGGAATTGGCGTGTCAGGATCCAGCCCTTCACGAACTCGTATACAGATGAACCTGTTTCCTTCTGACGGTGGTCGCGCGAGCGTTTAACGCTCACCCAGGCGATCCGCTGCGAATCGCCCCCCATCACAGGGACAATTCCTTGGAGTTGGCAAGCACGTGCGTGCAACACCCACCGCGGCCTTGGCCGGAACAGGCACACCCACCGCGGACACCCTCGAGCCCAACGATGACGTCGACAACCTCGACGTACTGGCCGCGCTGAAGGCACAAGCCCGGCGGACCCCGGACGCACCGGCCGTAGCCGATGCCGATGGCACGACCTCCTACGGCGAACTCCTCACATCCATGACAACGTTAGCGAAGTCGCTCGTCGCACACGGCGTCGGCCCGGGTGACCTCGTGGGTCTGTGTCTGCCGCGGGGCCGGGACGCGGTGACGGCGATGCTGGCGACACTGCGCATCGGAGCCGGATACGTCCCTCTCGACCCCGGACATCCGGCCGCCCGACTCGCGATGATGACCGAGGAGACCCGGCCCCGGCTCGTGCTGGTCCCCGACTCCGGACCGAACGGCTCCGCACCGGCCCTGCCCGCAGGCACACCCGTGCTCTCCATGGACACGGCGAGCACCGTGGAGGGGCGACACGGTCACACCGCCGTCCCACTGCCGGATACGGCCGTCGTGCCGGACGACCCGGCATACGTCATCTTCACCTCCGGGTCCACGGGAAGGCCGAAGGGCGTGGTCGTGCCACACCGGGCCCTGGCGCACTTCTGCCGAGTGGCCCGCGAGCACTACGGCCTCACAACCGCCGACAAAATCCTGCAGTTCGCCTCGATCAGCTTCGACACGAGCGTCGAGGAGATCTTCCCCGCCCTGACCGCAGGAGCCGCGGTCGTCGTCCGTGACAACGACATGATCAGCACGCCGGACGGCTTCCTGGACCGCTGCGCCGCTCTGGGCATCACCGTGCTCGACCTGCCGACCGCCTACTGGCTCGAACTCGTCGCGGCGATCGCGCGCGGCGAGGCAGCCGTTCCGGCGACCGTGCACACGGTGATCATCGGTGGCGAGGCGGCACAGGCTAGTGCGGTCGCCCTCTGGCAGGAGCACGTGGGCACCACGGTACGGCTGCTCAACACCTACGGCCCGACCGAGACCACAGTCGTCGCCACAACGGCGGACCTGACCACGTGGAAGGGCAACGGCGCCGTCCCGATCGGCACTCCCCTGCCGGGCGTCGTCGTCCGGGTGGCGACGCAGGACGGCCGGGACGCGGCACCCGGCGAGCCCGGCGAACTGCGCATCGCAGGCACCGGGGTGGCCACGGGCTACCTCCGGCGACCGGACCTCACCGAGGAGAGGTTCCCCGAAGGCCCGGACGGACGGCGCGAGTACCGCTCCGGCGACCGGGTGCGGCAACTGCCCGACGGATCCCTGGAGTTCCTGGGCCGACTGGACCAGCAGGTGAAGATCCGCGGCTTCCGTGTGGAACCGGGCGAGGTCGAGACCGCGCTGCGGGCACTGCCCGGCGTCATCGACGCAGTCGTCCTGGTCGATACCGAAGCGGGCACGCCCCGTCTCGCGGCGCACCTCGTGACCGGCGGCGATGCCCCCGGCGCCGATGCCATACGACGCGACCTGGCCGCACGGCTCCCGCACTATCTTGTGCCGGCTGTCTTCCGCGTTCACACCGCCTTCCCGCTGACAGTGCAGGGCAAGGTCGACCGAACGGCACTCGCGGCCGTGCAGCCCGCCTTCGCGCGCCCCACCGCCACCGTGCCACAGGACGCCTCGCCCGGGGCCCGCGTGGCCGGGATTTGGCAAGAGGTACTCGGGACCGCCGATATCGGCCCCGAGGACGACTTCTTCGCCCTCGGCGGGGACTCCCTCAGCGCTATCCGCATGCTCGGCAGACTGCGGCAGGCGTACGGAGCCGACCTCACCCTCAGCGCGCTGTACGCGGCGCCGAGCCTCACCGACGTGGCCGAAGCCGTACGCGCTGCCATGGCCGGTCCGCCACGCGACATCGATGTGAGTGCGGGTGCACCGGCCGAGGACGACCTGCGGGAGTTGCAGCTCACCGCGCTGCAGCGGGACTTCTGGATGGCAGAGGTGGTCAGCACCGACCTGCCGGTGCACACCCTCGGCATCCGCTACCGGTGGTCGGCCCCCGTACGCACCGAGCTGCTGAAGGCATGCCTGGCCGAAGTGGCCCGGCGGCACCCCGCGCTCACCGCCCGCTTCCCGTATGTCGGTGACGAGCCCGTGATGGTCGTGGACGCGTCCGGCGCGGTCCCGCTCCACGAGGTCGACCTACGGGATGCGACCGCCGAGTCGGGCGCTGTGCGCGCGGCGCAGGAGCGCCGGAGGGTCGTCTGCGAGCGCATCGACCTTGCAGGCGGTCCCCTGGCCAGGGCGGTACTGCTGCGAACGGCCGGCGGCGACGAACTGTTGCTCGCCGTCCACCACCTGGTGTTCGACGGCTGGTCCGCGGGGGTGCTCGGGGACGAACTGGCCGAGATTTACAGGGACCTGTCCCGCGGGCTCGAGCCACGCCGGGCGGCACCCGACCGGCTCGCGCGCATCGCCCGGGACCGGACCACCGCGGCCGGCGACCCGGCGCTCGCCGCCTACTGGCAGGGCCGCTTCGACGATGCCGACCTGGGCCTGGAGCTCCCCGCGGACCGGCCACGCTCCGCGATCGCGAACCACCGCGCGGGACGGGTGACCCGCCGTCTCGACCCGGCGACACTCGCACTGCTCGAGACCTGCGCACGGGAACAGCGGGCCAGCCTCTTCGCGGTCCTCCTGACCGGCGTACAGGTGGTCCTGGGCCGGTACACGGGGCAAAGCGATGTCACCGTCCTCGCCCCGGTGGCGGGGCGCTCCGATCCGGCGCTGGACTCCGTCGTCGCCTCCGTACTGAACATCCTGCCGCTGCGCGGCGACCTGAGCGGCGCCCCCACTTTCAGCGCGCTGCTGAGCCGCACACGGGACGCGGTCCTGCGCGACCTCGACCACCAGGGGCTCGCGCTGGCCGACATCACCTCGGCCGTCAGACGTTCCGAAGCAGGGCGTCCGGCCCCGCTCAGCCGGGTGAGTGTCACCGTCCACAACACCACGGCACCTCGTGACCGCCTGGTGCGGTACGCAGGTGACGAGGCACCGGCCGCGATCATGGCGGACCTGGCCATGGGGCTCGACTTCCCCGTGGACGGCCCGGTGCTCAACGCCGACTACGCGGCCGAACTGTTCGACCCCGAACGCGTCGAGGGCCTGGTGGACCATCTGCTGAACCTGCTGCGCGCCGCCGCCGCGGATCCGGACACCGAGGTCGACCGGCTGCCCCTGCTCGGACCCGCCGAACGCCGCACCATCCTGCACACCTGGAACGACAGCGCGGCCGGTATCACCCCCGCGCTCAGCGTCCAGGAGCTGTTCGAACGGTGTGTGGCGCAGCGGCCGGACGCCCCCGCCCTCACCTCGGGCACCCGTACGGTCACCTACGACTGGCTCAATCGCAGGGCGAACCGGCTCGCCCATCTGCTGCGTCAGCGGGGAGTGCGGCCGGGTGAGCGTGTGGCGATCTGTCTGGACCGGGAGATCGACCTGTTCGCAGCCATGTGGGGCGTGCTCAAGGCGGGCGGCGCCTATGTGCCGCTCGACCCGGCCTATCCGCAGGAGCGGCTGCGCTACATGCTCGACGACAGCCGGCCCGTTGCCCTTATCACCCGGCTCGACCTGCCCTGCGCCGCCGACCTGTCACAGCACACACCGGTGCTCGCGCTCGACGGGGACGCTGCTCTGCTCGACGGCGCCGCGGACGACGATCCGGTACCGGCCGGAAGTCCGGACGACGCGGCGTACGTGATCTACACCTCGGGTTCCACCGGACGCCCCAAGGGGGTGGTGGTCACCCACCGCAACCTCGTGCACGCCGTGAGCATGTGGCAGCGCGCGTACGACCTCGACCCGGACTGGACGTACCAGCAGGCAGCCAGCTTCTCCTTCGACATGTTCGTCGGCGAGACGCTGCGCGCGCTGTGCACCGGCGGCCGGCTCGTCGTCGTCCCCCGCGACAAACTCCTCGACCCGGCAGGCCTGTACGCGCTGATGCGCGAGGAGAAGGTCCAGTGCACCGAACTGGTGCCGGCCGTACTGCGCGCCCTGCTGGCCCATGTGGAACAGGACGGACAGCGGCTGGACTTCGTCCGGCTGCTGATCGGCGGCGGTGAAAAGTGGCAGGTGCACGAGTACCAGCGGGCACGACGACTGGTCGGTGCCGAAAACCGTGTCGTCAACGCGTACGGTGTCACCGAAGTCACCGTCGACAACGTGTACTTCGACGGCGACGTCGACGACCTGCCCGCCGACGCCCCGCTGCCCATCGGGCGGCCGTTCCCCAACAACCGCGTGTATGTGCTCGACACCCATGGCAAGCCCGTGCCGCCGGGTGTGGTGGGCGAGCTGTACCTGGGCGGTGCCGGTGTCTCGCCGGGCTACCACGAGCGGCCGGAGCTGACCGCGGAGCGGTTCGTCCCCGACCCGTACGCGGACGACGACGGCCCCGGCGCCGGCACCGGGGCGCGCATGTACCGGACCGGGGACAGCGCACGCTTCCGCCGCGACGGCACCGTCGATTTCCTCGGCCGCCTCGACGACCAGGTCAAGGTGAACGGTTACCGGGTGGAGCTCGGCGAGGTGGAGGCGGCGCTCGGCGCGCTGCCGGGGGCGGCAGGATGCGCGGCCGCCGTGCACACCCTGCCGTCCGGAACAGCCCAGCTCGTGGGGTACCTCGTCGGCGGTCCGGAGGCGGCGCTCACCGAGACGGGTGTCCGTGACGCCCTGGCGGCGACCCTGCCCACGCACATGGTCCCGGCACGGGTGGTGTTCCTGCCCCGGCTGCCGCTCACCCCCAACGGCAAGCTCGACCGGCGTGCCCTGCCCGCCCCGCCCGACGCCGGTAACGCTCCGGTGCGCACGGCTCCGCGCAACGCGGAGGAACGACGCATCGCCGCCGTCTGGGCGGCGGCTCTCGGGCTTGAGGAATCGGCGATCGGGATCGACGACAGCTTCTTCTCCCTCGGCGGCGACTCGTTCGCCGCGCTGCGGGTCGCCCGGCGGATCGACCCCGGCCTCGCGCTGGTGGAGCTGTACCGCGCCCCGACGGTTCGCGCCCTCGCCGCGCTTGTCACGGAGCGCGCCGAGGGCGGGCAGGAGGAACCGCCGCGCCTGCTGCACCGGCTGACCCGCAACGAGGCGGACCCGCAGGCGGGCGGAGTCACGGTCGTCGCGGTGCCCTTCTCCGGCGGCAGCGCCGTCGCATACCAGCCGCTTGCGGACCAACTCCCGGCGCACTGGGGACTGTACGCGATCGAACTGCCGGGACACGACATGGGCAGGCCGCACGATCCGCTGGTGCCCGGCGTGGAGGCGGCTGCCCGGGTCGTCGCTGAACTCGGCTCGGTGAAGGGGCCCGTACTGCTCTACGGGCACTGCCTCGGAACGGCCGTGACACTGGAGATCGCGCGCCAGGCGGAGGCCGCCGGGATCGAACTGGCAGGGGTCGGCCTGGGCGCCGGTTTCCCCACGGCCCGGCTGCCCGGGCGGTTCTTCGACTGGCTGCACCGGCTGCTGCCGACCGACTGGCTCACCTCCGACCGGCAGTACCTGGCGTACCTGCGCGCGAGGGGAGGCTTCACCGACCTGGAGAACGCGGAACAGGAGCAGTTCGTGCTGCGGAACGTGCGGCACGACGCGCGCGACGCCGAGGAGTACTACACCAGGGCCTACCAGGACTCCGGGGCCGACAAGCTGCGGGCCCCCGTCCTGAGTGTGGTGGGTTCCCGGGACCGGGTCACCGAGCTGTACCAGGAGCGGTACCGCGAGTGGGAGCACTTCGCGGATGACGTGTCGTTGGCGGTGCTCCCCAAGGCGGGCCACTTCTTCGTCAAGTCGCACGCCGAGCCCCTGGCCGGGGCGCTGGTGAAACACACCGAACGGTGGCAGGCGCCTCCACCCGGTCCGGCAACCGTCATGGTCGAAGCGGGCGGTACGCCGGCAGACGGTGCACCCTTGGACGGCTTGCCCGTGGACGAGCCCGGAACGGCCGGGGCGGTGGCCGGCACCGGCTCGGGCACGTCCCTGGCGCCGGCACGCGCACCGCGCACCGCGCCGAGCCTGTCCCGGTTCGCGGTGGTGGCTCTCGGTCAGTTCCTCTCGATGTTCGGAAGCAGCCTCAGCACGCTCGTCCTGAGTATCTGGGTCTATCAACGCACCGGATCCGTCACCGACTTCGCCATCGTCAACGCGGTGGGCATGCTTCCCGGCATTCTCGCCGGACCGCTGGCCGGGGCCGTGGCGGACCGCTGGAACCGCCGGGTCGTCATGCTGACGAGCGATGCGGTGGCGGGTGCGGCGATGGGGCTGCTCGCGCTGCTGGCTCTCGTCCGCGGACTGGAGATGTGGCAGGTGTACCTGGCCGTGTCGGTCACCTCGATCGCCGGCGCGTTCCAACGGCCCGCGTATCTCGCCGCGGTGGCCCAGTTGGTGCCCAAGCGATACCTCGGGCACGCCAGCGGCATCAGCCAACTCGGCGTCGGCGCGGGCACGGTGTTCGCGCCCATGCTGGGCGCGAGCCTGATCGGCGTGGTTGGCATCTCCGGTGTGATCGTGATCGATGTGTGCAGCTTCGCGGCGGGCGTCGCGACGCTGCTGACCGTCCGCATCCCCGACACCCTCTTCCGCCGCCGCGACGAGTCGTTCAGCAAGGAGATCACCGGCGGCTGGCGCTACATCACGCGCCGGCCCGGCCTCCGCGCGGCACTGCGTTACTTCGTCATCGACCATGCCTTCTACACACTCGGCTTCGCCGTCATCACCCCGATGCTGCTCATCGAGCAGTCACCGGCCGTATTGGGCGGCGCGCTCGGCGCGGCCGGGATCGGCGGTCTGTTCGGCAGCCTCGTGATGGGCCTGTGGGGCGGCACACCCCGCCGGGCACACGGCATGATCGTCTCCATGGCCGTGGCCAGCGTCGCGATGGCGATGGTCGGCCTTGCCAGCCCGCCGCTGATCGTGACCGGGATGTTCCTGCTGGCCTTCGGTGAGTCACTGGCGGACGGCCACTGGATCGCCCTGGTCCAGACGAAGGTGGGCCTCGAGCTCCAGGGCCGGGTCCTGGCCATCTTCATGACACTGATGATGCTGACGATGCCCCTCGGTTATCTGGTCGTCGGCCCGCTCGCCGAGCACTACGTCCAGCCGCTGCTCGAAGCCGACGGGGCCCTCGCAGACACGGTGGGTCAGGTACTCGGCACGGGTCCCGGACGAGGTCTCGCCCTGCTCGTCGTCGTCAGTGGGCTGCTCCAGCTGGGCTGGGCGGCCCGCGGCTGGGCCGACCGCCGCCTGCGTCACCTGGAGGACGGCCTGCCCGACGCCGTCCCCCCTGCCGAGATCGGTGACCTCGACGACCTGCAGGGTCACGCCGACGCGCAGCTGGTGACGACCGCCCGCGCCAACTGACCGCTCCCACGCGGCCACCTGACACCCCCACGCACCACCTGACCACTCCTACACGACCACCCGACACCTCACGCGCCAGCCGACCCGGCACCGGCCATGCCGGGGCGACCGGCCGAGCCCTCCTCTCCCCCGAAGGAACCACCATGCTCACCCCTGCCCCGCCCACCGCCGAGGCGCCGTCCGACGCCTTCGGCACACCCCTCATCGACGTCTCCGCCCTGGTACCCGGCGCCCGGGTACTGGTCAAAGACGAAACGCGCTACGCCTCCGGAAGCCACAAGGAACCCGCCGCCCGCGCCGTCGTGGCACGCGCGGTCGCCGACGGCCATCGTCACATCACCATCGCGACGTGCGGCAACTACGGCCGGGCCATGGCGACGGCCTGCCAGGTCGCAGGCGTGGAGTGCACCGTGGTACTGCCCACCGGCTGGAGCGACGGCGGCGAGGCGATGCGCGCCTCCGGAGCAAAGGTCCATCTCGTGGACGGGGCGTACGAGGACGCCGTGGACGAGTCCCGGCGGCTCGCCGCCACCGGGGAATGCGTCGACGGCAACGTCGACGGACCGTACGCCGAAGCCGTGTTCGAGGGACACGGCGTGGTCGTCGCCGCTCTCCGGGAGGCACTGACCGAGCCCCCCGCCGTGCTGTGGCTGCCCGTCGGCAATGGCACCACCGCCATCGCCGTCCGGCGCCGGCTGGAACAGCACGGCTGGAGCACGGTGATCAACGGCGTCGGCTCCGCCGGCAACAACCCCATGGTGACCTGCTGGCCAGGCCCGTACCGTCCCCTGGCCCCGGAAACCGTCTCCACCACCGACCACAACCAGCCCCTGGTCAACTGGCATGCCCTGCAAGGCGACGAGGCCATGGCGGCGATCGCGGCCACCGGCGGCACCGTCCTCGGCGTGGACGACAAGGAACTCTGCCGCGCCCGTGACGCACTCGCCGCGTACGGTGCCACGCCCACCGCCGCAGGCGCCGTCGCCCTGGCCGGGCTGCTGCGGACCGCCAGTACAGCGAGCCTGGCCCCCGGTGTGCACGTGGTGGTGCTCAGTGGCCGCTGAAGGACATCTCCCCCAGCACGCTCCGCGGGCCGTCCCGGCCCCCACCTCTCGCCCGTCGCCGCCGTCCCCCCAGGACACCACGACCACCAGCCAGGAGAGCCGGCTCTTCACCCGGCTCAGAGTCACACGCACCGACGAACTGGCCTTCATCGCCAAACTGGCCGTGCTGGCCGCCCTCACCGCCGCCGGCGCGACCCTCGCCCTGCAGCCGTCACCGTGGGCGGCAGGCACCGGGGTCGTCCTGCTCGCCGCCATGTACACCCACGCCGTAGAACTGCAGCACCAGTGCCTGCACCACTCCGCCTTCCGGCGCACACTGCCGCACCGGCTTGTCGGCGTACCCCTGGGGATGCCGCTGCTCGTCGTCTACAGCCACTACCGGGTCCGCCACCTGCAACACCACCGCTACCTGGGCACCCCGCAAGACAGCGAGTTCTTCGGCTTCGACACACGCAAACCCCTGACCTTCGCCGTTCTGCTCCGCGGACTGCTCGACTACCTACGGCTCGGCACGGTCATCCTGGACACCATACGCGCCGCCGCAGGACGCTGGTCGTACGCGTACGGCCACCTCGCACCCGCGATGCGACGGCGCATCGTCACCGAACACATCCTCCTGGGCGCCTTCGTCGCTACCGCGGCCGCCCTGACAGTCCTCGGCCACGGCACGTACGTGCTCCGGCTCTGGCTTCTGCCCCTGGCCCTCGCCGTCCCTCTCCACTTCCTCGTCGAACTACCCGAGCACCTTCTGTGCGACACCGAAACGACCGACGTCCTCCGCAACACCAGGTCGATCACCGGAAGTTGGCTGACCACATGGTTCACCAACGGAAACAACCTGCACATCGAACACCATGCCGCCATGGCCGTCCCTCTCAACCGTCTCGGGGAACGCCACACCGAGGCACGCACCTACGCCAAACACATCGAGCACAGCTACGCGGACTTCTACCGCCTCCTCTGGCGAACCCTCAGAAACCCGCCCACAGCACACCCCGACGACACATCATGACGCCGGACCGGACGACAATCCGGCACAAGAACCGGCACCCGAACCAGGCACAGCCACCAAGTGAAGACCGCCGCTTGGGACTTCATCTCCGTCCACGCCGAGGACTTCGGCATCAAGCCGACATGCCGGGTGCTGGAAGTCTCCCGCTCGGGCTACTACCGGTGGATCGCCAGCGCGGACGCGCGGGCCGCCCGCCAGGCCGACGAGGACGCCCTGGTCGAGGAGATCCGCGAGATCCACACCGAACACCGCGGGAACTACGGCGCGTTGCGCATCCACGCCGAACTGCGGGGCTCCGGCCACGCCGTCAACCGCAAGCGCGTCGCGCGGCTGATGCGCAAGCACGCCATCGTCGGCCGCCACCTGCGGCGGAAGAAGCGGACCACGATCCCGGACCGGCTCGCACCACCGGCACCGGACCTGGTGAGGCGCAACTTCACCGCCGACAGCCTTGACGAGAAATGGTGCGGCGACATTACATACGTGCAGGTCGGAGCCTCATGGCTCTATCTCGCCTGCGTCGTCGACATCTGTTCACGCCGGGTGATCACGCCCCACCGGCCGCATGATCTTCTACCATCTCGGCGAACTCACCCTGCGGATCGGCAACGTCACCGACCCGCCCACCGTCCAGATCACCCGCGGCGTCCAACTCCACCTCCTCGACCTCCTCGACCTCCTCGACACCGACATCGGACAAACCCGCTGGCCGCAGACCTGAAACGGTGACCCGCGAAGTCCAGGCATATTCGGCGACGCAACCTGCCCGGACTGTGTTGCGCCGCCGGCTTGGGCCAGCCGAAGTGCTCCTCCACCTTGGCGTGCAGGAAGTACTGGTTGATGGCCGTCAGCTCGGCGGTGAGCTGTTCATTGCGGAGCTCGAGAACCTCGGCATCGCCCTGCATGGTTGCGCCTCCCTGGGTCGCGAGACCGGCCGCCCGGCCGACGACGGCGGATGTCGACACGCCACGATGTCGACGCGCCACGATGATGAGGCGCCACGATGATGAGGCGGCGTTCGCGGAGGGCGCGGACACAGGCAGCATTCCCTTTCCCATGGGAACGCACCTGTATCTGTCGCGCCACCGTGGCCTCCCACAGCAGCGGCGGTCAGGGGTTGCGGTGATCATCCCGGCCGGCTGCCGCAGCCGTCTGGGCCGCCGGAACCGGGCGGGGGCGCCGCAAGAACAGGAAGAGGACGGGGACGAGGTACGCGACCCACACCACGCCCTGGAGAACGGTCGGATTCGGCTGGAAGTTGAGGACCCCCTTGAGCAGGGTGCCGTACCAACTGTCCGGGGGGATGGAGGCGGAGACGTCGAAGGCCAGGTTGTCGAGGCCGCCGATCCAGCCGGCTTCCTGCAGGTCGTGGACGCCGTAGGCGAGAACGCCGGCAGCGATGACGATCAGCAGGCCTCCGGTCCAGGTGAAGAACCTGGCGAGGTTGATCCGCAGCGCCCCACGGTAGAACAGCCAGCCGAGCACGACAGCCGTGAGCAGTCCGAGCGCCGCCCCGAACAAGGGCCGGGCACCGTCCTGGGTGGCCTGGACCGAGGACCAGATGAACAGGGCCGTCTCCAGCCCTTCCCGGCCGACCGCCAGAAAAGCAGTGCTGACCAGAGCGACGGCGCCCAACGCCACGGCTGTGTCGAGCCTGCTCTGAAGGTCGGCCTTGAGATGGCGTGCCGCTGTGCGCATCCAGAAGACCATCCACGTCACTAGACCCACCGCGATGATCGACAGCGTCCCGCCCAGCGCCTCCTGGGCCTCGAAGCTCAGCCGGGTCGAGCCGTACTGCAGGAGCGCGCCGAAACCCATGCTGAGGATCACGGCCGCGGCGACGCCCGCCCACACCGGGGCAAGCTTGTCGCGTTGGCCCGTCTTGACCAGGTAGGCGATCAGGATGCAGACGATGAGGCTGGCTTCGAGTCCCTCACGCAGGCCGATCAGGTAGTTCGCGAACACGCGGCCTCCTTGGAAGCGTGGTCTTCCGCGAACAGCGCCTTGGCCTTGGCGACGTGTCCGCTCCTGACCGCTGCGGCGAACTGCTCAGCCATGGATGCCGTCGCATCCGCCGGCTGCTGGCCGTACGCGCGATAGCCTGCGACCGCGGCGTCAGGCCGCGGGTTGCCGCTCGCCGAAGGACCCTCACCCGTGACGGATGGTTTCTGTCGGATGCCGTCGCCCTTCATTCCGGGCTTGCAGGCGATCTCGTAGGTGCCCGGCTCGATTTCGCTGGTGATCTCCGCCCGAGTGCCGGGGCCGATGTTCTCCCGTTCGGTGACGATGCGGTCACCAGGGGCGTAGATATACACCTCGGTGACCTTGGATCCGGTGTTGCGCACCTCAAGCGTGATGTGTCCGGCCGACACGCTGTCCGTGGACACCTTGCAGGCGCTGTCGGATGCCTCGACCTGTACGGAGTCGCTTCCGCCGGAGCCGTCTCCGGAGTCGCAGCCCGCCAGTGCCGCGCCTCCGAGGCCGAGGGGGACCATCAGGACTGCGGTTGCTCGGAACGCGGTCATGACACTCCCAGACGGATGCCTGTGGTGCGGTCTTCCGGCGTTGCCGGGCGACCCGCCTTCAGGTTGGCAAGCTAAGCCATACCTTAGTTCGAGGCCGGTAGGCGGGCCACGCGACAGCACCGTTCGGATCACCCACGGCCGTCGGCCGACCGAAGAGGACATCCCAGGGCGTCCCGGTGGCCACCACGCGACCGCCGTCCACCACGCGGATCCGGTCGCAGAACGCCGCGGCGAGATTGAGGTCGTGCAGTGCGATGACGGTCGTGACACCGAGCCTGCGCACGAGCCGGAGCGCGTCGACCTCATGGCGGAGATCCAGATGAATGGTCGGCTCGTCCAGGACCATCGTCCCCGTGCACTGGGCGAGCGGCCGGGCGATCAGCACCCGCTGCTTCTCCCCGCCGCAAAGCTCGAAGGGCACGTTCGTCAAAGCGGCGACATCGAGTTCTTCCAGCGAGCGCAAGATGATGTCCCGCGGTCCTCCGCATTGTCCCCGTCAAAGGCCCGCTTGTGCGGCGTGCGGCCCATGGCCACCACGTCGAGCACGGCTCGGCTGCCATCGTGACCAGACCAAGACCGCATGCCGTACGGCGCGTTCCGACCCGTACGGTGGTGGAGGCGGATCGCCGCGCGCTTGCCGCGCATCCACGTCCCGCCGGGTGAACACCGAAAGCTCCCCCGTCGGCCAGACCTCGGGCGGGCCGACCGGCTCGCGGGCTCGGCCGAAGACCGGCGCCGCTTTCGGGTCCAATGACTCCGCCGTCACCCTCGTCCGGCAGGGCAAGGTGACACGATGCCGACCGATCCTGCGGATCCGGCTTCGGCTCAACCGGTCGGCACTGTAGCGGCTGAGAGGGCCAGGTGGCGGGAGGTGCGCCGCGCAGAGCGCGCCCTCCCGCCCGCTGGTGAAGGTGAGTTGCTATCCAGCGCTGGCGCGATTTCGCTGGACGAGACCGACGACGGCATCGAGGGCAACGAAGCCGAGGAGACTGACTCCCAGAACCGGCAGCCCCCAGCCCAAGGCGGCCACAGCGGGGATCCCCAAGATGAGGACGGGCAGGGGAAGACGACGCCACACGCCGCGTTCGGGAGCCTTGCCCATGGTGGTCTTGCGCCCGTCGCGGGTTGGGCGGCGCTGCCACCACATGCGGTATCCCCACACGATCACAAGGAGCAGTCCAATCGCCACAGCGGCCAGAACGATCTGGTTGGCCAGCCCGAACAGCACACCCATGTGTCCCCCCACACCGAGTTTGCTGAGTTTGGCCAGCACGGGGTAGTCGGCCCACCTGTTGTCCGCAGTGACCTCACCCGTCTTTGCATCCACAGCGACCTGGTCGTAGTGCACCGGCCATGTGGTGTCTCGCTGTGCCACGGTCCAGGCACTGTTGCCATCAGCGGGGGGCGTCACTTCCACGGTGCCGCCCAGTCCAGCTTCCCTGGCCACGGTCAGGACCGAGTCGAAGGCTGCTGGGTCGTTCTTCGCCGATCCGTGCGCGGCCTCATGTCCGGCATGCTCGCCGGAATCCCCCGACTGGCCGGAGTCTGCCGTGGGGAGCGCGGTGTCCAGTTCGGGAGCGTGGGCGTGTACGGCGTCCAGGAGCTCCCCGAAGCGGGCGCCGGCATGGTTGGACCAAGTCAGGCCGGTGGCACTGAGGAAGAACAGGGCAAGGGCCAGCCATACGCCCGTGGCCGCGTGCCAGCTGCGGGTGCGGCGCACGCCCCGAGCGGCACGGTCGGGCAGCAGCGCTCCGCGCACCGACTTGGCGCGTTGCCCCCGACTCCGTCCCAGCCAGAGAACCAGTCCACCGGCGACGATCACCCACAGCCAGCTCGCGGCGACTTCGGAGTAGAGGCGTCCACTCTCGCCGAGGTGCAGGTTGCGGTGAAGGTCGTCAAGCCAGGTCGTGAGTGGCGTCGATCCCCACCATGTGGTCAGCTCGCCCGTTACCTTGCCCGTGTACGGGTCGACGAACACCGTCCGCTGCCTGTCCCCCAGTTCGGGAACCGACAGCACCACCCGGGTCGTGTACTCCGGACCGGGCGGGGTGCTGACCGAGGCCAGCGTTCCCTCCGGGTGAGCGGCTCGGGCGGCAGCGATCTGCTCCGCCAACGAGTGCTGCTGTCCGGTGACGCGCTCGACGCGCAGCTGGTCGCCGTAGACGAGCTGGTCAAGCTGCGGCGTGAACGTATAGGCGAGCCCGGTAAGTGCTGCCACCACAAGAAAGGGCGCGACGAACACGCCGGCATAGAAGTGCAGACGCACCAGCAGCGCCCGAACCCCCTGCCAGGAACGCGTCGGCTGCGGAGGGCTCGCGGTGGGGGCGGCGGCAGGTGTGACCTCGGCCGTCACGGTGGAGGCTGCGGATGCCACGGCTGCCGCGGCCGACGGCTCGTCGTCCGCGCTGTGGCTCTTGTGCGGTGAATTCTCCGGTATGGAAGGCATGCGTAACTCCCTTGGGCACCCGCGCCTGAATCAGGGGGTGCAGAGCGACGTCAGATGGTGAGAACCGCCGGAGCGGCGTTGCGCGATCGCGGCCGGAGCCGCGCGGCCGACCTGACCTCGCGTTCGCATACGACTGACAGACGCCTGGCGAAGGGACGAGCGTGATGGAGGCATGCGCAGAGAGTCAGGCCGGTGCCCGCTCTGGAGGACCCCGTCGCGGACGGGAGCGCGCGAGCAGGATGCCCACGCGGCTGGGCGTCACCGGCGACGGTCCCATCACCCGGGGACGCGACAGGATCGGCAGGGACAGGCGCGGCCTGACGCAGATGGCCGGCACCACCATGGCGGCCAGCCGCCGTACCACCCGCTCCCCGTAGATCACGCAGAGCGCGGTCCCGACGGTGGCCAGGCCGTGCGCAAGGGTCATACCGGCAGTCATGGTGTGCTGCGCCTCGTGCCCGATACCTCCGGCCCACATCGACGAGGGGTCCATCATCTCCATGTGGTGGCCGCTCATACGGCCTTCCGGCGTGGTGTGCCCGGGGCTCGACACCGAGGCGTACTGAAAGGCGAGATGCAGGGCGAACTGCATACCGCCAAGTGTCAGCGCGACCCCCTCGAAGCGACGCTTTCGCCGCTCGAAGGTCGCCGTCGCAAGGGAGGCCAGTGCCAGGAAGGCGGTGACCAGCCACTGCGCGCCTGGGAGTTGCCCACCCGCCGCAATGTGACTCACGGCGCCCACGAGCAGGCATGTCGAAGCGCAGAGCAGGCCCCTCAAAGCCCGCCTCGCCATGCTCTCCGGTCCGCGCATGGGCACAACATATCGGCCACTTACGACGATCGGGTATGAGACAGGGACGGTGCGAGCGTATCCACCGGGAGGGCGAGGCTTCGTCAGTGCTGATTTTCGTCCCTTGTAAGGCTGTTGCGACTGGTCTCAGTACGCGAAGCAATCACAACGGCACCCGCCTCACTTGCCTCAATGTGAGAGTGCTCACGTACGTGCAGGGCCTGGACGGCAGCGGCGACGCTGTAACTCGCCTCGGCAATCGCTGTTCGCACCCGAGCATCGTCGATTGCTGTGCCGCTGGCTGTCACCGCTTACGGGTCGGCGTAAGTTTCTGCTTCCGAAGGCCGTGAGGAGGACGCCGCCGACGGATTCGCGTCGTTCTACACCGTCAACGAGGTTGGGCGGGTCCGTCGTTGGCAGCCGCAATCGCTTTCGACCAGCTCGCCCGCGAGGAGGGCAAGCTGACGCTGGAGGGGCTCTCGAGCGATCACCCCGTCACCCAGCAACGGGTCTTCAACTTCCTTTGCTACCTCGCGGGGAGCGACCCGAAGAAGTTCTACGGGCCCCTGGTCGGTGCGGGTTACCGGCCGAAAACCCGCGCCCCGTTGTGTCCGCAGGCCGGGGCGATACTGGACTACGGGCGCGCGCTGTCTGGCCCGCTCCCCGCACCAACGGAAATGGTCGACGCAGATGGAAACGCCCAGCCCCTGGTTCACAAATGTTCAGGAGACGGAAGGCGCCAAAACCCACGATCGAGTGAGGGGTTGTCAGCGGTGCTGCCCTACGTGTCGCGACAGGACATGAACGACACGGACAACCGCGAGAACTCCGGCGACCGACGCTCCCGTGACCAGCAAGAGCTTTTCGACGGCGAGAGGAAGGTGCCAGACAGCGGCAGGACCGGCAATCGTCGCAAAGACGACGGCGCCGAGGAAGCATGCGCTGAGTAGCGCATAGCCGATCTCAACGGTGATCTCGTCTCGTTCCGCCTGGCTTCGTCGTCTTGTGCTCATAACCCAAGCATTGCACTCAGGCTCGTTGGGGGCCATGTCCTGGCCCGCGTCTGACCCGGACTACGGCAGCCCGGAAGGCCGGCGTACGGCAGTGAGATCCCGGCCGAACGCTTCGCCACCGCCGGAATGAACTGGTGCTGCCGCATGAGAGCGAACAGTGCGGACTCTGCCTGCCCCGCTCGCGGCATGTGCGGGAATGGTCCCAGCGCCCCCCATCCGGGCAGCTGAAGGTCGGCTCGCCGTATCCGCGGTGGCCGCCGCCTCCACCTGCGGATCTCTTCAACCTGGCCCTGGAGAAACGAACTCGCCGCTGCCTTCCACTGCCTCGCTGCCCTGCCCCGACCCGCCAGCTGACCTGCGCGTCCCTGACCACCCACGATCCGAAGGACCTCGGAGACCCCGGCCACCACGCCGGTCCTTCAACACGCCCAGCTCACAAAACACGGCTCAGACACCCGTAAATTGACGATCAACACCCTCAGCCCGCTCGAACCGAAAGAGCGAGGCTGGTTGACCACCAAGCTGACCGGGTCTGCCATCTCGTCTGGCACTCAGATCCGGACGGGCTGCCGTCTCGGCCCACCTCGACCGCATCGGGCCGTTGGGCGGACATTCCCCGGCCGTGTGGCCGCACCTGGGAGGGTGCGGCCACACGGGGGTCATCACCGGGACTGCGTTGGGCGTCCCGGGGCGACGCCCGGGTCGATCGACCCCAGGGAGCCTGGCAGGAGGTACTTCTTCTCCGGGACGGTGGTGCCGTCCACCCAGGCGGTGAAGAAGCCGGTGAGATCCTTGCCGGAGACCTTCCCGGCGAGCGCCTCGAACTGCCGCCAGGAGGCATTGCCGTAGCGGTGGTCACGCTGCCACCGCTTGAGGGTGCCGAAGAACGCATCGTCGCCGACCGTACGGCGCAAGGCGTGCAGCATCATGGACCCCTTGTCGTACAGAGCGACATCCAGCTCACGGCCCTGGCCGGGGTCGTACAGCTTGGTCTTCCAGAATTCAGGGTCGGCCTTGCTGCTCTCCAGCATGGAGACGTAGAACCCCTTGTCCAGATCGGATCCGTCCTTCTTCTCGTACCACAGCTGTACGGCGTATTGGGCGAAGCACTCGGCAGCGCAGCCGTCGCGCCAGTCGGAGAACGAGACGCTGTTGCCGAACCACTGGTGGGCGTTCTCATGGACCATGGAGGTGTCGAAGAACCCGCCCTGGTACGTCGGTCGGCTCTGCGTCTCCAGAGCGGGTATGGTCTCGGTGTCGTCGTCGCCCATGATGACGATCGCCCCGGCCGAGGAGAACGGGTACGGGCCGAACTTCGAGGCCAGGAAGTCGATGACCTCCGGCAGCAGCGCCTCGTTCTTGGGGTCTATGTCGGCCCCGGGGCTATAGGCGTTGATGACCGGGCTGCCGTCGGAGAGCTTCGAGTTGCGCACCGTGAACTTGTCTATGGCTATGGTGCTGAGGTACGTGTCCATCGGACGGTCCTCGTACCACCGGAACGTTTTGGTGCCCTGCTTGGTGGTGGTGGCGCCCGGCCGACCGTTGCCAATCACTGTCCAGCCGTCGGGGACTGTGGCCGTGAGCCGGAAGGACGCCTTGTCCGAGGGGTGGTCGTTGGCCGGGTACCAGGCCGTCGCGGAGTGCGGCTCACCCGACGCGTTCGCTCCGCCGTTTTTGAGCGTGTGCCAGCCCTTGCCGACCGTTTCGCCGGAGTATCTGACGCGTACCGCGAATTTCGCGTTCTTCGCGATCGGCTTTGCGGGGGTGACGACGAGTTCGTGCGCGCCCTCCCTGGAGACGGCGCGGGCGGGTGTGCCATCCACGGTGACGGCAGTGACCTGGAAGCCCTCCAGGTCGAGGTGCAACCGGTCGAGGTCCCCTGTCGCGACGGCCTGCACCGTGGTGTCGCCCTCCAGGTACCGGGGACGGGCCGGGTCGTAGTGCACATGGACGTCGTACTGCGAGACGTCGTAGCCGGAGTTGCCGTCGTCGGGGAAGTACGGGTCGCCGACTCCAGGTCCTCCGGGGACGGCGGAGGCAGGCACGGCGGTGAACACAATGCCGGCGGCCACAGCGGCGGCCACGGGGGTGATGCGATGGCGATGTTTCCAGTGGGGGGTCATACGACTGCTCCTTGGGGGTGTTCCGGCGCGCGGTATGGAGAGCCAGCGCCGGGGTTCAGCTGCGCGCAGCGAGCTGCCAGACCGTGCTGATGAACGCGTTGGTGCTGGTCGTCTCGGTTTCGGGGTCTATCTGCTCGATGCGGTCGCACGCCTCGTGAAGGCACTCGTTGATTTCCGTGGCGAAACCGCCCGTGGGGATGCCCACGTTGCCGAACGACTCATGGTCGCTGCCGCCGACGCCGATCTCCTCTGTGCGCAGTTTGCGGGCCGCGAAGTAGTCCTTGAACGCCTTGGCCGCCGCGGCGTTGTCGTCGACGACGTACCACACCTTGTTGTCCTTCGTGCCGGCCATGTCCACGTTCAGGTAGAGGTCGATCCGGGCGCGTTCGGCGGCGGGCAGGTCCCGCAGATAGGCTTCGGATCCCTTCAGTCCCTGCTCTTCAGCGCCCCACCAGGCGAAACGGAGATGGCGGTCGGGCTTGAGACCTGCCTTGGACACCTCAAGGGCGGTGGCGAGCAGCGCGGTGGAGCCGGAGCCGTTGTCGTTCATTCCCGGGCCCTCCTCCACGCTGTCGAGGTGCGCCCCGGCGAATAGGATGTGATCGGCGTCGCCGCCGGGCCAGTCTGCGATGAGGTTGTACCCCTCGGTGCCGTTGTACGTGAACTTGTGCAGGCTGGTCTGGAAACCGGCCTTGTCCAGTGCGGCTTTCACATAGGCGACCGAGTCGCGGTATCCGGGGGTGCCGTGGGCACGGTTGCCTCCGTTGCGGTCCGCGATCTGCTGCAGGGCGTGAAGGTGCGGCATGACCTGGCCCGCGCTGACGACGGGCGGGGTGCCGTCCGTACGGGATTCTGCCGCCGCGGCGGGTGCGACCACGAGGGCGGCGCACAGACTGAGGACCGCGGTCGCGCCGTGGAGGCGTGCCGACGTACGGCGCAGGAGCGTGCGGGGGGCGGCGGTTAGGGGACCGGGCATGCTGGTCGGGTTCAAGGGTGGTCTCTCCGGGGTGGATTGATGGCAGTGTGGTCTGCTCAACGGATGTTCTTGGTTGGTGAGTTGGTCGGCTCGTAGCCGGGTGAGGCGCCCACGGCACCGGCCGTGCTCGCACATCGATCGCGTCACGCCCGGCGGAGAGTGGCGCGCACGGGTCAGGATCGGGTCTGAGCACTGGGTGTCGCAGTAGTTGTGGCCCGCGCCGTGCACCTGGAAGTCGTAGCGGCCGCAGGTGTCCTTGCCGTCGGCGTGCGTGAAGTCGGGCGCGCTGCACTGCCTTCCGTTGAGGCGTCGCAGGTGCGGGTCAGGCGCACGGCTGCGGCCCGGGTGACGAACGTGGAGGTGTGGGTGGGGGTGTGGTCGCTGGGCAGGGCCTGGACGCCGCGGCACGGGGCCACTGGGTCGGTGCGGCGCAGGCACGGTCCAGATCCTCGGACCTGAGTGTGGTCCCGAGAAGCTCGCCCGGACAGGACCTAATAAGGAGACGCCACAGACGAGGGGCGGAACGCTGCATGTGCGTTGCATGGCGCCGACCATAACGAGCGGACGTAAGGAAATCGTCAGGGCATTCTCCGCATACGTGGCCGGGTGTCGTGGGCCGAGACATGTGAGCAACACTTAGGGCGTGTATCGAATGCGCTGGTCACAGCCACTCGTTGATGGCCGCGACGAGGACGGTCGCTTCGTAGCGGACGGCGAGTTTCTCGTAGCGGGTGGCCACAGCCCGGTGCCTCTTGAGGCGGTTACTGTAGGTGGACGGTCTGCGGATCGGCGGGGCCGCTCCAGGGCGATCATCCGCGGGACCCGGCACCGCGAAACCCTTCTCAGTCAAGGAGAATCGTCTGTCTCGGGGTGCCTGATGAGCCATTCTTGGAGTTCCCGGTGGCGGAACTGGTAGGCGATGCCGGAGATTCGTAGAAGTCCACCCGTGTAAGCCCAGTTCAGGAACCGGCCCAGGCGTAAGGGCAATATGCGGCGGCTCCGGGCGCAGCAGACGAAGACAAAATATCGTCGGCCCGCCCCCGTGAACATGTAGAGCCCGCCGACGAGTCCGCCGGCCAGACCGATCGTGAGCCCAGTCGGGAGACCGGTCACGAGGCCGGCCGCCAGGCCGGTTCCAAGGCCGGCCACGACGCCGTAGGCGAGACCAGCCGCCAGACCATAGGCGAGTGCTCCGGAGAGGCCGGCGGTGATCCCGCCAGCGATGCCGCCGACGATGCCGTACGTGAGCCCGGTAGCGATTCCCGCTATGAGTCCGGCTACAAGCCCGATCACGAGGTCCTCCTGAGCGAGCCTGCGTGGGTCAGCGAGAAAGAACTCTTCGTCCCCTTCGGAGGGATGCGGTTGTCGGCTGAGGCTCACTGCCAAGCCCGCTGCGAGGCCGTATGCCAGGCTCGTTCCAAGCCCGTAGGCGAGTCCGGCTGTGGGGGGTGACTGCGATCCCCCCGGCGATCCCTCCGACCAGGCCGACTGCGATGTTGCGGGCGAGTCGGCGTCTGCGCGCGTGGGTGCGTGGGCGGTGGAATCGCACCATCACCGGCGGGGCTACCTGGGCGGACATGGCTCGCAAGATGATTATTGCTGCCACCGTTGCGAACCCTGCCGCTCCAAGTAACCGGTGGAGGGAGGGTTCTATAGGGGTCTGCGCGAGAAGCAAGGCAGCAAAGACCAGGACGAACAGGGCGGCGAGGGCGGCGTCGGCGGCGCGGACGAGGCTGGCGCCGGCCAGTGGCCACAGTTGGTGTGGGACCAGGTCGGTACATGGTCCGGAGCTGGGGGTGGCGGATGGTGTGGTGGCAAGAGCGGCGAGCCAGCGATGGACCTGGGCAGAGCGGTAGCGGCCAGGCTGGATGGGATGTTGGTTGGTGGCAGAAGCGACATGCAGGGACAGGAGGTGGTCACGAACCTGGTCGGGAGTGGTGAAGGTGAGGAGATCCGCTGGGGAGCGCACGTAGGCATGGGTGTGGCGGTGCCGTTCCTCGTAGGCGGTGGCGGCCAGATTGAGGCGCCAGGGGACGGACAGGGCCAGTGCCAGAGGGTGGCGGGTGAGATGGTGCGGTTGCTGGAGCGTTTCGAGGACGGGGCGCCAGCGCGCCCGATTGGCACCGCGCGCCTCCAGGTAGCCGCTGGCCTGGTCGGCAGTAACGCTGTCGAGGGCGATATGCACGGCGCGGCGCATGCGGAAGTCCAGGGCTCCAAGCTGTGCGTATTCGGCGGTGCGACAGGTGAGGATCAACGGGGCGCTACCTGCAGCGTCCTGGTAGAAGTTGAGGGCTTGCAGGATGCGGGCGGCGCGGGGACGGCTGCCGGTGGACGTGTCGGTGTCCGCCTCGTCCAAGCACTGCGCACACTCCGACCGTCCTGGGTGATGGACTCGAACAGGAAGCAGCGCCGCCACGAGGTGCGATTGCCCGCTGGAGCGCCCCACGGCTGTCCCTGGCGTGACCGAACCCGTGGTCAGCCACAGGCTGACCACGGGTCGGGGTTGGGGTTTTCGTTTGCCCGGCAAGATCCAAACGAGAGGCCCTGGTGAACAATCCGAGTGGCACGCGGATGCTCATCCTCAGTGGCACTCGACACCTGGTCGACGAGCGGTGTGGAGAGGCCGGTGGTGGGTCAGCTGCGGTTCCATTTCTGGCTGGATTCGGCTGGGTTGGAGCAGGCCTGGAGGACGAGGGCCGGGGTGCGGCTATTGCCGGCGGCTCTGGTGTCCAGGCCCAGGCACAATCGGGACTGTACGCCTCGGATGGTCCCGTCGGGATTGAACGTCCATTGCTGGTTCGAAGCGCCGCACTCCATCATGGTGACGGGGCTGCCCCGCCCGGCGTTGCCGGAGGCACCCAGGCATTTGCCCGCGCTGGTGAGCTCGTTGCGCGAGGTGACGCTCCACGACTGGTTATAGGGGCGCTGGGTGGTGAAGCAGCGTTGGGTGACCGCGCTTTCCGGGTTCGATGTCCACTGCCCTGCGACGCTGTCCAGACACCCTCCAGAACCCTGATTCACCAGCATGAAGTCAGCCGGTCCGGAACTCTGATTCGGTGCGGGAGTCCGGTCTGGTACGGATCGATCTGTCGTGATGGGGCCGTATACCTCCAGTTCGTAGATGTTCGAGGTGTTGTTGTTCTTGGTGTCGGTGGGCTGGGCGATGGCCAGCTTGACGTAGCGCGCCGTCACGGGCGAGCTGAGCGAGTGGTGGGTGCGGCTGGCCTTTGAGCCGGACACCGTCTCGGCGGTGGTGAAGTCGGTGCCGTTGGTGCTCGTCTGGATCGTGAACGCTTTGGTGTTCAACGCGGTGCTTTCGGTGCCGAGTCCGGCGTGCTTGACCACGAACGACGACACCTCCTGGGGGGTGCCCAGGTCGACCTGGAGATAGCCGGGCGATGCGGTCGAGCACCACTTGCTGTTGAGGTCCCCGTCGACGGCCTTGGCCGGGCTCTGGCCCTCGCTGCAGGGCGCCGAGCCGCTGGCCGTCTTGCCCCGGGCCAGGTTCGGGCCGAGTTCCGCTGCGGCGGGTGGCTGGGGATTCTCGGCGGTGAAGCCGTCGTTGAACGAGGGTGGTACGTCGTCGGGAGCGGTTCCCCAGGTGCTCGGGGAGGCGCCCATGGTGAAGTCGAGCGTGCCTCCGTCGGCGATGTCCTGGTACCGGATGAAGTTGTGGCTTGTCTGGGCGCCCTTGACGGACAGGTGCTGGACGTACTTCCCGTCGCCGTTGCTCTTGATCTGGATGTCGCGGTTCTCCGGGCGCTGGATGAGCACCGAGGAGAACAGCGGGCCGTGCAGGGCGAGGGTGTCCGCGCCCGGGGTGGGCGGGTACATGCCCAGGGCCGCCCATACGTACCAGGCGGAGGTGGCACCCAGGTCGTCGTTGCCGGGCAGGCCTCCCGCACCGATGGTGAACTCATCCATGATCCGTCGCACCACAGCGCTCGTGCCTGCGGGTTGGGCGGCGAAATTGTACGCCCACGGCACGTGGTGCTCGGGCTCGTTGCCGATGTAGAAGTACGGATTGGAGATACCGGCGTTGAGCTTGGTGAAATGCTGGTCGAGCCGCTGGATCGCGGTCGCCCGACCGCCCATCAGGTCGAACAGGGAACGGTGGTTGAAGGGGACCATCCAGGTGTACTGCGAGGCGTTGCCCTCGGTGAAGCCGTTGTGGTCGGCCGGGTCGAGCGGCGAGACCCAGTCTCCCTCCTTGAAACGCGGCTGGATGTAGCCGGAGGCGGAGTTGAAAACCTTGGTCCACTTCTGCGCGCGCTGCAGGAGTGTGACGGAGTCTCCGTCCTTGAGCGCCTTGGCGAACTGGCCGATGGCGAAGTCCGACGCCGCGTATTCCAGCGATGTCGACGGCTGGCGGGGGATGAAGCCGTAGGACTCGTAGGGAACCGACTCGTCCCGGATCCTTCTGCCGGGGAACCAGGAGTAGGAATCCGGCGGATTCTCGGCGTCACTTCGCGGTTCCGCGTAGGACGCGCCTTTGGCGTTCTCCTTCATCAGCCGTAGCGCCTCGGCCGTGTCGAAGTCGCGAACGCCGAACGCGTAGGCGCTTGAGATCACGATCGGGCCGGGGTCACCGGGCATGGTGTACGTCTCGGTGTTCTGCTGCGACCACCGGGGCAGCAGGCCGCCCTGCTGTCCTCCGAGGACCATGGACTTGACGATGTCTTTCATGACGTCGGGTGCGATGAGCGAGGTAAGAGCGGCCCAGGAGCGGTAGATGTCCCATCCGGAGTAGTTCTGGTATACGGCTGCCATGCCACTGGGGACCGTGTGGACGCTGCCGTCGAAACCCATGTACCGGGCGCCCACATCCTTGCCGTTGGCGTCCTTGTACCCAAGGTCGCTGGCTGTGTTGGGGCTCTGCATCACGTGGTACAGCGCCGTGTAGAACTTCTTCAGGTCGGTGGCGGAGCCGCCGGTGGCCTGGACGTTGTTGAGCTTGGTGTTCCAGGCGACCAGGGCTGCCCGCTCCACCGTGTCGAAGGTGGATTGGTCGGGCTGCTCCTGGGCCAGGTTCTGCCGGGCACCGTCGACACTCACGAACGACAGTCCCATCTTCAGGGTGACCGGCCTCCCGCTGTGTGCGTCGAACGTGAGGTAGCCGCCGCTGTTGTTGCCTTCGCTCGTCAGCCGGCCACTGGTTGCGCGGCTGACCCTGCTGCCCTGCCAGGTGCCGAACTCGGTGGGCGCACGGTCGAACTTCATCACGAAGAAGATGCGGAAGGCGTTGGCTTTTTCACGTGTGGGTGTGCAGAAGTCGCCGCCCGTCGTCCATCCGGCCACCTCGTCGCCGCTGACGGTGGTGTGCGCGGCAAGGGGCGCACCGGTGGCGTTGCCGCTGGTGTTCAGCAGAACCCGCGCGGCGCTGGCTGAGGAGGGAAAGGTCAGCTTCGCTGCGCCGGTGCGCTGGGTGGCGCTGAGTTCCACCTTGGTGGAGTCGCCCAGGATCGTGCGGTAGTAGCCGGGGTGTGCGATCTCGTTGTACTTCTCCGCCTTGAACCTGCCCCAGTTCTCCCCCGGTGAGTTCGTACCGTCGAGGGACGCGGTGGTGGGCATGATCCCGAGGTTCTCGTTGTTGGCGCAGCCGGCGCCGTCGAAGTGGGTCATGCTGAACTGGTCGATCGCCTTGTCGCTCTTGCGGTACCCCGACGGCTTTGCCGTGGGGGTGTCCGGGCTGAACTGGACCATTCCGTACGGGTAGACCGCCCCCGGATACGTACTGCCGCCGGCGCCGTCAGGCACCGGGTCGGGCGAGGTACTGTCATCGGTGCCGATGAACGGGTCGACGTACTGGGTCAGGTTGAGCGGCTCCGCATGGGCCCGCCCGTTGAACATCGGCGAGATGACGAGACCCAACGTCGCGACACACAGCGCCAGGACGGGGAGAATCACGTGACGGCGCCGGGCATGCCGGCCTCCACGTCTTATGTGGGGTGGTTGACTGACTTGTGCCATGGTCATGGCAAATCCCTTCGGATGCCTTGCCGTTTGGAACGAGCGCGGCCTGGTGACTCCCCGTCGGCCGCCCACCCGTGCGAGAGACGGGACGGCTGGGTCGCGGTGCGCCGACGTGAGAATTCCCCCGCTTGCCTGCGATTTGAGATGGTCAGATCCGCTGGGAGAACCATCGGATCAACACGCCAGGTTGCGGAAGCGTCAAATTACCTGCTTCTGTGCCTGCTTCAGCTCGTCGATGCGGCTGCTCAGCGGCTGGGTGGAGCACAGTCCGTTCCAGCCGGTGATGGGGTGGTGCTGGCCGGGGACCTGTTCGCCGACCCCGGCTTCATGGCCCGAGGAGCGTTGGCGGAACAGCCTCAGCAGAACGGGCCCGGGTCAGCCCGCCGCGTCGTCGCCCGTCCGCCCCGGGTCATGAGGGAGAACATCGAGCAAAGCTGCGGGCCGCCACCCGTGCCCGGCAAGCCACGGACCAGGCGCGCCGACAACGCTGCGGGTCCATACAGTCGTCTGTCCTTCACCGAGAGTTATCAGCGTGACCCTCCCCGACCTGATCACGGGGCTGAACCGGTGGGTGCTGCGGGTCGTCGCGTACGCGGGTCCGATGGCGGACGAGTACACACCGTTCCGGCTGGACACGGGCGGTGCGGATCCCGCCGACCGGCCGTGATCAGGGGAGGTCCCGCTGGGCAGGAGGGCCGGTCGGCCCCATCCGAGGACTCTCGGCCCCTCCCGTCACGGAGGCCGGACCATGACGCTGGAGCTGTGGCCGCACGCGCGGTCCGGAGGAGGTCCGCACCATGAGCCGCCATGTGAGCGTCGGCCTGGACGGGTCGCCCGCGAGTTCGACCGCCGCCTCATGGGCTGCCCGGGAGCCCTTGCCGCACGAAGTACCCCTCATCCCTGTTCACGCGGAAGAGTGGCCCGCGACTGCGGCGGTCCCCATATCCGGCCAAGAGGCCCGGCGTCGATGGGCCGAGAAGGTCCTGGCCACCGACGCGGGTCTGGTGGTCGTCGGCCGGCGCCCACGCCGGGCTCCCCTGGGTGCGCACATCAGCTCCGTCGCCCACGCGGTGACGCACCACAGCGCCGTACCTGTCGCCGTCGTTCCCCATGACTGATCCCACCCGGCAGGAGGATCAAGTGCCCTCGCCACCGCTCGACTCGACCACCGTGACAGCCCTTGTCGAGGACGCCACGGCAGCCCCGTCCATGCACAACGCCCAGCCCTGGAAGTTCCGGTACCTCAGCGGCACCGGAAGCATGCAGTTGCGCGCCGATCCGGAGCGCACGATGGCCAGGTCGGACCCGACGCACCGCGCTGTCCATCTCGGCTGTGCCGCCGCGCTGTTCAATCTGCGGGTGGCCGCCGTGCACGCGGGCCGGGAACCGGTCACCACGCTGCTGCCCGACCCCGCCGATCCGTGGCTGCTGGCCGAGGTGAACCTCACCGAACCCGCAGACCTTGAGCACGATCTCGCCCTGCTCCACCCCGCTGTCCGCAAACGGCACACCAGCCGCCACCCCTTCACCGACGAGGAGATCCCGGACGACATCCTGGACGGACTGCGCGGCGCCGCCCTGCTCGAAGGCGCCCGGCTGCTCGTCCCCGACGAATGGCACGCGAAGTCCGTGCTGAGCCTGGTGCACGACGCCGAGGGCCGTGAAGCGCTCAGCCCCGAATTGCAGGAGGAGATGGCACGCTGGACCGACACGGGCGCCACGGGCGACGCTTCGCGGCGGGAGGGAATCCCCGCATATGCCTTCGGCCCCCGCCAGCACGATGTCACCGCTCCCATACGCGACTTCGCCGGCCGGCATCCCGTTCCCGGCCGCGGCTCCGCCGTCTTCGAGAAGCAGCCCCACCTCGCTCTGCTCGGTACGGCCGAGGACCGGCCGGAGGACTGGCTGCGCGCAGGTCAGGCCATGGAGCGAGTGCTGCTCCAGGCCACGCTGGACGGGCTGGTCACCTCCCTGACGTCGCAGGCCCTCGAATGGCCGGAACTGCGGTGGGCCCTACGCGACCCGAGGTCGGCGATGGGACACGTACAGATGGTGATCCGCCTCGGATACGGCCCCGTAGGTCCCGCGACCCCGCGCCGGTCGGTGAGCGATGTCCTCGACATCACGTGACCCGCACCGGCCCGGGTGGGCGCGCTCCAGGACGCGGTAGTGCGCCTGCGCCGATGGACAAGGCCAGTCTCCTCCTGGCGGTCAGGCAGCAAGGGCTACGCCCTGTCCGCAAGCGGGGGCTGATCGTCGGAGCCGCATACGAACCGGACAGCCCACGTGAGTGGATCAAGAAGTCTGGTTCGGGTACAGGTCATGGTGGATGACTCGTGCGACGCTCTCGATCGTATCCATGCCGTAGTCGCACCCCGCGTCCGGCGACTCGCCTTCCGGCACCCTGTTGTTCTCGGTGAGGATCACGAGGCCGTAGTCGTAGGAGTGGCCGGTGAACGCACTCATGCTGTGGACTTTCCAATCTCCTCGGTCCCAGGGATCCTTGAGATCCGTTTCGGAGCGCTGGAGCCATCCGTTCTTGACCTGGACGGCGGCGCCCGAGGGAGCCCCTGCGGGCGTTCCCCAGCGCTGATCCTCCTGCACATCTCGCATGAGTCGCAGGATGCAGCTGCGCTCTTCTGATGTAAGGACTGAGTTGTCCTCACCCGTGAGCAGCTCAAGCAGTTTGGCTTGGTCGCTCGCAGTGATCTGCGTCAGGCCCATGAACCCCGATTCATCCAGGGTGGTGTTCTTCATTCCGGCCTTGTCGAGGAAGCTCTGGATAGTCCTGGTCCCCAGGCTCTCCCACAGGGAGTACGCCGCGTCGTTGTCCGAGCTCACGATCATCTCCCTGGCCAGGTCCAGCTCGTTCTCGGACAGGTGGGTGCCTCTGGTCAGGAGCAGGGCCCCCAGGATGATCGGTTTGACTGTGCTCGCGGCGTCGTAGTGCACGTCCGCGCCGTACGCGCACGAGGTACGAGTGGTTCGGTCGTACAGCACCACCGAGGCCCGACTGGCGCGCTTTTCCAACGACTTCGCTATGTCGCGAGTGAGGGACTCTGCCAGCTGGAGGTTTTCGGACACACATTCAATCGGCCCGCCCTTGAATCGAAGAGATGCGTGTTCCGCTTTCCGCTCATCATGGGGGCCTAACGTCATCCAAGGAGTTGCCACGAGGAATAGGGAGAACGCAATGGCAACCACTCCTGAAGTCGCCACTGAAGTCACCTTGCCGAGTGACAATTCTTTCCCCTTCCGTATCCTCCGGATCACCGAGGTGGGCACCGCGGCAGGTCCGGGACGATGTGATTCGTAGCGAGGTCTGGTAGGTATCGGTTCGGATGCGGAGTCGTTCGGCGTCTGCGGTCCGACGCTACAAGCCTGTGATGGGCATTGCCTGTCGGGCCAGCCGATAGGCGTACCGTTCGGTTCCGCTGCGGCCGATTGGGTGAAATGTACGGAGCGGAGGTGTGACGCCTTCGGATCGGCACGCGACTCGAACACATATGACCACCAAGCCGTCCGCGCCACGACCGAGGGCGGGGCGGCACTTCGGACGCGCGGACCCGGACCGGCCGGAAGTCAACCGTAGAAACCCCCTCCCCATTGATGGAGTGGTGCATCGCCGCTTCGATGGCCCCTTGCCGAGCGGCGCTCTGCCACCGGCACCGCGAGCGAGGGGGGTTGGGAGACCGTGCGTCACCCGAGAAGAGTCAGAGGCCGCCGCAGAGGTGGCCGCAGAGCACAGCTGAGCGCACGATCGGGTGCGGCGGCGCTGTTCAGCGCCGCCGCACTCGTCGTCTCGACGGCTCCCGCCCACGCCGCCACGGCAGCAGCGCCACCGCCGAGCCCGGGGGAGGTCGTCCCCGGGCAGAGGACGCAGACACCGGCGCTGGTACAGGGCATCCGGGAGCAGGCCCCGGCCACGGGCAGCGCGGCGAGTGCGGCCCGCACCTACCTGGACGGCAGGCAGAGCAGGTACCGGATCACGGACGCGGAGCACAATCTGGTACCCGCCGGGACCACCGCCGAGGACGGCCGGGACGTCGTCCGGCTCCAGCAGAGGCACCGGGGCGTGCCTGTCCTGGGCGGCCAGTACGTCGTCCGTATGGACAAGAAGCGCGGCGAGCGTGTTGTCACCGGGACCTCGGGCAGGTACTTCACCGAGCTGCGCACCGGCACGACAGCCGAGATCGGCGAGACACTCGCCGTCGAGCGTGCCGTCGAAGCCGTCCTCGCCGAGCTCAGCACGAAACACTTCGCCGCGAAGCCGCCGCTCGACGGGGACGAGGGCGAGTCCCCCCTCAAGGGCACCGCCCACGGGCTCGTCGTCCTGCCCACCGGGACGGGCATCCTCACCCAGCACGTCACCGTGCACGGCACCGACCCGGCGCGGGGCGAACCCGTGCGGCGCGAGGTCTACATCGATGCCCACGCCGGATATCCGGTCCTCCAGTACAGCGGTATCAGGACGTTCGGCGCACCTCGCCCGGCAGCCGGGAAGCCTGCGGCGGGCATCGCCGAACAGCAGGGGCGGGCCGCCGAGAAGGGCACCGGCGTCAGGCTCGACGGCACGGCCGTCGCCCTCGACGTGGACCGCGACGAGAGCCGTGGCCTGTACGTGCTGCGTGATCGCTCCCGCATCCCCGGCGAAGACGGGGCCGGCAACGTGCTGTCCGTCTGGGATGCGCGCGGCAGGTGGGCCAGTGACGTGTCCGGGCAGTGGCCCGCGGACATCCGGGAGTTCGGCTCGCCGACCCCCGCGTTCGGCGCCGAAGCCACCGACTCGGGTGCCGTGGACGCGCACTGGGCCGCCGGGCAGGTCTACGACTACTTCAAGAGCAAGCACGGACGGAACAGTCTCGACGGCCACGGCATGACCATCAACTCTCTGGTGGGCATCACCAATTACGGGCAGCCGTACGTCAACGCCTTCTGGGACGGGCAGAAGATGGTGTACGGCAGCGGCGACGCCGAGTACCGTCCGCTCTCGGCGGGCATGGACGTCGTGGGCCACGAGATGACGCACGGCGTGATCGAGCACTCTGCGAACCTCGTCTACGCGGGCCAGTCCGGCGCCATGAACGAGGCCATCGCCGACTACTTCGGCAACGCCATCGAGGCGGACGTGTACGGCATTCCGGAGGCGGACCCGGACGGGGGTCTCATCGGTGAACGGCTCTGCCGGACGAAGACCCCCCGCGACTGTGCGCTGCGCGACCTCAACGACGGGCGGAACACGGCCAGGTCGTTCATCGGAGTCGGTTTCGCCCATGACAACGGCGGCGTCCACATCAACTCGACCATCTTCGGCGGCGCGCTGTGGGATGCCCGCGAAGACCTGGGCGCCGACGTCACCGACCGAATCGTCTACAGGGCCCTGACCCAGTACCTCACGCCGCTCGACGGCTTCACCGAGGGTCGGGCCGCCGTGCTCGCGGCCGCCAAGGATCTCAAGGTCGCGGCGGCCGGCCAGAAAGCACTGCGGCGCGCGTTCACCGCCCACGGCATCGTGCCCGGCTGGGAGCTGTCCCTCGGTGTGGACTCGGACCGTCTCCTGGACCGGGTCAATACACGCGGGACGAACCTGGGTGCGGGCGGCGGCTGGTGGGTGGCGTCCAAGTCCAACGAGAACGGCTCGGAGCCTTACTCGGTATGGGCAGGACGCGGCGACGGCAAAGGGCAGCCGAAGCTGATGAGTCCCAACGACGGCCGTTACCACGTCAATCCGGCGACCGACGGCAAGACGGTGGTGTGGCAGGCGTACGGCTCAGCCGGCGTCGACATCCTGGCCAGGCCGCTCGCGGGCGGTCCCGTGAAGAAACTGTGGGACGGCCGGAGCGCGGGCAGTTCGGTGGACGTCGACGGTGATGTCGTGGCCTTCGACTATCTGAACCACGGCGGACGGCGGGGGGTGGCCTATCTGAGCCTGAAGGACCCCGAGAACAGAGTTCAGATCGGCGGGGGTACCTACCACCGCGCGTACTCCCCTTCGGTGAGCCACGGCAAGGTCGCCTACCAGGAGATGCGGCGAGTGCGCGCCGAGTACGCGTGGACCACGCGCGTCGTCGACGTCACGACCGGCGAGAACAAGGAGATTCAGCGGGCCGCGGGCACCACGAGTCTCGGCCCGACGGCCATCAATGGAACACACCTCTTCTGGCTCCTCGACGAGGGTGTGGCCGAGGGCAGGACGGCCCTTCGCCGCGCCGCGCTCGATGGTTCCGGCGTGGTGGACCTCAGCCCGCAGACCGGGCCTGACGCGCTCAACGCCTACGACGTGACCGTCTCCGAAGCGATGGTGACCGTCGGCGCCTATATCCCCGACACCGAGATCCGCAACGAGTCGACCGCCAAGCTCTACCAGTTCGCTGCGGGGGGCTCGCCCGAGGATCCGCGCACCCGCATGAACCGGGTCTCCTGCAACCGCGGCGAACAGGCTTCGGCATCCGCGGTAGGGGGCAGCCAGGTGGTGTGGCTGGACGCGACGACCGGCACCACCAGCGTGGTGACCCGCACCCGGCCGACAGGCCGGTGCGGCTGACCTCACGGAGCAACGCGACAGGGGCCGGTGGCCCCGCCGGGTGTTATCCCGGCGGGGCCACCGGCCATGTGCCGGGAGCCGGCAGACCGTCCAGTGCTCCGATCTGGCCGACTGGGCGCACCACGGCTACTCGGTCGGCGCTGACTCGGCTTTCGGCCGTCCCGTCCTCGCCATCCAGCCGTGATGCCGACTCGGGAACCACTTACGCGGCGAGTTCCCGGCGCACGACACCGGATCAGCCGTTGAGCCGGCCCTGGTTGCCGGCTGTCAGAGGGTGCCGGCGAGTGCGATGGCACCGGGTGTCCCGGTGAAGCCCTCCAGGCGCACCGGGCCGGTGCCGCTCCAGGTCCGGTCGGTGTGCCGGACGGTGTGCAGGACACGCCGGTCGGCCGTCGTGACGGCCACCTGGAGCTCGCCGTCGACACCGGCCGTGGCGACCGAGGTCGCGGTGATGTCGCCGAGGACCCCGTCGAGGGCGGCGAAGCCGTCCCAGTGGCCGTCGGCCTTGCGGATGGAGTGGTACTGGCGGGCGCCGTTGTCGGTGGCGACGACCACGTGCGTGTCGCCTCCGGTACCGGCCATGGCGACCGAGGTCACGGGGCCGGTGGCGCCGGCGGCCTGGGAGACGTCCCCCCACGGGGTCCAGTGGCCGGTCGTGTTACGGAGGGTGTGGAAGGGCTTGCCGTCGCTCACGGCGATGACCTGGAGCTGTCCCCCGGCGCTTGCGGTGGCGACGGAGGTGACGGCGCCGATCGGGCCGGTGGCCGCGCCGACATCGCCGAACGGGGTCCAGTGGCCGGTGGCGTTGCGGACGGTGTGGTAGACCTTGCCGCCGGCGACGGCGACGACGTGCAGATCGGCACCGACGGAGACGGCGGAGACCCGGGTGACGCCGGTCAGCGTGCCGGCCACCGCGCCGATGTGCCCGAACGTGCCCCAGGTGCCGTCGGCCTTGCGGATGGTGTGGTGCAGGCGCCCGTCGGCCGCCAGTGCCACGACGTGCGTGTCGGAGTTGATGCCCGCGACCGCGGCGGCGCGCACACCGCCGATGTCCCCGGCCGCGGACTGGACGTCACCGAAGCCGGTCCAGCTGCCGTCGGCCAGCCGGATGCCCTGGTAGAGGCCGGTGCCGCTCTGTACGAGGGCCTCCGTCTTCCAGCCGGGCGCCTGGGCGCGGGTCCGCAGGATCCAGCTGCCGAGGCCGTCGGTCCGCGTGGCGACGGCGCCGGTGCGGGTCTCCGCCGGGTCGGTACCGAGGCAGCCGGCCTGCCAGGAGCGGCTGTTGAGCCCGACGAGCTCGCCGTCGGCGTTGAGCACGGGGCCGCCCGCGTCGCCCTTGCAGATCGCGGCGCCGGAGGTGCCCGTCATCGGGAGGGTGGTCGCTGTCGCGGCGCCGATGTCGAAGGTGCCGGTGTGGGCCCTGTCGGGCAGCCACTGGCTCGCCGTCCGGCCGAAGCCCGACGCGGTCACGGCGGTGCCCGTGCCGGGAGCGGCCTCGGCGATCTTGACCGGCGCCACACCGGCGACCGGCTGCGCCAGCTTCGCCAGCACCACGTCGCGGTCGTCACGCGGCGCGAGCTCGGTCAGTTCGAGTACCTTCGCGCCGAAGGCCGCGGTGGCCTTGGCCCGGGGCTTGCCGGCCGGGACCTGTTCCCCTGCCTTCTCGGCGAAGCAGCCCGCCGAGGTGAGCAGCCACTCGGCGGCGACGAGCACGCCGGAGCAGGCGCGCGCGGTGTCGCCCGTGCCGACGGTGATACGGGCGGTGTGGGCGAGCTTGCCGTCGGGAGCAGGCGTACCGACGACGGCCGTGGCCGACCCGGCGGCCAGGAGGCCGGCCGTGACGGTGGCCACGGCGGTGGTGGAGATCCGCGCGGAGCGGGGGCGGAACTGATACATGGGGCTTTCCTTCGACGGGGCGAACCGTACGGCGGGCGGGTACGGAGGGGGAAATGCGCGGTCCGGGGCAGTCGGCCGGAGCGGGTACCCGCCGCCGTCGGCAGCGGGTACCCGGTCCTGTGGGTCAGGCCTTCTTCCACAGGTTGTTGGGCCTGCCGTTGCACCACCACAGGCCGATGGGCGAGTCGCGCTCGGTCTTCTCGCCGCTGACGTTGAGACACAGCCCGTTGGCGGCGTCGGTGATCGTGCCGTCCGTGTTGACGTTCCACTTCTGCGCGTCCTCGCCGTTGCAGGGCCAGGAGATCAGCCTTGCCCCTGCCTTGGCGACGCCGCCGGACGGCGTCACGCACATGTCCGCGAAGACCCGCAGTTCCTTGGCCTCGGTGTAGGTGAACTGCTGGCTCGGTCCGCCCCAGTAGTCCCAGATCTGGACCGGCGCGTCCCACTGGGCGCCGGGCACGTCCAGCGCGCGGTTGGAGCCGGCACCGATCAGCGAGAACGTCGAGTCGACCGTCTTCTCGATCCACGGCTTGATGTCTTCGACGCGGGCACCGATCGCGCCGGTGCGGGTCTCGGTGGGGGCGGTGCCGAGGCAGCCACCCTGCCAGGAGCGGCCGACCACGCCCACGAGTTCGGCCGCGGCGCCGGAGCCCCGCAGCAGCGGGGCGCCCGTGTCGCCCTTGCAGATCGCGTCGGCCGGCGTGCCCTTGCCGTCGACGGCGACGGTGGTGTCCGCGATGTCGGTGACGCCGAACCGGCCGGTGTGCAGCTTGCCCGGCACCCACTCGGTCCTCGTACGGCCGAACCCGGCGGCCGTCACGGCCTCGTCGCGGGCGGGGGCGGTCGCGGCCAGTTTGACGGGAGCGATGCCGACCACGGGGCGCTCGAGGCGGGCGAGGACCAGGTCCCGGTCGCTGCGGGGCTGGAGGTCGATCACGGACAGGGCCTGGCCGTTGGAGAAGGTGGCGGTCGCCTTGAGGGCGGGCTTGCCGGCCGGGACCTGGGCGCCGGGGACGGTGGCGAAGCAGCTGGCTGTGGCGGCGAGCCACAGGTCGTCGATCAGCGTGGCGGTGCACGCCCGCGGGGCGTCCGCCCCGCCGATCGCGAGGCTCGCGGTGAAGGAGTACTGGCCGTCGGCGGCCGGGGTACCGACCATCGCCTCGGCCGTGCCGGCGGACATCAGCGAGGCGACGGTGACAGCGGTGAGCGACACACTTGCCCATGCACGCGCGCGGGTTTCGGACATGTTCTTCCTTAGTGCTTTGTGAGGTGGCTGAGGGGTGGAGAGAAGGCCGGGCACGCCGGCCGGTGCGCTGCGGGTGACCTGACGGGCCCACCGCGCGGAAAAACGCCGAGGAGGCCCGTCGCGGAGGGCGTCGGCGCGGCCGAGGGGGTGACCGCCGCGACGGGCCCGGGGAGCGGGTCAGGCACCCGAGGCGACCTTGCCGACGTTGGTCCAGCCGGTGGCTCCGGCCGCGTCGCCGCCGTTCCATCCGTAGACGGTGGCGCTGCTGTCGCTGCCGCCGCGCAGAACGTAGTCCGCGTGGGTGTCGGCGGTGAAGTCGACGAACTCGACCCGGTCGTGCTCGGTGGTCACGCCGGTCGCGATCTGCCCCATGGACTTCCAGCCGGTGTTCGGGACCACGTCGCCGCCGCGGTTGAGGAACAGGTCGATGCCACCGTTCGGCTTGATCAGGTGGTAGTCGGCCTTGCCGTCACCGTCGTTGTCGGCGAAGCGGACCCGGCTGCGGTCGGCGGTCGCGCCGGTCGCGACGCGGCCGATGCCCTGCCAACCGTTCGCCCCGGCAGGATCGCCACCGCGGTTCAGGTACACGTCGACGGCCCCGCTGTCGTTGAAGGCGAGGTAGTCGGTCTTGCCGTCGCCGTCCCAGTCCGCGAAGCGGACCTTGCTGTGGTCCGACGGGACACCGGTGGCCACCCGGCCGATGCCCTGCCAGCCCTTCGCCCCGGCAGGATCGCCACCGCGGTTGAGCCACACGTCGACCGACCCGCCGGGGTTGACGACCAGGTAGTCGAACCGGCCGTCACCGTCGAAGTCCGCCAGGCGCACCCGGCCACGGTCGGTGGTGGTGCCGGTGGCCACCCGGCCGATGCCCTGCCAGCCCTTCGCCCCGGCAGGATCGCCGCCGTGGTTGAGCCAGACCTTCACCTCGCCGTCGTCGGCGATCGTGACGTAGTCGGGCCGGCGGTCCCCGTCGAAGTCGGCCCAGCGCACCCGGTTGCTGCCGCCGGCCTCATGGGATGCGGCGGAGCGGCGCGGCTCGGTGGTCCTGGCGATCCAGTCGGCCAGGTCGTCGGTGCGGGAGGCGACCGCCCCGGTGCGCGTTTCGGCGGGGTCGGTGCCCAGGCAACCGCCCTGCCAGGAACGGGTGCTGACGCCGACGAGCTCGCCCGAGGCGTTGAGGACCGGGCCGCCGGTGTCCCCCTTGCAGAGCACGTCGGTGCCCTTGCCGGTGAACGAGAGCGTGGTGGCGTCCGCGGAGTCCGCGGTGAACGCACCGGTGTGCGCCTTGCCCGGCACCCACTGGGTACGGGTGCGGCCGAAACCGGCCGAGACCAGGGCGGCGCCGGCCGCGGGCGCGGCGCCCGCGCGCTTGACTGCCGCGATGTCCGTGACCGGGGTGGCGAGCCTCGCGAGCACCAGGTCGCGATCGGCGCGCGGGGCGAGTTCGGTGACCTCGACGGCGCGACCGTCCTCGAAGACGGCCGTCGCCTTGAGGGCGGGCTTGCCCGCCTGCACCTGGGCGTCCGGCGCCGTCGCGAAGCAGGCTGCGGCGGTGGCGAGCCAGTACGAGTCGATCAGCGTCGCCGTGCAGGCGCGGGTGAGGTCTCCCTCGCCGAGGCGCAGATTGACGACGGCGGAGTATCGGCCCGCCGGGGCCTCAGGGCCTTCGACCGCCTGGGCGGACCCGGCGGAGAAGAGTCCGGACGCGACCGTGGCGGCTGCGAGCACCAGGGAGTTGACACGCGCGGAGCGCGTGCTGAAAGCAGACATGAATGGTCCTTCGCGAGACGCGTCCGCTGCCTACTTGGTGGTGGTGAGCGCCACGAGAGCGTGGTCGCGCTTCTGGGGGTCGGTGGTCTTGCCGACGCCCACCCACTCGTTCTTCGGCACGTCGAACGAGACCTCGGAGTTCTCGACGGTCATGTCGACGTGGACCTTGTAGTCGAACGAGCGGACCGCGTAGACCCGAGGGAGCTCCAGGACCAGGGAACCGTCGCCGGTGACGCGGAAGCAGAACGGCTTGTTCGGCTCCGTGTGGCTGTAGACCTCGATGCGGTCCGGGTCGGCGATGGTGTTGCACGCCGCGTACATGATGTGTCCGTCACCGCTCTTCAGCTTGATGCCGCGCGCCTTGAGCGCGGCGTCTGCCTCCGACTGCGGGTACTGGAAGTCCTCCACGATGAACGGCGGCAGGTCGGCCGCGGCTGCCTGCACGGTGGCACTGCCGGAACGGGCGTTGACGGCCACGGCGGCGCCGCCCGTCGCGATGACTCCGGCCAGAGAAGCGGCAAGGATTACGGCAGGGGAAAGCTTCACAAGCTTCTTCTTTCAACTGTTTGCGACGGAGAGACAGGCGAAATGCCTGCCGGACGGCCGCCCGGCAGGCACCAGGATCCCCGTCGTTTCCCCCTAGTTGCCCCAGCCAGCCACGCCTGTCGCACTGCTGTGGTCCGGGACGGCGTTGGCATTTCTACCAGCCGACTTCCGGAATATCCGAATCCACCCATTGTGATGTGGCTAACAGGGATCAAATCGGCTCGATTCCGGGGACACCAGAATATCTGACTATGCATCACATCACCTGCCACACAACGTAGTTGACAACCGAAGCCGCACATATGTCGATGCGTCAGGCGAGGTGAGGGCGGTTCCTGACGGCTATCGGCACCAGCGGGGAGATGCGAACATGACGGCTCATCAATCGCGATGAACGGGGCCGGAGACCAAACGGCTGTCCGTGTTTGCATATTTGGGGGAAGACGAAGTGTTGGGAAGCGACAAACGCTTTCGAGCAAGGCCGTCGCGAGGCGGGATAATCGCCCGCGCATCGGTCGCGGGGGCGTTGTCCCTCGCAATGGGAACAGGCCTGCTGGGTACGGCGGAGGCCTTCGCGGCACCGGCCGCAGCGCGCGCCGAAGCACTCCCGCCGAACAAGCGGGCCCAGTTGCTCGAACTGTGGTGCACAGGTGGGGACGAGACCAGGGAAGCCGCCGGAAAGGTCCTGACGGCCGATGACGCCGCCGTGAGCGACTTCCTGTCGAACAAGGCGCCCGACCTCGTCCAGGTGGACAATCAGGTCAAGGCCCTGCAACTGATGAACGAGAGCGGTCCCTCGGTCCGCAAGGGACTCAGCGAGGCCCTCAGCGGGACACCGGCGCAGCTCGCCGCCTACCTCGCCTCGGGCTGGCACGACGCGCTGCTCGAGGACGAGCGGATGGCCGTCCTTCAGACGATGAACCAGGCGGGCGACTCCGTGCGCGCCGCCGGCACGAAGGCGATCGACCAGGGCTCGGCCGATGCGCTGATGAACTACCTCGCCAGGGAGCTGCCCGCAGCCCGCGAGGAAGACGAGCGCATGGAGATCCTGCAGATCTCCACCTCCGCGGGGCCGGCGCTCAAGAAGGCAGCCCAGGAGGCACTGAGCGGCTCCGCAGCCGCCATGCACGAGTTCCTGACAGAGGGCCAGTACGTCGCACGGGCCCGCGACCAGGAGACGCTGACGGTCACGCAGCTGGCCGACCTCGCCACCAAGGCAGGAGAGACCGCCAAGGCAGAGACCGACGCGGCCAAGGCGGCAGCGGCCCAGGCGGAGCAGGCCGCAGCCAAGGCGAAGGCGGCTGCGGAGGAGGCGAGGAAGGAGACGGCGGCAGCCAAGGAATCCTCGGAAGAGGCTGCCCTGAAGGCCCGTGCGGCGGCGAAGGCCGCCAGCGGCGCCGCCACGGCGGCCCGCACGGCCATCCGCGCCTCCAACACGGCCATTTCGGCGGCCCGTACCGCGGCGAGCGCAGCCGCGTCCGCCGCCTCGGCCGCCGCGGCGGCCGGCAACGCGGCCGCCCGGGCGTACGACTCCGCGACCGCCGCGTCCAGGGACGCGGGCAACGCAAAGGCCGCCAGCCAGGCATCCCAGCAGGCACGCGACGCTGCGCAGGGCGCAGAGAACGCGGCCGCCGCCGCCATGCAGGCCGTCAACGCCCTGGCGGGCGCAACCTCTGCCGCCCAGTCGGCGGCAAGCGCCGGCCGGCACGCGGCCGATGCCGCCACGGCGGCAGCCCAGGCCAGCGCCCAGAAGGGCCTCGCGGCCGAAGACGCACAGCGCGCGTCCGCCGCCGCCGCCCAGGCGCGCAGCGCCGCCGCGACCGCTACCAACGCCGCGAACGCGGCCGAGGGCCTGGCCGCCACCGCGGCCACCGCGGCCCGCGGTGCGCACAAGGCGGCGCTGGAGGCGGCCACTCACGCGCGGGCCGCGGCGAAGGCCGCGGACGAGGCGGTGGCCCAGGCCGGCAAGGCCGTCGACTACGCCAACGCCTCCGGCCGGCACGCCGCGGCGGCCGTCGCGGCGGCCAAGAACGCCTCGGATGCCGTGGACAAGGCCAGGGAGGTCTTCAACACCGCTCGCGCGACCGAGAAGGCTCAGCTGGAGGCACAGAAGGGCGAGTTCGCCCGCGCCGCCGCCGAGGCGAAGAAGCAGGAGCAGGAGCAGGCCGTCAAGGCCGCCGACAACCGGGTCGAGGGCGCCCGCCGCGACGCGGAGACCACAAAGATCCTCGCGGACGCCGTCGCTCCGGGTGTCACCCCGCAGACCGCGGTGACGAAGGGCCGGACGGCCGCGCTGCGGCTCGTGACCACCGGAGGCCCCTGGACGCGTGCGGCCGCCGAGGCCGCACTCACGGGCACCGACGTCGAGGTCCATGCCTGGCTCAAGACGCTGCGCAAGCGCTCCGAGGAGCAGGACGACTGGGCCCGGGTCAGCAGCCTCGCCGACAGCGGATCCGTCGCGCCGCTGCGCACCGCGGCAGCCACCGCCCTGAAGGGCTCCTACGCAGACGTCACCGCCTTCCTCAAGACCGGTCAGCACGACGCTCAGCTGGAGGAGTACCGGGTCAAGGTCCTGCAGATCTCCGCCACCGGCGGCCCGCAGGTCAAGAAGGCGGCCACGGCTGCCATCGACGCCCGGACGACCGAAGCGCTGCGCGCCTTCCTGGAAACCGGCTGGTACGCGGCTCGTGAGGAGGACGACCGGGAAACCGCGCTGCAGCTCAAGCAGAACGGCGGCGAACAGGTCAGGGCGGCGGCCTTCGTCGCGCTTGAAGGCCCGGCACGCATGCTGCACGAGTTCGTGACCGTCGGCCGCTACCGTGCGGCCAAGCTCGACCAGGACGCCACGGCCCATGCGGCGAGCATCGATGCCTTGATCGCCGGGGCGGCCCGGACGGCCGCAATCGCCCACCAGAACGCCCAGCAGGCGGTGGAGGCCGCCGCCAACGCCAAGGCCTCGGCCGACGAAGCGGTCAAGGCGGCGCAGGAGGCGCAGAAGTCGAAGGCGGAGGCCGCGACGTACGCCACTGCCGCGCAGGCGTCCGCCGAAGCGGCGGACAAGTCCGCCAAGCAGGCGGCCGAGTCGGCCAAGCTCGCGCGCAGCGCAGCGCAGCAGGCACAGAGCGCAGCCAGGCAGGCCGACGCTTCTGCGGCATCGGCCCGCTACTCGGCCTCGAAGGCGGCCGCCTACGCGGCCGACGCCCAGCAGTCGTCCGCGTCCGCCCGGGCCTCGGCGTACGCCGCCAGCCAGGACGCCGTCGTGGCCGCCAACGCGGCCGTCGAGGCTGTGGGCATCGCCCTGAAGAAGTTCCTGGACCAGTACCGCAGCCCCGCCGCGGACATCTCCGTCAAGAACGGGGAGGGGAAGGACGCACCGGAGTCGGACCAGAACAAACATCCCGCGTACAACTCGGCTTCCTGGTGGGAGTACATCACCATCCGTGAGCAGCTGGGAGTGATGGCCGCTGGCCATCTCGCCACATGCTTCAAGGGTCCGTTCGCCTGCGAGCTGTACGGCCACTGGACCACGCGTCCCGACAGCCCCTACAACCTCACGGCCGGCCAGATGGCGCGCCTCACCGGTGAGAAGATCTGGGCGAAGAAACGCAGCGACCTGATGGACGGCTACCTCAAGGAGGCCGCGAAGAGCTGCCCCGCCGGCGCGGGCACCACCTGCCGCGTCAATGTCGACAGCAGGTGGCTCACGGGCGAGTTCAGCGAGGACGACGGCGACCTGAACTTCGCGCTGCGCGGCTTCCAGTACCGCCAGAGCGGCACCCTCGCCCTGACGCGTCAGGCCGACGGCCGACTCCGCGCCACGGGCGAAACGCGGATCGATGTCTTCAAGGACTACAACTTCGACTACGGCGAGGAGAAGTGGGGCGTCGATCTCGGGACGTTCGCCGAGCTGCACCGGTTCGGCCTGGCCCGGGACTACGTCGTCCAGGGCAGCAGCACCATCAAAATCGATGAGACCGTGGGCTGAGGGAACGGCGTGTGTTCGGCCGAACGATTTCTCGGAGGGATGCAATGCACGAGCGAGGCAGGATGAGATGCGTCGGCGGCCTGCGGACCGGGTCGGGCTGGCGCCTGGTCGCGCTGTCCGCCCTCGCCGCCCAGCTCGTCACCGGCTGCGCGAGCGAGAGCCGGGAGGAATTGCTGAGGGCCTTCGCGCTGGAGCTGCCCGCTTGTCCCACCGAGGTCACGTCTTTCTCGGGGACGACGTCCTGGCCGGACACGAAGCTCGCGATGAGCCTCACCGTGTCCAAGGACTGCGCCGAGCAGTACCTCAAGGACCACGGCGTGGATATGGCGAAGCCCATCCACTGGCCGGCGTCGGGCCCGAGCATTCAGGGCAGCGTGACGCTCTCGCCGACCGATCCGCCCTTCCAGGACAAGGCGATGAAGCAGTTCGACCTCACGCTCGACCCGAGCAAGAGGTATGACATGTTCCGCGGCTTCACGACGCCCAAGGAGGCCGAGTTCCTCGTGCTGCTCGTCCCCGAGGGCGCCAGGACCGCCGTCTACATGGAGTCCGGAGCCACCGGCAAAGTGAAGCGCAACGGCTGAGGCCCACCGCAGACAGGCGCCCCGGACCACCGATGTGGTCCGGGGCGCCTGTCTGTACGAGGACTTCGGCCGATCCGGGTGCCGGGGAATGACAGGAACCGGTGCGCGAACGGCAAACTCGGCTCCCGGACAGGTACCGATGGTGCTGTCACCCACCCGCTCCGCAGCCGGGCGGGAGCCCGAGGCGTGGCGTCAGGCACCGGTGGCTCGCAGGCGACGAGCGGGGATGCTGTTTCCCCGCCGCCCTCAAGGGGCAGGGCTGGGGCGGGGGTTGTGTGCCGGAGGTCTGCCGCAGGGGGCGGTGCCGACCGGACGGGTGACGCACCAAGACCCGCGATGCGGGTGACGGGGAACAGCAGGGGGAGCATGGTGGACGACGCCGACCGTACGATGCGCTGGCTTCCGGAGCCGGCGCCGCAGGACGCGCGGTTACGGCCGCCGCAGGTGGTCGCGCGGCGCAGCCGGACAGCGCGGCTGCGACCGCCGCTGGAGGCCTCGCCGGCCGCGTCCGCACTGCGGGACCGGCTCGCGGCCGCCGAGTCCGGTGATGTCTCGCGGATCCTCCATTCGTCCACGCGGCCCGAGGTAAGGGCGCTGCGGGCGGATTCCATGGCATCGGACGACCCCGGGGGCCTCCTTCTGGTCGTCATGGCACTGTGGTGCCGGGTGCTGGCGGGGGCGGAGGCCGGTCGCGACACCGGAACCGACGAGAACCAGACGATCGCCGGGTCAGTACAGCTGTACATCCTCGACGCCTCCCTGCTCCCGCCGGAGCTCACCGCCAACGCCCTGGCCGCGGGACCCTCGCTTCTCGCCGCGGTCGCCGAGCGGTCCGGCGACGTGGTGCTGCTGACCGACGTGGCACGGCTGGTGCGGCATCGGTTCGAGCGCTTCCACCATGAAGGCGACCTCACCGAGGCCGAACAGATGCTGGATACCCTCCGCCGGGACCCGAGGATGCCCCTTCCGGCGGTCACCTACGCCACCGTCGAGCTCGTTCAGGTTTTGGCGCTGCGGTTCGAACACACCGGCTGCGCAGCTTCCCTGGACCGGGCGGCGGAATTGCTGTCGAGCCTGGAACAGGAGACCGCGCCTTCGGCCCGGGCCGACGCGCGCGGGCTCGGCTGCCTGGTGTACCGGCTGCGGTACACCCGCTCCGGTAACGCCTCGGACCTTGACCTGGCAGTCGGCGCCGGCACTGAGTCGCTGGGTCTTCGCAACGACCCGTCGGTGCGCAACAACCTTGCGGTGGCACATTGGCAGCGGTTCGTGGCAAAGGGCGACCGGCAGGACCTGAGGCGGGCGATCGAGACTCAGACCGCGCTGCTCGACGCGACTTCCCAGGGGCACCCGGCCCGGGCGGGACGGGCCTCCAACCTGGCCGCGAGCCTCCACCAGGCGCACCGTCACACCGGCGACCTGGACCTGCTGGACGACGCCGTGCGCCGTGCCCGGGAGGCGGTCGAGCTCACTCCGCCGCGCCACCTCGACCTTGGCGGCTACCGATCCAACCTTGCCGCCATGCTCCAGGACCGTTTCATCGCCCGCGGCGCCGAAGCCGACCTCGAAGATGCCTTGGCCGCGCTGCGGGCCGCGGTCGCGGAGGCAGGGTCCGAGAGTCGGCATCGGGCCGGCTTTCTGGCCAACCTCGGCTCCTGCCAGGCCCGTCGACACCAGGCTCTGGGCAACGCTGCGGACCTCGACGCGGCCGTACAGAACCTGTTCCGCGCCGTCGACGCCACCGAGCGGGGCACTCCCGACCACAGCGTCCGGCTGTCGAACCTCGCTGAGGCACTGCGCACCAAGGCGCTGGAGTCGGACTCCGCCGCCCTGCTCGACAGCGCGGTCTCGACCGCCCGCGAGGCCGTCGGGACGACGCCCCACGGGCACCGTGACGGCGCCGTCCACCATGTCAACCTGGGCCGGGCCCTGGCGGACAGGTACCGACGAGGGGGCCGGGACGCGGATCTGGCCGACGCGCGCACACACCTGTCGGTTGCGGTGGACATGCCCACCGCACCTCCGCTGCTGCGCGCGACCGCCGCGCAACGCCTGGCGGAGTTACTGGCCGGGCACGACTGGTACGCAAGCGCCGCGGCCGCGGCAGCGGCTGTGCAGCGCTTCGACGAACTGGTGGATCACCGTATCGACCGCCGCGGCCGGCAGCGTCACCTGGCGGCCCTGCAGGGCCTCGCCCGGGACGGAGCTGCGGCGGCACTCGCCGCCGGGGACGCGGAGTTGGCGGTCGGTCTGCTGGAGCAGGGCCGCGGGGTACTCATCGCGCAAGCCGTGGAGTCACGGCAGGACCTGTCGGCGGTTCGGGAGCACGACCCCCGGCTGGCGGACGAGATCGTGCAGTTGGGCTACGCCCTGGCCGGCGAAGCGCCGGACGCGCACGCCCGGGAAGCGCTGGCGAAGCGATGGGAGCACGCGGTTGCCCGGGCCCGCCGGATCCCCGGGAACGCCTCGTTCCTCGCCGCCCCGGGCCTCCCGGAGCTCTGCGCGGCCGCCGGGGACGGACCGGTCGTCCACGTCAACGTCTCGCAGTACCGCGTCGACGCCCTGGTACTGACCGAGGCCGGCCTGGACGTGCTGGCGCTGCCGGGCCTCAGTGCCGCCGATGTCGACGCGGCGGCGCAGCGGGTGGCCAAGGCCACGCGCACCCAGTCCTGGGAGACCAACGAGACCCTGGACGAGGTGCTGGAGCAGCTGTGGGACGGCCTGTGCGGGCCGGTGCTGCGGCATCTGGACGAGGTGACCGAGGGGCACGGCGGACGGATGTGGTGGGTTCCCGGGGGTTCGCCCGCGTTGTTGCCGCTGCCCGCCACCGGACTGCACCGGACCGTGTCCCCACCCGACCGTGCCCTGCGGGAGCGCTGGACCTGCTCGTACGCGCCGACCGTACGTGCGCTTCGGCAGCAGCGGGCTGTTGCTGTGGACCGGTTGGACGCCTCGCGCCCGGTGGTGGTGGCCGTGCCGGGGGAAGGACCCTCGGCGCTGAGGGAGGTGGTGGCGGAGGCCGAGCAGGTGACCGCCGTCCTCGGCTCTGCCCGCCCGCCGCTGCTGGGCCGGAAGGCGACGCGAGCCGCGGTCGCGGCGGCCCTGCCCGCGGGCACTTGCGCGCACATCGCCTGCCACGCGGTCAGCGAACCGGACCCGTTGGAGAGCCGACTGCTGCTCGCGGACGAGCCACTGACCGTTCGGGACCTGCTGAGCCTGCACCCGGCGGACGCCTCCCTGGCCTTCCTGTCCGCGTGCACCACCGCCGACCCCGGCCGGGAACTGGTCGACGAGGTACTGCACATCTCGACGGCCTTCCAGGTGGCGGGCTACCCCCATGTGATCGGGACACTGTGGCCGATTGACGATGAAATCGCCCCCACTGTGGCCCGGAACGTCTACACCGGACTCGCTCGGCGGCACCCGGCCGAAGCACTGCACCACGTCCTGTGCACAGCGAGCAGAGAGTACGAGGCGAACCCCTTCCTGTGGGCTTCCTACGTGCACCTCGGTCCCTGAGGGCTTTCCGGTTCCCCCCGCCGCAGTCCCCGACTTCACAGCCCGCACACCTGAACTCGATTGCGAACTCCAGCACCGGCCGCCCCCGCAGGAAGGACTCATATGTCTCCAGAAGCACGCGCCTGGCTCTGTGCGAACCTTGCCCCGCTGCGCAAGGCGGCGGACCGCCATGGCCTCACCCACGATGTCGAGGCCCTGGTGGCCTCGGTGCAGGCCGACCCTGACGGTCCGGCCGACGACGAGCTGCGCGCCCTGTCCCGGAGCGTCGGTGGGCCGGCGGTCGTCGTACGCGGCATAGGCGGCCTGCCGTCGGGCGAAGTTCTCGGCGCCCGAATGCCCGGTGTCGGCGGCGGCCTGCCCGCTCGGGTCGCATACTGCTGCCCGTCGCTGGGCTGCGGACGGCAGGCGGCGCGCACCCCAGGAGGCCCCCAGCCCTGGTGCGCGGTGAGCGAGGGACCGATGGCAATGACCACCGTGGCGCCGTGAACGCCGTCTTCGGGGAGATCGGCAAGAAGCTCGGCGAGAAATGGGTGCTGCTCCTCTCGCTGCCGGGCGTGCTGTTCGTGTCCCTGCTCACGGCGACCGCAGCTGTCGGCGGCCGGGACTGGGCCCGGCCCGAGGTACGCGAGGATCTGCTGCACGACGCGGAGCAGCGGGTGGGTCAGCTCTCCACGCACCTCACGGCCGCTGCCATCCTGCTGGTGGGGTTGCTGCTGGCCGGATACGGCACGGCGCTGCTGGCCCAGGTGTGCGGCGCAGCCGTGCGCGGCTGCTGGCTGTCGGCGGCACCGTTCCGGTGGCTGATGACGTGGTGGCTGACGCCGCTGCGGCGGGCTCTGTGGCAGGCCCGCGACCGCCGGTCCGCTGCCGCGACGACAGAGAACGCCCGGGCGGCGGCCGCGACTGCGCGCAATGCGATATCCCTGGCCCCGCCGGCCCGGCCGACCTGGATGGCGGACCGGATGGCAGCGCTGACGACCCGCGTCCGCAACGCGTACGGACTGGACGTGGAGTTCAGCTGGCCGGCCCTGCGGACACTCCTCCCGGAGGATCTGCGCCGGGCCGTCGACGACGCCCAGGTCGCCTTCGAACGCTCGGCCCAGCTGAGCGGATGGGGATTGCTGCACCTCGCCGCCGGCGCCGCTACGACAGCGGTCGGGTGGCACGGATGGCCGATGGTGGTATTGGGTGCGGCGTCCGGGACTACCGGCTGGGTTTACGGGCGCACTTCCGCGGGGGCCCTGGCATCCCTGGTGGAGACAGCCTACGACCTCGTCGCGGACGACCTCGTGGCCGCACTGACAGGTCGTCCCACGGTCGCGGAAGGTGAGCAGGCCACCGAGACCCTGCGCAAGGGCGCCTGACCAGGCCGCCCGCGGCGATGGCCCAACGTCGCCGGTGCGGGGCACGCGGATTGGTCGCCTACAGCTCGAACTCGATGTGTTCGATGTCGGTGAAGCGGACTTCCTCCAGGCTGCCGGCGCGGCGGCCCCCGTCCTGGAAGTAGACCTCCTTGAGTGCTTCGGCGGCGATCTCCTGCAACTGCCGGTCGTTTGCTCCTTGTTCCCGGGCGTCGAAGAGGCGTGCGGCGTACCGGGGCGGCAGGGCGACGGTGAGATGGCGGATCCGGTCCTGATCGGTGCTGCCGATCGGCGCGGTGTAGCCGAGCCGGGCTCGGAAGTCGATGACGATGCCGTCGCTGGTGGCCGCGGTCTGCTTGGCCTTCTGCCGGATCTGAGGCTGCCACCGCTTCTTGACCTCGGCCTCCAGCCGCTGCGCGAGGTCCTGACGGGGCTTCTTGATCTGGTCCTTCACGTAGCGCTCGACGGTGCGCTGGGAGATCCGCAGCATCTGAGCAACGTGCTTGGTGCCCTTGTACTGCTTGACGAGGTACCGCATCTGCGCGGGCGCCGACTTCGGGATGGGGCGGGTGAACGCCTTGTACACCGCCTGGTCGAGCCCGTCACCGAACATGCTCATCGCGGTCTACTCCCCCGTGTCCGTGTGGCTGACGCTGCCGTCCTTGATGAAGCGGGCCAGGTTGAGGTCGGGGCCGTACTCCTCGCGTACGCCTTCGCCCCACAGCACGCTCTGGGTGCCCTCGTGCTTGACCATTCCCGGGGAGACGCCCAGGCGGAAGCCGCCCGGCAGCGGTTTGCCTTCGCGGTAGGGCAGAAAGTCGAGCGGGGACGGCCCGCCGGACGCGTACACGGCGCAGTCGGAGAGCACCGCGACCGGGTACCGGCCCGTCACCGCTGCGTGTCTGAGCATCTTGCGGTGCATGTTGATGCGGGTCTTCGAAATGACCGCGGCGCGGATGTCCGGGCGCCAGGTGGGCCGGGACAGCGCCCGCCATGGCTGGCCGGGCTTCCAGCCCTCCCCGCGGGGCCGTTCGCGGAGCTTGCCGATGCCGCCCTTGACCGTGGCTTTGATCGCGGACAACACGAGCGCGAGGTGCGGGTCGTTCTGCCGGTAGCCGTCCATCGCCGCCAGGAAGTCCTCCGGGGTGAGATCACCGGTGACGCCCAGGTCGGCCATTGTCGCCACATAGGCGTCCCGGAGCCGGTTGTACCAGCCGTCCAGGAAGCGGCCGTTGTCGTAGCGCACGTAAGCCTCGGTCGGCGCGACGTCGTAGCCGAGTTCCGCCGCGTACGCCACGGTCGGTGTCGCGTACCAGGCCGGACCCTCGGGCCGCTCCCCCTTCGGTGTGAACGGGCTCGGCAGCAGGTCACCGTCCAGCTCCACCCACTCCTTGCCCAACTTCACGCGGGAGAGGCCGACATGGGAGAGGTCGACCAGCCAGGAGCCGGGCAGCTTCGGGTCGAACGCCGGGTTCTTGACGTGGGTCGGCGCGCCGAGGCCGACGATGGTGCCGTTCGCTCCGGCGGCGAAGGCCATGTTCACGTCGATGCCCACCAGATAGCGACTCGTGCACTCGTCGTCGGTGAGCGGACGCGCCCAGTCGTACGCCTCCTCCATGAGCAGCTCGGCCGGGCCCCGCTTGTGGAAACGCGGCATACCGGCAAGGAGCGGGTGACCGTCGGGCGCCTCGCACGGCGCACAGTCGACCGGTTCGTTCCCCAGGCTGCCGGGGTTGTGCTCACTGTGCCGCTTGCCGCTCGCGTCCGGCTCGGACGCGCGGGTCGGCGGATGCAGGGCCGTCATCAGCTCCAGGCCGGTCACCGCGGTCGAGCCGCGCGGCGTCATCACCCGGGACGAGTACGTGCCGAGCAGCCGGGCGAGGTCCGCCGGCGGAAGCTGCGCCGCGTCCTGCCAGTGCCGGGTGTCGAGCGCCTCCCACGACGGGATGCACAGCTGCACGCAGGAGCGTTCCGAGCCCTGCGCGGGGCGGTAGATCCGTGCCCACGGACCGAAGCCGCGCTTGGTCAGCTTCCAGTCCGCGCGCGTCAGCTGCTTGACGACCTTGTGGCCCTCCGGGATCCGCCCGGCAAGGCGCTCTGCGTCGGTGAGGTGGACCGGGAGGCCGTAGTGCTCGCACGCGGCCTCGGTGAGCACGATCAGCGGGTCGGCGTCCTTGCCCGGCCCGGACAGCTTCGGCGCACCGAGCTTCGCCTCCGTGAGAGTCCAGTCGACAAGGGTCGCGACGGACTTGGCGGGCACGTCCAGAATCAGGCCGCCGGTGCAGTACGCCAACACGACGCCGTCCGCGACGTCGACGACCGCCAGCGGCCCGTTTCCGAAGCGCGGGTCGGTGTCGGCCGCCGCGGGGGCGGGCTTCGCCGTGGCCTTGTTCACCGCCGGCCACCGGGACGACGACGTCCTGGCAGTCCCCGTCGGGCGGGCAGGGGCAAAAGCGGGATGCTGCGGGGTATCTGCAGCCTGACCTGTGGACACGGGGCGCGGTTCTGTGACCTTGGCAGCCCGCGGCGTGGGCGCGGCGGCGGGGAACGTCTCGGGCGCAGCCGTGTCCTGAGCAGGCACGCCGGCCTCAGCGGGAAAGCGTTGCGCGAGTCCTTCCAGGAGCCGGGCGTATGCGGCGCGCTTCGGGGGGCGAGGGTCACTGCGGCCGGTCTCCCAGTTCCCCACCGACTCGCGCCGGCTCTGCAGGGCCTTCGCAATCTGCTCCTGGCTCAGCCCGGCCGCCTCGCGCAGCCGCTTACGTTCCGCGGGTGACGGCAGGGGGTCCTGCGCGACCTGTTCCAAGAGTGCGTCGACCGCACTGAACAGCGCCTCTTCGTCGTTGGGCACGGATCATCTCCGAGCGCAACCCTATCGAATCCCACGTGAATCACTCTCGGATTCGACATGGATTACTCATTGGCCGCCAGGCCTCGGGGAGCAACGCCAGGTAGCCCGAGCAGGGTGAGCACCCGCTCCGTCGTACCCCGCTCGTCACCGTTGCCACGCCCATGTCGCCCACCCTGCCGGAGACAGCGGACCGATTCTGTCCGCCAGAGGTGTCAGGGTGGCTCCATGGACGCAGACGAACTCGACGGGAACCGCACGCCGCGCGAGCCGCGCTCGACCAGATCGAGGCCCAGTGCGACGTCCGGCTTCCCGGGCGCGCGGCCTCGGCGAAGGGGACTCCGGGCTCCGGTCGGCGCGAAGGGGCCCTTCACGTGGTGCCCATGGCCGATCTGTTGCCGCACATCCACCGCGGGCTGCTCCACCACCCGTCCGAGGTCTGCCTGCTGCCCCGACCTCTGCCTTCACACGAAACCAGCTACGAACGGAGCTACCCCATGAGCCGCCATATCCAGGTCACGTTCGACGCCCACGACCCGCGGGCGCTGTCGTCCTTCTGGCGCGCCGTACTGGGCTACGTCCACCCCGGCCCGCCCGGTGTAGACCTGCCCGAGGACGCCGACCCGCTGGCCGCGTGGGACGACTTCCTCGCGCGCGTCGGCGTACCGGAGGAGCAGCGCAACACGCGATCGGCCATCGAGGACCCGGACGGGCACGGCCCACGGCTGTTCTTCCAGCAGGTGCCGGAGGACAAGGTCGCCAAGAACCGCGTCCACCTCGACGTCCGTGCGGCTCCCGGACTGCAGGGAGAGGAGCGGATGGCGGCGCTGGAGGCCGAGTGCGACCGGCTCGTCGCGCTGGGAGCGACGCGGGTACGTCGCGACGAGCCCGCTCCCCCGATGAGCGCCGGCTTCATCGTGATGAGCGACCCCGAGGGCAACGAGTTCTGCCTGGACTGACGCGGCTCAGCGGTTGTCGCGAAACCCGCGGCCGGTCCCGGCCGAGGCAGTCGGCGGTGACGAGGTGTCCAGGCCGTGCGGGCGTCCTGGTCGATCGTGGCCGCTGCCTCGGTGATCTCTCAGACCTCCGCCATGGCGTTCCTCGGCCGGTTCGGCGTGGGTACCAACGCCGACGCCGGCGTTGGTACCCACGCCTCCGGCTCGTCGATCCCCTGGCCTCCTCGTCTGAGAGGATCACAAGGACCGTACGAATGCAGAGGTGGGGGACGTGACCGTTCTGGTACTGCTTGGCGTCTTGGCGCTCGTCGTCGGCGGGTGCGCATGTGTGGTGTGGGCGGGGCGCGGTGGGCCTCGCTGGGTCCGTGCCGTGGCGACCGTGACGCTCGCCGCGGGCGAGCTGGTGCGCCGCCCGCAGAAGAGTCGGCGACAGTCACTGAAGGGGACCGGCGACAGCGACGGCGGCTAGGGTCTTTCGCGCGAAACGAAGTTGAGCTGCCTGACGAGGCCGCCGTCGCCGTCTCCACAGACAGCAACTGCCCGGAGCCTGGAAGCTGTTGGAGCAGATGTCGAGCACCACGTCCCAGTCGAACCAGGGCTCCATGCGCAGGCCGCCGCCCATGCGCTCGCGCCCCCCGTGAAGAGCGGCCCGCCATCGCATGATCCTGGTCTGGACAGAGCGGAAATCAGTGGGTTGCCAACCATCCGATCCCGCCGGCACACACGACGGCGGCAACAGCCAGTGCGACCACACGGAAGCGGTGCAACGTGCACCCGAGCACTACGGCCGTGAGCAGGACGGCGACCGTTCCGATCAGGCCCCGCAACGGCCCACTGCTGTAGCCGAATTCGCTTCCGTTGCGTATCAGCCACGCGAACCAAGCAAGCCTCATGCCATCCCCCTTCGTGATCTTGGGAAGCTTAGCCGGACCGATGAGCCCACCGGCGTGATCCGGCCGGGTCCTCCTCGCGTGGGTCTTGGACATGAGCGTTCGAGGGCAGCCGCGGCCTCGGCGCGCGTCAGGCCCCGGATACCGAGCGGCAGCCGAGGGCACGTCCCTGACGGTGATCGGCAGGGTGGCAGCTGGACCGACCGACCGTCCGCCGCCTCGCCCACCACCAGCATCGACGATCGGCTGATCCGGGCGGTCAACCAGTAGGCCGTCTTCGCGGAGTACGAGCCCTACCTGCGCCAACGATGGAGCGAGGGATGTCGTGACATCCCTCGCTTCACCGTGACGTCCTCACGCTCGGCTGCTTCTCCGGGGGGAGGTCCAGACCGTCCGCAGCTGCCTGCGGTCGTCGAAGGAGCGTCGGCTTCCCGTGGCACCGAGGCCCACTCTCGGCCCCGCCGGGCGGCCCGCCCGGGCTTGGGGCCTGCGCAGGACGGCGTGTCGGCCTCAGGGCCGGCACGGCCGAGGCCGACACCGCTGAAGCCCTGCCCTGGGGCGGATGTGCCGCCAGGGCCCGACGGCAAGAAGCCCACCCGCGCAAAACGGCGCCGAGCACCCGCAGAGTCGGCACCACATCGGCACCTCGCACGTGACCAAACGAGGTCACGTATCGTCGGGTCCTTCACTACACCGCTCGTGCTCAGAAACCGGATGGCGCGAACATGCCCTTGTAGTGCGTCAGATCGCTCGCCGAGCGTCCGTACCCGATGGAGATGAATATGACGGAGGTCCGGCCGCCGAAGGTCGCCGTTTTCGTCGTCCATACACCGTTGCACTCGCTGAAGTCCTTGCTGCCCTGCTCCCCAGCGACTCTCGCCCGCGCACAGACACCGTCGGTGCGAGAGTCGAGCAGCTGGAACTTCACCGTCTGCCAGTAGGCGCCGTCGAGGACGTTCTTCCCCCAGGTAACGCTGCAGTTCCGGATCTTCGCATGGACCACTCCGCCGGAGTCCGTGCTCTCCAGAGTGCCGCAGCTGACGGTCTGCGTACGGTCACCGTCATCGGCAGCCGCCGCAGCCGGCAGCAGCGCCCCGCCGATTCCGACCGCAACCGTCAGGGCGGCGGCCTCAACGGCTCTCAGAGATCTCCGCTGCGGACGTTCAGACATGAGCTTCCCCCCTCAACTCTCAGAAACCGGACGGCGGCGTGACATTCGTACTGATCTTCCCGTACGTGGAGTTGGTGCCGTAAGAGATCCTGATGAAGATGTTCGTGGCCCGGCCGCTGAAGGTCGCCGTTTTCGTCGTCGGGACACCCTTGCATTCACTGGACGACGCGCTGGCCCCACTGTCGGACAGAATCACTATTGCCCGGGCACAGACACCGTCGGTCCGGGTGTCGAGCAGCTGGAACTTCACCGTCTGCCAGTAGGCGCCGTCGAGGATGTTCTTCCCCCAGGTCACAGTGCAGCCCTGCAGCCTGGCATGAGTAGCTCCCGCTGAGTCGTTGACCCACAGGCTTGCGCAGTTGACGGTCTGCGTGCGGTCGCCGTCGTCAGCTGCGGCCGGGGTCGGCGCTACCGCGGCTCCGGTCAGCGTCGCGGCCAGCGTCAGGGCGGAGGCGGCGGCGACCTTCGCCCGGGATTTCCGAGGTGGACATGCGGACATGAATTCCCCCTACGTGGATTGGTGCATACACCGAACAACCGCTGGAGTGGCCACCGGAGCGCGAAAGGCAGGGTCCAGTCGCCGTTGCGCGTCACCTTCACCACACAGGCACGAGCGGCGACCTCCCATACCACCAAAGGGAACCTGTGTGCGATTTCGAACTCCAGTGTGCTCCAGACCGGGTGTCGTGAACAAGGAACGATGTAGAACACATTGACGTAGTGTCAGAATCGGTGCCTGGCCGCGGCGGCGGCCGAGGTGGGCCGCCGGAGCCGGAGCCCAGGTTCGCACTTCAGCCGTTGACGTCGAACGCCAACGCGAGCAGCAGCCCTGCCGCACCAGCCGCACCGATCACGCCGACGCCGTACATGGTGCGCCGCATCCAGGGCGGCCGCCGTTCGGGGTCCGGCCACAGCAACTGATGGACACCCAGCAGGAGCCCCAGCCCGAATCCGCACAGGCCGAGAAGCGCCACGGCACCCGGCAGGAGCAGGCCGCTGCCGAACATCCACGCCTGGCCGTCGAGATAGCGCACCGCCACCAAGGTCGGCCGGTCCCCCTTGCACCACCAGGGCCGGTCCGGCGAGTCGCCGTAGCACCGGCTTCCCGGCCGCGGCGGCACGTACGCGGCGCCGGCGCCGCCCTTGAGGGTGACGTGCTCGATCTCCGCTCCGCCGTCGTCCGGGCGGAAGGTGCCGGAACACCAGCGCGTCCGGACGGTGACGCGGTCGGCCGAGGCCGACTCGGTGTCCACGCACGTCTCGACTGCGAGCCGGCCGGGGGTGCCGGCCCACCCGGCACCGGCCAGGACCTTCGCGCCGAACAGCACTGCCACCCACAGCCCGACGACGGCGATCGACGCCCCGATGCAGGCGAAAACACTCCGAACCACCACAGGGGCCCGTTCTGTCGCGGCGGCGGGTCCCCCGTCCTCTGCTGCCATGCCGTCACGGTAGGCGCAGCGCGGTACCGCTGTCAGCAAACTGGTCACCGGCACCCCAGCGGCACCTCACAGCCCCGGAGTGGCGTCGGCGGGAGGCCGGAGCCACCGGAGCAGTCGCTCCATGACGGCGACGGGCAGCTCCGGATGCCGGGCCACTGCCTCTGCGGTGTCGGTGTCCCGCAGCAGCCGGACCAGCGCCCCCGCGGGCAGCCGGGGGTGCGTGGCAACCGCGTGGCGCACCCGCTCGTGCGGGTCGTCGAGCAGCCAGGGGTCTACGGGCGGCCCCGCCGCAGGGTGTCCTCCAGCCAGTCGAAGACGACCTCGCAGTGCTGCTGCGGCGCCATCGGCGAGCAGTGCAGCTGGGCACCGGTGGCCGCAGTCAGCAGCTCATACTGCTTGGGGGCACGCAGCAGATCGTAGAACGCGCGTGGCTGGCCGGGGTAGAACTGCTCGTCGTCGTAGTCCAGCACCAGCGTGGGGCACGTGATACGGCCCACGACCCTGGTGATGTCGAGGGCCATGATCCGCTGAGCCGGTGTCCAGAAGTCGGTGAAGATCCGGCCCTGACGGGCGGCCAGCATCGCCGGGACCGAGAACGGCTCGACCCGCTTCTTGATGGCGCCCGCTTCCTCCGGGCTCAGCCCGGGCACGACTTCTTCGTTCCAGATGCGGTTGGTCTCCGCCTTGTCGGGGGTCACGATGCTCCGGAGCTCCGCCGGAAAACCCAGCCACGGCGAGAGCACTCCCGGCATCGCGGCCAGGGCCGCGATCCTGCGTTCGAAGGCCGCAGCGCGCGGCGCGAGGTCGCCGCCCATCGACAGCCCGGTCAGGGCGATGCGCCGCTCGTCGACGTCTCTGCGGCGCTCCAGCCAGTCCACCACAGGAGAGACGACCCGCTCCCAGCGCGGGGTGAAGACGACTTGATCGACGAAGAGCAACTGGCCCTGGCCCGGTCCGTCGTACACGAGCGCGTTCCAGCCGCGGGCGAGCGCGGCGGAGACGCCGTACGTCCACATGTCGACGTTCTGGCCGTCGCTGCCGTTGGTGAGGATGACCGTCGGCCTGGCCCTGCCGGAGGCATCGGGGCGGAAGAACCAGACCGGGATCGACGTCCCGCCCTCGTACCGGACCTGGTCGCTGATCGCCGCCGGTGTGCACAGCCGGGCGAACCGGTCCCAGGAGCGACGCCCTGCGCGGTAGAGCCCTTCCTCGTCGCCGGGGGTATCCGAGCCGAGCACGAAGAACAGCGCCTGCCCGTAGTACTGGGCCGCCCGCAGCGAGCGGGAGCGCCGGGTCTGCGGGTGCCGGCTCGCGGTGGTCGTCAGCCGGTCCCCCCAGCGCCGGAACTCCGCGGTGAAGGTCTGCTGGTCCGCCCCGGCGGCGTTGATCGCGTTGACGGCGGTCAGGACCTCGCCGACCTCGCTCGAGCCGAACCCGGCGCCGCCCAGGGCCAGCAGCGCGGCGAAGTTGAGCGCGGGGTCCGTGAACAGCTGCATGGCTCCGGGCTTCGGCGACGTGGCGCCGGTCGTCGCCGACGGGGTGGGCTCGGCTGCCCCACGGGCTCCGGCGGGTACCAGTGCGGAGGCCGTCGGCGTCGAGGCCAGGAAGGCCGCTCCGGCCCCGGCCGCCATACCGGCGAGCGCCCCCCGTCGGGTGGGCCTCGCCGCAAGGTCTGAGGATGAGTTCGTCATGCCCGGAAACGCTAGGAGCCCGCGTCGGCCGGGCCGCAGTGCCACTCCCACCAGTCCTTCGAACGGCCCGCGCGCCGACACGCCTCCGCCGGGGCAGCGGGGCTTCGACGGGCGGGACGGCAGTCGTCTCCGCCGGCCGTGGCCGTCGTATCCTCAGACGCAGCTGGCAAGCCGTTGCATCATGGCCCCAGCAACTCTTGGGGGCACCATGAACACCTACACCCGCGCAGCCGCGCTGCTCCTCGCCGCGCTCGCGCTCACCGCCTGCGGCGCCGAAGGCGAGCAGGTCGACCGCACGAAGTTCGACGACGCCGCTGACCTCGCGTGCTCCGTCTTCGCCAGCGGCCACAAGAAGGCCCAGACCCAGCAGGCCCGCATCGACCTCGCGAAGAAGGTCATGTGGTGGGCCGAGTCTTCCGTGACCAACGGCATCTCGGACAACGCTCTCGCCATGATGCAGGCAGCGGATGCCGGCGCAGGCCCGTGGAAGACCGGCGGGGATGCCTTCACTCAAGCCTGCTTCGACGCGGACTGGAAGTCCTAGCCTCCGTCGCGGTCGGTGTGACCCTGACCCACGGGTCCATGCCGAAGGCGACGACGGCGAATGGGGCCGGGGGCGCACATGTCCAGGACTCGGGCATGGCTCGCACCTGTCGAGGGTGTACGCCTGACGCCTACGGCGTTGTGCCCCCTCGGAGCCGCCGTACCCCGGTCCGGACGGTGCCAGGACCACGGTCGCCAGGTGGTCTCGGAACCAGCGGTGCCCAGGGTCGGTCGAGTTGCGGGGGTGCCAGGCCATTCCGAGTTCGAGGGGTGCCAGGTCGAGAGGGATGGGGAAGGTGCGCAGTCCCAGCGCGGAGGTGGTGTCGGGAAGCCAGTCGGTCAGGGTGAGCGCAACGAGGTCGGTGTCCCGGGCGAGCATCATCGCACTCGTATGGCTGGGCACAACGACCGCGATCCTCCGACGCAGCCCGAGTTCCGCGAGCGCGCCATCGATCGGTCCGAGGCGTTTACCGAGCCGGGAAATGCCGATGTGGTCGGCCGCGGCGAAACGGCGGGCATCAATCCGCCCGTCGAAGAGGGGATGACCGCTGCGGGCGATGCCGACCAGCGGCAGCCGGGTGAGCCGTTGGGTGCGGCTCTCCGGGGCCAGGTGCCCGAGGACCCCCAGTTCGACGTCCACCCAGCCCTGCCGCAGCGCGGGGCCGCCCTCGACCGCTTCCGGCAGGAACACCACGTCCACGTGCGGAGCCTCCGTATGGATCCGGTCGGTCAAAGTCCCGGCCAGCCCCACCAGGAGGAGGTCGGTGGCCTGCACAGTGAAGGTGCGCTGGAGATGAACGGCATCGAAACCGGCCCCGGGCCGCAGGACGTTGTCGCAGCCGCGCAGCAGCGCGCTTACCTGCTCCCGGAGTTCCAGGGCTCGCGGGGTCGGAACCATCCCCTGCCCCGCGCGGACCAGCAGAGGGTCACCGACGGCACGGCGGAGCCGGGCCAGGGTACGGCTGGTTGCCGCGGGTGACGTGCCGAGTCGCTCCGCGGCACGGGTGACGCTGTTCTCCTGGAGCAGGGCGTCCAGAGTTCGCAGCAGGTTGAGATCCACCGGGTCATCGACGCCCGGACGGCGTCCGTCGTCGACACCCTGCCCACGGAGAACGTCGTCCTGCCGGTGCACCTGACGTCGACGGGAAAGCTGCTCGCGGGCGAAGTGCGCATGGAACCCGACCCGGTGTCCCGCCTCGGACGCCACGCGCCGGGTCGCCTCACCGTGTTCTCCGCCGGCACCCGCAGGCAGCTGGGCGAGCTTGAGGTGGGGCTCTGCCCGCTGACCATCACCTCGTCGCCCGACGGCCGGATCGCCTATGTGTCCTGCGTCGCCTCGTCGACCGTCGACATCGTTGACCTACAGACGCTGCGGGGCCTGGCCCGGCTGGACATCGCCAAGCTCGGCGAGCCCGGCGCCCACGGCCTGGCCTACATCCCCCGCCCGGCCTGACCCCGCCCACGCCGGGTCAGGCCCCCGTCGTACGGTCAGCGGTCCCGATCACCTCGGGCATGCCGCCCGGCATCACCCGGGGGTGACTGCCGGGCGGTGGCCTCCAGCGCCCGCGCCAGCCCCTCGCGGGCCCGGCGCTGGATGCCCTCGCTGTCGTGCAGAAGTTCCTCGGTCTCCTCCGGGGTGAGCGGAGAGGGCTGCGGGCCCTCGTCGGTCAGCTCGACGTAGACAGCGCGGCAGGCCTGGTCCTCGTCGGGGAACCGCTTCAGCACCGTGCGCACGCCCCGCTGCTGAACACCTGCCACCCACTCTCCCGCCTGTTCCTCGAGATAGAGGCGGTCCGCCGACCGGGGGCCGCCGGGAGGGCCGGGGCAGTCGGGGATCTCGTACACCCCGGCCGGAACCCCGGCCGCCCGCAGCGCCTCACACAACTCATGACGGTCCATTCCCGACCGTGCCCCTGCCCTCCGCCCGCTCGGCGATCAGTTCGCCCGCTCCAGATTGCCGTCCATCACCAGGGCGCGCACCGTCTTGTCTGTGGGCACGTTGGTGCAGTACGTACGCTTCCGCGAGAACGAGGTCACGTACTGCACGCCCTGCCCGGGCTGCTCGAACGCCGGGGCGATGGGCCCGGCACACACAAGGGTGTCCTTCTTCACCCGGTACAGGTGGTAGTTGTACGGGTAGCGCGGGTCCTCGGTGTTGAGATTGGACGGCGGGAGAGCGCGTTCCTTGTACTTCGCACCGGCCGGCGAGAGGAAACTGCCGAACTCATTGCCGAATCGGTCCAGCAGCTGGCCGGGGTGGAGGGTCACCTCGTTCGCGATGACCTTTCCTGCGGTGTCGTGATCGAAGCCGTCGTCCGGCGGGTACTTCCAGTTGCCCTGCCCGACGTCCATGGTCGGGTCCCACCACTTGTTGAGGAACTCCACAGGGGTGAGGGTGCCGAAGCGGTCGTAGCCACTGAGGATGCTCCCGAGTACCCCGCTGCGCGGCAGATCGACCGGGCCGAACCGCCAGTCGTTGCACACGAATTCTGTGTTCGCATAGGGGTAAGGCGTCGGTACCAGTCCCAGGCAGCCGTCCTTCTCATCGCCCGGCCCGGGCGGGCGGTCCTGCCGCCGCTGCTTGTCGTCTTCGACCGCCTGCTCACGCGCCGGCCACTGGAGGGGACCGGCCGGTGTCAGGGAGCGATCGGCGTCGGACGTCCGCGCGTCCACGGCAGCGGACGAGGGCGCACTGAGCAGGAGTGAACCGACAAGGCCGGCCGCGCCGGCCAGGCTCACAAACCATCGACGGGTCGCCACTGATGCCTCCAGGAGATCGAGTCCACGGGGCGTCAGGAGCGCCCTGACCCATCACAGATGCCCCTCCGAGGCACAGCAATCCGGACGCGCCGAATGGGCGTGCCCGCCACTCGTTCGGTGGGAGAGGGGAACCCACACCACCGCCATCGTCCTGCTGACCGCAGTCGTCCTCGGGCTGATCGTCAGGCTCACCTTCCTCGGCCGCACCGGTCCCGGCGGGTTTGGGTATGGCCGGTGGCAGCGTGCCGGCTCTGCGCTCGCTCATCCCATCCGCTGGAGTCCAGGTGGGCCGACCGATGCGGACGCGTCCGGTGCAGCACAGTTGACGTCAGAGCCGGATGGTTGCAGGCAGGATTGACCACGCAGGCTGTGGGCGATGACCGGTTCGAAGGCGTTCAGCTGGAGCTGGCCCGCCTCGGCGGCCATGGTCACCGCCAGGTCGTTGCCGATGACCTCGAACGCGATCTGGTTGACCACGTCGGGGACGACAGGGTTCACCTTGCCGGGCATGATGCGAGCCTGACAGCGTTCGTGGCGAACTTCTGGCCCAGGGTCATGGGCACCGCGTCCTGCAGCTGGGTACGGCCCATCTTCAGGACGTCCGCGAACTCCCCGGCCTTCCGGGCGTGGCCATGGCGGTGCGGACTCTCGTGTCCGGTGCGTACGGAGGTGGGGTGAGCTGAGAGGGGGGGCCGCCCGGGAATCCCCGGTGTCAACACGGCGTACGGGGAGTCGTGTCGGCCCGCGGTCAGATCGGGAGGAGTTCGGCCGACGGGTCGGCGTTCGCGGGCATGGCCTCGCCGACCGCGTGGCGCAGCACCCGCTCCCGCTCGTGCGGGTCGGTGGCCGCGAGCAGGGCGGTGAGCACGGCAATCCGGGCCTGGCCGGCCCGCAGCGTACCGGTCGTCACCGCGCCCGCGGCCACGAGGTCGACAGCGCCGCCGTGGGTGTAGATCTCGGTGACCGGTCCGGACTGGACCCGGGTGGTCAGGGCGACGAGCACGCCGCGGGACGTGGCGGAGGCGACGGCTTCGACGATCTCGGGGGTGGCGTTGCCGGCGCCGGTGGCCACCAGGACGATTCCCTGCGCTCCCGCGTTCAGGGCAGCTTCCAGCAGAACCGGGTCGGCGTCGCAGTGGTGCATCACCATGTCGACTCGGGGAGGGGCGTCCGGCATGGCGGGCAGGGCCAGCGCGGCGGGGCGCTGGGGGTGGCGCAGTACGGAGACCCGGCCGAAGCCGATGTTCCCGATGCGGGCGCCGGACGGGTCGCCGAAGGCGTCGGCGGCCAGCGTCTGCGTCTTGACGGTGCCGCGGGCCGGGTGCACCTTGCCGTCGAAGGCGACCACTACCCCAAGGCCGCGCGTGGTCGCGGCGGTCAGCAGTGCGTCGTGGAGGTTGCCGGGCCCGTCGCCGTCGACCGCGTCGAGGGGAAGCTGCGCGCCGGTGAAGACGACCGGGCGGGGGTCGTCGTGGTGGAGGTCGACCAGAAACGCCGACTCCTCCAGGGTGTCGGTGCCGTGGGTGACGACGATGCCGTCCACACCGGGGTCGGCGAGGACCTCGTGGACCGTGCGGAGCAGTGTGAGCTGGTGAGCGGTGGTGAGACGGGGGCTGTTCACGCTGAACAGATCGACGATCTCGACGGTGACACCTTGGGGCACCGCTGCGGTTGCCATGACCTCTTGGCCGTGCGCGTCGGCGGCGAATCCCGATCCTTGCCAGCGGCTGGCTATGGTCCCGCCGGTGCTGATGACCACGACACGTCCCACAGAACCCACTCCTCGTTCGTGCCACTCGTGCTGCGGCGAATACGACGGGGCACGCGGCCCGGCTTCGCTCGTGGCCCCGCCGGGCTGCGCCCCATGGCTGGTCCGGGGATGCCGGAGCAGTCGGACGCAATGATAGAGTTCCCGGCTCGCAATGCGATCGCGAAATTAGGCCTTCTCAAGGCTTGGATGTGGTCAATAATTGCGCCATGGACGAGATTGATCGAGATATCTTGCGTGAGCTGCAGAGTGATGGGCGGCTGAGCAACCAGGAGCTGGCGCAGCGGGTGGGGCTGACCCCCTCACCGTGCATGCGCCGTGTCCGGCAACTGGAGCAGGACGGGGTGATCCAGGGCTATCGCGCGGTGATCGACCCGGAGGCGGTGGGCCGGGGCTTCGAAGTCCTCGTCTCCATAGAGGTCAAGCGCGACCGCGAGGTTGTCGAGGCCTTCGAGGCCGGCCTCCAGGACATCCCCGACGTCATCGAGGCGTACCGGCTCTTCGGCAGCCCGGGTTGCCTGCTGCGTATCGCGGTCGAGGACCTGCGTGCGTACGAGCGGCTGTGGATCGAGAAGCTGACCTCGCTGTCCGGCGTCACCGAGGTCAACTCGCAGATCATCATGAAGCGGGTCAAGGAGCTCCGCGGCCTGCCGGTGGACGGCTGAGCCCAGGCTGATCCGCTGCGTGGAGCACGGCATGCGGCGCGCTCGCACCCGGGCGCGGCCGTGGGTGCGGGGGCGATGGCGACTCGGCCCGGAGTCCGACGGCATGACGGCGTCCGAGGAGAGAATCCCGGACCGGGTCGGCCGTGTCCGACGGCCGACCCGGCGCGAGGCTTGTGCTATCCGGCGAGGCTGAACTCGCCGCCGGCCGCAATGAGCGAGACGCTGCTGAGACTCATCGCGGGGGTGGTGAGCACGGCGCGGTTGGTGGTCGTGCCGTCGCCGATCTGCCCGTTGTTGTTGTAGCCCACACTGCTGACGCGACCGTCACGGTCGAGGAGCATGGTGTGGTATCCGCCTGCGGAGATGGCGCGGATGTTGGCGGCTCCGTCGAGGGTGATGGCGGTGGGCCGGTTGGTGGTGGTGCCGTCGCCGAGCTGGCCGTGGGCGTTGTAGCCCCAGGTCTTGACAGTGCCGTCGGCGAGCCGGGCGACACTGTGGTGGACCCCCGCGCTGATCTCGCGGGCATTGGCCACGGCGTCGACCTTGACGGGGGTGAGGCGCTGGGTGGTCGTGTTGTCGCCGAGCTGGCCCTGGGCGTTGTAGCCCCAGGCCCAGACGGTGCCGTCGGCGAGCCGGGCGAGGCTGTGGACGTTTCCGCCGGCGACACTGCGGACGTTGCTCAGGCCGGTGACGGTCACGGGGGTGGTGCGGTTGGCCGTGCTGCCGTCGCCGAGCTGGCCGTTGGCGTTGTAGCCCCAGGTCTTGACGGTGCCGTCCGCGAGGACCGCCATGCTGTGGTGGTTGCCGGCCGCGATGGCCTCGACGTTGGTGAGACCGGCGACCGTGACCGGGGTGGTGCGGGTGGCCGTGCTGTTGTCGCCGAGCTGGCCGTAGGTGTTGACGCCCCAGGCGCGTACGGTGCCGTCGGCCATCAGGGCGAGGCTGTGGTAGTTCCCTGCGGCGACAGCGACGACGCCGCGGAGCCCGGTGACGGTGGACGCCTGGTCCTGGGGGGAAACACTGCCGATGCCGAGCTGACCTTCAGCGTTGCGTCCCCAGCTTTCCACCGTGCCGTTGGAGAGCAGGGCGAGGCCGTGGAAGTAGCCTGCCGCCATGCTCTCGATCGCACTGTCGGTGAGGCCCGGTATGGTCACCGGGTTGTACTTGGCGCTGGTCAGGGTGCCGCCGAGCTGGTAGTTGTCGTTGGCGCCCCAGCCTTTGATCCTGCCTTCCTGAGCCGTTGCGGTGGCGGAGGGCAGGGCCCAGGCGACCAGCACCGCCAGCAGTGCCACGAGACCTCCCAGCACGGGAGCGATGCGTCTCTTGCGGTGGGCGTGTGCGTTCATGTCGGATTCCTTGCCGATCAGGTGGCGCAGCTGACTGCGAAGCCACGCTGCAGCTCACGGTGAACAGTCATGGCCATGGGTAGCCGTCATGACGGGTCTCAGCGACGCATTCGGGCAGCTTCACTTGATCAGCCACCCGCTCATTGGTGTGTTCCGGGGCATGCACTTTGCCCTGGACGCGCCACGGCGTGCGCCAGCGCATAAATCACCGAACAAGAGACGACCCTGTTCGGGGAACAGGACTCACGAACGCGCGCAGTGCGCCGTCCCTCTTGTGCCGCACAGGCTCTTTTCGCAGGTCAACGGCGTGAGGCGGCGTCCCGCGTGAGAACTGCAAAAACACCGCTCACTCCGGGGGCGGGCCCGGCCGTTGGATCCACGGGCATGCAGTCGGGTGACGCGAGCGGCGCGCCCCAGGACGTGCGGAACGGCGCATCGGGCGCCGGGCCCACAGGCAGCGCGACACGCGCGAACGTGCATCAACCGCCTGTCCGACCTGTGCTGGGGTATAGCCACCCGCCACAGGAGGACCGCGACCATGATCGCCCCGGGCTGTTGTCGCGGACTCGCGGGGTCGGCCGATTACGGGACGACGCACCGTGTGGTCCGCGGCGCGGCGTGAGCGGCCCGAATCCGCGTGGACTATGGGTTACCTATGAGCGATCTCGAGTCCCGACCGTCCGTGTGAATCCGCCCCGTGGTGCGGGCCAGATGCTCGCCGGAAGCCCCGCTGCGGCACTTGACGATTTCCGCGAGCACGGCGATCGCCGTCTCCTCCGGCGTCCGCGCGCCCAGATCGAGCCCTATCGGAGAGTGCAGACGACTCAGCTCCCCGGCACCGGCACCCGCCTCCCGCAGACGCCTCAGCCGGTCGGCGTGTGCTGTCCGGCTGCCCATGGCGCCGACGTATCCGGCGGGTGAGCGCAGGGCCTTGAGCAGGACCGGCACATCGAACTTCGGGTCATGGGTGAGCACGCAGACGGCCGTGCGCGAATCAACCTCCGCCTTCTCCCAGTACCGGTCGGGCCAGTCGACCACGAGCTCGTCCGCTCCTGGGAAGCGCTCCGGCGTGGTGAACACCGGCCTGGCGTCGCACACCGTCACCCGGAAGCCACTGAAGCGACCTGCCTGCGCCACCGCCGCCGCATAGACGTTGGACCCGAACACCAGCAGGCCGGGCGGCGGCACGAAGGAGCGGACGAAGACGACTTCGGTGCCATCCTGGCCGTCGAAGGTGTCCGCCCGTTCCGGGCCGTCGGCGCCGAGCCGTACGAGACCCGACTGCCCGTACTCCAGCATGGCCGTCGCCGCGTCCACCACGCGGCCGTCGCACCCGCCGCTCCCGACGTCCGCGAGCCCCACCGACACCCGGGCACCGATCCGAAGCGGGTCGGGTGAGGAAATCACGGTGGCCACCGCCAAACGGGCACCCGCGCGCACGGCGAAGGCCATGGCGGGGAAGTCCGGCCACAGGACCGGGCCGACCGGTTCCACGAACACCTCAAGCGTTCCCCCGCAGGTGAGCCCCACCATCGCCGCATCCGCGTCGTCGACGCCGTACGCAGCCGTCGCGGGACGCCCGGAGGCGAGCACCTCGTGCGCCAGTTCGTACACCGCTCCCTCGACACAGCCCCCCGAGACGCTGCCGAGAACCCGGCCGTCGGCGCGCACCGCCATCACCGCCCCGGGCTCCCGCGGCGCGCTGCGCTGCGTCGAGACGACCGTGGCCAATGCGAACGAGGCACCTTCGGCGAACCATTGCTCCAAGTCGTCCAGCAGGTCACGCACGCTGCCCACCTCCATCGGATCCTGGTGCGCCAGTACATGTCACGGACGTGGGAACATGCGACGGCAACATCTGCCAACCGTGTCCGGCACGAATTGCGGAGGGCTACGTGACAGGGCGGGGCAGGAGCACCGCGGATCACGGCGCGCCCGCACCTCGGTGGACGGCGCGTACTCATGCGGTCGCCTGCGGAGCCTGAGGGATCACCCTGGGTCACACGCTCGCAGCCGGCGGACCGCCTTCAGGCCTCGGAGGCGGCGGCCTGGTCACGGACGGCACAGTGAGTCCCCACGTCGTGTTTGCGAGGGCTCCGGACCGATCGGGTCCCCCGCGCGGATCACACCGCCGCCCACCACCTCGGCCCGCAGTCCGCCCCGGTGGACAAGGCCGCGGACTACTCCGGGACGAGTGAGCTGTTCGAGGCGCGCGCAGGGCTCGCTGAGGCGCAGGCCGCGAAGCGTCACGCCACCGACCCTGAACTCCTGATCCACGAGCGGATCGAGACGTACTCCCGCGCACACCCCATTGCGTCGGCTCTGCGCGGGTGTGAGTTCGATGCCGGTCGCGCGACGGAGATCGTCGAGTGCCTCCAGCTCGAACAGGGTGACGTCGCAGACTCCCGAGGCGCGTCCCTTTCCGCGCCGGGTCGGCCGGGGCCCTGCGCCCGACCAGAAGTTGCGGTCGCCCTCCAGGCCCCGCCCTCTGACGGCGCGCGCCGCTTCCACGGTGAACGTGGGGGCGCCGGAGGCGGCGGCCAGGTGCAGGGAGACGACACGTCCGCGCTGCATACCGGTACACCTCCCCTGTCCTAGGGACTCCTGTGTCCTAGGGCCTCTTGTTTGGATCTTGCCGGGCTCGCTCATCCGGCCTGATCCAAACAGAAGACCTAGCGGTGCCTGGCATGCGGGGACAGAAAGCTCTCGAAGACCGCCCGGAGGGTGCGGAAGTGGTCCACATCCAGCTGGTCGAGAGGCAGTTCGCGGCCGACCAGGTCTTCGAGCAGGAGGATGAACTCCATGAAGCCGAGAGAATCGACGATCCGGTTCTCGATCAGGTCGAGATCGGCCGGGATCGCGGCGATCCCGGGGCTTCGCGTGTGCAGCCAGCCGGTCACCGGTTTGAGCGCCTGGTCCATGACACACCTTTCGTGGTTCGGACACGGAATCTCCGGGCCGCCTCGAACTCCCGGCGGAACCGCTCCACGACGGAGCCGGCCATGTCCCGCCCTCGCACCCTCGAACAGGAACAGCCGCAGTACATGGCCATCTCCTCGACACGGCCCACCGTTCCGGATGCCGGCACCGACGCGCTGTAGCGGGGAACAGGCACGTTTCGTGCCCCCACCATGGTGGTGGCGATGAACGTCGTGGGGCGGCGCTCTGCTTCCTCCGTCAGGACATTGCGCAGCACGCGGTGCCGTCGGGCGGGCCATCCGATGTCGAACACCGTGGTGACGACGGTGTCGTGGGACGTCGCCTCGACGACCCGCTGCTTGTAGTCCGGGTGGGCGGTGGACTCCGATGTGGGGATGAACAGCGTGCCGGCCATCGCTCCGTGCGCTCCCCGCTTCAGGGCACCCGCGAGATCGGCGCCGGTCGCGACACCGCCGGCCACGACGAGCACGGTGTCCGGGTGCCGGGTCCGGACGTCGTGCAGCAGCCGGGCAGCGGGCAGCTCACCGAGCAGATGGCCTCCGGCTTCGGTGCCCTGGACGACCAGTACCCCGGCTCCCCGTTGCAGCGCCTCGTCGGCGTCGCGGACGGTCCCCACCTGGATCACCAGGACGTGACCCGCCCGCACGACCTCGCGTGCCGCCTCGGCATCGGGCAGTCCGAAGCTTGTGACGAAGCCGTTCCTGGGCAGGCGTTGGAGCGCTGCCCGGATTTGGGCACGGCAGGCCGCGGGACCGGTCACCTCCGGGATGACGTTCACACCGAAGGGGCGTGAGGTCGCGGCGGTCACCTGGGACACGAGGTCCCGGACCCGGTCCGGCGGCTCCTTGTGGAGCGCGAGGGCGCCGCCGGCTCCGGCCCGGGAGACCGCCGCGCACAATTCCGGTCCGGCGATCCCACCCATTCCCGCCTGCAGAAGGGGGAGTTCGAGACCCAGTTTCGACTGCAGCCGGTTCACGGCCGTACCCGCGCCCGCCGTACGGCCTTGCGCGCGGATTCGAGATCCCCGTCGAACCGCTCGGCGAGTACATGAACCCATCGCTCCAGGCCGAAGGCGACGCAGCCGGTGAAGGCCGGCTTTCCCGCGTAGGAGATCGCGCAGCGTTCCCCGAAGAAGTTGCGGTGATGGTTCATCGACGCCACCGCCGTGCCGTCGTTGTGGACATACTCCTCCTTGACCGGCGCGAGCAGTTGCAGGGCGGCACGCGGGCCGTCCTTGCGGAAGAAGGGGTCGGTGGCGGGCTGCCGGGCATTCCAGAAGTCACCCGTGGGGATCGTCTTCGGCCACTCGAAGGTGGTGTACGGGTTGTAGTACTCCGCCGTGGCCTTGTCCGAGAGCCGCTCCAGCAGGGTTGGGAACTCGGCGGTGCCGGTGGGTGCGAGAGAGCGCACGTCTGCCCCTCCTCGTGTCATGTTCTCCATCGGATGGCCTCAAGCAGTGCCCGGTGGAGTTCGGGCGTCGAGGCCGCTACGCAGGAGCGCTGGTTGTCGATGCTCAGATCCGTCAGCACCGTGTCCCCGAGTGACCTGCCGTATGCGTCGGTGATGACGGCTCCCGCTTTCTCGGCGAGGAAGACGGCCGCGGCGATGTCGTACGGGAACAGGTGGAGCACCCGCCCGTGCCCGCCCGCTCGAACTCGGGCAGCAGTGCGGGGTCGTCGCGGAGCAGCCGGTTTCCGATGTCGGCATCAGGGCTTCGAGCCGGTCGCAGAGCAGGTCGGCTTCGGCGCGGGTGATGACGAGCGGCGGCCGGATCTTGACCACGTTGCCGCGGCCGTAGCGGGAGGTCCGAAGGATCAGGCCGTGCGACATGCCGCGCGCGGCCAGCGCCTGGGCGCGCGAACTGTTGGGTCGGCCGTCGTCATCGCCGATCTCGATACCGATCATCAGTCCGAGCCCTCGGACGTCGACGATGCACGGGTGGGTGACGGCCAACTGCCGCAGCCGGCCCATGATGTGGGCACCGACGTCACGGACATTGACCAGGAAGCCGGGTCGTGCGATGACGTCCAGTGTCGCCGCCGCCGCGGCCGCCAGTACGTTGCCGCCGTAGGTGAACGAGTGGTGGTCGCTGCTCAGTCCGGACATCCGCTCGTCGGTGACGATGGCCGCGACCTGTGCGCCCGATCCGCCGAGCCCCTTCGCCGTCGTCAGGATGTCGGGTCGTACGTCGAAGTGCTCCGCGGCGAACATCCGGCCCACCCGGCCGATGCCCGTCTGTATTTCGTCGAAGATCAGCACGATGCCCCAGCACCACACCCGGCCGGGCCGGGAAGCGGCCGAGCAGAATCTTGCGGTCCGTCCCGCGAATGCCCGTGCCGACGATCTTCACCACCACGTCATCGCCACGTACGAGCCGTGGCGCGGGCCGCTCCTGAAGCTCGGCGGACCCGGGACCCACATAGACGAGAGCGCGCACAGATGCCTCCCCATCGGTGTGCGGCAGCCGACGTGCTGCCGATGCCGTTCGCGGCGGAGCTGTGTTCGCCGGCGACGCTAGCGCACGGACTCCCTTCGGGGAACGACGCGTCTGAGCCGTCGGTTCAGCGATGAGGCGGGCGACTTGCCGTTCCCGGGCTGTGAGGGGGTTTCCGCTCCGGCCGTCGCGCTTCGGGCCGAAGGGGTTCCCAGCGCGAAGTCCAGTGCCGCGTCCTTAATCCTGCCGACAGACCGCTTTGTGGGTCATACTCATCACCACGCATTCTCCGCCGGGGTGTTCCCAGAGCACATCCATGTGCGCGACGATTCACGGGGGACAACGACGTGGGCATCGGTCTTCGCCGTCAACGCTGTTGAGCCATCCCACGAAGGACTCCTGGTGACCAGCCACATCCGCCGACGCGGCAGACGGCCAGGTGGGTCCGCCCGTTCTCGTACGGGCCTGAACAGAGGGTAGGGAAGTGGGTTCTCAGCACTGCCGGGTCTGTGGACTGGAGCGTGATGCGTACGGGGGTCTTCACTGGTCCTGCGCCTGCCATGCTCAAGCGGCCACGGAACACTGGCCGTTCGGCGACGGGGCCGAAGGGGATTTCGACGCGCGTGTGCGCCCTTATATCCGTCCGTACGAGGCCGAGGTGCCGGCAACGGACCGGGCCGACGCCCGGCCGGTCGTCGGCGAGCTGTCGGACCCGACACCCGGCGAGACCACGGCGACTCTCAGGCTCCGCATCCGCTCCGCGGACACGCTACGGCTCCTGCTCCACCCGTCGTCCGGCGCGCGTGACCAAGGGACGCCCCGCTCCCGAGGCAGGCACCGTCGCCGGGCAACGCCGGTCCGCACGGGCCCGGTTCTCGCCGGAACCGCTTTCGTCGTCGCGCTGGCATCAGCGTCGCTCACGGCGTACACGCTCACGGGATCACCTGGCGAGAACACCGCCATGGGCGAGTGGGAGAACCCGCTGCCGCCCGGCATCGTAGAGGCCACAGCGCCGCAAGCCCACACCCCGGAGCCGTCCGGCGCACCCTCGGGACCGCCCGCCGACCTGCCCACGTCGGACGAGCCGTCACAGCCGGCACAGGTCACCGGGGCGCGACCGTCGGCCAAAGCCACACCAGTACAGCCGCCCCGATCCGCTCCGAGGAAGCCGCCCGCCCCCGCACCTGGCGTGGCCGCGCCCGTTCACCGGACACTGAACCGGGGGGACCAGGGGCAGGAAGTGAGAGATGTGCAGATCCGCCTGACGCTGCTGGGACTGCGGGTGACACCGACGGGCGTCTACGACAGATCACTGACCCGCGCGGTCGCCGCATTCCAGCGCAGAAACGGCATCACCCAGGATCCTGCCGGAGTGTGCGGACCGAAGACCCGGCAATTGCTGGAATCCGCCACCCGGCTGGCGAAGCCCGGACGACACGCCTACCGCCCGCGTGGGACCGCTCCGCCGTTCCCGACCGGGTGAGGCCCCTTCCGTCCGGCGTCAGCGGCAGAGCGCCTCGATGTCCTCGGCGAAGGCGGGGAACTCCGCCCCGGGCCTCGGCGATGATCTCCCGGGCGGGCCGGCGCGGGAAGGCGGCATAACGCTCGGCGAGCTCCACCGGCGCCGCGTCGGGCCGGGCCTCGCGGTCGTCGTACGAGACCGCCTCCATCGGCCCGAGGCCGTCGGCCCGCCTCCATCGGCCAACACCCAGAGGAAGCCCGACAGGTCCCCGGCGCTACGCCGCACTCGCCTTCGGAGCCCATGAAGACCACAGGCTGCTCCACAGCTGCTCCACGAGCGGCTTCCCGGGCCGCACGCACCGGACGGCGGCGAGACCGTCCGTGCCGTCTTACCGGGCAGGATACCCACGGCCACTGACGTCGCCCGATCGGCCCGCTGCCCTGGGGTACGCGGGCGCGTACCCCAGGGCAGTGTGTTTCAGTGCCTGCCGACGGCGTCCAGCGCGTTGACGATGCCATGGCCGTAGAAGCCATTGAACCGCTTGGAGCCCTTGCACGTCGAGTCCTCGACGCCGTTGCCGTCGGGGTCGTACAGTCCGGTCGGGCACCCCGGGTTGTCCGCCTGGGCCTTGAGCAGCGCTTGCAGTGCCAGCGGGCCGGCCCACGGGTGGGTGGACTTGAGGAGCGCCGCGACACCGGCCACGTGCGGGCCGGCCATCGACGTGCCCTGCAGGTACGCGTACTCGTTGTTGGGCATGGTGGACAGGATCCGGCCGTTCTTCGACGGGGTGTCCGGGATCTGGTACTTGTCGCCGCCCGGGGCCGCGACGTCGACGACGCCGAGTCCGTAACTGGAGTAGTACGACTTCAGGTTCTGCACGCCGGTCGCGGAGACCGTGACAACACCCGGCAGCTGGGTCGGGATGTCGTAGCACTTGTGCGGGTCGACCGTCCGCGGGACCGGGGTCGTGTCGTCGGGGCTGGAGTCGTCGACGATCGCGTCGGAGTCGAGGTCGTGGTTGGAGTTCCCCGCGGACGCCACGTGCAGCGTGCCCTTGCGCTGCGCATACAGGGAGGCCCGGTTGACCGCGTCGACGATGGCCTTCTGGTCCGGATCGTCGAGGCAGTTGTAGAGCCACGGGTCGATGTAGTAGCTGTTGTTGGTGATCTCGACACCGTGATCGGCGGCGAAGACGAACGCGCAGACGACGCTCTCGGGGAAGAAGAGGCTGGTCGTCGGGTCGCTCACCTTGATCGACGCGACCGTGACACCCGGTGCCACACCGGCCACGCCGATGCCGTTGCGTGCGGCGGCTATCTCGCCGGCGACATGCGTGCCGTGGTAGTCGTTCGCGGGGTCGTACGGGCGCCAGGCGCCCTCGCTGGTGTCCGCGACGCCGCCGACGCAGTTGGCCGACTGGCTCCTGGAGAAGTTCGCGGCAAGGTCGGGGTGGGTGTCGTCGACACCGGTGTCGATCACCGCGACAGTGACGTTCCTGCTGCCCGGGTTGATCTTCGCGGCCTTGTCCGCACCGATGGCGCGCAGGTCCCACTGGTCGGCTTCGAGCGGTTCGGCACCGCCGGCGGCGGACGTGCGTGCCGTGGCCTTGGCGCCGTTCACGTACTCCGGGGCGCCGACTTCGGTGGTGGTCGCGGGGGCAAGTGCCGCGGTACGCGTGGCTCCCGCGCTCTGCACGCCCTTGACCGTGCGTATCTGCTTGGCGAAGTCGGGATTCGTCGAGTGGACGACGATGACGCCGATCTTCTCGTGGGCTATGACCACGGTGCCGCCGGCTGTGGCTATCGCCTTTTCAACGGCCTTGACGGTGCCGTGGTTCGCTTTGGTGTTGACCACGTACGAGAGCTTGGGGCCGTCCGTGGCCACGGAGGCAGGGGTGTCCTGCACAGCGGCCTGGGCGGCGGCGCCCGGCAGAAAGCCGAGCGACGCGGTCAGAGCCAGTCCGGCCGGAACCGCGAGGACGGTACGCAGGCGTCTGGAGCGCAGCTGAGGCATGAAGTACTCCACATCATCAGTGGGACCGCCCGTATCGTGTACCGGCGGGTACGCGCCGAAGAAAGCTAGCGTCGATCAACTCCGCGCTCAACGGCCGGAAGCAAGTGACGTGTTCGGTTCCGCCGGGCTCGGAGCATTCCCGAGGCGTCGGTACCGCTCAGGCCGGCCGCGCGAGTTCGCTGTCCAGCACGGAGGGGGACAGGGCGTGCTGGACGACCATGGCGGCGGCGCCGAGCATCCCGGCGGCGGCTCCCGCGCGGGAGGCGACGATGTCCAACTGCTGTGTCGCCATCGGCAGAGACCGCCGGTAGATGGCCTCCCGCACACCGGCCAGGAGCATCTCGCCCGCCTGGGCGAGGGATCCGCCCACGACGATCAACGACGGGTTCAGCATGCTGACGCAGCCGGCGAGTACCTCACCGATGTCGCGGCCGGCCTGGCGGACCGCCTGGGCGGCGATCACATTGCCTCCGCGCAGCAGGGAGACGACATCGGAGCTGCTGTGCGCCTCCAAGCCCTGCTTGCGCAGGGCGGCAGCGATGGCCGCACCGCTGGCGACGGCCTCCAGGCAGCCGGTGTTGCCGCACCGGCACGGTGCCTCGCCGCCCTGGGGGGCGAGGATGTGGCCCATGTCGCCGGCGGCGCCGACCGCGCCGCGGTGCAGACTGCCGTTGCTGATGATGCCCGCGCCGATGCCGGTGGCCACCTTGACCAGGATGAGGTTGTCGGTGTCCGGGAAGCGCGTGGTGTGCTCGCCCAACGCCATGAGGTTGACCTCGTTGTCGACGAGGACCGGCACACCGAAGTCGGCGGCGAGGCGCTCGGTCACGTCGTAGCCGTCCCATCCGGGCATGATCGGCGGGTTCTGCAGCTTGCCCGTGGAGTGTTCGACGGGGCCGGGGAGACCGACGCCGATGCCCGCCAGCGGCGCGGACTCCAGATCCGCATCCGCCAGCAACCGGCGCCATGTGGCGACGAGTTGCTTCAGCACCGGCTCAGGACCCTCGCTGATGTCCAGCGTCAGGCTGCTGGTGGCGAAGGGGGAACCGGTGAGGTCGGTGGCCGTCAGCGTGGCATGGGTGGCGCCCACGTCGGCGGCGAGAGCCACGCGTGCGCGGGCGTTGAACACAAAGCGCCCCGCGGGGCGTCCGCCGGTGGACGCTCCGCTTCCGGCGCTGTGGACCAGCCCGGCGTCCAGGAGGGCGTCCAGGCGGCTGCGCACCGTGGAGCGGGCCAGGCCGGTTTCGGCCGTGAGCTCGGCACGGGTGCGGGGCCGTCCGTCACGGAAGAGACGGAGCAGCTCGCTCAGGGGTGCGGCGTTCGACGCCGGGACATCTGCGTGCATCAGCCAATTGAACCAGACCCGACGGAAGGCACGAGCGTTCTGCCGCCAAGGGAGCTGACTTCTGCAGAAGAAGTCCGAACTTTTGATTGACAGTTGCCAATAGTTCTCCCTACCTTGCGGGACATGACGGTGACTCACCTCACTTACGAGGCCGGAGAATTAACCGCGTCCCCCACCCTGCGCGCAGCGGTGGTCGGCGCCGGATTCATGGGCCGCATCCACGCCGAGTCGGCCAGACGGGCAGGCGCCCGGGTGGTCGCGGCCACGGCCGGCAGCCCCGAGCGGGCGGATACCGCGGCCCGCAGCATCGGCGCCGAACGCGGATACCGCGACCTCGACGACCTGCTCGCCCACGCCTCGGTGGACGTGGTTCACATATGCACGCCCAACTCTCTGCACGCCGAGGCCGCGCACGCGGCGCTGTCCGCCGGACTCCATGTCGTGTGCGAGAAGCCGCTGGCCACCTCGGTCGAGCAGGCCACCGCGCTGAACGACGCGGCCGCCGCTGCCGGACGCGTGGGCACGGTTCCGTTCGTATACCGCTTCCACCCGATGGTGCGGGAGATGCGCGACCGACTCGCCCAGGCGGAGGCCGGGATCATCTCCACGGTCAACGGCAGCTACCTCCAGGACTGGCTCTCCCGGCGCACCGACCACGACTGGCGCGTCGACTCCGCGGCGGGCGGCCCCTCCCGGGCGTTCGCCGACATCGGATCACACTGGTGCGACCTGTTCGAGTTCGTCTCCGGCGATCGCATCGTACGGCTGTCCGCGCAGACCTCGGTCGTCCATGAGCGTGCCGCCCGAGGATCGGACACGGCGACCGAGGACGTGGCGTCCGTGCAGTTCCGGACCGCCGCGGGACGCGTGGGGACCCTGGTCGTGTCCCAGGTCGCCGCCGGCCGCAAGAACCGGCTCCAGATGGAGATCTCCGGCACGGACGCCAGCTTCGTCTTCGACCAGGAGGACCCCGAGCGGCTCTGGATCGGACGACGGGAGGGCAGCCAGATCCTCGTGCGCGACCCGGCGGCCATGTCCGCCCCGGCAGCCCGCTACGCCCGGCTCCCCGCCGGCCATGCCCAGGGCTACCAGGACTGCTTCGACGCGTTCACCGCCGACACCTACCGCGCGGTGCGCGGCGAGGGCGCTCCCGATGGACTCCCCACCTTCGCCGACGGCCTGCGCGCCGCGCGGATCACCGAGGCCGTGCTGAAGTCCGCCGCGGACGACGGAACCTGGACGGAGGTGGCCACGTGACCGGGCACCCCGTGGTGAGGCTGACCGGCATCACCAAGAGCTTCCTCGGCGTACCGGTCCTGCGCGGCGTCGACCTCGAACTGCGGGCCGGCGAGGTCCACGCCCTCATGGGAGAGAACGGCGCGGGCAAGTCCACCCTGCTCAAAGTGCTCGCCGGCGTGCACAGGCCCGACGGCGGCGTCATCGAACTGGACGGCAGGGAAGTGACGTTCGCGGTTCCCCTCGACGCGCAGCGCGCCGGAATCGCCATCATCCACCAGGAGTTCAACCTCCTTCCGTACCGGAGCGTCGCGGAGAACGTCTACCTGGGCCGCGAACCGGTCCGGCGCGGCCACGTCGACCGGAGGAAGATGACCGCGGACACCGCCGCCCTGCTCGAATGGCTGGGCGAGGAGGGCATCAGCCCCGACGCCCCGGTCGGTCACCTGCCCGTCGCCCAGCAGCAGGTTGTCGAGATCCTCAAGGCACTGTCCACCGACGCCCGGGTCATCGCGATGGACGAGCCCACGGCCGCACTCGCCGACCACGAGGTCGAGCTGCTCTACGACCTCGTCCGTCGGCTGCGCGAACGCGGCATCGCCATCCTCTACGTCTCACACCGGATGCGTGAGGTATACGACCTCAGCCAGCGCATCACCGTGCTCAAGGACGGCGCGTTCGTGACCACGGCTCCGGCCGGCGACATCACCCCCGAGCAGGTGGTCCGGCACATGGTCGGCCGTCCGCTCGACGCGCTGTACCCGGCCCGTGCCGACCCCGTCGACCTCGGCGACGTGCGTCTCGCCCTGCGCGACGGGGCCAACGACCGGGTGCGCGGGCTGGACATGATGCTCCGGGCGGGCGAGATCGTCGGCCTGGCCGGGCTCCAGGGATCCGGACGTTCCGCCGTGGCCCGTGCCATCTGGGGGGTCGAGCCGCTCACCCGGGGCACGCTCACCGTGGACGGCCGTCCGCTGCGCATCCGCAGTCCCCGCGCCGCCGTCCGCCACCGCATCGCCTTCGTCACAGAGGACCGCAAGAGCCAAGGCCTCGCCCTGCGCCAGTCCGTCCGCGACAACACGCTGATGGTGCGCCGGGCCGCGCTGAGCGGCGGCCCGTCCAGGGCCCGCAAGGATCTCCCTGAACTCCTGCGATCGGTGACCGTGGTCGCCCGCGGCGAACACCAGGAGGTGCGCCTCCTCTCCGGCGGCAATCAGCAGAAGGTGGTGCTCGCCAAATGGCTGGCGGTCTCCCCCCGGGTGCTGATCGTCGACGAGCCGACACGCGGTATCGATGTCGGCGCCAAGCAGACAGTCCATGCCCTCCTTCGGGGCCTCGCCGAGGCGGGAGTGGCGATCTTGATGATCTCTTCGGAACTGCCGGAGCTGATCGGCATGAGCGACCGCATACTCGTGATGCACGAGGGAGCGCTCGTGGGTGAACTGACCGCCGGCGCGAGCGAGGAGGCCGTCATGGCCCTCGCCACCGGTCACGGGACCGGTGAGGCGGCGTGAGCATCCTCAGGGAACCGGCCACCGCCACGGCGGTGCCTGCGGCGCCGAGGAGTACCGGGCGGCTGTCGCTCACCCCCACGGTCACCGTCTACGTCGCCCTGGTGGCGCTACTGCTCGCCGGCAGCGTCCTCGTGGGGATACGGGGCGGCGTCCTGCTCGACCAGGGCGGCGTGCAGAACATCCTCACCCGCAGCACCGTGCTCGGGCTCGTCGCCATCGGCCAGACCATGGTCGTCGTCACGGGATCGCTCGACCTGTCCGTGGCCTACGTCGTGGGACTGTGCTCCCTCGTCACGGCCGAGACGATGGCCGGCCGCGAGGGGATGATGGTGTCCGGCGTGCTCCTCGCGCTGGCCGTCGCCGCTGTGGTCGGTCTCGTCAACGGACTGGTCATCACCGTCCTGCGGGCCAACCCCTTCATCGCCACCCTCGGCGTCGCGCTCATCCTGCGCGGCTACCTGGAGGACACCTACACAGGGCCCGCCGGCAGTGTGCCACGCGCCTTCCAGCACCTGGGCTTCAGCCGCATCGGGCCCGTTCCGCTGTCGGCCGTCATCATGCTCACGATCGCCGGTCTCGCCTGGTGGTACCTCTCCCGCACCCGGGGCGGCTACCACATGTACGCGGTGGGCGGCGACATCGACGTCGCCCGGCTGTCCGGAGTGCGCACCCGGCGCACCATCGTCACCGCTCACGTGCTGTGCGCGGTGACGGCCGGTCTCGCCGGGGTGTTCCTGGCGAGCCGGCTCGGCTCCGGGGCGCCGTACGTGGGCACCGACGCCGGCTACGACCTGGAGTCCATCGCGGCCGTCGTGCTCGGCGGCACCCTGCTCGCCGGCGGCCGTGGCGGCGTGATCGGCACCATCGGCGGTGTCTTCATCCTGGCGACCCTGGACACCGTCTTCGACGACCTCTCCGTCGACCCGTTCTTCAAGGACGTCGTCCGCGGTGCGGTCCTGATCGTCGCGGTGGCGCTCTACACCCGCCGCCGGATGTCCAGGAGGACGATGTGATGGCGCCCACGACCTGGAGGCCCCGCCTCGACCCCGGCACGGCGCCGGTTCTCGTCGTGCTCGCCGTCCTGCTCGTCGCCCTCGCATGGGCGGGCCCCGCCTACTCCGAGCCCGCCGGGTGGCTCGCGCTGATCAAGCGTGCCGCGCCCCTGGTGATCCTCGCGATCGGCCAGTACTTCGTGATCGTCTCCGGCGGTTTCGACCTGTCCGTCGGTTCACTGGTCACCGCCGAGGTGGTGATCGCTGCCCGGCTGATCGATGGTCAGGAGTCGGCGACGGTCTGGGTGATGCTGCTGCTGGTCGGCCTCGGCGCACTTGTCGGTCTGGTCAACGGCCTGATCACGACTCGGCTGCTGGTTCCCTCGTTCATCGTCACCCTGGGCATGCTCCTGGTACTCGACGGAGCTGTCTTCCTGTGGTCCGGCGGCGCCCCGCGCGGCGCGCTGTCGGAGGCATTCAGGACGCTCGGCCGCAAGGGCGCCGATCTGCCGCTCATCGGCACGCTGCCCTGGTCGGTGGTCCTGCTGCTGGCGATCCTCGTCGGCGCGGTGGTGTTCATGCGCAGCGGCACCGGTCGCACCCTGGTCGCCATCGGGGACAACGAGGCGGCGGTGCACCTGGCCGGTGGCCGTGTGGCGCTGCTGAAGCTCCTCGCGTTCGTGCTGTCCGGTGTGCTCGCCGCGGTCGCCGCCATGGTGCTCGGGGGGTTCGCCGGTGTGTCGGCCCAGGTCGGCCAGGGCTTGGAGTTCCGGGCGATCACCGCGGTCGTGCTCGGCGGTGTCCTGCTCGGGGGCGGCCGGGGATCCGTGGTCGCGGCGGCCGCCGGCGCGCTGTCCCTCGAAGCGCTCTTCTCGTTGCTCAACCTGCTGGGGGTTTCCGGTTCGCTGGAGTCCGCCGTGCAGGGCGTGATCATCATCCTCGCCGTCGCCTATGCGTCACTCGGCTCCGGCCTGCGACTGCGGGGACGGGGCGGCGCCGCGAGCGCGTCACCCGCTCCTCAGTGACACCACCGTCCCTGGGCTCGCCCGTCCTTGACCTAGCCCGTCCCTGACCTAGCTCCGGCTCAGCCCGTGCGCGCCCGCCGCCCGTCCGGCTGCGCCCGCACGCCTGCTCCCACCCGCTGTGTTCCGCGCTCGCGGTGACTCAACCCGCTGCAACAAGGAGAACGACATGAACCGAAGATGGTCCGCCGCGGCTGCTGTGGGCGTGCTCGCCCTGGCGGGGTGCTCCAGCGACCTGCCCGACGAGGACAAGGCCGTCGGAAGCGCGTCCTCGAAGCCCGGTGACGCCGCGTCGAAGTCGGAGTTCTTCGACCAGGCCGAGTACGACCGGCAGCTCGCGTTCCGCACCACCACCCCGCAAGGCCCCGAAGGCAGACCGTGGGAGCAGATGCTCGCCCCCGAGATGGCGGACACCGCCAAGTACGCCAAGCCGGGCGGCAAGTACCACCTGTGCTTCTCCAACGCGGCGGTCGACAACCCCTGGCGTCAGGTCGGGTTCAAGACGATGCAGCAGGAGGTCAAGCTGCACCCGGAGATCGCCAGGTTCACCGTGCTGGACGCGGAGGCCAAGGACGACAAACAGATCAGTGACATCCAGTCGTTCGCCTCGAAGAACTGCAGCGCGCTGATCGTGTCGCCCAACACCACCGCCACCCTGACCCCGGCGGTCGAAGCGGCCTGCAAGTCCGACATCCCGGTGATCGTCTTCGACCGCGGGGTGAAGACCGACTGCCCGGTCACGTTCATCCACCCCATCGGCGGGTTCGCCTTCGGCGCGGAGGGCGCCGACTTCCTCAAGGAGAAGGTGAAGCCGGGCGGAAAGATCCTCGCACTGCGCATCCTGCCGGGTGTCGACGTGCTCGAACAGCGCTGGGCAGCCGCCAACAAGATCTTCGGCGACAGCGGACTGAAGGTCGTGGGAGTGAAGTTCACCGACGGCGACGCGGCCAAGACCAAGAGCATCGTCACCGACTACATCCAGCGCGAGGGCACCATCGACGGCGTCTGGATGGACGCGGGCGCGACCTCGGTCGCCGCCGTCGAGGCATTTCAGGACGCCGGCGGAAAGGTGCCGGCGATCGTCGGTGAGGACCAGCAGGACTTCCTGCGGATCTGGGCGGACGAGAAGCTGACCGCCATCGCTCCCACGTACCCGACCTACCAGTGGCGTACGCCGGTGATCGCCGCGCTGCGGATCCTCGGCGGTAAGGAGGTGCCCAAGGAGTGGGTGCTGCCGCAGTCGTCGATCGGCGCCGACACGGTGAACCGGTACGTCCAGAAGGACCTGCCGCCCCTGCACTACGCGATGTGCGGATGCGAGACCATGCCGGGTTACCCGGCTCCCTGGAAGTGACGGAGACAAGGAGCGCCGTGCACACCGTCGGTGTGAACACCTGGGTATGGACCTCCCCGCTCGACGATGCGAAGGTCGTCCAACTCGCCGCCACGGCAGCCGAAGCCGGCTTCGACGTACTCGAATTGCCGGTGGAGAACCCGGGCGACTGGGATCCCGCCGTGGCCGCGGAGGTCCTCCGCGGCCACGGCCTCGGCGCCAGCGTGTGCCTGGTGATGCCGCCCGGACGTGAACTCGTCCGGACCTCACCGGAAACCGCGGCCGCCACCCAGGACTATCTGCGGCACGTCGTGGACGTCGCCGCGCAGGTCGGTTCGCCGGTGATCGCCGGGCCGGCGTACGCGTCGGTCGGCCGGACCTGGCGGATGTCCCCGGGCGAACGCCGTTCCTGCTACGAGGAGTTGCGCGACGCGCTCGGCCCGGTCGTCGAGCACGCGCGGGCGGCCGGGGTGATGGTGGCGCTGGAGCCGCTGAACCGCTACGAGACCAGCCTGCTCAACACCGTCGCGCAGACGCTGGAGGCCATCGAGGGCCTTCCGGCGGACGGCTGCGGCATCGCGCTCGACGTCTACCACCAGAACATCGAGGAACGCGACATCGCGTCAGCGGTCCGCTCGGCCCGCGGCCGGATCGCCCACGTCCAGGTCTGCGGGAACGACCGCGGCGCCCCCGGCGCCGACCACATCGACTGGGAGGCGCTGCTCGGCGCGCTGGCCGACGCACAGTACTCGGGGCCGCTGTGCATCGAGTCGTTCACCGCCGAGAACGCCAGCATCGCGACCGCCGCCTCCATCTGGCGGCCACTCGCCTCCAGCCCGGACGCGCTTGCCGCCGAAGGACTGGCCTTCCTGCGGGGGGTGATCGCCGCAAGAGGCTGAGTACGTACAGGCCGGCGCCGACACGCCGCGACATCTTCCTACCAGGAGGAAAGAGAGTGATGAGAACCCGAAGACTGTCCTGCCGCACGGCCATGGGTACGGCCGTGGCCGGCGCCGTTCTCGTGGGCCTGACGCCCACACCCGCAGCCGCCCACGACGAGTTCCGGGCGCTGCTGTTCACCGAAGTAGCCGCCGGCGCCTATCGACACGACTCCATACCCGCCGGCATCGCCATGGTCGAGAAGCTCGGCGCGGAGAACCACTTCGCGGTCGAGAAGTCCAACGACTCGGCCATCTTCAACGACGCCGACCTGAAGCGGTTCGATGTCGTGATCATGCTGCAGAACGGCGGCATGGTCTGGGACAACGACGCGCAGCGCAACGCCGTGAAGAAGTACGCGGGTAACGGCGGCGGCATCGTCGCGATCCACAACGCCACGGACATGGGCATCGAGTCGTCGTTCCCCTGGTGGGACGATTTCGTCAACGGCGGCGTGCACATGACCGCCCACTCCGCCAACGGCGAGAAGGGCACCGCCTACCAGATCGACGAAGCTCACGAGTCCACCAAGCACCTGCCGGACCGCTGGCAGCGCCAGGAGGAGTGGTACAACTTCACTCCCGGGATGCGCGGCAAGATCCATCCCCTGGTCGAGGTCGACGAGTCCACGTACAACCCGGGGCCGTCGAAAATGGGCACCGATCACCCCATCTCCTGGTGCCGGGACGCCGAGGGCGGCCGGGTGTGGGCCACGGCCATGGGCCATAACATCGCCGACTACTCCGAGCCGAACTTCGTCAAGCATGTGCTCGGCGGGATCAGGACCGCCGCGAAGGCCGTGCCCGCGGACTGCGCCGCCACCGTCGACTCCAGCTTCGAGAAGGTGACGCTGGACGACAGCACCAAGGCCCCGACGTCGCTGGACATTGCTCCCGACGGCAAGGTCTTCTACACCGAACTGCTCGGCGAGATCAAGGTCTTCGACCCCGCGACCGGGACCACCGGCACGGCCCTCTCCAAGCCCGTGTACTCCGGCGGCGAGGACGGACTGATCTCCCTCGCGCTCTCCCCGGACTTCGCGAGGGACAAGCATCTCTTCGTCTACTACTCGCCGCCCGGGACCAAGGAGGTCAACCGCCTGTCCCGCTTCACGGTGACCGGCAAGGTGATCGATCCCGCCTCCGAGGTCAACGTCCTCGAAGTGCCCGCCTCCCGGCGCGAAGAGCCCGGACACACCGGTGGCTATCTTGAGTTCGGACCGAACGGCAACCTCTACATCGGCGTCGGTGACGACACCAACCCGTTCCAGTCCAGCGGGTACGCGCCGATCGACGAGCGCGGCGGCCGGGACCTGTTCGACGCCCAGAAGACCTCGGCCAACACCAACGACCTGCGCGGCAAGATCCTCAGGATCCATCCCCAGCCCAACGGCACCTACTCCATCCCCCAGGGCAACATGTTCGCGCCCGGAACGGCCAAGACGAGGCCCGAGATATACGCGATGGGCTTCCGCAACCCGTTCCGGTTCAACGTGGCCTCCGACGGCACCCTGTACCTGGCCGACTACGGCCCCGACGCCGGCAGCGACAACCCTTCGCGGGGCCCGGCCGGTCTCGTCGAGTGGAACGTCATCAACGCTCCGGGCAACTACGGCTGGCCCTACTGCGTCGGCAACAACATCGCGTTCAATGACTTCGACTTCGCGACGAACACCTCGGGTGCCGCGTTCGACTGTGCGAAGCCGGTGAACAACTCACCCAACAACACCGGCCTGTCCGAGCTCCCTGCCTCGAAGCCCGCTGACGTCTGGTACGGCAACGGCAGCAAGGGCAACTCCTTCCCGGAGATGGGCGGCGGTGGCGAGGCGCCCATGGCCGGCCCGCGCTACGAGTACGACCCGGACCTGAAGTCCGATGTCAAGTTCCCCGCGTTCTACGACGGCAAGCCGTTCTTCGCCGACTGGTCCCGCAACCGGATCTGGACCTTCTCCCAGGACGACGAGGGCAAGCTCCTCAAGATCGACCCCTGGTTCGCCGGCATGAAGACGCTCGCTCCGATGGACATGAAGTTCGGCCCCGACGGCGCGCTCTACCTCGTGGAGTGGGGCGGGGGCTTCGGCCGGGACAATCCCGACTCGGGTGTCTACCGGATCGACTACACCCAGGGCAACCGCCGCCCGGTGGCCAAGGCCACGGCGACCCCGTCGTCCGGCCAGGCCCCGCTCAACGTCGCCTTCTCCAGCGCCGGTTCCACCGATCCGGAGGGCGGGGCGGTCACCTACGAGTGGGACTTCGGCGACGGCCAGACGTCCACCGAGGCCAACCCCTCCCACCCGTTCGTGGGGAACGGTGTCCGCAACGTTCAGCTGACCGTCCGCGATGCGTCGAAGAAGGCCGGTATCGCCAACGTGAGCGTGACCGTGGGCAACACCGCGCCGCAGGTGACCACCAGGACCCCGGCCCATGGGGGGTTCTTCGACTTCGGCGACAAGGTCGCGTTCGACCTGGACATCTCCGACCCCGAGGACGGCGCGGCCGACTGCTCCCGGGCGACCGTGCAGCCCGCCCTCGGACACGACGCGCACGCCCACCCGATCGATCCGATCAAGGCATGCTCGGGTGAGTTCACCACCCTGCTCGACGAAGGCCACGCCGACGCCGACATCTTCTACTCGATCGACGCCAGCTACACGGACAAGGGTGCGAACGGGCAGCCCTCACTCACCGGCCGCGACATCACGGTGATCCAGCCCAAGCACAAGCAGGCGGAGTTCTTCTCCGCCTCCTCCGGCGTCACCGTGGAGAACCACGAGGGCGCCGAAACCGGCAAGCGCGTCGGTGCGATCGGCAACGGCGACTGGATCGCCTTCGACCCGGTCAACCTGACGAAGATCGACAAGGTGACCGCGCAGGTCTCGGCCGCGTCCGCCGGCGGATCCATTGAGCTCCGTCAAGACTCCCCGACCGGAAAACCGGTCGCCACCCTGCCGGTCAAGGCCACCGGTGGACTCGACACCTACACACCACTGCCCGAGGCGGACGTCACCGACCCCGGCGGCACTATGAAGCTCTACGCGGTCTTCCGGACCACGGCGGACAACCAGTTCACCGTGGACTCGTTCGACTTCATCGGCAAGGGCGTCTCGGTCAACGCCGCGCCGCATGTCACCGTGGCCCCCGCCCCGGCCTCCGGATCCGCGCCCCTGGCGGTGAGCTTCACCGCGACCGCCACGGACCCGGAGAACAACACCCCGTTCACCTACGCGTGGACGTTCGGCGACACGACCTCCGGCACCGGTGCCAAGCCGTCCCACACCTACGCCAAGCCGGGCACCTACACCGCCACGGTCACCGTCACCGACTCGGCCGGCCGGTCCAAGAAGGCGTCGGCCAAGGTGGTCGTGCGTCAGGCACCGATGCCGCCGATCACTTGTACCGCACCGGATCCCACGGAGTCGGTCGGCGACGAGTTCACCGGCGACCGGCTGGACGGCTGCCGCTGGGACGCGGTCGTCCGTCCCGACGTGAACTCGATCCGGATGGCCGACGGCGCGCTCAGCATCGACACCGAGCCGGGCGACATCAACGGCGCCGCGAACGACAACCCGGAGAACCTTGTCCTGCAGAACGCGCCGAACGGCGACTGGGTCGTCGAGACACGCATGCGCGGCGGCCTGAAAGAGCGGTACCAGCTCGCCGGCATCCTGGTCCATGGCACGGATGACGACTACGTGAAGTTCGACGTGGTCGCCGTCAACGCACCAGGCTCGACTCCGTCGCTGAAAGCGGAACTCGTCGCCGAGAACGCCGGGGTGTTCGGGCAGGGCGGCAACCGCTCAAGCGCCGTCACCCTTCCCGAGAACGGCTGGTGGCATTTGCGGCTCACCAAGTCGGGGAACACCTACACGGGAGAGATCAGCGACGGAGGAACCAACTGGACGTCGCTCGGCACCGTGACCAACGAGGTGCCCGCGCCGCGGTTCGGTCTGATGGCCATCGGGCCGCAGCAGACGAAGGGGCCGATCACGGTCGACTTCGACTGGTTCCGGCTCGCCGGCGAGAAGCTCGCCGACCCGGTCACCTCCGGTGGCGTCTACAAGATCCTGAGCCGGAGCGACGGTGGTGCTGTCACCGCGGTCGGCTGGGACAGACAGCTGGGCGTCGCCCCGGTGAAGGCCACCGACAGGCAGAGGTTCGTCTTCACCCGCAATTCTGACGGCAGCTACGGCATCAAGAGCGTGTCCGGCTCCCAGTGTCTCCAGGTCCGGGGGAAGGTGACGGCTGGCGGCGCCGCGATCGTCCAGCGCAACTGCCAAGCGGTATGCGCTCAGAAGTTCCGGGTGGTCCGGGCTCCGGAGGGAGGGTACGCGCTGGTCTCCGCCGGAGGTCGCGCGGTGGCTGTCTCCGGGTCCCGGCACCAGCTGGTCCAGCAGCCCAACCGGGGTGTCCCCGCACAGCGCTGGACCGTTAGCCCGGCGTAGGACACCACCCGAGACCCCGTGCGTGGACAGCCCCCGCCGCGCACGGGAACGGCGGGGCGCGGTTGCCCGATCGCTCCCCGCCTGCCGGGGCGCCGTTCCGACGGCGCCCCGGCGCTCCACGGAGTCACGGAGTCACGGAGTCACGGAGTCACGGAGTCACGGAGTCACGGAGTTGGATCGTACGGCCAGGACGCTTCTCCCATGAGGCAGTCCCGCGAAGAATGCCCCACAACTTCAGGACAGCGGTGGCGTACGCCCCTCATAACCGGTACTCATGAGTCCCTGCCGGGCAGCGCCCGCTGTGTCTGTCCGGCTCCGGCACTCACAGGGGGAGGCGGCCGAGGACGGCTGAGGCGAGAGCCGCGTCAAGTGCTCCGACTCCGGTGAGGTCGGCGACCGTGATGGCCGAATCCGGCCTTTCGACGGGCGTCTTGAGCAGCTGGCCGACCGCTATGTCGCTGTCCGGGGCGACGGCTCCGGCGCGGACGGCATGGCCGAAGTCACCGTGGTCGAGGCACTGGGCGTGGTCGTCGGTCGCGATGAGCCGCGCCCGCCGGAAGAGCTCCGGGGGGAGCTCGTTCTTGTGCGGCATGTCTGTGCCGATACCGGTCACGTGCGCGCCCTCGCTCACGTGGGCGGCATCCAGGACGGGGGCTGTCGCCGGGGTCGTGGTCATGACCATGTCGGCTGCGGCGGCCTCCTGGGCCGAAGCGGGCCGGGCGGGCAGGCCGCCCGCGTTGAGCTCCTCGCACAGGGCGTCGGCTCGGCGCATGGTGCGGCCGTGGACGAGCACCGTGCTGAGGGGGCGGAGCTTGGCCAGCCAGGACGCCTGGAGACGGGCTTGTTCGCCGGTGCCGAAGACGCCCAGTGTGTCGGCGCCGGGGCGGGCCATGGCGTGGGTGATCAACGCACCGGCGGCGGCAGTACGCCAGGCGGTCAGCAGACCTCGGTCGTCGAGGAGTGCGCGTATCTGTCCGGTGCGTGCGCTGACGACGCAGACCAGACCGTGGTTCGACGGAAGGCCGAGACCGGCGTTGCGGTAGAAGCCAGTCGCGATCTTGACGGTGAAGTCGGCGGCTCCGGCGATCCATCCGGCTTTGACGTGGCAGTCCCCGTCGGCTTCCGGGAAGTCCATGTGCAGCGGCGGCGGCACGCTGGTGCGGCCTTCGGCGTGAGCGATCAGAGCATCCCGGACGGAGTCGAGGACCAGCCGCGACGTGGCGGCCTCCTCGATTGCGGCCGCGTCGAAAACGGGGAGCGTCATCGGCGCGCTCGCATCCACTGGGCGAACGCGGCCAGGCCCTCTTCCGGGTCGCTGCGGCCGATGCCGATGCGGAACCGGTCGGCGGGAGTGGCGGTGAGTTCGGAGCGGTAGATACTCGCGGGCAGCAGAAGAACTCCGGCTTCCTCCACCAGGCGGGTACAGAACTCCTCCACCCCGTCGGCGCCGAGGTAGCGCGGGTAGGCGACGCAACCGCCGTCCGGGGCCTGCCAGGCGAAGTCGTCCGGGAACTCGGCGAAGAACTCGTCGAAAGCCTGCAGGTTGGACGCGATCAGGGCTCGGTTGCGCTCCAGGATCGTCGCGCGGGCCTTCAGCGCGATGCGGGCCAGGACCTCGCTGGGGGCGGAGTTGCAGATGGTGGTGTAGTGCTTGGCCCGTTCCAGGCGTGATCGCAGCGCGCTGTCGCGGCAGGTGATCCAGCCGATACGCAGCCCGGGCAGTCCCAGGGACTTGGAGGTCACGTTCAAGGACAGCGCAGCCTGCGAAAGATCGGCGGCCTGAGGCAGGGTGCGGGCCGGGTCGCGCTCCAGGCCTCGATAGACCTCGTCACTGAACAGGTGGATGCCGCGCTCGTCGCAGAGGCCCGCCAGCGCGATGAAGTCGGCGGAGTCGATGACCTTGCCGGTCGGGTTGTTGGGGAAGTTCACCGACACGACACGGGTGTTCGGCCGGATCGCCGCCGCCACCGCGGCGAGGTCCAGAGCCCAGTCCCGGTCCGGGTCGAGGGCGACGCCGGTGACCTCGCACAGCGCCAGCGGCACAGTCTCCGCGGCCTGGTAGTTCGGGGTCACCACCACAGCGTGGTCTCCCGCGCCGAGCAGGACGTTCATCGCCAGGTAGAGGGCTTCCTCGGCGCCCGCGAAGCAGATGACGTCATCGGCGTCGGCGTGCTCGTACGTCTCGGCGATCACCTCGCGCAGCGCCCGGTCCCCGAAGGTCTCGGTGTAGCCGAGGGGCAGGTCCTCGAAGGCGTACCGGTCCTTGTCGTCGGCGTGGGCGAGCAGCTCGCTGAGGGTCATGGTCTGCACGTCGGAAGCGGTCAGGTGATAGCGGGCAGTGAACTCCCAGCGGGAGAAGTATGTTTCCAGACGGAAGTCGGGCAACCGGGTCATGGTTGTGAGTCCTTTGTGTTCGTTAGTCTGAGCTCGGCCAGCAGGCCGTAGACGGTGGACCGGGACACCCGCAGTGCCCCGGCGACGACCGGGGCGGCGCGGCGCACCGCGAACACCCGTGCCTCGTCCAGGCTGCCGAGGACGGCCAGGCGGTCCTGGCGGGTGAGGCGATCGACGGGGCGACCCGATTCGCGCACGTACGAGCCGATGATGTGCTGGATCCGCTCGGACCAGTCCTGCTCGAACAGCGGCTCGGGGCGCTGCACCGTCGGGGCGCCGAAGGCGGACAGGACGGATGCGGCCTGCTCCAGCGGGGTGCGGTCGAGATTGATGCACAGCACCGCTGACGGCCGGTCCTGCACGTCCCGCAGAATCGCGCTGACCGAGGACAGCCGGCGGCCGTCCGCGAGCAGCTTCTCGTACGGCCCGTACACGTCCTGTGCCGACGGGTCGAGCTCGTCCAGTTCGCCGAGCAGCGAGGGGTCTCCCGGGCCGCGGGTCGCCATCGGGTTCCAGATCTCCAGGACCCGGTCGGTGTCCGGGTCATGCAGGACAACCTCGGCGTACGGACCGAGCAGCAGCGCTACGGCCTGACACACCGGCGCCCACATCCGCACACGAGGGTCGTTTCGGCCTTCTTCCACATTCCCCATGACTGGACTGTACGTCCAGACTGGACAGAAAGTCCAGGTCTCTCGTATGGGGGGTCCGCGCGGACGGCTTGCCTCGGTGCGGGAGCATCGGGCGGATCAAGGCCCGGCCGCCTCGCACGGGACCCGAGCCTGCTTCACGAGCCCCTCCTGGACCCGGCACGGCTCACCGGCGACAAGACTCCGAGGCAGGGGTGGGGTCGCGGGCTGGATCACGAGGCCCGAGTCCCCCAGAATGACTCCGCAGTAACCAGACAACACGTCACGAAAGGAAGCGCCTTCGCATGGCCGGCAACAAAGACATGGTGGCCTTCATCGAAGCGCGGCTCGCCGAGGAGGAGCAGGTCGCGAGCGATGCAGGCGGCGCGAGTTGGAGGTGCCCCGCGGAAGTGCCCGGAGAAGTCCACGACAGGACGTCCGGTATCGCGTTCACGGTGAGAGGGGCCGGGTACGACCGGCACATCGCACTCCAGGATCCGGCTCGCACGCTGGCCCGCATCGAGACGAGTCGCGTCCTGCTCGGCGAGTATGCGGAGGTCGCGGACCGGGACGCCGACCGGCCCGACGACGACTTCACCTCCGGCCGGGCCGTGGGACTCGGCTTCGCAGTGCGGCAGCTCGCGGCCGAGTACGCCTGGCATCCCGCCTACAAGGCGAAATGGCTCCCCCGGTTCATCCGGTAGCGCTTACCGAGGGCGCGAGACGCCTGCACCGGCATCGACGGGCCCTCGTCGTCGCCGCCGCGGCTCTCAACTTCCATGCCGCTGCGCGGATTCGCGTTCCTCATCCCCTCGGTCTCCGCACACAGGCAGCCCGGGTACCGGCGACTCATGGCGTCGGCACCCGGGCTGCTGCGTTCAACGTTCGCATGCAGCAGCCGGCTCCCGTCGGAGATCACGCAGGGGCGCCCGCTGCTCGGCGACCGAGACCTCCACCCCGGCAACCAAATTCTTGCGCAAGTTGCTGAAAGTTCTTTCAGGTGAGGCGAGTACCCCTTAGACTCGGGCGACTTGTTCAATACATGAAGACAGGTGGACCATGTCGAGAGGTATTAGTTCGTTAGTTGTCGCTTCGGCAGGGGTTCTCGCGCTCGTGACGGCCGCACCGGCCCATGGCGCGCAGGCCGTCGCCTCGCCCTCGGACGTGAGTGCCCCACCGTGCGTGCAGTGGTCGGCAGGCTGGCGCTACACCCTGGTCACGAACGGCTGCGACACCGCTCAGCGGATAACCGTGACCTACACCAGCGGGGCCGACATCCCGTGCCGCACCGCGGGGCCGGGCGACACCGTCACCTTCCCCGGGTACGGAACCCAGGGTGACTCCGTCCTCGGTGTCGTGTTGTGCCCCACATCCCCGCGCTGACGGGCGGTTTGCGGACCACTCGGCCCATCCCGCCGGGCTCGGTGTCATGAGCCGACCACATTGATTCATCCCTGAGGTCGCCCGCGGAACGGGCTGCCGGGGACCGCCACCTGGACACGCGTCCGGTGCCCCGTCACTCTTCCACGGAAGGACCGTCCCTCAACGTGCAGGAAGGGTCCGTCAGCGAGCTGACGGACCCTTCCTGCACGATCGAGACCAGGTGATGCGCGGATGAGGGACAGGACGCGGCTGGTCCAACCTCCGCAGGAGACACGATGGCCGAACCGGTGCCGGTCCCAAGCGCCGTCGCTCTTGCTCCCCCTCGGAGGTGACAGCGCACATCCCCACCGGCTACGGCACCGCGGCCAGTACGAGTCCCGCATGACGCGCCACGTGGTCCCGACGCGAAGCCTCAGGATCAGTCACACAGGAAGGCGTACTCGGTCTTGTAGTTGATCACGAGGCTGGTTCCGGCTGCATCAGCCATCGTGGCGGTGACCGGAGCACACACGGGCTCATCGGTGTAGACGGGTCCGGCGTACTGGGAGAACTTGCCACTGTCGGTCTGACAGTGCGCACCCGGCGGGAGCGAGGCACAGACCTTGATGCTCATCTTCCTGGCGACACCGAGGTTGTTGTCGAGGATGACGCAGCCGGAGTCGTTGCCGCCCTTGGTGTAGGAGAACAGTGTGGCGAGACGCATCCTCGGGTCGGTTCCCACCGGCAGCGGAATTCCCCGTTCCAGGTCATAGCCCGCACCGCAGACATTCGCCGCCCGCTTCACTGCTTCGGGGTTCGCCTCGGCCAACGCACGGGTCTCGTCGGATGCTCCGGCCGAGAGCTTGACGGCCGAGGCGGTGGGGTCTTCGGCGGCGGATGCCTGAGGCGCGACGAGTCCGAAGGTCGCGACCGAGGCAGCGGCCACTGCAATACGGACGCTTCGTCTCATGGTCATGGGCATAGCTGTCCCCCCTAGGTTCATGCGAAATGGTCGGGATCGCAAGAGGAGATCCCCCAATTCCCGCTTCAGGGAAGTCTGGTCGCCCCCGCGATCAGTCAAGAACGTAGAGAGTCCAGAGCAGTCACCCGCCATGTGATGGCTCATACAGAGCCTTCATCACAACGCCCCTTCGGTCACCATAAGTTGCACGACGCGGCCCGATATATCCAGTTTGGCAAATACTTCGACAGTGTCGCCTTCAGCAAAGCCACGCAAAGTCAGCGGACTTGCCACCAGAAAGCCTCTGCCGTGCGGTTCTACCCAGGCCCGACCTTGGCTGGAAGCGTATCCTTTGGCTGCAGATCACTAGCCCGTAGCTTCCGTTCCGCGGCTCGTCGGCCTGGTGTCGGCGAGTGGGAATCCGGGCCATGCCCTGCCGCCAGCAGCCGGTTGAGGCGGGCACATCCACCGCCGGCGGTCCGGGACGGGACGGAGCCGTCGCGCTTGCCCGCGGGAAGGCGGCGACACGGAAAGCCCGGCAGCGGCATCGAGAAGAATGGATGCCGCTATTCCGGAAGACACCCTGCTGCATAACGGTTCCGGATCTCGCCGTACCGGCGGTGTACGCGGGCCCGGCCCGGGTGGACCGGCTCCGCATATCGCGGGACACCAGTCCCACCACCGCGGCATGCGGGCGGGTCAGATGTGACCCAGCACGTTGACCACCCGGCCGTTGGGGTCACGAACGCCGCCGCACACGCTTTCGCAACAGGCACCAGCGAGGAGGACGCCCACCGCCCCAGCGCTGTGATCAACGACACACGCACACCGCTGGTCACTCTTTGCTCGTCAGTTCGTCAACCACACTCCGCGGCAGCGCCGTTGAGCAGTCTGGCCGGAAAGTCCCTCGGCCGAACCCCTTCGGCGATGATCTCGAAAAGGGTCGAACACCTTGGAGCGCGGGGACCGCAAAGGGGTCGGGTCGGCCATACCGAAGGCGCAGACCCGCGCTCGAACACACGGCCGGATGGCCGAGTATCGCCGCTGGTATTCATGGAGAAACAGCGGCAGGGCAGACTCAATTCCCGTACAAGAATCAAACATTCCGGCGGCTCTGTCACTCTTGGTGACATCCGCCGGCCACCCCGCGTGGCCCTGCCGCACTCAAAGCCCTTTTCGCCACCACCCCGACTGATTTAGGTTCTTGGTTGTCGCGGGGGACCCGGGGAGGGGCACTCGCGGGGTGGGCAACTGCCGGACTCCAGGGGGGATTTCAGTTATGCAAGCCATCAGCGGCAAGCAATTCGTTCACGTGGGTGACACCGCTGTGCCAGGCGCGGCCTCGGGTCTCTCACCCTCCTCGCGGATGCCCTGAGACCGGCACCGTATTCGACTCCTCGCCAAAGAGGGCCGGAGAGCCGACCCCAGCCCAGGGATGTCCGGGCGGCCTGAGCGATGCCTTTATCCGCGGTCGGGGCCATCTCGGCCGCGGTCTTCGCGGGCCGGGCGACCGGTGACCCGTATTCCGCGTGTCCCACACCCTTCGACCGGCAACCCTCGCCGGATTCCCGGCAGCGGCGTACGTGTCGGCAGACCACTCGCGCCGACGCGTGTCCGGACCGCGTCCTTGGCCGCACTCCGGCACGAGATCGCCCTCTTCTTCCGGGCCCTTGTGCCCCATCCCGTTTTCGTGTCCGCATGAAAGGAACTCGATGGCTGACGAAATGGTGCGTCGCGCCCAAAGATTCATCAACACCACATACGGGAATGGTGCCACCCTCGGCATATCCAAGCTGGACGAGAACGGCCAGACCAGCTGGACCGTCATGTACGCCCTCACCCGTGCCCTGCAGTACGAGATGGGCATCACCGCGCTGTCCAACAGCTTCGGTCCGGGCACCCTTTCGGCGCTCCAGGAGAAGTACGGCAAGCTCGACGAGACCACGATCCCTTCGGCGAACTTCTGCCGGATCATCCAGTCCGCCCTGTACTGCAAGGGCTACGACGGCGGTGACATCGACGGCAAGTACAACTCCCGCGTCAAGGCCGCCGTGGCGAAGCTGAACCAGAACATGGGCGTGGACGGCACCTACCCGGGCAGCTCCCTGTGGCCGAAGGTGGTCAAGGGTCTGTTCAACATGGACGCCTATGTCACCGTCAACAGCGGCTCGGAGACCATCCGCTCCATCCAGCAGTGGCTAAACGGCCGGTACGTCCTCCGCAAGGACTACTACGTCATCCCCTGCGACGGTCACCACTCCCGTGACGTCGCCAGGTCGATGCTCCTGGCCGTCCAGTACGAGCTGGGAATGGCCGACGGTGTCGCGAACGGAGCGTTCGGCCCCGGCACGCAGGCCGGCCTGAAGAATCACACGCTGGCCACCGGCTCCTCCGGAGTGTGGGTGCAGCTCTTCACCGCCGCCATGGTGCTCAACAAGCGCCCGGTGTCCTTCTCGACGTCGTTCACCTCCTCGCTGGCCGACAGCGTCAGTGTGTTCCAGGCGTTCATGAAGCTCGCCGTCAACGGGCAGGGCGACTTCCGGACATGGTCCTCCCTGCTGGTCTCCTACGGCGACCAGACCCGCCAGGGCGAGGCGTGTGACGGCGTCACGAAGATCACCCCTGCCCGCGCGCAAGCCCTCAAGGACGCCGGCTACAAGTACGTCGGCCGCTACCTGTACAACCCCTCCACCACCAGCCTGCCCGAGAAGGAGATCCAGCCGGGCGAGCTCGCGACCATCAAGCAGTACGGCCTGCGCTGCTTCCCGATCTACCAGACATGGGCGCGCTCGGTCGACTACTACAGCGTCGCGCAGGGTGTCACGGACTGTCTGAACGCCGCGTTCAAGGCGGAGGAGCACGGATTCAAGCCCGGCTCACGCATCTACTTCGCGGTTGACTACGACGCGGTGAACGACGAGGTCACCTCACACATCCTGCCCTACTTCCGAAGCGTCAAGGAGCAGATGGACCGGCTGGGCAGCCCCTACAAGATCGGGGTCTACGGCCCGCGCAACGCGTGCTCCCGGATCTCCGCGGAAGGCTACGCGGACACCAGTTTCGTGTCCGACATGTCGTCCGGCTTCTCCGGAAACCTCGGCTACGCGATGCCGGAGAACTGGGCCTTCGACCAGATCGTCACCAAGGCCGTCGGATCCGGTGACGGCCGTATCGAGCTCGACAACAACATCGCCTCCGGCCGCGACACCGGCCAGGGAGACTTCCACCCCGCTCCGTCCCAGAAGCTCGACATCGGCTTCGACCTGGCCCACTGGGCCGCCCTGCTGAAGGAGGCCGACGACTACATGGAGTCGATCGGCCGACCCGGCAGCACGGGCTATGTCTACACCCGGAAGCAGTGCCTGGAAACGATCATGACTCTCGACGCGGCCATCACGTCGGCGTCCCGCCGGTACCGCATGCGCAAGGCCCTCATCCAAACGTCGGCCTTCTGGGAGTTCTGCCACTACAGCTACAAGGACGTGACGGAGGACGCGGGCGTGGTGCTCTACCACACCGGCGTCATCCCGGACTGGGGCAAGGACCTGCCGGGCGTCAGCAGGCTGGTCGACAGCAGCACCGGCGTCGCCAAGGTCTCGGGACGTACGTGCATCCTGTCGCGAAACAACTCCATCCGTACGGGGCTCCTGGAGGGCGAGATCCTCAACCCGACCTCCGACGGCGACAGGTGGGCGATGTGGCAGAAAGTCAACCAGGACAACGTGTTCAATCTCAGCACCGTCCCCCACCTGCACATCTGGGCGGCGGACGGAAAGGCGGGCGACCATGACGAGACCCCGATACGCCGTCCCGCACTCGACTACACCGACAATGAGACGTTCGAGATCCTGCGCCGCTACCAGGGGTTCGGAGACAAGGCCGTGTCCGACGCGCGGCTGCGGATGCCGCTCTACGCGATCTTCGAGAAGTACAACCGCATCGTCCGCGGGTCCTGACAGGCCGTGATCACAGCATCCGACCCATGGCAAGGGCACGACTTCGCAGCGCTGTTCTCCATCCTGATCGCCGGAGCGGCGACCGTGCTGGGCCTCGCCGTGTACCTGTGCTCACGGTTCTCACGAGCGGCCCGCCGGCAGAGGGCTCCGTTCGCCGTATGGCGGGACGTGTCCCTGGCGACGGCCGGAGTGGCACTCGCCCTCTATCTCTGGGGGTGTCTCCACGTCCTCTTCCTCGAGGACCAGGAACAGGCCGAGGAATGTGAACGGCAGCGTCCCGAGGGAACACCCACCCTGGTCGGCCTCAGAGGCGACTTCATCCCGCTACGGCTCGTGTGCGAGGCATCGGACGGCCGCGACTACTCCATCGTCATCCCCGACTACATCAACCCGACCGTCGCCGTCCTGCTGCTGCTCGCGCTCGCCTGCGCCCTCACCTCCGCCCTTCTCCACCAGAAGCAGCGCACGACAACACGGAAGAAAGGCTGACCTGTTGAGCCCCACGGACATGACCCGCAGACACGCCCTCACCGCTGCGGCCGGTGCCACCGCCGCCGCGAGCCTCGGCTCCACCGCTCTCCTCGCCACCCCTGCCGCCGCCGCCCCACGGCCCCTCAGGAACGACGAACTGAAACAGGCGCTGCGCCGCGTCGAAGCGCGCCGCCGCCGCCTCCTCACCGGCCGGCCGTCGGCCAACCGGTGGGAGATGCAGAAGGCCGCCGACGACGGCGGTGACATCGTGACCCGTAGCGTGCCGGGCACCGGCCTCGACATCACCGTGCGCATGGGAGACACCGAAACGGTCCTGGTCCATGTGGTCCGCCGCTTCCACTACGAGGTCGACGCCCTCGGTCTGCACGGCGAACCCAACCCGGTCAAGGGCTGGGTGCCACCGTCGGCGGTCCGGGACAGCCGGCTGCCGGAGTCGAACCAGGCGTCCGGCACCGCCGTCGTGATCCGGCCGGACTTCTACCCGCCCGGCGTGCGGGGGTGCTTCACCACCGGACAACAGCTGATCATCCGTGACATCATCGCCGACACCGAAGGCATCGTCCGCTGGGGTGGCGACGACCGCCGCCCCTACGAGGGCCTCTTCTACCTCACCGTACGTCCGGGCGACGCACGTCTGGAGCGGGTCGCGGCAAGGATCCGGGCCTGGGACGAAACTCCGGGCGTGGGTGCCGGCGTGGTACCCGATGTGACGGAGCCCTCCCGGCGCCGCCGGGCCGCCCGCTACCGCTGAGCCCTCCGACCCCTGACGCGCGCACGTGCACGCATCTGAGCGAGACATGAGTCCCGCTCAGATGCGGCGAGGGCCGTCGGCTCGTCAGTCGGTCAGATGCCGCTCCGCGTAGACCATGAGAGAGTCGCGCACGAACACGGCCGCTCGCTTGGCGTGCTGGTCGCACACGGCGGTGAACCGGGGATCGGCGACACGGAGTTCACTCAGCCCGATGACGTACGAGCGACTGGCGCACACCGGTCCGGACAGCCGCTCACAGGCGGGGAGGGTGAGTTCCCGCGGCTGCGGGCCGGGGCGGCACAGCGGGGTCAGACGGAGGCTGCTGCGGTCTTCCCCGCGGATTCGGCAGCTGCCGTGCCGGTGGCGAGGGCCGTGTAGTACACCGTGGAGCCCTGCTTGGCCCGCTCCACCCTGCTGCGGGCCACCAGACGTTCGGTGGTGGTGCGCACCAGGTTGTCGTTCACGTTGCGGCCGGGGTGCGCCTGGGCGAGGGCCTTCGCGATCTCGCCCGCCGTGCGCGGCTCACTCTGAGAAATGAGATGCGCGTGGATCAGGTCGGCGAGCGCCGGACCCTTCTCCGCGGTCTTCTCCGCGGTCTTCTCCGCGGCCGTCCTCGCAGGTGCGTTCTTCTCAGCCGTCTTCTTCGTGGCCGCGGGCGTCTTCGCAGACGCCGTGTTGGCCGCGGGCTTCTTCGCGGACGCCTGCTTCTGCGCCTTCTCGGCTGCCGGGGCGGCCGTGGTCTTCTTTCCGCGGCGTGCCACGGGGACCGGCATGGTGGTGTCACCGAGGGCCGCGCTCATGCTCTGCAGGAGCACGTGGTCCTGCTCCAGGGACGTGAGCTGCGTCTGCAGCGTTTCGAGTTCGGCGCGGATTCGGTCCTGTTCGGCCGTGTTCTGTTCCAGGTCGGCGGTGACCTTGTCGGCATACTGGGATTTGAGGTCGGTGTTGGTGTGCGTGGGCACGAGGGCTCCTCAATATGTTTGGGTGCAGAGAGCGGACTCTAACTCACGCGTTGTGGAGAATGTGTGTGGGGCGCTCAACTGCACTACTTCCGTGTGGTGTGTTCGGGAAGTATTTCCCGCCGCCTCCCCGCCACAGGATCATCTCCCAGGCCGTTCCGCGTCCTGTGCCGGGGTAGTTGTCCTCGTGCGGTGTGTTGAACTGGGCACCCTGCCGTGCCGCTGCCTGGACTCATCCAGAAAACTTTAGGGCGTATCCCAATTGCCGACCTCGCCACGGCTGTTCGGCATGCCGTCGAGAGCGATCGACAGGGTGGTGTTGCGGTCCCCGACTGCGGCCATGACATTGGTCATCCAGACAGGCCCGCTCGTCTCGACCTCGTCGTACCGCTTTCCGTTGAAGGTGTAAGCGCCCGGGTCGCCGTTCTTGCGACATGCTCGGCGAGGGAGTTGGAGGCGAAGCCGGGGTCCTGGTTCACGCCCAGCACCACACTGTGCCGTTGCTCCCCGTTCGCCCTCCGCGGGCAGACACCGCAGTCGCTTCAGCATCGCCACCGCGGGCCTGGGCACCTCCCCTTGACGCCGTCCGCCGGAGACGGGCCCCGCCGCCACCACCTCCGCGCACATGCCCAGAACGACCGGGGGCTCGCCCATGCGGATCAACACCGCGAACCCGCCTGCCGCCGTCGCGCGGAACAGTGGATCCGCCGCGGTTGCGAGGCTCGTCAGCCGGTCAACGTCCGCCTGCGGACCGGCGGGCAGTTGCTGCTTCGGTGACCAACGCGCACCACTCCATATGCGGGGACTGCGCGCCCTCGCTGCGGCACTCTTCACTGACGGCGTCCAGCCAGCGCTTCCAGAGGTCCGCCTTGCTCCAGGCGGTGAAGCGCCGGTGCGCCGTGGCCGGTGAGACGCCGAACTGGGCGGGGAGCTGCTGCCATCCGCAGCCTGCGGTGAGGACGTAGACGACGGCGGTGAACACGGTCCGCTCGCTTGCGGCGCCGGAGGCCTCACCCGCGCCGCGGGATCGCTTCGGCAGCAGCGGTTCGGCCGCCGCCCACAGCGCGTCGGGCAGCAGACGTTCGGCGAGTACCGTGCTCAGCGTCACGGAGAGGCGGCTCGAAATCTCCTCCGTCTCCGGCTCCGGGACGGGGGACGCCGCGGCGGCCCGTCCGGCTTCGTTGCCGACGGCGAACGTGTCGTCGTCCCTGGCGGAACCGTCCTCCGCCCCGGATGCGCGGGACTCGCTCTGGTACTTTCTCCAGCGGGCCAGCAGGTCGTGATGGCTGCCCCGGATCCAGCGCATGTAGTCGCGCATGTTCCGCAGACGCAGGCGCGGCGCCTCCTCGTCCGGGCCCAGCAGGGCCAGTGCCCGGTCAGCGAGCTGCTCCTGCTGGTCCAGGTACCGGCGCTCGCCCGCGAGGAAGCTGCCCCAGACGTCGTCATCGACCCGGAAGTAGTGGCTGCGTTCTCCGGGCACGGCGTGGCGCCGGAGGAATCCGGCCTCCGCCAGGCGGCGTGTCACCAGGGAGATGGAGCCCGCGCTGACGCGCAGAGCACGGCCCAACTCCGCCGAGGACACGTACGGCACGTCCGTGACCAGCAGATAAGCAACGACCCGTCCGTCCATCCGCCCGGCACCGGCCGCCTCCCAGAGCAGTCCCATCTCCTCGACGAAGTCGGCACGGTCCCAGTCGCCGGTGTCCCGTGCGCTCCGGTCCGGGGTGTCGGCTGACATTCAGCTCCTCCAGTAAACGTTCATCTCATTTTAAAAGTTTCGCAGCTTTTCATTGACACGGCATCTCGGCAGGGCCAGCATCACGGTACGCGCCCCGGCTCGCTCTCTGGTCTTCCACCCCTCCCCGGACCGGATCATGGCGCGCTCACCCTCCCCAGGGAGTCGTCTTGCTCAGATCACCCATCTCAAGGACCGCCGCGGCGAGCGTAGCGTTCGCACTGGCACTCACCGCCTGCGCCGGCGGCGGTAAGGGCAACAGCCGACCGGGTTCGGCAAAAGGCTTCTCCGTGGCCGTCGGCGAACCCGAGCACCTCACCCCCGGTCGTACGCTCGTCACCCTCGAACCGCTACGTGTGCTCTTCGCCCCCCTGACGAAGGTCGACACCAAGGGCCGTATCAGCTACATCCAGGCCGAGTCCGTCACCTCCAGCGACTCACGGCACTGGACGATCAAGCTCCGCCAGGGCTGGACGTTCCACAACGGCGAACCGGTGACCGCCGCCAACTACGCCGACGCCTGGAACCAGGCCGCATACGCTCCCAATGCCTGGGTCGCCAACGGCCAGCTCGCCAACATCGAGGGCTACGCGGCGCTCAACCCGAAGAAGGGCAAGCCGGTCACCAAGACCCTCTCCGGGGTCAAAGTGGTCGACCCGACCACCCTCGAAGTCACCCTCACCAGCCCGGACAGCCAGTTCCCACTGCAGCTCACCCCCAACCAGGTCGGCTTTTACCCGCTTCCCAAGGCCGCCTTCAAGGACCCGACCGGCTACGACCGCAAGCCGATAGGCAACGGCCCCTTCGCGATGACCGCCCCCTGGGCGAAGGACAAGGGTGCCACCGTCACCACCTTCAAGGCGTACCGCGGCACCAAACCCGCCTCCTCCTCCATCACCTTCAAGAGCTACGCCGACCTGCAGACCGCGTATACCGACGCCCAGGCCGGTACCACCGACGTGATCGGCGTCCCCGCCAGCAAACTCGGTCAGGCCAAGGCCGATTTCGGCAAGCGGCTGTACACCTACGACGCCCCCGCGCTCGAATTCCTGGGCCTGCCGCTGTACGACAAGCGCTTCAAGGACGTCCGGCTCCGCAGGGCGCTGTCCATGGCGATCGACCGCGCGGCCGTCAACAAGGCCATCTACGGCGGTCTCTACACCCCGGCCACCTCTCTCACCCCCTCCTCAGAGGTCGGCGCCAAGACCGGGATCTGTGACGCCTGCCGCTTCGACCCGGCCGCTGCGAAGCAACTGCTGCAGGAGGCGGGCGGCTGGTCCGGGACGATGGTGATCACCTACCCCGGCGGCCTCGGCCTCGACGAGCTGTACAAGGCGATCGCCAACCAGCTCCGGCAGAACCTCGGCATCCACGAGGTCACGGCCAAGCCCACATCCGACTGGTCGGAGTTCAGCGACAAAGTGTTCGGCAAGAAGGTCACCGGACCGTACTTCGGCCACTGGGGCGCCCTCTACCCCAGCATGCAGAACACCCTGCGCGGCATCTTCACCAAGGCGGGCGGGTGCTACGTCTGCAGCTACTACAGCGACGACGACGTCGACGCGCTGCTGAAGCAGGCCGACGCAGCCACCCCGGAGAAAGCCCCGGAACTCTACAACCGCGCACAAGAGCGGATTCTCCAGGACTTCCCCGTCGTGCCGCTCTACTACGGCACCTACGTCTACGCCAGCACCGCGCAGGTGACCGGTGTGGTCGTGGGCCCCGCGGACGTGGAACTCGACCGCATCTCAGTGGTCGGCTGACACACCGCCGCCTCACCCGCGCGACCATGGCACCGCCCACCCGGCGACCTCCCGCACCTGCCCACCCGGCAGACCCCCCGCACCCGCGATGCCCCGGGGCCGGCCCATCCCGCCGACCCCGGCCGCGCACGCACCCGCCCGAACGCCCCCGCTCAGGAGACCGCACCCGATGGCGACAGCGACATCCGATCCGTCCGTTCCCGCGTCCGGCAGCACGCGCACCGCATGGACGCGGAGCGCCCGGACCGTACCCGAGACCCACGCCTACCCCGGAGTCGACGAACTCCTCGCCTCGTTCCGGACCCTGGCAACCGCCCATCCCCGCTTGGTCACCGAGCGGCGGATCGGAACATCACGTCTCGGGGAACCGCTACACTGCTTCACGGTCTCCGACGACCGCCCCGCCGCCGACGACCCTGACTCCACCTCGTACGTCGTCGTCGGAGGAGTCCACCCCAACGAGCCGGTGGGCGCCGTGACCGCGCTGCACCTGGCCACCACCCTGTGCGAGGACTCCTCGCTGCGCGCCCACTTCGGCGGAGCATGGCACATCGTGCCCTGCATCGACCCCGACGGGGCACGGCTCAACGAGGGCTGGTTCGCCACCCCGTCCGACAAGAACCGCTACGGACGCCACTTCTACCGCCCCGCCGGCGAGGAGCAGGTCGAATGGACCTTCCCCTTCGCCTACAAGGACGCCTACTTCGACCGCGTCCTGCCCGAGACCCAGGCCCTCATGCGCCTGCTCGACGAGACCCGCCCGCGTTTTCTCACCACACTGCACAACTGTGAGACGGGCGGCGTCTACTACTACCTGAACCGGCCGGCGCCCTCGCTGTACGGCCTCCTCCACGACATCCCCTCCTCTCTCGGCATCCCGCTGTCCACCGGAGAGCCCGAGGCCGCCCACGCCCCTCGCTACGCCCCCGCCGTCTTCGGCTGCATCGACATGCGGGACACCTATGACTACCTCGAACGGCTCGGGGCCGATCCCACCGAGGAGCTGGCGGGCGCCTCCAGCGCCGCCTACGTCGAGCGCTACGGCACCTTCTGCTTCGTCACCGAGGTCCCGCACTGGACCCACCCCGACTCGGACGACAACTCACCCACCCTGGAGAGCTATCGCGACGTGGTCCTGCGCAGGGCCGAGGGGATGGCGCAGACCAGCCGGTACCTGAACGGCATCCTCGACGCGGTGGGACCGCACCTGAGCATCCGGACCCCCTTCCTGCGCGCCGTCCGCGACTTCGTCCCGTCACTGGCCCAACTCGCCGGAGTGGAACAGGCCCGGGCACACAGCACCGAGGACCGGCCCGCCACGGTCGCCGAACGTTACGCCTGCAACGTCACCCTGCACAGCTGCCGCATCCGCTACGGCGGCATGCTGCTGCGTGCCCTGGACGCGGAGCTGACCGCCGGTACTGCCTCACCCGACGTACGCACCCACCACCGGGAACTGTCCAGGATCTACGACACCTGGGAGAAGGAGGCCGAGCCGGTGTCCGGCAGCCCCATCCCGATCGCCACGCTCGCCGGCATCCAGTACGCCTGTCTCCTGGCCGCGGCGGACCACTCACGCCGCGAGACCCGGCGGCCCGAGCCCCCGGCCTCCCGCGAAGCACCACCCGCGGCCACCGCCCGCGCGTCCACCCCGGAGGTCACATGACGCCATACCTGGTACGCCGCTTCCTGGAAGCGCTGCTGGTCTTCCTCGGGGTGAGCCTCGTCATCTACTCCATGGTGTACGTCCTGCCAGGCGACCCCGTGGCCGCCCTCGCGGGCGATCGGCCCCTGCCGCCGAGCGTGGCGAAGGCACTGCGCGAACAGCACCACCTCGACGATCCGCTGCTCACCCAGTACGGCCGATACCTCGGCGGCCTGCTCCAGGGCGATCTCGGTACGGACTTCACCGGGCGCCCCGTCGCCGAACAGATGGCCGACCGCTGGCCGGTGACGCTGCGACTGGCTCTGACCGCCTGGGTGATCGAGGCCGTCGCCGGTATCGGCCTCGGTGTGCTCGCCGCCCTGCGCCGCGGGACCTGGACGGACCGGGCCGTGCTCACGTTCACCATCGGCGCGGTGTCCGTGCCGGTCTTCGTACTCGGCTACACCGCGCAGGTCGTCTTCGGCGTACGACTGAAACTCTTCCCGGTGGCGGGGGACGCGGCCGGGTGGCCATCGAGCTATGTGCTGCCCGCGTTGGTCGTCGCCTCGTTCGGGCTCGCGTCGGTGTCCCGGCTGGTGCGGACGGAAGTCATGCAGAACCTGCGTGCCGACTATGTGCGCACCGCCCTCGCCAAGGGGCTCACCCAGCGAAGAGTGGTCGTGGTCCATGTGCTGCGCAACTCCCTCATCCCCGCGGTCACCTATCTCGCCATCGATCTCGGATACCTGCTCGGGGGCACCGTGATCGTGGAGGGCGTGTTCAACCTTCCGGGCATCGGCCAGCTGCTCTTCCAGGCGGTCCGCGGCCACATCGGGCCCACAGTGGTGGGCGTATCGACCACGCTGATCCTGATCTTCCTGGCCGCGAGCGTGCTCGTCGACCTGATCAACAGCCTTCTTGACCCGAGGATCCGCTGTGACTGACACGACGACCGGGCCGCCGGACGGCACCGCCCCGCCCACCCCCTCACCGCCGGCTCACACCGGCGTCGGGAATCCGCCCTCCCGGGCGGTCCCCGCACAGATCCCCGGCACCCAGGAAGGCAGCGGTGGCAACACCTGGCGCAAGCTGCGCCGACGTCCTCTGCTCGTCCTCACCGGCAGCTGCGTCCTGCTGCTCCTGGTCGTGGCGGCAGGGCCCGGCCTGTTCGCCGGCTGGTTCGGCAACGGCGACCCACGGGTCTGCGACATCGGCCGCAGCGCCGAGGGCCCCACAGCCGGACACCCGTTCGGCTTCGACATCCAAGGCTGCGACCTGTACGCGAACGTGATCCACGGAGCGGGTACGTCCCTGGGCGTCGGCCTGATGGCCACCGTGTGCTCGCTCGTCGTCGCGCTGGTCCTGGGCTGCCTGGCCGGGATGTCCGGGCGGCTGGTGGACGGCGTGATCGCCCGGATCACCGATGTGTTCCTCGGATTCCCGTTCCTCCTCGGCGCCATCGTCGTGCTCAACAGCGTGCCCTCGCGCAATGTGGTGACCGTCGCCCTGGTGCTGGTGCTCTTCGGCTGGCCTGCCATGACGCGTGTCGTGCGGGCGTCCGTACGCTCCGTCCGGGAGGCCGACTATGTCGTGATGGCCCGCAGCCTGGGCGCCGGCGAACTGCACATCGTCGTACGCCACGTACTGCCCAACATCCTGGCTCCGGTGCTCGTCCTCGCCACCATCGCCGTCGGCGGCGTCGTCGTCGCCGAGGCGGGACTGACCTTCCTCGGCGTGGGCGTCGAATCCCCGGCGATCTCCTGGGGGCTGCAGCTGGCGAGCGCACAGAACTCCTTCCAGACCCATCCCCATCTGCTGATCTTCCCCGGCCTGTTCCTGTCCTTCACCGTGTTCGTCCTCATCGCCTTCGGCGACACGGTGCGCGACGCCCTGGACCCGAGGACCCGGTGACCCATGCGTGACTCCCTGCATGCATCCCACGACAAGCCGGCCTCCGGCCCCGCACCCCTGCTCGACGTCAAGGGCCTGACAGTCGACCTCCGGACCCGCGACGGCGATCGCCGTGTCGTCACCGGAGCGTCCTTCGCGCTCCACGAGGAGGAAACGCTCGCCCTCATCGGCGAGTCCGGCTCCGGCAAGAGCATCTCCGCCCTGGCCCTGATGGGCCTGCTCCCCGCCGACACAGCCCGGGTGAGCGGCGATGTCCGCTTCCGCGGCGAGAACCTGCTCACGCTCACTCCCCACGAACTTCGACTCCGACGCGGCAACAACATCGCCATGGTCTTCCAGGACGCGCTGTCCGCACTCAACCCCACGTTCACCGTCGGATTCCAGATCGCGGAGATGCTCAGGGCCGGGAGCCGGGGCGTCAGCCGTCGCGAAGCGCGGGCCCGGGCCATCGATCTCATGGCCCGCGTCCGCATCCCCGATCCGGTCCGCCGCTACCGGCACTACCCGCACCAGTTCTCCGGCGGCATGCGCCAGCGCGCCGTCATCGCCATGGCGGTCGCCCTCAGCCCCGACGTCCTCATCGCAGACGAACCGACGACCGCCCTCGACGTGACCGTACAGGCCCAGATCATGGAACTCCTGGCCGAACTGCGCGAGGAGACCAGGTCCGCCCTCCTGCTGATCACCCACGACCTCGGGCTCGCGGCGGGCACCGCCGACCGGGTGGCCATCATGTACGCCGGCCGTATCGTCGAACAGGCGCCGGTCGAGAGCATCTTCGAGCGCCCCGCCCACCCGTACACCCGCGGGCTGCTCGCCGCGGTGCCACGGCTGGACGGCGACATCGGTGCCCTGAAACCCATTCCGGGCACGCCTCCCGCGCTCGACGGGCTGCCCGAGGGATGCGCGTTCCATCCGCGCTGCCCCGCGGCACGTGCCCGCTGTGCGCGCGAACGGCCGCCACTCCTGCCGGACCTGCGCGCATGGGCACCTCCGCCCAAGGAACCGCACGAACTGCCGCCAGAACAGCAGGACTCGCCCGCCCGGCTCACCGCCTGCCACTTTCCGCTGGAGGTCTGACATGTCCGCTCAACCCCCGGCCGAGGCACCGCTGCTGGAAGCACACGGCCTGACCAAGCACTACCGGGCCGGTGGCCTGCTCGGCGGTCGTCAGCGCCGGACCACGGTCAAGGCCCTGGACGGCGTGGACCTGCGGCTGCGGCGGGCCTCGACGCTGGGCCTGGTCGGCGAGTCCGGCTGCGGGAAGTCCACACTCGCGCGGCTGCTGCTGGCCCTCGAGGCCCCTACCGCGGGCACGGTCCTCGTCGAAGGACGGAACCTGCTGGAGTTGCCGCGCGCCGAACTGCGCCGCCGCAGACGGGACATCCAACTGGTCATGCAGGACCCGTACACCTCACTCGACCCACGCATGACGGCGGAGGAGATCGTACGAGAGCCCCTGGACATCCACCGCGACCTCGTGCCGAAACGGGACCGGCCGGCACGGACCCGTGAGCTGATGGAGATGGTCGGTCTCGACCCCGGCCACGCCCACCGCCACCCGCACCAGTTCTCGGGCGGGCAGCGCCAACGGATCGGCATCGCCAGGGCACTCGCGCTCCGCCCGAGGATCCTGGTGTGCGACGAACCCGTCTCCGCACTCGACGTCTCCATCCAGGCTCAGGTCATCAATCTGCTCAAGGATCTCCAGCGGGAGTTCGGGCTCTCGTACGTCCTCATCGCGCACGACCTGGCTGTGGTGCGGCAGGTCGCCGACGAGGTGGCCGTGATGTACCTGGGGCGGATCGTCGAACAGGGAGACCGGGACACCGTCTACGGGCAGCCCGCCCATCCCTACACCCGTGCCTTGCTGTCGGCCGTCCCCGATCCCGATCCACGCAGCCGTGGCCGCGGCGGGCGCATCGTGCTGGACGGCGACCCGCCGAGCCCCGCCGAGCCGCCCTCCGGATGTTCCTTCCACACCCGCTGCTGGAAGAGCCAGGACCTGTGCGCCGGGCAGCGGCCCCTCCTGGCCACGCCGGAGCCCGGCCGACGGCAGGCCGCCTGCCACTTCCCCGAGTCCGTCCCGTCCTGATCCGCGCAGGAGACCGCATGCTGAACCAGGAGATCTTCCGCATCGACGATCCGGGACGCATCCGCGACCTGGTCCGCACCCATCCATGGGCGACCCTCGTCAGCCACACCGACCGCAACGGGCTGGTCGCCTCCCATCTCCCGGTCCTGCTGGACGACAGCCGGGGCGGGGACACCACAGGCACGGGGCTGACCCTCCTCGGGCACTTGGCCCGGACCGATGCCGAACTCCACGAACTCGGCGACCACGACGTCGTTGTGGTGTTCCATGGGCCGCACGGCTATATCTCCCCCACCTGGTACGAGGAGACTCCACACGTGCCGACCTGGAATTTCGTGGTCCTGCATGCCGGCGGGCGCCCGCAGGTACTGGACGCGGATGAGACGTACGGCGTGCTGACCGCGACCGTCGACCACTTCGAGGACCGCCTCCCCCACCCCTGGCGCCTCAAGGAGGTCGACGCCTACGCCCACCGGATCGCCAGTGCCGTCACCGGCTTCCGGCTGGCGGCGACCCGGGTGGACGCCAAGGCGAAGCTCAGCCAGGACGAGCACGAGGAAGTCTCCCGCAGGGTCGTGAGAGCCCTGGAGTCCGATCAGTCCTACACCCACCCCGACCTTGCCCGCGCCATGCGCGAGACCTGGAGGCAGCAGTGACCGCGACCAGCTCCCGTCCCGGTGCCCTGGACGCCCCGCCCGTCACGCTGCGCCGGGTGCGGCTCGGCGCGGGCGGCCCGCTCAGCAACGTACGGATCGCGAACGGCCTCGTCAACGCCGTGTATCCGGCGGACGCCCCCAATGCCCACCCCGGCGATCGGAACATCGACCTCGACGGGCGCACGCTCCTGCCTGGCCTGTGGGACGCGCATCTGCACATCGTCCAGTGGGCCGGTGCCCGCAGACGGCTGGACCTGTCGGGAGCGGTCTCGGCGCGGGCCGCGGCGGAGTGCGCCCGCAACCGGGCAGCCGGCATGCCACCGCGGGAGATGCTGATCGGCTACGGCTACCGTGACGGCCTGTGGCCGGACCAGCCGCACAAGGACCTGCTGGACGCGCTGCTCCTAGACCGTCCCACGGTGCTCGTCAGCGCGGATCTTCACACCGCCTGGATCAACTCCGCAGGGCTTGCGCTCCTCGGCCGGGCCGATCACCCGACCGGGGTGCTGCGCGAGGAGGAGTGCCTCAAAGCCACGGCCCAACTCCCGGCAGTGCCACAGGAGGTGACCGACCGCTGGGTGCTCGACGCCTGTCACGCGGCGGCGGAACGAGGGATCACCGGTTTCCTCGACTTCGAGTTCGCCGACAACGTCACCGACTGGACCCGCCGTGCGGGGGCGGCAGCTGTGCCGGTCCGGGTCGCCGCCGCCATCTATCCGGAGTACCTGGACGCCGCGATCGAAGCCGGGCTGCGGACCGGCGACGTGCTCGACGCCCTCGGCGGGCTTCTGGAGGCCGGGCCACTGAAGCTGTTCACCGACGGCTCGCTGAACACCCGTACCGCGTGGTGCCATGACCCGTACCCGGGTATCGCCTCCGGGCGGCCCGAGTCGCACGGAGTGGCCCGTATCGCGCCCGAGGAACTGCAGGCGGTCATGCGTCGAGCCGCGGCTCACGGGATCGAACCCGCCGTCCACGCGATCGGGGACCGCGCCAACGAGGTGGCGCTGGACGCGTTCGAGGCAGTCCGCTGCCGTGGCCGGATCGAGCACGCCCAACTCCTCACGCCGAAGGACGTACCGCGTTTCGGCGCCCTCGGCGTCACGGCGGGCGTTCAGCCCACGCATGCCCCGGACGACCGGGACATCGCCGACCGCCACTGGGCCGGCCGGACACACCGCGCCTTCGCGTACGCCGACCTCCTCGCTGCCGGAGCCCGCCTGGAACTCGGCTCCGACGCGCCCGTCGCGCCCCTCGACCCGTGGCTGACCATCGCCTCCGCCGTGACCCGCACCCGGGACGACCGGCCCTCCTGGCATCCGGAGCAGCGCCTGCCCCTGGTGGAGGCACTCGCCGGGGCATGCAGAGGCCGGCGGCTGATCCGCGTCGGTGATCGGGCCGACCTGGTGGTGGTCGACACCGATCCGCTCACGGCAGACCCCCACACCCTGCGGCGGATGCCGGTCCACGCGACGATGGTCGCGGGTGCGTGGACCCATGTGCCGGACTGAGTCGCGGAGTTGCTCCTACCACCGCCGCGGACGGGGCCCGGAATCGCATGGACCACCGCCCTCTTTCGCGCCGCAGTCCAGGTGAGCGGCCGAGCACCACGCGAACGTGAGCGCGCGGCGCAGGATGACGGTGCGATTACGGCCGCCATCGCGCTCACCGGAGCGGGAGAGTCCCCAGGGCCCGCCGCCGCTGGCGCGCCATGTCACGGACGACTGACCCGATCGACGCGTGGGCCCGGCCGGAGGCTGCGCCCCCACTGCGCACCGTGATCAGCCATCGGGCATCGGAGCCACCATCAACGTGCACAGCGCCACCGGCTCACCACCACAACGAAGTTGAGGGGACCGCTCCTCTTCACGGGGGCGCTGCTTCTGCGTAAGAATGGCGACTTCGCGGGGGTGACAACGTTGTCACGCGTGTTTTGGAGGCGCAAAATGCTCTTTCGTCTAGGTCCATGGCCGTCCGGAGTGCCGACTCGGGTGGCGCACGCGGTGCGCCGGCAGTCGGTACGGATGACGCGACCAGTTCTGATCGTGATTGTGCTGCTGGCCGCGCTGGTCGCGCCGATCGGCGCGACGGACCTGGAGGCCGCAGCTCAACCCGCCTCCCCCCGGCGGTCGAACGTGGCCCATGTCGATCCGTTCATCGGAACCGCGGGCACCAGCGACACCGAGTACGGCGGCATGATCCCCAGCGCGGCACCCCCCTTCGCGATGACACGATGGTCGCCGATGACCCGTAACAACTACGTCAGCAGGCTCCCCTACCGACTGAACGACCCGAAGATGACCGGGTTCATCGGCACCCATCAGCCGGCGATCTGGATGGGTGATTCCGGTTATGTGGTGGGTATGCCCGGTGTCGGCACCGTCAAGACGGCCGAGGGAGACCGTGGACTGCCCTACTCCCACGCCGATGAGACAGCTTCGCCGGACAAGTACACGGTGAATATGCATCCCGTGCCTGGGCAGACGCTGAAGGCAGAGCTCACTGCCACATCCCGAGTCGGCTTCCTGCGACTGACATACCCTCGGGGCGCGGCGACGAACTTCGTGATGCAGGCCACCAGGCCGGGAATCGTCGGCAAGGTACACATCGATCCCGCCCGGCGGGAGATAACCGGCTACAACCCCGACCGGCAGGACAGCAAACTCGGCCCGTTCAAGGCATCCGGCTTCAAGGGCTACTTCGTGGCCCGCTTTGACACCGCCTTCAAGAGCTACGGGACAGCCACAGGTGCCACCCAGCGTGACGGGCGGGCCGACAGCACGGACGCGGACGTCGCAGGCTACGTTCGATTCCCCCGGGGCACCGTGACCGTCAACGTGCGGATCGCGACGTCGTTCATCTCGGTGGACCAGGCACGTGCCAACCTCAACCGGGAGACCCCCAACGGCCAGAGCTTCGATGCCACAGCGGCCAAGACCCGGGCGGCCTGGGCCGACAAGCTCGACCGGGTCCACATCGACGGCGCCACGCCCGAGCAGCTCACCACCTTCTACACCGCCATGCACCACGCCCTGCAGTACCCGTCGGAGATGTCCGAGTACGGCCGCTACTACAGCGCCTACGACGACAAGGTCCACCGCGGCGTCAGCTATACCGGCTACTCCCTGTGGGACACCTTCCGGGCGCAGAACGCCTTTCTCACCCTCTTCGCTCCTGAACGTATCGACGGCATGGTCACCTCAATGCTGCAGGACTACCGGCAAGGCGGCTGGCTCCCGTTGTGGAAGAACATCACCGAGACCAACATCATGGAAGGAACGAGTGCCGACTCGATCATTGCGGAGGCCATCGCCAAGGGCTTCCGGGGATTCGACCGAAAACTCGCCTACCAGGCCGTCCGCAAGAACGCGATGACACCGCCCGACCAGGACACCACCTTGCGGTACAGCGATCGCCAGGAGGGCACCCCCGTCGAGGCCCGCGCAGGCCTGACGACATACAAGAAGAACGGCTGGGTGGCGGCGGACCGCACCGCGGAAGCCGGCACGCGCACCCTGGACTACGCCTACGAGGACTGGGCCGTCGCTCAGATCGCCAAGTCAGTCGGCAAGACCTCTGACGCTGCGTACTTCATGAACCGGAGCAAGAACTACAAGCACCAGTACAACGCGGCAACGGGCTTCATGCAGGCTCGCAATCTCGACGGGTCCTGGGCCGACGGCGCCTGGACCGAGGGCGACAAATGGGTGTACACCAATGACGTCATGCACGATGTCCCCGGTCTGATCGCGCTCAAGGGCGGCAACGCCGAGTTCGCCTCGTGGCTCGACCGCTACTTCGCCGGCGGCCACAACAACCACACCAACGAGCCCAGTCACCACGTCCCCTATCTGTACAACTACTCGGGCCACCCCTGGCGGACCCAGGAGCTCGTCCGGCACATCGCGACCACCAACTACCGGAGCGCTCCTGACGGCCTTTCCGGCAACGAGGACTGCGGTCAGATGTCTGCCTGGTACCTGTTCTCCGCGATGGGCTTCTACCCCGTCAACCCGGCATCCGGCCAGTACGCCGTGGGCAGCCCCTTCTTCGACAAGGTCACCCTCCGGCTGCCCAGGGCTCACCGCCCCCTGGTGATCACATCCCCCCGCGCGGGGCTCAACCCGTACGTCCAGGCGCTCAGCCTCAATGGCAAGAAGATCACCAAGCCGTTCCTCAGCCATGCTGCCCTCGTGGGCGGAGGGAAACTCAAGTTCACCATGAATGCGGCGCCGCAGCCCTGGGGAGCCTCGACGACCCCACCGCCGGCGCGCTCGAATCGCGCCTACCTGAAGCCCGTCACGATGGTCAACGGCACCCCGGCGACCGGCTGGGGCAAGCCCACGGAGAACGCCGTCGACGACGATCCCGCCACCGTGGCGCAGTCGACCAGTAGCGCCCCCTGGAGCCTGAAGGTGGACCTGGGCGGCAGCACCACCGTGAGCCGCATGGTGGTCAACCCCGACTGGGAGAACTATCCCAAGAGCTATGACCTCAAGGTTTCACAGGACGGAACCAACTGGAGAACGGTGGCCGGCGAAACCTCCGCTGGTGGCACCACAGGTTGCGTCGACCATGGCGTGACGGAATGCGGTCAGCGGCGCTCGTACACCTTCTCCCCGGTGAAGACCCGCTATGTGCTCCTGAGCGTCAACAGTTGGGTCTCCGCCAAGACCGGTGCGCCGGGCAGCGGATACGGCTGGGGTCTCAAGGAGTTCGAGGTCTACGCCCACTGAAATTGATCGACTGCCGCACGGGGCCCGCCCGGACCTCTCGGGCCCCGTGCGGGCATGGGCATGGGGCAAAGTCCCCGCCCGAACGCCCGGCGGCCCTCCCAGACGCATTAGTTCGCTGAGCGATTCCGGAGTCAGCACGGGCATCAGATCGCTGACGGGGAGAGAAGCCGGCGGGCCCGGCCCTCCACATACCCAGGCGCCCCGTCCGGCTCTCAGCCGGGCGGGGCGCCTGGGTCAAAACGGCGCCTACGGTGCGAGGAGTTGACCCGCCGCCAGCGCCGAGGCCACCGCGCCTCCGGCCACCACAGCCGAAGCCGCCAACAGCGGAACCCTCAGGGTCCAGGTGCGCAGGGCCCTTGATCGCGAGACACGGTCCAGCAACGCGTCACGACCGCGCAGCACGATCAGGCCGACACCGGTGAGCGTCAGGGCCATACCGGCGCCGAAGGCTGCCACCATCGCCAATGCGATGCCGACCTTGCCGCTGAGCAGCCCGGTCAACAGCACGAGGAAGGCCGACGGCGAGGGCAGGAGGCCGCCGGATGCGCCCAGGAGGACGAGCCCCCGCCAGGTGAGCAGGGACGGCACGTCCGGGATGTGATGGCTGTGCACGTGATCAGGGCTGTGGTCGTGGTCATGGGTGTGATGGCGCTTACGGTGGCGCAGGTGCCTCCGCAGCAGGCTCACGCCCACCCCCGACACCACCAGCGCCGCGACGAGTTGCAGCCATCCCGTCAGCACCGCCATGTCCGGTGTGCTCTTTGCCGCCAGCCACCAGCCGAGGGCAAGGACCGCGACCGAGAGCGTGTGCATCACGGCCACGATGCCGCCCAGCCACACCGCGTGACGGGGTCGGCCCCGGCCACCCACGAGATACCCGGCGGCCAGCGACTTGCCGTGCCCGGGCGCACACGCATGGAGCGCACCGACGGCCGCGGAGAGGAGAAGCGCCACCGGGAGAGCCGGTCCGTGGTCCAGGAGCGACGTCAGGTCGGTGGTCCAACTCCCCTCACGTGAGGCCGAGCCCGCCCCCGCCGCCTCCGACGTGAGGGAGAGCTCCCGGGTCGGCTCCTTCGCCGTGTGCAGCCCACCGCCGCCCAGGTCCGTCACGGAGAGCGTGCGATAGGCGGGGTTGATCTCCGTCAGCGCGGTGATCGTCAACGTGATCCGATCCGCCGGCCGCGGGCAGAGGAAGCGGAGCTTCATACCGTCCGTGCCCGCAACGCGACATGGGCGGCCGTCTTGACGTACGACGATGTGCGAGCGGAGATACCCCGCCACGTCGCCGCCTGCCTTCTTCTCCAGGACGGCGACATCGTCCTTCTGCGCGGACCAGGCCGCGTCCACTTCCGAGCCATTCGCCTCGATCTTGACGACGGGTGGTGTGCCGAATGGGTGCGCCTGGGCCGTCCCCGCGCTGCCGAACAGCAGCGCGGGGACGGCAACCGGCACGAGCAGCACCCCGGTGCGCAGTGATCGCACGGTGGTGCTCCCCTCAGTCCCGCCGTGCGGCCAGTGCGTGGACCGTGCCGTCGTCCGTGAGCGCGACGACCCAGTCACCGCTGACGGCCAGCGTCGAGGCCACGCCCGCGCCCAGGTTGTACGCGGCGAGCTGCCTGCCGGTGGCACGGTCCAGGACGAGCAGGCGTCCGTCCCAGGTCCCGGCATACACAAGCGACTTCGTCACCAGCGGATGCATCGTCGGTGAACCGGCGCCCACCGAGCAGCCCATGGCGACCCGCCACTTGTCGTCCAGCGGGCTCTTGCCCGCGAGATAACCGGCCTTGGCCTCCCACACGGGCTTCGACGGATCGGCAGTGCTCGTGTCGTAGGCCCGAACGACACCGTCACGGCCCGCGACATAGGCGGTGTCACCCCACACGGCCGGGCTGGTGAGCGGCGCCTGCCCGGGCTCGCAAGTGCTGCCGCCCCCCACCTTGGACTCCCAGTTCACCGCACCCGTCTTCAGGTCGTGCCCGCGGACGCCGTACGCGGTGAACGTCACCAGCTTCGCCTGGCCCGATGCGGGCTGGGTCAGCACGGGCGACGAGTGGCTGTCGATGCCACCCCCGGTGTCCTTCGCCCACAACTGCTTACAGCTCGCGAGGTCCATCGCGATGACCGAGTTGCTTGACGAGGAGTGCAGATAGGCTGTGTTGGAGCCGGGCTCACGCACCACCCCGCTGTGGGACTGGCCCCAGGACGCCGGGGCTCCGAAGCCGCCGGGCAGCTTCTCGCCCGTCTTGGCGTCACGGCAGCGCACGGAGTCCCAGTCCTGGTAGACGGCGACCGTGCGGTCCCCGCCGACGAGCGGGAAGACGCTGACCGGTCCGCCCGCGCGACCGTAACGGCGCACCGTGTCCCCGTGCTGCTCCTCGCGGTCGATCGACTCCCAGGCGACGTGTCCGTCCTCGGCGTCCAGCGCGTAGATCCGTCCGACACCGGTCGTCAGATAGACCTTTCCGTCGTGGAGTGTCGGCGCCGACTCGGCGTCGCCGTCCAGGTAGGTGCGCCAGATCTCGCGGCCGGAGGTGATGTCGTAGGCGAGCATCATGCTGTACGGGGAGTCGAAGGCGCGGGACGAGACGATCAGCCTGCCCTCCGCGATCACCGAGCCGTTCAAGTTGAACTGCTCACCGGTGTGCTGAGTCCACTTCAGGTCGAGCGCGTCGCCCGGGTTGTCGCCGCTCGCGGACCCCCCGCGCTCGTCGCCGCCCTGCCTCAGCCAGTCCTGCCCTGTTCGTGGCTTCGGCAGCACGCCGTCGCGTACGACCTGGAAGGTGGACTTCACCGCGGGAAGCGCGGGAAACGCCACGCCCCGGGTGTCGTACACGGTCGTCGCGGCGGTGTAGGTTCCGGGCCGCAGTCCGCACAGTTTGCCGCTCGCCCGGGTCCATGCGCCGCGTGCGTCCGGGCACGGTTCTGCCCTGCCGCCGGGCGGGGTGTAGCAGTTCTCGATTCCGGGCCTGGCTGTTCTCTTGCCGAATCGCATGCTCATGCGTTCCACGACGTGGCCGCGGCTGTCCCGTACCGTCAGCGTCGCCTTGGCGGGCGTACGGCCGTCGTCCTCCGCGTACACCTCTACCGGCACGGAGGCCCTTGCGCCGTGCACGCTGCCTTGGGCGGGGCTGACCAGCGCGGAATCATCGTCGATGTCGAACTGCCGGTGGATGCCCGTCACATGGCCGGTGTCCTCGTTGCGGCGCGTGCGCGGGTTGTCGGTGATGGTGCTGAAGTCGAGCACCTTGTAGTCGGGGTGGGCTCCGTCGATGCCGTACGTGCCCTGGTTGTTGATCTCGACGGACCGCTTGAACGCACCGCGCCGGAACTCGGCCTGCTGGTTGTGACCTGCGGCGACCATCCGTACGTCGTACTTGGCCAGCTCGTCGATGGTCGGCTGCATGCCCGCGCTGGGTCCCCACTGCGTGAACAGCGAGCGGTGCGCGAAGACGAAGACCTGCTTGCCGACCGCGTGCTGGGCGAGGTCCCTGCGCAGCCACTCCAGCTGCGGCTTCAGGCCGCTCGCGTCGTAGTTGTCCTCGAGTACGACGATGTGACGGCCGTTGCGGTCGAAGCTGTACCACTCGGGGGCGAGGTTGCGGCGGTAGTACTCCAGGCTGCCCGCGTAGCCCTGGGATGTGGCCGTGCCCCCGAAGTCGTGGTTGCCCATCACGGGGTAGAAGGGGTGGCCCAGCCGCCCCTGCTCCAGTCCCTTGCTGAACAGGTCGTACCCACCCTGTCGGCGCGGCTCCGGCGCGTAGTCCGTGACGGTCAGGTCTCCGGTCGCGATCTGCATCGTCGCGCCGTCGACCTCGGACATCGCCTGCACCTGGCCGGTCCACTGCGGCAGTGCCGTGCGCCCCTCGCTGACGTTGCTGACCTCGGGGTCGGAGTTCATGACCCACCTCTCGGTGGGGTTTGAGGCGTTGCGGTCCCGCACGAGCGCGAAGTCGATGCCGGTGCCGCCGGTCTCGGGGACCTTGTGGAAGAACTGCGGGATGTAGTCCTTGCGCAGGGCGGGGGTGTATCCGTCGGGCGAGACGATGCTGACGAGGTCAGTCTCGCGTCTGGTCGGATCGATCTCCAGGGTGTAGGTGCCGTCGGCCCGGGTCGTGGCCCACACGGCGCCGTCGGTGACATCGACGCCCGGCATGGGGCGCTCGCCCTTGTCCCGCTTGCCGTTTCCGTTGCGGTCCTTGAACACGGTGCCCTTGACGGCGACGGTGGCCGGTGCCGTGTCGTCGGCGAAGGCCGCCTGGGGCGCGAGACAGGACAGGGCCACGGCCCCTGCGGTCGTGAGCTGGAACCAACGGTTTGTACGCAGCGTGCGGACGAGGGACGGCAGTCGCCGGAAGGCGAGTACGAGAACGACACCGGCAGCGGACAAGAGCACGACGGCAAGCCAGGGGAACGCCGGCAGTGCGTGCGCGCCCTTGGCGTCGACGAGCGGCGTGGCCGCGGACGCGTCGGACGCCGTCCCGTCGAACTCGACGACAACCTGGGTCAGTCCGCCCTTGTCGATCAGCGCACTCAGGTCGAGCGCGTCGATGTGGCAGCTCCACGCCACTTCGATGACGACACCGCCGGGGACACCACCGTCGTCCCCGGGTACGCCCGAGCCGGTGGCCGGGCAGCCGGCGGACATCATCGAGGACGCCCAGGCACCGGCCCGCGCCGGGGACACCAGGTCGCGGTGCACGATAAGGCGGCCGCTGGTGACGTTGTCACCAGCGGCTACGACGAGTTCGGCGTGCTCTCGGGAGACATGCGCCATGGCAGGCTGGGCTCCCAAGCCCAGCACGAAGAACAGCAGCGCGAAACAGATCCCGCCCGCTGTGCGTATGTGTTTCATATGCGCGCACGCTAGCCAGCACTTCATCATTTTCTGTCAGAATCGAAGCGAGTTTCACCGAGTCGTTCACAAGTGTTCAACTCGTTGCCGGGGCCGCGCGTCGCGGACTGCTCAGAGGCATAACGGAGTCGCAGATTCCTGATCAGACGCGGGCCGTCCGCAGCCGAACCGGCAGGTCCTGATGCCGTGTTCGCGGACGCCGGACGCGGCGCCACACCTGCGTACGCGTACAAGGCCACGGCTGTGAAGGCAGGACCGGCGTCGCGGCGGGACGGCCCGCGTGCCGGTTATCCGGCGTTCCAGCGCTGCTTCGACCCGGTGCTGACCTCTGACAGCACGACCGAGGCGCCGGGTTCCGTGCCGCCGGGCTCAAGGGCCAGCTCCTGAGCGATGCGCGGGCGGATGCGCCCCGAGGAGTCGGCGAGGAAGAGCTGAGTGCGATCGTCGTCGCCGTTCTCGGCGTCGGCGCATCGCCGAATGCCGACCCCGCGTTCGGTGCCGTCCCGCGCATCGAGGCAGAAATCGGTGTTGGCGAGGTTACGCAGGTGGCTGTTCTCGTCGAAGCGCCATTTCTGTATGAGGGAACTGGTCTCGCAGGGGGTGCTGATGACGCCCGTACCGTTCCGGAGGCTGCCGCCGCTCACAGTGAGGCAGAGGTCCGTAGCCGCGTTGACGACCGAGGTGAACACAGTGCCCCCAAACGGCTGGGGACCGCTGGCCGAGGGGCGGGGTTTGGGCGGCACGGGCCTGCGGGACTTCGAGGGGGAGACGGAGGGCGTCGGGACGGGTGCGGAGCGGGACGGCGAGGGCGAGGGCGAGGGTGACTTCGAAGGGCTCGCCGTGGGCGGATCCGACGGCGGGGGGGCGGGCGAGATGTCTGTCGGGGCGCCGGTAGGGCGAACGGTGGCGGCCGTCGGCTTCGCCGGGTCGGCACCGAGGACCGCGCTGACGCCGGGAATCAGGACCGCGCTGCCGACGGCTGCCGTCGCGAGGGCCACGAAGACGCCGAGGCCCAGAAGAGCCGCGGGGCGGGCTGCGCGGGTCGGCAGGAGCCGGATCGGAAAGCGCCGGCCGGGACGGGTGCGCATCGCGCTCGTGTCAGCGGCGGAGGTCGCGGTGGCCGGGTCCGGATCCTGAGCGTTCCGTGCGAGGTAGGCGCTGCCGGACCAGCCGAGCAAGGCGTCGGCCATGAAGGTCCGGGGAGCCTTCTCCAGGGCTGTGAGGGCGCTCAGCGCGTTGGAGCAGCCGGGACATCGCACGAGATGGCGTATGAGATGGGTGTTCTCCCTGGCGCCTGCGCGCCGGGAAGCCGCGTCCAGGATGCGGCCGAATCCCGGACAGTCGGTACCTGCGCCGGCTTCCAGATGGATACGCAGACACGAATCGTGGCAGGCGTCGATGGCGCGCGCGACCAGTGTGGGCAGGTCGGCCCTGAGGTCACCGACGTACAGGGGGATGTCGTCCTCGGCGTCTTCCTCGACCAGCACGTGCCACAGCAGGCCCTGTGTGCGTATGGGGAGGGCGGCGAATCCGGCGGCCAGAAAGCGTCGTTCGCTCGGACTCCAGGTTGCCGGGGAAGCCGGTCCCATGGGCTCGGACGGGCCGCGCCCGGCGTCGTGCATCGTGTCGAGGAACGAGGCGTAGGCGTCATCGAGCCTGCCACGGCGGCCGCCTGCGACCCAGTCGGCCGCGGCTCGGTGGATGAGCGTGAGCAGCCGGTGCCGCCAGGGGCCGTGCGGGTCGTCGCCGCGGCGGATTTCCTGCCAGGCAAGGGCGAAGGCCCGGTCTACGAGTTGGCGGGCCTCGACCTCGTCCCGCGCGCACAGTCGTGCGTACACCAGGCATCGGGGGCGGTGACGGCGACGTAGTTCCTCGGTGGCAGGGAGGGCGGTGGGGGCGCCGGCCCTGACGAGTTCGGTGAGTTCGGCGTCGGACAACTCGTCGTACGCGGGCGGCTGATGGGGATGGGACACAGATGATCACCCGTGAGTTGTTGGTGCCGGAGGACAGGAGGCGCTCAGCCTGATGGAGTGGCCGGGGTGCGCGTCAGGGGGGAGAACCTCGGCGAACGGATGTTTGTCGATCAACAAATCGATGGTAACGGGTCTGGCTCAAATTCACTGTTTCTTCGCTGAGTTCCGTCTCATCGCGCGAGACGGTCCGCGAGAACGGCCGCCCGGCGGCCATGGGATGTTCACGGAGCCCACGGCCAGCACATCGTCATCTGTCGCGCCAGGACCTGGAAGCAGGTTGGCGCGTGCCGGCGGTGGGGTCGCTGCGGCGACGCCGTCGGTGGACTGCGGCGGGAAGCCTCTGGACGTGTGTCCGATGGCCCAAAACAGAGGGCGAGCTGACGTCCAGGCGGGGCGAGACGCACCACGGCCGGCCGGATGGAGATCCGCGGTCCGGCCGAGGCGCGCTTCAACTGGGCTGATTCCCGGTGACGTGCGATCCGCAGACGCCGACGGTCAAGGGCTCCTGCTCCGCGAATGCCGTCAATGCTGCTCTCAGACCTGTGCGCTGAAGACGGGCAGGTAGCCGCCGGACTGTCCGGACGCGGTGGGGTGGTACGACGCTTCGATGTTGGACCAGTTCACGCTGTGCAGCCAGTCCGACCCGGAGCAGATCTCGTGCCCGGTGAAGGCGGGGACGACATCGGCGAAGTCGTAGCCGTGGTGGGCCGCGCGCCTCGCGATGGCGGTGTTGAGGTAGTCCGCGGCCCCGTTGATCGCGGACCGTGCGTTCTCGCTCAGACCTGTACAGCTTTGGCCGAGCTTGTAGAAGCGGGGGTAGCCGATGACGACGACCCGGGCCGAGGGTGCCTTGGTCCTGATCGCCGAGTACACCGAGTCGAGGTTTCCGGGCAGGGTCGAGTCGACGTAGCTCCTGGCCTGGTTGATCCGGCTGATGCAGCTGGACCCGGAATCGAAGAAGCAGGTGATCATGACGTCGGCGAAGCCCGCGTCATTGCCGCCGATGGTGATCGAGACGAGGTCGGTCGCCGAGCTGAGGGGGGCGAGCTGACCGGCGGTGACATCGCCGGTGCGAGCGCCCGAGCAAGCGGTGAACGCGAACGACGAGGGTGTATGCGCAGCAGCCCATAACCTGGGGTAGGCCTTGCTGCTGCGCATACAGTCGCCGCTCGCGCCGTCGTAGCCGCCTGCGCCGAGTCCCGATGAGTAGGAGTCCCCCAGGGCCACGTAGTCGAGGGCTGCGGCGCTGTCCGAGGCCTGTGCCTGGCCGGCTCCGGTGAGAGCGAGGACGGCGCCGAGGAGGAGAGAGGATGAGAATGCCGCGATTCGGAACAGTTTCATGGAACCTCCCTGTAGCAGGATCTCTGCCTCGAACTTCTTAGCAGGACCCAAACGACATCGGAAGTGTCCATGACAATGACCTTCACTCGATCTCGTACTGGTTTGGGGTGTCGCGCAGCGGGGCACCCCGAGCAGCTTCCACCCGACGTCCTTGCGGGAGGCGAGCGGGGCTCGCCGCGCTCAGACCACTTCAGAAGACCGGCCCATGGCAGGCGGCCAGCCATGGGCGGAGCTGTGGACGACCCGATCGGGCCGGGTCACCATGTGCCCCAGGCGAGCCAGGAGTTCGCTGCCCACCTTCGGCTGCGGGACGTCCTCCGGAATGAAGAGGACGGAGACCTGCGTGTGCGGCGGCTCGGCGAACCATCGCCTTCTGCCCATCCAGACAAAGGGCGAAAGATGGTGATTGGCGGTGGCCAGACCGAGTCGGGCCGCATTCTTCGCCCGCGGTACCACGCCATGCAGGTCCTTCGGAGCTTCCAGGCCCACACCGTGCGCCGTACCGCCTCCGACAATCACCAGAAAGCCGTCTGCGGGGGCCTTTCCCTGTCGGTGGCCGAAGCGCTCCCCCTTCACCACGCGCCTGACCTCCAGCACCGACGCGCGGAACTGGGTGGCTTCGTGGTCGCCCAGCCACAGCCGGGTCCCGATGCGGGCGCGGAAGCACGTGTCGGGGAACCGGCTCTGCACCTGCTTGAGTTCCTCGGCTTCCAGATGACTGACGAACATCGTGTGCAAGGGCAAGTGCGCGGCGTCGAGTCGCTCCATGCAGGCGATTGCCTCCTCGGCCGCGTCCGAGCCGTCGGGACGGTCGAGCGGCATATGGATGGCGAACCCTTCCAGACGGACGTTCTCGACACCGGAACGCAGCAGGTGCAGGTCGTGCTCACTGACGCCCGGCGACTTCATGCTGCTCATCACCTCGACGACGACGCGGGCTCCCGTCAGGCAGCGCACGCTCTCGACACAGGACACTGATCGGATCACCCGCCCCGGTAGTGCGAGCGCTTCCTCACCCCGCCAGTGAGGCGAAAGGACCAGAACCTTGCCGCTGTAGACATCCTTCATCCGGGCTGCCTCATACGTCGTTCCGACCGCGATGACGTCCGACTCCAGGCGCACGGCTTCCTCTACGAGAGTCTCGTATCCGAAGCCGAATCCGTTCCCCCTGACGACCGGGACCATTCCCGGGAACTGCTGGGTCACCGCGTCCTGCTGTGCTCTCCAGCGCTCGGGGTCGACATAGAGTGTGAGCGCCATGACCGGTGACCTGCCTCTCGCGTGACTACGCAACGTTCGACACTGTCGGCGTGTACGGGGATCACCCGACGTCCGTTCAGAACTGACCCGCAAGTGAGGCGGAGGACGCACACAACGCGCTCAGATCGTCGGACCAGGTGCGGTACTGCTGGAGAGCCGTCCGCCGCCGGCGACGCCCGCGCTGATTCCGGAGCCGCACAGCGTTTCCCTGTCCGTGACGGTCCGCTCGGCCTCACTCGACCATGATCGCATTCGTTCCGGTCCGCCTCCGACGACGAGCGCCGGTTTCCGGCCATCGCGCGGCTGCCGGCGGCCCCGTCGGCGGATCGGGGATCCCCATGACCGGTCGGCCCATGCGCGGCCCAGCAGCAGTGCAGGCCGGCAGAGCGGGCACGGACGCGGTCCCGCTGCCGATGGCATCCTGTCCCGCGTGGAATCCAGGCCCAACCACTCAGGCGCCGTTCCCCGGGGCCGCCTCAATAGAGGTTCACGCCATACCGGTCACAGATAGCGCTCAGCACATCACAGAGCGCAGCACGGCACGGCACGGCACAGGCGACCTTGCGACAGCTGAGCGGCCCGTCGACAGATACGGGTCACCCGCCGGGCCCGGCGGCACGCGCGGCACCTCGGGAGAGCATCGACGGCGGACCCCCGTGTCGTGTACAAGGCGTCGCCGAGTGGAGCATGGCGCGTCGGCAAGGCAGTCTGTATCCATGCGGTCGCTCTTCCGCCCCGCTCCCCGCCCCGGGGCGGGCAGTCACAGCCGGGTCCTGATCACACTGGCGAAGTGTGTGCCGTTCGCGATCGCGCTGCTCGTGGTGGTTATCGAGGTCACGCCCGCCCACTTCCTGTACACCGGCCCGCTCCTCACCGCGACGCCGGCGCTGGCCGCGGTGACCATGGGCCCCAAAGGCACGATCGCGGCGGCGTCTTTCGCCTTCGCCATCAGCGCCTTCACCGCTACCTACAACCAGGCGTGGGGCACCCAGCAGGTCTACACCAACTTCCTGGCTCTCTTCCTGGTATCCGCGGCCAGCATCACGAGCAGCAGCGCCGTGCACACGCACAGACAGAGCGAGCTCAAACAGATACGCAGGGTCGCGGCGGCGGCACAGCGGGTGCTGCTGCGGCCCGTATCCGAACGACTGGGCCCGGTGCGGGCGGCGAGCATCTACGTAGCGGCGGAGACGGGGGCGCAGATCGGGGGTGATCTGTACGAGGCGGTGCAGACCCGGTACGGGGTGCGGATGATCGTCGGGGACGTCCGCGGCAAAGGGCTCCCTGCCGTGCGTTCGGCCGCTGCCGTGCTGGGGGCCTTCCGGGAGTCCGTGCACTACGAGGTCGACCTGGTGGAGGTTCTCAATCATTGCGCGGCTGCGCTGCGCCGGGAGAGTGCCATGCCTCGCGGGATCGACGAGGACGATGACGTGGACTCCGCGGAATCGTTCGTCACGGCGCTCGTAGCCCAGGTTTCGGACGGCCCCGTGGTGGAGCTGGTCAACCGCGGCCATCTGCCTCCCCTGGTGCTGAGTGAGGGCAGGATCCAGGCCCTGATGCCCACCACGCCACTGCCGCCCCTCGGCCTGGAGGACTTCGTCACCGGCCCGGCGGCCAAGGCGGAGAGTTACCCGTTCGCCCCCGGCGACCGTCTGCTGCTGTACACCGACGGCGTGACAGAGGCCCGCAACGGCGAGAACACCTTCTTCGCTCTGCCGGAGGCCATGGAAGCGCTGCGCGACCGCACCCCGCGCGAGTTCCTCGATGAACTGCACCAGGGATTGATCCGCCACACCCAAGGGCGCCTCGCGGACGATGTGGCGATGGTCCTCGTCGACCGGCTCGATGAGGAAGCGGGCGAGTAGATCGGCTCAGCACAGGCCTGCAGCGGCCCCGCTCCAGGGGCGGCACCCGTCCCGCGCCGACCACGAGCGACCGGACCCGGAACCCGCCCCGGCCGGGGCGGGGCGGAACCCTCGCGGAGGGCCACACGCCGGTACAAGGACGAAGCGCCCATAGCGACTGTTGACACGTGATCGTGCACCGAGGGTGAACCCGCGAAGACTTTCGGTCAGAGGAGCGAATCACTACGCATTGGGCAGGATCGACCCGATCGCCCTTGGGAACACTGCGCCGGTCCTCCCGCCACTCACCCACAACGCGCCATGTTCATCCCGACGTTGACCGGAATCGACGGAAGATTTATCGATCCTGGGGCAATAGCGAAAAAGATCTGACCGAAAGTAACGTTTGTGTTTTGACTGTCGATCACCTCGGCATGAGGGTCTGGCCCATGGCCCTTTCACCTCCTGTCGCGTCCACCAGCCTGCTGCGCCTGCGCGACTTCCGTCTCCTGCTCGCCGGCGCCGCCGCCGGGCAGGTCGGCGCCCAAGTCACCCTGGTCGCACTCCCGCTGGTGGCGGTTCTCGTGCTGAGGGCGCCCGCCTTCGAGGTGGGTCTGCTGACGGCTGCCGAGACCGCGGCGTTCCTCCTGATCGGGCTGCCCGCAGGTGCCTGGGTCGACCGGATGCGCAAACTCCCGCTGATGATCAGAGCGGACGGGGTGCGCGCCTTTGCCATGGCGAGCGTCCCGCTGGCCGCCGTGGCCGATGTCCTGACGATGGCTCAGCTGTACGCCGTCGCTCTCGTCACCGGAGCGGCCACCGTCTTCTTCGACGTTGCCCACCAGAGCTACCTTCCCGAACTGCTCCCCAAGGAGCGGCTGATGGCGGGCAACGGTGCCCTGGAGACGGTCCGCTCATCAGCCCAGGTCGCGGGCCCGGGGCTCGGCGGCGGACTCGTACAGCTCGTCGGCGCGCAGCTGGCGATCGTGGCCGACGCACTGGGCTACGCCGTGTCCGCACTGTTCCTGCTGGCCATGAAGCGGCCATCTGAGCGCCGGCCCGAGCCCCTGCCGGGCGCCTCGCTGCGCAAGGACATCGTCGAGGGACTACGGTTCGTCCTCGGCCACCCGCTGCTACGGGTCATCGCCGCAACGACCGGCCTCGCCAACTTCTTCGCAGCCATGCTGATGGCCACCCAGACCATCTTCCTGGCGCGGGTCATCGGCCTGGAGCCCGCCGCGATCGGCCTCATGCTCTCCGCGTCCGCCGCCGGCGGACTCGTCGGCGCACTGAGTGCCGGCTCCCTTGCCGACCGCATCGGGCAGGCCCGCATCATCTGGCTCTCCGTCCTCGCCACCGGCCCCTTCGCGCTGTTGTGGCCGCTGTCCCGCCCCGGCGTCGCCGCTGTCCTGTTCGCCGTCGGCTCCGCAGTCGTCTCCTTCGGCGCCGTCGTCTACAACATCGCCCAGGTCACCTTCCGTCAGACGCTCTGCCCACCCCGGCTGCTCGGCCGGATGAACGCCACGCTGCGCTTCCTGGTCTGGGGCACCCTGCCGCTCGGTGCCGTGGTGGGCGGCGCCCTCGCGGGACCCTTCGGCGCCCGTACCGCGCTGTGGGTCTGCGCCACCGGCTTCCTCGCCGTACCCGTGCCGTTGCTGCTCTCCCCGCTGCGCCGCATGCGCGATCTGCCGGCCGCCCCCGACGACCCGGGCCCGCACGAAACGGACGGCCGGACCGAGCCCGTCACCGTCGGCTGACCCGGGCCCGAGCCATCTCGTTCCGGCCCGACCGCCGGTCATCTCCCGCCGCTGTGCCACCCGCGCCGTTGTGCCACCCGTACGTCCGCGTACGCGACCCGGGCGCCGCCGCCATGACAGAGAGGAAACCCGTGCACCACAGCATCACGGCCCAGTACGTGGCCCGCTACCGGCGTATCGCCGCCGACGATGCGGGAGCCGGTCTGCTGCCCGTCACCGGAGCACAGCGGCGCTTCGTCCTGGTGCGATTCATGGACCCTGACGGGCGCCCGGACATCGTCCCGGTGTTCTTCGCCTTCCCCCGCGGCACCGTGGATCCGGTACGGCTTCGGGCGGCGGCGAACCACCTGGCCGCCCGGCACCCGGTGCTTCGCGCCCGCCCCGAGGTGGTCCGGGGCACGCCCGTGCTCCGCCCGGCCGAACCGGATGTTCCCGTGGAACGCGTCGTTCGTGCGCCCGGTGAGGATTCGGCAGGCGCTCTGCGCCGGGCCCTGGGCGACTGGCGCCCCGAGGGATCGCCCCTGCGGCTGTACCTGGCCGACGGCGGAGACGACTGTGCGGAGGAAGTGCTGGCCGTCGTACTGGACCACGCCGCATGCGACGGCCGGTCGCTGACCCGCATCGTCGACGAACTGACCGGCGCCTACCGCGAGGGATCGGCACCGCACGAGGTTGCACCCGCCGATGCCGCCGCCGAACTGGCCTCCTACCGCGAGGCCGTACTGCTGCAACTCGACGCGGAGCAACGCGCCGGGTCGCCCGCCGCCCTCGCATACTGGGGCGACCGGCTGCGCGCGCTGCGCGAGCATGCCCCGCCGCCGCGGTCGCGGCATCACGGAGCCGCGGCGCTGCCCACGGGCGCCGCCGAACTGCGGCTGCCCTCGCCGGCCGACGGCGTGCCGTTTCCCGCGCTGCTCGATGCCTGCCGCGCGACAGCCGGTGTCCTGTACGGGACCGGCCGGGTGTCACCGATCGGATATCCCTGGGGCGGACGCCCGCCAGCGGCCGCGCCCGTGCTCGGCTGCTTCCTCAACACCGTTGTCTTTCCCGCCAGGACCGATGACACCCTCAACGGCCCGAGCGGCGACCCCCAGGCGACGACCACCGACTGGTGGGACGACCTCGACCGCGCGGACACCCCCTTCGACGAGGTCGTGCACGCCGCGCGGTCGGCCGGGGCCGAGTGGACCGGGCGGCTGGACGGTCTGCTGACCGTCAACGACGCCCGGCATCACCCTCCCTTGGAGCTGGGCGGTGTGGCGGGCCGCGAGGTCCACATCGAAGGACGCCGGGTACGCGCCCCGTTCGCGGTGTCCGTCACCCACGCCTCGGAACTCCACCTCCGCATGGTGTGGGACCGCTCGGTGCTGGACGACGCGCCGGCCGAGAGGGGATTCGACGCCTTCCGACGCGCCCTGTCACACGCCCTGTCCGCCTCGATGACGTCCAACGCCACCGTCGGCTGACCAGCACCGCCGTACCCGCGACGACGCACGGCCGGGCCCTACCGGCCAGCGCACCGCATCACCACCGCGTCCCGCGGCGAAGAGACACATCCACAGAGCACACACAGCACGGCCGGACCACGCGATCCGCGGTCAGGCCCGACAGACCCCGGCCGGGAGTTCGACCAATCTCCCGGCCGCGACCGAAGACCACGACCCGACAACCTCAGGGATCACCCATGCTTCCCCTCTCCTCCTCGCAGGAGATCGTCTGGCTGCACGAACAAGTGCAGCCCGGCAGCCGCGCCTACAACTTCACAGCGTCCCTCGACCTGTGGGGGAAACTCGACACCGACGCCCTGCGCCGCGGACTCGCGGCGGCCCTCGATCGCCACCCCGGACTCCGTCTGGAACTCGTCGAGGTCCCCGGCTCGATGCCCGCACAGCGGGCCGTCGACGCCTGTGCGCCACGCCTGCGCACAGTGGACCTGACCGGGGAGTCAGACCCGGAGGCCGCGTTCGCGCGGCTGCTGCGCACCGAGGCCGAGACCCCGCTCGACACCTTCGAGGCGCCGCTGCTGCGATGGACACTGGCACGCCTCGCGGACGACCAGCACCGGCTCGTCCACGTCGAGCACCACCTGATCCACGACGGCCACTCCTTCGCGATCCTGCTGGGCGACGTCTTCACCGTCTACCGTGCGCATGTACTCGGTGAGCCCGTCACGCTGCCCCCCGCCACCTCGTACGCGGACCACGTACGCGCCCAGGCGGGCGACGCACGGACCGCGGAGCGCCGGGCGAGCCTTGAGTACTGGGCGGACGAACTGCGCGACGCCTCCTACGACATGCCGTTACCCGGTCTCACCCGGCCAGGGGCGCGGCGACGGCACCACGGCGGACAGCTGCGTCAGTCGATCGGCGCCGACCTGACGGAGCGGCTGCGCGCCCACACGCGCGAGCGCGGTCTGACCCCGTTCTCGACGCTGCTCGGGCTCTTCGCGGAACTCCTGCGCCGCCACAGCGGACGCTCCCGGATGGTCGTCGGCACCGCGGTCGGCAACCGGCCGCGCGGCTTCGAGGACGCCGTGGGCATGTTCGTCAACACCATCCCGCTGCACCTTCGCCTGGACCCCGCGACGTCGGCGCAGGACACCATGGACGAGGTGACCGACACCCTCATCCGCGCTCTGCCGCACCAGGAGGTGCCGGTCCAGGAGCTGACCCGCGCGCTGGCCCTGCACACCTCCGGCGCGGACAACCCGCTGTTCAGTGTCATGTTCAGCGCCCATGACGCGGCCCTGCCCGAGATCGAGGTCCCGGGCCTGGAGATCAGCCTGTTCGAAGGCTTCAACACCGGCACCACCCGCTTCGACCTCGACGTGGTGCTGCTGCCCGACGACCGTCGCGGCGTCGGCCCCCGGCACGGCGCGCCGGGCATGACGCTGGTGTGGGACTACGACGCCGATCTCTTCGGCGAGGACGTGGCCAAACTGCTGGCCGAGCGGTTCCTGGACCTGCTGCGCGCCTATCTGGACGCTCCCGCCACCGTACTGGCCGACCTCGCCCCTTCCTTACCGGCCTCCGAAGCGGCCCCTGTCGCGGCCCTCGAAGCGCAGGCCACGGACCCCCTCGACCCGGCAGCTGCGCACGACGCCTCACTGCCCGCACTGCTGCTCGGGGCCCGCCGGATCACCTACGGCGATCTCGACGCACAGGTCGCCTCCCTCGCGCGGCGCATGCGGGCCGCCGGTGTGACCGCGGGCCGCCCGGTCGCCGCCGTGCTGCCCCGCGGGGCCGACTCCGTGGTGACGCTGCTGGCCTGTCTGCGCACCGGCGCCGTGTACTGCCCGCTCTCGCCGTCCGACCCGGCTTCCCGGCTGGAACTGCTCCTCGACCGGCTCGGCCCGGCGCTGGTCCTCACCTCCGCCGACGCCGCCGTGACGCTGCCCGCTCACCTTCCGACGGCGCTGGTCGACGCCGAAACCTTCCCCGCCGCACGACCGGCCGCCGCCGTGCCGGGCGCCGCGTACATCATCCACACCTCGGGTTCGACCGGCATACCGAAGCCCGTCGCGGTGGGCCGGGCGGCCCTGGAGAACCATCTGGGCGGTGTGTCCGAGCGGTTCGGCCTGGCCGTCGGTGACCGGGTGCTGCTGTTCGCCCAGCCCTCGTTCGACGTGGCGCTGGAAGAAGTGCTGCCGTCCTTACACGCCGGCGCCTGCCTCGTCGTACCCGACCAGGAGGTGCCCGCAGGCGCGGAACTCGCCCAGTTGCTGGCCTCCACCCGCGTCACCGTCGCCAACCTTCCCACCAGCTACTTCCTGGCCGTCCGCGAGGAGTTACGGCCCGCGCTGCGCGAGCGGCGCTGGACGCCGCGGCTGCTGGTCCTCGGCGGCGAGCGCATCCCGGCGGATGCGCTGCGCACCTTCCTCTCCGACACCGACGCGAGGGTGCTCAACGTCTACGGAGTGACCGAGGCGGCAATCAGCTCCACCGTGCACGAGATCACCGTTCAGGATCTGATGAGCGGTGCCGAGATCCCCCTCGGCACCGAACTGCCCGGCGAGCGCATCCACGTCCTCGACGCCGCCCTGCGCCCTCTTCCGGCCGGAGCGGTCGGCGAACTGGCCATCGCCGGCGCCGGTCTGGCCGAGGGCTATATCGGCAATCCGGACGCCACCGCGGCACGATTCGTCCATGTCGACGCGCTGGACGACGAGCGGGTCTATCTCACCGGCGACCTCGGGTACCGGGACCACACGGGCCGGCTGCACTTCCTGGGACGCCGCGACAACCAGATCAAGCTGCGGGGCTACCGCGTCGAACTGGAAGAGGTGGAAGCCGCGGCGTCGGCCGTGCTGGGCGGGCGCTCCTGCGCCGTGGTCCTGGACCGGGAGGCCCCCGGCGGGCCGCGCCTGGTCGGCTTCGTCGAGCACGGAGACGGCCGTCACCCGTGGGACGAGCAGGCACTGCACACCGAGCTCGGCCGCCGCCTGCCGGAAGCACTCGTACCCGGGTGCTGGGGCCGGCTGGATGTCATGCCGACGCTGGCGGGCGGCAAACCGAACCGGGTGGCGCTGACACGTCTGGCCACCGCGCTGGAGTCGACCGCGGAAGAAGCCGGCGACGGGACAGACCCGGCGGCATTCACCGATCCGGCTCTGGCCCTGCTCGCCGAGGGCTGGCGCGAGGTGCTCGGCCACAGCCGCTTCACCGAGTCCTCCCACTTCTTCCGGTCCGGCGGCCACTCACTGCTGGCTGCCCAGCTGGCGGCCTGGCTGGAACCGCGCCTCGGGGCACGGCCCCCGCTCCGGCTGCTCTTCCAGAATCCGGTCCTCACCGACCAGGCGCGCGCACTCGCCGCCGTGCCGCCCCTTCCGACCCACGCCGCCGCAACCACGCCGAGGGAGTCGTCATGACCGACATGCTGAGCGATACGCCCACGAAGACCCGCCGGACGAACGGCGCGCCGAGCATCGCGCACGGCGCTCCCACCGCGACCGGAGTGCTCTCCCGCTACGAGGAGTGGTTACGCACCAGTCCGCAGGCCCCCGCTGTGGTGGACGGGGCCCACACCTGGACCTACCAGCAGGTGGACACGGCCGCCGACGAGGTCGTTCACGCGCTGAGCGGGCGGGTACGCCCCGGCGAGCTGGTCGGCGTCTGCCTCGACCGCTCCGCGGCGCTGGCCGTCACCGCCGTCGCGCTCGCACGGATCGGAGCCGTCTATCTGCCGCTCGGCCCACGTCCCGGGGAGCGCCGGATCCAGGCCGTGAGCGAGGACGTCGAGGTGGCCTGCCTCATCGGCGACCCCGCGGTGCTGCCCGAGCACTGTCGGACCGCCGAGCAGATCCCGCTTCCGCTGCCCACCGAGGGGACGAACGCCGCGCCGGCCACGGTCGCCGCCTTCGCCCCGCCCCCGGTGGGTGCGAGGCCCGCCCCGCCGGAGACCTTCTACGCCGTGCTGACATCGGGCTCCACCGGACGGCCGAAGGCGGTTGCCGTCGCGGAGCCCGCTCTGTCCGCGCTCCTGGACTGGTACCGCACCGAGACCGGTCTGGCCCCCGGCGACCGCCAGTCCCTGCTGATCGGCGCCGCGTTCGATCCCCATGTGATGGAGCTCTGGGGCGGTCTGACCTCCGGTGCGGCGCTGGTTCCCGCTCCGGACGCGGTGCGCTGGGACCCCGCCGAACTCACCGCCTGGTGGCGCGACGCCGCCGTGACGGTCTGCGCCATAGCCACGCCGATGGCAGAACCCGTACTGGACCGTCCGTGGCCGCAGGACCTCGAACTGCGTCATCTCGTGGTCGGTGGCGACCGGATGCGCCGACGCCCCGGAGCGGATGTGACGGCCACGGTTCACAACGCGTACGGGCCGGCCGAGGCCACGGTCGTCACGACCACGCACACCATGCGTGCCACCGACTCCGAAGCGCGCGACGACACCGCGCCGCCGATCGGCACTCCCGTCCCGGGCGCCACGGTCGTCGTCACAACGGCGGACGGAGATATCGCCCCACGGGGCGAGGCGGGCGAACTGCGCATCGGCGGCACCGGCCTGGCACTCGGATACCTCGACCCGGAGCTGACGGCGCGCCGTTTCACCGCCCCTCCGCCCGCACTGGGCGCGACGCCGAAGGACCGCATGTACCGAACCGGGGACCGGGTGCGCATGCTGGAGGACGGCAGCCTCGAGTTCCTCGGCCGTCTCGACGACCAGGTGAAGATCAGCGGAGTACGGATCGAACCGGCCGAGGTGGAAGCCGCGCTCGAGCAGAACCCGGCGGTGCGCCGTGCGGTGGTCACCGCGCCCCGCTCCGCCGACGGCAGCGCCCGCCTGGTCGCCTATGTCCTCGCCGACGGCACACCGGCCCCGGACGCTCTCCTGTCCGCCGTACGGTCCTGGCTGCCCGAGCAGGCCGTGCCCTCCGCCGTGCGGATCGTGGACGCCTTTCCGCTCGACGCCAACGGAAAGGTGGACCGGGCGGCACTGCTGAAGCAGGCCGCGGCCCCGGCCGAGCCGGCCGCCGCCGGCAACGACACCCCTGCCGACAGCGGTTCGGACGACGGCGCGACCCAGAGCGAGCGGCTGGTCCTGCGATGGGTGCGCGACCTGCTGGACAACCCCGCGACCGGGCTGGACGACAGCTTCACGGAGGCCGGCGGCACCTCGATCGTCGCCTCACGGCTGCTGACCGCGATCGAGAAGGACAGCGGTGTGCGGCTGCGCGCACCGGAACTCCTCCGCCAGCCGGACCTGCGTGCCGTCGCCGCCCTGCTCGACCTGCGCCGCCCCGCCGGCGCGACGGGGGTGGTCTGAGATGACCACTCGCCGACCGAACACGACCGACGTCCCGAAGGAGTTCCCGGTGCCGGCCGATCGCACGCCGTCCGACCGCGCCCTTGGCCTTCCCGCCCTGGTGGCGCGGCAGGCGGAGCGGACACCGCACGCCCTCGCCGTGATGGACGGCGACACCACCCTGACATACGCGCAGTTGGTCACCACGGCCCGCCGCCTGGCCGCGCATCTGCACGAGCACGGTGTCCGTCCGGGTGACCGGGTGGGACTGCTCGTGCCGCGCTCCGCCCGCACGGTGCTCACGCAGCTCGCCGTGTGGTGGACGGGCTCGGCCTGCGTACCGCTCGATCCGTCCCACCCTCGTCCCCGTATCGACGCCATGCTCGCCGATGCGGAGGTGACCTTGACCATCGGCGACAGCAAGCTGCTGGAATCCGCGAACCTCACCGGCGCCACGATGGCGCTGCCCGAGGAGCCGCTTCTGACCGGCGCGGCGCTGCCGCCGGCCGGACAGGACCCGCACGCCACGGCGCTCGTCCTGTTCACCTCGGGGTCCACCGGGCTCCCGAAGGGAGTCGAGGTCACCCACGGCGCCATAGCCGAACTGGTCACCGCGCCCCAGTACGCCACGGTCACCGACCGCGACCGGGTGCTCTTCCACTCTCCGAGCACCTTCGATGCCTCGACGTTCGAGGTCTGGTCCGCGCTGGCGGCCGGAGCCGCCGTGGTGGTGTGCACCGTGGAGCGGCCGTCGTTCGAGGATCTGGCGCAGCAGGTGGAGCGGCACGGTGTGAGCGTGGCGTTCTTCACCACCGCCTTGTTCCACCAGCTCGCGGCACGCCGCTCGCGGGTGTTCTCCGTGCTGCGCACGGTCGTGGTGGGCGGTGAGGCGATGGCTGCCCAGCACGCCCGAGCGGTGCTGCGCGTGTTCCCCTGGCTGGAGCTGGTCAACGGCTACGGGCCGACGGAGACGACGACGTTCGCGACGGCCCACCGGGTCAGCGACGCCGACTGCGACGGCCCGGTGCCGATCGGCCGCCCCATAGCGGGCGCCGTCACCCATGTCCTGGACGGGAACGGACAGCCGGTCGCCCGGGGCGAACACGGCGAACTGTGGATCGGCGGCAGCCGTCTGGCACGCGGATACGCGGGACGGCCGGAGCTGACCGCCGAACGCTTCGTGGACCACCCGGCGCTGGGCCGCCTGTACCGCACCGGCGATCTGGTCTCGGCGCGCCCCGACGGAACACTCGACTTCCACGGCCGCGCCGACGACCAGGTCAAGGTGCGGGGGTTCCGTATCGAGCCCGGCGAGATCGAGCACATCCTGCGCGAGCAGCCGGACGTGGACGATGCCGCCGTGACCGTGCGCAGGCCGTCCGTGGACGACGCCCGCCTTGCCGCCTTCGTCGTGGCCGCCCCCGGTCCGGTGCCGCGTGCCGATGCGCTCAGGACCCGGCTCGCACAGCAGCTGCCCGCTCATCTGGTCCCCGACGAGCTGACGCTGGTGGAGCGGCTGCCCCTGACGGTCTCCGGCAAGGTGGACCGCCGCGCTCTCGGCGCGCTTCACGGCTCGTCGACAGCGGTAGCGCCCGTTGCCCGCCTGACTCCGCTGCAACAGGCTGTCGCCGATGTGTGGAGCCGCGGTCTGGGCTGCGAGGTGACGCGGCCGGACGCGGACTTCATCGCGCACGGCGGCCACTCCCTTCTCGCACTGGTAGTCACGGACGACCTGCGCGAGGAGCTCGGAGTGGAGCTGTCCCTGCCCGATTTCTTCGCCGACCCGACCGTGGCCGGACACGCGGTGCTGGTCGAACGCGCGCTGCTGGCCCAGCACCGCGATCTCCACCCCGAGACGCCGGAGGACACCGATGGCCACTGACACCACCCCCGCCTCCGCCGCGTTCCAGGAGGAGTTGCTGCGCCGTGCGCGGGCCCGCGCCGGTGCCCGCCCGGCCACCTCGCCGTCCACCGCCGTCCACGACGGAACGCCCGTCCCGCTCTCCCACGCGCAGCGCCGCATGTGGCTGATGGACCGTCTCGGCCAGGGCGGCGCCCGGTACACCGTGCCGTTCGCCACCCGGCTGCGCGGGCCGCTGGACGTGAAAGCCCTCTCCACCGCGCTGACCGTGCTCGTACGGCGCCACGGCATCTTACGTACGCGCTACGGGCAGCGCGACGGCGAGCCGTACCAGGAGGTACTCCCCGCCCCCGGCCGCATCGCCGTCGAGGTGGTGGAGTCCAAGGGCGACGGCCTGCCCGCTCTCGTCGAGGAGGCGCGCCGTCCGTTCGACCTGGCCGCGGGATCCCTCCCGCGTGCGCTGGTTCTGCGGCACAGCCGACTGGACCACACGGTTCTTCTGACGTTCCATCACATATCCATCGACGGTGGCTCGTTGGAGAGGGTCGCCGAGGAGCTGGCGCAGCTGTACGCCGCAGCCTCGGACGGGCGTCCCGACGGTTTGCCGGAGCCGCCGCAGTACACGGACTTCGCCCGCCGGGAGCACACCGCGGCAGACCGCCCGGGCCGCGGCCTGGACCACTGGGTCCACCGGCTCACGGGAGCCGCACCGCTGCCACTGCCCCGGCCCGCGAACCCGCCCGCCGCCCCGGCCACGCGGACCGCCGTCGCCCGGAGCGCACGGCTGGACGCGCAGGTGCTGCCGGCGCTGCGCGAGCTGGGCGGAGCGCACCGGTCCACCCTGTTCACCGTGTCTCTCGCCGCGGCCTTCGCGGCGCTTCACCGGCTCACGGGCCGGGACGACCTCGTCGTCGGCTGCGCCGGAACCCACCGTGAGGGTACGGCGATGCGCGGCCTGGTGGGGCTGTGCGTCAACACCCTGCCGATACGGGTGGACCTCTCCGGTGACCCGGACTTCGCGACCGTCGTGGACCGGACCCGGGACACGCTGCTGGAAGCCCAGCAGCACCGCGACGTGCCGTTCGACCTGATCCTGGAACGGCTCGGCGCGGCCGGACGGGACACCGACGGCACGCCCCTGGTGCGTGTCACCGCAGACGTCCTCGGGGAGCCCACCGCCCTGCGGCTGCCCGGCACGGTCGCCGAGCCCGTCGACGTCGGCCTGGGCGAGACCAAGTTCGACCTGTCGTTCGCGGTCATGGACACCGGCACACCCGGCTGCCTGGTCCAGTACGGGCAAGCCGCCCTGGAGGCAGCGGAGGGAGACCGGCTTGCCGACGACTTCGCCGCGGTGCTGGCCGCGGTGGCCACCGACCCGCAGCTCAGGCTGTCCCGGCTGCCCGTCCGTCCGTGGGCGGACTCGGCCGATGACGACCGCCATCCGGCGGAATCCCGGCTGCGCAACCACCCTCAGGTGGCCGACGCGGCCGTTCCCGAACCGGCCGCCGGGCCTCTGATCGCCTACGCGGTCCTCCGGGAGACCGGCGGTCCCTCCCCCGTCCAGCTGCGGTACCACCTGAGGGCGGGTCTGAACCGCGAGCTGGTCCCGGCCGCGGTGACGCTCCTGGACGTGATGCCACGGAAGGCCGACGGCTCGCTGGATGTGGGACGGCTGCCCGGGGCAGCGACGGCCCCCGCACTGCGGGGGGCCCGGGCCCTCGCCGTGACGGCGGCGTTCACCGCGCTGCTGGGCACGGCTCCCGCGCCGGACGACGACTTCTTCGCGCTGGGTGGCCACTCGCTCATCGCCGTACAGCTCGCCGAACGGCTGCGTACCGAGCTGAGGCTCCCGATGACCGGTCTCGATGTGATGCAGCACCGCACCTCGCGCGCCATCTCCGGGCTGCTCGACGAGCGCGCGAGGCAGCGCGCGGCGACGCTCAGGCCGACGAACCCGGGAGCGTCACAGACCCGGCGGACACGCGAGGGCACTGTGCTGGTGACCGGTGGCACAGGTGGCGTCGGCGCCTTCGTCCTGCGTGAACTGGCCGCCCAGGGACGGCCGGTGCTCGCGCTGGCGCGCCCCGAGTCGGCACACCTGGTGGCCCGGGACGGGGTGGAGGTCGTCGAGGGAGACCTGACGGACCTCGACGGTCTGCGCGCCGCCGTACGGAGCGCCGATGCGGTCATCCATGCCGCATGCACGTTCACGAGCCCCGAGGTGGACGTGGCGGCGATGCGGGTGATGGTCGACGCCTGGCGCGGCGGGCCGTTCGTCTTCGTCAGCAGCGTGGATGCCTATGGACGTCCCGCCGAGGGGTGGGTGGCCGAGGACTTGCCGTCGCGGCAGCCGCTGAGCCCGTACGGGCAGGCCAAAATCGACTGCGAGCAGCTGCTGTTGCGAGCAGCCCGCACCGAGGGCCGGGGCGGCGCGAGCATCGTCCGTTCACCCATTGTGTGGGGGCCGCACGACCGGCTGCGCGACCAGTTGCGCTGGGGTGCGACCGGTTCGCTCTACCAGGCGGCACTCGCCGGGGAGGCGATCACCCTCCCGCGGCCGGGTACCGCAGGCCGCGACTGGTACGGCGCTCCGTGGGTTCATGCAGCCGCTCTGGCCCGGGCGGTGACCGCATGCCTGGACACTCCGGTCCACGGTGTGGCCAATGCACTCAGCGGTCACGTCTCGTGGACGGACCTGGCCGGAGAACTGCGGAGGCTTCTCGGCAGCGTCAGCGAGATCCAGCTGACCGAGACGGTGCACCCGGACCTCGACCACCCCTGGCACTATCAAGCCGACCGGCTGGCCCTTGCACTGGGCGAAGAGCCCGGGGAGGACTGGCGCTCCGTGCTGGCCGCGATGGTCGGGCCTCACGGTGGGCCCACGGGGCAGTGAACGGTGAACCGTGCCGGGGGCAGACCGAGTTCGGTGCCCCCCGGCACGGTTCACTTCATGGGCCGGTCAGTCCCGGCTCTGGCGCTGTCCCCCGAGCCGCCCTTCCTCGCCCGCCCGCACGGAGGGGCTTCCCGACGGATCACCAATCGGCCTCGGCGCGCACCGCATTGCGCGCCCGCACGACGGCGGCATCTGGTGTGGAGGCATCACGGGAGCGGGCAGCCTCGGCGTCGTCGGGCAGGTGGCCCGGCCCGAACCTGCGGACCCGCGCGCTCGGGTGCCGTGTGGCACGGACGAGGACGTGCCCGGCACGCCGGTCCGAGGCGTCAGCGGCAAGGGAAGGGAAGCGGTAGCCGTACGGAGCGCAGCTTTCACACCCGTACCGGTCCCTCGGCCGCCCGGCGGAACGGACAGCCCATAGGAGCGTGCCGAGCCCCGGGCTCGTGGCGCAAGGCTCGTGGCGACGTCCCCGCCGACGACCATGGCCCGCGTGGCTACGCCGTGACCGGCGACCCGCCGCCCCGCTGGCGCCCGGACGGGCGGGTCGGTTCGGCCACAGGGCGCCCTCGGCCCCGGCGTGACGGAGACTGGAAGCACGGAGCCGTGAGGAGGAGACATGACCGAGAGCCCCATGGGTGACGAGGTCTACCAGCCGGACGGGTCCGAGGTGCAGGACGATGCCGGGCTTCTGGACGCCGAGGACACACTGGAGGATCCCGCGCTGCAGATCCTCTCCGACGGATACTCCCCGCCGGAGAAACCGTGGGCCTTGGAGCGGTGGGGCACCACCGCCGCGGAGGGGCGGCGGGGCGAGAGCCTTGACGAGCGGCTGTCCGAGGAAGTGCGGGACGTCACGGTCGCCGAGGGCGACGAACTGGGGGACGCCTGGGACACGGACGGCGAGCTGATCGACGAGGAGGTCGGGGCGGAGCGCGCTGGGAGGCTCGTGGCACCCGACGAGGGAGCCCACCCCGGCCTGGAGAAGGATCTGATCGCCACCGACGTCGGCATCGACGGCGCGGCCTCGGCGGAGGAGGCGGCGATGCATGTGATCCCGGAGCCAGAGGAGTTCTGATCCCGTCAGGGCCGGGTGGGCGCCCGGCGAGCGCCCACCGTGGGACGTCGGGGAGTCAGCTCCTGGGCGTCCGTGTCGGGGCTCCGCCGTGCAGGTCAGCGACGGAGCAGACAGCAAGGCCGGCAGCGGCGGCCACGACCGACCGGTGACGCAGCGTGGCCGCTCAGCCGAGGGGCGCGCTGTCGCCCGCCGTCGTCGCGCGCGGAGCGTCCGGCCGGCCCGCGGCCGAGGCCGTTTTCTCCGGAGCGCACGTGACCTTGTCGCGAGGCGTGTAGTGGGTCTTGAACGATTCGCGCTTGACTTCCCGGCCGTTGTTCACGAAGACGCGTCCTACGGATACGTCGAACCCTTCGAGAGGCGTCTGCACCTCGCACTTCGGTCCGCTGCCGGTGCGCGTGCGCGGCGGCTTGATGTCGGTGCGCGGTCCCTTGGTCGCCCGTATCTCGTCGTACTTCTTCGTGCCGAGGAACGTGATGGTCACCGATGTGTCGGTGGATTCGGCCTTGATGTAGATGGCGTGGCCGGAGTCGTTGATCCAGCGCAGGTCGAGGGTGCCCCACGCGACCGTGGCTTCGCGGCCCTCTGGGTAGCGCTCGATGTAGAAGGAGTGAGCGCCGTGCTCGACGGGCTTGACGCCCGCGAAGAACATGGCGTTGTACATGGTGGTGGCGACCGCGGAAACGCCGCCGCCGGGAGACTTCACGTACCGACCGTCGTTGATCATGATGCCGTCGACGAAGCCGTTCTCCTTGGTGCGCTCGCCGACCGTGCGGTTGAAGCTCCACTCCTGTCCGGGCAGGACGACCGAGCCGTTGATGAGGTCCACCGCGCGACCGATGTTGGTACTGCGGTAGGGGGCGGCCGGGAAGGCGACGGTGAAGGAGGAGACCTTCTCCTTGATGCCGAGTCGCCGGGCCGACGCTCGCGTGATCTGCGGCTCCACCGGGACGGCGGCGATTTCGCCGGTCCGGGCCGCGCCGGTGCGGGTCAGCAGAGGCAGGACAGCCTTTTCGAGCGCCTTGTCGGTGACCGGTCGCGCAACATCTGCTTCCTTGGCCACCACGACACGGTCGTTGCTGTCGAGCCTGAGCACGGCGTCCCGGGGGCCCTGGGAGGCGTCCCGCAGCGGGCGGGAGACGGCGGGCTCGGCGAGCAGGCCCTTGGAGTCGAGTGCGGGCACGAGACGGTTCCTGCCGTCGGGTTTCATCGCCAGATGCCTGCCGAGCGTGTCGGGTCCGACGGCAATGCGCGTTTCGCCGAGGGAGAGCGTAACCGGGCCGGACATAGCGGGCTGGGCGAACTCCTTCATGGCCCGCTGGGTCTCAACCGGGCCGATCCGCGGCTGTGTCTGCTTCACCGGCAGCACCACGGGGCCGGTACCTGCCGTGCGGAGATAGGCGTCACGGATGGTGTCCGGGGCCTGGGCCGCGGACAGGGCGACGCCGGTGACGGGAGCGACGGCCTTCGCACTGCCGTTGTCGAACGATATGGCCCCGTCCCGAACCTTCCGCTCGGTAGCCGTAGCCATACGTTCGGTTGCCGCCAGGCTTTTCGTGTGGTCGGCGTGTATCACGGGCTCGACGTCCCCGCCACCGGAGGCGAAGAGCCTGCCGATCACCGTGAACGGGTCGGATCCCGCGCTTGCGGCGCGGTCGGCGGTCGCCACGGTGTCGAGGGACAGCCCGAGCGCCGCAGGTTCGGCCTTCTCGACACGGTCACCGATCTTCAACGCGATCGGCGCCGCGAAGTCCGGGCCGAGTTTGCGGTCGAGGACCCGCTGGGCCTCCGCTCGGCTCATTCCACCGATGCCGACGCCGCGCACCGTGGTGCCCTCGGCGATGTCGTCGCCGACCACCAGCCCTGCGATGTAGAGGCCCCCCAGGCCGAGCACGACAGACCCGCCCGCGACAGGCAGAAGAATCCGCCAGTTGCCTGCTTTGCTTCGTGCGGGTGCCATGTGTCTCCCTGTAGCGCCGACGGCCGGAAAGGTGCGTTCGGCCGGAAAGAGCCAGACCCGCACGAGCGAATTCGCCCAGAATAGTCCACTAAATGATCCAAATTAGGACAATGTAACTTTCCTCACCATCGAGGGAACACGCGATCGAGCCGGGCCCGGGGCCGCCCTCGACGCCTCCCGGAGCCTGCGAACTGATCGGCAGCTCGCGGCTGCGCCGACCACCCGGGAGGTCCCGCGGCGGATCGCCACCGGATACGCCGGAGGTCCCACACGGCCGGCGCCATCGCTGCGCCGCCATGTCAGCTGGATCAGCCGGATCAGCCGTATGCGACGGTGACGCGCTCGAAGCCGAGCGAGCGCAGCAGTCCCTCGAGCATGGTGGTGGTGTTCTTCTCCGCCCGTGCGGTGAGCTCACTGTGCTTCGCCGCGTCACCGATGTGCCGTGCGGCCAGCCGGTGCACGGCGCGCTCGTCCGCGGGGTTGTCCGAGAAGAGGTCGCCGAGGCGGTCCAGCAGCCCCCGCTCCTTGGACACCGCGTACGAGCGGTCGGGGTCCAGGGCTGGGCTGCCGAGGCGGGCGTGCGGCAGACGCAGTACGGCCTCGGTGCGGTCGGAGTTCACCCGGACGTCCTCGTGGTCGAGCCTGCCCAGCTCGACGTAGGCGGTGACCGAACCGGCGGCCACGTACAGGGTTCGCGTGCCGCGGATGGCGTCGGGCAGGAACTTCGCGTCCTTCTGGAAGTCGACGACCACCTGGAAGTCGCCGGCAGCACCCTCGTAACGGCTCATGTCCTGAATGGACTTGAGCAGGGCGGGACCCGTTCTGTCGCGGGTCTCGTCGCCGAGGAGATCACCGAGGCCCGGGAGCGGGCCGAGCCGGCCGATGAGCGCGAAAAGCGCCAGCAGCACGGCGGCCACGACGACCGGCTTCACCCAGCGCCTCGGCGCCGCGTCCGGTTGCCGACGCTGTTCCTCCGCGTGCGGTGTGGAAGTCTTCACCTGACTTCGGGTGCCCCCGACGTCGGCAACCACGCGGACATGACGGCAATACGGTCTCGCCAGTGGCGCGTTGGCCGCCTCGTACGGACGGGAAACCCACCGTCGGCCGGGGCCGAAGGCAAGGAGCCCCGGCCCCGTAGGACTGTCAGTATCCGTCGTCGTAGCCGTCGTGGAACTGACTCCGCGAGATCGTCCGTGACTCCAGGAGGCGGCGGCTTTCCGGGCCGTACGTACCGCGCGGTTCTCCTTGCACGCCCCAGTCGTCCTGGAAACGGGCCAGTGCGTTCTCGACGCCCCGATCGAAGTAGCCGTCCTCCCGGCCTTCGTAGAACGACAGCTGCGCGAGCCTGCACTGGAGGTCGGCGACCTCTTGCCCGCTGTCACCGAAGCTGAGCCCGACGGGTGCCGGCGTGGGCGACGGGGGCGGGGTGGCCGATGGGGTGCGGACAGCCGCCGACCGGGTGGGAGGCGGCGCGGGCCGGGTGCGCACGGCGGGGGGTTTCTTCGTTTTCGAGGGGCTGGGGGAAGGCGAGGGTGAGGCCGAGGAGGGACTGGGGCCCACCGGCACGGTGAGAATGGGCGAGTCGCTCGGCGTGGTGTACACCGTCGGGAGCGCGGCCCGATTGTCGGCCATCAGAGGCTGCTCGCCTTCCCCCCTGCCGTCTAGCAGTACGCCGGTCAGTACCGAAGCTCCGAGCACCGCCACGGCAGCAACAACCAGTCCGGCCCTCAGCCGTGGACTCGCCTGCCGTCCATGGTCCCCCGCTCTGTGCCGCCCGTGCTCGGAAAGGTGACTCCCACCGAGCGCTTGACTCTCATCCGCTTCCGGGCCGGTCTGCACCGGATTGTGCGCTTCCTGCTCCCCCGGCAGGGGGCCTTCATCCGGACCTCCCGGTTCGGTCTCTCTCAAGTAGCTCGGAACCGCCAGGCGTTCGAGAATCGCCTCGCTCTCCAGCTGCGCCGAACGCTGTACCCGCTGGGCCCGCTCCGCCTCGTCGGTCGCGGACCGCCACTTGCCTGTCCCGCCGGGTGCGTCGACGCCGGCTGCGGGGAAGTCCGGAGTACCCGCCTTCGGCAGGCCCCCGGATCGGGTCCCCTCCGTACGCCGACCGTGGCTCTCAGGAGGTGTATCCCATGACATGCCGTAAACCCCTCCCACATGCGCTTTGCAAGAGAGATTATTCCGATCATTCGCGTGCCCGGACCACCAGCAAACATCACAAGTTCCTTACGTTCTCGATCGTTTCAAGCCAGACGGGGTGCGACTTCGGCAAGATACCGCCGGTAAGCGCGGCGGAACGGCCCAAGCGGGGAGGGAAGCACGCAGGCGCCTGACGGAGAGACGGGATCCCGATGGAGGCGAGGCGGGCAACCGGAGCGCGGCGCCCGCACCGGTGGTCACATCCGAGCTAGCAGCAGGACACCTTCGCGATTTCTAAGACGAGTTGGCCCCGCACCGACGGGAACCCGCAGCCGCAGCCTCAAGTCCGCCTAGGGTCCACCCTCCCCCGCAGATCAGCCGAACCCTCATCCATGTGCACATGCAAGCGCCCCACGGGGGATCCACTGCTGACGATCTCACGGCAATCGCTCATGCCCCGGACGTCCGCGGGAGTCCACTCGATGCAGTCGGATTCGTTAGGCTCCGGCCGGACCGGCCGTGCCGCTCAGCGCGGAAGCCGCAGACGGCGCTGCCGGAGTCGGCGGCGAGCCGATCAGCCCTTGCCATGAGTGGAAACTCATGGCATGCCTGGCGCGCTCGGTCGGTGAAGCGACGATACGGAGGGCACGTGCACCGGAGTGAGGACGAGATCCTGGCCGACGAGCTCGGCGTTTTGGCCTCGGGCACAAGCGGCGGTGGTCGCTTGACGCGCTTCGTGGCCCTGCGGATGAAGAAGAACGTCCATGAGGTCGACGTTGTCCTCCCGTTCCCCTTCGAACAAGCCGTGGCGCGTGTGGCCAAGGAGCTCGGACGCGCGGGGCGAAGAATCGATCTTGCCCACGGTGAACCCGGCAGTGACCAGCTGACGATACGCGTCCTCGTCGGCGCCGGCGCAGGGGGCCTCAACCCTGTGGTGGTCACCGCGCTGGTGACGAAGGCCGCAGAGAACAGCTCGGAGGTCAGGCTTCGTGCGGCCGCCAAGGAGGGACTGATCAAGCAGAGGGCGGGCGAGCGCACCGCTGCCCGTCTTGCCGCATTGCTGGCCACGTAGCGCTCGGATGGGATCAGAGCACGCGAAGGACGGATGACGCCGGAACCGCTGAGACACACCCCTGCCCGTCGCAGCGTGGGCGCGGTCAGCCGGCGCGTGGGCGCTCGTGCTCCGTCCTGGCCATTTCCAGCACGCTCCGCCAGGAGGTGACAGCGGGGCGGCGCCGCAGAAGCGCGCGGCGTTCCCGTTCCGTCATGCCGCCCCACACCCCGAACTCGAGCCGGTTGTCCAGAGCTTCGGCCAGGCAGTCGATCTGCACCGGGCACGTGGAGCAGACCGCCTTGACCTTCTTCTGCTCTGGCGCCTTGGCGAACAGATCGTCCGGATCCGTACTGCGGCAGGCTGCCCGTTCACTCCACTGCGTCATCATGTTCCTCCCTTTCGAGGTCTTGTGCGGCGAGCCTTTGCCGCTGCCCAGTTAAGTACGGGCCGCGGGGGCCGCCGGTTCAGCCGGACAGCCTGCGGCCTGGACTGCGGTGGCCTGCGACGACCGTGCCCCTCGGCGCCGGCGCCGCACCGCCGGCTCACAGCCCTTAGGCTGAAGCACATGATCTTCATCGTTGTGAAGTTCCCAGTGAAGCCCGAGTTCTCGGACGAGTGGCCGTCCCGGGTCGAGGCGTTCACCCGCGCCACCCGCTCGGAGCCCGGCAACCTGTGGTTCGAGTGGTCGCGCAGTGTCGAAGACCCGAACACCTACGTCCTGGTCGAGGCCTTCCAGGACGATGCCGCCGAGGCGCATGTCAACTCCGATCACTTCCGTGCCGCGATCGAGACGATGCGGCCCCTCGTGCAACGGGCGCCGGACATCGTGAGTACCACGATCGCCGGGTCGACCGGATGGAGCAGGATGGCGGAGCTCGGCATCGACTGACGGCCCCCCCTGGCGCGACCGGCAACCGCAAAGCGTCGAGTGGCCGGTCCGGGAATCACCCGCTCGACGGCCAAGCCCATGGCCCGGCACCTGCGTTTGCCACGGCTCAACACGTCCATGGGATCAATCTGAATACTCCGGACCTTTTCCGCCTAGGGTGGCGTCGTGAACGGCCACCAACGTGCGCGTGACGACGAGGGAACAGCGGCCCGAATGCTCGCGCTCTCGGACGGGGTGTTCGCCATCGCGATGACACTGCTGGCGCTGGACATTACGCTTCCCGCCGGGCTGGACGCCGCCGGTTTCGACGAGGCGCTGAGTGATGTGATGCCCAACGTGTGGGCGTACGCCCTCAGTTTTCTGGTTGTCGCGGCGTTCTGGCGGGGCCACCACCAGATCTTCCGGTACGTGCGGGATGTGGATGGGACGGTCATCAAGCTCGCGCTCCTGGGCCTGGGGCTCATCGCCCTGATGCCCTTCCCCACCACCCTGCTGGCCGAGTACGGCGACCTGCCGGAGGCGGTGGCCGTCTACTCCGGCGCCGTCGCCGCCACGGGGGCCACACAGCTGGCGCTGACGGTCGTGTTGTGGAAGCGCCCATGGCTTGGTAGCAGGGCGCTGCCCGGTTCCGTCGCCCGCAACGACATGGCCGATCTGGCGTCGACGGTGCTGGTCTTCGCCGTCGCCGTCCCGCTCGCCTTCGCCTCCCCGTCGGCCGCGAAGCTGTGGTGGGCGGTGCTGATCCCCGTCAAGATGGTGACGGGCAGGCGGGGCAAGCGCCTGCGCGCGGCCGCGCAATAGGGCCCTCGAAGGCACGTGCGCGGCAGCCAGGGTCCGAGTACTGGCGGCCCGACGCATCGGTAGTGGTGCTCCGTCAGGTGTCCGGTCGTGAGATACGGGAAACCCGTCGGCACCAGCCCGCTGGCTCCGGGGTTTCCCGGTTCTCGTGGGCAGGACGTCACGCCGCTTCACCACGGGCGGATGCGGCGGCCTGCGCGCTCAGCGCCGCTCCGGCCGTACAACGGATGGTCGAAACTACCGCTGTTGTGGGTTTCAGGGCTCCGACGGGTGCTCGAACGGAAGGTCCTGGAACAGCACATGCTCGGGCTCGATGAACGATACGAAGGCCGTCCGCATGGGGAAGTCGCTGCCGATGTAGCGACGGCTTATCCGGTCCATGATGACGGCGGCCTCCTCCCCCTGGATCTCCTCCGCGACCCGGCCGCGGATCACCGCGCTGCGATACGGGTTGTGTTCGTCGCAGACGGAGACAGCGACGCGGCCGTCCCGGCGCAGGTTTCTGAGTTTGACGTTCTCAGTCGCGGAAAAGATCGCCAGGCGGTCCCCCTCCACAGCGATCCACACCGGTGAAACGTGTGGGGCGCCGTCACGCATCAACGTCGCGACATGGGCCATGTTCCGGCCACTGAGCAGCTTGCGCACCTCTGGAGAAAGTTCAGCCACCCTCCCGAGCATAGCGATCACCATGCGTCCGCGCCGGGGACACGCGTTCGGCCGGACCGACCCCGGTCGCGGCACGGACCCGCCTCACGTCCGGGATTGCGGACCGACAGCGCTCCGGCAACCCGCCCATCAGGCGTCGCACGGCCGACGAGGCCGCGCCCCGACCCTTCCGTGGGAGGCGTAGGCCGGACATGCCCGGGGACGGTCAGGCCCGCTTCGGGCATGTTCGGCCACCGGGGCCGACGTGGGCGGACGACACCCTCGGTGTCCGAGCGGCCGGTCGGCCATGCGCGCGGCCCGGCAGCGGTGCAGGCTGGAAGAACGGACGCGTTCCCGCGAGGGGTGGTGTCCTGTCCCGCGTGGTAGCCAGGGCCAACCACTCCGGTGCCGGCCCCGTGATCAAGGGATGTGTTTGAGAATGCAACCTCCGGCCGGCTCCCCGTCCGCCCCGCTGCTCCCTCACGGCGACCTCGGCAGACGAGTCGCGCACCGCCGGGAGGAACTGGGACTGTCCCTGGCCGACGTGGCGCGGCGGGCCGGTTCGGCGCCCGAATACATCCAGTACGTGGAACAACGCTCCGCCATGCCCGGCCCCGGCTTTCTGCTCAGGCTGGCGGACGCGTTGGAGACGACCGTCGAGGAGCTCACCGGTGGCCTGGCCGACGTGCCGCCCGGCCGTGGCCAGGCCGCCCGGCACCCGCAGTTCACCGAGCTGAGCCGTGAGGAGTGCTGGGCCCTGATCTCGGCCTACGGCGTGGGGCGCCTGGCCGTCACGACCCCGGACGGCCCGGCCGTTCTTCCGCTCAACTACTGCGTCGATGACGAGAACATCGCCTTCCGGACCGCTCCCGATTCCGTTCCGGCGGCTGCCGACGGCCATGAGGTGGCCTTCGAGGTGGACCACATCGATGACGTCATGAGCGAAGGCTGGAGCGTACTCGCCGTCGGAGCGGCTCACGCCGTCACCGCCCCGGACGCAGTGCGCCACCTGAACGAACTGGCCCACTCCGCCCCCTGGGCCGGCGGCGGCAGCCGCACCCTGTGGCTCACCCTCACCCCCCGGCGCGTCACCGGCCGCCGCATCGTCGCGGAGGACCGCGGCCAACGGCCGTAGCAACACACACCCGGCGAAGGCCGAACGGCCGTGAAGATGTCCGATCCGGTGCATGGCGTCAGAATGGGCACTATCTGCTTTCTGCGCCGGATGGGAGACCCATGAAGGACCTCAAATTTGAGCAGAAGCGTTCGCTGTCACGCGTTGAAGCGGCTGATCAGCTCGCGGCGCTCGCCGCCGCGCTGAAGCACGGTGGCGAAGCCGAACTGGAGCTCGGCCCGGGGAGGCTGAGCCTGCGGATCCCCGACGACCTGCGCAGCGAGATAGAGGTCGAGGTCGGAAACGGGGAGATCGAGCTGGAGATCGAGTTCAAGTGGCCGACCGCGACGAACCGGACAGCGCCGTCGCGGACGGCGGCAGGCACAGAGGAGGCCCCGCAGAGCAAGGACGACTGACGCGAGACGCAAAGCTGCCCCGCCCAGATCTGCCGGGTCACCGATTCGCGCGCGACGTTGCCTTCGGCCCGGCATCGACGACCGGGGCATTCCTCACGGTCGGCCCGCCGCGGTGAGTGCGCAAGCCGCCACGAAGGCGCTGTTGGCCCCTCGCTCGTCGACCGAGCAGCCGGCACTGTTGCTCGGCCCCACCGGCTCCCGGCAAGCGACTCGTTCACCCACGGCGATCACACCGTCACCGCTAGTGTGGCTGATTCCGATGCCGACGCGGAACGGTCGATCACCTCGCCGTGGCCGACCTCCCGCTTCGCGGCAGCGTTTCCGGAGGATGGCGGGGAGCGGCCCCGGGCCGTCCCGAGGCTCGAAGGAGCATGTGTGCAGCGACCGCTTCCCGAGGGGATCGAGTACCTGATCGAGCAGTTCGACGTGTTCGCCGGGAAGCGGCACGGAAGCCGGCGATTACCCGTCGTGCTCCTGCGGCGCGATGCCGGCGCTTCCGGCCCGGTCGATCCGGCCGAACCCTCGGATGTTCGCTCCACCGCGCGGTCGATCATCATGGGCTACCAGGACCGTCTCTTCGAACGCGACCTGGACCGCACGGTCGACCTCGTCCCGCACGCGCTGATCGAGGACGACGACTTCGCTCCGCGGGCTCCCGAGCCGGGCGAGGATCCGACGCTCCCGGTCGAGCAGCATGTCGCCCTGCTCGACGGCATCGTCGACCAGCTGGAGAACTCCATGCCGCACGATGCGGGCGAGCTGAGGCTCCCCCGCTTCCATACGTGCCGTGCGGTGCTCGACATATCCGTGGGCGCCGGTTCGGCGGCCGGGAAGCGGCGGCGGCTGCGTGACGAGCTGTATCTCCAGCTCATCGGCCGCCGCCCCCTCTTCGGGACTCTCGCCCGGCTGGCCGGGGCCACCGGCACCAACGTCCTGGCGAACATCTGGCTTTCGCTGTTCCAACTGCTCGTCGTGGGACTGCCCCGGCGCTTGTACGGCTTGTGGCTCAGCAGACGCAGAACCTTGCGCTGGGTGGGCTCCCGGCGCCCCAAGGGAGCGAACTTCCTCCGGATGGCGCCGGCGATGACCAGGTCCGGCACCGCGCGGAGCAACCACGCGCTGATCCAGCGCATGTTGCTCATGGCGCTCCTGAACGATCTGTCCAGGGCCGCACGACCGTCGAGACTGTGGGTCTACCGGGCCAGGCGGCAGTGGCCTTTCGTCCTGCTCCTCCCGGCGGTGGGCGACGAGGGCACGCCCGTGCGCCAGTTCCTCGACACCTACGCGGACATCGCCCGCACCGAACGGCCGGCGCCGCTGATGGTGCTGGGAGCACTCGCCGGGGAGCCCCCCTCGTACGCCCAGACGGTCGTCGCCGATCCTCGGAGCGTGACAGGCCTCGCCGACCGGGTGCACGCGCTGTACACCCGCAGTTCCGCCTCCTGCGTCCACCTCGTCCCCCTGTCCGCGAACGACGACGACGGTCCGGCGGACCGCTGGGTGGGCACGAATCCGAAGGTCTCCGTACGGGCGAACGGGCGGAGCGACTACGCACGGGCCGTGGGACTCCCGCTGGCCGTGTTCACCCTGTTGTCGGGCACGACGCTGTACGCGGTGAAGCACACCGACCGACCGCCGTCGTGCCATCACGTGAGCACAGGGGAGATCGTGGGCGTCACCGACGGGCGTGAATGCCATCTGGGGGTCGTCGGCCGCGACGACGAACTGCTGGCGCTCGAGAGGACCGCCGCGAAACAGAACGACATGGCGGTGAACAGCAAACGGCCCTACCGCACCGTCGTGTTCTTCGCGCCGCTGAGCGCGGAGCCCGGCGATTCCACGCCGGTCAGCATCCAGAGCCTGCGGGGCGCACTCGCCGCACAGAGCCAGGTGAACGGCCGGGAGGGGGACATCGTCCAGATGCGTCTGCTGATCGCCAACTCCGGCAAGTACTTCGCATACGGCTCGCGGAACTCATCCGGCCCCGATATCGCACGGGAAATCATCGACCGCAAGGACCGGGACAAGATCGCGGCAGTTATCGGGATCACCCAGAGCCGGCCTTCGTCGTTCGCCGCCGTCCAGGAACTCTCCGCAGCGAGTATCCCCGTCATCGGAAATTCCGTCACCGGCAGCAGAATGATCGACGACAAGTCCCCCTCGTCCTACTTCCAGGTGTCTCCACCCAACGACCGAATCGCTGAGATCATGGCTGATTTCTCCATGCATTCGGAGCAGATCGGCGAGCTGACGAGCAAGGTGGACGACAGGCGGACGGCGGTCGTGGTGTACGACCCGGACGACGAATTCTTCAGCGCGGACCTGGAGGCGAAGTTCGCGCTGAGGTACAAGAGGGGCAAGGTGGTCACCGTCCCCTACTACGAGAACCGCATCGGGCAGATCGTCTCGGACGTGGCCCGCAACGTGTGCACCGAGGTCCGCCGCACGGGTGGCTTCATTGTCTACGCGGGACGCTCGGGCGAGATGCCGGAGCTGTTCGACGCCCTCCAGGGCACCGCGGACTGCCGGAAGGCGGACGGCAAACAGGTTGCCATCCTGTCGGAGAGCACAGCGGCAAAGTACCTTCAGGACCCCGCGGACATGCTCAAGAGGCATTCCGTGCTGAAGCCCTACTACGTGATGTTCAACAACTCCAACGGCAAGGAGGCTCCGAACAGTCCCTATTCGGAGTTCACGTCCCGCTTCCGGGAGGTCTTCCCGGACGGTTCGGTGCCGGAGGGGAACGCGGCAGGGGCCTACGATTCACTCCGCGTGGCGTCCGAAGTGATCAACTCGGTGTACGCCCAGTACAAGACCGTCGAGAACACTGATGCCCGCTTCCAGCCGACGGATGTGTACGCACGCCTGTCGAATCCGGGCATTCAGAATTTCTCGGGGGCGTCCGGACTCCTCTCACTCGACAACCAGAACAAGTTCCCGCCGAACAAGGCCGTCTATGTTCTGGAGTCGCACCTCGACAAGAGCGTGACCACCTGGATGGCCTGCGGGCTGCTGCCCGACCAGCCGCCAGGCCTGAACAACCCCGAATTCTGGGGCTCGGCCGGAGAGTCACACAGGTGTCCCCGGGCACCGGGCGGCTGAGGTTCCCGACGGCGCGCGGCCTCGCAGAATCGCGCTGCCGTCATCCCCCATGGTCACCTCGCTCGGGCCGTCCGTCAGCCGCGGCCACCGGGGCACGCCAGACCCACACCGGCGGGATTTCCCCTTCCGGGGACGCCTGTCTTCCGCTCAGCACCGGCGCTACCGTGTACCTCCCGTACTTCCCAGCCAAGGGCCGGTGACCGGCAGCCCCGGCGCACATCACCGGACGCGCGCACGGGCACCGGCGGAAGGGTATCGCCATGCACTTAGCATCGAATGCCTCTACGGACAGTGTGGTCAGAGCCTGGCGCTCCGGCGCCGAATCGGCCGAGGGCGCGGTCAATCCCGCCGGCGCCCTGTACATCGGCGGTTCCGCAACCGAACGCGGGCTCACCGAGATCGATGTGGCCGCGCTGACCTGCGGCACCGCGTGTTCCGGATCGCGTACTCGGCCCTGCTGCTGATCCGAGCCCCAACGACCCCTCTCCCGGGGCCAGTTGTGGCTCCGGGAGAGGGGTCGGTCTTCGACCGGAGGAGATTCGCGTATGGCGGTGCCCGTCCGACCTCGTCCCGTCGTTTCGTACGACGACGCCGGAGAATTCGACGCCGCGTTGGAACCCCTGGTCGCGCCCGCGCTCGAACATCTCCGGAAACGGCTGCACACGGTGCCGGACCCGCTGTCGGCCGGCGAACGGGAGACGCTGCTCCTCGCGGCCCGCCGCTGTCTGCTCGGCGCCGTACGGCCCAAGGCCAACCGCCTTCTCCTCCTCGAACTTCACTCGGCACGCATGTCCGGCCGTCTCACCCGCGCGACCTCCCAACAGCGCTGGGACGAATTCATCGAACTCGCAGCGGACCCCCTGTTCTGGAAGGGTCTGGACCCCCTTTACCCGGCCTTCGCTCCCCGCCTGCACCGCGTGGTGCGCAATCGCTGCGCAGCGGTTCTCTCCCTCGCTCACCGGCTGGCCGCGGACCGTCCACGGCTGCACGGTCTGCTCCGAGCCGCGCCGGGGGAGCTCATGGAGGTCTCCATGGACGCGGGTGACTCGCACCGCGGTGGCCGGACCGTGGCGCTCCTACGGTTCGAAGGCGGTCGCACGGTCTACAAACCGCGCCCGCTCGCGGTGGATACCGCGCTGGCCGCGACCCTCGACGTACTGCTGGCCGAAACCCCGCCCGAGGGGCGGATCCGGGTCCCGCGCGTCGTGGAAGGGGACGGCTACGGCTGGGCCGAGCACATCGGCCACCGGTACTGCGCCGACACCGCCGAACAGTCCCGCTTCTACCAGGGGCTGGGCGAGTGGATGTGCGTCGTTCAGCTGCTCGGCGGCACCGATCTGCACGCGGACAACGTCATCGCCTGCGGGCCCGTCGCATGGGTCGTGGACTGCGAGACCCTGTTCAGCCCCGAGCCGGACGTGGGCGCAAGTGGGCTGGGGGACGCTTTCGACAGGGCCGCCGCCTCGGTGCGTCGCACCGTGCTGCGCACCGGACTTCTGCCCATGCGGCTGTCCCAACTCGCCCTCCAGGGCGTGGACATGTCGGCGGTGGGCGCGTTGCCCGGCCAACAGCCCCTCGTACCCGTACCGGTGATCGCCGACGCGGGCACCGACCAGGCCCGGCTTGCGATGGAACCCGCCGACATCCCCGGCTCGGCCAACCTGCCCGCGCGTGACCCCGACCCGATGGCTCACCGGCACGACATCGTGCGCGGCTACCGCGATCTGCGCGACCGTCTGGAGGCGTTGGACCGCTCCGGCCGACTGCGCCCGGCACTTGACGTATTCACCGGATGCGACCTGCGCGTGGTCCTTCGGCCCACTCAGTGCTACGTCGAAGTCGCCAGGATGCTCTGGCATCCCGCGTCCCTGCACGACGAGGCACCGGCGCTCCAGCGCGCCCGCGACGTCCTGACCCGGCAGGCGAAAGCGCTGCACGGCGCCCCGTCCAGCGCGGACGTCGTGGATGCCGAGGTCGCCGATCTCCTTGACGGGGACATTCCGTTCTTCACCACACGGCCCGAGCGAGGTCTGCTGGACGGCTCACGCGGGACCACATGGGGCAAACCCGGTCAGCTCATCGACGAGAGCGTCGAGCGCTGGCGGGCAGGCAGCCCGGCGTTCGAGGAGAGCGTGATCCGTTCCTCGCTGCTCGGCGTCTACCGTGACCGCAGCGCCCTGCCCGAGGGCGACCGGCGTCGGCCTGTGGTGCCCCGTGAGCAGGACCTGGAAGCACGGCGCCGTGCCCTCGCGGGCCGGCTGGCCCAGGAGCTGTGCTCGCGGGCCGTGACCGGCGACGACGGAACCGCGACCTGGATCGGTCCCGTCTACACGGACAGCGGCTTCAACGTCCGCCCGTTCGCCACCGACCTTTACAGCGGCCAGGCAGGCGTGGCCCTGGCTCTCCATGCCTACCTGGCCGAATCGCGGGCCGGCCGCGTGCCGACGGTCGGCGGCCTGGAGGCGGTGGCCGAGGGGGCGGTCCGGGCACTGGCGGCGATGGAGGGTGCTGTGCCCACCGGCCGTCTCGGAGCGTTCGACGGGATCGGCTCGGCCATCCGTACCTGGCTGGCGTTGTACGCGGCATCCGGACGGGCGGCGGACTTGGAAGTTGCGGTACGCCATGCCGGACGAGCCCCTGATCTGTTGGTGAACGACGCGATGCTGGACATCGCGGCCGGAGCCGCCGGACTCATCGTTCCTCTCGTCGCCCTGGCCCGGCACACCGGCGACACCGTGTGGCTCGATGTCGCCGGCTCCGCCGCGCGGCATCTCGCCGACCGCGCCGTCACCCAGGAGACCACCGACGGCGTCACCGCGTGCTGGCCGACGCAGATCTTCCCCCGGGGCATCGGCGGATTCGCCCATGGGGCGGCCGGTATCGGCTGGGCCCTGGCCCGCCTCGGCCTCGCCGTGGGAGAACAGCGCTGGCTGGATCTCGCGGGGGCGGCCACCGCGTTCCAGGAAAGCCTGTACCGGCCGGAAGCAGGCGGCTGGCTCGATCGCAGGGAAACAGACCAGTCGCTGTACCTCGACTCCTGGTGCCACGGCAGCACGGGTGTCGGCCTCGCCGCCTGGGACCTCTACACCAGGACCGGCGCACCCGATCACCTCGACCGTGCCGTACGCGCGGCGGCGGCCACCTGGCGGTCGGGATTCGGCTGGGACTACACCCTCTGCCACGGGGACATGGGGTCGTGGGAGATGGTCGACACCGTACTGACCGGATGTCCTCGACTGCTGCGCACGCACCTGGGCCAAGACCTGACCCAGGGCCGGCTCGACGCGATCGCGCTCACCGGCCTGGAGGAGTACGGCCCGCTCACCGGGGGTGTGGCCGACACGGTGACGGCAAGCCTGCTGCCGGGCATCTCGGGCGCCGTCCACCAGTTGCTCCGGATGGGCCGCTCCAGCCCTGTGACGGTGCAGTCGCTGCTGCTGCTCGACGGGTTGTAGGCGGGGGCGAGGTGTCTCCGCGGCGGTCCGGTGGTCCACGCCCGATCGGCAGGGTCGCGGATGCCGGGCCCGTCGGCACCCGCCCTCACGGGGACCCGTCGGCGTAGGCAGCCGCCTGGATCCGGTACATGTCCGCGTACTCGCCGCCCGCCCGCATCAGCTGCTCGTGTGTTCCCTGCTGAACCACCTCCCCTTGGTGCAGGACGACGATCCGGTCGCAGTCGCGCACGGAGGCGAGCCGGTGGGTGATGAGAACGACGGTGCGGCCTGCCGCGAGCCGCCGGATGTTCTCGTACACGGCCTGCTCGGCCCGTGCGTCCAGCGCAGCCGTCGGCTCGTCGGCGATCAGCAGGCGGGCGTCGCGATAGAAGCCCCGGGCGATGCCGATGCGCTGCCACTGGCCGCCCGACAGGTCCACGCCGTCCTTGAACTTCTTGGACAGCAGGGTCTCGTATCCGTACGGCAGCCGCTCGATCATCGCGTGGGCTCCGGAGTCGTGCGCGGCGCGCAGCAGAGCGGAACCGTCCGGGTCCGGGTGGCCGGAGCGGCCGAGGACGATATTGCCGCGCGCCGTCACCGGCCAGCGCGTGGGCTGCTGCATCACCAGCGCCACCTGCTCACGTATCTGGGCGAGGTCGACTCCGGCGAGGTCGCTACCGTCCCACTGCACCGTCCCCTTGTCCGGGAGGTAGAGGCCGGCGAGCAGCAGGGCAAGCGTCGTCTTGCCGGATCCGTTCTCGCCGACCAGGGCGACCGTCTCGCCCTTCCGTATGGCGACGTCGACGCCGCGCAGCGCGGGTTTCGAGCTGCCGGGGTACCAGAAGCAGACATCCCGCAGCTGGATTTCGGTGAATCCTTCCGGGGCGGGCCGGCCGGTCGACGGCCGGGAGCGGGCCACCGCCTCGGCGAGAAAGACCTGATGGTCCGTGATGTAGAGGGACTTCTCGTAGAGCCGGTCCACGGCCACCATCAGTGTGGCCAGTGAGGTACTGGCCGCCCGGACCGCCACAAGGGCGGTCCCCGCCGCGGCCAGTGGCACGACCTGGGCGTGAACCAGCACGCCGAGAGCGGTGTACGTAGCTGCCAGCGCCAGGCCCGACAGTGCGCGGCCGGCCGCTCCCACCCGGGTCTGGGCGTAACCCACCCGGATCTCCTCCCTCTCCACCAGCCCGGCCAGCCGCCGGAATTCACCCAGCAGAGGCCGCTCGGCGGTGCAGGCCCTGACCTCGGCGGCCGCCTCGCGTGACGTGAGGAGGTCGGCGAACAGCCACAGTCGGCGGTAGAGCGACATCTGCCGGACCATGCCCACGAAGCCGATACGTGCCGAACTCAGCGCGGCCCACCCCTGCGGGGCCATCGACAGGGCCAGGAGCGGCAGGAGCACCGGGTGCAGCCCCGTCACCACGCCGACGCCGACGAGCAGGCCGACCGCTGCCCCGAGAAACTCCACGGCATGGCCCAGAGCGAGCTGGGTGTGGTCGATACCGCGGTCGCGGGCACGGGCCATGGTGTCGTGCCACTCGGCGTCGTCGAAGGCGCCCAGCTCCGCGCCGACCGCGGCTGCGTGCAGACGGTCCTCCGCCACCCGGCGGACGCCCGGGGACAGCCGCGCCTGGGCTGCGGCCACCACCGTCTCCAACGCCGCCCGCACCGCTGTGGCGACCACGGCGGCCACCACCGACGGCACCGCGTCACTCACCCGCTCAGGCGCCGGACCGGAGGCGAACAGTGCCCCCAGGGCATGGGCGGTGGCCAGGAGTGCCAGTGCCGTGGCCACCCCGGCGGCCAGCTGCGCGAGGACCAACAGTGCCGCGCCGCGTGGGCTTGCGGTCCAGGCGAGCCGCCATACCTGGCCCAGGGCAACCGGCAGCCGGACTGCCAGCCGGAAAAGGCTCGCAGCCGCCGCGTCGCCGTCGAACGATGTGTCGTATCCGTCGACCAGTTCGCCGAATTCACCCATGTCCGATTGCCGATTGAGCGCCATTCTGATCCTCTCCCGAACGACGTCGTCACCCCGGCGGCGGACAGGCCCCCCGCGGGCGGCACATGGCGTCAGTGCACTCTGCCCCCTGAGGCATGGGTGAGGGAACACAGTCCGGGGCCACATCGGTGACCACGCCGTCGCGCGCGGCGCCGTAGCGGGACGGCCGCCAAGTGCCCGCCGGGAGAACGTCCTTGAGGGCTTCTCCGTCGGTGAGGGAAGCCACCGGCACGGGCCGCGGGGCATCGTCCGGGCGACGACGGGGGCTGCTCGCGCCCATGTCCGCGGCCTTCGGCGAGCGTCGGCGGCCCGTTCCCCAGGCACACCCCGGAGGCCGCGACGAACAAGAGGTGGCCCGCCTCGGCCTCACCAGTCATGCCTTCGAGTGCGGAATGACCGATCTCATCACGAGTGCCGTCGCCCGGCGCTAGGGTTCCTCGCATCACATCGCAGTACGTAACGGGATGGGAACTCGATGCCCGCATTACTCAGGGTCCCACTGGAGAGCGGCGGCTCTGTGCTGGTCGAAGTCGACGACGGACCACAGGCGGTGGTCAGGGTGGCCAGGCCAGGCGGGATGGTGCCTGAGGCGGCGGAGACGCTGGAGCGGGGTCTGGAGAGCGTACGGCAGGCCGCGCAGGCGGTGCTCGGCAAGATGGTGGACCTGCCGCGGCAGCCGGACCGGATCACCCTGGCGCTCGGGCTGAAACTGTCGGCGGAAGCGGGCGTCTTCCTCGCCAAGACCGCTGCAGAGGGGTCACTCACCCTCACCATGGAATGGGACAAGGAGCGGCCGGAGACCGTGCCGGTCACCCAGGTCGTTGCCACGCGCGACAGCGACGTGACGGGCTGAGGGTGCGAGGGCGTGGCAGTGCCCGGACCTGAGCCCAACCCCGGGATCGCGCGCCTGTGGTCATGCGGCGCGTCGGCCGCTCCGCAGGGCGCCGGTTTTCTGGCCGGCCCAAGGACCGTGCTCACCTGCGCGCATGTCGTGTCGGCCGTCGTCGGGGAGCGGGAGCGGAGCCCCCTGACGGCCGGGCTCACGGTCGACCTGGACTTCCCTCTCGCCGGGCGGGCGACACGCCGCCAGACCGCGCGGTTGGTCACACACCTGCCTGTCGCGGAGGACGGCTCCGGCGACATCGCCGTTCTCGCGCTGGACGAGGACCCGCCGCCCGGGGCCGAGCCCGTGCGGCTGCTGGACGTGAAGACAGTGCCCGGCCACCCGTTCCGGGCCTTCGGCTTCCCGGCCGGGGACGACGAGGGCGTCTGGTCGCTCGGCACCATCGTGGACGACCGCGGCCGGGGCTGGCTGCAGTTCGAGAGCACCGGCGCCTGCGAGATCCGGCAGGGCTTCAGCGGCACGCCCCTGTGGGACGAGGAGTTCAAGGGCGTGGTGGGCATGGTCGTCGCCACCGACGGGCGGTTCCTCCAGCGGGCTGCCTACGCCATCACCGCCGGCGACCTGTTCGAGGTCCGCCCCGAACTGCGTCGCTATGCCGCGCTGCCGTCGCCGTTCCGTGGTCTGGGGTCGTTTCGAGAGGAGGACTCCGACCACTACTTCGGGCGGTCCGAGCAGATCAAGTCGCTGACCGCGGCGGTCACCACGTCGTCGATCGTCCCGGTCATCGGGGTGTCCGGGGTAGGCAAGTCCTCGCTCGTCCACGCCGGTCTCGTCCCCGAGTTGCGCCGGCGCGGGGACTACAGCATCGCCTCGCTGGTCCCGGAGCCCGACGTCGGGGCGGAGTCCATGCTCGCTTCCGCCCTGCTGCCGTTGCTCGACCCGCCGGGCGAGACGACCGATCCGCTCGACCGGCTCGACCAACGCGAACGGCTCGCCCGACGGTTGCAGGAGGGAGCGGCCGGACCCGTCGTCAGGGAGTTGCTCACCCGCTCCGGAACGACCCAGCTCCTCGTGATCGTCGATCAGTTCGAAGGGCTGTTCCGTGGTTTGCCGGACGCCGCCGACGCCTTGGTCGAGCAGCTGGTGGGCATGACCGGGTGGCGCACAGCGGACGGCGGGCCGCTGGTACGGCTGCTCTTCGCCCTGCGGCTGGACTTCCTGAAGGCTGTGCGGCGCTTTCCGGTTCTGGAGCGGGTGTGCGAGGCGTCGCCGGTGCTCGTCGACCGGCTGACCGAGGACCAGCTCCGCGAGGTGGTGCTGTCCCCGGTCGCCTCGTTCCACGGGGCCGTACGGTTCGAGGACCGGCTCGTCGAGCGGCTGCTGTCGGACGCGGGGCGGAGCCCCGGCGCGCTGCCGCTGCTCGAGTTCACCCTCACGCTGCTGTGGGAGCGGCAGCGCCACGGCGTCCTCGGCCACGCCGCATACGAGGAGATCGGCCGTGTCGGGGGCGCCCTCGCGACGCACGCGGAGCGGATCGTCACAGAGCGGCTGGGCGACGTGCGGGAGGAAGTGAGGCGGCTGTTCGTCCAGCTCGTCCGCCCGGGCGATGGAGGCATCGACAGCCCGGTCGACACCGGACGCACCGCGCGCCGCACGGAACTGCACCCCGACTGCTGGAACGCCGCCCAACTGCTGGCCGACCGGCGTCTGGTGCACCTCGACCGCGCGTCCGACGGCGTGGAGACGGTCTCGCTCGCCCACGAGACATTGTTGGAGCACTGGCCCGCGCTGCGCTCCTGGGTCGACGCGGACCGGGACTTCCGGAGCTGGCAGGAGCATCTGCGCGAGCGAATCGCACGCTGGAGGCGGAGCGGCTGCGACCGTGCCCTGCTCATGCGCGGCTCGGAACTGAAGCAGACGCGGGAGTGGCTGCGCGGCCGTCCGCACGACATTCCGGAGGGCGAACGCGCCTACCTGCGGGCAAGCCTGGACTGGCGGCGACGACGCCGCTCTCGCCTGGCCGTCGTGTCGACCGCGGTGGTGGCGGCGATGGGCACCTTGGCCGGGGCCGGTCTGCACTCGGTGCGCGGCAGCAAGGCCGCCGAGCTCTCGGCGGGCCTCGTGCAACAGGCGCAGCGTCAGGGGGACGCCCATCGGGAGGCGGCCGCGCTGCTGTCCGTCGCCGCCTGGCGCACCGCGCCCACCCAGCAGGCTCGTGACAACCTGTTCGCCCGCTATCTGGACGACTCCCCGTACGACGCCGTCCTGCCCGCAGGCGGGGCGGTCGCGGAGACCGCGCTGGACGACTCCGGTCGGGTCGTCGCCGTACGGACCGACGCCGGTCGGCTGTCGGTGTGGAGTGTCGGGGCGTCCGGCGGCCCCTCCCTGATCGTCCGCATGGACGGCGTCTCGGCGGTCGCGGTCAGTCCCGACGGCACCCGACTGGCCGTGGGCGGCGAGGGCAACCGCGTCAGGATCTGGGACCTGGACGAAGGCAGAACCCTGCTGACCCTGCAAGCCGCGACGAGCACCGCCAGCACCGGTCAGGCCGTGGACGAACTGCGCTTCGACCGCACGGGACACCGTCTGTTGGCGCACCCCCCGCAGGACGACGTGGCCCAGGTCTGGAACCTCGACCGCCCTACGGCCCGGCCCCTGGCCCTGGAACCGCCCGCCGAGGGCACGGCCAGCGGATTCGTCTTCGACACGGACGGCACGCACATCGTCGCCTCCCACTCGCTGGGTCAGCACGCCTGGGACGCGCGCACCGGGCACCTGTCGGCTGCGCCCGGCTTCGATGCGCCCGCGTTCGTCCCGGGCCCCCGCCCCGTGACCGCGGTATGCGCCGACCACACGTGGCGGCTGTCCGGCATCTCCGCCGGCAGACCCGACCCCCGTCTCTTCCAGAGCCTCCCGTGCACCACGGGGAGCGAGTTGGCCGGCGTCTCGGACCAGATCGTGCTGGCACGTGCGAACGGCGCGGTGACCGTGCACGACGCCGCCACCGGACAACGGCTCTCCGTACTGGCCGAGGACGGCGCCAAGGGCCGCTACACCCGCTACTCCCTGGCCGGCGCGAGCCGCCGCATCGCGTTCGCCCGTGGAACGGAGGTCCTGGTCACCACCGCCCCCGCGCCCGGCTCACTCGCGACCGCCGACATGTTCGTCTGGGGCGACGCGGACACCGGTCAGCGCGACGAGGAGGCTGCGCACTTCTCTCCCTCCGGCCGCTATCTGGTCACGGTGGGCGTCGGGGGCGCGGTCGCGGTGTGGGACCCGGCGACCGGGCGGCGGATCGCGGCCACCGGTACGGGCGGGTACCAGTCGCCCGCACGGGTGGCCTTCGACGCCGACGAGAAGACCATGGCCGTGAACGAGGCCTCAGGGCAGTCGGTGACGCTCTACAGCATTCCCTCGCTCAGGGTGAGGCGGCGGATCCAGGTCGATACGCCTCTCGGGTCGGCACCCAGGGACACGGCCCTCTCCGGCCTGGGATTCACCCGGCGGGGCCGTCTCGTCGCCCTGATGAAAGGCGCCGTCTCACAGTGGGACATCACGACCGGCCGCGAGGTGGGTGGGGCGCTGCTGTTCCGGGAGGACTCGGCGGTCGACCGGCGCCGGTACGCGACCACGCTGGCGACCGACCCGGCGTCCGAGCGGATCGCTGTGGCGACACCGGATCAACGCGGCGTGGAGGTCTGGGATCTGCGCGGCCGACGGCGGGTCACCGTCCTCATGCCCGGCTTCCGCGCACCGCTCGCCGATCGGGACGCCGTTCGGTTCAGCAGGGACGGTGGGCGTCTGCTGCTGGTGGGCAAGGACGGGAGCGCGGAGGTGTGGGCTGCCGAGGACGGACGCCGTGAAACCGCCGTCCCCGCCGACGCCGGCCGCACCACGGCCTTTCTCTCCTCTTCCGACGAGACCGTCAGCGTACGGCCGGGGATGGTGGAGCGGTGGGGACCCGGCGGACTCTCGGCCCAGACCCGTATCCCGACGGCCGCTCACGTACGGGCCGTCGTGCCGTCTCCGGACGGCGGGCGCCTGCTGCTGAGCGTGCCGGTGAGCACCGCCGAGGGCATGAGGGCGGTCTTCCGGCTCAGACAGGCATCCGCCCGTGACTGGGCCGCCGAGCTGTGCTCACACGTCACACGGAACATCTCACAGGAGGATCTGATCACTGTGCGGTACGGAATGCTGGAGCGGTTGCTGTTGGGGGTGAGGGCATGCGGCGATCGATAGGGACCCCGGCCGTTGCGACAGTGCTGACTCTGATGCTGGTGACGGCGTGCGGGGCGTCGACGGACGCCCGGCCTACCGCGAGCCCGTCCCTCTCCTTGTGGAGCACCGCGGACCCTTCGGCCATGAAGCCCTCCTCAGACGTGAGGGAGCCCTTCGATGTGGACCGGGCTGTGCTCCGCGTCAAGCGCCTGGGATACACGGTCGACACCGAGCCCGGCACTCTGAAGGACCTCCGCGGCCCCCTTCGCGCGGTCCACGCCCACTGCACCGGCAGTGTGGATGGCCACTGCGTCGCCGTGTTCTTCTTCCACGGCAACGAGTACGCCGGCTACGACGCGACCGGGGTTGCCGCATCCACGATCGAGAGTCAGGACGGGCAGACGGTCACCCTCTCGTATTCCGTGTTCCTGCCGACCGATCCGCAGTGCTGCCACTCCGGGGGCGAGCGCGAGTACCGGGCGCGCTGGGAGGGCCGCAAGGTGACGTTCTCGCCTCCGCTGCCGGAGAATCCGAACTACCCCGACAAGTGATCTCGGCCGGACGTCCCGCGCAGCCGCGACTACGGCCACTGCCCTCAAGGCCGGCCGGACCAACCGCAGGCTCGGGGTTCTTCCGCGCCATTCGCGGGAGACTCACCGAGCGGCGGAAGCAGGCCGTGCGCGCCGTCCGGTCCCAGGTCCCGCTCCCGTTCCAGTCCGTCCGCGCCGCTGCCGCAGTCCAGCCAGGCGGCGTTCTGTGTACGCGGCCCGAGCCGGAACTGCCGCAGGTAGTCCTCCATGAGCTGCCCCTCGGGCAGCCCCAAGGAATCGGGCCCGACGGCTCCTTCGGGCCGGACCAGCCCGTCGCCGAACACGTCATCGTTGATCTCGCAGTCGGCCGCGACGTTGTCCGTGACTCCGCCACCGGGCACTTCCTGGACGGATACGGGCAGCTGCCGCCACCGTCGCGATCGAGGGTCCGCCGACCGACGGGGGACGCCTACCAGTCCTTCTCGACCGTCATCTTGGCGCCCCCGAGGACTCTCATATGCCCCTTGTCGTCGTACTCTTCCTGCCGCCACGTGGCGAACGCATCGGCCGTGCGCTGCAATTCCACCTCCGAGCCGGCGCCCGCACCCACGCTGATCTGCGCCTCATTGGTGTCGCCCAGCTTGCGGATGATGACCTTGACCACCATCGGAGCCAGGACGTCGTCGGTCCTGGAGCTGTTCGAGGCGAGGTGGCCGCGGAAGTCCGCCTTCGCGTCGTACCAGCCCTCCATCTGCTCCTCGGACGTCAGAACCGGCTCACCGTCGCCCTCGGTCGTCAGGTCGGGCTGCTCGGCCTCGGACTCGTCCGTCGTCTTGTCAGTGCTCCCGTCGGCAGGCCGCCCATCGGCGGTCCCCTCCCTCACCTCGGCGCCCTCCCGCAACCGCTCCTGTCCGCATGACACCAACAGCCCGCAGCAGAGCAGTGCCGCCACTGTCGCAGCCACCGTGCGGCGAACGCCCCGGCCAGTCGTCATTACGTCTCCCCCTGTTCGCTGGTGTTCTCCCGCTGTCCAGATGCGTACGGCGCCCAATGCGTTCCACAAGACACCGAAGGCCAAGAGCCGTCCCGCAAGGCTGGACAGCGGCAGGGGGGTGGCGGGCGGTCACCGCGCGGGGAACGGAACACCCCGACCAGTACGAGGGTCCGCGTCGGGTCGCCCGGTCATGGCTGCAGCCGGGCTCCCCCAGCAGCGCGCCAGCGGTCCGTAACGCCCGACGCCATCGGCGTCGATGGACGCGACGTCAACCCCGGGGGTATATGCGCCATGGCTGAGGACGTCCAGGCCGGCCGGCGCGGGCCGACCTGGACGTCATGATCAGACGAGGTCGAACCGGTCGAGGTTCATCACCTTGGTCCACGCCGCGACGAAGTCGTTCACGAACTTCTCCTTCGCGTCGTCGCTCGCATAGACCTCCGCAAGCGCGCGCAGCTCGGAGTTCGACCCGAAGACGAGGTCGGCACGGCTGCCGGTCCACTTGACCTCGCCGGTGGCCGCGTCGCGCCCCTCGAACGTGTTCGCGTCCTCGGACGTCGCCTTCCACGTCGTGCCCAGGTCGAGCAGGTTGGCGAAGAAGTCGTTGGTCAGGACGCCGGGGGTGGTGGTGAGAACGCCGAGCGAGGACTGCTGGTGGTTCGCGCCCAGGACGCGGAGGCCACCGACGAGGACCGTCATCTCGGGGGCGCTCAGGGTCAGCAGGTTCGCCCGGTCGGTCAGCAGGTACTCGGCCGGCAGCAGCTTTCCCTTCCCGAGGTAGTTACGGAACCCGTCGGCACCCGGCTCGAGCGCGGCGAACGACTCCACGTCGGTCTGGTCCTGCGAGGCGTCCGCACGACCGGGCGCGAAGGGGACCTCGATGCCGAAGCCGGCGTCCTTGGCGGCCTGCTCGACGGCCGCACCACCGGCGAGCACGATCAGGTCGGCGAGCGAGATCCGCTTGCCACCGCTCTGGGCGGCGTTGAAGGCCTCCTGGATCCCCTGCAGCGTGCGAAGGACCGTCGCCAGCTGGTCGGGGTCGTTGACCTCCCAGCCGCTCTGCGGCTGGAGGCGGATGCGGGCGCCGTTGGCGCCGCCGCGCTTGTCGCTGCCGCGGAAGGACGAAGCCGACGCCCACGCGGTGGACACGAGCTGGGACACCGACAGGTCCTGGCCGAGGATCTGACTCTTGAGGAACGCGATGTCCTCGGCGTCGACGAGGTCGTGCGTCACCTCGGGGAGCGGGTCCTGCCACAGCAGGGTCTCGGACGGGACCTCCGGGCCGAGGTAGCGCACGATCGGGCCCATGTCGCGGTGGGTCAGCTTGAACCACGCGCGGGCGAAGGCGTCGGCGAACTCGTCGGGATTGGCGAGGAAGCGACGCGAGATCTGCTCGTACGCCGGGTCGATGCGGAGCGAGAGGTCGGTCGTCAGCATCGTCGGGGCGTGGGTCTTGGCCGCGTCGTGGGCATCGGGAACGGTGCCCGCCCCGGCGCCGTCCTTCGGCCGCCACTGGTGTGCGCCGGCGGGGCTCTTGAACTGCTCCCACTCGTAGCCGAACAGGATCTCGAAGAAGCTGTTGTCCCACGTGATCGGGGTGTTCGTCCAGATGCCCTCAAGGCCGCTGGTGATCGCGTCGCCGCCCTTGCCGGTGCCGAAGGAGTTCGCCCAGCCGAGGCCCTGCGCCTCAAGCGGAGCGGCCTCGGGGTCGGCGCCCACACTCTCCGCCGGGCCCGCGCCGTGGGTCTTGCCGAAGGTGTGGCCGCCCGCGATCAGGGCGACCGTCTCCTCGTCGTTCATCGCCATCCGGCGGAACGTCTCGCGGATGTCGCGGGCCGCGGCGATCGGGTCCGGATTGCCGTTGGGGCCCTCCGGGTTGACATAGATGAGGCCCATCTGGACGGCGCCGAGGGGGTTCTCCAGCTCCCGGTCGCCGGTGTAGCGCTCGTCGTCGAGCCAGGTGGTCTCGGGACCCCAGTAGACGTCCTCGTCAGGCTCCCAGACGTCCGCGCGGCCACCGGCGTAGCCGAAGGTCTCGAAGCCCATCTGCTCCAGGGCGACGTTGCCGGCGAGGATCATGAGGTCGGCCCACGAGATGTTCTGCCCGTACTTCTTCTTCACCGGCCACAGCAGGCGGCGGGCCTTGTCGAGGTTCCCGTTGTCCGGCCAGCTGTTGAGGGGGGCGAAGCGCTGCTGCCCGGCACCGGCGCCGCCGCGGCCGTCGCTGATCCGGTAGGTGCCCGCGCTGTGCCACGCCATCCGGATCATGAACGGGCCGTAGTGGCCGAAGTCGGCGGGCCACCAGTCCTGCGAGGTCGTCAGCAGCTCCGCGATGTCCTGCTTCACAGCCGCGAGGTCGAGGCTGTTGAACGCCTCCGCGTAGTCGAACTCCTCACCGAGGGGGTTGGCCACGGCGGGGTTCTTGGAGAGGATCTTCAGATTGAGCCGCTCCGGCCACCACTGACGGTTTCCGCCGCCCTGGGTCGGGTGCGGGGCGCGCCCGTGCGCGACCGGGCAGCCACCGCCACCCTCCGCCTTCGCGTCTACGACGATTGCATCATGGTTCTCAGACATGGGAATCCTTCCGGACCAAGCCGATCACGGTACTCAGAAACAACTGGTGGCGGGATAAATCGGGGCACAGCCCCAGCGTATGACTTCGGCCTCGTCGGTCGAGAAGCCGCGGTTGGCGGATGCTGGCAGGCAGGGGGCCACCGACCGCTCGGTCGATGTCGGAGCGAGGACACGACCCGTCTCCCCGACCGGGCGGCCAGCCCGCGGGCCGGTTGGACGAGGTGTACGAATCCAGCCGCAGCGTGCCGCCGGAGGGGCGACAGGGAGGGAGGTGCAGCCCACGCGATCACTCACCCGGGAGCCGATCACCTCGACACCGAGGGGATCACCGTCCCGCGCGGTCTTGAGCGGCGCGACTCGGGAGGCCGTCACCCGGCCGGCCCGTCGCAGGCACTTGGTGGTGGTTCCGTCACGGCTCTGTCTCCTGCCCTACCGGAGTCATCCTGTCCCTTGGCTATTGCCGGAACCAATCCTACAATGGACAGAGTCCAGGTCAACAAGCGCGCCAAACCCGTATTCAATCGGAACCCGGACGTCCGACCGGTAAACTTCGGGCATCCCGCCGAATCTGAATAGGTGAACCGACATGAGTGACCTGCTGGAGCGACTGCGAGGGCGTGGCTGGCGGATGACCTCCCAGCGGCGTGTCGTTGCGGAGGCCCTCGACGGTGACCACGTGCATCTCACGGCGGACGAGGTGCACGCCCGCGCCGTACAGCGGTTGCCGGAGATCTCCCGGGCGACCGTCTACAACGCCCTGGGCGAGATGGTCTCCCTCGGTGAGGTCATAGAGGTCTCCACCGACGGCCGCGCCAAGCGCTATGACCCCAACGCACACCACCCGCACCAGCACCTGGTGTGCTCCCTGTGCGGCACCATCCGCGACGTCCGCCCGACCGGCAATCTACTGGCCGACCTCCCGGCCGAGGAGCGGTTCGGCTTCACGGTGTCGGAGGTCGAGGTCACCTACCGCGGGCTCTGCCCGTCCTGCGCCTGAGACATCCGCCCGGCGCCCGCGCGACCACGGCCTCGTCGTCACGCCATGGGAGCCTCGTACCGTGTCGAGAAGCGGCGCCGACTCTGTGTCGGAGGCGGCCGCCGTATTGCCTGCGGCGGCCAGGCTTACCGCTCAGTCGCCGCCGCCACCGCAACAGTCACCGGATGCGTGGAGCGCCGGCCTGTCCAAGCTCTCACCGGAATTGCCCGGTCAAGGGCGAAGCCCTGCCACGACGTACTCGCCCACCAGCAGCCGTTGTTGGACATGGCGCACATCGACATTCCCGGCTACGGTCACCTCGACACGTTCCCCGGCCGCGGCGCCGCCTCGACGCGTTCGGGCACGCCCTCGGCCTTCCTGGCAAGCGGCGGTGACGGACGGCTTCCGGGGGCCGGGCCGGCGCCGGCCCCCGGCCGAACGCCGCGCTACACCCCCAGGAGGCAACAACCCATGCCGCAACTCGCTGTCGACGGCGCAGCATTGGCGTACGACGACGAGGGCCCCCGTGACGGTGACGGCGTGCCCCTGGTGTTCATCCACGGCTGGACGGCCAACCGCCACCGCTGGGACCACCAGATGGAACACTTCGCCTCCAGGCGGCGTGTCATACGCCTCGATCTGCGCGGGCACGGCGAGAGCGAGGGGTCAGGGCGACGGAGCGTCGACGAGCTGGCCGTGGACGTCCTCGCGGTCCTCGATCACCTGGAGGTGAACCGGTTCATCCCCGTGGGCCACTCCATGGGCGGGATGATCGCGCAGGCCCTGGCGCTGAGCCATCCCGAGCGGATCGAGCGCATGGTCCTGGTGAACTCGATCAGCCGGATGACCTACAGCCGTGGTCGGGGCATGCTGATGGCCGCGTCCACGAGGGTGCCGTTCAAGCTGTTCGTCGCCACCAACATCCAACGGGCCTTTGCCCCCGGCTACCCGCGCGAGGAAATCCGCGAGTACATCCGGGCCTCCTCGGCCACCCCGCGGGAGGTGGTCATGACCTGCTACGCCGCCATGCGCAACTTCGACGTCCTCGACCGGGTCGGCGAGATCCGCACGCCCACCCTGCTGGTGCACGGCTACCACGACATCCAGCTGCCCGTGGCGCAGATGTTGCGGATGGCGAAGGCCTACCCGGACGCGCTGGTCCGGGTCGTGGACGCCGGGCACGAACTGCCGGTGGAGAAGCCCGCGGAACTGACCGCGGCGCTCGACTCCTTTGTGACCAGCCGAGCATGAGGCGGTAGGCGGCCGAGTGGATCCGGACGGTGTGATCGCCTCACCATCGTGGTGGAACTCGTCGCATCGCGACGATCACCGCGTGACGTTCTTCGGCTCGGACACCCGCAGCACTGCCGCGATCCGTTCGGCACCTGGTCCGCACACGCCTGCCAGCCCGGCGGCTCGCCCCGTGGCCAGCAGGAGCAGCTCACCCGTCGGCCCTCGCATCTCGTCCTGCCCCTTGCCCGCTGCCCACTCCCTGTCGGTGGCCACCAGTCTCGTACCGGCCAGGCGCTTGCGGGCGCCGTAGAACGGGCTGGCGAGAACGTGTTCGAGCGCGGCGACGGTCTGCTCCGCGGGCATCTCCCGCTCGCGCCCGAGCGGTCGTGCAACGTCCTGCCCGTGCACCAGCGCGTCGACGAGTGGGTCCCACCGGCTGGACAACGGCGCGCGGTGGGCCGACCCCGCCGTCTCGCGCAGCTGGGCGATGAGCTCGGCCGGCCCGAATACGGCCGCCCGGTCCCGAGCCAGGCCGGCTTCCATCCGGTTCCAGTTGCCGCGCGCCCGGATCGCGCCCTTGATCGTGCCGAGGAATGTGCTGCGTGTGGACAGCGTCATGTGTGCGGCCACGTCGTGCACGGTCCAACCGGCGCAGAGGGAATCTCTCTGCCACTCGTGGTCGTCGAGATCGTCGAGGAAATCGGCGAGGCTGAGCCTTTCGGCCTTCACCCACGCGAGTATTCCGCTGCGGTCCATGGTCAGCTCTCCTCGGACGAGACGGGCTTGGGGTTCCTCCGCCATGTGCCGGTCCTGTCGCCTGGATCGGGCGGTTCGATCTCGGCCAGCCTGCTTCGCAGGTGGGCGCGTTCGGGTTCGGTGCCGGCCAGGTCGAGTGCTTCGCGGTAGGCCGTCACCGCCTCGGGCAATCGGCCGAGCCGCTGCAGCAGGTCCCCTCGGGCTGCCGGGTAGGGGTGGTGACCGCGCAGCCTCGGCTCGCCTGCCAGCTCGTCGAGCAGTACCAGCCCTGCCTCCGGGCCGTCGCGCATGGCCACCGCAACCGCCCGGTTCAGCTCGACGACGGGAGACGGCGTGAGCGCGAGCAGCACGTCGTAGAGCGCTACGACCTGCGGCCAGTCGGTCGTCGCGAGGTCAGCGGCCTCGTCGTGCAGGGCGGCGATGGCGGCCTGCACCCCGTAGGGGCCGGGCGGGCCTCCGGTCAGCGCGGCAAGCACCAGGCAGCGGCCCTCCTCGATCATCGTGCGGTCCCAGCTGCCGCGGTCCTGGGCGTCGAGCATCACGAGCTCGCCGTCCGGACCGGTCCGGGCGTCGCGTCGCGCGTGGGTCAGCAGCATCAGGGCGAGCAGGCCGGAGACTTCCCGCTCGGCGGGCAGCAGTCGGCGCAGGATCTGTGCCAGCCTGATGGCCTCCTCGGCGAGGTCGAGCCGTTGCAACCGAGGGCCCGAGCTGGCCGCGTAGCCCTCGGTGAAGATCGAATAGAGGATCTGGAGCACTCCGGGCAGCCGTTCCGGCAACTCGTCGGCGCCGGGTACACGGAACGGGATGCGAGCCTCGCGGATCTTCTTCTTCGCCCGTACGATCCGCTGGGCCATCGTCGCGTTCGGGACCAGAAAGGCCCGCGCGACCTCGGGCGTCGTGAGACCGGCCAGGCAGCGCAGCGTCAGCGCCGTACGGTCCTCCGCGGCGAGAGAGGGGTGGGCACAGGTGAAGAACATCTGCAGCCGCTCGTCGGGCAGCTCGCCGTCCGTGTCCGCGGGTGGGGCGGGGTCGGCGCGGTCCGCCTCCACCTGCAGGATGGCGAGGCGGGCGGCGTAGGCCTGGTCCCGCCGCAGGCGGTCGACGGCCTTGCGCCGCGCCGTGGTCAGCAGCCAGGCGCCGGGCTTGGCCGGGACACCCACGACCGGCCAGTGCACCAGAGCCGCTTCGACGGCCTCGGAGGTGACCTCCTCGGCCAGGTCGAGATCGCCGAAGCGGCGGACAAGGGAGGCGAGCAGCCGACCGCGTTCCTCGCGGAACACCGACTCCACCGTCGACCGGCAGGGCGACCGACTGGGGGACTCGTTGGGTGTGCCGCTGCTTGCGGCTCCCCCGTCCCTCATCTCAGGCCCCGAACTCGGCGATCGGACGCACCACGACCGACCCGCTGCCGCGCGCGCCAGGACAGCGGGCGGCCCAGTCGAGCGCGACATCCAGGTCCGGTACGTCGATGACATAGAAGCCACCGAGGACCTCGCGGGTCTCGGCGAACGGCCCGTCCGTGACAGCCCGCCTCCCGTCCTGACCGACCCGTACCGTCGTGGCCGTCACCAGGTCCGCCAGCGATTCCCCGGAAACCCAGATCCCCGCGTCCTTCACCTCCTTGTCGTAGGTCATCCAGTCCTCGACGGTGCACTCGGCGGCTCCGCCGCCCTCGTCGATCGCGCCAGCGTTGATCAGCAGCATGTACTTCAAGGTCCGACTCCTGTCAGGTCCTGTGGTTCGTCACGCGGCGGGTCGCCGTACAACATGACGACGAACGGGACGCAGTCGGATCGACAGCTCCCCCATAGATTCTCTCCGGGACACGCTCAGCGCCCGCGTCGGCGCCGACGCAGCCGGCGACGGCTGTGATGCCGGCCGGCTGTCCGGGGGAGGCAGGGCCCTGTCAACGGTCAAGAAATTCCCCGCTTTCGGCCGGTTCCGCGTCACGGAATTCCCCACCTTCGCGGTCACGGTTCCCCAGGGGGACGGCGGTCGCGGACCTGGGCGCCATGCAGCCGTCGGGGCGGGCAGCCGTCTCCTGCTGGCGATCGGACTGACCGCACCGGCGGAGGGCACCCGAAGCACCCCTGTTGGTGTGCGGGCGGTGCTCTCACGGGTGCTGTGGCGTGGCACGCAGCCCTTCGAGGAGTACGGCCAAGTAGCGGTGTGCGGTGTCGAGCCGGTCGGCGGGTGTGCCGCCGTGGACGTTTACGGAGTAGGCGATACCGCACATGAGCGGGACGAGGTCGGTGGCGGCCAGGTCACGTCGGACCGCCCCGGCGTCGCGCGCCCGGTCGAGGAGTGCGATGCCGACCGACTGAAGCGTCTCTTTGAGTTCCGTGGTGCGCGGCAAGGTGTCGGTGGCTGCGGCGGCGACCGGGGCCAGGGACGCGTCGGTGACCTGTGCTTCGACGGTGCGGAACAAGAAGGCTTCGAGCGCGTGCCAGGGGTCGGTGTCGGCCAGCGCCTGCTGGCCGTGGGCGGTCAGGGCTTCCAGGCAGGGAGTGGCGACGGTTTCCAGCAGCGCCTCGGGGGTGGCGAAGTGGCGGTAGACGGTGCCGACTCCGAGTCCGGCGCGGCTGGCGACGTCGTTCAGTTGCAGGGGTGTGCCCTGGTCGATGAGGGCACGGGCGACAGCGACGATGCGGTCCCAGTTGCGGGCTGCGTCCTTGCGAAGGGGCGTCGTCATGGGGACATGCTAATCGGATGGCTCATCCGGATGATGCCGCCGCTGGTACCCGTGCCGCTTGGCGGGTCAGGTTGTCGTGAGGGGTGCGTGCCGTTCGCTGAGCCGGCGCACGTCCTGGGCGACGCGGGGGTCTGTGGCTGCGCGCAGAGGTTTCACCGGGTGGGTCTGGGCTCCGATGACGATGCCGGTCCGGCCCGTAAGGGTGGCGTCGGTGGCGGCGACGATCGAGGGCCGGGCAGCCAGGGACGCCGGGCCAGAGGTGGAGCGTTCGAACTTGCGGCGTACCAGGGGCCACAGCAGCCGCAGGGCTGGTGAGACGATCTTCGGGTCGGTCATGGTGCCGTTGGTCATGTCGGTTGCGGCGCCTCCGGGGTCGGCGGCGAAGACAGAGACGGCCGTGCCTTGGAGTCGGGTGGCAAGGTCGAGCGTGTAGGCGAGGTTGGCGAGCTTGGCGCGGGCGTACCAGTGGAAGCCGTAGTAGCCGCCGGGCGGCTCAACGGTGTCGAAGGACCTCTTCGCGAGCCCGACTGCACTCGATGTCACGTTCACGATCCTGCTGGGCGCGTCGGCCGTCAGCGTGGGCAGTAGCAGTTCCGTCAACAGGTACGGCGAAAGGTGGTTGACGAGGAACGACGCTTCGATCCCGTCCAGGGTCTGTGGCTCCGGGAACATCGCGCCGACGTTGTTGACCAGTACGGTCAGGGGGTCACCAGAGGTGGCATGTTCGGCGGCGATCTGGTCGGCGAGCGCGCGCACCTGGTCGAGCGAGCCGAGGTCGGCGGGCAGGAATCGCGCGGGATGGGACGGGTTCATCGCGTTGATTCGGTCGACCGCCTGGGAACCCCTGTCGGCGTTGCGTCCGACCACGGTGACGAAGAACCCGGCGTCGGCCAGCCCCAGGGCTGTCTCCAGTCCGATACCCGCTGTCCCCGCCGTGACCACAGCTGTCTTCTTCATGCGCTCCTCCACTCGGTAATGCGGATAGATCATCCGCTTACCGAGACCGTAGCACACAATCGGATGACCTATCCGCTTACGGTTGCTGGGCCGCGGATCAGGCGCTGCCGGACGGCATGAAGCCGCTCCGATCCGAGCACGCCGGACGACCTGGGCGCCCACCGGTCAAGTCGCCCATCGGACACCTGGGGAATTGCGTGACGTTTGACATGGGGAATTACGTGACCGTCCACAGGCCCGGCTTCGTGATGTGTGCGCACAACGCGCACCTGTCCTCGCCCCTGCACAGCGACGGGTCGCCCGTGATCACCGTCATGCAGCCCGGCCGAGGACCTCCAGTACCTCCCGCTCGTGCCGCGCACCCGGGCAGGGCATCGCACCGCACAACAGGCAGGGGCCTCAGCGAAGGGCAGGCGAGGAGGATCAGCCAGTGGGCAGCCCTTATCGGCCAGTCCTCACAGCGGACTTATGCGAATACCGCGCAAGAGGTAGCTTCTGCCCGAACCGCGCTGACGCGGGTGGTTTCACCACAACCGTGGTCGCTGCTGAGTGCCGGCCGAGCGGGGGCGCATCGACGCGGCCCGAGATCAGCGCGCCAGCCGGGTACCCGCTACGGCCCGAAGGGGGAAACGAATGCGAACCAATATCCTGGCGAGGACACTCGTCAGTGTCACTGCAGTCGTCGGCATTGCCGCCGGGAGCCTGGCCGCTGCGGGCTCCGGCTTCGCGGCGTCCGCACCGGCCTCGAAGCCGACGGCGGGCTCCGAGGTCCTCGTACCACTCGCGGTGGTCAACCTCGGTCTGAGCACTACTCAGGCGAAGTACGTTCAGTGCTGGCTAAAGGCGAACTGGGGATACACCGGCGCGATCGACGGGCAGCTGGGCACCAACAGCTGGAAGGCGTTCCAGCGCAACCTCAAGACGCATTGGGGCTACACCGGAGCGATCGACGGAATCGTCGGAAGCGGCACGGTGAAGGCGTTGCAACGCCTGCTGAAGAACAGCTGGGGTTACACCGGCGCGATCGACGGAGACCCGGGATCGGGGACCCAGGCCGCATTCAAGCGGTTCGCCAATGCCTGCAGCGGCTGGTGTTGAGCGAGTCTCGGCAGGAGCACGCGGGCTCGGTGCCCGAAACGCTCATCGAGCGTGATCGAGTCAGACCATGAAGCACAAGCCCAGCGCCTGTCCCTGATCCCGCATCGCAGATGATCATGTGCTCCGAGGCCGGGCGCCGGCCTCGGAGAGCCGGCCGTTCAAGACGAACAACGCCCGGGGCGGTACCAGCCCCTCAGGTGAGGTGAAACCGACCGCTCGCTGACACTTCGCCCCCGATGAAGCGGAGGGCAACCCAGCACGGCCGCGGCCGACCGCACCGGCCGGCAGTCCCTCGCCGACGCACCTCTCCGATGCTCATCCGGAGACCTGGCCCGCGTCACTCCCGCTCTCCCCGCCGGCGCTCACAGCCCCTTGGCCCTGCCGCCTCGACCACCCGCGCCCTGCCGACGACCGGTTCGATCCGGTCCAGGCCTTGGATGGCTTCGACGCCGAAACCGAGCGACGATGGGGAAGAGCGGCGATGTGGATCCTCGTGTGGGTCACATGGATCTTCGCGCTCGTCCGAAGAAGTTCCTGCTCCGAGCCGCCCACACCTCAAGGCGGCACACCGGGCTCGCGACCCCCGTAAACCGGGAGGGCGTCATGAACACACCATCCGATTCCGCGACCACTCACGGCGCGGCCGACCCCAGTGACGTGCTGGCCGATGTAGGCGGCGCATGGACGTGGTTGCTCGGCGTCGCTCTGGTGACCCTGACGGCGGGGATCATCGTGCTCGTCTGGCCGGACGAGACCCTGCACATTCTCGCGGTCATCATCGGCCTGTACCTGCTCATCTCGGGCGCGTTCCGCTTCGTGACGGCCTTCTCGCGGGACAGCGAGGGCGGCGGCAGGGTGGCGGCGGTACTGGTGGCGATCGTGGCCATCCTGGCCGGTGTGCTGTGTCTGCGGCACCCGCTGCAGACCACCGCCGTGCTGGCCCTCGTGGTAGGTGCCTACTGGTTGGTCTCGGGTCTGCTCGCGGCGTTCATCGTCGTCAGCGGACGCGACATGCCGCACCGGGGGTTGGCGTTCGCCGTGGCCGCCCTCGGGATCGTGGCCGGCATCGTGGTGCTCGCGTCTCCGGTGGAATCCGCGACCGCGCTGGCCAGGCTGCTCGGGCTGTGGCTCGTCCTGATGAGCCTCGGCGAGGTCGCGGTGGCGCTCGCGCTGCGATCCGCCGCGAAGCCGCTCAAGCCCGAGCGACGGCCCACGGTGTAGCGCCGGCCTCAGTGCCTGAGGGATTTCTTCGCCCTCTCCACAGCCAACTGGATCTTGCCCTTCACCTTCTCCGTGCGACCTGCAGCCTGCGTGCGCCGGTCGCCCATGACATGCCCGGCGGTCTCTTTGAGCCGGCCCTTCATCCGCGTTGCCCTGGCCTTCGCCTCTGCCTTGTTCATGGCCGGCCTCCTGTGACGAGCGATTGCCGAACTGCATCAGCCACCCTGAGTCCCAGCCTGTCCGCCGTCCCCGAATACGCGCAACCGCTGGACTCGCGCGATGCACCAGGGCGGGTGCCCCGGGCTCAGGTCCATCGCGGGAGGCTCGGCACGCGGCACGCCCGTACGCGCTGTCCGGCGAGCGACGTAGGCCGGACCGGTGTGAACCGCCACGAAGGGATCTGCCGCGACGCAGCCGAACCGCGCCGACGAGACGGTGACGGTGCGTCGGCGCCGCGGTCGAGCCGTCGGCCTGGTGGTTCCCGGTCGGAGGCACATCCGCTCGTACCGGGGAATGGCACCGCATCCGCGAACCGCGGGCTTGCGGCGAGAAGTCCTGGATTCACATCCGATCTCTTGAGAGTGGTGAGGGTGTGCCCAGAGGAACTGTCAAGTGGTTCGATCCGGAGAAGGGGTACGGCGTCATCGCACAGGACGCGGGAGAGCCGGACGCCGACGTGGACTCCTTCGCCGTCCAGGGGTGTTGTCGCGCCCGGGCACTCACGACGGGCGAGAGGGTCGTCTTCGACGTCGTCAGGGACTCCCAGGGGATCCGGGCCGAGAACGTACACCGGGCCGGGGCTTGTTCTTGAGACTCTCTCCGGCGGTGACTGCTTGAGGCTCTCGCCGGCGGTGACCGCGCGCGTGAATCATGACCGACTCGGGATATCCGGGTGGCCGGTCGTCGTCGCGGGCCGCGCCGCAGGCCGCGACGGATCTGGTCGCGTCAACCGGCGGCATCCGGATTGCCGCTTCGCGCCTGTCGGCGTCGCCGGATCCGCGCGGCCGTCGGCGCCCGGCGGATCTGCCGCCACCGGCGCTCCCGCGCTTCCGGACCTGACGCCCCGGAATCCGGGGATCGGGAGCAGATCCATGCGCACACAGCATCGGCTGGCGCCCCGCGCGAGGCACGCCGTCCCCCGGTAGCCGACCCGAATGGGTGTACTAGGGGGGCGGCGGAGCGTGGAACACATCAGGCGACTCGCCCGAGCACCCCCTCCCGCCGCAGTGAAGGTGACGCATGAACGCCGGCCCGTCGGAACCCGCACGCCGAACCAAGAAGACCGCAGCCCAGAACAAGACCGCGGCCAAGAAGACGACCCCTCCGAGAAAGCGAGCCGCCCGCAAGGCAACGACCTCCCGACGGACGAACGGCAGCGGCGAGCTCCGGTCAGGGCCCATCGCGGGAACCGCGCTGGTGGACGGCATGAACTTCCGTGCCAAGGGTCTCCACTACGCCGAGGTGGACGGACTGGCGATGTTCGAAGGGGACATCGTGCTGGGCACCGTGCACGAGATGAGAGAACTGGCGGACCAGGGGCCGGTGCTCGAATCGGTCGGGATCGTGCCTTTCGAGCAGGGGCAGATGCGCCGCTGGCCGAACGCGACGGTCCCCTTCGAGATCGATCCCTCCCTGCCGGACCAGCAGCGCGTCACCGACGCAATCGCTCATTGGCATTCCCTTACCCGCATCCGTTTCGTGGAGCGGACCCCGGCCAATGCGGCACAGTTCCCGGACTTCGTGCGTTTCGTCCCGGGCGGCGGATGCTCTTCGAACGTCGGCCGACAGGGCGGCCGACAGACCATCACACTCGGTCCCGACTGCACCACCGGAAACGCCATCCACGAAATCGGCCACACGGTGGGACTCTGGCACGAGCAGAGCCGCGAAGACCGCGATCAGCACGTCATGATCGCGTTCCCGAATGTCGAGCCGGACATGCAGCACAACTTCGTCCAGCACATCGCCGACGGCGCCGACCTGGGCGCGTACGACTTCGGCTCGATCATGCACTATCCGGCAACGGCGTTTGCCATCGACCCGGACCAGCCGACCATCATCGCCCGGAACCCGCTGCGACCCGGAGTGGTGATGGGGCAGCGTACGAAGCTGTCGCAGGGCGACATCGACGGAGTCCACATGATGTACCCCGCCATGCAGCCGCCCACCATCAAGGAGGTTGCCAAGGACCCCGTCGTCGACACGACCCTCAAGGAGATCCCCAAGGATCCGGTGGTCGATCTGCCGCAGAAGCTTCCCGCCCTGGACATTGCGAACCCCCAGCCGGCAGGCAGCCCGTTCGTGCTGGCCACACCCCACCAATCACCGGCTCTGACCGGCCATCCGGACGGAGTGGCCGAGCAGGTCCGCCAGTTGACCCAGCTGGTCGGCACACTGCAGCAGGGGCTGTCCGCGGTCGCGGCGAGCCACAACAGCCTTCTGGCCCACCTCGCTTCCCAGCTTCCCGGTGGTGCCGGGCAGCCGCGATGATCCTGGTCGTTTCGTACGACGAGGACCACACACTCGAGGTCCTGCGCCGACTGGAGGTGGCCGGCCGCGAGGTGGTCCGTGTCGATCTGGCCGACTTCCCCGCCCGAGGCGAAATCACTCTCGACTACACCGCGGCCGAGGGCCCGGTCCACACGATCGCGACGCCGACGGCCCAGGCCCGGCTCGACCGGTGCCGCGTCGCCTGGTGGCGGCGAGTGCGCCCGTTCACCGTCGACCGGGCACTGGGCACCTCCCGGGACCAGGGCTTCGCGGTCAGCGAGACCAGCCAGGCACTGCACGGCCTGTTCCACTCGCTCAACTGCGCCTGGGTCAATCCGCCGGCGCTGGACGGGATCGCCCACCACAAGCCCTACCAATGGGAGGTCGCGCGCCGCACGGGGCTCACCCTGCCTCGCACCCTGGTCACCAACCACCCCGAGAAGGCCCGCCGCTTCATCAGGGAGACGGGGGTCGGCCGGACAGTCTTCAAGGCCTTCATCGCCTCCGCCGACGCGTGGCGGGAGACCCGGCTCGTCCGCGCCGAGGACTTGGCGGTCCTGGACTCCGTACGCTACGCCCCTGTGATCTTCCAGGAGTTCGTGCCGGGGACCGATCTGCGCGTGACCATCGTGGGCGAGCGTGTCTTCGCGGCCGAGATCGACGCCTCGGAGACCAGCTACCCCGTGGACATGCGGATGGCCGTGAACGAAGCGCGGGTACGGCCGGTGGTTCTCCCCTCGGAACTCACCGGCCGGCTCCTGCGCCTCATGCGCAGCCTCAGCCTGGTGTACGGCGCCGTCGACCTGCGTCGGCGTCCCAGCGGGGAGTACGTGTTCCTGGAGGTGAACCCCGCCGGACAGTGGCTGTTCGTGGAGGAGCGGACCCAACTGCCGATCACGGCGGAGGTCGCCGCGCTCCTGACGCGGCTCGACGGACCAGAGCCCGAGCCGGCAACGGCGGTACGGTCACCGGCGGGCAGGGCGGTATGACGTACACCGTTACGGGTTTCGTGTCCCTGCCGCCGGACACACCGGCAGGCCCGGCCGCCTACATCCTCGTGGAGGTCCGAGACGTTTCCCGGGCCGACGCACCCTCCATCGTCGTCGGGGCACAGGTCCAGAGGGACATCGAGCTGGCTCCGGGCGGCCGGGTCCCCTTCAGCGTGAAGGTGCCCGATCTCGACCCCACCGCTTCCTATGGACTCCGCGTCCACATCGACATCTCCGGGACCGGAACTCTCCGAACAGGCGATCTGAGCAGCACTCAGGCCGTTCCCGTCCGGGCGGGGGCCACCGAAGGGCTGGAGGTATCTGTCACCGTCGTGTGACCGTCACGACAAGCCGGTGCTCTGGGCCGGGGCCGACGGTCCGCTCCGGCCGTCGCCCATCGCCGCCACCGCGTCGTGGGCGCCGCTTCGGACCCGATGGGCGGCACCGACGACGCGGAGGCGATGGAGCGCAGGCGGGCCACCGCTGACGGCGGCGCGCGGGCACGGACCGCGATGCCCCTGGTGAACCGCCGCCTCTCCTGGACGGTTGTCGACCGCTGATGCGCGACCCCCACCCCGGCGGCCTCGGGGTCCTCGGGGTCCTCGGGGTCCTCGGACCACCGGCCCACCGGCGCAGGCCTGGCCGGGCGCGATACGAAAGGGTGAACGGGACGGGGCAGGACAGCAGAGAAGCACCGGGTGATGGCCGCCGGGCCCGCCGTCGCCACACCCTTGCGCGGCGTGTCGTCGCGCGCAACGAGTTCCTCCGGACAGTGGGTACCGCGCAGCAGTCCCGGCTCCGGCAGGGGCTACAGCATCAGCTCCGTTCGCCCATGCCAGCGCCTCGGATAAGCTGATATGCGAGTAATCGCACCCGAAGAAGCTGCGCCCAGAGTCCCCATACCCGAAGACACTGCATCGGCAATGCGGCAGCAGCGCCCGGCCGGAAGATCGCCAGGGAGTGGTCGGCAGCGAGGCCGCACGCCCCGGGGTTAGGTCTTTGCGTTGGACCCACACGAATCGACCAGTGAGGTGCCGGACCTGCCGCTGACGGCGGTGGGGTACGCGGGTGTGCTCCGCGACCTCCTTCCCATCGCGCTGTGGAGGGCCGACGCGCAGGGACGCATCGCAGAATGGTCCCTCGCCGCCCAGGACGTGCTCGGCTACACGGCGGAGCAACTGCTGGGGCGGTACGGTCTGCCGATCCTGGTCCCCGAGTCCCAGCGCGAGCCGGCCGATCGGCTGGTGCAGAAGGCCCTGGCGGGTGAGGCGGTTGTCGGGAGGGTCCCCGTTCGGCACCGCGACGGGCACCTCGTGCCGATGGAGATGTGGATCTGTCCGGCTGCAGACCCGAACGGAGGAACGGGCACGCTGGCCATCGCCGTGGAGACCTCCAGGGTCAGGGGAATGCGGGATTCGCTCGCCGCCCTGGAAGGCCTCTTCACCCAGTCCCCGATCGGTCTGGCCATACTCGGCCGCGATCTGCGCTTTCTGCGGGTCAACGAATCGCTCGCCCGGATGAACGGTGTCTCGGCAGCCAAGCACCTCGGCAAGCGGCTGGCCGAGGTCGCGCCAGGAATCAACGCCGCGGCGCTGGAGACGGTGATGCAGCAGGTTCTGGACCGCGGTGAGGCGGTGGTCGACGTCCGTCGCACGGGTCGCACCCCCGCCGATCCCGATCACGGCAGAACCTGGTCCTGCTCCTACGCCCCGCTGCTCGACAAGGCCGGGCGGCGGCTGGGCCTGATCGCTTCCCTGATCGACATCACCGAGGGGCAGCAGGCACACGTCGAGGCCGAACGGGCACGCCGACGCTTCGCTCTGCTGGCTGAGGCGGGCACCCGTATCGGGACCACCCTGGACCTGCGCCAGACCGCCGAGGAAGTGGTAGAGGTGCTGGTGCCCCAGCTGGCCGATTCGGCCGATGTGCAACTGCTGGAAGCGGTGCTCGACCCCGACGAAGCCGCCGCGTCCGCCGACGGCGTGGTGCGCCGGATGGCCGCCGCCTTCCCCGATCCGTCCGCACCCACCGCAAAGCTCGCAGCGGGCATGACCTTCCAGGTGCCGCTCGGCTCGGTATACGAGGCGGTGATCACCGAGGGGCGCCCCATGAACCTCTACCAGGCCGATATTCCCGCGCTGATCCCCGATCCGCAGGCCGAGAGACTGCGTACGTACCTCAGTACCCATATGGGCTGCGCGCGGCTGGTCCCCCTGGTCGCCCGCGGCAAGGCGCTCGGCGCCGTGGTGCTGACGCGTACCCGCAACCGTGAGCCCTTCGACGAACAGGACTGCGTGCTCATCGACGAGCTGGTCGCCCGAGCGGCGCTGAACATCGACAACGCACGCATGTACACCAGCCAGCGTGAGGCGGCCCTCACTCTGCAGCGCAGCCTGTCGAACAACGCGCTGCCGGAAGTGACCGGCCTGGAACTGACCGGGCGCTACCTCCCCGCCAGCGACCACGCGGTCGGCGGCGACTGGTTCGATGTCATCACCCTGCCCAAGGGCAGGACCGGGCTGGTCATCGGGGACGTCATGGGGCACGGGATCCATGCGGCGGCCGTCATGGGACAGCTGCGCACCGCGGTGCGAACGCTGGCACGCCACGACATCCCCCCGACGCAGATGCTGCGCTCCCTGGACGCCGCCGTGGCCGACCTGGGCGAGAGCGAAATGGCGACATGCGTCTACGCGGTCCACGACCCGGCTACCGGCAGTTGCCTGGTCGCCAGGGCCGGTCATCCGCCCCCGGCCGTGGCCGACGCCCGAGGGACGATCGCCTTCCTCGACGGCCCCTCGGGCACGCCCCTGGGAACGGGTGCGCAGGACTTCCAGACCGAGGAGGTGCCCCTGCCACCCGGCAGCCTGCTGGTGCTGTACACCGACGGCCTCATCGAGGCCCGCGACAGAGACCTCGACCAGGGCATGCAACAGCTCGCCCAGGCGCTGCGGCACCTCGACCACCCGTTGGAAGAGATCTGCGACCGCGTCCTGGACCGGATGCTGCCCTCTGCGGCCCAGGACGACGTGGCGGTGCTCCTCGCCCGAACTCTGCCTCGGGCGGCCGGGTGAGGAGTCGGCCCGGGCCGCGACACCCGCGCGGACCCGCGGGGAAGGTGCAAGGGTGGTAGCGATGGAGACACCGGTGACGACGTTCAGCGAGGGCCCGGAAGACCCGTTCGCGGTGCGGCGAGCGGCTTCGGCGGTGCTGGACGACCGCGGGATCGTCATCGGCTGGAGCGAGCGGGCCGAGGCCCTTCTCGGCTACCCGTCCAAGGAGGTGCTCGGGCGGGCGGCGCTCGGTTTCCTGGTCGAGGCCCACGACAACGACGTCGTGATGGAGGCGGCGGCCGTATGCGTACGCGACCGGGCCGACGGCGGGCCCGACTGGTTCGACGTCATCCCGCTCTCCGGGCTCCGGGTGGCCCTCGTCGTCGGCGACGTGGTGGGCCATGGCATCCACGCAGCGGCCACCATGGGCCGGCTGCGCACCGCAGTGCACACCCTGGCCAACCTCGACCTCACACCGGACGAGGTTCTCTCCCACCTCGATGATCTCGTCGACCGTCTGGCGGCCGAACAGGAGCCGACCGACGAACGTTCCCCTCAAGTCGTGGGCGCAACCTGCCTGTACGCGGTCTACGACCCGGTCACGCGGCATTGTGCCCTGGCCCGGGCAGGCCACCCGCCGCCCGCGGCGGTGACGCCGAACGGACAGGTGCACCTCCTCGACGTACCCGCAGGTCCCCCACTGGGCCTGGGCGGGCTGCCCTTCGAGGCAGCCGAGCTGCAACTGGCCGAAGGCAGCCTCCTGGCCCTCTACACAGACGGACTCATCCAGGGCCACAAGCGAGATGTCGTCGAGAGTCTGGCCGTTCTGTGCGGGGCACTGGCCGTGCCCGCCCGCTCGCTGGAGGAGACGTGCAAGGCGGTGGAGGGCGCGTTGCTGCACGACCGGCCCGCCGAATACGTCGCCGACGACGTGGCTCTGCTCATCGCCCGTACCCGCGTCCTGGCAGCGGAGAAGGTGGCCACGTGGGAGCTGCCCGTAGAGGCGACCGCCGCTGCTCGGGCGCGGACGCTGACGGCATCCCAACTGGCCGCGTGGGGACTGGAGGAGATGGGGTTCACCACCGAGTTGATCGTCAGCGAGCTGGTCACCAACGCCTACCGGTACGGTGGCGGGCCCATCGTCCTACGGCTCATCCGCGACGGCCGCCTCATCTGCGAGGTGTCCGACGCCGCCAGCACGTCACCGCACCTGCGCCGGGCCCGCACCACCGACGAGGGCGGCCGCGGACTCTTCCTGGTGGCCCAGCTCACCGAGCGCTGGGGCACCCGGTACACACGCGAGGGCAAGACCATCTGGACCGAACAGGGACTGTCCTCCGCGTCGGCACCGTGAAAGGAGCGCCGCCGGTTCGACGTCGCCGATTCAGTTGACCTGCAGTGGCGTCGGACACCGGACGGGGTGGCCGCCGAGCGGCTCTTTCCGGGATTCCGCCGTTCGAAGACCGCCTTTCGAGGACCGCCTTTCGAGGACCGCGGCGCTCGCGCGTTCGATTCCACGCCGCTCGCGTCGCCGGTCAGCCCTCCGCGGGGATGGACTGGTACCGCACCGCAAGGGCAGCGATATCGTCGTCGAGCCTTCCGCCGCTGTAGTGAAGCAGGTCCCGGTGAAGCCGGTCGAGGAGTTCGCGGGGCAGCGCCGGGCCTTGCCGACTCATCCACTCCGGCAGCGGAAAGAACTCGCCGGCGTGGTCCCGGGTCTCCGATACGCCGTCGGTGTAGAGCAGCAGCTGGTCGCCGGGGGCGAAGGCGACGAGGTCGATGCAGTAGTGGTCGCCGATGAGCGATGCGAGGTTGAGGGGCGGCGAGGCGGCGGTGGGATCCAGGACGTGGATCTCCCCGCGGTGCACCAGCAGTGGCGGAGGGTGCCCACAGTTGAGAAGTCTCACGTGGCCGCCACTGTGCGGGATCTCCGCGACGAGGGCGGTGGCAAAGCGCTCCGGCAGGTCCACGGAGGGGAACGCGGCGCTGTGGCGGGTGATGCTGGTCTCCAGGCGATGCGCGATGCCCAACAGGTCGCCCTCGTCGTAGGCGGCCTCCCTGAAGGAGCTGATCACCGCCGAGGCCGTCCCCACCGCCGACAGGCCCTTGCCGCGTACGTCGCCGATGAGCAGCCGGACTCCGTACGGTGTGTCGAGCGCCTCATAGAAGTCGCCGCCGATCCGGGCCTGCTCTTGAGCCGCCACGTACATCGACTCGATCTCGACCCCCTGGATGCGGCGCGGCAGAGGGCGCAGCAGCACTTTCTGGGCTGCGTCGGCGACGAGCCGGACGTGGAAGAGCGTCTCCTCGCGCTGCAGTCGGACATGGCTGGCGTATGCGGCGGCCAAGGTGACCGCGACGATCGCAGCCGCCGTGTACGGCGTCCCCAGGTCGGCGTAGACGAAGCTGAGGCCGATCATGACCAGCAGGCAGAACGTCCCCAGCACGATGGTGGGGAGCACGGGCCACATCGAGGCGGCGAGGGCAGGTGCGGCAGGCAGGAGACGGCTGACGGCGATCTCCCTCGGTGTGGAGAACGCCAGGCCCGCGATGAGGACGGTAAGGATCACCGGTGACAGGAGGGCAGCTTCCCACCGGCCGTAGGGCGCCAGGCTGCGCCTCAACCATCCCGAAACGATCACAGAATGCATCATATAGATGCAAAATGGGTGCCGGGTTCCGCTGGAGCAGGCCGATCACGCACGGTGATCCGCCCCCATGTGCCGAACATGCCCACACTCCGCCCCATCGAGGCCCCGGCCCCGGCCCGGCAGGACGGCGGCCGAACCTCGCCTGGCAGACCGTGCCGGGGCACGAGGCGAGACCTTCAGCACCCTGACCGGGATCCGGACCGGCGTCAGCTGGTCGCCCAAGAGCAGGAACCGTTCGGCTCGATCCTCTCCTGCATCGATTCCCGAGTGCCGCCCGAACTCCTCTTCGACACCGGGCTGGGCGACCTGTACGTGTGCGCACAGGCGGGGAGGCGGTCGGCCCGGTGGTCACCGGTTCCGTCGAGTACGGGCCCATAACGAGCGGCACCCCGCTCATCGTGGTCCTCGGCCATCAGCGCTGCGGCGCCGTCCAGGCAGCGTACAAGTCTCTGCGTGACGGCAAGCCCCTGCCCGGCAACCCGCAGGCGATCGTCAAAGCGCTGCAGCCGGCGTACGAGCAAGCGGTCCGGGAAGGCGGTGACGACCCGGTCGAGACCATGGCCCGTGCGCAGGTCACGTCGACCGCGGCCGACCTGCGCTCCAACGAGGACCTCGCACCGCTTGTGGGACGGGGCGACCTGGCGGTGGTCGGCGCCTACTACTCGCTCGACACCGGCAAGGTGGAGGTCCTGGCCGGCGCGCCTGCCTGAACCGGACACGCAGGACTCCCCCGCCCCCGCCCCCACCCCCGCGCCCGTGAACGCGGGGCACCGACGTTCCTCAGACCTGGTGAAAATCGGCGAGATTCGGCATGGGTGCACGCACTGCGTGGCATCCTCCTTGCACGGGCACGGACTGATCACCACGGTGTGACAGCACGGGGGGAGGCCGGCGTAGTAGATGCAGCCCGGAATCGGCATGGGCCTGCGGGGGCGCAGTGGGATCATCTCGCTCGTCGACGCGTGCCTCAGACAACTTCCGACAGCGGAACGACCCGTCGTCATGCTGCTCGGCCCTCGCGGCAGCGGCGCGAGCGAGGCGCACAGCGCCCTCATGGAGCATTTCGGGCCCGAATACCCCTTCGCGTACGTCAATTTCGACGGCACACACTCGCTCCTGCCTCGCTATGCGCTCGCCCTGCTGGCCCGCCAGCTCGAACGCAAACTGCCTCGGTACGGCCGCTCCCAGTTCCCCCTCCTCACCCTCGGGCTGCTGGCCTCGGACCAGGAACTGCGGATCAACAGCCTGGCCGAAGGACGCCGCGCCATCCAGCGCCAGCTGGACCGCTTTCAGGAAGACAACGAGGAGCGGCACGGCGACTACCTCGCCGCATTCTTCGACGTGGCCGCAGGTGCGGTGGGCGCGCCCGACGGATTCTCGGGCGTGGCCCTCGCCCTCCTCCAGGACGCCCTGCGACGCGGCCGACGCAGGCTGCCGGGCCGGGTGTTCGGCGGGAAATACAGTGCGAGTGCCGCGTGGTACGGAGGTCACCCGCTCACCCGGAGCCATGACCAGTGGGAAGCGCTGGTGGAACTCAACCTCTGGCGCCACGAGGGAGACGAGCAGGAGCAGGACCAGCTGAACCGGGTGCTGTTCTCGGCCTTCCTGGAGGACCTGCGCCGCAACTCCTCCCGTTCCTTCATGCCCCGGTCGTATCTGCTCCTGCTCGACAACTCGCATTCGGTGTACGGGCGTCGATTCCTCGACCTCCTCATTCGCGCCCGTCACGACGACTCCGTGGTGGCGGGCCATCGCTGCGATCCCCTTGCCGTCGTCGCCAGTTCCAACCGCTGGCTGCCCCGCTGGGGCCCGGCCACCGGCGATTCCTGGCCCTGGCAGCTGCGCGGCCCCGATCGTGCCTCGCTGGCGGACTGGCAGGATCACCGCCCCCCTCGCGACAGCGACGACACGTGGTGGTATCCGCTGCGGCTGCGCGACCTGAATCTCGACGAGGTCCGCATCCGGATCGAGTTACAGCTGGGCGATCATCCCGAGTTGGCCACGTACACCCGGCTCACCCCCTTCGTTCACCGGCTGACCGGCGGCCTGCCGCGGGCGGTGCACCAGGTCCTCGACGTGTTGAGGCAGTCCGCGACCCCTGCGGAGGACGGACCGGGTCAGGACCGCTGGCTGCGTACCCTGCCGGACCGCACGCTGCGCGTCGGGGAAGAGAACCGCACGCTCTCCGCCGTGGCATTGGCTCATCTCCTGCGCGGATTCAACGACGTGGAGAAGGCCGCCCTGTCCGAGTGTGCCGCCGCCCGCGACCTCTCCGTAGGCGCACGGATCCTCAGCCCCGGAGACGGGCTGTTCGGCGAGGTCCGCTCCCGTTGGCTGCTGCACAGCCCCGGCGCGGTCACACCGACCCTCCATCCGTGGCTGCGCAGGCTGCTCCTGTGGGAGCTCGCCCGCCGTCCCGGAGACTGGGACACGGTCCACGAGTTGCTCTCCGAGCACTTCCGGTGCGAGGAACAGCCTGTGCCGGAGATGTACCACCGGATGGCCATGGGACAGATCGACGAGGTCACGGACCATCTGCTCCACCGCTTTCCCGCAGTGCCCGCCGTGCAGTGGATCACTGAGTTCAACTCCATCACCGGTGCCCCCAACCGGCTCCCGGTGGAAGGCGGCCCGCTCGAACTCCTCGCCGGCCTCGCCCCCCGCACGTCCCAGCGGTCCGTCGACGCCGCCTCGGCGATCCGGGGCCTGGTCACCGCTCGCTGGGTGTGGAGCGATCCGCTGGCAGACCCGGCAATGCGCCTCAACGACATGATCGCGGACGGCTTCACCCAACTGTCCCAACTGCGGAGGACCGACATCGTGGCCCTGTTCAACGAGGCCGAGCGCTACCGCCACTGGCGTCACCCACAGACGACTGCCTGCGAGAGCTGAGCGTCATGCGCAGAATCGAATGGCCGCTGCACATCGTTCGCCGAGTCGCCATCGGTGTGGTCCTGGTCGCGATCCTCGCGGTCGCCGTTCCCCTGAGCGTGAACTGGATCACGGACAAACGAGCACGATGCGCCGAGGGAGTGGTCGAGCGGGGCGAAGACAACGAGTGCGTCGGTGTCACCGACGGGACGTATCTCTTCGCCGGCCACCTCGAAGCAGTACGCAAGAAGATCGAGGAAGAGAACCACCGGGTCGAGAAGGAGGCGGGAAAGGACTACGTCAGCGTTGCCTACATGACGTCGTTCACGCTCACCGACGACGACAGCAACTCCGAAGAGTCGGTCCGCCACGAGCTGGAGGGTGCCTATCTCGCCCAGCAGCGGCACAACAACGGCGACCTGGCGGCCTCGCCCAAGATCCGCCTGCTGATCGCCAATACGGGCAGCAGCTCACGGCAGTGGCGGCACACCGTGGACGAGCTGATCGCACGGAAGGACTCCGACGACCGACTGGTCGCCGTGGCCGGTCTCGGTCCGAGTACCGCCCAGAACCTGGCCGCCCTACAGCGGTTGTCCGAGTACGGCATCGCCATGGTCGCCAGCACCATGACAGCGACCAACATAAGGGACATAAAAGGCTTCGTGCGTGTCGCGCCGACCAATGAGGACGAGGCGTACGCGGCGTCCGCCTACCTCAAACGGAAGAAGATCCATACGGCCGTCGTGGTCCAGGACGCCGCGCAGAACAATCTCTACGCCAAGACCCTGGGCTCGGCCTTCGCCAGGGTCTTCCCGGACCGCAACGGCCACAGGCTCGTCGCCGAGGCCATGACCTACGACTCCTCGGAAAGCACCGGCTGGAAGAACGAGCTGCGCTACATGCCGGGTCAGCTGTGCGACCAGAAGCCGCAGGTCGTCTACTTCGCCGGCCGCGGGCAGCATCTGACGCACTTCTTGCACGCCATCGCCAACCGGTCGTGCCAGGAACGCCAGTTCACCGTTATCGCGGGAGACGACACAACCAATCTGACGGCCCAGGAACTCGCGCGTGCCGCCGAGACAAAGGTGGGTGTCTTCTACACAGGCCTCGCCCATCCCGATATGTGGAAGAAGGAGCCCAACGCGGTGTCCGGCCCTTCTGCGGGATTCTTCCAGGACGGCGGAGATCTGGATCGCTGGTTCCCCAACGACCCCCGTCACGACGGCCAGGCGATCATGGCTCATGATGCCGTTCTCACTGCCGCGCATGGCATCCAGATGGCCGCACGCTGGCAGGGCGAGGTGACCGGTGGCGCAGTCGCCCGCATGTTCCACCAGATGGACGGCAGCCAGCAGGTCGCGGGAGCAAGCGGCTTCATCTCCTTCCAGAACAACGGGAACCCCCGCAACAAGGCGGTCCCCATCCTCGCTCTCGACCGCCAGGGGCGCGCGGTGTTCGTCGAGGCTTCGGCCGCAGGCGGCAAGCCGCCCGGAGGCCGGTAGCCGCGCCCCGCCGGGGCCGCCGATGAGCCCGAGCACGTCCCGAAAGGGCAACGGCTCTGCCACCCGGACCTGAGTGGACGAAACACGTGCCCGAGCCCGCCGCCCCGAAGTGCCGGGGCCGGAAGGCCGGACCGGGTGTGGTTGTTCAGTTTCGTACGGTAATTGCGGAACACCGGGCGAAGGCACGCCCGTACCGGTACGTTGCCTGCCAGATGGGGAGTGGTGTCCCGGACCCATATGCACAGGGACGAATGACGCCACAGTGCGACTGGGGGGGTACATGTCAGGGATATCGACGGCGATCGACGCTCTGCTGCAGGCACGGTTGCGGCAGTTACCCGAGGTGGAACGCGAGAGTGCCCGCTGGCACACACTCGGCGAGCGTCTCGACGAGCTGGACGGCGCACTCGCCGATTTACGGGTGCACACCACCATGGACGGCGCGCTGGTCGCGGCCCTGACGCTTCCTCAACTACCCGAGATCCGGCTGGCCGTGGCAGAGGCCGCGGACTCATTCAGGGTGATCGCCTCCCGGTTCACCCGGACAACGGTGAACATCGGTGTGAGCGGCGCGGCGCGCATGGGCAAGAGCACGCTGCTGCAGTCGATCTCGGGTCTCGACGACGACCAGATCCCGACCGGTCACGGCATTCCGGTCACCGCGGTGCGCAGCCGGATCTTCCACTCACCCGCGGTGCGGCGGGCCGAGCTGGAGATGCACAGCCCGGAGAGCTTCCTCGCCGATGTGATCTCCCCGTTGCACGCGGCGCTCGAACTCTCCACCGCGCCACGGACGGTGGCCGAGTTCGGCCGCTGGGCCTACCCGGACGCCATGCCGGAGGCCCGGGGCCGGGTGCTGCTGACCCGGCTGCGTGAACTGCAGAGTGCCCTGGAGTCGTACGAGCAGTTGCTGACCGGCGGGGTGAAGACGGTGCCACTGGAGGAGGTGCGGTCGTACGTGGCCTATCCGACCCATGAGGAGATCACCGCGGCGGAGGGCCAGGTGGGGCGGGCCTATGCGGCCGTACGTGAGGCCCGTATCGAGTGCACCTTCCCGCACGAGCACGTGGCCAGGATCGGCATCGTGGACCTGCCGGGCCTGGGCGAGGTGGCCGCGGACGCCGACCGACGGCATGTCGCGGGTCTGCGCAACGAGGTCGACGCGGTGCTGGTGGTCAAGCGGTCCTCCGACACCTCCTCGTTCTTCGACGAGACGGACACGGCCGGGCTCAGCCTCCTCGACGAGGTAAGGGGGTTCGTGCGCAGCACCGCGGATTTCACCTACCTGGTGCACAACATCGACCCGGACAAGCCCCATCTCGCCGAGAACCTCCGCGGCGATCTGCTGCGCAATGTCAACTGGGGCGAGCCGGACCGCTTCTTCACCGTCTTCGAGACCGATGTACGCGACCCGGAGCGGGTCGGCCGCGAGGTGCTCAGCCCCCTGCTGAAGCGGATGGCCGAGGGGCTGCCGGTCATGGATGCCGAGGTGCTCGCCGGCACCCGGACCCAGGCCTCCGCCGTAAAGGACCGTATCGGCCTGCAGCTCACCGATCTGCACCGGGCGCTCGACCAGGTGGCCCGGCGGGCCGGAGTGCCGGAGGAGGTCAACGACGCCAAGGCCGCGCAGTTGCGCAGCGGTGTCGCCAGGCAGCTGCGCACGCTGGTTGCCGAGCTGGCGGCGGAGGCACACGGCTCGATGGTGGATCCGGGCTTCGGCGAGGCCGTTGGCAAGGCGTACGAGGGTGTACTCGCATGGGTTGAGAACGGATTCGGAAAGGGCGCGGACGCATGGCGGCAGGAGGCTCTGACCTGCATGATCACCGAAGGCCACGCGGCGGCGTTCGCAGGCCCGGAGTTCAGCAGGATCCGGGTCGAGATCAGCCGCCGGTTCGCGGCCCTGGACGACTTCTTCACGGCACGGCTCACCGATGCCTGGGACCGCACGGCCGCGGTGATCGAGGCCGAGTGCGGGGCGCTCTTCAAGGATGACGAGGGCGGGAAGGCGAACGCGGCCCCCGGCTCCGGCAGTTCCGGCCCTGGCGCCGGCGCCGGTGCCGGTGCCGGTGCCGGTGCCGACACCACCGCCCGGCCCGGACGCGACGTCCTCGCCAAGCTGGCCGAACTGTTCGCCCGGTCGTCCCAGCCCTGCCCGGGTCTGGCCTCCGCGGTCAACAGCCTGCTGGACGTACGGCTGGAGTACCGAACCCTGCTCTATCCCCGGGTACGCCCCGACCTCGCCCCGCTGAACCTCCAGGTCACCCACCCGGACACGGGCGAACAGATGCAGCAGGTGGCGGTGCCCCTGACCGAGGAGGGCGCCGAGGACCTCTACGAGCTGTTCAACGGCCTCGCCGAGCAGGCAGCGTTCCGGATCCAGAAGTCGCTGTCCCAGGAGGCGGCGATGCCGGCGGCCGTCATCCACGCGCTGGTGGAGCAGTTCGAGGACACCCTGATCCGGTCCGGTACCTCGGTCCAGGAATTCCGGCGGTTCGTCCGCTCGTACCGCAACGACCTGTGGCCGGAGGAGTTCCAGGGCATCGACGAGGCCAACAGCCGCTTCGCGCGGGTGGTCCGGGTCGCGGATGAGATCTCGACCGTCATCGAGGAGGAGCAGCTGTGAGGGACACCAACCGCCCGCTCTTCGACTACAAGATCGGACTGCTCGCCCCGAGCCGCGTGGGCAAGAGCACGCTGATCGCCAGCCTGCTCACCGAGGGCCAGCAGCTGCTGGCAGGTGACTCCTCGGTACAACTGCTCACCGCGGACCGGCCCACGACCAACCGGCTGGCCGCCACCTACAACCTGGTCACCGGGGCGCTCAAGGCCCGGGTGTTCCAGCCGGGCCTGGTGCCCAGTACGAGCGACCCCTCCTGGTTCCGGCTGCTGCTGGAAGCGCGGGGGCAGGGCCTGCAGATCCGGTTCGACATCCTCGACTATCCCGGCGCATGGCTGGAGGGCGCCGGCGAAGGGACCGAGGACGAGCAGAAATGGACCGAATGCGAGGCGTTCCTCGCCGACAGCTCCGTGCTCATCCTTCCGATCGACTCGGTGCTGCTCATGGACGCCGGTGACGACCACGCGCATCTGCTCGCCTCCCACCTCTCCGTCTTCCAGATCAACCAGGTCGTCCTCAGATGGGCGAAGAACCGGCGGGAACTGTCGGGCGAGCCCGCTCTGATCGTGTTCTGCCCGGTCAAGGGCGAGACATATCTGTCGGACAGCGGCAGCCTCAAGGATCACGCGGGCACGCTGCGGGAGAAGGTCGTCCACCAGTTCAGCGATGTACTCAAGACGGTCCGGGACGCGGCCCCGCACGCGTCGGTCCGCTATCTCCCGATCGACACCTTCGGTTGTGTGGAGCTGGTCTCCGCCCGCTGGATCCAGGCCCAGGCATCTCCCGGCGGGGAAATGCTCATGCCCAAGTACCGGGTCCGGCCACCGGGGCAGATCGTCCGGAAGGGACTGGACGACCTCATCACCCTGCTGTGCAGGCAACTGGTCGACACCGCGCGGGCGCAGAGCGAGCGGGCGACGGCCACGAGGCAGACGGCCGCCCTGCACTCGCGAAGCTACGCCGAATTGAGGGAGGGCTTCTTCCGTGACCTCTGGCTGAACTTCAACGGCGAACGCGACCGCCGCAGGCGCACCGCCGACAGCGACGAGAGGCTGTTCGCCGAGTCGCAGCGCACCACCCAGTCGCTCTTCGACGTACTCACCGCCCTCGCCGGGCGGGAGAGCGGGCCCCGTCTGCACCATCTGAGCTGACCGTCGAAGGGACTGCCGTGCAGATTCATCTCCGTACCCGGGGTGTGCCGCGCAAGCTGGACTACGGCTTCCTCACCCCAGCGCCGGCAAGCCGCTGGTGGGACGCCTACTCGGAGCTCACCGCGACCGAGCGGCCCTGCCTCCTCGCCGTCACGTCGAACGGCCGCCCACGGGTGCTGATCAGCGGGGTGCCCTCCACCCGCACCGACTCCGTGGGCACCCTCATCTACTACACCCTGGTCCTCGAAGGCTCCCCCGACGCGGCCGGAACGGAGGGAGCCGGGCAGGACCGGCACACGATGCTGACGCTCGCGTCCCGTTGGCTGGACGACGTCGCCGGTCACCCGGAGGGCCGGGGGGTGCTGTCCGAGCTCCTGGACGGTCTGTGTTCCAGCACGGAGGTGGACCGGCTGCTGGCCGCCCGCCCCTCGGAGCTCACCGCCGAGCGCAAGGAACTCACCGCCCGGCTCGCCATAGCGCTGGCGTCCCTGGAACCCGTCCCTACGGCCACGCTCGCGCACAGCACCACCGCCCCGTCCCCCGTCCAGCCCGCGGAGCGCTGGATCGCCGGACGAGCGGCACCGGGCGCCGGCACGGCCTTCCTGGCCCGGCTGTCCGCGCTGCTGTCGGGAGAGGACGGGCAGGCGCATCTGCTCAATCTGGTCTCCTCCGCGGAGGACATCACCGGGCTGCCCCCGGGGCCCGGGCCACTGGCCGTACTCATCGAGGGCGGCATGGTCGGCGACCCCGCGACGCGGGCCGAGGCACTTCCGCAGCCGCGTTCGGAGGTCGTTGTCAGTGCCCCAAAAGCCCGGTGGCGGAAGGCGGCGGTTCCCGCGGCGCTGACCGCCTTGATCCTGCTGCTTCTGGGCCTGGTACTGATCACCGGCCGCTGGACCTGACCAAGCCGTTTCTGATCGAGGGCAGGAAGTGCTTCTTCAGCCCGGAGAAGCACCCGCTGAGGGTGTCGGTCGAACTCCGGGCGCCGATACGGCGTCTGGAGTTCCTCTCAACGGCCACCTATCAGAGGGAGTGGCTTCAACCGGGTGCCCTGCTGGGCTTCCGCTGCGAATTCTCGGCGGCCGAACCACGAACCGGCCGCCCCGTCCGGGCTCTCCTGCTCGCACGGCTGGCCGTCAGACGAGCCCGTGCCCTCGGTATTGAAACGTCCCGCTACGAACTCGCCCGGGTGAAGGACCTGGACTTCGCCCTGTCATTGGACGGCGAGACCATGTACGAGGCACACGGGGCCGTGCCGATGGAGGAGGGCCGCGGACTGGTTTTCACCGACGAAGCAGGGTGCTGGACCACGATCGACCGGATCATGCCCGGCTTGAGGCAGGCGGTGCACGACGAGAATCGGTGAGAGCACGTCAGTCGGCCGACTGGTGTGACTCCTGTCGTGGGACGCGTAGTACGCAGCCGGCCGTCGCGACGAGGACGATCATGGCGCCGCGCAGCAGGCAAGCAGGGCTCTGGCGCCGGTCCGGTCCGGTCCGGTCCGGTCCACCAGGAACAGCAGGGCTCTCCCTGACCGGGAGACACCCGACCAAGGTCCGGCCCCGGGGCGGGCGTTCAGCCGGGAGCTCCCTGCCACGGACCCGGTCCCCGCACCGGCGTCCGCCCCACCGCCGCTGGGGGCGCGCCCGGGTTCAAAGGCCTCCGCACCCACACCGGCGCCGTCCACGCCGCTCCCCAGGACCGAGCGTCCCAGGCCCGCTCGCGTCAGTGCCTTGACGTCGACGGGTCCGGCGGCCCGGTGACGGCGACCACCTCCGGCTCGCTCGCATAGGGCAGGGCATCGAGCGGACGGTCACCGCAGAAGCGCGTGATGAGGTCCGCGAAGTCGGCGATGCGCTCCACCGGGGCGAGGTGATCCGTCTCGTTGATGGTCATGAAGCGGGCCGCCGACAGGCATGCGGCCACCTCGCGGCCCATGGCGGGTGTGGTCAGGGTGTCGAATTCGCCGGTGACGACGAGGCTGGGAACGTCAGGAGTCGGCTCGGGGCGGTACCACTCGTGTCGCATCATCCGCGTGTTGTGCTCCGCGGACTTCCGCAGCTGTTCCGGATTCTGCGAGACCATCTGCTGATGAACCAGGCGCGCGACGGCGGCGTGCTTGCGGACACGGCCGGTGCCCGGAGGGGACATGAAGCGGTCGGCGAGCTCCCGGGCGATCGTTTCCGTCTGCCCGCGTTCAATCATGGCGGCCCAGCGTTCCATGGCGGCGGAATAGTCAGCCGGAATCCTGGCAGCCACACCCACGAGCATCATCCGCGCGACATGGCCCGGGTAGTGCTGAGCGAACCGCAGGCTGATGGCACCGCCGTAGCAGGCCCCCACCAGATTGACCCGGGGAACGTCCAGCGCATGCAGAAGGTGGCGGACGGTGGCAGCGAGGAAGTCGATGCCGTACATGGCCGGCAGGAAGTCGGCGTCGCCGTAGCCGGGCAGGTCAACAGTGATGACCGTGTTCGTGCGCGTCAGCGTGCTCTCGTGCCGCACCCAGGAGAAGCGGTCCTGCGAGGACCCTCCGAGGACGAGCACGGGCTCGCTCACCGGGTCGCGCCCCTCGGCGATACGACAGATGTAACGGAAGCCGTCGAACACGAGGTCGCGCTCCACCAGGTGACCTTCGGCCGCGAGGCGGCTGGTGGCCTGGCCGGGCAGCGGCTGAACGTCATGGACGAGCGGCGGGAGGCTGGACGTATCGGCAGGCACAGGGTGAACTCCAAGCATCAGAAACAGCGGTGTTGTCAGGGCGAGTCCCGAGCGGCGTTCCTCCGTCGCCGCCCGCGGATACGTCGTCGGCACTTGAGTCGCTGTGACAACCCCCACGGTCTGCCCGATCGACGGGCCGAGTGCCGCCCTCGTCACCTCGTCAATTGGAGTTCGCCGCCGAAGTTGTGGGGGGATCGGCGTCCGGCGCGGAAAGCGTCAGAATTTCCTCCTTGCAGGGGAACCTGATTCGCGCGAACCTTCGCCTCCCGCGTATGTGATGGGTCTGCGGCCGAACAGCACCACGCCGGGCCACCGCGCCTTGGCTCATCCCGCGCGCTGCTGCCCGCCGCCGCCTCCCCCGCCGAACTCCCATGGGTGAAGCGGCACCTGCCGCGGCCCGCCCTGCCCGCTGTTCGGCTGTCGGAGTGACAGCCGCGGGCAGGCTGTGCCGTCGCGGTTGTTTCGAGGGCCCTGTCGACACATGGTCGGTGTTGCACCGCCGTGAACGGCACGGCGGCGGATCCCAGGAGGACCCGTGACCACCCAGTCGCCCGGTGCCGAATCGTCGCCCGCTCGCCACGACGACCTGCGCGCCCTGGTCATCAACTGCACGCTCAAACGCTCGCCGGAAAGCAGCAACACACAAGGACTGATCGACAAGAGCCTGGCCGTGATGGAGGCCCAGGGCATGCATGTCGATGTCGTGCGGGCCGTCGACCACGACATCGCGACCGGGGTGTGGCCCGACATGACGGAGCACGGCTGGTCAACCGACGAGTGGCCCGCCCTGTATGACCGGGTGATGGCGGCCGACATCCTGGTGCTGGCCGGCCCGATCTGGCTGGGCGACAACAGCTCCGTCATGAAGCAGGTGATCGAGCGTCTCTACGCCTGTTCCAGCCTGCTCAACGAGAAGGGCCAGTACGCCTACTACGGAAGGGTCGGCGGCTGCCTGATCACCGGCAACGAGGACGGCGTGAAGCACTGCGCGATGAATGTGCTCTACAGCCTCCAGCACCTCGGGTACACCATCCCGCCGCAGGCCGACGCGGGCTGGATCGGCGAGGCCGGTCCTGGGCCGTCGTATCTCGACCCCGGATCCGGCGGGCCCGACAACGAGTTCACCAACCGCAACACCACGTTCATGACATGGAACCTCATGCACCTGGCGGCCATGCTCAAGCGTGCCGGCGGAATTCCGGCGCACGGAAACCAGCGCTCCGAGTGGGACGCGGGCTGCCGCTTCGACTTCCCCAACCCCGAACACCGATAGGAGCCGCACGCGCCGACGGCCGTACCGGCCGGAACCGGTATCCGCCCACCACCGACCACCGCTGCCGAGTGTCCTGCTCATTCAGGTGAGTCGCCTCCGTCGGGCGCCGGGCGTCTGAGCAGGTAGACGCCGGCACCGGCAGCGAGGACGACCATGCAGCAGATGAAGATCAGGCCGGCGCTCTCGAGTCCGAGCGTCTCGGAGAGCACACCGATCCCGATGACCGGGATCGCGATGCCGGTGTACGCGACGACGAACAGGGAGGAGATGGCGCCGGCCCGGTGCTCCTCGGGGGCCGCGCCGGCCACGTCGGCAACGGCTCCTCGCAGTGCGAGTCCTTGGCCTCCTCCCCCGACCAGTGCGCTCATCACCACCAGGGCAAGAACGTCCCAGATCAACGCGCCGGCCAGCAGTCCGAGTCCCATGATGAGGAGGGCACAACCGAAAGGGAGCGCCAGCGCCACACCCAAGGTACCCACGAACAACTGACCCAGTGTGGAGGCGAAGAAGGCAAGGAAGACGATCAGCCCGATCACTGCACGGTTCTCGACACCGAGAGGGCCTGCCAGGAAGGCAGGGGTGACCGAGGTGAACACCCCCAGCAGCGAGAAGCCGACGAACGCGGCGATTCCGGCCGGCACGAAGACCGGGCGCACCTCAGGCGGGAGACCTGGCCACTTCGGGCGCACCACCCGCGGCGGCTGCGGATGCGGGACGGTCTCGGGCAGAAACCAGAGCACCGCGAACGAGACGGCCACAAGGGTGAGATGGACAATGAAGGGGAGCTTCAAAGGCCAGGGTGCGTACTGGGCGAACAGTCCGGCCAGCAGCGGCCCGCAGCCCAGTCCCCCCATGTTGGCCGCGGTCGCGGCGAAGGCGGCGCGCCCCTCCTTGCCCGGTGGGGCGCACTCCATCACATACGCGGTCGCCGTACCCGTGAACAGGCCCGCGGACAGTCCTGACAGCAGGCGCCCCACGTAGAGCAGCGGCAGGCCGGTCTCGGAGAGAAAACAGACGGCACTGAGCGCGGCCAGGCCCAGTCCGAGCAGCAGGACCGGTCTGCGGCCGACGGTGTCGGAGACATTGCCGGCGATCAGGAGGACGCCGATGACCCCTACGGCGTAGACGGCGAAGACGACCGTCACGATCAGCTCGGAGAATCCGAGTTCGTCCTGGTAGAGGCTGTAGAGAGGAGTGGGGAGCGTGGTGCCTGCCATGCACACCGCGAAGACGCCCGCAGGCCGGAGGTAGCCACCGCGACGCACACGCCGTGTCACACTCCGACGATCACTCACAGGGAAACCCTAAGTGGCACGTGGCCTGTGGAGGTGTACGCACGGCGGGCGGTCGAGCGCTGGATATCGCCACTCACCCGACCGGAGTGACAACGTCACGAGCGGCGCCCGACGTATCCGGTCCGTACGCCCATGCGCCGGACGGGTACGCGCGGTTTCGGTGACGGCGGTACGCCCGGCCAACCGGTAGCGGCGACGGGCCACCCGGCCGGGGGCGCGGTACGACCGCGGGCGCGGAATCCGAAGAGTTCAGGCCAACCCTTGTCGCAATGCTTCTCGCGTTGCCGCGCCGCCGCGCGCAGGCAGTGAGCGGTGCGCCAAGAGAACGCCACCACACAGTGAGGTCGTGGCGATTCGCGGGAAAACTGAGTCTGCTCGAGAACGGCCGAATCATGCCCGCCCCACCCGAGCAATAGCGGAGGAGGCTTGCGCGGCATTCCCCACCGTTCAATACTTCGCGGGGGGTCCACGCAATAGTTCATACATCAGCGCTGGATTTCTTGGCGGATCACGGGGGCGTCGGATTATTCGGTGACGCATCCCCCGAATCCCAAGACCTTCGAATTCCCAGGGAGTTCCACGACCTTGCCGCGGCCTTCTGCTGCGCGAACGGAGGACCACGTGTATCACGACGATGAACAACTGGACACCCAGGTCAAGGAGATCGAAAAGCTCCTCGACACCATTCGCGACGAAGACTACTGGCAGAACCTCAGGGAAAACTGGCGGCGGCCCGGCTGGACCACTCCCGCGGAACGGCTACTCGTCGCCGGTCACCTCAACGCCCTGAAAGGATCTCTCGAACACATCCGGCAACACCAGGAGATACTCCTGGCCGGATGCCGCGCCGTGGGCGAGAAGGGCTGACCGACCGCTTCGGCACCGGTCACCCGGCACCGGGGCGATCGGTGACGGCTGGGGAACGGGCTCAGCGGCCCTGTGCGGCGCGGTCGGCAGTTCGGGCCCGGCGCCTGCCGGAGGCCCCGTTCCGGATCCGGTACGCCCGGGCTCGCTGCCCGGAGTCGCGGGCGGCTCCGGGACGGACCCGGCGGGCCGGCTTCCGGGCGTCCTCGGCCTGCCCTCGGCTCGGGCCTTCTCCACGTCACATGTCGCGCGGCAGGACCGTCATGGGAACGTGGTCGGGGTGGGCCATGGACGCGAGAGACTCCTGCGGTGCTTTGGAGCCCGGTGCGGGTCTCAGTTTCCAGCGGCGGAGAATCGTGGCCAGGGCAATGGTTGCTTCGGTCCACGCGAAGGCGTCGCCGATGCACTTGCGGTTACCGGCGCCGAAGGGCACGGCCGCCTCTCTCGGGCGCTCGGCACGCCGTTCGGGCAGCCACCGGTCTGGGTCGAAGCGGTCCGGGTCGGGGTAGAGGTCCGGGTCGCGGTGCAGGGCGTACAGGCTGAAGGCGATTTCCACACCGGCGGGAATCCAGAAGCCCGCGAGCTCGATCGGTTCGATGGTGCGGCGCATCAGCAACACCACTCCGTGCAGGCGGATGACCTCGTCCAGAACCCGCTGGACAGCGGCCAGGCGAGGCACGTCCTGGAAGGAGACGGGCCGGTCACCGAGGACTTCCTCGATCTCGGCGACCAGGAGTTTCTCGACCTCCGGATTGTCCGCGAGGTGGTGGAAGGCCCAGGCCAGGGTCGAGGAGACGGTCTCCGTGCCGGCGAACAGGATCGTGACGAGCTGGTCGCGGACCTCTTCGTCGGTGAGTGCTTCGCCCGTATCGGCGTCCCGGGCGGCCAGGAGTACGGACAGCAGGTCGGCCCGCTCCGCGTCGCCGTCGGCGCGGGCGCGTGTGGTGGCGACCACATGGTCGATGACGCTCCGCATGCCTGCGGCGGCGTTGTCGAAGCCCCGCCAGATCGGCAGCTTGTCGAGGATCTTCGGCGACGCTGCCCGCAGCAGCATGTTCTGGAGAATGACCGGCAGGTCCCGACGAACGGACTCGACCGCCGGGCGGCCGATGTCGGCGGAGAACAGGGTCGCTGCGAGCGCCTCGATGGTGAACGCGCTCATGGCCTGGTCCACGTCGACGCTCTGCCCCGGGACCCAGGAGTCGGACAGCGCCTCGGCCCGCTCGCTCATCACGGCGGCGTACATGGCGAGGCGTTCCCTGTGGAACATGGGCTGGATCAGACGGCGGTGACGGCGGTGGGTTTCTCCGCCGGCCGTCGCGAGCCCATTGCCGACGAGCGGCCGTACGCGGTCGAACAGCCGGCCCTTCTCAAGGAACCGGCCCTGCGTCACCATCACCTCGTTGACCGCGGACGCGCTGGTGGCGACATAGATCGGCATCGTGCCGATGTCCACGCGGACCAGGTCTCCCGTCTCCCGCAGGGACCGGAGGAATCCGAGCGGGTCGCTCTTCAGCTTCAGCACGTGCCCGAGGAGCGGCAGGCCGCCCCGGGCCCGCGGTATTTCCGTCAACTCAGCTGCTTGCGGCACGGTGGATCCTTTCGCGAGGCGATCATGGCGCCGGCCCCGCGTGAGGGAGGCGATCCGGCCTGTCGGACTGTCCGGTGGGCTTCGGTCGGAGGACAGACCTCCGAATGATCAACTGTTCGGCATCGTACCGACGGCGTTCCGGGGTTCCAATGGCCCACAGTGCACTGCTGGGTCGGAGCAGGCGCACAGGTCCGCGGCATGAAAGGCCGCCCTGTGCAACGTGAGTCAGTCAGTCGCAGCAGAGCGGCCTTCGCGGTTCCCGTTCCTCCGGCAGGGCCGTGCCCCAGGCCGGTCAGGACCCCAGGCTGTCAGGACCCAGGTCGGTCAGGACCCTCGGTCATCCGCCGATGTCCCGTGCGGAAAAGGCAGTTGGCGGAGCCTCAGCGCCCCAGCAGCTTCCTCCACCACGGTCGGCGCCGCGACGCGGCCTCCGCTGCCACCGGGGCAGCTGAACTGGCCGCGGGCGCCGGCAGCGGCTGTGACACCGGAAGGGGACTCTCCCCCGTGGTCTGCCCGGAGCCGCGCCGGGGCGGGAACTTCACCGGCAGGGATGCCGGCCGCTGGGTCAACCAGGCGGCGTCAATGGTGAGTTCATGTTCCGGGACGGCAAGCTCCAGCCCGGGAAGGAGGCCCATCAGGGTGTCGATGCCCGTGTCGGCGATCGCCCGGCCGATGTCGGCGCCGGGGCACTCGTGCGGGCCGCTGCTGAACGCCAGGTGCGAGCGGTTCCCGTGGACGGGGTCGGCAAGGTTGGGCCGCACCTCGGGGTCGACATTGCCCGGCGCGATGCCGAGCAGCAGCAGATCACCCTCCTTGATCTGCTGTCCGCCGAGCGTCGTGTCACCGGTCGCCCACCGGCCCGGGACGACAGCGATGGACGGGTTGTCCCACATGACCTGCTCCAGCGCGTCGGGCAGGGTCATCTGCCCGCCGGACAGGTTCCCACGGAAGCGACGGTCGGTGAGCATCAGGCGGAGCGTGTGGCTGATCAGGTTGACCGTGTTCTGGTGCGCGGCCACCAGGGTGAGCCGCAGATGCTCGACGATCTCCTCGTCGGTCAGATTCGACTCGTGGCTGATCAGCCGTGAGGTCAGATCTCTTCCGGGAGCCTCCTTCTTCCGCTTCAGCAGCTCGCGCAGTCTCTGCATGACGAGCTCATTGCTGGCGCCCGCGGTCTCCGAACCGCTCATGAGGTCGAGCGTCGGCTCGACCAGCTCCCGCACTCCGTTGCCGGCGGGCATCCCCAGGAGTCGGGTGACGACGAGCATCGGCAGCAGCTTCGCGTAGTCGCGTACCAGATCGGCTTCGCCCTTCGCGGCGAACGCGTCGACCAGCTCTTCGGTGTAGCGCTTCACAAAGCGCCGCACACCGTGCCGGTCGAACTGCGCCAGGCCGTCGACGATCGCGCCGCGCAGCCGGGCGTGCTCCTCTCCGTCGGCGAACACGCACAGCGGCTGCCAGCCGACCATGGGGATCAGCGGCGAGTCGGCCGAGATCTGGCCCTCGCGGAACGCGGTCCACCGCCGCGAGTCACGGGAGTACAGGGAAGGCGTCCGCATGGCTTCGAGGTTGGCCCGGTATCCGACCACCAGCCAGGCCGGAATGTCGCCGTGCAGCAGCACGGGTGCGACTGGTCCGTGTTGCTTGCGCAGCTCCTCGTACAGTGCCTGCGGATTGGCCTCCGCCTCGGGGCCGTAGAGCCGGCGTATCCCCTCGGGACTCATGCCGTGCGCCGGGCAGCCCGGCGGCGGCACCGCCGCGGAACCGTCGGGGCGAGCTTCTGGACTGGGGGTGGTCACGAGGCCTCCGAAGCCATGGGATGGAGCTGCCGCCGTCACGGAGGGGACTCTCCCCGGCAGGGCGCTCACGAACGTCGCTGCTGGCGCCGGACCGCGGGCCGCGAGTCTCGCTGCGGTCGTACAAGATCCTGAGCCGGACGCAGCATATCCCCGTTTCGGCGTCCCCCGACACGCCGTCAGGTCGAGGTACGGACGGTGAACTCATGTCTGGCGAGGCCGAGTTCCGTACGCTGCCGGGGCCCGCCGGGCGGCGGTCTGCGGTCTGGCTCCAAGAGGCGCTCCCGCTGCCCGCTTGCACCGGTCGAAGCCGTGCGCTTCCCCCGTCGTCGTCATGGTCTGTGCCACCGCACCGGGGTAGGGCGGCCGGATGCTCCCGCTGCCGGGCAAAGGTGGGCGCGGAGGCCGGTCGAGGTGATCGCCGCCGTGGTATCCGCGCCATAACAAGAACGTCACGGGAGGTCTCGGTTTCGTGCGTTTGCGTCGTTGGCACCTAGAGTCTCGCCCAGCTACCGCGCCGAGGCGATCGCTCTTCGCCTCGACGTGGCCAAGCGCCTCGAAGGGGAAAGGACCGATCGTGCGCAACCGTTCTCTCATAGCCGTCACCGCCACGCTCGCTGCCGGAGCACTGTCGCTCACGGCCTGCGGCTCTCGTGACAACAGCCAGGCAAAGGACGCCTCAGGCGGTGGCTCCACCGTCGTCACCATCGGTTTCGACGCGCCTTTGACCGGTGACCTCTCAGCCCTGGGCCTCGGCATGAAGAACTCGGTCGAACTCGCCGTAAAGCAGGCAAACGAGACAAAAGAAGTTCCGGGCGTCACGTTCAAGGTCAAGTCGCTCGACGACCAGGCGCAGCCCTCCTCCGGGCAGCAGAACGCCACCCAGCTCGTCGCCGACAAGAGCGTCCTCGGTGTCGTCGGCCCGCTGAACTCCTCCGTGGCCCAGTCCATGCAGAAGGTCTTCGACACCGCGCAGCTGGTCGAGGTGTCGGTCAACACCAACCCCTCCCTCACCCAGGGCGACGGATGGGACAAGGGCAAAAAGGCCCGGCCGTTCAAGTCCTACTTCCGCACCGCGACCACGGACGCCATTCAGGGGCCCTTCGCGGCGGACTACCTGTTCAACGAGGCAAAGAAGAAGAAGGTCTTCGTCGTCGACGACAAGAAGACCTACGGCGCAGGCCTGGCCGCGACCTTCTCCGCCCAGTTCACCAAGCTCGGTGGCACGGTCGTCGGCACCGAGCACGTCAACCCGGAGTCCAAGGACTTCGGCTCCGTGGCGACCAAGATCAAGGGCTCCGGCGCGGAAGTCGTCTACTACGGCGGCGAGTACCCCGTCGCCGGGCCGCTCAGCGCCCAGATCAAGAAGGCGGGCGCCGCCATTCCCCTGATCGGCGGCGACGGGATCTACAGCGACGAGTACGTCAAGCTCACCGGCAGCCGCGGCGAGGGCGACATGGCCACATCCGTCGGGGCTCCCGTGGAGAGCCTGGCCTCCGCGAAGAAGTTCATCGCGGACTACAAGGCGGCCGGGTACAAGGACGCGTACGGGGCATACGGCGGCTTCTCCTACGACTCCGCCTGGGCGATCATCCAGTCCGTGAAGGCCGTCGCCAAGGACGGAAAGCTTCCTTCGGACGCCCGCGCCCAGGTCACGGCGGCCATGCAGAAGGTCTCCTTCGACGGAGTGATGGGCAAGGTCTCGTTCGACGAGTACGGCGATGCCACCAACAAGCAGCTCACCGTGTACAAGGTGACGGGTGGAGCCTGGAAGGCCGGCAAGACGGGGACCTTCGAGGGCTGATCGCCGGCTCGCAGGGGTATCCGGCGACGGCCGGACACCCCTGCCGGAGGCCGTCGATCCACCGGCCGCGTTTCGCCGAGGCCGCGTTTCGAAGCCGCGCGTGGAGTACGGAACCCGTACTCCACGCGCGGTCGTCTCTGCGCCGGCCAGGGCTGGCCCGACGCGCGGATGCCGCCGGAGATCCCGTCAGGAGAAGAAGCGCGCCTGCGGGAAGCGGCCCGACGGACCGTCCAGCAGCCCCTCGTCGTCCCGGCCGCGCAGCCAGCGGTCGAAGAAGGCGGCGAGGCAGGCCCGTTCGGCGGTGATGGCGTGCCTCGGCGCGATCGTGCCGATGTTCGCGACGACCGTCGCCCGCGACAGGCCGAGCCGTTGGGCGATCTGGGGGACGACGGCTTCCGCGTCGGTGTACGTCGCGTGTTCCGCGCCCCGCAGGGTCAGGCCCCGGTGCCAGCCGGGACTGTTCCGCCAGAGCGCACCCCAGGACGGGACTGTGCTCAGGTCGTTGCCGTCCTTGCCCATCAGGAGGAAGGGGCGGTCGAGGCCATGGGCGGCCACGGTGGAGAGATGGCCGGGAGTGCTGTCCTTCTGGACGTACGCGAGGGGGCCGTCGAGGTTGGCGGCTGCCGCGATCCGCGGGTCGTCGTGCATCGCCTGCAGGGCGGTGAAGCCGCCTGCCGACTGACCGAACATGCCGGTCCGGCCGAAGTCCATCACCCCACGCAGGTCCCCGCTCAGCGCCCTCGGCAGCTCGTCCAGTACGAAGTGGGTGTCTGCCACCCGTACGGCCAGCGTCTTCTCCAGCAGGGCAGTGACGCGGTCCTCGTCCGGGTACGCCTTCGCGTACTCCTCGGGCAGAACGGAGCGCTCCACGCGACCGCCGGGGAACTCGACGGCGGCGGCGTCGAACGTGTGGTCGACTGTCACCACGACATAGCCTCGGGAGGCCAGGTCGTCGCAGAGCGTGGTACCCAGGGAGCGCGGGTCGACGACGCCGGGTGAGTAGCAGACGACGGGGTACGGGCCGCCGTGCCGGTCGACCGGTGCGCCCTCGTGGGCGTGGGTGAGCGTGGCCGCCCAGTCGACGTGGCTGCTGGGCACGTCGGTGAGGTTGTTCAGGGCGGCGAATCCGGAGGCCTCGCCGGGGAGCATCTGCGGGGCGGCCCGATGGGCGCCGACGGCACGGGCCGGATAGCGGATACCGATCATGAGCTCGCGGTACGGCTGGGACGCGACCCAGGGATCGCGACGCGTCCCGTCGACGAGCCGCAGGGAGACCGTCCCCACAGGGTGCGGCCCGCTCGGCGCGGGAAGCCTCAGGCGTAGGAGCCCGGTCCCGCGCGGCTGCGCTGATGCGGCTCGTGCCGGGACGGCGGACAGGGCGACGGCGGCAGCGGCCGTCAGCATGACGGCGCGGCGGGACTGCATGAGTACTCCTCTGTTGTCTGCGGGTGTGCGGCCACTTCTCTGCGGGTGTGCGGCCACCGCTTCAGGGTTTCGGCTCGGCCCCGCCCTCACCATCCGGGAGGCCGGTCGATCATCAGGGGGGATGTCCCGACCACCCACGACCCGCTGCCCTTAGAGCCGGGAGGCACTCCTTGGCCCGCGGTCGCGCGGCGACCGATCGTGGCGATGGGCGGGGTGCGCGTCGAGCGGGCCGGGCGCCCAAGGGATGTCGGTTCGGGTGACGGCGCGGGGTGGCAGACAGGTGCGCCGCGGACTGACCTCGCTCACCCCCGGCTGCGCGACTGTGCATGCCGAAAGGCCGTGACCTGGCAGATTGTGGTCCACCTCAGAGAACGGTGGACGCACGCAGAGGTACGTCTCCCATGTCTGGGAGATCACGGGAATCGGCGAGGACGGCCGCCCCGCCTACAACGAGATCTTCGGCCCCGCCCACGAGTGGGGCGCCACGCGGGCCGTGCCGCGCACTCGGCCCTCCCCCGCCGCACTGCGCCGTCCGGAACGTGCCAGGTTCGACTCCCAGCTGCTGGAGTGGGCCGCCGCGTGGCGCCCGACACCTGGCTGACCGGCCGATCGGCGGGTGGGTGGCCGTCTCCGCGCAACGGCACGTGTGCGGCTGCGCGGAGACGACCGGCTTCAGGGTGCGCGAATGCGGCGAGCCGGAACAAGCCGCAACCGCGGAGAAATCAGCCCTCTCCGACCGGCTTGCGGTGGCGGGGCCTCGTGGCGCGCGGGACTTGGTGGTGCGTGCCTGATCGGGAGCGTGGATTCCGGGGGGCGCCCACGAAATCCCAGCCAGGATCCCGGCGCGTCGAGAGGGGACGCGCTGTGTCCGCACACCCTCGGGGAGCTCCCGCGACCACCGACGAACGACGGATCCCGAGCCGGTCGCGCTGCCATGTCTCCATGAGGATGCACCCGTTCACGAAGTTGATGTCGTATTCATCGGCCGCTAGGGCGAAGCCTTCGGTCTCGTCGGCACTCGCCCTGCCCAGCTGCAGCCACACCGCGCCGATGGGCAGATGAGGTAACAGGCGAGGAACCACGGCCCGCGACAACAGCCGCGCGTCGTCGAAGAGGGTGACGAGGAGATCGCAGTCGGCGAGAAGCCGGGGCCAGTGGGCGTCCACGCCCGTGGCCGGGTCTCCCACGAGTCGGACGGCCTCCCGCCCGGCGCCGTCGGCCGGGAGAAACCATGTTTCCGCGGCGACTTCGGCGGAGCACAGCTCGTCCGCGGTCGGCACGTCGGCGGACGTGGGCCCGAGTACGGCAGCACGGCGGAATGTCATTTCGACCACCTCAAGCATCCGAATATTGATTCTGACCAGGCATCACGGCATGAGAGGCGCGACATGTGCGCGCCGTCGCACGGGTGGAAGGGGAGAGATCGGGAATCCCCCGGCAGACCGTCAGGGCTGCGGTGATGTCCCGGATGCCGCTCAGACCGGTCAGGCACCGGCCTGTGAGGTCCTCCACCGTCCTCGGGTGGTTCCGCACGGTCACCTCCGAGGGATTCAGGTCACCGGCCACCGCTTTCACCCGCCCGTCATGGTCCAGCCAGGCCCACAGGGTGCGCCTCAGGTCGCGGCGGTCCGCACCGAGCGGTGCCAGGAGCGTTTCGGCCCACGTACGGATGCGGGGGCAGTCCAGCAGCTGCGCCAGCGAGGTCCCTGCCATCGGGCGAGGGTGGCTGCCTCCGAGCCGGTGGGGGCCGGCGTGGGACAGCACGAGCCGCTCGACATCGCGGGCGACCCCGGTCCCGGAACGACAGGTGGTCCGCAGCGGCTCCACGACGACGATGTGCCGTTCCCGGGCGGGGCAGCGGATGACCAGCGCCCGGTCGGCGACAACCGCTTCGTATCGGCTGACGGTTCGTGCCCGCTCGTCCGCGGAACCGCAGTCGATCACATAGACGCGTACCTCGCCGGTGGGCGGCAGGCCGGGGGCGAGCCCCTCCATGACCCTGCGCGCCGTGGCGGTCTCACCGCTCATCAGGAGCTGGTACGTCACGGCTCGCGCTTCGCGCGCGGACCGCGCCGCCATCTCGTAACCGCGGTGCACCTGGTCGACCAGTCCCCACAGCTTCGCGGCGTGCTGAATGAGCCAGGTGTCGGCGTTGTCGAAAGGCCTGTCCGCTTCCACTGCCAGGACCGCGGCAGCTGCGCCGGTCGGGGCGAGCGACACCTGCCGGGTGTGAATCGCGGAGCGTGCCGTCTCCGCCCGAACACGCGGTGCGGCGGAACCGGTGGTGGCCTCGACGAGGTGAGCTGGGGCGGGCTCGGTCTGCGTGGCGTCCGCGAGCGCTTCACGTCGTGGCGTGCCGACCCGTACCTGCGCCTCCAAGGCTGATGCGAGCCACTCGGTGATGCGCTGGGTGGCCGAGCGGTCGGCCGGCTGTGTCGGCAGGCGGTGGAGCAGTCCGGCCAGGTTCTCCACCTGGCGCTCGGCGTACTGCGCCCGGCATCGTGCGATGCCCTCGTTGAGGGTCTTCCAGGCTGCCCACTCGGCCGTCGTCGTGAGCAGCGGGACGCGCAGGCGCCGGGCAAGAGTGCGGGTCGCGGCGGAGAAGACATGCAGGCCGTGAACGGGCGCCGTGACCACCAGGCCGGACGCGCTGTACTCCGCGAGGGCGGTCAGCATGCGCTCGGTGGCGAGGGCCGCTCTGCCGGTGAGGGTTCCGGTGGTCAGCGCGAGGAGGACCAGGGTTCCGGAAGGCCGGGCGACGTCGAACCGGCCGCTGATCAGCTCCGGTTCGCTCACCCTGACCAGGGACGAGACCCTGGTGTCCGCGCCGGCCGGTGCCATGGCCTCGACGAACCGCAACTGCAGTTCCGTGCGCTGGTCGACCAGTTGCCCGAGCGTCGGCATGCCCCCTCCTCGCCTCGTCCGTGGGGCCTCCCGTGGCGTACGGAAGGGCGAGGCCTCCTGCGGGGCCCTGAGCATCAGCTCCTCACCGAGACGGGGCGGGCGCCGCGTGTCCCTTGTGCGGAAGGTGGCCCGCAGTGCTCGCAATTCGGCATCGCCTGCTGCCCTCCGTGACACCACCCCTGCGCAGCAGGGCAGTTGTGTTCGCTTGACGAGTTCTCATCATGGTCATTTCCCGGGGAAGCGCCAGCGACCGGAAACGTAATTTCCGGTTCCTTCCTCCTGCCGGGACGAATGCCATCGTCTGTCCCCAAATAGGGCCGGGATTCGCGGTGGCGACCTGCGTGTTCGCACCGAAGGAAACGATTCGCTCAGTCGGACGGCACGAAGGTGACGTGCGTCAGGCCCGTGCCCCGCTGGTATCCATGGTGTGCCTCGGTCACGAGTTGAACGTGGGTGAGCCGTCCGGTGCGCGGGTCCCGCAGAGGCCGGGGCATGTCATTGACGTGGATGTCTCCGTGCTCGCGAAGCCAGCGTGGCGCCAGCCGGTACGCCTCGCGCAGCGCCGGGCGGCCTGTGATCTCCAGCTCCATGCCGAGCAACTGCGGGTTCTCGGGGCTCCGGTGGAGGACGCCGGCGAAGTTGGCAAGGGCCGGCATGAGCCACGCGTCATGAAAGGCCTCGGCGTCACCGCCGCCCAGCATCTCGTGGGCATCCGGGTGAAAGAGCACAAAGCGCAGCCCGTTGCGGAGCGGAGAATCAGGTCCGCGTCCCGGAACGCTTCCGAACAGATCCCTGTAGGCGGTGTTCGACCTGATCACATCCCAACTGGCGTCATACACCTGAGAGGGATACGGAATTCCGTCGAGGACCTTCTGATACAGCTGCATGGCGGGTGTGTTCCGCATCTCGCTCGCGGTCTTGGCGGGCGGAAGACGGCCTGCCAGGCGGTACATGCGGGCGCTGTCCTCCTCGTCGATGCCGAGGACGCTCGCGAATCTGCCCAGCAGGTCGTCGCTCAGCTCAGTGGGTGCCACCATCCAGTAGCGATAGCTCCGGTCACTCTGCATTCCGACGGCTTTCACCAGTTCGGTCTGGCTGAAGCCGCGTGCCTTCCGCCACCCGTCGAGCAGCCTCCTCAACTGATCGTCCGCCTCCTCGCTCTCCGCGGCCTCCGCGGCCTCCGCGCCCTCGACGGCTGCGGCCGGCTGCGGTGCCCGCTCCCCGCGTGGAGCGGGGGGCTGCGGGGAGGCCGGACCCGGCGCGGGCTCACCCAGGGACTGGGCGCGGATCAGTCCGGTCATCGGGAACAGGCCGAGTTGGGCAGCTGCGGCACGGCCCGCGTCATCGGGGGGAGGGAATACGAAGGTTGCCACCTGGATCACCTGCGACTGCCATCCCGGGTGGGTGGTCGTGATGCAGTGGACGGGTGTCAGCCGCCCTGACCGGGGATCGAACATCGGGCGCGGGCTGGAGTTGAGGTGCATGTCGCCGGTCCTGGCGAGCCATCGCGGCGCGTTCCGATAGGCGCTTCGGACGTCCCGACGTGCGTCGATCTCCTTCTCGATGCTCCGCAATCGCGGGTCGTCGGGGCGCTGCCCGAGAACGGAGGTGAAGTTGGCCACGCACGGCATGAGCCAGGACTCGACGAACGCGTCACGGTCCCCGCCGAGGATTCTGTAGGCGTCCGGGTGGAAGAGGATGAACCGGGTCGTGTTGATGAGCGGGGAGTCGGTCGGGTGACGGCGGACGACACCGAAGAGGGCTCGATAGGGGGCGTTCGTCAGCACGACGTCCCAGGCGTAGCCGTAGACGACGCAGGGATGCTCGATGCCGTCGATCATTCGCTGATAGACGGCGAGTTCCGCGGTGGGCACTTCACTGGCCGGCGGGGCCGGGGGAAGTTTCCCGGTCAGCTGATACAGGTTGACCCGGTTGGGCTCGCTCAGTTCCAAGGCGTCGGCGAGTGCTTCGAGCTGCCCCGCGCTCAGATCGGAGAGGTTGGCCTTCCAGTTTCGGATCGTCCGGGCGCTCTTCAGACCAAGTTTTTTGGCCAGTTGCTCCTGCGTGAGTTTGAGCGCCTCTTGTGCCCCTTCCAGGATCTGCCTGCCCAGAGCATCGGCGTCGCGTCCGGTGCTTCCGCCCTCGTACGGCATGGCCTTTCTCTCCCCTTCCGTGGCACGGGATTCCCGGGCCGTGATCAGCGGGCTCCACTCAAGCACGTGTCATGATCGCGTCCCACTGGCCTTCCGTACGCGGTCGGCCTCTGGGACTTTGCCGGGACACCGGCCCCCTTCCGGGGACCGGTGTCCGTTACGTCCGACGGTCTCTCGTGTCCGCCCTACGACGCGTCCCGCACCGTGCCGGTCAGCACGGGGCTGAGCCGCGGCTCCCAGGACTCGTCGTAGGTGGTCAGCTGCGCGCGCAGCGACTCCTCCGGCTCGCTCACGGCGTCCCCGACGGTGGGAACGCTCACGTCGACGCTCAACTTGCCGGCGGATATCGTGACCGGCAGATACGGGCTTTCCACCAGCCGGGACAGCGGTCGGGCCGGATTCGGCGACGTGCCGAAGTTGTCCTCCAGCCATTTCCGTTGGACGTCCACGGTGGAGAGCTCCACGCCGTCGGCGACCGGCAAGAGTGTGAACTCCCCCAGGATGGCTGTGTCGGCGGCCTCGGACAGCGACACGCGCCAGGTCAGGGGCCGGCCCTCGGTGACATGGTCCGAGACCGGCGTCACCGTGACCTTGGGCATGGCGTCGTCGTTCTGGGCGGTCACCCCGCCGTGGTGAGAGCCGACCACCGCGCCGCGAATCGCCTTGACGAACACGTCGTGCGTGACGTCCTGCCCGAAGCGGTTGTTGCCGCGGACCGCGACCGGCACGTCGATGTCATGGCTTCCCGGGCGCACCGTCACCGTCCGGTGCGTGACCTTGTCCGTGCCCGGCTTGGCGACGAACAACCGGACCTGACCGCTGCCTCGCCCGGAAACCTGTACCGGAACGCGGTAGGTCCGCACCCCGGAGTCCCCTTCCTTGACCGTCAACCGACCGATGTCGACGCGCGGCAGCGCGGCGGGGCGTACCGCCGGTGTGCCGGGGCGCCAGCCCCAGGCGTCCATCAGCCACGCCCGCCCGGAGCGGTTGCGTGGTGTCAGTTCCACGGTCTTCACCCGCTTCAGGTCCACGCCTGCCCGGACCGCGGCGGTGAGCGGTACGCGGATCTCGCGGGCCCAGTACGACGTGGTTCGCTCGCTTCCCGGCAGTCCGTCGATACGCGCCCGGCCGAGGGTCGCGCGCCGGCCGGAGGTGTCGGCGAGCGCGATGTCGAGTTGGGTGCCGGTCGAGTTGGGCGGCACGATCACCCGCAGTGCCAGTGCCCCGGCGCCCGCCAGGGAGACCGGACCCGCCGGGCGCACCGAGACGACGGATCCTGCTTTCGACCATTTCATGGCGACCGCGTCGCGGCCCGGTTCGGGAGTCGTCTCCCAGTCGGCGAAGTGCGGTGACCTCCCCGCGTCGGCCGGCAGGCAGGCGCGGGCCGGGTTGGGGTCCACCTGTGCGCACAGCCGGCCGCCGGACACGGCGACCGAGGATCCCGGGAGGATGGCCGACGTCCGGTTCGCTCCGACGGCGTGTGTGAGCACCCGGGCGGGCCCCGCCGAGGGAGCGCGCCGGCCGGTGCCGTCGAGCAGCGGGCGCACCCGGTCGTCACCGGCAACGAACAGCCGGGCCGCCGCCGCGATGTACGTGGCGCCCGCGGCCTGTTGCTGTGTGGCGTTCAGACGGGTCTTCTTGCCCGGCGAGCACACCGGGTCCGGGCTCTCGACGGAGACGTCGTCATCGGCCGGGGCCTGCGCCTGCCCCGGAGTCCACTCGCTGTTGAAGAAGTTGTGGTTGGCGCCGACCATGAAGACCGCGCTGTTCAGGGCGGTGCCGCGGCTGATTCCGCGCGTCCCGTCGACGTAGATCTGTCCCTGCAGGTCGGTCACATCGCCGTCGCAGCCGGGCAGAATCGTCATGGAGGGCACGTCGGGGGCCGGGTTCTGTCCGAAGACGGTGGGGCCGATCAGGACGTTGCCGCGGATGTTCCAGCGCACCCGCCCCTTGTATCCGTCCTGATCGGCGGGCGGCCGGTAGAGGCTGTCGAGAGCGGCCCGGTTGACGCCCTCCCCGCCGCGGGAGTGGCCGACCAGCAGCACTCGGGACAGGTCTGCCTGCGAGGTCGCGCGCACGGCAGCCGGTGCGGAGGCCCGGTCCGCGGCCCAGTCCGCCCAGCGGGCGAGGTGCAGCCGTACCAGGGACGAGCGGGCCTGGGCGCCCCCGTCCTCCGCGAGGTGGTCCTGCCCGTTGATGCCGTTGGCAGCGATGGACAGGGTCACATACCCCTGGGAAGCGAGGAGCTTCTGGGCGCGCAGATAGCCCTGTTCACTCGGTACGGGCCGGTTGCCGGCGTTGCAGGGCCATTCACCGCCCACCTCTCCCTGGGCGTTGAAGCAGGTGGAGTGGCGGCCGTGCAGGAAGAGCGCCAACGGCCGCTTTCCCGGGGAGTCGGCCGGTCCCACGACCGTGGCGCGCATCTCCACCGGGGCGGGGAAGCCGGGCAGCAGTACCGGCTTCAGATCGTATGCGCCGCTGACGGTGCGGTACTTGCCCGGTGTCCCGGGGTCGACGGGGTTCACAGGAAGGGTTTCCTGCTGCGCGGGAACCAGGAGCTGCCGGGCGCGCGGGGTCCGGTCGGCCCCGGCTGCGTCGAGGCGACGGCCGCCGGCCAGCGCCCGCAGGTCGGCCGCCGACCCGATCGGAGCGCCGCCCACTGCCAGCCGGAACGAGCGCTTGTCGGGCGCGGCCAGCGGCCGTCCGAGCAGCCGGTTTCCTGTGTAGAACTCGACTCGTGCGTCGCCCATGGGCAGTGCCTTCGGCGAGGTCCAGACGAGTTGTTTTCCGGCTCCCGTACCCGTGACCTGCCAACCCGGTGGAAGGTGGCCGTCGCCCGTGTCGTTCAAGACGTGCGGCAGGGAGGGGGCGGAGGGCTGCGCGTGGGCCAGGCCCGGCGTCGCCGCTGCCGTAGCGAGAACCGCCACGGCTGCGGTCACCACGCGTCTGATACGTATCAAAATGGTCATCCTCATCATCGGTCCGCTCGGGACACCGCAGGGATCGCTGGTGTCTCCCCGTTTCCGCAGGACGACAACTGTTGGCCATGGGTTGCCTCGTGCTGCGTATTGGGCGGCAAGTCGGCGGCCAGGAACGCGAGTTGGCCGGGAACGGACCAGAGCGGCACGTCCGTTGACGCTTCATGGGCACTCCGCGACACGAGGCACCGTGGCCTGTCCGTAGCGCTGTGGGACACCGCGAGGCAGCTTCCGGAAGAGAGTCGAAATTCAGTCCGCGAGCAGGCGCGGCAGCCGGCGGACGCGGGCCTGGCTCGTCCGCGCGGGTTCCGCCCCTGACCGGCCCGACGCGCCGCCGCCTCCAGCGCAAGGCCGTTGGTACCGTTTCAACCATGCGATCACGGGGGGCGTGGGAGGCATGGTGTCAGCAGCACAGGCCGACGGCGGGACCCGATGGGACACCTTGCGCGAGGAAGAGTTCGGCTATCTCGACGAGGGCCACCACGTCTATCTCGACCACACGGGCGCCGGACTGCCTCCGAGATCCCTGCTGCGCGGGCATACGGAACGCATCAGCGGAGGCTGCTTCGGCAATCCGCACTCGGCGAACCCGGCCTCCCAGGCGTCGAGCGACCTCCTTGCGCAGGCCAGGTCCGCAGTCCTCGCCCACTTCAACGCCGACCCGGCCGAATACGCCGCGGTGTTCACGTCCAATGCCACCGGCGCCCTGCGGCTGGTGGGCGAGGCGTATCCGTTCACCCGGGGCGGCCGGCTTGTGCTCAGCGTCGACAACCACAACTCCGTCAACGGGCTGAGGGAATTCGCCCGGACGGCACACACAAAGGTGACCTACGTTCCGCTGACCGGGCATGAGCTGCGCCTCGATGAGCAGGTGTTGTGTGACGCTCTGCCCACGGGACGGCGAGGGCCCCGCAGGCTGCTGGCCTTTCCCGCACAGAGCAACTTCACCGGAGTCAAGCATCCGCTGGAGTGGGTGGCCCTGGCTCGCGCACGCGGGTACGACGTACTCCTCGACGCCGCGGCCTTCGTACCCACCAACACACTCGACCTCTCGCTGGTGCAAGCCGACTACACGGCCGTCAGCTGGTACAAGGTCTTCGGCTATCCCACCGGGGTAGGCACTCTGATCGCCCGCAAGGAGGCGCTCGCACGGCTGCGCAGGCCCTGGTTCGCGGGAGGTACGATCCACGTGGTCAGCGCCCAGGCCCGGTGGCACGTCATGGCGGCGGACGAGACCGCCTTCGAGGACGGGACAGTGAACTTCCTGTCCATCCCGGATGTTTCGGCCGGTCTGGAGTGGATCGGCGGAATCGGGATGGAGGCGATCGGCGCCCATGTGTCCGCCTTGACGAACCGGCTGCTGTCGGGCCTCCAGCTGCTGGCGCACTCCGACGGCTCCCCGATGGTCCGTCTCTATGGTCCGCGCTCGACCGAGGGCCGCGGGGGCACCGTCGCCCTGAATCTGCTCGCAGCTGACGGCCGGGTCGTGGACGAGCGGATCGTCACCCGGGACAGCGGACGGCTCGGCATCTCGCTGCGTACCGGCTGTTTCTGCAACCCGGGTGCGGGCGAGTCGGCGTTCTCGCTGAGCCTGCCCGTGCTGCGCTCGGTTCGGCGTCGCAGGGTGCACACTATCGACGACTATCTGGGAAGCCTCGGCCTCGCGTCCGCGGGTGCCGTGAGGGTGTCGTTGGGGCTGTCGTCCAATGCCGCCGATGTCGACGCGTTCCTGGAGTTCGTCCGCGAGCACTACCGGGACAGGGTGCCGGGCACAGCCGGCCTCAGTCCGCGGAACGGCTGCTGAGCTGCCTGGTCCTGCGGACCAGGACGGCCCACGTGGCCGCGAGCAGCATCAGGGTGAAGGCACCGAGGATGAGCCAGCCCCGCGTCGCCGGGTGCCCGAAGCTGTCGCCATACGAGGCCAGCAGCGGCGGACCCAGCGGGGAGGTGCCCGCGCGCCACAGATCTTCGAGCCCCGCGCCGGCGCCGAGTGCCTCGAAAGCCCAGCGGTTGGTCATGGCCCAGCTGATGGCCTGCCCGCCCCAGGCCATTTTGGGCACAGGGACGAAGGCGCCGGAGAAGAGAACCTGGGGGAAGCAGAGCAGTGGCAGCATGAGGGTGGCCTGGCCCGGTTCCGAAACCGATGCCGAGGCGAGCAGTCCGAGGGAGAGGGCCGCCGCCGATGCGAGGACGCTGGTCACGAAGAGGGATACGTAGGTGCCGGTGTCGGCGGCGGGAAGCCGGTCGAGTGCGCGGAGCACGGCGAGCAGGAGGGCGTCCGCGGCGGCCAGTACCGGCAGCATGACGGTGAGTTTCGACGCGACATACGGGCCGATGCGAAGTCCGGCGAGGCGGTCGCGGCGCAGCACCGGCAATTCGGTGCAGATCTGCAGCAGTCCGTAGGTGAGGCCGAAGAAGAAGGCCCCGAACGCGATCCAGAAGAGGATCATCGCCGATGACCCGGGGTCGGGCGAGGCGTGGTCGAAGGCGCCCGCGCGGAAGAGCAGCGCGAACATGGCCACGATCATGACCGGCGAGCCGGCGAGCACCGCGAGCGAGAGCCGGTTGTGCAGCAGGATTTCGGCTGATCTTCGGGTGAGCAGCAGCCACTGGCGGACAGGTCCGGGCGTGGGCGGCCTGCCGTGGACGGTTGCCGCAGGAGCCTCTTCCACACGGGCGGCGGCGAGCGGCGAGGGGGCGCAGTGTCCGGAGGCGACCGCGCCGTAGACCTCTTCCACGGTGGCGACAGCGAATGCGTCACAGAGGTCGGCGGGCGGGCCGACGAAGGCGGGCGAACCCGAGGGCGAGAGGAACACCACTTGATCGCAGTGGGCGAGGTCGGCGGGGTTGTGGGTGGTCAGTACGACTGTGGTGCCGTGGCCCGCCAGGTCCCGCAGGGTGTGCATCAGTTCGGCACCGGTGGCGGGGTCGAGGCCCGAGGTGGGCTCGTCGAGAAAGAGGACGCGCGGACGGGTGAGGAGTTCGACGGCGATACTCGCGCGTTTGCGTTCGCCCCCGCTGAGCGCCCGCACGGCCGTCTCGGCCCGGTGGGAGAGCCCGAGCGTGTCCAGCGCCCCGGCCACCGCCGCTTCGGCCACCTCGGCGGTCGTACCGGAGGGCATGCGCAGGCCGGCGGCATACACCAGGGTGCGCCGCAGGGGAAGTTCGCGGTGGATGATGTCGTCCTGCGGGACGTAGCCGAACTCGGGCCCCGGTCCTGGCGGTGTCGTTCCGTCGTGCAGAACCTCACCGCTGGTGGGAACGCGCATCCCTGCAAGCGTTTCCAGCAGGACGGTCTTGCCCGCGCCGCTGCTTCCCGCCACGGCGGTCAGTTGCGCGGGCAGCAGGTCCAGGGAGATGCCCCGCAGCACCTCGCCGGAGCCGCGCACCGACTGTCCGGCGCCACGGGCCGCAATACGCAGTCCTGCGGTCACCGTTCACCACCTCCCGCGTTTCCCGGCTCGTCGAGAGTTGAAGGCTAGTGCCTTTGCTTTGGATCAGCGCGGATCTGTGAGCTGGGTCTGGTGGTGGGTTGCCTCCCGTGCCCGAAGCGGATCCGGATCCGGGGCTGTGCCGCTCCCCGGTGTCGCGGTCGTGGGCGAACGGGCTTGCGCCAGGGCTGTGGCGACTGCGGATCGTTCGGGTACTACACGGAACGACGCGCGGTCTCCCGGGGCAGCGAGGGGTGGACGTCGGCCTGGCGGAGTTCGGCCAGCAACTCGCTCTGTCCGGCCAGCAGTTCGGTCAGGATCCGGCGTGCGGCGCGCAGCAGTTCGGCGACGTCGCCGCCGGCGAGGGCGTAACTGACGGTGGCTCCGTCCCGGATGGACACCACGATCCCCGAGCGGCGCAGCACGGCCAGTTGCTGGGAGAGGCTGGAAGGCTCGATCTCGATGTCGTTCAGCAGGTCACGGACGGGAACGGGGCCGTTCTGTAGGAGCTCCAGGACCCGAATGCGCACCGGGTGTCCGAGCATCCGGAAGAACTCGGCCTTGGCCTGGTAGAGGGGGACCTGCATGGTCAATTCGCTCCCTGCCGCGCATTTCGACGGGCTGTGTCCGGTGCGGCGGTCACGGCCCGGCCGCCGCGTGCGGTGTCGTGCAGACCGATCCATCCTCCATTCTCCCGGCCCCGCACACTCACGGGATTGCCCTGATCTGGATGTGTCGACTTGAAGATGTCTTCACATCGTGGGCGTGCGGAGGCCGGGAGCGGATCGACTAGCTACACCTCGAGATCGTCGGCGATGCGCTTGAGCCGGTGACGGGCCATCGCCAGATTGGAATTCGCCTTGTCGAGCACGAGATAGATGAACAGCCCGTTGCCGCCGCGGCCCTTGAGCAGCCGGATGAGGTGGTACTGGCCGCCGAGTGTGATCAGTACGTCCTCGATCTCGTCCTTGAGGCCGAGCTGTTCCATCGTGCGGGTCTTGGCGCGGATCACGTCGGTGTTGCCCGCCGCGGCGACAGCCAGGTCGAGGTCCTTGCCACCGCCCAGGGTGCCCAGTGCCATACCGCTGGTGTAGTCGACGAGGGCAGTTCCCACAGCGCCCTCGATCGATGTCATCGTCTCTTTGAGAGAGACCTCCACATTTGCCATACCGGTACCTGCTCCTCGTCACTCACGTTTCCCGGGCCTCCTGCCCGGTCCGTGACGGGGACCTTACGTACTGTGAAGGCAGTTCCACCGAGAACTCCTGGTACCGGCCACGCGCCGACCGGATCGCTGTACGATGCGCGCCACCCGTGAGCAGGAGGGTGTCCGCTCCGTCCGAAAGGCGGATCGAGGTGTGGTGAGGCGGTTGAGGTAGTACTTTGACCGCGATGCCGGCCTGGCCGTCTGAGATGACTCCGGACAGGCCGGGGCGACGCAGAACCGTGCATCCTGACCATTCGGACCGACGCCCACGGCGACCGCCGCGGGGTGGGCAGCGGTCCCGAGCGAGGAGGTGCGGGTGCACCGCGTCGTGCTGTCGGAGGGCCTGCCAGCCTGTTCACGGTGTGGCGGGCCGCTGATCACCAGCGTCGTCATGCCTCACGACGACGACGCCGGGCAGCCGATCCATCTCGAGTTGTGCGCCGGCTGCGACGCCTCCAAACCGGCAGCCGGGGCGCTGCTGGACTGGTTCGCCACCGGCGGCGGTTACGACTTCACTCGAGTGGAGGAGGGCGCCGACCTTCTGATGGAGTGGACCGCGGAAGGTATGGCCGAACACGGCTGGGCCTGGGCGGTGTCTCCGTACCCGGAGGAGTCTCCCTCCGACCGGCTGCTGCCGAGAGAGACCGCCGTGGGTGGGCCCACCGTGGAAGAGACCCTCACTCCGTACGCGGTCCCCGGACTGCAGGAGATCACCCGCCTGGAGGAAAGCCGGGATGTGCTGCGGGCGCGCCTCGAATCGGCGCCGCCCGGAGAGCGGGAGCGCCTCAAGGACGGCATACGTCGACTGGGCGCGACCATCGCGGAGGCGCTCGCCGCCCATGACGAAAGCGCCGAGGCACTCCTCGCCGAGGCCGCCCGCCCTGACCCGGAACTCCGCCCGGACGACGACGGCCGCGATCGCTGACCCGGGCCTCGACCGTCCTGGACATGTGCGTCGCAGGGACCCCGCCAAGGGCTGTCCCGTCATCCCCGGCGGGACAGCCCTTAGAATCGGTGGCGCGGTCCGCGATCACCCGCCTCGACACCCCCCACGATCACGCCACACCGCGGACGCCGGAGCCGGGCAGACGACAGGAGATACGCCATGCGTGACGAGCCCGAAGGCCTGCCTGCGTCCGTACGGGGCGGCGGAGGGGAAAGCGAGGAGTGGAAGGCAAAGGGTGTAGCCCTGCGGGCCTTCTTCTATATCGCCGGTACGCACATTTTCGCCGGTTTCATCTACCTGCTGTTCTACGTCGGCCAGCACGCCCAGAAGTAGGCCGCGGCAGAGTACGGACCAGAGGCCGGTCCGTGGGCGCCCCGGCCCCGTTCGTCGTCAACGCCGAGGTACCGCTTCCGGACGTCAAGCCCCCGGACCGAGCACCAGCAGGGCGCGACGGCGATCTTCGATCCCCTTCCGCTGCCGGGCCCTCCGGCCCGGGTCACGGCCCCAACAGGACCCGGCTTCGGCCCCGACAGGATCCGCCGAGGCCATGAGGTGCTCACGGCCGCCCAGATTTTCCCGTGGCACGGCACTATGAACTGATAGGCCCTGTCGCTACCCTCCGCGCATGATTTCCACGGTTGTCTGGGGTACGGGCAATGTCGGCCGCGCGGCCATCCGAGCCGTAGAGGCCCATCCGGCACTGAAACTCTCGGCCGTCCTCGTCCATGACCCCGGCAAGGTCGGCCGTGACGCGGGCGAACTCGCCGGGCTCGACCGCCGCTTGGGCGTCGTGGCCACCGACGACAGCGATGCCGTGCTGGCTTCCGGTCAACGGGCCGTGGTGTATGCGGCCTCCGGCGACATCCGTCCCGACGACGCCCTCGCGGACATCGTCAGGGCGATCCGGGCGGGAGCCGTGGTCGTCACCCCGGCGCTGTACGCACTCTACGACCAGTCGGGCGCCCCACCGGAGATGCGGGATCCGGTCCTGGCCGCCATCACGGACGGTCGCGGCTCGCTGTTCGTATCGGGCGTCGACCCCGGCTGGGGCAACGACGTACTCCCGCTGCTGATCAGCGGACTGGGCACGACCGTGGATGTGATCCGCTGTCAGGAAATCTTCGACTACTCCACCTACGAGCAGGAGGACTCGGTCCGTTACCTGGTCGGCATGGGCCAGCCGATGGACTACGAACCGCCGATGCTTCTGCCGACGGTCCCGACCATGGTGTGGGGCGGACAGATACGCCTGATGGCCAGGGCTCTGGGCGCCGAACTCGACGAGATACGCGAGACCGTGGACCGGCGCCCGCTGGATGCCACGGTGAGCACCAGGACGATGGGCGCGTTCACAGCCGGCACCCAGGGCGCGGTCCGTTTCGAGGTGCAGGGCATCGTCGAGGGCGAACCCCGCATCGTCATCGAGCACGTCACCCGCATCCACCCCGCCTGCGCGCCCGACTGGCCGACGCCGCCGAACGGCGACGGGGCACACCGGGTGATCATCGAGGGCCGCCCGCGCATCGAAGTGACGGTCGAAGCCGTCGACGAGGGCGAGAACCGGTCCGCGGGTGGGAACGCCACCGCTGTCGGCCGCCTGGTCGGCGCCATTGACTGGCTGGTGGACGCGGAGCCCGGACTCTACGACGCACTCGACATCCCGCTGCGCCCCGCAGTAGGCAGACTCGGAAGGAAACAGCCATGATCATCGACATCCCCGAGGGCCATGAGCCGATCGGCTACGTATGGGGGGACATGGTTCCCGGCATAGGGATGGCCGCCGCGAATTTCTCGCTGTCGGTGTACGCCCATACGACGCTGGGGCTGCGCGAGTTCGAGGCCGCGCGACTGCGGGTGGCCCAGATCAACGGATGTGTCTTCTGCCTGGACTGGCGCACGGAGAGGGAGGGCGAGAAGGTCGAGGAGGAGTTCGCCGACGCGGTGGCGAAGTGGCGTACCACCGAAGCGTTCGACGACCGCACACGGCTGGCCGCCGAGTACGCCGAGCGGTACACCTTGGACCACCACGGCATCGACGACGAGTTCTGGACCCGGATGACAGCGCACTACAGCCAGGTCGAGATCGTGGAGCTGAGCATGAGCATCGGCTCCTGGCTCGCGTTCGGCCGTCTCAACCATGTACTGGGGCTGGATACCGTCTGCGTTCTGCCCGGGCACTGAGCCGGCCTCACTGAGTTGTACCGCGTCGCTCCGTGAGCCCGGTGCGGAGCGGGCCCACTCTGCGGGAGGCTGTGCCTCACAGGTCGGTAGCGATGACTTTCTCGATGTTCCGTTCTGCGAGCGCCGTGATGGTGACGAAGGGGTTGACGCTGCTGTTGCCGGGGATCAGCGAGCCGTCGATGACGTACAGGCCGGGATGGCCGTGAAGGCGGCCGTAGTTGTCGGTCGCCTTGCTCAGTACCGCGCCGCCGAGCGGGTGGTACGTCAGGTGGTCGCCCCAGATCTTGTACGCGCCGAAGAGGTCCGTCCGGTAGATCGTCCCTTCCTTCGCATTGATCTTGTCGAAGATCGTCTTGGCCATGTCGATGGACGGCTGCTTCCAGGCGGTCTGCCAGTTCAGTTCGGCCTTGCCCGCCGAGGCGTTCCAGGAGAACTCTGCGCGATGCGGGTTCCTGGTGATCGAGAGGTAGAACGAGGCGTATGTCTCGATCCCCGTGGGCAGCGGTGCCACCTCGGCGAACGCACCGCCGGAGGCCCAGTTGTCGATGCCGGAGCAGGGAATGCTCGCCTGGAGACTGCCGGTCGGGTCCCACAGGTGATTGGCGCGGCCGCACATGACGTTGCCGTTCTCGCCCCAGCCCTTGCCGATCTCGTCGTTCAGGCCGGGCAGCGCGCCCGTGACCCTCAGTTTCACCAGCAGTTTGCTGGTGCCGACGCTTCCGGCCGCGAAGAACACCCTGTCCGCGGTCACGGTCTTGGCGGCCACGATGTCGCCGCAGGTACTGAGCTGTTCCATCACGACGCGGTAGCCGCCGCCGGGCGCCGGGGCGACCGAAGTGACCTTGTGCAGGGGTGAGATGGCGACTTTGCCGGTCGCCCTGGCCTGGGCGAGATAGGTCTTGGGCAGTGACTTCTTGCCGTGGTTGTTGCCGTAGAGGATCTCTCCGTCCAGTGCCGACCTGGGGACGGTGCCCGCCGCCTCCTGCTTCATGTAGTCCCAGTCGTATACATCGGGCACGAACACGAACGGGAAACCGGAGCGCTGGGCGTGCTTGCGGCCGACCCGGGCGTACCGGTAGCAATCGGCGGTCTCGAACCAGGCCGGATCGACGGTGCTGACGCCGAGTGCGGCGTTGGCGCGCGGATAGTAGGTGGAGTACATCTCGTCGGCGTTCACCGACGGGAGGATCGCGCCGAAGTTCTCGCGCCTGGGGGTGACTGCCATACCGCCGTTCACCAGGGAACCGCCACCGACGCCGCGGCCCTGGTAGACGGTGATGCCGCCCATCTCCTCGGCGTCCAGGATCCCGGTGTACTTGGGAACGTCCTTGTCGAGCGGGAAGCCGAGGAAGTTGCTGAGGGGCTGTTTGGTCCTGGTGCGGAGCCAGAAGGACCGGTAGTCCGGCTTGGTGGTGTTGGCGAATATCTTGCCGTCGGACCCGGGGGTGTCCCAGGACATCCCCATCTCGATCATGTGCACGTCGACGCCGGCCTGGGCGAGGCGCAGAGCGGCGACGGAGCCGCCGTATCCCGTACCGACCACCAGGGCCGGAACGTGGGCCCCGGTGACGATCGGAGCTGCGGGTGCGGCATCCGCCCGGGCCGACGAGGCGTAGCCGCCAACAGCGACGGCTCCTAGAATAGAACTCGTTCCAGCGATGAATGCGCGACGCGAAACGCCCTTGGATCCGCCATCGCACTTGGTAGCATCACTCATGTGATGTTCCTCACTCTCGGTCGAGTGAGAACAAGTTCTACTGTTGCGAGCGTGTTAAGTCACGTCATACCAATGGGTAACTTGCGACCGATCGTCCGGCTGGAGATCCGCCGAGCGGGCGTGCCATGGGCCCACCCTGGACGATTCCGGCGCCTCACCCGCTGGTGACGACTGTGCATTTCCGGCTGAGCCGGTAGACCTCGCAGGTTCCTTCGTGCGCCGCGGGCAGGGAGATGACGTCGCCGCGCGCTTCGACAACGGGGAGAAGCTCCTGGCTGAATCCCTGCGACAGCAGAGAGCGGAGCCGGAGCAGGCGGTTCGGCTCGCCACCCTCATCGTCGCGGCGGTCGAGGGCGCCGTCGCCCTGCGCCGCGCCAAGCGGTCCACCGAGCCGCTCGACCGGGTTCGCCGACCAGCTCGAAGCACTCGTCAGCTCCACCATCGACCACTGAAGCCGGTCACCCTCGTACGAAACAGTGCGCGCCCCGGCCGCCGTGAGGCGCGGCTCGGAGGACAGCGGCAGCGGCTGGCGATCGCCAGGGCGCTGGCCGTGGACCCCGACTGCGTGCGGCCTCGCCACCCGAGCGCCGCCCACCAAACCCGGGGCAACCACCCTGCATCCGGCGTCGAATGCTCCACGAGATCCGCATAAGGCCGTCCAAAAAACCAGCCCTGCCGCAAGAAACATGGCGTACGTCACATGAACCGTCCAGCGGCCAACCGCTGCGCCGGAATCGCCTTCTACATCAGCAGCCGGGCTGACGCGAGAGCAGCGGAGCGCGCCGGCTGCCGCGTTGCAGACCTGTCTCGCGGCTGGGGGGAGAGGGCGATGACTTCATGGACGAAATGCCCGGGATGTCCCGGCGATTGGTTCTTCGCACAGCGGCTGGATTGGGGCTGGGTGCGTCAGCCCCCGTCACGGCCGCTTCCCATGCGGCGGCAACGAGTGGGGAGCGGGCACACGACGCACATCAGGCAGAACCAAACCCTCCGTCGACTATCTCCGTGGTCGACCCCGTAGCCCCGACCGGGCGTCCGTTCATCTGGTTCGAGCCGCACCAGGACGACGGCCTGCTGTGGGCCTGGAGGATCCTGACGCATCATGCGCTCTCCGGCCGGGAGGTCCATGTCGTCCTCGCCACGGACGGGTCCGCCTCAAGGGTGCGGCGCGCCTTGAACGGCGAGGTGGCCAACAAGTACTGGGGCTGGCACTATCCGAAGCGCGAGGGCTACGACCACCTGACGCCTATCACCCCGCAGGCGTTCGCCAAGGCCCGCGACAGGGAGCTGAAGGCGGCCTGTGGCCCCCTGGGCATCTTCCCGGAGAACCTGCACCTGGAGCTGGACTGGCGGAAGCCGGCCATCGACGTCCCCCGGGCCAAGGAACTGATCACTCGGTACGCCGATCTGTACCCCAACGCCGGTCTGTGCACGATGTGGTGGAGGGACACCGATCCGACCCACGCCGCCCTGGGCACCGCGCTGCGGCAACTGCACCTCGCCGAACCCGCGCGGTTCCCGAACTGCCGGTGGGCCGTACGCCGCTCACAGGGCCCGACAGCGCCAGGCGCATTCGAGTACGAGGTCCCTGTGTACTTCGCGGCGAAGGCACAAACAATGGCCAGGAACGCGAGCTTGGCCTACAGCTCGTGGGCCCCGGGCAAAACGGAGGACGACGGTACGTACGCCATCGGGCTCCATTCGGTCGGTTCCGAACTCACGGCGGTCAGACGCGGCGCACCGAACTGGATCGTGGACACGGCCTGAGCGAGCTCCGTACGCAGGCCGCGGACCGGAGCGCGATCCGGTACGCCGACGTCTCGGTCTTCTCCCGAGCAGGCGCCGCTCGCGCCGGGCGGGCCGACACCCCGAGGTCCGTCCTGACCGGCGCGGAGCCGACGGCCTGGTCACATGGACGGACGTGGCCGGCCCGTCGGCCCACGACCGAGGAGGAGCGACATGCCCGACTATCCAGAGATGGTCGTACCGGTCAATCACGTGGCACCGGTACCCCGGCGGATCCGGGCCGTCCTGGCCGGTGAGACCGTCCTCGACACCACCCGGGCTCGGTACGTGTGGGAGTGGAGCCACTACCCGCAGTACTACATCCCCCTCGACGACATCCGTCCCGGTCTGCTGACGAGCGAGGACCGTACCCAGCACAGCAGCCGAGGCACGGTCGAGGTGCATGGCGTCGGTCTGGGCGACATCCGTCGCCCGCACGCGGCGAAGGTACTTCGGGACTCCCCCGTCGACGGGCTGAGCGGCACGGTCCGCTTCGACTGGGCCGCGCTGGACGCATGGTTCGAGGAAGACGAGCAGGTCTTCGTCCATCCTCGTCATCCGTATGCCCGGGTCGACGCCCTGCGCTCGAACCGGCAGGTCCGGGTGGAGCTGGAAGGGGTCGTCCTCGCCGAGTCCGCCTCGCCGGTGATGGTTTTCGAGACGGGGTTGCCGACCCGGTACTACCTGGACCGCAACCTGATCGACTTCAGGCATCTGATCGCCACCGACACCGTGACCGCCTGTCCCTACAAGGGCACGACAAGCGGATACTGGTCGGCGAGGGTCGGTGAGCAGCTGTATCCCGACCTCGCCTGGACCTACGACTTTCCCACCCGGCAGCTCATGCCGGTCGCCGGGCTGGTGGCCTTCTACAACGAGCGGGTCGACATGTTCCTCGAAGGGCAGCTTCTTGAGCGTCCCGTCACCCACTTCTCCAGCCAGGGCCCCAACTCCCGTCCCTGCGAGCATCTTTGACCGACCGGCACCGGAAGGGGCGGAAGGCGCGATCGGCGAGGGGACCCATCCGCGCTGAGCCGGTCGCCCTTCACGGCCGGTACACGCGCACGTCACTGACCTCGTACGACATCGCCGTGGCCGTGGCATCCGGCGCGGGGTGGTACTCCCCCGCACAGACCGAGAGGTTCACGATGAGGTAGGCACGCCAGCGCCGGCCCACTCCGGCACGATCGGCGTACGCCTTGGTGCCGTTGACCCACCACACCACGGACTTGACACCCAGCTCCACCCTCAACTCAACCCAGGTACCTGGGCCGATGTCCTCATGGCGGTAGTAGTGGCCCCGGCTTCTCACCCTGTTCGACAGCTCCAACAGGTCCGGGTTGTCGGGGTGGTATTCGAAGACGTCGACCTCGCTGCCGCCCTCGTACCAGGTCCAGATCGCGGGCCAGGCGCCGATCTCGCGAGGCAGGCGCACTCTGGCTTCCAGGACATCGCCCGAGCGGACCATGAATCCCTCGGCGCTGCCTTCCGTGGTCAGCAGTCCCGCGCTCCACGTGTCCTCCGGGCGCCGCGTCGCGCGGAACGTGCCGGTGCGGCAGTAGGTCGGGTCCAGCACCAGGTGGTCGAGCTTGTTGTCCCCGCGGTTGGTGGGTCCGCCGTTCGGGTAGGCCCAGGTGCGCCCCTGGACCCACTGGGTGGTTGAGGTGAAGTCGGCGGTGAAGACCGGTTCACTTCGACGTGGCAGCGGAACCTGCTGCGCCAGCGCGTCGTGACCACTCAGCCGCCCTCTGACATGCCGGTACAGCGTGCGAACCTGGTCGATCACGTGCGTCCTGCCTGAAGGAGTGGACAAGGAGTGGGTTTCGGCTGCCGACAGGTGTCGGGGTGCCCGGCTCGAACAGCCGACGGTCTTGCCTGTGCCGATGCCGCACGGTTCACGCCGGCACCGGAACCCCTTCCAGGGGCACAGCACCCAAAGCTGGATATTTACCACTTGCATGTAATCCCGAGTCACTTGTGAGCGTCCAGGCTCGGGCACGCGTTTCACACGAAAGAGGCGAGGCCCCATCCCTCGCGCGCGCCACCACATTCAGCAGGCAGGATCCAGACCGCCGAACCGCCACGCCACGGCCCTCGACAGCGCCTGAGCCGATCGATGAGAAGTGTCTGGAATCGCACCAGAATCCCTGATTCCGGTGGCTTGTTCTTACATGGACCGAAAACAGCCTCTTACTCTCCGGGCCGCGTCGCTAACTTGCTGAGGCCGGTGACCCCGGCGGCCGACCCGCCTCACCCCGACGCGGCGTCAGCCACCGCCTGTCCGAACAGCCGTTCAACCAGCGGCGCGGCCCTGCCAGAAAGAGGTGGTACATGCGTACATCCACGCGCTCGTTCCCGGACCTGTCCAGAGCCCTGCTCGCCACACTCGCCCTGCTCGCAACGGCTCTGCTCTTTGCCGTCAACGCGCCCGCGGCCCGGGCTCAGGCATCCGGACTTGACAACACATGGGCCTGTACCGTGCCCGCCGGCTACACCTACGACCGGGTGTCCAGCCAGCTCAACACCTGCGGGTCAGGTTTCCAAACCATGTACCACCTGCGCGCCCCGCAGGACAATATCTGGGTCTGCAGTCTCTCCCCCGGCTATACCTACGACCAGGTCTCGAGCCAGCTCAGCGTGTGCAGCACCAGCGGTTTCGCCACCAGTTACCGAATGCGTGCGCCCCAGGACAACCTGTGGGCCTGCACCCTCCCCAACTGGAACCTCACCTATGACCGGGTCTCCAGCCAGCTGAGCGTATGCAGCACGTCCGGGTTCGCCACCAGCTACCACCTGCGCAGTCCGGCCAACGGACTGTGGGCGTGCACCGTGCCGTCCGGGTGGACCTACGACCAGACCAGCAGCCAGCTGAGCGTATGCAGCACGTCGGGATTCGCCACCAGTTACCGCCTGCGCGGCTGATCCGGCCCTACGAACGACAACAGGCGGGACCCGCGCAACACGCGGGTCCCGCCCCCGGACCGTCTGCCGGTCAGGCTTCGGGGGGCGTCGTCTCCTCGCTCGGCTCCCCGGAACTCCCCGTCGGTGACGGAGTACTGGGGTCCGGGCTCTGCCCGGTCGGCTCCGCGGTCGGTTCGGCCGTGGGTTCGACTGTGGGTTCGGCCGTCGGTTCGGCCGTCGGCCGGTCGGTTTCCTCCGGGGCGGGAGTGGGGTACCGCACCATGCCGCCCGCGCCGGGTGCGGGAACCGCCCTCGCGGAATGGGCAGGGTTGGGGACCGAGCCGCCGGACGTCCCGGCTCCGGCTACTTCCTGACCGGGGGTGGGCGTGTCGCCGGTGCCGTCCGGGCCGAAGGTCTCCACGGGGAGCGCGCCAGCGAGCACGTCGTCTCCGGAGTCCGCGCCCTGCTCCGAGGGGCCAGGACTTCCAGGAGCGGGAACGGGCCTGACCTTCGACGGTCCGACGGCCTTGTTCTGTATGGCCACGGGGAGGCGGAGCCACGGGGCTCCCGACTCCCCGTCGATGAGGACCCCGGCAAGAGCTACGGCATAGCAGGCGCAGGCCATGCCGACGAACCAGCCGAGGCGGCGGACTCTTCTGCCCCGACGCCCGCTGGCATCGACGAAAACAGCCTTCACGACCTGCTTCCCGACGGCACGTCCCTTGAGGCCGCCCTGCTCGATGAGCTCGGTTCCCCGACCCGACCAGAGGATCTGCGCATCCTCTCGGTCGTCCGGATGATCGACAGAGCCCGCCTCCTGGGTGATCTTCGCGTTCGTATTCATGTTCCTCGCTCGTTGCCGTGTACTGGTTGTGCGCATGCGCCGCGTTCGAGCGCACCCTCAGGTGCGGCCGGACACCGCACTCGGCATGATTCGGACCCGGCAAGTCATCGGATTGGTCGAAAAGAGGGATGTGTTGAAACCAATCGAACTGAACTCGCCTACGCACAGGCGCATTCAGTCAGCGCGCGGGTGAGTTCCGGGCAGGGCAGAAGCCCCGGCGAGGCTGGGCGCCCTCCCGATCGGGGTGCTCAGCGCCTCGGTATCCGACGAGTCGGTTCGTGTCAGGCGCGGACGACTTTCACACCGGCCGCGCTGAACGGCTTGGTGAGCTCGGTCGGCGCGCCCTTGTCCGTCACCAGCACATGGACGTCCTCCACCGGGCAGATCCGGGCGAAGGCCCGCTGGGCGAGCTTGGTCGAATCCGCGACCACGACGACCTGCTGTGCCCGCCGGGCCAGAGCCCGGTTGATGCTTGCCTCGCCTTCGTGGCGCGCCGTCGCCCCATGGGTGACATCGATGGCGTCGACGCCCAGGAAAACCTGGTCGAGGGTGATCTCCGCCAGCAACTCGGTGGCCAGCGGCCCGATGAGCTCGTAGGAGGCGGGCCGTGCCACGCCTCCTGTCACGACGAGTTTCACATGCCGTCGCACGACCAGCTCGTTGGCGATGTTCAGAGCGTTGGTGACGACCGTGAACGAGGTGTCGTTGCCGCTCTCGGTCAGATCGGTACGGGCGGCCAGGGCCCGGGCGACCTCGGTGGTCGTGGTGCCGCCGTTCAGGCCGACCACGGCACCGGCCTTCACCATGCCCGCCGCGGACTGTGCGATCCGCTCCTTCTCGGGGGCGTTGCGGGCCGCCTTGTAGCGCAGAGGCAGGTCGTAGGCGATCGCGTTGATCACGGCGCCGCCGTGAGTCCGCGTGACCATGTTCTGCCGGGAGAGCTCGTCGAGGTCCCGCCGGATCGTCGCGGTGGAGACGGCCAGTTCGGTCGCGGCTGCCTCGACCTCAATACGCCCGTCACGCGTCAACATCTCCAGCAGTGCACTCCATCGAGCATGCGCCGCCGCCATCTGCTGTCCCCCTGCCTGTGCACCTACCAGGCAATGAAACCACAGGCCGTCGCTCATGACTCTGTTCAGTCATGTTCATTCCCTTCCATATCGCACGGAAATCATCATCGGACGGCAACCGGCTGAGCACCCGGCGGGGGCCGAGCCGAGCCCGGCAGGCCCGCCGGGCGATCCGACGAAGCAACACGCCTTTTCCGGCCCGCCGTTGACAATCCTCCGACCTGTCATGAAAGCTCACATCAATCGTCGTGAACAAAAGTTCACAGAACGAAGGAAGGCGCCACCTCATGCGAACAGTCATTGTCGGGGCCGGCTCGGCGGGCCTCATGTGTGCCTGGAGACTCAGCGAGGATCCCGGGCACGACGTCGTCATCATCGACGCGGGCATCGATCCCGGTCCGCAAGTCCCCGGCGAACTGCGCACCGAGATACTCCTGCCGCCCGCGTACTACTGGGAGTACTCCGACGCGGACACCGGCCATTTCCTGCCCCGGGGGAAGGTCTTCGGAGGCAGCTCGGCCGTCAACGCGGCCGCCGCCGTACGGGGACACCCCTGGTGCTACGACTCCTGGGGCTCGCCCGAATGGACCTGGGACACGTGCCTTCCTTCGTTCAAAGCCATCGAGGCGGACCAGCAGTTCGGCCACACCGAACACCACGGGTCCACCGGCCCCGTCCCGGTCACGCGTCACGAGCCCGGCACGTTCGACCTCGCCTTCCACGGCGCGTACAGGAGCCGGGGACACGCCCCCGTAGCCGACCACAACGCCCCAGGCGAACTCGGATTCGGCCCCTTCCCCACCAATCGCGTGGACGGCGTCCGGATGAGCACTCTGGTCACCCTGCTGCCACAGCTGCGGACACGTCCCAACGTCGAACTGCGCCCGCAGCAGGAAGTCGCGCGTCTGCTCATCCGTCACGGATCGGCCCAGGGAGTGGTCGTCCGCGATGCCCGAGGGGAACACACCGTCGAAGCCGACCAGGTGATCCTCTCGGCCGGGACGTTCGGCTCGCCCGAGATCCTCTTCCGCTCCGGCATCGCGAGCGCCGACCGGTTGCGCGCCGCGGGCCTGCCGGTGCTCGCCGACGCTCCGGAAGTGGGCGCAAACCTGTCGGACCACTTCATCCTCCAGATGTACGTGGATGTCACCGACCCCACCGCGCTGCCTCTACCGGGTGGCCAAGGAACCCTGCTCACCTTTGAGTTGGAGGGCAAGAACCACCCTCAGGCCCATGTGTTCGCCTACCACGCGCCCTTCTTCGATCCCACCGCCGGCCCTTTGACCGCGTCCGTCACCAGCTCACTGGTCACCCCGCTCAGTCGCGGCCGGCTCGAACTGGGACCGGACCGGGCGCGGGTGCACCTCAACCACCTCTCCGCCCCGCTGGACCGTGCGCGAACGGTCGAGATCGTCACGACGGTGGCCGGCATCGTGGACGAGCTGGCCGCCCAGGGCACCTTGAAGCTTCCGGACAATCCGTGGTGGCGTGCCGACGACCTCGGCGAGGAGTGCCGTCTAAGGGCGCTCTCCTACCACCACCCGGTGGGTACCTGCAGGATGGGCCGGGATGACGGCAGCGTCGTCGACGAGCAGCTTCATGTACGGGGTGTGGACGGCCTGTTGGTGGCCGACGCGTCGGTCATGCCTTCGCTTCCGCGGGCCCAGACCAACCTCGCCGCGATGATGATCGGTCACCGCGCCGCCGGCTTCGCGGCCCGCTGAGGACGTCGACGTTCACCAGAGCGCCCCGTCATAGGCCGCAATCCCCTGACGGACCACCGCCCATTCCTCACGGCCAACCGCCCGGCACACCGCTGACCCGGCTGCCGGCCCCATACGGCACCGAACCTCATCCCGGAGCACGTGCGGCCGCCCTGTCCCCGGGGCCGGCCGCACGCCTTCGGATTCCCGTCGCCCGCCCCCCTGAAGGCGGCGAACCGCTCGCGCCCCGAGTGGTGTGCGCTCCCGACCGGGTGTGTCCTGTACCTATGCCTCACATGGTCCTCCCTGATGTCTCGGGTGGGCCTCCCGAGCCACGGGGCAACGCCTTCGCCGCCGTCGACGGTCGCGGTGTCCTCGTACGGTGGAGTCCCGGCGCGCAGCGTCTGCTGGGCTACTCCGCCGAAGAGATCCAGGGGTCCTCCTGTCTCGACCTGCTCTGCGCGCAGGGTGCGGAGCAGCGGGCGGACGAGCTGATCGGCCGCTGCGGGGAGCCGGAAGGCTATCTGGGGGCCGTGGCACTGCGCGCCCGCGACGGCAGCAGCGTCGATGCGGTGCTGTGGGCGCACCGGCTCGAAGGGGCGGCAGGTGAGGAGCAATGGCTGCTCCAGGCCGAGAGCGAGGAAGCCGCACGCCATCACGAACTGCGTCGCGCACTGCTACGGGGCTTGTTCAAGGAGTCACCGTTCCTCATCGACGTCTTCGACGATCACTTGCGTTTTCTGGCCCAGAACGAATCCCAGGTCCGGTCCTCGGGGTTCGCGGAAGACGTGCTCGGACGGACCATGCGCGAGGTCGCCCCGGAAGGCCTGCTCGATCTGGATGAGTTCGAGGAGCGTCAGCGCACAGTCCTCGCCAGCGGCAGGGCTCAGATCGGTGTGGAGATCCTCGGCCGGGCGCCCGAGGACCCGGACCGGGACAAGGTCTGGTCCGAGACGATTCTGCCCCTGCGCGGTGACTCCGGAGATGTCATTGCGCTGGCTCATGCCGTCTTCGAGGTGACCGGGCAGGTCCGGGCACGCGAGCGGCTGGGGCTGGTCAACGACGCGAGCGCCAGGATCGGCAGCAGACTCGACGTGCTGAGCACCGCACAGGAGCTGACCGACGTAGCGGTGCCACGCTTCGCGGACTATACGTATGTCAACATCCTCGACTCGGTGTTCGGCGGTGAGGAACCCGGTAGAGGGCCCGTGTCGGACGCCTTCGTCCTGCGTCGCGCGGCCGAATCGGTGGTGGGCGGAATGCAGGTGGAGACGCTGGTCGCCACGGGCGAGGTCGATCCGTTCGCTTCGGGACCCGGCTCACCGGCGGCACTCGCGCTGGCCAACGGCAGGCCGGTGCTCCTGACGGGCGAGCAGCTCTTCGCCGAGATCGCCACCATGGACCTTCAGCGTGCGGCGCTCATTCGCGAACGCGGAGTCCATTCCTGGCTGCTGGTCCCCATGTACGCCCGCGGAACCCCCCTCGGCACCGTGGTCTTTCTCCGATTCCAGCGCGCGCACCGGTTCGAGGACGACGATGTCCTGCTGGCCCAGGACTTCGTGGCCCGTGCGGGCGTGTGCATCGACAACGCCAGCCGCTACACACGTGAACGGAAGACTGCGCTCGCCCTGCAGCGCAGCCTGCTGCCCCAGCAGCTGCCGTGCCTCACCGGTGTGGAGACAGTGTCGCGGTATGTTCCCGCCTCCGGCCGTACCGTGCTCGGCGGTGCCTGGTTCGACGTCATCCCGCTCTCCGGAGCGCGCGTCGCGCTCGTGGTGGGCGACGCCGCCGGCCGGGGACTGCACGCGGCGGTGACCATGGGCCGCATCCGGACGGCCGTACGCACCCTGGCCGACCTGGACCTGTCGCCGGCCGAGCTGCTGACCCACCTCGACGCCCAGGCCAAGCGATCCGATGAGGGGGAGGGCATCCCGTTCATCGACGGCGCCGAGGGATCAACCCTGATGTACGCGGTCATCGACCCGATCACCCGGCACTGCGAAATGGCGGGCAGCGGGCACCCGCCGCCCGCGCTGATGAGGGCGAACGGGCAGGTGTCCTTCGCCGGACTCCGGGACAACGTGCCCCTGGGCAGCGGCGGAGCCCCGTTCGACAGCCATGAGGTGGTCTTTTCCGACGGCGATGCGCTCGTGCTGTACACCAGTGGTCTGGAGGATCCGCCCGGGAGCCCGGGACGCGAGGCCTCGCCGGGCACGCTGCTTCAGCGGCTCTCGGCGGTGCCGCACGCCGCAGAGCCCGGCACTCCCCCGACGCTGGACGACATGTGCGACCACATCGTGCGCACGATGATTCCCGAGCATCCCTCGCGGGATGTGGCTCTGCTGGCAGCCCGGATGACGGGCCTTAAGGCACACCGGCATGTCACCTGGGATCTGTCGGCTGAACCCGAAGTCGTGCACCGGGCACGCGCGATGACCAAGACACAGCTGTCCCAATGGCGCCTGGAGGAACTGGAATTCACCACCGAACTGATCGTCAGCGAGCTGGTCACCAACGCCATTCGCTACGGCACTCCCCCGATCCGTCTCCGGCTGATCCACGACCGCAGCCTCATCTGCGAGGTCTCCGACAGCAGCAGCACGTCTCCCCATGTCCGGCGGGCCATGGAGACGGACGAGGGAGGCCGGGGGCTGTACATGGTCGCGCAGATCGCCAGGCTGTGGGGCACGCGCTACAACGCGCGCGGGAAGTCCATCTGGGCGGAGCAGCCGCTGCCCGCCCATGCCCCGGCGCCCTGAGCCGGCGGCGTCACGCGGCTGCGGCCCTGGACCGTCGACGTCACCCGGCCGTCTCACGCGACTGCGCCCGAGCCTCCTGTGGCGGCTCGGGCAGGCGAGGGGCCGGATCGCGGCCCCGGCCCGAGGCCGGGAGACGCCCGGAGATTGAGAACACAGGAGACCATAAGTGGTCTAAACCACTTGGCTGCCTTGCGAGTGTTGCAGCAGGGCGGAGGCCGGTCAACGGCACGACGTCGGCGACCACTTGGCATTTTTCTCCCCCTGGTTCACCGAGCGTCGCGGCATGGAGCGGAAGGACAGATGCCGCTACGCCGTCAGGACTGTTCGGGGCCCTTGAAGACCCTCAGCAGGCGGGCGACCTCCGCGGTGACGGAGTCCCGAGCGGGTCCCAGGTACGTGCGGGGATCGGCGGCTTGGGCATGCACCGCGAGATACTCCCGGACAGCCCGGGTGAACGCCTTGTTGAGATGCGTCGACACATTGATCTTGGTCATTCCCGCACGCACCGCCTCGGCCAGTCCCGCATCGTCGACACCGGACGACCCATGCAGCACCAGTGGCACGCTGACGGCTTCCCGCAGCCTGCCGATGAGGCCGAAGTCCAGGACGGCGTCCCGCGTGAGCATCGCGTGGGAGCTGCCGACAGCCACGGCCAAGGAGTCGACAGCGGTCGCCGCGACGAACTCCCGGGCCTCGTCCGGGTCGGTGCGCACGCCCGGGGCATGGGCACCGTCCTTGCCGCCGATCTCGCCCAGCTCCGCCTCGACGAAGACATCGCGCGCGTGGCAGTACGCAGTGATGTCCTTCGTGGCGGTGACGTTCTCCTCGTACGGGAGTTTCGCTCCGTCGAACATCACCGAGGTGAAGCCGAGTGCGGCCGCCTGCCGTACGAGCTGCGCCGACTCCGCGTGATCCAGGTGGAGGGCCACCGGGACCTGCGCCGCCCGTGCGACGGCGAGGGCGGCCAGACCGATCGGTTCGAGCGAGCCGTGGTAGCGGACGGTGTTCTCGCTGATCTGGAGTATCACCGGCAGCTTGACCGCCTCGGCGCCGGCCACGATGGCCTGGGCGTGCTCGATCTGGATGACGTTGAACGCACCCACTCCGACGCCGCTCTCCCGGGCATTGTGGACGATCTCACGGGTGGGCGTGAGCGGCATGAGCTTCCTCCACGTGCGCTGCGGTACGGAATGGGTGGTGCACATCTGCGTCGAATTCACCGGCGGCGAGCCGCAGGACCGCGGCGGCCGTCGGCGCCACGGCCTGCCGCGGCACGTGCGACCGGGGCACGTGCGACCGGGGCGCAGCCTGCGAACTCCCCCGGGCCGAACGCGTCACGCGTCCGGTCCCGCGAGCACCACGGACCGGGTCAGGTTGCGGGGCCGGTCCGCGTCGAAGCCACGGGCCTCCGCGGTCGCGACGGCCAGGCGTTGCGCCCGGATCAGGTCGGCCAGCGGGTCTAGGCCGCCCGCGGCGTCATGGGATCCGGCGATCAGAGTGCCTCCGACACGCTCGATGTCGTCGGCAAGCCCGGCCGGGAGCGAGCCGAATCCCCACACCAGCCGATGCGGGCCGGCGATGCTGATCGGTCCGTGGCGGTACTCCATCGCCGGATACGCCTCGGTCCAGGCACCGGCCGCTTCACGCATCTTCAGCGCCGCCTCCAGCGCGAGCCCGTACGTCCAGCCGCGGCCGAGGAAAGTGATCTGCTCGGCGCCCGGCCACGCGGGCGACACCGGCTCGGCGAGCGCGCGCCGGGCATCCTCAACCGCCTCGGCAACGGATCGCACACCGCCGGGCAGCATGCCTTCTGCCTCCAGGTGGGCCCGCAGCAGCACCAGGACCGTGGTCGCGAACCGGGTCTGTACGACCGATTCCTCGTCGGCGAAGTCCAGTACCGCGACGGCGCCGGCCGCCTTCATCACCGGGGTCGCGGCGTCCGCGGTGATCGCCGCGGTGGGCACCGCACCGCGCATCCGGTCGAGCAGGTCGAGCACCTCGGTCGTGGTACCCGAGCGCGTGATGGCCAGGATGCGGTCGTAGGCGCGCCCTTCAGGGAATTCGGAGGCCGCGAAGGCGTCCGTCTCCCCATGGCCTCCACTCTCGCGCAGGACGGCGTACGCCTGCGCCATGAACCATGAGGTGCCGCACCCCACGACCGCGACACGTTCCCCCCGGCGGGGAAGGACCGCGGCGAGCTCGGGAAGCATCTCCACCGCCCGGCTCCAGCAATCGGGCTGAGAAGCGATCTCGGCGGTCGTGCGGGACGACCTGTTCGTCGACATGCGGTGGCTCCTTCGTGGGACGTGCGCCGAACGACTCGTCCGCGCCGGCGCGAGCCGTGGTCGCCGGATCGACGACATCTGGAAGACGCCGGACACTGATCCACCTGCACGAAATCGGGCAAATGAACCAACAGGCCGATCAGCGATGCTCATCCTTGCAGCTTTGAGCTTCGATTCTTGCAGAAATCAGCATCCTGTTCAAATAGTTCTCATTGGGCAGCCCGAAACACGAGGCAGGTCATGGTTGGCCCCGCCCCGACGGCGGGCTCCCCGATTCAGGCGGAGCGCGGTGGTGAAACGGCTCCGGGGACGACGGGTACGACCCCGTCGTGGACAAGGCCGACGACCTGGTCCGCGACCGTGTCGAGGATGTCCGACGCGGCGGTCTCGTCGCCGAGAACGAGGAAGTTCAGGGTCAGCCCATCGATCATGACGGCCAGATACCGGGCCAGTACGGGGACGGGCACCCGGAGTTCGAACTCCATGCTGTGGCTGAGCTGCTCGATGAGTTCGGTGAGGGTGTCGGAGTACAGCTCGTACTGCCGTCGCGCCAGCTGCGCGAACCCCGTCTGGCGCAAGGCGTACTGCGTGAGTTCGTACGTCAGCATGTGCTCACCGGGGTGGGCGGACACATGATCCCAGTAGGCCTGGAATCCCGCCCGGATGGTCTCCCTGAGTGTGGCCTTCGGGCGGATCGCCTCCTTCACCAGGCTGACGGAGTGATCGGTGATCGTGGTGATGACCGATTCGAGCAGGGCCTGCTTGGAGTCGAAGCAGTAGTGGAAGACGCTCAGCGAGACCCCCGCCTCCGCTGCGATGGAGCGGGTCGTCGTCCTGGAGACGCCGTCGCGGGTCATCGCGCGGATCGCTGCCTCGATCAGCTGCCGACGCCGGTCGGCCGACGGCATCCGTGCCATGTCGTTCCCCTCGTTCTGTGCCGCGCCGGAGCGCGCGGCCGGGGCCTGCCGGATCAGGAGCACCGATCCGGCAGGCCCCGGCCCACGGCCATTCCGTGGTCCCGTCAGCTGCTGTAGACGCCGACTTCGTGCAGGGAGTAGCCCCATCTGGTGCCGCGCTCCAGCCCGTGGACGCGTACGTAGCGGGCTGACGTTCCGGTGAACTGCGCCGTGTCCAGGCCGCCGTCACCGGCTGTCGTGGACCATACGGACCGCCAGTCCGAGCCGTCGGTGGAGACCTCTACGCGGTACGACTTCCCGTAGGCGCGCTCCCAGTCGAGGGTGACGCGCTTGATCAGAGCGGGGGTCCCGAGGTCGATCCGGAGCCACTGGTCCTCGCTCCAGTCACTCGCCCAGCGGGTACCGCTGTTGCCGTCCACGGCCCGCTCGGGTGCGTAACTGGTGAACAGGCTCCACTCCGCCGAGCTGGCCGAGGCCGACGAGCCCGCGGCGAGGTTCACCCCCGCCTTGTGCTTCTCGGACGCTCCCCAGGTGTCGAGATAGGACTCGGCCCCGCGGAAGAGGTCGTCCACGACGCCCTGGCCGCCGACGAGCCGAATGTCCTCCAGCCAGTCCGGGACCATGCCGTAGTGCGCGGCACCGTCGGTGTTGACGTCCCAGGTGCGCTCGCCGGTGGTCTGCTTGTCGATGACGGCGCTGCCGTCGGCACTGCGGAAGGGGTAGCGGACCGGGTTCGGGGTGTTCGCGCCACGGGGGCCCGGCCAGCCGCCGACGCCGTTCATGTCGGTTCCGTAGCCGTACCCGACGTTGTACTTGTCGCGCAGCGCGTCCGTGCGCCTGGCCTCCGCGGTGAACGCCTCGGCGCCGTTCATGTACTGGGCCGCGAAGCCACCGAGCCGGTAGAGACGTTCGGTCCAGCCGAGGTCCATCCAGCTGTGCGAGGAGATCACGCCCGGGTACGACTCGGACTCGAGGATGTCGAAGGCCTGGCCGGCTGCCTTGACGCCCATATGGTCGATCTCCAGCATCATCTTGCGTTTCATCATGCCGCGCACGGCGTATTCGCCGAGCGCGGTGAGACCGCGGGTGTTGCACTGCGCGTCCGAGGCGTACGACGGGACCGCCACGCCCGCCGGAAGTTCCTTCTCCGCATGAGGCGCGGCCGCGAGTCCGATGGGGTTGTCGTGCTGCGGACCGGCGCACTTCTCCGTCTTCCAGAAGGTGCCGGTGGACAGGAACTGTCCCACGTTGATCGCCGTACCGAGTGCGCCCTGGTCGAAACGGACCCCGCACAGGGCGTTGTCGAACTTGTGGCACAGGAACATGCTGCGCACGCCCAGCTTGTGCAGTTCGTCGAGGCCGCGGTCGATGTCCTGCCTGTTGCACTGCGCGATGTCCAGGATCTGCTTGCACCCGAACGGCTCGGACGTCTCGACGCCCAGCACCACCGCCAGCTTGCCCTGCTGAATGACCTCGCGGGCCTGCGCGGAGTCGGTGACGATCCTGAACCAGCCCTTGCCCGGGCCGCCGTACATCTTGTCGACGAAAGCCTGCATGTCGTACGTCTTCTGCGCCTGCAGACGGATGGAGGTCATCTCGTCGCAGCTGCGGTCCTTGAAGAAGTAGACCGAGCAGATCACGCCATTGGTGACGAGGTCGTTGACGAGCACCCGCTGACCACCGCGCCAGGCCCGTTCGACCCAGGCGTAGTAGTTCTGCTGGTGGGTCAGCGAGTCATGGGCCGGCCAGTCCTTGAACGTCGGCCATCCGTTGGGGTCGTGCTTGCCGTCGCCGCCCTTGGTGATGAAGTCGAAGATCGCCAGCGAGCCGTCGGGGTAGTGCTCGGGACAGTCCTTGAGCGCGTCCGCGACGCCCATCTCGGAGAATGCCTTACCGCAGATGAGCCGGCCGCCGAACGCCTCGTTGGCCATGATGTGGTCGTGTGCGTCGACGAAGCCCCGCACCTGCCCCTGGGAGTCGGTCCCCTTGAAGGGCTCGCCCGTGACATTGATCTGCGAGTCGGGCGCGGGACGTGCGACCGGGGTCCACCAACCGGACTCGGCCGAGGAACTGGGCGCTGTGCCGAGGACCATCGCCACAGCGGTCAGGAGCAACGACAGAACCGCGAGGGGCCTGCGTTGAGGGTGCGAGTGTCGGAACACGGTCATCACTCATGCCTTCGCTGTCAGCACTCAATTGCGGGTCGGTGAGCGGTGGGTGAGCGGTCGAGGAACGGGCTGTTTGGGCCATGACAGTCCCGTGGGAGTCCGGCGGCGGGCTCGTCGAGCGGTGGATTGTCATGCCCCGCGCAATCATTGCGACGAGAATCGCGACTGTGACACTCGGAGTCAATAGTCCGGGACAGATGACCTGATGGCTCGACAGATTCCGCCAACGGATCCGCTCGACCGATGCCCGGGCGCGGGGCCGGTCCGGGCACAGCGCCCCGGCCGCACAGGACCCGGCGCCGCGCGAAGGACCCCCTCGCAGGTCGCCTCGCGATCACCGTCGCGCTCCGAAACCGACCTGCCGACCGGCGCAGCCGCGCCCCATTTGGCGGTTCGGCGGACCGGGTGATGCAGATCCCGCGCGATAACACACCCGGCCGATCCCTCAGCTCGTCACGACTCGGCCCCCAGGTCGATTGGCCCGGTCGAGCGACTGGCGATGCGCATCTGCCTCAAATGAAGTGCGCACCCGGAGCAGAGCGCCGGTCGTCAGCCGTGCGAGCGTTGCCCGCTGTGGCACCGGATCGCGCGCAGCCACTTGTCCAGAGCCTCGAAGTCTTCGTCAGTCAGGCCCCGGCGCGCATCGACGCGATGGAGCAGGGCATGCCCTTGGTGGTGCGCGGACACCCAGGCTTGATCGGCGTCGGATATCTCGTCGTCGACCCAGACGAATGAGCGTCCGGCCGCCCGGGCAACGAGGGCACGAGTCTTCCAATGGAGCCCGCCCCTCTCCTCAGAGTCGGACGGCTCCGGCCAGATCACCACGGGCAGCTCGGGCAGGCCGATCCTCGGTCCGATGCACTCGTTCGCGTCGGCCATCCATGTCGTGGCCCACACCAGATCACAAGCCAGTGCAGCCAATCGAGGCCCGTACTCGGGATTGATCCTGCCAAGAAGCGGATGCGCACCAGCGTCCGGTGATTCGGTCACGGGATATGTCGGATAGCCGTCCGGCAGCTGCTGCGGCGTCGCACCGAACGGTATGAGTGGTCCGTCGACATCGAGAAAGAGCAGTGGACGCTGCGTGGAACCGGTCACCCCCGCACGGTATCAACTCCGCCCACCAGCCCCGGCGTCGTCGTGTTCGCAGAATTATTTCGCAGAACTATATGGTCCCCCATGTCCGGTCGAGCGCCGCCGAGTGGCGCCTTTCCGAGAGAGTTGCGCGTCCAGATGAGGGTCGCCACAGAAAGAACTTCCCAGTGCCAACAGGGCTTTGAACGACCGTCACGGAGGACCGGCGACCAGAGCAAGGCACAACGTGGTGCCGCGTCAACCGAGTCGCAGGCGAATGGCGCCCAGCTCGCATGCCGGGCCGAGGATGCTCCCGGCCGACAGCGCGCTCCAGCCGTACGCGCTCGCCGCTTCCAACCCACCCACCGGTCAGCGACAGAGCGGGGTCGCGTCCAGCGGCCCGATCCCCTATCCCTCCGACCCGATCCCCCGACCCGATCCTCTGGCCTCCCGTCGCCCCGCGCGCAAGTCAGGGCCGGACCCGTGGGGGTCCGGCCCTGAGCGTCAGCTGCCGTGGCCTCGTTCGGACAGCCCCCTGCTCCGCTCGCTGATCAGCGGCGGCCCCAGCGCTCGGCGTCGATGGTGCGGCCGCGGTCGTTGCGCAGGGTCGCCGTGTCGCCGTAGTTGTTCCAGATGTAGTCGCGACGATCCTGGAACACGTCGTAGCGGGTGTCGCGGCCCGTGCCCGTGTGGACACGGACGGTGGAGCGACCGGCCAGGAGCAGACCGCGGAAACGGTAGCGATTGCCGTCACGGTCGCTGAGAGTCCAGCCGTCGAGGTTGACCACCCTGCGGCCGGTGTTGGTGATGTCGACCCATTCCGCGTTCAGGCTGCGGTTGGAACGGTTGTCGCGTCCGGGGCTGTCGTACTGGATGTCGCCCAGAACGACGGCGGAACGCGGCGTCGGCCGGTCCCACTCACGGTCCCGGTCCCGGTCGCGGTCCCACCGACGGTCGCGGTCCCGGTCGCGGTCCCGGTCCCGGTCCCACCCACGGTCACGGTCCCGATCGCGGTCCCACCCACGATCGCGGTCGCCGCCGCGGTCACGGCCGTGGTCCCACCCGTGATCGCGGTCCCGGCCGTGCTCCCGACCGTGCTGTCGGCCGCCCTCCGCAGAGGCAGGCAGCGCCGCGGCGCCGATGAGAGCGCCGGCCGCCAGGCCGGTGGCGAGAAGTCGGCGAGCGGTATGAGAAGCAGACATGATGCTCCCTCAGGTCATGCGCCCAGAAGCCACTCGAGGCCCCGGTGACGCAGTGCGGGTTCCCGGCCCCGAGGGCCGAGGACGTCACCGTGGCGCAACGTCGCCGGCTTCAGCCGACGACCCGATTCGCGTTACTGAATGGGGACATATCCGTAACACTCCCCTGTTAGGGGCACCGACCCTTGCGGACATCCGAGCACGGATTCACTTGGCCACCACATCGACCCGTGCAACGCTCAACAACCATCGCTTTCGAGCCCCACACCAGCCCGCACACCAGCCCGCACGCCACCCCTTGCACGCCACCCCGGCAACGGCACCGGATTCCGTAACAGTGACACCACCCCCACTTTCGAACCCACCGCCGCACCCTCGCCTACGCATTCGAAACCATGTCGCGGCACCCCCGCGGCGGACGCGACATGCCTCGACGGGCAGGCCCCGCGGTCGCGGACGACTCTCCGCTTCGAGAGTCGACTCTGTCCTATTTGAAACACTTATCGTATGATCACCCACACGGATGGACAGGTCGTAAGGCAGGCGCGCACGTGAAGCAGCTCCCGATCGACTACGCCGCGGTTTTCGACGCCCTGCCGAGCGCGGTGCTGCTGCTCACTCCCGACCTCGCCATCGTCGACGTCAACGCGGCCTACCTGGACGTGTCGGGTCGCGAGAAAGACCGGATCATCGGGCGACACCTGTTCGAGGTCTTCCCCGACAATCCCGGTGACCCGACCGCGACCGGGGTGCGCAACCTCGCGGCCTCGCTGAAGCGCGTCGCGGACACCGGGATCCGCGACAGCATGGCGCTCCAGCGCTACGACGTGGAAGCGTCGGAAGGTTCGGGAGTCTTCGAGGAGCGCTACTGGAGCCCGGTCAACTCACCCGTTCTGGGTCCGGACGGCCAGGTGGCGTTCATCGTGCACCGGGTCGAAGAGGTCACCGCACTGATCCGGGCCCGCAGCGGCAGGGTCGGCAGCGGCGACCAGCGACTCATGGAGGCCGAGCTGTACTCCCGTGCCCGGGAGCTCCAGGAGGTCAACGAACGGCTGCGGCAGGCCCATGCCCGGGAGCGGGAGGTGGCTCTGGCACTGCAGGACGCGATGCTGCCCGCGCCGAGCCCGGCGGGGCGTCACGGGGTCGCCGTGCGCTACCAGCCGGCCGTCGGGTCGCTGAACGTGTGCGGCGACTGGTACGACATCGCTGCCCTGGCCGGCGACCGTATGGCTGTTTCCGTCGGAGACGTGGTCGGCCACGGCCTGGCTGCCGCCGGCGTCATGGGTCAGTTGCGCAGCGCACTCAGCGCAGCCGTGCGGGTCGCCGACGGCCCCGCGCAGGCACTCGAGGTCCTGGGCCTGTACGCACGCTCGGTGGACGGGGCCGAGACCGCCAGCGCCGTGCAGGCCGTCATCGACTGGGCCACGCACACGATCACCTACAGCAGCGCCGGCCATCCGCCGCCCGCCCTGCTCCACCCCGACGGGCGCGTGGAGTTCCTCGACGCCGCCACCGACCCGCCGCTGGGTGCCCGGCCCGAGCATGTGTCCCGTCCCCAGGCGAGCGTCTCCTTCGGCGACGGCGCGGCTCTGGTGCTCTATACCGACGGCCTGGTGGAACGCCGCCATGAGGACATCGACACCGGCCTGCGCCGACTCGCCGGCTCCCTGACCAGGCACCGTGAAGCCGATGCCGAGCACCTCGCCGACACACTCCTGGCCGAACTGCTCCCACCAGGCGGAAACACCGACGACACCGCCCTCGTCATCACCCGGCTCTGAGCGGCGCCCCTGCGGTGTTCCAGGCGTCGGACGTCCCCGCCTCCGGACGTCCCGCGCCTCCGGTCGGCCTCAGCCCTTCGCGGTGCCCGAGGTGCGGTCGCGCCACTGGACGTACGCGGCTTCGGCGTCTCCGGTGAACGACCACGGGACGGTCGTCGCCCGGTTGTTCAACAGCGTGAAGATCTCTCCGGCCTCGTTGATCATCCCGGCCTGCACCAGTCCGTGCGCCAGGTGGTTGAGGTCGGCGACGTCCTGCGCCGCGGGGACGGCTCGGTGGGCGACCCAGCGGTCCAGTGCCGCGCGGAGGTCGTTACGTACCGCGCCCTCGTTCCAGTGGCCGTTCAGGAAGAGTGCGTTGTCGCCTTCGGTCTCCTTACGGTGCCGGAAGTGCTCGGCACGCGCGACCAGCGGGAGTGCCGCCAGCGATGAGCCGTCGGGAGCGTACAGCGCCGCGTCCCAGGCGAAGTTGAGCGCCTGACCGTGGGAGCCGTGCCAGCGGGCCGACAGGTAGCGCAGTGCCTGGTGGTGGCCCTCGCGATGGTAGGGGTCACGACTCTGGACCTCGCTCCACCAGTGCTTCATGTGCTGGTGCCCTCGTGGGTACAGGCGCCCGAGCGCCAGGAGCGACACCCAGGGATAGGGGTCGGCCGGGGCGAGGTCGATCGCCTGGTAGCACAGCCATGCCGCCCGGTCGAGCGTCGCCGCGTCCGGCATCGTGCCGTCACGCGCGCCGCCGAACATCCGCATGACCTCGGTCTCGGCCCTCAGCACGGCGGCGTCCGGGTGGTGCGGCTCGGACGCCGACCAGAGATCCACGGTGCGAAGCCCCGCGGCTGCGTCCGCGAGCAGCTTGATGCAGTGTGCCCGCCGGTCCCACTCGCCGGGTGTCTTCTCCAGCAGGTCCCGCGCTCCCTCCCAACGGCCCATCAGGATGTCCTGGCAGCCGTCGCTGAGCTCGCGGTCGCCGAACGTCGGGTCGTAGTCGGGCGCCGGCACGCCCCTGCGCAGCCAGGCTGCCATGAGGGTCCTCTCGGGTTCGGATGTACGGATCGGCTGCGCCGGACGGATCGACCTCAGAAGTCGCTGAGCACGCCGTCCCTGCGCCCGCCCCCCGCACCCGTCGGCGGTGCGGCAGCCAGGCCCTGGTCCTCCGCGCCGAGGACATCCGCGAGGTGAGGGTCCAGCGGCCGGGGGCGGAAGTACGAACGGCCTCCGCCCGACCACGCGACGATCAGCGGCAGCAGTCCGAGGGCCAGGGCACCGAGACCGATGGTGAGTTCCGAGTCCGAAAGTTCGGGGACGGAGGCGACGAAGACCCAGATCATGAATCCGGCGCCGCCGAGGGGCCACAGCCCGAGGAGTACCAGTTTGCCCACGGACTGGAAGAGCACCCGCCGGTGGACGACGGCGACCGAGATACCGGCCAGCGCGTAGTAGAAGGCGATCAGGAGACCGATGCCGGCGAGCGCGTCCGCCATCAGTGCGGCGCCGTCACCTGTCGCCGTGGTCACCCCGGCGACCCCCAGGACCACCGCTGCGACGGTCACGGTGGCCACCCACGGCGTCCTGCGTGCCGCGTGAACTCGCCCCAGGACCCGCGGCAGGGTGCGGTCCCGTCCCATGGCGAAGAGCGTCCGGGTCGCCTGGAGCAGCGTCGTCTCCAGTGTGGCGACGGTGGACAGCAGGATGGCGAGCACGAGCAGCCGGCCGGTTCCGCCCGGCCAGACCGCGTCCCCCATGGCCAGCAGGATTCCGCCTCCGTCGGCGACCACCTCTTCGGGGCCGAGCGCGATGTTCGCCCCGACGGTGACCATGAGGAAGACCACGGAGGTCACCAGCAGACCGACGAGTCCCCCGAGGCCGGCTCCGCCGCGCCCGCCGCGCGTCTCTTCGCTGAGGTTGGCCGTCACGTCCCAGCCCCAGAAGCTCGCGCCGGCGATCAGCGCCCCCGCCGCGAAGGTGTGTGTGGTGTCGAAGTGGCCGAAACCGAACCACTCGGCGGAGAACCCCGCTGCCGGAGCGTCCATGACCAGCGCGCTGATCGCGACGGCCACCAGCAGCAGAACCTGGACGCCGACGAACACGGCACGGGCGCGGGTGCCGATTCGGGTCCCGTACGCCACCACAGCGGCCATGATGAGGAACCAGCCCATGCCGACCACGGTGGACACAGCACTGTTGTCGGACAGTTCGCTGCCGATGAGAGCGAGTGTCGCCTCGCCGGCCGGCTGGGTGGAGGAGACCAGGAACACCGTGGTCGACACGACCAGCGCCCATCCGCTGAGAAAGCCGAGCGCGGGGTGAAGGGACCGGGCGACCCAGGAGTACGTGGCGCCGGAGTTGATGTCCAGACGGCCCAGATACCGGAAGGCGAGGGCGATTCCGACCATGGGAACGGCACAGTAGAGCAGCACGGCCGGTGCGGCGAAGCCGACCGCGGCGATGAGCGCCGGAATCATGGCGGCGACGGTGTAGGCGGGACCGCAGCCCGCCACCGCCATGATCACCGAGTCGAATGTGCCGAGGGATCCGGCCCGCAGGCCGCTTCTCTCGTCACCCGTGTCGTGCAAGCCCTTCAAGGGTGGCGCCTTCCCTCGACGTGTTCAGTGAGCCGGAATCATTCCCACGACCCGCGGGTAGCGCAATGGATGGACCTGCGCTCAATACGGCGGAATCCGACGATGAAGGGAGTTACCGATTTTGAACGGAATGCGAAGTGCGGATTTCGTTGCCGGCAAGTTCCCTGGCAGCAGGCGTGGTTCTACGATCGAGCGGGTCCTGGAAGGCATCGGACAACGCTTTCCGTAGCCACGCGCACCGCCGCAATTCGTTACGGCGCCGACACCGTCGACGCGTGGCTCCGCACCGCGCCCGAGGCGGTGGGCAGGAGCACGGCGCGTACGGGACCGGGCGTGGCAAGGCCCCGCCACGCGGACGCGGGCGGGGCCTCGCAGCGGTGCACAGGGGAGGGACACCGCGGTTCCGGCGAGTGCCGGGAGCAGGACGGTACGCGCCAGGATGGCCGAAAAGAAAGCCTCCTGCCGGGACTGATTTCGGAGGCCGAGGTGTTCGCCCCTATGACGGGGTACAGGGTCGATGTGTTGCCGCACCTGTTGACGACACGGAGTGGCGCCGGAGCCAACGCTGCCGTGACGGTGCGGGTTCGGCGGCGTGGTTTCGGCGGCGCGGGCGGACGGCCCGTCCGATCACCCGGCCGGCCGGACAGCCGGACAGGCAAGGGCCGCGTCGGCGACCGGCTCGGAGTTCACGGAAACGCAGGCGCTTTCCGTACGTCGCCGGCCGGTCTCCGCACGGAGGCCGGACATGCTGCCGCCGGAGGACCCCCCCTGCGAAAACGCCCTCCGACGCAGCACCTTAACGCGTGCTGACGCGCGTTAAGAGCACCCTATCCACTGGTGAGCACGGCAGGCAATGCGCGAGGGACCCGAGCAGCCGGTGTTCAGTGGACGGGGTGTGTCTCCTCGGCCCCCTCGACACCTTCGGCCCCCCTGTCCGCGAACTGGGTTCGGTACAGCTGTTCGTATCGACCGCCTGCCCGCAGGAGCTCCGGGTGAGTTCCGCGTTCGACGACCTGGCCCTTCTCGATGACGAGGATCAGATCCGCGGCCCGTACGGTGGAGAGGCGGTGGGCGATCACCACGGCGGTACGGCCCTCCAGCGCCTCCGCCAGGGCCTCCTGGACCGCGGCCTCCGAGGTCGAGTCGAGGTGGGCGGTCGCCTCGTCGAGGATCACGACCCGCTGACGGGCCAACAGCAGCCGGGCGATGGTCAGGCGCTGTCGCTCACCGCCCGAGAGCCGGTACCCCCGCTCTCCGACGACGGTGTCCAGACCGTCGGGCAGTGAGGCCACGAGTTCATCGAGGCGGGAACGGCGCAGGGCGTCCTGGAGTTCGTCCTCCGTGGCCTTCGGACGGGCGAGGAGCAGATTGGCGCGTACGGACTCGTGGAAGAGGTGGCCGTCCTGCGTGACCATGCCGATCGTCCGGCGGATCGACTCGGAGGTCAGATCGCGCACGTCGATTCCGTTCAGCCGTACCGAGCCCGCGTCGGCGTCGTACAGGCGGGGCAGGAGCTGCGCGATCGTGGATTTGCCCGCGCCGGACGAGCCGACCAGTGCGACCATCCGGCCTGGTTCGGCCCGGAAGGAGACGCCGTGGAGCACCTCCGTGCCGCCGCGGGAGTCGAGAGTGGCGACCTCTTCGAGGGATGCGAGGGAGACCTTGTCGGCGGAGGGGTAGCCGAAGCGGACCGAGTCGAACTCCACGGAGACCGGTCCGTCGGGCACCGCGCGGGCGTCCGGCTTCTCGGCGATCAGCGGCTTCAGGTCGAGGATCTCGAAGACCCGCTCGAAGCTCACCAGGGCGCTCATCACCTCGACCCGGGCGCCGGCAAGTGCGGTCAACGGGGCGTAGAGGCGGGTGAGGAGCAGGGCGAGGGCGACGACGGCGCCCGGGTCCAGGCTGCCGCGGAGTGCGTAGTAGCCGCCGAGCCCGTAGACCAGGGCGAGCGCCAGGGCGGACACAAGAGTGAGGGCCGTGATGAAGACGGACTGGGCCATGGCGGTGCGGATCCCGATGTCGCGCACGCGGCGGGCGCGCGCCGCGAATTCGGCGGACTCCTCGTCGGGCCGTCCGAAGAGTTTGACGAGGGTGGCGCCGGGGGCCGAGAACCGTTCGGTCATCTGGGTGCCCATGGCGGCGTTGTGATTGGCGGCCTCGCGCTGCAGCCTGGCCATGCGGGAGCCCATCCGGCGGGCCGGGACCACGAACACCGGGAGCAGGACGAGAGCGAGCAGGGTGATCTGCCAGGAGATGCTGAGCATCACGGCGAGCGTCAGCAGCAGGGTGACGAGGTTGGAGACAACACCGGAGAGGGTGTTGCTGAAGGCCCGCTGAGCTCCGATGACGTCGTTGTTCAGGCGGCTGACGAGCGCACCTGTGCGGGTGCGGGTGAAGAAGGCGACCGGCATCCGCTGGACATGGTCGAAGACCGCCGTGCGCAGATCGAGGATGAGTCCCTCGCCGAGGGTGGCCGACAGCCACCGGGTGAGCAGGCCGAGCCCGGCTTCGGCGACGGCGATCAGGGCGATGAGGAGCGCGAGCCGGGTGACGGTGCCGGTGTCCTGGCCCTCGACGATCGCGTCGACGACCCGGCCGGCGAGTACCGGAGTGGCCACGGCGAGCAGCGCGGTGATCACGCTGAGCAGTAGGAATCGGTAGAGCTGGGAGCGGTGGGGCCGGGCGAAGGCGGCGATGCGGCGCAGCGTCACCCGGGAGAAGGGTCTCCGGTCCTGTTGGGCGTTCATCGCGCTGTGCAGCGATGTCCACGCGGTGACTTCCATGTCCATGTGCAGATGCCTCCGGATCTTGGCGGGCCGACGCGGTTCCCGTCGGCCTGCGTGGCCCGGGGCGCAGAAGGAACGCTATGACCTCAACCAAACCTGAGGTCAACTCATGCCCTCGCTTCGGTGCCGGGCGGCCGGGCACCCGGCCGCCCGGCCCTTCAGCTCGCGAGCGCGTCCAGCGCGATGGTGTGGCCGGTGTGCTCCGCCTTTGCGCGCAGGTAGCGCAGATTGTCGCCGGTGGCGTGTACGGCGGTGGGGACGCGACGGCGGACGGTGATCCCCAGGTTCTCCAACTGGCCTGACTTGTCGGGGTTGTTGGTCAGGAGGTCGATACCGTCGAAGCCGAGAGCGCCGAGCATCTGTGCGGCCGCGGTGTAGTCGCGGGCGTCCTCGGGCAGACCGAGGGCGCTGTTGGCCTGGTAGGTGTCCAGGCCCTGATCCTGCAGGGCGTAGGCGTCGAGCTTGTTGTAGAGGCCGATGCCGCGGCCTTCCTGACGCAGGTAGAGCAGGACGCCGCCGGCGTCGGCGATGCGCTCGACGGCCTCGCGCAGCTGGGGACCGCAGTCGCAGCGGGCGGAGCCGAAGATGTCCCCGGTCAGGCACTCGGAGTGCATCCGCACCAGCGGGACCGTGCCAGGTGCGGGGTCGCCCAGGCGCAGGGCGACATGCTCGGCGCCGTCGGCCAGCCCGTGGAAGGTGATGGCTTCGGCGGTGACGGAGTAGCCGTCGCCGAAGCGCAGAGGAATGAGGACCCGGGCACGTACGGCGGCGGCGAGCTGGGCAGGCATGGGCGACTCCGTTCACGGGATGTGGTTCAAATTTGAATCACAAGAGGAAGCTACCGGGTGATTCCAATTTGAACAACCCGCGAGGATCACAGAGCCCTTCGCCGCGGTGGCGCTCAGGAGGAGCAGCGACCCCGCAGGCGGTCCAGCAAAGCTTCGAGTCCGGCGGCGAGAGAGTCGAACTCCCGCTCCCCCAGACCGTCGACGAACAGCTCCCGCACGAGGGCGGCATGCCCGGGGGCGGCGGCCCGCAGCCTCTCCTTGCCCAGCTCGGTGAGCACGGCCACGACCCCGCGATCGTCGCTCGGACAGGAGCTGCGCCGTATCAGACCCGCCTTCTCCAGCTGTGTCACCTGATACGTGAGACCGCTCTTGGAGGTGAGTGCCGCGCCCGCCAGCTCGGTCATCCGCAGCTCGCCACCGGGTGCGTCACCGAGCCGGGTGAGCACCTCGTACTGCGGGTGGGACAGGCCCGCCGCATCCTTGAGCTGCTGCTCGACGGACCGGCCGATGATGCTGTTCACGGCGAGCAGGTTCTTCCAGGCACGCAACTCGCGCTCGCTCAGCCATGCAGCCTCGTCGCCCATGCCCTCACCCTTCTTCCGGCGCTTCCGGTTCACGGCGCGCCTCGACGGACGGGTCCCGTTCAATCCCGTTCCAATTTAAACTACCGCGCTGGGGGCACCCTCACCTCCGGTGGTGTGCGCGCGGGACCGTCAACCTGTACCCGGGTACGGGTTGACGGTCGAGGCGGCGGCCCGGCGCCTACGGCGGCCGTTGCGCGCGCCGTACGCGCCGGGGCCGGGCGTCAGCTGCGCAGCGGGCCTTCGCAGGTGTAGGTGGCACTGCCCGCCCGGCCGTCCGTCCAGATGTCGACGGTGCCGAAGTGACAGTTCATGTCGGCCAGATTCGTGGACGCGGGGCGGGCCCGGTCCAGGACGAAGTAGTCGACCGTCTCCGACATGTCCTCGAAGACACGGTCGGGGTTCGAGGGCTCGGTGAGGTTCGCGGTGATCCGTCCGGTGCACACGAAGCGCCGCATGACCGCGTCGGGACCCGCCGCGCACACGGGAGTGAGCTGGGTGGCCGCCGCCAGCGAGCCACGGACCGCTTCGGACGACGCGTCCCGCAGCCGGTCGTTCGGACTGAACGTGGTGTCCGGCACGTAGAGCCTGTCCACCTGGGCGATCTGTGCGTCCAGGAAGCTGTCGTAGGCCCTCTGCAGCGCAGCGTCCCGGCCCATGCGGTTGCGCCACGCGTCGAAGCCCGCGGGGTCGTCCGCGCGCAGGTGTCCGTACATCTCGCGGATCAGGGAAGGCCGCTGGTTCCACAGGAACTCGAAGAACGTGCCCGCGTAGTCGTAGAAGCGGAAGCCGTCGCCGTCGTAGGTGGCGTGCAGCAACTGGTCCACGCTCATGCGCGGTCCGCCGCCGGCCGTGTCGTCGATGATGCCCTGGACGAGCGACTTGCGGACGGCGATGCCGTTGTCGCGGGTCGCGCCGTCGAAGAACTCGGCCGTGCCCTCGTCCATGGCGGTCGTGCGGTCCCCCTCGTACCAGGGGCCCTCGCCGAAGTAGCCGGGCACTGCCCACCGGCCGTTGAGGTAGTGGGTGTACTCGTGGCGGAAGAGCTCTTCCAGGGTGAGCGAGGAGTCCTGCGGAACGCGGCGCTGGTAGGTGTAGAAGGTCGCGCCGCGCTCGATGTAGACGCCGCCGTTGTTCGTGCCCATCCCGGTGAGCAGCGGGTGGTAGGTCTCGTAGTCGGCGCGCGAGGCGTAGAGAACGATGGCCAGCGAGGTGTTGGTGTCGCCGTTCAGTGGCGCGTCGGTGCCGAGCACGCGGTGGAACTGCGCCTTGACCTGCTTGCTCGCGTAGTAGAGCTGATCGACCGTGGCCCGGCTCAGCGCGGTGCGGACCTTGATGGCGCCGGCGTCGTAGGTGTACGTGGAGGGGAAGATGCGGCGCTCGATGTCCTCCTTGCACACGCCGTACGGTTTGCACGCCTCGTAGAAGCCCAGCCAGCCCGCCACCTTGGCCCAGGGCTGGCTGCCCTCGCCGAAGTTGCGTGTCGTGACCGGCAGCAGTGAGCCCAGACCGGAGACGGTCTCGGACCTGAGTGCGTCGATCTGGCCGAAACGGCCGTACTCACCGAGCGCGTCCCGTACGGCCCACTCGTTCGGTGTGCCCTTGAGATGGGTGTGGCCGGCGAACGCGCTGAACGCTTTGCGGTAGGCCGGGTTCCGGGCGACCAGCGTACGGAAGGAGGTGTCGTTGTTGCCCGGGTATATGCCCAGGTAGTTGACCGAGAGACCGGCGAGTGCGGCGCCGCCCCACGCCGGGTCCTTGTAGGTCGTGGTGTGGTACTGGTCCAGCGTGGCCAGGACCTTCGTGATGAGACCGAGCTGGGAGTGGCGCAGCCCGGGGCCGCTGCCCGCGTAGAGGCCCTCGCGCAGGCTCTCCGCGTTGGAGCGCGTCGCGGTGAAGGAGCGGGCCGTGCTGCCGAAGGCGTTGATGGCGCGGCGCATGGCTTCGGCGGTCGGGGCGTCGGTGACGTCGATCTCGCCGCGCGAGAAGTCGTGGTAGACCACGGCGTGCAGGTAGGTGAGCATTTCCAGCAGGTGGCTGCCGTTCTTCCCGTCATGCGCCGGGGCGAGCGTGGAGATGCGGCGGGAGACGGCCTGCACATGGGCGTCGGACATGACGGGGGCGAGCCGGGCGTCCCAGGTCCAGATGAGGCCGCGCAGACAGCCGTCGGCGGTGACGGCCGGGTCGGCGAGGAAGTCCGTGAACTGCTCCGGGCCGAGGCGGGTGATGTCGTCCAGGGTGCAGGGAACCGCCGGAGCGAGGTCCGTGGTCCTCGCGGTGCCTGTCGCACGGGGGCCGGGGATGCGCCCCTGGGGCAGTCCGCCGGGGGCGGGCGCGCTCCGGGCGGTGAACGCCGGTGCCGAGGTGAGGCGTTCCACCTCGTCGTGCGGACGGTGGCGGTCGGCGTGGCCCGCGGAGGCGGCGGCCGGCCTCGGCGGCACGGGCGCCGCTGTTGCCTGAGCGAGCGGTGCGAGCGGGGCCAGTAGCGCGGCGACCGCGATCACCGCGGCAGGCAGGGATCTGGGGGCGTGTCTGTCTCGGGACACCGATGTCTCCTGAGTGGGGGTTCGGAAGATGAAGTGCCGTGCTGTACGCGGCAGTTGAGAGACGGGCTCGCCGCGATGTGATGCGTAACGTAGTAATGTGACATTGCACTGACAACCCCTGCGCACATCCCGCTTCGCGGAACCTTGCCCGAGGGAGACGAATCCGATGACCGAACAGCCTCTCCGCACCGGCAGCCACGACCTGCCGCCTTCAGCCGAGTTCCAGGACTTCATGACCCGCGGCTGGGCGCCGAGCCCACTGCCCGGCGAACTCCAGCTGCCCGTGGCCCGGTTCACCGCCTCGCGCCGGGCCGGGCTGTCCGCACGCTTCCCCGGTCAGCGGCTGTTGATTCCGGCGGGCGTGCTCAAGGTCCGTTCGAACGACTGCGACCACCGGTTCCGCCCGCACAGCGCCTACGCCTGGCTGACCGGACTCACCGGCGAGGACCAGGCGGGACATGTACTGGTGCTGGAGCCGTCGGGTCCCGGCGGCCACGAGGCCGTGCTCCATGTCCGCCCGCGCTCTCCCCGGAACGGCGGTGAAGAGTTCTACCGGGACCGCCGCTACGGCGAGTTCTGGGTCGGCCGTCGCCTCGACCTCGGCGAGACGGAACGTACGACCGGTATCCGCTGCGAGCCTCTCGACGCGCGCTCACCGCTGCCCCCCGGGCGCAACGCGGCGCATGACGCCGAACTCGCCTCCGTACTCAGTGAACTGCGGCTCATCAAGGATGCGTGGGAGGTGGATCAGCTGCAACTGGCCGTCGACCACACCACATCCGGATTCCAGGACGTCGTCAGGTCGCTCCCGCGCGCCCTCGCCCATCCGCGTGGTGAGCGCTGGATCGAGGGCGTTTTCGGGCTGCGTGCCCGCGCCGAGGGGAACGGCACGGGGTACGACACCATCGCGGCATCCGGCGCCCATGCCTGTGTCCTGCACTGGATACGCAACGACGGAGCGCTGGACGCCCAGAAGCTGCTGCTGCTCGACGCGGGCGTGGAGACGGACTCCCTGTACACCGCCGACATCACCCGCACCCTGCCCCTGTCCGGGCGCTTCTCCCCCGTCCAACGGCAGGTGTACGAGCTGGTGCTGGCCGCCCAGGAGGCGGGAATGGCCGCCCTCGGACCAGGTGCGAGCTTCCGGGACTTCCACCGGGCGGGCATGCGCGTGATCGCCGAGGGGCTGACCGAGTGGGGCATCCTCAAGAGCCCGGAGGGCGATCAGCACCGGCGTTACACCCTCTGCAGCAGCGGTCACATGCTCGGGCTCGATGTCCACGACTGTGCCCAGGCCCGCGCGGATGCCTATCTCGACGGTGTCCTGGAGGAGGGCCAGGTGCTCACGGTGGAGCCGGGGCTGTACTTCCAGCCGGACGACGAGACGCTCCCGGCGGAACTGCGCGGCATCGGGATACGGATCGAGGACGACCTGGTGATCACCGAGGAGGGTGCGCGGCTGATGTCCGGTGCGCTGCCGCGCACGCCCGAGGGGATCGAGGCCTGGATGGGCGAACTCCTCGACGGCTGAGGCTTCCAGGGCTTCGGGACGGTCATGGGAAAAGCCTTGGCAGAGAAAATGCCATGTGACATATTACTGGCGTGCCCAGAGGAAAATCCCCGGACGTCGTCGTCATCGGGGCCGGGGTGATCGGCGCGGCATGCGCCTACTACGCCGCCCGGTCCGGCCTGACCGTCACCGTGATCGACCGTGGTCCCGTCGCCGGAGGCACGACCGGCGCGGGCGAAGGCAATCTTCTCGTCTCCGACAAGGGGCCGGGCCCCGAACTCGAACTGGCCCTGCTCTCGGCGACCCTGTGGCGTGAACTGGCCGAACTGCTCCCGCCGGACATCGAATTCGAGGCCAAGGGCGGACTCGTCGTCGCTTCCGACGGCCCCGGGCTGACTGCGCTGCGCGGCTTCGCCGCGGCGCAGTCGGACTCCGGGGTCACCACCACGGACGTGCCTGCCGGCTCACTGCGCGAGCTGGAACCGCATCTCGCGGCAGACCTGCCAGGAGCGGTCCACTACCCGCAGGACGCACAGGTCCAGCCCGCGCTGGCCGCCGCTCATCTCCTGCGCGCATCCGGCGCCGACGTCCGGCTCGGCGAGGACGTCACCGCGGTACTCACCGGCACCTCGGGCCAAATCCGGGGCGTCCGGACCGAATCCGGCGAGCTCCACGCCCCGTTCGTCGTCAACGCGGCGGGCACCTGGGGCGGTTCGGTCGCCGAGATGGCGGGCGTCCTTCTGCCGGTCCTCCCCCGGCGTGGCTTCGTGCTCGTCACCGAGCCCCTGCCGCGGCTGGTACGGCACAAGGTGTACGCCGCCGACTATGTGGCCGACGTGGCCAGCGGCTCGGCCGCCCTCCAGACATCGGCGGTCGTCGAGGGCACCCCCGCGGGACCGGTCCTGATAGGGGCGAGCCGCGAACGGATCGGCTTCGACCGTTCTCTCGCCGTCGAAGTGCTGCGCCGTCTGGCCGCGCAGGCAACCACACTGTTCCCCGTACTCGCCGGCGTCCGGGCGATGCGCGCCTACGCGGGCTTTCGCCCCTACCTGCCGGACCACCTCCCCGCCGTGGGACACGACCCACGGGTGCCGGGCCTGCTGCATGCCTGCGGCCACGAAGGCGCGGGCATCGGCCTGGCACCGGCCACGGGCCTGCTCATCGCCGCCGCCCTGACCGGCGGCGAAGCACCCATGAAGACAGACCCGTTCGCCCCCAACCGCTTCCAGGACACGCTGTGACCGAAGAACCCGCGCCGCCCGAGAGGACCAGCATGCGCACCCCCGCGGAACTCGTCCACGCCACCGGCCAGCCGTCGTTCGAGATCACGCTGGACGGACTCCCGGTAACCGCGCTCCCCGGGCAGTCCGTCGCAGCCGCACTGTGGGGCGCCGGCATCCTCGCCTGGCGCACCACCCGGATCGCGCGGCGTCCCCGCGGTGCGTTCTGCGGGATCGGCCAGTGCTACGACTGCCTCGCCACCATCAACGGCCGACCCAACCGCCGGGCCTGCCTCGTACCGGCCAGGCCCGGCGACGCCGTCACCACACAGGACGGTCACGGCCATGGCTGACCTGTACGACCTCGCCGTGGTCGGAGCCGGGCCCGCCGGTCTGGCGGGCGCCGTGACAGCCGCCGGGCTGGGGCTGAGGGTCGCCCTGCTCGACGCGCAGCCCCGGGCGGGCGGGCAGTACTACCGGCACCCCGACCCCGCGCTCGGCGCCAGACGTCCGGACAGGCTGCACCACGGCTGGGCCACGTTCGCCCGGTTGCGGCGACGACTCGAAAGCAGCGGCGTCCGTCATTTCGCCGGACACCACGTCTGGACGGTGGTGCGCGAGAGGGAAGTGTGGGACGTCCACGCTGTGACCGGCGACGACGGCGACGGGGACCGGCCCGTACGAGTGCGGGCGGGGGCCGTGCTGCTCGCCACCGGAGCGTACGAGCGACAACTCCCCTTTCCTGGCTGGACCTTGCCCGGGGTCGTGGGAGCGGGCGGCGCGCAGGCCATGCTCAAGGAGGGGCTGGTGCTGCCCGGCAACCGCGTCGTCGTGGCCGGCAGCGGACCCCTGCTGCTGGCGGTGGCTTCGTCATCGGCCGCTGCGGGAGCGCACGTTCCGGAAGTGGTCGAGGCGTCCGGGTACGTCGGCTACGCGCGCCGTCCACGCGCCCTCGCAACCAACCCGGGCAAGCTGAGGGAGGCCGTCACCCATGGCGCCGCACTGCTGCGCCACGGTGTCCGGATACGCACCGGCAGCGCGGTCACCGAGGCGCACGGCGCCGACCGCCTGGAAGCGGTCACCGTCTCCCGTCTCGGCCGCGACTGGCGGCCGCTGCCCGGCACGGACCGCCGGATCGACTGTGACGCCCTCGCCGTGGGGCACGGCCTCGTACCGCGGATCGAACTGGCCACCGCCCTGGGCTGCGCCACGGTGCGAAGCGGGGACGGCACGTTCGCGCTCGCACTCGACGGGGACCAGGCGACCTCGGTGCCCGGCGTATGGGCCGCGGGTGAGACGAGTGGCATCGGCGGGGCACAACTTGCCCTGACGGAGGGAGAACTGGCGGCCCGGGCCATCGCCACAGGGTTGAACGGCGCGCCGGCCGTCACCGGTGCGCTGCGTCGCCGGCGCGCCCGGATGCGCGCGTTCGCCGACACCATGGTCGCCGCCCACGCCCCCGGGCCGGGCTGGCCCGGCTGGCTCACCGACGACACGGAGGTCTGCCGCTGCGAGGAGGTCACCGCGCGCGAGATCCGTGCCGCCGTGGACGATCTCGGTGCCCGCGACACGCGCAGCGTCAAGCTCATGACGCGGGCGGGCATGGGCTGGTGCCAGGGCCGTGTGTGCGGTCAGGCGGTGTCGTGCCTCGCGGGAGGAGCCGGTGCCCCCGAACGCCGGCCGTTCGCCACCCCGGTCCCGCTCGGGGTGCTGGCCGGGCTCGATCCTTCCGACTCCCCCGAATCCCCCGGCGCGTGTGGCGCGTCCGGCTGAATCAACTCCCCGCCCTTGCACGCCCCGTAGCCCAGTCAATGAAATGTCACCATTTACACGAAGGGAAAATTCATGACCTCCCGCTCCTGGAGCACCAACCGCCCGTGGCGCGGCATCATGGTCGCCACCGCCCTTCCGCTGCGCGACGACCTCTCCGTCGACTTCGACGCCTATGCCGAGCATGTGTCCTGGCTCATCGCCGCTGGCTGCGACGGCGTCGTACCCAACGGCTCCCTCGGCGAGTACCAGACGCTCACCGACGACGAGCGGGCCCGTGTCGTCCGCGTCGCCGTCGAGGCCGCCGGGGACGGAGCCCGCGTCATGCCCGGCGTCGCCGCCTACGGCAGCGCCGAAGCCCGCCGCTGGGCCGACCGGGCGGCCGAGGCGGGCGCCGGCTCGGTCCTGCTGCTGCCGCCCAACGCGTACCGCGCAGACGAGCGGGCCGTGCACGCCCACTACGCGGACGTCGCGCGGGCCGGGCTTCCGGTCGTCGCCTACAACAACCCGCACGACACCCGCGTGGACCTCACACCCGAGCTGCTCGCGCGACTCCACCAGGACGGCAGCATCGTGGCCGTGAAGGAGTTCAGCGGCGATGTCCGCCGCGCGTACCGGATCGCCGAACTCGCCCCCGAACTGGACCTGCTGGCCGGCGCGGACGACGTCCTGCTGGAGCTCGCCGTCGCCGGAGCCGTGGGCTGGATCGCCGGGTACCCGAACGCCCTCCCGGCCACCTGCACCGAGCTCTACCACTCTGCCGTCTCCGGCGACCTGGACACCGCACTGCCCCTGTACAAGTCCCTGCACCCACTGCTCCGCTGGGACTCCAGGACCGAGTTCGTCCAGGCCATCAAGCTCTCCATGGACATCGCCGGCCGCCGCGGCGGCCCGGTCCGCCCGCCGCGCCTCCCGCTCACCGGCGGCGCCGAGGCCGCCGTCCGGGCCGCCACCGAAAAGGCCGTCGCCGACGGCCACCACTGACCACGGGGAGGCCCACGCATGCGCACCCGTAATGTCTTCCACGCCGTCGACTCGCACACCGAGGGCATGCCGACCCGGGTCATCACCGGCGGCGTCGGCGTCATTCCCGGCGCCACCATGGCGGAGCGCCGGCTCCACTTCATCGAGCACATGGACCACATCCGCACACTGCTGATGTACGAGCCGCGCGGCCACGCCTCCATGAGCGGCGCGATACTCCAGCCGGCCACGCGAGCCGACGCCGACTACGGCGTCCTCTATATCGAGGTCTCGGGACTGCTTCCGATGTGCGGGCACGGGACGATCGGTGTGGCCACCGTCCTGGTGGAGACGGGCATGGTGCCCGTGACCGAGCCGGTCACCACCGTCCGGCTGGACACCCCGGCGGGCCTGGTCTCCGTCGACGTGCGCACCGAGGACGGTGTGGCGACCTCCGTCACTCTCACCAATGTGCCCGCTTTCTGTGTCGGTCTGGACCGCGCGGCGGATGTACCGGGATACGGAAAGGTGGCGTACGACATCGCCTTCGGCGGCAATTTCTACGCCTTCGTCGAACTCGACACGCTGGGACTGCCCTTCGAGCGGGCCCGCAAGGACGATCTGCTCGCCGCAGGACTCGCCGTCATGGAAGCGATCAACACCGCGGACCGGCCCGTCCATCCGGAGCAGCCGGAGATCTCCGGGGTCAAGCATGTCTACCTCGCCGCGCCCGGCTCGGACGCGCACCGGTCCCGGCACGCCATGGCCATCCACCCCGGCTGGTTCGACCGCTCCCCGTGCGGGACCGGCACCTCGGCCCGGATGGCGCAGCTGCACGCCCGTGGTCTGCTGCCGCTGCACCGGGATTTCGTCAACGAGTCCTTCATCGGTACGCAGTTCACCGGCCGTCTGACCGAGGAGACCACCGTGGGCACGCTGCCCGCCGTCGTGCCCACGATCACGGGACGCGCCTGGATCACCGGCACGGCGCAGTACTTCCTCGACCCGGATGATCCGTTCCCCACGGGCTTTGTGCTGTGAGCCCCGCCGTCCGCACCGGGCCCTGCCGGGTGGGCGGTTGGGACGTCCCCCTCTCGCCTGCGAGAACAACGTGACATTGTACCCTGGTGATCCGCGGCAGCACGGAAGGAACACCATGGGGCACCTGAAGCAGCGCAACCTCGTCACGGCCCGCGAGCGGCTGCGCGACCAGGTGGCTCACGCGCTGCGGGCCGCGCTCATCTCCGGTGAACTCCGTCCGGGCGAGGTCTATTCGGCTCCGGGGCTTGCGCAGGACTTCGGGATCTCCGCCACGCCCGTGCGCGAGGCGATGCTGGACCTCGCCCGGGAAGGTCTCGTCGAACCCGTACGGAACAAGGGATTTCGGGTCACCGAGGTCAACGAGCGCGACCTCGACCAGTACACCGAGATCCGCCTCCTGATCGAGGTCCCGGTGATCGGCCGGGTCACCCGCAGCGCCTCCCGCGAGGACCTGGAGGCACTGCGCCCGGTCGCCGATGAGATCGTCCGCGCCGCCCGCGAGCACGACCTCATCGGCTACCTGGAGGCCGACCGGCAGTTCCACCTCACCCTGCTCGGCCTCGCGGGCAATGACCGTCTCGTCGAGACGGTCGGCGATCTGCGCAAGCGCTCGCGCCTGTACGGACTCACGGCGCTGGACGAACGCGACCAGCTGCTGCCGTCCGCCGAGGAACACCTGGAGCTCCTCGAACTGATGCTGGCCGGCGACGCGAAGGGCGCCGAGGCCTGTATGACACGGCACTTGGGCCATGTGCGCTCACTGTGGGCCGAGGGGCGCAAGGACGCGGAGATCCCCGCGGCACGGCGTGCGAGCCGTGATGCCGCCGCGGCGGGCTGACGGTCGCCGCACGAGTCCTGCCTCACCTGATCACACCGGTCGCTCAGCATGGCGGGTGGCAACTCACGCGCGGACCCGGCCGGAGAGTGACAACTCACGGGCGACCCGGGGCGGGCGCCGTCCCGTCGGCTACGAGGCCTCGCCCGGCAGACGCAGTCCGGCGACAACCTTGTCGAAGACCGGCCGGTACTGCGACCACTGAGCCGCGGGCGCGCTGAGATAGATCACGTGCTGGGTGCCCGCACCGTCCGCGAAGGCCAGCTCCACGGCCCGGAAGCCGCGCTTCTTTCCCTTGAAGGTGAACTCCCAGTACCCGGCAGGGCCGCCGCGGAACGTCGTCGCGTTCATCCGCAGCCGCTCGTAGCCCGGGTTGTTCTGGCGGGTCTGCTCCTCCTCCACCTCGCGCCAGTGCCTCAGGGCATCCCCCTCCGCGAAGCGCGTACTGCTCAGGCGCAGCCCCACCAGTCCGGACGGGTCCACGTACGCGATCTCGCCGTTGTACGTGCTCGTGCGGCTCCAGCCGTCCGGCACCGGAAGGGCCAGGCCGCCGTCCTCCTCGGCGAGGCGGAAGCCGACGGGAACGGCCGGTGCCGTGGCGCCCGCGTGGGACGGCGCGGTACCGGAGGGGGCGGACGCCGAACGCCTGCCCCCATCGCCGACGCCATCCAGGAGCAGCGGTGTGAAGGCCGCGACGCCGACGACGACGGCGGCCGTCAGGGACCACATCACCGCACGACGGCCACGCCACCGCGCCGTAGCCGTACGGGCTGAGCCGGGGGCCGTCGCCGCGGGCAGCCGGATCGTGCCGTTCCGCTCGCCCGCCGCCTTGCCCAGCAGACGCTCGGCCGTCTCGGCGTCCATGCGCTCCGCGGGATCCTTGACCAGCAGGCCCTCGATGACGCGGGACACCCCTCCTGCCTGACGCGGGAGCCGCAGTTCGTCGACCACGATGGCGTGCGCCGTCGCGATGGGCACATCCCGCCGGAAAGGGGGGCTGCCCTCCACCGCGCAGTAGAGCATCGCCCCGAGCGACCACAGGTCGGATGCGGGACCCGGTCCGCCGTCCTTTCCCAGCAGCCGTTCCGGCGCGATGTAGTCGATCGAGCCGACCCACTCGCCGGTCGTCGTCAGGGACGGCGCACCCGACGGCAGGGCGATCCCGAAGTCGGAGAGAACGATCCGGCCGTCGTCGCCGAGCAGGACATTGGCGGGCTTCACATCCCTGTGGAGTACTCCGGCACCATGCGCGGCGCTCAGTGCCGCGGCGACGGCTGAACCGATGCGTGCCACCTCGGCCGGGGGCAGCGGACCACGTTCCCTGATCGCCTCCGCCAGCGTGATCGACGGGATGTACTCCATGACGACGCAGGGACGGCCCCCGTCGTCGACGACGTCGTGCACCACGATCACATGGGGATGGGAGATCCTTGCCGCACTGTGCGCCTCACGGCGAGTACGCTCGTGCAGGATCCGGACCTCTTCGTCGTCGAGGTGGTCGGGGACATGCAACTGCTTGAGCGCGATGTCACGTCCGAGAACGATGTCCTCTGCGCGCCACACCGTGCCCATGCCACCGCGGCCCACCTGCTCGGCCAGCCGGTAGCGGCCTGCCACAAGCCGTCCTGGATCAGACACGGTCCCGCCCCCTTCCGAGCCCCGAGCGGAGCTGATCGAGGGGGCCACGATAACCCCGGTGCCGATCGCCGGGACATCCTGATCAGGAGCATGCCGATCCCCCGCCGGTGGGCCGGTCGAAGGACGAATCGGCCGGGGAATGAGCCACCACCCGGCCGAGGCCGCCGTGCTCTCGGAGCGCCGACCAGGAGGGGCATCGCGACGTCGAGGCGGCGCATACAGCCGGAGTGGGTGGCGGCGGGGCCGCTGGCGTCGACGAGATCGAAGGGGCCGAGCAGTTCGGCGGTCATCCGCCGGCCCTCGCGGCGGCCCCGGTGGTGCTGGTCCGCCATGAGCGTCATGCGGGCTGACCGCACTGTTGCCCCGGGCGTACACATCAGGCCAACCGTCCGGATCAGCGCATAAAGTCGAAGGCGGAGCAGTTGTGAGAAGTCCTCGGCCGAGGCCGGGACGTCCCCTCACGAGGAGAGTCATGGACGGCGGATCCAGCACACGCGGCCACCCCGCACAGTGCTGGGCCGCGCGTCTGGCGATCGCGGCAGGCGTGGCGAGCGTGGCGCTCCTGCTCGGCTTCGCGGGGGTCAAGAGCTTCGGCCTGCTGGCACTGGGAGTCGCGGGACTTGCCCTTGCCGCGGCCGGCGGGTGGTGGGCGCTCACCCGCCGGGGCCTGGCGAGAGTACTGGCCCTCGCCCTGGCCGTGGCGGCCCCGGCGGCGGTGATCGCGCTGTATGTGGCAGCCGGGTTGCTCTGGGTGGCTCTCGCTTCGCTTGCGGTGTGGGCTGTTGCGGTGTCGGCAGGCTGGACCGCGCTCCGCGCGGACACCGTGTCACCCGCTCCGGTCGAGCATGCCGTTCCTCCGCCCAAGAGGCCCTTCCTCATCATGAATCCGCGGTCGGGCGGCGGAAAGGTGGGGCGTTTCGGGCTCAGGGAGAAGGCCGAGGCGCTGGGCGCCGGCCTCGTGCTGCTCGACCCCGAGCATCCCCAGGATGTCGCGGCGCTCGCGCGGGATGCCGTCGCCTCCGGCGCGGACCTGCTCGGAGTGGCCGGCGGAGACGGCACGCAGGCACTCGTCGCCGGTGTGGCCGCGGAGCACGGGATCCCCTTCGTGGTCATTCCGGCCGGGACGCGGAACCATTTCGCGCTGGACCTGGGCCTCGACCGTGACGACCCCGCGCGGTCCCTGGACGCCCTCACCGACGGCGTCGAGCTCCATGTGGACCTCGGGCGTATCGGGGAACGGGTCTTCGTCAACAACGCGTCGTTCGGGGCGTACGCGGTCGTGGTACAGAGTCCCGCCTACCGCGACGACAAGATCCACACGATTCTGCGGATGCTGCCGGACGTGCTCACCCATCAGACCGGGCCACGGCTGAACGTCCGCGCCGTCGGCGTGGCGGTCGACGCCCCTCAGGGCGTTCTGGTCAGCAACAACCCCTACCGGGTGGGAGATCGGGCCGGGCTGGGGCGACGGCAACGGCTGGACGGGGGGTTCCTCGGCCTGCTGAGTGTCAAGGTCGACAGTGCCGCGCAGGCGGTCGAGCTGCTGGGCGGCGGTCGCGCGCCCGGCCTCACCACGACGACCGCCGTCGAAGTCGTCGTCGATGCCGACGGGTCCGCGATCCCCGTCGGCATCGACGGGGAGGCGCTCACCCTCCCCGCGCCTGTGCGCTGCACGGTGTGGCCCGGCGCGCTGCGGGTCCGTGTCCCGCGCGTCCGTCCCGGCGTCCCCCGGGCGAGGCCGCGCCTGGACTGGCGGCGGCTGGGCCAACTCGCGCTGAGCCGATAGCGGCCAGCGAGGTGGCGGCCTGCCTGTCTTCTGGAGGGGTCGCCGGCGGTGGACGGCGGTGGCCGCGCGAGGGCGCTGACCGCCGCCGGCGCCGACATCGGCTGCGGCCCGGTGGTGGGCGCCGGGGGCCTCGCCCGTTCCCTCGTGTGGCGGCATGGATCGGACGGCCTCAATATTGAATCGGTCCTGTACGAAGCAGTTCGACTCGATACGAGCGGCGGGAGGACACCATGGACGACCTGTACATGGCGTACGACTACCCAGTGCTGGGCGCCTTCTGGACCGTCATGTGGATCTTCCTATGGATCATGTGGCTGATGCTGCTCTTCCGCATCATCGCCGACGTCATCCGGGACCACGACATGAACGGCTGGGCGAAGGCGTGCTGGCTGCTTTTCGTGATTGTCATCCCGTTCCTGGGAGTCCTGATCTACGTGATCGTTCACGGCCGTGACATGGGCACACGCGAGATGCGGCGGGCCCAGGAGCAACAGCAGGCGTTCGATTCCTACGTCAGGGATACGGCGGCGACGGGTGGTGAATCGAGTGATGCCGACGCGCTGGCCAAGCTGTCGGACCTCAAGGCCAAGGGCGAGCTGACCGAGGAGGAGTTCCAGCGGGCGAAGGAGAAAATCCTTCATTGACGCGCCGGCAGCCGCCACCGATTGCCTCCGGCGTCACGCCGTCGGGGAACACGGTGCCCTGAGCGGCGATCGGAGCGGCCACGGACGATCCGGCACGCGGGCTGAGAAACCAGCCCGCGTGCCGCCGTGAACGGCTGCTCGGGAGCCCCCGGTGGGAGCATGGACGGGCGCGCACACCGGGTCGCGGGGCTACCCCTGCCCGCTGCCGCCCCGCCCCTCAACGCCCCGTCATGACCCTGCACTACAGGGCCTGACCTGGCCTTTCACTTGAACGGCCCATACGGTCTCCCCATCGCGGAAGGGGACTTGATGGACCGGACCATACGATGACGCCCGGCTCAGCCGGGCCTTCGGGGTGAAGGCCCGCGGGCCGGTGGTGGCGGACTGATGGTGGAGCGGCCCTCTCGGCCGCGCCAAGAGGCCCGGGCCGCCTTCTCGACCGCGTCAAGGGCGCGACGGTGCTGCGGCAGCCGCTGCTCTCCCCCGCCGCGTTCGGCGATCGCCGGCCGTTCCGGTCAGAGCACCTTCGGCGTGGAACGGGCGATGATCGCGGTGAGGTCGACGCCGGAAGGAAGGGTGCCCAGAGCATGGCCCCAGTCGCCGCCCAGCCGGGAGGCGCAGAAGGCGTCGGCGACGGCCTGGTGCCCGTACCGGACGAGCAGTGAGCCCTGGAGCACCAGCGCCATCCGCTCCACGATGCGGCGCGCCCTCATCTCGATGTCCTTGACGTCGGCCAGCTCGCCCCGCAGCCGGCGCACGGCGCCGTCCAGCCGAGCATCGGCTCCGGCTGCGGCCGACACCTCGGTGAAGAAGGCCTCCACCGCCTGCGGTTCCTTGACCATGGCCCGCAGTACGTCCAGCGCGGCCACGTTGCCCGATCCCTCCCAGATGGACATCAGCGGGGACTCGCGGAACTGGCGGGGCATGCCCGACTCCTCGACGTATCCGTTGCCGCCCAGACACTCCAGAGCCTCGGCGGTGTGCGCCGGCCAGCGCTTGCACACCCAGTACTTGCTGACGGCCAGCGCGAGGCGCTTGAACACGGTCTCGGACGCATCGCCGCGCACGGACCGGTCGGTGGCACCGGCCAGCCGCATCATGAGCACGGTCGCGGCCTCGGACTCGACCGCCAGGTCGGCCAGCACATTGCGCATCAGCGGCTGGTCGACGAGGTACGCGCCGAATGTCTGCCGGTGCACGGCGTGGTGGGTGGCGGTCACCACGCCCTGTCGCATGCCGGACGCGGCCCCGATCACACAGTCCAGCCGCGTCATGTTGACCATCTCGATGATCGTGCGCACGCCGCGGCCCTCGTCGCCGACCCGCCAGGCGACCGCGTTCTCGTACTCCACCTCCGAGGACGCGTTGGACTTGTTGCCGAGCTTGTCCTTCAGACGCATCAGGCGCAGCGGGTTGAGCGTGCCGTCGGGCCGCACACGCGGGACCAGGAAACAGGTCAGGCCGTCGGGTGCTTGGGCCAGGGTCAGGAACACGTCGCACATCGGCGCGGAGGTGAACCACTTGTGCCCGGTCAGGCGGTACGAGCCGTCCGGCTGCGGCTGGGCCCTGGTGGTGTTGGCACGGACGTCGGAGCCGCCCTGCTTCTCGGTCATCGACATGCCGGCCAGCAGCCCGGTCTTGGTGAGCGGCGCGCGGAGCCCGAAGTCGTACGATCCGGCCGAGAGCAACGGCTCGTACTGGGCGGCCAGTTCGGGGCTCTGGCGCAGGGCGGGTACCGCGGCGTAGGTCATGGAGACGGGGCACCCGTGTCCCGCTTCGGGCCGCCAGGTGTAGAACTTGGCGGCGCGGGCGACGTGCGCACCCTCTCGGTCGTCGGCCCAGACCGCGGCATGCAGGCCATGGGTCACGGCCGTGCGCATCAGTTCGTGCCAGGCCGGGTGGAACTCCACTGTGTCGACACGGTGCCCGTACCGGTCGTGGGTACGCAGAACCGGCGGGTGTTCGTTGGCCAGCCGTCCCCACTCCTGGGCCTCGGCGGAGCCTGACAGACGCCCGAGCCGGTGCACCTCGGCGGTTGCCCAGCCCGCGCCCTCGCGGACGAGACCGTCCAGCAGGGCCGGGTCCTCCGCGGTGTCGTGGCCCACGAGCTCGGGCACCTGGTTGAACACGTCATGCGTCGTCACGGTCGGACTCCTAGGGCGCGGCGGGCGAAAGCTATGAGTGCGGGGATGGTGCCGGGGCCGGCCGAACCGGCCGCGAGCGGGCCGACCAGGGCCTCACTGATGGCGCCCACCATCGCTGTGGCGCTCACCTCGGGGTCCTGGTCGGGCAGTTCACCGCGGGCGATGCCTTGGGCGATGTAGCGGGCGAAGCCGTGGGCGTAGGCGCGGCGGAAGGCCAGGCGCTCGGAGTCGACGGCCGGGTCGACGGGCTCGGCGAGCAGGGCATAGGCGAGCCGGGGCGACGCGAGGGCGCGGCCGGCAAAGGTCTCGACGATCGCGGCCAGCCGGGCCTCCATGGTCGTCTCCAGGTCCGCGGCCCGGGTCACCGCGTCGATCTCGCGTTGTGAGGCGGTACGGAAGACCTCCGCCACCAGGTCGGACTTGGCCGGGAAGTGGCGGTAGACGCTGCCGGTCGCCACATCGGCCCGCGCGGCGACCGCGGCGACCGAGCAGCCCGCGTACCCCTGCTCGGCGACGATGTCCAGCGCGGCCGTGAGGATCCGCTCGCGCAGAGCCGTGAGCCGGGCCTGGATCCCGGGTGTTCTTCGGTAGGCCACGCAAGAAGTGAACCACGATTCATTTATTCGGCTCAAGAAGCGTCGGGTACCGGACTCGGCCGGGCGGGAGGGGACGGACGGCTGCACCCGCGCCTCTGCGCGCGACGGCGTGGTCCCGGACCGGGACCACGCCCGGACGGTTCAGCGTCCGGGGCTGCCCATCGCCCGGTCGTGGCGGAAGAGACCCCTCGGGTCGTAGCGACGCTCGACGGCGAGGTGCGGTCGTAGTTGTCGCCGCAGTAGGCCGTCGAGGAGATGGCCGGATCGGCCGGATCGCGCCGCCGTCTCGGCGACAGATTCGCGCGCACCTGGACCACTCGCGTCACCGCTGTCGCACATGCTCGCCTCGTCCGAGCAAGCACAACATGCCTTCATCTGATCATACTTATCGAGATGATCGGCTTCGATATCTGATGTCCATGAGTATCCGATACACTTCCGCGGCAGCGACATGGTTATTTGTCCAGGATGTGACCCGGGGGGGCACCTTGGAACCATTGGGGCCCGACGACCCCGCCACCGTGGGTCCTTACCGACTGGTCGCCCAGTTGGGCAGTGGCGGCATGGGCCGGGTCTACCTCGGACATTCGCCCAGCGGCCGGAAGGTCGCCATCAAGGTCATCCGCCCGGAGTACGTACAGGATTCGGCCTTCCGGCAGCGCTTCGCACGCGAGGTGATCGCCTCCCGCGCCGTGAGCGGATTCTTCACCGCCGGAGTGGTCGACGCCGACCCCGAAGGACGCCGGCCGTGGCTGGCGACCGCGTACATCCCCGGCCCGTCACTGCAGCAAGCCGTACAGAGAAGCGGGCCGTTGCCCGAACGTTCCGTCCGGGCACTGGGCGCGGCGCTGGTGGAGGCACTGACGGCGATTCATGGAGCGTCGCTGATCCACCGGGATCTCAAGCCCGCCAATGTGCTGCTGGCCCAGGACGGGCCGCGCGTCATCGACTTCGGCATCTCCCGCCTCTCCGAGCACAGCGGGCTGACGCTGACCGGGACCACGATCGGGTCTCCGGGCTATATGTCCCCCGAACAGATCCAGGGACTGCGGATCGAGCCGTCGTCCGACGTGTTCTCGCTCGGCTCCGTACTCGCCTATGCCTCCACGGGCGCGGGCCCCTTCGGCGAAGCGTCCGTACCGGCGCTGCTGTACCGGGTGGTGAACGAGAAGCCCGACCTCCAGGCGGTACCCGACGGGTTGCGGGAACTGATCGGCTGGTGCCTGGCGAAGAAACCTGCCGACCGCCCGGCACTGAACGCACTGATGCCCGCCCTGACCGGCGGTCGGCCGCCGGCCGAACTGCTCGCGGCGGGCTGGCTGCCGAGGCCCTGGAATGACGAGGACACGGCATCGGCGCCGCCCGTCCCCGAGGCGCCGACCTCGACCACGGCCCGGCACACCCTCGTCCCCGCCCCGACGCCGGTCCCCCAGCAGCCGCCGAGCCCGCCCCATGGCCCGCCCGAGCGAGCGGTCAGCCGTCGCCAGGCGCTGTACACCGCGGCCGGGGCGCTGGCAGCCGGCGGTCTTGCTGTCGCGACCTGGGCGATCATGCGGGACGGCGAGTCCCCCGCACCCGGTTCGCTGCGCTGGCGCTTCACGACGACGGGGACGGTCCTTTCCCACCCCGTAGTGGCCGGGGATCTCGTGTACGCGGCGAGCAACGACGGCACGCTGTACGCACTCACCACCGCCGACGGGCGCCAGCGCTGGAAGTACACCACCGGCGCGGCCATCGGCTCCGCGCCTGCCGTGCTGGGCGGCAGCGTCTACCTCGGCAGCGACGACCGCATCCTGTACGCCTTCGACGCGCGCTCCGGGAAGATCCGGTGGCGGTTCACCACGAAGGGCATCGTCCACACCCCGGTCGTGACAGGCGGCGTGGCCTACGTCGGCAGCGCGGACCACCGGCTGTACGCCGTGGACTCCGCCGGCGGAAAGCGCCGCTGGGCCTTCACCACGGACAACGACACCCACTCCCCCGCCGTGTCGGGCGAGACGGTGTACGTCGGCAGCAGCGACACCAATCTCTATGCGGTGGACGCGGCCACGGGCGAGAAGCGATGGACCTTCACCACACGCGGGGCGGTGTCCGGCATCCCGTCCGTGGCGGGCGGGCTGGTCTGCTTCGGCAGTACCGACGGCACCCTCTACGCCGTCGACGCGGACACGGGGAAGGAAGTCTGGCGATTCCCGGGGGCTTCCGTCGGGTCCAACCCGGTGATCGCCCGGGGCTCCGTTTACGTGGGAGGCGGCAAGAACCTGCACGCGCTGGACGCCGCCACCGGCAGAACCACATGGACGTTCACGGCCGCGTCCGACGTCCACGCCCCCGCCGCAGCGGGATCGGTGGTGTACGTGGGCAGCGACGACAGCAAGCTCTACGCGGTGAACGCCGCGACAGGAAAGCAACTGTGGAACTACTCCGCCTCGGCTCCCGTCCACACGCCGACCGTTGCACAGGACACGGTGTATTTCGGCAGCGCCGACAGCACCCTGTACGCCGTTGATATCTGAACGAACCGGGAACCGGGCGGCCGACGCACACAGTCCTACTCACCGCAAGTAGTGGCCTTTTCACGACTGAGTGATGGTGTTGGTCATCAAGGGGGGACATGTCCAGATATCCATCCCGGCTGGATCGGCGCGCCGAGGGGAGGAACCGCCGGAACGCGTCGGCCGTCGCGGCCTACGAGCGCGCCGCCCGGGGCTGCGGCCCGCTGGCCAACCCGCGCCGGGAAGTGGGATTCCACTCCGTGCTGCACCTCGGCGACAGGGTCACGCTGACCGCGGTGACCGCGGCCACCGCCCTGGCCGACATCGTCTTCATCGGCTGGCTGCTGCTGCCCGAGCATGTGCCGGGGCCCGGGGTGACGGGACTCGGCAGCGGCTGGCTGTTCCTCGCCCGGTTCGGATTCTGCCTGGTGATCGCGGTCGAGACGATCAAAATCGTGCAGGCGGTGGCCATTTGGGTGTTCGCGTTCCGCGCGAAGGACCCCATCCCCATGGTGCCGCCGAGCGGACTGCGGGTCGCCATGCTGACCACCATCGTGCCGTCCAAGGAGCCCCTCGCCGTCGTACAGCGGACGCTGCGGGCGATGCTGGAGGTGGAGCGGTGGGACTGCGCCGTGGACGTCTGGATCCTGGACGAGGGCAATGACCCGACCGTACGGCAGATGGCCGCGCGTCTCGGGGTCCACCATTTCAGCCGGAGGGACCGGCCGGAGTACAACCAGCAGTCCGGCCCTTACCGTGCGCGCACGAAGTCCGGGAACCACAACGCCTGGCGCGCCGAGCACGAGAACGAGTACGACGTGGTCGCCCAGATGGACCCGGACCATGTGCCGCTGCCCTGCTTCCTGGAGCGGACGCTGGGCTACTTCCACGACCCGGACACCGCGTTCGTGGTGGCGCCCCAGGTGTACGGCAACGCCTACGACAACTGGGTCGCCCACGGCGCCTCGGTGCAGCAGTACCTGTTCAGCAGCATCGTCGAGCGCGGCGGCAACGGCCTGGACGCGCCGTTGCTGATCGGCACCAACCACCTGTACCGGGTGGCCGCATGGCAGCAGATCGGCGGCTATCAGGATTCGATCATCGAGGACCATCTGACGAGCATGAGGGTCCACGGCACGATCAACCCCGCGACCGGCAACGGCTGGAAGGGCGTCTACACCCCCGACGTCGTAGCCGTCGGCGAGGGCCCGACCACCTGGACCGACTACTTCAACCAGCAGAAGCGCTGGGCCTACGGCATCTGGGAGATCAAACTCAACCCGCGGCTGCGGCAGGGCATCCGGCTCCGGCCCCGCCAGCGGCTGCTCTACGACCTGGTGCAGTTCTACTACCCGAGCGTGGCCATGAACCTGGCGCTCGGCACCCTCGCCACGGCCATGTACATGCTGCTCGGGGTCACCTCGATCCAACTGCCGGGGCTCCCCTGGTTCCTGCTCTGGTCGGCGGGCATGGGCGGATCGTTCGCCCTGTGGCTCTGGCTTCGCCGGTTCAACCTCGCCGAGCACGAGAGGCGGGAGTTCGGCATGGCGGGGATCCTGCTGACGCTCTTCGCCGGCCCCGTGTACATCGCCGCCGCGGCGAACGCCCTGCTGCGCCGCCCCCTCGCGTATGTCGTCACCGCCAAGGGCGATCTGCGCAGCTCGGAGTCGCTGCGCACCTTCCGCCTGCACCTGCTGTGGGCCCTGCTCGCCGGAGCGCTGCTGATCGTCAGTTTCCTCGGCCACCACGACTACACCGGGATGCGGGTGTGGACGCTGCTCGGCCTCGCGGCCGGCTCCGCCCCGCCGCTGCTCGCTCTCGCCGAAGGCCTCTCCACGCGCCTGCGCACCGCGAGGGCCGAACAGTGAGGATCACCACGCCTCGGGTGCTCGCGCTGGTGTGTGCCGGGCTGCTGTCCTGGTACACCTTCCAGGTGGCACCGGATCTGGCCGACCGCGAACGCCGGGCGGCAGTCGCGCGCGCCGACGCCGTACTGCCGCCGACGACCGTGCTTCCGGACGACGAGCACACGCCGGCCCGGCCCGAGTCATCCGAACCCAAAGTGCCCTTCCCGGCCCCGGGCAAGGCGTTCATCGGGGTCTTCACGTCCGAGGGCACCCACGACTTCACGGAAGCCGCGGACTTCGCCCGGCAGACCCGGCACCGTCCGCAGGTGTTCGAGTTCTCGGCCGACTGGGCGAGTGACGTTTTCGACGCGGAGGCCATCAACAAGGTGGCCAGGCGGGGCATGCTGCCGATGGTGGCGTGGGAACCGTGGGACCACAGGGCGGAGGCGAAAGAACCCACACTCCGCGGGGAGCAGTCCAGGTACCGGCTGTCGAGGATCATCGACGGCTCGTTCGACTCCCACCTGCGGTCATGGGCGCGGGGCATCGCATCGCTCCGCTATCCGGTGGCCATCCGCCTCGCCCACGAGATGAACGGCTACTGGTACCCCTGGTGCGAGCAGTCCAACGGCAACCGCCGCGGAGAGTACGTCCGGGCGTGGCGGCACGTCCACAAGGTCTTCGAAGCGGAGGGAGCACGCAATGCCGTGTGGGTGTGGAGCCCCAACGTCAGCTACACCAACTCCACAGCGCTGAACCGGCTGTACCCGGGAGACGCGTACGTCGACTGGGTGGGCCTGTCCGGCTACTACGGCACCGTGGGCAAGGAGAACTACCAGTCGTTCGACCGCCTCTTCTCTCCGACCAGGACCGAACTGCGCCGCTTCACCCGCAAGCCACTCGTCATCACCGAACTCGGCGCCACCGACGCGGCCGGGCGGAAGGCGGAGTGGATCACCGGCATGTTCCGGGCGCTCCCGCGCCACCCCGACATCATCGGCGTCATCTGGTACCAGGCGGTGAAGGAGATCGACTGGCGGGTGGGTACCGACCGCGCCTCGTCGTCCGCGTTCGCCGCCGGGGCCTCGGCGAGCCGGTACCAGCAGCCGTGGGGGCCCGCCATGACACCCCGCCTTCGGTGAGCCGGGGCGGATCGCCGCTCGCCGTTCCTCGCCTGAGGCACACCGGCGAGGGGCGGCGGGCGAGGACCCGGGCAAGGGGCGACACGAACGCGACCGCCCTTCACCGCCTGGTGAGGACAGACGGCGCACCGGCCGACTGGGCACCTTCGTCGCCCAGACCCAGCGTGTCGCGGCCGGTCATCGCGACGACATAGATGTTGCCCTTGGGGCAGGCAACGGCGGTCGATGGGGCGGTGGGGTGACTGGTGACCGCCTCGACAGCACCGTCAGGCCGGCCCCCGTGAGAAACGCGCCGGGAAGCCGGGGGCAACCAGCGGACCAGACCGCCCAGCAGCAGGTGCTGGGGCCACCACCGGACGAGCGTCAGGCTGACGGCGGTCACCGGCACGCCCAGCCACAGCCCGACGCCGAAACCGTCGTGCAGGGGGCCCTGCACGAGCACGACGAGCATCCAGACGGCGATCCAGGCCAGCCACCTCCAGACAGCGAGCGAGGAGCCCGTCGTCGGCAGTGCCCAGGCCCGTCGGCACAGCCGTTGCAGGGCCCGGCTGCAGGGTGGGCGTCGCCGCACAGCTGGGCGCGCAGGCCCGAGTCGATGGTCGTGGCCAGATCACTCGCCATGATCGCGGCGGCGCCCCGGTAGAACCGGAAGGGGGACTCGGACATCCGCCCGTAGCGGATCGGGACAAGCTCCAGCACACGCGTCGCGGACCGTCTCCGGCAAGCCCCCCATCGGGTGGTACGGCACCCCGGCTCACGGGGGGCGCGGCAGGGGTCTTCGGCCGGTGGTGCGGGACCGTCAGACGAGCTGGGCGATACTCCTGCCGACCAGGAACAAGCCCAGCGCCAGGCACAAGGTGACGATGGCCTGGTCCTGGTGTCGCTCCATCCAGGTGCGCAGTGCCGCGAGCCTGGCCCCGGCAGCCATGGGACGGAACGTCGCGTACAGCTCCATCGCCAGCAGGCTGGAGCTGGCCAGAATGCAGTACAGCACCAGCGTCAGCCAGGTGAGGGGCTGCGAGAGGTTCGCCTTCATCACGGTCGCGGCACCCGCGGCGACGAGCCCCCAGGGCTGGAGCAGGACCGCGAGGCCGGCCGCCGTCCACGGGGAGACGTCGCGGACCTTCGACTGCCATGCGGAGTTCCGTCGGACGCGGCCCGAGGCACGGCGCTTGTGCACCCCGTAGGCGATCAGGCCGACACCGATGGCCAGTTTCACCGCGAGAGACGCGGTCGTCGGTGCGGAGTGCGGCTGTGGTGGCTTCCCGCCGGTGAAGATCAGTACGCAGGCGATCACGAGTACCAGGCAGGCGAGCCAGGAAAGAATGAAGACGAGGCCCTTGCGTACGCCCCTCTCCGCGGCCAGCACCAGGATGAACGCCATGACCGGAAACGGTTCGAGGGTGATCGCCAGGCCGATGAGAATGAGGTCGAGAGTCATCTGGGCCCTCTCACTCTGCGGGGACCGGTTCCACCCCGGACGCGTCCTTTCGTCTGCCGCATCCAGCCAGACACGGACCAGGGGGAAACGCGAAAGGTGGTCGCCCACTGGGACGACCGGGGGCGCGGGTCTCTTTGGGGCTGGGCGACCCGACCCGAGGTGCATGGAGTTCCGTGCGGTGATGCAATGGATGCGGTGGTGGCGCGAAAGCCCACCGACACTTCGGAAGGGTTTCGCCGCGGATGAGCACCGTCGTCGAACCGCACCATGCGAGGAGCCCTCATGAGCGTCGAAGAATTTTCCGACATGGGTCCTGTCGACTACCTGGTCGTTGAATTCCCCGGCAACCGAATGACCGGCGAGGGCCTGCCGCTGCTCGTCGATCTGGTAGAGCGCGGCATCATCCGGATCCTCGATCTCAGCTTTGTGAGAAAAGAAGCGGACGGTTCGGTCACAGGGCTGGAAATCGCCGACATCGACGGCGACGGCACACTCGATCTGACCGTCTTCGAGGGCGCCTCGTCGGGGCTGCTCGGTCAGGACGATCTTCAGGACGCAGCCGCCGTGCTGGAGCCGAACAGCTCCGCGGGGATCATCGTGTACGAGAACGTGTGGGCCGCTCCCCTCGCAGGGGCCCTTCGGCGCAGCGGCGCCCAGTTGGTGGCCAGTGGACGGATTCCGGTGCCGGCCCTCGTGGCCTCGCTCGAAGCCTCCGAAGGCCAGTCCGGTTGAGGCAGCCCGCAGCGGCTGCCCGCGAGACAAGGACACAGCGCATGCCCGGTCTACTCCGCGGGGTCGCCCGCACCGCCGTCGTCGCCGGCACGGCGACGACGGTCTCCAACCGTGTGTCACGACGGCAGGCCGGCCGGTGGGCCGAACAGGACCAGCAGCAGCCAGCCGCGCAGCAGCCCGCCGCCGAGCCTCCTCCCCAGGCCGCACCGCCGCCCACGATGGAGAACAAGATTGCCCAGTTGAAGGAACTCGGGGATCTCAAGGCGCAGGGCGTCCTCACCGAAGCCGAGTTCGAGGAGCAGAAGCGCAGCATCCTCGGATCCTGAGCGAACGCGCGAAGCGCCGGAGTTTCGATCGGAGCTCGCATGGACCGCTATCCCCCCATCGCCGACCACGGTCTGATCGGCGACCTCCAGACAGCCGCTCTCGTCTCCGCCCAGGGCGTCATCAACTGGTTCCCTGCTCCCCGCTTCGATTCCCCGAGCGTTTTCGCCGCCCTGCTCGACCATGACCGAGGCGGATACTTCCGTTTCGCTCCCGACGACACCGACTCGGTCTGCAGACAGCTCTACTATCCGGACACCGCCGTCCTGGTGACCCGCTTCATGTCCCCTGACGGCGTCGGTGAGGTCCTCGACTGCATGCCGCCGGACCAGGTCCTCACCCCGACGGACCGGCACGCACTGCTGCGTGTCGTACGTTCCGTGCGCGGCACTGTCCGCTTCACTCTGGAGTGCCGACCGCGGTTCGACTACGCGCGGGCCACCCATGAGCTCGAACTGGGCCCGGAGGTCGCGGTATTCAGGGCGCCGGCCCAGACCGGCTACCTCCAGGCCACGTTCCCGCTGGAGCGCGACGGGGTCGACGTCCGCGGCGAGGTCACCCTCAACGCCGGTGAGTCGGCCGGCGCCGTGTTCACCGTCTGCGAACCGGACGGCGAACAGCCCGCTCCCTTCTCGGTGGAACAGCTGACCACCCGGGTCTTCGCCGTGGGCGACTTCTGGCAGAACTGGCTGCGCGGCTCCCGGTACAACGGCCGGTGGTCGGAGATGGTCAACCGTTCGGCGATCACCCTGAAGCTGCTCACCTACGGCCCCACGGGGGCGCCGGTCGCCGCGGCGACCATGGGTCTGCCCGAGCAGATCGGGGGCGAGCGCAACTGGGACTACCGGTACTCCTGGGTGCGTGACGGTGCGCTGTCGGTGCGGGCACTGCTGGACCTCGGTTTCGTCGACGAGGCAGCCAGTTTCACCCGCTGGCTCGGGGACCGGATGCACGATCGCGCGGACTCTCCGGGTGAGCGTCTGCAGATCATGTACCGGGTCGACGGAGACCCCGACATCCCGGAGGTGATCCTCGAACACCTTGAGGGGTACCGCGGCTCGTCCCCGGTACGGGCGGGGAACGCCGCGATGGACCAGCTGCAGCTCGACATCTACGGCGAGGCCCTCTACGCCCTGGCCGAGGGCCAGGAGGTGGGCGTCCATGCGGGTTACCACGCCTGGAAGGGGCTCGCCTCGACGCTCGACTGGCTCGCCGACTCCTGGGACCGCCCGGACGAGGGCATCTGGGAGACCCGAGGGGGCCGCCAGAACTTCACCTACAGCCGGGTCATGTGCTGGGTCGCCTTCGACCGTGGACTGCGCCTGGCGCAGGAGTACAGCCGCCCCGCGGACCTCGCACGCTGGACCGCCGCACGTGACGCCATCCTGGAGCAGGTGATGGACCGGGGGTGGAGCGAGAAGGAGCAGGCGCTCGTCCAGCACTACGACGGCGACGTCATGGACGCCTCGCTGCTGCTCATTCCCAGGGTCCGCTTCCTGGCCGCCAAGAGCCCCGGATGGCTGTCCACCCTCGATGCCGTGGACCGCAGGCTCGTCTCGGACAGCCTTGTCTACCGCTACGACCCGAAAGCGTCCCCCGACGGGCTGCGCGGTTCCGAAGGGACGTTCAGCCTGTGCACCTTCCTCTACGTCGACGCGCTCGCCCGCGCCGGGAGGCTCCCCCTGGCGCGCTATGCGTTCGAGAAAATGCACACCTACGCCAACCATGTGGGCCTCTTCGCCGAGGAGATAGGCCCGAGCGGTGAGCAACTGGGCAACTTCCCACAGGCGTTCACCCACCTCTCGCTCGTCATGGCCGCGACCACCCTCGACGATGCCCTCAACCGCGAGCAGCGCCGCTGACGTCAGTCCTTGGCCACCGCGCTTTCCCTTCCCTTTGGCCGCGCGCCCCCGGCCGGACGGATCGAGGGGCCGGGTGGCAGCAGCTCGGTCGTGACGAAGGCGACGACGGCCGCGATGATCACGACGGGAATGGTCGCGGCGTTCCCCAGCATCAGGACCACGAGGACCGCACAGCTCAGGGGCAGCCGCAGTGCGCTGGTGACGGCCGCCGCCATCCCCGCGGCCATGCCCGGCACCACTCCGAGTCCGGGCAGCGGCGCGAGCAGTACGCCGACCGCCCCGCCCAGGAACAGGGAGGGGAAGACAGGACCGCCTCGCAGGCTGCCGAGGCAGAGCGTGTAGGCGGCGCCCTTGAAGAGCAGCACGGCCAGCAGGGCACCGACTCCCCAGGCGTGGGGATCGGACGCCATGGAGGCGAGGGTGTCCTGGCCGGACGAGGCGACGTCGGCCGGTGTGCGGTCGGTGACGAGCGTGTACAGGGCCGCGCAGCACCCGGCGGCCACCGCGCACACGGCCGTCTTGGGCACGGTGCGCACGGCGACGAAGGACGCGGTCAGCCGGCCACCGGCCATGATCACATGGATCAGGGCCGCGATGGCCGCGGCCATCAGGATCGACCACACCACATCTCCGGTGTCCAGAGTCGAGGGCGGCTGGGGGAGCTTGAGCGTGAGGCTGCCCGTGTCCAGGCCGGTCCAGCTCCCGAAGCCGGTGAACACCACGGCTCCCACTCCACTCGACAGCAGAGCGGGGAGCATGACGGCGAACAGCTGCGGGCCTCCCACTCCTGCCACCTCGATGAGGAGCACACCGGCGACGAGAGGGTTGCCGAAGAGCACCGCGATGGCGGCACCGGCTCCGGCGGCTCCGAGCAGGGCGCTGCTCTGCGGGGTGTCCGGGGCGCGGACGAGATCCCTGAACAGCAGCGCCAGCCCTCCGCCGAGGGCCATCAGAGGCGCCTCCGGTCCAAGGGTCGCGCCGAGCGGGATGCTGGCGGTGGCGGCGATGACCACCCCGGGCAGCGCAGCCGTGGACGCTCCGCCGGCATGGAGGCCCGAGGCGGGGATGTGGCCGCCCGCGCCCGGCATATGGCGGACGACCAGCCCGACGGCGACTCCGGCGATCAGCAGGAGCGGCAGCGGCCACCACCACGGTGGGATGTCCCGGTCCATGGCCTGCGGGAGATCCGTCCACAGCAGGTGGTTCAGTTCCTGCAGTCCGGCGAGGAACCAGAAGGCCACGAGCGAGACCGGAACGCCGATCAGGGCACTGAAGACCAGGAGTTTGAGGTAGCCGGGGGTGCGCAGTACGTCCCGCAGCCGGTCGGCCACCGGAGGCTGCGTCCCTCCACCGGATGCCGCTGGTCGAGGCTTCGGCTCCGTCATGGAACCCGTCCTTTCCCGACACGATGCCGGCCGGCTGTCATGGCGTGTCCTGTGGAGGGCGCGGGCCGGACTGCTTGCGTTTGAGTCCCATCTGAACAGCTCCGAAGAGGACCTTGGCAATCAGGCCCACGAGGACCAGGTCGGCCATCATCTGCACGATGACCAGTACGCGGGCCGTTTCCGTGGTGGCCACGATGTCCCCGAAGCCGACCGTGGCGAAGACCGTGACGGTGAAGTAGAGCGCGTCGGTGCGGTTCAGCGGTTCGGAGAAGGACGACGGCAGCTCCCTGGCGATGAGGAAGTACGTCGCGGCGAACAGCAGCAGGAAGAGGGGGACTGCCGAGGCAAGCGCCTCGAAGGCGCGCAGCCTGGGATGCTCGGAACGGATGATGGCGACCGTCTGCCAGGCGATCAGAGCCGCGAACGCCAGCAGTCCCACGATCAGCGCCGCCGCCGTACCGATGCCGACGGTGCGGTCGAAAGGGGCCAGATAGAACAGCGCGGTGAGCAGGACGACGACCGCCGTCGAGCGCAGCAGCGAAACCAGCAGCATGCGACGGCGCTGCCGACGGCTGAGGGGGCCGGCCTGGTCCGCTGTCACGACGGTCTCGGCGGCGTGTTCGCGCCGGGCCCGGGGACCTCCCGTCCCTGACCGCTGCCCGTTGGATCCGGCTCGGATGCGTGGGGTGCCATGAAGCGCTCCTGCGTCTGGTCCCGTGGCGGCATGAGCGACAGAGCGGTCCGCCGCTCATCCAGGAGAAGCGTTCCGTGAGAATCGTGCGACCGGAAACGAGCCGGACCATCCATCTCCCGGCCTATCCGCCGCCGCGCGTTCCACGCCCGCCGCCGTCCGGCCGGACGCCCGCATGAGCGGCCATGGCGCTTCCTTTCACAACTGCCACGCCCCAGGAGGGACATGTCCTGCTACAGGCACGCCCCACGAACGCCTGGTACGGCCGCCGAACCACCGAGGGCCGGTACGGCCGATCGGACCACCTCCAACCTCTCCCCCGCGGCGGCCCGCACGCGAGACGTCAACGTTGGGACAACTTTGGCGGGCATCGCTTCGGTTATCGCAACCACGACATAAAACGGGTGATGAAAGTATCTGATGACAGATGCCTTTGATTACATGGTCATGAGCATCCATTCCCTACTCAATTGCAAAATTGGAGGCACTGAGCCGTTGAAGCCGCACGGTTGACCAAGATGGCAGACTACGAAATCCGTAGGTAAATGACCGTTGACGTTGCGGTTTCCGCAGGGTTCCATGACGCACCGGGAGCAGGCACCACCCATCTCACAGCCGCCGGAGGCGATAACGCTCCCGCTCGACACCCGCCGCACGAATCGATCGGAACCACCACTCCATGACCGAGACGCTTCGCACCCCACTCCCCGACGCGGCCCCCGAAGCCCCTCGGGCGCCGCAGGGCAGCAGTCCCCAGAAGCTCAAGCGTTCCATCGGTGTCGTGGGCGGCACCCTCCTCACGCTCTCCTGCGTGACGCCCGCCTCCACGCTTTTCGTCGTCGTCCCCGACCTGTTCTCCAGCCTCGGTACCGCGACGGCGCTCACCATCGCGATCGGCTCGCTGCTCTGTATAGCGGTCGCCTTCTGCTACTCGGAGCTCGGCACGCTCATCCCGAGCGCCGGCGGCGAGTACGCCATGGTGTCGACGTTGGCCGGCCGCCTCGCCGGCTGGCTCGTCTTCGTTCTGTCCCTGCTGGTCGTGATGATCGTGCCGCCGGTGATCGCCATGGGCACGGCTGACTATCTCGCGCCCATCGTCCACCTCGACGCGTCGTACGCCGGTGCGGGCGTGATGCTGCTCGCCACCCTGGCCGGTCTGCTCGACCTGCGGGCCAACGCCTGGATCACGGGCGTCTTCCTCGTGCTCGAAGTCATCGCCGCCGCCGTCGTCGCCATCCTCGGATTCGCGCACTCCGAGCGCGGAGCGGGCAGCCTCGTCGACATGAGCGTCGCCGGCTCCCACGGGAACACCGACCCGGTCACGGCGATGCTCATCGTCTCGGGCCTGGCCATCGCCCTCTTCGTCACGCAGGGCTTCTCCACGGCCGTCTATCTCTCCGAGGAACTGGAGCACCCCCGCCGCAACGTCGCCCGCACCGTCCTGACCACCCTTGCCATCTCCGCCGTGATCATCCTGGTGCCGGTCATCGCCATCACCATGGGCGCCCCGGACCTCGCGGCCCTCACCAACGGCGACATCAGCGGCATGGTCACCGCGTGGAGCAACTCCGCCGTCGGCACCTTCGTCAGCCTCTGTGTGGCCCTCGCCATCATCAACGCGGGCATCGTCATGGTCATCCAGAACTCCCGCGTCCTGTTCGCATCCGCCCGCGACAAGGCCTGGCCACAGCCCATGAACAACGCGCTCGCCAAGCTCGGGCGCTTCGACTCCCCCTGGGTCGCCACACTCGTCGTGGGCGTGCCCGGAGCGCTCCTGTGCTTCGTGAACCTGGACACCCTCTACGGCGTCACCGGGGTCTCCGTCACCGGCATGTACCTCCTGGTCGCGGTGGCCGCCCTGCTCGCCCGCCGCGGATCGCACGCCCACCAGCCCGCCTGGCGGATGCCGCTGTGGCCCGCCATGCCGATCCTGCTGATCGCGGTCCTCGCGTACATCCTCAGCCAGCAGGAAGTGATCTACCTGCTGTGGACCGGAGGGATCACGGCTGTCGCCACGCTGTACTGGGTCGCCTATCTGCGCCCGCGCCGTGCGACCCGGTGGCTGGTGTCCATCCCCGAGGACGCGCAGGCCTGACCCGGGGAGGCCGAACCGGCCCGCGGGCCCGGCACGGCGCGAAGACCGGCGGACCGTGCCGGTCGGAGCACCTGTCGGAGCCCGCCGGCCGGTTCATGCTCGCCGTGGCCGTCACCGGCGGACGGTCGACCAGCGGCTCACCGAACACTTCGGCCGGGCTCTTCACGCGGGGCCGCCGGTCCATCGCTGGTCGCCGGACCCGTCGGCGTGGTCGAACCCGACCGGACTGCCCGCCGAGCCGCCGTACGGCTCCAGGGCGAAGCCCGGTGCGATCAGGGGCCGTACGACGCCTGAACCATCGACGGCGAAGAGCAGATTCCGGCCGTTCCAGCCGTTGACGGCGTCGCAGGACCAGATGCCGACCCCCCTGTCGGTGTCGCCGCGCGAGTCCAGACAGTAGTCCGGATCCTCCTTGCTGTGGAGGAGGCCGATGGCGTCCAGACTCCACTGCTGGGTCCGCGCGCCGTCGCACGGGTTGGTCACGACGTCCGTACGGTCCTCCATCACGCCGTCCGCGATGTCCAGGCACAGTCCGGAGTCCGCGTTGACGACCCGGGTGTAGCCGCCGCCTGGGACGATCGGCACCGGCCGGCGCGGGGCGCTCCTCGAAGGCGCGGGAGCCGGGGGTTTGGAGACGGGGACCGAGGCGGTGGGGCTCGGTGAGCGGGAGGGCTCCCGCGACGGCGCCCGGCCGGTGGCCGACACGCTGGGGTCCGGCAGGGCCACCGGCGGCCAGGTCAGCTGGAGGGGAGGTTCCTCCGCGCGGTCACGGACGGCCGCCGTGGCGTTGTCCTCGGACGCGGTCGCAAGCAGCGTACCGGCGACCACCGCGACCGCGACCACCGCGGCGACGAGAAGGACGGGCCGGAACAACCGCGTCGCGCCCTGCGTCCGTGTCCCGCCGCCGGTCGTCCGCCTCGCCGGGGCGGCGAACCCCGAGAGGCCTGCCGTGCGCGTCGGCCGCTCGGGCTGCGCCGGTACACGGTCGAGGGAGCCGCGCGCGGGGCCGCGGGCCGCGTAGGCCGCTCCGCCCCATCCGAGCAGGCCCTCGGCGATGACGGCGCGAGGTGCGTTCGTCATCCTCGTCAGCTCCGCCACCAGCCGGGTGCAGCTGGGGCACTCCGCCAGATGGAGCGTCAGATCCTCACTGCGACGCCGGTCCCCCGGGCTCGACGCGGCCTCGATGATGCGCCGGAATCCGAGGCATCGCCTGTCCCCGCACCCTTCCAGATATTCCCGGACGTAGGCCTGACGCATGGCGTCCTGTGCCTTGTCCCGCAGTTCGGGAACATCGGCCGGGTCGATCTTGAGGAAGGTGGCGACGGTGACGTCCGGCTCGTCGTCGATCACCGCGTACCACAGGACGCCCCGCGTCAGCGCCGGCAACCGGTAGAAACCGGCGAGCATCGCGGACGACACCTCGAAGAGATGGGCGCCGAAATCCTCCTGTCCCGGCGCGGGGCGGTCGGCGGCGTCGCCGAGCCATGCGACGAATTCGGGTTCGAGCCGGTCACGGCGGTCGCCAAGGGCCCAGGTGCGCCCCACCCGCTGGACGAGCGTCAGCACATGGTGCCGCCAGTTCCCGCGCGGCTCGATGCCCCGGACCGCTTCCTCGGCGGCGAGGGAGAAGGCCTGGATGGCCAGTTGGGTCCCTGCGACCTGATGGCGTCCACAGAGCCGGGCGTACGAAATGACGGCGGGCAGGTGGCGGCGCCTGAGCTCCTGCACGGCGGGATGCGCCGGCGGGGCACCGGCGCATATGCGCTCGGTGAGTTCGGCATCCGACAGGGCGGCATAGACGCGGTTCTCGCCCGTTGCGTCAGGAGTGACGCGGTGGAGCTCTGGCACCTCTTGACTCCTCACTACGGCGTGAGCCGCCCGCCCGCACAGGCGGAAACACGCCGGGTGTTACCAGCAGAAAACAAGAGCCCATAGTGGAGCAGCGGAGTCCGGGGGGAAAGGTGTTCCCGCGGGTAAGTGATCACAAGATGCTGACCGGTCGGACAGGACCCGGGCGGGGCTCGTCCCCACGTGGGCGCGCCGGGGCGCGCGGCCCCGACGGCACCCTCGGAAGCCGGGCTCCTGAGGGTGCCGCGAGGGGCACTGCGGCGTCCGCGTCAGAAGGCGCGGACGTTGGGCGCGGTGTCCCAGAGCATGTCCGCGTTGGGGCCGCTGATCCCGCTTCGCCCGTCCCCCTGGTAGACGAACAGCTGGTAGTCGATGGGCCGCATGATGTCGGACAGCCCGTCACCGTTCACATCACCCACGGACATGACCGGCTCGTCGGCGGGCCAGGCGTAGGGGAGCTTCTTGCGCACACCGAAGGCCCCGCTGCCGTTGCCCGGGTACAGCCACAGGGCACGAGCACCGTCGCGTGCCAGCAGGTCGGCCCTGCCGTCACCGGTCAGATCCCCGGGCGAGGTGAGCCGGTTCATGACGCCCCAGCCGGCGCCGACCTTCTTGCGGGCACCGAAGGCGCCCTTGCCGTTGCCCGGGTATGTCCACAGCGTCCCCGACGAGTCGCGCGCGAGAAGGTCGCGGCGGCCGTCGCCGGTCAGGTCTCCGGCCGCGTTGATCTCGCGCATGGCGTTCCAGCCGGTGCCGATCCTCACCCTCGTACCGAAGGTGCCGTTGCCCCTGCCCGGGTAGAACCAGAGCACCCCCGATGTGTCCCGGGCGAACAGGTCCTCCCTGCCGTCGGCGTTGTAGTCGCCGTGTCGGACCAACTGGCTCATCGCGTTCCAGCCGCCGCCGACGAGTTTGCCCTTCGTGGTGCCGTTGGCGTCGCCGACGCCGGAAAGGAACCACAGCCGGCCGTCGTTCGCGCGCTCCAGGACATCGGCGCTGCCGTTGTTGTCCAGGTCGCCGAACTGGGCGACGGCGGGCAGCCCGGCGGGGCGCTTGATCTCGGGCTGCTGGTACCAGTCCATCCACGGGACACCCTGGACGGCCTCGAACTCGGTCGTGGTGACCCTCATGGAGCTGATCTTGTTGCCGAACTGCCGGTCGAACGAGTCGCTGAGATCGATCGGGCCGTTGTGCGGCCCGACGATGACGTAGTCGGGAGACGTTCCGTAATGGGGCTGCACATACAGCGTCGCCCACAGGCCGCTGTTGTTCACGACCGACGAGATCTTGTCGTTCCATGTGCCCAGCGTGGGCTGGGAGGACGAGTAGATCCTCAGGTCGCCCGTGTAGCCCCCGCCGGTGAAGACACAGAACTTCCCCGCCGGGCAGCGCGCGGAATTCTCCGCGGCGACCGCGCCCGGCGCCTGGGTGATGAGGGTGGCCAGCGACGCGGTGACGACAGCGGCGGCGAGGGCGCGCTTGCGCCGGGTGGTTTCGAGCATGAGCCGAACTCCGTTCGATGCGGAAGGCTGGTCAGAAGACGAGCTGGGTGGCCTGGACCGAGGCGAGCGTCTTCGGGGGCTTCAGGCCGCCGTCGGCCGCGCCGGTCCCCGGGTACACGCGAAGGGCGCTCTGCCCCGGCGCGTGCCCGAGCAGGTCAGGCCGGCCGTCGCCGGTGACATCGCCCAGGCCGGCCAGCTCGGTGAGCCCGTTCCAGCCTCCGCCGCCGATCAGCTTGCGGGCCCCGAAGGTCCCCTTGCCGTTGCCCGGATAGAGCCACAGCCTGCCCGCGGTGTCACGGGCCACGAGGTCGGCACGCCTGTCGGAGTTCATGTCGCCCGCGCCGACGAGTTCGTTGACGGCCTTCCAGCCCGTGCCGGCCTTCTGCCGCGCGCCGAGGGAGCCCTTGCCGTTGCCCGGATACGTCCACAGGGTGCCCGCGCTGTCGACGGCGAGCAGATCGGCCCTGCCGTCCCCGGTCAGGTCGCCGGCCGCGGTGAGTTCGCGCATGGTGTTCCAGCCACCGCCGACGCGCACCCGCGTACCCAACGTGCCGTCACCCCTGCCGGGGTAGAACCACAGCACGCCGGCGTTGCCGCGGGCGAACACGTCTTCCTTGGCATCGCCGTTGTGGTCCCCGTGACGGGTGAGCTTGTTCATGGAGTTCCAGCCGGTCCCGAGCAACCGGCTCTTCGCCACGCTGTCGGAGCCATGGGAGACCCACAGCTGTCCGAACTTGTTGCGTGTGAACAGATCCGCGTATCCGTCGCCGTTGACATCGCCGAAGGCACCCACGGACGGCAGTCCCGTGGGCCGCTGCTTCGGCTGGTTGTCCCACTGGTACGTCGCGTACCGGCTCTCGTTCCCGCAGAAGTCGTCCGCCTCGGGACCCAGGTCGATGGAGCTGACGGTGTTGTCGAACCCGGGGGTCGCGCTCTCGTCGAACGACACCCGTCCCGCGTAGTAGTGCGTGGCACCCGTGAGCTCGGGGGCCGGCGCGAGCCCCGGCTCGGTGTAGAAGCACACCGGCTGGTCACTGTTGTTGGCGAACGAGCTGATGCGGTTGTCCCACGCCCCCAGAGCGAGCGTGCCCCCGTTGACGACCAGCATCTCGCCCTTGCCCAGCGGCTCGCTGAAGACACAGAGCTTTCCCCAGGCACAGCGGTCGTACCCATCGGCGGCCCGGGCCGGTCCGGCGGTGACGGTGGCGACCAGACCGGCACCGAGACCGACGGTGAGCGCGCCGCGAACGACGCGCGAAAAGGTGAGACGCACTTGATCCCCCCAAGGATGTGCGCAATTTCCCGAGTGTGTGAACTCGAAACGATCACTTGACGGGCGGATCATAACCGCCGCCTCACCCCTGGAGCACACGGCCGCCGACGGCGCTCCTCGTAACCGCACAGGCGCCGATGCACGCGCCGATCGACGACGGGCGTGAGCGGCTCGCGCGGCGTGGCCCCCACAAGACCCTCGCGGCAGCACTCCTCACCGCGCACGCTCGTCATCCAGCGGTCTCCGGCCGGGATACTGTGCTGCCCCGGGGCCTGATCCAAAAGCCGGGCCCCTGGATCGGCTCGCTGACCACGAGGGGCACGGACATGCTGGATCAAGCGCAGGGGAAGGGCAGTTGGCGAGAGGGTGCGGGCAGCCGCCACGCCGTTGTCGTCGGAGGCAGCCTCGCGGGACTTCTCGCCGCACACGTACTGGCCCAGCACGCCGACAAGGTGACGGTCGTCGAGCGCGACCACTACCCCGACGGCCCCCAACCCCGTCCCGGGGTTCCCCAGGGCAGGCACGCGCATGTCCTGCTGGAGGGCGGCCAGCTCGCGCTGGACTCCCTGCTGCCGGGCTTCATGGACCGGTTGAGGGCCTCGGGCGCTCCCCGGGTCGGGCAGCCCTCGGACATGGTGCAGTGGCAGAGCGGTCGCTGGTTCAGGCGTACCGAGGCGACGACGTACATCTACACGGGCTCCCGGGGTCAGGTCGAGCATCTGGTGCGCGAGCGTGTGCTGGCCAACCCGAGGATCACCACGGTCACTTCGACGGAGGCCGTCGGGCTCGTCGGTGACGCCTCGCGCGTCAGGGGCGTGTTGCTGCGCCGACGGGGTGAGGGCGCCGCCGGCCAGGAACAACTGACTCTGGAGGCCGACCTGGTGCTGGACGCTTCGGGGCGCGGTTCGCGCGCCTCGCAGTGGCTGGCGGAGATCGGCGCCGAGCCCCCGCACGAGGAGACCATCGACACGGGCCTGGCGTACGCGTCCCGCATCTACCACAACAAGAGCAGCCACCTCGGCACGAACGCCCTTGCCTACTACGTGTTCCCCAACCCCTCGCAGGTCTACAGCGGCGGGGTGCTGCCGCTGGAGGACGGCCGCTATCTGGTGATCCTCGCGGGCCTGCGGGGCAGCGAACCGCCCACGGACGAGGAGGGGTTCACCGCTTTCGCGGCCCGCTTCCCGCATCCCCTCATCCATGACTGGCTGCGCGAGGCCGAACCGGACACACCCCCCTTCGGCTTCCGCAGGACGTCGAACCTGCGGCGCCGGTACGACCTCCCGGGGCGCCGCCCCGCCGGTTTCCTCGCGGTGGGCGACGCGCTGTGCACGTTCAACCCGATCTACGGCCAGGGCATGGCGGTCGCCGCGATGAGCGCGGTGGCCCTGCGCGACGCCCTGGCCGATGTCCGGCGTACTGCGACCACCCGCCGGGTCCAGCAGGCGCTGTTCGAGGCGTCGCGCCAGGCCTGGGACATCTCCGCGGGCGCGGACAGGAAGATGCCCGGCGCGGTGGGCAACGCGGTCGCCCCACGGGCCGTCGACAAGCCCGCCGGCTGGTACCTCAGCCGCGTCCAGCAGCGGTATCCGGGAGACCCTGTGGTGGGCCCGGCCTTCCGTTCCGTACTGACGCTGACCTCGCCGCTCACTTCGCTGTTCGCGCCGAAGGTGGCCCGGGCGGTGCTCTTCGGGCCGGTGCCCGACACGCCTGCCGAGCCGCCGATGAACCGGGAGACCGCCGCGGGCTGACCCGCAGGTCCGCGCCTGCCGCGGGCGGTCAGTGAACTCCCAGCAGTCCTGGCGTCTGTTCGCGACCGCCGAGGCGGCCGGGCAGCGCGAGCAGCGCGAAAGCCCGCTCCGCCACTCCCTTTCGCCGTACGGCCACAAGTGCGGCGAGGAGGACGGCGGCGGGGACTCCGAGCCACCAGCCCAGCAGGTGCACCAGGACCGAGGCGGTGACGGCCGTGCCGAGTGCCACGGCGAAGACCGCTGCCAGGACGGCCCCCACGACACGGAGGAGGCCGACCCGGGTCACGCCGGCCTCCCTCTGTCCGGCCCGGATCCAGGCGGCGATCAGTGCCAGCATCACCGGGACGAGCACGACCCCCATCCCGTACAGGGTGAGCGCGACGGGTGAGGTGAGCCAGTCGGCGATGCGCGACAGTGCCTCCTCGCCGCCCGCTTCCCGAGGCCAGGTGGCGAACACGTCCCGGTCGGCCGAGAAGAACCGCTGGTATCCACGGCCGTCCCAGCCGTGGACGAGGATGAAGAACATGCCGGTGTATCCGATGCCGGCCTGCAGGAAGGCCGCGTACACCCGGCCGGACAGGATGAGCCGCTCGGCGACCTTGTAGCCGAGGACGCCCTGACTCACGTTGGTCGCCGCGAACAGCGCGACGAGCCAGGCGGGCAGCGCTTCGTGGCCGCTCGCCACCTGCATGGTCTCCCAGTCCGGAAAGCCCCACAGCAGCCAGGCTCCGCTGGGCGCGAAGAGAACCGCGCAGTACAGGACGGCGGCCATGAGATACGGGTCGGACCAGGGGCCGCCGCGCTCCGCCCGGGTGTTGCGGGCCGTCAGTTGACGGCAGGCGGCTGTCGCGAAGCTCGCGCCTATCCCGTACGACCAGAAGACATCGACCTGGACCATCGTGCTCTCCTTCCGGAATGACACGTCATTCCGTTCTTGAGGCAAATGAATGAGCGGTCCTTGCGGGCCTGTGGCTCAGGAGGAGCCGAGGCCGTCGAAAATGAGCGCTTCCACCGTGCGGATCCATGGATCACGCATGGCCTGCGGGTCCTGTGCGTGCAGCAGCCGCACGGCCCCCGTCAGGATCATTCCGTTCACGGCGAGGCCCACGACATGGGCGTCGAGGTCACGGCGGAGAAAGCCACGGTCCTGTCCGTTACGGACGAAGGCCGCGGTGTACTGCGCCGCAGCCTCCATGGCCCGGCCGGCGAGTCCCGGGTCGGCCCGGTCGATGGCGATGGCGTCGTAGAAGAGGATGCGGCAGAGCGCCGGTTCGGCGACCACGAGGTCGAAGAGCTTGTGGCCGATGCGCCCGACCTGTGCGCGGTACTGCTCCAGCGACCGGCTGGAGCCCGGCTCCTCGTCGGCTATGGCGTCCATGACCTGGCCGAGGGCACGGGCGACCACGCTGCGCGCGATGTCCTCCTTGTTCTTGAAGTACCGGTAGAAGGTGCCGTGGCCGGCCCCGAGCTCACGGGCGATGTCGGAGATACCGGTCGCGTGGTACCCGCGCTCGGCGAAGACCTTGCCCGCCGCGCGCAGTATCGCGTCACGCTTGTCCACCACGCCCTGCGGCACGACCAACCCCTCCCCCGGCGGAATGACGTGTCATTCTGTGACGGGACGACAACTCCCGTCAACACCGCGGGAGCAGCGACACCGGTGGGAGGACCGTGGACCTGGAGAGCGTTGTCGATGAGCTGTACGAGCTGCGGCCCCAGGACTTCACTGCCGCGCGCGACGAGCGGGCCGCCGCGGCGCGCACGGCCGGCGAACGCGATCTGGCCGCCCGGATCAGCAAGCTGCGCCGTCCGACGTTGTCGGCTTGGGCGAGCAATCTGCTGGTGCGCCGTCAGCCGGAGCAGGTCCAGCCGCTGATCGGCCTTGGCGACGGGTTGCGCCAGGCCCACCAGAACCTCGACGGGGAGCAGTTGCGGGAGCTCAGCCGAAAGCAGCATGCGCTGGTGGGCGCGCTGGCCCGCGAGGCGAGGCGGCTGGCGGAAGGAGCCGGGCAGCCGATCGGCGACCAGGCCCAGCGGGAGATCGAATCAACCCTGCACGCGGTGCTGGCCGATCCGGGCGCGGCCAAGGAGTGGGCGGCGGGGCATCTCGCCAAGCCGCTCAGCGCGCCGGTCGGATTCACCGAGGCCGTGCAGACCACGGTGGCGCCGAGGAAGAAGCCCGCCCCGGCACCGCCCGGCGACTCCCACGAACGCACCGCCTCCACGGAGAGCAGTCCGGCCGAGGAACAGCACAGGGAGCTCGATGCGGCCAGAAAGGACGCCGAGTCCGCCGAGAAGGCGGCGCAGGTCCTGGAGCGGGAACACGAACAGGCGAAGGCGGAGCGGGAACGGGCCGAGGCAGGGCTGCGCGAGGCCGAAGAGCGGGTGTCGGCGCTCTCCCGGGAGCTGAAGGAGGCTCAGGCCGGGCAGCGGACCGCCCGGGACCGTGCGCGCGAGGCGCGCGACGGTGCCCGGACGGCGGACCGCGAGGCTCGGGCGGCCCGTCGCAGGGCCGGGTCCGCGGCCGTGCGTGCCGAGCGCCTGGCCGCCGACACGTCGTGACCCGGATCACCTGCTGGGGCTCCGTGGGCGGGCCTCCGGTTCCTGGGGGCTCTGCGCTCGGTCAGATGTACTCCGACGCGGCGTCCAGCAGCCAGTCGGCGAGGTAACCCGCGAAGGACGACCGGACGAGCACCCAGAACCCCGCGCTGGGATCGTCGCGTGCGACCAGCACGACCTGCGCGCGGGCCAGGGTGGTCTGGGCGCAGCGCCCCGGCCCGAAGGAGCGGGGGTGCAGGTCGAGCGCGCAGCCGTGGGCGAGCAGGTCGCGGGCGCGGGGGCCCGCGACGAGCAGGGTGGTTCGCTGGGCGGAGACGTCCGTGACCGAGGCGGGTTCGTCGCCCGCGGCCGTCCGGATCAGGTTCTCCAGATCCCCGCTGCTGTCGGACGGGCCGACGACGAGCCATTCGTCGGGTCCGAGCCAGAGCACGAAGCGGCCTCCGGCGCGGACGGCGGTGTCGGGTTCGAGGGGCAGTTGGAGTCCCAGGGCGAGCCCGACGGCGTCGGCGGCCGGACCCTTGGGGTCGAGCCGTACGGCGATCTGCGTCAGGAAGGGCAGTTCGGCGAGGCGCAGGTCGCCGCCCGAGGAGCGTGTGGCATTGGCGAAACGGCCGGCGGTGTGCGCCAGGGGGCTGTGGCGGGTCACGGTGTCAGCCATCGCGGCGGGCTCCCTCGGGGTCGTAGAGGACGGGGCTTGCGACGGTCACCGGGACCAGCCGGTCGCCCACCGGGGCGTACAGCCGCTCGCCGATGCGGTCCCGGCCCCCCTTGATCAGGGCAAGTGCGAACGTCCGGCCGAGCGCGGCGCTGTGGTAGCTGGAGGTGACATGGCCCAGCATCGGCACGGGCGGCTCGGGGAGCACGCTGTCGGCGACCAGATGGGTGCCCTCGGGGAGGAAGGACTCCGGGTCTTCGGGGAGCAGGCCGACGAGGTGCTTGCGGTCGGGGCGTGTGGTGTCGGCGCGTGCGTGCGAGCGCTTGCCGATGAAATCGGGCTTCTTCTTGGACACGGCCCATCCCATGCCGAGGTCCTGTGGGGTGACCGTGCCGTCCGTGTCCTGGCCGATGATCGGGTATCCCTTCTCGGCACGCAGGACGTGCATGGTCTCGGTGCCGTACGGGGTGATGCCGTACGGGCTGCCTGCCTCATCGAGCGCCTCCCACAGCGCGCGGGCCTCCCACGGCGAGACATTGATCTCGTAGGCCAGTTCACCGGAGAAGCTGATCCGGCAGACGCGCGCGGGGATGCCGGCGACGGACGACTCGCGCCAGGCCATGAACGGGAAGCTGTCGTTGTCGACGGCGAGGTCCGGTGCGAGGGCGCCGAGCACGTCGCGGGAGCGGGGGCCGACGAGGGCGACAGTGGACCATTGTTCGGTGACGGAGGTGCAGTGGACGCGCAGTTCGGGCCACTCGGTCTGCAGCCACTCCTCCATCCAGTCCAGGACCGCGGCGGCGTTGCCGGTCGTGGTGGTGACGAGGAAGCGGTTCTCGGCGATGCGGATGACGGTCCCGTCGTCGAAGACCATGCCGTCGAGGCGGCACATGACTCCGTAGCGGATCATGCCGACCTTCAGGGTGCTCATCATGTTGGTGTAGAGCCGGTCGAGGAAGACGGCTGCGTCCGGTCCCTGTACGTCGATCTTGCCGAGGGTGGAGGCGTCCATGAAGGCGACGCCCTCACGGGCGGCGCTGCACTCACGGAGGACGGCGGTCTTCATGTCCTCGCCGTCCAGCGGGTAGTACCAGGGCCGCTTCCACTGGCCGACGTTCTCGAAGAGCGCGCCGTGGCCCACATGCCATGCGTGCAGGGCGGTCACGCGGACGGGGTCGAGAAGCGCGCCGCGGTCGCGGCCCGCGAGGGCGGCGAAGGAGACAGGGGTGTAGGGAGGACGGAACGTCGTCGTGCCGAGGGCGCAGATGTCGACGCCCAGGAGTTGGGCGACGGTGCCACTGGCGAGGACGCCGGAGGTCTTGCCCTGGTCGTTTGCGGTGCCCGCGGTGGTGTAGCGCTTGGTGTGCTCGACGGAGCGCATGCCGGCGCCGGTCGCGCGGGCGAGGTCGTCGACGGTCACATCGCGCTGGAGGTCGACGAAGCGGGGCCCGCCGTCGGCGCCGGGGACGACGAAGACCTGCATGGGCGGGGACTGGGCCGGTTCGGCGACGGTGGCCGGGAGCCGGGGTACGCCGGCCGTGTATCCCTCGGCCTCGATCGCGCGGGCGCCCGCGGCGGCGCCCTGGGCGAGGACGTCGGGCAGTTCGAAGGCACCGGAAGCGGAGCCCGCGGTCTCGACCTGCTGGCCGCAGGAGTCGGGGACGAACGTGCCGAGCGTCTCGTCGTGGCGGAGCCTGCCGCCCGCCTGGCTGAACAGATGCGCGACAGGGTTCCAGCCGCCGGAGACGAGCAGGAGATCGGTGCTGAACTCCCGGTCCCCCTCCGGCTCTCCGTACGGCGCGACGGTGACCGATGTGAGGCGGGCTCCGCCTTCCGTACCGGTGACGGCATGCCCGCTCAGCACCTCGATCCCGGCGTCCTGTGCGCGGCGGGCCCACTCCCCCGCCTCGGGGCGGGTGTCGACGACCGCCGCGATCTCCACGCCCGCGGCTGCCAGGTCGAGCGCCGCCGCGTAGGCACTGTCGTTGGTGGTGAAGACGACGGCACGGCGGCCGGGCAGGACGCCGTAGCGGTTGACGTACGTACGGGCCGAAGCGGCCAGCATGACGCCGGGGCGGTCGTTGTCGGCGAAGGCCATCGAGCGCTCGTGCGCTCCGGTGGCCAGGACGACGCGGCGGGCGCGGATGCGCCAGACACGTTCGCGGGAGACGTGCTCGGGGGCGTCGGCGCCGAGGTGCTGGGTGCGCCGCTCGACGGCCAGGACGTGGTTGTCGTCGTAGTACCCGAAGACGGTCGTACGGCGCAGGACGCGCACCTCGGGCTCGGCGGCGAGCCGTTCGGCCGTCGCGGCGGCCCAGTCGAGGAGTTGCCCGGTCCCGAGGAGGCTGCCGCCCGGTTCGGGCTGGTCATCGGCGAGGATGACCCGTGCCCCGCTGCCCGCCGCCGCGGCGGCGGCTGCGAGACCCGCCGGTCCGGCGCCGACGACGAGCAGGTCGCAGTGGGCGTGGACGGCGTCGTAGCGGGCGGGGTCGGGCTCGGTGGCAAGGCGTCCCTGGCCGGGGAGGCTGCCGGCGACGAGCCCGTCGTACAGTTCGACGGCCGTCGCGGGCAGCATCGGCTCGGGGAACGGTTCCTCGATCTGGACGACGGCGTTGGGCTCCTCCACCCCGGCGGAGAAGATGCCCCGCGGGCGGCCGAGCTTGATGCTGGTGCCGGCCTGGATGACTCCGTTGGCGAGGAGCGCGGAGGCGAGCGTGTCGCCCCGGAATCCCTCGTATGTCGTGCCGTCGAAGGTGAAGGTCAGGCGTTCGTCGCGGCGGACACGGCCGCCGGTGGTCAGCCGGAAGGACTGGGACGAGCCGGGCTCGGCGGTTTCCTCCGCTGCCCGGCCCTGTGCCGGAACGCCGGCTCCGCCCGGGAGCTCGACGGGAGCTTCGCCCCCGGCCCCAGGGATCTCCGACGCCGGGCGGGCCGGACGGTGCGGGGCAGCCTGTCCCGCGACCGGACCGGCTGCGGATGAGGCAGCCGGTTCCGGTCGCGGCTCGCCCGCCCGGTACACCGCGAGAATCTCGTTCGTCGCCGTGTCACGCACCGCGTTGAACCATCTGCGGCAGCCGGCCGCGTGGCTCCATCGCTCCGCGAACGGGCCCCTGGGGTTGTCGCGGAAGAACAGGTAGCGGGACCATTCCTGGTCGGTCAGGTCGGCGGGTGTCCCGGGATAGGGCACATGTGCCTGACCTCCGTAGTGGAACTCGGCCTCGTCGCGGGGCCCGCACCAGGGGCATGGGATGAGCAGCATCGATTCGGCTCCCTAGTGGGCCACCGCGGCCGCGCCGTGCTCGTCGACGAGCGCGCCGGTGGTGAATCGGTCGAGCGAGAAGGGGGCGTTGAGCGGGTGGGGGGCGTCGTGGGCGATGGTGTGGGCGTAGACGGAGCCCACGCCGGGGGTGGCCTTGAACCCGCCGGTTCCCCAGCCGCAGTTGAGGTAGAGGTTGTCGACCGGGCTGAGTCCGACGATCGGCGAGGCGTCGGGGCTGACGTCGACGATGCCTCCCCAGGTCCGCAGCACATGGGCGCGGGCGAAGACGGGGAACAGTTCCAGCGCCGCGGACATCTGGTGCTCGATGATGTGGAAGGCGCCGCGCTGGGTGTAGGCGTTGTACGCGTCGATGCCCGCTCCCATCACCAGTTCGCCCTTGTGGGCCTGGCTGACGTACACATGCACCGCGTTGGACATGACCACCGTGGGGTGCACGGGCTCCAGCAGTTCGGAGACCAGCGCCTGGAGCGGGTGGCTCTGGAGCGGCAGTTCGAAGCCCGCCATGGCGGCGAGGACCGAGGTGTGACCTGCCGAGCAGAGCGCCACCTTTCCTGCCGCGATGGGGCCGAGCGTGGTCCGCACGCCGGTGACGCGTCCGCCCTGGATGTCGATGCCGGTGACTTCGCAGTTCTGGATGATGTCGATGCCGGCGGTGTCGGCTGAGCGCGCCAGGCCCCAGGCGACATGGTCGTGCTTGGCGATGCCGGCGCGTGGCTGGTAGGTGCCGCCCATCACCGGATAGCGCACATCCGGTGAGATGTTGACGATGGGGCAGACGTCCTTGACCTGCTGTGGATCGAGCCATTCGGCGTCCACGCCGTTGAGCCGGTTGGCTTCGACGCGGCGCACGCTGTCGCGTACGTCCTGGAGGCTGTGTGCGAGGTTCAGCACACCGCGCTGCGAGAACAGGATGGGGTAGTCCAGTTCGTCGGCGAGGCCCTCCCACAGCTTGAGGGCGTGCTCGTAGATTCCGGCGCTCTCGTCCCACAGGTAGTTGGACCGGATGATGGTGGTGTTGCGGGCCATGTTGCCGCCCGCGAGCCAGCCCTTCTCCAGCACGGCCACGTTGGTGATTCCGTGGTTCTTCGCCAGGTAGTGGGCGGTCGCGAGACCGTGTCCGCCGCCGCCCACGATCACCACGTCGTACGACCGCTTCGGCTCGGGGGTGCGCCAGAGCCAGTCGGGGTGCTCGGGCAGTTCGGCGCCCGGGGTGCGGGGGCTCATCGGGCGTCTCCTGAAAGGTGCGCGTACAGCGGGTGCTTGGCGGCCAGCGCGCGGGTACGGGCGCGGAGCGCGTCGATGTCCGGTGCGGGCTGGAGGGCGAGCGCGATCACGTCGGCGACCTCGGTGAAGTCCTCGTCGGTGAAGCCTCGGGTGGCCAGTGCGGGCGTGCCGATGCGCAGGCCCGAGGTGACCATGGGCGGGCGGGGGTCGAAGGGGACGGCGTTGCGGTTGACGGTGATGCCGATGTCGTGGAGCAGGTCTTCGGCCTGCTTCCCGTCGAGTTCGGACTGCCTGAGGTCGACGAGGACGAGATGGACGTCGGTGCCGCCGGTGAGGACGCTCACTCCGGCGGAGGCCGCGTCGGGCCGGGTCAGCCGTTCGGCGAGGATCCGGGCGCCGGCCAGGGTGCGGGCCTGGCGCTCGGCGAACTCCGGTGATGCGGCGACCTTGAACGACACCGCCTTCGCGGCGATGACATGCTCCAGCGGTCCGCCCTGCATGCCGGGGAACACCGCAGAGTTGATCTTTTTGGCGATGTCGGCCTCATTGGTGAGGATGACTCCTCCGCGCGGGCCGCCGAGCGTCTTGTGCGTGGTCGTGGTGGTGACATGGGCGTGCGGTACGGGACTGGGGTGCAGCCCGGCGGCCACGAGGCCCGCGAAGTGGGCCATGTCGACCATCAGGTACGCGCCGACGGCGTCGGCGATCCGCCGGAAGGCGGCGAAGTCCAGCTGCCGGGGGTACGCCGACCAGCCCGCGATGATCATCTTGGGGCTGTGTTCCTCGGCGAGCCGCTCCACCTCCTCCATGTCGACCAGGTTCTCGGTCTTGTCGACGTGGTAGGGCACGACGTTGAGCATCTTGCCGCTGTAGTTGATGCGCATGCCGTGGGTGAGATGGCCGCCGTGGGCGAGGTCGAGGCCGAGCACGGTGTCGCCGGGCTGGAGGAGGCCGAAGAAGACGGCGGTGTTCGCCTGGGCCCCGGAGTGGGGCTGCACATTGGCGAATCCGGCGCCGAAGAGGGACTTGACCCGCTCGATGGCGAGCCGCTCGGTGACATCGACGTGCTCACAGCCTCCGTAGTAGCGGCGGCCCGGATATCCCTCGGCGTACTTGTTCGTCAGGACCGACCCCTGGGCCTCCATGACCGCCGAGGGGGCGAAGTTCTCCGACGCGATCATCTCCAGCGTGGACTGCTGGCGGTCGAGTTCCGCGAAGACGGCGGCGTGGACCTCGGGGTCCAGTTCGGCGAGCGGCGCGTTCAGCGTGTTCATGCGGCGTTCCTCTCGGCGGCCTCAACGACATTGGCGAGCAGCATCGCCCGCGTCATGGGTCCTACGCCGCCGGGCATGGGCGCGACCCATCCGGCGACGGTGACGGCGTCGGGATGGACGTCGCCGACCAGCCCCTCGTCGGTGCGGGTGATGCCGACGTCGAGGACGACGGCACCGGGCCGCAGCATGTCGGGGGTGATCAGGCCGGGCGATCCGGCGGCGGCGATGACGATGTCCGCCTCCCTGACGTGCCAGGCAAGCCCCTTGGTCCCGGTGTGGCACAGGGTGACGGTGGCGTTCTCGGAGCGGCGGGTGAGCAGCAGCCCGATCGGCCGGCCGACGGTGATGCCCCGCCCGATGACGCAGACCCGCGCTCCGGCGAGGGGGACATCGTGGCGGCGCAGCAGCTCCACAATGCCGCGCGGGGTGCACGGCAGCGGGGCTTCCACGCCGAGCGCGAGGCGGCCGAGGCTGACGGGGTGCAGCCCGTCGGCGTCCTTGGCCGGGTCCATGCGCTCCAGTACCGCGTTGGCGTCCAGGCCGCGGGGCAGCGGCAGTTGGACGATGTAGCCCGTGCAGGCGGGGTCGGCGTTGAGCTCGTCGATGACGGACTCCACCTGTTCCTGCGTGGCGTCGGCGGGCAGTTCGCGCCGGATGGAGGCGATCCCCGCCTGTGCGCAGTCCCGGTGCTTCCCTGATACGTAGGCGTGGCTGCCGGGGTCGTCGCCGACCAGCACGGTGCCGAGGCCCGGTGTGATTCCCCGCGCCGCCAGCTTGGCGACGCGTTCGGCGAGCTCCGTGCGGATGGTGGCCGCGGTCCGCTTGCCGTCCAGGATCCGTGCGTTCACATCGCTCCTTCTCGTACGGGTGGGCGCTCAGCCGCGCAGGCGTGACATGGAGGGATCGAACAGCGGCTCGTCGGCGACGACCGCCTCGACACGCTGGTCGAAGTAGCCGATGTGGACGGTGGTGCCGGTCGTGGCGAGTTCGGCAGGGAGCCAGGCGTAGGCGATGCCCTTGCCGATCGTGTAGCCGTAGGCGGCGCTGGTGACATAGCCGACCGGGCGGTTCCCGTCGTACACCGGCTCCTTGCCCATGACCACGGCCTGTGGGTCGTCGATGGTCAGACAGGTGAGGCGCCGCCGCACATCCGCCTTGCGCCGCTCCAGCGCGGCCTTGCCGATGAAGTCTTCCTTGTCGAGCTTGACGGCGAAGCCGACTCCGGCCTCGTACGGGTCGTGTTCGTAGGTCATGTCCGTGCCGAAGGAGCGGTACCCCTTCTCCAGGCGGAGGCTGTTGAAGGCGCCGCGGCCGGCGGCGATTCCGCCGAGGGGCTGGGCGGCCTGCCACAGGGTGTCCCACAGCTTCAGGCCCAGGTCGGCGGTGGTGTACAGCTCCCAGCCGCGTTCGCCGACGTACGAGAGCCGCATCGCGGTGACGGGTACGGAGCCGATGTGGGCACGCTTGGCGCGGAAGTACTTGAGGCCGTCGTTGGAGAAGTCCGTGTCGGCGAGGGGCTGGAGGACCTCTCGGGCCAGTGGGCCCCAGAGTCCGATGCAACAGGTGCCCGCGGTGATGTCGCGGACCTGGACCGTGCCGTCCGCCGGAAGGTGGCGGCCGAACCAGTCGAGGTCCAGATTGCCGTTGGCGCCGACCTGGAAGTGGTCGCGGCCGAGGCGGGCGACGGTGACGTCGCTGCGGATGCCGCCGTCCTCGTCGAGGAGCAGGGTGTACGTCACCGAGCCGACCGACTTGTCGACATTGCCGGTGGAAAGCCGCTGAAGGAAGGCGGCGGCGCCGCGGCCGGTGACTTCCAGTCGCTTGAGCGCCGTCATGTCGTACATCGCGACGGTCTCGCGGGTGGTCTGGGCCTCGGCGCCGACGATGGGCGACCAGTAGCGCGCCGCCCAGTCGTTGGGGGTGGGGATGGAACGCCCGGCCGTCAGGCGCTCGTTCGCCTCGTACCACTGGGGCCGCTCCCAGCCGGTGGCCTCCAGGAAGAAGGCGCCGAGCTCCTGCTGGCGTGGATGGAAGGGGCTGGTGCGCAGGGGGCGCGGCGCGCCGGCCGGCTGGAGGGGGTGGAGGATGTCGTAGACCTCGACGAAGTTCTGGCAGTCGCGGGCCAGGACGTACTCGGGGGAAAGCTGGTGCGGCTCGAAGCGGTTGACGTCGCACTCGTGCAGGTCGAAGGACGAGCAGTGGCCGTCCACGAGCCATTCGGCCACGGCGCGCGCCACGCCCGCCGAGTGGGTGACCCACACGGCCTCGGCGACCCAGAAGCCCTTGACGTCCGGTGACTCGCCCAGCAACGGCAGTCCGTCGGTGGTGAAGGAGAAGAGGCCGTTGATGCCCTCCTCGATCTTGGCATCGCGGGTGGCGGGCAGCAGGGCCTGTGTCTCGGCCCAGGCGTCGGCGAAGTCGTCCTCGGTGAACTTCATGACCGAGGGCATCAGCTCGGCGTCGTCCACGGAGGCGATGGCCTCGGGGTCGACGGGCATGGGCCGGTGGCCGTAGTAGCCGATGCCGATGCGGTCGAAGCGGTCGCGGTAGTAGAGGTCTCCGTCCTGGTGGCGCAGGATCGGCCGGACGGCCTCCTCGGCCTGGCCCTCCAGCGCGGGCACGGGGCCCGTCCAGGCGAGTTGGTGGGCGAGCGGGGTCAGCGGGAGGTTCATGCCGACCATGCGGGCGATCTTCGGGCCCCAGATGCCGGCGCAGCACACGACGATGTCGGCGGGGATCTCCCCCTGGTCGGTGACGACCGCGCTGACGGCGCCCTCGGTGTGGACGACGTCGAGAACCTCGTGTCGGGCGAGGAAGCGCACACCACGGTCGGTGGCGCGGCGGATCTGGGCCTCGACGGCGAGGACCGCCTTGGCGAGCCCGTCGGTGGGGACCAGCAGGCCGCCGAAGACGCGTCCGCGGTCCACCAGCGGGTGGAGTTCGATGCACTCCTCGGGGCTCAGCAGCCGGGACTCGATGCCCCAGGCGGTGATCCAGCCGTGGCGGCGCTGCAGCTCGGTCAGGCGCTCGGGGGTGGTGGCCACCTCGAGTCCCCCGACCTGGAGGAAGCAGGGCTGTCCGTCGACGTCGAGGCTGCAGAACTTCTCGACGGTGTAGCGGGCGAGCTCGGTCATGGTCTTCGACGCGTTGGTCTGGAAGACCAGCCCCGGCGCATGGGACGACGACCCGCCGGTGGCGGGGAGGGGCCCCTGGTCGACGACCGTGATGTCGGTCCAGCCCGCGAAGGAGAGTTCGTCCGCGAGCGCCGCTCCCACGACGCCCGCTCCGATGATGACCACTCGGGGTCCCGCCATCGCCGCACCTCCGCTATCAAGCGTCCAGTTGCTGTCAGCGCAACATGCTTCAGGTTGCGCAACTCACGATGCCGGTCGCCGGGGAGGGTGTCAAGGGTCCTTCACGGCAGTGACCGGGGCAAAAAAACGACCGTGCCCGGCGGGCTGTCACGGCAGCCCGCCGGGCACGGTCGACACGTCCCGGCCCTTCTTGTGGATCAGCCCTTCTTGAGCCAGAAATCGACCTTCTTACGGTTGGCGTCCACCCATTTCTTGGCCGCCGCCTCCGGCGTCATCTTGTCCTCGGCGATGTATTTGGCCACGAGGTTCTGATCGGAGTTGGTCCAGGTGAAGTTCTTGACGAGGTCGTAGGCAGGGCTGCCGGAGTCGGCGAACTTCTTGCTCACGATCTTGTCCAGCTCGTACTCGGGATAGTCGCAGGCCACCTTCGCCGCGTCCGCGTCACAGCCGGCCTGGTACGGCGGCAGGTTCACCTTCGCGAGCTCGACCTCCGACAGGAACCACTGCGGCGCGTAGAAGTATCCGATCACCCATGTCTTCTTGGCCTCGGCCTGCCTGAACGCCTGGATGAGCGCCGCCTCGCTGCCGCCGTAGACGACCTTGTAGTCCAGCTTCAGGTTCTTCACCAGTGCCGCGTCATTGGTGACGAAGGACGGATCGCCGTCGAGGAACTGCCCCTTGGCGCCCGACTCCGATGTCTTGAAGTTGGCGGCGTACTTGTTGAGGTTCTTCCAGTCGGTGATGTCCGGGTGCTCCTTGGCCAGCCACGGCGGCACGAACCAGCCGATGACCCCCTTGTTGCCGGTCGCCCCGGCCGCCACGGCGGTCTTCTGGTCGGTGATGTACTTCTTCTTCAGATCGTCGTGGCCCCAGTTCTCGACGACGGCGTCGACCTCTCCGGTGCCGAAGCCCTGCCAGGCGACCTCTTCCTTGAGGTCCTTCTTGGTCACCTGGCACTTGAGGTCGTGCTCGGCGACATACGCGATGACCGCCGCGTTGGCCTCGTATCCGACCCAGGGGTTGACCGCGAGGTTGAACGTGCCGCATTTGCCCGGACCGCCGCCCGAGGCGCCCGACCCCGACTCGCCTACCTTGGCGCCACCGCAACCGGTGACGGCGGCCAGGCCCAGCGCCGCCAGCCCGGCCACCGCGGCCCGCCGTCTCGCGGGCCTCGACTGCGTGATGAAGTTCCCGATCATGTGCTGCCTCCTGTGCTTCTTCCTGTGGCCGCGAAGTGGTGGCCGGCCTAGTGGGCGCCGGGCGCTCGCTGTGTGCGCCGGGCCGCTGCCTGGGTGATCCGGTCGAACATGACCCCGAGCAGAACGATGGCCAGACCGGCCGCGAGGCCCTTGCCGTACAACTCGCCCTGGGAGAAACCGGCTACGACGTCGTAGCCCAGGGCGCCCGCACCGACGAGACCACCGACGACCACCATGGACAGGACGTAGATCAGCCCCTGGTTGGTCGCGAGTGTCAGGGCGCTGCGTGACATGGGGAGCTGCACCTTGGTGATGATCTGCCAGGTGCTGGATCCGGCGGCCGTGGCCGCCTCCACCGTGGTCGGGGGAACCGCCCGCACACCGTCCGCGATGATCTTGATGGTCACGGGGGCGGCGAAGACGACCGCGGCGATGATCGCCGTGAACCGCGTGGCGCCGAACAGCGCCAGGAACGGCACCAGATACACGAACGAGGGCATGGTCTGTCCCGCGTCGAGACTGGGTCTGATCAACCGGTCGGCCATCGGACTGCGCCCCATCCAGACACCGACCACGACGCCGAGCAGCATGACGATCAGGGTCGCCACGGCCGTGGAGGCCAGCGTGGTCATGCTGTCCGACCACACCCCCGTCCCGACGAGGAGCGACACACAGACCGCGGCCGTGGCACCCGCTCGCCAGCCGCCGAGCACCGTGCCGACGGAGACGAGAACCACGCCGACCAGCCACCAGGGCGATTCGCTGAGCAGCGTCTCGAAGGGGTTGAGCAGCGCGGTCGTCATCACGTCCCGGGTGCCGTTCGTCAGCCCGCCGAACGTGTCCTGCGTCCACAGCGTGACCGAGTCCGCCGTACGCGCAATGGCGGCACCGACCCCGGCGTCGCCCGGGAACTGCGCCGCCCACACATATGTGTGGGAGAGCCACACGCACACGGCGGCAACCACGCCACCGGCCACCAGCAGGGGACGGCGCCACGTCGCGAAACGGCCGGCGCCACGTTTCCTGGCCTCCTCCACGCGGTCGCCCGCCGCGGTGGTCACCCGGTCCAGCACGATGGCCATGACGACGATGGCGAGCCCGGCGTTGAAGGCGACGCCGACGTCGAGGGTCTGCAGCGCCTTGACGACCGTCTTGCCCAGGCCGGGCGCGTCGATCAGGGCGGCGATGGTGACCATGGACAGCGCGGCCATGATGGTCTGGTTCACGCCCATCACAACGGTCCGCTTGGACATGGGCAGCAGCACCTTGGTGAGCGTCTGCCGCCGGGTGGACCCCAGTGACTCGGCGGCCTCGACCGTGGTGGCGGGCACCGAGCGGATGGCGTGCGCGGTGATTCGGATGGCGGGGGGCGCCGCGTAGATGAGGGTGGCGATCGTCGCGGATGCCGGGCCGATGAGGAAGAACAACGTGAGCGGTGCCAGATAGACGAAGGTCGGCATCGTCTGCATGAAGTCGAGGAACGGCGTGATGGCACGGTTCACCCGGTCGGAGAGCCCGGCCCAGATGCCGAGCGGAATGCCGATGAGCAGCGAGACGAAGACCGCCGACAGCGTCAGCGCCAGCGTGTCCATGCTCTCTTGCCACAGCCCCTGGAGTCCGAAGAAGACGAACCCGGCCACGGCCAGGGCCGCGACCCTGATGCTGCCGAAGGCCCAGGAGACATAGCCGACGAGTCCAACGACACCCAGCCAGCCGATGACGGGGACCCCACGCCCGTCCTGGGGCTGGGAGATCAGTGACTGGACGAAGGTGACGAGTTGGTCGATGACCAGCCGGATCTCGTTGAAGAAGTAGAGGAAGAGGGGGTTGCTGTTGCGGTCCGCCCCGATGCTGTCGTTGACGGAGTTGAACCAGCGGTGCAGGTCCGTCAGGTCGGCCGCCGCCAGTGCCAGCGTCTGCCGCCCGCGCAGGGCGGCGAACAGCACGAGCCAGGCGATCACGATCGCCGCCACGACGACGCGGCGGCTTACTCTGCGCGTGGCCGCGACCGGGGCGGCCGTCCCGGCGGCGACAGCCATTACGCGCCGCCTTCGTGCCCGGCGACGACCGCGAGGATCTCCTCGTCGCCGACGATGCCCAGCAGCCGGCCGTTCTCGACGACCTTGACCGGCCGGTCCGCGGCGAGCACCGCCCGCGTCGCCTCGCGCACCACGACGTCCGGGCCCAGCTCCGGTCCGTCGAGGGCATCGTCCGGCTGGGGGTCGCGCATGATCCAGCGCAGGGTCAGGACCTCCGCGCGGGAGACGTCCTTGACGAATTCGCGCACATAGTCGTCGGCCGGCGCGCCGACCAGTTCGTCACCCGTGCCGCACTGGACCATCTTGCCGTCGCGCATGATGAGGATCCGGTCGCCGAGCTTGAGCGCCTCGGACAGGTCGTGGGTGATGAACACCATGGTCTTGCCGACCTCGTGGTGCAGCCGGATGACCTCGTTCTGCATGTCGCGGCGGATCAGCGGGTCGAGCGCGGAGAACGGCTCGTCGAAGAGGAGCACTTCCGGATCGCCGGCGAGGGCACGGGCGAGGCCGACGCGCTGCTGCATGCCGCCGGAGAGCTGGTCGGGATAGGAGTTCTCGTATCCCGAGAGGCCGACCAGTTCGACGACCTCCAGGGCCCGCTTGGTGCGCTCGGCCCTGCCCATCCCGCGAATTTCCAGACCGTACGACACGTTGTCGACGACCCGGCGGTGGGGCAGCAGCCCGAAGTGCTGGAAGACCATGGAGAACTTGCTGCGACGCAGCTCGCGCAGCCGCTTGGTGTCCGCACCGCGGATGTCCTCGCCCTCGAAGTTGACTTCGCCCGCGGTGGGTTCGATCAGCCGGGTGAGACATCGCACCAGCGTGGACTTGCCGGAGCCGGACAGACCCATCACGACGAAGACCTCGCCGGGCGACACGTCGAAGTGCACGTCCCGTACGGCGGCGGTGCATCCGGTGCGGTCCATGAGCTCGCGGCGGGTGAGTGAGCACAGCTCTTCGGAGCCCGGCACCTGGGCGGCCTTGGGCCCGAACACCTTCCACAGCCCGCGTACGGAGATGACCGGTGGTCGGTCCTGGTCCTTGGACGCGCCGCGCCGCTGCGGCACCTCAGTCTGCGTTGGGGTCACGGTCGGCCTCTCTTCGGCATTCAGCCGCGGAACCAGTGCTGCGGCCGGGGTTGGATGTTCTGCCAGATGTGCTTGGGCTCGCGGTATTCGTCCAGGCCGGTCGGCCCCAGTTCGCGGCCCACGCCCGAGTACCCGAATCCGCCCCATTCCGCCTGCGGCACATAGGGGTGGTAGTCGTTGATCCACACGGTGCCGTGACGCAGCCGGCGCGCGACCCGCTGGGCCCTGCCGGCGTCCTGCGTCCATACGGCTCCGGCGAGTCCGTACTCGGTGTCATTGGCGATGCGTACGGCGTCGTCCTCGTCGCTGAAGCGCTCGACGGTCAGGACGGGGCCGAAGGACTCCTCGTGCACCACGCGCATGTCCTGCCGGCACTCGTCGAGGACGGTCGGCGGGTAGTAGTAGCCGTTCTCCAGGCCCCGGTCCGTGGGGCGGCTGCCGCCGCAGCGCAGTACCGCGCCCTCGGCGAGTCCCGCCGCGACATAGGCCTCGACCTTCTCGCGGTGCTGCGCGGAGACGAGCGGTCCCGTGTCGGCCTCGGGGTCGAAGGGACCGCCCAGCCGGATCAGTCCGGCGCGGCGCACGATCTCGTCGACGAAGGCGTCGTGGAGGGTGTCCTCGACGATCAGCCGCGCCCCGGCCGAGCAGACCTGGCCCGAATGCAGGAAGACCGCCGTCAGGGCGAAGTCCACCGCGGCATCGAAGTCGGCGTCGGCGAAGACCACATTGGGGTTCTTGCCGCCCAGTTCGAGGGCGACCTTCTTCACGGTCGCCGCTGCCGTGGCCATGATCCTGCGGCCGGTGTCCAGGCCCCCGGTGAAGGAGATCATGTCGACGGCGGGGTCTTCGGCGAGCGGTGCGCCCACCTCCGGCCCGGAGCCGAGTACGAGGTTGGCGGCGCCGCCCGGCAGACCGGCCTCCTCAAGTGCCCGCATCAGCATGACCGTTGTGGAGGGGGTGAGCTCACTGGGCTTGACGACAACCGTGTTGCCGGCCAGCAGAGCGGGGGCGACCTTCCACGACGCCTGGAGCAGCGGGTAGTTCCACGGGGTGATCAGTGCGCAGACACCGACCGGCTCGTACACGACACGGCTGACGGCGTCATCGCGTCCGGTGTCGACCACCCGGCCGCTGCTGGTGCCCGCGATCCCGCCGTAGTAGCGGAAACAGGAGACGACGTCGGCGATGTCGTACTCGCTCTCCACCAGCCGCTTGCCGGTGTCCAGCGACTCGGCGCGGGCGAACTCCTTGGCGTCGCGCTCGATCAGGTCCGCGGTGCGCAGCAGCAGCGCCCCGCGCTCCCGCTCGGGGGTCCGCGGCCAGGGGCCTTCGTCGAAGGCCCGGCGGGCCGCCGCGATCGCGGCCTCGGTGTCGGCGCGCGTCCCTTCGGAGACGACCGCCGCAAGGGTGCCGTCCGCGGGGCAGAGGATCTCGCGGTGACCTCCGGCCACCGGATCGCGCCATTCTCCGTCCACATACAGGTCTGACACGAGCGGAGCCCTTCGAGCGAAGTTCGTTGCGCATCATGCACTGCATTGCTTGTGGTGGAACACCCTGGCCGAACGTGTGACCTACGTCAAGAGGGCGGGACCAGCCGGATCAACCCGGACGGGCCAGTTGTCACCCATCCCTTGACCGCGACCCCCGACGCACTGACCATGTTGCGTATCACTCACCGTGTTGTGCAATACGCACCGTCGGAGGCCGCGCATGTCCCCTCGACCGCAACCTGGCCGTGAATACGTCCTTACCCTCTCGTGCCCGGACCAGGCCGGGCTGGTTCATGCCGTGAGCGGCTACCTGGTCCGGAATTCCGGCAACATCCTGGAAAGTCAGCAGTTCGACGACCGCCTTCAGGACCGCTTCTTCATGAGGGTCCACTTCGATGTGTCCGACCCCGACACCGGCGTGAAACAACTGCGTGACCGATTCGGTCCCGTTGCCGAGGCCTACCGGATCTCGTGGACCCTGAGGGACGCCTCGACACCCACCCGCACGCTCATCATGGTGTCGAAGTTCGGCCACTGTCTGAACGACCTGCTCTTCCGCCGGCGCACCGGCGCGCTCAACATCGAGATCCCGGCCATCGTCTCCAACCACGAGGAGTTCGAGGAGCTGGCCGCGACCTACGGCATCCCCTTCCATCACGTCCCGGTGACACGGGACACCAAGGCGGACGCCGAAGCACGCCTGCTGGAGCTGGTACGGGAGCTGGACATCGACCTGGTGGTGCTCGCCCGCTACATGCAGATCCTCTCCGACGACCTGTGCAAGCAGCTCGAAGGCCGGGCCATCAACATCCACCACTCCTTCCTGCCCAGCTTCAAGGGCGCGCGCCCGTACGGGCAGGCATACGACCGCGGTGTGAAGCTCGTCGGCGCCACGGCTCACTATGTGACACCCGACCTGGACGAGGGGCAGATCATCGAGCAGGACGTGGTCCGCGTGGATCACTCGCTCGACCCCGACGAACTGGTGACGGTGGGACGGGATGTCGAGGCACAGGTACTGGCGCACGCGGTGAAGTGGCACAGCGAGAGCCGTGTCATGGTCCACGGGAACCGTACGGTCGTCTTCCGCTGAACGGTCGTCGAGCGCCGGGCGGGCCGAATGTCGGTCCGCCCGGCGCTCGCATGTGAAGACCGCTTAGCCGGCCACGCGGTCGAGCAGCGCACGGCGCCAGCGCTCGGTCTCCGCGATCTGGTTGAACGTGAACAGGTGCAGGCCCGCCACCGCCGCCGAGGGGGCCGTCAGGACGGGCGCACTGCGCCGCAGCAGCCTCTCCGGCGCGTAGCCGCCCGGCGCGGCCAGACGCGCGAACCAGGAGGCGTGCCGGGCCAGGAAGCGCGTCGACTCCCCCACGCCGATCTTCGTCGCCATCGCCAGCAGCTTCGTGCGCTCCACGGGACCGGCCACGCCCACATGGACCGGCAGCGTGACCTCGCGGCGCCGCACCCGTGTCACCCACTCACCCAGCACACGCGCGTCGAAGCACAGATTGCTGACGATGTAGGTCGCGTGGGGGTGCTTGTCCCACATGGCCTGGATGGTGATGTCGTCCTCGATGAGGGGGTGGCGCTCCGGGTAGCCCGTGATACCGACCCCGGAGAACGGACTGCCCAGCTCGGCGAGGCGCCGCAGCACGGGCAGTGCGCCTTCGTACGGGCCCGCGGGCGGGCTGGCGTCCCCCGCGGGCACGAAGACGTCGTCCACGCCCGCCTCGCGCAGCCGGTGGACGACCTCGGCCAGATGCGCGCCGTCCCGCAGCAGCCGCGCGGGCACGTGCGGGACCACACGGTAGCCGCGCCCCGCCAGCCGGGTCGCGAGATCCAGGGTGGGATCGAGGCCCTTGACCGGCGACGCGGTGACCGTGACCACCACGTCGCGCGGCACATGGGCGAGGACCGCGTCGTGGGTCGCCTTCGCGGGGAGCACCTCGTAGCGGACGCGGTGCAGCAGAGCCTGGAGCATGGTCACTTGAGGGCGTCTCTGTGGCGGTAGTAGTCGGCCTTGGAGGGCGCCAGAGGGGTCTTGCCGAGGATGAGGTCGGCAGCCTTCTCGGCGATCATCATGACCGGAGCATAGATGTTGCCGTTGGTGACGTAGGGCATCACCGAGGCGTCCACGACGCGCAGCCCCTCCACACCGTGCACACGCATGCTGGCGGGATCGACGACGGCCATCTCGTCCGTGCCCATCTTGCAGGTGCAGGAGGGGTGCAGGGCGGTCTCGCCCTCCTTCGCGACCCAGTCGAGGATCTCCTCGTCGCTCTCCACGGACGGCCCGGGAGAGATCTCGCCGTCGTTGTACGGGGAGAGCGCGGGCTGGTTGAGGAGCTTGCGGGTCACCCGGATCGCCTCGACCCACTCACGGCGGTCCTGTTCGGTGGAGAGGTAGTTGAAGCGCAGGGCCGGGTGCTCGCGCGGGTCCTTGCTCTTGATCTTCACGGAGCCGAGGGCGTCGGAGTACATCGGCCCGACGTGCACCTGGTAGCCGTGGCCACCGGACGGCGACGTGCCGTCGTAGCGGACCGCGATGGGCAGGAAGTGGAACATCAGGTTGGGGTAGTCCACTTCCTCGTTGCTGCGGGCGAAGCCGCCCGCCTCGAAGTGGTTGGTCGAGGCCGGGCCCTTGCGGAACAGCCACTGCAGGCCGATGAAGGGGTAGCGGTACCACTTCATGTACGGCTGCATGGAGACCGGCTGCTTGCAGCCGTACTGGACGTAGACCTCGAGGTGGTCCTGGAGGTTCTCGCCGACTCCCGGCAGGTCGTGGACGACGTCGATGCCGAGCGCGCCCAGTTCCTGGGCGTTGCCGACGCCGGAGAGCTGGAGCAGCTGAGGGGAGTTGATCGCGCCTCCGCAGAGGATGACCTCGCGGGCGCGGACCTGCTGGGGCTTGCCGCGGCCGCGCCGGTATTCGACGCCGACGGCGCGCTTGCCCTCGAACAGGACACGGGTGACCAGGGCACGGGTGGTGACCGTGAGGTTCGGGCGCCTGCGCACCGGCTTGAGGTACGCCTTCGACGCCGACAGCCGGCGTCCGCGGTGGACATTGCGGTCGAACGGCGCGAAGCCTTCCTGCTTGTAGCCGTTGACGTCGTCGGTACGGGGGTAGCCGGCTTCCTGGACGGCCTCCAGGAAGGCGGGAAAGAGCGGGCTGGAAGCAGGTCCGCGTTCGAGGACGAGGGGGCCGTCGTGGCCGCGGAACTCGTCGTCGGGGTCGGCGGCCAGACAGTTCTCCATACGCTGGAAGTACGGCAGACAGTGCGCGTAGTCCCAGGTCTCCATGCCCGGGTCGGACGCCCACCGCTCGTAGTCCATGGCATTGCCGCGCTGGAAGATCATGCCGTTGATGCTGCTCGAACCGCCGAGCACCTTGCCGCGGGCGTGGTAGACGCGCCGGCCGCCCATGTGGGGCTCGGGCTCGGACTGGTACTTCCAGTCGTAGAAGCGGCTGCCGATGGGGAAGGTCAGCGCCGCGGGCATGTGGATGAACACGTCCCACGGATAGTCGGGGCGGCCGGCTTCCAGCACCAGCACTCGGTTGCCCGGGTCGGCGGAGAGCCGGTTCGCCAGTGCGCTGCCGGCTGATCCGCCGCCGACGATGACGAAGTCGTATTGCAGGGGAGCCATGGCTGCCTCGTCTCGATCGCGCCGTTCGATACGCCGCGCATGCTAGTACGAGTAGCGTGATACGCACCAGGTTGCGAGCAACGCAACTTGTCGCGCCACCCGTCCTGCTACCCGCTTGTTGTTTACTGCGCGTATAGTTTCGCTGTGAGCAACTTCAGTCCAGATACCGAAACGACAGGTTCGCAGCCCGGCGGGGTCCAGTCGGTCGACCGCGCCATCAGCGTCCTGGAAATCCTCGCCCAGCAAGGTGAAGCGGGTGTCAGCGACGTGGCGGCCGAGATCGAGGTCCACAAATCCACGGCTTTCCGCCTGCTCGGAGCACTGGAGGCACGCGGCCTGGTGGAACAGGCGGGCGAGCGCGGCAAGTACCGGCTCGGCTTCGGCATCGTGCGGCTGGCCGGCGCGGTCACGGGCCGTATCGACATCACCCAGCAGGGCCGCCCGGTCTGTGAGCGCCTCGCCGAGGAGATGGGCGAGACCGTCAATATCGCGGTCATGCAGGAGCACTACGCGATCAACCTCTTCCAGGTGCGTGGCCCGGCGGCGGTCGCCGCGCACAACTGGGTCGGCCAGCTGACGCCCCTGCACGCCACGTCCAGCGGCAAGATCCTGCTGGCCCACATGCCCGCCAAGGAGCGGGCCGAGCTGCTGGCGCAGTCGGGTCTGAAGAAGCTGACCCCGAACACCCTGACGGCGAGGACGAAGCTCGAGAAGAACCTCGCGGACGCCAGGGAGCGCGGGTACGCCTGCACCCTGGAGGAGCTCGAAGTCGGTCTGCACGCGATGGCAGCGCCGGTCCGCTCCCGCGACGGGGAGGTCATCGCCGCCCTCAGCGCGTCGGGTCCCTCGTACCGGCTGACCGAGGAGCGCATGCGTGAGCTCGCCCCGGCGCTGATCGAGGGGGCGGAAGAGATCAGTCACCGCATGGGCTACCTGGGCTGACACGGGCGGGCACCGGCAGCACAAGGCGGCCGGTGCCGGTGCGCGCGGGACGTGGGCGGCTGCGGGACTCCGGGCGGGCCCAGGTCCTGTGCCCAGTCCCCGCCCTTGGTTCCGGCGCCCCGCGGGCCGCCGTCGCTATGAGGGTCTCTCGTCTGGATCATGCCCAGGCTGATCCAGACGAAGGAACCTAGGACTGCCCCGAGCCGAGACGCTCGTGGATCCAGTCGTGGAAGGCGCCGATGTGGTGCTCGCTGGGGACGAGCACGCCGCCCTTGGCGTACAGGCGCGAACTCATCGTGGGCTGGCAGCGCTCGCAGGCGTCGAAGTCCTGCCGGTTGACCCGGTCGAAGAGCTCGACGGACCGGCTGACGTCCCTGCCGCTGTCCACCACGTCCTTGAGATAGAGCCAGTCGCACTCGACGATCGTGCGGTCGACGGCGACCGGATACATCCGGTGGAAGATCACATGGTCGGGGACGAGGTTGATGAAGACCTGCGGCCTGACGGTGATCGCGTAGTAGCGGCGGTCCTGCTCCTCCGAGACCCCGGGTATACGGTCGAGTCCCTCCGAGCCGTCCACGGTGAAGCCCTTGACCTCCGCGCCGAATTCGGCGCCGTGCCCGACGTAGTACTGCGCGGCGTAGCCGTCGGCGAACTCCGGCAGGACCTCGGTGAGTTCCGGGTGGATCGTGGCGCAGTGGTAGCACTCCATGAAGTTCTCGATGATGAGCTTCCAGTTCGCCTTCACGTCGTAGACGATCCGTCTGCCGACTTCGAGGCTCTCCATGTCGTACCGCTCGATCGACTCCACGTCACCGAGGCGGGAGACCACCTCACCGACCACCTGCTCCTCGAACGAGGGCGGGGTCTCGGCCAGACACACCCAGATGTAGCCCAGCCATTCACGCGTGGCCACGCCCGCCAGGCCGTACTCCACCCGGCCGATGTCGGGCATCTTCGTGAGGTTGGGCGCCGCGACGAGCTTGCCCGTCAGGTCGTAGGTCCAGGCGTGGTACGGACACTGGAACGCGCGCTTGACCTCGCCGCTCTCCTCCGTGCACAGCTTGGCGCCGCGATGCCTGCAGACGTTGAAGAAGGCGCGGACGGAGTTGTCGCGGGCCCGTGTGACGAGGATGCTCTCGCGGCCGATGTCGACGGTCCTGAAAGCTCCTGGCCGGGCGAGATCGGACGAGCGCGCGACGCAGAACCACATCGCCTCGAAGATGTGCTCCTGCTCCTGGGCGAAGATCCCAGGATCGGTGTAATAGGAGCCGGGGAGGGTGGCGATCAGGCTGTCCGGCAGGCTGGTCGGGGTCACAGGGCACTCCTCGCGGGGTGACGATGTCGGTCGGTTGCCGGGCCGGGGACGCGCGGTCCGGGGCGGCGCGGTGCGTTTCGAATGGAGAGCGTGCTGAGCAACTGAGGGTGCCGGGCGGGCGGCGTCAGAGGGTCGCGGCGGCGAGCTGCTTGCGCCAGCGTGTGAACAGGCGCGGCTGGTTCATCCCGAGAACGGCCACCGGATGCCCCGAGCGCCGGTAGACCGCCAGAAAGCTCCGGTCGTCGGGGAGACCCTCCTCGACCGTCACGCTGTCGGCCCCGGCGGAGTGCCCGGCGAACTGGATCCGTACGCCGTACTGGTCAGACCAGAAGTAGGGCGGCTTGGGCACCCCGGGCGTCGCCGCGCCTTTGGACAGCAGCGCGGCCACGGCCGCGTCGGGCCGCTCCCGTGCGCCCGTCCAGTGCTCGACGCGGCGGTGGATCCGGGCGACCGGGTCGTACCAGGAGGCGCAGTCGCCGACCGCCACGACACCGGCGATGCCGGTGCGGCCGTCCGAACCGCACGTGACGCCGTCCTCCAGCGCGACGCCGGATCCTCTCAGCCACTCCACGCACGGGCGGGCGCCCACTCCGACGACGACCGTGTCGGCCTCGAGCCGCCGTCCGTCGTCGAGCAGGACAGCCGCCACCCTTTGTCGTCCCTCGGCCGGGGAGCCGTCCGACCCGCTCTGCGGCGCGCCGCTCAGGCCCCGGACGCCCACGCCGCACAGCAGCCGTACGCCGTGGTCGGCGTGGAGCGTGGAGACGACACCGCCCATGACTTCGCCGAGCGGTCCCGCCAGGGGCGTCGGGGCGGCCTCGACGACCGTCACATCAAGTCCCAGGCCGTACGCGGTCGAGGCGACCTCGGCGCCGATGAATCCGCCGCCGATCACCACCAGCCGCCCTCCCCGGGCCAGATCGGCCCGCAGGGCTCGGGCGTCGTCCAGGGTACGCAGCGTGTGCACCCCGTCCAGGTCGTCGCCGCCCGGCAGCATGCGCGCGGTGGCGCCCGTGGCGATGACCAGCCCGTCGGCCCGGACGGTTTGGCCGTCCGCGAGCCGCACGGCACGCTCGCCGGGGTCGAACCCCGCGGCCCGCACACCGAGCAGCCACTCCGCCTGCAGGTCCTCGCCGTCCGCCTCCAGTGCCAGATCCGCTTCACGGATCGTGCCGGCGAGGAACTCCTTGGACAACGGAGGCCTGTCGTACGGGCGGTGCGGCTCGTCGCCGATGACGACGAGCCGTCCGTCGTAGCCCTGCTTGCGCAGGGAGCGTGCGGCCGACAGTCCGGCGAGCGAGGCGCCGACCACGGCCACCGTCCTCACGCGGGACCTCCGGCGAGCCTCGCCGCGACACAGGGCGGCAGGTTCGGGGCCGCGGTGGACGGCTGAACGTAGATCATGCCGTCCTCGACGAAGACCTCGTGCGTACGGACGGGGAGCTTGGCCGGCGGTGAGTCGACGGCCCCCGTACGGAGGTCGAACTTCGAGGCGTGCAGCGGGCATTCGACCTCGCAGCCCTCGAGCCAGCCGTCGGCGAGCGAGGCATCCTGGTGGGTGCAAGTGTCGTCGATGGCGAAGATCTCGCCGTCGTCGGTGTGGAACACCGAGACCGGCGGATCGATGTCGAGCCGATAGGCCTCGCCTCGGGGAAGATCCGAGAGACGGCACGCGGGAATCATCATGACACCTCGGGTGCATATAGCGAAACGGATTGCGGTAAGCGCAACGTCAGTTTGAGGTTCCCCCCAGTCCGTGTCAAGGCATCACCCGGACAGTCCGACCCCTTGTTCCATGTTTCTTTTTACGCAACGCTGTGCGTACTACACAACTTCCGATCCGGAAGGAACGACGTGGCGATCAGCGTCTTCGACCTATTCAAAGTCGGTATCGGGCCCTCCAGCTCGCACACCGTGGGACCGATGAAGGCCGCCCGCGTCTTCGTCACCGCACTTCACGAGGACGGCGTGCTCCCCCATGCCGCCTCGGTCCGCGCCGAACTCTTCGGATCCCTCGGCGCCACCGGCCACGGCCACGGCAGTGACAGTGCGGTGCTCCTGGGCCTGGAGGGAGAGGACCCCGAGACCGTCGACACGGACGCCGTGGACGACCGGGTGCGCCGGATACGCGAGACGGGACGGCTGCGGCTCCTGGGCCGGCACGAGGTGGAGTTCCGCGCGTCGGAGCACCTGGTGCTGCACCGCCGGCGCACCCTGCCCTTCCATCCCAATGGCATGAGGTTCCAGGCCCTGGACCACGAGGGGGCCGAGCTCAGCACCCGTACCTACTACTCGGTGGGCGGCGGCTTCGTCGTCGACGAGAGCGCGACGGGAGCGAGCCGGATCAAGCCCGACGACACGCCCGTGCGCCTTCCCTTCGGCTCCGCGTCCGAACTGCTCCTGCGCGCCTACGAGTCCGGTCTGCCCCTCAGCGGGGTGATGCTCGCCAACGAACTGTCCTGGCGGCCGGAGAGCGAGGTGCGCGCCGGTCTGCTGCGGATCTGGACCGTGATGCGGGAATGCGTGGACCGCGGCTGCTCGCGGACCGAGACCACTCTGCCCGGCCGGCTGAAGGTGCCCAGGCGCGCGCCCCGACTGCTGCGCGCCCTCACCGAGGACACGCGGACCGCGGACCCGCTGAGGGTCATGGACTGGGTCAATCTCTACGCCCTCGCCGTGAACGAGGAGAACGCGTCGGGGGGCCGCGTCGTGACCGCGCCCACCAACGGCGCCGCCGGCATCGTCCCCGCGGTACTCCATTACTACACGCGCTTCATTCCGGGGGCCGACGAGGACGGCGTCGTCCGCTTCCTGCTCGCCGCGGGCGCGGTGGGCGTGCTCTTCAAGGAGAACGCCTCGATCTCCGGGGCGGAGGTGGGCTGCCAGGGAGAGGTGGGGTCGGCCTGCTCCATGGCGGCGGCCGGTCTCGCCGAGGCGCTCGGTGGTACGCCGGAGCAGGTGGAGAACGCAGCCGAGATCGGCATGGAGCACAACCTCGGGCTGACCTGCGACCCGGTCGGCGGACTGGTCCAGATCCCCTGCATCGAGCGGAACGCGATCGCCTCGGTCAAGGCGATCAACGCGGCCCGGATGGCGCTGCGCGGCGACGGCACCCATGTGGTCTCGCTGGACAAGGTCATCAAGACCATGCGCGAGACCGGCGCCGACATGAAGGTGAAGTACAAGGAGACATCGCGCGGCGGCCTCGCGGTCAACGTCATCGAGTGCTGATCCGGAGGACCGGCCCGAGGGGACGCCGGCCGCAGGGTCGCCGCGCGAAGGTCAGAATCCGCGGTCGATCCATTCCTGAAGATGGGGCGCCTCGGCGGCGATCGTGGTCGTGTCCCCGTGCCCGGTGTGCACCACGGTGTCGCCGGGCAGCGCGAGCAGCCGGTCCCGGATCGACTCGATGATGGTCCCGAAGTGGCTGTACGAGCGGCCCGTCGCCCCCGGTCCTCCGGCGAAGAGGGTGTCGCCGCTGAACAGGGCGCGCAGCTCGGGCGCGTGGAGGCAGATGGCTCCGGGGGCGTGGCCGGGGGTGTGGAGGACGGTGAGTGTGGTGCCGCCGATGGTGAGGGTCTGTCCGTCGGACAGGTTGCCGTCGGGGGCGCGTTCGGGGTGGGTCTGTTTCCACAGGGGCAGGTCGTCGGGGTGGAGCAGGATGGGTGCGCCGGTCGCGGCGGCGAGTGCGGGGGCGGCGTCGATGTGGTCGTTGTGGGCGTGGGTGCAGACGATGGCGCGCAGAGTTCGTCCGTTGAGGGCGGCCTGGATGGCGGCTGCGTCGTGTGCGGCGTCGATGACGATCGCTTCCGAGGTGTCGCCGACGATCCAGACGTTGTTGTCGACGTCCCAGGTGCCGCCGTCGAGGGAGAAGGTGCCCGAGGTGACCAGGTGGTCGATGCCGGTGGAGGTCACAGGACCACCACCGAGCGCAGCACGTCGCCCTCGTGCATGCGGGCGAATGCTTTTTCGATGTCGTCGAGTGCGATGGTCTCGGTGACGAATGCGTCCAGGTCGAGGCGTCCTTGGAGGTGGAGGTCGATGAGCATGGGGAAGTCGCGGGAGGGGAGGCAGTCGCCGTACCAGGAGGACTTGAGTGCGCCGCCGCGGCCGAAGACGTCGAGGAGGGGCAGTTCCAGCTTCATCTCGGGGGTGGGGACGCCGACGAGGACGACGGTGCCGGCCAGGTCGCGGGCGTGGAAGGCCTGCTGGTATGTCTCGGGGCGTCCGACGGCCTCGATGACGACGTCGGCGCCGAAACCGCCGGTGAGTTCGCGGATCGCCTCGACGGGGTCGCTCTGTCTGGAGTTGACGGTGTGGGTGGCGCCCATGGTCTTCGCCGTCTGCAGTTTGCGGTCGTCGATGTCGACGGCGATGATCTTCGCCGCGCCCGCGAGGCGGGCTCCCACGACCGCGGCATCGCCCACACCGCCGCAGCCGATGACGGCGACCGAGTCACCGCGGCCCACCTTCCCGGTGTTGATCGCGGCACCGATACCCGCCATCACACCACAGCCGAGAAGACCGGCGACCGTCGCCGAGGCACGCTCGTCGACCTTCGTGCACTGCCCGGCAGCCACCAGGGTCTTCTCCGCGAAGGCACCGATACCAAGCGCCGGAGACAGCACCGTGCCGTCCAGCAGGGTCATCTTCTGCCGGGCGTTGTGCGTGTCGAAGCAGTACCAGGGACGGCCCCGCAGACAGGCCCGGCACTGGCCGCAGACCGCACGCCAGTTCAGGACGACGAAGTCACCCGGTCCCACCTCGGTGACGCCCTCACCGACCGCCTCCACCACACCCGCCGCCTCATGGCCGAGCAGGAACGGAAAGTCGTCACTGATCCCGCCCTGCTTGTAGTGGAGATCGGTATGGCACACCCCGCAGGCCTGCACCTTCACCAGCACCTCACCCGGCCCCGGATCGGGCACGATGATCGTCTCGACCCTCACCGGCTCGTTCTTCCCCGGTGCGACAACAGCACGAACCTGGTGAGCCATGGCCACTCCTCGACTGACGGGCGCCCGCGGACGCCCATACATCCGTTGCTTATTACGGCACGCATCTCACGTGTCGCAACACCAGCATCGTGGAGGCGCGATCCACGGTCAAGAAGCATGCGAGGCGTCGCTGAAGTAGCCGGACGCGCAGCGCCGGGCGACGATGGAAGCGCGGGGGACGGCAGACGGCGGTCCGGGGCTTCGCGGCCCGGGGTGCGCCGGCCGGAGCACCAGGTTCTCTCGGCGGGAGACGCCAGTGGTGGACACAGATGTACTGGTCGTCGGTGCGGGCCCGGTCGGGCTCACCGCGGCGGCCGAACTCCGACGGCAGGGCGTCGGCTGCCGCATCATCGACCGACTCCCGGCCCGCCTTCCGTACGCGAAGGCCGTGGGCATCCAGCCCCGGACTCTGGAGATCTGGGACCGGATGGGAATGGTGAACGCGGTCCTGGACGCCGCGATACCGGCGCGCGGTCAGCTGATGTATCTGAACGGCGCACAGCATGTGCGCATCGACCTGGAGCTGCCGCCGGACGTGCCCTACCGCTTTGCCGCCCTGCCGCAGTACGAGACCGAGCGGCTCATCGAGGAGCACCTCCACCACTGGGACACCCTTGTCGAGCGCGGCACCGAACTGGTCTCGTTCGAGCAGGACGCGGGCGGCGTCCGGAGCCGGCTCACCACATCGTCCGGCGAGGAGGAGGAAGTCCGCTCCCGCTACCTCATCGGCTGCGACGGCGCGCACAGCGCCGTCCGCAAGGGACTCGGGCTGACCTTCGAGGGCGGAGCCTTCCCCGACGAGTACATGCTGGCGGATGTCGAGGTCGACTGGAGCCTGCCGCCGGGCTACGGAGTGCGCGCCATCCACCAGACCGACGGTTCGACCGACGACATCCTGGTGTGCATTCCCCTGCCCGGCCACTGCCGCTACCGCATGTCCATGCTCGTCCCTCCCGAGCTCTCCACCCAGAACCAGCCGGAGGGTGACGAGGTGACCCACGGCCTGGAGGGCGGACGCGCGCCCGGGCTCGAACACGTCCAGGCCGTCCTCGACCGGATGGCTCCGGAGCCGACCACCGCATCCTCCCTCCGCTGGTCCTCCGTATTCCGCATCAGTCACCGGATCGTGAACCGCTACTCCGACGGCCGGGTCTTCGTCGCCGGGGACGCCGCGCACATCCATCCACCCACCGGCGCCCAGGGCATGAACACCGGTATCCAGGACGCGTACAACCTGGCCTGGAAGCTGGCCCTGACACTCACCGGGACCGCGCACCCGCAGCTGCTCGACACCTACGACGCCGAACGCCGGCCTGTGGGGGAAGAGGTGGTGGGACGCACGGTCCGGCATGCGACCGACGGCATCCAGGCCGACCCCGACGATCCGGCCACCGTCATGCTGCGGGAGGCCCAACTGCTGATCTCCTACCGCGGCAGCCCGATCGTGGGGCCGGACACCCCCGGACAGTCCGGTCCCCGTGCCGGCGACCGCGCACCGGACTGCGGCGGTCTACTCGGCGACATCGCCACCTTCCCGATGCGACTGTTCGACCTGATCCGCGACCGGGGCCATCTGCTGCTCCTCTACGCGGACGGCGAAGGCCGGAGCGCCGGATTCGACGAACTGGCCGCGGCGGCCAAGGAGCTGACTCATGGGCAGGTGGGCGCCCATGCCGTGCTCGCGCCCGGTCTGGAGAGGGGCACCCTGGAGCTTCCGGCCCATCGCGACAGCCGCGGAGAATTCCAGAAGGTGTACCACGCCCAGGGCCCCACAGCACTGCTGATCCGCCCGGACGGCTACCTGGGGCTGCGGCAGACCCCGCCGGAGGCATCGGAGCTGTCCGCACACCTCAGCCGCGTTCTCCGCGTCTGACCTCCTCCGTGTTCTCGGCCTTCCGGGCACCGCCCGCGGACGGCGGCGCGAGCGACGCGGCAAGTTCGGCGGCGCGAATGGCGAGGTGGTGTCGCTCCGGAAGGCTTATCGTGCGGTTCGCCGCCGCACGGTAGTTCTCGATTGCGGCCTGCCGGTCGCCGAGCATCTCAAGGAGATGGGCCCTGACCGCGTACAGACGATGGTGGTCCGCCAGGCGTCCGTCCGCGTCGAGGGCCTTGACGATGTCCAGACCGGCGGCCGGGCCATGGACCATGGCTGCGGCGACCGCCCGGTTGAGCGAGACCAGCGGGTTGGGCGAGATGCGCTCCAACACCGCGTACAGCGCGAGAATCTGCGGCCAGTCGGTGTCCTCGACCCGCTTCGCCTCGTCGTGGACGGCGGCCACCGCGGCCTGGACCTGGTAGGGCCCGACAGGTCCGTTGGGCAGGGCCGAGGTGACCAGGGCGATGCCCTCCTCGATGGCATCGCCGTCCCACAGGCTGCGGTCCTGCCCGGCGAGCGGGACCAGTTCACCGTCCGGTCCCGTACGGGCCGGGCTGCGGGCGTGGTTGAGCAGCATCAGCGCGAGAAGTCCGGCGACCTCGCTGTCGTCGGGGAGGTGCCGACGGACGGCCCGCGCCAGCCGGATCGCCTCCCGGGAGAGTTCGACGCGCTGCAGGGCGGGGCCACCACTGCTGGCATAGCCCTCGTTGAAGATCAGATAGAGAACGGAGAGCACCGCGTCGAGCCGGGAGGCCCAGTCGGTGCGGTCCGGCATCCGGAAGGGGATCCGAGAGGCCTTGATCTGCCGCTTGGCCCGGCTGATCCGCTGAGCCATCGTCGCGTCGGGCACCATGAAGGCATGGGCGATCTCGCCCGTGGTCAGGCCGCCGACCGACCGCAGGGTGAGAGCGACCGCCGAGGCGCGCGTCAGCGCGGGGTGCGCGCACATGAACAGCAGGATCAGAGTGTCGTCCCGGTCCAGCGCCTCGTCCTCGTCGGCTGCCGGTGCCGAACGCCGGTCCGCCGGTTCGCGTCTGGCCGCGAGGTCCTCCCGCCGCCGACGAGCCTGTTCGCTGCGCACCTGCTCGGTCATACGGCGGTTCGCGACCTGGATCAGCCAGCCCCTCGGGTTGAGCGGCACGCCCTCCTGCGGCCACTGGGTCGCGGCGGCGAGCAGCGCCTCCTGGACCGCGTCCTCGGCGGTGTCGAAGTCGCCGTAGCGCCTGGTGAGCACACCGACGACCTGCGGCGCCAGTTGGCGCAGCAGGGCGTTGGTGTCCGTGTCCAGTGCGGTCAGTACCTACAGCTCCTCGGTCGGTGCCGACATCACCTGGCGCACTTCGATCGGCATGTTCAGCGGGGCGCCGCCCGGGCCGGGCGCGGTCGAGATGAACGCCGCGATCTCGTACGCCCGCTCGGGCGTCTCGCAGTCGACGATCCACCAGCCCGCCACGAACTCCTTGGTCTCAGGGTAGGGGCCCTCGGTGATCAGCGGGGCTCCGCCTTCGCCCGCGCGCACGATCCTGGCCTGCTCCGGCATGGCCAGCCCCTGCGCGTCCACCCGCTCCCCGGCGTCGGCGATCTTCTTGTTCGCCTCGTGCATGAACGCGATGTGCGCCTGGATCTCCTCGGGGGTCCAGGTGGCGATCGACGGGAACTCCGCCGCCGCTTCGCTGAACTGCATCAACAGCATGTACTTCATGGCCTGCTCCTCACGCTGGTGCACCTTCTCGGCGCGCTCATGGACAGGTAGAAACCGGCGCCGCGTTTTCGACATCCTCGGCCAAGATCTTCCGAAAAAGTTTCCGCGGCAGGCCTCCGAGGGTCCCGGCCGCGGCGGGGCGGCGGCGACAGCGAAGCGGCGGTGCGGCAATAGTTCACTCCGGAACCAGGAAAATCTGCCCCCGACACAGTAGAAATTACGCTCCCTCATGGGTAGGGTTTCTTCCGTAGCCGACAGAGTCGCCGACGAGGCGACAAATGATCAGAGCAGGACCGAGAAGAGAGAGGAGCAGACGCCATCAGGATCGCCCGGGCGAGGATCGACTTCGCTCGGGTACCGCAGACCCCGATGGGAAGGTGGTCCCCGGTCACGCATCCGCGATCCCCGCAGCTCCGCCCTCAGGGACGGACCCGCGGAATACGAAAGCCAGCGCACAGCGCCGGCAGATGGTGTTGATACCCCTCGGGGCCCCGGTGTCTACGCACCGGGGCCCCTCGACGCGTTCCAGAAAAGGTGACGATGCCGCAGGAAACCCCCTCGCCCAACACTGATCGATTCGACGACGACGACTACCCCGCCTACACCATGGGGCGTGCCGCCGAAATGATCGGCACCACCCCCGGCTTCCTGAGGGCCGTGGGCGAGGCCCGGCTGATCACCCCGCTGCGGTCCGAGGGAGGCCATCGCCGTTACTCCCGCTACCAACTGCGCATCGCCGCACGCGCACGCGAACTGGTCGACGGCGGCACGCCGATCGAGGCGGCCTGCCGCATCGTCATTCTGGAGGACCAGCTCGAAGAGGCCCTGCGGATCAACGAGGAACTGCGCCGCAGCCCTGCGGAGGCGGGCGGATCCACCGCCCCCTGACCACCGGCATCCGAATATCTATGGCCGCAGGCACAGATATTCGGACCGTACGCGATGAGAGTTTATGGCGCGGCGGGCGGAGTGATATTACTCGCCGCGCCCGGCCGCTTGCGCCGTGCTACCGTTGTTCTCAGTTGCAGTTGTGGTTCCCAAAGACTTCAAGTGCCCGCACCGGTGTAACCGCCGGTGTGTGCACTTATGTATTTCCGGATTCATTCCGGACGGGGCGATCATCGCGGCGACACGGTATCCGCACAGTGCGGGTACCGGGCACTGCCCCGAAGGAGAAAAAAGACATGGCTACTGGCACCGTCAAGTGGTTCAACGCGGAAAAGGGCTTCGGCTTCATCGAGCAGGAGGGTGGCGGCCCCGACGTCTTCGCCCACTACTCGAACATCGCCGCCCAGGGCTTCCGTGAGCTGCAGGAAGGCCAGAAGGTGAACTTCGACGTCACGCAGGGCCAGAAGGGCCCGCAGGCCGAGAACATCACTCCCGCCTGACGCTCACGCGTACACGCAGCTGGGGCCCGCACCTGGGGGTGCGGGCCCCAGCTCGTTGCGTTCCCGACGCCGACCGGACCGCTGCCATCGGCATGCGCCCGACCCCGGCGGTTCTTCTCGCCGTAGGGCGGACAACACGCCCATGGCTCCCGCCGGACACACTTCCGGCCGAACTCTTATGACTTTGCGCCCCATTGACGCGGCGCGAGTCAGTCATTGAAACGAGCCCGCCCCGCATTTCGCTGCGGCGGCCGGGCTGCGTCTTCGTATTGCTCCGGCTCGTTCTTGCGATTCTCCGTGCCTTGTGTGGCTGCCGGGAATCCCTCGATACGTGCCCTGTCGAGGAAGGTTCTGGCTTGAACCGCACAGCTCGCACGAACGACCGCTACTCCCGCACCCGCAAGGGCGACAACGCCGGCTCCGGCAGAAGCGGCGGCTTCCGTTCGCAGTCGCAGGGGCGCGGCGGCGCTCCCGGCCGCCCGGCCGGCTCCGGCCGCTCCGGCGGATACGGGCGCCGTCCCGCCGCGGTGCAGGGGGAGTTCGCGCTCCCCGTCACCATCACCCCGGCGCTGCCCGCCATCGAGGCATTCGCCGAACTCGACATGCCCGCTCCGTTGCTGTCGGCGCTCCACGCCGAGGGCGTCACCGTGCCGTTCCCGATCCAGGCCGCGACCCTGCCCAACACTCTCGCGGGCCGCGACGTCCTGGGCCGCGGACGCACCGGCTCCGGCAAGACACTCGCGTTCGGCCTGGCTCTTCTGGCACGCACCGAGGGGAGGCGCGCCGAGCCCAAGCAGCCGCTGGCTCTGGTTCTCGTGCCCACCCGGGAGCTGGCCCAGCAGGTCACCGACGCTCTCACCCCGTACGCCCGCTCGCTGAAGCTGCGGCTGACGACGGTGGTCGGCGGTATGTCGATCGGCCGGCAGGCGGGCGCGCTGCGCGGCGGGGCCGAGGTCGTCGTCGCGACACCCGGCAGGCTCAAGGACCTCATCGAGCGCGGCGACTGCCGGCTCGACCGCGTCGGCATCACCGTGCTGGACGAGGCCGACCAGATGGCGGACATGGGCTTCATGCCCCAGGTCACCGAACTGCTCGACCAGGTACGGCCCGAGGGCCAGCGGATGCTTTTCTCCGCCACCCTGGACCGCAATGTCGACCTCCTGGTCCGCCGTTATCTGCACGACCCGGTGGTCCACTCCGTCGACCCGTCGGCGGGGGCGGTGACCACGATGGAGCACCACGTCCTGCATGTGCACGGCTCCGACAAGTACGCCACGACGACCGAGATCGCCGCGCGCGAGGGCCGGACGATCATGTTCCTGGACACCAAGCACGCGGTCGACCAGCTCACCAAGCATCTGCTGAACAGCGGTGTGCGCGCCGCGGCGCTGCACGGCGGCAAGTCGCAGCCCCAGCGCACCCGCACCCTGGCCCAGTTCAAGACCGGGCACGTCACGGTCCTGGTGGCCACCAATGTCGCGGCCCGCGGCATCCACGTCGACAACCTCGACCTGGTCGTCAACGTGGACCCGCCCAGCGACCACAAGGACTATCTGCACCGCGGCGGCCGGACCGCCCGCGCCGGTGAGTCCGGCTGCGTCGTCACGCTGGTCCTGCCCAACCAGCGCCGCGAGATGACCCGTCTGATGGGCCACGCGGGCATCACTCCGCAGACCACCCAGGTGCGCTCCGGCGAAGCCGAACTGAGCCGCATCACGGGGGCGCAGGCGCCGTCGGGTGTCCCGGTCACCATCAGCGCGCCGGTCGTGGAGCGGGCCAAGCGAAGCGCCTCGACGTCCCGGGGCCGGCGCAGCCGCCCGTCCCAGGCCCGCCGCTCGGGTGGCGCGTCCCAGGGACGTACCGGCACGTCGGGCCGTACAGGCGGCTCGCAGCGCTCGTCCGCCGCCAGAAACGCCGCATGACATCCGGGCCCTGGCATTCGCCACGGCTCATCTGATCCACCCAACACGGAAGGTGTCCATTGACGCTGATGCTCACTCATCCCCGGACGTCGCACCACCACGACGCGCTGACCGCCGCCGACGTCATGACCTCGCCCGGCCCACAGGTCGGTGACGACATGATCGTCGATGTCGCGCTCTCCGTCCTCATCAGCGCGGGCGTGGGACATCTGATCGTCCGCGGCGAGGACGACCGCTGTGCCGGTCTGGTCTCCCGGACCCAGCTCACCGCGTACCGCAGCGGCTCCTGGTACGCCGAGGACACTCGGTTGCGCGACATCGTCCACGACCGGGGCCCTTTCACCCTGTCCGAGACGTCGCTGCTCGAAGCGGAGTACGCCATGCGGGCCCGGGATCTCGCTGTCTCGCCCGTGGTCGACGAGGACGGATTCATCCTCGGCGTCCTGGCCCTCACACACTGAGTCCCAGCCCCGGCCCACGCGGGTTTCAGGGGGTGGGGATGCCGCCGGGGCGGGCGGGGCGGCCGAAGCGTACCGGGACACCCGGTGAATACAGGACGCTCACCGGCTCCCCCGCCGGTTCGGGCAGTCCCGCCGCCGTCACCAGGTTCTCGTCGCACTCGATGAGTCCGGCGCGGTGGAGGGGCCAGCGCGGATGAGTGTTCGGCAGGTACACCTGCCGTCCGAAGAAGGTGTTGTGCATGCCCCAGCGGGCGGTCAGGAAGTGTTCGAGCTCGCTGGGCTCCTCAACCCGCTCACCGATCCGCAGGGAGATCCTGCTGTGCGCGCCGCGCGGTCCGGGCCAGCGACGGGTACTGGTGTACGTGAGGGTGTCGCCGTCGCGCCGGATCGCCATCCTGGACCACAGGTACGGCAGCCGGAACACCGTGCGCGCGAACGCCACCGGGATCAGCCGTGAGGCGTCCAGGGACCGGAAGACCACCCCGCGGCGTCCATGGGCGTCCACCGAATAGAGCCGCACATTGGTCTCGGGAAACGTGCCCAGGTAGGGGATGCCGGGGAGACTGAACCAGCCGACCCGGTGCATCCGGAAGGCGACGAGTCCGACGTAGGTGACCCCGTGCAGGGTGTCGGGGACGGTCCCGGCCGGCAGGAGCGGTGCCACATCGGCCGGATCGGCGGCCCAGTGCAGGAACGCCAGATCGAGCCAGGACTGGGTCAGCAGCGGGCTCACCGCGGGGTGTGGTGAGTCGGCTGTTATGGATTGTGGCGCGCGGGGCGTGTGGGGCACACCGCCAGCATCGCACTGTCCACCTCGGCATCGCTTGAGCGCCCCTGCCCGGCCCGACGGTCGCCGTCTACTGAAGGGCCCGCACCGCCGCCCGGAAGACGCCCGGCACACGGCAGGCCGCCGGGACGATCAAGCGTGCCGCGGCGGGCTGCCGGGCCGCCAGCAGCAGACCCGCGGTGAGCAGACGGTGACGTCTCGTCAGCCGTGCCCACCGGGCCGGGTAGACCTGAGGCCGGCCGGAGACAAGGCAGCCGACGGCCGCGGCGGCCGTCGCCATGGCCAGGGCGATGCCTTCGCCGGTCAGGGCGTCGACATAGCCCGCCGCGTCGCCGACCAGCAGGACGCGCCCGGCCCGTTGGGTCCGGGCCCGCTGGCGCAGGGGCCCGGCGCCGCGCACCGGACCCGACGCCCGGCCGTGGAGCAGGGACGCCAGGGCGGGAAAGGCGCTCAGGTGCTCGTCGTGGGAGCGGCGGTCACCACTGAGTACGGCGACGCCCACCAGGTCGTCCCCGACCGGGGTCACATACGCCTCGCCATGACGGGACCAGTGCACTTCGACGAAGTCCGTCCAGGGAGCGATGCGGTAGTGGCGGCGCAGACCGTAGCGGCGAGGCCCCCCGCCGGGCCGGTCGAGTCCGAGCTCGCGGCGTAGCGGGGAGTGCAGCCCGTCGGCGGCGACGAGCCAACGTGCCGTCAGCCCCGAGGTGCGCACACGGTCCTGGTCCTGGCGGATCTCCCCCGCCTTGCCCGGCACGATCCGTACCCCCAGCTCCACGGCCCTGCGGTGCAGCGCGGCATGGAGTTCGGTGCGCCGGACTCCGAGACCGCGTCCGGCTCCCTCCCCGAACGTCGCCTCCGCGTGGCGGGCGCCCTCGACGTAACGGATCCCGCGCAGGCCGTGGCCGGGCACGTCGACGCCCAGCGACCGCAGCGCCGCCACCCCGCTGGGCATGATTCCCTCGCCGCAGGCCTTGTCGACAGGAGCCGCGCGCGGTTCGAGCACGACGGCTTCCATCCCCGCCCGGACGGCGTGGATCGCGACCGCCAGGCCGGCCGGGCCGCCGCCCGCCACCAGGAGGTCGATCATGCCTGTCCGTCCGCCGCCATCGTGGCCAGCGCCCCGTCCTCGCACCGGATGCGCACCGCAAGCAGCACCCCGTTGAGCGCGGTGAAGGCGACGGCGGTCACCCACGCGCCGTGGACCAGCGGCAGCGCCAGGCCCTCGGCGGCCACCGCGACGTAGTTGGGGTGGCGCAGCCACCGGTAGGGCCCTCCGGTGACCCGGGGCAGGCCCGGGACGACGATGACACGGGTGTTCCACTGATATCCGAGCGTGCGGATGCACCACCAGCGCAGGGTCTGCGCGGCGAGGAGCACCGCCACCATGGTCCAGCCGGGCAGCGGCAGGAACGGGCGGCCGGCCACCCGGACTTCAAGGAGACAGCCGGCCAGCAGGGCGGTGTGCAGGGCGACCATCGGCGGGTAGTGGCCGCGGCCGGTCTCCGTACCGCCGCGGGCGAGGCTCCAGCGCGTGTTGCGCACCGCCACGGCGAGTTCGACGAGACGCTCGCCCGCGACCGCAAGCACGAGAGCGGTGTACCAGATCACGCGTCCTCCGACCTACCAGCGCAGCAGCACCAGTTCGCAGCAGAATCCGGGCCCCATGGCCATCAGGAGACCGGGTGTTCCCGGTTCGGGCCGTCTCTGCTCCAGCGTGTCCCGCAGGACGTGCAGGACCGAGGACGACGAGAGGTTGCCCACGTCGGCCAGCGAGCGCCACGTGACGTCGAGGGCTCCTTCGGGCAGCGAGAGGGCATCGGAGACGGCTTCCAGGACCTTGGGTCCGCCCGGGTGACACACCCAGTGGGCGACGTCCTTCGGCTTGAGACCGTGCTCCTCCAGGAAGCCGTGGACGTCGTCGGCGAGATACCGGCGTACGACGTCGGGGACGGCGGCGTCGAGAACCACCTTGAAGCCGGAGCTTCGGATGTCCCACCCCATCAGGTGTTCGGTGTCCGGATACATCCGGCTGCGCGTCGCCACGACTTCGGGCCCGCCCGCCGGCGCCCGACGGCCGCCGACCGCGACCACCGCCGCCGCCCCGTCGCCGAACAGCCCTGACGCCACCAGGTTGGCGGGCGTAGCGTCGCCACGCTGGAAAGTGAGGGAGCACAGCTCGACCGAGAGCAGCACGGCCACATGGTCGGGCCATCCGAGCAGGTAGTCGTGCAGGCGCGCCACACCGGCGGCTCCGGCGACGCAGCCCAGGCCGAAGACGGGAAGGCGTTTCACGTCGGGTCGCAGGCCGAGGCGCCCGACCAGCCGGGCATCGACCGAGGGTGCCGCCACTCCGGTGACGGAGGTGAACATCAGCAGGTCCACGTCGGCGGGCCTCAGCCCCGCACTCCGCAGTGCGCCGCGTACCGCCTGCGCACCGAGGTCGGTGGCAGCGGCGATGAAGGCGTCGTTGGCGTCGCCGAGGCCGTCCAGTTCGCCGTAGCGCTCCAGGGGCAGCACCACATGCCGGGTGCGCACCCGCGCGTTCTCGTGGAGGCGGTCGAGCGCACGGCGGTCCGCGCCCCGCGGAAGGCACACGCGCGCCACCATGTCGGTGATCTCGCGCTGGGTGTGGCGGTGTGGTGCCAGGGCGCCGTGTACGGCTGCGATCCGGGTCATCCCGTGTCCCGCTTCGGAGGCGTCATGAACCTCATCACTGCCCGCGCACGGACAGGAGTCACCGCAAGTCGCCCGTGCGGCTCACGCGTTCTCGGCGGCTCCCGTGCCTACGATCGCACCGTGGACGTCCAGGATCAGCCGCAGGCGTGCGAGGTGACGGCGTGGCCGCTCGGCCCCACGGTCGGACTGGCCCTGTCCTGCCATCCGGGGCCGGTGGTCGCCGTGACCGCCCTGAGCAGCACACTGGCCGTCAGCGCCGGGCTCGGCGGGGGCCGTTGCGCGCTGATCGGCGCGGCCGTGCTGGCCGGACAGCTCTCGGTGGGCTGGTGCAACGACGCCCTCGACGCGCGGCGGGACGCCGCGGCCGGGCGCCGGGGCAAACCGGTGGCCGACGGCAGGGTCGGCCGGAGGGCGGTGTGGGTGGCCGCCTGCGCGGCACTCCTGGTGTGCGTGCCTCTCTCGCTGGCGTGCGGCCCACTCGCCGGTACGGTGCATCTGGCCGCGGTGGCGGCGGCGTGGCTGTACAACGTGAGGCTCAAGGCGACCGCTCTGTCGTGGCTGCCCTATGCGATCGGTTTCGGCGGCTTGCCCGCCGTCGTAGCCCTGAGCATGCCCGGCCGTCCCTGGCCCCCGTGGTGGGCCGTGACAGCCGGAGCGCTGCTCGGTCTCGCGGCCCACCTGGGCGATGTCCTTCCCGACATCGGAGACGATCTCCGCGCGGGAGTACGCGGTCTGCCGCACCGGCTGGGCGTCACGGCCACCCGGCTGCTGCTGCCGGTGCCCCTGGTGGCGGCATCGGCGGTTCTGGCGCTGGGCCCCGCGGGTCCGCCCGGCGTCTGGGGAGCTGCCGCACTCGCGGCAGCGTCGGCGGCGGCGGTCGCGGGGCTCGCAGCCGGCCGGCACTGGCGCAAGGCGGCATTCACCGCGACGGTGGCCGTGGCGGCGGTCGATCTGGCGCTGCTGCTGGTGCGCGGCAATGCCCTGGCGTGACGCTCCGGGTCAGGTGCCGGACTGGGCCGGGCGCGGCGGCAGCCCCGGAGGGACGATCCAGGGCTCGGGTGAACGTCTTCCCTCCCGCTGGACGGGCCGGGCATGGGCGTCGGCTTCCCGCAGCTGCACGCACCACGTACAGGTGTCCTGCTCATGTGCCCGCGGGGCAAGCCAGTAGGCGCCCGTGAGGCGCGCGTCGGGAACGGGGATCGGATTGTTGTCGGTGGCGTTCATGCCCGACCAACGACCCAGTCAGGCCACGGGAACGGCACATCGGCGGCACGCAACCAAACCGTCATCCGGCGCAGTCGGCCCGCTCCACTTTGATGCACCAGCCATGCAGCTATGCCATGATCGTCGAGAGCGGAGAGTTGCCTGGTCCACGGCGCCGAAGCCCCAGCCATATTTTCGCCCGAGGTGGGCACGCGGGGGGTAGCGACCTCCACAGAAGCCCACCTCTTGGGACGGAACAGTAGAGGCGACGGCAGGAAAGCAGCGACGATGGGACAGATCGGGAGCCGCGGGCGTCGCCCGGGGCGGAGGTCGGCACCGGGAAGCACAGGCGGCAGTCGGACGGAGGACCCTGGGATGTGTGCACGCGAGCCCTTCCCGGTCGACCCCGCCTTGACGAGGCCCAGCACGTCCGAGCCCGGAGGCCTCCTGGATGTGCTGAACGTCGCCGCCGTCGTCCTGGACTCGGACGGCCGGATCGTGCTGTGGAGCCCGCAGGCCGCAAATCTGTTCGGATACACCGCCGAGGAGGCGCTCGGACATTACGCGGGCCGCCTGCTGGTCCATGAGAACCGTCTGGAACTGGTGCGCCGGCTGTTCACCAGGGTCATGAGAGGCGAAGAGGGCTGGACCGGCGTCTTCCCCGTGCGGCACAGGGACGGCAGCACGCTGCTCGTGGAGTTCCGCAACATGCGGCTGGAGGACGACCAGAAGGATCTGTACGCCCTGGGCCTGGCCACCGAGCAGACGACTCTGCGCGGGGTGGAGCGGGATCTGGCGCTGTCCACCCGGCTGATCTCGCAGTCGCCCATCGGGCTGGCGGTCGTGGACACCGAGCTGCGGTACGTCATGGTCAACCCGGCGCTGGAACGCATCAACGGCCTGCCCGCCGCCGAGCACGTCGGCAAGTACGTACGCGAGGCGCTGCCCTTCCTGGACACCGAAGCCATCGAGGCCGACATGCGCGAGGTGCTCGACACCGGCGTCCCGATCCTGGACCGGGAGTCCGTGGCCCGCACCCCGGCAGAGCCGGACCGCGAGCATGCCTGGTCGGTGTCTTTCTACCGGCTGGAATCGTCCAACGGGGAGGTCCTGGGGCTGGCCACCTCCGTCGTGGACATCACCGCGCGGCACCGCGCGACCACCGAGGCCGCGCAGGCCCGGCAGCGCCTCGCGCTGGTCGCGGACGCGTCCATCCGCCTCGGCACCACGCTCGACCTCGACCAGACGGCACGGGAGCTCGCGGAGGTGTCGGTGCCCGAGCTGGCCGACATAGCGGCCGTCGACGTGCTCGACAGCGTCCTCAACGGCCGCTCCGGATCCGTGCTGCACGAAGGCCCCGCGGTGTTCCGCTCCCTCGCCGTGGCCGCGTCCCACCCCACCGTCGCCGTCCAGGCGGCCGATCAGCCCGGCGAGGTCGCCCGCTACGAGGCGGACCGGCTGGTCACCCACTGTGTGAACACCGGACGCCCGGTCCGTGTCCCTCGAGTGCAGCCCGATGATCTGGCGCGTATCGCCCGCAGTCCCGACGCCGCGGCGCTGCTGGCCGCCGCGGGCGTGCACTCCTACCTCGCGGTGCCGCTGATCGCCCGCGGCGAGGTACTCGGCGCCCTGGACCTGAAGCGCAGCCGCAACGCCGAACCGTTCAACGCCGACGACGAGGTCCTGGCAGGAGAGCTCGCCGCCCGCGCCGCCGTGTGCATCGACAACGCCCGCTGGTACCGGCAGGTGCGCAACACCGCCCTCACGCTCCAGCGCAGCCTCCTCCCGCAGCGCCCTCCGGACCAGCCGGGCCTGGAGATCGCGTACCGCTACCAGCCGGCCGAGGCGGCCATCGAGGTCGGCGGCGACTGGTTCGACGTCATCCCGCTGACGGACGACAAGACCGCGCTGGTCGTCGGCGACGTCATGGGCAGCGGCATCAGCGCCGCCGCCACCATGGGCCAACTCCGCACGGCCACCCGCACCCTGGCCGAACTCGACCTCGACCCGGCCGAGGTGCAGCGCCACCTCGACCGCATCACCGACCGCATGGGGCAGACCATCACGACCTGCATCTATGCCGTGTACGACCCCCGCCAGGGCCAGTGCCTCATCTCCAGCGCCGGGCACCTCCCGCCCGCGCTGGTCCGTCCCGGCCGGCCGCCCGCGCTGCTGGATCTGCCCACGGGTGCCCCGCTGGGCGTCGGCAACGTCGCCTTCCACACCACCACGGTCACGCTGGAGCCCGGCGACGATCTGGTCCTGTACACCGATGGCCTGGTCGAGACACGTGACCAGGCCATCGACGAACGTCTCGACGCCCTTCTCGACCTCCTCGCGGGCCCCCAGCGCTCTCTGGAGGAGACCTGCGACCTGCTGCTGGACTCGCTGCGCAGGCCAGGTGACCATGACGACGTGGCCCTGCTCGTGGCCCGTGCCGTTGCGGTGACCGGGGCCGGTCCGTCGTAGGACCGGTCAGGATGGTCGCCGGTCGTGCGGAGTCCCGGCTCAGGGCGCCTTGAAGAGGGTGGGGAAGCGAGGCGCGAGCCATGCCTTGCGCCCCCAGGCCAGGATTCGGCCGCGCGCCATGGCGCCCCAGGGGTCGCAGCGGCCGAGAGCGATCAGCAGAAAAGTGACCGGCTCGATGACGATGGTGCAGTCGGGGCGGCCGACGGGCCGGGGGCCGACGCTCACCGCGCCGTCGGTGAAGGTCACCGTGAAGCGGGTGCCGGCGCGCAGTCGGATCTCGTAGCGGGCACGGAGTCCGGCGGCCGGGGCGGCGACGACCCGGGGCATGCTCGTGATCATGAAGGGAAGGGACAGTTCGACCCGGGCGCGGTCGAGCATATGGTCCCGGCCCACCGCGCGGGCAAGGTCGTAGCCATGGCCGAGCATGTGTGTGAGCAGGTACGAGCCGAAGGTGGCCAGGTCCATGGTGCCCAGCGGGGTGCTCACGATGTCCTCGGCCGGGCGCCGGTCCGCGGCTTCGAGGAAGGCCGCGGCCTGCGCGACGATCATCTCGGCCAGCGGGTCGGCCACACGCTCGCCGAACTGGGCGAGGACGCGTTCATTGGCCGCCGCGAGACTCTGCGGCGTGCCGTCCCCGTGGCTGCGTTCCTGCCCTGCCGCGATGTCGGCCATCAGCTCGTTGGCCTGCGCCAGGTGGGCTGCCGCCTCGCCGAGGGTCCACTCGGAACCGGGGACCGGGACACCCGTGTCCGTCCGGCCGCGCAGCAGCGCCGCGATCTCCTCGGCCGTGCCGAGTATCGCCGCGGCGAGCCCCGCGGGCAGCACGCCGGGCTGCTCCCGGGCAGTCGTTGGTTCCACGTCCGGTCCCTCTCCTCCACGAACCGGCCAGCGGGCCGGGTCCGGCGGAGCGGCACCGCGGCGGACCCGCACAGAATGCCAGGACAGGGGCATGCAGGCAGCCCCCCGGCGGCAGCAATCCGGGTGCGTACGCCCAGGTCGGCGCCGCGGGAGCCCAGGACACGGCGACGGACCACCTCGGCGTGGATGGCGCCGGAGTTCCCAGGCCCTCCCGATGAGCCGGGGAACTCCGGGCATCCGTGGAGCCCGGGAATTTCTCGAGAGGAAAGGCCCTAGCTACTTGGGCTGCACAGCACTGGTACTAGTGGGGGAACCACCACGGCAGCTCATTCCCGCCGGGGACCGGGGAGGCGTCTACCGGAGTGGCATCGTTCGGCTCGTCGGCCACCTGTGCCAACGTGCCCTGGGCGAACCCCTCGTCCGCCGAGGCGCCGCTGGCGAGGGCCACACCGCCGCCCAGGAACGCGAGGGCGAGACCGCTGGTCACCGCGATCCGCATCCGCGCTGAGCCTCCTGAAACGCGCCGGTGTGAACGGGGAGGGTTTGTCGGGGTGGAATTTTCCTGGTCTTGCGTACTCATATGCGCTGCGCCTTCGGTTGTGGGGGGGGGTGTGCGGTTGAACGACGACGTACGTGGAGTTGTGGACTCCCGTCGGGCGCCGAACTCCCCTGTGGGGTATGGCTGATACTAGGTGAATGGCTTCACGCGCACGACGGTGGAAGCCTGGCTTAAGACTCCCTTAATGATCGCTTGAGGCCGCATTTCAGTTGGCGGTCGCCGGAGTTGGGCCTTGCAGGTTGCGGTCGGCGGGGCGTGGTTGAAACTCCGTTGAGTTCAAGTCGGCTTTGACGTCGCATTTCTCGTGCTGCGCTATGCGTATCTCACAGTCCGCAGCTACCGAAACCACCCCCAGGCCGTCAGGCGAACAGCCCCGACATCACCCGATCAACTTCACTCGTCGTCAACGGCGTCGAGCACCGCGCCGAGATCGACGAACTTGAAGCCGGTCGCCTCCCGGTCGCCGCCTGCGCCGTCCGTCACCGCCGGCGTCTCGTGCCCGTCCTGGACGACCAGCAGGCCGCGCGGATAGCGGTCACCCAGCGGCTCGTTGAGCACGGCGGCGCCGTCGCACTTCTCGCTGCCGTCGAGCGTGGCCGACGCGTGGCCGACGCGGAAGCCGCCCTCGTACTCGTTCTCGTCGTCGATCTCCCGGTCGTACAGGGCGAAGGTGTTGTCCCCCTGGCTCGACGCCATCAGGTAGCCGTCGCCGTCGTCCTCCTGGAGGAGGGTCAGTCCCTCGACATCGGCCGCGAGCCGCTTGCCGCCGTAGCCGGGGTCGGCGCCCGGCGTGCACTCCTCGGTCTCCTTGTCGTAGACACCGGGGACGCCGTACTCCTTGACCTTGTCGACCAGGACCGGCTTGCCGGTGAGGTCGGCGCGCATACGCCAGATGCCGATGTCCTCCTGGCCCGCGTAGAGCACTCCGTTGCCGGGGTCGACGACCATTCCCTCCACCTGCGGCAGTTCGTCGGGCTCGGCGCAGGGGCTCCACCGGGTGCCGTTGGGGAGGCGGAAGGACGACGGCAGTTCGAGGGTGCGGATCTTCTTGTAGCCGACCGTGCCGTGCTCCGTCGGCGTCAGCTCCAGGAGCGCCAGTTGGGTGCGGTTGCGCCGGCTGACGAGGGCGTACGAGCGGCCGCTTCGCTTGTCCCGCCAGGTCGCGAGGCCGTACGCGGTCCGCTGTTCGTTGATCTCGGGCTGGTTCGCGGAGAACACGGGAGCGACCGCCGGGTCCGTGATGTCGGTCAGCGGGTGCCCGGTGCGCGACCGGTCGATGCGGTAGATGCGCAGCCGGTCGTTGCCGCGGTCGCTGACCACCGCCACATCGGCGCGGCCGGCCTGGGTGCGCAGGCCGTGGACGAGGTCGACGTTGTTGAACCGGCCGGGAGCGTCCTCGGCCGTCGGGGGCGCCGGAGCGGGAATCGACTGGACCAGCTTCGCGTCCAGGCCGTAGACCCGCAGGCCGCCCTCCTTCGCCGTGGCGACGACCAGACTGCGCTCCGGGTCGGTGGGGTTGCGCCAGATCGCCGGGTCGTCGGCATTGGAGTTCTGGCCCGCCTCGTCGTCGTAGAGAGCGGCGGTCTCCGCGGTCGGGGTCACCGTGGGCAGCGCGGACGGTCGCGCCTGCGCGGGAGTGGAAGCCGGAACGAGGAGAGCGGCCAGTGCCCCGCCCAGAGCGGTGGCGGCTGCCAGACGAGGCGAGCGGTGCATTCTCACGGACGGTTCCTCGCGGTCGGGGACTGTGGATCGGTCGTCAGCGAGCATCCGGCGAACGGACGGCGCCCGGCCGTCGCCCACGTGATGCGCTCGTGTGGTGAACATGAATTCGCCTGCGTGCAAGGGCTGTTGCTCCGAGTACGGCGAAGCGGCGCCGCCATACTGATCGGATGCCCGCGGCCCCCTGGCCTCCTCCCCCGCGCGGAGTGAACGCACCGGCGTCGCCGTCGTGGGCGCTGGACGGGCCGGACTCACCGTCGCCCCCATGGCGTACGGACGCCTCTGCCCGGCGGGCGACTCCGCCCACCGTGCAGCGCGGAGGCCGGCCACCGGCGATACGCCCGCGGCCAGGGTCACATCCCTGCCCGTGGAGGACATGTCGGCATGCCGACATGCCGACATGCCGACATGACGGACAGTCGGACACGGCGGGTCAGACTCCGACAGACTGCTGCCCGACACGTCGAAACAGCCGAGGCAATGAACGGTCGAAGCGACCGGGCCGTACTGCTGGCTGGCAACGACACCTGGACCGTCACCGCCACGGCCTGGCTGTCATCCCGTCGGCCGGGCAGGAAGGGACATGCTGTGACCCTGTCTTCCTCGAAGACCAGACTGGCTTCGCTGCGCACCGAGCTCGAGCGCCGCAATCCGGCAGAGCCCGAATTCCACCAGGCATCGAGGGAAGTGCTGGAGAGCCTGGCTCCGCTGTTCGCGGCTCGTCCCGAATACGCGCAGCCCGGGCTCATCGAGCGGCTCTGCGAGCCCGAGCGGCAGATCATCTTCCGCGTGCCCTGGCAGGACGATGGCGGCACCGTACACGTCAACCGGGGATTCCGGGTGGAGTTCAACAGCGCGCTCGGCCCCTACAAGGGCGGTCTGCGCTTTCACCCCTCGGTGAATCTGGGCGTCGTGAAGTTCCTCGGCTTCGAGCAGATCTTCAAGAACGCGCTCACCGGGCTGGGGATCGGCGGTGGCAAGGGCGGCAGCGACTTCGATCCGCGCGGACGATCGGACTCGGAAGTCATGCGCTTCTGCCAGTCGTTCATGATGGAGCTGCACCGGCACATCGGCGAGCACACCGATGTCCCGGCCGGTGACATCGGCGTCGGCGGGCGTGAGATCGGCTACCTCTTCGGGCAGTACCGGCGCATCACCAACCGCTGGGAAGCGGGTGTGCTGACGGGCAAAGCCGAGGCGTGGGGCGGCTCGGCGATGCGCCCGCAGGCGACGGGCTACGGAAGCGTGCTCTTCGCGGGCGAGATGCTGAGCCGGCGGGGCGAGGAGCTCGCGGGCCAGTCGGCCGTGGTCTCCGGTTCGGGAAATGTCGCCGTGCACACCATCGAGAAGCTGATGCGCAGCGGGGCCCACGCACTGACCTGCTCCGACTCCGAGGGATATGTGGTCGACGAGAAGGGCATCGACCTCGAACTCCTGCGTCAGATCAAGGAGGTCGAGCGCGCACGCGTCAGCGAGTACGCCGAGCGCCGCGGGGCATCCGCCCGCTATGTCCCTGGTGGCCGCGTATGGGATGTTCCCTGCGATGTCGCCTTCCCTTCGGCGACGCAGAACGAACTGGATCGGCAGGACGCCCTGACCCTCGTCCGCAACGGCGTGAAGGCCGTCTCCGAGGGCGCCAACATGCCCACCACACCCGAGGCGGTGGGCATCCTCCAGGAGGCGGGGGTGGCCTTCGGCCCCGGCAAGGCCGCGAACGCGGGCGGCGTCGCCGTCAGCGCGCTGGAGATGCGCCAGAACGCGGCCCGCGACAGCTGGACACCTGAGCGGGTGGAGGACGAACTCGCCCAGATCATGCGTGACATCCATCGCGTCACCTACGAGACCGCCGAGCGCTACGGAGCACCCGGCGACTATGTGACGGGCGCGAACATCGCGGGCTTCGAGCGTGTCGCGGACGCGATGCTCGCTCAGGGCCTCATCTGACCCATGCCGAAGCGCCCCGGCCCCTCGCGGGTTCGGGGCGCCCCGCGGACCCCGCGGGACCCCGCAGACCCCGCGGGACCCCGCAGACCCCCCGGACCCCGCGGGCGACGCGGAGACCTCTATCACCCGGAGGCGAGTCATAAGTGATTTTTCCCTTAACCGCCACCTCACGGCAGGTGGCCCGAGATGGCCGTTTGCGGCCAGACCGTAATCTCAAGTTCCGCTCAGATGCAATGACGCTAAGGGGGTCCTGTACCTTATTCTCCTCCCCAACGAGGAGGACGGAGCACGAGCCGACGGCGGGCATTCTGTGGCCTGGGGCGCCGTCGAATCGGCTGAATCAGGTCATAGAGGAAGTTGCACCATGAAGTCCTGCAGGTCCGCCTCAATCGCGACGATCGTGGTGCTCACGATCGGCCTCAGCGCCACCGCATGCAGCGGTGACTCCGGTGGCTCCGACGACAGTCCCTCCAATTCCCCGAAGGGATTCAACCGGCCGGCCCTGCCCACGTACAAGGTCGCCAAGAACGTCAAGATCGACTCGACGACGCTGAAGCGGGCCCAGAAGGCCGGCAAGCTCGTCATCGGCGCCAAGAACGACCAGCCCTTCCTCGGTTTCGAGGAGGCGGACGGCAAGCGCTCCGGCTTCGACATCGAGATGGCCAAGATGATCGCGGCCGACCTCGGCTTCTCCCCCGCGCAGATCGAGTTCAAGACGGTCAACACCAGCGAACGCGAGGATGCCGTCGCCGACGGCAAGGTCGACCTGTACGTCGGCACGTACACGATCAACGACGACCGCAAGCAGCGCGTGGGATTCGCCGGGCCGTACTTCATGGCGGGCGCCGACCTCCTGATCCGCAAGGACGACAGGACCATCAGCGGGCCGTACTCGCTCCAGGGCAAGACCGTCTGCTCGGCCAAGGGCTCGACCGCGCTCAAGGAGATCAAGAAGCCCGACTACAACACCTCGACCGTCGAGTCGCCCAAGTACACCGCGTGCGTGGCGCAACTGCTCGACGGAAAGGTCGACGCGGTCACCACGGACGACGCGATCCTCATGGGCTACGCCGCCCAGAAGCCGGACAAGCTGAAGGTGGTCGGCAGCCCGTTCACCAAGGAGCCGTACGGCATCGGAATGCACAAGGACGACGAGGCCCTGCGGGAAGCGGTCACCGAGGCCATCGAGGCGCACGACAAGAACGGCGACCAGAAGAAGGCGTACGAGGCGACTCTGGGCCTGTCCGGCTCCATGTTCCCCGGAGCCCCGGTCGTCGACCGCTACTGACACCGCGGCGGTGGTGCCCCTCGCCGCTGACCGGCGCCGTCATACGTGCGCGAGCAGCCGGTCCAGCGGCCTCGGTATCCGGGTGGGGTCCAGGGCGTCGATGAGCGCGTGCGCATAGTGCGCCTTGCGCCCGCTCGTCGTTCCCATGAAGCGCTGAAGCTGCTTCTCGGCGGTGCGTCCCTGCTGTGCGGGCTGCTTCTGGAACGTACGCAGGGAGCGCAGGTCGCCCTCCGCGTCGACGACCTGCTCCACTGCGGCCGTACCGAGGGAGCGGATCAGCTCGTCCTCGAGGTCGGCGTCGCAGACGAAGAAGCCCAGCCGCTCCATCGCAGTCCGGGTCAGACCCGCGCCGAGCCCGGCCCGCTCCAGACCGCGCCGGAAGTAGCGCTCCTCCGCCGCGTCGCACAGACCGGCCGGAGCGGCGTCGAGCCCACCGCCGCCGAACAGGTCGAGAAAGCGGCCGATGTTCGTAGCGCCCCCGAGCGGGAGGACCGAGATGCCCTCCTCGTCGAGATCCCGCCCGCGCCGGGCGGCCAGCGCTTCGAGCGCTGCCAGGTCGCTGATTCCCTCGACGAGTACGACCGTCCGCAGACCCATGCCGGCGGCCAGGCCCTGTGCCGCCGCGGCAGCGGCCGGAGCGCCCACACCGCCGGCCGCCCACGTGACGGCCGCCTCACGGAACTGCCTCATCTCGTCCACACGGCCCAGTTTCGCAGCCGAGGCGCATGAGGCGGGAATGATTTATCCGGGGTGCAGCCGGATGTAGCGGGGTGGACCCGGCAGCGGCGTGTCACACACCGCTGCCGGGTATGGGCGTCAGCCGCAGCGACGGCCGGTGTTGATGCAGTTCACCGCGTTCTTCATCAGCGAGGAAGACATCACGTTGATGAAGTCACCGTGGTCCGTGACCGGCTTGTGCAGCTGCTCGGGGAAACTGTCGACGGCGAACAGCGAGCCGGGCGCGATCTTGTAGGTGATCCGCTGGACCAGCTGCGGGATGGCCTTGAATCCCTGAGGGCACGCGCCGTTCTTGCCGGCGAACGTCACATGCGTGCGGTGGTTGGCGCTGTCGGTGTTCTGTCCGTCCCAGCAGCTCTGGAAATTGAACGTGCGCACCACCTGGCTGCCCCGGGGGCAGAGCGGGTACTTGTCCTTCAGCTGGCGGTTCTCGAAGCCGGTGCAGCTCCAGGAGGCGTTGGCGTTGGCCGTTCCGTTGACGAACGCCTTGGCGTCACCCGTGATGATGCGCAGGAACTTGGGTATCGCCGTGACCTTGCTGACGGGGCTGCCGCGGAAGGTTTGCGTGGCGGAGGCGGGCTGGAGGATGGTCCCGATGTTGCCGTCCTTTCCTCCTCCGGGGATGTTGGCGTCCTTCTCGGCCTTTCCGTTGCTCAGGCGGACCACCGGCCAGAAGTAGCTGGAGCGGTCTCCGTTGGTGCAGGTCGTCCCCGCGGCTCCGAGGATGTCGTTGGTGGCGAAGGCGTCGTTCTTCAGATTTCCGACGTAGTCGTGCATGTGGTGGGCGCCGTTGCTCACACCGGGGGCGACGATCACGTTGTCGGGGTTGAAGTGCTTGTTCTCGTTGCGGCCGCAGCGCGACTGGAAGGTGCCCCGGGAGGCGTTGCTCCCCGGAGCCGGAAGCGCGACGTTGGGACGCACCGTGCGGATATCCACGAAGTCCGCCCGGTTCGGACCGGCCTGCGCCTGGCCTGCCTGCCCCTGGCCTGCCTGCCCCTGGCTTGGCTGCGCCTGGCTTGGCTGCGCCTGACCTGGCTGCGCCTGACCTGCCTGCGCCTGGCCTTCCCCGGCGAGAGCGGAGGCGCTGGGAGCGGCTCCGTTCGATGCGGAGGCCGACTCGTCGCGCTTGACCGTGCAGGCCGCCAGCGACTCAAGTCCCGCGGGCCGGTTGGAAACCCGGGAGATCTCGACGGTGATGCGGTTCAGCGCGCTGCGGCGCTGGGAGGCCAGCGGGTCCAGTACGCGGGTGCGCACCCATTCCTGGTCGGCCGTCCCGCCGCGTCGCGCAAGCTGTCCGTAGGCGTCGGCCACCTGGCTGTCCATCTTCGCCAGTTCGTTGTCCACCGTGGGCCGCGCCTGCTGCGGAACGTTCGACAAACGGATGGTGACGTCAGGACAGCTGATGGTGATCGGCGCCTGAGCGGCGGCCAGCTTGCGCGCGTCGTTCGCGGACTCCCGGGCAGCCGAGGCGTTGTTGTTCGTCATCAGGAGCGCTCCGCCGCCAACGGCCAGCGCAGCAACTCCCGCGACTGTCATACCGATCCACCTGGACCGCTTGTGTCTCTGCCTGTTCCTCACAAGTCCGCCCCTTTTCTGGTCGTCGTTCACCGGAGGCGGGGGTGCCCCTCGGCCGCGTCGGACCGCGCCTCACCCGATTGGAGTGCCCGGCACAGCGCAACGCTGGTAGATACGCAAAGGGGAGCCGCGTTACTCAATCGAATCTGAAGATTTTTTGAATCGGCATCCCCAAAAACGTTTCAACGGGTCGCCGGTTCAGTGGCCTGCCAGCAGTTTCACGGCCACCACGCCCACACCGATGACCGTGTCGACGAGACCCGAAACAAGGGCGCTGAGCGGTCCGTTGCCCATCCTCAGTCCGGTCCGCCAGCCCCACAGAAAGAGGGCTGCCACTTCCACGCCGGCACTGATCAGCAGCGCCGTGTCCAACTCCATCGCGCCCAGCGCCGATACGCCGATCAGCACCAGCGGGCCGACGGCGCTGAGCAGCAGGGGCGCCGAGACGTACAGGGCCGTGCGGATCTCAGCGCGGTTGGCGCCGCGCCCGCTCACGGCGCGGTGTGACTGCTCGTCAGCGACCAGGGTGGCGAGCCAGACTCCGAGCGCCGTCACGGTCACGGTGAGCGCCGCGTCTTGTGGACCGACATGGGCGTCGGAGAGGGCCACCACGACAGCGGCCAGGGTGATGGTCGCGTAGATCCGTTCCTTGAGCCGTGCGGCCGCCGTGTCGCCGGCGCGGGCCGCAGTGGCCGGGGCGGCGGCGCCCGGCTCGGAGGCCGGCCGCGGCTGCGGGTCGGGTGCCGTCATGGCGTTGCGGATTCGGGTGCGCAGGGCGCGACAGCGGCCTGGATCGAGGTCATGCGTGCGCCCTTCCGCCGTGAGTCACCGTGCTCGCCACCTTCCCTTTGGTGACACACGGTATCCGACCGAATACGCCGAGGAAGCGGCCACGGCCGAGGCGTTCACTCCACGGGCCAGGTGTGCACCGGGGCGTTGAGGTGCATGTAGTCGATGTACTGCCGGGTCATACGCCGCAGTGCCTCATGGCGTCCGCCGTGGGTGGTGGCGTCGATGTGATGGAACATCTCCTTCTGCCAGACCGCGCCGTTGCGGCCGGAGACGCAGCGCTGCTCGATGATCCCCAGCAGCGGTTCCCGCCACGCCGCGTCCATGCCCGAGTCCTCCAGCCCCTTGTGCGCCATCGGCAGCAGCCGCCTCAGCACCAGCTCGGACACCGGGACTTCGCCCATCCCGGGCCAGTACAGCCGCGCGTCGATCCCGTGCCGCGCCGCCGTGTGCAGATTCTCCTCGGCGGCCGAGAACGACATCCGCGACCAGACCGGCCGTTCCTCGTCGACGAGGGCCCGCGTGAGCCCGTAGTAGAACGCGCCGTTCGCGAGGACGTCGGCGACCGTCGGTCCGGCCGGCAACACGCGGTTCTCCACCCGCAGATGCGGTTTGTCGTGGGAGACCGCGTAGACAGGGCGGTTCCAGCGGTAGATCGTGCCGTTGTGCAGAGTGAGCTCGCCCAGTTCGGGAGTGTCGCCGCCGTCCAGCGTCTCCTGCGGGTCCTGCTCGTCGCACAGGGGCAGCAGCGCGGGGAAGTAGCGCACATTCTCCTCGAAGAGATCGAAGACGCTGGTGATCCAGCGCTCCCCGAACCAGACCCGGGGCCGCACTCCCTGTACCTTGATCTCTTCCGAGCGTGTGTCGGTGGCCTGCTCGAAGAGGGGGATGCGGGTCTCGTGCCAGAGCTCCTTGCCGAACAGGAACGGTGAGTTCGCGGCCAGGCCCACCTGAACACCCGCGATCGCCTGCGCGGCGTTCCAGTAGTCCGCGAACTCCTCGGGCGAGACCTGGAGGTGGAACTGGGTGCTGGTGCACGCCGCCTCGGGCGTGATGGTGTCGGCGTACGTCTTGAGCCGGTCGACGCCGTCCACCTCGATGCGCAGATCCTCGCCCCGGGCCGCGAACACCTGCTCGTTCAGCAGCCGGTACCGGGGGTTCTCCGACAGCGCCTCCTCGGTCACGTCCGGCTGTCGCAGCGTCGGCAGCACGCCCACCATGATCAGATGCGCCCCGACGGCAGCGGCCCGCTCCTCCGCGTGATTGAGCGCGTCCCTGATCTCCTGCTCCCAGGCGTCGGGACCGCCCGCCGTCAGCCGCCGCGGCGGCACGTTGATCTCCAGATTGAACCGGCCCAGCTCACTCGACCAGGCAGCGTCCGCGATCGACTCCAGGACATCGGTGCTCCGCATGGTCGGCTCGGCACGCTCGTCGACCAGATTGAGCTCTATCTCCAGGCCCACCTGCGGCCGCTCGAACTCGAACCGGGCGTCGCGGAGCATCTGCGCGAACGCGTCGAGACACTCCTGCATCTTGATCCGGTACCGGCGGCGGTCGTCGCGGCTGAATACCAGCGCCGGGACATCTCTTCCCATCGGGCCCTCCCGAGTCACCTCGGCCGACCCCCCTCCAAGCCTCCCACTCCCGGGCCTCCCCGACCAGCGAAGCGGGCTCCGCCGTACACCGGCACGGCGTCCACGGCCTCGGCGGCACCCGCTCGTAGGCTCGGCACGTGAGCCACACCGAGGAGCGCGCCGAGGGCGCAGGACCGTTCACAACCCGTCTGACCTGGCGGCTCGCCGAGGGCGGCACCGCGGTCTGGGAATCGCGGGCGGCCCGCAAACGCGGGATGCTCACGATCCGGCCCGAGGGCGCCGAGGCCACCTCCCGGTACGCGGACGAGGTGGCGCTGCACCGGCTGCGGATGCTCAACACCGTGGCCTCGGTGGCGTTCGCCGTCGGCGGAGCCCTGTTCGTCGCCGGCGCCGCGGTCTCCCAGTTCGGATCCGGCGATCCCCTTGAGAGCTCCACGATCTACTTCGTGGGCGGCCTGTTCTTCAACACCGGCGCCTATGCCTCCCTCCTCCAGACGGTCAACGCCCCTCGCCGTGGGAGCAGCGCGGACGCCCTGGTCACGCGTCGCTGGCGATGGTGGAGCTTCGAGCCGCTGCGGATCGACTGGCTGAGCACCTTCGTACTCTTGATGGGCACGGTGGTCTTCGGGGTCAATCTGCTGGACTCGTTCCTCCAGGGGCTGACCGTCCAGCAGACGAACCGGCTGATCTGGACGCCGGACCTCGTCGGCTGCCTGCTCTTCCTGGCCTCGGGGCATCTCGCCCTGATCGAGGTCGGCCACGGCCGCTTCACCGCGCGTCTACGGGATCTCGGCTGGTGGATCGTCGCCGTCAACCAGCTCGGTTCGGTCCTGTTCCTCGTCTCGGCCCTCGCCGACTTCACCGACCCGGGCACCGGAGACGCCGTCAATGTCGCGGTCGCCAACTGGGGAACCATCACGGGTGCCGCCTGCTTCTCGATCGGCGGCGTGCTCCAGCTGTTCGAACGCCCCTGACCCCGTCTCCGGCCGCCGCGGACCATCACTGCTCGCGCATGCCCCAGGGCGAGCCGTACTCCGTCAGCAGGTCCAGGAAGGGCCGTGCGGGAAAGGCCTCGGGGCCGAGGATGCCGGTGCCCGACCAGGTGCCGGCGGCGATCAGTTCCAGGGCCACGACGGGGTTGATCGCGGTCTGCCACACGACGGCCTGGGAGCCGTACTCGCGCATGGACCACTGGTTGTCGACCACGTGGTAGAGGTAGACCTCGCGCGGTCGGCCGTCCTTGGTTCCCCTGACCCAGGTGCCCGCGCAGGTCTTGCCGTGCATACGCTCACCGAGCGTGGCGGGGTCCGGCAGACAGGCGGCGACCACGTCCCGTGGCGAGACCTGGACGGTGCCCGGCCCGTCCGCCGCGGGCACCGGTACCGGATCGGTGCGGTCCAGGCCCAGCAGGTGGAGCGTCTGGAGCGTACGGATGAAGTCCTCGCCGAGGCCGTACTTGAAGGTGACGCGTCCCGCGTCCACCCATCGCGGCACCAGCAGGACCTCCTCGTGCTCGACATTGACGCACTCGACCGGTCCGATCCCCTCGGGGAAGTCGAACACCTCGGGCTCGCTGAAGGGGGCGGTGGTGAACCAGCCTCGGCCCGCCTCGTACACGACGGGCGCGTTGAGGCACTCCTCGATCGTGGTCCAGATGCTGAACGAGGGAGCGAAGTCGTAGCCGTCGACCGTGAGGTTCGCGCCGTCACGGATGCCGATCTCCTCGATCTCGTCGAAGAGTTCCTCGGCGGCGTGCTTGGCGAAGACGTCGGAGAGTCCCGGCTCCACGCCCATGCCGACGAGCGCGAGGTTTCCGGCCTTCTCCCAGTCCGCGGCCCGCTCGAACTGCGCGTCGCCGAGCTTGACACCGCAGAGCTCGTACGGGCGCTCAGGGTGCGGGTGGGACAGCGACATCGCCATGTCCAGGTAGTGCGCACCCGCGGCCAGGGCGGCCTGGAACAGCGGCATCACGAAGCGGGGGTCGGTGGCGTTGAGCAGCACGTCGCACCGCTCGCGGCGGAGCAGGTCGGTGACGGCGGCCTCGTCGCTCGCGTCGATCCTTGTCGCGCTGAAGCGCCCGTCCGGTGCCAGGGCGGCGACCGCGGCCTCGGCCCGCGAGAGGTCGTAGTCCGCGACGACCAGATGGTCGAAGAACGACCGGCGGGCAGCGATCTTGGTGATGGCGGTACCGACGCCGCCGGCTCCCACGAGAAGTACGCGCATGACCAGACTCCCTTTCCAAGAAACAGCATGCGGGGACCGGCCTGCGAGCGCCCCTTGTAGGCGTGGCGGCCCCTGACCGTCCCGATCCAACGCGGGCGCCTCTGTTCACGTCAATGGTGTTGGCATAAGGTCGGGGGCGAACGAACGTACGAAGGAGCGTGCTGTGTCCAAACCCGTGGTGCCGGAGGATGCCCGGCGGCGACGACGTCCCACGAAGACGGGAGCGGTGCTCTCGGAGCAGCTGATCGTGGACACCGCGCTGCGCATGCTCCGGGAGCACGGGAGCGCGGGTCTGTCGGTCCGCAGGCTCGGTGCCGCGCTCGGCGCGGACCCGAGCACCCTGTACCGGTACTTCAGCGGGATCGACGATCTGACGCTCGCCGTGGGGAACGTCCTCGTCGGGCGGGCCGTCGCCGGGTGGGAGGCCACGGGTGACTGGCGTGGGGACCTGCGGGAGCTCGGGCTGCGGATCCACGCCGCGTATCTCGGGCATCCGCAGGCGGCCGTGCTGACCGCCAGCCGGGTGAGCGGCAAGAGCCATGAAGTCGCGGCCGACGAGACGATCCTGGGGCTGCTGCGCACCGCCGGGTTCCCGGACCGTGACGCGGTCCGGATCTATCACGCGTTCATCGACCAGAGCCTGGCGTTCGCGGCGCTGGACGCCGCCTCGCTGGCGCTGCCCGCGGCGGCCCGAGCGGCGGACGAGGAGGTCTGGCAGGCCACGTACGCCCGGCTGCCCGCCGAGACGCATCCGCACATCGCGGCAACCGCGCATCTGCTCGTCGCGCGGATGAATTCCAGCGCGTATCCCACCGCGCTGGAGATGCTGCTGGACAGTGCGTCCGCGCAGCTCGGCGGGGCGGGGCGGGGTGGCGGGGGCGGCTGAGCCGCCACCGGCCTAGCGGGCCGACTCGGTGGGGCCCGTCGAGCTGGACGGTCTCGATGGACGGGACGGGCCGGACGCGTCGGCGCCGGCCGTGGCGACACCGGGGCCCTTCGAGCCGTACGTGGTCAGGAATCGGTTGCGGAAGGTGTCCATCCGCCAGACCGGGGCCTTCGGGCCGGGCTTCAGGCCGTCGTTCCAGCCCCAGCCGGACATCCGGTCCAGCACTCTCTTGTCGTGCGCGACGATCGCGATCGGTACGTCCCGGCTGGCGTTCTCGCCCGTGACGATCGGGACGGGCTGATGGTCGCCGAGGAAAACCAGCACCGTGTTGTCGTTGCCGTACTTCTCCACGAAGGAGACGAGGCTGTTGACCGAGTACTCGACGGAACGGTGGTACTCGGTGCGCACCTTGTGGGGGTCCTTCCACACCTCGCCGGGGGTCTTGCCCTCCTTGCTGATGGCCTTGAAGACGGAGCCGTCACCCAGCTCGTCCCAGCCGATCATCCGGGGCAGCGGTGCCCAGGGATTGTGGCTGGAGACCAGGATGATCTCGCTCATCAACGGCTTGTCGTGCTTCCTGCCGTGCTCCAGACGCTGGAACGCCGACAGGCTGTACTGGTCGGGCACGGGCGCCCAGCTGAACTTCGGGCCCTTGTATCCGAGTTCCTTGGAGTCGTAGACGTTGTCGAGGCCGTAGAAGTGACCCTCCGGCCAGGACCTCGTGACGCCCGGCATGATGCCGACCGTCCGCCAGGCGCCGGTGCGCCGGAAGGCACCGGTCAGGGTCATGTGATCGCTCGACGTGACGCTGCGATAGCGCTGCTGGTTCTTGATCCAGAGGCCGGACATGAACGTGGAGTGGGCCAGCCAGCTGCCGCCGCCCGCCGTCGGCGAGGTGAGGAAGGCGCTGCGGGAGGAGAAACCGGCCTTGCGCAGCCGTTCGGTCCCCGCCGCGAGCGTGGCGGTCACCTGTGGCGCCATCTCCGGGTCCTCCACGGCGCTGCGGCCGTAGCTCTCGATGAAGGCGAAGATGACGTCCTTGCCGCGCAGCCCGGTCAGCAGTTGGTCCGGCGGGGTTGAGGCGAAGGAGTCGACGCCGGCCTCCTTGGCGAACTCCCGCTCGTCCTTGATGCCCGCCCGCACCTGGTGCGCGCGCACCTGGGCGAGCTCGGCCGTGCTCCTGGAGGCGACCGGCACTCCGGCTATCTGCACTCCGAGTGCGGTGAAGGTGATCCACGCGGTCCCGAGGACCAGGGTCGTACGGGTCGCGACGGAGCGGTGGCGGACCATGAGGTTGCTCAGCCGGACGACCGCCAGGGTCACGAGGACGAGCAGCCCGACGACGAGGACGACGATTCCGATCACCGCGCTGACGGCGCCGGTCCGGCCGACCGAGTCCGTCAGGAACGACTCGGCGTCGTCGAAGAGGATCCAGTCGAGCACGAGGTCGAACGGCCGGGCGAGGGACCAGTAGAAGCCCATGTCGAGGAAGTTCAGGATGGTCACCAGCCCGAGGCACACCCCCGCGAGGACCGCGCTCACCCGCCTCGCCCTCGGCGGCAGGACGAGCAGCAGGGCAGCCCCGCAGATCCCTTCCACCGGGATGCGCAGGAAGGCCTCGGGTGTGAGGCGGCCGAGCTGGTTCGGCAGAAGCAGGGCGCAGAGCACCAGCAGGACCGCCAGGGCGGTGGTCCCCCAGGCCACGGCTCGTGCCGTATCGGGGTACTTGTCCCGCCATCTGCCGCCCGTGACGGAGGCGTCGGCGTCCGCGGACGGTTCACCCGCCGGTTCCCCGCTCACGGCGGTGTCGTCCGCAGTGCGCTCCGGAGAGCCGTCCGGTGCCGGGCCCTCCTCCATGGGTGCCTTGTCCGTGTCCGGCCGCTGACGAGAGCGCGTGAAGAGCGACAACCCGAAGGTCCTTCCGTGCGAAGCCCGGTGGTGGCGCGGCGGACCAGGCCCGGGAGATCTGGGCCGCCGATATCAGTACGGACCACCGGCGGCCTGTGTTCAATGGCCGGCGTCACTCTTCATGGGTCCACCACGCATGTGCGGAATCCTCGCCCCCGGTGTCCTCACCAGGGCGGCGGAGTGTTCGTCGGACAACCGCCCGCCCGTTGGTCCGCGGGAGTTCGGGACCTCCGCAGCGCGCAGCGGGGCCACCGGGCCACGCGGCTTGGGGCCGATGCCGCCGTCAGCGGACGGGGAAGACCGCGGCGCCGGCCCGGGCGGTTGCCGGCCGGTGACGGAGGCCGGGCCGGGGGGCGGTTGTCGGCCGTCGCGGGCCGACGTGGATAGTGGCCGGGTCACATGTGTGTCGGTACGGGACACGACGTGATGGCGGGCAACGCCGGATGCGACGGCCCCGTCGTCGGCTTTCGGTGGGCGCGCCGCCGGGCAGGGAGGATCGAGGATGTCAGGCACGACGGCTGTGAGCGACGAGGGAGCGTCCGCGCTCCTGGATCTCTTCGGCACCGATTTCGTCGCCGACCCCTCTCCCGCGCTGGCCGCACTACGGCGCGACGCGCCCGTCCATCACGACCCGGATACCGGACTCTGGCTGGTCAGCAGGTACGCGGACGTACGGCAGGTACTCCTTGATCCCGCCGCCTACGTGCCGGACAACGCCCAGCACGCCGTCGCCCGCCTCACCGTGCCCGCGCTGCGCGCGCTCGCCCGCGCCGGGTTCAGCCTGCCGCCCGCCCTCGCCAACAACGGCGGTCCCAGCCACACCGGCCTGCGCAGACTGGTGACCACGTTCTTCTCGTCCCGCCGGGTGACCGGCGCCGTCCCGCTGATCGAGGAGACCGCACAGCGTCTGCTGACCGGCGTCCACGACACGCTGGAGACGGGAGCCACGTACGACCTGGCGGCGACGTACGCACGTCATCTGCCCTGCCAGGTGCTCATGCGGATCCTCGGCGTGGAGGGCGTACCCACCGAAACGCTGATCACCTGGAGCGACGCCTCCCTGGAGCTCTTCTACGGCAGGCCCGACACCGATCGGCAGGTCGTACTCGCGCACCTGGTCGGGGAGTTCCACCAGTGGCTGACGGAGCGGGTCAATGCCGGTGGCCCCGCGGACGGCCTCATCGGATCACTGCGAAGACACCTGCTCCCGGACGGCACCCCGCTCGATGTCCGCACCGCGGTCGCCACCTGCTTCTTCGTTCTGATCGCCGGGCAGTCCACCACGGGCCAGCTGATCTCGACGGTACTGCGCACCACCGCCGCCGACCCTGACGCCTGGGCACGGGCCGCCACGGAGGAGGGGTTCGCGGAGGCTTGGGTGGAGGAGATTCTGCGCCGCGAGCCCCCGGTCACCACATGGCGCCGGATCGCGGCGAATGAGTCGGAGCTGTCCGGAGTGCGGGTGCCGGCAGGCGCTGAGCTACTGCTGATGCTGATGGGTACAGGATCGGACCCGGAGGTCTTCCCCGAGCCGGGCCGGCTCTGCCCACACCGGCCGAACACCCGGCTGCACCTCTCCTTCGGGGTCGGAAGGCATCGCTGCCCCGGGGCACAACTGGCCCGCACCGAGGCGGCGGTGGCACTTCGGACCGCCGCCGGACTTCTGCCCGGAATGGAACCGGCCGACGACGTTCCACCCCCGATGCTGGGGCTGCTGTCGTTCCGCGCGCCCCGCAGTGTGCCGGTGCGCAGGTCCCAGGCTCTGCTCGACGCCCAGGTCCCGGGTCCGGCGGAGCGCGTACCCGCAGTCTGAAGCCGTACGCGGCGCCAGGCTCATCGAGACCGCGGTGGGGGCACCTGCGGAGGGGAGCTGCGAGCCGGATCTGCCCGGGTCGTGCCGCGGGGCTGACCGGCCGGCAGTCCACGGCCGCGTTCCGCCGCACACCCGGCGGAGTGCGCCCGGGCGCGCTCCCGGGAAACTGCCGTGCGCCGCGGCATCGGCTCCGATAGCGTCCGCGGACATGACTCCCGACCGCATCCGCCCTCCTTTCACCGCCGACGAACGGACCCAACTGGTCGGCTGGCTCGACATGCAGCGCGCGATCATCCGGTGGAAGTGCGAGGGGCTGTCCGAGGAGGACGCCCACCGGTCCGTCCTTCCGACCTCGCCCGCCATGACGATGGCCGGTCTCGTCTCCCACATGAGATGGGTCGAACACTGCTGGTTCGAGGTCCTGTTCCTGGGAGGCGAAGCCAAGGGGCCCCAGTTCGACGACGGGCCGGAGGATGCCGACATGCTGGTCGACGCCATCCCGCTCGGGCAGTTGCTCGCCGAGTACGAGCGCCAGTGCGCGGTGTCGAACGAGATCATCGCCGCGCACGCGCTGGATGAGGTGGGCCGGCACCCGGACTTCACCTCCGCGGCCGCGAATCTGCGCTGGATGCTGCTGCACATGATCGAGGAGACCGCCCGGCACGCCGGGCACATGGACACCGTCCGGGAGCTCGTCGACGGCAGCAAGGGCTACTACTGACCGCTCCGGCCGTCCTCATCCCGGCGACGGGAAGGCCTGTTCCGTCCAGATGGTCTTGCCGGACACCGTGTAGCGCGTACCCCAGCGGTGCACCAGCTGCGCGACGATGAACAGCCCGCGCCCGCCTTCGTCGTCCACGGCGGCGTGGCGGAGGTGCGGTGAGGTGTGTGCGGTGTCCGCGACCTCGCAGATGAGGGTGCGGTCGCGCAGGAGCCGCAACTGCAGGGGTCCCTCGGCGTGTCTGACCGCGTTGGTGACCAGTTCGCTGACGACGAGCTCGGTCGCGAACGCCAGCTCTTCCAGGCCCCACTTGTGGAGCTGCCCGATGGCCAGCTCGCGGGCGTGGCCCACGGCGACGGGCTCGGCGGACAGTTCCCAGGAAGCGACCTGTCCCTCGTCGAGTTCGCGGGTGCGCACGAGCAGCAGGGCCGTGTCGTCGGCGGTCGTGCCGTCCGGGAGGAGCTCCGACAGGGCGCGGTCGCACAGTTCCTCCAGCGAGCCGCGGCGTTCGCTGAGCACCCGGCCCAGGATGTCGAGCCCCTGGTCGATGTCACGGCCGCGCGCCTCGACGAGACCGTCGGTGAACAGGGCCATCAGGGTGCCGACGGGCAGTTCGATCTCGATGGACTCGAAGGGCAGACCGCCGAGGCCCAGCGGCGGTCCGGCCGGGAGGTCGGGGTAGGACAGTGCTCCGTCGGGGCCCACGAAAACCGGTGGCAGGTGGCCCGCCCGGGCCATGACACACCGCCGCGACACCGGGTCGTAGATCGCGTAGAGGCAGGTCGCCCCGGTGGCGTCGTCCTCGTGGGGGTCCGCGACCGTGCCGGACGCCCCTGTCTGCTCCTCCGCCGACTGGCCCACCAGATCGTCGAGCCGGGAGAGCAACTCATCAGGGCCCAGGTCGAGTTGAGCGAGTGCCCGCACGGTTGTGCGCAGTCGTCCCATGGTGGCCGCCGCGCGCAGGCCGTGGCCGACCACATCGCCCACGACGAGTCCGACCCTGGTCCCGGACAGGGGGATGACGTCGAACCAGTCGCCCCCCACGCCTGTCTCGTCGTCGGTGGGCAGATAGCGGTGGGCCACGTCGACGGCCGACTGCTTCGGAAGGTGCTGGGGCAGCAACTGGCGCTGGAGGGTGAGTGAGGCGATCCGTTCACGGGTGAAGCGCCGGGCGTTGTCGATGGACACCGCGGCGCGGGTGACCAGTTCGTCGGCGAGTGCGACCTCGCCGTTGTCGAAAGTGACCGACGGGGCTCGGCGGAAGGTGACGAGCCCCAGTGTGCTGCCGCCCGCTCGCAACGGAACGACCAGGGTGTCGTCCTGGAGGACGAGCCCACCGGAGGAGAGACTGCGCGCGTGGGGTGAGTCGGCAGAGTAGTCGAGCGGAGCGGGACGCTGCGTCTGACGCGCGTCGTCCGGGGCTCCCTGCTCCTCCCCCTCGGCCGAGCGCGAGGCCACCCGCACGAGCCCCGCCCCGGCCGGGCCGACCGCGGCCGGCGCCTCGCCCTCCAGTACCCCCTCCGCGAGGTCGACCGTCACGCCGTCCGCGAACTCCGGGACGGCCACCTCGGCGATCCCCTCGGCGGTGCCGACGACATCCAGGGCGGTGCCGATGCCACGACCCGCCTCGACCAGCAGATTCAGCCGCCGCTGAGCCTCGTAGCGGTCGGTGATGTCGAAGGCGTCCTCGCACACGCCGAACACATGTCCGTCCGCGTCCTGGAGCCGGTAGTAGGAGCATGACCACAGGTGCTCCCGGCCCGGGTCGCTGGGCGGGCGGCCTCGGAAGTGCAGATCGAGGATCGGCTGACCGGTGTCGATCACCTGATGCATGACCGCGTCGAGGGTGCGCGGATATCCCGTGGTCACAAAGAAGCCGTCGGAGTACAGCTCATCGGCCCGCATTCCGCTGAATTCGGCGAACGGCAGCCCGATCTCCAGCTCGTACGCGGCGTTGCACCACGTCAGACGCAGATCGGTGTCGTAGATGGCGAGGCCGACGGGTGACTGGGTGGCCAGCCCGTGCAGCAGGGCCAGCCGGGACTCCCAGGCACGCAGACTCACCAGCTCGGTCGCGACCAGGACCCGGGCCGCCGTGCCGGATCCGGGCAGCCGGGACTGTGCGGTGGCGAGCAGCATGCTGCGCCCGTCCCGGTGGTGGCCGACCCGGATGCCGGTGACGCTCAGCGGGCTGTCCAGGGTCGGGGCGGGCACATGGACGTCGGTGAGCGTGGCGGGCGGCTGCCGGGTCGGCAGAAAGGTGTCCAGGGGGTGCCCGAGGATCTCCTGCTGCGGAAAGCCGAACAGTTCCTCGGCGGTCTTGCTCCAGCCGATGACCGTGTCCTGGGCGTCCAGAACCACCGTGGCGGCCCTGGTGACGTCGAGCGGACCACGGAAGTCGGCTCTCTGCGCCGCGTTCCCCGCGCTCATTGCGCCGCGCCACGGTTCATTGCCTCAACAATCCGCCCTCTCCCGTCCCGGCACAAGCGGAACGGGATCCTTGCCCGCCCCGACTCTCGGGGCGCCGCACGGTCCGCTGCCTATGCTGAAGCCGTGGCGGGTGATGTGTGGGCCGTCGGCGCGGCGTACGAGCCGTATGCCGGGCGGTGGAGCCGGGCGGTGGCTGCCGCGTTCGTACGGTGGCTGGACGTCTCCCCCGGTCTGCGCTGGCTGGACATCGGATGCGGTACGGGGGCGGTGTCGCAGGCGGTACTGGATCTGGGCAGCCCTGCCGAGGTGACCGGCGCCGACGCCTCGGAGGGCTTTGTGCGTCACGCGCGGGGGAAGATCGCCGGCGCCCGTGCGCGCTTCGTCGTCGGCGACGCCGTCCGGCTGCCGTTCGCCGATGACATGGCCTCGGTGGCCGTCAGCGGGCTGTTGCTGAACTTTGTGCCCGATCCCGGGCGTGCGGTCGCGGAAGCCGCCCGCGTCGTACGGCCCGGTGGCGCGGTCGGCGCATATGTGTGGGACTACGCCGAGGGCATGCGGCTCATGCGTCACTTCTGGGACGCCGCGTGTGCGCTGGACCCAGGTGCCCGCGCCCTGGACGAAGGAGTCCGGTTCCCCCTGTGCCGCCCCGGGCCGCTGCGCGCCCTGTTCGACGGCGGCGGTCTGACGGACGTACAGGTCGTGGCGATCGATGTGCCCACCCGGTTCGCGGACTTCGACGACTACTGGACGCCGTTCCTCGGCGGACAGGGACCGGCTCCCGGCTATGCGATGTCCCTGCCCGAGGACCGGCGGACGAGGCTGCGCGACCGCCTGCGCTCCGGTCTCCCCGTCGCCGCCGACGGGTCCGTGTCCCTCACCGCACGCGCCTGGGCGGTACGAGGGAGGGTGCCGGGCCCCTGACCTCCGGTCGACGCGGGCCGGTGCTCTGCCTGTTGGGCGCCGGGTCCCGGTGTCGTCAGGGGGCCTCGACGCGCGCGGACTCCTCGGGGCCGACGACCGACCGGGTGAGCGGGATCCTGGCCAGCATGAAGACGCCCGCGGCGATCATGGCGACGCCGAGCAGTTGCGGCAGCAGCCACCAGCCGGAGCGGACGTGCTCCTCGAAGAGGACGATGCCGAGGGTCAGGCTCACCGTCGCGTCGCCGAGGGTGAGCGCCGGCTGCGAAGCCACCAGCGGCCCGGCCTGCATCGCGTTCTCCAGCAGGAAAAGCGCGCCCGCGCCGACGGCGGCGAAGGCATAGGTCTGCCAGGCGGTGAAGAAGGCCACGACACCCTCGTCGTCCAGGATGTGCATCGCCGCCTTCATCAGCGCCGCGGTCACGGCGTAACAGATGGCGGTCGCCGCACCGAGACACGCCGCACGGGCCCTGCCCTCGGGGCGCCTGAGTGCGGTCACGGCGAGCACGACGACCACGGCGACGCACACCGCGAGCGCGGGGACCCAGCGATCCAGCGCCACATGGGTGCGGTTGCCCGTCGGTGACGCGGCGCCCAGGGCCACGCCCAGACCCACCACCACCCCCGTCACAGCCACCCAGCCCACGCCCGGCAGACCGCGCCTCATCAGCAGCGAGGCGACGATGAGCGTGAAGGGCAGTTCGAGGACGAAGAGGGGCTGAACGACCGTCAGCGGCCCGGTCAGCAGGGCCAGTGCCTGACAGACCGCGGCGGCGACGACGGCCAGGATTCCGGCCACCCAGACGGGACGGCGCAGAAGGTCGAGCATCAGGCCCGCCCGGAAGCCGTCGGAGCGCGGCACACTCAGCGCCGCCCTGCGCTGCAGCACGGTCGCGACGCCGTTGCTGAGGGCTGCGCAGAGCGCGAGGAGTACGGGCAGCAGGAGGTGCACGCCGGTCGGCCTCCGCGGTCAGGGCTCGTCGAGGTTCAGCCCGGACGAGGGCCGTGCGAAAAGCCGGCGGGCGTTCTCGTCGAGGCCGGCGAATCCTTCGACCAGTTGGGACGCGACCCGCCAGTCGCCTCCCAGGTCGATGCCCGCGGCCACGGCCGCCGGGGCGAACTCCCAGACATGAAACGCCTTTCCGGTGAAGGTGTCGCTCACAGGGGATCCGTGGGGCCGCTGCCTCAGGAAGAACCCCAGCCGGGTGTGGGCGCGCCAGTGGCCACTGGGCAGCCGTTCCGGCCGGGACATCTGCTCCACGGTGTGGGACTCGTCGAAGAACTCGGCACGGGCCTGAAGGAAGTCCCTCAGCCCCTGCTCTCCCTGCCAGATCAGCCCGTCGACGAATCCGGTGCGGAAGTCGTCGGTGAGGATCTCGTCCCGCATGCGTTCGGCTGACGCGTGGGCCTGGAGCAGGGCGAAGTACCGCTCGATGGCGTCCCAGATGAGCGGGGCAGCGCGCTGTGACGACACAGGACCCACCTCCCACCGGTGCGAGTGCGGGCGCTGCCCGGTCCGGGCCGGCGCTCCTCGGTCGTGTCCGCGAAGTCCCGCCGGTCCCCGACGCTCTTGGGGCGGACGCCGGTACTTGGCGGACACTCTCCAGCCATGGTGGCCCCGCCAAGTCGTCCACGGCGATCCGGACCGGCCGGGCTGCGGTCCCCGGCGCGTCGGCCGACAATGGGAGGCGGGCTGACGTCCGGCCCACCGCCTGCGTTGCGACGGCGTCGCCCGAGAGGAACGTGCCCATGCGCGCCAAGTCGACGTCGGCCGCGCGGACGGGGGCCTTCATCGCGGTCGCGGCCGCGCTGTTCTGCATCCAGGTGGATTTCTTCACCCTGAACCCGGCCGTCCCCGGGATCTCGCACGAACTGGGTGTGACTCCCTCGGCCGCCCACGCCATCGCACTGGCCGCCACGGCGTCCGCGATCACGGCGATGACCCCGGAACGGCCTCCGCAGGACGTCTACGACGCGATCCTGCGCTTCGGCGGAGTGGTGACCCTGGCGGCGTCCTTCGTCGTGATGGCCGTGCGTCACCGGCTCGTCGTCCGCGGCAGGGTGCCGCCGCTGTCCCTGCACACGCCCTGGCCTCCCGTGGAGGCGGGCGGCGGCAGCCGGGGGCAGCGGCCGTGACCCGCGCACCCGCCACCGGACCGCGCCGGGGCCGGCGGGCGCCGAGCACGCCGGAACGCAGATCGGTCGTGCACCGGGCGATCCGGGTGACGGCGGCGGCGAGCGCCGGGTTCTACCCGTTCGTGTACGGCGTCGACAGGCCGAACGTCGCGCTGTACGCCCTGTTCGCCGCGGTGGCACTCGGGATGCTGTCACCCATCCCCGGCTCGGGGCGGCAGCGGGCCGCTGTGATGCTGCGGGCGCTGCCGGTCGGCCTCGCGCTGGTCACTCTCGGGACGGTGCTGGCCGTGACGACCTGGGCGGCCGTTCTCGGGATGCTCGTGGTCGGGTTCGTGCTCACCTTCGCGGCGGTCGCGGGACCACGCCCTGCCGGAGCGGCGCCCGGGCTCCAGCTCTTCTACATCCTGGCCTGCTTCCCGCCGTACGCTCCGCAGGCCCTTGGAGCCCGGCTGGCCGGTCTCACCCTGGGCGTGCTGCTGCTCGCCGCCTGCGAGGTTTTCCTGCTGCCCGAGCCGCCCAGCGTTTCCTACCGGGAACGTCTGGCGGACGCGGTCGCGACGGCCGGACGAACGGCCGACGCCGCGGCCGGAGGCCGGGCCACCGAAGGGCAGGCCGCCCCGGCGGAGCGGCTGCGGGAGAGCGGCCGGCAGTTGCGGCTCTCGTACCTCCCGCCCGCGGAACGGCCCGCCGGGGCCGGGCGCGTGGACCGGGCGCTGGCCGAGGCGGGAGCCGCGGCCCGCGCGCTGCTCGTTCAACTGGCGCGGCTTACCGAGGCCGCGCCCGCGCGGGCGCCCGGCCGGGACGCGTGCGCGACGACGGGGACTGATCCGGGGACCGGGACGGATCCCGACGCGACGACGGACGCGGGGACCGGGACGGATCCGGCGTCGGCCGAGCTCCTGAACCTCGTCGCGACCACCTGCTCCGTGACCGAGAGTGCCCTGCGCACCGGCCGGCCGCGGTCGCAGTCCGACCCGCTCGCCATGGAGGGGGCGATACGGGACTTCCAGGCTGCGCGCAACGCGCGGGGGACCGGGGAGGCGAACGACACGCCGCACGTGCCGGTGCTGCGCCGCCAGTCCGCGGTGCTGGCCGTCGCCGAGTCGTCCCGGATCCTGGAGACCTCGGTACAGGTGGCCCTGGACGGCGGACGTACGCGTCCGATCGAGCCGCGGGAGCTCTTCTGGTACGCCGACGCTAGCACCGCACTGCTGTGGTGGCGGCGCCTCGCGGGCAATATGACACTGCATTCGGTCCAGTTCCAGAACGCGGTGCGGACCGCTCTGGGGCTGGGAGCCGCCCGCCTCGTGGCGGGCTCACTGGATCTGTCGCACGGCTTCTGGGTGCTACTCGCGGTTCTCACCCTCGGCCGCACCACCGCGTGGGAGACATGGAAGGCCGTCCGTCCGGCCCTGGTCGGCACGCTCGCCGGTGCTGTGGCGGCGGGCACTGTGCTGCTCGTCGTCGGGCAGCACACCGAGGTGTACGCGGCGGTGCTCGGACCCGGCATGCTCGCCGCGTTCGCACTCGGGCCGCTGCTCGGGATCGCCTGGGGCCAGGCCCTGTTCACGCTCGTCGTGTCCACCGCCTTCGCCCAGATCGCTCCCGTCACCTGGCATCTGGCCGGGGAAAGGATTCTCGACGTCGCCACGGGCAGCGCCATCGGCCTGTTGTGCGGGCTGCTGGCCTGGCGGGCCGGTGCCACGAGCGAGGTGCGAAGAACCATGGCCGACCTGCTGCGTTCCACCGGTCCCCTGATCACCGGAACCGTCCAAGTGCTCACCGCCACCCCGCCGGGATCGGCGTCCCCGCCGCCCACGTACCCGGTTCTGCACCGGCTGCGCCTCGCCGAGGCCGCCTATCTCCAGAACCGCAGCGAACCGGGCGGGACGTCAGCCGCGCCGATGGACTGGCACGCCGTCCTCATCACGGCGAACCACGTCATGCTCGGGGCACACTGGCTGCCCCTCATCGACCTGCCGACGACCGGCGTCGGTGAGGACATCACGGGCCCGGTCCGCACCGCGGCCGACCGGCTCGCTCTGGAGACCCGCAGGATCGCGGCACTGTGCGTCGATGAGCAACCGCCCGCCGGTCCACCCGCGGCCGGTGCCGACCGCCCGGCCGGCCCGGCACCAGGCTCCCTGACCCTGCCCCTGCCCCTGCCCACGCTCATCGACCTGGAGCACTGGCTGAGCAGTCTCAGGGCCGAACTCGCCCATATCGAAAGCTCGGTTCCGGACGGGTCGGAGACCGCCGGCCGATGACGGGTACGGCGTGAGACGGCTGTATCGGGTCCGCGACCCGGTGGTGGATCGCGACGGCGGCCCGGCAGCTCGTCCTCGCCTGTCAGCCGGAGCTGCCGGAGCTGCCGTGGATGATGGCCATGGGCGCGCCGAAGGGGTCGGCGAACATGGCGATGCGGCCCACGCCCGGTGCGTCCATGGGCGGGAAGAACGTGGTGGCTCCGTGCTCCGTTGCCACGGCGAACGTCGCGTCGACGTCCGCCACCTCGATGTAGGGATGCCACTCGGAGCGGGAGCCCGCTTCCAGGTTCTCCTTGGCGAGCTGCATGATGCCGCCCTGTGTGGCGTCCGGGCCGCCGCCCGACGGGGAGACCACGGTGTACGTGGAGCCGGCGACCGGCATGTCCTTGTAGTCCCAGGAGAAGACGGAGCGATAGAAGTCCTTCGCCGCCGTCCCGTCCGTGGTGTACAGCTCGGTCCAGGACATGGTGTTCGCGGACGTGACCGCTCCGAGGCCCTGGGTGTCACCGGGCTCCCAGACGGCGAACTGGGCCCCGGTCGGGTCGGTGTACGCCGCCATCCGGCCCTCGGTGAACACATCCATCGGCGGGACGCGAACCGTGCCTCCGGCCTGCTCGACCGCCTTGGTCGTGGCGTCCGCGTCGGCCGTCTGGAAGTAGGGCGTCCACGCCGAGGCCGCGCCCTCCTCGGTGAGCGGGCCGACCGCGGCGACGGTCTTCCCGTCCAGCTGGAAGAAGCCGTACCCGCCGGCCTCGGGCCCCATGGTCCGAAGCTCCCAGCCGAACAGGGCACGGTAGAACGCGGCGGCCGCTTCGACGTCGGGGGTTCCGAGGTCGAGCCAGTTCGGCGCGCCAGGGACAAAGGTGGTCGTGAGCATCGCTGTTCTCCTCCCGCGTCTGCGCGGTGGATGACGGATGTGGTCGGTCGACTTCAGCATGCCAGCCCCCGCTGACATCCGCCGTTCCTCGTCCGGCGGCCCCCTTCGGCTCCGCACGGGGCCGACAAGGGTTTTCCCCGTATCCAGTTCACCTCGGCTTTCCCTACTGTCTGCTGAACCGGCGGATCTCGTTCTCTGACTCCTCAGTGTCAGGTGCATGTAAATCAGGGCTCCGTCGGTGGCGGCCCTTGACCAGGGGCCGTCGCGTCGGCGGGGCGGCGCGCGGGCTCACCCGGCCCAGGAAACCGCGGAGCGCACCCCCACGCGCACCGCGGTTTCCGCGCTGCCCGCCGCGCTTCGTACCGTCATTTGAAAGGGATCACCTTGAACGGTTCCAGACGGAGACGCATATCCGTCGTGGCCGCAAGCGCCGCGATAGCCGCAGTCGCAGCCACCTCGTCCGTGGCACTCGCCGCCACCCCGGCAAGCCCCACGCCGAAGCCCGTTCCGGCGTCACAGTCCATGACCGGCCTGCCCTCGGCGCCGGTCGAGAGGGTCATCGTCACCTACAAGTCCAGGACGGCCGAGGCCACGTCCAACACGGCCGCCGCCGGTGACGCCACGGCCAAGGGCGCCGAGACCGGCGAGAGCCTGTCGTTCGAGCGCCGGCTCGCGGGCGGCGCCGCCCTGGTCGACCTGGGCGGCGAGACGTCGAAGAAGGACCTCGCCGAGGTCATGGACGCCTTCCGCGCCGACCCCTCTGTCGCCTCCGTGGAGCCCGACATCCGCGCCTACGCGATGGCGGTCGCCCCGGACGACACCGAATACCCCAAGCAGTGGGACCTGTTCGAGGCCACCGGTGGCATGAACGTGCCCGGCGCCTGGGACAAGACCACCGGCAGCGGGGTCACCGTCGCCGTCATCGACACCGGCTACGCCGCCCACACGGACGTCGCGGGCAACGTCGTCTCCGGCTACGACTTCATCTCCGCCTCCGCGGACGCGCGTGACGGCAACGGCCGTGACAGCAACCCCAAGGACGAAGGTGACTGGAACGCCACCGCCGGCGAGTGCGGCACCGACTCCAAGGCGAGCAACTCCTCCTGGCACGGCACGCACGTGGCGGGCACCATCGCCGCGACGACGAACAACGGCAAGGGCGTCGCGGGCATCGCGTACAACGCGAAGATCCAGCCGGTCCGGGTGCTCGGCAAGTGCGGCGGCTCCTCCGCGGACATCGCCGACGCGATCACCTGGGCCTCCGGCGGAACCGTCCCCGGCGTCCCGGCGAACCCCAGCCCGGCCAAGGTCATCAACATGAGCCTGGGCGGCCCGAGCGCGAGCTGCCCGAGCGTCTACCAGAGCGCCATCAACGGCGCCGTGTCACGCGGCACCACCGTCGTCGTCGCGGCCGGCAACAGCAACGCCAACGCGTCCGCCTTCACCCCCGCCAACTGCGCGGGCGTCATCAACGTGGCGTCCACCAACCGTGAGGGCAACCGCTCGTTCTACTCGAACTTCGGCAGCATCGTCGACGTCGCCGCGCCCGGCGGTGAGACCCGACGGGCCACCGACACGCCGGGCACCGTCACCACCCCGGAGAACGCCATCCTCTCCACGCTGAACTCCGGCACCACAACCCAGTCGACGGAGAACTACAAGCCCTACCAGGGCACTTCGATGGCCGCACCGCACATCGCCGGGCTCGCCGCGCTGCTCAAGTCGGCCAAGCCGGCGCTGACCCCGGCCGAGATCGAGTCCGCGATCAAGTCCCACGCCCGCCCGCTGCCCGGCACCTGCTCAGGCGGCTGCGGCACCGGAATCGCCGACGCCGCCAAGACCGTGAACGCGGTCACCGGCATCCCCGGCGGCGCGACCTTCAGCAACGCCACGAACGTGACCATCGCGGACAACGCGACCGCGACCTCGTCGATCGCCGTCACCGGCCGCACCGGCAACGCCCCCGCGGCCCTCAAGGTCGACGTGGACATCAAGCACACCTGGCGGGGCGATCTGGTCATCGACCTCGTCGCCCCGGACGGCACCGTGCGCAACCTCAAGGCGTCGTCGTCGTCCGACAGCGCCGCCAACGTCCTCGCGACGTACACCCTCGACGCGTCGAGCGAGGTCGCCAACGGCACCTGGAAGCTTCAGGTCCGCGATGTGGCCTCGGGTGACACCGGCTACATCGACTCGTGGAGTCTCACCTTCTGAAACACCTGTGACACCTGCAACAGCGCTGGTCAGGGCGCGTTCGTGGCATTCCGCCGCGGGCGCGCCCGCCCTGTTTTCCGTGTCTGCGTGTCCGCATGCCGGACACGGGCCCTGGACGGCGGTGGCGTGATTCGTATGCTCTGCTCTCACGGGCACAGTCCCGCGCAGGTCAAAGGGGGGTGGTGGGTACGTGACGACGGCGGTGTACCGCCCCGCGCCGGTGGGTCGGGAGGAACTCCTCGCGCGGCTCGAACGGGTGCTGCACACACGCGGACGCGCCCTGCTCACAGGTCCTGCCGGGGTCGGCAAGACCGAGGCCGCCCTGGCCGTCGCCGCGCGCGCCGAGTCCCGAGGCGAGACCGTCCTGTGGATCGCCACCCTGCCCGCTGACCGGGACATACCCGGCGCGGTCGCCGCCGCCCTCGTCGCCTCCGTCACAGCGTCCGCGTCCTGGCCCGCGCCCAGGAACCCGGGCAGCGCCCGCCCCCACGACATCCTCGAAGGGCTGCCCGGGCCCCAGCGGACGGCCGTCGCCATGTTGTGCCGCGAGGCACCCGTTCCCGACGAGGGCTGGGACCCCATCGCCCTGCGGCTCGCGCTCGCCCGGACCCTGCGGACCCTCGCCGCGCAGGGCCCCGTCCTGCTCGTCGTCGACGGCATCCAGCGCATCGACGCCGACAGCGCCGACCTGCTGCGCTTCGCCCTGCACCTGGCTCCCCCGGCGCTGCGGGTCATCGGTATCGAGACCTCTACGGCGTACGGCCCCGGCACCCCCGGCGGGCATGCGCCGCCGCCGGATGCGGCGGGCCGCGAGCCCCTGTGGGTGCCGTCCGAGGCCGATGTCCTGCTCGTACCGCCTCTGCACGCCGACGAAGTCGCCGAACTCCTCATCCACCACCGGCTGCCCTCCCGGATGGCCGGCCGCATCCACAAGGCCAGCGGCGGAAACCCCCGGCTCGCTCTCGCGGTCGGCCGGTCCCTCGCCGACGCGCGGACCCCTGTGCACCACGCCGAGGCTCTGTCCCTGTCCGGGCGCGCCCGCGACCTCGCCCGGCAGTTGCTCGGCGCCGCCTCCCCCGCCGTACACGGCACGCTGCTGCTGGCCGCCCTGGCGCTGCGGCCGACGGCATCCCTGATCCGCCGCGCGGGCCGGCCGACCGCCGAGGCCGATCTCGCCGCCGCCGAGCGGGCGAATCTGATCTCGCTCACGGAGGACGGCACGGTCGCCTTCACGGCCGGACTGCTGCCCTCCACGCTGGTGCACGACGCCTGCTGGACCGAGTGCAGCGAGGGGCACGCGGCTCTGGCGCGGGTGGTGGACGATCCCGTCGAGGAGGTACGGCACCGGGCTCTGGCCACGGACATTCCCGACGAGGGGCTGGCGGCCGAGGTCGCCGCCGCGGCGGATACCGCCCGGCGCCGCGGGAACAGCGCGCTCGCCGCCGAACTGGCCCTGCTCGCCGCCGAGTCCACGCCGGGCCGGCTCGGCGCGCAGCGGATCGTGAGGCTCGTCCACGCCGCCGAGGAGGCCGCACGCGCCGCACGCGCCGACCTCGCGATGCGCGCCGCGACCGATCTCCTCGCCCGCGACGCCACGCCGGCCGACCGGGTCCGCGCGCGGCTCGCGGTGCTGGACACGGCCGGGCAGGGGCTGAGCGACCTCGACGAGATCTATGTGCACGCCATGGAGGACTCCGAGGACGACACGGCGCTGCGGGCCGCCGTCCAGCTGCGGCTCGCGCTGAAGTACGTGCTGGCGGACGGCGATCCCGTACGGTCGCGGGCTGCCGCCGTCGAGTCTGCCGAGCTGGCCGGATCGGTGGGCGACCGCAAGACGGCGGCGAGGGCGCTGACCGTACGGGCGCGCATGGACCGGGCCCTCGGGTCGCCCGACGCCGAGCGGGTGCTGGCCGATGCCCGGGCCCTTGAGGTGTTCGAGCGTCCGCTCGGCATCCGCAACGCGGCCCAGATCCTGACCATCCGTCACGCGCTGTTCGACGACCGTCTCGGCGACGCCCGCGACCAGGTGAACGCCCTGCTGCCGCTGGTGGAGCGCCGGGGCTCGGTCGAGGACGCGATCGAGCTGTTCCGGACGCTGGCGGAGATCGAGGCGAGGCAGGGGCAGTGCGCCGCCGCCCTCGCGCACGCCGGGCGGTCGCTCGCCCTGACGCTGGAGGCGGGTCTGTCACCGGGACCCGCCTGGTACGCGCTGGCCCTCGCCGAGACCGCGGGCGGCAGCTTCGCCCGCGCCGCGAGCTATGCCCGCCGCAGCGTCCAGGCGTCCGAGGAGGAGGGGGACCATGTCTTCCTCTCCCGCAGTCTCTACGCACTGGGCCGGGTCCAGCTCGTGGCGGGGGATGTGGCGGACGCCCTGGAGACCCTGCGCCGGGTCCGGGCCGGGGAGCTTGCCCAGGGCGCGGTGGACCCCTCGATGCTGCGCTGGCACGAGGAGCTGGCGGAGGCCCTGCTGGCGAACGACGCCCCGGATGAGGCGGCGAGCCTGCTGGCCGGTGTGCGCCCGGTGGCCGAGCGCCTGGGCCGTACGACGGTCCTGCTCGGCTGCGACCGGGCGCAGGCGCTCTGCCTGGCGGCGAGTGGCCAGCCCGACGAGGCGGCCGGACTTCTGGTCGGGACCGCGGACCGCTTCGCGGCCGCGGGTCTGCCGCTGGAGCGTGGCCGCGCGCTCGTCGCTCTCGCCCGGGTGGAGCGCCGCCGACGACGACGGTCGGCCGCGCAGAACGCCCTTCAGGCGGCGGCCACGCTCTTCGAGCGGGCGGGCGCGATCCCCTGGCTGGCACTGGCGACGGAGCCCGTGTCCTCCCGCACGGCCGAGCCCGACCCGGTACGCGGGGGCTCCGCCTCGCCCCTCACCGAGGCGGAGCTGCGCCTCGCGCACCTGGTCCGGCAGGGGGCGAGCAATCAGGAGGCGGCGGCGAAGCTGTACCTCAGTGTGAAGACGGTCGAGGCACGGCTGACCCGGATCTACCAGAAGCTGGACGTCCGTTCGCGTGCGCAGCTGGCCTCCGCCCTGAACACCTGGCCCGGCCACGGGCAGGCCGCCGAGGCGGCGGAGAGTCCGGCGGCGGGCTGAGCAGGGGCCCCGCCGGCATCCCGGCAGGGCCCCTGCATGTCGGTCGCGCGGATGTCAGGCGACGCTGGCCTCGCCCTGCGCCAGCGTCCACTCACGGTGGAGCGAGCCGAGCGGGATGCGGTGTTCGAAGACGGGCGTGCCGAAGATGGACAACTGGAGCTGGAGCCACCCCGACAGATCGACTCCGCCGAACAGCTTCCACGCCGCTGTGGCGGAGCTCGGCGTGGCGGAGGCAGCGACTTCACCGCGTACGTACGGAGCGAGGTCGGCGGTGACACCGACCGCGCCGTACAGTCCGACGCTCGCCTCGGCTCCGAGGGCCGCCCTCACCCGGCCGGCCGCCGTCACCTTGGCCTGGACCGGAGTGCCGCTGATGTCGGAGGTGCTGACCGGCTTCCAGCCGCCTGCCTTCGTGTAACTGCCGCCGAGCCGGAATCCGCCCTTGAGGTTCTGCTTGACGTCAAGGGTGACGCTGCCGTCCGCGGCGACCTGGGCGTAGGCCGTGAGGTCGAGGTTCACCACGACGGGCACCGGCCCGACCTGGATGACGGGATCCGCGTGCAGTTTGGCGAAGGGGATCCGCACGGGCTTGACGTTCGCCGCTGCCCGGCCCTTCAGCTGCCACTTCGAGGTCCACTCACCGGTGAGGCCGAGGAAGGCCGAGTCCGGGGTGAAGGCGGACGAACCGTCGTAGGAGAACTCGACCTCGGGCGCCAGTTGCACAAAACCCGCGACCGACGCGCCGCCGGACACGGGAGAGCCCTCGGAGACGGGGAGCGGGGCCGAGGCCCCGACGTCGATCCGCAGGCTGCCGAGGGGCACCTTCGCGCCCTGGGGGCCCACATGGATGTTCCCTGCCTTGGCCCAGGAGACCTTCACGCCCTGTACCAGCGGCTCGACGTCGACGGTCGCCGGATCCACCGGCACGGTCCCGTCGGCCTTGTCGTCGCGCAGCAGCGCGCCGAGCGTCGTCGGCGCGGTCCTGACCTCGGTGCCCTTTGCGGTGGTGCCCGCCACATCGGTGACCTTGGCGAGCAGGCCGTCGGGAGCGCCGGGCGCGGGTCCGCTGGCGATGATGTCGCCGACGGCGGGCGTGTCCTTGGCGGGGGCGGTCGGGGAAGGCGACGTGCGTGTCGAGGAGATGACGGCACGTCGGCTGTTGTGGTCGTACGAGGCGACCTTGAGGGGCGACTTCTTCGCCTTGCCGTCCGAGCCCGCGCGGGCGACGGCACTCGCCTGTCCCTCGGGCGCCGCGGTTACGGCGAGTTGCCGGGAGGGGCTGGGGTCGGGGGTCGCGCTGTCTGCGGGTCCGGTTCGGTCGACGCTTACCGCGACCGGTGTTGACGGCGTCTCGGCCGAACAGCCGGTGGCGAGCAGGGAAACAGTGGCCAGAGCAGCCATGAGGGCATGTCTGACGGGGAGCTTACGCACGTGGGAATCCTCGGAGCGTGTGTTTGGGGGATACGCGCAACAGGGAGGGACTCGCGAATACCAGCGAGTAACAACCAGTCCGACGATCCCACATACGCGGTGACGCACCCGAGGATTCCCGGGAACCTCGCAAATGATCTACGTCACACTTCTCGTCACCGGCGCCGGACGGCCCTCATCCGGGCGCGTCGCCGACAACCAGCAGCAGGGGCGGGGCAGTTCGGTGATCGCACCGACGGGAGCGACCGGACCGTCCCGCCATCGGAGACACGGCCCATCGACCGCCGGCAGCCGACGAAAATGATTTGTGGGGCCATGTCCCGTTCTGCGGTGACTCGTTGGAGGTGTCACACGACCTGGCCGAGATCCCCGCCGCCGGGCCACCGGCTCCTGACGAGGGAGAACCCACAATGCGCGCGTACCCGCCGATCGCCGACCACGGAATGATCGGAGACCTCCAGACCGCCGCCCTGGTCTCCTCGGACGGAGCGATCGACTGGTTCTGCGTGCCCCGGTTCGACTCGCCCAGTATCTTCGCGGCCCTGCTCGACCATCACCGCGGCGGCAGTTTCCGCATCGCGGCCGACCACCCGGACAGCAGGGTCACCCAGCTCTACCTTCCCGACACCGCGGTCCTCGTCACCCGCTTCCTCACCGCCGACGGAGTGGGCGAGGTCGTGGACTTCATGCCGGTGGACGCGCCCGAGACCCCGAGCGACCGGCACCGCATCCTCCGGGTGATGCGTGTCGTGCGCGGCAGCGTGCGCTTCACCGTGGAGTGCGCCCCCCGCTTCGACTACGGCCGGGCCCCGCACACACTCACGCCGTCCGCGGCGGGCGAGGCCGCGGTCTTCCATGGGCCCGGCATGGACGTACACCTCCAGAGCACGGCACCACTGAGCGGCGACGGCCAGGACGTACGGGGCACGGTCACCCTGCGGGCGGGCGAGGCCGCCGCCGTCGCGCTGACCACCTGCGCCGGCGGCACAGACGCACCCGCGCCCTTCGACATCAAAGGGGCCATGGACACCTGGCAGGCCACCGTGCGGTTCTGGCACCGATGGCTGCGCACCTCGCGGTACCGAGGCCGCTGGCGGCAGACGGTCAACCGTTCGGCGATCACCCTCAAGCTGCTCACCTACGCGCCCAGCGGCGCCCCCATCGCCGCCGCCACCGCGGGACTGCCCGAACAGATCGGCGGCGAGCGCAACTGGGACTACCGCTACACCTGGATCCGGGACGCCTCCCTGTCGGTGCGGGCACTGATCGGCCTGGGCTTCACCGAGGAGGCCAACGCCTTCCGCCGTTGGCTCGGCGGGCGGGTGGCCGCGGGCGCGGCCGGTTCCGGTCAGCCGCTTCAGATCATGTACCGGGTCGACGGCGACCCGGAGCTGTCCGAGGAGGTCCTCGGCCACTTGGAGGGCTACCTGGGATCCTTCCCCGTACGCATCGGCAACGGGGCCGCGGGCCAGCTCCAGTTGGACATCTACGGCGAGGTTGCGTTCGCCGTCGCGCAGCCCGGGGGCGTTGTGGAGACGGCCGGGTACCAGGGCTGGCTGGCCGTGGTGCGCGTCCTGGAGTGGCTGACGGGCGCCTGGGACCAGCCGGACGAGGGCATCTGGGAGACCCGCGGCGGACGCAAGGACTTCACGTACAGCCGTCTGATGTCGTGGGTGGCCTTCGACCGCGGGATCCGGCTGGCCCGGGAGTATGCCCGCCCCGCCGACCTGGACGGCTGGACCGCCACCCGTGACGCGATCTTCCTCCAGGTGATGGAGCGCGGCTGGAACGAGGAGCGCCAGGCCTTCGTCCAGCACTACGACAGCGACGTCCTGGACGCCTCACTGCTGCTCATGCCGCTCGTCGGCTTCATCTCGCCCAGGGAGCCCCGCTGGCTCTCCACGCTCGACGCCATGGAACGCGAGCTGGTCTCCGACAGCCTCGTCTACCGCTACGACCCGTCGGCCTCACCCGACGGACTGCGCGGCGCCGAGGGCACCTTCACCCTGTGCACCTTCCACTATGTGCACGCGCTGGCCCGTGCGGGGCGGGTGGACGACGCACGCTACGCCTTCGAGAAGATGCTCACCTACGCCAACCATGTCGGTCTGTTCGCGGAGGAGATCGGCCCGACGGGGGATCAACTGGGCAACTTCCCCCAGGCGTTCACCCATCTCTCGCTCATCACGGCCGCCATGGCACTGGACGAGGAGCTCGACAAGGCCGAGAGCACGGGGCAGTAGCCGGGTGACACGGCGCGTCGGTCAGAGCGTCTCGGTGAGCGAGTCCGCCAGTCGTCGGCGCGCGGTCCGGGTGGCGGGGAGAGCCGCTGCCGCGACGGCACCGAGCACGGCGGCGGCCCCGACCGAGGCGAGCAGGAGCGCGGGCGGGACGTGGGCGATTCCTGCGCCCATCCCGCTGGAGCGGCCCTGCGTGTCCACCAGCCATCTGCCGGACAGCACGCCGAGACCGGTGCCGAGGACGGCCGCCACCAGCGCCGAGAATCCGGCCGCCGCCACGATCGCCGCGCTGATCTGGCGAGGCGTCAGTCCGATCGCCTTGAGCGCGAGCAGATCGCGGCCACGGTCACGGACCCCGGTACCGATGAGGGTGAGCAGTTCGGTGAGGCCGATCAGCGCCAGGACCCCGATCAGGGCCGCGATCACCGCGCGCGCCGGTTCCAGCCGGTCCGCGGGGTTGGGCGTCTCACGGATCTCCAGCGCTCCCCCCGCCGCGCGGGCGAGCGCGCCGCTCACCGCCCGGGGATCGGCGCCCGGCCGCAGAACCAGATGGTAGAAGTCCGGCCGCAGCGTGGGGTCGCGTTCCGCAAGGGTGTCGACGGTCGTCGAGATGACCCGGCCGCCCGCTTCCGGTTCGATGCTGCGTCCGACGATGTGCAGGATCTGCGGCCGTCCCTCCACCGTCATCCGGACCCAGTCCCCGACCCGCACGTCCAGCAGATCGAGCAGCCCCTGACCCGCGACCGCCTCGTCCGGGCCGTCCGCGGGACGGCCCTCGACGACGGTGAACGGATAGGGCTTCCGTGCCGTCCCGAGCCCGCGCAGGGTGATGGTGCCGGTCTGCCCGGGCACCAGCGCGGCGACCTCCACGCCGGGGTGGACGGCGGCGACGTCGGGGGGCGAGGTGAGCGCCCGGTCCAGCGCCCGGCCGGTGGGGCTGCCCGGCTGTTCGGCCCGTACGGTCAGCGCCGCAGGCACGCCCATCTCCGCGGGACGGCTGCGGAACATGTCGAGGGTGGACCAGGCGACGAGCGCCACCGTGATCATGAGAAGGGGCAGCGCGAGACGGGCGACGGTGACCAGCGTGCGCGGCCGTCGGGGGAACGCGGCCCGCCATCCGAGGACCAGCGCGGGCGGCACCCGCATGCCCAGGGCCCGGCGGCCCAGACCGGTCATCGGGGCGGCCTGCGGAAGGGCGGCCCTGGCGACGGGCACCGGCGGGACGCGGCCGGCCCGCCACGCGGCGAGCGAGGTGGCGGTCGCGATCAGCAGGACCGCCCCGCTCGGGACGCCGATCATCAGGGCTGTGTGGGCGGGCAGATCCTGCCAGACCCCGGCCGCCTCCCCGATCCGGCCCGGTATCCGGGCGCCCAGCAGGGCGATCGCCGCCGTGCCCAGGGTGACCCCGAGGAGCGCGAAGGCGAGGTGCTGGGCGAGGAAGCCGCGTACCACCTGCCCCGGGGTGAATCCGATCGCCTTGAGGATCGAGATGTCCCTGAGCTGCCCGCGGATCCGGGCGCTGATGGCCCCGGACGCGGCCAGTGCCGCGGCCAGCAGTGCTCCCAGTCCGAAGACGGCGAAAAGCTGTCCGAGCAGCCGGTCGTCGCTGCCGGCCTCGGCGCGCGCCTGCTGCCACTTGGTCACCCGGGCGACCCGGTCGGCACCGAGCAGGGTGACGGCCTGCTGGACGGTGAAGTCGATGTCGGCGGGGTCCTCCAGACGCAGCCCCACGCTCTGTCCGGTGGCGCGTGGTGCGACGCTTTCCAGGGTGCGGGGCAGCACCCAGCCGATGCCGGAGTCGCCGCCGGGGCGGTAGCGGGGTTCCGCGGACTCCGCCACACCGGTCACCTTCAGCGTGTCGGCGGTGCCGTCGGGTCCCGCGACCGTGAGTGTGTCGCCCGGCTCGGCCCACAGGACCCGCGCGAGCGAGCTCTCCAGTACGACTCCCTTGGCCGACGAGTCGAGCCAGCTCCCGGCGGTGATCAGCGGCCGGGCCGTCTCGGGCGGCCGGGTGTCCGCCGCCCTGAGGCTCACGGCCGCCCTGACCCCACGGGATTCGAGGGTGGTCCGGCCGGTCCGGAAGGGCCCCGAGACGCCGGAGACGCCGTGCAGGTCCACGAGTGCTTCCGTGTCCGCGGTGCCGCTCGTGTCGAGCCAGACGTGCGCGCCCTGGGACTGGGTGAAGATCCGCTGCCAGGGGTTGGCCGCATAGCTGAACAGGGCGACGGCCAGCAGCAGCGAGGCGATGATGCCGGCGCTTGCGAGAACGACGAAGAGCGACTGTCCGCGGTGTGCTCTCAGGTCGGCGTGCGCCCAGCGCAGGGTGGCCCGCACGCTCAGTCCTTCAGTTCGAGTACGCCGGAGACGCCGCGGCCGGTGGTGCGGCGCCCCGCGTCGAGTGCCGCGTCGTCGGCTATGCGCCCGTCGAAGAAGCTGATGACCCGGTCGGCGGCGCTGGCCATCCGCGCGTCATGGGTGACCAGCACAATCGTCTGGCCGCGCTGGTGGAAGCGGGAGAGCAGCCTGAGCACTTCCCGGGTGCCCTTGCTGTCCAGGCTTCCGGCCGGTTCGTCGGCGAGGAGCAGCGCGGGATGGTTGACCAGTGCTCTGGCCAGGGCGACGCGCTGCTGCTCACCGCCGGAGAGCTCGCCGGGCAGGGACCGCTCCCTGCCTTCGAGCCCGAGTTCGGCGAGGAGTTCCGCACGGCTGTCGCGGGCCGCCTTGGGGGACGCGCCCGCGAGCAGTGCGGGCAGTTCGACGTTGTCGGCGACGGTCAGGTCGGAGACCAGGTTGAAGAACTGGAAGACGATGCCGATGCTGCGACGGCGCAGGACCGCCCAGCGGGCCTCGCGGTAGCCGTCCACCCGTCGGCCGTCGAGCCAGAGGGAGCCGCTGTCGGGCCGCTGGAGGCCGCCGATGAGGTGGAGCAGGGTGGACTTGCCGGCGCCTGAGGGGCCTGTGACGGCGACGAATTCCCCGGGCTGCACGGTCAGGTCCACTCCGCGCACGGCGTGGACGGGTGCCCCTTCGCCGTGGTGGGTCTTGGTGAGCCCCTCGGCGCGCACGATCGGCACGCTGCCCGCCGGACCGGGCTCGCCCGGTCCGGCGGGAGCGGTGTCGTCGCTCATTCCAGCTCCTCCTGACAGCGTTCCAGCCAGTCGAGGTCGGCCTGTAGATGCAGCATCGCGCCCTCGATCAGGAGCTGGGAGATCCTGTTGTTCCGGTCCTCGGCGGCAGCCAGCTTCGACAGGTCGCGCATGGTGTTCAGATACTGCCGACGCTGCTTGTTGATCAGCGCGATCGGATCGGCGAGGCCTGACTCCGGCGCGAGTGCGATCTTCATGAAGAACTCGTCCCGCACCCGCGGCTCGTCCGCGGTCTCGTCGAACCAGGCGAGAACGGCCTCGTGCCCGGCCTCGGTGAGCCGGTACGTACGCTTGTTGGGCCGACCGGACTGCTCGACGTCCTCACCGGCGATGAGACCGGCCTTTTCCAGCCGCCCGAGGGTGACATAGATCTGGCCGACGTTCGGCTGAGGGTACGCGGCGCCCAGGAGCTTCTCAAGGTCCTGCTTGAGCTCGTAACCGTGCGCCGGGCCACGGGTGAGGAGTGCCAGGAGCGGCAGCCGCACGCGCTCCCCTCCCTCCCGCTCCGTAGTTTCTTGTTGGCTCGGACGCGGGCTGTGGTTCGTACCACCCGCCTTCTCCGCCTGGACGTCTAGTATCGCCCATGCCTAACAGGTATACATAGGCCACATTGAACGGCGGCGCGGCCGGATCGGTGCACTGGGAGGAACCTATGCGGTGGATGCATACCGCGGGTAGGGGGCTCCTCGTTGTCGCCGTGGTCCTCGCGGGATACGCCGGCTTCACCGACCGGACCGGGGCGGCGGCCCCCAGGGGCCGCGGCCCCATGACGCTGGTGACGGCCGGCGATCTCACCGACTATCTCGGTCCGCTCCTCGATGACTGGAACCGCGGCCACGCCGGGGAACGGGTCACGCTCGTCGAGCTGCCCGACTCCGCGGACGAGACCCGGGCCCAGATGATCAGCGAGCTGCGTTCGGGCAGCGACCGGTTCGACGTGCTGAACATCGATGTGGCCTGGACGTCCGAGTTCGCCGCGGCGGGATTCATCTCTCCCCTCAACCGGGACCGGTTCCCGCTCAAGAGCTTCCTGGCGCCGGTGGTGGACACGGCCACCTTCGACGACCGTCTGTACGCCGTCCCGTATGTCACCAACGCGGGGTTGCTCTACTACCGCAAGGACATCCTGGACCGCGAGGGGCAGCAGCCGCCGCGCACCTGGGCAGAGCTGGCCCGGCAGGCACGGACCATCGCCCCCGAGTACGGCATGGACGGGTACGCCGGCCAGTTCCTCCCGTACGAGGGACTGACGGTGAACGCGACCGAGGCGGTGCATTCGGCGGGCGGCTCGATCCTGCTCGACGACGGCGCCCGGGTCGCGGTGGACTCGGCCGCGGCCCGGGCGGGCCTTGAGTTCCTGGCGGGCGGTGTCCGGGAGGGCTGGATCTCCCCCGAGGCCCGCGGCTACAAGGAGGAGGAGTCCCGGCGGGCGTTCCAGGACGGCAGACTGCTCTTCCTGCGGAACTGGCCCTATGTGTACTCGGTGGCCAACGCGCCGGGGTCGAAGGTCGCCGGGAGGTTCGGCGCCGTACCGCTGCCGGGGCCGACCGGCCCGGGGACAAGTGTGCTGGGCGGCTCCAACCTCGCCGTCAGCAGCCATTCACGGCACCCCGAGTCGGCGGCCGACCTGATCGCCTATCTCACCAGCGAGCGGGTCCAGCGGCAGGTACTGACCGAGGGCTCGCTGCCACCGGTGCGCGCCGCGCTGTACGAGGATCCGGCGCTGATCCGCGCCTATCCGTATCTGGAGACCCTGCGGCAGAGCGTGCTGGCCGCCGAGCCACGCCCCAAGAGCCCCCGGTACGACCAGGTGAGCCTGGCCGTGCAGGCCGTCGTCCAGGACGTCATGGCGCTGCGCCAGACGCCGCAGGAGGCCGTCGCCCGGCTGTCGCGCGAGCTGGGACCGATTTCCCGCAAGGGCTGACTCTGCCTGCGCATTCCCTCGGGTCGCTACTTACATGTTAAGTAGCGACCCGATCTTGCATACCCCCAAATATCGGGGCAAATACGGGCCGCTTCTTGCACCATCGTTGACACCTTGCCGTCACTCCTACCTAACATGCATGCATAACAGCGCCCCGCTCTGGGACGCCCTCGCATCCAGCAGGAACAGGTCAACGCGAGATGCTGACAGCTCTTCCGGCCGCCACCGGCCACTCCTCCGGCACATCCACCGCATGGTGGCGCGACGCCGTGATCTACCAGGTGTACGTCCGCAGCTTCCTCGACAGCACCGGGGACGGCATCGGAGACCTCGCCGGCGTCCGGGCCGGGCTTCCGTACCTCAAGAAGCTCGGTGTCGACGGGATCTGGCTCAGCCCCTTCTATCCCTCGCCGCAGCACGACCACGGTTACGACGTCTCCGACTACTGCGACGTCGACCCGGTCTACGGCGACCTGGCCGAGTTCGACCTGCTGATGGCGGACGCCCGCAGGCTCGGGCTGAAGCTGCTGCTCGACATCGTCCCCAATCACTGCTCCAGCGAGCACCCGTGGTTCCGTGAGGCGCTCGCCGCCGGTCCCGGAGGCGATGCCCGAGCCCGGTTCCACTTCGCCGACGGCCGCGGCCCCGGCGGAGCCGAGCCGCCCAACAACTGGCGGGCGATGTTCGGGGGCCCCGCCTGGAGCCGGATCACCGAGCCCGACGGCACACCCGGCCAGTGGTACCTGCACCTGTTCACCCCGGAGCAGCCCGATCTGAACTGGCGCGACCCGGACGTCGGCGACTCGTTCGAGCAGGTGCTCCACTTCTGGCTGGACCGTGGCGTGGACGGCTTCCGTATCGATGTCGCCGCCGGACTGTTCAAACACCCGCGGCTGCCCGACTCCGACGACCCGGGGGCCGACGAGCGCGCCCGTGACTCCGTGAACCAGCTGGCCTGGAACCAGCCCGAGGTCCACCAGGTGTGGCGCCGCTGGCGCGCGGTATGCGAGGAGTACACCGAGCGGGACGGCGGTGAGCGGCTGCTCGTCGGAGAGGTCTCCGTGCCGAGCGCGCGGGAGCACGCCGAGTACGTACGGTCCGACGAACTGCACCAGGCGTTCTTCTTCGACCTGCTCAGCGCCCCCTGGGACGCCGAAGCCTTCCGGGAGACCATCACCGAGGCGATACGCGACATCGCGGGGACCGGCTCGACCGTGACCTGGGTGCTCAACAACCACGACCAGGTGCGCACGGTCACCCGTTACGCGGGCGAGCCGGGCGTGGAAGCCAGTGGAGTGGGCGCCGCGCGCGCCCGCGCCGCGGCCCTGCTGATGCTGGCCCTGCCGGGAGCCGCGTACGTCTACCAGGGCGAGGAGCTCGGCCTCCCCGAAGTCCTCGACCTGCCGGACGAGGTGCTCACCGACCCGATCTTCCACCGCACCGGAAGCCGCGCACGCATCCGCGACGGCTGCCGGGTGCCCCTGCCCTGGTCGGGCCACGCGTCACCGTTCGGCTTCAGCCAGGGCGCGGAAGGCGCCCGGCCCTGGCTGCCGCAGCCCGAGTGGTTCGCCGAACACGCCACCGACCGGGCGCTGGCCGACACCCGCTCCTTCTGGCACCTGTACCGCGAGGGACTCCAACTGCGGCGCAGCCTGCCCCAGTTGGGCGAGGGGAGCCTGCGCTGGCTGGAGGCTCCCCCTCAGGTTCTGGCGATGGCCCGCGGTGACGGGCTGATCTGCGCGGTCAACTTCGGCACCGAACCCGTGCCCGCCCCGGCCGTGGGCACTCCCCTGCTTTCCAGCGGCCCCTGCCCGGACGGAGTGCTCCCCGGAGCGACCGCCGCGTGGTGGACGGGCGACTGCCCCACCTCCTGAACCACCGGTTTTCCCCACCCTTTCGGAAGGACTCTCATCATGCGACGACCCACAACGAACCTGCGGACGGCGGCGGCTGCCTCCACGGTGCTCGCCCTCGCACTCGGCGCGACGGCCTGCGGAGGCTCCACGAGCCCCGCGAGCGGCGGCAAGGAACTCAGCGGCCAGACGGTGACCGTGGCCGGAGTCTGGACCGGCAGTGAGCAGAAGAACTTCCGCAAGGTGCTGGACGCCTTCACCGAGGAGACCGGCGCGACGACCGTCTTCGTGCCCACCGGTGACAACGTCTCCACCTTTGTCGGCAGCAAGATCGAGGGCGGCAACGCCCCGGACGTGGCGATGGTGCCCCAGGTCGGCGTGCTCCAGCAGTTCGCCAAGGAGGGCTGGCTCGCACCGCTGTCGCAGAAGACCGCGACGACGGCCGGCGCCAACCTGGCCGAGGTGTGGAAGAACTACGGCACCGTCGACAAGACGTTCTACGGCCTCTACTTCAAGGCTGCCCACAAGTCGACCGTCTGGTACAGCCCGAACGCGTTCCAGCAGGCCGGTGTGGCGGAGCCGAAGAGCTTCGCCGACCTGCTCAAGGCGGGCCGCACCCTCGCCGACTCCGGTCTCCCGGCCTTCTCGGTCGCAGGTGAGGACGGCTGGACGCTCACCGACTGGTTCGAGAACATCTACCTCTCGCAGGCGGGCCCCGAGAAGTACGACCAGCTGGCCGCGCACACCCTCCCCTGGACCGACGCCAGCGTGGTCAAGGCGCTCACCACCCTGGGCGAGGTGTTCAAGGACAAGCAGCTCGTGGCCGGAGGCTCCTCGGCCGCGCTGCGCACCGACTTCCCCGGCTCGGTCGAGCAGGTCTTCGGCCCCGGGCCCAAGGCCGGCATGGTCTACGAGGGCGACTTCGTCGGTGGCATGGCGAAGGACGACTTCGGCAAGAAGCTCGGCGAGGACGCCAAGTTCTTCCCGTTCCCCGCCGTCGACAGCGGCAAGGCGCCCGTGGTCAGCGGCGGCGACGCGGCCGTGGTCCTCAAGGAGGGCAAGAACCAGAAGGGGGCGCAGCGGCTCCTGGAGTTCCTGGCCACCCCGAAGGCGGCTTCCGTCTGGGCCGGTGCGGGCGGCTTCCTCTCCCCCAACAAGGACGTGGCCCCCGCCGCGTACGCCGACGACACGACCCGTGCCACGGCCAAGTCGCTGGTCGACGCGGGTGACACGGTCCGCTTCGACATGTCGGACCAGGCCCCGGCCGCCTTCGGCGGAACCAAGGGCGCGGGCGAGTGGAAGCTCCTGCAGGACTTCCTGCGGGACCCGTCCGACCCGAAGGCCACCGCGGCCAAGCTCGAAGCCGCGGCCGCCAAGGCGTACAAGAGCTGAGGCCGCGCACCATGGCTGTCTCCACATCCGCCGCCGCCGCGAATCCGCGGCGGCGGGCCCAGCGCAGGAAGCGGAACATCGCGGTGGTGTTCGTCCTGCCCGCCCTGCTGCTGCTCGGCGCACTGGTCGTCTACCCCGTGGTGTTCTCCGCGGGCCGCAGTCTCTTCGACGCGAGCGGCGAACATTTCGTCGGCGGCGAGAACTACTCCGAGATATTCAGCGACCCCGCCACGCTCAAGGCGATCCGCAACAGCGCCATCTGGGTCGTCGTGGCTCCGGCGCTGCTGACCGGTATCGGGCTCGTGCTCGCGGTCCTCACCGAGAAGGTGCGCTGGGCGACCGCGTTCAAGCTGGTGCTCTTCCTTCCCATGGCCGTCTCCTTCCTCGCCGCCGGCATCATCTTCCGGCTCGCGTACGAGGAGGACCCGAACCGGGGCGTTCTCAACGCCGTGACCGTCGGGGTCCATGACGCCTTCGACGACGGCTCCGCCTATCCCACGGCGAGGGCGCGCCAGGGCCAGGGGCTGACAGGGAATCCGGGCAGGGGGTACGCAACGGGCGACGCGGTCCGTCCCGGCGCGTCCGTCAGCCTCGGCCTCGTCGGCGTGGCACCGGACAAGATGCCTTCCGAGGCGCTGCCCGCGCTCGCCGGGTCCTCCGCCGCGCCCGCCGCCGACGAGGTGCGGGGCGTGGTCTACCTCGACTTCTCCCCCGGCGGCGGGGGCAGGCCGGGAAAGGTGGACCCGGCCGAGAAGGGACTGCCGGGCATGACCCTCGAAGCGGTACGGGACGGAAAGGTGGCCGCGAGGGCCACCACCGCGGCGGACGGCTCGTTCGGCTTCCGCGGCCTGACGGACGGTTCGTACACCGTCCGGCTCCCCGCGGACAACTTCGCCGCCCCCTACCAGGGCATTTCATGGCTCGGACCGGCTCTGGTCACCCCGGCCATCATCGGCGCGTATCTGTGGATCTGGACCGGTTTCTCGATGGTGCTGATCGGCGCGGGACTCGCGGCCCTGCCCCGGGACGCCCTGGAGGCTGCCCGGATGGACGGCGCCACGGAGGGTCAGATCTTCCGGAAGATCACGGTCCCGCTGCTGGCCCCGGTGCTGACGGTGGTCTTCGTGACCCTGGTGATCAATGTGATGAAGGTCTTCGACCTTGTCTACATCATCGCGCCCGGACCGGTTCAGGAAGAGGCCAGTGTGCTCGCGACCCGGATGTGGCTGGTGTCGTTCGGGGGCGGCAACAACCAGGGTCTCGGCAGCGCCCTGAGCGTGCTGCTCCTCCTCCTGGTCGTGCCCGCCATGATTTTCAACGTACGGCGCTTCCGAAGGAGCGGAGCATGAGCGGTCACAGCACGATGGAACGCAGTCCTTCCGGACCGGCGGCCAAGACCTCCGCGCCCGCTCCGGTCCAGGCGCGCCGCCCGCGCCCGCCCCTCGGCCGGCTGGGCACCTGGCTGGGCAACGGAGTGGTGCAGGCTCTCCTGATCCTCGTCGCTCTCGTGTGGATCACCCCGCTCGCCGGTCTGTTCCTGTCATCGATGCGCTCCGAGCAGGACAACGCGGCCAAGGGCTGGTGGACGGCGCTCACCGATCCCGGACAGCTGTCGCTGGAGAACTACACGGCGCTCTTCAAGGACTCGGGCATCGCCCAGTCCTTCTGGAACACCGTGCTGATCTCGGTGCCGGCCACCGCGCTGGTCGTCGGTATCGCCGCACTGGCCGGTTACGCCTTCGCCTGGCTGGAGTTCCCCGGCCGCAACGCGATCTTCCTGGTGGTGGTGGGTCTCCTGGTGGTACCCGTGCAGATCGGGCTGCTGCCGGTGGCCAAACTGTTCGGCGCGGTCGGGCTGTTCGGCACGATCCCCGGTGTGATCCTCTTCCATGTCGCCTACGGACTGCCATTCGCGATCTTCCTCCTGCGCAACTACTTCGCCGAGATCCCGCGCGAAATGCTGGAGGCAGCCAGGATGGACGGCGGCGGCGAGTGGCGGATCTTCTCCCGGCTGATCCTGCCTCTCGGCCGGCCCGCCCTGGCCAGCCTCGCCATCTTCCAGTTCCTCTGGGTGTGGAACGACATGCTGGTCGCGCTGCTCTTCGCCGACAGCGAGTCCCAGCCGCTGACCGTCGCGCTCCAGTCCGAGATGCGGCAGTTCGGCAGCAACATCGGGGTTCTGGCGCCAGGCGCCTTCCTCTCCCTGGTGGTGCCGCTGGTGGTCTTCTTCGCCTTCCAACGGCACTTCGTGCAGGGAGTGATGGCGGGCTCGGTCAAATAGCCCCGGGCGACAGCCTTAGGGTCTTTCGTTTGGACCTTGCCGGGCTCGCGTGCCCTGATCCCAACGAAAGACCCTAGGCCGGTTGGGAGCCGCCCAGCCAGGACGCGACAGCCGCGGCGATGGGCTGGCCGGTCTCGAGTTCGACGAACCCGAACTGACCGCCCTGGTTGCACTCCAGGAACCACCAGACGCCCTCGTCGTCCACCGCGAAGTCGAAAGCGCCGTAGGCGAGTCCGGCCATGCCCGCGTATTCACGGACGGCCCGTGCCACGCGGTCCGGAACCTCGCTGGGCTTCCAGGGGTGTCCCGTGCCGTAGCGGCCGTCCACCTGGTCGGACTCGGCTTCCTTCCGGGCGGCGAACATCCGCCCGCCGACATAGGTCAGCCGGATGTCCGCCTGCTTGGCGATGAACTTCTGCAGCAGGGTCGGTCCGGCCGCGACGGCGGAGAAGTCGGTGTCCGGCCCGATGCGCGTGGTGGGCAGGGCCATCGGAGGTTCGGTGGCCGGCGGACCCGTCGCCGACTTCACCACGATCTCCTTGTGCTGCTCCGCGAACTGCCGTGCCACACGCGGGAAAGTGGTGACGAGTGTGGGCGGTACGGCGAAACCGCTGCGATGGGCGACGCGCAACTGCCACGGCTTGCACCGCGCCTGTGCGGCCACACAGGGGTGGTTCATCCAGCGTGCGGTGGTGGAGTACAGCATCCCGTACAGTGCCTGACGGGACTCGGCCGTGAGCCACTCCGACGCCTCGTCGGCGTGCGCCGCCGGCTCGCCCGGTCTTCGCACCCATATCGAACGCAGAGCACTCATGCTCAGCAACCGCCCGTCGTACGACAAGTAGCCCTGGAAATCGCCACTTACGTACTCGGCCGACAGGGCGGCCTCTCCGGGAAGATCAGCAGGATCGAATCGGACCAGTGGGACGCCCCGCTCATAGAGCTTGGCCACCACCATGTCCGTCGTCACGTCCTCCTGACACGTCAGGATGAGCACAGTCATTGGTGCGCCGAGCCGTTCAGTCGTCGAAGTGCGTCTGTGAGCCTGCTGTGGATGTCGTCGTGGCGGTGGCCAGGAGAAGCGCCCGGTCCAATATCGCGGGCCGGCCGTCCGGCAGGACGTTCAGTTGCAGATTGGAGTCGTACGTATAAGAAATGCCGACCGCTGAATTCTCAGCGGGAAGCGCGTAGTTCAACGCGAACGGTCGCATGAGTCTCCTCCTATACCCACTTGGTGGCTGTGCCACGCGTAACAGTACGTGAAAATGATGTAGGGGTCTTGCTACATTCCGTCACTTCAGGCCTAGTTAAGGTGAAGAGCATCACATCGCCTGCGCAGCGTGCTCGGCCCCGGACACTCCGCAAACAGGAACTGCCGAAGGCAACCCGCCCCCTTGTCAGTTAGACCGCCGACCAGCCCAATGCGTTCCATCCATGCGCGAGTTGGCGAACTACGAAAAATCGGCAATGCCCAACCGCCCGCGGTTTTCCGCGGTGTTCGCATAGATACGCCATGTGACGACTTGGCGGTCCCAGATCCTCGCGGTCCAGAGCGCGGGTCCGGCAAGGGCCGGTTCCGAGCAGACCGAATAGCCGATCACGGTGACGACATCCCCCTGTGCGGAAAGTGACGTAAAGGGGTTGCGGTAGTCGGGAAACGAAGCGAAGAAGCCGCGCCAGGCGGCAAGGCAGTCCCGCTTTCCGCTCACGACGTGCGACTCCCTATCGATGAAACGTGTGGTCGTCCGGCATAAGGCGCCCGAGACCGTCCGCGTCACGGCGTTGATGCGGTCGTTGAAGTCCACCCTGACCGACACGGGATCGCGCTCGTGCCGCTCGGGTCGGAGACAGCAGTCCGGGGCCGTGTCAGAGGGCCGGTACGCGGGTGAAGCGTCCGGTGATGTGCAGGTCGGTCTCGACGGCGGCGGCCGTGGCCCGCAGCCGCGGCAGTACCTCGGTGACGATGTCCTCGGTGCTGCGACGGCTGCTGTGCATGGCGACGTTGACGGCCGCCACGACCGCGCCGTCACGGTCGCGGACGGGCACGGCGATCGAGCGCAGGCCCTCTTCCAGTTCCTCGTCGACCAGGGCGTATCCCTCCTGCGCCACGCGGTCCAGGATCGCGGCGAGTTCGCCGCGCCCGGTGACCGTGCGCGGGGTGAGGGGCACGAGTTCGGTGAGCGCCAGCCGCGCCGTGCGCTCCGCGGAGGGAAGGTCCGCCAGCAGGACACGGCCCATGGAGGTCACGTAAGCGGGCAGCCGAGTGCCGAGGGTGATGTTCGCGCTCATGATGCGCCGGGTGGCCACCCGCGCCACGTACTGCACATCGCCGTCGGCGAGCAGCGCCAGCGACGCGGAGTCGTGCACCTGTTTGGTGAGGGCGGCGAGGTGGGGGGCGGCGATCTGCGCGAGCGTCGTACGGGAGAGCGGGGGGAAGCCGAGGGCCAGTACGCGCGGCGTGAGCCGGAAGGTCCGCTCGTGGGAGGTGACGTATCCGAGGTGTTCCAGCGTGATCAGGGCCCTGCGGGCCGTGGCGCGGGCCAGGCCGGTGGCCTCGGCGACGGCGGTGAGGGTCAGTTCGTCGCGGCCCTCACCGAAGGCGGTCAGCACGGTCAGGCCACGGGCGAGGGCCTCGATGAACTCGCGGCCCAGTTCCTGCTTGGAGGCGGTGGTCCAGGCGGCGAGGCCACTGGGTCCGGGCACCGGCTCGGGTGTGGGGGCCTCCCGCAGCTCCTGCTCCATCGTCGCCACGGCCGTACGCAGCCGGGGCAGAAGTTTGTCGTGGAGCGTGCGCGGCGTGTGTCGGCTGGTGTGGCTGACGAGGCTCACCCCGCAGACCATCCGTCCCTGCGGGTCGCGTACCGGTGCGGCCAGGGCGATCAGGCCGGGTTCGATCCTTTGGTCGTCGAAGCCCCAGCCGTCCTCGCGCGCGCGTTCGGTGCGCTCCTCGAAGTCGTCGGAGCATGCCGCCGGGTCGCGGGGCGGTACGGCGGGAAAGCCGTGGTCCTCGAGGTCGGCCGTACGCCGCTCGCGCCACCGGGCCCAGTCCTGCTCCGTCCACTCGGCGGCGAACAGCGGTCCGGGCGCGGTGCGTTCGGCGGGCAGCAGGTCGCCGATGCGAAAGCTCAGAGACATCGCGCGGCGCCGGGTCGCCTGGTGGATGAAGCGGATGCCGTCGCCGTCGGCGACCGCGAGGGACACCGATTCGTCGAGTTCGTCGGCGAGCGCGTCGGCGTGCGCTCCGATCAGACCGGGCATGCGCAGTCCGGCCAGGTACACGTTGCCGAGCTCCATCAGCCGGGGGGCCAGAGTCGCGTCCCGGCCGTCGAGCCGGAGGTATCCCATCCGGGCGAGGGTTGCCGTGACCCGGTCGACGGTCGAGCGGGCCAGCCCGGTGGCGCGCTCGAGCTCGCTGCGGCTGAGCGTGCCGTCGGCGTCGGTGAGCCGGCGCAGCACGGCGATGCCGCGCATCAGGGGCGCGACGGCTTCGGGCGGCGCCTCGGGGGCGGGCGCCGTCGTGGGAAGGGACGGTGGCATCGGGCTCTCCGTTGCAGATCTCTGGGGTCACCGTAGTGCGGGGCGGCCTGGGCGTTGACAGGGGAAACCGGCTGAGCGCAGACTCAGGCCCATATTAGTGAAAGAACCTTCACCTGACGAACACTCGCGGTTTCCGTCGTGACGAACACTCGCGGTTTCCGTCTCGGCGCTGAGGAGTACTTGATGCACACGACCGTCGCGATCGTCGGCGGCGGCCCCGCCGGCCTGCTGCTCGCCCGCCTGCTGCACAACGCCGGCATCGACAGCGTGGTACTGGAGCGACGCGACCGGGCCTATGTCGAACAGCGTCAGCGCGCCGGCATTCTGGAGCAGGCGACGGTGGACGCGCTGCGGGCCGCCGGCGCCGGAGCCCGGCTGGACCGCGAGGGGCTCGTCCACGACGGCATCGAACTGCGATTCCGCCGCCGCACCCACCGCGTCGACTTCCCCGCGCTGACCGGCGGCCGCCGGGTGTGGGTGTATGCGCAGACCGAAGTGGTGAAGGATCTCATCGCCCTGCAGCTCTCGGACGGCGGACCGCTCCTGTTCGACGCCGAGGTACTGACCGTCGAGGGCGCCGCCACTCCGCGTCCGGTGGTGCGCTATGCGCACGAAGGCCGCGAACAGACCCTCACCTGCGACTACGTGGTCGGCTGCGACGGTTTCCACGGGATCGTCCGTGGCGTGGTCCCCGAGTCCGTGCGCACGACCCACGAGCGCACCTATCCCTACTCCTGGCTGGGCATCCTCGCCGAAGCCCCGCCCGTGTACGACGAGTTGATCTACGCCCACTCCGAGCGCGGGTTCGCGCTGGCCAGCATGCGCTCCCCCACGGTCAGCCGCCTCTATCTCCAGGTACCCAACGGCACCGACCCGGCCGACTGGCCCGATGAGCGGATCTGGGACGAGCTGGACGCCCGGCTCGCCACCGACACGGAACCCGGATGGCGGCTGGAGCGCGGAGCCGTCACGGCCAAGTCGGTGCTGCCGATGCGCAGTTCGGTCACCGAGCCGATGCGCCACGGCCGGGTCTTCCTGGCCGGGGACGCGGCGCACATCGTGCCGCCGACCGGCGCCAAGGGTCTCAACCTCGCCGCCGCTGATGTGACTGTCCTGGCCAGGGCCTTCGCCCACCTCGACAGGACGGGCTCGGCCGAGTTGCTCGACGCGTACTCCGACACCTGCCTGCGCCGGGTGTGGCGCGCCGAGCACTTCTCGTACTTCATGACGACCATGCTGCACACCGACCCGGCGCAGGACGGTTTCGACACCGGGCTGCAGCTCTCGCAGCTCGACCGGATCGCCACCTCGCCGCACGCCGCCGCCGAACTGGCCGAGAACTACACGGGCTTGCCGCTCGGCGTACCGGCGGCCGGCCCTTCCTCGTAGCGGGCCACGCCGACGAGCCGGTGACCGCGGCAGGGGCCTTGCGGGCCCCCTCGCGGTCACCGTCGACCCGTTCAGGAGTCGGAGTAGGTGACGCCCAGCGGCAGATGGGACCTGAGCAGCAGAGCTCCCGCCGCCGTGAGGACGAACCAGATCGCGGAGACCCGGACCACGCCGAAACGGTCGGCGGTACGGCCCGCGATGAGCATGCCGACGATGCCGCCCGCGTTGATGACGAGAAGGAAACTGACGGAGGAGTTCAGCCCGTACCCGGAGGCGCGCATCATCTGCGGCAGCCAGGTGCTCACGCCGTACACGAGGAGCAGCCCGCAGAAGGAGGCCAGCCACAGCAGCGGGGTGGCCCAGCGCGACTCGGGCCGGAAGAGCGCACCCACCGCCGCGAGGCGCCCCTTCGCTCCGGCCGCCGGTGCCGCGACCTCGGTGGGCCGGGGCACTCCGTACCGGTCGGCGACCGCGTCCGCCTGCTCCCGCTCACCGCGCGCCAGCAGCACGCCAGGCGATTCTGGCAGCAGCTTCAGCAGCAGCGGTACGGCGACGACCGCCGGCAGCACACCCGCCCAGAAGACCCAGCGCCAGCCCGCGCTCGGCGCGACGGTGAGGCCGAGGACCGTGGCCACCATGCCGCCCACGTGGTACGAGGTCATCAGCAGTCCGGTGGTCAGCGCGGCCCGGCGCGGTGGCGCGAACTCCATGACCATGGCCAGGCAGAGCGGCATGAGGCCGCCGAGGCCGAGCCCGGCTATGAATCGCCCGGTCCCGAACAGCGCGGGGTTCCCGGCCGCGGCGCACACCGCGGAGCCGAGCGAGAAGAGCGTGACGCTGGCAACCAGCATCGGCCGGCGGCCGAGCCAGTCGGTGATGTTCCCGGCGGTGAGGGCACCGATGAGCATCCCGAAGGTGGTCCAGCTGCCGATCGTGCCGGCGCTCGCGGGCGTCAGACCGAGCCCGCCGTCGTCGAGCATGTGGGGCATGACGGCGCCCTAGATGTTGACGTCCATGCCGTCGAAGAAGACAGCCAGCCAGCACAGGGCTATGACGGGGAGCACCGAGCGGAAGGTGTGGGCGCGGTCGGGATGCGGCGGCCGTGGACCGGATATGCCGGAGGTGGCGGAGGAAGTCATGGTCTGTCCCTGGAGTGCGAGTGTCCCTGGAACGGCGGGGAACCAAGTGCTTGTTCGCCTGGTGAAGTTATCTTCACTTCCTGGGTGGCATGAGTGTCCGATCGCGGCGGACGGATGTCAATGACCGGGAGCAGTCACATTCCGGCCGGTTCCCCCAGAGGCGCGCCACCCGGCGCGGATGCCGTCCCGGGAGCCATACCGGCGATCACGCGCGCGGCAGCGCAGCCACGACGGCGGGCTCACCGGCCGTGTCCACCGCACCGGCCTGGGCCACGGCCTCGCACGAGCCGCGGCCACCGGACTGAGCCCGCAACGCACCGGCGGCGGCGCCGGGAGACCCGCCGGCGGCCTCGCCATGGCCGGAGACGCGGGCCGGGCGGAAGACGGACGATCCGCTGTCCGGGAGTCGGGTCCGCGACGGCCGCACCGCGGGGACCCGCCTCCTCAGGGCCGGGCAAGACGTGCTGCGGTCATACCGTGAAGGGCCGCTGGTCGAGGAACCCCTCGGCCGGCTGTCCCGCCACATACAGGTTCGGGCTCTGGTCCCTCGGCATACGACGCAGGATGTCGCGGTGGAAATCGCGGTACCCGCCGTTGAACGACCCATCGGCCCAGACCTTGAGGAGGGTCTCGGTGAACTTGCCGTTGACCCGCCCGTCGGCGGCGACCTGGTCGTCCTGGCAGGCGGAGATCAGCAGACCGCTCGCGGGCTCCTTGCGGCCCTTCTCCTTACCGAGCTCCTGCTGGAGGGACTGGAAGAACTCCTTGTCCCGTTCGAAGATCTCACGCTGCTTGAATTCGGGCATGAGCCGCGGGGCGACATCGCTCTCGCCGGAAGGCTCCTCGATCGCGGTGCCGCTGTGACAGCAGTCGAGGAAGGTCAGGATCCGCACGCCGTCGGCGAAGCGCCCGAACTCCCTGTACAGCTCGTCGTCGAGGAACTCCCGGTCGTAGAAGACCAGGGTCTCGTCCATTTCGTCCGCTTCGGTGTCCGAGCCGTTGATGTTCGGCATCCGGCCGCCGTGGCCGGAATAGGTGAACAGCACGATGTCCCCGTCGGACAGGAGCCGTGACGCCCGTCGCAGCTCGGCGGTGATGTTCTCGACGGTGCCGTCGCCCGTCAGCAGCGTCGAGTCGTTGAATCCTGCTTCGCGGGCCAGCCGCGCCATGTCGTTGGCGTCGTTCTCACAGGCGACGAGCTGGCCGTCCCAGCCGCCGTACTTCGCTGGGTCGACGCTGTTGAGTCCGACGTGGAGGGAGAGGCCTGTGGGCATGGGGGCTCCTTGTGTGGGGTGACGGTGCTGGGTGACGGTGCCGGAGGTGGCGGCCACCGCCTGGATGGGTTCCGTGGACACGGGCCCTCTCAACCTCACCGGGACCCCAACCGCCTGAACGGGCCTGCTCCGCCGGGCAGGAGAGGCACGGGACCGGCAGCGGAAGTGCCGGCGGGCCGTGGTGGAACCGTTGCGCGGCCATCGGAGTGGCGTCGCGGCCGGCATCGATCGGCGACCCGAACCAACGGGTACTTAACCGATCATGAGTTCATCTGACATTTCGCCTTCAAGCGTGAGCGACGATGCGGTGTCGGGCGCTTCGCTGACCAATCGCGAGGGCTACGACGAGCACTTCCTCGGCCCGTCCGTACCACTGCCCATGCCCACCCGTCCCGAAGTCGAGACGGTGGTCCTTCCGTACACCCACTTCACCGTGGTGCTGCGCCCCGACCGGCGGCTCGCCGCGGCCACCGCGGTCTGCATCGACGGTGAGCGCCTGCAGGACCTGGGCCGCGACGACAACTGGCGGCTGGACCCCCGGCTTCCCGAGTCGGCGCAGACCGGCAAGGCGGTGTACGCGAACAACTCCCTCGACCGTGGACATCTGGTGCGCCGGCTCGACCCGGTGTGGGGTACGGACAGCGAAGCCGCCACGGCCAACGACGACACCTTCCACTTCACCAACGCGGCTCCGCAGGCCGATGTCTTCAATCAGGGCAAGGAGCTGTGGCAGGGCCTGGAGAACTTCCTCCTCGACCACGCCGGACAGTTCGACCGGAAGCTGACCGTGCTCACCGGCCCGGTGCTGCACGAGTCCGACCCGCCCTACCGGGGCATCCAGGTGCCGCTGCGCTTCTGGAAGGTCGCGGCGTTCATGCAGGACGGCACGCTCGCTTCGACCGCGTACGTACTCGACCAGAGCCCCGACCTCACGCGGGACGCCGACCGCGCCCTCGCCGGGGCGACACCGGGCGCGCCGCCGCCGCTGGGCGCCTTCCGCACGTTCCAGGTGCCGGTCTCCGACATTGCCGAACTGACCCTGCTGGACTTCGGACCGCTGCCCGACGTCGATCTGATGCCGGTGACACGCGCCCCGGAAACGCGCTGGAAGCAGCTGGAGTCGCACAGCGACATCGTCCTCGGGACGTGAGCGGCAGGCGACCGAATGGCGGTCGTACCGCAGTCGGCCAATACTGGCATTGACCGGCGTCCGTGCGGTGTCGGGAGGCACGATGCAACCCCGCGTCATTTACGTTCACGGCAATGGCAACAAGGTTCGCTCGGAATTGCTCAAGTCCCAGTGGGACAATGCCCTCTTCGGCCGGGACCTGGCCGATGCGTCGCGCATGGCGTACTGGGCTCCGATCCGATACGCCGATCCGCTTCCCGATTTCCGGTCCGATCCGCTCGACGGGGGTCCGGACGAAACCGAAGGGCCGACACCGCCCGAGGAATTCGAGACGCCCGAGAAATTCACCGAGCGGGTCCTCGAACGGGCGCGGTCCGAGGACGGTGAGATCCCGTCGGAGTCGGTGCCGGCCGGCGGACGCAACGACGCGCTGACCGGCTGGCTGAGCGAGATGACCTATCTCGCCGACACGCTCGCCGAGGCCGAGGGCACGGGAGCCGTCACCGACTCCCCGCTCGAAGCGCTGCCGCTGCCGCGAGCCGCCCGCACAGCGGTCTTCCGGAGGCTCGTCAGGCGCAGCTTCGAGGACGTTTACGCCTACTTCTTCGGTGGCGCGGGTCCGGCCATCCGCAAGGTGGTCAAGGAGGCGCTTCAGGGCCTGGACGGCGCCCCCGTCGCGGTGGTCGGACACAGCCTCGGGTCCATCGTCGCGTACGAGGTCCTGGCAGAGCTGGGATGCGAGGTCGAGCTCTTCACCACCGTCGGCTCACCGTTGGCGATCACCGAGGTGCAGGACCAGCTGGCGAAGCCGCCCGCGGTCCCGGCCGGGGTGCGGGCCTGGCGCAATGCCTCCGACCTACGGGATCTGGTGGCCCTGGACCACACGCTCCGGCCCGAGTACGCGCCGACGGAGCGAGTCACGGACCTCCTCGTGAGGAATAACAGCGAGAACCATCACGGCATCACCGAGTATCTGGGAAATCCGCAGGTCAGAGAGCCGTTCCAGCGGATGTTCAACCATCTTGCGTGAGCACGGAATAGATGGAAACATGACAAGTGGGAGTGAATGTGGTATTTGCTCCCCAGGGCCTGCTGGGTAGGTGTGGCATGCCGTTGGCCGAGACGGAATGGGATCTCGTCACCATGTGGGTACGGGAGTACCTTCTCGACACCACCGACCCGCACTCCGAGCTCGTTCAGTACGGATTCCCCGCGGAATTCGTCGCCGCTCTGCGGCTCACCGCGGTGAGCGCGGAAAACGCCCGCGAATTGGTACAAGCTTCACGCAAAGATATCGGGCGTCAGCTCAGACTCATCGACGTGGTCACCGCACTCGACCGGCTTTCCGTCCTTCCGGAAGTCTCGAAGGCCCTTGAATTCCAGGAACGGCTCCGCGAGGACCGCCGCATCCACGCCTCCGAGGACAATTTCCGCACCTGCGTCCTGAAGAACGGCACCGAGGTCTTCATCGACCGGCAGAAACTGCGGGAAACGCTCCGCCAGTTCGTCGGCGACCCCGAGAAGTCAGTTCTCCTGGTCGACGGCGATCCGGACAGCGGCAGGTCGTACACGTTCAACCTCATCCGCCACATCGGCCAGCACCACGGCTTCCGGCCTGCCCGGGTCACGCTGTCCCCCACCTCCACCGCGGACAAGGTCATTCGCAGGTTCGCGGAATTCGTCGCCGACCCCAGGACCGGAGTCGCCCCGCTCAACCCCACGGAGCTCAACGACCTGCTGCCGTCCATCGACGACGCCGTGCACTGGGTGGTCGGCAGGGCGACCGCCGCCGAGGACCGGTTCTGGCTGGTCCTCGACGAGTGCGACAAGCTCGAACCCAGCTCCGATGTCTGGGACTTCATCGGCCAGCTCGCCCTCGCCATCTATGAACGCGCCGCGGTGAGCGGTGACCAGGCACCGCGGCTGGTGCTGCTCGGCTACGGGCCCTCGATGCGCCAACTCCCCTACGACCTGAGGGGAAGCCTCTGCCGGGACACGGCCCGGATCGCCGAACGCGACGATCTCCGCAAGTTCTTCGACCAGTACTTCCACGAGTCCCCGCCCGGGTTCCTCGGTGACGCCGAGCCGTGCGAGTCCACGATCGCCGGGCTGGTGGACGTGGCCGTCGAAGAGGTACTGCGGGCGGCGGAAGCGGACCTGAACAGCGGCGAGAGCTATATGCGCAAGCTCTGTACGGCCGCGGAGGGGGCGATCCGTGTCTACCGGACCCTCTGAGGCCCAGAAGATCTTTGCCGCCCGGCTGCGTCAGGAGCTCAGCTCCGGCGAGGACGTCACCCCCGTCTCGGACTCGCGCACGGCCTACCGCGAAGCCGCCTGCCTGCTCACCCACTTCGACCCCATGCTGCTCCGGCTGCCCGGCGAGGACAGCGCCACGGGCAACGCGGTGCTCGAACTCCTCGACGACTGCACGACGCTGGGCATGAACGAGAAGGCCGTCTGGAGTCTCAAGTCCGATGTACGGGACGAGACACTGCGCCGGCTTTCCGGCCCCGAGGCCGCCCGGCGTGCGCTGGAGTGCAACATCGCACAGTTCAGGGACGAGCCCGGGCCGGAGCTGATCGCCCTGGCCTATCTGTCCGGCAGCGCTCCGCAGCCGGACAGCCGGTCCCCCTACCAGCTGGCCGACATCCTCCAGGCGGTGCTGTGGCTCTCGCACGTGCCGGGCATGACCGCACTGCCGGACGTCACCGAACTCCAGCACACCCTGGAGCGGGCCAGACTGCTGCAACCCCTTGAACGCCTCGTCCAAGGGCAGTTCCATGGGCGCGGACGCGAACTCGGCGAACTGCAGGACTACATCGGCATGTCCGCCCGGTCCACGGCGGAGGGTCCCGACCGGCCGACGGCCGCTCCCGCCGCCGACGCCCATCTCGCCATGGTGCCCCCGATCGTCATCCACGGCCCGGGCGGCATGGGCAAGAGCACACTGATCGCCAAGTTCCTCCTCGACAGCCTGCAGGACCACTGCCCCGCTTTCCCCTTCGCGTACATCGACTTCGAGCGGCCCACGCTCTCGATCCACGAACCGGTCACCCTCATCGCCGAATCGGCCCGGCAGCTCGGCATCCAGTACCCCGCCCACCGCGAGGAGTTCGACGCGCTGGAGGACGAGTGCCAGCAGGCGGCCCGCAGCCAGCGGGAGGGCGAGAGCCGGGTGACCCAGCTGCACGAACTCGCCACCACCCGGTCGGTCCTCGGGCGCAGCTCCTCGCAGGAGTTCCAGATACTCGCCACCGAGCGCGAGACCGGACTCGTCGCACGCGTCGCCGACGTCCTCGTCCGCGCGGTCGCGGTGGAGGGCCGGGAAGACCCGCCGTTCGTCCTGGTCATCGACTCCTACGAGGAGGCGCAGTACCGGGGATCGCCCATCATGAGCCGGATGTGGGCGATCTGCGTGGCGCTCCAGAAGGTCTATCCGCGTTTTCGGGTCATCGTCTCCGGGCGGGCTCCGATCGACGAACATCCGGCGCGGGTCATGGCCCCGCGGGAAATCGAGCTGCGTGAACTCGACACGGAGGCCGCCATCAGTCTTCTGGAGTCCTGTGGCGTCGACGACCCGGAGGTGGCGCGGACGCTGGCCGAGCGGGTCGGCGGCCATCCGCTCAGCCTGAAACTCGCCGCCCAGGCCGCCACCATCCCCGGAAGCGAGGGCGATGGAATGGGTGAGCTGATCCGCAGCCTGCCCGACCGGCGCGAGCAGGTCTTCCGCCGCGTCGAGCAGATGCTCGTCCAGGGCATCCTGTACGACCGCATCCTCAACCACATCGCCGACCTGGACGTACGCCGCCTCGCCCATCCGGGACTGGTGCTCAGGGTCATCACCCCCGGGATCATCGAGGACGTCCTCGCCGAGCCGTGCGGGCTGCGCGTGGAGACCCTTCAGGACGCACGCCATCTGTTCGCCGAGCTCTCGCGCCTCGACCTGGTCGAACAGACCGGTCCCGAGACCGTACGGCACCGCAGCGACGTCCGCGCGATCATGCTGCGCCTGCCGGGCGGTGACCACACCGACGTGATGCGCACCGTCGAGCGGCGCGCGGTCGAGTACTACGCGCAGCGGGAAGGCCTTGAGGCGCGTGCCGAGGAGATCTACCACCGGCTGCGCCTGAACGAGAATCCGCGGTCCGTGGAGGAGCGGTGGGTGCCCGGCGTCGAGCGCTTCCTGGTCGGTGCGCAGCAGGACATGAGCCCGCGGGCCGCCGGCTTCCTCACGGCGAAACTCGGCGGCGAGGCACCCGACCGTGTCCTCGCGGGCGCCGACCAGAAGGACTGGGAGCGGATCGCCGCGCGAGAGGTCGAGGATCTGCTCGCCCAGGGCTTCACCGAGGCGGCATTCGTCCGGCTCGGCGAGCGCCGGCCGTGGACGCCGTGCAGCCCGCTGCATTCGTTGAACGCCGAGACGCTGAACCGGCTCGGCCGGCCGGAGGAGGCCAGGAAGGCGGTTACGGAGGCCGCCTCCGCGGCCGCGGTCTCGGGATGCGCCGAACAGCAGCTGGAGCTGCTCCTCCTGTCCGCCCGTCTCGCCGAGGACGCCGACGACGTGCAGAGCGCCGATCATGACCTGCGCCTGGCCGAGGACATCGCGGTCGCCCTCGGGCAGGATCTCGAAGCCATGGGCGCCCTGCTGGCCCGCGCCCGGCTCACCTCCCGCTCCGAGGCGCCCGACCTCGAGGCCGACAGCGAACTCGCCGAGCGGCTGCGCCTCATGCCCGACGCGGTCCTCGCCGACCAGCCCGCGCTCGTACGGGCCGTCGCGTCGCAGATCTACTCGCAGGACCCCGATGCGCTGCAGCACGCCGTCGAGGTCGTGGGCCTGCCCGCGGACGACGAGGCGCTGGAGGCGATCGGGGAGGCCATACGCCGTGCGGTCACCGGCCAGCCGCAGCTGCTCGGAACCCTGATGGACATCCTGGGCGACGCCGCAGGACCCTCCAAGCCGCAGTCGGGAGCGGGTCCCTCCAGCACCACGGGGATTCTTCGCCTCGCCCGTGACCGGGGAACGCTCGATGCTCTGGCACGACGGCTGCTGGCCGTACGGGACAAGAGCGGCGAGATCGCTGCCGGGGTGGCCGCCGCCATGGGCGTGGGCGCGGGTCACCGCAAGACCTGCCCGGACCGCTCGGCGCGGCGGAAGGCCGGACGCAAGAGAGCGGCACAGGGCAATCCCGAGGACGAGGGAACCGGCCGTGTACGGCCTGGTCGGCCATGAGCGCCTATCTCTCGCCCGAGGAGGTCCTCCGGGTCCGGGACGCCGCACTGGAGACCGGACTCGCCGACCCCATGGTCAGGCCACTGCTGTTCGACGGGATCATGCCCAGGTACCGCGGGACTCTGCCGCTGCTTCCGGCACCCGGGCGGCAGGTGCATTCGGACCTGAACGAGATGAACCGTGTCGAGCGGCTCGTGGACGGCTCGGTCCCGCTGGAGCAGTGGCTGCGCAACGCCGTCGCCCAGACCACGGAGGCCGCGGCGCTCGCCGTCTTCCAGCGTGCCCTGGACGATGTGGCGCGCACGGCGGGCGGCGAGCCGGACGTCCTGGCCGGGGTGCCCGCCCCGGAGATCAAGGAAGAGATCGTCCACCGCGACGACACGGTCCCGTTCGGGTTTCTGGGCGGCGGGGTGCTGGCGGGAACGTCGGTCGCACGCCTCAAGGTCTCCCCGTACGACGGCGGCGCACCGCTCCAGCCGAACGGCTTCCCGCACGCGGGCACGGGATGGCTGATCGCGCCGTCCCTGCTCGTCACCAACCACCATGTCGTCAACGCCCGTTCGGGCACGGGAGGCGGCCGGGCCCTGGCCGCGGCCGACGATCTGCTCCTGCAGGCCCGGCACACCCGTGCCCGCTTCGACTACGACACCGACGAGGTGGAGAACGAGGAGGCCACCGTCAGCGAACTCGTCGCCGCGGACGCGGAGCTCGACTACGCGATTCTCCGGCTGGCCGACGGACCGTCCCGGCCCGTACTGAAGCTGTCCCCCACCGCACTTGCCGTCAACAGCGGCGACTACGTGGCCGTCAACATCATCCAGCACCCCGGCGGACAGCCGAAGCGGGTCGCGCTGCGCAACAACCTCGTCTACGAAGCCGACGAGCGCGACGTCCGCTACTTCACCGACACCCGCGGCGGATCCTCCGGGTCACCCGTCTTCACCGACGACTGGAAGGTGGTGGCGCTTCACCGGGGGACGCGGCGCGTGGAGAACGTGGCCTTCCAGGGCAACACCACGGCCTTCGTCAACGTCGGCACCCAGATGAGCACCGTCATGCGGCATCTGGAGGCGAACAGCCCCGGCATCCATGCGGAGATCGTGGCGGCACAACACGAGTGAGGAGAGCGATATGCGCAGCCGTAGCACGTCACCGGTGGCCACCGATCCCACCCAGGTCTTCTCCGATCTGCGCGAGGTCGCCCAGCGCGTCAGGGAGGGGCTCTTTCGGGAGATGCCCGAATCGGCCGAGGAACTCCCCGCGGACGAGATGCCGGCCGGGCAGATCTCCCAGTACGCCCAGCAGGAACGGGACCGGGTGCTGTCGGCGGGCGCCACCGGTCTGGAGAAGCTGGCCGAGGGGCGGGACGACGAGATCAGCGACGAGGAGTCCTTCGGGATGGAGGCGATCGTGCTGCTGGAAGGCAGACCCGCCATCCTCGTCCAGAACCACGACTTCGCACCGCAGGTGGGCGACTGGGCGGTCCTGGACGGCCACCGGGCCGCGATACGCGAGTCGATCGCCCGGGTCGGCCGGGTCGAGGTGAGCGGCCACACGAGTCTGGACTGGGTCGGCACCGCCTTCCTCGTCGGCCCCGACACCGTTATGACGAATCGTCATGTTGCGGTGGAGTTCGCACGCGGTGACGGCAGCGGCTGGACCTTCCAGCAGGGCATGGGCGCCAGCGTCGACATGGTGGAGGAGTACGGCGCGCTCCCGCAGGACAGCAGCCCGGCGTACGAGGTGGCCGAAGTGCTCGGTATCCACGCGGACGTCGACATGGCTCTGCTGCGCGTCTCCCCCACCGCGGGTTCAGGAGTGCTGCCGACCCCGCTCGCCGTCGCCGCCGACGCTCCCCCCGACCTGCCCGGCCGTCCGGTGTACTGCGTCGGCTATCCGGCGTGGGACGGCCGCCGCAACGAGCCGGAGTCGATGCGCAGGATCTTCATGGACATCTACAACGTCAAGCGGCTGCTGCCGGGCACCTCGACGGAGCTGGTGCCGGAGAAGGCCGTGATGAAGCACGACTGCTCCACGCTGGGCGGCAACAGCGGCTCGCCGGTCTTCGACCTCGGCGACCACCGTGTACTCGGCCTCCACTTCGGCGGGCGATACGGCATCGGCAACTATGCCGTGCCGCTGTGGCAGATGGTCGAGGATCCTCTGCTGGGCCGCGCCGGGGTCAACTTCGTCTGAGGGGGCGGGCGAGCGGTGCGTCGCCCCCTTAGTGCCGGGGAGTGGCTGGGGGCGGATGCGGACAGCCGAAACGCGGACCGTGCCGTACCTGTCGGCGGACGGAGAGGCAGGGGAATTCATGACCGGAACCGACGACGGCGTCGTGCTCTACTGGCGTCCCCTGTGCCCGTACTGCATGAAGCTGCGCCTGAGCCTGTTCCTCACGCGGCTGCCTCACACCAAGGTCAACATCTGGAAGGACCGTGAGGCCGCGGCGTTCGTCCGTTCCGTCGCCGACGGGAACGAGACCGTGCCCACCGTCACCGTGGCCGGACACGCCATGGTCAACCCCTCCAAGAGCCGGATCTTCGAGTCGGTCGGGGAGTACGCCCCCCACCTGCTGCGGGTGCGCTGAGCACGCCGGCCGGGCGCTCGGCCAAAAGGGGGACAGCCACCCCCGTGCGCCCTGTGCCGCGAACCGGGCCGGTGGCACCATAGACGCACAAACAGTATCGACGGTCGGTACATGTTCCCTGGGGCATTGATGAACATCCGGCTCTCCTTCCGACTCCTCGCCGCAGCGGCCGCCGGCGGTCTGGCGCTGACCGCCTGCGGCAGTTCCGGCGCGTCCTCGAAAGCCTCGCCGTTGAGGTCCCCCGAATCCGGGACGTCCACACCATCGCGGTCGGCCACCCCGACCACCTCTCCCACGGCCTCGGTATCTGCGGCGACCACCCCGCCGGTGACTTCGACGCCGACCACGCACGCGCCCGGTGGCAGCGCGCCGCCCCTCGGCTCGGCGCGCCTCCAGCCGATCTGGCCCTTCACCACGCTCGCCCAGGCCCAGGCCTGGCAGCGCGACTACCGCTCCGGCGGCCATCAGCCGTGGCATCTCGACCCGGCCCAGACCGCGCTGTCCTTCACCAAGGGCTATCTGGGCTTCAAGGAGGTCGACCGGGTCTCCTCGCGCAGCGTCAACGGCAGGGACGCCCGCATCGGCGTCGGGCTGAGCACGCCCGAGACCACGGGCACCGCGGCGGTCATCCACCTCGTGCGCTTCGGCACGGCCCCGGACGCCCCGTGGGAGGTCGTGGGCACCGACGACTCGACGTTCTCCCTGACGGCTCCCGGATACGGATCGTTCGCCCGCTCTCCGCTGGTGACCGGCGGACGGATCACCGGGGTGGACGAGGGCATCCATGTGCAGGTGCGTCAGCCGTCGTCCGCGGCGCCGCTGGGCAGCTCCTGCTGCACCCCGGCGGGCGGCGAGGACCAGCCCTGGACCGTCACCGTGCCCTACTCGGGCGCCAAGGACCCGGTGCTGACCGTGATCGCCTCGACCGGCGGGCACATCGCCGAGGTGGAGCGCTTCTCGGTGACGGCGGTGCGCACCGGCTGACGCGCTCGCTCCGCTACCTGACCGGGCGTTGGGGCGGACGCAGGATGCCCAGCAGCAACCGCACGAGTTCGTCGACGACCTGATCGAGTGTCGCGTCCACCCAGCCTGCCCGCCAGTCGTGCAGCAGCCCGTTCACGCTTCCGATGAAGGCCGCCGCGGCAACGCGGTAGTCGCGGCGCTCCGCCTCGCCGCGCTCGACCGCCGCTGCCGCCTCGGCGCAGATCAGCTCCACCCAGCGGGAGCGCCGTGCCAGCCGCTGTTCCTCCAGTCGCGGACTGACTCCGATGATCTCGACGAACGTGATGCGGATACGACGTGGGTCGCCGGTGACGTTGGCGGCGTAGGCGCGGAAGGCTGCCGTCGCGCGTTCCACGACCGGCTGTCCTTCGACCTCGGCGAGCGCGGCCAGAGCAGCCTCTTCGGCCCAGTCGTTGACCTGGAGGTGCAGAGCGGCGAGTACGTCCTCAAGGCCACGGAACTCCTCGTAGAACTGACGGGTGGACAGTCCCGCCGCCTCGCTCAGCGCCGACACCGTCGTGGCGCGGTAGCCGGGGCTCCCGCCGAACATCTGGAGTCCGGCGTCGAGGAAGCGCCGGCGCCGCTCGGCCTGCCGCTCCTGGGCGGATCTGCCCGCGTATCGGCCCGTCGGTTGTCTGAGCCTGCCTGCCACGGCGTCCCCCTCCTCGGTCCGGGCCAGTTTCCCCTGTCATGAGTCTTGTGCCGTGTGACACCTCTCGTTACTTTCCAGTAGCCCAATCTGAAAGCACACGTATTCAGATTCACCGTGGCCGAACTCGCCCAGCCACAAGGCCACTTGCGCACCACAGGCCCGGCTCCCCCACGGAAGGAACGACGATGTCCCTGCGCACTCTGACCGCTCTCGCCGCAGCCGCCGTCATGGCCCTCGCAGGATCCATATCGGCGGCCGAGGCGCACGACACCTCCGCCGGCCTCAAGGAGGTGATGTTCGTCGGGAACAACTGGGACGGCACCGCCGACGTCATCGCCTCCCACGGCGACTTCGCCAGGATCGGCCGCATCAACGTCATCCCCGACAAGGACCAGCGGCTGACCGAGATCTACCTCAACCCCATCAAGCTGATCTACTTCCTCGGCATCCGCAACGGCCCCGGTGAGGGACACGACCAGTTCGTCGACGACATGTACTCCACGCCCGACGGTTCGGCCATGGTGGTCTCCCGCCCCAGCTTCGCCGATGTCGTCTCGATCGATCTCACCACCGGCAGGATCAACTGGCGCTTCCCCGTCTCCGGTTACCGCTCCGACCACATGGCGGTCTCGCCGGACGGCACCCGTGTCGCCGTCTCGGCCTCGACCTCCAACACCGTGCATGTGCTCGACATCCGGACCGGGAAGCAGCTCGGATCGTTCAAGACCGGGGACAAGCCGCACGAGAACGTCTTCACCGACGGCGGGAAGTACCTCTGGAACATGGCGATCGGCGAGGTCAACACCGCTCTCGACGATCCCTTGATGGACTGGACGAAGGGCGACCGGCGCATCACCGTCGTCGACGCCCAGACCTTCAAGGTGGTCAAGGTCATCGACATGCGCGAGCGCCTCGACGCCTTCGGCCGCAAGGACCTCTCGGACGCGGTCCGGCCCGTCGCCTTCACACCGGACCAGTCCAGGCTCTACTTCCAGGTGTCCTTCTTCAACGGCTTCCTCGAGTACGACGTCGCATCGGACAAGATCACCCGGGTCAGGACGCTGCCCAAGAATCCGGCGACCAGCGAGGACCGCACCACGTGGGTCAATGACTCCCGCCACCACGGGATGTCGGTGAACGCGGCGGGTGACAAGCTGTGCATCGCGGGAACGATGGACGACTACGCGACGATCGTGGACCGGGCCACCCTCCAGGAGGGGCCGTTGGTCCCGGCGTCGAAGCCGTACTGGGCGACCGTGAGCGGCGACGGCACAGCCTGTGTCATCTCCGAGAGCGGCGCCGACCGTGTCACCGCGATCGACTTCGCCACGGGCGCGAAGGTCGCGTCCGTCGCGGTGGGCGACCACCCGCAGCGCGTACGCATCGCCCATGTGCCGTCCGACTGGAGCGGTCCCTCAGTGCGCTGAGTCCTCGGCGTCACCGGCCGGCGCACGCTCGTCCTCGGACAGGATCCAGCGTCCCGGGCCGTAGTCGAAGACAGGCCCCCGCCCCACCGGGCCGCACAAGCTGGTGATCGTTCAGCCGACCACCGCTTGGGGGCTCGGGACCGTGGCTTCGCGGTCCCGAGCCCGCACCGTGGGTTACCCAGGATCGGGAGAGCCCCGGCAGCCGAGCCGCCCCGCAGGCACACTGAGGACGTTGCCGTCCCCGGACTCCGAGGAGCACCGTGCCTGTTCCGATCATCATCGACTGCGATCCCGGGCACGACGACGCCCTCGCCATCATGCTCGCGGCCGGCGACCCCGCGATCGACCTGCTTGCGATCACCACCGTCGCGGGCAATCAGACGGTCGAGAAGACCACCTTCAACGCCCGCCGGGTCTGCACGGTCGCCGGCATCACCGGTGTTCCGATCGCGGCGGGCTGCGCCCGGCCCCTTGTGCAGCCCCTTCGCGTGGCGGACGACGTCCACGGGGACTCCGGCATGGACGGGCCACGGTTCCCCGACCCCACGGTCGGCACCGTCCCCGGGCACGCGGTCGACCTCATGTACCGGATCCTGACCGAGCACCCCGAACCGGTCACGCTCGTCCCGACAGCGCCGCTGACCAACATTGCGCTGCTGCTGACCCGCTATCCGGATGCCGCCGCCGGCATCCACGAGATCGTTCTCATGGGCGGCTCCACGGAACGCGGCAACAAGACCCCGGCGGCCGAGTTCAACATCTTCATCGATCCCGAGGCCGCGGACATCGTCTTCCGCAGCGGGGTGCCCGTCACGATGTGCGGACTCAATGTCACCCACCAGGCGCTGGCCACCCCCGACGTCCTCGCCCGGCTCGACGGCCTCGGCACCGAACTGGGCGGCATCTGCGCCCAGCTGATGACCTATTTCGCCTCCGCGTACAAACGGCTGTGGGGCTTCGAGGCTCCGCCGCTGCACGACCCCGTCGCGGTGGCGCGGGTCATCGACCCGGCGATCGTGCGCTGCGTGGATGCGAGCGTGGCCGTGGAACTGCACGGGCAGTTCACGCGCGGGGCGACGGTGGTCGACCTTCACCGCTACCTGGACCGGCCGGTCAACGCACGCGTCGCGGTGGAACTGGACGCCGGGCTGTTCTGGGACCGGGTGATCGGCGCCGTCGAGCGGCTGGGGGCGCGGACGACGTGAGGGCGCCCTGCCCGCACCCAGCAGGGATGCCACGGAAGGACGTGTACTGGGCAGGACGGGCTGGCGTTTGCGTGGTCGGTCCGGGTACGTGAGCCGGGCGCCGAACGGGGCGAGGTCCGTGAGACGGACGCCTTCACCACCCCTGGTGGCCGGTGGGCGGCGCCATCACTCCTCGATGGCGCCGCCCACCGCCCGAAGGTGGTCGCGGAAGGTGAGTGAGGGCGTCGCCCGGCGTGCGGCGAGATAGCCGTCGAACTGCACCTGGCTGCGCAGGGAGACGCCTTCACGGATCCGTTCGGCCTGGCGGCGCTCGGTGTCACGGATCGATTCCGCGAGCGTCAGCAGGTGGCCGGCGTCAGCAGTCGGCACGAAGAGCACCCCGTCGTCGTCGCCGAGAACCAGGTCGTCGCGGTGCACGGTCCAGTCCCCGACCGTGGCTGCCTCCAGCGCGTCGCCCGGACGGCCGTCGAGTTGAAGAGGACCGGTGGGGATGGATCCCATGCTGAAGACGGGCAGCCCGATGGCCCGTACGTCGGCGGTGTCCCGGTGCAGGCCCCAGATCACGATTCCGCCGAGCCCGGCGGCCTGAGCCTCCAGAACCACGAGATCGCCCACGCAGCTCTCGTCGAGCCGTCCGCGGTTGTCCACCACCAGTACATCACCGGGCGAGGCCCCTTCGAAGGCCTCCAGGAAGATGTCGACGCTGCCCACGTGCCGGGCCGGATTCACCCTCCCGGCGAGGCGGCTGCCGGGCACGACGGCGTGGACGGAGGCAGGCGCGCAGCGCACCGGGATCCCGGCGCGGATGCACGCGTCCGCCACATGGGCCGTGGTGAGTGCCGCGAACCGCCGCTGAAGCTCCTGCTGGTCCATACGCGTTCCGGTTCCTCCCGCCGGGCTGGTCAGCCGACGGGTCGGTGGGCGATGACGCCGAACATCGTCACGGACATGTGCAGGGCGCCCTGTTCGGCGGCCGCGGCGAGATCGGCGTACAGCGCGTCCCTCTGCTGTTCGGTGATCAGCTCGCGGCGGACCGCCGATTCGCCGAGCATCCTGACAAGTGGCCAGGCGACGTTCCTGGTGTCCTGGATGAGCGCCTGCGAGCCGAGGTCGTCGATCTCCAGTCCGGCCGCGGACAGCTGGCCGGCCAGCTTGCGCCCCGCGTGCGGGTTGGCGGGGGCCGACAGCGCGGCCCCGGTCAGTACCTCGACGACCTCGGAGGCTCCCGGGTGGAGGATCGTGGTCGCCCAGTCCGTGTCCAGAAGCGCGACCCGGCCACCGGGGCGAAGGACGCGTGCGATCTCCGCCGCGGCCTTCTCCGGCTCGGTGAGATGCTGGAAGACCCGCTCGCACCAGATGACATCGACATCACCGTCGGACAACGGAAGCGCGAGGGCGTCGCCGTCGACGAAGCGGACCGTGCTGCCCGCCTCGGTCGCGCGCTGCTCGGCGACCGCCCGCAGACCGGGGTTCGGCTCGACGCCGATCGCGTCACCGTCCGGCATGACCGCCGCGGCAAGTACCTGGATCACCGATCCGGTGCCGGCCCCGATGTCGACGACGCGTTCGCCGGGCCGGGCCGACACACCGAGGTGCGCCCAGTCCCGTAGCCTGCGCACGCCCGAGGTGGCGGCCTGTGCGTCCAGCGCGCCGACCAGCATGTCGGTGTTGGACGGGTTGATGTTGTCCGAGTGGAACGGCGAGTTCGGCCGTGAGTCGCCCATGGCGACCACTGTAGGCGTCGCATCCGAGCGCCGCGGCACGGCCACGCCCGCCAACTTGCCTGCACCAGGGCGAAATCCGGAAACCCGGCGTTCCGGAAACGGTCCTTTCTCGGGTGGTACGTCGTCCCTGCTCTGATGCGGAAAGTCGCTGGAACGGCCTGGCTCTCGCCATGTCCTGAGCACGAGGAGAATGAATGTCCCACCGACATCACCGTCTTCGGACCTGCTCTCTCTCAGCCGCGTCCGCCATCGTGGCCCTGCTCGTCGTGACGGATCCGGAAGCGTCGGCCGACGAGCCGCTTCCGGAGGGCCCCTGCCACCCTCGGGGATTCGTCGCCGCATCCGTGCCCCAGTGGGACTTCGCCCGAGCCAACAGCAACGATCCGTGCCGTCCCGAGGCCGCTTTCGACGGCAACGGCAGGCCGGCCGACGGCGGAAACGTCCAGAACTGGCCCGACAGCGACGGCGATTGCGCCCCGCACGGCGCGCCCTTCCCCACCTACTACACCGTCCAGGAGCACAACGCCGACGACATCCGGGTGGCCGGCACCATCCACCAGGCCACCGGTGGCTTCAGGCCTGCCGGGAACCGGCACGACTTCGAGGAGACCGCGGCCTCCTGGGGCAGTGCCGACGGCAATCCCGGCAGGGTGGCGAGGGAGTCCTGCTCCCCCTGAGAGCGGGTGAGGCACGATGGAGCCATGAGCATCGTGAAGATCAATGTACTGACCGTCCCCGAGGAGCAGCGTGAGGTGCTGGAGAAGCGCTTCGCTGCCCGCGCCGGGGCGGTGGAGAACTCCGACGGCTTCGAGTGGTTCGAACTCCTTCGGCCCGCTGAGGGTACCGATCAGTACCTCGTGTACACCCGGTGGCGGGACGAGGCCGCGTTCCAGGCGTGGATGGAGGGCTCGATGCGGGCCTCCCACGGCGCCGGGCAGGGCGGTCCGGGCAGCGGCGAAGGCGGCGAGCGTCCCAAGCCCGCCGCCTCCGGTTCTACGCTGTGGTCTTTCGAGGTGGTCCAGCAGGCCGCCCCGAAGGACCATGCCTGAGCCGGTCGTCAGATCAGGAGAGGTCCGGTCCTGAGAAGCCGACCTGAGTGCGGGGCGGCTGCCACCGCGGCCTACAGCCGCAGCAGCCGTTCCGTCACCTCGCGGTAGGCCCGCAGGGTGACCCGCAGTTCCTCCGTGTCCGTCTCCGCCGAACGGCCCTCCCTCTCTGTGTGCCAGGCGGCGCGGAGGGTGTGGCGCCGTTCGGTGAGGGCCGCCGTGATCTGCTCGGCGGCCTCCTCCAGCACCGCGGACGCCTCCTCGACCGCATGCCGCGGGCCGTCGACGAACGCGGTGAGCGACTGCTGCAGGCGCAGCGCCAGTTTCTCGCGCTCGGCCTGCGCGAAAAGCTGCTCCGGCGTGCTGCGGGCATCCGGCTCGTGGTGCGTGGGCCGCGCGGCCTTCCCTGGCAGGTGCGCCCTCTCCGTCCTGTCATGACTCGCGGGCCGCTCGGACCTCTCAGTCCGCTCGGACCTCTCGGGTTTGACCGGGGTCTGCGAGACCGGGGGACTGCCGGGACCCGCTGCCCGCTCCTGGCGCTCCGGGTGGTGCCCGGACCCGGGCTGCTTCGCTTCGTACGTCATCAGACGCCACTTCCCTTCGGCTTCAGCAGGTGTCCGCGCCAGGCGTGCCCGGCCGCGCGCGACTCGTGCTTGCGGCTGTCCGCGGGTCGATCGGTGAGCAGTGCCTCGAAGAGCGCACGGGCCTCGACCATCGCCTCGCGCAGTTCCTCGGTGTTCATCCGGCCGCTGGTGACGCGGCGCACCCGGCGGTAGCCGTCGACCTGTTCCGCGTGATGTACGGAGAGCGCGGCGAGCTGATCCTCGTACTGGGTGGCCTCGGGGAAGCCGCGCTCCACCGCGAGTCGGCCGAGCAGTTGGTCAGCCTCGGCGACCGACTGGGAGGGGGCGTCGACGAAGCGCTCCTGGACGACGGCCCACTCGGCGGCGTACCACTGCCGGGAGTCATGGGTCAGGGGCTTGTGCTCCAGGGCGCCGTAGCGCTCGACCCGCTCGTTCAGTTCGCGTTCGGCGGCCTGGGTGTCGCCGTTGTGGCGGGCGAGAGCGCGGTCGTACTCGGGGCCGAACCGCCGCTTGAGTCCGCGCCGGCCGCCTCCCCCGCTCCGCGCGGTGTAGAACACCGCGGCGGCGACGGCCGCGAACACCGCGACCAGAGCGACGATGATCAGGACTGTGGACATGGCTGCCTTCCCGGTTCACGATTCGGCGATTGGACTCGGCGATTCTTGACTCGATGGCCGTTGTGACAACGGGTTGCCGCGTACGCGCCGGTCAAACAGAGCGGTCCGCGCCCACCGTCGCCGACTCATCTCCGAAGAATTGAGGGCGGCGTCCCATGACGTGGCATCGGGGGGCGGCGGACCAGGGACGGGGTGGAGTGCGACGACGGGTTGACGCGTGCGACCCGTCGGAAGTCATTCCCTTGTCGTGTGTCGTCGCCTGTGCGGCATAGCATGCCCGCCCATGGCCATTTCGGCCGAGGACGGCATCCGTTCATTCCGGCGCCGCGGGCCCCATGCCGGCGCGGCAGTGCGCGTGCCGGGACGGGGGCACGCTGCGCCGGCCGGTTCGGCGCGCGTCCGCCGGGAACGCTTCGACATCGATGTCAGAGCGCTCGGAGGCGACAACGTTCACCACGACCCGGTTGGCTCCGGGGTCGACGTGCCAGCTGCTGACGCCCGCAGGCATCAGCGCGTCGAGCGCGTCGATCTTCTTCTTGACCGTGTCGAGCCGCTGCGCACTGTGTGTCACCAGCCGGACCGAGGCCCCGGTGACCCGCACGGCAGCGGACCTGCGCCGCGAGCTGGTCCGTGTCGTCGAGGAGCGGTACCGGAACGAGGGACGGGACGGCATCCGGCTCGCGGTGCTGGAGAACTCACCCTCGGCCCAGGGCGGGGCCTGCGTCCCGGCCCCGCCCCTCGTACAGCGACGGGCTTGATTCCCGGGCCCAGGCCCGGCCCCCACCACGCACCCCCGCACATCGCCGCGCGCCCGGGGCCCGCCGGTGCCAGACTCGAAGAACGGCTCCTCGACGAGCAGCGCCCGCGGGCAGCCGTGTCCATCCCGCCATCCCGCTCCTCCACCATCAGTAAGGCATGCGCCATGACCTGGGCATCGTGGACAACCACCGGAATCTACGCAGGGTCCGCAGGCGTCCTCACCGAGGAAGTCGGCGTGATCAAGGGAGACTTGACCCTCCACACCACGTGGTCGGAGGGCGAGGCCCAGATCTCTGTGCAATTCAGCGGCGCCTCTGACTGGTTCACCATGACCGGCAGCCCTGTGCCGTGCCCGTCCGAAGAGGCCAGCCGCAGCCTCCACCAGGCGCTGGTCGAAGCGGTACGCGAAAGCGAGGCAGCGCCTGTCTCCGTCGACCAGGGAGTGGTTCCGCCCCTGTGACGTTCCGCCGCGGTCTTCGCGCGACATGAGCGCGGGCAGACAGCTGGCTCCCCCGTCGCGCCCCTGTCACGATGGCAGTCCAGGCAGTGTCCAGGCAGTCCACTCGCAGGACGGAGCCGGCCATGCTCGTAGGGACGTGGAATCTCGAGAACCTCTACCGGCCGGGCGGCCCCTTCGGCCCGCGGGACAAGGCGTCCTACGAGGCGAAGCTCGCCTCGCTCGCGGCGACGGTCACGGCACTCGCCCCCGATCTGCTGGGCGTCCAGGAGGTGGGCGACCCCGGAGCCCTGGCCGATCTGGCCGGCACGGTCGGCGGCACCTGGCACACGGTGCTCTCGGAGCACCCGGACAGCCGGGGTATCCGTGTGGGGTTCCTCAGCCGCCATCCGCTCACGGTTCTCGCGGACACGGATGCCTTCCCTCGGCTGCTGCGACCCGTCCAGGGTGACGACGACGCCGATTCGATAGCCCGCATGGGCCGCGGCGCGCTCGCGGTGCACATCGAACCCGGCCGGGGTCCGGCGGTGGATGCGGCCGTCTGTCATTTGAAATCGAAACTGCTCACCTATCCGAATGGACGTTTTCAGCCACGCGACGAAGGCGAGCGAGCACGATGCGGCGCCTATGCCCTCTTCCGCCGGGCCGCCGAGGCGACGACCCTGCGGGCTCTCGCCGACGCGCTTCTCGACGGCAGGGGCAAGGAACGTTCCGTGGTCGTGATGGGTGACCTCAATGACGAGGTGAGCGCCGCCACCACCCAGATTCTTCAAGGTCCGCCGGGATCCGAGATCGGCACGCCCGGCTTCGACCGGCCCGACAGGGGCGATGCCGTCCGGCTGTGGAACGTGGCACCGCTGATCCCCGAGGACCGGCGCTACTCGCGCGTCCACTCCGGCCGGCCCGAACTGATCGACCACATACTGATCAGCCACCATCTCCTCGGCAGAGCGGAATCGGCGGGTACGGGACTCATCGGCGCGGCAGACCCGCCCTCCTTGCCCTCGGTCGACGAAGAACCCGCGGAGCGCCGTGACGCCTCCGGCTCCGACCACGCACCCGTCTGGCTCCGTCTGCATTCATGAACGCGACCGGCCCCATGGACCATGCCCGGCCACAATAAACGGAGATGATGCGTCCAGTCCGGGCCAGTCGCTATTGTCATCAACTCGGCCGCTGAACCGTCCGGTCAACAGGGGGAGCCGTACGCGTCAGCGCGGACAGTCCGGCCCGTACCGCGCCCACGTGCCGACAGGTTTCAGCAATTCTCACGCACCGAGCTGTGCACTGAATTACGGGTGTTGATCAGAGTGACGACAGTGATTGTTCAGCTGCCTGAACCGGCCGGTCGGCACCCGGACGATCCGCGGACCAAACCCCGGCTGCTCCACCTGAGCCCCGGGCAGCGCGCCGAGTTCGGCCGGGGCACACCCGCTTCGCTGATCCCCATCCGGCTGGACGATCCCGGCGTATCGCGCTGCGCCGGGGAGGTCGCGGCCGCCGAGGACTACTGGCGGCTGTCCAACTACAGCCCGCACTCCACGTATGTCGTGGAGAACCTGGAGGGCGCGGGCGAGCACATCCGGGTGGCGCCGGGGCGGATCGGCGCGCCCGTGCCGTTCGAGCTGTCGCGGGTGGTCCTTCCCGCGGCCGAAGGCGCCGCCGAGTTCAAGGTGTTCGCGCCGCAGCACGCCTACAAGGACGCCGGCTGCTCGCCCTCGGCGGGCGAGCCGACCGCCGCGCCGTTCTCGCTCGATCCCACGTCCAAGTACTTCCTGGTGCTGCTCGCGCTGTGCGAACCACGGCTGCGCTCCTCGCCGAGCACGGCCGTCCCGGGCGTCGGCGAGGTACTGGAGCGGCTGAAGCCGCTTCCCGCCTGTGCGGACCTCACACGCTCGGCGGTCAACTACCACATCGACTATCTCGCCTCGGCCAAGCTCCGGCTGCGCGAGGACGCCGGCGGATCGACGGCGCGCGGTGGCAAGCGGGGGGAGATCATCGCCCTCGCGCTGCGCTTCAACCTGGTCCGCGAAGAACATCTGAGCCTGCTCCCGCCGCCCGTCAGACGTTGAACCGAAAGGCCCATCGAGGATGGACCAGCGCAGTGCCACTCCCCCACTGAACATTCCCGCCGGGTACCGGATCTCCGAGTGGACGGTGACCACGCGGATCGGATCCGGCAGCTGGGGCAGTGTCTACGCCGCCGACGGTCCGGCCGGCACGGCTCCGGCGGCCGTGAAGTTCCTCCGGACCGACCTGCTCACCCCCGGGCAGCGCGCCTCCATGGACGAACTGGCCACCCAGGAGGTGAGGTTCAGCCGCGAGGCGGATCACCCCCATCTGGTACGCACCCGTACCGCTGTCACGCTCCACGACGCCGAACGGCCCGATCTGGACGGTGTCATCGCCCTGGTGATGGACCGGGCCGAGCGAAGTCTCCAGGATCTCATCGCGGCCGGGGAGCCCGGAACTCCCGTGCCCGGCGCGGGGCACATCCTCAGCGGTGTGGCCGCGGGGCTGGCTCATATGCACACGCATGGGTGGGTGCACGCGGATCTGAAACCGGCCAACACCCTCCTCGGGCCCGACGAGGCCGTGTGGCTCGCCGACTTCGGTCTCACCGTGGAACTCGAAGGCACGCACGCGTACATCCCGCCGGTCGGTTCACTGGACCACGTACCCCCGGAGTGGTGGTCCGCGCGGACCGGGCCCCGCGGCAGCGCGGTCCGTCCCACGGCCGACATCTGGGCCTTCGGCGTCCTCGCCCACCAGGTACTGACCGGCGGGCTCCATCCCTTCCCGGGCTCCACCGCCCGCGCGCGGGCGCTCGCAGCCCAGGCGTACGCCGGCGGCTCCGCCGACCTGCGCCTCGACGACCGGCTGGAACCGGGCTGGGGTGAGCTCATCACCGCCTGCCTGGCTCCCGACCACGCGTCCCGGTCCGCGCTCGGCGCGCAGGACCTTGCCCAGCGCGTACGGGCGCTGCACACCGGCTCACGGCCGCGGCGCCTGCGCCGGCGCCATGTGGTGCTGCTCGGCGCAGCACTCGCCCTGGCCGCCACGGCCGCGACGGTGACCGCACTCCCCGACCGGGGCGGCGGCGCGACCGCGCGGCCGAAGTCCTCCCCTTCCCGCGCCGTCACGGCTGCCGGTGCCATCCCGGCGGACTCCGATGTGCCGGTCCCACTGCGGAAGACGATCACCGAGGCCGCTCAGCGATGCGCGGAGGACGAGGTCACGCCCGCCTTGCTCGCCGCCATGGTCAAGGCCGAGAGCGGCTTCGACCCCGACGCAGCCCGGCCCGCCAGCGACGAGTACGGCATCGCCATGTGGACACCCTCGGTGTTCCAGGCGTGGGCGGTGGACGCCGACCGCGACGGGGACAAGGACTACAAGTCCCCTCCGGACGCCATCGCCAGCATGGGTGTGTTCGCCTGCTGGCTCGACCAGCGCTTCAAGCAGAGCGGGATGCACGAGAATCTGCCCGCCCTGATCGCCGCCGGATACCGCTCCAGTGACAAGACCGTCATCGAGACGGGGGGCGTGCCGCCGCGCCTGCAGGCCCACGTCGACAGCGTCCTCGCCAACCTGAAGGAGTACACACGCTGAGCGACCACGCGCGCCGAGGCACCTTCGGTCCGTGCCGTCCTGACAAGTGTCAGGGTCCGTACGGGCCGGGGGCCGCATAGCGTACTGGCTGCGCCATCGACCTGTAACGGGGGAAGAACATGACCCTGCGCAGCCCATTCGCCGCCCTCGCGGCACCTTCCAACCGCACCTCACCCGTCCGCGGCCTGGCCGGACTTGCGGGCAGAGCGCTCCTGGCCGCCGCCGCCGCTCTGCTGTGCCTGGTCCAGACCGCGACCGCGGCATCCATCGCGGCTTCCGAGCCCGCGGCTCCGGCCGTCGCCACCGCTGAGGTACCGGCGGGCGTCACGGCGGGAGTGGCGGTCTTCGACCGGCAGACCGGCACCTTCACCGAACAGCTCAACGCGAGCATGCAGTTCCGTTCGGCGTCCGTCGTCAAGCTGCTGCTCGCACTGGACTTCCTGTGGAACCGCGGCCCCGACTACACCGTCCCGGCCGCCGACCGGGCCCGGCTGGAGCCCATGCTCCGCAGCAGCAACGACGATGCGGCCAGCTACTACTGGTCGAACAACGGCGGGGCGGCGATCGTCAACCGGATGGTCTCCCGGCTCGGCCTGACCGACACCGCTCCGCCGCCCGCCGGTTCCGAGGGTTTCTGGGGCTACACGGCCCTGTCCGCCCGCGACACGGTGAAGATCTACCGCTATGTGCTGGAGACCGCGCCGGCGCCGGTGCGTGACTTCGTCATGGGCAATCTGCGCCAGTCGACCCGCTGCGGGTCGGACGGCTTCGACCAGCACTTCGGCATCGCCGGCTCCTTCGAGAAGCCATGGGCCGTGAAGCAGGGCTGGTCGGGCTTCGGGGCCAGGGGCGACTGCGGTCCGGTGGGTGCGGCACGGACGGCGGCCTCCACCTTCGAGGCCGGCTCCGGCGCGAAGGCCGCCGCGGCAGTGGACCTGGCCCGTCCGGCCCTGCACACCACCGGTACGGTCGGCACGGGTGACCGTTCCATCGTGGCCGTCCTCACGCTGCACCCGCTCAGCACCTCCTTCGGCAAGGCCTACACCGATCTGGGCCGGCTGACACGGTCGCTCACGGTGCCCGGAGGCGTCGCCCCCGCGGGGAAGTGGTACGGGACCTGGAGTTCCGCCGTGAACGTCCGCGACGACGCCACCACGTCTTCCCGGTCACGGACCAAGCTGCCCGCCGGCGTCGAGGTGCTGATCGGCTGCCAGAAGAAGGGCCAGCTCGTCTCGGTGCCGCCCTACTCCAATGACTGGTGGGCCTACCTGCCCCAGTACGGCGGCTACATCTCCAACATCTACATCAGCTCGCCCGACAACAGGCTCCCCGACGTGTCCGACTGCGCGGCCTCATAGCCCCGGCTCCGGCCCCTGCGCATGGCGGGTCACCGTGGCACGCGCCGCTTCAGGCCCCCGGATTCGTCTCGTCGTCCCGGCCGGGGGCCTTTCGCGTACACCCCACGGCTGTGCGGCGGCCCGGTCCACGGCCGTGTGCACCTGTACCTTCCGGTCATCGCGAACGGACAGCGCTCCCGGGAGGGCGGCACGCACCGGCGCGCCGCCCTCTCGCACGAGAACCCCATTACGTCGTATTGACGATAAGCGGATCGTCCAGATATCGTCGATACGACGAAAAGGGGAGGTCCTCATGGCCGACATCATCAGACGCTTCGGCTGGCGCCATCTGCGCTCGGCGCCCACCGCCCATGTCCGCCACCACCGGCGCGGAACGCTCGTCCACGACGGGCCCGGACTCAGCTTCTGGTTCCGGGCGCTGACGGCCGCGCTGTGCGAAGTACCCGTGGACGACCGGGAACTGGCCATGGCCTTCCATGCCCGTACGTCCGACTTCCAGGACGTCACGGTGCAGGCGACGGTGACGTACCGGATCGCCGATCCGGCCACGGCCGCCGCCCGCCTGGACTTCTCCGTCCACCCCGACACGGGCGTCTGGCGCGGCGCCCCGCTGGAGCAGATCTCCACCCTGCTCACCGAGACGGCCCAGCAGCACGGCCTCGACGTCCTCGCCCGCACCCCGCTGGCGGCGGCACTGGTCGACGGTGTCGCCTCCGTACGGGACCGGATCGCCGAGGGGCTGGCCGAGGAGCCCCGGCTGGAGGCCACCGGCATCGCCGTGGTCGCCGTCCGTGTCGTCGCGCTTCGCCCCGAGCCGGAGGTCGAGCGCGCCCTTCGCACCCCGGCACGGGAGCAGATCCAGCAGGAGGCGGACCGGGCAACCTACGAGCGGCGGGCCGTGGCGGTGGAGCGAGAACGTGCCATCGCCGAGAACGAACTCGCCAGTAAGATCGAACTGGCCCGTCGTGAGGAGCAGTTGGTCGAGCAGCGCGGCACCAACGCCCGCCGTGAGGCGGAGGAGGGCGCCGCTGCCGACGGCGTGCGGGCCGAGGCCGAGGCAGCGCGCACGGTACGCCTCGCCAAGGCCGAGGCCGAGGCAGCGCGAGAGGTCGGCGAGGCACGGGCACAGGCACAGGCGGCCTGGCTGCGCGTGCATGCCGATGTCGACGCGGCGACCCTGCATGCGCTGACCGGCAGCCGGCTCGCCGAGAACCTGCCGCGCATCGACAGCCTGACCATCTCCCCCGACGTGCTGACCGGCCTGCTCGCCAAGCTCGCCCGGCCGGGCGGAGAACAGGGATGAGCCTCGCGCCGCGGGCCGTGCTGGTGCATCGCACCACCGAGTACGAGGAGTTGCTGGCCCGCCACGGCACGCACGGCCAGGCCGGTTTCTTTCTCTCCTCGCGCGGGCGCGGCATCCAGGAGGTGGCCGAGCGGCATCGACGGACCCGGGACGCGCTCGCGCAGGTGGCCGCCGCGGTGCCGCTCCGGTGGCGCCAGGCCCGGGTGGAACGGACGGACCTCGACCGCTTCCTGTTCGCCCCCGAGGACGTGGTGATCGTCGTCGGACAGGACGGGCTGGTCGCCAACGCGGCCAAGTATCTGTCGGGACAGCCGGTGATCGGCATCGACGCCGATCCGGGCCGCAACCCAGGCGTGCTCGTCCGCCATCGGGCGTGCGACGCGCCCGCGTTGCTGCCCGCGGCCGTCGCCCGGGGGTGCGCGACGGAGGAGCTGACCATGGTGGAAGCGGTCGCCGACGACACTCAGCGCCTGCTTGCCCTCAACGAGATCTATCTCGGCGCGCGGGGACATCAGACCGCCCGCTACCACATCGGGCACGACGGCGATACAGCCCCGGCCGAGGCGCAGGCGTCGTCGGGGGTACTGGTCGGCACCGGCACCGGCGCCACCGGCTGGCTTCGCTCGCTATGGCAGGAGCGCGGGAGCCGCCTGGCGCTGCCGGGCCCCGCCGATCCGCGGCTCATCTGGTTCGTGCGCGAAGCCTGGCCCTCCCCCACCACCGGCACGTCGCTGGTCGAAGGAGCGCTCAACCGCGCCGAACGGCTCAGGCTGGTCGTGGAGTCCGACCGGCTGGTCGCGTTCGGCGACGGCATCGAGAACGACGCGCTCGAACTGACCTGGGGGCAGACGGTACGGCTGGGTGTCGCGGACACGACCCTGCGTCTGCTCCTGTGAACGCACGGCGCGCCGGCGCAAGGGCAGTCGTTCCCGGCGTGTGATGCGCGGAGAACCGCGACCGGGCAGAAGGCCGGTCCCACGCCCCAGACCGAGGGGCCGCTCGGCAGGGCTCGGCCCGGAGCAGCGGAGACAACGAAAGGCATTCCGCTTGCGGGCGGACCGCCGTCCTGTCGTCACTGATCCAGACCGGCGACGGCGACGGCCTGACGAAGGACGTCGACGAGCATGGGAGGCGTGAGCCGCCCGGTGAAGGTGTTGTGCTGGCTCGGGTGGTAGCAGCCGAGCAGTCGCAGCTCCCGTACGGCACCGTCCCCGTCACCACCGTCCCGCAGCAGCGTCGCCTCGGCACCATGTCCGAACACCGGGCGCGGCTTCGGCAGTTGCCACCCCGCGTCGCCCAGCACGGGCAGCACCGCCTGCCAGCCGAACGCCCCCAGAACGACCACGGCCCGCAGGGTGGGGCTCAGCAGTTCCAGTTCTCTCGCGAGCCACGGCCGGCAGGTGTCCCGCTCCAGCGGCGTGGGCCTGTTCTGCGGAGGAGCGCAGTGGACCGGCGCCATGAGCCGCACCCCGCGCAGTCGCAGTCCGTCGTCGCGATGCGTGCAGGTCTGCTGGGACGCGAGGCCGACGGCGTGGAGCGCCCTGACGAGGAAGTCGCCGGAGGCGTCCCCGGTGAACATCCGGCCGGTGCGGTTCCCGCCGTGCGCCGCGGGCGCGAGTCCGACCACGGCCAGCGCCGCGTCCGGCGGGCCGAAGCCCGGGACGGGTCTCCCCCAGTACTCCTGGTCCCGGAATGCCGCGCGCTTCGTCGCCGCGACCTCCTCCCGCCAGGCCACCAGCCTCGGGCAGGCGCGGCACCCGCTCACAAGGGCGTCCAGCTCGGCAAGTCCGCCGCAGCCCGGTGCCCGGCGCGCGGGAAAGTCCCGGTCACCGGGCAGCGGCGAACCCGCGGGCGGAGGCAGCGGACCTGCCGGTTCTTGCCTGTCCATGAACCCACGCTAATGCGGTGCCGTCAGATGCGGTGGACCGTCCGCAGCGTACGGGCGTACAGACCGGTGCCGTCGAGGACCGAGGGGCCGCCCAGGTCCGCCATGGTCGGTCCGTTCGAGGTCTTGCGGCTGGACAGGAAGCGCCGGTTGCCGTGCTGGTCGGTGCCGATGTGGATCCCGACGTGGTCGACCGCCGTGCCGTCCCCGGTGTCGGCGTCGAAGAGGACCAGGTCGCCCGTCTGGATGCCGGTCAGCGCCGGTGCCTGGGCTTCCTCGTGGGCGATTCCGACGCCGGGGGCGTGAGCGGCCATGTCGCGTGCGCGGCGGGGCAGCACCGTTCCCGTCGTGTCCTCCTTCGCCGTGAGCGGGACACCCATGTGGTGGCCGTACACCATGCGGACATAGCCCGAGCAGTCGAGGTTGTTGTGCCACTGGACGGAGGGGGCCGGAGCGGAGGTGCCGTCCGGGAACTTCCACGCAAGGCCCATGTACTCGTGGAAGTCGGCCCCTTCGCGCCGGGTGCCGTCGGTTACGAGGGGGCCGTATCCCGCCTGGCCGAGGACGGGTGCGCCGAGCGCGGCGGACCTCACCTGCGGCGCGCCGGTCAGGAACATCGAGGCGTGGGCGAGAACATCGGGGGCGGTCGAGCCCGCCCAGGCGCGGATGCGCTCCTCCATGGCCTCGGTCCAGTTCCCGTCGAAGGGCGCGGGCAGGACACGGACCCAGTCGCGGTGGGTGACAGTGGGCGGGTCGGACCAGACGGCGGCGTCGACGGCGAAAGCCGTCACCAGCAGCCGGACGGGCAGGTTGGTGCTGCCGGTGGGGGCGACCGCGCGGATTCCGACGCGTCCGGTCGCGAACGTGGTGTCGGTGGCCTGGACCGTCCAGGCCGCCGGTTCGGCGGTGCCCGACCGCCAGGCGCGGGCCTGCAGCCGAGTGCCCTCGCGGCGGACCCGGATGGTCCACGAGGCGGTTGCGGCGCCGGACGAGACCAGGGTGACGGCCGGGCAGAGGAGGGTGACGGTGTCCTTCTCCTCCTTCTCCAGGCGCAGTTCGACCGCGCCTTGCGCAGCGAAGGAGAGCCGGGCCCGGTAGTGGTTCTTGGTGTCCTGGTAGCCGAAGGAGAGGGCGTAGGAGAGGGCGGCTCCGACCGGGGCCGCGTCGAAGTGGGCCTCGGACCGGACGTCGACATCCGCGATGTCGTCGTCGCGGAGGCTGACATGTCTGCTGAGGTTGGCGCTGGAGAGGGTGACGACGCCCGCTCCGCCGGTCACTTCGTAGTCGGTGTCGGGGCCGTTGACGTGGCTCCAGGAGCCGCCGGCCGGCGCGTTGCCCCAGCCGTCCGTGGTAGTGCGGGCGAAGTCGTCCGCGAAGGCCTTCTTGTTCTCGCGGAAGACCCGCTCGGGGCCGGGCAGGACGACGGTACGGGCACCGGTGGTCAGCACGGCGACACGGCTGCCCGCGTGGCTGATTTCGGTGCGGGCGGGCGACCCGGCCAGGGTGGTCGCGGTGAGCGTGCCCAGGGAGAGGGAGGCGAACGCGGCGGCGTCGTCGGCGGTCAAGGTCACCGAGGTGCCTGCCCCGGCGAAGGCCGGCGCCGCGGCCGTCGAGCCGGCGACGGTCACCGTCTGAGGGGGCCGGGCGGCGACGGCACGGGCGGGAGCGGCGGCCGCGCCGGTCAGGGGCGCAACGGCCGCGGCGGCGAAGGCAGTTATCACGGTGCGTCGTGAGGTCTTCGGCATGCTCCACATGATCCACGAGCAGGCCGCTCCGGCCGCGGGCAGACGGCTCCGTACGGTCAGGACATCCGCCCTCGGTCCATGGGCCGGTCGACTCAGGCCGCGCCCGCCCCCACGGGTTCCGTCATCCTCCGTCCGACCCGTCACCCGATTCCGGCGTGTTGCTGCGCGTGCCCTGGACCGGTGCTTGCGACGCGGCCGGGTCCAGGATCCGCATCAGGAAGTTCCGGGTCCGCTCGTGCTGCGGGTCACCCACGACCTGCTCGGCCGGACCCTGCTCGACGATCACCCCGCCGTCCATGAACACGACACGGTCGGCGACCTCGCGGGCGAAGCTCATCTCGTGCGTGACGACCATCATCGTCATCCCCTCCGCGGCGAGCAGCCTCATGACGGACAGCACATCGCCCACCAGTTCGGGGTCGAGCGCGGAGGTCGGCTCGTCGAAGAGCATCACCTCGGGGCCCATCGACAGGGCCCGGGCGATCGCCACCCGCTGCTGCTGGCCGCCGGACAGCTGCGCCGGATAGGCATCCGCCTTGTCCGCCAGCCCCACCCGCTCCAGGTTCTCCCTGGCGACGGCTGCCGAGCGCGCCTTGTCACGGCCCAGCACGCGCCGCTGCGGCAGGGTGAGGTTCTCGGTCACGTCCACATGCGGGAACAGGTTGAACTGCTGGAAGACCATGCCGATACGGCGTCGTACGGCGTCGATGTCCACATCCAGGTCGGTGACCTCCGTGCCACCGACGAAGACCTGGCCGGTTGTGGGCTCCTCCAACAGGTTCACACAGCGCAGCAGCGTCGACTTGCCCGAGCCCGAAGGTCCGATGACGCAGACCACCTCGCCCCGGCGGACATCGAGGTCGATGCCGCGCAGGACCTCGTTGTCGCCGAACGACTTGTGCAGGCCCATGATCTCGATCTCGGCGCGGTCCTGGCCGCCCATGCTGTCCACCGTCTCGGTCTTCTTCGGCATCTCGTCCTCACCTGGCCTTGTCGGCGCGGGCTTCGAGGTGGCGCACCACGAAGCTGAGCGGCACGGTCACAAGGAGGTAGCAGAGCCCGGCGACCAGGATGGGGGTGGAGTTGGCGGTCTGGCTGGCCAGGTCGCGGCCGAACTTGGTCAGCTCCCGCTCCTCAAGCGTGACACCGAGGAACAGCACCAGCGAGGAGTCCTTGAACAGCAGGACGAGTTCGTTGGTCAGCGGCGGGATGACGATGCGGAACGCCTGGGGGATGATCACCGACACCATGGCCCGGGCGTGCGAGAAGCCGAGCGAACGCGCGGCTTCCATCTGCCCCTTGGGTACGGCCTGGATGCCCGCCCTGATCGTCTCCGCCATGTAGGCGGCGGCCACCAGACCGAGACCGAGCGCGACCTTGCCGTACGTACCGCCGGGAATCTGCGTCCCGGGGAAGGCGAGCGGCACCGCCACACCCACAAAGATAAAGATCAGCAGCGCGGGCAGCCCACGGAACAATTCGATGTAGACCGTCGCGACCCATCGGTAGGGTGCCACGGACGACAGCCTCATCAGCGCCACGATCAGGCCGAGCACCAGCCCGAGCAGGAACCCGGAGAGGGTGTAGATCACCGTGTTCTTGAGCGCGGTGGTGATGATGTCCGGGAAGAGCTCTTCGGCGAGATCCTTCTGCGCGAACTGGTTCCGCAGCCGCCCCCAGTCGGCCAGGAAGCCGATCAGGACCAGCACCGCGACGAATACGGCGTACTGAATTCCCTGCGAGATGCTGCGACGCTGGCGCCTGGTCAGCCGAGAGGTCACGACGTGCCCTTGGGCAGCGGGCCTATCCACTGCTCGTAGAGCTTGTTGTACGTGCCGTCCGCGCGGGCGTCCGTGATCGCCTTGTTGATCGCGGCGAGAAGTTTGGCGTTGCCCTTCTTCACCGAGATTCCGTACTGCTCACCGGTCTCGATGTTCTGGCCGAGGGTGAACTCGGCGGCGTTGGTCTTGTCCTTCAGCCAGCCCTGGACGACGGGATAGTCGATGACGACGGCGTCGACCTGGCCCGTGCGCAGCCCGTTGAGCACCGCGTCCGAGCTCTCGAACGCGACCGGGTTGAAACCCTGCTCCTTGGCGTAGCTCTCGCCGGTGGTCTCCGCCTGCGCGCCGAGCTTCTTCTTCTTGGCCTTGACGTCCGCGAGGGAGGTCACACCACTCTTCTTGGTCGCCAGGAGCGCCTGGGTGGCGTCGAAGTACGGGACGGAGAAGTCGACGTTCTTCTTGCGCTCGTCGGTGATCGTCATGCCCGCGGCGGCCAGGTCGCACTCGCCGGAGTTGAGGAAGGCACCGGTCTTGAAGTTCTCGAACGGTGTGTCCAGGACCTTCTGTTCGACCTTGAGGTTCTTGGCCACCAGGTCGATCAGGGAGACGTCGAAACCGACGACCTTGCCGTTCTGCTCGAACTGGAACGGAGGGTACGGAAGGTGCGTGCAGGTGGTCAGCTTGCCCTTGGTGACCACGGGGACACCGCCCGCACCCTCGCCGGCTGCGTCGCTCCCGGACGAACACCCCACGGCAAGGAACATGCCGGCCGCGACGGCTCCCGCCGTGGCGCGAGCGCGGGTGCCGGTGCGGTGGCTGCGGGGACCGCTGGCCGTCCAGAACACGGTTGACCTCCATGGGTGGGCAGGCTGGGCGGGCGGCATGACGCGACCGCTCGTCGGAGATCGTAGGCCACCGAGGGGTGGGGTGGTGAAGCTGTCCATTTACTGGTCCAGTCCGTGAGACGGCCTGCTGGGAGGCCTTGTCACGTCCCTTGCCGTCAGGGTGGCTGGGAACTTTCGTTTGGATCAGGCCGGATTGGTGAGCGGGGTCTGGCGCCGTGGATCGCCAGGCGGAGGAGGGAGGTATGGCGGAGCCATGCCGACCGACGACAACGCGGCGAGACGCGGCACCAGGGCACGCTAGCCCGGCAAGATCCAAACGAGAATCCCTAGCGCACCGGAATGGCCAGTTCGGGGCGGTCCCACATCACCGCCGGCGGATTCGCCCCGACGGTGCCGGTGCGCTCGGCACCCACCCTGAGGTAGAAGCCCTCGGCGGGCGGGTGCGAGACGACGCGTACGGCGGTGAGCCCTGCCTCACGCGCCTCGCCGGCCATGTGCTCGATGAGCAGCCGTCCGACGCCGAGCCCCTGCGCCGCGTCGGCGACGAACATCAGGTCCAGTTCCGAGGCGTCGAGGATCAGGGCGTAGAAGCCGAGCAGCCGTTCGTCGTCGCCGAGTGCGACGAAGACCGGGTGGGTCTCGATGTAGTCGGGTCCGACCCGGTATCCGGCGATCATGGGGGCGTACGGGCCCTCGTAGGCGCGGGAGTTGCGCACCAGCCGGGTGAGCCGCTTCGCGTCACGGGCGGTGGCGCGCCTGATGTGCACCCCCGAGGCCGTGGCCCGGTCCCGCATCCTTGCGCCCTCCCGCTCGTCGCGCGGTGCGTGAGCCGCTGCCGGCGGCACCGCACGCTGCATCCTACGGTCGGCCTCGGTCACCGGGTCGGGCTGTCGGCTCCGGTGGATGCGGGGCGGCCCGGCGCGGAGACGGCGAGGCCCGCGAGCAGGGTGAGCGCCTCGGCCGTGCCGCTGCCGGGCCGGGCGTGGTGGATGACGAGCACCTGGCCGTCGGTGCCGGTGACGGCCAGGGTCTGGTAGTGCAGTTCCAGCAGCCCCACGTGAGGGTGCTTGATGCGTGAGACACCGCTGGTGCGTGGTCCGACGTCCTGGCGTGCCCACAGGCGGCGGAACTCCTCACTGCGCACGGCCAGTTCACCGACGAGTCCGGTCAGCCGCGGGTCGTCCGTATCGGGGGCCGGCCATCGCCCGTACGGCGGCGACGGCACCCTCGCAGATCTCTGGCCAGTCCTCGTGCAGGGCGCGGACCTCGGGGTCGAGGAACGCGGCGCGCAGCAGATTGACGCCGGTGCGGTATCCCGGGGACAGGGCGGCGGCCTGCGGATTGGCGATCAGGACGTCCAGATAGCGGTCGTGGACGAACGCCGGAAGATCCGTATGGGACATCACCAGCTGCCGGACGCCCTCCGGGACGCGCTCGGCAGGACGCCCGCCCCGGCGGCGGGGCGCCGGTCCGGCGAGTGCGTGCAGATGGGCGGTGGCGTCGTCGTCCAGCATCAGGGCACGGGCGAGGGCGTCGCGCACCTGGCGGGAGGGGTGCTGGTCACGCCCCTGCTCCAGCCTCAGGTAGTACTCGCAGGAGATCCCGGCCAGCAGCGCGACCTCTTCGCGGTGCAGCCCGTGGACGCGCCGGCGCGTGCTTGCGGGCAGACCCATGTCCTCGGGCCGCACGAGATCGCGGCGGGCCCGAAGATAGTCGCCGAGCCGACTGTTCGGGGTCAAGCACAGCGTAAGGGCCCACCCGCAAGTCCTACCGCGGTCCAGCCCTCGCGGTGCGCGCATGCGGCTTGCCAATTGATTGCACACATGCATATATTGCAACCACGCAAGCTTTGGGTGCGCCGACCTCAGGAGGATCCGATGGACACCGCAACCGACGAGCACGCGATCTCCGCCGTCATGGACGGCCTCGTCGAGGCCTGGCGCCTGCACGACGCCGACGCGTACGGCGCGCACTTCACCGAGGACGCCACCTACACCACCTTCGCCGGGACCCGGTACACGGGCCGCGCCGACATCGTGGAGAGCCACCGCATCCTGTTCGCCACCTTCGTCAAGGGCACGTGGCTGGCCCACGAGATCGCCGCCATCCGCTTCCACGGTCCGGGCACCGCCGTCGTCACCGGGCGCGGGGACACCTGCAAGGGGAAGCGGGCGAAGAAGCTCCGCAAGGTCCAGACGTACCTCCTGGTCCGCGAGTCCGACGGGCAGTGGCGCATTGCCGCCTTCCACAACACCAGGAAGCGACCTCTGATGGAACGTCTGTCCTTCATGGCCGCCCCCGGGCTCGCCCCCGACTCCCGGCGGTCCCCGCGGGAGGTGTCCCCGACCTGAGCCGTACGCGGAGTCGGCTCCATGGCGTGACGCCCTGAGCGCACCCGAAGCGCGCGAGCGCCATCACCCTGGGCTCTGCGGGTGCCTTCTACGACCTGCATCTGCGGGAAATCACGCAGCCGCTGCTCGACGGTCCCTCACCGAAGAACCCGGGGGTGAAGCCGCACAGCCCGGCGTAGCTCCGGATGCCGGGGCCGGCCGGTCACCCCGGTGACACGTGTGGCGTACATGGCGGGAGTTGCGCTCTGGCGCGGGAGGAGCCGTCCGCGGTGGAATGTGCGCGCGCTCCCGGCGTGATCGTTACTTCCCGGGCCCTGGAGGCACTGTGGCGAGACCTTACGCATTACGTACCGCACGGCGGCTCTGTGTCGCCGCCGTGGCCGTGTCGCTGACGGCGGCGCTTCCCGCCCCGTCCGCCCGGGCGGACGATCCGGTGCTGAAGATCGTCGGCAATGAGACCCGGCCGGCGTTCTCCCGCGCGGACGCGATCGCGCAGCAGGTGGACGTCGAGACGGAGACCGACAGCGACGGCGACGGGCGGCGCGACACCGTACGGATGAGGATCCTGCGGCCGAAGGAGACCGACGCCGGGCTGAGGGTCGCCACGATCATCGAGGCGAGTCCGTACTGGGGCGGCGGTAACGACGTCCCCTTCCATCCGGTGGATGTGGACGACGACGGGCTGCCCGCGGGCCGGCGCGGCTTCCTGGAACGGCTGCCCGGACTCGTCGGCCCGTCCGTCCCCTTCCCCGGGTACACCGACAACTTCTTCCTGCCGCGCGGCTACGCGGTCGCCCAGGTCGACAGCGTGGGCACGGGCGGCTCAACCGGCTGCCCGACGTCCGGCGGACGCAACGAGACCCTCGGCGCGAAGGCGGCCGTGGACTGGCTGAACGGCCGGGCCAGGGGCTGGGACCCGGACGGCGGGCCGGTCGGCGCGGCCTGGTCGACGGGCAACGCGGCGATGATGGGAATCTCCTACAACGGGACGCTGCCGACCGCCGTGGCCACGACCGGCGTCAAGGGCCTCAAGGCGATCGTACCGATCTCCGGGATCTCGTCCTGGTACGACTACTACCGGGCGAACGGCGGCGTCGTGGCCCCCGGCGGCTACCAGGGCGAAGACACCGACATCCTCGCCAAGGGCGTCTACAGCCGCACCGACCGGGACATCTGCAAGCGGCTCCTGGACGGCCTGACGGCCGGGCAGGACCGTACGACCGGTGACTGGAGCAGGTTCTGGGCGGAGCGCGACTACATCAAGGGCGTCCGCAACATCACCGCCGGCGTCTTCGCCGTACACGGCGGCAACGACTGGAACGTGAAGACCCAGCACGTCGGGCAGTTGTGGGAGGCGCTCAAGAAGTACGACGTGCCGCGCAAACTCTGGCTGCACCAGGCCGGCCACACCAACCCCATGCCGCTGCGCATGGAGGAGTGGCTGCGCCAGCTCCACCAGTGGTTCGACTACTGGCTGTACGACCTGGACAACGGCGCCCTGGACGCACCACGCGTCGATGTCGAGCAGGCGGACTTCAGCTGGCGTCAGCAGTCCGAATGGCCCGAACCCGGCACCCGTGAGGTGACGTTGCGGCTCAACGCGGGCGGCCTCGCGCCGCTTCCCGGCCCGCCGGTGAAACAGTCGCTGTCGGACGCGGGCCGCACGCTGAAGGCGGAGCAGCTGGCGGCGGAACCGGACACGGCGAACCCCAACCGGCTGGCGTACACGACCGGTCCGCTGGCACGGGACCTTCGGGTCAACGGCGTTCCCGAGGTGTCGGTGCGGGCCTCGCTGGATGGGACATCGCCGTATGTGACGGCGCTGCTGGTCGACTACGGCAGGGACACCCGCGCGAGCGCAGGCACCGTCACGGACACGTCGAAGCTGATCTGCTACGGCGAGGGCATCCCGCAGGACACGGGCTGCGCCTACCGCACCCTGCACCGCACCGAGACCACGGACTTCAAGATTGTGTCGCGGGGCTGGCTGGACGCGCGCAACCGCCGTTCGATCGCACGGCAGGACAAGGTCGTCGAGGGCCGGGAGTACCGGCTGGAGTGGGCGATGCAGCCACAGGACCACGTCTTCAAGAAGGGGCACCGGCTGGGTGTGGTGCTGCTCTCGACCGACCACGACTTCACGCTGCGCCATCCGGCGGGGACTCGGCTGACGGTTCGGACCGGGGTCAGCAGCGTCACACTGCCGGTGGGACGGTAGGGCGGCGGGCCTTCGACGAAGGGCGCCCGTCGACCAGGTGGGCGCCGGCGTCGCGGCGCGGGACGAGTCGCAGTTCGTGGTGCGTGGGGTCCACACGCGGCGGCCGCCGGTCGGTGGCCATGACCGACGCGGTACCGGTCCGGAATTGCCTTCCGAACACCTGTCCCTTAAGTTAGGTCAGCCTAACCTAAAAAGAGTCAGGAACAGAGTGAGCACAAAGATCTACCGGGATGCCTGGGGGATCCCGCATCTGCGGGCCGGCAGCCCCGGCGAACTCGCCTTCGCGCAGGGGCACAACATCGCCGTGGACCGCGCCTGGCAGATCGAGGCCGACCGGCACAGGGCAGAGGGGACCACCGCCGCGTTCCTGGGAGCGCACGCGGTCGGCTGGGACCGTTTCGCCAGGCAGTCGCGGCTCGACGACACCGCCCGACGCTGCTTCGACGCCCTCGACGAGGACACCGCCTCCTGGATCACGAAGTACGTCGACGGGGTCAACGCCGGGCTCACCGAAGGAGCCCGCCGCGCTCCGCAGTTCACGGAAACGGGCCTCGCACCCGGACGGTGGCAGCCGTGGACCCCGCTGAGCATCTGGCTCGCCACGCACATCCTCTTCGCGGGCTTCCCCACCAAGCTGTGGCGCGAGGAGGTCGCACGGGCCCTCGGTGACGAGGCGATCGAGCTGTTCGCCACCGACGGCAACGGCACCTCGGGCAGCAACGGCTGGCTCGTCACCGGCGAGCGCACCGCCAGCGGGGCGCCGCTCATCGCCGGTGACCCGCACCGGTTCATCGAGGACCCGGGCATCTATCAGCAGATCCGTCTGGCCTGCCCGGAGTTCGACGTGGTGGGACTGGCCGTGCCCGGCGTCCCGGGCATCGCACACTTCGGGCACACCGGGACGGTCGCCTGGGCGATCACCAACGCCATGGCCGACTATCAGGATCTCTTCCGCGAGCGGCTCCGACGACGCGGGGCTCAAGTGGAGGCGCTCGGCCCGGAGGGCTGGCGTCTGGCTTCCGCGCGCAGGGAGACCATCGAGGTGGCAGGGGGCGACCCGGTCGAGGTCGAGGTGATCGAGACCGAACGCGGGCCCGTCGTGATCGGCGGACCCGACGAGGAGATGGCGATCAGTCTCCGCATTCCTCCTCGGGTGGACAAGGACCTCGGCTTCGGCGCGCTGCCCGCTCTGCTGCGGGCCCGGACCGTCGCCGACGTGGACCGGGCGTTCGACGGGTGGGCGGAGCCGGTCAATGTCGTCCAGGCGGCGGACACCCAGGGTGGACTGCTGCACCGGGTCGCGGGCCGGGTGCCCCGGCGCCATGGGGACAACCGACTGCGTGTGGTGCCCGCCTGGGACCGCTCGTACGCGTGGACCGGACAGTACGAACCGCTGCCCAGCGAGCCGGTGGAAGGCGTCGCCGTCATGGCGAACCAGCGGGAGCTCGCGGCGCCGCTCGGGGTCGAGTTCGCGCCTCCGTACCGGGCCGATCGCATCCGGACCCTGCTGGGCGAGTCGGCCGCCTGGTCGGCGAAGAGCATGGCCGCCGTTCACACGGACTCCCATCTGGCAAGCGCCGGGCCTCTGCTGGAGCTGGTCGCCACACTCGACGGCCTGAGCGAGGGCGCGGGGCTGCTGCGCGACCGGCTGATGAACTGGGACCGCCGGATGGAGGCCGGGAGCACGGACGCCTCGGTCTACGCCGACCTGCGGTCAGCGGTCGTACGCCGGATCGCGTGGCACCCGGCTCTGCGTCCGTTGGCGGCACGCATCGAGGCCGCACCGTACCCCCCGCTCTTCCAGCCCTGGCTGGCTCTCGTCCCCCGCGTCGCCTTCGCACTGGAAGGGCTGCTGAGGACCGCGGCACTGCCCGGACTCGACCGCTCGGCGGTCGTGCGGGAGGCCCTGGAAGAGGTGACCGCGGCGGAGGGTTCCCCTGGGCCCTGGGGCGAACGGCATCGCCTCGCCCCCTGGCAGGCCCTGCCCGACCCCGAGCCGGAGGAGTGGCCCGCGCTGGCCGGGGACCACGACTGTGTGCTGTCCACATCGAGCGTTCCGGGCATCACCGACCTCAGCATCCGAGGGCCCGCGGCGCGCTATGTGTGGGACCTGGACCGACGCGAGGAAAGCCTCTGGGTGGTCCCCTTCGGCGCGTCAGGAGTACCGGGCGACGCCCACCACCGCGACCAACTGCCCCTGTGGCTGAGCGGCGGACTCGTCCCCGTCGTCACCGACTGGGACCGACTCACCGAGGATGACATGACCGCTGGAGCCACCGCCTCCCCGCGCAAGGCCGTGCGGGAGCAGACCATCGAGGGCTTCGGGACCGTACGCTTCGTCCCAGTCGACCCGGCCGCCGACGTCGACCTGATCCACGGCTGGGTCAGCGAGGAGCGTGCCCGCTTCTGGGGTATGACCGACCACAGCCGTGAACAGGTCCTGGAGATATACGAGTACCTCGACTCGCTCTCCACGCACCACGCCTATCTGGTCCACCGGGCCGACGAGCCGGTGGCCCTCTTCCAGACATACGATCCGCAAGCCGACCCGCTCGGCGAGTGCTACGAGATGCAGCCCGGCGACTGCGGCATCCACTTCCTGATCGGCCCGGCCGACGGAGGCACCACGCCCGGCTTCACCGGTCGGCTCTTCCAGGCGTTCATCGCCTTCGTACTGGCCGACCCGGCGCTCCACCGGCTCGTCGTCGAGCCGGACGCCCGCAACGAGAAGGCCATCGAGCGCCTGGTCCGAGCGGGCTTCGAGCTCGGCCCCGAGATCGACAAGCCGGAGAAGCGGGCCCGGCTGGCCTACCTGAGACGCGAAAAGAACGAGGGCGGCGGCTGAGCGAGGCTCGGAGCCGGGCCGGTCGGATGTTCAACCGGTCGAGCCGCCGACCCCCACTCCCGCCGCCCTCGGATCCCCGGCCTTCAGGCCGCCGCCCGGTCGAGGAAGTCGGCCACCAGCTCGGCGAACTCGTCCGGGCCGACGATCCGCGTGCCCAGCTGCTCGGCCTTCTCCCGCTTCGATCCCGCGTTCTCACCGGCGACGAGCAGCGATGTCCGCTGGGAGACGCTGGAGGACGACTTGCCGCCTGCCCGCTCCACGAGTTCGTTCATCTGGTTACGGGAGAGCTTCTCCAGCACGCCCGTCATCGCTCCGGTGACCACGACGGTCATCCCGTCCAGCGGCCCGGCGTTCCCGGCCACGACGGCGTCCGCCGCGTCCTTCTCGCTCGCATCGGCCGGCGGAGTCGCGCCGGGCTCGGTCATGTTCACGCCCGTCTCGACGAGCCGGTCGATGAGCGTGCCGAGTTCGGCGAGTTCGGCCACGACCAGCGCCGCCTTCTCCACGCCGATGCCGTCGACCCTCTGCAGGGCTTCGGCATCGGCGGCGCGTATGTGCTCCATCGTCGCGAAGTGCCGGGCGATGCGGCGTGACATCGAGCGCCCCGTGCCGCGGACGCCGAGGGCGCAGAAGACCCGGGACAGCGGCCGCGCCTTGGCCGTCTCGATGGCGGCGAGGAGGTTGTCGGTACTCGTCTCCCCCATTCTGTCCAGGCCGAGCAACTGCTCACGGGTGAGAGCGAACAGATCGGCGAAGTCGCCGACCAGGCCCGCCTCGACGAGCTGGACGACACGCGTCACGCCCAAGCCCTCGATGTCGAGCTGATCGCGCCCCGCCGCGTACGAGACGGAAGCCACCAGCCGGCAGTTCCGTCCCCGCACGCAGCGCCAGCGCTGCTCCGAGGTGTCGATCTCGGACCCGCACTGCGGGCACGCCTCGGGGAACGGGATCGGCTTCTCGTCACCCGTGCGCAGATGGGCGACCGGCGCCTCGATGCGCGGGATGATGTCGCCGGCCTTGTAGACCATCACGTGGTCGCCGATGCGCAGATCACGGCGGGTGATGTCGGCGGGATTGTGGAGCGTGGCGTAGCCGACGGTCGAGCCGTCGATCTCCACGGGCGCGAGGACGGCGCGTGGCGCGATGATGCCGGTGCGGCCGACGTTCCACTCGACGCCGAGCAGGGTGGTCACCTTCTCGACGGCGGGCAGCTTGTAGGCGATCGCCCACCGCGGTGCCCGTGAGCCTGACCCGGCCGCCGACCGGTCGGCCGCGAGGTCGGCCTTGATGACGATGCCGTCGATGCCGAACGGCAGCTGAGGGCGCAGCGCCCCGATCTCCTCGACGCGGGCCTCGATGTCCTCGACCGTGGTCACAGTGCGGGGCGCGACCAAGGTCGCCGCGGCGGTGTGCACACCGAGGTCCGCGACGTACTCCATGAGTCCGCTGTGCGGCCGGTCGGTCAGCTGCCCGGCGCATGCGGTGTCCGAGTCGGGCAGCGGCAGCGCGCCGTACCCGAAGAACGTCATCTCGACGCGGTACTCGCGGTCCTTGGCGCGGAGCGTGCCTGCCGCGCCGTTGCGCGGGTTGGCAAAGGGAGCGCCGCCGTGTGCCGTGCGCGCGGTGTTGGCCTGCTCGAACTGGTCGTTCGTCATGAGCACTTCGCCGCGAACCTCGAGGGTGACCGGCTCGGCGAGATGGTCGGGCAGGCCTATGACGGTGCCGATGGCGTGCGACACGTCCTCGCCCGCGCTCCCGTCTCCACGGGTGATCAGCCGGGTGAGTCTCCCCTCTTCATACCGTGCGGCTATCGCCAGGCCGTCCAGCTTCGGCTCGACGCTCCACCGCTCGACCGGCCGGCCGATGCGGCGTTCCAGCGAGGCGGCCCAGGTCCGGAGCTGCTCGGCGGAGAAGACATTGTCGAGCGAGAGCATCGGAACGGTGTGCGGCACGTCTCCCACCGCTGCCCCGCCCGCGACCTTCCCGGTCGGCGACTCGGCGGACACCTCGTCGGGATGCGCCTGCTCGTACGCCTCGATGCCACGCACCAGACGGTCGTAGGCATCGTCGTCGAGGCTGCTCTCACCCGTCGCGTAGTAAGCGGCGGCGGCCTTGGCCGCGGTCCCGACCGCCTCGGCGTACGCGGTGGAGTCGGCGAGAACGGCGGCAGCGGTATGAGCGGCGGTGGAAGTCGTCATGTCCCTCATACTGCCGCCCACCACTGACAACGGCCCCGGACCACCCACTGGGCAGCGGCCCCGGACCTGCATCGGGCGCGGCGGTGGTCCGGCTACTCGGCGCCGATCAGCGTCCCCTGGTGGAAGTACAGCCGCCAGCCTTCCGGCCGCCTGCGCCACAGTGAACTCCGGCGTGCGCGGCGGCCACTCTGATCCGACACGTACGTCACCTGGACGAGGCCGGGGGCCAGCATCCGGCCCGTCAGCTCGCTGACCGCCGTGGTGGTCACCTCTTCGCCGGGTGCGGGCGTGGTCGCGCTGAGGATGGTCGTACGGTCCCAGCGCCTGCCCGACGCGCCGAATTCGACGAACTCCGGATCGAGCAGCCCGAGGACTTCGTCGGGCACGGCACGCACCGCGGGATCCAGGAGGCGCAGCTCCCCTTCGACGGCGGCATCGACCGACTGTTCCTCGTCATTCATGGCGCGAGCCTCTTCTGATGTGAAGGTGTCCGTCAAGCGGATACGGGGGGGCAGGCGGGCAGTGTCGCCTCGAAGGCGTAGCCGCATTTCTCGGCGACCCGGCACGAGGCGGGATTGTCCACCTGGTGGAGGAGTTCGAGCCGCTCCAGACCGTCGTCGGTGAACGCGTCCACGGCCCACGCCGTGACCGCTTCGAGCGCGCGCGGGGCCACTCCCCGGCCGCGGGCCGTGGCGCAGGTCCAGTAACCGACCTCGGCCGCCGCCGGCCCGGGACCGGGCCGCTTGACCACGACGTTGCCGACAAGTCGACCGTCGACGGTCTCGTCCTTCTCAAGGACGGCGAAGCTGAGATACGTGCCGTCCTTCCATCCCCGCCGGCGTATCTCCAGCCAGCGCTCGGCATCCTCGCGGCTCTCGACATTCGTCATCGTGAAGCGTCGCAACAGCGGGTCGCGGTACGTGTTCACCAGCGCTTCCAGGTCTGCTGCCTCCCACGGCCGCAGCAGCATGGCGGGCGCGCACTCCGTGGCGCGCACGGTCAGGACGGTGGTCGTCATCGTTCCCCCTCGGATCCGAACCGATCTTCCCGCAGGGGGCAGGTCAACACGCGGCGACGCAAAAGGTGTTGCTCACGGACGATCACCACTGCACTCTTGCGGGTGACCGCACGGGAGATCCATGATCGAACACCCGACCTTCCCGAGCTTCACACTTTTATGAATCTTCAGTATGGTGGAGTCATGTTACCCAGCCTGAGCGCGGAGTTGTTCCTCAACTCCCCGCTGGTCCTCGCCATAGCGCTCATCGCCGTGTGCTGCGATGCTCTGCTGCCGGTGATACCAAGCGGCACGCTCGTCCTCGCGGCCTCGCTGTGGGCGACGGCGCAGGGTGTCGACCCGCTCGCACTCGCCGCGCCGGTGGCCGCGGCGTCGCTGCTGGGGGATCTGCTGGTGGTACGGCTGGCGGGCAGGCGGCCCGCCCGGCGCGCCGCCGTCACGGCCGCCGCGGCACGGCTCGAAGAAGCGCTCGCCGGCCGGCTGGGCCGCACAACGGTCGCGGCCCGTTTCGTACCGGGCGGCCGGACCGTGCTGGCCCTCGCCGTGGGCGCCACCGGCGTCTCGCAGCGGAGGTATCTGGGCTGGTCGGCGACGGGAGGACTGCTCTGGGCGGGGTATCTCACAGGACTGGGCCGGCTCAACAGCCTCTGGTTCGACACCGCCTGGCTCGGCTTCGCGGTCTCCGTGCTGGCGTCGCTGGTGATCGGCGCATGCCTGGCGCGCGCCCTGTCAGTACGGAAGCACCCGGCCCGACGGGGTCCGCAGGTCCAGATCGCGGGCGGGCCTGGGCCGCACGGGCTTACGGATGCGGATCTGCGGAGCCTTGGCCATCGCACTCACCCTCTCGAGCCGCAGCGGGCACACGCTCTTCGGCCGGGCTCCGAGAGGACGCCGCCCGTCCGTCGGGCAACGGCTCACCCAGGTCCCCGAAGAGGATCACACCATTGCACAGAAGGCTCCAGCCCCGCTCGGAATGCGATACAGCGATACGGGCAGCACCACGCCCGGCGCCTCCGTCGGGCGGACAGGGACGCGGACGCGAACTCCTGGCGGACCTCCAACTCCTCGGGCCTACGGCGGATTTGCCGTAGGCTCTCGCGGCCTGTTAAGACCGTCAAGGCGCCTGGAACTCATCGCCCTCGCGGGCCGGGCCCCCCGCCGGGGGTGGCCTGTGACATATGACGAAGGCACCACCGTATCGAGTGTTGCCGAATCCCTTACGGGTCATCGCTCCCTGTGCAACAGTCGTAACCGGTCCTTTGTAGAGACTTGGCCGTGGCCGCGCCTGTATCGGAGTACGACATGCCGTCCCATGTGTTCGCGGACCGTCCCGCCCCACAGCCGCCCGAGCGCGGCGATGTCGACGCGCTGATCACACGGACGCGCCGGCTGCGTGGCGATGTGGACGCCGTCCGCCGGGACGCGGTGGCCGATGACGACGATCTCCAGGGACGATGGCAGCGGGCTCTGTGCGACCTGGCCGTTCATCATCTCGACGACCTCGGAGCGCATCTGGGACAGCTCAAGGAAGGTCTGCCCCAGGAGCCGCTGGAACCCTTCGAGGACGGGCTCGCCGCGTACGAGGCGGACAACGCCCAGAGCACCGGATCGCTCCTCAGCCGCGTCGGCAGCGCGGAGTGGAACCTCCTCACCGACGAGGTGAGCTGGTCCGACGAGCTCTACCAGATCCTCGGGCGCTCCCCGCGGAGCGGACCCATGTCCCTGGACGAACTGCCCTCCATCGTCTTCGCCGAGGACCAGGCACAGCTGACGGCGATGGTGACCGACTGCCTCGTCGACGGCCGCCCCATCGACGGGGAGTTCCGGATGGTGCGCACCGACGGCCGCGTCCGTACGGTCCACATGATGGGCGAGCCAGTTCTCGACTCCGACGGTTCCACCGCCTCGATGTGGGCAGTGCTCCGGGACGTCAGTGAGCTGCGCCGCAGCCAGCGCGCGGTGTTCGAGAGCCGTGACTCGCTCCAGCGCCGGCAGCACTTCGCGCAGACCGAGCACCGGCTCGCCGTCGAGCTCCAGGAGGCCGTGCTCCCGCCCTGGCGGGGCTCGCTGCAGTTCCCGCTCGACGGGCCCGCCGCGCTGGATGTCGCGGCACACTATCTGCCGTCCGCGAACAGTGCGCTGATCGGCGGCGACTGGTACGACGCGCTCCAACTGCCGGGCGGCGAATCGCTGTTGAGCGTCGGTGACCTCACCGGCCACGGAGTGACCGCGACATCGGCCATGGCCATGCTGCTGGGGGCCTTGAAGGGCATGGCGGTGGCGGGCATCCGTCCGGGGCCACTGATGGAGCATCTCAACCAACTGCTGGAGACTTCGGCGCAGCCCGCACTCGGCAGCGCGGTGTGCTGCCGTTACGACCCGGCGAGCCGGACCCTCTCCTGGGCGCAGGCGGGGCACCCGGCCCCGCTGCTGTTCCGCAACGGGACGGGGCGCGCGCTGACGCCGCCCGACGGGGTACTGCTCGGTGCCACGTCCGGCGCCGTGTACGAACAGGCCGAGGTCGAGCTGCTCCCCGGCGATCTGCTGGTCCTGCACACCGACGGGCTGACGCGCACGAGCGCAGCCGGGGACGGTGACACGGATCGGCTGCTCGCGCTCGCGGCGCGGTTCACCGAGGCCCGGGACGCGCAGGAGTGCGTACGAGCGGTCATCGAGGAGTTCGGTGAGGACGACCGTTCGGACGATGCCTGTGTGATGGTCGCGCGGATCGGCACGTAGCCGCGCGGCCGGCTTGCATACAGCCGCGCGGACAGGCCTGGAGGGGCGCACGCGCCGGTGGGCGCCGCGCCGATGGGAGCGCACACGCCTGTAGGCGGGTGCGCCGCTGCTCGATGTCCCGGTCCGGGAAACAACCTGCGGGTGCCGAATCGGACCGTGCGGGTGCCGAATCGCCGGACCGTTGTCAGATCTCCGCGCCCCGCGACTTCTTCGAGGGACTGTTGGGCAGGGCCAGTTGGATCTCCTCGCGCAGATCCTGGATCTTCGGATAGCCGGAGTAGTGCCCCGTCAGCCGGTACATCTCCCGCAGCCTGTCCCACGTCCGGTGCGAGGAGGTCTCCCCCATCGAGACGAGTGCCAGCCTGGCGTAGCGGTCGGCCTGCTCGGGGTCGTCGGCGATGAAGCAGGCCGAGGCGAGCGAGATGTAGTCGAAGATCTTGGAGCGCTGGCGACCGCCCGCGCGCAGCTCCAGTGCCCGCTTGGCGTGGCTCTGCGCGGTCGCCGCGGCGGACGGGTCGTGTTCGGCGAGCGTGCGGTACGCCAGAGCCTCCATGCCGTGCAGATCCGCCTCGTCGAACATCTGCATCCAGCTCGGCGGCGGCACGTCACCCTTGTCGGAGACGAACAGGTCCTCGGCCTCGCCGAGGGTGCGGCGCATGGCCTGGCCGCGGCCCATGGACGCCTGGGCCCAGGCCTCGATGGTGTGCAGCATCGCCTGGGTGCGCGGCAGGATCTGTTCACCCGAGCCGGACTTGGCGAGCTTCATCAGGTCCAGGGCGTCGTCGGGGCGGCCCAGATGGACCATCTGACGGGCGGCCCGGGAGAGCGCTTCGCCCGCGCGCGGGCGGTCGCCGCCCTCGCGTGCCGCATGGGCGGCGATGACGAAGTACTTCTGGGCGGTGGGTTCGAGGCCGACGTCGTGGGACATCCAGCCGGCGAGTACGGCGAGGTTGGCGGCGACGCCCCACAGGCGCCGCTGAAGATGGTCGGGGTGGCGGTAGGCGAGCATGCCGCCCACTTCGTTGAGCTGCCCCACGACGGCCTTGCGCTGGAGCCCGCCGCCACGGGCGGCGTCCCAGGCGCGGAACACTTCGACGGAGTGTTCCAGTGCCTCGATCTCCTGCGACCCGATGGGGGCGGCCTCATAGCGGTCGAACCCGGCGGGGTCGGCGTGCAGGGGACTGTCGATACGGGGGGCGTCCTGGGTCAGTGCGGGGTCGGTGTGCAACCAGTCGTGCATGGCGCTGCTGAGTGCGGAGCCTGCGGCGAGCGCGGCGCCCGCGCCCACCAAGCCGCGTCGGTTGAGCATGAGGTCCATTCCCGTGAATTCGGTGAGGACCGCCGCCGTCCGTTCAGGCGCCCATGGCAGGCCGTCAGGGTTGCCAGCTCCCTGGACGTCCCGCCGTCTACCTGCTCGCCCTGCGCGCACGAACCCGAGGTCCTCGATGGTCACGACACGGCCGAGCCGCTCGGTGAACAGAGCTGCCAGGACCCGCGGAACGGGATCGCGGGGCGTCTCCCCCATGTCGATCCAACGCCGCACCCGTGAGGTGTCGGTCGCCAGCTGCGGATGGCCCATGGCCGCCGCCTGCCGGTTCACGAGTCTCGCGAGTTCCCCCTTGGACCAGCCGGCCAGGCCGAACAGGTCACAGAGGCGGGTATTGGCTTCTCCGGTCACGTCAAGCCCCCAGGTTCTCGGCTGAGTTGACAGTAACCCCCTGTCAGATGCGTGGCGACTATTCGCCAGGGTTCGCCAGGGTGCGCCAGATGGTGTGCCACCCGCGGCCGGGTGTGACGTAGGAACGCGCCACCCCGGCCCGGCAGCCGGAGGCATTCCCCAGGGTGCTTGCCCGGCTGCCGGGGCGGGGCCGCGTACGCAACTTGTCGGCACACGAAGGGATCTGTCACCCCATGTACACAGCATCGTCCTCCGTGTCCGCCCCCCCTCGGCCGCAGCGGACCAGTGTTCCGGCCGGCACCGGGCCGTATCTCGACCCCACTCACACCGGGCGGACTCGACGGCCGGCGGGGACGGTCGGCCAACCCCTCAGCGGGAGAATCGACTTGTCCGGCCCTCAGGGCGCGCAGCTGCGCATGGCTGTCGCGGCGGTGCACCGCATCTGTCCGGAGTTCAATCCGGTCCAGGTGCTGCGCCGCAGCGGACGCTCCGTATTGATCGTCGGCACCACGGGTAGGACCACCGCGGTCGCCAAGTGCTTATTGGACCACTCGCCCGCCTGGGCGGAGCGGTTCCGCCACGAAATAACTGCATATCGCGCGTTCGTCCGGCACCGCCCACCCGTGCGGGTTCCGCGGCTCATCGCCGCCGACCCCGACAACTGCACGCTGGTGATCGAGCGGATGCCGGGCCGTGCGGCGGCCCTCGCACGGCACCCGGCGGAGGCTCCGCCCCGCGCCGATGTACGGGCCGTCCTCGGTGCGATCACGCGACTCAACTCCTGGCGGCCCCCCGCCGGAATGTTCGACGCCCCGCTCGACTACGCGTCGCGTATCGCGCGCTATCACGAGCTGGGCCTGTTCACCGACCGCGACCTCGGGGACCTGCAGAAGCTGCTGCACGGGCTGGCCCAGGCGGGCGGGCGGCAGGGCACGGGGCAGTTCTGTCACGGCGATGCCCTGCTCTCCAACATCCTGCTGTCGCCCACGGGCCCGGTGCTCGTCGACTGGGAGCACACCGGCTGGTATCTCCCCGGGTACGACCTGGCGACGCTGTGGTCGGTGATGGGGGACGCGCCGCTGGCGCGCCGTCAGATCAGCCAGCTGGCGCAGCAGGCGGGACCGGCCGCGCGGGACGCCTTCCTCGTCAATCTGATGATGGTGCTGACGCGGGAGATCCGTACCTACGAGACGGCCGTACAGCGGACGATGCGGGAGGCGCCACCCGCGGGCAGCGGTCAGCCGCAGTCCGGCGGACTGTCGGTCGGCGAGGAGCAGCGGTTGCTGCTGCGGCGGCTGCACGACGACTGCGCACTGGCCCGGCGGGCCGTGCGTGCGGCGGTCGGCACTCGCTGACCGGCCGCCACTGAGGGGGAAGCGCGCTGCGCGTCCAGTGCCGACACACTGGGCGCGCAGCGTACTGTGCTGTCCTCCCCCATGCCGGTGCGAGGCTTGGGGCCACTTTCCGGGATGTCGCAACACATAGCCCGGATACGCACATTGGTTTACTCCACTGACGCTTCGCAGGCCCGCGCGCCGTCCCGCCGAAACTCCGCGACACGCGCGTTGACGTGCGAAATCCTTGTGGCGGAGCGTGATTGACGGATCGTACGGAAGCCGATACCCCTGTAATCGAGCCCGACCCCGCAGGTCCGTCGCACACTGTCTGTCCCTGGAGGCTGCCTTGCAAGGATCCGCCCCCGAACGAGCGAGAAGTGCCCGCCGCCGGATGCTGAGGGCGGGTGGCGCGGCGGCCTCGACGGCCCTTTTACTGCCTCTCGTCTCGGCCGGCCCCTCGGCCACCGCCGGTCAGCGGCTCACCGACGGCGCGCTTCAGAGGGACTTCGCCGCCGCGGCCACGCGATACCGGGTGCCACAGAGTGTGCTGCTGGGCGTCTCGTACCTCCAGTCGCGGTGGGACACCCACGGGGGCGCGGCCAGCGTCACCGGCGGATACGGGCCGATGCATCTGACGGATGCCGGGACCGCACTGGCCGATGCGCCCCACCACTCGCACGGCAGCGAGGACCCGCGCGGCGACGAGGCACGCAAGGCGTGGAAGCCGGCCTCGGCCGAGCCGCCCCGGACAGGCGGGCTCCCGGCCCGGTTACAGACCCTGGAGCAGGCCGCCGAACTGTCCGGCTACAGCGCGGCGCAGCTGCGCGAGAACCCGGCCGCCAATGTGCGCGGTGGGGCGGCTCTGCTCGCCGATGCACAGAGGAAACTGGGCATGCCGCTGAGCCAGGATCCGGCCGACTGGTACGGCGCGGTCGCGCGCTTCTCCGGCGCGGACGACAGGGCGACCGCTACGGCCTACGCCAAGGACGTCTTCGATGTGATCCGCACCGGCCAGTCACGGACCACGGACAGCGGCCAACAGGTGGCGCTCGCCGCGGCTCCCGGGGTGAGCCCCGACCCGGCGCAGGTCGCACGCCTCGGACTGCGCACGGCCGACCCGGGCAGGAGCGAGTGTCCGCGGTCGGTGGCCTGCGAATGGGTCCCCGCGCCGTACGAGGAGTTCGGCGACGGCGACTACGGCAACCATGATCTCGCGGACCGGCCGGCGTCCCAGTCGGTGAAGTACATCGTCATCCACGACACCGAGGGCTCCTGGGACACCACGCTGAAGCTGGTGCAGGACCCGGCATATGTGTCCTGGCAGTACACCCTGCGTTCCTCGGACGGGCACGTCGCCCAGCACGTGCCCCTCAAGGACGTGGCCTGGCACGCGGGCAACTGGTACGTGAACGCCACGTCGGTGGGCCTGGAGCACGAGGGCTTCCTGGCCTCGCCGGACGCCTGGTACACGGAGGCGATGTACCGCTCCTCGGCCCGTCTGGTGCGGTATCTGGCGCAGCGGTTCGGCATCCCGCTCGACCGGCAGCACATCCTCGGGCACGACACCGTGCCGGGCACGACGGCCGCGACGATCCGCGGCATGCACACCGACCCGGGTCCGTTCTGGGACTGGGCGCACTACTTCCGGCTGCTCGGCCGCCCGTTCACCGCGACCGCGGGTCCGCGCAGCGGTGTGGTGACGATCCGCCCCGACTACGCGAGCAACCAGCCGCTCTACACGGGCTGCGCACAGGCCGGGCAGGCGTGCGCGCCGCACGGCTCGGGCGCGGTCCGGCTGCACATCGCTCCGTCCGAGGACGCGCCGCTGGTCAAGGACATCGGTCTTCGTCCGGGCGGCGAGGACTCGACGAAGGACGTCAACGACACGGGCGCGCGTGCCACGACCGGTCAGCGGTACGCGGTCGCGGGACGCCAGGGCGACTGGACGGCGATCTGGTACCTGGGGCAGCAGGCGTGGTTCCACAACCCGCGCCGGCAGCCGGTGGCGGTGGGGGCACGGGGCCCGCTGCTCACCCCGAAGCCGGGAGCGGCCGAGATCCCGGTGTACGGGCGCGCCTATCCCGAGGCCGCGGCCTATCCGGCCGATGTCCCGGTCCAGGCGATCTCACCGCTTCCGTACAGGCTTCTCGCCGGCCAGAGGTACGTGGTGGGCGGCCGGGTGCCCGGGGAGTATCTCTACGCGAAGACCTTCGACGTCACGGGGCACCGGGTGGTGCGGGGCAAGGAGGCGTACTACGAGATCCAGTTCGGGCACCGGGTCGCCTTCGTGAAGGCCGCGGACGTCCGTCTGGTGCGGTAACCGTACGAGCCGCGGTGCGCCACCGTACGTGGGGTCCGGTGGCGCACCGCTCCGACGGCCCCGCCCCGGCGGCCCAGAAGGTCAGGGCCGCCGGGGCGGGCGGATGCCGCGGAATTCCCAGTCGCCGCCGAGCGCCGTGGACAGGACCTCCTCGGACGCGGTGGGCTGGGCCCCGCAGTCGTCCCGGACGGGGGCCGGGCCGCTGACGATGTGATTGGCCAGCCTGCCGAGTCCCTCCACCTCGACCTCGACCAGGTCGCCGGGCTGTACCGGACGGGAGTTGGCCGGGGTGCCCGAGAGCAGGACGTCGCCGGGACGCAGGGTGATGGTGCGCGCGATGTCCGCGACGAGGTAGTGCATGTCCCACTGCATCTCGTCGGTGGAGCCGTCCTGGACGACCCGGCCGTTGACGTACGTACGAAGCCGTTTGCCGCGGAAGTCCCAGCCGGTGACGAGGCCCGGGCCGAGCGGGCACAGGGTGTCGGAGCCCTTGACCCGCAGCATGGAACCGGCGTCGGTGTCGCGGAAGTCGTGCAGGCCGTAGTCGTTGGCGACGGTGTACCCGGCGATGTACCGGCCCGCGTCGGCCGGGGAGACATTGCGGCAGGTGCGGCCGATGACGACGGCGACCTCGCCCTCGTAGTTGAGGTACTGACAGCCCTCGGGCCGGACGATCGCCCCGCCGTGGGCGGTGAGCGACGAGGTGGGCTTGTGGAAGTACGTGGGCGCGGCGGGCAGCGAGACCCCGAACTCCTCCACTCTGCTGCGGTGGTTGAGGTGCACCGCGATGATGGTGGACGGAACGACGGGCGGCAGATGGTGCGCCTCGCCCGTCCTCACCCGGCGGCCGTCGGCGGCGACGAGATGGTCACCGCCCACCACGGCCTCGACGACGGCTCCGTCGAGCAGGATGCGGCGGTGCTCAGCCATGGAAGGGCTCCTCATCCCGAAGGGAGTCGACGTGATGACGGGGGTCGTGCCGCAGGACACCGTCGGCTCGGGGGGCGGTCCAGCCGGCCGCCGGGCGGTCGAACCAGATGTGCACCTGGCCGGTGCCGACCGCGTTCTCGTAGGCGCTGTAGAGACGGCCGGGGGCACTGAGGCGCTCCTCGCCGAGGGCGCCGGCCATCGCCAGATAGTGGCCGAAGCGCGCCTCTGGCTTGTGCGCGAGGAAGTCGGGCATGGTCTGAAGGACCCGGTCGTGGCGCCCCTGGCCGAACCAGGCTATGCGCTGTTCGTCGGCGGCGCGCGCCTCGGGGGTGAAGACGTGGGCGGGGTCGCTCCCTTCGTGGTCGCGGATCTCGCGCAGCGGCCAGAAGGTGTGGGAGAGGGCGCCCGAGGCGATGAACAGGACCTTGCGGTCGGTACGTGCCGTGCCGTCGGCGATCGCGCGGCCGAGCCTGAGGTAGTCCTCGGTGTCCGCGGTCTGGCACACGCCGATCGAGATCCAGCGCTTGCCCTCGACGCCCAGGTACTTCCAGAGGTTGACGGTGGCGTAGAGGATCGGCAGGTACGGATCGTCGATCGGGGTGATCCAGGTGCCGTGCTTCTCGTCGTGTGCGGCGATCGCGTGGGCGAGTTCGGGGTCGCCAGCGAAGTCGTACGGGATACGGCACATTCCGCGCGGAAGTTCCTCGGACGTGAACAGACCGGCGCGGCGGCTGTGGCTGGTGACCACGAACTCCACGGTGGTGGCCCAGTGGGAGTCGAGCAGCACCACGGTGTCGTAGTCCGCCGTTTCGAAGATCTCGCTGCGCAGCCGTTCGAGTCCGGCGACGAGGGTGGTGTCCCGGCCGCCGTTGAGCTCCCGGCGGGTTGCCGCCTCGAGCATGATGGTGGGGACGTGGGAGATGATCCCGGCCCCGACGATCTCACCCATGGTGCTGCCAGCCCTTCGGCGCGGTGACGGTGTTCTTGACGTCGCAGTAGAAGTCGAAGCTCCAGGTGCCGCCCTCGCGGCCGATGCCGGACTGGCGCGAGCCTCCGAAGGGGGCCCGAAGGTCGCGTACGAAGAAGCAGTTGACCCAGACCGTGCCGGCGACAAGCTGTCCGCCGACCCGGCGGGCACGCTCGCGGTCGCCGGTGACAAGGGTGGCGGCGAGTCCGAATCTCGTGCTGTTGGCCAGCTCGACCGCCTGCTCGTCCGTGTCGAAGGTCTGCAGGGTCAGCACGGGGCCGAAGATCTCTTCGGTGACGATCTCCGCGCCGGGCTCGATGTCCGTGAGCAGGGTAGGGCGGTAATAGAGGCCGCCCAGCTCGGTGTTGGGGCCTCCGCCGACGATCGCGCGAGCCCCGGCGTCCAGCGCGCGCCGGACGAAGCCGTCGATCCGCGCGACATGGTCGGGGTGGATGTTGGGGCCGATGTCGGTGGCATCGTCGCGCGGGTCGCCCTGGCGCAGTGCGGCGGCCTTGGCGGCCAAGCGCCGGGTGAACTCCTCGGCGACGGAGGACTCGACGAGCAGTCTCGATGCGGCGAGGCAGACCTGACCGGCATTGTCGTACTGCCCGACCGCCAGGTCGGCGGCCAGGTCGAGGTCCGCGTCGGCGAAGACCAGCAGCGGTGACCTGCCGCCGAGTTCAAGGCTGAGCGGGACGAGGTTCACGGCCGCCGCTGCCGCGATGCGGCGGGCCGTGGGCACGGAGCCGGTGAAGCTGATACGGGCCACCTGCGGGTCGGAGGCCAGCGCGGCACCGGCCTCCTCGCCGTAGCCCTGGACGACATTGAGCACCCCGGCGGGGAGCCCGGCCTCGGCGGCGATGTCGGCGAGCAGCGAGGCGGTGAGCGGGGACCATTCGGCAGGTTTGAGAACCACGGTGTTCCCGGCGGCCAGGGCGGGGGCGACCTTCCAGGTGGCCAGCATCAGCGGGGCGTTCCAGGGGGTGATGAGCGCGCAGACGCCGGCCGGGTCCCAGGAGACGTGGTTGGTGTGGCCCCGGGTCTCGAAGTCGTCGTGGCCGAGGGTGAGCAGCCAGTCGGCGAAGAAGCGGAAGTTGTGCGCGACGCGGGGCATGACGCCGTGTCGGTGGGAGCGGAGCAGCGCGCCGTTGTCGGCGGTCTCGACGGCCGACAGCTCGTCGATGCGCCGGTCGACGCCGTCGGCGATGGCGTGCAGGATGCGGGCCCGCTCCTCGCGTCCGGTCGCCGCCCATGCCGGGAAGGCCGCCAGGGCCGCGTCGACGGCGAGCGCCGCTTCGTCCGCGCCCGCCCGGGCGACCTCGGCGAGCGGTGCGCCGTCGATCGGCGAGACGTCGGGGAAGGTGCCGGGGGATGCGACGCGTCGCCCGCCGATCCAGTGACGGGTGTCCACGGCGACTCCGGCGACGGTCGCCACCGCCGCCCTGTCGTGCCGTACAGGCATCGGAAGCCTCCACTCGTTTGGCTCCAAATAAACTAGCCAGCAGCTGACTGCCGAGTCAAGAGCCCCACCTTCGGCCGGGTGGACGCACGGCCCGTCCGGGAAGTGGGCCGCAGGTCACGCCACGCGCCGCACCCTCGCCGCCGCACCCACGCCGCAACGCCCTCGCCGCCGCGCCCGCCCCGGCCGGAGACCCCTGACCGACGCGCCCCTGCGACCGACGCGCCCGCCCGCGGGCCGGCCGACGCTACAGAGCCCCGGAGGTTCCGGACTCCAGGAGAGTGCCGCCGTCCCAGCTCACGCCCACCTGCCGGTAGTAGGCGCCGATCAGCTCATGCACCTCCAGCCTGGCCAGCTCCTCGGTCGGGGCACGGAACAGCCTCAGCTCCGCGTCGGCCGCCCAGGGCCGACCGCCCTCGAAGGACGCCGCGCCGGTCTCGATCAGTTCGTCCAGCGCCAGCCCCCTGCCCTTCTCGATCGACGGCAGCCATCGATGGTGAGCCATCGGGTGAGCATTGACGAAGCCGCCCTCGGCGGCCGGTTCCCGCAGGGTGATGACCGCCTCCGCCAGCCGCCGGTCGGCCGCGGCGAGAGTCGCCCCGAAGGACGCGCCGCCCTCGATCCTCGGTGCGGGTCCGTACGGATGAGGACGCGTCATATGGATCGAGCCCAGCTTCTTGGGATATCCCTGATGAAAGCCGCGGGCGACGGCGAAGTCCTTGTCCACCCAGATATAGACGCAGCGGGAGTAGGTCCTCCCCCGGTACGAGCACCGCACGACCGCGAAGGCCTCCTTGTACTGCGCGCGCACCGGGTCCAGCAGCTCCTCCTTCGAGTCGCCGCACGACTGCCAGTCCGCCCAGATCAGGGCGACAGCCCCGGGGTCCTCGTCGGCGAGCGCCAGCGGCTCCGGCAGCAGTTCGGCGACTCGCGCGGGGTCCGTCCGGTACTCGATGGTGATCAGGTCACCGGAGTAGTGCCACGGGGGAGAAGGGACGAGCGATGACTCGCCGGTGGCAGTCTTGGGGTGGAAGAATCCGCGAACGCCGGCCATGGCGCCTCCTTCGGCGACGAGGAGCATACATTGTTTGGCTCCATACGATATGCGACCAGTACGCCCCCTCCACAAGCCCTCCGTCCAGCCCCCGAGCCGGCGGACCCCGGAGACCGTGGGGCCCGCGACGCCCTTGCGGCGGATCCGGCCCCCTCGTATCGTTTGGCATCAAATGACACCCTGCGGTACTCCGTAGTCCGCCCCGTATCCGAGGAGAGACACGGTGAGCAGTGACCAGCCCGGACAGATTCAGCAGACGATCGAGGCGCTCGCCGCGCAGGGCATCGATGTCGTGCGCGTCTCCTACCCCGACCTCATCGGCTCCGACCGCGGGCGGGACATCCTGCTCCACCACCTGCCCGCCGCGGCGGCCCACGGCCTGGCCTTCTGCCGGGTGGTCTACCACACCGGAGCCCTGGGCGATCACTCCCACATCCCCGGCGGACTCGACGCAGGCATGCCCGACATCACCGTGCGACCGGACCTGAGCACCCTGGTCCCTTTGCCGTGGGAACCGGGCGTGGCCTGGTGCATCGGCGACGCCGTCGCTCCCGGTACCGGACTGCCCGCCCCGGAGTCGCCCCGCGATCTGCTGCGCCGGGCTACCGGGCAGCTGGCCGAGAGCGGGCACACGGCCGTCGTCGGGCCCGAGCTGGAGTACGTACTGCTCGACCCCGACCCGGACTCGCCCGTCGGCTGGCGCCGCTACGCCGCCGCGCCCGGCGACGTCTACACCGTCGGACGCAAGGGCGACCCGGACGGCCACCTTCTGCGGACCCTGCGCCATCTGCACCGGCTCGGCATCGGCGCCAGGGGCGGCAACAGGGAGTTCGACGGCGGCCAGTTCGAGATCAATCTCGACCACTCCGACGCTCTGGACGCCGCCGACCGGGCCTTCCGTTTCAAGGCGGCCGTCAAGGAACTGGCGCACGCCGAAGGCCGGCTGGCGACCTTCATGGCCAAACCTCTCAACGACGGCGGCGGTTCGGGCTTCCATCTGCACCTCTCCCTCGTCGATTCGGACGGCCTCAACGCCTTCGACGCGCCCGGACAGCCGTACGGCCTGTCCCCCACCGCCCGCCACGCCGTCGCCGGCCTGCTCGCCCACGCCCCCGCGCTCGCCGCACTGTTCAACCCGACGGTCAACTCCTACAAGCGCTTCGGCCCGGACACGGCCGCGCCCTGGCTCATCGACTGGGGCCTGGACCACCGCGGCGCCATGGTGCGGATCCCGCCGGAGCGCGGCAGCGCGACCCGGCTGGAGATGCGCCTCGGCGATGCCACGGCCAACCCGTACCTCGCCGTCGCCGGCCTGGTGGCAGCCGTCCGTCTGGGCATCTGGGCCGGAGCCGAGCCGCCCTCACCGACGGGTGGGTACGGCTACGATCCGGCCGGCTCCCCCAGGCTGCCCACCGGCCTCGGCGAGGCGCTCGACGCCCTCGAAGCCGACGACGAACTCACCGCGGCACTCGGCAAACCCTTTGTCGACTCCTTCCTGATCTTCAAAAGGGACGAGCTGGCCCGCTTCGGACGGCATGTCACCGACTGGGAGTTCCGCGAGTACGCCCGGCTGACCTGACACCACCCTTTATGGGCTTGTATGACTAATTGTCGTGATGCGTGGGCCGTACGGGCGACGGGTAGGGCACCGCCGTCCAGGAAGGAACGCGCCCTCGTGCGCGGATGCTCACCGAAAGGCCCTCGCTCACATGGCACAGCCCTTCGTACTGCCGGACTTCTACGTCCCGTATCCGGCGCGGCTCAATCCGCATGTCGAGGAGGCGCGGCGGCACACCAAGGAGTGGGCGCGCGGGATGGAGATGCTGGAGGGGTCGGGCATCTGGGAGGAGAGCGATCTCGACGCCCACGACTACGCCCTGCTGTGCGCGTACGCCCATCCCGACTGCGACGCCGATGTCCTCTCGCTCGTCACCGACTGGTACGTGTGGGTCTTCTTCTTCGACGACCACTTCCTGGAGACCTTCAAGCGGACGCTGGACCGTGAGGGCGGGAAGCGGTATCTGGACCGGCTGCCCGCCTTCATGCCGATGGATCCATCGGACGGCACTCCGGAGCCGGAGAACGCCGTCGAGGCAGGCCTCGCCGACCTGTGGGCACGGACCGTGCCGAGCATGTCGCAGGCCTGGCGGGTGCGGTTCGCCGAAGCGACCGAGCATCTGCTGAACGAGTCCCTGTGGGAGCTCTCCAACATGGACGAGGGGCGGATCGCCAACCCCGTCGAGTACATCGAGATGCGGCGCAAGGTCGGCGGCGCGCCCTGGTCGGCGGGGCTGGTCGAGTACGCCGCGAACGCCGAGGTCCCGGCGTCGGTGGCCCACGCGCGGCCACTGTGCGTGCTGCGCGACGCCTTCGCGGACGCGGTGCATCTGCGCAACGACCTGTTCTCGTACCAGCGCGAGGTCGAGGAGGAGCGCGAGAACAGCAACGGCGTCCTCGTCATGGAGACCTTCCTGGGCTGTACGACACAGGAGGCCGCCGATTCCGTCAACGATCTGCTGACCTCGCGACTGCAGCAGTTCGAGAACACCGCGCTCACCGAGGTCGGACCGCTGTGCGCCGAGAAGGGCCTCACCCCCGCCGAGACCGCCGCCGTGCTGGCCTACGCCAAGGGCCTGCAGGACTGGCAGTCGGGCGGGCACGAATGGCACATGCGCTCCAGCCGCTATATGAACGGCGGCGGGGTCGCGGACAGCCCCACGGACAGCGCCTGGGGCATGGCCGCCGCGTCCATCCGCTTCACCCCGCGCGCCGAGGCCCAGCGTCTGCGCCGCCACACCCATCAGCCGTACCAGCACGTCGGCCCGTCCCTGCTCCCCCCGTTCGAACTGCCCTACGACGTCACCCTCAGTCCGCACCTGGCCGGTGCCCGGGACCGGAACATCGAGTGGGCGCGGCGGATGGGAATCCTTGAGGCCCAGCCGGGGCGGCCCGGCTCGCACATCTGGGACGAGCGGCGCACACGCAACATCGATCTGCCGCTCTGCTCGGCCGGACTGCATCCGGAGGCGACGCCGCAGGAACTGGACCTGTCGTCGAACTGGCTGACCTGGGGTACGTACGGCGACGACCTGTATCCGGTGATCTACGGACGCAACCGCGACCTGGCCGGTGCCTGGGCGGCCAATGAGCGGCTGCTGCTGTTCATGCCGCTGGACGGGGAGCCGACGCCCGAGCCGGCCGACGCGATGGAACGGGGACTCGCCGATCTGTGGAAGCGGACGGCCGGCCCGATGGACGAAGCCTCACGGCGCACCTTCCGCACGTCGGTGGAGGACATGCTGGCGAGCTGGCTGTGGGAGCTGGCCAATCAGGCACAGCACCGGATCCCGGATCCGGTGGACTACATCGAGATGCGCAGGTTCACCTTCGGTGCGGACATGACCATGCGGCTGTGCCGGCTCTCGCACGGGGACCGAGTGCCTCCCGAGATCTACCGCAGCGGCCCCGTCCGCTCCCTGGAGAACGCCGCGGTCGACTACGCCACGCTGATCAATGACCTCTTCTCGTACCAGAAGGAGATCGAGTACGAGGGTGAGGTGCACAACGGCGTCCTGGTCGTGCAGCACTTCTTCGGCGTCGACTATCCGACCGCCGTGGACATGGTGCACGAGCTGATGAAGGGGCGGATGCGGCAGTTCCAGCATGTCATCGAGGTCGAACTGCCCGTCCTCTACGACGACTTCGCGCTGGACGCGGAGGCGCGGGAGATCCTGGACGGCTATGTGCACGAGCTCCAGGACTGGATGGCCGGGATCCTCAACTGGCATCGCGACTGTGTCCGCTACCGCGACGAGGATCTGCGGGCGGGGACCGGCGGCGCCCCGTGGCACCTCGCCGGCCCCACGGGGCGGGGTACGTCGGCGGCGCAGGTGCTGCGACTGCTGAGCGCTCAGCCCGCGAGCGCATAGGCCCGGGGACGAACAGGCCGCAGAGGAGGACCCGTTGACGGATGCGGCCTGCCGCGAATCACCACGCGGCGGGTCGTGCCGACGGCACCGGAACGGGCCGAGGCCTGGACTCAGCCCTGCTGGAAGAGCTCGGCAGGAAGCGGCTTGAGCAGCGCGTAGAGATCGTCGGTGATCGGCCGGTCCCAGCTCGCGATGGTGACCAGGACGTTGTCACTGCGGTCGAACTGCACGCAGGAGATCCGGCTTTCGGAGAGCTTCAGCCGCCGCACGATCAGCAGGTTGTCGCCCTGCATCACCGGCATGTCCTCGACGTCCACGACGTCCACGGGCTCGTCGTTCTCGAGTGCCACCAGCAGCTGGGCCACCTCGAAGGGAATCTGCCCCTCTTCGAGGTCACGGGCGGGCGAGCCCTCCGGCAGATTGCCGATGATCATTGCGGGGCCACGGCCGCCGAACAGGTCGTACCGCAGAAAGACGCCCTGGCAGGTGCCGTCGGGCGCGGGCAGCAGGCCCGCGCCCAGGTTCCCGGGCCAGTCGCCCGGGTCCATGGCCAGGACATCGAAGTCCGGGCCCGCGGGGGTGGCGGCGCTGCGGCGGCGGAGGAAGGACATACCGCCATGGTACGTGTCCGGGCGGGCCCGGCCGAGCCGGGCCCCGGAGCCTCTTGGACGTCGCCGGTCACCGTGCACGGCCGCCGTCCACGCTCTCGGCCGCGCTGTCTTGCACGGCGTCCGCCAGACCTGCCTCGTCCGTGCCCGCCTTGCGGTAGACGGCGGAGAGAAGCCTGGTCACGGTGTGTTCGTCCACATGGAGCGCGGCGGCGACCGTGGCGCGGTCCCGGCCCTGTGCGGTGAGAAGCGCGGCCGTCCGCTCGCGGTTGGTCAGCGCGTCGGTCTCGATGGCACGCAGCCGGCGGGGGCGCAGTCCGGCCGCGTTGAGCTCGTCGCGGGCGTCGTCGGCGAGGCCATCGGCCCCGCACTGTCCTGCGCCTTCCAGGCCGCGGTAGAGATACTCCCCCGCCTGCTTGGAGCGGCCCGTGCGGCGCAAGTGGGAGCCGAGGTCGACCAGGGTGCGGGCCAGTTCGTAGGCAGCGGGCGATCGCTCCAAATGGGCGACGGCCTCTTCGAGGAAGGCGGTCCGCTCGCTGCCTCCGGACACCTCGGCGGCCACCCGCAGGGCCTGGCCGACGGCGGAGGCGGTCGCGTAGCGGCGGGCGCGCTCCACCGCCTCCAGTGCGGTGGCCCGGGCCCGTTCCGGGGCATCGTGTGCCTCGGCGAGAGCGAGATGGAGCTGCCAGGGGCACCAGGCGGGGTTGCGCATACCACGCAGGTCGAGCCGCCTGCCCGCAGCTGACAGTTCGACGGCGGCCTCCTTGTGCCGGCCGCGGGCCAGCAGCAGCTCGCCGTAGACGGTCTGGGAGTCGGGGAAGGTCACGGCCGCGGGGAAGGGCTCGCCGAATTCATGGTCCTCGGCGATGAGCACCGCCTCCTCCGTGCGCCCCCGGGCGAGCAGCACCTCGACGAGGGTGCCCAGCGCGTACCACTCGACCGGAGTACGCGGGCCGACGCGCTCGGCGAGCCGCAGACCCGCGCGGACGAAGTCCTCCGCCTCCGCGAGTCGCCCGCGCCGGTAGCGGATGTAGGCGAGCAGGGTGTAGGCGAAGGAGAGATGGGCGCCGCGCCAGCCCTGGCGCTCGAACTCCGCGGTGCCGGCGGCGAAGAGCTCCTCGGCGCGTCCGGGGCGGTCGGCGTAGAGAAAGGTGAGGGCGACCAGGACGGGGACCTCGAATCCGCGGTCCTCGACGGCCCAGCTGAGTCCGCCCTTCAGGGCGCGTTCGGCGTGCCGCAGGGCGACTTCCGCGGGTTCGGCGCGCAGCGTGGCGTCCCAGGCGCGCAGCCCGATGATGTAACGCTCGGTGAGGTCACGGCCGGTGAGATGGTCGGCGAGGCGGGCCAGACGCCGGGAGCGTGCGGGCGAGTCGGGCTCGTCGGCACGGAAGGCGTCCCACATGAACTTCTCGGACTGCATGCGCAGCCGGGTGCGCGGGTCGCTGGTGAGGCGGGCTTCCCGGGCAAGCGTGTCGGACGCTTCGCCGAGGCGGTCGGAGTGGGCGAGGACCTGCGAGAGGCGGTAGACGATGCCCTGGCGCATGGCCGGGTCGGCGATGGGTTCATCCAGGGCGGCGCGCAGATGGTTGACGGTGGTGGCGGGCTCGGTGAGCAGGGAAGCGCAGCCCAGTTCGAACAGGACGGTGGCCCGGTCCTCGAAGGCCGGGGGTTCGCGCAGGGCGCGGGCGAGCAGGCGGCGTGCCGCGTCGGGGGCACCGGCGCGCAGCGTCTCGCGTGCGGCCTCGCGCAGATGGTGGACGACCCACGGGTCTCCCTCGGGGTGGGTCTCCATGAGGTGGCGGGCGGCGGCCGTGGAGCCGAGTCCGGCGTCGACGACGGACCAGGCGGCCTGGCCGTGGAGGGCGACCCGTACGGCGTCGGGGATGGCGCGGTAGACGGCGGTGGCGATCAGCGGGTGGACGAATTCGAGGGTGCCCGAGCCGGTGAGGATGCGGGCGTCGCGCAGCCGGTCCGCCGCGTCCGCGGCCTCCTCGCTGCCGAGGCCCGCGACGCTCGCCGCGAGGGCGGGCTGGATCTCGGTGCCGAGGACGGCGCCGGCCCAGGCGAGGCGGACGGTGGAGACGCCGAGCCGTTCGAGGCGGTCGACGAGTCCACTGCCCTTGACGGCGGCGGCGAGGTCGCGCAGGAGGTGGGCACCGGCCTCGGTGGGTTCGAGGCCGCGGTCGCTGACCTTGGCGGTCAGTTCGACGGCCTCGAAGGGGTTGCCGGCGGTGACGGCCCAGCACTCGCGGCAGAACGCGTCGTCGGCGTGGGCGCCGAGCTGGTCGCGTACGAGCCGTCCCACGGCGAGTGCGGTGAGCGGTTCGAGGTCGATGGGGCGCTGCCCTGCCCGGCCGGGGAGTCCGCGGAACTGCCTGGCGTGCTCCGGCAGTTCCTCGGGCCGATAGGCGACGACGAGCAGCATCGCAAGCTCCTCGGCCCGGGGCGCGAAGGCCGCCAGCCAGCTGAGTGACTCCGGATCGGCCCAGTGTGCATCGTCGAGGACGAGGACGAGCGGGGCGCGCTGGACGGCGAGATGGGTGAGGACCCAGTCGAGGCCGTCGCGCAGGCCCTGGGGGTCGGGAGGCGCGCCCGCCTCGGCGGTGCACAGCCCGAGCGCGGGGCCGACGATGGCGTACCAACTCCCCAGCTGCAGACGCAGGGCCGCATCGGAGGTGCCGGCCAGCTGGGGCTGGATGAGCTGGCGGGCGACATGGAAGGCGACCTGCTGCTCCTGGTCTCCGCCGCGCGCGGAGAGGACCGTGCAACCCGCCGCGGCGGCGCGGCGGCGCACCTCGGCGAGCAGCGTCGTCTTGCCGAGGCCCGCGTGTCCCGCGAAGGCGAGGAGCGCCCCGCGCGGGGGCTCGGGAAGGTCCGTGCCGTCCGGGCTGAGACCGACCAACTCGGTCAGCGCCTCGTCGACGGCGGCCAGTTCGGCCTCGCGCTCGAGGAGCCGGCGCCTGTTTCTGCCGGCGCGTCGCGTCATGGTGCACCCCCACGGCCGGGGCGTACGCCCGGCGCGGTGATGGAGCTGCCGGACCTACGTCCTCAAGGCACCTCAGGGTACGCCCGCGAGGCCCCGCGGGGACCGGCCTTGCGAAAGGGGGTTGCGCGGACTGCCGGTGGGTAGGTCAGGCCGACGTCTGAGCCGGGCCCATCCCCGGGGCGGCGGGGGCGTTTATCTTGTCTATCGCCTGGCGCGCGTGTTCGCCGGGGGTGCGGCCGGTGAGGGACGAGACCGAGGAGGCGGCCGTGACCTGCGCGCGTTCCGGCGCGGGCCGCGCGTGGCCGGCGGCGCGGTTGCGCAACCGGTGGCTCGCCGCCTCGTCGAGGCTCACGGGTCGCTGCATCTGAGCGGCCAGCCGACTCGCCTCCTGCCCGAGCGCCGCGATGTCCTCCCACTGGAGGCGAACGACGAGGCGGAGCTCCGCCTCCCCGTCCGGAAGGGCTTGCAGCGGAAGGTTGACGGAGTCGTTCATGGGCTGATCCTCACAGTCTCGGTACGGAGTCTTCGCGGGAACGCTGCGCACCCCGGACGGCGAGGTACGCAGACTCATACGGAAATCAGTACCGGTGTGTTCAGTCTCCGATGAACTGGTGACCGCCGCTGATCCGGCCGCCCTCACGAGCACGGGAAATCGAGTCCGCAGCCCGCCGGTCAGCGTTGTCGGCTCGGCGTTCTCCCCGTGCGGCTCTGCCGGACGATTCCCCCGAGGAAAGGTCGGGCGGGCGCCACGGTCGCGGCGGCATGCTCCGCGCGGGCGTCCGCGGCCATGCCGGTGACGGCAACGTGCCGTCCCGGCATGAGGACCGCGGCGGCTCACCCCCTGGGTGTCACCCTCTACGTGAGGTCGAACTCTCCGTCACGGGCGTTCACGACGAAGGCGCGCCATTCCGCCGGAGAGAAGATCAGCGACGGACTCTCCGGCCGGCCGCCGTTGCGCATGGCGATGAAGCCTTCGACGAAGGCGATCTGGACGTCTCCCGTTCCCTGGCTGCTGGACTGCCAGTCGGCGTTGCTGAGGTCGAGTTCCGGCTTGTCCCAGCCCGAAAACCGCTGCGTGGTGGTCGTGCTCTCGGCCACGTCCGTGCTCCTCCCGCGTCGTCTCCGCGCCTCAGACTAGCGATCGTCCCGGGCCCACGACAGGCCGCGGAAGCAAGACCGCGGCCCGTCCCGGGGGAAGCACCCGCCACGGTCCTGATCAGGTGGTGGGCGGCTCTGCGCCGACCAGCCACATGGAGAAGAACTGCGAACCGCCGCCGTAGGCGTGTCCCAGCGCCTTGCGGGCTCCCTGGACCTGGTGTTCGCCCGCCCGGCCGCGCACCTGGAGGGCCGCCTCGGCGAAGCGGATCATGCCGGAGGCCCCGATGGGGTTCGTGGAGAGCACGCCGCCCGACGGGTTGACGGGGAGATCTCCGCCGAGTTCGGTGACCCCGGACTCGGTGAGTTTCCAGCCCTCGCCCTCGGCGGCGAGGCCGAGATTCTCCAGCCACATCGGCTCGTACCAGGAGAACGGCACGTACATCTCGACCGCGTCGATCTCCCTGCGCGGATCGGCGATGCCCGCCTGCCGGTAGACATCGGCGGCGCAGTCCTTGCCGGCCTGGGGGGACACGAAGTCCTTGCCGGCGAACATCGTGGGCTCGCTGCGCATCGCGCCGCCGTGCATCCAGGCAGGCGGGTGCGGTGAACGGGCCGACCCCGCCCTGTCGGTGAGGATCATCGCGCAGGCTCCGTCGGAGGACGGGCAGGTCTCGGAGTAGCGGATCGGGTCCCACAGCATCGGTGACGCCTGGACCTTCTCCAGGGTGATCCCGTGCTCGTGGAGATGGGCGTACGGATTCTTCAGGGCGTTGCGCCGGTCCTTGTACGCGACGAGGGAGCCGACCGTGTCCGGCGCGCCGGTGCGGCGCATGTACGCCCGGACGTGCGGGGCGAAGAAGCCGCCCGCGCCCGCCAGCAGCGGCTGCTGGAACGGGATCGGCAGGGACAGGCCCCACATGGCGTTGGACTCGGACTGCTTCTCGAAGGCGAGTGTCAGCACGGTGGCGTGCACGCGGGATGCCACCAGGTTCGAGGCGACCAGAGCGGTGGAGCCGCCGACCGAGCCCGCGGTGTGCACCCGCAGCATGGGTTTGCCGACCGCGCCGAGGGCGTCGGCGAGATAGAGCTCCGGCATCATCACGCCCTCGAAGAAGTCGGGCGCCTTGCCGATGACGACGGCGTCGATGTCCGGCCAGGTCAACTGGGCGTCATCGAGGGCCCGCCCGGCCGCCTCGCGGACCAGGCCCGCGATCGAGACGTCCCGGCGGGCGGCGACATGCTTGGTCTGGCCGATGCCGACGACTGCCACGGGCTCCTTACTCACGGGCCTCTCCTTCGAGGACGGCGACCAGGTTCTGCTGGAGGCAGGGGCCGGAGGTGGCGTGTGCGAGCGCCCGGTGGGACTCTCCGCGGTGGATGCGGGCGGCGGCCTCGCCGATCCGGATGAGGCCCGCGGCCATCACCGGGTTGGCTGCGAGTGCTCCGCCGGACGGGTTGACCCTCACCCTTTCGTCGAGGTCGAGAGCCCGGCGCAGGACGACCTCCTGCGAGCTGAAGGGGGCGTGCAGTTCCGCGGTGTCCACGGGCCGCTCGAAGGCTCCCGCGCGCTTGGCGGCGAGCCGGGTGGAGGGCGAATCGGTCAGGTCGCGCACCCCCAGGCCGTGGGCCTCGATGCGATGGTCGATGCCGCGGATCCAGGCGGGCCGCTCGCACAGTTCGCGGGCCCTCTCGTCGGCGGCGAGGATCACGGCGGCCGCGCCGTCGCCGATCGGCGGGCAGTCCCCGGTCCGCAGGGGCCACACGAGGTACTCCCCTGATGCGACCGTGCCCTTCAGCTGAGCGTGAGGGTTGGACTCGGCATCCGCGCGGCTGCGGGCGGCGATGGACGCCAGGGCGGGTTCGTCGGTGGCTCCCGCGTCGATGAGGGCCTGTGCCTGGAGCGCGGCGAGTGCCACCGAGTCGGGCCAGAGCGGGGCGAGGTAGTACGGGTCGAGCTGGCGGGTCAGCACATCACGCACCTCGCCCGGCGAGGACTTCCCGTACCCGTAGACCAGCGCGGTGTCGGCCTCTCCGGTGAGCAGCTTCACCCATGCCTCGTACAGGGCCCAGGCGCCGTCCATCTCCACATGGGACTCGGAGATCGGCGGCCAGGCCCCGACGCCGTCGAGGGTCATGGTGAAGGAGAAGGCGCGTCCGGCGAGATAGTCGCTGGAGCCCGAGCAGGTGAAGCCGATGTCGCCGGCCCTCAGGCCGGTCCGGTGGAGCACCTCGTGCAGGACGGGCATCACCATCTCGACCTCGGAGAGCTCGTCGCTGTGGCGCACATGGTCGCTCTGCGCGAAGGCGACGACGGCCACGTCCCTGGAGTAACGCATCAGAGCAGCTCCTTGTAGGCGTCGTAGTCGGCGTCCGGCTCGCCGGTGGGCCGGTAGTGGTCGGGGTGCCGGGAGCCGTCCGTCCACACCGGTTCGACGCGCAGGCCCATCCGTACCTGGTCGTAGGGGATTCCGCCGATGCGGCCGTGGAGGGCGAGGTCGGCGCCGTCGAGGGCGATGTGCGCGTAGACGTAGGGCACGTCGATGTCGAGGTTCTTCGCCTTGATGTTGACGATGCAGTACGTGGTGACCGTGCCGCGCGGTCCGACCTCGACCTGTTCCTCGGTGGCCACACCGCAGGTGGGGCAGGCGCCGCGGGGCGGGACATAGACCTTGCGGCAGCGGGGGCAGCGTTCGCCTACGGCTTTTCGGCCTGCGAGAGCGTTGATGTACGCGGTCTGGGCGCGGCCGGGCGAGTAGGTGTAGTCGAGCCGGGCGGGAGCGACGACGCCGGTGACGGCGTCGTCGAATACGCCGCGGTGTGCGGTCGGCGCCCGGCCGTCGGGTTCGCTGTCGTACGGCTCGAAGCAGGCGATGTCCGTGATCGCGCCGGTGCGTTCGTGCGCCCAGCGCACACGGACGCGCATTCCGCTGCGTACGGAGTCGGGGCCGGGGGCGGCCAGGACGTGTAGGAGCGAGGTGTCGGCGCCATCCAGCCGGACCAGCACCCACGCGAAGGGTTCGGCCGACGGCTGGTCGCGGCGCGGGGAGGGGTTCCAGGCCCAGGTTGTGACGGTGCCGGTGGCGGCGACCTCGACCAGGTCGCGTATCTCCTCGGCGGTGACGGGGTCGTACTCCACGGGTGGTACGAGCACCCTGTCGTCACTGGTCCGCACGCCGAGCACGGTGCGTTCGCGCAGCCCGGTGAGGAAGGCGGACTGGACGGGTCCGAGAGAGCGGGTGAAGGGGAACTCGACGACGAGGGGTGCGCGCAGGATGTCCGGGGTCGGGGCGGCGGTCATATGCGGGGCTCCTTGTTCCGGGGGTCGGCGGGCCGGTACGCCCCACGGCGGGGCCCCGGCCACGGGAAGGGGCGGGGGGCTTCACGCTCGGCGGTACTCCGGTGGCCTCTTCTCCGCGAACGCCCGCGCCCCCTCCTTCGCGTCGGCCGTGCCGAAAATGGGCCACCCCCGTTCGAGTTCGGCCGCCAGCCCCTCCGTCTCGCTCATCTGCGCCGTTTCGTAGACCGACGCCTTGACCGCCTCGACGGCCAGCGGTCCGCACGCGTTGATCTGCTCGGCGACGGCGAGCGCCTTCTCCAGCGCTGTCCCGTCGGGTACGACATGGCCCACCAGGCCGATGTCCTTCGCCTCCGCGGCGCTGTAGGGGCGGCCGGTGAGCAGCATCTCCAGGGCGTGTGTCCGCGGGATCTGGCGTTGCAGCCGTACGGTGGAGCCGCCGATGGGGAAGAGCCCCCGCCTGACCTCGAACAGGCCGAAGGTGGCGCCTGCGCCGGCGACGCGGATGTCGGTGCCCTGGAGGATTTCGGTGCCGCCCGCCACGCAGTACCCCTCGACCGCGGCGATCACCGGTTTGCGCGGGCGGTGGTGGCGCAGCATCGCCTTCCAGTGAAGATCGGGGTCGGCCTTCAGCCGGTCCCGGTAGTGCTCTCCTTCCATGCCGCCACCCGCGAGGGCCTTCAGGTCCATCCCGGCGCAGAACGAGCCTTCGGCGCCGGTCAGCACCACGGAGCGGATCGTGTCGTCCTCGTCCGCCTCCAGCCAGCCGTCGTGGAGGCCGACCAGCATCGGCAGCGAGAGTGCGTTCTTCGCCTCGGGCCTGTTCAAGGTGAGCACCATCGTGGCGCCTTCGCGTTCCACGGTGAGGTGTTCGGTACCACCACTTCGTCCCATGTGCGGACCTCCCGTCTCAAGACCTAGAACAGGTTGCAGTAGGTGGGGGTCCAGTTCAATAGTTTTCTGACAGTCAGTCAGATTTCTTCTGCGGCTCCCCTTCCCAGTTGTGTCCACCGGCGCTCTAATAACCGCCGTGCCGAAGTTCGCCGGCGTCAGGAGGAACGGTGGAGTACAACCTTGCCGACCTGTTCGAGTCGGTCGTCGATGTGGTCCCCGACCGCGAGGCACTCGTGTACATCGACCACCCCGGCACGGGCGCCGAGCGCCGGCTCACCTACGCGGAGCTGGACGCCGCGGCCAACCGCGTCGCCCACCACCTCATCGACTCAGGCATCCGGCCCGGCGAACACCTCGGCCTGCACCTCTACAACGGCATCGAATACCTCCAGACGGTGCTCGGCTGCCTCAAGGCCCGGGTCGTACCGGTCAATGTCAACTACCGGTACGTGGAGGAGGAACTGGTCTACCTCTACCGCGACGCCGACCTCGCCGCGCTCGTCTTCGACGCGGAGTTCAGCGAGCGGGTCGCGGCGGCACTTCCGAAGACCGACAAGCTCCGTCACGTGGTCCGTGTGGGCACGCCCCCGGACGGCGCGCCACGGCTGGACGCCGTCCCCTTCACCGAGGCGGAGGCCGGCGCCTCACCCGAGCGGGGCTTCCCCGCCCGTTCCGCCGACGACCAGTTCATCATCTACACCGGTGGCACGACGGGCATGCCCAAGGGGGTGATGTGGCGGCAGGAGGATCTCTTCTTCTCCGGCCTCGGCGGCGGCGCACCGACCGGGGAGCCGGTCTCCGCACCGGCAGAGCTCGCCGAGCGGGTGGCCGCGGGCGGCGACGGCATCACCTTCTTCCCCACTCCCCCGCTCATGCACGGCACATCGACGCTCACCGCCTTCATCGGGTTCAACTTCGGCCAGCGGATTGTCGTCCACCGCAAGTACATGCCGGTGGAGGTGCTCCGTACGATCGAGAAGGAGAAGGTCACCAGTGTCTCGCTGGTCGGCGACGCCATGCTGCGCCCGTTGATCGACGCCCTCGCCGGGCCGATGAAGGGGACGGACTGCTCGTCGATGTTCAGCGTGTCCTCATCCGGCGCGATCATGTCGGAGACGGTGCGCGCCCAGTTCACGGCCCTGGTGCCGCATGTGATGCTGCTGAACAACTTCGGCTCGTCCGAGTCCGGCTTCAACGGCACCGCGACCGACGACTCCGGCCCCGAGAAGGGCTTCAGGCTGCGGGTCAACGCCCGTACGGCGGTGGTCGACCCGGCGACGTACCAGCCGGTGAAGCCGGGCGAGCCGGGACGCATCGCACAGCGCGGTCATGTCCCCCTCGGCTACTACAACGACCCGGAGAAGACAGCCGAGACGTTCTTCCGGCGCGGCGACGAGCGCTGGGTACTGCTCGGCGACATGGCGACCGTCGACGACGAGGGCATCGTCACGGTCCTCGGCCGGGGCTCGCAGTGCATCAACACGGGCGGCGAGAAGGTGTACCCGGAGGAGGTCGAGCAGGCCCTCAAGTCGCATCCGGATGTGTACGACGCGCTGGTCGCGGGAGTGCCCGACAGCCGGTGGGGCAACCATGTGGCCGCCGTGGTGCAGGTGCGCGCGGGTGCGCTCGCGCCGACCCTGGAGGACATCCAGTCGCACTGCCGCACCCGGCTCGCCGGGTACAAGATCCCCCGGCAGCTGGTGATCGCGCCGGAGATCCAGCGCTCGCCGAGCGGGAAGGCGGACTACCGCTGGGCGCGGACGGTCGCGACGGACTCGACGGCGCGGTGAGCGCCGAGTCCCCGGCGGGCGGCCCGCAACCACGACCAGGGGCCCGGCCAGGGACATCACCCGACACCGGTCATCGAGTCCCGAGGATCCGCTCACCGTTGAAGATGCCCAGCTGCTCCCGGTAGAGCTCCAGCGGAACACCGTTGGGGTCGCGGATGTAGAGACTGTCCTCAACCCCGCGGTCGGGCCCGAGGTATTCGATCTCCGCCTCGTCCAGCGCCTTACGGGCCGCGTCGAACTCCGCGGCGCCCACGGACAGGGCCAGATGCTGCACACCGCCGATCGTTTCGGTGATGGAGGGGTGGTCGTGGCCGGGAAAGTCGAAGAAGCCGAGCAGATTGCCGTGCCCGATGTCGAAGAAGAAGTGGGTGGAGCCGCGGTAGTCGCGGTTCTCCACGATCTCGACCACGGGGAAGCCCAGGAGTTCCTGGTAGAAGCGGATGGTCTCCTCGACGTCGCGACAGATGAAGGCCACATGGTGGACGCCGCGGGCCGTGGTCGGGGGCCGGTCGGAGACCGGGCGGAGATAGCGCTCGCGGAGTTCCTCCCGTCGGGCGAGGACGGCGTCGAGCTCGGATCCCTGTGGCTGCGGCATCGCGGACTCCTTCTCGGAGGTTGTTTGAGGATTTCAACTTCTATCCCACAATCATCCCCCCTCACGCACGCCTGATCGCGCCGGGATGGCGGCAACCGTCCGTACGCACCAATCCGTATCGTCGGTCCAGGGGAAGCGACCACCGTCGGCTCTGCGGACGGAGCGCTCCGGAGCCGGGTGCCGTCGCACGCGCCCGGCGCACCGGGACGCCAGGGGCCGTCGCACCGGGACGCCAAGAGCCGTCGCCGGGGTGGGCCGGCAGCGCGGTGGGCCCAGAGCGGAGCCGGGACGGCGCCGGCCCGCGCGGTTGGCGGGGATCACCCCCTTGCCAGGAGGCGTGACGGCTGGATTACTGATCACGAAGAGCACGACCGAATGATCGGTCGTCCGGTTTGGGACGGGAGTATTCCGTATGACGGACCTGCTGGACGCGGCGGAGCGGATCGGTCGCGAGGAGCTGGAGGCGCTCCAGCTGGAGCGACTGCGGGCCACCCTGCGCCATGCGTACGAGAACGTCGGCTTGGTGGGCAAGATCAAGCGGATCGTGGACCTCAGGGAGAAGTGAAGCGGTCGCGCAGCTCCCGCTTGAGGATCTTCCCGCTGGCGTTGCGCGGCAGCTCGTCCACGAAAAGGACCTTCTTCGGGGCCTTGAAGTGGGGGAGCTTCTCGCGTGCGTGCTCGATCAGTTCGGCCTCGGTGACATCCTCGCGGGTCACGACGACGGCGGTGACGGCCTCGATCCAGCGCTCGTCGGGGAGTCCGACCACGGCGGTCTCGGCGACCGCCGGGTGTGTGTAGAGGGCGTCCTCGACCTGACGCGAGGCGACCAGCACTCCCCCGGAGTTGATGACGTCCTTCACCCGGTCGACGACGGTGAAGTACCCCTGGCCATCGCGCACCGCGAGGTCGCCGGAGCGGAACCAGCCGTCGCGGAAGGCGGCTTCGGTCTCCTCGGGCTTGTCCCAGTAGCCCTCGCACAACTGGGGCGAGCGGTAGACGACCTCGCCTGCCGTGCCGTCCGGGACCTCCTCGCCGCCCTCGTCGACGACCTTCGCGTCGACGAAGAGCACGGGTCGGCCGCAGGAGTCCATCCGCCCCTCGTGATCCTCCGGGCGCAGGACGGTGGCGAGCGGGCCGATCTCGCTCTGGCCGAAGCAGTTGTAGAAGCGCAGCTCCGGCAGCCGCTCGCGGAGCTTCTCCAGCACCGGAACGGGCATGATCGACGCGCCGTAGTACGCCTTGCGCAGGGCGCCGAGGTCGCGGGTGGCGAAGCCGGGGTGGTTGGAGAGGCCGATCCAGACGGTGGGCGGGGCGAAGAGGCTGTCGGCGCGGCCCGCTTCGACCAGGTCGAAGATCCGGTCCGCGTCGGGGGCGTCCAGGATGGTGTTCTCCGCGCCCACCGCGAGGTAGGGCAGCAGAAAGACATGCATCTGGGCGGAGTGGTACAGCGGCAGCGCGTGGACGGGACGGTCGCCCTCGGCGAGGTCGAGGGCCGTCATGGCGCTCACGTACTCGTGGGACAGCGCCCGGTGGGTCATCATGGCGCCCTTGGGCTGGGCAGTGGTGCCGGAGGTGTACAGCAGCTGGACCAGGTCCTCGGGCACGGGCTCGCGTTCGGGGGTGAAGCTGCGGGGCGTGGCCAGTTCGGCGAGCAGGGAGTCGTCCGCGTCGCGCAGCGGCCTGACGGGGAGCCCGCCCGGCAGCCTCGGAGCAAGATCCGGGTCGGCCAGTACGAGGGCGCTGCCCGACTGCTCCACGATGTAGGCGAGATCGTCGCCGGTGAGGTTCTGGTTGACCGGGACGTGGACGAGTCCCGCCCGTGCGCAGCCGAGGAAGGCGATGAGGTAGACGTCGGAGTTGTGGCCGTAGGTCGCGACCCGGTCCCCGGTGCTCAGCCCGTGGCCGGAAAGGACGGCCGCCGCGGTGGTGACGGCGTCGTCGAGCTCGGCGTAGGTCCAGGTCCGGTCCGCGTAGCGCACGGCTGTGCGGTCGGGGGTACGGCGTGCGGTGCTCCGCACGACCGAGTCGACGGTGTTGCTGCGTACGGCTGTCATGGCGTGATCCTCGGCGGCGGGGACCGGAGGGTCAAGCCGCGGGATACCGAACGGGATGTTGACAGCGCCCGTCCTGGCCGAGTGCTTGGACCAAGCAGCTTTCACCGCAGTCCTGTTGGGATGCACCTTGCTCTTCCGCACCCGCCTGAGACGGCTCGTATTCACCTGCACGGCCCTCGTCACCGCAGCCGCCGTGCTGCCGCCCCCGCTTCGGCCGACTTTCCTGGCCGGCACGACCGGCATCCCTCCGGCGGCGGTCTGTCCGCCGTCATCCGCCACACCGAGTACGGCATTTGTGGCTCGGTCCGGGCACTACGGTCAGCAGCAGTCCGAGGCTCCACCAGGCCTCGCGAGCGCGGCACCGGCGTCCTCGGCGTGGAAGAGGGCCACCCGATTGCGCAGCGCGGCGACCAGCACGGACAGGCCGACAATGCCATTGCAGGTGATCAGGACGGCGGCGAAGACGCCTACCTGGTCGAACGGTCCCGCCCCCCTCTGGGGGCTTCCACACTGGAAGGCATGACCACCTCCACACCGCCACTGAGGGAAGCCGCCCGCGCCATCGTCATGGACGCAGACGACCGCGTCCTGCTGCTGCGCTACGACGAGAGCGGCGGCTTCTGGGCGACGCCCGGCGGCTCCCTGGAGGAGGGGAGGACCACGCCACGGGCAACCCTCCGTTCGCGGCCTGGGCGGGATCCATGCCCAGACACCCGGCCAGACCGCTGCTTGCTCCGGCACGGACTCCGACGGCGATCATCCCGAGGAACGACGGGGCGGTGGCGGGTCCGTACCGGAAGTCTTTGCCGGGGTGAGGGCCCTTTTCAGGGCCCTCACCCCGGCCGGGAGGTGCGGCCGGAGTGCTTTCCCCGGGGGGAATTCGGGGTCAGCGGGCCAGCCGCACTACTAAGGGCTGTCCCGCAATCCCCACCGGGCGCCCGACGCCAGCTACGGCACCTCGCTGCGTTGTCGGACTCATCCGAATACGCCCAGTATGAGGACGACCCTCCGCCTTGCGATGCACCGCATCTGACGCCGTGCGCTGACCCGCCCGGGATTACCGGGACAGCCCTTAGGGCGTGTATCGAATGTGCTGTTCACAGCCACTCGTTGATGGCCGCGACGACGTGTACGACTCGCAGTCGCGCATGGCGCGCAACTTCATGAGCGTGCCGTAGCCCAAGGCTAACTCCCCCCGTTCCCACAGTATTCCCTTACGAAGGCTAGGGCGTTTTCCTCGATTACATCCTCGATCTCGCCGAGGAGGTCGTCTATGCTACCTAGGATCTCCTCCACCACGTCGTTCCTCAGGTCGCTCCTTGAGATGTTGGTGTCGAAAGCACCGTCAAGCGCGGCGCTGGCAACGCGTGCTTCCAGCCCGGGGGTTCGCAGGATGTGATTGGCGGCGCTCTGAACCTGGAGCGAACGGCCGTTCAAGAACTGCCCGGCCGCGACCAGGTCATCGTGCGAAATGAGGCCATCGGACGAACGGTTGTTCGCGGCATTCTCCACACGCTCGAAGTTGTCCAAGACAACGGCGACCGCGGTGCCGTTTGCGCAGGCTGTGCTGGACGGGATCGTAGGCGGCGGCAATGCCCTCGTCTCGTTCTGGGACGCGAAGCCGGCACCGGTCGCCGCGGCAAAACCAGCGGTGATCACGCTGGCGCCGGCGACCAGCCAGACGAGCTTCTTCCTGCGTGTAGCGATCCTCTTGCGGGACATTCTGATCCTTTCTCGAGCATCGTGAGATGAAGAGAGACTGACCGTTGCCTTCTCCATATCTGACATTGGTCTCGACCTTGCCGAGCTTTGCCCGGCTGCTCCCAGCCCATGGTGGCGGGCATCTGCACTGAAGTCGTGGACGCGGCCACGGCAGCCGCCTGGGCCTGAAGGTGCGGCACGTTCGGGGCCCGAGCAAGGGTGCCGAGAGCGAGAGAAGCTCCGCACAGCATGAGCGCGATGGGGAACATGACGTTCTCCGATACAGACAGGTGCCACGCGTTCGGCGGTTCCGCACCCGGATCTCTTCGGCGGCGGTGTGCGTCGCCGAAGGGAACAGCCTGCGCTCGCGTGCCCATTTGCGGCTAGGGGTCATTGGGTTCCTGATCCCGCACTGACCGGAACTCGCCAAAGATTTGTTGGTCGTAGTGAGGCGGTGATTCGTCGCCGGCACTTCCCGCCCCGACTGCCCGGCCCCGACGACGTGGCCGAGTAGTCCGGCCCCGACCGCCCTCTCACCACAAGGCAGGCTGCACGCCCGCGATTCGGCCCGAGCGGAGCCGGAGACCTGGGCGGTCGCCGGCCGGTGGTGCAGCAGGCCGGCGCTCGGCAATCAGACGTTGGGCCACTCACGCCGCCCACCCGCCAGGGCGGCCAAGCGGGTCAGCGGGTCAGCGGGTCAGCGGGTCAGCCAGCGTGGAGCCGGATCGGCAGGGTATCGGCGGGCATCGCGTACGCGGGCTTCACAGGGCGCGCTCGTGGCCCTCCCAGTAGGGCTCCCTCAGCCGCCGTTTGTAGAGCTTGCCGTTGGGGTCGCGCGGCATCGCCGCGATGAAGTCCACCGACCTGGGGCGCTTGTACCCGGCGAGAACGCGCTCGCAGTGCGCGAGGATGTCGGCCGCCAGGGCGTCGTCCGCGCGATGGCCCTCGGCGGGCTCGACGACGGCCTTGACCTGCTCGCCCCAGTCGGCGTGCGGAATCCCGAACGCGGCCGCGTCCGCGACGGCGGGATGGGTCAGCAGGGCCGCCTCGATCTCGGCGGGGTAGATGTTGACGCCTCCCGAGATGATCATGTCGATCTTCCGGTCGCGGAGGAAGAGATAGCCGTCCTCGTCCAGGATCCCGAGGTCTCCGACGGTGAAGAAGTCGCCGATGCGGTTGCTCCTCGTCTTCGCCGCGTCCTTGTGGTAGCTGAAGCCCCCGGTGCTCATCTTCAGGTAGACGGTCCCCAGTTCACCGGGCGGCAGCCGGTTGCCGTCGTCGTCGAAGACGGCGAGTTCGCTGATCGGCCAGGCCTTGCCGACGGTGCCGGGCTTCTTCAGCCAGTCCTCGGCGGTCGCGAACGCGCCCCCGCCCTCGCTGGCCGCGTAGTACTCCTCCACACAGCTCCCCCACCAGTCGATCATCGCCCGTTTCACATGGTCGGGACAGGGGGCGGCGCCATGGATGGCGTGCCGCATGGAGGTGACGTCGTAGCGCTCCTTGACCTCGTCCGGCAGCGCGAGAAGGCGGTGGAACTGCGTCGGCACCATGTGCGTGTGGGTGCAGCCGTGCGCTTCGATGAGGCGCAGCATCTCCTCGGGCGTCCACTTGTCCATCAGCACCAGGGGGTGCCCGATGTGCAGGGCGGCGCTCGCGAACTGGAGCACGGCCGTGTGGTAGAGCGGCGAACAGACCAGATGGACGTTGCCGTCGAAGGGTTTGATGCCGAAGAAGCCGAGGAATCCGCCGAGGTTGGTCTCCTCGGGGAGCTTCCCGGATAGCGGACGGCGGATGCCGCGCGGCTTGCCGGTGGTACCCGAGGTGTAGTTCATGACCCAGCCGAGCGACCGGTCGACGGGTACGGACGCGGGCTGCCCGTCGAGGAGTTCGGCGTACGGGCGGAATCCGTCGACCTCGCCGACTGCGTAGCGGTGGCTTTCGGGAAGCTTCGCCTCGTCCGCGGCTGCTGCGGCGGCGTCCGCGAAGCGCTCGTGCGCGATGAGCACCCTGGCGCCGGAGTCGGCGACGATCCAGGCGATCTCGGGGCCGACGAGGTGGTGGTTGACGGGGACGAGATAGAGGCCGGCCTGCGAGGCGGCGAGATGGGCGGTGAAGAGCTCCACGCCGTTGGGCAGGACGACGGCGAAGGCGTCGCCCTGTTCGAGGCCGGCCGCGCGCAGACCGTGCACCAGTTGGTTCACGGCCGCGTGCAGCCGTCCCGCGCTCCACTCCTCGCCGTCCGGCGCGACGAGGATCGTACGCTCGGGATCCGCGGTGGCCTGCGCCCAGAAGCCTCCCCCTGACCCCGTCCGGGGGGACCCCGACGTCCGTTCGGTCATGACTCGCTCCTTCCGGCGATGCGGTTGATGCGGTCGACGGCCCGCTCGAAGCCGCGGGTCAGCTCGTCGAAGACCTGCTGGACGCTGCGCTCGCTGTTCATCCGGCCGACGATCTGGCCGACGGGCGTGCCCAGCAGCGGGCCCACTTCGTACTTCTGTATCCGGGAGACGGCGTCGGCGACGAGCAGCCCCTGCAGGGGCATCGGGAGCGTGCCCGGTCCATCGGGGTCGTCCCAGGCGTCGGTCCACTCGGTGCGCAGCTGCCGGGCGGGTTTGCCGGTCAGGGCGCGGGAGCGGACGGTGTCGCCGGAGCCCGCCGCGAGGAGTTTGGCGGTGAGTGCGCGGGAGTGGAGGTCGGCCTCGTGGGTGGTGAGCCAGAGCGAGCCGAGCCAGGCGCCCTGCGCGCCGAGGGCGAGGGCGGCGGCGATCTGCTCGCCGCTGCCGATGCCGCCCGCGCCGAGTACGGGCAACGGGTTCACGGCGTCGACGACTTCCGGGGTGAGCACCATCGAGGCGATCTCGCCGGTGTGGCCGCCCGCTTCGTAGCCCTGGGCGACGACGATGTCGATGCCCGCGTCGGCGTGGTGGCGTGCGTGCCGGGCGCTTCCCGCGAGTGCCGCGACGAGGACGCCCCGGTCGTGGGCGCGCGCGACGACGTCTGCGGGCGGTGATCCGAGGGCGTTGGCGAGGAGTCCGATGGGGTAGTCGAAGGCGACGTCGAGCTGGTTGCGGGCGACCTGCTCCATCCATCCGGTGATGCGCCAGCCGGAGGCCTCGCCCTCCGGGAGTTCAGGGACACCGTGCTTGGCGAGGGTGTCGCGGACGAACTGCCGGTGGCTCTCGGGAATCATGGCCTCGACGTCGGTCTCGCTCACACCCTCGACCTTCTTGGCGGGCATGACGACATCCAGGCCGTACGGCATGCCCTGGGTGTGGTCCTGCATCCAGTCGAGGTCACGTTTGAGGTCGTCGGGTGCGGTGTAGCGGACCGCGCCCAGCACCCCGAATCCGCCCGCTCGGCTGATGGCGGCGGCCACCGCGGGGAAGGGCGTGAAGCCGAAGATGGCGTGCTCGATCCCCAGTCTCTTGCTCAGCTCCGTCTCCATGGGCGGCAGGATGCCGCAGCCCGCCGGCCGAGGGAAGAGATTTTCTGATGCTGTGTCAGATTCTTTGGGACGGTTGACATCACCCGGACCCCGCAAGAAAGTTTCACTGCCGATTCAGATCCCGAAAGATACTTTCAGGAGGGTGCCGGATGACCGAGGAAGCAGCGGGAAGAGGGATCAGCCGGCGCAGGCTCGGCGGTGGGGTGCTGGCGCTGGGCGGAGCACTCGCGCTGGCGCCGGTCCCCTTCGCGGAGGCGGCTTCGGGCGGCAGCCGGGGCGACGGCCACCCGTCCGGGCAGATGTCCGGGACCGGCGGCGGACGGCCCACGCTGCGGCACGGCACGCCCGAACGGGCGGGGCTGATCCCGGCCCATCTGGACCGGCTCGTCAGCGACGCCGAGGCGTTCCTCGGCCCCTCGCCCACGCACCCCTGGTACGCGGGCGCCGTGCTGCTCGCCGGACGCGAAGGACACCGTCTTCGACCTGGCGTCGGTCTCGAAACTCTTCACCTCGATTCTCGCGGTGCAGCAGATCGAGCGCGGCGCGCTCCGCCTGGAGGCCACTGTCGCCTCCTACCTCCCGGACTTCGGCGGCGCCGGCAAGCAGGACATCACCGTGCGCCAGTTGCTCACCCACACCTCCGGCTTCCGCGCCTGGATTCCGCTGTACAGGGAGCCGACGAGGGAAGGAAAGCTGCGGCTGCTGTGGAACGAGGCGCCCGCCGCCCCGCCCGGCACCAAGTACCAGTACTCCGACCTCAATCTGATCTCGCTCCAGCTGATCCTGGAGAAGATCACGGGTCACCCGCTGGACACGCAGCTCCGCGACGAGATCACCGCTCCGCTCGGGATGCACCGCACCCGCTTCAATCCGCCCGCCTCCTGGAAGCCGGGGATCGCCGCCACGGAGGACTCCCGGCTGCCCTGGTCGGGTCTCGACCGCGGACTGGTCTGGGGCGAGGTGCACGACGAGAACGCCTTCAGCTTCGGCGGTGTCGCCGGCCACGCCGGAGTGTTCTCCTGCGCCTGGGACCTCGCCGTCCTCGCCCGGACCCTCCTCAACGGGGGTTCCTACGGACGCTCCCGCATTCTGCGTCCCCCGTCCGTGGAGCTGATGTTCACCGACTTCAACACCGCCTTTCCCGGCCACGAGCACGGCCTCGGCTTCGAGCTCTACCAGCACTGGTACATGGGAGCCATGGCCACACCGCGCACGGCGGGCCACACCGGCTTCACCGGCACCAGCCTGGTGCTCGACCCGACCACCGACTCGTTCCTCGTCCTGCTGGGCAACTCCGTTCATCCGGTGCGCACCTGGCGCTCCGGCAGCGCACCCCGGGTGGCCGCCGCCGACAACCTGGCGCGTGCGGTCGCCGTACGGCCCGAGCGCGGGGGCACCGCCTGGTTCTCCGGCATGGCAGGTGCCAGGTCCGCCACGCTCACCCTGCCCGCCGTCGCGCTCGCCTCCCGGCCGGCGCGGCTTCGCTGCACGCTGTGGTGGGACACGGAACCGACGTCGGACGCCCTGTTCCTGGAGGGGTCGGCGGACGGGGGCGCGACCTGGCGGGCCGTGCCCTTCACGACCGTCCGCGAGGGGACCTCGCCGCAGTCGCATCCGGCTGGATCGGTCACCGGCTGGTCCGGGCGCCGCTGGCACCGGCTGAGCGCCGATCTCTCGGCGTGGCGCGGCACCAGGATGCGGTTGCGCTGGCGGTACGCCACCGATCAGCTCCAGGTCGGCCACGGGGTGTACGTGGACGCGCTGCGGGTCGAGGACCGCGGGCGTGAGGTCTTCGACGAATCACGGCCCGCGGACGCCGCCCTGATCGAAGCCGAGGGCTGGACGGCGTCCCGGGACTGACGCTCTTTCAGCGGGGTGTCACCTGCCCAGCGCCGCCATGGCGGCATTGTGGCCCGGCACCCCGCTGACCCCGCCGCCGCGTACGGCTCCCGCCCCGCAGAGCAGCACATTCGCGTGCGCCGTCTCGACGCCCCAGCGTCCGGTGGACTCGGTCGCGTAGGGGAAGGCGAGGTCGCGGTGGAAGATATGGCCGCCGGGCAGCCGCAGTTCCTGTTCGAGGTCGAGCGGGGTCTTCGCCTCGATGCACGGCTCGCCCTTCTCGTCGAGTGCGAGGCATTCGGCGATCGGCTCGTCCAGATACGAGTCCAGCTCGGCGATCGTGGCCGCCAGCAGCTGTGAGCGCGTCGTGTCGTTGTCGGCGGCGAAGAGCCGGGCCGGTGTGTGCAGCCCGAAGAGAGTTAGTGTCTGATACCCCTGCGCGGCCAGCTCAGGGCCGAGGATCGACGGATCGGTCAGCGAGTGGCAGTAGATCTCGGACGGTGGCGCGCTCGGCAGCCGCCCCTCGGCGGCCTCCCGGTACGCGGTCGCCAACTGCCCGTATCCCTCGGAGACATGGAAGGTTCCCGCGAACGCGTCACGCGGATCGACGGAGCTGTCCCGCAGCCGCGGCAGCCGGCGCAGCAACATGTTGACCTTCAACTGGGCACCTTCGGCGGGGGTGGGCGCCTCCTCGCCGAGCAGGGCGGCCAGCGCCTGCGGCGAGGCGTTCACCAGGACGTGGCGGGCCTCGACGGTGCCCTGCCCTCCGTCGTGGACGAAGGTGACCTCGGCCCGTTCGCCGTCGGTCTCGATACGGGTCGCCTCGTGCCGTACGGCGATCTCGGCGCCCGCGGCCCTGGCCGCGTCCGCGAGCGCGTCGGTCAGTGCGCCCATACCGCCGACAGGCACGTCCCAGTCCCCGGTGCCGCCGCCGATCACGTGGTAGAGGAAGCAGCGGTTCTGGAGCAGGGAGGGGTCGTGCGCGTCGGCGAAGGTGCCGATCAGCGCGTCGGTGAGCACCACACCCCGGACGAGGTCGTCGGCGAACCGCTGCTCGACCGCGATGCCGATGGGCTCCTCGAACAGCGTCCGCCAGGCCGTCTCGTCGTCGACGGTGGCACGCAGCGCCTCACGCGTCGGCAGCGGCTCGGTCATCGTCGGGAACACCCGCTCGGCGACCCGGCCGGTCATGGCGTAGAACTCCTGCCAGGACGCGTACTCCCGCTCCCCGCCGGTGAGGCGGGCGAACGACTCCCGGGTGCCGTCCCCGCCGACGAGGAGACCGCCGCCGCCCTTGGGCGTGTACGACGAGACGGTGCGCTTGCGGACCGCGAAGGTGAGGTCCAGCTCCCGGACGATCTTGTCCGGCAGCAGTGAGACGAGGTAGGAGTAGCGCGAGAGCCGGGCGTCGACCCCGGCGAAGGGGCGGGTGGAGACGGCCGCGCCGCCGGTGTTCTCGCGGCGTTCCATGACGAGGACGGAGCGCCCGGCGCGGGCGAGGTAGGCGGCGGCGACCAGGCCGTTGTGGCCGCCACCCACGATGACGGCGTCGTAGGTGGCTCGGAGAGACGTTTCAGCTGCGGGCATGCCTCTTCGTAGCACGCGATGATCGCCCGGACCAGGGGGGATCCTCCCGGCTGCCGTGCGGTCAGCGTCCTCTCTCGGCTGTGAGGCGGCCTGAGCCGATCGCCGCGAGGAGCTCCGCATGGTCGGCGACCATACGATCCGCGTACGTCACCGCGAAGTCGGCCATGGCCCGGTCGAAGGTGTCGGACGAGCCGAGATAGGCGGAGATCGCCACGCGTTCCCCGGAGCGGGCGTGGGCGCGGGCGAGCGCCCGGCCACAGAGCGCAGCGTATGCGCGCAGCAGCGCCGGTGACATGTCGCCGACGTCCGCCGAGCCCTTCATGTCGCGCAGCTGCCGCCAGTAGTAGTGCCGGCCCTCGGGTCCGCTGACCCAGCCGAGGAAGATGTCGCTCGCCGCCTGGAGGAGGCGCTGCCCGGCGACCACCCGGTGCCCCTGGTGCCGGTACGGCGAGGCCGGCAGATGGGGTTCGAGTACGGAGGGGCCGGCCTCCTTGATCTGGAGGAACAGCGGGTCCTCGCTGTCCCGGCCGGTCAGCAGCGCCACGAAACAGCGGGTGCCGACACTGCCGACGCCGACGGTCTTGCGGGCCACATCGACCGCATGGAACCGGTCGAGCAGCACGCGCCGTTCCTCCGGCAGGGTGCTGCGGTAGTCGCTGAGGATCTTGCGTACGGCTGCCGCGTCGGAGATGTCGATCGGTTCGAGCAGCGGCGGGTCCGGGACGATACGCCGCTGCCCGTCGACGAACTGGGTCAGCTTCGCCATGGCCTGAAGGCTGGTGCGCCGTCTGGCCTTGGCGAGCCGCGACTGCAGCCGGTCGCGGCGAATCCTGCGCACGAGCGGGATCAGGTCCTCGGTGTCGATCCGCTCGTACCAGACGTCGAGTTCGCCGAGCGCCGCGAGCCGGCGCATCGACCCGCGGTACGACTCCGCGGCTGCCCTGGCTGCCCGCCATGCCTGGGACTCGGGCTCACCGTTGTCCCGGGCGGCGACCGCGACGCTGGCGACCAGCCGCTTCACATCCCATTCGAAGGGGCCGGGGAGCGTCTCGTCGAAGTCGTTGAGGTCGAAGAGGAGCGCCCGTTCCGGGGAGGCGTAGACGCCGAAGTTCAGCAGATGGGCGTCCCCGCAGAGCTGGACGGTCAGGCCGGTGTGCGACTGCGCGGCGAGATCGGCGGCCATGACGGCGGGCGCGCCGCGCAGATACGTGAACGGCGAGGCTGCCATCCGGCCGTAGCGGATGGGCACCAGCTCGGGCACCCGGTCCTGCGACTGCGCCTGAAGGACGGCGATCGGATCGGGCCGGTCCGCGGAGGGTATCCAGCGCCCGTGCGCGGAACGGGGCACCTGCTTGCGTGCGGCACGACCGCGCCGCACTTGATCGTCCAGGCCCGTCATGGTGACAGTCTGCGTGCGGAGCGGCCGGTCCGGATGCCGCAGGACGCCGTTCGGGTGACCGGGCCCCGTCTGTGGCCGTGCGAGGTGGCGCGGTCCGCGGTCGCGGCGCCCCCGGTCAGAAGCCGTGGCCGCCGCGCTGTTGCCGCAGCGTCGCCACGCGCCGGTACAGCTCGACCGCCTCAGCGTGCCTGCCGAGCTGCTCCAGGCAGTGCGCCTCGTCGTTGCGGCTGGCCAGCGCGTCGGGGTGGTCCATGCCCAGCACCCGCTCGCGGGCCTGGGCGACCTGGCCGTAGACGGCGAGCGCGTCCGGCCACCGGCCCAGCCAGCCGAGACCCACGGCCACTTCCCGGCGGCTGACGAGGGTGTCGGGGTGCTCGGCGCCCAGCACCCGCTCGCGCAGCGCGCACACGTCGCGTGACTCGACGAGCGCCTCCTCCCAGCGGGCGAGCCGGCCGAGGTTCACGCCGATGCCGTGCCGGGCCCGCAGCGTCTCGGGGTCGGTGGGGCCGTGCACCCGGGTGCGGTCGTCGACGAGGCCGCGGTACAGCTCCAGTGCCTCCGCGCTCCGGCCGAGCCGCCCGAGGCTGATGCCGACCTCGTACCGGCTGGCGAGGGTGTCCGGGTGGTCGGGACCCAGCGCCCGGCCCCTCGCCACGGCCACCTCCCGGTACGTCTGCAGGGCCTCGGTCCAGCGGCCGAGCTGTCCGAGCGCGTAGGCGACTTCGTAGCGGGTGACGAGGGTGTCGGGGTGCTCGGCGCCGAGCACCCGGGCGCGTGCCGCCGCCACGTCGTACGCCATGCGGTACGAGTCCTCCAGCCGCCCCAGCCTGCTGAGGTTGAAGGCGAGATTGTGCCGGCAGCGCAGGGTGTCGGGGTGGTCGGGTCCCACGGTGCGCTCACGGGAGTCGAGCACCGCCGCGTACACGTCGTGGGCCTCGAAATGTCTGCCGAGCTGGCCGAGGACGTACGCCGTCTCCTGGCGGGCGGCCAGTGTCTCGGGGTGGTCGGCGCCCATCGTGCGCTGACGCCCCTCCACGACCCGGGCGAACTCCCGCAGCGCATCAGCGGCACGCCCGGTACGGCTCAGGGTGAATCCGACCTCGTACCGGCTGGCGAGGGTGTCCGGGTGGTCGGGGCCCAGCGCGTGTTCGCGTTCGGCGGCGACCGCGCGGTGTACCTCGCCTGCCTCCTCCCAGCGGCCGAGCCGGCCGAGGCTCAGTCCGGCGCTGTGGCGGCCGGCGAGCACGGCGAGGAGCTCGGGCGCAGGGGTGGGGCGCTCGGGTGCGACCCGGGGCGGCAGCAGCCGGCCGCCGCGCGGGTCGGTGTACGTGGTCCACTCGCCGGTCAGTCCCGCGGCGGGGTCGGGCAGCGCGGTCCCCGGAGTGAGGGCGCCGCCCGTGGCCTTGTGTCCGGTGGTCATGCCTCGGGTCCAGGACGGGAGCCGCGGCTCGCGGGAGAGCGGCTGTTCGGGGCGCGGCCCGGGAAGCGGCCGGTGCGTCTGCCCGTGGCGCCGGGCCGCGCCGAACCGGCGGCACAGCGCCTTCGCGTCGTCGGGCCGCTCCTCGGGGGTCTTGGCGAGCAGGTCGAGGACGACCTGCTGGAAGTACTCGGGAATCTCGGCGCGGTGGGCCCGCAGCGGCTCCGGCGTGGTGTCGCGGTGCCCCACGAGAACCGCCCATGCGTCGTCGTGGTCGAAGGGCGGTACGCCGGTGGCGATCTCATACAGCACGCAGCCCAGGGAGTAGAGATCGCTGCGGTGGTCGACCTGGGTGCCGCTGATCTGCTCGGGGGACATGTAGTGCGGGGTCCCCATGGCGATGCCGGTGCCGGTGAGCCGGGACGTGAAGCCGATGTCCTCGCCGAGGCGCGCGATGCCGAAGTCGCAGATCTTCACCGCGCCGTCGGTGAGACGCATGATGTTGGCGGGCTTCAAGTCCCGGTGCACGATGCCCTGTTCATGGGTGTACGCGAGGGCGTCGGCGACCTGCTCGGCGATGTCGAGGACATCGGCGACCGGAAGCGGGTGCGCTTTGTTCTCCTCCAGCAGCTGGCTGAGGTTGCGGCCCTGGAGCAGTTCCATGACGAGGTAGAGCACGCCGTCGTACTCGCCGAAGTCATGGACGACGGTGACCCCGCGGTGCTGGAGCGCCGCCGCGACGCGCGCCTCACGCCGGAAGCGCTCGCGCAGCACCCGGGTGAAGGACTGGTCGTGCTGAGGCCCCAGGGGCTTGAGGCACTTCACCGCGACACTGCGGCCGAGAGACTCGTCGCGGGCTTGCCACACCTCGCCCATGCCACCGCGCCCGATGACATCGAGCAGCCGGTACCGGCCTTGGATCAGCCTGGATTCCGCCATCGCGTGCTGTCGCCCCCGTCGCTGAGCTGCGCCCTCCCCGGCCCGTCCAGTATGGCCTCCTGACTGCGCAGTTTGTACGGGGCGGGGCGCGCGTCGGGGCCCAGACGGGCCATCGCCTTCAAGATGTGACCTGGCGGGAGTTGCCAGCGCATACGGGAGGGGATGCTGCGCAGCAGGTTGCCGGTGGCGATGAGCTGATGCGTGACGCGCTCGGGCGCGGGGGCGGGGCGGCCGTACAGCTCATGGGCGTAAGGGGGCAGTGCGTTGTAGGCGAGTGCGGCCACGCGCCGCCACAGCAGTTCGCGCGCCGGGACGAGCAGGGGGTTGATGGGTGGCCGCCGCAGAAAGTCGTCCACGTCCTTCGCCTCGGGTCCGGCGGAGAGTTCGGGGCGCACCCGGTCGAAGTAGGCGGCGAGCTCTACCACCGACGCGGGGACGCCTGCAGGGTCGAGCCCGACCAGGCGCGCGGCTTCGCGCTGTTCGTCGAGGTAGCGGTCGGCCTGGGCGTCGCTGAGGGCGAGGCCCGACCTGCGAGCGACGTCGAGGTAGGAGCCGACCTCGGCGCAGTGCACCCACAGCAGCAGCCCGGGCTCGTCGACGCCGTAGCGCTCGCCGGTGGCGGGATCGGTGGCGCCCAGCAGGGTGTGGATGCGGCGGACCCGGGCGCCTGCCCGCTCGGCCGCGGCGGTGGTGCCGTAGGTGATGGTGCCGACGAAGTCCGCGGTGCGCAGCAGGCGGCCCCAGGCGTCGCGGCGGAAGTCGGAGTTCTGTATGACGCCCCGCACGGCGCGCGGGTGCAGCGCCTGGAGGTAGAGAGCGCGCACCCCGGCGACCCACATCATCGGATCGCCGTGCATCTGCCAGGTGACCGAGTCGGGCCCGAAGAGTCCCGGGTCCGCTTCCCTGTCGCTCATGCCTGGTGCTGTGTCCACAGCCACTGGATGTCACCCCTTGTCGCTGCCGGCGGCCCATCCTCTGGCGCTTACATATCCTACCGACGCGGAACGAGCGCGGATCGGTTCGTGGGTTGGCCAGGTGCCGCAGATCCACCGAGCCGCGAGGAGGAGTTCGCACCCGTTCGTGCCTCCGTACGGTCCACCTCACATTTCCGGGCTGGACGAGTCGGAACTGCTGGTCCTGGAGTACGGCGGGCACTCGGTCACCTCGAGGAGTCAGAGGTCTCTCGCCCCCCTCAGAGGTCTCTCGCACCCAGTGACGCGATTCGTGAAGGCGGCGGCGCAAGCACGGCATGACCTTCCGTCGGCCTCGCTCCTCGCACTAGGTCATTTGGTCGAAGCCGGAACGGACGGTCCGACCTAGCGTGTAGCTGATCGGAAGGCTTCCTACGGACATGGAGCAAACGTATGAGTGCCGTGAAGAACATCGTGCTTGTGCATGGCGGATTCGTTGACGGATCCGGCTGGCAGCCGGTTTACCGCCTCCTCACCCGCGACGGCTTCAACGTCAGCGTCGTGCAGAACCCGACCCACTCCCTCGAAGGTGACGTGGCGGTCACCCGGCAGGTCCTCGACGCCCAGGACGGGCCGTCCGTGCTCGTCGGCCACTCCTACGGCGGGGCTGTGATCACGGAGGCCGGACGGCACGAGGGTGTGGCCGCGCTCGTCTACATCGCGGCCTTCGCGCCGGACAAGAGCGAGTCGGTCGGCACCCTGATCGCCGACCCGGCTCCCGATGCGCCTGTTCCGCCGATCCTGCCGCCCCAGGACGGCTTCCTCTTCCTGGACCGTGGGAAGTTCGCCGCGTCGTTCGCGGGCGATGTGCCGCCCGAGGACGCCCAGTTCATGGCCGACTCGCAGGTTCCCTGGGGTGTGGGGGCGCTCAATGGAACGGTCGCGGAGGCGGCTTGGCGTACCAAGGCGAGCTGGTATCTCGTCGCGACCGACGACCGCATGATCCCGCCGCCGGCGCAGCGCGCAATGGCCGAGCGAGCCGGAGCCACCGTGACCGAGGCGGCCGGAAGCCACGCCATCTACGTCTCCCGGCCGGAAGCGGTAGCGGAGCTGATCAAGCAGGCCGCCGCCCACCAGGCGTGACCCGGCGCAGGCCGGTCCTGGTGCTGTCGAAGGGCAGCTGACCGCGCGCACCTCACGTGCTGAGGAGGCGCTGCCCGACGAAGCCCGCTGGGTCGCCGAACGCACCGCGCGGTAAGGGCAGTCGCCAATGCCTGAGAGGGGTTGTTCGAGCGGCTGCTTCGACGGCATCAGGGGGTCGAAGCCGTGCCGCCTTCCGGCGCAGGTGGCGGCGGCTGCGACAGACCGGTCAGAGCGTCGCGCAACCCGGCACGTGAGGCAACGTTCAACTTCCGGAAGACGCCGCGCAGATGGGCCGCCACGGTTCGGGGAGACAGGAAGAGCCGGGCGGCTATCTGCTTGTTGGTCAGTCCTGTGGCAGCCAGCTGCGCCACCTGTCGTTCCTGCGGCGTCAGTGGTGAGGGGCGGCCTTCGCCACGTGCGACCTTGACGGGGATCCCGCTCGCCCGCAGCTCGTTCGCCGCTCGCGCACTCCACGGCGCGGCTCCCAGGCGGTCGAACGTGCTGAGCGCGGCTTCCAGGTGTTCGCGGGCTACGACGCCTGCTTTGGCTCTGCGCAGTCTTTCGCCGTACGCCAGGCAGATCCGGGCCCAGTCGAACGGCCATCGCTCGGCGCCGGGCGTGGCGATGGCCGATGCGAACAGGTCATGGTCGATGAGGCCCGGTGTGGCCAGGGCCTCGGCGGCATCGGTCAGCATGGCCAGCCGCGGCGAGATCGACGGGATACTGGTCTTCCTGACCGCCTCGATGTGCGCGGCCGCTTCGGAGTGGCGGTCGGTGTGGGCCGCGGCTTCGGCGAAATCCAGAAGGAGCCAGAGCGCATGGGGCATGTGTGGTGGCAACTCGCCCGGCGTGCCCACGGATCTCAGGAGACGGTAGGCAGCTTCGAAGTCTGAGCTGCCGAGCGCTGTCAGGGCCCGGATGTGGGAGGCGTAGACACGCAGGGCCCCCAGCCCTCGGGGGTTTCCCCAGGACACGAGGCGGTCTGCGATCTTTCGTGCAGCGGTGTTGTCACCTCGTGCGGCGGCCAGCAGGCCCTGCAGGAAGTGGCCTGACCATGTCAGCAGGCGGTAGTTGTGTGCCGCGCACCATCCGAGGCCCTCATCTGTGGTCTCCCGGAGGTCGTCCCACTGGCCGCTGGTGTAGGCGTCGTTCCCCAGGAGGAAGAGCGCCTCGATCGCCAGGGTGATGGCTCCGCCGTTGCGGCCGTCGTCGATGACGCGCCGCAACGCGCTGCGGCAGCCTGGCAGGCGGTCGACATAGGCAGCCGCGACAGCGGTCCGGATGATGCGCGTGGGGTCGGTCACCTGGTGGAGGCCGCAGACGAGCTCATCGAGCCTGTCCAGCACGGACGATGCCGCGTGGGCCGGATCGCCGAAGGCGGCCCGTATCACGGGCAGCATGGGGTCCAAAGAGCGCAGTTGACATTGCGTCACCGCGCTGTCGAAGGAGTGCCACAGTTGCGGCCGTCCACTGTAGAAGCACACCAGGAGCAGGGTGTGCAGAGCCTCGAGGAGGATGCTGTCGCCTGCTCCGTCGGGCAGGGCATGGTTGTCGATGGCACCGACGAGGAGCCGGTGGGCCGTGTCCACATCGCCTTCGCCGTTGAGGAGTTGGCTGGCCGCTGCCGCGGCGGCCGCCAGGGAGTCGCTGCCGACCGGATCGGCTTGGCCGGCATTGTCGAGCAGAGCGCGTACGTTGCGGAGATCACCGGTGATGTTGGCGCCCAGGCAGGCGGCCTCGGCCAGTCTTCGTCCCCTGACGGCCCCTGTGCTGGTCAGTTCCGAGGCGCGCAGCAGGGTGGTGATGGCGCCCACGGCGTCACCGCGGCGCAGGGTGCTGTAGGCCACCGTGTGCAGGAGAGCAGCCACCCGGTCGTCGGGGCCCACGACTGCGTTGGCGAGGTGCCGGGCCCGGCGTTCCGATCCTTCCGGAAGTTCCTCGGCGAGCGCCAGATGTCCCCACCGGCGCTCGGCGCTTGTCGACAGCTCCATGACTGCGGAACGGGTGAGAGGGTGCCGGAAGATCAGACGGCCTGTGAGGGTGTCGACCTGTACGAGCCCACTCCTCTCGGCCGGGCACAGACCGGTCAGGCCGTCAGGGCTGCCCATGGCCCGCTGAACGATGTGCAGATCACCGGAGCCGTCCAGGACGGCGAGCAGGAGCAGTTTCCGTGTGGTGTCCGGGAGCGCGTCGACCCGGGCGGAAAAGATCCTTTTGAGACGCTCGGTCAGCGGCAGCACGGTCGGCAGTGTTCCGCGCTCCGCCTGCTGTGCATCACTGAGCGTGACGGGTAGCTCCAGCAGCGCCAGAGGGTTTCCGCGGGCCTCTGCGACAAGACGTCGGCGGACCCTCGCCGCCATGGCGGGGAACCGCTCGGCGACCAGCCTGTCCGCCGCTTCGTCATCCAGGGGCTGAACCTCGTGCGTTGGTATCCCGGTGCTGCTCAGGAGGGACTCGTCGCCGGTCCGGGACGCGGCGAGCAGGGCGATGGAACCGGTGCTTATGTAGCGGGCGACGGTTCCAAGAACCGCGGCGCTGGGCCGGTCCAGCCACGCCACGTCATCGATGATCAGAGCAAGGGGACTGCTGTCAGTGGCGGCCTGTGATAGCAGGAGATGCACGGCGTTCGCGATGGTGAGCAGTTCGGTCGGCTGTCCTTCGGACAGTCCACGGACCGCCTGGAGCGTTTCCGCCTGCTGTGCGGACAATGCGGGAATCTCTTCGGACAGGGGCTGCACTATCTGGTTCAGGGCCGCGAAGCTGTCACTTTCCTCGAACTGCGAGCCGATGACGCGCAGAACCCGGAAGCCGGTCTCGGAGGCGCGCAGCGATGCCGCGTCCAGCAGCGCGCTTTTGCCCACCCCGGCCTCTCCGGTCAGCATCAGCGCGGTCCCCCGCGCGACGGCTGTGCCGAAGAGCCCGTCGATGATCGCCAGCTCCGCTGATCGTCCAATGAGACGACCGGCCGGGTTCACGCCGGAATCACCAGCACGGTACTGGTCGCCTCCCGCGGAAGGCGGTGCAAGGGATGCCATGAAGCCCCCATCAAGGTCGGGCAGGACAGCAACACGACCGCGCGAGAGCCGGCCGCGGCTTGAGGGGTGTCATGTCCGAACGCCTCCGTGGCGACCTGTCACGAACCGTGTGCTGCCCGGGAGATGCGATTCTCCCACTCGGCGAGGGGGAGCAGGGCAGACCTTTGCCCATCAGGTCGAGCGGGCGGCCTTGCCGAGGCTGGGTCGGCCGGCGGCCGGCCGAAGGAGAGAGACCCGGCTGTGAACGATCGCGGCTCGGTGTGGGTGCGCCGGCCCGGTGGCCGTGGGCGTCGTGCGCGGCGAGGCTGACGGCTACGCCGGGGCGCTGCCCTCATGGCACATGACCTGCGATGTTGCCCCCTTCACGGAAGCGAAAGCGGTCGATCGGCGGGCGAGTTCCGGTGTCCGGTGCCACGCTGAGCTCGTACCCGCTCCCCGAAAGGCAATCGCCATGATCACTACCGACTTCGCCCCCGGATCCCCTTGCTGGCTCGACCTCGGCGCTCCCGACGTCCGCGCCGCCGCGGCCTTCTACAGCGCCGTACTCGGGTGGGACTACGAGTCCATGGGCGAGGGGGAAGATATGGAAGGCGGCATGTTCCGGAAGGACGGCAAGATCGTCGCCGGTCTCGGCAAGCTCACCGAGGAGGGCGCACGCTCGGCCTGGATGATCTACTACAGCGTCACCGACGCGGACGCCACGACCCAGGCCGTCGAGCGAGCCGGCGGCACGGTGCGGATGGCGCCGAGGCAGCTCGACGAGTGGGGCCGGATGGCGCAGTACAGCGACCCGCTGGGGGGCCAGTTCGCTGTCTGGCAGCCGGGGACCAACAAGGGCGTCGATCTGGTGGACGAGCCCGGCTCGCTGTCCTGGACGGAGCTGTACACAAGCGATGCCACGGCCGCCAAGGAGTTCTACAGCGGTGTCTTCGGCTGGCAGTTCGGTGGCATGGAGCTGCCCGGCGGCGGAGGAACGTACTCCCTCATCACCCCCGCCGGACTTCCCGAGGAGCGCATGCACGGCGGCCTCATGGAAGTCCCCAAGGAGAACCTCGCCCTGGCGAACGGACGGCCGTACTGGCACCCGGTCTTCAACGTCACCGACTGCGACGCCGCGGTCGCCAAGGTCACCGAGAGCGGTGGAAGCGTGCAGATGGGGCCGGAGGACGCCGAGGGCGTCGGCCGGCTGGCCGTCTGCCTCGACCCGTCGAACGCCGACTTCGTGGTGCTGACCCCGCCCCCGAGCTAGAACTCGACCGCATCCAGAACCTGTCAGCGCCGTACCCGCGGCATCCCCAGTCCGATCCAGGAGATGATCTCGCGCTGGATCTCATTGTTCCCGCCGCCGAAGGTGAAGATCACGGCGGAGCGGTATCCGCGCTCCAGCTCGCCGTGGAGGACGGCGCCGGCCGAGCCCTCCTTGAGCGGGCCCGCCGCGCCGACGACCTCCATCAGCCAGGCGTAGGCGTCGCGGCGCGCCTCGGAGCCGTAGACCTTGACCGCCGAGGCGTCCTGCGGGGTCAGTGTGCCTTCCTGGACGGCGCCCACCATCTGCCAGTTGAGCAGCTTCATCGCGTCGAGCCTGGTGTGGGTCCGCGCGAGGCGCCCCCGCACCCAGCCGAGGTCGATGACGCGGCGGCCGTCGGCGAGCTTGGTGTCGGCGGCCCAGCGCTGGACGTTGTGGAGGGCGCGAATGGCCATGGTTCCGTGGGCGGCGAGGGTGACGCGCTCATGGTTGAGCTGGTTGGTGATCAGGCGCCAGCCCTTGTTCTCCTGGCCGACCCGGCGGGACACGGGCACCCGGATGTTCTCGTAGTAGCTGGCGGTGGTGTCGTGGGAGGCAAGGGTGTTGATGATGGTGCAGGAATAGCCGGGGTCGGACGTCGGCACGAGCAGCATGGTGATGCCCTTGTGCGGCGGCGCCTCGGGGTCGGTGCGCACCGCCAGCCAGACCCAGTCGGCCGTATCGCCGTTGGTGGTCCAGATCTTCTGTCCGTCGACGGTGTAGTGGCCGCTGTCCTCGTCGCCCTCCCGCACTGCCCTGGTCTTGAGCGCGGCGAGGTCGGTGCCCGCGTCGGGCTCGCTGTAGCCGATCGCGAAGTCGATCTCGCCGGAGAGGATCTTCGGCAGGAAGCAGGCCTTCTGTTCGTCGGTGCCGAACTGCATGATCGTCGGGCCGACGGTGTTGAGCGCCATCAGGGGCAGCGGTACGCCCGCCTGGGCGGCTTCGTCGAAGAAGATGAACTGCTCCATCGGGCTGAGCCCGCGGCCGCCGTACTCCTTGGGCCAGCCCACCCCGAGCCAGCCGTCGGTGCCGAGTCGGCGGACGGTCTCGCGGTAGAAGCGCTTCTGTTCGCCGGGGTCGGCGTAGCGGGCGTAGACGTTGTCCGGCACGAGTTCGGCGAAGTAGGTGCGCAGCTCGGCGCGCAACTGCTGCTGCTCAGGCGTGTATTCGAGGTGCACGGCCCCTCCAGGAGTCTCGCGGTCCGATCGAGTGCGCGGCGGGGCGCACACAGTAGAACGTGTTGCAAGAATCCGGAAGGGTCACCGTGGGGGCGCTCCGGAATCCGGGGCGCCAGGCGGATCGTTGACCGCCGGACGTGTCCCCCGGCGGCCCCACCTCGGTCCGAGCAGGAACGGATCTGGGCCGCGCGCCACTCGGGGTTGGCGTTCGCCGCGCCGACGATGGGGTTGACCAGGGCGGACAGCGCCGCGGGCTGCAACTGGGCGCGGTGATGCGCCGGACGACCTCGCCGACGAGGAGGCCGAACGCAAGACGGGCCCACCTCTCACCCGCTCGCCGGGGTGGGCAAGGATGGGGCGAGAAGATCCGTACCGCGGAAGGAACGCCCGATGGCCGCCGACGACCCCGTACTGCTGCGCACCGAGGGCCGTGCGGGCTACCTCACGCTCAACCGGCCGCGGGCTCTGAACGCCCTGACCCACCCCATGGTCCGTACCCTCGACGCGGCGCTCGCCGGCTGGGAGGCGGATCCGGCCGTCGAGGTCGTGGTCGTCACGGGAGCGGGCGAGCGCGGGCTCTGCGCGGGCGGTGACATCCGCGCGGTGCGCGCGGACGTGCTGGAGGGCGGCACGGCGTCGCTGGGCTTCTGGCGGGACGAGTACCGCCTCAACGCCCGGATCGCCCGCTATCCCAAGCCTTATGTCGCCGTCATGGACGGCTATGTGATGGGCGGCGGAGTCGGTGTGTCCGCCCACGGCGACGTGCGCGTGGTCACCGAACGCTCCGCCGTCGCGATGCCGGAGACGGGCATCGGCTTTGTGCCGGACGTGGGCGGTACGTATCTGCTGGCCAGGGCGCCGGGCGAGCTCGGCACCCATCTCGCGCTCACCGGCACGGCGGTGGGCGCGGCCGACGCTCTGCTGTGCGGGCTCGCCGACCACTTCGTACCCTCGGGACGGCTGAGGGAACTGACCGCCTCGCTGGCCTCGGTGGAGGTGACCGAGGCGGTCGGGCGGTACGCGGAGGAAGCACCCGGGGGCGAACTGGCCCTGCACCGCGGGTGGATCGACGCCTGCTACTGCGCCGACTCCGTGGAGGAGATCGTGGACCGGCTGCTCGCCCACGGCGATCCGGCGGCCAATGAGGCCGCCGAGACGATCCTCACCCGCTCCCCCACCTCGCTGAAGGTCACGCTCGCCGCGGTGCGCCGGGCCGGGGAACTGGGTGCGCTGGAGCCGGCCTTGAACCAGGAGTACCGCGTCTCGTGCGCGGCGTTCCGCTCGCCCGACCTGGTCGAGGGAGTGCGGGCGCAGGTCGTCGACAAGGACCGCAGGCCGCGCTGGTCCCCCGCCGAGCTCTCCCAGGTGACGAAGGCGGACGTGGAGCGGTTCTTCGCACCCCTCGGCGAGCGCGAACTCGGTCTGGGCGGCGACCTCGTCGGTGGCTGAGGTCAGCCGCCCAGGAAGTCGTGCAGTGAGGCCTTCATCCGGGTGACGAAGGCCTCGCGCACGCCGTCCTCCACCAGGTCGAGCGAGAGATACGGATTCAGATCCTCCAGCTCCACCAGGAGCAGCTCGCCGCCCGGGGCCCGGCAGGCGTCGACCCGCTGGATGCCGTGGTCCAGGGCGTTCCAGTCGACGAACCGCTGCGCGAACTCCATGTCCCCGGGCTCCGGTTCGTAGCGCTCCAGCTCCCAGCGGCGCTCCGGGCGCGGAGCGTGGAGGGCGTACTGGAAGTCCCGGTCGATGAAGTAGAACGACACCTCGTAGCGGAAGGGGATCCTCGGCTGCACGAGGACGTCACCGTAGGCGAGGCGCCCCAGCGCCTCCCGGCCGAGGAACTCCATGCCGATCGAGTCCGCGCCGAGCTTGGGTTTGACGACGTACTCCGCGGCCTCGGGCAGCCGTCCGATGTCCTCACCGCGGTCCACCGTCGGTATGACCGGCAGTCCGGCCGCGCTCAGGTCCACGAGGTACTGCTTGCCGGCCATGTCGGCGCGGCCCGTCGGCGGGTTGTAGAGACGGGTGGCGGTCCGGCGGACCTGGGCCAGGAACGCCTCGTACTGCGCCTGGTAATGGAGCACCGGGCCACTGTTGCGTACGACGACGGCGTCGAAGGACTCCATCAGGTCTGCCGCGTCCAGGGGATGGCACAGGGCGATGTCGAAGTCGTCGCGCAGGCGTCCGGAGAGCCGGATGTCCTCGTCGCAGTACCGGCGCCCCTTGGCCTGGTAGCCGAGATCGGTGACGTACAGGATCCTCGGGCGTGCGGCGGTCATGGCGCTCCTGGTACTCGTCCTGCTCGGTCGTGCCTGGTCGTCCGCTCTTCGTATCAGACGCGCGTCGCCCGGTCCGCGGCGGTCCCGCTCAGTCCCGGCCGGGCGGAGGTCCCGCTCGGTGTTCGAGCCTCAGCAGCAGAAGCGCCGTGTCGTCCACGCGCTCGCGGCTGCGCGTCGCCTGGTCGATGAGGCTGTCCGCGAGGGGTTCGAGCGGCTGGTCACCGGCCCGGCCCAGGAAGGCGGCCAGATCCGCCAGAGACGCGTCCAGGTCGACCCCGGGGGCCTCGATCAACCCGTCCGTGTACAGCACCAGCAAGGATCCCGGTCGCAGCTCCACGGCCATGGTGGGGTAGGTGGCCGCCGGATCGACTCCGAGCAGGGGGCCACCGGGCAGGTCGAGGATGTGGACGTGGCCGTCCGGGTCGCGGAGCAGCGGTTGCGGGTGTCCGGACCGGGCCAGCAGGGCGAGCTGCCGTGACAGGTCGAGATGCAGATAGACGCAGCTCGCCAGCAGGTCGGCCTCCAGGTCGATCAGCAGGCGGTTGGTGGACTCCATGACCAGGCCGGGCGGCTGCCCGGCCGCTGTGTAGGCACGGACGGCGGTGCGGACCTGGCCCATCAGTCCTGCTGCGGTGACGTTGTGCCCCTGCACGTCCCCGATGACGGCCGCCGCGCCTTCGCCGCTGCGCATCAGGTCGTAGAAGTCGCCGCCGATCTCCATGCCCTGGGTGCCGGCCAGATAGCGCGCGGCGACCTCCAGGCCGCCGAGGTGGGGCAGCGAGTGCGGGAGCAGGGCGGCCTGGAGTCCGTGCGCCAGCCGGTTCTTGGCGTCGTAGAGCCGGGCCCGTTCCAGGGCCTGGGCGATGAGGCCGCCGAGGCTGGTGAGGACGGCGCGCTCGTCGGTGGTGAAGCGGTGCGGCTGCGCGTATCCCAGTACGCAGGTGCCGACCGGGCGTCCCGAGGCGATCAGCGGCAGATAGGCCCAGGCGGCCATGCCGTCCTGCGTCACGAAACGGGCCGGATAGATGTGCTCCAGTTCGCCGCGGGACTCGAAGAACGAGGGGACGCCTGTCGCCAGGGTCTGGGCGCCGGGGTTCTGGGCGGTCAGGGAGATCCCGTCGAACCGGTCGACGACCGTCGGGTCCTCGTAGCCGCGCTGCCCGAGGACCCGCAGTCTGCCCGATTCGGAGGCGAGCATGACCAGCGAGTGGCTTCCGACGGCCGGCATGATCTCGTCGGCGACCAGTTCGATCACATCGGAGACGCCCACGGCCTCTGTCAGCGCGCTCGCCAGGTTCAGGAGGTGGGAGATCGCGACGAGCCGCGCGGGGTGCTCCGGCGGGGTGTCGGACGGCATCTCCCGGATCGTTCCGCGCGCCGGGGTGATGTGCACGCTGATGCCGGTGCGGCTGGGGTGGAGCTGGAACATCAGCCAGTCCTGGGGCGGGCGCAGCGCCACGAACGAGGTGCTGTGCTGGCTCATCAGGGCCGCCCGGTAGCGGTCCTCGTACACCGGGTCGTTCAGCCAGGGCAGCGCCGACCACAGCTGGTTCCCCAGCAGCGACGCGACCGGTGCGCCGACCAGTTCGCAGGCGGCGGGGTTGGCATAGGTGATGCGGCCTTCCATGTCCAGGGCGCACAGGCCGTCGGGGATCCGCGCCAGCATGTGCACCGCCTCGACGGCGCCCGTCGTCCCGGCCATGGACGGCGCCCCGAGGAAGTCCGCCTCGGGCACGACACGGCGGCCCTTCTCCTCCGCCCGGCGCAGCCGCAGGGCGAGGCGGGCGCACGCCGCGGTCAGACGGCTGCGTTCGAGATCGGATATCTCGGGCGGATGAGCACCGGGCCAGGTGAAGAACGCGGCTCCGTAGGCCTTGTCCTCGGTGGCGATGGGCAGCGCGGCGAGGGAGTACGGATAGGGCAGGACCACCGCGATACGGGGATATCGGCGGGCCATGTCCTGCTCGCCCGACACCCAGACGAGCTCCCGCTCGCGCACGGCGTCGGCCACCGGGACCGGCGCGGCGACGGCGACCCGCTCCCAGGGCGCGGCGAAGGCGCGCGGCAGGCCCGCCATGACGGCCATCTCGAGGACCTGCCCGTCGGGCGAGAGAAGGTACACCGCCCCGGCATGGGCCTGTACGTCGTCCATCATCCCGGCCAGCGCGAGGGAGAGGAGGGGGTGGGAGCCCTCACCCTCGCCGCCGTCCGGCGCCACGGAGCGGGTGGCGAGCGGATCGGACAAGGGGAATCACCTCCTCAGCCGCCGCGGTGCTCACGACCAAGGCTGCCGGTTGAGGGGCCGTCCCGCACGGCGAGCGGGGGAGCCGACCGGCACGGGACATCCCACGAGGCCCCCGGCCCGCCCCTGCCGGCCGTACGCCGGGGCCGGCGGGGGCGGGCGGGCTACGCCGCCCGGCCGGCCGCCGCCCCCTCCGCGGCGATCCGGATCCGGTGACGTTGCGTGACCCCGTTCACCGTCACCGCCAGCGTGACCGTCCCCGGCCGCAGTGCCGTCAGCCGGCCTGTCCGCGGGTCGAACACCGCCGCATGCCGGTGGCGGGCGTCCTCGGGCGCCCCGACGTACAGGTTCGGCGAGCCCGTCCAGTCGGCGCTCAGCGGGAAGGCCACCGGAACGCTCCGTGTCCCCTGGGCGACCGTCGCGCGGGCATCCCCGCTCGCCCCGGGCCCGAGGACGCTCGGCGCCCGGAGGGCCAGACCGTCGACGTGCGCGCGGGTCTGGACCGAGAACCAGTCGGGCATGCCCTCCCACGGGCGGAGCCGTCCGCTCTGCCGCTCCCCCCAGGTCACCCTGTCGACGCCGACGAGCGACCAGCCGGTGAAGCCGCCGTCCTCCGCGGGGCCTGCCGGAGCCTTTCCGGAGTTGCCGTTGATCAGATACGGCACACCCTCCACATGCTCGGCGTGAAAGACGCCGGCATGGCTGCCGATGAGACCCGCGCCCTTGCCGGTCGTACGCCGGAAATCGGCGAGCCACTGCTCGATCAGCGCCGCCTCCTTGCGGTCGCTCAGCTGACTGCCCTTCTGGACCGTCGGGTCACGCGGCGGCACATGCTCGACGAGCATCACCGAGGAGACGCTTCGGTCCCTCGCCGCCGCGTCCAGTTGCGCCCGTACCTCCTTGATCTGGTCGAAGCCGCCGCCGCGCAGGCCGAGGCTCGATGTGTCCAGGGTCACCAAGCGGGTGCCGCGGTGGTCGAACGTGCGGTGCGCGGGCCCGAATTCGGCGATGAAGTTGTCGATCTTCCCGCCCATCACCTCGTGGTTGCCGGGCACGTAGTACCAGGGCAGGTCGGTCCCCAGTTCCTCCGTGAGCACGCGCCGCGCGAACGCCAGGTCGGCGGGTGATCCCTCGTCGACGAGGTCACCGTTGACGAGGAGGAAGTCGGGCCGCGCGGCCTTGATCTCGCGCAGCGTCCGCCGCGCCTGCGTCACGATCGCGCTGTCGGGGTCGCGGGCGACGAACTGTGCGTCCGACATGACCGCGAACTGCCAGTCCCTGTCCCCCGTCTCGGCCGCGGAGTCGATCAGCTCGTCGGCTGTACGCGGCTGGGCGGGCAGGTCGACCGGCGGCGGCACCTGCGCGCCGAGCCCGTCGATCACGATCTTCCCGGTGTACTGCCGGGCGGCTGCGGTCTCGGCCAGATAGAAGCGGTGCACCGCGAGCGGCGTCGCGGCGCCCGGCGGCACGGTGAAGGTCACCTGGCGCCAGTCGGTCCAGGTGACGTACGGGCCGCGCAGCAGCTGGTCGGAGCCGGCCGCGTCCTTGAGGTGGAGGGTGGGCCAGGCGCCCTGGCCGTCGCCCTTGATCCACAGGGTGAAGGACTGCGGCCGGCCCGGGACGGCGATCTGCTGCGGCGGGTTTGCGTAGGCGGCGCGGGTCGCGGTCGACCGGGTGAAGTCGTAGGTCAGCTCCAGGCCGGTGCCGCTCTGCCCGTCGGGTGTCGCCGCGACAGAGCCGCCCGCCCGTGCCTGGCTGAAGGTCCACTTCGACGCGTCGTCGAAGCCGGAGACCGCCTGCTCGGCGAGTCCGACGCTGACGGCGAGCGCGGTGGTGACACCCTCGACGGTGGCCGTGATCCGGCCCGCGCCGCCGCCGGTCAGGGATTTCACGGTGAAGGAGCCCGCGCCGTCGTCGTGGATGTCGAACATCAGGTGGTCGTAGGTGAGTTGCACATCGGCGGGTTCGACGGGCGCACTGCTGCCCTGGGCGTCGAGCCCGAGGATGCCGAAGCTGCCGGTGGCGTTCGCGTCGGCGAGGCCGACCCGCCGGGTGGTCGGTTCGATCCGGGTGAGGTCGTCGAGGACGGTCAGCCGGGTGCTGCCGTGGGCGCCTGCGCGTTCGGCCCGTATCTCGGTGCTGCCGCTGTGCCGCGCATGGAAGGTCCCGTGGTCGTCGACGCGGCCCACCGTGGGCCTGACGGCACGCCAGCGCGGGGTTCCGGCGGCCGGTCCGAACATCTCGTCGTAGCCGGCCGCGGTGAGACGACGGGTCAGCCCGGGGAAGACGCGCTCGGGGTGGCCGCCCTTCACCGGGTCGGCGGTCGGCGCGGCCGCGGCGGGCGTAAGGGTCTCCACCCAGAAGCCGTTCAGCCTGCCGCTGCCGTCGGGGGCGGTCAGCGCGAGACCGTTGGGGACGGTGCGTTCGCTGCCGTCGGACGGGCTGTTCTCGACCTGGAGGACGTCGCTGCCCGGTTCGCGGGCGACGAGTGTGGAGGAGCCTCCGCCGTCGAGGTTGAGCGCACTGTGGGCACCGGCGTTCTTCATCATCAGGCCGAGTTCGGTGAGGGTGACGCCGCCGCTGTCCGCCTGGCGTCCGTCGACGGTGATGACCCGCATCGCGCGGCCGTCCTTGGAGAAGCCGACGGCGGTGCGGGGGGCCGCCGTGTTGTTGCCCTCGCCCTCGTGGTTCTGGGGGACGCCGTCGACGACGAGGAGTTCGCGGCCGCCGACCGCGGTGCGCGGGACGGGGCCGCTGTCGGCGCGGGGCCGGTACTCCAGGGAGACCGGGTCTCCGGGCCGCAGTGCGGCGAGCGTCGTGGCACCTGCCTCACGGCCGACGAGGACCGTGCTGTCCGGGTCGATCGGTCCGGTGCCGGGGCGGCCCCCGACGGACATGACCCTGCCGCCGCGGACGAGGACTTCGGCGACGGGTGTCGCGGTGTCGACGGTCAGTGCCCGGTCGGCCGTCCCCCAGGCGGCGGTGTATGCGCCGATGCCGCCGGGCGGGACGTTCGCGGCGTTGTAGGCGGGGAGCGGGTGGGCCCCCGAAGGCAGCGTCAGAGTGCCGTCGAAGTACAGCTGGAGGACGCGTCCCGCGTTGCCGGGCCCGATACCGACGGCGCGGTTGGCACCGGCGGCCGGCGAGTGGGTGATCCGGCCGTCCTTGATGCCGGGGCCCTGGGGTGCACCGGTCTGGTTGATGTCGAAGAAGTCGGCGTTGATCGCGGCGACCGTGCGCCGGCCGGGCCCGGGATCGTGCCGGGCGGCGAGCTCGGAGACGGTGTGGCGGTCGGCGACCGTGCCGGACGAGAGGTAGTCGGCCTGTACGGCACTTCCGTCGAGGTCGACGGAGAGCGTGTCCACGCGCAGCCACTTGTCCGATTCCAGCCGGTCGTACGAGGTGAGGGAGATGCCCGGAGCGATGGGCCGGGAGCTGCGCGCGGTCTCGATGCCGTCGGCGTCCGCGACGGCACGGGGACTTCCGGACGGGATGCTCGCGGGCGGCGGCGCAACCGGGCGCAGCACCTCGGCCGCGTCCCGGGGACGGGGGTCGGGGGTGGAATCGGCGACGGCAGGGGCCAGGGCCCCCGCCGCCAGTGCGGACACCGTCGCGATCAGCACGACGGAGCGTCCAGGGCCCCTCGTTCGGATCTTGCCGGGCTCGGGTGCCCTGGCACCGCGCCTCGCCACGTTGTCGTCGGTCGGCATGGCTCCGCCATGCCTCCCTCCTCCGTCCTGCGATCCACGGCACCAGATTCCGCTCACCGATCCGGCCCGGTCCAAACGAAAGACCCCAGCTCTGCCAAAGCCCACAACCACTCCTGGAATACGGCTTGTTGAAGACGTAAACGGCACGCCTCAACGCACACAGAAAGCGCTGTCGTCCCAGCATCCCGGGGCCGGGGCGAACGCACCAGAGGGCCACGGCGACACCAGGGAGAACAGAAGCTGACGGAGCGTCGACACCGGCACGCGCCCTGCGTGACCCTGACGCCCCGCCAGAAGGGCCCCCGGGACACCGACGCCTGCGCCACATTCGTGAAAGAAATCCGCAACAATTCACGATGCGAGACGATTCCCGGGGCGCATTGACGTGACCGGAAGTCGCTGCCATTCTCTCCGGTGTGAGTCAAGCTGACATTCTCGTATCGCGCCTGCACGTCGATCTCCGACGGCACGCCAGCGCACTCTGTGCCGCCGGCCGCTGAAACACGCGCAGCTGACCTCTTTCCCCGTGTCCGGCCCCTGTTCCAGGGAGTTCCCCACGGGATGAGCGCCTCCGCTCCCGTCGCGCGGTAATTCATCCGGCAGGCTTTCCGCTGAATTCCCCTGCCGTTTCACGCCCGTTCTTTCCTGAATGACCCGCGCCCTTTCGCCGCGGTGTTTCAGGCATCTTCGCGTACCCCGAAACGGACTGACTGATGACCTCCAGACGTACTTTCCTTGTGCTCTCCGGCCTCTCGGCGCTGGCGGCCGCCGGCTGCGGCACGGCGAGCGGCAGCGGCATCCGCAACACCAAGACTCTCCGCTACCAGGGTTCGGCCGGCGCGGTCACCCCGCCCGAACTCGCCGCGTCCCTCGGACATCTGGACGACCTGAAGCTGGACTGGGTCGGCAACACGATCAGCGGCCCCCAGGACATCCAGTCCGCGGCATCGGGCCAGACCGACTTCGGCGGCGCGTTCAACGGCGCGGTGGTCAAGCTCGCCGCCCGCAAGGCCCCGATCAAGGCGGTCATCAGCTACTACGGCTCCGACAGGTACGCGTACAGCGGCTTCTACGTCGCCCAGAAGAGCGCCGTTCGCACCCCCCGCGACCTCATCGGCAAGAAGGTGGGGATGAACACCCTCGGCGCCCACCACGAGGCGATGCTCGACATCTACCTCAGGAAGAACGGACTCAGCCGGGCCGAGGCCGAGCAGGTGGAGCGCATCGTCGTACCGCCCGTCAACACCGAACAGTCCCTGCGCCAGGGTCAGATAGACGTGGCGGTCCTCGGCGGAGTCCTGCGCGACAAGGCGCTGGAGACCGGCGGCATACGGCCCCTGTTCACCGACTACCAACTGCGCGGAGCCTTCAGCGCCGGCACCTATGTGTTCACCGGGCGCTTCATCGAGCAGAACCCCCAGACGGTGCGGACCTTCGTCACCGGAGTGGGCAGGGCCCTGGACTGGTCCCGCACGACGCCTCGCGAAGAGGTCGTCGCGAAGATGACCGAGATCGTGGCTCGGCGCAAGCGGAACGAGAGCCCCGACGCGCTCAAGTACTGGCGTTCGTACGGCGTCTCCGCGCCCGGCGGCCGGATCGCGCGGAAGGAACTGTCCGACTGGGCGGGCTGGCTCACCGAGCGCGGGGACATCAAGTCCGGCCAGGTCAGTGTGGCCGATCTCTTCACCAATGAGTTCAACACCGGCACGAAGAAGGCGGGGAGTTGACCCATGACCTGGAAAATCAGCTTCCGGAACGTCCGCAAGACGTTCCCCGTACGCGGAGGGCAGGATCCCGTCGTCGCGCTGGACGGCATCGATCTCGACATCGCCGCCGGTGAGTTCGTGGTCGTCGTCGGCCCGAGCGGCTGCGGGAAGTCGACCCTCCTCGACCTCCTCGGCGGTCTCTCCCGGCCCACGGCGGGCGACATCCTGCTGGACGGGAAGCCCGTCGAGGGGCCGGGCCTGGACCGGGGCATCGTCTTCCAGCAGTACGCCCTTCTCCCCTGGCGCACCGCCCTGGGAAATGTGGAGTTCGGCCTCGAAGCGACCCGGGTGCCACGCCGCGAACGCGCCGAGCGGGCCAGGGAGTTTCTGGCCCTCGTCGGACTCACCGGCTTCGAGGACCGGCATCCGCACGAGCTGTCCGGGGGCATGCGCCAGCGGGTCGCGATCGCCCGGAGCCTCGCGTACGACCCCGACGTACTGCTCATGGACGAGCCGTTCGCGGCGCTCGACGCGCAGACACGCGAATCCCTCCAGGACGAGCTGCTGCGGATCTGGCAGCGGACGGGCAAGACGATCGTGTTCATCACGCACGGGATCGACGAAGCGGTCCACCTGGGGCAACGGGTGGCTGTGCTGACGTCCCGGCCCGGCCGCATCAAGGAGGTCGTGCCGATCGACCTCGGCGACCGCGGCGCGGACGCCGATCCGCGCTCCAGCAAGGAATTCGCGCACCACCGCCACCGGATCTGGAGCCTGCTGCGCGACGAGGTCAGCCGGGCCCAGCAAGAGGAGAGGGAGGCCGCAACGCCATGAGCATCACCACCGAGAAGGCACTCGCGCCTCCCGTCGAGGCGGGCGCTGCCGTACAGCGCACGGATCCGGTACTCGCGCGCCCGCGCCGGGCGTTGCCGAACCCGCTGCGGCACACCGGCCGGATTCTGCTGGCCGTGTTCACCCGCACCGTGGCGATTGCGGTGCTGCTGGCCGTGTGGGAGAGCGCGCCCCGGCTGAACCTGGTCGACCGAACCTTCCTGCCGCCGTTCTCCGAAGTGGCCGTCGCCTGGTGGCATTTGCTCGTCGACGGGCAGCTCGCCGAACACACCCAGGCGAGCCTCGGCCGCTCGCTCACCGGATTCGGGCTCGCGGTCGTCATCGCGGTACCACTGGGCCTGCTCATCGGCTGGTACCGGCCTCTCGCGGATCTGCTCGGGCCGTTGCTCGAAGTCTTCCGCAACACCGCCGCGCTCGCGCTGCTGCCCGTCTTCGTCCTGCTGCTGGGCATCGGGGAGACCTCGAAGATCTCCATCGTGCTGTACGCCTGCACCTGGCCGATCCTGCTGAACACCATCAGCGCCGTGCGCAGCGTCGATCCGACCCTGCTGAGGCTGGCGCGGTCGATGGACCTGCCCGCGCCGAGGATCTTCCAGAAGGTGATCCTGCCCGCCTCCGTGCCGACGGTCTTCACCGGCATCCGGCTGGCCGGCGCGGTGGCGATCCTGGTGCTCGTCGCCGCCGAGATGGTGGGCGCCAAGGCCGGGCTCGGCTATCTCGTCAACGCCTCGCAGTTCAACTTCGCGATCCCCGAGATGTACGCCGGGATCATCACCATCTCCGCCATCGGAGTGGCGTTCAACCAGTTGCTCGTCGCGCTGGAACGCCGCTTCACGTCCTGGCGCACCCTGACCGGAAGCTGAGGATCCCACCATGTCCGCCGACACTCCGCGCCAGTTCCATCTCAACGCCTTTCTGATGAACGCGGGCCATCACGACGCGGCCTGGCGTCATCCGCGCACCCAGCCGGAGCGCATCACCGATCTCGCCTACTTCCAGGAGCTGGCCCGCATCGCCGAACGCGGCAGGCTCGACTCGCTCTTCCTCGCGGACGGCGTCGCGCTGTGGGGCAACGCCCGCTACAACGCCGTCGGAGGGTTCGAGCCGCTCACCCTGCTCTCCGCGCTGGCCGTGGCCACCGAGCACATCGGCCTGATCGCCACCGTCTCCACCACTTTCAACGAGCCCTTCCACGTGGCACGCAAGTTCGCCTCGCTGGACCACATCAGCGGCGGGCGCGCCGGCTGGAACATCGTCACCTCCGGGAATGTGGCCGAGGCCAGGAACTTCGGCCGGGAAGACCACCTGGAGCACGCGCTGCGCTACGAGCGGGCAGCCGAGTTCCTCGATGTGACCAGGCAGCTGTGGGACAGCTGGCGCGACGACGCCCCGGTCATCGACCGCGAGCGCGGTGTCTACTCCGAGGAAGGGGCCGTTCAGGCCATCGGGCACCGCGGCACCCACTTCCGGGTGGACGGGCCGCTGAATGTGCAGCGCTCCCCGCAGGGTCACCCGCTGCTGGTACAGGCCGGATCCTCCGAGGACGGCAAGGAGTTCGCGGCCCGGTACGCGGAGGCGGTCTTCACGGCCCAGCAGACCCTCGCCGACGGCCAGACCTTCTACAAGGACCTCAAGTCTCGCCTCGCCAAGTACGGCCGACAGCCCGACGAGCTGAAGATCCTTCCCGGTATCTGCCCCATCATCGGCGCGACCGAGGCCGAGGCACTGGCGCTGGAGGACGAGCTCACCGGCCTCCAGGTGCCGCAGTACGGGCTTCAGCAGCTGTCCGGGATGCTCGGAACGGACCTGAGCGGACTGCCGCTCGACGGCCCGTTGCCCGAGCTCCCCGAGGAGCGGGACATCAACGGCAACAAGTCCCGGTTCACCCTCGTCGCGGAGCTCGCCCGGCGTGAGGAGCTCACCATCCGCCAGCTGATCGCCCGCCTCGGCGGCGGGCGCGGCCATCGCGTCGTCGCCGGTACCGCCGAGCAGATCGCCGACCAGCTGGAGGAGTGGTTCACCGGGGGCGCGGCGGACGGCTTCAACATCATGCCGCCGTATCTGCCGGGCGGGCTGGAGGACTTCGTGGACCAGGTCGTGCCGCTGCTCCGCCAACGGGGGCTGTTCCGCACCGAGTACGACGGCCGGACGCTGCGCGAACACTACGGCCTGAAGCGCCCGGCGGGCCGTATGGCCCCCACCCACTGAACACGTCGCGTCCCGTATCCGTACCACCGCACAGAGAAAGGCAGTTCCTCATGACCAGCACCGGTTTCGACATCCGCCGGATCGGCGGCCGGATCGGCGGCCGGATCGGCGCCGAGATCCTCGGCGTCGACATCTCCGCCGACCTCGACCCTGCCATCGTCACCGAGATCAACGCGGCACTCGTGGAGCACAAGGCGCTCTTCTTCCGCGGCCAGGAGCTCGACGACGCGGCCCAGATACGTTTCGCCTCGCTCTTCGGCGAGCTGACCACCGCCCACCCGACAGTGCCGTCCGCCGAGGGCCAGCCGCACATTCTGCCCGTCGACGGCGACGAGGGCATCCGCGCCAACCAGTGGCACACGGATGTCACGTTCCTGCGGACGCCGCCCAAGGCGTCGACGCTGCGCAGCCTCGTCGTCCCGCCCTACGGCGGCAACACCCTGATCGCGAACTCGGCTGCCGCCTACCGGGATCTGCCCGAACCGCTGCGGGAGCTCGCGGACAAACTGTGGGCGGTGCACACCAACGCCTACGACTACGCCGAGCCCACGAGCGAGAAGGCGGCCGAGCACCGCAGGCGGTTCGTGTCCACGAAGTACCGCACCGAACACCCGGTGGTGCGCGTCCACCCCGAGTCGGGCGAACGCGGTCTGTTCATCGGGGGCTTCGCGCAGAGCCTGGTGGGCCTGTCCCCGTCCGAGTCCCGCGACATCCTGCGGATCCTCCAGTCGTACGTGACCCGTCCGGAGAACGTGGTCCGCTGGACCTGGGCACCCGGCGACCTGGTCCTCTTCGACAACCGCAGCACCCAGCACTACGCGCCCGACGACTACGGCGACCTGCCGCGCCTCCTGCACCGGGTGACGGTGGCCGGCGATGTCCCGGTCGGCGTCGACGGCAGCCCCAGCCGGGTCGTCGAGGGCGACGAGGCCGCCCACTACACGCCGGCCGCTGCCTGACGAAGAACGCAGGAAAGGGCGGGCCGTCGAGGACGGCCCGCCCCTTCCTGTGCACCTCTGCGGCGTCATACCGCGGTTCGAGCCGCGGCGGCGTGCCGGGGTCAGTGCTGCGCGCTGCGCCGCTTGCGCGCGGCCCACATGATGCCGCCACCCGCGACGATGACGACGGCGGCAGCGCCGGCGATCAGCGGGGTGGAGCTGGAGGAGCCGGTCTCGGCGAGGTCACCGGGGTTGCTCGGCGTCGACGCCGGCGGCACCTCGGTGGCCGTGCTCGGCGTGTCGCTCGGAGTGTCACTCGGCTTGGGAGTGTCACTCGGCGGCCCGGACGGGCTCGGGGCCGGCGTGTTGTTCTCGCACACCGGCGCCTTCTCGGTGAGGTCGCGCGAGAACTTGTCGTTGTCGCCCGCCTTCACGATGAGGTGGAGGGTGAGCTCCTTGTCGTGCTTGGGGAGCTCGAGCTTCTTGTGGAAGCTCCCCTTGAACGTCTCGGCGGGCAGCAGGTCTTTGCCGTCCACCGTGACGGTCACGGTGTTGTCGTCCTTGGTGCTGTAGTCCGTGAGGTCGACGCTGACGTCTGTACAGGTCACCTTCCACTCCGGGGTGTGCGCCTGAGCCGTTCCGGCCGCCAGGCCGACGCCGAACACACCGGCCGTCACGACCGCTGTGAAGGCGCCTGCACGCCGCCACGATCTGTTGTTAGTTGTCACTCGTTCCTCCACGGTTGCGCGCCACCCATCTGGCGGTGCGCGCACAGTACCGTCACGCTCCGCTTGATGTGCACCCGCCCCACCCCTCACGTCCTTGACTCGCGTCACCACGACCGGCGTTCAGGACGTTCGGCTGGGGGTCGGCGCTCCGCCGAAGGGCGTCCAAGGGGACGAAGCCAAGCATGTCACGGACGCATAGGGGCAGATGTGACGTCCCGGGTGTCCGCGTACTGACGGTGACGGAAAAGAATCGCAGCGAATCAGGACGGGACAACCCGTGTCACCATCCTTTCGGCCCTCGTCGCGAATCCGGTGATCGCGGCGGCCCAGGCCGTCGGCGGCGTCTCGCGGGCTCCCCCGTCCCGCCGTCCGACGCCGCCCGCAGCGGCCCCTGCCCGGCGCTCCCTGCCCGGTGGTCACTTCTGCGTGGTTTCTCCTTGCTGGTCGACGAACTCGGTGGCGTAGCGAGCACGGGCCCACAGCGGCAGCGCGAGCCAGCAGGCGAGGAACCAGGCCATCATCCCGGCGACGAGCCACAGCGCGAGCGTGTCGTCCAGGACCAGCCGCAGGATGAGCAGCAGCGTCGACGCCATGGTGCAGAGCAGCAGAACCAGCCCGACGACGGTGAGATGGGAGGCCCAACGGACCGTCTCGGGTTTGAGCTTGCGCCCGGTGAGGAGCCGGTGGAACGACACGGGCCCGATGAGCGCACCCGTTGTCGCGGCTCCCAGCATCACCGTGACCAGATAGATGTTGCGGTCGGTGGTGGACAGTTCGGCGAATCGGGGCTGGAATGCGACCGCGAGCAGAAAACCGAAGAGAATCTGGACGCCGGTCTGTGCGACGCGCAATTCCTGCAGGAGTTCGTTCCAGCGTCTGTCGGCTCTCTCCTCCGGCGTCTCGTCCCGGCCGTGATCCCTGTCGTCTTCCGCTCTCTCCATGACGCCGGACCTCCTGTGGTCATTCGTATGTCCTGGGATCTCTCTCCTGGATCCGGCCTGATCCGAAAGAAGGGCCCTGGGCGGCATCCTGCATGATCTCGCGCCGAATTCGTGCGCATGAGCTGCTGATCAGCCGCGAAACATGCATCTGGGAGATTCCCAGATCCTCCGCGATTCTGCTCTGTGTCATGTCGCGGAAGAACCGCATGTAGAGGATTTTCCGCTCCCGCTCCGGTAAGCGGCGCAGCCGGGGCTTGACGGCCTCACGGTCGATGACGAGGTCGAGCGCCGGATCCGGTGCTCCCATGGCGTCCGTCATGGTGCGGCCACCGTCACTGCCCGGTAGTTCGGCGTCCAGGGAGAGCGCGGTGAAGGAGTCGGCGGCCTCCAGTCCGGCTCTGGCCTCCTCTTCCGTGAGCCCCGCCTGGGCGGCGATCTCGATGAGGGTCGGAGCCCTCCCCGAGACTGTCTGGAGGAGTTCGCGCCGGGCCACGCGTACGCGATTGCGGTGGTCCTGGACCCGGCGCGGGACGTGCACGCTCCACATGTGGTCGCGGAAGTGCCGTTTGACCTCGCCGGTGATGGTGGGCACGGCAAAGCCGGCGAAGGGACTTCCCCGCTCGGGGTCGTAGCGGTCCACGGCCTTCACCAGGCCGAGCGCCGCGACCTGGCACAGGTCGTCGACGCTCTCGCCGCGGTTTCTGAACCGGCCTGCTATGCGCTCCGCCATCGGCAGCCAGGCCCTCACCAACTCGCCGCGTACGGCGTCGCGCTCGGCTCCGTGGGGCAGTTTTGCGAGCCGCTGGAACGCGGCTGCGGTGTCGGGGGCGTCGTCGTGCGGGTGCTTCCTGCCGGCATGTGTGCGCATGATGCGCCGCCACTTCCTCAACGGTGCGGAACGGATGGTTTCCACCGCAGGAATGCCGATGCACACGCAGCCGCAATGGGGCGCGCCGTGCATGTCCCACGGACGTGCCTCCGGTCCGAAGCACAGAATTCGCCTGCCCCTGCATTCGTCGGTCAAACGCTCCGAAGTCAGGTGTATGCATGGGGACAAAGGCACCGGCTGACGGGAAACGAGGAAAGCGTGGCGCGGCGGGCCCGAGGGCCGACGCGACCAGCTGCCGCTCGGCGCCCGGCAGAGCGCGTACAGCAGCGGCGAGACCGGCGAGTCATGCCTCGTGGAGAACATCGGCCGGTCATAGCCAGGATTCTCGGGCCGGTCGGTGGAATCGCGAGCGGCGGGCGGGGCGCGCCCTGCCCGCCGCTCGCGAGGACGGCGGCCCGGGGGGAAGATGAGCTGCGTCAAGCCGAGAGGCCCGGGCCACCGTCCCGCCGCCCGCGCTCATCCGACCGGGACACCGAGTGTTATGGACAAGGAACCGAGAGCAGCCGGAGCCGACAGCGCCACGTCGACAGCGGCCGTACACGGCGCGCCGTGCTGGGTCAGCCTCATGGCCAGGGACCTGAGGGCAGCCCAGGACTTCTACGGCGCGGTGCTGGGCTGGAGGTTCCTCAGGGGCAGGCTGGGCGAGCAGTTCAGCGTCGCCGTCTACGAAGGAGCGCCGGTCGCCGGCATCGGGGCGCTTGCGCCGCAGCTTCAGGTGGCCGTCGACTGGACTCCGTACTTCGCCGTCACCGACACGGACGAGGCCGCTGCCCGTATCCGGGAGCGCAGCGGCACGGTCGCCGTGGGCCCGCTCTCGTTCACCCTGGGGCGCGGTGCGCTGGCCTCGGACCGGGACGGCGCCGTGTTCGGCATCTGGGAGGGCCTGCTCATCCCCAATTGGCACATCTGGCGCAAGAGCGCGCCCGCCTGGCTGCGCCTGAGGACCCGCAACGCCTTCGACGCCGCCATCTTCTACGGCGAGGTGCTGGAATGGGCGTCCGACCGCCCGGGCGGCTGCGAGGTCAGCTACGAGGAGGACGAGGTCGTGCTGCGCAGCGAGGGCCTCATCCTGGCGCGCCTGAGCTCCGGTGCCTCAGGGGCGGCGCCCGATCCTCTGATCCGGCCGCGCTGGCACGTTCACTTCCCCGTCGGCGACGTGCCTGCCACCGTGGAGGCGGCCCTGCGCAACGGCGGTCTCCTCATGGAGCGGCACACCGCCCCCGAAGGGCCCCAGGCGACCCTGCGCGATCCCGACGGCGCCCTGTTCACGGTCACCACCCGCGCCCGCGATCAGTGAGGCGGCAGCAGGCGGCGCCGGCAGCTGACGATCCCAACTGTCCGGCGCCTCCGTTCCCCTCGTACGCGGGGAACGTGCCCTGGGGGTTCCACGGTCTCCGGGCGTGAAACCCCCGGGCTTGTCCGGGCCCCGTCGCGGGCAGGAGCGTGAGGAGACCACGGGACATCGCACCGGTTCGGCTGCTGGGGAGGAGCGGGAACATGGCGCGTACGCAGGACGGAAGACCGGCCCCGGACGCCTCGGTGGGTTCCGCCGCCGCGGCGTGGGCCGCAGCGGACGGGACCGGGTGCGGCAGCGTGGGCGCCGAGGCGGAAGCCCGTGCGCTGCGCGAGGAGGTGGACGGGCTCCGGCGGGCCCTGCTCAGCCACCCGGTGATCGACCTGGCTCGCGGGATCATCATGGCGACCGCGTCGTGCACCCCGGAGCAGGCGTGGCAGGTGCTGGTCGACGTCTCCCAGCACACCAACATCAAGCTGCGCGACATCGCTCAGCGCATCGTGGACAGCGTCGACGGACCGCCGCCCGAGAAGTCCGTCCGGGCCGCGCTGCGGTCCGCCCTCGGCGCGCTGCCCCCGGGCGGACCGTGACACGGACACCGTCCACGGCGCCTGCGGCGAGCGGCGTCAGCTGTCGCCCAGCGAACTCCTGAGCTCGTCCTTGTTCATGGACGACCGGCCGCGGATGTTGCGGCGCTTCGCCTCGGCGTACAGCTGCTCGTAGGTCGGCCCCTGAGCCCCGCTGTGGGAGCGCAGGCCACCGCGCCGGGACGACGACATGTCCTGTGTGGAGCTCTTGCCGGCCGTCTTGGACTCGCCCGCGCGGGCGCGTTCCTTGTTCACTGTGCGGGCCGCGATCTCCTTCGCTCGCCGCGTGCTCTCGCCGCGCTGCTCGGCGCTCTCCTTGATGTGCTCGTACTGACGTTCACGCCGGGGACTTGAACCGCGGGGCATGGTCATCCTCCCGTCGGAGACGGCTCGGTGCTCACCACCCTGCCCCGGGCGGGTGCCGGTCGCCACCCGGGTACCCCCTGCCCCGCCCCGGACAGCGTTCACCGGGCATTCGGGCACATGCTCCGCACGGTTCCGCCGCGTAGAATCCACAGCGCACGCGATCACCCGCTGCACGTCGCGCGCTCGGGATGGGAGTAGTCGTGATCATGCCTGCGCAGCCTGACGGCTCGGGCGGGGGGCACGACGAGCTGTCCGCGGCGGTCGCGGGCCTGGCCGCCGAGAACGCGAGCCTTCGGGCACAGCTCACGCGGCGGCACCTGATCGACCTGGCCACCGGGATCCTGGTGATCCAGCTCGGGACGTCGCCCGCCGAGGCGACCGAGCATCTCCTGCGGCTCGCCGACGCGACCGGCGTGAGCACCGAGGACCTGGCGGCGGACATCGTCAACTCGGCGGCGGGATCAGTGGCCGTCACACCCGCACCTGCTTCCCCGGGCGACGGAGACGTCAGGGCCGAGGCCCGTCGGATGCGCCGTGTCGTCACCGCGGCCGAGGGGTACGACACCGTCGGCGGGGCCGCGGCCACCCTGCTGGAAGGCGGCCTGCGGCCCCTGGGAGCGGAGAGTCTGTGGCTGTGGCGGACGGAGGCCGGGAGCCTGCGCCTCGCCGGACACGCGGGCGTGAGCGCCGCGGAGGCGGTGCGCTGGCAGTGGATCCCGCCGGGCGCACCCGCGCCGTTGCGGCAGGTCCTGACCGAGGGCTCCCCCGTCTGGCTGCCCTCGGGACCTCCTGAGGACGTCCTCCTGCCCGGCCCCGGCACCGATGCGGCCCGCGCTCTCCTGCCCCTGCGGCTCAAGGGCGCGACCGTCGGAGCGGCGCTGGTCGTCTGGCCGGGGCCGGTGGAGCTCGACGCCACGCTCCGCCGCGTCCTCACCGATCTCCTCGACGTGGCGGCGAGGGTACTGAGCGGCACGGAGAGCACCCCCTCTCCCTCACCGCTCCTCGACGATCTGCTCGACGCCCTGGCCCATCCGGCGATGGTCCTCTCCCGCGACCCGGACACCCGGAAACTGTCGGTGGAGTACCTCAACCCGCCCGCCTCCGAGACCCTGGGCGGCGGCCATCAGTCGATGGGGCAGCCGCTCGAAGTGGCCTTCCCCCGGCATCATGCCGAGCTCGCGCTGCTCTCCCTGCGCGCGCACGAGGGGACATCGCTCCAGCGCGCGGCCAGGCTGCCATCCGAGAACACCCCGAGCGCTCCCGCCCCGCTTCTCGACGTGCGGGTCCTGCCGGTCGGTCCCGGGCGGACCGTCGTGCTCTGGCACACCAGCAGCGACCGGCGCCTGTCCGCCACCCGCGCGGTGGGACATCTGCAGGGCGTCGGACCGTTCGAGGACGACGTGATCGCCGGCACGTCGTCCTGGAGCGAGGGGGCGTACGGAATCCTGGGCGTCGACCCCGGCTCCGCGCCGATTCCCCTCGCCGAGCTGCGGGTCCGTGTGCACCCGGCGGACGCGGGCGAGTTCGACGGCCTTCTCTGCGCCCTCACCGAACGGCGCAGGGGCGCGGTCACCGTCGTGCGCGTCACGCGTGACGACGGCGGACTCAGACATGTGCGCGTCGCCGCTGAGCCCCTGCTGGACGAGGGTGTTCTCACCGGGATCACCGGCGTCTACCAGGACGTCTCCACCGGGTTTCACACGGAGGCGGCGCTCAGCGCGACCTTCGACCAGCTCACGGCCGTACAGGCGCAGGCAGCCCTGCGGCACCAGCTGGCGCTCCAGTTGCAGCATGCGATCGTCCCCGAAATGCCCGCGCTTCAGCGGCTGCCGGGGCTCCAGGCGACGGCGCGTTACCGGCCCGCGGTCCAGGAGTACCGCGTGGGCGGCGACTGGTACGACGTGCTCCCGCTGCCGGACGGCAAGGTGCTGGTCGCGGTCGGTGACATCGCCGGGCACGGCATCGACTCGGCCACCGGCATGGTCGCGCTGCGCAACGCGCTCCGGGGGCTGGCCTTCACCGGTCATACGCCGGGCCGGCTCATGGAATGGCTCAACGAGGTCACCGTGCACACGCAGGGACACCCGACGGCCACCGCGGTGTGCGCGCTCTACGACCCCGCCGACCGGACCCTGTGCTGGGCCAGTGCCGGCCATCTGCCACTGCTGTTGCTGCGCGAGGGCAGGGCTCGGCTGATCGACACGCCCCGGAACATCCTGCTGGGTGCCGTGCCGACCGCGGCCTACCACGAGACGACCACCCAGCTGATGCCGGGAGACACCCTCCTGCTCTACACGGACGGGCTGATCGAGCGGCGCCACGACGCCCTGGACGAAGGGCTGGAGACGCTCCGCCGGGCGGCGGAGGAGCTGAGCGGCTGCGAGGCGGAGGAGCAGGCCGACCGTCTGCTGAGCGCGGCCACGGGTGACACGGACGACGACACCAGCCTGATCGCGATCCACATCAGCTGAACCGCCCCGCAGGCATGGACCGACCCCGCAGGGCAGGAACGACCGGGCGGCGGCTGGGCACGGAGGTCAGCCGCGGCGCGCCAGCCACATGCGGATTCTCTCCATCAGACGGTCCGCGTCGACCGGTTTGGCCACGTAGTCGTTGGCTCCGGAGGCGAGGGCCTTGGCACGGTCGCCCGGCATGGCCTTAGCGGTCACCGCGATGATCGGTACATCGGCGAACCGGGGCAGTTCCCTGATCGCGGCCATGGTGGCGTTGCCGTCCATCCCGGCCATCATCACGTCCATCACGACGAGATCCACTTCGCCGTGCTCCGTGAGAAGGTCGATTCCCGCCCGGCCGTTGTCGGCCTGGAGCACCTCCATGCCCTCACGCTCCAGCACCTGGGTCAGCGCGAAGATGTTCCGGGCGTCGTCGTCGACCACCAGAACCGTGTGGCCGGCGGCCGGTTCCTCGGCGCTCGCGCCACCGTCCGGCAGCGACCGGACACCTTGCCGGTCCTGCGGGCGTCGTGCCGGGGCCCGCACCGGCAGACAGAGCGTGAACGAACTACCGCGGCCCACCGTGCTCTCGGCGACGATGGTGCCGCCGAGGAGCTGTGCCACCTCCCTGCTGATGGACAGCCCGAGGCCGGTCCCGCCGTATCTGCGCGATGTGGTCCCGTCGCCCTGCTGAAACGCTCCGAACACGCTCCGCAGCCGGTCGGGCGGGATGCCGATTCCGGTGTCCGTGACCTGGAAGGCGACCACCGGTCCGCTGCCGCGCAGCGCGGGCGGCAGCTCGTCCTCCTCCACGTCGCGCACCCGGAGCTCGACGCTTCCCTCTTCGGTGAACTTCAGCGCGTTGGACAGGAGATTGCGCAGCACCTGCCGCAGCCGGGACTCGTCGGTGACGAGTTCGTCGGGGACGCCCGGAGCCGTGACCACCAGGAACTCCAGATCGCGATCGGCGGCCACGGGCCTGAACGTGGCCTCGACGTAATCCAGGAGCTGCCGGAGCGGGAACGCCTCGGGATGGACGTCCATCTTTCCGGCCTCGACCTTCGACAGATCCAGGATGTCGTTGATCAGCTGCAGCAGGTCGGATCCGGCGGAGTGGATCACTTCGGCGTAGTCGACCTGTTTCTGCGTCAGATTGCCTTCGAGGTTCTGGGCGAGCAACTGGGCGAGGATGAGGAGGCTGTTCAGGGGCGTACGCAGCTCATGGCTCATGTTGGCCAGGAACTCCGACTTGTACATCGAGGTGCGCGACAGCTGCTGGGCGCGGGCCTCCAGTTCCTGCCGGGCCTGCTCGATCTCGAGGTTCTTGCGTTCGATGTCGCGGTTGCGGTCGGCCAGCAGCGCGGCCTTCTCCTTGAGTTCGGCGTTGGAGCGCTGGAGCTCCTCCTGACGGGCCTGCAGCTCACGGGAGCGTGTGCTCAGTTCGGCGGTCAGCCGCTGCGACTGGTCCAGGAGCTCGTCGGTGCGCACATTGGCGATCAGCGAGCTGAGGTTCACACCGACCGTCTCGATGAACTGGTCGAGGAAGTCCCGGTCGATGGCGGTCAGCGGGCGCAGCGCGGCCAGTTCGATGACACCGAGCACCTGGTCCTCGACGACGATGGGCAGCACGATCAGGTTGCTGGGGTCCATCCGGCCCGTTCCGGAGACGATGGTCGCGTATCCCGCGGGGAGGTCGTCGACCGTGATGGTGTTACGGCTCCGCGCCGCCTGACCGACGAGGGACTGCCCGAAACGGAAGCGACGGGCCCCTTCGGCCGGGTCGTCGGGCGCGCCGTAGGAGGCGATCATGACCAGCTCGGGTCCCTGGCCCTCGTTCTGCGCCAGGAAGAAGCCGCCGTACTGGGCGGAGACGAGCGGGGGCACCTCGGTCATGATCAGTTCGGCGACCGCGGTGAGGCTGCGCGTGCCCTGGATCAGGCTCGCCATACGCGCCACATGCGTCTTGAGCCAGTCCTGTTCCTGATTGGCCCGGGTCGTCGCACGCAGCGATTCCACCATCGCGTTGATGTTGTCCTTGAGGTCGCCGACCTCGCCGGGTGCCTCGACGGCGATGGACCGGGTGAGATCGCCCTCGGCAACGGCGCTCGTGACCTCGGCGATGGCGCGGACCTGCCGGGTCAGATTGCCGGCCAGTTCATTGACGTTCTCGGTGAGCCGCTTCCAGGTGCCGGAGACGCCCTCCACCTCTGCCTGGCCGCCCAGCCGGCCCTCGCTGCCGACCTCCCGGGCCACGCGTGTGACCTCGGCGGCGAAGGAGGACAGCTGATCCACCATCGTGTTGATCGTCGTCTTGAGTTCCAGGATCTCTCCGCGGGCGGCTACGTCGATCTTGCGCGTCAGGTCGCCCCGCGCCACCGCGGTGGTCACCTGGGCGATGTTGCGGACCTGGTTGGTGAGGTTGTCCGCCATGAAGTTGACGTTGTCCGTGAGGTCCTTCCAGGTGCCCGAGACACCCTGGACGGCGGCCTGACCACCCAGTTTCCCGTCCGTTCCCACCTCGCGGGCGACGCGGCTGACCTCCTCCGCGAAGGAGGAGAGCCGGTCGACCATCGTGTTGATGGTCTCCTTGAGCTCCAGGATCTCGCCGCGCGCGTCCACCCTGATCTTCTGGGTGAGGTCTCCGCGGGCCACGGCGGTTGCGACCTGGGCGATGGAGCGGACCTGGGAGGTCAGGTTGTCCGCCATGGTGTTGACGCCGTCGGTGAGCTCACGCCATACCCCGGGGACGCGCGGCTCGCGCGCGTGGCCGCCGAGCAGACCCTGACCGCCCACTTCCCGGGCCAGCCGGGTGACCTCGGAGGTGACCAGGGAGAGCTGGTCCACCATGCCGTTGTAGATGGCCGCGATCTCCCCGAGGAGCCCGTTGGCGTCGTCGGGGAGCCGGGCGGTGAGGTCCCCGTCCCGTACGGCCGTCAGCCCGGCCAGCAACTTCCTCAGCGCTTCTTCGCTCAGCTCCGGCGGAACCACGCGCTCCGGAAAGGCTCCGCCGCGCTCCGGACCGGGCTGCTCGGGGCCGGGCTGCTCCGGATCGGGCTGCTCCGGATCGGGCGTGCGGGCGGACACATCCATCGCTGACCTCGCCCTGTCGTCTCTCACAGCGGCATGCCGTCAGGCCGCCGACACGCGGTCCCGACGGCTTCCCCCACTGTGACACGCGCACCCGCGCCGGACACCCCGGCCGGATCAACGAGCAGCGCCTGCCCGCCCGGCTCACCCCGGCCGGCGACCACTGACCCGACCGTCCTGCCCCGGCCCTCGCGGGACCCGGCCCCAGCCGTCGGAGAGCCTTTGCGGCACACGGCCGTCGCCGACGGGCTCAGAAGATCCAAAAGAAAGGCCTCAGGCCCGCTTCGGGGGCGTGACCTCGAACCAGACGGCCTTCCCGTCGCCCCGGCGCTCAGAGCCCCAGCTCCGCGCCAGCCGCTCCAGCACGATCAGCCCATGGCCTCCCGGCTGTGAGACGGCCTTCCGCGGCCGGGGTCTCGGCCGCTGCGGGCTGCCGTCCGCGACCTCGATGCGCAGCCGGTCATCACTGTGGTTCAGGGCCAGCTCCGTCGGCCCGCCCGCATGCAGACAGGCATTGGTGACCACCTCCGACACCAGCAGCAACACGTCCTCGACGAGCTCCGCGTCCCGCTCGGTCTCGGCGGGTGTCCAGCCCCAGTCGGCCAGGGCCTCCTCGGTGAAGTCGCGGCAGCGGCTCACCACCCCCTTGGTCCCGAACAGCACCAGTCGGCGGGTCTGCCCCTGCCCGCGGAGGCTCACGCCCATCCGTACCTCCGCTACGTCGGCCGCCGGTCCGCCAGCGCTTCGGCGAGACTGGCGTACACCGTGAACACCGCGTGTGCCCCGGTGACGTCGAACATCCGCGCCACCGGCGGCCGCAGCGCGGCGAGCTCAAGACCGCAGCCCGCCTCGATCGCCGACAGCCGCGCCCGCAGCAGCACATTCAGTCCGGTGGAGTCACAGAACTCCAGGTCCCCGAAGTCCACCACGATCCGCTCGGGTGCGGCCTCCACGCAGTCGGCGAGTGCCCGTCTCAGCGGCTCGGCCGTGTCGTGGTCCAGTTCCCCCGTGAGTGCGAGGACGGCCGTGCCGGAGTCCCCGCGCACCTCGACGCCGAAGCGCTCATTTCCGGCGGCGCCGTCCTCGGAGGGTTGCCCGGCAACTCCCGACACCATGGGGTCCACCCGCTTCCTCGACGTCCGTCCTTCATGTCGACGTTGGCAGGCCGCCTCCGCCACCGCCACCGGGCCCGCCGACCCGGCGGGCCAGGACGCAGGGCAGGTACCCGTTGTTCCCTCGGCCACACTCCTGCAGCGGGGCGTTCGGCGCCGCCTCGCCGTCCGCCTCCAGGGCGGGCAACGAAAGGGCGACGGCTTCGAGGGACCCGCGCCCGGCTGGCGGGGACGCCGACGCCTCACGGGCGGCAGACAACGGCTGTCGCCCACGCCGTGCCGCGGCCCGCCCGGTCAGTGGGCCGCTGCCCGCCCCCGTCGCCTGTCGCGGTTCCGTCGGCGCAGGCCGGCGATCCGCGGATACCGCTCCCCTTGTTCGCGCGTGGCATGGTCCAGCTCCTCCATCAGGCGCCGGGTGCGGTGCTCCATGTCGAGCTCGTCCAGGATCCGGTCGATCTCGGTGAGCAGCGCTCCCTTCAACTGCCAGTGGCGCGGATTCCGCAGAACGCCGTCGAGCAGCAGCCGGGCCGCTTTCTCCCGGGCCGTGGCGGCCGCCGCGAGTTCACCGGCGAGTCTGGCCTCCGCCGCGTCGGCGCTCTCGCTGACCTCCGTGGTGACCAGCACCGCGAAGCTGACCAGGGCGTCGGCCACATGGCTCAGAAGGTCCTCCAGTGCGGCGCCTTCCTCGGGAGGGAACAGTTCCTCCTCCCGGCGCGCCTTGGCGAGGTCGGTCATCGTGCGGGCCACCACCCGCAGCACCACCGCGCAGATCTCCAGCGTGTCGAGCCCGGTGCGCAGCACCACGCGGTACAGCAGCCCCTCCTTGACCCGCGGATTGAGCCGGAGGCTGTCCTCCGCCTGGCGCAGTGCCGCGTCCACGTCGGCGATGTCGTTGTCGAGACGGCGTGCCTCGTGGAGACGGGCGGCGGCCCGCGCGACGGTCGTGGGGCTGCTCGGTTCCTCGCCGATGCGCAGGAGAAGACGGCGCATGCGCCGGGCGAGGTCCTCGATGGATTCACCTGCCGGACCCACCCATACGGGGGGCACGAACACAAAGTTGAACAGAAGCCCGACGACCGCGCCGATCAGGGTCTCCAGGACCCGGTCCCACGCCGTGCTCGCCACCCGGGTCACGCCCAGCACGAGCATGGCGCTGATGGCGACCTCCGGGACGAACTCACCGACCCGCACCAGGCGCCCCACGACCAGCGCCGCGAGGATGATCAGCCCGAGGCTCCACCAGCTCAGGCCCATGAGCGCGCTGAATCCGATGGCGATCAGCACGCCCGCGACGACGGAGTTCACCCGGCGGATGCCGGTGGTGAGCGTGGAGTAGAAGGTCACCTGGACGACGAGGAGCGCCGTCAGGGGGGCGGTGAGCGGAGCGGGCTCGCTGCTCAGCGCCAGGGCGGCGACGTAGGCGAGCGTGGCGGCGGCCGTCGAGCGAAAGATCTGGACGACGGCGGGCCTTCGGACCAGCTCGGCCACCGAGAGGCTGTCGGACGTGGGATGATCACGCACTCCTCGATCCTTCCCGCCGGTGATGATCGGGTCAGACGTGATCGGCTCCCTCCGGCCGTGGCCGGGCTCAGCGCACCGTGGGTTGGCGCACCGTGGGTCAGGGACGCTCCTTTGCGGCACCCTTCTTCGGCCGGGCGCGGGCGACGTAGCGTTCCGCCGCGAGGACGGCTTCCCTGGCCGTGCGCTCACCCATCAGCACACACAGGGTGTACGCGGTGTCCTCGAAGCGCATCCGCGCACCGTGGTCGTGGGGGGCGGCGAGAAAGTGGTGTTCGTGGGCCCGGTAGCGGGCCATCAGCCCGGCGATCACAGCGATGTCCGGCATCAACATCAGTGCCCTCCTTGAGTGAAAGCACCAGCGGGCAGTCCGGGCCCCGGTGTAGGACGGGTCCGGGCGGAACTGCCGTACGTCGGGAAGAGATCCGTACACCGGGAAGAGATCCGGCCGTTCATTTTCCCCCGGCGCTGTCACACCTGCCATTCGCGTGACTACCCTGAGCGACCCCCGCTCGGCGTGCCGTGGCATCCGGGGCGGGTGACAGTGGAACCTCACGGTGCGAAGGAGCTGCGATGCACCCCGTGGAGGCGCTGGACCGGGTCGCGTTTCTGCTGGAGCGCAGCCGGGCCGAGACGTATCGGGTCCGTGCCTTCCGCACGGCGGCGGCCGTCCTGTCGCAGATACCCGACGACGAGATCCGCCGGCGTGTGCGCGCAGGCACGCTGCAGGCCGTGAAGGGTATCGGTCCCAAGACCGCGCAGGTCGTCCGGGAGGCTCTGGCCGGTGAGGTCCCGCGCTATCTCCAGGCTCTGGAGGAGGAGGCGTCCGTGCCGCTCGCCGACGGCGGCGCGCGGTTGCGCGCTCTGCTGCGCGGCGACTGCCATCTGCACTCGGACTGGTCGGACGGCGGCAGTCCCATCGAGGCCATGGGACGTACGGCGATCGCTCTCGGTCACGCATGGGCCGTCCTCACCGACCACTCGCCCCGGCTGACGGTCGCCGGTGGTCTGACCGCGGAGCGGCTGCGGGAACAGCTGGGGGTCGTGGCGGACCTCAACCGGCAGTGGGCCCCATTCCGGCTGCTGACGGGCATCGAGTGCGACATCCTCGTGGACGGTTCGCTGGACCAGGATCCGGAGCTGCTGGACCAGCTCGATCTCGTGGTCGTCTCGGTCCACTCGGAGCTGCGGATGGAGTCGGCAGCGATGACCCGGCGGCTGGTCGAAGCGGTCCGCAATCCGCTGGCCGATGTGCTGGGTCACTGCACGGGCCGGCTCATCGCAGAGAAGCGGCGGCCCGAGTCGCGGTTCGAAGCGGACGAGGTCTTCGCCGCCTGCGCGGCGCACGGCACCGCCGTGGAGATCAACAGCAGACCCGAGCGGCTGGATCCCCCCAGACGACTGCTGCGTCTCGCGGTCGACGCGGGGGTCTGGTTCGCCGTGGACACGGACGCCCACGCCCCCGGGCAGCTGGACTGGCAGATCATCGGCTGCTCCCGGGCCGAGGAGTGCGGGGTGCCGGCCACGCGGATCATCAACACCTTCGGCGCCGATGAACTGCTCGACTGGACCGGATCGAGCGCGGTCCCGTCCTCCTGAGGACCGTGTGGTCTCAGGTCCCGGGGGGTTGGGCGCGCTGTATGACGGTCGCGAAGACGAGTGTCCTCGTACCGGACGGCGCCGACCTGCGGAGCCGGTACACCCGCAACGCCCGGGCGGCGCACCGTCGGTCTGACGCCCCGCCAGTACCTTGCCTCTGCCTCCCGCACACCGGCTCTGTCCGTGTGTTCGCGGTGAGTACTCCGCCCTTTCACACGGCCGACACCGGACCTTCCCTTCCTCCGGTTCCTCTTGGACACTCCGTTCGCTCCTGTCCCCCAACCCAAGAGGCTCACACTCATGCCTGAACTCAATCGGCGGCGTTTCCTTCAGATCGCGGGCGCGACCGCGGGATTCTCGGCCCTGTCGAGCAGCATCGACCGTGCCGCCGCGATCCCCGCCGCACGCCGCTCCGGCACCATCAAGGACATCGAGCACATCGTCGTGCTCATGCAGGAGAATCGTTCGTTCGACCACTACTTCGGCGCGATGAAGGGCGTACGCGGCTTCGGCGACCCGCGCCCGGTGACGACGGGTCCCGGCAAGTCGGTCTGGCACCAGTCCGACGGCTCCAAGGACGTGCTGCCCTACCACCCCGACGCCGAAAACCTCGGCATGCAGTTCATCGAGGGCCTCAACCACGACTGGTCGGGCGGCCACAAGGCCTGGAACAACGGCAAGTACGACCAGTGGATTCCGGCCAAGTCCGCCGGGACGATGGCGTACCTGACCCGGCAGGACATCCCCTTCCACTACGCGCTCGCGGACGCCTTCACCGTCTGCGACGCGTACCACTGCTCCTTCATCGGTAACACCGACCCCAACCGCTACTACATGTGGTCGGGCCACACGGGCAACGACGGCAAGGGCGGCGGCCCGGTCCTCGCCAACGACGAGGCCGGGTACGACTGGACGACGTACCCCGAGCGGCTCCAGCGGGCCGGGATCTCGTGGAAGATCTATCAGGACATCGGCGACGGCCTGGACGCGGCCGGCTCCTGGGGCTGGATCGAGGACGCCTACCGCGGCAACTACGGCGACAACTCGCTGCTCTACTTCAACAAGTACCGCAACGCCAAGCCTGGCGACCCGCTGTACGACAAGGCCCGCACCGGCACGAACGCCAAGAACGGCGACGGGTACTTCGACATACTCAAGGCCGATGTGAAGGCGGGGAAGCTCCCCCAGATCTCCTGGATCGCCGCCCCCGAGGCCTTCTCCGAGCACCCGAACTGGCCGGCGAACTACGGCGCCTGGTACATCGCGCAGGTGCTCGACGCGCTCACGTCCAACCCCGAGGTGTGGAGCAAGACCGCGCTGTTCATCACGTACGACGAGAACGACGGGTACTTCGACCACGTGCCGCCGCCCTACCCGCCCGCATCGTCCGCCCAGGGCCTGTCGACCGTGGACACCGCACTCGACCACTTCAAGGGCGACGCCAAGTACGCCGCGGGTCCCTACGGCCTCGGCCAGCGCGTGCCCATGCTCGTCGTCTCCCCCTGGAGCACCGGCGGCTTCGTCTGCTCCGAGGTCTTCGACCACACCTCGATCGTCCGGTTCATGGAGAGTCGCTTCGGGGTCGGCGAGCCGAACATCTCGCCGTGGCGGCGCGCCATCTGCGGAGACCTGACCTCGGCCTTCGACTTCGGCCTCAAGAACACCGCGCCCGCGGCCCTCCCGGACACCGACGGGTACGAGCCGCCGGACCACGCGCGGCACCCCAGCTATGTGCCCACGCCGCCTGCCAACCCGGAGCTGCCGAAGCAGGAGAAGGGCTCGCGGCGCGCGCGTCCGCTGCCGTACGCACCGCTGGTCGACGGCGCTCTGAACCCGGCGACCGGGCGCTTCACGCTCACCTTCGGCTCGGGCGCCTCGGCGGGCGCACAGTTCCTGGTGACCTCCGCGAACCGTACGGACGGGCCGTGGACGTACACGACCTCCGCCGGAAAGCAGCTCTCCGACACCTGGAACACGGTGTACTCCAACGGCGTGTACGACCTGTCGGTGTACGGCCCGAACGGCTTCGTACGCACCTTCAAGGGGCCCGGCAAGACCGCGGGCCCGGAGGTGACCGCACGCCACATCGCCTCCACCGGCAGCGTCGAGCTGACCATGAAGAACACCGGCAGAACCAGCTGCCGCCTCACGCTGACCCAGGCGTACGGCGGCAGGAAGCAGACCTTCACCGTGCGTCCGGGCAAGCGTGTCGTGCACACCGTGGATCTGTGCGGCAGCAAGCGCTGGTACGACCTGAGCGTGGTGTCCGACACGGACGCGGCGTTCCTGCGCCGGTTCGCCGGGCATGTCGAGAACGGTCGTCCGGGTGTGAGCGACCCGGCGATCATCACCGTCTGACCGGTTCCCTTCTCCGGTTCAGGTTCCTCGAAGGAAAGGGTCCGTCCGCGATACAGCGGGCGGACCCTTTTCCGTGTGCACGACACCGGCACGTGAATCGACGGTCAATACAGGCCAGGGCAGCCATTTCATGCTTCTGTCTGATGATTGGTCGATATCCGATGTCGGAGGAGTCCTCTGTGCGCAGCCTTACGCTCACGGCCGTCCTGGTCGCCACACTCGCCACGGGCGGCTCCCTCTGGACGTCCGAACAGCCCGTTTCCCCGGTCTCCGGCATCAAGGAGACCAAGGGCACCAATGTCCTCGTCGTCGGAATCGACCGCCGCACGGGCATGTCGCCACAAGAGATCCAACGCCTCCATGTCGGCGGCAAGGAATGCGACTGCACCGATGTGATGATGCTCGTTCATCTCGCCGAGGACGGCCGCCGGATGAGCGCGGTCTCCATTCCGCGTGACTCGTACGTGGAGTTCGCCGACCATGCGCATGAACGGCACTCGGGGAAAATCAACGGCGCTTTCGCCCACGGCGACGGGGACCTCGCGGTGCGGACCGTGGAAAAGGCGACCGGGCTCGGCATCGATCACTATCTGGAGACGGACTTCAGCGGATTCGCGTCCGCCGTCGACCGTATGGGAGGCGCGACCGTCTGCACCGACAAGCGTCTGACGGACGACGGTTCCGGGCTGGAGCTGTCGCGGGGAACGCACCGGCTGGACGGCCGCCGCGCCCTGAGGTACGTACGCGCCCGTCATGTCGCCCCGCCCGGCGACCTGGGCCGGGTACGCCGTCAGCAGCGCCTGCTCATCGAAATGCTCTCCCGGCTCAGGGACGAGGGAGCCTTCGCCAACCCGGCCGCCGCCATCGACACGGCGATCACGCTGCGCAAGTCGGTGCGCGCCGACGCCGACACCAGCCTGCTGGATCTGATGCACCTAGGCTCCGTACTGCGCCGGCTCAAGGCCGATCAGACGGAGTTCGCGACCGTGCCGATCTCGGACTTCGACCACCGCGTGCCGGAGTGGGGATCCACCCTGCTGTGGCACAAGGAGCGCTCGGCCGCTCTGTGGGACGCGCTGCGTGAGGACCGGCCGATCGTCGGCGACACCAGGATCCGCCCGAGCAACGACGTCCCCGTCGACATCCCGCCGTCCTCGATCCATCTGCGCGTGACGGACCCCGAGGTCGCCGCGGCGATGTCGGCCAACAGCTTCGTGGTCGACAACACCCCCACGCTGCCCGCGAAGCCGAGGCCGGGCGGCCCGACCGTCATCACCTTCGATCCGTACTGGGACCGGTACGCCCCCACGGTCGCGGCCGCCCTCCCCGGCGCCACGCTGCGTCCGGTCGCCGGGCACGGGCCGGTCTTCGACATCGCCGTCGGAACCGGGGCATCGGCGGTCGTCAAGGTCGTCTACGACCGCAGCAGCGTGGAGGGGGCGCCGGTGACCGGGAACAAACTGCGGTGCCCGCCCACCGACTGACATCCGGGCTCGCTCGCCCTTCAGACAGCGGCCTCAGTCCGGCTGGAGCACGGCGAGGGTGTTCCCGGCGGGGTCCGTGAACCACGCGATCGGCGGGCCATGCGCCCGCATGACCCCGTTGTCGTCCTGGTCGAAGCCCGCGTACCGCTCGAAGGTCACCCCGCGCCGGGTCAGTTCCTCGACCACGGCGTCGATGTCGGAGACCGGGAAGTTGAGCACGGTGTAGTTCGCCGCCACATGGTTCGGCTTCGGGTAGACGAGTACGTCCGCGCCACTGCCGAGGTGCAGGGTCAGCAGGCCACCGGGCCCGCCCTCCCGCTCCGTGACCCGCAGACCGAGCGTCCCACCGTAGAACTCCTTCGCCTTCTTGAGATCGGTGACCGCGAAGCCGCTGAACGCCTTGCTGTTCGTGAGCATGATCGTCTTCCTTCCGTCCGGGTACGGACGAGCGCGTGACGAGTATTCACCCGGCGCCGCGGCAAGCGGCTCAGACCGTGCCGATCGAGCGGTCCGTGCACAGCGCCCAGATGACGTAGAGGCCCACGCCGATCGCGATCACGGCCCAGAACGGCTGGTACGGCAGCCAGATGAAGTTGAGGACGACGCTCAGCGAGGCGATCACCACGCCCAGCACACGGGCCCAGCCGGCGCCCCTCAGGATGCCCCAGCCCGTGGCGACGGCGATCACACCGAGGACCAGGTGGATCCAGCCCCAGGTGGTCAGAGAGAACGTGTAGGCGTAGTTGTCGGCGCGCACGTAGATGTCGTCGTCGGCGATGGCCGCGATGCCGTTGACGACGGCCAGGATTCCGTCGATGAGGAGCAGCACACCGGCGAACAGCGTGCCGCCCGCCGCCCATGCGCCGCCCCCGCCCGCGCCTGATCTGCCGTGGGTGCCCGACCGGTTCGCTGTCTGTGACATGGGTTGACTCCTTCGTCGAGGGGCGAGGTCAGACCGAGCCTGTGCGGCGCCCGGACCTGCGACCACCTGGACGCGGCCGTCCGGGTGAACCCGCCCGCCGACGTGACACGGACGGCGCGTGGTCGGCGGCGGCGCCGGATTCACCCGTATGCCCACGTGCCGTGCCGACGCCGGATCCCCGGGTTTAGCTGACGCCAACAGCAGCAACGGCGGACGGAGACCTGGTGAGCAACGCCGACGCATCGGGGGACGGACGACTGACCTCGGCGGAACGGGCCGAGCTGGCGGAGCTGCGCCACAAGGTTGCCTCCCTGGAGAGCAAGAAGCCCCGGCACCGTGTGCGTTCGTTCTTCTCCGCGGTACTGATCGTGCTGGCGGTGATTCTGGCCCCGCTGTGCGCGGTCTCGGTCTGGACCGCCGACATCGTGGGGGACACCGACCGGTACGTGGCCACCGTGGAGCCGCTCGCCTCGGACCCCGATGTACAGGCCGCCGTGACCAACCGGATCACGAACGCGGTGATGGAGCACATCAGTGTGTCCGACCTGATCGCGGAGGTCGCCCCGGAGGACCGGCCCAAGCTGGATGCCGCGCTCAGCAAGCTCAGCGGTCCGCTCACCAGCGGCCTCAAGAGCCTCGTGCAGGCGGTGACAGCGCGGTTCGTCTCCAGCGACGCCTTCGCCACCATCTGGACCGAGGTGAACCGCCGCGCCCACGACACGATGGTCAAGGCGCTCACCGGTGAGGGGGGCGGCGCCGTCGTGCTCAAGGGGGACCAGGTCACGGTGGATCTCGCCCCGGTCATCGACCGGGTCAAGCAACGCCTCATCGACCGTGGTCTGACGGTCGCGGAGAAGATCCCCGAGGTGCACACCAGCTTCGTCGTCGCGACGTCCGACCAGATCGGCAAGGGAAAGAAGGTCTTCCGGCTCCTGGAGATCATGGGGGTCTGGCTCCCCATCGTGGCCGTACTGATCGCGGCGGCGGGCGTCCTCCTGGCCGTACACCGCCGACGGGCGCTGATCGCCGCGGTGTTGGGCATCGCGGTCGCCGTGGGCATCCTCGGTATCGGACTGACGGCGTTCCGTACGTACTATCTGGACGCACTGCCCGCCTCGGTGAACCAGGCGGCCGCCTCCTCGGTCTACGAGACGCTGATCCGTTTCCTGCGCTCGAGCGTGCGCACCGTCGTCACCCTCGGCGCGGTGATCGCGCTGGGAGCCTGGCTCAGCGGCCCCGGGCGCTGGGCGGTGAAGGCGCGGGAGATGTGGAGGTCCGGAATCGGCGCTGTGCGTGGTGCCACGGGGCTGGACACCGGTCGTGTCGGTACCTGGGTCCACCACTGGAAGACGTGGCTCAACTGGGGCGTGGTCGTCGTGGCGGCTGTGGTGTTCGCACTCTGGGACCACCCCACCAGCATGGTCACCATCTGGCTGGCCATCGGAGTCCTCGCGCTCCTCGCGGTCGTCGAATTCCTCGACGGAGCGAACGACACGGTTCAGCGCCGGCAGCCGGAAAGCCCTCCGGCAAGCCGACCCCTTTGACCTCCAACGGCCTTCGGACCGCTCAGAATGCGGTGTCACCCACCGTCGGCGGGGCCCGCCGCGCCCCGGCAACGGCGCGGCGCCCGCAGCGCGTTCCGTCCCATGTCCCGGCCGTCCGGGACCCTCAGCTCGCGGTGTCCGGCGGTTCGAATTCGCACCAGACGGCCTTGCCCTCGCCCCGGGGCTCCACGCCCCAGCGCGCGGACACCGCGTCGATCATGTTCAGACCCCGTCCTGAGGTCGCCGCTTCACCGGGCGTCCTGCGGCGCGGCCAGACGCTGGAGCGGTCCTTCACCCACAGCCGCACGCGCCTGACCGGTTCGGGCAGGACCTCCAGCGTCAGCACGGCTCCGCCCTCGGTGTGCAGGAGTACGTTGACCAGCAGTTCACCGGCGGCGAGTTCCACATCGTCGGCCAGTCTGGCCAGTCCCCAGTCCTCCAGCGCGTGGCGCAGTGCGGTGCGCGCCTCGGCCAGTCCCTCCGGGTCGGCCTGGTGGACGTACTGGTGGATCCTGGGGGCCCGATGGGTCCCGGGATCGGGTGCCCGGCGCAGGATGAGCAGGGCGACGTCGTCGCCGGTCCCCCACCGCCGCCACAGCTGGTCCGCGAGATGGTCGGCGAGCGCGCCCGCCTCGTCGGGTCCGCTGCGCACGGCGTCGGCGAGCGCCTGGATCCCGGCGGCGATGTCGAGTCCGGGCTCCTCCACGAGGCCGTCGGTGCACAGCACGAGCGTTTCGCCGGGCACGAGGTCCAGCCGCGACTCGGGGTACTCCTCCTCCTCGAACTCCGTGGCCAGGCCGAGGGGCAGTCCTCCGCGCAGATTCGGGCTGCCGACCCGTCCGTCGGTGTGCCGGATCAGCGGCCCCAAGTGGCCCGCCCGTACGGCCCGCACGCCTCCCGTAACCAGGTCGACCTGGGCGTACGTACAGGTGGCGAAGCGGTCGGTGTCGAGTTCGGCGAGGAAGCGCGAGGCACGGGCGAGCACGGTGGAGGGGTCGTGCCCCTCGCCGGCGAAGGCGCGCAGGGCGATCCTCAGCTGGCCCATGATCGCGGCGGCGTGCGTGTCGTGCCCCTCGACATCGCCGACCACGATCCCGACGCGTCCGCGGGGCAGGGCGATCACGTCGTACCAGTCTCCGCCGACCTCGCGGCCGCTCCACGCCGCGTGGTAGCGCACGGCGATCTCGGCGCCCGGGAAATCGGCGATGTGGCGCGGGAGCATGGAGAACTGGAGGCCGGTCGCGAACTCCCGCTCCTTGTCGAAGAGGATGGCTCGCTGCAGCGACTGGGCGACGATGCCGGACAGCCCACGGCACAGGGTGCGGTCCTCGGCGGAGAATTGGGTCCGGCCGCGGTAGAAGAGCGCCAGCCCTCCGATGGAACGGGCCTGGGCGACCAGGGGCAGAAACGCGGCGGCATCGACGCCGAGCCGACGGATGTACGGCGCCAGTTTCGGAAACTTGACGGCGAGCTCGTCCAGGGAGGTGACGAACCGTGGCTCCTGGGTGAGGACCGCCTCGGCGAGCGGCAGCGAGGCGTCCAGCTTGTTGAGCGTCAGTTCTTTGATCACTTCCATCGACTCGCCGGAGAGCGCGATGATCTTGAAGGCGGAGCCGTCGACGAGCCCCAGGGCGAGCCCGTCGGCGCCGAAGCGCTCCAGGCCGGCCGTGCCCGTGAGAGCGGCGGTGACATCGTCCACGGTCACGGCCCGCGACAGTACCTCCGTGGTGCCCTGGACCATGGCGGCCATCCGCTGCCGGTCGGCCTCCAGTGGGCTGATCACCGCGAATTCGGTGAGCTCGGTGGTCGCGTTGCGCACGATGCCGACGACCCGGTGGGCGCTGCCCCGTGCGTCACGCAGGATCCGCCCCCGTACATGGGTCCACTGCCGGATTCCGTTGCGGCGCCTCACCTGGAAGTACGCGCCGTACGAGGTGCGCCCCCGCTCGATGGCCTGGCCGACGACCGATTCGAGGCGCAGGCTCTCCTCGGGCGGCACCCGGGAGCTGAGCGACTCGGGTCTGCCGTCGAATTCTCCCGGGCCCAGGTCGAAGACGGCCAGGCCCGGTTCGTCGAGCTCGAAGGTCCCGTTCGCCAGATCCCAGTCGAAGCTGCCCATGCGGTTGAGGGCCAGCCTCTCGGCGGGTCCGATCACGGGCCAGTCCCGTCCTGCCATGCGCTCGCTCCGGAGGAGGGACCGGAAAGTCCGGTCAGGCGGCCAGGATCCTCGCCAGGATAGCTTTGCGAAATTTGCCCCGCACTATGGCGTTTCATCTGCATACGGCTCCCAATGGAGAGGGTAGTCCTCGGCCCCGACCTGCTCGACCCAGCGGAGCCGGTCGCCCACCAGCGGGCGCCGTGATGCGGGACATGCCTCCAGCAGCCGCCTCAGCAGGGTGCGGAGTCTGAGCAGCACCATGGGCGAGGCGAGGGCAGCGACGGTGACGTCGTCGACGGACAGGGCGATGAACCGCTCCCACCCGGGCACGGGAACGACCACGCGGACCGTCCCACCGTCGTCGGCGATCCGGCCGACGTCCAGGTCACGGTCCGCGATCCGGATCAGCAGGTCCTCGGTGTGGTCCAGGGCCTGGGCGGCGGTGGCGGGGTCGTTCACTGCCGGGGAGAGCGCCTTGAGTGCGATGTCCGCCAGCAGCCGGAAGGCGAATTCGGGGTCCTGCGCGAGACTGCGCTCCTCGCCGGTCACCAGGGTCCTGTGCAGCGCCTGCTCGGGCAGCTCGCCGCCCCGCACGTCGGCGAGTGCCATGCCGCGTACCAGAGTGCCGCCGATGTGCGGACGCAGAGTGACCACACAGCCGTGCTCCTTGGCCGCAGCGACGAGCGTCGGCACGTCGATCTGCTGCAGGACGGCGGCTCTCCGCGTCCAGCGCAGTGTGACCGCGGCGCCCGCGTCCGGCTCCCGGCCGGTGGCGAAGCCCGTGTACGGCTGTGTGTACAGCGCGTCGAACAGGTGGTGGGCCCGCGCCGTGACCGCCCCCAGCGCGGGCGCGAGCTGGATCGACGCGAAAGCCCTGGTCTGGAGGGTGCGCATCAACGCCAGCGCCACCAGCGCGAGAAGCACGGCCACACAGGGCAGAAAGACGGACACCTCTTGCTCCGCTCCGATCGAGAGCCCCGCGGTCATGGCGAAGACGAAGACCCCGATGGCGAACGCGAAGGTCCGCCACACGATCGGATCGTCGCGGAACAGGCCGAGCCGCGGGCTGAACGCGCTGGCGGAGAACTGCACCACCAGGAAGAGCACCGAGTAGATGATGCTCACCAGGCTGACGACGCCGAACCCCACGGAGAAGAGGAGGCTGCTCACCCGGCCGGCGTCGATCTGTGGGCCGGACTTCACCTCGGGAACCGCGAGTCCCAGCCCGAACCCCACGACCGCGCAGACCAGCTGGCTGAGCTCGCTGCGCGTCGCACGCCGGGGCCGCCTGAAGAGGGCGCCAGGCCGGCCGGGCGCCGGAGGCCTGCCGCCGGCGCCGGGCGGCGTGGAAGCAGAGTCCGATCGGTGCATCCGGCCTCCTACCGTCCCGGGCGGCACCCGGGAGGCCCGGGGACAGGTCCGCACACCGCCCGTTCGCGTATCGGAAGGACGGCTTCACCGTACGGAAGGACCCTCGCCGCCGCGCGCCGGAGACTCGATCGGCGCAATCGGGTGCTCCCCACCAGGACATTCCCGCTGCGGGCCCGCACGCTGAGGGAAGAAATCCGGACGAGAGACAGGGAGCACCCGTTGGGCGCCCCATCCAGAGGAGGCCGCTCATGACCGCAGCGGGCGGACTCGCCCTCATAGCCCTCGGAGCCGCTCTGAGGTTCTACGTCACCTGGCAGCTCACCTGGGTCGATGTCGACGTCCTCGGCTCGGGTTTCATGATCGCGGGAGCGGCGGCCCTGGCCTTCGGCACCGTCATGGCCTGCAGCGCCCAGCGCCGTACCGCCCGCCGCGTCCGCTCGCACGTCTTCGAGCAGCGCTACGACGACGGGCCTCCCCGCTCCTGAGCGACTCCGCCCGCGGGCCGGGATGAAGGCAGGCGAACGCGTTCCTCGCGAGGCTCCCGTTCCTCCGCGAGGTCCACGACTCCACCCGTGAGGGCTCAAAGTTCTCCATGCCGCGTGCCGTTGCCCGCGGCTTCGATCGATTCGGGCCCTTCGGGTCGCCCTTCGTCCTGCTGTCCCGGCTGACCGGGCTCTTCGCCGTCGTCACGGTCACGGTCGCCCTCGGCCAGGTCCTGTCCTGGGAACGGGCGGTCATGCGCCGGTTGAGCAGGACCGGGTCCGGTCGCCGCCCTTCGGGGTGACCGATTCGCGCTCTGGCCGCTCGCCCGTCCGGACCATGAGGATGCACCCCGGACGGTTACGGCGCGAGGAAGCTACCGATGAGGCGAAGGCATGGGGACTGGGGCCCCTGGCAGTTGTGCGTCACCCGCAGTGCGCCTGACCGGTGTTTTCACGGAGGCTGGGAGGCCTTGAGCGATGAGATGGATGACGAACGCGCGCAGAGCAGCCGTGGGCGCGGGTCTGATGTGCGGCGGGTTACTGCTGTCCATGGTGGGGGCGCAGCCGGGATCGGCCGAACCGGCTCCCGCAGGACCGGCGTTGAAGGTGAGCCGCACGGTCGGCCTGCTCGACGGTGACATCATCACCGTGACGATCAGCGACGGGCCACCGAAGCAGTACGTATGGGTGAAGGAGTGCGGGCCCTCCGCCTCCGTGGCGACTTGCGACGAGGAGACCAGGCGGCAGTACCGGGTCCTGCCCGACGGCACGTACTACCCCTCGCCCAAGAAGCTCTACGCGCAGCTGAGCACGGCGGCAGGCAACGTCGACTGCCGGACGGTGGCACCCTCCAACCCCTGTTCGCTGGCGCTGACCGACAACGACGGCGCGCTGCTGACCACCGTGCCGCTGCGCTTCAGGCCGCACGGCCCGCTCGAAGCCCCGCCCACGCTGAGTGCGACGCCCGACCACGACCTGCTGAACGGGCAGACGGTGCATGTGAGCGGGCGCGGCTATGAACCGCAGTACCACGTCTCCGTGCTGGAATGCCTGACCGGATCGGCCGACACCCTCGGCTGCCGCCCCGGCAGCCGGCCGCCGGCGACGACCGACGAGGGTGTGATGGACCGCGACATGGCGGTGTCGGTGACCTTCACGACCATCGGCGGCAGCACGGTCGACTGCCGGCAGGCGGGCAGGTGCGAGCTGATCGCCTTCGCCTCACGGGTCCGCGGGCCCGACACCGTACGGGCCCGGTTGAGCTTCGACCCGGACCAGCAGCTTCCCTAGCGACCCCGAGTTCCCAGGGACCGCGAGCCCGTCCTCACGCGGCCCGTCCTCACGCGGGCCCCTCCTCGCGTGAACGCGGCGGAAGTCCGTGGTGCTACGACGCGTGGCGGCTGCGTGAGGACGGGCCGGGGCCGGCGGGGTCACACGTCTGTGGGCCGTCGTGTCCGCAGCCTGTCCAGGAAGTGCTCCAACGCGGCGTTGAACTCCGTTGCCCGTTCCAGGTTCGGCATGTGCGCGGCCCCCTCGATCACCGCGAGCGTGGCACCGGGGACGCGCTCCTGGATCAGACGCGCATCCTCCACCGGCGTGAACGCGTCGTCCTCCCCCACCAGGACCAGCGTGGGCACGGCGATACGCCCCAGCATCGCGACATAGTCCGGGCGCCCGGCCCGGCCGCGCAGGGCCGCCGCGGCGCCCTCGGGCGGGGCTTCGGACATCATGCCCAGCACATGACGGGCGACATCCGGCCGGGCCCTGATGTTGTCCGGCGCGACCATCTTGGGCAGCACCTCCTCGGCGTATCCGCGCATTCCTTCGCGCAGGAGCCGGTCCGCCGTCTCGTGGCGCCGGATGCGGCCTTCCTCCGTCTCGGCCGCGGCGAAGGTGTCGGCGAGCAGGAGGCCCCGGATCCGGCCGGGGAACAGCCGGTAGAACTCCATGACGATCTGTCCGCCCATGGAGAGTCCGCCGAGGACGAAACGATCGACGCCGAGGTGGTCGAGGAGGGCGACGACATCGCGTACGAACGTCTCCAGCGGCGTGGTGCCGGGCACGACCGTGCTCTCGCCGTAGCCGCGCAGATCAGGGGCGATCACGCGCCATCCGGACCGGCTGAAGTGCGCTGTCTGAGGCCGCCACATGGAGCGGTCGAAGGGGTGGCCGTGGATGAGGACCAGTGCGTCGCCGCTGCCCTCGTCCTCGTACCCCACGGTGATGTCACCGAAAGAGGCCCTGCTCATGAGCTTGCCTTCCGCGCGCCGGATTGACTCCTCGATGCTATGAGGTGCAATCTCTCGGAGCAATAAAAACAATGCTCTCGGTGCAATATAGGATGGCCTGATGGAGGACTACCGCGTCATCGCCGACGGGCTCGCGGCGGACATCGCCCGCGGGCGTCTGCGCCCCGGCGACCAGCTCCCGCCGCAGCGCAGATTCGCCCGCGCGCAGGGCATCGCGAGTTCGACCGCCGCGCGCGTGTATCAGGAGCTCATCCGGCGGGGCCTGGCCGTGGGTGAGGTCGGGCGCGGCACCTTCGTGCGCGCCGGTGCGCCGTTGCCGGAACCCGCGCTGGCGGAGCCCGGCGGGGCGCGGATCGACCTCGAACTGAACTTCCCCGTGCTGCCCGACCAGCCCGCACTGATGGCCAGGAGCCTCACGCGCATGCTGCGCCCCGAGGCGCTGACCACGGCCCTCCGCCCGGTCGGCGCGGCAGGCACACCCGAAGCCCGGCAGGCCGCCGCCGCGCATCTGGCGCGCGCGGGCTGGGCACCGGACCCCGGGCGGATCCTCTTCGCGGGCAACGGCCGGCAGGCGATCGCCGCCGCGATCGCGGCCCTGGTCCCGGCCGGTGAGCGCCTCGGCGTGGAGCCGCTCACCTACCCGGTGGTGAAGGGCATCACGGCCCGCCTCGGCATCACGCCGGTCCCGCTGACGGTCGACGGGGACGGGCTGGTGCCGCAGGCGCTCGGCGCGGCCCCGTCCCTGCGTGCTCTCTATCTTCAGCCGACGCTGCACAATCCCCTCGGCGTCACCATGTCCGCGCAGCGCCGGGCCGAACTCGCGAACGTCGTACGCGCCCGGAACATCCCGCTCGTCGAGGACGCCGTCTATGGCTTCCTCCGTGACGACCTGCCACCGCTGGCGGCCCTCGCGCCCGAGCAGACCCTCGTCGTCGACAGTCTTTCCAAGCGGCTCGCTCCGGGCCTCAGCCTCGGCTTCGTGGCAACCCCGGCCCATCTGGTCCACTCCGTCGCCTCCGCCCTTCGGTCCGGGGCATGGACGGCATCGGGTTTCGCCCTGGAGGCCGCGGTGCGGTGGATGACCGACGGCACCGCCACGGCGATCGAGGGCGCGAAGCGCAGGGACGCGACGATGCGCCAGCAGATCGTCGCCGACCGCCTCGCTGGATACAGGGTGCGCGCCGATCCGCACGCCTACCACTGCTGGTGGGAACTGCCGGAGCCCTGGCGGGCGGAGACCTTCGTGGCCGCCGCTGCCCGCCGGGGCATCGCGGTGACGCCCGCCGCCGCGTTCGCCGTCGGGCCGGGCCATGCGCCCCATGCCGTACGGCTCGCGCTCGCGTCGCCGCCGCCGGACGCTCTGGGGCAGGCGCTGGACACCCTGGCCGAACTGGCGCGCGGCACACCGGAGGACTCCGGCCCGGAGTAGGGGAAGGCGGGAATCGGGGTCCGAGGGGCGGGTGTTCACGGCACCCTGCCCCTTGACCCCCGTTCCCGCCTACTGGTTGAGTGGCTGAGCCACTGACTCACTCAGTAAGTGGGACTGCCGCACGGCCACTTCGGTCGCCGCCGCCCCGGGAAGGAACTTCGTGGAGACGCTGCCCCGCGAGACGATCGTCGACGTCCTGGAGGGGCGGCTGCGTGAGGACATCCTCACCGGCCGCCATCCGGCCGGGAGTTATCTGCCGCCCGAGCGGCAGCTCGCCGACGGGTACGGCGTCACCCGCACCACCCTCAAGCACGCCTTCGGGCGGCTCATCCAGGCAGGGCTGCTGGAGACCCGGCACGGCGTGGGCACCCGGGTGCGCGACTACGCGCGGCTCGGTGGCGCCGATCTGCTGCCCATGCTGGTGCGCCACAGCCCGGACTGGATCGCCGAGGTCTTCGAAGTACGGCGCAGTGTCGGTGCGTTGATCGCCGAGCGGGCCGCCCTGCGAGCCCGGCACGAGCAGAAGACCGAACTGCGTGAGCTGCTGGCGGCCGTACGGGCGGCCGAGGGAGGCGACGCCGTGCAGCTCGCCGATGTCGAGGTGCACCGGGCCCTGGCCCGCGCCACCGGTAATCGTGTCTATGTCCTGCTGACCAACACCCTCTTCAACGCCTATCTGCCGGTCAGGGCCGCGCTGGTGGAACCGTTCACCGACCCGGTGTCCGCCCACGCCCGGCTGGCGCCGGTGGTGGACGCCGTGTCGGCGGGAGACGGCCCCGGGGCCCGCGTGGCGGCGGACGCCTATCTGACCGCCACCGAGCGGATCATGCTGGAGGGACCGGCAGGAGCGAGCGCGGAACACGGACCGGCATGAGCGAGCGCGGAACACGGACCGGCAGCGAGCGCGGAACACGGTTCACGGAGACCATGCTCGGCACCGCCCGCCTCGACGAGGAAGGCCGTACCCGCCGCGCCAGGCTCGATCTGCGGGTGACGGCGGACAGCGTCCTGCGCCCGCGCGGCACGACCGAGGCCAGGCTCACGGGACGCATACGGATCGCCGGCTGGGCCGACGACGCCCAGGCGGTGGGCGAACTGGAGATCTCGCCCCTGGCACGTCGCCGGATCCGCTACCGGCTGACCTTCACCGCCACAGGACGCCGTCTGAGGCTCGACGGCTGGAAGTCCATCACCCCCCTGCATCCGCTGCGGTCCATGACGACGCTGCCCTTCACGCTGTACGAGGAGGGGGACCGGCGGATCGGCGAAGGCACGCTGCGCTTTCCGGTGGCGACCGGGCTCGCGCCCTTCCTGGCGAGCTTCCGCTTCCCCCGCCGTCACGACGTCGCCCCGCTGCTCGCTCCACGCTGGCGGGGAGAGCACGGCCGTACCGAGGTCTGGTACACCACCGCGACCGACCCGGTCACCGGCGACGGACTCTGGCTGCACCATGAACTGACCTCTCCCACCGACGGCGCACCGCCCTTCGCCCACGGCTGGGTCGCGATCTTCCCGAAGGAAGGCCCGGTCGCCCACGCGCGGTTCGGCCCCGAGCCGTGGCGTGGCTCCGCCGACGGCTTCACGTCCCAGGGCGTCGAGGCCCGGCCCGGCAGCCTCACCGGCTCCGCGGGCGAGTTCCGCTGGGACCTCGCCGAAAGGGGCGAGGACGCACCGCTGTTCACCTTCCCGCGCTGGTCCTGGCGGCGTGCGCTGCTCCCGGCCGCCCAGATGCTGCCGTACGCCCGTGCGTCCTACGACGGCACGGTCACCTACGGGGACAGGACGTTGACGCTGAAGGGGGCGCCCGGCGCGTCCGCCCGTATCTACGGACACGGCAACGCCCGGCGCTGGGCCTGGCTCCACGCCGACCTCGGCGGAGGTGACGTACTGGAGATCGTCGCCGCCGTCTCCATGCGCCCCGGTCTGCGCCGGCTTCCGCCGCTGGTCTTCCTGCGCCTGCGCCGCGGGGGCCACACCTGGCCCCGCCGGGCGGAGCGGGCGGCGGTGGGCTGGGCCGGCCTCGGCCGTTTCCGTGCCACCGTCGGGCTGCCGACCTGGACGGTGACGGGACGCGCCGGACTGCGCCGCATCCGGGTCGAGGTGACCCAGTCCGAGGAGCGGACCCTGACCCTGGACTACGCGGACCCGGACCGCTCCCCCGCCGTCTGCCGCAACAGCGAGAAGGCGGATGCCGTCGTCCGTGTGGAGCGCTGGTGGGGGCGCTGGCGTCCGGAGGCCCAGTGGACGCTGGACGGCACCGCGCACGCGGAGGTGGGCACCCGATGACCGCCCCCGGACTCGTCGCCGCCCTCCTCGCCGACGACGGAGCCGACCGCTGGCCAGCACGGGTGCCGGGGCGTCTGAGCGATGTGCTCGCCTCGATGCCCGCCCCCGCACGCGCGGGCGTGCTCGGCGCAGCCGCGGCTGTGGACACGTACGCGCTCGCCCGCACCGGACGACGGCTCACCTCGCTCGGCCCCGGCGAGCGCGAAGACGTCATGGCCGCGCTCGCAGCGCACACCGCGCTGGCGCCGCTGCTGGATCTGCTCAAGGTTCCGGTGCTGCTCGCCGCCGGTACGGAGAAGATGCTCGATGACAGCGAGCGGTTGTCCGGAGGGGGTGGGCGCGGGCTGCCGTTCGCCCCGCCGGACGATCCGCCGCTCGACTGCACCCCCTGCGAGCAGTGGGCGGCGCGCAGTTCGGCCGACGCGATCGTCATCGGCTCCGGCGCCGGAGGCGCCATGGCGGCACGCACCCTGGCCCGCGCCGGGCTGCGCACCGTGGTGCTGGAGGAGGGCGAGCACCACACAACGGCTTCTTTCGGACGCCGTACTCCCCTCGACCGGTTCGCCGAGCTGTACCGCGACGGCGGGGCGAGCGTCGCCGTCGGCCGTCCCCCGCTGCTCCTGCCGACCGGGCGGGCGGTGGGCGGAACCACCGTCGTCAACTCCGGTACCTGCTACCGCACTCCGCCCGATGTCCTCGAACGCTGGCGCTCGACGTTCGGTTTCGCCCTCGCCGAGGATCTGGACAAGCACCTCGACGACGCGGAACGTACCCTGCGGGTGGCCACGCAGCCCCTCGACGTCCTCGGCAACAACGGCCTGCTGGCCCTGGCCGGCGCGCGGCGGCTCGACTGGCGCGCCGCGCCACTGCGGCGCAACGCACCCGGCTGCAAGGGCTCCTGTCAGTGCGTCGTCGGCTGCCCGTCCGGCGCGAAGCAGAGCGTGCAGCTCTCCGTCCTGCCCGAGGCGTGTGCCGCCGGCGCCCGTATCGTCACCGGTGCCCGGGTCCTGCGGATCCTGGTCGACTCCGACCGTCCCGGCGGGAAGCGGGCCGCCGGCGTCCGTGTCGCCCGTCCCGACGGCAGTGAGCTGGAGATCCTCGCCCCGCTCGTCGTCGTCGCGGCGGGCGCGCTCCAGTCGCCGCCCCTGCTGCGGCGTTCCGGCCTCGGTGGGCACCCGCAGCTCGGCCGCAACCTCAGCGTGCACCCCGCGACCAGCGTCGCCGGACGCTTCCCCCAGCAGGTCACCGCCTGGGAGGGCGTGCTCCAGAGCGTCGGCGTGGAGGAGCTGCACGGCGACGGCGTACTGATCGAGGCGACCGCAACCCCGCCGGGCATGGGCAGCTTCGTCCTGCCGGGCCTGGGCCGGGAGCTGCGCGGTGAACTCGACGCCGCGGGACGTCTGGCCACCCTCGGCGCCATGATCGCCGACCGTCCCTCCGGCCGGGTCCAGGGCCGCGGTCGCACCCTGATCCGCTACGACCTGGATCCGCGCGACGCCAGCCGCCTGATGACAGCCGTACGCGCAATGGGCCGGCTGCTCTTCGCCGCCGGCGCCGAAGAGGTCCTCACCGGCATCCCGGCCGCACCGCGCGCCAGGAATCTCACCGAGCTCGACGCCGTACTGGCGCGGGTGACCGTCCGCGGCCTGCACCTCTCCGCCTTCCACCCCACGGGAACGGTCGCCGCCGGCGGGGACCCGCAGCGCTCCCCGGCCGATGCCCGGGGACGTCTGCGGGGGGTGCGGGGGGTGCTGATCGCCGACGGCTCGGTGCTGCCCGGCTGCCCCGAGGTGAACCCGCAGCTGAGCATCATGGCAGCGGCGCTCGCCGTGACCGGGCAGGCAATGGAGTGACCCGGCGGGCGGCGGGGAGACGGCGTCCGATTCCCGCGGCCCGTCGCGCTCGTGAACCGCCCCGGCGCTGGCCGCCGCGCACCCCGGGGGGGAGGTCCCGGCCCTGATGTGGCTGCTGACCGCCCGGCGCACGCCCCTGCCGCCTCCCGGCACGCCCGGCATACCGCCCCGGCGACAACTCCTGCCACAGTCCGTGACCCGTGGCGGCCTTCCCTCGATACTTGAACCGAGGCGCCACGTCCCACGCCGAAGGCCAGGCCGCAACGCTCACCAGGAGGTACCCATGAGGATGCTCATCAATGTGCCCGAGACCGTCGTCGCGGACGCGCTGCGCGGCCTTGCGGCCGCGCACCCCGAGCTGTCAGTGGACGTGGAAAACCGGGTGATCGTGCGGCGTGACGCGCCCGTCGCCGGGAAGGTGGGGCTGGTATCGGGCGGGGGCTCGGGGCACGAGCCGCTGCACGGCGGCTTCGTCGGTCCCGGGATGCTCGCCGCGGCGTGCCCGGGTGAGGTTTTCACGAGTCCGGTCCCGGATCAGATGGTACGGGCGGCGGCCGCGGTGGACAGTGGTGAGGGCGTGCTGTTCGTCGTCAAGAACTACACGGGCGACGTCCTCAACTTCGACATGGCGGCCGAGCTCGCCGAGGACGAGGGTGTACGCCTGGCGAAGGTACTGGTCAACGACGATGTCGCGGTGACCGACAGCCTGTACACGGCGGGCCGGCGCGGCACCGGCGCGACGCTCTTCGTGGAGAAGATCGCCGGAGCCGCCGCGGAGGAGGGCGCGCCGCTGGAGCGGGTCGAGGCCATCGCCCGCCAGGTGAACGAGAGCTCGCGGAGCTTCGGCGTCGCCCTGAGCGCCTGCACCACACCGGCGAAGGGCAGCCCCACCTTCGATCTGCCGTCGGGAGAACTGGAGTTGGGCATTGGTATCCACGGCGAGCCGGGGCGTGAGCGGCGGCCGATGATGACCTCACGCGAGATCGCCGACTTCTCCGTCAACGCGGTGCTGGAGGATCTGGAGCCGACAGGCCCGGTCCTGGTCCTCGTCAACGGCATGGGGGCGACCCCGCTCCTGGAGCTGTACGGCTTCAATGCCGAGGTGCAGCGTGTGCTCACCGAGCGCGGGGTGGCGGTCGCCCGTACGCTCGTCGGGAACTATGTGACCTCGCTCGACATGGCGGGCTGCTCGGTGACGCTCTGTCAGGCAGACGAGGAGCTGCTGAGGTTGTGGGACGCGCCGGTGCAGACCCCCGCGCTCCGCTGGGGCCGCTGAACGTCCGGGACCGACTCACCATGGGAGTTCCTGTGCTCGACGCCGATTTCTTCCGCCGCTGGCTGACGGCCGCGGCGGCCCTGGTGGACCGGGAGGCGGACCGCCTCACCGAGCTGGACTCGGCGATCGGCGACGCCGACCACGGCAGCAATCTCCAGCGCGGATTCGCCGCGGTGACCGCGGTCCTGGAGAAGGAGACGCCGACGACGCCCGGTGCCGTACTGACCCTGGCGGGGCGGCAGTTGATCTCGACGGTGGGCGGCGCGTCCGGCCCTCTGTACGGAACGCTGCTGCGGCGCACGGGCAAGGCGCTCGGCGAGGATGCCGAGGTCAGCCCCGCGCGGCTGGCCGACGCCCTGCGGGCTGGTGTGGCGGCGGTCGCGCAGCTCGGTGGGGCCAGGGCCGGGGACAAGACGATGCTGGACGCGCTGGAGCCGGCGGTCGAGGCGTTGGGCGAGGGCACCGCTTCGTTCGCGGTGGCCGCCGATGCGGCCGGGCAGGGCGCGCTGGCGACGGTGCCGCTCCAGGCGCGCAAGGGCAGGGCCAGTTATCTGGGCGAGCGCAGCATCGGACACCAGGACCCGGGCGCGACCTCCTCGGCGCTGCTGATCGCCGCGCTCGCGGAGGTGGCGGGATGAGCGGCGCGGAGCCGGTGGGGATCGTGCTGGTCTCGCACAGCAAGGAGGTGGCGGCCGCCGTCGCCGAACTGGCCAGGGGGCTCGCAGGCGGCGGCCCGACCGCGCCGGTCGCCGCGGCGGGCGGCACCCCTGACGGCGGCCTCGGCACCAGCTCCGAACTGATCGCTTCGGCGGCGGCCTCGGTGGACGGGGGCGCGGGAGTCGCCGTCCTCGTCGATCTGGGCAGCGCGGTGCTCACGGTGAAGGCCCTGCTGGCGGAGGGGGACGAACTGCCCGGCGGGACACGGCTGGTCGACGCGCCGTTCGTGGAGGGCGCGGTGGCGGCGGTGGTGACCGCCTCGGCGGGCGGCGACCTGGACGCGGTCGAGGCGGCGGCCTCGGAGGCGTACACCTACCGAAAGGCATGACGCTCCGGTGCCGGAGAGCGCCGGGGGCCGGCGGTGGCGCGGGGCCACCCGGGTGACGCCCTCACCCGTTCGGAGTTGGGCGCACCGCGGTGTGGCCCCGGCCTGCGGCCACACCGCGTGACCTGGCACGACCGCCGCCGCCGCGAGCCGGACGGCGGTGACACGCCGTGCCCGCCCGGCCCGCGCCGCATGCGGCATCCCCGACCGCCCTCTTAGCGTCGGACGCGGCGAGGGGCATTTCTCGCCATCGCGGAAATGTCCGCGGCTGCCCCTCGGGAAATCGGAGAACCGACCATGCGTGCAATACGTGTCGCCACCCTCGCTCTGATCGGCACCGCCGCGCTGGCTCTCGGTGCCCCGGCCGCTCTCGCCGACGACGGGAGCAACACCACCTCCTTCGGCTTCACGGTCAGTCCCACGACCGTCGCGCCCGGCGAAACCGTCACTCTCGGCGCCACGGAGTGCGAGAGCGTGACCGCCTCGTCGGGGGTCTTCGACTCCGTCACCCTCACCGAGGGCCAGCCAGGCACGGCGACGGTGGACGAGGGCGCCAAGCCGGGTGCTGCGTACGACGTCACCTTCGACTGCAAGGGCGAGAAGGGCACGGCCCCGCTCAGCATCACCGCCGGACCCGCGTCGCTCACAGGCACAGGCACCGACACGGACACCGGCGCGGGGACCCCCACAGACACGGGGACCCCCACAGGCACGGCGACGGACCCAGGCACGGGGACCCTCACCGGCACAGGGACAGGCACAGGCACAGGCACAGGCACGGGCGTGGGTCCGGACCCAGGCACGGCCCCAGCCCCGGACACAGGCCCGGACACAAGCACAGGGTTGGAAACGGTCACGGGGTCCGACCCGAGAACGGGCAAGGAGCCGGACACAGGCTCCGACGTGGGCCCCGTGCTGACGAAGCCCGACGGAGGTGTGAAAGGCGGCGCGGGCGGCTCCTTCGCCGATCTCGGCCCCACGCAGATCTCGGCCGGCTCCGCCCTGATCGCCGGAGCGTTCTGCGCCGGCGGATTCCTGCTGCTGCGCCGCCGGGCCGGGGACGGCGTCTGACGCTGCCACAGCGGCTCCGCCGCCCCGGGTCCCCCACAGTCCTGGGCGGCGGAGCGCCATCGAAGGGCGCACAAGGGAAGGCCTATGCCCACGTCCAACAGGCGCGGCGCCTGGTTCACGCTGCTCTGCGTCCTGCTGCTCGGTGTCTTTCTCGTACACAACGGATCCACGGGGACCTCCGGCGGCCCTCCCGAACCCTCCCCCGCAGTCGCCGCCGACCACGGCGCCGCCGACGCCATGCCGGCGGCGCCCGGCCCGCTCCCCCACTCTCCGCCGCGCCGGATCGCCGTACCATCCGTGCGGCTCGACGCCCCGCTGACCGAAGTCGGCCTCGACGCCGACGGCTGGGTCGACCCACCGCCGCTCGCGAACGGCAATCTCGCGGGCTGGTACCGGGGCGCGGTCAGCCCGGGCGAGCGGGGCACGTCCGTCGTCGTCGGCCATGTCGACAACGAGGCGGGCCCGGCCGTCTTCTACTCGCTCGGACTGCTCCAGCGGGGCAGCCGCATCGAGATTCTGCGCGCGGACGGCCGGACGGCGGTCTTCGCCGTCTACGCGGTCGAACTGCTCGCGAAGAAGGACTTCCCCGCGGCCCGGGTCTACCGGGACACGGCCCAGCCGGAGCTGCGGGTCATCACCTGCGGCGGTCGCTATGCCGAGAAGACCGGTTACGAGGGCAACGTGGTGGCGTTCGCCCGGCTCGTCGAGGTGCGGTGACAAGTCCGGGTGCCGGCACCGGCACGCGCGAGCCTCCCTGCCACCGAGGAGCGGAGTCCGGGGAGATGCCGCGCCCCCGGCCGGGCATCGGAGTCCGGCGAGGTGCCGCGCCTCCCGCTGCCGGGCCGGACGTCCCGGGCAGGAACGGCTGGCAGACTGGGGTCATGTCCGCTCCCCGACGCCTCTGCCCCGTGTGCCGCCGTGAAATCGCCGTTGTCGCCGGGCGGTTCGCCCGACACGACCCGGCCGGAGTGAGGACAGCCGCGGATCTGGTCTCCTGTCCCGGGTCCCGGCGTCGGGCACCGCTCGATCCGGCCCTGCAACCGGATCTCGACGGCGCGGTCGTCCCGCAATTCCCGGGCCAGCTGCCGCTGTTCTGACGCGAGCGGTCACCGCCCGTCGCCGACGCCTATGTCGCGCTGCGCTCGCCGGCGATCTGCGGGCCGTCCTCGACCGGGCGCCCCGCCCGCAGCAGTTCCCGCCAGCGCTCCGTACTCCAGTCGGCCGGGCAGGTCGTCTCGATGAACTCCTCGACCAGCGCCAGAAAGCGAGCCGGGTCGGAGTGGTAGGGGAAGTGACCCGCGCCGTCGAAGATCTCCAGTCGGCTCCCCGGCATCGCCGCATGCGCTCCGTACGCGTGCTTCACCGGCGCCACGCTGTCGCGGGAACCCCACAGCAGCAGGGTCGGCATGCCCTGGGTCAGGTAGCAGCGGTCCAGCATCGTGACCACCTGGCCCCGCCAGTCGACCACGGCACGCAGCGTACGGATGAAGGCGCTGCGCGAGGTGGCGTTCGGCAGCGCGTCGACCATGTTCAGCAGTTCCGGGGCGTCCTGGCCGAGATCTGTGTCCAGTCTCCTCATCAGCTCGGCGAAGAGCCCGGTCCCCCGCCGCATTCCCGGCAGCGCGAGCATGGACAGGAGCAGGTCGGCGCCCGGGAGCGAGACGGCCCGCAGGACGGGGTTGACCTCCGGGCCGACGCCGCCGGCGCTCACCAGGACCAGCCGCTCGGTGCGCTCCGGGAACTGGTAGGCGAACTGCATGGCCACTCCGCCGCCCAGTGAATGGCCGACGAGTGTGGCGCGGTCGATGCCGAGTACGCCGAGCAGATCGCGCATGCCGTTCGCGTAGGCCGCCACCGAATAGTCGGCACGCGGCTTGTCCGAGTCCCCGTGGCCCAGCAGGTCGGGTGCGACGACGGTGTACCGGCGCGCCAGCCCCGGAATGAGGTCCACCCAGGTGGCCGAGGAGTCTCCTATCCCGTGGATGAGGAGAATCGCCGGGCCCTCTCCCGCGATGCGGTACGCGCGACGGTAGCCGTGCACCACGTGGTGGCGCAGCTGCGTCTCGTCCTCGACCACGGTGCGCAGCCTGCTGCGGTCCGGTATCTGGGGTCCGGGTCCAGTGACCATGCGCCCACCTCCCGTGCGGTCCTGGTCCGAGCGTATCGACGCCGGCGCACCGGGGATTTCTGCCAGGTTTCACTCCTGGTACGTCTGCCACCGCTGCCGCGCTCCCCCACACCCTGATAGATTGGTCTACACCAGTTGCGCTTTCAGAGACAGGGATCTTCGTGGAAGTTGTCATCGTTCCGGACTCCGCCGCCGGTGGCGTGCTCATCGCCGAAGCCATGGCCGACCTGCTGCGACGCAAGCCCGACGCCCTGCTGGGCGTCGCCACGGGATCGACCCCGCTGCCCGTCTACGAAGCCCTCGCGGCCAAGGTGCGTGCGCAGGGGACCGACGCCTCCCGGGCACGGATCTGCCAGCTCGACGAGTATGTGGGCCTGCCGTACGGCCACCCCGAGTCCTACCGCTCGGTCGTCCTGCGCGAGGTCGTCGAACCCCTCGGCCTGACCGACGCCTCCTTCATGGGCCCCGACGGCACCGCCGAGGACGTCGTGGCCGCCTGCACCGCCTACGACCGCGCGCTGACGGAGGCCGGCGGCGTCGATCTCCAGCTGCTGGGCATCGGCACCGACGGGCACATCGGCTTCAACGAGCCCTGCTCCTCCCTCGCCTCCCGCACCCGGATCAAGACACTCACCGAACAGACCAGGCAGGACAACGCCCGCTTCTTCGACGGACTCGACGAAGTCCCCCACCATGTGATCACCCAGGGCATCGGCACCATCCTGGAGGCCCGTCATCTGGTGCTCCTGGCGACCGGCGAGGCGAAGGCCGATGCCGTGGCGCTCGCGGTCGAAGGCCCGCTCTCCGCGCTCGTGCCCGCGTCCGCGCTGCAACTCCACCCGCACGCCACGGTCGTCGTGGACGAGGCGGCGGCCTCCCGCCTCAAGCTCGCCGACTACTTCCGCGCCACCTACGCCGCCAAGCCCGACTGGCAGGGCCTGTAGGCCGCGGCGGCACGCTGGTCCGGCAAAGAGAATGTTCCGGTCGAGACATAATTCACTCCGCAACTGCTCGACACCGCACACGAGTTGATACCGTGCGCACTCTCAGCACGTGACGCGCGTTCCATCGGCGCGCAGCCATGTCGCACCCGGACCCTGCGCGGCCGGATGGTGCTGCACAAGGGCGCGGGGGATTGTATGAACGACGACATAGCCGTGGTGAGGGCGAGTCTGGAGCGTGTCAGGCTCCGCTCCTCGCACGTGGTGCGCTACTTCTACGCGCATTTGTTTACGAACCATCCGGAACTGCGTCCGCTGTTTCCCGCCCGGATGGACGATCAGTACGATCGGCTCTTCACCGCCCTGGTCCATCTCGTGGACCACCTCGACCACCCCGGCCTGCTCGCGCATCTCCAGCGACTGGGCCGGGACCACCGCAAGTTCGGGACGGCGGACGAGGACTACGCGGCGGTGGGTGACAGCCTCGTCGCCGCCATCCGCTTCCACAGCTCGCACTCCTGGGACGAACGGACCGAGGCGGCGTGGGTCCGCGTGTACCGGAGCGCGGCCGAGGCGATGACCGGCGGCGCACACCTGTCCATCGCGGCGGACGAGCCCGCGTCGTGGGAGGCGACCGTGCTCTCGCACCGGCTGCACGGCGGGCACACCGCGGTCATCCGGGCCCTCACGTCCGCGCCCTATGACTGGCTCCCCGGCCAGTACGCCGGCGTCGAGCATCCCGAACTGCCCGGCGTGTGGCGGCCGTACAGCCTGGCGGGCCGCCCCGACCGCGACGGTGTGCTCGAATTCCATGTCGGCCGGGTCACCGACGGGCTGCTCAGCACGGTGCTGTGCGACCGTACCGAACCCGGCCAGATACTCCGGCTGGGCGCCGCGTCGGGCTCCGCGCTCGCCCCGCCGCCCGGCACCCCCGCCGTCACCTTGATCGCGGCCGGTACGGGCTGGGCGCCGGTCAAGGGGGTCCTGAACGAGTTACTGGCCCGAAAGCCCGCGCCCCGCATCCGCATTGACGTCATCGCCCGCGGCGAAGCGGACTTCTACGACTCGGGAGCGCTCGTCGACATCCTCCGCGCGCATCCCTATCTGAGCGCCTACTGGTGGTACGAGGAGTGGAGCGAGGGCCGCGTCCGCGCTGCCGAGCGTCTGCACAGCAATCTGCGCGCCCGCCGCGAATGGCCCGGCGAAATCGTCTATCTCTGCGGTCCCGTGATGTTTGTCCAGGAGACGGCGGAACTGCTCCATGAGTCCGGTCTTCCCGCAGAATCGCTTATCCGCGACCCGCTGCCCGCGTCGGTGGCGCGGCGCGGCCATGTCTCGCACGCGGAGCACTTCCTCGATCCCCGCCCGGTGAACTGGATCGACCCGGACGCCCGCACCCGACTGCTGGACCACCCGCCCCCACAGCCCGGCCCACCGCCCGAGCCGCGCCCCCCTGCCGAGTCCGAGCCCGGGTCCGCGACCCGCCGTTCGGCCGAGTCCGGGCCAGATCAGAGGGACGGCGGCTGGTTCGAACCGCACCGCGCCGCGGGACGGGTCTGACCCGCTCTCCCGCCTTCCGTACACGCGGCGGCGGCACCACCGGGGAGGGCGGCGCAGTCCTTCAGGAAGGAGGTGCGTGGGTCAGGAGGAATCCCACAGCGCCGGGTGTTCGGCGGTTCCCAGGCCTTTCGTCTCGGTCATCGATCCCGCCGTCGCCGTGACACCGCTGGGCCGCATGCGTGTCAACGGGTCGCGTCGCCCCGCAGGTCCACGTCTCCCAGGGCGCGGTCCTCGCCGGAATGCGCTCAGCTTTCACTCAGGATCAAATAGGTGTAAGCCAGTACATAGCGATGCCTGCCCGTTCGCGTAGTCGCGCCGGGTTCCCGTGGCCGTCGGCGAAAGGCCGCCTCATGCAAACAGCCCCCGGCGAATCACCCGACCCCTCGCCCCCGCAGTCGTCGGCGGTGGGAGAGAAGGGACTCAAGGACGGTGCACTCGGGCTCGTCTCCTCCGTGGCCATCGGTCTTGCCTCGACCGCCCCCGCGTACAGCCTGGCCGCCACCCTCGGCTTCATCGTCCTGGCCGTCGGCCTGCAGTCACCGATCGTGGTGATGCTGGGGTTCATCCCGATGCTCTTCATCGCCTACGGCTACAAGGCGATGAACGCAGTCGACCCCGACTGCGGCACGACCTTCACCTGGTCGGCGCGCGCATTCGGCCCTCATACCGCCTGGATGGGCGGCTGGGGCATCATCATCGCCGACATCATCGTGATGGCGAACCTGGCCCAGATCGCCGGACAGTACGGATTCCAGCTGATCGGGGCCGACGGACTGGCCGCCAGCCGCTGGTGGACGGCGCTCGCCGGTGTCATCTGGATCGCCGTGATGACCGCCATCTGCTACGTCGGCATCGAGATCTCCGCCGCCCTGCAGAAATGGCTGCTCTCCATCGAACTCGTGCTCCTCGCCGTGCTCTCCGTCTGGGCTCTGGTGAAGGTGTACGGGGACAACGCTCCGGCCGAGTCCCTGCATGTGGACGCCTCCTGGTTCAACCCCTTCGAGATCGGCTCGGCAAGTGCCCTGACCCAGGGCGTGCTGCTGGCCGTGTTCATCTACTGGGGCTGGGACACCGCCGTCTCCGTCAACGAGGAGACCGCCGACCGTGAGCGCACCCCCGGCCGGGCCGCCGTCATCTCCACCGTCCTGCTGCTGCTCATCTACATCCTGGTCACCACATCGGCCCAGGCGTTCGCCGGTATCGGCGAGAAGGGCATCGGGCTCGCCAACCCCGACAACGCCGGAGATGTGCTCGGCAGCTTCGGCGACCAGGTGTTCGGCACGGAAGGATTCGGCGGGTTCCTGGCGAATCTGCTGATCCTGATGGTGCTCACCTCCGCCGCGGCCTCCACGCAGACGACGATTCTGCCCACGGCCCGCACCAGCTTCTCGATGGCGACGCACAAGGCGCTCCCCTCCGTCTTCGCCCGCGTCCACCCGCGCTTCCTCACCCCCACCTGGTCGACCGTGGTCATGGGCCTGGTGTCGATCGCCTTCTACGCCGGCCTGACGGCCATCAGCGAGAACGTTCTCGGGGACTCCGTCGACTCGGTCGGCCTGGGCATCGCGTTCTACTACGGCCTCACCGGCTTCGCCTGCGTGTGGTACTTCCGCAAGGTTCTCACCCGCAGCGCCTCGGACCTGTGGCTGAAGGGCATCCTCCCGGGCCTCGGCGGCCTGATACTGCTCGGACTGTTCTGCTACGCGGCCTTCAGCGTCTACGCCGACCCGGAGTACGGATCCACCGTCATCGATCTCCCGGTGTTCGGGGAGACGGGCGGCGTGTCCGTGATCGGCGTGGGCGCCCTGGTGATCGGTGCCGTCCTGATGTTCATTCAGCGGGCGGTGCAGGGCACCTGGTTCCGGAACCCCGATGTGCCGGTCAGTGTCGCGTCCAAGGACGACCCCAAGCAGGCCGCGCCCCCGGCGTCTTGACCCCTTCCGGCCCGCCGTCCGGCCGACGGAACACAAGACGGCGAGCACCGCGACGGCGGCGATCCCGGCTCGCCGCGCAGGTCACCGGGGTGCGCACGAGCGGTTGGCACGGACCGACCTCGGCTGCGGCCTGCGACGGCGGGCGCAGTGGAGACCGTACGGGCGCTGACGCTGGAGCACGGGTGCTGCCGATTCGCGGCGGTCGGCGTCCGCGGTCTCGGCCGCGCGAGGGGCGATGCCCGGCACGGCGGCCCGGCTCAAGGTCGTCCGGCAGGTGCTTCCGCCTGCCGGCTCACAGCTGGAACTGGCGGACGGCGCGACGAAGGACCAGGTGCGGGCGGCCTTCGCGAAGTGGGCCGCGGCTCAGGCGCCCGACGCGCGGATGGCGGCGCGCGGCGAGCGTCCCGAGCGCGCGGACGAGGACCCGTGCCCGGTCGGGCCGGACGCCCGCCACCGGGGCACGGAGAACCAGATGTACCACGTGGAGATCCACGAGGGCGGCCCCGCGTAGGACGCCCCTTCAACTGGTCGCGGCAGAACGGATCGATGACGTTCCCCGTCGACGACCTCGACGGCGCCTGGGTCGAGTTGGCCTCTGTGGCCAGCGACGATAAAATGGACCTGAACATCGGTGACTGGGTCGAGTTCGCGGATACCGCCTACCTCAGTCGCGGTGAGCCGCTGCCGCTGCTGCGGATCGAGGAGGTCGATCTGCCGGGCCGCCGCGTGCGGCTCTCGGGCGAGCCGGACCCGTCCGTGGGGCGTCGCCCCGCATCGCATCCGTTTCTGCGCCGCTGGGACCAGCGTTCGGCCTTGCGCCACGCGTCCGGAACCAGCCGTACGAAGCAGGGCGCGGCGAAGCTCCGCAACGGCGCGATCCGCGTCGAGGAAGGCGGCTGGCTGCCCCTGGAGGACGGCGTGTTCGTCTATATCGAGGCCGGCTGGACCTATGGGGCGGGCGACTTCTGGGCCGTCGCGGCACACACGGTCACGGGCGGCGTCGAACGGCCGACGGATGCGGCCCGCCGCCCCCTGGTCCAAGCCCCATACGGCCGGCACACCCACTACGCGCCGCTCGCCCGGGTGCTCGGCGAAGGCTCGGAGGCGGATCTGCGCCTGGCCTTCGCGCCGCTCTCAAGCCCCGTTCCTGCCCCCGACGCTGAGGCACTTGCGGCGGATGAAACGTATGAGGCGGAAGCCGCTGCCGCTGAGAACGAGACTGCGGGCAATCCGGGTTCACGGCGGGCAGCGCAGGACGAAGGTCAGCCGGAGAACTGACCACTACTGGGAAAGGAGCACCACGATGGCAACGCCGCTGACAGCCGACAAGCTCCTCAAGGCGCTGCGCAACGAAGGGCTCACCGTCGTCGAGCACCGGAGTTGGCGTACGCACAACCGCAATCACAAGGGGCCGTGGGGTCCCGTGCACGGTGTGATGATCCATCACACCGTGACATCGGGTACCCAGAGCTCCGTCAACCTCTGCTACGACGGTCACTCCAGCCTGCCGGGGCCGCTGTGCCACGGAGTGATAGCCAAGGACGGCACGGTCCACATGGTCGGCCACGGCCGGGCCAACCACGCCGGACTCGGCGACGACGACGTCCTGCGCGCCGTGATCGACGAGAAGGCGCTGCCGAACGACAACGAGGCCAACACCGACGGCAACCGCCACTTCTACGGCTTCGAATGCATCAACCTGGGCGACGGCCAGGACAAGTGGCCCGCCGCCCAGCTGGAGGCGATCGAGAAGGCCGCCGCGGCGATCTGCCGGGCCCACGGCTGGTCCGAGCGCTCGGTGATCGGTCACAAGGAGTGGCAGCCGGGGAAGGTCGACCCGCGCGGCTTCACCATGGACTCGATGCGTGCCCGGATCGACGCGCGCCTCGGTGGCAGGGCCAGGCCTCCGGCGCACGAGGAGCCACCGGCGTCGCACCGGCCCCCGGCCGCAGCGTTAGAGCCGTTCCCGGGTGCCGCGTTCTTCGTCACAGGCCGGCGCAGCCCCATCATCACGGCGATGGGAGAGCGGCTGGTGGCGGAGGACTGCGGGCGGTACGAGGAGGGCCCGGGCCCTGAGTGGACGCATGCCGATCGCACGTCCTATTCCGTGTGGCAGCGCAAGCTGGGATTGTCCGCCGACGACGCCGACGGCATTCCCGGGAAGTCGAGCTGGGACAAGCTCGCGGTGCCCAACATGTGATGCCCTCAGGGCACCCACCGTGTGATCTTCTCGTTCCCGACCTTCATCGCCGGGGGTGCCGACGCCGGCTCCCGCGGCGATGAAGGTGCGCCCTCGTGACGCCCACGCCAGCGACGGAGGACCTTGATGCACCACGAAACGCCCGTGGTCATGACTGCCGAGGAGGTGTACGCGTCGCTGCCCATGACGGCCGCGGTCAGCGGGCTCCTGGCGGCTCTGCGCAAGGGGCTCGACCCGGAGGCCGATCCGGCCCGTTCCGCCGTCCGTGTCGCGCGGGGTGAGCTGCTGCTGATGCCCTCGGAATCCCACCGCTACGCAGGCGTCAAGATCGCCACGGTGGCTCCGGACAATCCGGCCCGCGGACTCCCCCGCGTCCAGGGCACCTATCTGCTGATGGACGCCGAAACCCTCGGCCCGCTGGCCGTGCTCGACGGCATCGCGCTGACCTCGGTCCGGACCGCCGCGGTCTCGGCGTGCGCCGCCGATCTGCTCACCGTGCCCGGCGCGGAGCGGCTCGTCGTCTTCGGCACCGGGCCGCAGGCGCACAGCCATGTCGAGGCGCTGGCGGCCGTTCGCCCCCTGCGCCATGTCACGGTCGTCGGCCGCGACCGGGGACGGCTGGATGCTTTCCTTGCGCGGTACGGGGATGCGGGCCCGGTGATGGAGGCGGGCACTCCTGACGCGGTGGCCGAGGCGGATCTTGTCGCCTGCTGCACCACGGCCCGCACGCCCCTCTTCGACGGCGCGTCGCTGCCCGCGCATGCCACGGTCGTCGCCGTCGGCTCGCACGAGCCGGAGGCGCGTGAGGTCGACGAAGCGTGCGTACGCCGTTCGACAGTGGTGATCGAAGCACGCGGAGCCGCGCTGCGCGAGGCCGGTGACATCCTGCTCGCCGTGCGGTCGGGCGCGATCGCCGCCGACGCCCTGGTGGGGCTCGCGGATCTTGCACGCGGCACGGTGAGCGTCGACACCTCGCGCCCGAGGCTGTTCAAGAGCGTCGGCATGGCCTGGGAGGATCTTGTCCTCGCGGGGCTCGCCTACGAGGTACGCCAGGGCTGAAGGGGGCTAAAGGCAATGCCGCTGTTTTAGGCCGTGACCTTCGGTTTTCGCTTGGCCGGGGCGGTCTTGGAGGCGGGGGTAATGGTGACGGCTTCGGCGGGCGGGGCAGCAGGCTGGGGCCAGTCGCGGTGCTGGGGCCGTGTGAGGCCCCAGTTGGACATCTTGCGCTTGACGACGCGGGGGAAGGCACGGAGTCTGCGGACCGGCACCGACCGCACGGAAGACGTCCGGCCTGACCAGCGCGGAGTTGGCGGCGATCGTCGCCCCCCAGTCGTGTCCCGATCACCGCGGAGGGTTCGCCGAGGGCGTGCACCACGGCCGCGTTGTCCTCCACCAGGTCCAGCATCCTGTACGCGTCCGTGTCGGCGGGCCTGGAGGAACGGCCGTAGCCTCGGACATCGGTCGCGACCGCACGGTATCCGGCGGCGGCGAGCACCGGCAGTTGATGGCGCCAGGCGTACCAGGACTCCGGGAAGCCGTGCACGAGCAACACCAGCGGCCCGGAACCCTGTTCCACGAGGTGGAGCCAGCCTGCGGGCGCAGGGACCAGCCGGTGAGTGGTGGCCGTGGCCTGCTGCGACATGCGTCCTCCAGGGCTCTCGCTCTGCCCCATGCGAAGCCTGTGCTTGCCCCGCCGACGGCAGCTCGGTGCCGATCATGTGGCGGACGGCATGGGAGTGGCCATCCTTGTTGCCAATTCGGCAAACCGAGGCCTTCCCCGTCCCGGGGGTAGGGGGCGGAGAAGGCACAGGCGTGTCCGGAAGCCAGGCGGTCAGGACTCGAGGACCAGCAACTGGGCCTCGTCCTGGGACCAGCCGACGCTCACTTCGGAGTCCGTGGGGCAACCGCCCCGCGTACCCGTACTGAGTTCCCGCAGGACCACGTCCTTGCCTCCCACGTTCAGCCGGTGCCGGACCGTGGCACCCAGGCCGGTGGACGACAGCAGGCGGCCGGTGGCCCGGTTCTCGCTGCGGTCGGCGTCGACGAACCGCAGATGTTCGGGCCGGATCGACACCGCGTAGGCATCGCCCTCGGCACCGCGGTCAAGGACCCTGCCCACTCCCCAGGCTCCGAGGTCGACGACCGCGACGCCGCCACGGCGCTCGAGGACCGTGCACGGCAGGAGGTTGGTGTCACCGAGAAAGTTGGCCACCCAGTCGGTGAGCGGGTGGGCGTACACGTCCTCGGGCGCTCCCTCCTGCACGACCCTGCCGTCGCGCATGACGACGATCCGGTCGGACATCGACATGGCTTCGTCCTGGTCGTGGGTCACGAAGACGACGGAGATCCCCAGGGCCCTCTGCAGGGTCTTTACCTCGTCCTGCATCTGTTCCCGCAGTCGCTTGTCCAGCGCTGCCATGGGCTCGTCGAGCAGCAGCGCCGCCGGGTTGAACACCAGGGCGCGGGCGAGCGCGACGCGTTGCTGCTGACCGCCGGACATCTGGCGGGGGCGACGGTCCCCCAGCCCGGCGAGCCCCACGCGGGCGAGGGCCTCCTCGGCGCGCTTGCGCCGCTCGCCCGAGCGGATGCCGCGCATCCGCAGTGGGAACTCGACGTTCTCGGCCGCTGTCATATGGGGGAACAGGGCATAGCTCTGGAAGACGACTCCGAGGTTGCGGTCCTTCGGCGGGAGCCGGTCCACCGGCTTGCCGTCGATCAGCACGGTCCCCGAGGTGAGTTCCTCGAAGCCGGCGACCATCATCATGGTCGTGGTCTTGCCCGAGCCGCTGGGCCCGAGCAGGGTCACGAACTCCCCGGGACTGACGGACAGATCGAGGTCGTCGACGGCGGTGACGTCACCGTACGTCTTGCGCACACGGCGCAGTTCGATCGAGCCGCGCTCCTCGTCGGCGACTGTATCCGGGGCGGGCGCCGGGAGTGTGGTCGAGGTGTTCATCGGTTCACCCTGTCTGTTCGGCGGCAGCGGTCAGCGGCAGCAGCCGTGCGATGGAGCGGCGGCGGATGGTGAGGCAGACCTGCACGAGCAGACCGATCGTGGCGACGGTCACGAGCATCGCCGACGAGACCGCGATCTTGGGCGTGAGGTTGTACTGGATGTCGGTGAACATCTTCACCGGGAGCGTTGTGGCGTGCGGCGACTGCAGGAACAGGGCGATGACCGTCTCGTCGATGGACACCGAGAAGGCGAACAGCGCCCCCGCGATCAGCCCCGGCCGGATCACCGGCAGGTAGACGAAGCGGAGCACCGACCATGTGCCCGCACCCAGGCTGCTCGCGGAGCGTACGAGCGCCGGGTTCAGCCCGGCGAGGCTTGCCCGCACGGTCAGAAATGCGTACGGCACGGCGATCACCGCATGGGCGAGGCCGATCGGCAGCACCGTACCGACCAGGCCGGCGGAGATGAAGAACTGGTAGAACGCCAGCGCCAGCACCACCGCGGGCACGATCATCGGGGCGAGGATCAGCCCGGTGACCGCCGCCTTCCCGGGGAAGGTCCGCCCGTGCAGCGCCACCGCGGCCGTGGCACCCAGCAGCACCGAGATCACCACGGCGACACCGGCGGCCTGCAGACTCGCGAGCAGGGCTGACATCCACGCCTGGTCGACGAAGAAGCCGGAGACCGCCTCGGTGGAGAGCCGGCCCGGCGGGAACGTGATGTACCGGCTCCCGGTGAACGCCATCGGCAGGACGATCAGCGTCGGCACCACGAGAAAGACGAAGACCGGCACGGACGCGATCAGCGCCGAGAGATGTCGAGGGCTAGCCTGCCTCATATTCGCCTCCCGCACGCAGGATCCGCTGGTAGACGGCCACAAGAACGCTCACGATCACCGTCAGCACCAAGGCGAGCGCCGACGCTCCCGCGAAGTCCGCCAACTGCCGTGCGTAGAAGTCGATTTCGTTCGCGATCATCATGTCGCCGGGGCCGCCGAGCACGACGGGTGTGATGAAGAAGCCGGTGCTGATGATGAACACCAGCAGGCCCGCGGCGGAGACTCCCGGCACGGTCAGCGGCAGAATGACCCGGCGGAAGACCGACGCCTCATTCGCCCCGAGCGACCGGGCCGCCAGTTCCAGACGGTCGTCGATCGCCGACAGCGCCGCGAAGATCGGGAACACGGCGTACGGCAGCAGGTAGTGCACCATTCCCAGCACCACCGCGAAGCGGTTGTGGAGCAGGGCGACCGGGGCTTCGGTGACGCCGATCATCTGCAGTGCGCTGTTCACCAGCCCGTTGTCCTGAAGGAGGACCGCCCAGGCGAAGTTCTTCACCAGGACGCCCGTCCAGAACGGCAGCAGGACCAGGGCGAAGAGGATGACGCGGGCCAGGGGGCCACGACGCCAGATCACCACGGCCAGCAGATATCCAAGGACGACCGTCGCCAGGGTCGACAGTCCACTGATCTCGAGCGTGTTGATCAGCGACCGTGACACCAGTGGATCCTTGAGGATCTGCTCGTACGCATCGCCCTGGGTGCTGACCGAGACGAGTTTGCCCAGCGGCGTCAGAAAAAGGACGGCGTCGAACGCGAGCACCGGGGCCAGGAGCAGGAGCCATCCGACGCGGGGGCGCCTGCGGCGTGTGCGTGGTATGTCATCGCCGACCGAGGCGGTGACTTCGGTGAGGATGGACGTCATCAGCTGCCCGCCTGCCACAGCTTGAACTTCTGCTCGGTCTCCTTCAGGTGCTTGGCCCACCAGGCGTCGTCCCGCACGAGAATCGAGTCCGCGAGCTTGGGACTCGTGGGGAGGCTGTCGGCAACGGCGGGCGGCAACTTCGCGAGCGCCGACGTGTTGGCGAGGGTGAGGTTCGTGGTCTGGATGAAGTCGGCTCCCGCGGCGGCGTCGTTGCTCATGAAGTCCAGGAGCCGGAAGGCCGCCTCCTTGTTCCTCGATCCCTTGGGGACGACGAAGTAGTCACCGGCGACGACGCTGTTGGTCGGGGTGAAGTTCAGCCTCGCCCCGTCCTTGCGGGCCGCGTTGATCCGGTTGTTGAAGCTGGTCGACAGCGACACTTCACCCGAGGTCAGCTGCTGGATCGGCTCCTGATTGGCCGCGTGATAGATGAGCCGGTCGCGGCCGGGGTGCTGGACGAGGTACTCGAATGCGGCGTCCACGTCGAGGGGGTAGATCTTGTCGAAGGGCACCCCGGCGGCCATGCGTGCGGCCTCGAGGATCGAACTGTCGGACAGCTGCGAGTAGACCGACCGCTTGGTCCGGTACTTCCCCTGGTCGAGGAACTGCTCCCAGTTTCTGGGCGCCCCCGCGTCCGGGATGTGCTTCTGGTCCCAGGCCATCACAAACAGGAAACTCAGGTACTTGATGCCGTAATCGGACTTGGCGTACGCCGGCAGTCCCTTGGGGTCGATCACCGAGTAGTCGAGCTTCTCCAACAGGCCCTCGTCGACGGCCTGGAGGTACTCCGGCGCGGTCAGCTCGACAAGGTCCCACTGCACATCACCCGACAGCACCTGCGCCTTGAGTCCCGCGAGACTGGTGTTGGCGAGCAACGACGACCGGATGCCCGTCTTCTTCTCGAAGGGCTTGAGCAGTGTCTTCGTGAGCTGATCGTTGTACGAGCCGCCGTAGGACGTCACGGTGACAGCGGTGTTCGACTTGGCCGTGGGGGTCGACTTGGTGCTGCACGCGGTGAGCAGCGACCCGGCGAAGGGCGCCGCCGCGGCGGAGTAGCCCGCAGCCCTCAGCAGCGAACGGCGGCTCAGGCTTTTCTGTGACTGCTCATTCATGGTTGGCCATGCCTTTCTTGGATCACGACGAGCCCCGCGTCGGGGCACACCGATGACTGGTGCGGAGCGCGACAGGGATCAGCACCGGCGGGGAAGGAGAGAAGAGGCCGAACAGGGAAAGGGCCGACTGTGCGACGCCCGGTCCGCAGCCGTCGCCAACGGCAGTGACGTCCCGGGATCTGCCCCCATACGCCATCACGATCGGGTGATGCGCGGGTTGAGAGCGGAGATGTACCTACGATCTGCGTCAGTTCGGCGACCGTGTGGCGCAACAGTAGGTACTCGCCCGGGGCGGGTCAACAAGCCCGACACTGTGCAGATCATCCACTTCGCACCCGGGCAGTGGATGAATCCACCACTTCATGGCCGGTCGGGCGCCGGTTAACTTCTGAGGGCAGAGGGACCCGGCCGGCCGCCCCGGCCGGGTCCCTCCCCCAGCCCCTGTCCCCGGTGCAATCCGACGACGTGGAAGTCGCCAATTCCACGCCCCGACGCACAGGGCCCCTCCCGGTACGCCCCGGACGCCCCTTCACGGCCACCCCTCACCCCCGGGGAGCTGTGTCATCACCGCGTACGGGTCCGCCCGACAGCGGGTTTCACGGCCATCTGCACTTCCCGGACATGAGGAGAGCCGCGTGAGTGGTATCCGTACGCTGCGCAACTACATCAACGGTGCATTCGTCGACGCGCGGGACGGCCGCACTCTGGCGGTCGTCGATCCCACGAGCGGCGCGGCGTACGCAAGCTCTCCGCTCTCGGGCACGGCAGACGTGGACGCCGCCATGACGGCTGCCGCGGATGCCTTCCCCACGTGGCGGGACTCCACTCCGAGCACCCGCCAGACCCTGCTCCTGAAGATCGCGGACGCCGTCGAGGCACGTGCCGACGAGCTCGTCGAGGCGGAGTGCCGCAATACGGGCAAGCCCCGGCGGGTGACACGTGACGAGGAAATCGTCCCGATGGTCGACGAGATCCGCTTCTTCGCCGGAGCGGCCCGTATGCTCGAAGGCCGGTCGGCCGGCGAGTACGCGGAGGGCCTGACTTCGATCATCCGCCGCGAGCCGATCGGTGTCTGCGCTCAGGTCGCCCCGTGGAACTACCCGATGATGACGGCGGTGTGGAAGTTCGCCCCCGCCATCGCCGCCGGCAACACCGTCGTCCTCAAGCCGTCCGACACCACACCGGCCTCGACGGTGCTGCTCGCCGAGATCGTCGGCCGTGTGGTGAAGGAGCTGCGACTCCCGGCGGGCATTCTCAATGTCATCTGCGGCGACCGCGAGACCGGCCGGCTCATGGTCGAGCACCCGGTCCCCGCCCTGGCCGCCATCACCGGATCGGTGCGCGCCGGCATCCAGGTGGCCGGAAGTGCCGCCAAGGACGTCAAGCGGGTCCACCTGGAGCTGGGCGGCAAAGCGCCGGTCGTCGTCTTCGACGACCTCGACCGTGACGCCCTCGAAAAGGCCGTCGACTCCATCACGGTCGCGGGCTTCTTCAACGCGGGGCAGGACTGTACGGCTGCCACACGCGTGCTGGTGCACGAGTCGGTCCATGACGAGTTCGTCGCTCTGCTGGCCAAGGCCGCGGCGGACACCAGGACCGGCGGCATCGACGAGGAGAACGTCCTCTTCGGCCCCCTCAACAACGCCGACCAGCTCGCGCAGGTCGCCGGCTTCGTCGAGCGTCTCCCCGACCACGCGAAGGTCGAGGCGGGCGGCCACCGCGTGGGCGAGAAGGGCTACTTCTACGCTCCGACCGTCGTCTCCGGCCTCAGGCAGGACGACGAGATCGTGCAGAACGAGGTGTTCGGCCCCGTCATCACCGTCCAGTCCTTCACGGACGAGGACCAGGCGGTGGAGTGGGCGAACGGTGTCGACTTCGCGCTGGCGTCCTCGGTGTGGACCAAGGACCACGCCCGCGCGATGCGTATGTCCAAGCGGCTGGACTTCGGCTGCGTGTGGATCAACACGCACATGATCCTTGTCGCCGAGATGCCCCACGGCGGCTACAAGAAGTCCGGCTACGGCAAGGACCTTTCGGCGTACGGCTTCGAGGACTACACCCGCATCAAGCACGTGATGACCTCGTTGTGACGGCCTGAGGCGCGTCCGGCGAAGCCCGGCCCGGGGCCGACCGGTCCGGACCGGGCTTCCGCGGCACTCCTTTCGCGAGGATGTGTCGTATAGATGTGCGAACCAGGAACCACGTGAGAGTGACCGGCCGGTCCGGCGGACCGGTGGTGATGCTGGCGCACGGATTCGGATGCGACCAGCACATGTGGCAACAAATGGCCGTCCGGCGCATGATTTACGGGGCGTTCACATCGGTCCGGCATGCGAGATCGATCACTCATCCCTTGACTGAATCCACTCTCCCTTGCTGAAATCGGTGCCATGAAGACGCGACTGGACCTCACACGGCGGCGGCACGTCGACCTCGCCCGTGTCTCCAGTGCCGCCTGTTGCCGCGTCATGGCTCTGTAGCAGGGCCCTCTTCCCTCTTCCTTCCGCCGGTCCGCGCCACGGATCCCGGGACGCCGCATAGTGCGGGCGTATGAACAATCCACCCCGCCCTCCCGCGTGCCCCGTCCGCTCCCCGCTTTCATGAGCGCGGGATTCCCCTGCCCCACCGCGGTCGATTTCGCGTATTCCCCGCAATGAATTCCTGCTGCGCGAATTTCGGCGAACGAAGATGTGATTTCCTCCGGCGACGGCGGCCGAGCCCGTACAGCCAGGTGCCGGAACCACCCGTTCAACGTCCCACGCTCGCCCACACCCCGAAGGAATCCCCATGGCCGTCGTGCTGTCCGTGTCAGGAAGTCCCTCCGCAACCTCCCGCACCGGCCGTCTGCTGCGCCATCTGGACGCGCGACTGGCCGCCCAGGGGCACGAGGTGCTGCCCCTCGATGTCCGTACCATTCCCGCCGAGGCACTCCTGGGCGCCGACTTCAAGCATCCGGCGATCGTCGAGGCGACGGAGCTCTTCGCACGCGCCGACGGGGTCGTCATCGGCACCCCGGTCTACAAGGCCTCCTACTCCGGGGTGCTCAAGGCGCTGCTCGATCTGCTGCCGCAGTACGCCCTCAGCGGCAAGACGGTTCTGCCGCTCGCCACCGGCGGCACCACCGCCCATGTCCTGGCCATCGACTACGCCCTGCGTCCGGTGCTGAGTTCGATGGGTGCGGCCCATGTCGTCCAGGGCTGGTTCACCCTCGACAAGCAGATCGTCAGCGGCGACGACGGCCTCGCGATCGCCCCGGAGGCGGCCGAGGCTCTCGGGCTGGTCGTCGACCAGTTCTCCGCGGCGCTCGCCCGGCCCGCCGTGCTCGCGGCGGCGAGCTGAGCGGCGGGGCGTACGTACGGAGAAGGCCGTCTCCGCCTTGCCGCACGCGCCCGCGGGCGGCGGAGCGGGGTGCCGACGGGGCGCCGTGCGCGCGCCGAGTGGGCGCCCGCTCAGCCGTGGGCGAGGTCGTCGGTACCGGCGGACCGTATCTCGTCGAGGTGGACCTCCACCCAGTCGCGCAGTCCGCTCAGCGGTACGGCGACTCCGCGCCCGAGCTCCGTCAGTTCGTACTCGACGTGCAGGGGCACCGCGGGATAGACCGTACGGTCGACGAAGCCGTGGAGCTCCAGCCTGCGGAGCGTGTGGGTGAGCACCTTGGGGCTGACACCCTGGAGCCTGCGCTGGAGCGAACCGAAGCGTTGCGGGCCCTCCTCCAGCGCACCGATGGCCAGCGCGGTCCACTTGTGGGCCAGCACGTCGAGGACGTCCCGGCACGGGCACTGCGCGGCGTACACATCATGGTCGTCATGGCGACCCGTCGTACACGTGACGGACATCGAGAGCCTCCTGCACAGCCGCTGAGCTTGATACTTCCCTCTGGATAGTAGTGGTCCTTGCGGGTAACCACTACCCAGCGGTTAGTTTGGCGGGGTCGATGATCAACCGACCCGGGCGGTGTGTCCGCACCCCCGGCATGCCCTCCAGGAGACCCGACATGAGCAGCGGCACGACCATGCGCGCGATCACCCAGAACACCGTGGGCGGACCCGAAGTACTGAGCGTCACCGAGGTCGCCCGGCCCGAGCCGCTTCCCACCGAGGTGCTGGTGCGGGTGCGGTCCGCCGGGGTGAACCCGGTGGACTGGAAGACCCGCGAAGGCGGCGGTATGGCCCCCGTGCTGGGTGAGCCGCCGTTCATCCTGGGCTGGGACGTGTCCGGTGTCGTCGAGGCCGTCGGCTTCGGCGTCCACACGCTCCAGGTCGGCGACGAGGTGTACGGCATGCCGTGGTTCCCGCGCCAGGCCGGTGCGTACGCGGAGTATGTGACCGCTCCCGCGCGCCAGTTCGCCCGCAAGCCCGCCTCGGTCGACCACGACCACGCCGCCGCGGTGCCGCTGGCAGCGCTCACCGCGTGGCAGGCGCTCACCGACGCCGCAAACGTCCGGGCGGAGCAGCGGGTGCTGATCCACGCCGCCGCGGGCGGCGTGGGCCACTTCGCCGTGCAGTTCGCCAAACACCTCGGCGCCCGTGTCATCGGCACGGCACGGGCCGAGAAACACGACTGGCTGCGCTCGCTCGGCGCCGACGAACTGGTCGACTACACCGCCGTCCGCTTCGAGGACGCCATCGATGATGTCGACGTCGTGCTCGATCTCGTCGGCGACGGACAGGACGCGACCAGCACTCGCTCCCTGAGGACTCTCCGCCCCGGCGGCACGATCGTCGCCGTCCCCTCGGGCGTCTCGGCCGAACTGCTGGAGACGGCACGCTCGCAGGGACTGCGGGCGCTGCCGTACCTCGTGGAGCCGGACGGCGACGGGCTCGCCAAGATCGCCGCGCTGATCGACAAGGGCGCGGTGAGCGTCGAGGTCGAGGACGTCCTCCCGCTGGCCGAGGCCGCCGAGGCGCACCGCCGGGGCGAGCAGGGCCGTACCCGCGGCAAGCTGGTGCTGCGCGTCAGCGAGTGAGCACGTTCAGGGCAGCGGGGCGAGCTAGCCGACGCTCACCTGGTCGCGCCCTCGTTCCATCACGGCGCGGGAGGACCGGCGGAGGGGCCGCACGCCGGGGGCCGGGCGAGCGGGGCCCGTTCGGCACGCCCTACGCGCCGTGCCACACCGTGGTGATGTTGCAGAACTCCCGCATCCCGTGGCCCGACAGCTCCCTGCCGTATCCGGAGCGCTTGGCGCCGCCGAAAGGCAGGGCCGGATGGGAGGCCGTCATTCCGTTGAAGAAGACACCGCCCGCCTCGATGTCCCGTGCGAAGCGTTCCACCTCCGCGTCGTCCCGCGTCCAGACGTTCGAGCTCAGCCCGAAGGGAGTGTCATTGGCGAGGGCCACGGCCTCGTCGAGCCCTGCCACCCGGTAGACGGTGGCGACCGGGCCGAATGCCTCCTCCTGGTGGATGCGCATCTCGGGGGTGATGTCGCTCAGTACCGTGGGCTCGTAGTACCAGCCCTGGTCGAACTTCTCCGGACGCCGCCCTCCGCAGCGGAGCGTCGCCCTCAGCCTCACGGCGTCGTCGACCAGTTCCTCCAGGTCGAGTCGGCCCTGTTCGGTGGAGAGCGGGCCGACGTCGGTGGACTCCTCCATCGGGTCGCCCACGGTCAGGTCCCGCATGCCCGCGGTGAAGTGCTCGACGAAGGTGTCGTACACGTCCGCCTGGACGATGAAGCGCTTGGCCGCGATGCAGGACTGGCCGTTGTTCTGGACGCGGGCCTTCACCGCCGTCCGTGCCGCGCTCTCGACGTCGGCCGACGCCATCACGACGAAGGGATCGCTGCCGCCGAGCTCCATGACGGTCTTCTTCACCTCGTCGCCCGCGATGGCCGCGACGGAGCGGCCGGCGGGCTCACTGCCCGTCAGCGTCGCCGCTGCCACCCGGCTGTCGCGCAGGATCGCCTCGACCGCGCCCGATCCGACGAGCAGCGTCTGGAAGCATCCCTCCGGGTAGCCGGCGCGCCGGAAGAGGTCTTCCAGATACAGAGCGGTCTGCGGCACGTTCGACGCGTGCTTGAGCAGGCCGACGTTGCCGGCCATCAGTGCGGGGGCCGCGAAGCGTACGACCTGCCAGAGCGGGAAGTTCCAGGGCATGACGGCCAGGACGGCGCCGATCGGACGGTAGCGGACGCTCGCCCGTGTGGCTCCGGAGTCCTTCACATCGGCGGGCGCCGGGTGCTCGTCGGCGAGGAGTTCCTCGGCGTGCTGTGCGTACCAGCGCATCGCCTTCGCGCATTTCGCGGCCTCCGCGCGGGCGGCCGTGATCGGCTTGCCCATCTCCAGGGTCATGGTGCGGGCGATGTCCTCCCGGTCCGCGTCCAGAAGGTCGGCGGCACGGCCGAGCAGCTCCGCACGCCTGCCGAACGCGGTGGTGCGGTGCTCGCCGAACGCCGTCACCGCGAGCGCCAGGCGCCGTTCGATCTCGCCCTGTCCGAGCGCCTCGAAGGTCCTGAGCGTCTCCCCGGTAGCGGGATTCACCGTGGCGATGGGCATGGCAGGTCCTCCTCGGGCTCGGTCCTTCGACAGTTGCGCGCCGGGGGCGTTCCCGCAACGCGAAACGGCCCCGGGCGCCGGCCTGGCCTACTTGATCCCGCTCTCCAGCCGCAGATGGACGTCCTTCTCCTGGTCGCCGGCCGCCATGCCTTCCGGCCTGACGGCGAAGGCGTCGGCGAGCGTCTCGCTCAGCCGGTCCACTCCCCAGTACGTGCCCTGGACGTCGGCCTCGACGGGTGCGCTCAGCCGCACGGGTTCGGGCTTGGCATGCGACCGCGACACCTCGAAGGTGGAGGTCCACACGCTGGTCTCCCTGTGGGCGGTGTACTGGGGCGCGTCGTCGTCGGCGCGGTCCGATGCGAAGGACTGTGCCAGCACGCGGAAGACCTTGTCGGCGTCCTCCTTCGCGCAGCCGCTGACCGTCACGGCGACCGGTGTCGTGTACTCCTGTGCGCTGTTGCTTTTCACGATCTTTCCTGCCTCTGGGCTACATGACGGCTGAGCCCCGGCCGAGCCGCTCCTCCTTCTTGTTCCGCGTGCTTCCTCCGGCGGTCGCGGCCCGCGCTGTCGGTCGGGGTACTCCTCCAGCGTCACCCTGCCGACCACCACATGCGACCGGACCCGGGCCCTGCCCGGCGGGGACAGACGCCCCGGCATGGAGGCGGAGCCGTGCCGGGGCAGCGGCCCCGACGTCAGGGCGCGGCGGTCGCGCTCCTCGCCACGCCGTCCGGACGCCGGCGCACCCAGTCGAGGAGGACGACGGAGACCACCGCGGCCAGCGCACACCAGGTGGAGACGAACTCCAGCCGCCACAGCACGGCGCAGGCAACGGCGCCGAGTCCGGCGAGGATGCCCAGCAGCCTCAGCACCCGGTCGTCGCCGAGCAGCAGCGCGCCGACCGTGGCCACCAGATATCCGGTGATGATGGTCCAGGAACGCGGCAGGTCGAGGACGTAGGCGAGGGTGTGCCCGCGGATCCCGGCCGTCACGGTCCCGGTGGCCAGGTGGTACGCGAGGACCGCGGCGGTGGCGGTGCCCGCGGCGGCCGGGACGGCGAGCCGGCGCCGGGCGGCAGGCGGGGCGGCGAGCAGTACCCCGAAGGGCACCCACACCGGCAGCAACGGCAGAGCGATCACGGCCCAGGCGAGGGTCGCGGGTCCCGTACCGCCGTCCGAGTGCCAGACGAAGGACTCGATCATCTGATGGGCCCCGAGCAGCAACGGCAGGGCGGCGAGCGGCAGATCACGCAGGTGGCGCACCTGCGCGACGCAGGCGACTCCGACGGCGGCGACACAGCCGCCGACGGCGAGGTCGGCCGTCGCGCTCCAGCACATGGGGCCACGCTATAGCGGGGTCGTCGCCCCGACCGGCTCATCGCACGGCCCGGCGGTGGTCGCGCTCAGGAGCGTTGCGGTGGCTCGTGCAGTCCGAAAGGCGATCCCTGGTCGTCGTGGCAGAGCTTGAAGCGGCCGAAGCGCGCGACTGTTGCGTTGTCGTCGCCCGCGTCGAAGTCGTCGACCGTACCGCCCAGTTCGCGGACGCGTTCGAGTGCTGTCTTCATGTCGTCGACCCTGAGGAAGACGTACGGGCTCGCGCCGGGGTCACCGCCGTGCACTCCGCCGGGGACGTTGGGGGTCCGGATCGCGTAGCCGCCGCCCTCGGTCGCACCGGCGTCGAAGGCCCAGCCGAACAGTCCCGTGTAGAAGGTGCGGGCCGCCTCGGCTTCGCCCACGCCGAGTTCGAAGAAGGAGATCTCACCGGCCATCACGGCTCCAGCCTTCCCTGCGGGGACCGTGCGCCCCAGCGCGTTGATCCCACCGTAAGGCCGCCCCAGCACCGGTGCACCCGGCCCGGTCGCCCCTGTTCGGCAGGGGGCGTGGACCGCCGCGAGGTAGGCGAGGATCACGTCGCGGTTGCGCCGTCAGGCACTCGATCCGCTGCTGGATCCGGTCCGCCTCGCGCCTCAGCAGCGCAGCGGTCCGAGGCGCCGGGCACCCGGGGTGGACAGGGATGTCGTCCGGCTCGGTCAGGAGGGGGAGGATGCGGCGGATGATCTCCGTGGCCAGTGGCGAGTCGAGCAGCCCGCGGATCTGCTGGACCCGGTGGACGGCGGAGGCGTCGAAGGGGCGGTAGCCGTTGTCGGCCCGCTCCGGGTGGAGCAGGTTCCGCTCCTCGTAGTAGCGCGGCATCCGGGTGGGGACACCGGCATGCCGGGAAAGTCGCCGATCTTCAGGGCCCCCGCCGTCGTGCTGGTCGTCGTCGCCGTGGCACGACGCCACGCGCTCCCCGTCCACCGGCCGTCCACGTCCCGGGCATGTCCGGAGTTTGGGACGGATCGTCCCACGGATAGAGCATCGGGCTCCACGGATCAAGAGTGGTCCTGAGAGTGCAAGGTCACAGCCCCGGCCCCTGCTGCGCCTTTGTGCACGTGACCTAGCATCTGAGCATGACGGTCCTCCCCGATGACGGGTTCTCACTGGCCGCCGAATTCCCGGATGCGACCCACGAGCAGTGGCAGCGGCTGGTGGCCGGCGTGCTGCGCAAGGCAGGCAAGGACGCGCCGGAGACGGCGGCCGCGGACGTGCTGTCCACGGCCCTGGAGGACGGGCTCACCACCCGTCCTCTGTACACCGCGGACACAGCACGCGATGGCGCGGACGGCGCCGGATATCCGGGTTTCGCCCCCTTCACCCGGGGCGGCAGGCCCGAAGGCGGCGCGGTCTCCGGCTGGGACGTGCGCCAGCGCCACGACCGGCCGGATCCGGTACGGACGAACGAGGCGGTGCTCGCCGACCTGGAGAACGGGGTCACCTCGCTCTGGCTGTCCGTCGGCTCGGCCGCGATCCCGGTCTCCGCACTGCCCACCGCACTCGACGGGGTCTATCTCGACCTTGCCCCGGTGGTGCTCGACGCGGGTGCCGAATTCGAGCCCGCGGCACGGGAGTTGCTGCGGCTCTACGAGGAGCGGGGGATCGCCCCCGAGGCGGCGCTCGGCAATCTCGGCGCCGACCCGCTGGGACACGCGGCGCGCACCGGCTCGCACGAGGACACCGCACGGGCGAAGGCCGCCGCCGTCGAACTCGCGCGGCTCTGCGACGCGAAGTACCCCGGCCTGCGTGCACTGGTCGTCGATGCCCTCCCCTACCACGAGGCCGGTGCCTCGGCCGCGCAGGAGCTGGGCTGCTCACTCGCCGGCGGAGTCGCCCTGCTGCGCGAACTCACCTCGGCCGGACTCTCCGTGGAAGCGGCCCTGGGTCAGCTGGAGTTCCGTTACGCGGCCACCGCCGACCAGTTCCTCACCATCGCCAAGCTGCGCGCGGCCCGGCGCGTATGGGCCCGGGTCGCCGAGGCGAGCGGTGCGGATGCCGCCGCCGGTGCCCAGCTCCAGCACGCGGTGACGTCCCCGGTGATGATGAGCCGGCGCGACCCCTGGGTGAACATGCTCCGCACCACCGTGGCCTCCCTCGCCGCCGGTGTCGGCGGCGCCGACGCCGTGACCGTGCTCCCCTTCGACCATGCGCTCGGGCTGCCCGACGGTTTCGCCCGCCGCATCGCCCGCAACACCTCGACGATCCTGATGGAGGAGTCGCACGTCGGCCGGGTCATCGACCCGGCGGGCGGCTCGTGGTACGTGGAGCGGCTCACCGACGAGCTGGCGCAGGCGGCCTGGACATGGTTCCAGGAGATCGAGCGCGCCGGGGGCCAGGAGGCCGCGCTGCGCGACGGTCTGGTGTCCGAGCGGATCGGCGCCACCTGGGAGAACCGTGCGAAGAACCTCGCCAAGCGGCGTGAACCGATCACCGGTGTGAGCGAGTTCCCGCTGCTCTCGCAGGCGCCGGTCGAACGCGACCCGGCACCCGCGGCGCCTTCGGGCGGTCTGCCGAAGGTCCGTCGGGACGAGGCCTTCGAGGCGCTGCGCGCCCGCTCGGACGCGCATCTGGCCTCGGCCGGGGCCCGGCCGCGCGTCTTCCTGGCCGCGCTCGGCCCGGCCGCCGCGCACACCGCGCGGGCGTCGTTCGCCGCGAACCTCTTCCAGGCCGGAGGTGTCGAAGCCGTGCACGACCCGGTCTCGGTCGACGCGGCCTCGGTCGCCGAGGCCTTCACCACCAGTGGCGCGGACGTGGCCTGCATCTGCTCCAGCGATGCCCTCTACGCCGAGCAGGCCGCTGAGGTGGCCGAGGCGCTGAAGGCGGCCGGAGCGCTGCGGGTGTTCCTCGCGGGCCGGCCCGGCGAGCAGCGTGAGACGTATGAACGGGCCGGAGTCGACGAGTTCGTCGTCGCGGGCGGCGACGCGGTCGCCGTGCTGAGCTCCGTCCTCGACCGGATCGGAGTGGCGTGATGGGGATCCCGGACTTCTCAGGAATCGAGCTCGGCAAGGGCGACGCCTCCGCGGTCTCCGAGGACCAGTGGCGTTCGGCCGTCAAGGAGAGCACCGGCAAGGGCGACACCGACCTGGTGTGGGACACGCCCGAGGGCATTCCGGTCAAGCCGCTGTACACGGGCCAGGACCTGGCCGGAGTCGACTTCCTCGGCACCTACCCGGGCATCGCGCCGTATCTGCGCGGACCGTACCCGACGATGTACGTCAATCAGCCGTGGACGATCCGGCAGTACGCCGGATTCTCCACCGCCGAGGAGTCCAACGCCTTCTACCGGCGCAATCTCGCCGCCGGGCAGAAGGGACTGTCGGTCGCCTTCGACCTTCCGACGCACCGGGGCTACGACAGCGACCATCCGCGGGTGACGGGCGATGTCGGCATGGCCGGTGTGGCCATCGACTCGATCTACGACATGCGGCAGCTCTTCGACGGCATTCCGCTGGACCGGATGAGTGTGTCGATGACGATGAACGGCGCGGTGCTGCCCGTTCTCGCGCTGTACATCGTGGCCGCCGAGGAGCAGGGCGTGCCGCCCGAGAAGCTGGCGGGGACCATCCAGAACGACATCCTCAAGGAGTTCATGGTCCGCAACACCTACATCTATCCGCCCAAGCCCTCGATGCGGATCATCTCGGACATCTTCGCGTACACCTCGCAGAAGATGCCGCGCTACAACTCCATCTCCATCTCGGGCTATCACATCCAGGAGGCCGGGGCCACGGCCGATCTGGAGCTGGCGTACACCCTCGCCGACGGCATGGAGTATCTGCGGGCCGGTATCGGCGCGGGACTCGACGTCGACGCTTTCGCGCCGCGTCTGTCGTTCTTCTGGGCGATCGGCATGAACTTCTTCATGGAGATCGCCAAGTTGCGGGCCGCCCGGCTGCTGTGGGCGAAGCTGGTGAAGACCTTCGACCCGCAGAACGCCAAGTCGCTCTCGCTGCGTACCCACTCGCAGACCTCGGGCTGGTCGCTGACAGCGCAGGACGTCTTCAACAACGTCACGCGCACCTGTGTGGAGGCCATGGCCGCCACCCAGGGTCACACCCAGTCCCTGCACACCAACGCGCTCGACGAGGCGCTCGCCCTGCCGACCGACTTCTCCGCGCGCATCGCCCGCAACACCCAACTGCTCCTCCAGCAGGAGTCGGGGACCTGCCGGGTCATCGACCCGTGGGGCGGCAGCGCGTATGTCGAGAAGCTCACCCACGACCTCGCCCGCCGCGCCTGGCAGCACATCGAGGAGGTCGAGGCAGCCGGCGGTATGGCGCAGGCCATCGACGCCGGTATCCCGAAGCTGCGGGTCGAGGAGGCCGCGGCCCGTACGCAGGCCCGTATCGACTCCGGACGCCAGCCCGTCATCGGCGTGAACAAGTACCGCGTGGAGACCGACGAGCAGATCGATGTGCTCAAGGTCGACAACTCTTCGGTGCGCACCCAGCAGATCGAGAAGCTGCGGCGGCTGCGGGCCGAGCGCGACGAGGGTGCCTGCCAGGACGCGTTGCGGGCGCTGACCGCGGCCGCGCAGGCCGGTCCGGGCGCCGGTCCGGAGGGCAACCTCCTGGCACTCGCGGTGAACGCGGCCCGTGCGATGGCGACCGTGGGTGAGATCTCCGACGCACTGGAGAAGGTGTACGGACGGCACTCCGGTCAGATCCGTACGATCTCCGGTGTGTACCGGAACGAGGCAGGGACGTCACCGGCTGTGGACACCACCCGGACGCTCGTCGAGGAGTTCGAGCAGGCCGAAGGCCGCCGCCCGCGCATCCTCGTCGCCAAGATGGGCCAGGACGGCCACGACCGCGGCCAGAAGGTGATCGCCACGGCCTTCGCCGACCTCGGCTTCGACGTGGACGTCGGTCCGCTGTTCCAGACGCCGGAGGAGGTGGCCCGCCAGGCGGTGGAGGCGGACGTCCACATCGTCGGCGTGTCCTCGCTGGCGGCCGGGCACCTCACGCTCGTGCCGGCGCTGCGCGAGCAACTGGCCGCCGAGGGACGGGAAGACATCATGATCGTGGTGGGCGGGGTGATCCCGCCCCAGGACATCCAGACCCTCCGCGACGCCGGGGCCGCGGCGGTCTTCCCGCCCGGCACGGTGATCCCGGACGCGGCGCAGGACCTGGTGAAGACGCTGGGTGCCTCGCTCGGCCACGAGTTGTGAGACTGTGCCCCGGATGCCTCCCACGATCGACATCGACAGCTATGTCAAGGGCGTACGAGAGGGGTCGCGGGCGTACATCGCCCGCGCGATCACGCTCGTCGAGTCCACCCGCGCCGACCACCGGGCGCTTGCCCAGCACCTGCTGACCGAACTGCTGCCGTACGCGGGCAGCGCCCGGCGGGTGGGTGTCAGCGGTGTGCCCGGCGTCGGCAAGTCCACGTTCATCGATGCCCTGGGCACGATGCTCACCGGCCTCGGCCACCGGGTCGCGGTGCTCGCCGTCGACCCGTCCTCGACCCGTACGGGCGGTTCCATCCTGGGCGACAAGACCCGGATGGAGCGGCTCGCGGTGGACCCGGCCGCCTTTGTGCGGCCCTCCCCCACCTCGGGCACGCTCGGCGGAGTGGCCAAGGCGACCCGCGAGACCATCATCGTGATGGAGGCGGCCGGGTACGACGTGGTGCTCGTGGAGACGGTGGGCGTCGGCCAGTCGGAGACCGCCGTGGCAGGCATGGTCGACTCCTTCCTGCTGCTGAGCCTGGCCCGCACCGGTGACCAGCTCCAGGGCATCAAGAAGGGCGTGCTGGAGCTGGCCGACGTCATCGCCGTCAACAAGGCCGACGGTCCGCACGAGAGGGACGCCCGCTCGGCCGCCCGTGAACTGGCGGGCGCGCTGCGGCTGATGCATCCGGCGGACGCCGCGTGGACTCCGCCGGTGCTCTCGTGCAGTGCCCGCGAGAGCACGGGTCTGGACACACTCTGGGAGCGCCTGGAGCAGCACCGGGCCCTGCTCGATTCAACTGGCAGGCTCGCCGCCAAGCGCCGCGACCAGCAGATCGACTGGACGTGGACGATGGTTCACGACGAGCTGCGGGACCGGCTGCGCAGCGATCCCCGGGTCCGTGCGCTCGCTCCAGGTCTGGAACGGCAGGTGCGGGACGGGGAGTTGACGGCGACGCTGGCGGCCGAGCAGATCCTTGAGGCGTTCCAGCGGCCGGACATCTGAGCCCTGGGCCGGTTTCGGCCGGGCGGGGGACGCGGCACTCGTGTCCTCCGCCCGGCCGTTCAGCCGCCCGTCACAGCGCGGACCTCACCTCGTGGGCCGCGCTCACGAGGTTCTCCAGCGACACCCGGACCTCCGGCCAGCCCCGGGTCTTGAGGCCACAGTCGGGGTTGACCCACAGCCGTTCGGGCGCAATCGCCTCAAGTCCCTTGCGCAGCAGCGCCGCTGCCTCTTCGGTACTGGGGACACGGGGCGAGTGGATGTCGTACACGCCGGGTCCCACCTCGCGCGGATAACCGGCGGTGGCGAGTTCGCCCGCGACCTGCGTATGAGAGCGGGCCGCCTCCAGGCTGATCACATCGGCGTCGAGGTCGTCGATGGCCTGAAGGATGTCCCCGAACTCCGCGTAGCACATATGAGTGTGGATCTGCGTGTCCGGCCGCACCCCGCCGGTGGTGAGCCGGAAGGCCTCCGTCGCCCAGTGCAGATACGCGTCGTGGTCGGCGGCCCGGAGCGGCAGGGTCTCGCGCAGGGCGGGTTCGTCGACCTGGATCACCGGGCTTCCGGCCGCCTCGAGGTCCTCGACCTCGTCGCGCAGGGCGAGCGCGACCTGGCGGGCGGTCTCGGCGAGCGGCTGGTCGTCGCGGACGAAGGACCAGGCGAGCATGGTGACAGGGCCCGTGAGCATGCCCTTGACGGGACGGTCGGTCAGCGACTGCGCGTAGGCGGTCCAGCGCACCGTCATGGCCTGGGGCCGTGAGATGTCGCCGGCCAGGATCGGCGGCCTGACGTAGCGGGTGCCGTACGACTGGACCCAGCCGTGCTGCGTGGCGAGAAAGCCGCTCAGCCGCTCGGCGAAGTACTGGACCATGTCGTTGCGTTCGGGCTCCCCGTGGACGAGCACGTCGATGCCGGTCTTCTCCTGGAAGGCGACGACCTCCCGGATCTCGGCCTCGATCCGCTCGTCGTAGCTCTCGGCGCCGATGCGTCCGGCTCTCAGATCGGCCCGCGCCGTGCGCAGTTCGACGGTCTGCGGGAACGAGCCGATGGTGGTCGTGGGCAGCGGCGGCAGACCGAGGCGGGCGCGCTGGGCCACGGAACGCTCCGCGTACGGCAGGCTCCGGCGGGCGTCCGCCGGGGTGACGGCCGCGCATCGGGCGCGTACGGCGGGGTCGTGGGTGAGCGCGGAGGTGGCGCGCGCGAGCAGGTCGGCGCGGTTGGCGGAGAGATGGGCGGCGATGCTGTCGGCTCCCTCCGTCAGGCCGCGGGCCATGGTGACGACCTCGTCCGTCTTCTGCCGGGCGAAGGCCAGCCAGCGGGCGATCTGTGGGGTCACGTCCCGCTCGGCCGTCGCGTCCAGGGGCACATGCAGCAGCGAGCAGGACGGTGCCACGTCCACCCGGTCGGCGAGTCCGAGGAGCGTGGCGAGGGTGGCCATGGAACGGCCCAGGTCGGCGATCCACACATTGCGGCCGTCGACGACTCCGGCGACGAGCCGCTTGCCGCGCAGGCCTCCGGCCGCGGCGACGTCGTCGAGGTTGGCGGCGCCTCGTCCCGTGAAGTCGAATGCCAGACCTTCGACCGGTGCCTTGGCCAGCACCGGGAGGGCGTCGCCGAGCCGGTCGAAGTAGGAGGCGACCAGCAGCTTGGGGCGTTCGGTGAGCCCGCCGAGGTCGCGATAGGCGCGGGAAGCGGCGTTCAGTACGGCCGGGGGCTGGTCCTGCACGAGCGCGGGCTCGTCGAGCTGCACCCACTGCGCGCCCGCGGCACGCAGGTCGCGGAGGACCTCGGCGTACACCGGCAGCAGCCGGTCGAGCAGGGTGAGCGGTTCGAAGTCCGCCGGGACCGTGGGCGCGGGCTTGGCCAGGAGGAGGTAGGTGACGGGTCCGACGAGCACCGGGCGGGCGGTGTGGCCGAGCTCCAGGGCCTCCGTCAGTTCGTGGACCTGCTTGGCGGAGTCGGCGGCGAACGTGGTGCCGGGGCCCAGTTCGGGGACGAGGTAGTGGTAGTTGGACACGAACTCCTGCCCTCACGCCGCGACCGCCGCTGCCAACGACTGAAGAAACCACCGAGGAACACCTTCGAAGCCAAACGCCGGGACGAGCCCCGCCCTCCCAGCCACGTCAGCTACTCACTCAAAGTCACAGGGAACCCAGGACACCAATCCTCACCTGCAAAAACACCCTAAATCACCGGCATTGCAGGTCAGTGGCACTCTCCACTTATTTGATCAAGACCCGGACAGGCCCACTCGCGAAAGCGCGAGGCTAGGACACCCTTCCTCGGATCTACAAGATCCAAGGTTCAGAGTGTCCACACCGTAGGGGCCACCTCAGCCGGGCGTTTCCCCCCGACGCCGCGAGTCTGCTACCGGGCCTCCTGGCAGCTACCCGGACCGGACCTCCACCGGCAGGCGACAACGAGCTTACGAAGACCTCCGAGTCTGCTGGGCGCGCGAAAGCCCGAGGCTAGGGCGGGCACAGGGCCGACTGGCTGGGCTGCAGTCCTTCAGCGGCGGGTCTACGGTGGATGTGATGTTCGCCGGTGGCTCTGATTGGCTGGGGATGCGCCGTGGCAGCTCCGTTCGACGTTTCGGGTGTTGACGCGAGTCCGGATTCTGCTCTATCCGGCGTCGGTGGCCGGATTCAGGGTCGCTCTCTCCGGCAGATCGCGTGGGCGCGCTTCAAGCGTGACAAGGGTGCGGTGGCCGGCGGTCTTGTTGTGATTCTTCTGGTGGTTGTCGCCATCTTGGCGAAGCCTATCCAGGCTGTTTTTGGTCTTAATCCCAACGCATTTCATCAGGATCGCGTGGACCCTATCCTACTGCGCCCGAAGGGTGCATGGGGAGGAATTAGCTGGGATCACCCGCTTGGTGTGGAGCCGCAATTCGGGAGGGACATTCTTGCGCGAATCATCGAGGGTTCGTGGGTGTCGTTGACTGTGGCGTTGGGCGCGACGGGGCTGGCTGTGGTACTCGGGACGGTGCTGGGTGTGGCGGCTGGCTATTACGGTGGCTGGGTGGATGGGGTGATCAGCCGGTTGATGGATCTCTTCTTGTCGTTCCCGCTACTGCTGCTGGCGATTGCGTTGTCTGCGGTGCTGCAGAACGGCGCGTTCGGGTTGCGGGGGGTGGTACTGCATGTCGGGGTGCTGATTTTTGTCATCGGGTTTTTCAGCTGGCCGTTGATGGGTCGGATTGTTCGCGGGCAGACACTGTCACTGCGGGAGCGGGGGTTTGTGGATGCGGCGCGGAGCCTGGGCGCGCACGGGTCGTACATTCTTTTCCGGGAACTTCTGCCGAATCTGGCGGGGCCGGTCGTTGTGTGCGCGACTCTGCTGATTCCGATCAATATTCTGTTCGAGGCTGGTCTGAGTTTTCTGGGGGTGGGTGTTCAGCCGCCGCAGGCGTCGTGGGGTGGCATGCTGGCGCAGGCGGTCAAGTTTTACCAGTCGGATCCGTTTTTCATGGTCGTCCCCGGTCTCGCCATCTTCGTCACGGTGCTTGCGTTCAATTTGCTCGGGGATGGCCTGCGTGATGCCCTGCATCCGAGGGGCAAGTGATGTGCGCCTCCCGTCCGCCGTCGAGAGGGGCAGTCATCGTGAGGAGACCGGCCGACTGGCTTGTTGTGGGTGTCTGTGTGCTGCTGGCATTGGTGTCCTGTTCGGCTGCGGATGAGGGTGCTGGTGGCCAGGAGGACGGTTTCAACGCGGGGAACCGTGGTGTGGTCAATGCTTCCGATCGAGCCGGGGGGACGGTGACCTATCAGCTGGCCGGCACGCCGGATTCGATGGATCCGGGTAACACGTACTACGGCTACATGTGGAATTTCTCGCGGCTGTACGGCCGCCCGCTGACTACGTTCGCGTCCGAGCCCGGTTCCACGGCGAAGCTGGTGCCGGATCTTGCGACGGGTTTGGGAACGGTGAGTGACGGCGGGAGGACGTGGACGTACCGGATTCGTTCGGGGCTGAAGTATTCCGATGGCTCGCCGATCACCAGCCGAGATGTGAAGTACGCGATCGAGCGGAGCAACTACGCGCCCGAGGCGCTGTCGAACGGCCCGACCTACTTCAGGCAGTACCTGGTAGACAACCAGCCGCCGTACGCGGGTCCCTACAGGGACAGGACGGGCGGGCTGAAGTCGATCGAGACGCCCGACGACACTACGATCATCTTCCACCTAAGCAAGCCGTTCGCCGACTTCGACTATCTGGTGTCGAACCCGCAGTCGGCCCCAGTGCCCCGGACCAGGGACACCGGCGCGGGGTACGTGAACCGCATCGTGTCTTCCGGGGCGTACATGTTCGCGAGCTACCAAGAGGGTGCGGGCGCAACGCTGGTACGCAACCCCCATTGGAGCAGTGCGAGCGATCCGCTGCGCAAGCAGTACGCGGACAAGATCGTGGTGCAGTTCAACCGTGAACAGAGCACGGTCGACCAGAACCTGATAGCTGGCACTGCCACCCTCGATCTGCACGGCGAGGGCATCGCGGCCTCCACTCAGGCGACCGTGTTGAGTGACCCGACTCAGAAGGCGCATGTCGACGTCGCTCAGTCGGGCCTGATGGCCTACGTCGCGATGTCGAGTGCGGTGCCGCCTTTGGACAACGTGCACTGCCGGCGTGCCGTGGAGTACGCGGTTGACCGCGGGTCGGTACAGACCGCGGCTGGTGGGAGCGTCCGCGGTGAGATTGCGACAACGATCCTGCCGCCCAGTGTGATCGGCCACACTGCCTACGACCTCTATCCGACGTCCGGTCACGAGGGTGCCAATTCGCCCGACGGCCTGGCCGCAGCCAAGCGGGAACTCACTCTGTGCGGGCACCCGGGTGGATTCTCCACCAACCTCGCGGCTCGAGCTGACCAGCCCAACGAGATCGCCATGGCCCAGGCCGTGCAGGCGTCCCTCAAACGTGCAGGGATCGACGCTGCCATACAGCAGTACCCGTCGGGTACTTACGCGTCCAACTATGCCGGAGCACCGGCCTTCGTCCGCTCCCACCAGCTGGGACTGATGATGATGCAATGGGCGGCCGACTGGCCGACGGGCTACGGCTTCATGGACCAGATTCTTAACGGCAACAGCATCAAGGCTTCGGGCAACACCAACTTCTCGGAACTCAATGATCCGCAGGTCAACAGGATGCTCGCTCAGGCGATCAACAACCCTGACGCGGCAGCACGCACGAAGGCTTGGGGGGACATCGACAAGACGGCGATGCGGCAGGCGCCCTTGGTGCCGCTGCTGTATCTGAAGAGCCCGCTTTACCGGCCGGCGAAGGCCACGAATGTGTTCGTGACCCCGGCCTACGGCATGTACGACTACCTCACTGTCGGACAGGACGGGGGGAGGTGACAGGCCCCTTGGCCCCGCCTTGTGGGGTGGGGGCGGGTGGGCTGATGCCATGGCCGCCTACCTCGGTCGCCGTATCCTCTCGGCGGCGTTGATGCTGGTCATCGTGACGGCGATCACGTTCGCGGTCTTCTTCCTGGTTCCCCGGTTTGCCGGACAGACCAACACGCAGCTGGCGGCCCAGTACATCGGTCGTGATCCTAGTCCGGAGGCCTTGGCCACTGTGGAGAGGAACCTCGGTTTCAATCAGCCGCTGTGGAGGCAGTACACGCAGTTCCTCCACGGTGTCGTGGCCGGACGGACCTTCCGCTTCGGACCCGAAGCCTCGCACTGCGCCGCGCCGTGCTTCGGCTACTCCTTCAAGACCCACCAGCCGGTGTGGCCGCAGGTCAGCGCACGGATCCCTGTGACCTTGTCGCTGGTCATCGGCGCGTCGGTAATCTGGCTGGTGGTCGGGGTGACGGCCGGTGTCGTCTCTGCCCTCAAGCACGGTTCACTGATCGATCGGTTGACCATGGCCATTGCCCTCATCGGCATCTCGCTCCCCGTGTTCTTCACCGCATTGATCTCCCTGGCCTTGTTCAGCTACCGGTGGCCGATCTTCGCCAACCTGCACTACGTCCCGTTCAGCGACAACCCGCTCATGTGGGCGAAGAACCTCGTCCTGCCGTGGCTCACCCTCGCCTTCTTGTACACCGCGCTGTATGCACGGCTGACCCGGGCGAGCATGCTCGAGACAATGGACGAGGACTACATCCGAACCGCGCGCGCCAAGGGTCTGACCGAGCGAAGGGTCGTCGTCCGCCACGGCTTCAGGGCCTCCCTCACCCCGATCCTCACCCTTTTCGGACTGGATGTCGGCCTGCTCCTCGGTGGCGCGGTGCTCGTCGAGACGGCCTTCTCGCTTCCGGGGCTGGGCCAGTACGTTGTCCAGGCGATCTCTGAGAACGACCTGCCGAAGATCATGGCGGTCACCCTCCTGGGTGCCTTCTTCATCGTGATCGCCAACCTGGTTGTGGACATCCTCTACACGGCACTCGACCCCAGGGTGAGATACCGGTGACCCCCCCACCCACTACCGCCCAGCAGCCACCCGATGGCGGATTCTTCAAGGCCAGTGGCCTGACGGTCTGCGTCGAGACGGACGACGGTCTGGTGCGCGCCGTCGACGGTCTTTCCTTCGGTGTGGAGCGCGGCAGGACCTTGGGGATCGTCGGAGAGTCCGGCTCCGGCAAGACGGCCGCTGCGCTTGCCCTCATGGGCCTGCACCACTCCGCGCGTACCCGGGTCAGTGGAGAGATCTGGCTGGAGGGGAAAGAGATCACCAGCGCTGGTCCCGACCACATGCGGCGATTGCGCGGTGGCACCATCGCGATGATCTTCCAGGATCCACTTACTTCCCTGCACCCGTACTACACGGTCGGGGCGCAGGTCATCGAGGCGTATAAGGCTCACCATCCCGGTGTCAGCCGCCCTGAGGCGCATCGGCGGGCTGTAGAGATGCTCGGCCGCGTCGGTATTCCGCAGCCTGACCGTCGAGCCGAGGAGTATCCGCATCAGTTCTCCGGTGGGATGCGTCAGCGCGTCGTAATCTCCATGGCGTTGGTCAACAGCCCCCGACTGTTGATTGCCGATGAGCCCACGACTGCTCTGGATGCCACCGTGCAGGCGGAGATCCTCGATCTCATTCGTGACGTGCAGGAGGAATCCGGCACCGCCGTCATCTTGATCACTCATGACCTCGACGTCGTCGCAGAAGCCGCAGACGACGTCCTGGTTATGTATGCCGGCAGGTGCGTCGAGAAAGGCCCGGTGAGAGACGTTTTCAACGCCGCCGCGCACCCTTACACGTGGGGGCTGCTCACGTCCATGCCTCGAATGGACGTGAGGCGGCAGGATCGGCTCGTGCCCATCCCAGGCAATCCTCCCAGCCTGCTCAGCCTGCCGACGGGGTGCGCATTCCATCCCAGGTGTCCGTATGCCCAGCGCAATGGCGAACTGTCCTTCTCCCAGGTGCCCGGGCTTACGGGCGCTGGTGGTCCTAGCCATCAGGTGGCCTGCCACCTGCCGTCCGGTGAACGTCAGCGCATCTTCCGTGAGGAGATCGCTCCCCTCCTGCAGTGGCCGGCCCCTGACACGGGCAGGAGCTCACCGCCATGAGTGAACCGCTTCTTCGAGTAACCGGCCTGGTCAAGCACTTCCCGCTCACGCAGGGGCTGTTGCGCCGAAAGGTTGGAGCGGTGCAGGCTGTGGACGGAATCGACTTCACCGTGCAGCCTGGGGAGACTCTCGGCCTGGTCGGGGAGAGCGGTTGCGGTAAGACCACCGCTGGCAGGCTCATCATCCGCCTGGAGGAGCCAACGAGCGGAACGGTCGTGTTCGCGGGGCGCGACATCACCCACCTCTCACCCCGCGCGATGCGGCCACTGCGCCGCGATATCCAGATGGTCTTCCAGGACCCGTACTCCTCATTGAATCCTCGCCACACCGTCGGCTCGATAGTGGGCGCGCCGTTTCGGTTCCACCAGGTCCACACCGAGCGCGGGGTGCAGCGGGCCGTGCAAGAGCTGCTGGAACTGGTCGGCCTCCACCCGGAGCACAACAACCGTTATCCGCACGAGTTCTCCGTTGGCCAGTGCCAGCGCATCGGCATCGCCCGCGCCCTGGCCCTTAAACCGAAACTGATCGTCGCCGATGAGCCTGTTGCGGCCCTGGATGTTTCGATCCAGGCTCAGATCATCAATCTACTTGACGACCTCCAGCGCGAACTCGCCCTCGCCTATCTGATCATCGGACATGACTTGGCCGTCATTCGGCACGTGGCAGACCGGGTCGCTGTCATGCACCTCGGCAAGATCGTCGAACTCGCTGGCCGGGACTCGCTCTACGACACCCCCCTGCATCCCTACACCGTCGCCCTTCTGTCCGCCGTCCCTGGCCACCACTCCGCACCCCGCCGCGAGCGCATCCACCTGACGGGCGACATCCCCTCGCCGGCCCATCCGCCCAGCGGCTGCCGATTCCGGACTCGGTGTTGGAAAGCCCAGCAGATCTGCTGTGACGTCGAACCGGCCCTGCGCGAGCTCAGTGATGGCCACCAAGTGGCCTGTCACTTCCCGGAGAACTCCCCAGGTGCCTAGAACCGTCCCGTGCCTTACGCGGTCGCGGGCGCAGCCGTCCAACCCAGAGCGGGAAGCAGTGCGTGACCCAGTGTCGGCGTACACGTGAATAGGAGTACGCCGACAGGCCTCCTGGCCTGTCGTCTCACATGCGCATCAGACCGTCACCTGGCGCTATGCCTGAGTCACCCACCCACCACCAACCGCGCAGCACGGGCGAACAACAGTACGGCCTACGGTTCCCGATCGCCGAGTGCGTCCCGCACGGCGGTGCGGTCGGTGACGCCGAGTTTGCGGAGAATGCTGGCGACGTGATGCTCGGCCGTGCGGGGAGAGAGGAAGAGGCTCCGCGCGATGTCGCGGTTGGAAGCGCCGGTAGCGAGCAGCTGGGCGACTTCGTGTTCGCGGGGGGAGAGCTGGTCGCCGTAGCCGCGTCGGCCGACGGAGGGTGGAGTCTGGCCGAGGTCTCGCAGGGTCTGCCGGACGCGGGAGGCGTCGAAGACTGCCCCCAGCCGTGTATAGTTCTCGGCTGTTTCGGTGAGGGCGCGGGCGGCTTCCTCCGGCTGTGCGGGGATGAGCGTACTGGCGGCGAGTTCTGCGGAAATGGCGGTGGGGTAGGGCCGACCGATCGTCCGGAAGGCTGCTTCGGCGCGGAGGAACTGCTCACGGGCAGTGTCCGGATGGCTATCACGGGCAAGGAGGCCGCGGCAGAGGTGAAGGTAGGCGATGGCGGCCGGCGCGTCGCGGTCTGCGATGCCGTGTTCGAGTTCTGCGGCGAGCTGGGCGGCTTCCTCGGCGCGTCCCGTTGTCAGGGCGGCCATCACGGTGACGGGCACGAGGACGGCGGCTCTGATCCAGGCGGAGTTGCTACGCAGCTCGTCCATGGCATTGCTGGTGACGGTCCAGGCATCCTCTGCGTGGCCCTGGGCGAGATGGATGCGGCCGATGCCAGCGGCAACCTGAGCGGCCACCACGGCGAAGGCCTTGGTGGCGGTGTCCCCGTAGTGCTCCAGCGCCTTCATCCACTGGCCGCGGGCAGTGAACAGGTCCCCAAGGGTAAGCGAGATCTCGGCCTCGACCAGGTGGTCATCGGGGAAGTCTGCGGCCAGAGCCGTGGCTTTTGCTTCCAGGTCGGCCCAGAGGCCCGCGAACCAGGCGTGCCTGAGGCGATGGAGGCGGCACCAGCCGACCATCGTCGTGTGGCCCAGCCGATCGGCAAGGGCTTGGCTGTCGTCCAGCAGGCCGGGCACCCGCGGGTCGTGGCCCACGTAGAGGGCGGCGTCGGCGATATTGCACAGGCCGCGGGCGTTCTCCCGCAGGACTGCTGCGTCTTCGTCGTCGCGGGGCAACTGGTCGACCATGGGCCATACCTCGCGCTCGCCTAGTCCTGCCAGGAGGAAGAGCTTGTCAGCATGCACCCATGCTTTGGCCACGGCGTCATCGCCGTGCTCCACCATGCGCTCTGCCCGGTCGATCCAGCCCAGTATGTCCTTGTCCGGCCGGCCGCAGTCGTAGGCGAGGAGGGCAAGTGAGCACAGAGCCTCACCAGCAGGTCCTGGCCGGTGCTCGCCGAGTTCCACGACGGCTTGCTCGAGTTGCTCGCGTGCCACCGTCAGGTCATTCACCTGGTTGTAGAACAGAGCGGCCAAACCGACTCTGATCTCCCCCTTGGCGACGGTGGGCAGTCGCGGATCGGCGAGGATCTGGCGCAGCTGCGCCATCGATGCTGTGTAGTCGACGTTGAAGAGAGCGATGCGGCTGAGTGCGAGCGCGGTGCGGGCCCGTAGGTCGTCGCCGGTGCTCTTCTCGTCCAGCAAGGCGTGGAGCAGGGAGGCGGCTGTGCCGTGATCTCCGACGGCAATGGCCTGGTCTGCGGCCTGCTGCGTGAGGGACTGCCAGCCGTCGTGGTCACCCAGCGCACGGTGGTGGCGGGCGATCTGCACCAGCGGCGGGTGGGACAGGTCGCGCAGCGCCGTGATCGCACGCTCGTGCAGGCGCCGTCGGCGCGGTCCGGGGATGGACTGGTAGACAGCCTGCTGGGCGAGCGTGTGCCGGAGCCCGTACATCAGGGCCATCGGTCCGGACTCACGCAGTACCTGGGCATGAAGGGCCGCTACGAGCGCGTCGCTGCCCTCGGCTGGATCCAGTCCGGCGAGCTGGGTCAGCAGGCTTTCCTCCACTGCGACGGCGAGTACGGCCGCGGCTTCCACGATCGCGACCGCTGGTGCCGTCAGGTTCTTCATGCGTGCCGCCACCGCCTCGGACAGGCCGCGCGGGACGGCCGCCCGGTCCAGGGCAGCCACCGGGTCCGCGGCGACACTGCCCGGATGATCCGTGCGGAAGGGGCTCAGGGTGAGCAGGTCCTCCTCCACGACCAGCGGCAGCCCCGCGCTGCGCTCGAACAGGGCACGGCTCAGTGCCGGGCTGGCGGCGGGGCCCAGAACGGCGGCGGCCAGGTCGTCGACGTCTTTCTCGGCCAGCGGCTCGAGGTGGATCTCCACCAGGCGGGTGCGGGGCATACGGCGGAAGGCGGGACCCAGCACGGGGCCGGCGGCCGCGTTCTCGCGCCGGTAGGTGAGGACCAGAGTCAGGCGAGGGGGCAGGTCCATGGCCAGGAGCAGCAGCAGCTCGCGGGTGGCTTCGTCGGCCCAGTGCAGGTCTTCGACGACCACGGTGAGTGTGCCGCACGCCTGCAGCAGCGCGCGGACCGCCCGGACGACCTCGTGCCGCTGGGGCGCAGCGGATGTGTCGGCGGTCGGCGGCAGTTGATCGGCCAGTTCCGGCAGCAGGGGACGCAGCAGGTCGGTCCAGGGAGGAATCTCGGCGACAGGCGGCAGCCACCCGCCAATCTGCCGGAGGGCATCGATGACCGGGCCGTAGGGGAAGGGCTCACGCAGCGGATGACAGTATCCGGTCGCGACACGGCCGCCGTGTTCGGTGATCTGAGCTGTGGCCTCACCCACCAGGCGGGACTTGCCGACACCGGCCTCGCCATCAACCAGTACGAGGGCAGGCGAATGTCCTGCCGCGTCGAGAAGCAGACCGGCTTCCCGGCGGCGGCCCACGAAATCGAAACCGCCACTCCAGGCGAAAGCGGCGGAGTCAAGGCCTACGGTCAAAATGCCGTCACCAGCCGTCCCGTCAGACCGAACACGGTTGCTTCTCGGCCCCGAAGTCTTCGGCACTGATCCTTCCACGCTAGCCCCTACTGACTCTCCCTGGCCAGTTGGCGACCGTCACTACCAGGGTCGCCTCACCGGGCCGGAATCTGCAGACCGTCCCGCTCCAGGAGCGCACCTCTTGGTGCCAGGAAATGCACTACCTACCATTGCGGCGAACCCTACCTATCGAATACCGGTAAACCGGCTCTCGAATGGGTGGGATATGCCCTGGACTTCATCGCCGAAATGAAGTCTTCTGAAAGTGCCCCATTAAGGGAAAATGCCCAATATTCGGCATATTCACTTTCTTGAATTCTCCTGACGGAGTGACGTCATGAATTCCACGGAAAATACAGTCCCGGCCGGTCGCGAGGCCATAACCGCCACCCGTCCCGCCGGCTCGCAAGCGGTCGAGGCCGCGGCCCACAGCCGCAGGGCCCTCAACGAGGCGCTGGCGTCAGGGACCACGCCGGGCCAGCCCGGCATCTGGGTGCTGGCCCACCGTCCCGAGTCCGCTGGCGTCGCCCGCCGCGTCACGCGCGACATGCTTCAGGGGTGGGGCGTGGACGAGGAGTGCGCCGATCTGGTCCTGCTGGTGGTGTCCGAACTAGTCACCAATGCCGTCGAGCACGCTCTCCCCCCCGTCGCCCTGCGCGTCGAGCAGCCGACTGAGGGCACCGTGCACATCGAGGTTGACGACGGAGGCCCCGCCGTCGAAGAGGGCGCGTGGGCGGCTACCGGCAGCCCGGAGGAGCACGGCCGAGGCAGCCACATCGTCGCCTCGCTGGCCACGGCGCACGGCACCCGCTCTCTCCTCTACGGCACGTCCTACTGGGTCGACCTCCCACTCGCCGCCTGACCTCCACCCAACCCGTCGGCGATCCCGCACCGCGCCCCCACTGCTGCCGCGGCACCACCTTCTCGGCCGCCAGCCACACCCGCTCACACCCTTAGGTCCCGGCCCCGAGCGCCGACCGCACCTCACCGGGTCAGCCCGGCAGCAGCCCAGCAGCCAGGCCCGCCGAATCCCTCCCTCTGAGCCGGTCACCCCAACCCCTCAGGACCTCCCATGGATACACGCACCACCCTCGCGATACTGCCGCCCGCCGCCTACCTGCGGTACCACCCGCACAACTCGCACGCGGTGGAACGTCATCACCAGGCGCTGCGCTGCTTCGCCGCCCGGCTGGGACTGCCAGCCCCAACGCTCTACCTGGACAACGACTACCCCTCCAGCGGTACCCCACCCCATCTGGGGCAACTGGTCCGGGCCGTGATGAACGGATCCCACCGCGTGCTTCTCGTGCCCGGACCATGGGTTTTCTCCAGCGACGACGCCAGAGCCCGCCTGGTAATCCGCGTACTCACCCAGGCCGGCTGCCGCCGCGTCCTCACGCTGCCCGCACCGCACAGACGCCGACCCGCTTTCATCCTCGTCACCGATCCGCCCTCGTCGCCGGACCACAAGCGAGCCGGGCCATGACCGCGCACCCAAAAGCCTCGCCGATCAGCTGCCCGAGGACCGATGCTCCCCACCCTCACACCACGTCAACAGCCCGCGGTGTCGTGCAACTTCACTGTCCAGCCCGCCGTACCGTCTTGAGAACCCATGTTCATTCCCTCACAGATCCGTCGGCACACTCCTGTCGGCACAGCCGCCTACCTGCGCTGCTACCCCTACGACCAATGGGGCATGACACACCACCAGCACGCCCTGAAGGCTTACGCCCGTCACCTCGACCTGCCCGCACCCGTTCTCTACTTCGACAACGGCCGACGGGCTCACCGCCCCGAGTACGAGCGGCTTCTGCGAGCCGTCGCGGCAGGAAGGCACCGTATCGTCCTCATACCCGGCCCTTGGGTCCTCGATCTCCACGACGCGCCCGCGCAGGCGCGGCTGCAGCAACTCACCGACCACAGCTGCCACATCATCGAGCTGCCCCGCCCGCCCTGGCGAGGTGAATGAACGCCCGCCCTTCAGGCCTGCCTCACCAGACCGGCACAGCCATCGCAGGCGGCCCGGACCCGGACGCCCGGGAGCAGAGCGCCCGGCCCTGGGCGGCTACTTCAGCCGCATCGCGGGCAGCACACCGAAGAACGTGAGTACCCCAGGACTTCCCCCGGCACGGCAACGAGTGTGCCTCTTTGCTGTTCCGCCGCGATGCCCCGCACCACGCGCGGTGTGGGCCAGGATCGACGTGAAGCACCTGCTGGGCCTGGAGCTGACCGCCCCCGGCTTCGGCCACACAGCGCTGACCGGGTTCCGGGACCGGCTGCTGGCGCATTGCATGGAAGCGAGGGGCCTGGACCTGCTGCTGGAGCGCCTCGCCGAGCTGGGGCTTGACCCGGGCATGTGGTCGACCGCTATGCCGTCAACCACATGCCCGTTCGGTTTAGGTCAGTACAGCACTTTATGCTCTCCGTGGTTCCAACCAAGGACCGCGTAGATCTGAATCATCGCCGCTTGCTGAACCGCTTCGGTTCCGCTGCTGTCGCCAAACTCGAACAGCCCGGTGTACGGGTTTCTGTTCTCCTCCCACACGTCCGAGGCGTATTGGTTCATCGCGTCGCGGTAGGTTTGCTTCTTGGTCACCGACTCAAGCAAGAGCAGGTTCTTAAAGAAGACCGCGTTGAATTCCGGCGGCTGCGTCGACAGTCTGCCTTGCTTCACGTAGTAGTTGTAGGCCGCATCTGCGATCCGCTTGGCGCGGTCCAGGTAGGATCGGTCGTGCGTGATCTGGTACAGCAACACGTTCACACCGACAGGGACGCCCTGGTTGTAGGACCAGTAATTCTTGTCTACCGAGCCGGTCGGATTCAGGTGGTCCCAATACAGACCGTCAGGACTGAGCAGGTGCTGGTTGGTCCAGTTGTACATACGCAGTGACCAGTCCAGATAGGATCGGTCCTTGGTAATCTGGTAGAGCCGGAGTCCGAGCTGAGCAGCGGGCATGTTGGACACAGTGTTGCGGTCGGCGGTCCAGTCGGCCTGGGTCCAGAACACGCCGCCGGGGGCGGCGTGTGTGGCGTCAGTATCCCAGCCCGACATCACGAGAGCAAAGATGTCCTTGGCACGTGTGAGCGCGGCCTTGTCGCTGAACATCAGGTACTTCTGGATGTTCAGCAGACCCACCCATTCATTGTCGTCATAGAAGAGGTCGCCGCCCGCGCCGTAAGGGAACACAGGCTGGGAGACGTAGCCCGGCAGGCCGGTTCTACCGCCTGCTGCGTTCCAGTAACGCTCCTGCCCTGTGGCCCGGGATGCCAGGTCGGGGAGGAATCGGGTTCCCTTCCGGCCGGGCAGTCCGGTGAGATCCAAGGTGGCTACGTGCGCCTGAGAGAATGGCCACTCATAGGAGTGCGCGCGGTCGCCTTCTCGGATCGGGTACCGCTGGCGGTAGAGCTCTGAGCCGTCGGGGAGAGCCAGATAGTCCTGGAGCGCCGTATAGGAGGCGACGGCACGCCGGGCGTTGACCGACGCGGTCGCGCGAGTCGAGGTGTCGGGTGTAGCGGCTGATGCTGGCTCCACCAGTACGCAAGCCAGGAGCGCCCCAACCATGGCGAGCACTCCAGATATTCGAGGTTTCATGCTGTCTCTCGTCCCTTAGAGATTAAGAACTGCTTGTCGATTTGAGGAGGTGCTCCCTGCCCACGCTCTGGACGGCTCCACGGCCACGGCTGTTAGAGATCCTGATTCCTTGAGGTTACGGCGGTTGGACGTCGACTCCAGTGCTTTGCGATGAGGCCGTTGAGAGGTCGGGATCGGTCCCTGATGGGCAGCGGGGTCGACGATCAAACTGCCCATCAGGGCGAACCACCCCCTTAGCAATTCTCCGATCTCATCATTCGGCGAATGTGGTCAACTCGTGCGGGCGGCGGTCGTGTCCGCAGCATCGTGGAACATGTCCGCGCCTCTTGTTCGGGTGTAGCGTCACGTCAGGGTGAGCGCGTACACCTGCACCCGCGTGTCATTCTGCAGTCCTACCGATCGCACCGTTTTCGATGCATTGAGGCCTGCCGTTATGCCGAACAGGCGCACCGGCGGACCGTCCACGCCCTGTCCGCGCTTGATCCGGTGTTGCATCTCCAGCGCCACGGAGCTTCCTGTCGGCGCTCCTCCCGCCCAGTCACCAACTGTTACGGGTATTTCGGCAGTGGTGCCGTCGGTGTATCGGATGGTGAGCATGGTCGTCACCGTGCCGTGGTGTGCCGAGGCGACCAGTCGCAGCGCGCTGTGGGAGCCGGGTGGGAGGAGCATGGCCTGGCCTCGGGCCTCGACGAAGTTCGGTGCCGTACCAGACGGATCGGGGGCGTTGTACTTCACGCCGTCCCAGATGACTGGGCCTGCTGCGGGTAGCAGTCCGGCGTCGTAGGCCCATCCCGCTTCGTCGAAGTTGCCTTCGTCGGAGGCGTCGACCGTGGCGGTGCCGTCGTGGTTCAGCTCATTGCCGAGGTCCACGGCGCACTGCCCTTCGATGTCCGCCGCGCAGCGTGCCGCGGCGCGTACCTCTACGGTCGCGGTCCGTTCCACGGTCTCCACACCGTTTGCCGTCGCGTTGATCCGCACGGGGTATGAACCCGCTGCGGTTCCGGCTGGCACGGTCACGTCCACCGGTACGGTCCGCTGGACCGGAATGTGACGAGACGTCAGTCGGAAGGGTTCCGGCGCCTTTACCGTCCAACCGTCGGGGGCCTTCGCGCCCACAGTCACCCGCAGCGCGCCTGGGGACTGGCCCAGCACATCCAGCTCCAGGCGGACACTCTGGGCGCTTTCAGCTGTCGGAACAACGTCGGAGGTGGTTCGGAGCGACGCGTCGAGGTGGCGGCGGGGGTCGGCGGCAGCCTGGTTCACGGACGGCGGCTCCGCGTCCTTGCTCGTACCCCATGCGGAAGGTGTGCCGCCGAGGTTCTGGGTGAGCGTGCCGCCATGGGCGACTGCATCCCAGTCGAGCCATGTGCGCCGCAGGTCTCGCCCGTTGAACTGAGCGTTCTGCACATAGCGCGTAGCGTCACTCGCGCCGGGCGCCTTGATGGTGAGCGTGCCGCCCTGTGCCCGCCCGTACGCGCCGATCCGCACCACCGTCGACGGGAACTGCGGGCTGGAGACGGCGAGGAAGCCGCCACCATTCATCGTCGGATACAGACCAAGCGACGAGAGGACGTACCAGGCGGACATCGTCCCGAGGTCGTCGTTGCCTGTCATCCCGTCAGGGCCGTCCGTGAAGAGCGTCATTGCCGCGCGGATGACTGTGGCGGTCTTCGCCGGAGCTCCCGCCCACAGATACATGTACGGGGCGTGCAGATCGGGCTCGTTGTTCGGGTTGTACGTCGGCTTCCCGTAGTAGTCATAGGGTGCGGAGATCCAGTCCTTGCGTGCCGTGCCGGCCGGGTCGGTGAGCAGCTTGCGGTATGCGAAGAACCAGTCGAGCCGCTTCTCTGTCTCCTTCTTGCCGCCCATCAGGGTAACCAGCCCGGCCGGGTCCTGGGGCACCAGCCACTGGTACTGATATGCGCCGCCCTCGTGGAACTGGTGGCCCGCTTCGACGGGGTCGTAGGGGGCCAGCCATGTGCCCGCGATCGTGCGCGGCCGGAAGTGTTTGATCGAGGGATCCCACAAGTTCCGGTACCACTGGCCACGCGCCGCAAACATGCGCGCGTCCGCAGTGTGCCCGAGCCCCTTGGCCATCAGCGCCAGCGAGGCGTCCGCCGCCGCGTACTCGAGGGTTGCGGATGCGGGATGACGGCAGTCATTGTCGCCGCCCTTGTCCGCACAGTCCTTGCCAGGCTCCAGCCCGGTGGGCATGTAGCCGCGTTCCTGGTAAAGGGCCACACCCGCACGGCCGTTGTAGGCGGAATCGGCGGGCGGCGTACTGACTGCGTTCTTCCTCAGTAGTGCGTACGCCTCCTTCTCGTGGCCGGCGAGCAGACCCTTGGACCATGCCTCGACGAGGAACGGGGTCACCGGGTCGCCGGTCATGATGTTGGTCTCGCTGTTGGCGAGCGACCAGCGGGGCAGCCATCCGCCATCCCGTCCGATCGCGACGACCGACAGTGCCACGTCCCGGGCGACCTTCGGCTGCAGCATTTGCAGCAGTTGGTTCTGCGGTCGGTGGGTGTCCCACAGCGACAGGTTCTGGTAAGGCGTGAACCCGGACGCGAGATGCGTCTTCCCGTCAAAGCCTGCGTACCGGCCATCCACGTCGCCGGCCAGGTTTGGGTGCAGCTGGGCATGGTAGAGCGCGGTGTAGAAGGCTCGCTGCCGCTGGGGCGTGCCACCACCAATCTTGATGGATCCGAGCTGTTGCTCCCAGCTAGCGTGCAGCGCCGCGCGGGTGGCGTCGAAGTCGTACGAGTCCTTCGTCTCGGCAGCCAGGTTCTTCCGGGCTCCGTCAGGGCTGGTGTAGGACAGACCCACCTTGACCACAACGTCCCGGTCACTGGCCGCGTCGAACGTCGCCCAGGCGCCGTTGCCGCCCTCGCCTGCCGCGTCACGGCTGCCGGAGGTGCGGGCGGTGTCCCGCCAGGTACCGTACGACGCGAACGGCCTGTCGAAGGTGGCGCTGAAGTAGACCGTGTGCCGGTCCTTGCCTGCGCAGAAATTGCCCGCTTCGATACGGCCCTCGATGGTCCGATCGCCGACGACATGCACCTCGGAGCTGTATACACGCTGATTCGCCCTGCCAGTGTTGAACAGGACGTTCGCCTTCGTTGTGCCCGCCGGGAAGGTGTAGCGCTGCCATCCGGTGCGGGGTGTGGCAGTGAGCTCCGCATCGATCCCGTACGTCTTCAGTCCGACGCGGTAGTACCCGGGTTCGGCGTGCTCGTCGTCGTGCGAGTACGCCGAGCGGTAGTCGGCGGGGTCGACGCTGTCGACCTCGCCGGTCGTCGGCATCAACGGAAGCTCGCCCATTACAGAGCAGCCGACTCCGGAGAGGTGGGTCTGGCTGAATCCCTGGATCTTGTCCTGCTGATAGTCGTAGCCGCCCTGGCCACCGGTGTCGGGACTGACCTGGACCATGCCGAAGGGGGCACTTGCGCCCGGAAATGTGTTGCCGAAATTCTGCGTGCCGATGAACGGGTTGACCAGGGTCGTGAGGGCCGGGTCGTATGAAGCGGCCTGGGCGGCCGCTGGTGCGGGGACAAGGGCGGCACCCGCGACAAGCGCTGCGGCGACGGCCGTCGATGCTTGAGTCCGCCATCGATGGATCGGTCTGTGCATGGGGATTGTCTCCTGTTCTCCTCACCCGTCATGTGTTTTGCAAGACGGGATGGGTGATCTCGAGCTCATGGGCCGAGTCAGCAAATTCGACAGATCGGCGCTTGCGTTTGCACACCGTGCTCAAGGAGCCGAGCCGTAGGGTCTGTGTGCTGGCAGCCGTCGCGGGTCCGACTCGTGTAACGAGGCCGGCTTGCGCGGTCTATGCGTAGGGCCTCGTGTCGGAGCGGAAACCGAAGGTGAAACTGCCGTTCGTGGCTAAACATTGAGGGCCCTCGGGCCTCCGGCCCTCCCTCGACAGCCCAGCCAAGTTCGCTTGGCTCGAGCCGTGCAAATGCAAAGGCAGCGACCAGCCTGAGGGCGAGACGGATGCACACGGCCTGGGAAGCTTTGTCGTTGAGCCCCGCTGGGGGGTGGGCCGCATCGGACCCGAACCCCGGGCGGAGAGGGGAACCGGTTCGGCGGGTACGGCGGGTATGGCGGTTCCGGCGGGCCCGCACGGTGCCAGGAGGAGTGAGCGAGCACCCACGTGCCAATTTGGCTTCACGTAAAGGAAGGGAGCAGTAAAGGTCATCACAGTGAGACCTCCTTGCGCCGCAGCACAGCGGCACCGAAGTGGATCGAAGCGGACTAGATCACGCCTCTGACATCGTTGTCAATACTCCCGGATGACAATGCTCCGATTGCTCGGCGCGGTAGTTCCCGGGACCGGGCCGCGGGGGACCCAAATAGTCGGATTCAGTGACTCGGTCAGTGGCTTGGCCTTCATGCGCAGGACGTCCTTTACCGGCCGGTGTTGAGCCTCTTCGGCAAGCCGCACAGGACAGGAGTGCTCGTCGTATCAGCTCGTCAGGGCAAGAATCTGCCCCTAGAAGGTGACACCGCTCAGCCGTCGAGGCGGCAAGTGGTCCGTACCCCGGTTCCGGGAGTGTGCGGGTCCGAAGAAGAGCGAGTCAAGGAGCAAAACTGCCAGCCCCGGGATACACAACGTGGCTCTGCGGCAAGAATGGAACGGGGCAGCCACACCCGACGTGTCGCCCCCCATACAAGTCGGCTCCGTGGGTTCGCCCGACCAGGCGTCACCTGCCAGCACCCTCCTCACCTGCGGGCACTGTCTCGAAGACATCACTCGCCGCCCAGCAAAGCTCCAGCGAGCAGCGTAATGATCCGACCGCAGTCTTACGCGCCTTGTCAATCAACCAGTTCCGGATCGACTTCCGCGGCAGTCTCCCAACGGAGTTCTCATCTGTGGCCAGCGCCAAGCAGTTGGCGATGCCTCCCTTGAGGCGGTACACCAGAAAGTCACCCAGTATGTCCTCCAGGACCTGCTGCGCCGCCAGCGGAGACAGAACCGGCAGCCGTCGCACTTCCTCTGAGATCAACCTATTGATCAAAAAGAGACACTCAGGACCCAGGTGCCCGTGGTCATTCAGCTCGTCGAATGCGGAAATGGCCGGCACCTCCGCTCCCCTTAACGGCCAAACCGTACGCCTGGGAGGAGCGTCAGCACATACTTTGCGCCTGCTGCGGCTACGCAGCCTCTCTCTAGTCAAGGAACTATCTCTGGTTCTCCGTCACCGATTGTCCGCATAGCGCACTGCCCCGTTCTGTCAGTAGTGATCAGGTAACTATCTGGGTCCTATTAGCGCCCTGTCCGTCTTGGCGACGTTGACAGCGCAGCGAGGAAAGGCACACCATGCCGGTCAACCCGACCTGACATCGTTGTCGACAACGTTGTCAGATGACTCCGCGTCCAAGGCCCCTGCCCTGAGCTGCCTTGTCGCGGTTCTCCCGTCATCACTTCGCTGGTCACAGGGGGACGGGACTGCAGCTGATGCGCCAATAGGAGGAGCCATGCCGGAACCACTACTCGAAGCCAAGGGGCTGACAAAGAACTACGGGCACGTGCAGGCTTTGCGTGGAGCCGCTTTCACCGTCTTCCCGGGTGAGGTTGTGGCCCTGATCGGAGACAACGGCGCTGGCAAAAGCACGCTGGTCAAGACGCTCGTGGGGGCCATTCGCCCCGACTGCGGCGAGATCCTGTTCAACGGTGAGCCGGTGAGTTTCGGCAGTCCTGCCCACGCCCAACGATCCGGTATCGAGACCGTGTACCAGGACCTCGCACTGGCCACCGACCTCGACGCCGCAGCCAATGTCTTCCTAGGCCGGGAACTGCTCCGCAGAGGGATCCGCGGTCGACTGGGAGTGCTCGACCGCGCCACCATGCGGCGGCGGGCAGCCACCGCCTTCCAGGAACTCGGTGTCACCCTCAAGGATTCCGAAGCGCCTATCGCCGCGCTCTCCGGCGGCCAGAAGCAGAGCGTAGCCATCGCCCGGGCAGTCGCATGGGCTTCGAAAGTCATCTTCATGGACGAACCCACCGCTGCCCTTGGCGTGGTCCAGCGCGAGCGGGTGCTGGACCTGATCAGGCGTGTCCGTGACCGAGGCATCGCGACCGTACTGATCAGCCACAACATGCCCGAGGTGCTTTCGGTCGCCGACCGCGTCGAGGTCCTCCGACTGGGCAGTCGCGTGGCGCAGTTCGACGCCACGCGGACCTCGATGAAGGAACTGGTGGGCGCTATGACGGGCGCGCTGAGCCACGGGGTGGATGCCTCATGAGCGCTTCCCCCCTTGTGGAAGGCAGCGAACCAGCCGACGCCTCGGCGACGGACAGTAGCCAGACTCACGCCGGCGGTGGCGCATCCGCCTCCCTGCGCCGCCTGCTCAGGACCAACACCACCTGGACCTTCGTTGTGCTCGTCTTGCTGATGGCGGTCTTCGCCGTTCTGACGCCGGCATCCTTCGCCACCGCTTTCAACCTGCGCAGTGTCGCTACTGAAGTGGCCATTCTGCTGGTGATGGGCGTCGGGATGACCTTCGTGATTGTCACCGCTGGGATCGACCTCTCCGTTGGCTCGGTTCTTGTGTTCTCAGGTGTCGTGGCAGCCAAGGTGATGACCGCCATCGGCGGCGGAGATGCCGGGTGGGGCGCGATAGCCTTGGGCGCCGTCGCTGGCGTTGCCAGTGGTCTGGGGTGGGGGCTGCTCAACGGTGTCCTGGTCGCCAAGGCGCGGATTCCCTCGCTCATCGTCACTCTTGGCTCCCTGGGTATGGCTCTTGGCCTCGCCCAGTTGCTCACGGGGGGTGTCGACGTCAGCGGGGTCCCGCCCCGGCTGATTGCCACGCTCGGCAACGGCCGAGTTGCGGGGGTGCCGTGGCTGGTGGTGGTTGCTGTCGTGGTAACCGTGATTGCCGCCCTAGTGCTTGCCACCACTAGGTTCGGCCGTTACACGCTGGCCATCGGATCCAACGCCGAGGCGGCCCGCCGCGTTGGGATTCGCGTGGACCGCCATCTGATCAAGGTGTACGGCTTGGCCGGGCTCCTCTCGGGCGTTGCAGGAGTGCTGTCGCTGGCCCATTTCAGCACCACCACCATTGCTGGCCACGCCAACGACAACCTCGGTGCCATTGCTGGGGTGGTGCTCGGCGGGACCAGCCTCTTCGGCGGCACCGGCACTGTGATCGGCACCGTCATCGGAGTGTTCATCCCGGCGGTTCTGCACAACGGGTTCGTCATCCTCGGTGTCCAGCCGTTCTGGCAGTCCGTCGCGGTGGGGGCGGTCCTGATCGCCGCCGTCTATGTCGACCAACTTCGTCGCCGCGCGCGAGCACGGCTGTGACGGTAACAGCACCCTCGGGTGCACACGACAAGGAGGAAACCCATGCAGATGAAGAAGATCGTGGCAACAACGGCCATGGCCGCCTTCGGGCTGAGCGCTTGCAGTAGCGCTGGTACGTCGGGCGGACCGTCCACCAGTGGCGAGTCCGGCGGAACGTCCAGCAGTGTCAAGCACCTCACGCTCGTGCAGGGAGTAAAGGGCGACACCTTCTACGTCACCATGCAGTGCGGTGCGCAGGAGGCGGCGAAGAGACTCGGGGCCTCCCTCGACGTCACCGGCCCTGACCAGTGGGATGTTCAGCAGCAGACTCAGGTCGTCACAAGCGTCACGGCCAAGCGTCCGGACGGCCTCCTGATCGCCCCGGTCGACCCCGTGGCGATGGCAGCACCCCTGCAGCAAGCGCAGCAGGGCGGCAGCCAAATCGCGCTGGTTGACACCAGCGTGGACGACCCGTCGATCGGCCTTACGCGGATCTCCTCCAACAACGAGCAGGGGGGAGAGAAAGCAGCCGAAGCCCTTGCCAAGCTCGTCGGTAACAAGGGCTCGGTGCTGATCCTGAGCGTGAAGCCCGGCGTGACGACCACGGATGCACGGATCAAGGGATTCAAACGAGGTATAGCAAAGCACCCCGGTATCAAGCTCATCGGACCCGAGTACACCAACGACGAAGCGGCCAGAGCGGCATCAATCACCACAGCACAGCTCTCCGCTCACCCGGACCTGGCCGGTGTCTTCGCGGCCAACGTGGTAACCAGCGAGGGTGCGGCTACCGGCCTGAAGAACGCAGGCAAGCAAGGGAAGGTCAAGATTGTTTCCTTCGACGCCGGCCCCAAGCAGATGGAGGACCTCAAGGCTGGGGTGATCGATGCCCTGGTCGCTCAGGACCCGTACGGAATCGGCCAGCAAGGCGTGGAGCAGGTGATGCACGCGCTCCTTGGGCAGGCGACCACCAAGGAGATCGCCACTGACCTCGCGGTCATCGACCGGAACAATATGGGCGACCCCGCCGTGGGCAAGTACATCTACCGGAGCAGCTGCTAGCCGCAACATTCCTTCCAGTCACCCGCTGACGGACACAACGCGAGAGCGGCTCGCTGTCCGTCCCATGCACGCGAGGGACCAAGCCGAATCGGTGGTGCTGCACGTGTGCTCAGCATGTCAAGAGCACACGTGCATGACCGAGCCGGCTATCGGCCCGGAGCGCGGCGAAAGGTTCTGAGTTTGATGAGTAGGGATCGTCGGATCGACGGCACAGGGGCGATCAATGGGTTGAGAGCGAATGTTCTGGGGGTGGGGGATGCGGTGGTGATGGCCATCGCGGGGAGCGCGCCAGGGTACACGCTCGCGGCGACCACGGCGGTGCTGGCGGGAGCAGCCGGGCTTGCGAGCCCGGCCGCGCTGTTGTGGTGTGCGATACCCATGATGGGGATCGTTTTGGCGTTCAAGTATCTGGGGCGGCTGGACGTGAACGCCGGGGCCAGTTACTCGTGGGTGGGCCGGGCTCTCCACCCGGCGCTGGGTTTTCTGAGCGGGTGGGCGCTCGTGGTTTCGGCCACGCTGTTCATGGTGGCCGGTGCGCTGCCGGCCGGCTATTACACGCTGTCGTTGTTCTCCGACAGCTTGGCGCAGAACGGCACTTGGGCGGCCGTAGTCGGCGCCCTGTGGTTTCTGCTCATGGCAGTGCTGGTGGTCAAGGGTGTCCGGATCACGGCCCGTGCTCAGTGGCTGATGACCGGTATCGAGGTCATGATTCTGCTGGTGATCAGCGTGGCGGTGCTGGCCCGCGGGGGCGGCCGGGAGACGTTTTCGTGGTCCTGGCTCTTCGATGTCACCGCTCTTGGGGGTGCCGAAGGGTTTGCGGGCGTCGCCCTCGTCGCGGCTTTCTACTTCTGGGGCTGGGATGTGACGGCCAACCTCAGTGAGGAGACCAGCAACAGCCGCCGCAGCACCGGGCTGGGAGCGATACTCGGCGTGATCAGCGTACTGGCCCTGTTCGAGATCGTCTCGATCGCGGTCAACCTGGTCATGACCCAGGGCGACATCCAGAAGAACAGCGCCGCGGTGCTGGCAGACCTCGGGGACGCCCTGTGGCCGGGCTGGGGCGGCAAAGCCATGGTGATGGCCGTCATGCTGTCCACGATCGCCACCCTGGAGACGACACTGATCCAGGTCACCCGCACCCTGTTCGCCATGGGACGCGACCGCACCCTCCCGGCCGCCTTCGGGCTCACCCACCGACGATGGCAAACCCCCTGGGTCGCCATCACAGCAGTCACAGCCGTCGCACTCGCCCTGCTCTTCGCCTCCAGCGCACTGGGCCCCGTCAACACCGTACTCGCCGACGCGTTCAGCGCCATCGGGCTGCAGATCACCATCTACTACTCCCTCGCGGGATTCGCGGTCGTCGTGGCCTATCGCAGACTGCTACTGAAATCCGTCGCCAACGCGGTGTTCATCGGCCTGTGGCCACTGTCCGGAGCCCTGTTCATGCTGTGGGTCCTCTACCAGTCGCTACTCCACCTTGAGGCCACGCCCCTCGTGATCGGCCTCGGCGCCCTGCTCGCCGGTGTCCTGCCCTTCACCTGGTACGTCATCGCGGACAGCGAGTACTACACCCGCCCACACGCCCGCCTGGATGCGGCAGTCGCAGACAGCATGGAGTCGCAGTACGGCGGCATCATCGGAACCGTCCCCACGCAACGCGACGGCCGCGTCAGCGACCTCTGACAACGGCTCTGCCATGACCCCACCGCGACCCAAACGCATCCGCCATTCCCGAACGCTGCGCTACGACCCCGCCTTCGGCGACCAACCACTCGCACAAGCCCTGCAGGACCTGCGGATGGGACGCTGGCAAGGCGCACGAGACCTGCTGCGTGCCACAGGCCACGACTGGGACCGGCGCACGCACAGGATCAGACTCCTCGCCGAGACCGCGGCAGGCAACCGCACCGTGGAGAGCTGGCAGATCGCCGAACCTCACAGCACGGACGCACTCGTCCTGCGGGCAGACACCGAAGTGATGCGACTGTTCCATGCACGGGCACTGGAACACCCAGACTCCTTCGACCTCCAACGCCTTCATCACGCCGCCGACGTCTGCTTCCAGGCCACCAAAACCTTCCCCGCCGACCCCATGCCCTGGATCTCCCTGCTCACCCTCGCCCGCCTCTACAGCGGAGGACACCCACACACCTGGCAGTGGTGGGACGAACTCCTCCAGCGTGACCGCTACTCCCGTGAAGCACACCACCAGGTACTGCGTCACCTCTCCGCCCGCTGGCACGGCTCCCACGGCCGCATGTACGACTTCGCCCGCGACGTCGCCACTACCGCCCCGCTGGGCTCACCCCTCGCCGTCCTCCCCCAGGCAGCCCGCGCCGAGCACTACCGAGAACTCATCCGCACCGAAGGAAAAACCTCCATCGGACTCTCCTTCCACTGGACCCATGAGGCACTGCACCAGGACCTCAACACAACCCTCACCCGATGGATCGCACACCGAAGCACCCTCGAATACGCACAAGACGTCACCGACCTCAACCTCCTCGCCCACGCACTCATCTACGCCAACCGGACCAACGACGCCACCACAGTCTTCCAACACCTCGGAAACCGCCCCACCACCACCCCATGGTCATACACCGGCGACCCACAAACCCTCTTCACCCGATGGCACAACCAACTACTTCGTTGACACCCCCTGGCCCGGCGCCATCGAGTGATGCGTTCCGGGTTGTGGAGAAAGACCGTGTCGAGCCGATGCCGATCGAGTTCGGCCCGATTGCGTTCGAGCTGCCACCGCACATATGCCGGGGCGAGGCTGTGGCCGGCTGTGGCATCGGCCTGGTCGACCACGCCGGCCGCGAGCGCGAGCCGGGCGGCGGCCGCGGTGAGGAATCCCGTCTTCTTCGCGACGCGCAGAGCGGGGTGGTCGGCGAGGGCCGGGGGCCAGCAGCCGGTGGGCGCGGCCGCTGGTGTAGTTGGGGGCGGTGTCGATCCAGGCCGCCGGGGAGGAAGCAGCGCGCCGGGCGGAGTCGGCCCGCCGCATCGCCCGGCTGATGCGGGCCGCCGGACTGCAGGGCCGGCACCGCCGACGACGGCACCTGACCACGGTCCCCGATCCACGAGCTGCCATCAGGCCCGACCTCGTTCTGCGGGACTTCCGGCCCGACACCTCGGCCGTCGACGCTCGCTGGTGCGGCGACATCACCTATATCGCGACCGCGGAGGGCTGGCTGTATCTGGCCACGGTCATCGACATCGCCTCGCGCCGGGTGGTGGGCTGGGCGACGGCCGATCACCTTCGCACTGAGCTGGTCGCCGATGCTCTGACGGCCGCCTGCCGACAGCGCCGCCCCTCTCGTCCGGTGATCTTCCACTCCGACCGCGGGTGCCAGCCCAGGCTCAATCGGTCGTCGCAACACCGCCTTGTTGGATCAACAGTAGCTGTTCGTTGAGGGCCTCTGCGGGTGTCTTCCAGCCGAGTGTCTTTCGGGGCCTGGAGTTCAGGGCGGTGGCAACGGCATCGATCTCGTGTACGTCCCAGCGGGAAAGGTCTGTGCCCTTCGGGAAGTACTGGCGGAGCAGGCCGTTGACGCTTCTATGTCAAGCGGCGAGCTGGTGTTGGGTGATGTGGTGCTGCCAGGTAGCTCGATCTTGAATCATGGCGCGGTGGATGACGTCGATCAGATGGCGTTTGAGGATGCGTCGGGCTCCGCGGGCTCCCTTGGTCGGCTCGTGGCGGGCCAGGAGTGCTCGCGCGCCCGCATGGAATCGCTGCTGGACGATGGACGTCGTGTAGAGCACGCTGTTGAGCCGCCGGTTGCCGCCTCGGTGCAGTCGGTAGCGTTCCTTGTCGGAGGAGTAGACCGGGATCGGTGCGGTCCCGGTGTAGCGGGCGAGCTTTGCTGAGCTGGTGAAACGGGTGATGTCACCGATCTCGGCAAGGAGGACCGCTGCGGAGACGTGGCTGATCCCTGTTATCTCCAGGAGCGCGGGTGCCAGCGGGGTGACCAATTCCCGGATCGTGGTTTCGAGTCCCCGGACACGTTTGTTCAGCCCGTCTATCTCCGTGATCATCTCGATCAGCACCCGGCGGACGTGCCCGCTCATGTCCGTGGTGTCCACCAGCGCCGTCAGCAAGGTCATGCCAGGCCGGCGGGTGAGGTCGCCCGGGGTGAGGTCGAGCCAGAGGTGCGTGTATGCCTTGATCTGGTTGATCACCATGGTGCGGCGTCGGACGAGGTCGGCCCGTGAGTCGACCAGAACGCGCAGCTCGCGCACGCGGTCATCGATGCGGTGACGGTCAAGGCCGGGTGTGGCGATAGCGGCGTGGGCGACCGCGGCAGCGTCGACGGGGTCGGACTTCGAGCCGGTGGCGGCGTGCAGTTTGCGGTGGGCGGCCATCAGCCGGGTGGGGACCCAGACCACCTCGTGGCCGGTCAGCAGCAGGCCGTCGGCCAGGCGGCGGGCGAAGCCACGGCCGTCCTCGATGGCCCAGGTGACGGGGGTGCCGTCGGCGATCGTGCGGATCCACTTGAGCAGGACGCCGATCAGGTTCGCGTCGTTCTTGACGGTCAACGGCCTGGTCAGCCGCCTGCCGTCAGCATCGACGGCCACTGCGACGTGGACGTGCTTGTGCGGGTCGATCCCCACTGTCACCATCGAGTTGTCCTCTTGTCTGCTGTCGCGGATGACGGGACAGATGCGAGGGCCCTGGCCAGGGGACAGACCTATTGCGAGTTGACGGCTCAGCAGGCTTCTATCAAGTCACTCCCGGCCAGGACTCTCGCCCTGTGGACCGCCGTGGACATCTCAACGGAAAGCCTTTCGGCACGTGTTCTCCGAGTCACCCGACGGTCCCGCCGAACCTCTCCCGTCGAAGAAGTCCGGCCCGCCAAGGCTGCACCAATAGGTGTTCTCGTTGGAGCCGCGCTGCCACGGACTGCGCGGGTCGGCGAAGTAGACCGGGATGTCGGTGTCGATCGTCAACTGGGCGTGCTGGGCCAGCTCCTTGCCGCGGTCCCAGGTCAGCGAGCGGCGCAGTTGCGCAGGAAGGGTGGTGATCCTGGCCGCGAGTGCATCCTTCATGGCCTCCGCGCCGTATCCGCCCAGCGCTGGCCCATTCTTCGTCCGCGGTTCGATGCCGTGGCCCTCCATCCGTGGCAGGTGCAGCAGCATCGTGAACCTGGTCGTGCGCTCCACGAGCGTGCCGATCGCGGACCGGTCGGTGCCGATGATGAGTCGGGTAGCGGGGACGCATTGCTGCGTCCCCGCCCCCTCAGAACCGTGCAAGCAGCTGTTCACCGCACACGGCTCAAGCAAGCCTCAGGGGCTCGCGGTCAGGAGAAGGTGCAGGATTCGTCAGTCCGGCGGCTCCATCCGCCGTTGACAGAGGGTGTGAAGAAGACGGAGCCGTTGATCGCCCGATGAGCCGCCGCCTGGGAAAGCGATGTACTGCTTGGAGAGCGCCTTCCTGATGACGGCCCGCCACGCTTCCCACTCCTGAGGGCTTCGCGGCGGGTGATCGGCGTGCAACAGAAGCCCTCGACAGATCGGGCAACGACCTTGCTGTGCCTGGAGAAGGCGCACGGTCATGCCGTCGACCGGTGGAGGCGGTCCCTTGCGACGCCGTTCGGCCCAGTACTGCTCCAGCGCCGGGTCGTCGGGAGACGCCCTGCCCTTGACCAACTGGTGCCGGACGATCTTCGTCCAGGAGAACTTGAGCAGGTAGGCGCCGCTGTAGCGGTCGCCGAACACCCACCGGTCCTTCCTGGACTTGTTGAACCGGCCGAAGTACTTGTCGGATATCCAGTGCTTCGGCTTGTTCGGGTGGCTGTGCTTGGCCCACTTGTAAGCGAGCTTCCACATGTGACTGTCCAGCGCGGTGAAGATCTCGCTGGACACCACCGTCCGGTAGTAGGCAGACCAACCCCTCACGATCGGGTTGATCTTCTTGAGCACCGCTCCCGCGTTGGCCCCTCGCAGGGCGAGCATCTCGGCACTCAGCCGTTCCCGGATCCGTCGTTGAGCCGCTGTGCTCGGCTTGATCAGCAGCTTGCCGTGATAGCGGCGGACGTTGAACCCCAGGAAATCGAACCCGCTCTCCGCGTGGACGATGCGTGTCTTGTCCTCGTGGAAGGCGAGCCCTCTGGGCGTCAGCCATGTGGTCAGCCGTTCCTTGACCCTTTCGGCCTGTTCACGGCTGGTGCACATCGCGACAAAATCATCTGCTTATGCCGTATGCCGGGTTATGCCGACTGCGACGGGCGGAAGCCTGATGGGCCTGATGTCCGGTTTCGAAAGGTTCAGCATAACCGGCGGCCACGTCCCGGTGAGTCTCTTATCCCTGTCTGTGCAGGCAAGTTGACCTGCAAGACGGGAGCAGATCATGGATGTGAGCGGAGGGCGGCGTCGTGGACCGGTGCCGCTGGTGATGACGGGATCGTTGGTGCCGTACGAGCTGTTGGTGCGTACGGAGTTGGGGTCCCTGGGGTACGCGGCGGCGTCGGTGACGGACGCGGTACGCATGATGAGGCGCCGGAGTGCGTGGATGGAACGGCGGGAGCTCACCCCGGCTGAACTGACGGCTCCGCGGGTGGAGGAGTTCCTGGCATTCCGGCGGGCGGTGTGCCGATCAGAGCCGGTGGCCCGCCGGTCGCTCGGTGCGGTGATCAGGGTTCTTCGGGGCAGCGGCATCGTGCCCGCTCCGGCTCCGGCCGGCGGCGGTGCGCTGGAGGAACTGCTGGCGGACTACGGTGCCTACCTGCGAGGGGAACGCGGACTGGCTGCCGAGTCCGTGCGCTGCTACTGCGGTCAGGCACGCAAGTTCCTCGCCGCGCTGCCGGATCCGCTGGAGGAGTCGCTGGTCCGGCTGGACGCTGCGCAGGTCACCGCGTTCATGGTCCGGCACACGGCCGACGCGGACAGCGTCTGGTCGGCGAAAGCCCTGGTGAGCGCAGTGCGTTCGCTGTTGCGCTACCTTCACGTGGACGGGCGGATCCCGGCTTCGCTGACCGGTGCGGTCCCGTCGGTGGCAGGCTGGCGTCTTGCTCCCCTGCCCCGCGGCCTGCCGCCGCAGGGGATAACCGCGCTGCTGGCGGCTGCGGACCCGGGGACTCCGGCGGGCCGGAGGGACCGGGCGGTGCTGACGGTGCTCGCCCGCCTGGGACTGCGTGGTGCGGAAGTCGCCGCCCTGCGGCTGTCCGATATCGACTGGCATGCGGGAGAGATCGCCGTGCGGGGCAAAGGGTCCCGCATCGAGCGGCTGCCGCTGCCGACCGAGGTCGGTGAAGCCCTGGCCGGCTACCTGACCGGGGCCCGTCCCAGTTGTTCGGCGACGGCCGTGTTCGTCACGGCGCGGGCCCCGTATCAGGCACTGACCGGAACCTGTATCCGGGCGATCACGGGGAGGGCCTGCGAGAGGGCCGGTCTGCCGCGGCGGGGAGCCCACCGGCTCCGCCACAGCCTGGCCACCGCCATCCTCCGGGCCGGGGCCCCGCTGCCCGAAGTGGGACAAGTGCTGCGGCACCGCAGCCAGCTGAGCACCGCCGTCTACGCGAAGGTCGACCACGCAGCCCTGCAGGCGCTGGCCCAGCCGTGGCCGGAAGGCGGTGCACGATGACCACGATCCGGCAGCACGCGGACGAGTACCTGGCCATGCGCCGCCGGCTGGGCTTCAAACTGACCAGCTTCGGCGAGAAGCTGATGAGCTTCGTCAGCTACCTGGAGCACACCGGCGCCACCGTCCTGACCGCTGAGGCCGCGCTCACCTGGGCAACCAGTACCCCTCGCAGCACCGATCAAGTCCACTGGAGCCGACGCCTGATGGCCGTGCGGATCTTCGCCCGGCATCTGAAGGCCCTGGAACCGGCCACCGAAGTCCCGCCCGACGATGCCCTGCCCCACCACTACCGGCGCATCACCCCGCACCTGTTCACCCCCGCTGAACTGGCCGCCCTCCTTCAGGCGACGGGCGAACTCCGACCGTCCTTCCGAGCCCACACCTGGCACACCCTGCTCGGCCTGCTGGCCGTGACAGGCCTGCGCACCTCCGAAGCCTGCGGCCTGGACCGCACCGACGTCGACCTCACCGACGGTCTCCTGACCGTGAGGGACACGAAGTTCGGCAAATCGCGGCAGGTCCCGGTGCACGCCAGCACCACCGCCGCACTGCGGAAGTACGCCCGGGACCGTGACTGCCAGCGGCCCGCCCCGAGCACGGCCGCCTTCCTGGTCTCCACCCGCGGCACCCGCCTCGACTCCCACAACATTCCGCACACCTTCGCCAAACTGCTGGAGACGGCGGACATCACCGCAGGCCAAAGCCGCCGAAGGCCCCGCATGCACGATCTTCGCCACACGTTCGCGACCACGACCCTGCTGAACTGGTACCGCGACGGCGCCGACGTCCAGGCGAAGCTCCCACTGCTGACCACCTACCTCGGCCACGCCGACCCGAAGTCCACCTACTGGTATCTCTCCGGCTCACCGGAACTGCTGGCCCTGGCCGCGGCCCGCCTGGAACACAGCTTCGGAGGCCGACCGTGAGCGACCTCGCACCCCTGCTCCAGGGCTTCTTCACCGACAAACTCATGCTCCAGCTCCAGGCCAGCCCCCACACCATCGCCGCCTACCGGGACACCTTCACCCTCCTGCTCGGCTTCGCCGGACAGCGCACCGGCCACCGGCCGACCCGGCTGAGCATCGCCGACCTGGACGCACCGGCGATCGGTGCGTTCCTCCAGCACCTGGAAACCGACCGAGGCAACACCACCGCGACCCGCAACGCCCGCCTGGCCGCGATCCGTTCGTTCTTCCGCTACGCGGCCCTGCGGGCCCCCGAGCACGCGGCAGTGATCCAACGCGTGCTGGCGATCCCGCCCAAACGCTTCGACCGGGCCATCGTCAACTACCTGACCGCCACGGAGACCGACGCCCTGGTCGCGGCAACGGACCGCACCACCTGGACCGGACGTCGCGACCATGCCCTGCTGCTGACCGGCGTCCACACCGGACTGCGCGTCAGCGAACTGACCGGCCTCACCCTCAAGGACATCCGTCTGGGCACCGGCCCCCACCTGCACTGCCACGGCAAGGGCCGCAAGGACCGATGCACCCCACTGACCACCGACACCGTCAAGGTGCTCAAGACCTGGCTGAAGGAACGACGCGGTGAGCAAGGCGATCCGCTGTTCCCGACCCGCCGTGGCACCCCGCTCAGCCGGGACGCCGTCGAGCGACTCGTCACCAAGCACACCCGGACCGCCGCAACAACCTGCCCGTCCCTGGCCGACAAGCACGTCACCCCGCACACCCTGCGGCACAGCACAGCGATGGCGCTCCTGCACGCGGGAGTCGACATCTCCGTGATCGCCCTCTGGCTCGGCCATGAATCAACGGAAACTACACAAATCTATCTGCACGCCGACATGGCCATCAAGGAACGCGCGCTCACGCGCACGGCCCCGTCCGGCAGCACACCCGGCCGCTACACCGCCCCGGACACCCTGCTGGCGTTCCTCCAGACACTCTGAGCAGTAGGCCAAGGGTTATGTCGACCGCTTCGGGACCCGGCACCGACCCCATCAGGCTTCCGCCCGTCGCAGTCGGCATAACCCAGCAGGCGGCATAAGCCGACGACCGTGCGCCACGAACACAACGGGAGGTTTCTATGTAGACGAAATCTTCCGGCGTGATGCTGCACTGGTGATGAAGGCAGGTCCTCCGGGACCGCCCATGCAGGGGGGAGACCTCAGTCGACGGCGATCCGCTGACCAGGGCAGACTATGTTCGCTGGCAAGGGCTTTGCGTGCGCTGCACTACTTGACCGAGCCTGCGGTGAGACCGCCCGCCAGGTGCCGCTCGATGGACGCGAAGAGGATCACGACCGGGATGACCGCGACGATCGAGGCGGCGAACAGCTGGTCCCAGTGCTGCTCGTAGCCGGTGACGTAGGAGCTGATACCGACGGTCAGAGGCTTCTTGGCGTCGTCCTGGATCAGGGTCAGAGCCACGACGTACTCGTTCCAGGCCGCGATGAACGTGAAGATCACCGCGGTCACCAGGCCAGGCCGGATCAAGGGCAGGATCACCCGTCGAAGAGTTCCGGGCCTGGTGCAGCCGTCAAGCTCGGCGGCCTCCTCCACCTCTCGTGGCACAGAGGCGATGAAACCGTGCAGGATCCAGACGGCGAACGCCAGGTTGAACCCCGCGTTCGTCAAGATGATCGCCGCGTACGTGTTCACGAGACCCGCGTCGAAGAACTCGCGGTATATGCCCACCACCAGTGACGTCGGCGAGAACATCTGGGTGACCAGGACAAGGAACAGGAACGCGGTCCGGCCGGGGAATCTGAACCGCGCCGAGAAATAGGCCGCCGGTACGGCGACGGCGATCACGATGGCGGTCGACGCCGCCGCGACCAGCACGGAAGTCTTCAACCAGTTCAGGAAGCGGTCATCGGACAACACGGTGCCGAATGTCGACCACTGCCAGGTGCGCGGCAGGACCGTGGCGGGCGAGGCGACGACTTCGCTGGAGGGCCGCAGCGCGTCCAGCAACATGATGAGATACGGGGCCAGAAACCCGAAGGCCACGGCCGCCCCGCCAGCGGGAAGGACGAAGCGGCGAGCACGGCGCCACCGGGAGTTGCGGCCGCGGTCATGGAGGATACGGGCCATGGACGGAGCGGAGTCCATCAGATCTCCTTCCACTTGACGCTTCGCAGGTAGACCAGCACCACGATCAGGATGAGCGCGACGTTGATGACTCCGGCCGCGGCGGACATGCCGATGCTGTGTTCAGAGCTCTTGAAGGCGAGCTTGTACATGAAGGTGATGGACGTGTCATGGGCGAAGCCCGGGTTCCGGTCATTGAGCGTGTACACGATCGGGAAGGAGTTGAAGACGTAGATGATGTTCAGCACACTTGCCACGAGGAGTGCGGGTCGAAGCAGCGGCAGCGTCACATGCCAGTACGTCCTCCACTTCCCGGCCCCGTCCATCCGGGCGGCCTCGTACACCTCCGCGGGGATGGACGACAGGCCGGCCAGCAGGACGTAGGCGGTGAATGGCAGCGAGACGAACACCCCGACCGCGATCATCGAGGGCATCGTCCACGAGTCGTTGCCCAGGAAGTCGATCGGCTTGTCGATGATGTGTGCGGCTGTCAGCAAGCTGTTCAGAACACCGTGGTAGTAGTCGAGTGCCAGAGTGAACAGGCGTGCGGTGACGATCAGGGATGTTGCCCACGGCACGATGACCGCCCAACGCACCGCTTTGCGACCGAAGAACTCTTTCGATAGGAACTGCGCGAGACCGAGGCCGATGACGATCGTGACGGCGACGACCGCGAACACCCAGATGACGGTGTTCGCCGTGACGGTCGCGAATGCCGGATGATGCAATACCTGCGTGAAGTTGGCTGCGCCGACCGACCCGCGACGCAGGCCGGTGAGCGAGTAGTCGCCGGTGGAGGCTTTGACCAATTCCACGGCCGGATAGACGACCACCCCGGTGATGAGGGCGATCGCAGGTCCTAGCCACAGCAGCGCTGTACGCAGCCGGACGTAGTCGCGGCGGGAGCCGGCGCGGTGGGGCGATCGGGCCACGCCGGGTGCGGCGGTCCCCGCCGCGGCCGGCGAGGCATCCGCGGCGGGGTGCATCTGGAGCTGTGCGGCCACGGTCAGCCGCCTGCTTCGGCGGTCTGCTGCAGCTGGTCCAGGACCGCCTTCGGGTCCCCGCTCGGCTCTACCGCCGCGCCGAGGTTCTGCTGCACCGCGGTGAGGGTCTTGTCCCACCTCGGGTCCTGGTTCGGGGTCAGGATGATGTTGGGCAGCGTGTCCAGGTACACCTTGAGGGCCGCTTCAGATTTGAAGACTTTCAGGCCCGACTTGGTGACCGGCAGGAAGCCCTCGGACTTGATCCAGGTGTTGACCTGGTCGGGCTGGTAGTAGAGCTCGTAGAAGTCCTTCACGGCTTGCTGGTTGCCGGGCTTCTTGAAGGCTTCCAGGTAGTCGGTGACGCCGTAGGTGCGTGGGGCCGAGCCATCCGCGGTGGGCATCGGCGCGATGCCGTAGTCGACGCTCTTGTCCTTGTCCAACTGTGCGGACAGCGGTCCGAATCCCACGACCATTCCGGCCTTGCCGCTGGTGAACAAGGGGAACGCGCCGTCGGTGCGGTTGGTCTTGCCAGGGTTGTTCTGGGTGACCTTGTCCTCAACCGACAGCTTCTTCAGGAACTGCAGTGCCTTGACGTTGGCGTCGGAGTTGATGCTCCATTTGCCAGAGGCGTCTTTCCAGTTGCCCCCGTTGTTGAACGCCCACATGGAGAACTCGGCCTGTGCCTCCTCGGGGCCAAGGGGCTCGGCGTAGCCGACGACCCCGCCACCGAGCGCCTGAATCTTCTTGGCGTCTGCTTCGAACTCGTCCCAGGTGGTGGGCGGGCTGGCGATACCGGCCTTGGCGTACAGCGTCTTGTTGTAGAACAGCGCCCGCGCCGACGACAGGTCCGGGAGACCGTACAGCTTGCCCTTGAAAGTGCCGCTGGTCTTGAACGCATCCAGAAGATCCGACTGCACCGAGGCGGGCAGCACTTCGTCCGCGCTGTAGACCAGGCCATCCTTGGCGAAGCTGGAGTAGTAGTTGATGTTCAGAATGTCCGGCGGATTGCCGTTCTGGATCATCGTGGTGGCCTGCTGGGCCAGGTCGTTCCAGTTGACGATCTGCACGTCCAGGGTGATGCCGTACTTTTTCTTGTACGTGGCGGCGAAGCTCTTCCAGAACGCTGCTGTGTGGTCCTTCGAGTACTCCGCGGCCACGAGCTTGATCGAGGTGACGCTGCCGGTCTTACCGTCGGCGTTCTGGGACGTGCCGCCCGTCCCTCCCCCGCAAGCGGACACACCGAGTACTGATATTCCGACGGCGGCGCGCAGGGCGCGCGAGTTTCTGGGCATGGGTTCCCCTGGTGAACGGCTGGTGGTGACGGGCACGCGAGTCGAGAGGATGGCGCTCCCGATGGAGCGGGACTGCGGCATGGCCGACGGTGAGCTGGAGCCCTTCGACCGGGTTGCCGCGCAGCTGTCCAGGTCGGGGAGTTCGGCGTCAGTGACCTGGCTTGTCTTTCTCGGCCTTGCGGCGAGATTACGGAGAGCCGTGGAGCTTGGCGTACCCGTTCCTCCACCGGAAATTCACGCGGTGCCGTCGAGGCCTTTAGGTGTTGTCCGGCATGCGGTCGGCGAGACACCGTGGTAGCGGCGGAAGATGGTGGCGAACCGCTGGGAGGTCGAGAACCCCAGGGAATGGGCCACGGCCGTAACCTGAACTGTGGGATCGTCCTGCAGCCACTGGCGGGCGTACTCAGTCTTGCGGCGCAGCAGGTAGTCCTTCGGGCTGGTTCCGGTGGCGACGCGGAACGCCTCATAGAACTGGCTGGTGGACAGGCCGGCCAGGGCAGCGAGCTCCGCAGGGGTGGCCGGCTCGGTGAGATGCTCCTCGATCCAGGCCAGGACCCGGGCGATACCCTGGTGCGGCCAGGACACCGGGGACTCGGCGTTCATGTACGCCTTGGTCGCTCCCAGGACAGCCGAGATGACCATGTGATGCAGCAGCGCATCATCGATCCAGTCGCGGGGGCGGTCGGCCCAGCTCAACGCCCGGTCCAGTCCGTCCCGGGCCACCTCGTCCACGGCAACGACCAGCGGTCCCGCTGGGTCGGCGAGAACCCCCAGAGCCCGGCGCAGGTCTTCGGGACCGGAGTCGGCGGCCGCTCGGGCGATGAGCCAGATCAGTGCCCCACGCGGCTCGGCCTCCGTGCCGGTGCTGTAGGCGCAACCGGGCGGGACGCGGATGATCTGGCCGGGGCAGACCGGGTGCTCGGCACCGTCGACATCGAACATAAACGTCCCGCGCATTGGTAGGGCGAGGACGACCATGGTTCGGTGGCGGTCCGGGGGACGCGGCACGTGGGCGCGCAGGTACCGGTAGCTGCCTAGCGCCAGCAACGGTGCCAGGCCGAGAGCGGACAGATCGACCACCGTGCGCTCCGCGGTCTGGTGGAGGTTCACATGGTCGTTGAAGGGAAGGGCCATAGTCGCCGTTTTCGGCTGAAGACAGGGGACTGATCGTTTCACGGCGGGGGAGCGTTGAACAGTCTGGACTTTAGCCTTCTGTGGATAGAGCGACGTCCGGTTGTGCAGCGGGGTGGTCGCCTGCAACACAACCGGACCAGTCACAGCAGGGCTGGCGGCAGGGCGTCGTCCGGGTCGAAGCGGAGGTGCCGTCCGCCGATGAGCCACTCCACCACGTGGATCTGGCCGGTGTGGTCGACCGCCACCGCGTGCGGACTGTTGAATCCGCCTTCGACGCTACGCGGCGGGGCGATGGTCACCCCGTCACAGTCCAGCGCGTTGGGCCAGCTCGGCCGTACCGTTGTCGTCTCGTCCGCCCCGAAGCGCCTCATCGCGCGGCCGTCGAAGTCCAGCAGGGCGACCGACGCCGACAGCTCGCCGACCACCACGGCATCGCGATGGATTGCCAGGCAGCTGGGTCTTCGCAGGCCGTCGGCAAGGGTGCGGACGAACCGGCCTTCGGAATCGACGATCACCAGCCGGTTGTTCTCCCGATCGGCGATGAGCACCTCGTCTGCGAACTGCACCATCGCGTGCGGGCAGCAGAACGCGGCGTCGTGGCTTGCCGGGGCCGTGCCCAGGTAATCCCCGGACGTGGCATAGCGATGGACCAGGCCGGCGCCGTAGCCATCGGCGACCCAGATCTGGTCGAACGCTGGAAGGGGAAGGACGGCAGTCGGCTCGAACCGCTGACTCTCGTAGACCGGTAGCGGCGGCAGGCCGAGCTCACGCGCGACGCTGCCGTCCAGCCGCAAAGCCAGTACCCTGCCGTGACCTGGGGCGTACCAGGGGAAGTAGCCACCGTGGCCGTCAGGGCGGGGTCCGGAGCCGGTGTCAGCTACCCAGACAAGCTCGCCGTCGTCGTCTGAGAAGGCCACCGTGACCCCGTGGGCAGTGACCGCAGCTGTCGGACGCTCAGCGAGCAGCCGTCCACCAGGGTCCTTGATCTGCATGCGGCTGTTGTCGGGCGCGAAGGTCACGAGCCTGCCGTCGGCAAGGGTCGCGATCCCGTGGTGCGCCCAGGGCTCGGGCTGCCGCTGACTGCCAGGCGTCACTGGGCGCCCCCGTTGCGCACGACGCGTTCGTTGCTGCTCAGCCCGTGGTCCATGCCCTTCTCCCGTTCCAGCCGGATCATCTCCGCGGGCCGGAAGTTGAGGATGTAGGCACGACGGTGCCCGTTGGTGAGATTGCCTCGGGAGTAGTGCAGTGTGCCGCCGGCGTGCGCGACAGCGGATCCCGGCGGCAGCGGTACGGGCATGGCGCCGGGCTCATCCTCGGAGCACTCGCACTGCAGCGCACCGCTGCCGGATCCGGCGGGCCAGTGGGGCCGCAGCGGGGTCTCGTGGGAGCCGCGGACGTACCACATGCAGCCGTTGTCGAGGACTGACTCGTCCAACGCCACCCAGATCGACACTGCCCGAGTGTCGGGAAGCCCCACCCAGTAGGCGGCGTCCTGGTGCCAGGGCGTGGGCACGCCGGTGTGCGGAGCCTTGTCGATGAGCATGTCGAAGTCGAGAACGGCGTCCTCACCGATCAGATCCCGCGCCACCGCCAGGGCCCGCGCGTGCAGCGGCAGGTCCAGCAGCGGCGGGAACAGCACCGACGGCCACATGATCTGCGTGATGTTCTCCACGGCACCGTTCTTGCGGCTGCTTCCGGCGCCGAGATCGGAGCGCTTGTCACCGCAGGCGATGTCGCCATTGATGAAGAGGTCGTAGATCTCACGGTAGGCGCCGACCTCGGCGGGCGACAGGAGATCATGGATCGAGGCGAATCCGTCTTGGTGGAAGGTGACGGCCGCAGGGAAGGTTGAGGGCTCGGTCATGGTGTGACCGTAGGCTGGCTCGGCCAACGCGGCGTTCCCGCTCCGCCGCCGTAATTATGGCCACGTCCCCGGCCCCTCGAACTCATCGGCGTCCTTCGGCTCGACCCGGTCGTCCGCACGGATGCACGCTGGGGGCGGTGTGGATTCGCTCGATACGCAGACCCTTGCTCGCCTTGGATCCCATGGCGCGAGACGTCGGAACTCAGTCGCCACCCGGGGACGATTTGAGGGGCCGAGGTGACTACTGCCGCAGACAGGCCCGAGAAGACGGCCAGGAGGACTGCCATCCACGGAAGCTGTCGGGACCATATGGCCCGGGCAGTACAGAGGGTGAAGCACGCGCCCGGCGAGCTGTCCTGAGAGTTTCTCGCTGTGCGGCGTGGCGTCCAATGTCAGATCACCGGAGTGCGGCCGCGCCGTGCGGTGATGAGGTTCCGCCACCGCTCGCGGGTGCTCTGTTCTCCGTCGAGCGCGCCTGATGAAGCCTGCAGAGGCAGGCCGGCCATGAAGGTGCCGGTTCTTGTGCCGGATTGTCGTCCGGTCCTGCGTCATGATGTGTCGTCGGGGTGTGCTGTGGGCGGGTTTCTGAGGGTTCGCCAGAGGGGGTCTGTCAAACGAGCGGCCCTGTCTCACATTCGGTGGTGACGGAGAGTGTCGCTATCCGAGGAGGATGCGGTGGCGGAGGAGGGTGAAGCCTGCTCGTCCGTGCATCTGGCGGGCGATCCGCTTGGTCTTGGTGTTGACGCCCTCGGTGGGGCCGTTGCTGTAGCGGAGTGTGAACGCGGCGATCGCGGCGTCGAGGTCTCGCTCCAGCCCTCGGGTGAAGGCATGCAGGTGCGGCAGATCGGCGGTGCGGACCTGGGTGATCCAGGTCTCGAGCGCGTCGGCATTGTCTGGGTGAGGCTTCAGGAGCTGGGCGAAGTCCCTGATGCAGACGGCGAGTTGGGTCATCTCGGGGCAGGCCGCGATGAGCCGGTCCAGTAGGTGCTGATGTTCGGCCTTGAGGTTGTCGGGCATGGTGAGGAACATGCGGGCGAGTCTGCGCGGGGAGATGTGGCTGCGGTCGGCGTCCGCGCGGCCTTGGTTGATGTACTTGTGCAAGAGGTTGAGGCAGCCGGTGAACCCTTGGTCTTTGATCTCTTCGAAGAGGTGCTTGACCGGGACGGCGGGGTCTTCGGCCCGGCGTTTGCGCAGGTGCTCGCGGTAGGGATCGACAAGGCTCGCGCGGTATTTGGGGACGCGGAGCATCCGCTCGGGCCGATCGGCGCGGGCGTAGCGTTTGACGGTGTTCAGGGCCAGTTGCAGACGGCGGGCGCATTCGAGAAGGCCCACGCCCTGGTCGAGCAGGTCGTGGATCTGGTGCCAGCGTTCCAGGGTGGTCTGTGCACGGGGGCCGTCGTAGAGGGGCGCGTCCAGGACGGTGGCCCAGCAGGTGCTGTGCGCCTTGACCTCGCTCAGCGCGGCTTCGCACAGGTTGTGCCACAAATGCCAGCGATCACCAACCTGCACCGCGTCGGGCAGAGCACGACGGATGGCCTCGGCATAAGTCGCGGAGCCGTCGCGGCAGACGACCTTGACGCCCGGACGAGCGCGTAACCATGCTTCCAGGGTGTCGGCCGTGCGGTCGGGCAGCACGTCGATCCGCTCGTGGGTCTCGGCATCGATGATCACGGTGGCATAGCGGTGGCGCCGGCTTATCTCGAGCTGATCGCTTGTCTAGGACTGTGACCTGCTCTGTCTCGTCGAGGACGGTGTCGTTGACGAGACAGAGCAGTCGTTCGTGAGTGGCGTCAGCAGGGGCCGATCGTGACGGAAGTGTGTCGTGGTGCGGTGGGTCCTTCGAGGACGGGGAGACCGGCGGAGCGGAGTTGCCCGAGGGCGTGGGCAAGTTGGCGGCGGAGCCGCTGGTTGTCCTCGGTGAGGTCACGGTTGCGGGCCAGGGCGATCTCCAGTCGTTGGGCGAGCGAGGCGTCGCTGCCGCGTTGTCGTGCGGGCGCCTGCGTTGGCAGCGGGCGGCGGTCGAGTGCTCGCAGCCGTTCGATCTCGGCTCGGAGGTCGGGCTGGGTGTAGAGCCAGGAGCGGGAGACCTCCGCGGCTCGTGCGACGGCTTCGAAGGTCACCGGAGCGCCGGCGATGTCGAGTTCGCGGAGGGCTCTGACGGTCTTGGCGCGGGTCAGCTCGTGGCGCCGACGGGCCGAGACGACGAGGTGGGAGCTGTTGTCAGCCCGCATCGGAAACCACCTCCTGTGTCGGGTCGTTGTCCTGGTCGAGCGCGGTGATGATCCGGTCGAGGTTGCCGAGGACCTGGTTGTTCATCTCGACGAGCCGCTGCTGGCCCCGTGCCTCGGCGGCCGTGACGATCTGGAGAACCTCCTGGCGTTGCTGGCGGTGCTGGGGTGGGAACTCCGGGGTCGTGATGAACATCGGGCAGGTCAGGCAGGCGTTCGCATGCGGGCAGGTCTTGATCACCGGCAGACCGCAGTAGCCGTTGGGCAGGGCTTGGGTGGCGCGGCCGACGCGCTGCTTGGCCCAGGCAGCCTCGGCGAGCGGACCGTCGGGGTCGAGCGTGACTCTCTCGCCATTGATGTCGACCTTGCGGGCCTTCTCCCAGTGACGGCGGACGGTGGTGTCGTGCAGCCGGGCGTAGTGGGCGGTCATTTCGTGCGAGTCGTGGTCGAGGATCTTGCGTACGACTTCCTGCGGGACGTCTCGGTTGATCAACCGGGTGCCCAGAGTGTGGCGCCACTGGTGCGGCGTCAGGTGGACGGGGCGGCCTTGCTCGTCACGGACGTCGCAGCGTTCCAGCCAGGGCGTGAGGACCTGGCGGTAGGTGCCGCCGTTCATCGGCTCGGTGCCGTGGACGTTCTTCAGCTTCCTGGGGAAGAGCACCGGGATGCCGGACGGCCAGCGTTCGAGAAGCCGTTGCTGCTGGTCGCTGATGTCCTGCTGGAGTTCCTCGTCGATCGGGACGAGGGCCTCGCGGTTCATCTTGTGGTTGAGGTAGCGCAGGTAGGGGGCGCCGTCGGCGTCGTGCGCCAGGCAGTCGAAGGGCAGCCGTGTGGTGTCCTTGAGGCGGAGTCCGCAGCGCATCAGGATGAGGGTGATCAGCCGGTAGGCGGGGTCCTGCCAGCGGTCGAGGTTCGCCGGGTCCTCGACCTGGGCCATGACGTGCTCGGCCAGGGCCCTCGGCAGGCGCTTGGTCTCGCGCGGGACGTCCTCGGTGAACAGCACCGCGTCCGTGGGCAGGGTCGTGTCCCAGCGGTGACGGCGGATGTCGGTGAGGAAGATGCCCAGCTGGCCGATGATCCGCTGGTGGTGGTGTGTGCTGCCGCCCAGGCCGTGCAACTCGGCGAGGTAGCGTTCCAGCACCGCCCGGTTGACCTTCGCCAGGCCGGTGACGCCGAGTTCGGGGCGGGCGAGGAAGGCAGCGAAGCGGGTGACGGCCGCGAGTCCGGCTCCGACGGTGCCGAGGCTGAGTCCGCAGGTCAGGCGCCATCGCGTCCAGCGTTTGGCAAGGTCTTTGAGCCAGGGCTGTTCGATCGCGGTGAAGTGCAGGTGGGCCAGGGTTCCGGTGATGCCGAGGTTGCGCAGGCGCCAGATGTCTCGGGGGAATTCGACGTCCCAGCCGGCGCCGTAGTGCAGGTTCTCCACCTCTCGACGGGCATAGGTGAGGAAGGCACTGGACGCCTTGCGGGCGCCGGGGGCCGTCCGCAGCCGCTCACGCCAGAGCTCCTCCGGCCACTCCAGCAGGGAGTTCATGCCGGTGGCGGCGAGGACGTTGATCGAGTGCCGGGCCAACTTGGGTGTGAGTCGGGCCTGTTGTTCGTCGCGGCGCTGTTGCAGGACGTACTGCATCTCCAGCCTCAGCCGCGGCGGCAGACACAGGAACGCGATCATCTCGCAGTGGTGCGGGGCGGACTCGAGCGCCGCCATGAACTCCTCGATGTCCGGGCGGCCGGCCACCCGCCACCGTTCCGCGTGCGACACACACAGCGGAGCGTAGGCGGTGGACCACAGCTCGCAGCCCGCAATCCGGCACTGGCCGTGAGGCGCCGGAGTGGTGACCGGCCGCCGGAAGGCCAGCCAGGCGGTGATCTCGGGCCGGCCCGCCTGGTGCCACTGGCGTACGTGTGCGACGCAGAGGCCGGTGCTGTTCCTGCCGTATCCGCAGCCCTCGACCCGGCAGGCCGGAAGGACGCCGTGCCCGCGTAGCGAGGCGGATGTCTCCTCGGCGAACTCGCCCTTGTCCGGGCGGCCTTGGCTGTTCCAGCGCTGGTAGTGCCCCTCGCACAGATCGTGCAGCCGGGCCGCCCGCCGACAGGCGCTGACTTGGCAGGGGACGCCGCCGAAGACCGGGTCGGATGGTTCGATGAACCAGATGTCGGCCCGCGATTCGGGACGGACCGCCGCCATCAGCTTCTCCCGCAGTCCGCCCGGGTAGTCCCAGGGTGCGGACTCGGTGCTCGAGGCGTCGGCCTGACCTGCGGTCACAGGGTGACCTCCCGTCCGGTGAACCAGCCCGCCTCTTCCAGGGTGCGGCGGGCGTCCTCGACGGTCAGGTGTCCGTAGACGTCGAGCGTGGTGGTGATGTCGGCGTGCCCGAGGATCTTGGAGGCCACCTCGATGGGCACCCCGTCGCGCAGCATCCTGGTCGCCGCCCCGTGCCTGAACCAGTGCGGGTCGAAGTCGATCCCGGTCATGCGGCGCACTCGTCGGACTAGGTCGTAGACGGCGGCGTAGGACAAGGGGCGGCCGTGCGGGTGGGCGAAGAGGTTGACGAAGACGTAGTCGGAGTCGAGGTCGCCGTACTCTCCGTGCAGGTAGTCGGCATAAAGACGCACCAGTTCGGCGCTGATGGGGACCTGGCGAGGCTGGTGGGACTTGGTGCGGGCGCCGTTGTCGTTGAGGCGCGGGACGATGGACAGTTCACGTTCGGCGGCTGCGATGTCCTCGTGGCGCAGGCCGAGTGCCTCGCCGATCCGCACTCCGCTCTCGTGCAGCACCGCGAACAGGAACCGGTCGCGCAGTCGGGTGCACGCATCGAGCACGGTCTGGGCCTCGACGGCGGTCAGCACTCGGGGCAGCTTCTTCGGCGCCTTCAGGCTGATCGTGCGGCGGGCGACCGGACCGCCCTTGCTGACATGATGCAAGAACGGCTTCCATGAACCGCGCTGTCGTCGGGCCGGCTGCCAAGTGATCAGCAGTTCACCCAGGTCGTCGCCGTGCCGGGCGGCGTGCTGGTAGAACGCGGAGAGGGCCGAGAGCTTCCGGTTCACCGTCGACTCCGTGCAGTGGGCCTCGACCGACGGCAGCACCGTCACGTTGCCGCTGCGGGCCCGGGGCGGACGGCGTAGCCAAGCCACGAACTCGCCGAGGTCCTCCAGCCGCACCTCGCGCCAGTCCAGATCCTGTTGGGACAGGAAGTCGAAGTAGTCCTTGAGGTCGTGCGCGTACGCCTTCACCGTGTTCGGCGACCGCTCGATGTCCGTCAGGTACGACAAGTACCGCTCGATCGGCGCCACCGGTACGTCGTCGTCACCCAAGACCGTCCACGATTCCTGCCGCGTCATCGGCGACACGACACGCTGAACCAGCATGTTCCCTCCCGGAGTTCTGTGTGCTGGACGGCCGCAGATAACCACGTCCACCACGAAGAACACCGAGGCTCACAGCGTCGTGCACAACATCAAGGACGCCCTTCGGGCGGCTCGAGATAAGCCGACGCAGAGCGAATTCGTCGACACCGATCACGCGGGGTATTCGGCCGGTGGGCAGTGGGATACGCAGCAGGGTCCGCAGGGCGGTGTGCCGCGAGACGCCCACCGCGAGTACCGCCAGCAAACGAGCCCCGGCCCGGCCCGCTAACTCCTTGACCACGGCCTTGACTTGCCTGGTCAGACGGGCCGTGCGTCGCTGGTATCGCTCCAGTACCCCAGGCACCTGCTCACGGAAGGTGTGCCGACAGCCTCGCGTGGGACACACCAGCCTCCGCACCCGCACACGGACTACTGCCCGTCGCCCGCCCACCGGTACGTCGGCCACCGTCCGCAGGTGAAAGCCATGCACCCGCCCGGACGGCGCCCCGCAACTCGGGCACGGCACCATGTCCGCCGGCGTCCGTGCTCGCACCAGGATCCGCTCGCCTTCGTCGGTCACGTCCTCGATGACCAGCGGTATCAGCCCCGAGAACACCACATCTACAAGCTCGTTGACATCTCGCACGTGAATGTCAACGACCTTGGCAACCCTCCGTCACCACCGAATGTGAGACACGGCCGCTCGTTTGACAGACCCATGCGAGGGCAGGAAGGTCCGCGCGCTCCTCTTGATAACCGTCCGCAGATCAAGGGGGGACAATGCACGTCATCCGGATCTCGCTCCTGTTCAGCGGTGTCCGGATCCAGCAACAAGGTCGGTCGATCGGCGCAATGCTGAGCAACTGGAGCAGGCGCGAGGGACGTTCACCGGCGCGATCACCGGCGATTCCGGCCTGTCGACCACGGCCTGAGCCCAGGCCCGGACGGGCTCCACCACGTGCCGACGCACCGTCAGAAACACACGCATCCAACAACGTGACAGCGCCGTGCGGTCGCCCAGGCAGCCCCGACCGTCGCACTCATCGTCTGAGGGTATGTCTGAGGTGCGCCCTCATGTCGCCGTGCGCACTGTGTGGCAGCCCGCAGTGAGGTCGTAGGCTGTGCCGTCGACGGTGAGCCGGAGTGGTCCGTTCGTCTGCACGCTCAGCAGACCTTCTCCGTCGTCGGTCACGCTCAGGGACGTCGTGCCGCACCACAGGCCGCGGATGCCGGCCACACCACCGGGGCGGGTCCAGACCACTTCGTTCTGTATCGCATCGACCCGGAAGCCGAGGACATGCTCGATGAGCATGGCGATCGGTGCGAGAGCGGACCAGCCGCAGAAGTCGGGGCGAACGATGTACTGGTCGTCCTTGCCGGTCGATGGTGCGGGGCGGTTCGGAGAGTACGCCTCCCAGATTGTCGGCGGGTTGTAATCGGAGTACGTCCTGGCCATGTGGTCGAGGAGCCGCCGTGCCGCGCGGGCCGCCGTAGCGGCGTGTCCGGTGTCGGCGAGTGCTCGGCCGCTCATGTAGGCCAAGGGGATCCAGACCCCGCCGCGCCAGTAGTGCCCTGTGGCCCGGAACGCGGGGTCGTCGCGTGCCACGGAGGGCCACGGCACGTCACCGCCGAAGACGGCACTGTCCTCCAGCGCGTCAGCCAGCTTCGCAGCCTGCTCTGTGCTGGACGCGCCCGCCAGCAGTGGCCAGTACGCGGCAGGTGTCTTCACCCGGTGGAAGTCGAAGGGCGCAGTGCTGGCACGGTCGTAGTACATCCCTTCCTCCGGATCCCAAAAGTCGTCGACCAGGTTCACCAACTCGGCATGACGGGCTCGGAATTCGCCCGCGAGCCCGTGGTCTCCCACGAGTTCGGCGAGACGGGCGATGCTGCGTGCGGAGAGCGCCTGCTGCGCTGCGGCGTCCGACCAGAGGATGTCGCCGTAAGTGCCGTGCTCCGTCAGCTCACTGGCACGAGGCGTGTTGTCCATACCGCTGCAGATACCGTTCCAGAGGTACCCCCGGTCGGTACGCTCGACAGCGGTAGGGACGATGCTGTAAGGAAAGACCGATCCCGGCTGGACTGCGTCGAAGAAGGCGAAGTGTTTTTGCAGATAGCCTCCTTCGAGGATGCGTGCAACGCGCGCCACGTCGCCTGTGTGGCGTGCGTATTCCTCTTCTGACCAGGCGAACAGTGGCGGATTGTCGGGATGCTGGATGGACAGCGGCGACGCGGCTCCGTCATACATCACCTGGTAGAAATTTTCCAGGCTCTCGATGCCGGGGAACCTCTGTGGCGCGTACTTGCAGAAGTGCGCCATGAAGCAGGTGTCCCAGATCCAGATGGTCTCCGGATCGAATCCCTCGTCCATGTACGGTGACCGTGCGACGCCGTCGCGCTCGACCACGTGGTCCCAGGCCATCGCCCATGCTGTCCAGTAGAGCTCGATCAGGTGGGGGGCGGAGTCGAGGACCGGCTCGGGGATGCCGGTGCGGTCAAAAGGTATCGGGTTCGCCAGTGATGTCATATTCAGACCCTTCGAGGCCGTACTTCGGGCCTGTGCTGTTGTTGGGTGAAGCGACCAGGAACGGCGGTGCCATCGCCATCAGATAGGACGCGAACGCAAGGTTCACGAGTTGGTCGGGGAATTTCTGCTCCCTGCGGGTGCCGGGAACGACGCCCCACCGACCGTGCGGCGTCGTTGAGCGACACCGCACGGCGGGCGCACCGGCGACCGGGTCCAGTACAACGTGGCCGCCGGTCAGTCGCCGTATGACCGGGTGTGACGTGGCACTGCCCGCAGGTGTGGATCCTTCAGCAAGCATGGTCTCCTATGGGAACGAATCGGTCGGCCGTCTTTGACGGGTCTGAAGAGGGTGCCGACGGCGCCGCCGGGGACCGGGCGCAGCCTGCTGAAACCGTCGATGGGGTGGGGAACGCAGTCTTCGCTTTGGGCTGGCCAGATGAAGTGTGAGGACTGCCTGGACGAGGCTGGCGAGCCACCGGGTGCCCGAGCCGCCTGCCTGTGCCTCCGCCGCCATGACACGCAGCTGGCCGGCCATCGTTTCGGGTTGCTGCTCCAGCTTCAGATGCCACGGATCGTCCCGCCACCCCGGCGGCCCGCCGCCGCGGCGGGCGCGCACGATCGCGCCCCTCCAGCCGCTCAGCGGGCCGCCGTAGTCGGCCGCGGCCAGCGGCCCCAGCCAGTTCCGGTCCACCCGCTCGCCCAGCCGGTGGCAGAGCGGGTCGTCCCCGCCCCGCACCCGAGGCCGCGTCCCCCCGCTTGCCCGCCAGGCCAGTTCGGTCGGCGCCGGCTCCAGCAGCGCTCCCGCCACAGCCACGACTTCCGGGAAGACGGCCGCGTCCCGGCCAACGATCCGCCACCACGCCAACTCGCCGCCCACGCTGCCGCCCGCCAGTTGGTGCAGACGGTACGGCCAGATCACCTCCCGCTCCCAGTACAGGGCCTGCTCCCACCACCGCGCACCACCGCATGCGCCAGCATGAACACCTTCTCCGGCTCCACCCCAGCCCGCACTGCACGCCGCGCCACCTTAGCCCACCGTCGCTGCGCCGCGACCACCTCGGGCACGCCGCGCAGATCGAGGTGCTCCAGGACCTGGTCGGCGTCCGAGTCCAGCAGCCACTGCCGGTGCCGGGCGCACACCCGCTCCCATCGCGGCGCGTACCGCACGACCCGCACGGCCGTCCCCGTGCGCCGGGCCGCGCACAGGCGGCAGCCGAACGCCACCGGCCCGGCGACCGCGCCCCCGGTCCGCCACGCCGCCGCCGGCACCCCGTTCTTTCCGGCCGACAGCTTGGCGTCCTCCTGTCCCCAGGACGGCAACGCCCGCGCCAGGACGTCTTCCTCGACGCCGCACAGGACTGCCAGGAGCTGCCGTCAGGCTGCGTTCAGCAGCACCTCGGCGTCGGCCCGCGCGCCCCCGCCGTCGTGCCCCGGCGGGTAGTTGCGCCACTGCCAGCACGACCGCAACACCTTCGCTTCCATCCCGTAGCGGCTCGCGATGCGGCAGATCAGCGACGAGGTCGTCTCCCCCTGCAGGGGAGCTGTCCGCAGGAGGACGGGATGATGGGGCACTCCACCACGGTCTCGTGTTCGCCGATCCGGGTGGGCGTTTTCGCAGGAGCCGGCCGGTCCTCGGCCCGTCGTCTGCTTACTTCCCCAGGCCGTAGGTCTCCCTTTCCTGGAGCCGGCAGGCGTCGGTGTGGCGGGGGACCACTCCCCTTACGCCGGGAGGTTCTTCGGCGACCGCTCCAGGTCCAAGATCGCCTTCCGTGGCCTTCGCCAAACAAGCACAGGCTCGGCTCCTCCTTGGCCCCGCCTTCTGGCGGGCTTAAATGACGACGCCGCAGGCTTCGCTTCATGCTACGGACCGCTGCTTTGCTCCCCCTTCACAGGGCTTTCGACACTGGGCTTCGACGCCGGGCGTTTCCCCCCGACGCCGCCAGTCTGCTACCGGGCCTCCTGGCAGCTACCCGGACCGGACTCACACCGGCAGGCGACAACGAGCTTACGACCAAAGATCACTTACAACATCAAGACCTCCAGTCTGCTGGGCGCGCGAAAGCCCGAGGTTAGGGTTCGGGAGGGAGAGAAGCCGGAGAACGTCCGCAAGTATTTCAAGCCCTCCGAACCGCGCTGCCAGCAAGGCCGCTGCCGCAATCGGTTGCCGGGTTCGTCCTCAGCCGGGCAGGGCACAAACGTGCCGCGACGGTCGTTTTCCGCTTCCGGATGCTGGACTCCGCTCTTCCCTTCGCTGCGCCACCGCGTAGGCTGACCCCGCAGCTGGTTCGCCCTGCCCTCCAGGCAGGGGCGTCGCAAGAGGGAATCCGGTGGAACTCCGGAACTGCCCCGCAGCGGTGAGTGGGAACGACCGCCGTCATACGCACTGGTCCCGGCACGGGACTGGGAAGCGACGGCCAGTAGGTGCCTTCGGACGAGAAGGCGCGCCCATGAGTCCGAAGACCTGCCACTGCCCGTGCGCGACCTACGCGCGCGGAGATCTCGGCGACCTCGTGGGCGGGTCGGCGGTGAGGGCGGGCACGGCCGCACCCGAGGGTGTGCGCAAACCGGGCCCCTGTTGCCGTTCCTTCGCGTCCCACGACCGTTCCGAGGTCGCTGACGAGTACTCGCGAAGGAGAGTTCCGTGACCACATCAGCAGCCGCGGGAGCCCGGGCCACCGTCCACGGCTACCCGCGCCAGGGACCGAACCGGGACACGACCAACTAAGTTTCAGGAGAGAGCACCAGGTCAGGGGCCGTGTAGGCTGCTCTGCGGCTGCTCAGATCTCACAGATTCTCACGCGCCGCCGTGACCGGCCCCGTGAAGGCCGTCCCACGCATCCGCTGCGGGCTGAAGATCCTCGGGGCTGATGTGCACGTACCGGCGCCGCGTGAAGTCCGCCGACGTGTGCCCGGCCCACGCGGCAAGGACGTGATCCGCGACCCCCTGGGAGTTCAGGAACGTCATGCATGAGTGGCGGGCGTCGTACAGGCGCACCCGGCGTAGCCCGAGCTGCTTCATGACCTTGTAGGCGGACTCCCGCAGATCCTTCGGAGTGAGCGCCAGCCCCAGCTCGTCCACGAATACATAGCCGCTCTCCGTGTACGCCTCGCCCGCCGCCAGGCGCTCCTTCGCCTGCGTGGCGCGGAACTTCTTCAGCGCGTCGGCCGCTCGCTTGGGCAGGGGCAGAACCCGTGAACCTGCCTCGGTCTTCGTGTCCTTCTCAATCACCCGTGACGTGCTGTTGGCAATCATGGTGCGGGTGTTGGCGATGGTCAGCGTCCCGACCTTCAGGTCCACGTCCTCCGCCCACCGCAGGCCGCAGACTTCCGCCGGGCGCAAGCCCATCAGCGAGAGCAGCAGAGGGGCGTACAGGCGATCCCCTTCCAGGCCCGCAACGAACTGGTGGACCTCCGCCGTGCTCCACGGCACAGCGCGCGGGTACTGCTTGCGGCCCGCAGTCCTGGCCTTCTTGGTCACCACCACGTACTGAGCCACGTTCGCGTGCACCAGCTTGCGGATCAGGGCCCGTTGCAGGATCTCCCGCAGGCGGTTCAGTACCTCGGTGACGGTCTTCGGGTGGAGGCCCGTACCGGCTACGCCACCGCGCCGCCGGGCCGTGGTGAGCAGGGTGTCCCGGAAGGCCGTCACGTGGTCCTCGGTGAGGTCTTGCAGGGGCAGGGCGCCAAGGTTGTTGTGGATGTGCCCGAGCAGAGACGCGTAGTTGTAGGCGGTCGTCTCTTCGATGTCCTCGGACTTCTTGGCGAACCACTCGGTCACCCACTCCGAGACGGTGACCTTGTTCGGCATGATCAGCGCGCCGGTGTCGCGCTGGTGCCCGAGACGGTTGATCTCCGCCTTGACTTCCTTGGACGTCGGCCGCGTGATCGTGACCTGCTTCCGCTTGCCGGTGGCGGGGTGGGTGCCGATGTCCACCACCGCGCGGTAGCGGGTACGCCCCTTCAAGTCCGGCGGGAGTTTCTTTACTTCGGGCATGGTCAGTCCTCCAGTTCCTCCATGTGGCCGCACTCGTTGCAGGACTGACGCTCACCGGCGACTGATCGATCGTCGTCAAGTTCGCTTCGAGCCCCAGTCGTTGTGCAGCCGCCGTCACTCCAGTCTCGCTCACGTCCCGCTGGTGCGCTGCGACACCCGGGTCCGCAGCAGCGCCCGCGACGCCCTGATCGCCCCCTGGACCATCTGCTGTCCCACACACCGGAGCCCGTCCGATGACCACATACCCCCCGTCCGGCGCCTACCAGTGCTCCACCACAGCGGCCCCCCCGTTACCTTTTTCGTGGCTCCGCAATGGGGCCTCCGGCCTTCGGGTCCGGCATGACTTCCCCCTCCTGTTGGTGATGATCCGGGGGGTGGTGTCACCGGGCCCGGAGGCATCGACAGACCGCTGATGAGGGGCTTGAGCACCGGCTTCACCCAGGCCGGAAGAGCTCTCCGTAACGTGGATGTGGCAGCTCGGTGCCGAGGCATGGCCGGACGAAAGCGTGATGGAGGGGCCTGCACGTGATCGACACCGGCGACATCGACGTCTTCCTCGGCCTGGACGTCGGCAAGGGCGAACACCACGCCACCGCCGTCACACCGGCCGGGAAGAAAGCGTTCGACAAGCGCCTGCCCAACACCGAGCCCAAGCTCCGCGAGCTGTTCGCGAAGCTGAAGGCCAAGCACGGAACCGTGCTCGTCGTGGTCGACCAGCCGGCCTCGATCGGCGCCCTGCCACTGGCGGTCGCGAGGGACATGGGCTGCCCCGTCGCCTACCTGCCTGGCCTGACGATGCGGCGGATCGCCGACCTCTACCCAGGCGAGGCGAAGACGGACGCGAACGACGCGTTCATCATCGCCGACGCGGCCCGCGCGATGCCGCACACGCTGCGGTCGATCGACGGCGAGGACGAGACGATCGCCGAGCTGGAGATGATCGTGGGCTTCGACGACGACCTGGCCGGCGAGGCGACCCGGGTCGCGAACCGGCTGCACGGCCTGTTGACGCAGATCCATCCGTCGCTGGAACGGGTGCTGGGGCCGCGGTTGCAGCACCCGGCCGTCCTCACGCTGCTGGAACGGTTCGGGTCACCGGCTCAGATCCGCAAGGCCGGCCGTCGGCGGCTGGTCACGCTGCTGCTGCCGAAGGCGCCGAGGATGGCCGAGCGGCTGGTCGAGGAGATATTCGCAGCGTTGGACGAGCAGACCGTGACGGTCCCGGGCACCGAGGCGGCCGCGCTGATCGTCCCGAGCCTGGCCGGTTCCCTCACGGCCGTCCTTGACCAGCGGAGACTCCTGGCCGGGCGGATCGAGGAACTGCTGCAGGCCCACCCTCTTTCCAAAGTCCTGACGTCGATGCCGGGAGTCGGCGTCAGGACCGGAGCCAGGATCCTGATCGAGGTCGGCGACGGCAGCACCTTCCCGACCGCCGGCCACCTCGCCGCCTACGCCGGTCTCGCCCCGGCGACCCGGAGCTCGGGCTCCTCGATCCGCGGCGAACAGCCGTCCAGGAGAGGAAACAAGCAGCTCAAACGGGCCTTCTTCCTCTCCGCGTTCGCCGCTCTGGGCGACCCGGCATCGCGGGCCTACTACGACAAGAAGATCGCCCAGGGCAAGCACCACACCCAGGCCCTGCTCTGCCTCGCCAGACGCCGGGCCGACGTCCTCTTCGCGATGCTCCGCGACGGAACCTTCTACGAACCCCCACCCGCCGCAGCCAGGTGAGGAGTTCAGACAGCTCGATCAGTCCTCCGGCCGAAGCCTCTGACGAGCCGCCTCAAGCCGCTCGTCAAAGTCGGATGCGAACAGCTCAGGAAGCGTCTTGTCGAGCGTTCCGGCGATCCTATGGATCGGCGCCCAGACCGCCGGATCGTCGACAACCTGGCTGAGGTCCGTCATCTGGAGCTTCTCCAGCCAGTGCGACAGCACCAGTGCCTCGTCACTCGTGAGCTTGATCGTGACCTGGCTATCACTCATGCACACCCCTACGGCTCAGCCCGCCCTCGACCACTCGAACCTACTGGCCTTCGACCTTGACCAAACACATAGGGGCCCCCTGGCACATCCTCGACCGCATCGCGGACCGGCACCCGCGCGCCCGCTTGTGGTACGCCGGCGGCCTGTCCGGGTGGGCCGACCTGACGCGCCTGTGGCACGCCGGCTGGGGCGCCGTCGTCGGCCGCGCCTACCTCACCGCTCCCCGCGGCCTACCCGACGCCGAAGGCCGCCTCCACCGCACCCCGCCCACGGAGAACCCGACATGACCCAGCCCGCGCCCGCCCCGACGCCCGACCGTGACCCGTGGTGGATCAGCAACTACCGCGGCCGCCGCCCGCCCGGGACGGCCGTGCGGCGCCGGAAGCGAAGGCGGGCCCGGCTTCGCTTCCGGCGGGAGCGTGCTCAGATCAGGCGGACCGGGAGCCCGTACCGCTTGGCGAGCTCAGCCTTGATCTCCCCGACCGGGACGGTGCGCTCCATACGCGGCGAGTACAGCAGCGAGCTGACGATCGCCGCCGACGCGCCCGCCTCGGTGAACGCCGCCGCCGCGTGCTCGGCGGAACCGGCGCCGCCGGAGGCGATCACCGGCAGGTTGACCGCCTCGGCGATCTTGCGGGTGATCTCCAGGTCGTAGCCCTCGTGCGTGCCGTCCTGGTCGATGGAATTGACGCAGATCTCCCCCGCGCCGAGCTCCTCGCCCCGGCGCGCCCACGCGATGGCGTCCATGCCGGTGGCCTGCCGGGCACCGTCGATGAACACCTCGTACCCACTGGGGATCTCGGCCGTGACCGGGACGCGCTTGACCTGCATGGACTGCACGATGCACTGGCGGCCGAACTCGGCCGAACCCTCGGTGATGATCGAGGGATTGCGCACCGCCATCGAGTCCAGACTGATCTTCTCCGCACCGGCGGCCAGCACCGCGTGCATGTCCTCCAGCGACCGGATCCCGCCGCCCACCGTCAGCGGCACGAACACCGTCGCGGCGACCTTGCGGATCGTGGCCAGGTCCGCCTGGCGGCGCTGCGCGCTGGCGAGGATGTCGTAGAAGATGATCTCGTCGATGCCGTCCGCGTACACCGACGCGGCGACCTCGGCGGCGTCGCCGACGTCGATGTTGTCCTCGAAGCGGCGGGCCTTGGTGACCCTGCCGTCGATGATGTCGAAGCAGGCGATCAGCCGGGTGGTCAGCCCCGTCGTGATGGTCAGGCCGGGCACAGCTCCTCCTGCGGGGTCTTGGCGAACCGCTCGAGGAGATCCAGCCCCAGCGGGCCGGACTTCTCGGTGTGGAACTGCGTGGCCATGATGTTGCCGCGCGCGACGGCAGAGGTGAACGGCAGGCCGTACTCCGTGGTCGCCGCGATGTCCCCGGCGTCCGCGGGGTCGGCGTAGTAGCTGTTCACGAAGTAGAAGTGGCCCGCTTCCGGCAGGCCGGCCAGGAACGGATGGGCCGAGGTGCGGTGCACCTGGTTCCAGCCCATCTGCGGCACCCGCACGTCGGCGCCGTTGAAGGCCCGCACGGTCCCGGGCAGCCAGCCCAGGCACGTCGCGTCCTGTTCCTCGCTGGTCTCGAAGAGGACCTGCAGGCCCACGCAGATGCCCAGGAACGGGGTGCGGCCTTCGATAACCCGGGCGTGAAGCGCCTCGGGCCATCCGGCTTCGGACAGGTAGGTCATCGTGGTCCCGGCTGATCCGACACCCGGAAGGATGATCCGGTCGATGCCATCCAGTTCCGTGGGCGAGGTGAGCAGACGGTTCGGCACACCGAGGAAGTTCAGCGCGTGGACCACGCTCTGGCTGTTTCCGGTGCGGTAGTCGATCACGCCGACCACGGGTCGGTCGTCCTGCATGAACGCCTCAATCTAAGGGCCGCCGAAGGCGCCCCGGTTGAAGTAGCTGGCCGCCGTCACATAGAACGGCAAAGGTCACTGTGAGTCTATCGGCGGCCACTAGCCGATGCTGCTTGTTCCGCCCGAGCTCTGCGAGTCAGGACGAAGAACTGCCCTCTTCCCCAAGCCGCCCCGGGTCTCGTGCGCTTCAGCCGACGGGGCTGTTTTGGGTGTCCGGCGCCTGGGGCAGCCACCGTACGGCGTTGTCGCAGAAGCTCAGATTGACTGGATCGAGGTCGGCTCCGCTGGCGTCGTCTAGAGCCGTTACGACAATGCCGAGTTCCGGGACGTCGCTATCGATCGCCGCGTGGCGGCTGCCGCAGTGGGGGCAGAAGCCACGCTTCGCCTCGCCTTCGAGGGTCTCGTACCAGGTCGGCTCGCTCTCGCCGGTCCAGGTGACAGTCTCGAAGCCCACCCACCACATCACGGGGGTGCCGCCGAGTTTCTGGCAATGCTGGCAGGCGCACAGGTGGGGAAGACGGCCGGCCCCCGAGGAGCGTTCGGCGAGCTGGCGCACCGCCGAGCAGAGCATCCTGGCCCTGTACGACCAGAAGGTCGCCGCGATCTTCGGCAAGTCCGCCCGTGATGAGCAGAACTTCTCCATCACGAAGTGGCTCACCGAGGGCGGCACCGTCTTCCTCATCGGAGAGGAAGACGAGGGCTCCTCGCTGGCGCCCATTCTGGCTGCCTTCTCGCGGGCCATCCTCGACACCGCCAAGGTCATCGCGGCCCGGATGCCCAACGGCCGCCTCGACCCGCCGCTCGCGCTGCTCGGCGACGAGCTCGCCAACGTGGCACCACTGCCGCAGATCCCCAGCCTCATGTCCGTCTCCGGCTCGCAGAACATCTTCATGGTCGCCGTGCTGCAGAACCTCGCCCAGGCACACGAGCGCTGGGGAGAGCTCGGTGTCCGCAAGATGTTCGCGGCCGCCACCATCAAGGTCATTTTGGGTGGTGTCTCGGACGAGCAGGAGCTGAAGAGCTACTCGCAGCTGGCCGGCGAGTTCGAGGAGGACACCGAGAGCGTGTCCGACGACGGCGACCGGGCCTCGATCAGCATCTCCACCCGGCGCCGGGCCGTGCTGGAGCCCGGTGACATCCGGCAGATCAAGGAACGCGAAGGCCTGGTCGTGCACCGGCGCACCCCCGTCACGCGGGTCAAGTTCGAGCGGATCCACGAGGGCCCCCGCGCCAGGGAAATCAGCGAGGCCACCAAGGAAGCCCTGAAGAAGGTGAACAGCCGTGCCAGCAGCGACTGACCTGCGCAAAGACGTCCTGCGCTCCGTGCACAGACGGCTGAACGACCTCGCGCGGTGCATCGCCCTCCGGAGCGAATCCCACTCCCCCGCTTCGCAGCCATCCCATCGCCGTGACGCAGATCCGTTCGGCCCGCTCTTCAACGTGCTCGAAGCCCTCAACAGCGAGCAGAAGGGGTTCCACACGCGACTGGAGCAGCTGGAGGACGCCCTCTCCCCTGCCGCTGCGCCGGCCGCACGGGGCCGACGTGTTCGGCCCGCTCATTGACGCCCTGGAGGCCCTCAACGGTGAGCTGAATGAGTCCGCACGGCGTCTGGCCGAGCTCGAGAGCTGCGTCCCGTACGTCCTCCACCGGCCAGGGATCTCTTTCAGGCACTCCAGTGCAACCCTCCGTGCGGCCCGAAGCCGTCGGGTACGAAAGGGGGCGTCCCGTGCCTGATCCGCTCGGTCCGCTCTTCGACGCGTTGGAGTCCATCAACGGCGAACTCACCGGCTTCGCCGCGCGACTGGCCCGGCTTGAGGACTCCGGGGCGGCGCGCGGCGCGGCGAAGCAGGGAGCGTCCGGTGAGGAGGGCGGCGGCGACAGCACGCGCGTCCCGGGTGCCCCTATCGCGTGGCACAGGGTCAAGGAGGGCGAACGGGAGCAGCTGCGGGGCGAGTTCGCCGCGTGGGTGATCCGCATGGCCGACACCTACGAGCTGACCACCGAGCAGCTTCCGCACGCCTGCTGGTGGGAGCACGGCGCCGTGGTGGCCGAGCTCACTGCACTGTGGACCGGCTGGGAGTCGGCGTAAGGCAACGAAGAGGACGCGCCGCCGGCCCCTAAGAGTTGCGCAGCTCCACATCCGCTGCGTCGTTGACGGGTACTCGCTCGGCCGACGCGCAGTCGTCGCTGACTCAACGGGAAGCGGTGCCAGCCCTACCTCTCCGTCGTCGGGCAAAGAGCCTTTCCCAGCAAGGCCGGGGAAACCAGTGCCTACCGGGCCCGACCGTCTCCTCATGCCGGAGACAGCCCATGGGGGCGGGCGAGTGGCCACCCAGTCCCGGGACGTTGATGGCTCCGATGGTGGAGTGCGCGGCGTATCTGCGAGGGAGCACCGCCGATCATTGCCGGGGGCAATGCGCCAGCTGTTGCGTATGAGAGATGTGGGGCCTTCGTTGCCACTGTGTTGGCGGCTTGCATAAAGAATATGTTCAAAGCATGTCCGCCTGTGAGGCGGCGAGCGTAACCTGCGAAGATCACCGTCTGTGAGCGGGTATACCCGCATGACGGAGGAGGTGATCATGGGTACGGAAGCGCGGGTTCCGGCCGCGGTCCGGAAGATCGTGGAGCTGGTTGGGGAGTTCTCAGAGGGAGTTGGTCATGCGAAGTTGGCCGCTGCGGCGCGCGACCGGTACGCCGGGCTGCCCGACGCCCGACTGGCGAAGCTGGTCGGGCAGGCTGTCGCCGCCGGACTGATCGAGGAGACGGGTGGGCGGTACGCCGTACCCGTCAGGTCGGTCTCGGCGGAAGCCGGGCCGAGGGACGAGGGCTCCCAGCGGCGTGGACTGCGGGCTGTCGCGATCGACGTGGAGAGTGTCGTACGTACCGTGCCGACGGAGCCCTACCTGGAGCGGCATGTGTACGAGGCCGCAGCCGTGCGGTTTGGGATGGACCAGGCATGGACCGCGGAGGCGCCGCGTTGGCAGCGGTATCTGCGCCTTGGGTGTAGTGAAGAGGAGATCCGTGACGCGGCCATACGCCAGCGGGTGCGTGACGCGGGAATGAAGCCGGAGGAGGTCTGGGGGGAGTTCGCCGCCTACGTCGCGGGGGCGGATGTGGTGGTGGCGTACAACGGAACCGGGCTGGACTTCCCACTGGTGCTCGAGGCTGCCACGCTGGCCGGACGTGACGATCCGCTGGCTGGCTGCAAGCTGGTCGATGCGCTGTATCTCGCCCATGCGGTGTGGCCAGCCGCTAGCTCCCACCGGCTTCACACGCTCGCCGAGTTAGGTGGGGTGCCCCGGTTCGATCTGCGGGCGCACAACGCTGCGGACGACGCTGAGCTGCTGGTCCGGCTGTTGGGTGCGGCATCCGATGTAGTAGCGGGCTGGGAAGCAGAATTGACCCGGCTGGTGGCAGACGTATGCGCGGACTCTTCCGGCTGGCGGTTGTTGCTGGAGCTCGCACGGGGGACGGAGGGATCTGCTCATGGGGCGGAGGCGTGGGACCAGGCGTTTGTGGCACGGGTCCTGGGCAGTGAATTGGGACAGCACCAGCCCCGGCGTGGGTCAGGGGGAACGGCGCCTGGCCTGGCAGTTGTAGGGATACCCGGCGAACTGCGTGGTGTCGACGGCAGAGTGGACCCCGCTGCGCTCGCCGCCGCCGTGCACGGCCCCAAAGCCGAGCCCCGTCCCGCTCAGCAGCGGATGGCAACCTCCCTGCACGCTTGGATCGATCAAGGCAGCGGCGGGCTGCTGGAGGCACCGACGGGTACGGGCAAGAGTTACGCGGTACTCGCGGCCGCCCTCGACTGGCTTGCGGTCGCTCCAGGCCGCACCGCCATCATCGCCACTTTCACCAAACAGCTTCAGAGTCAGATGGCCCGGGATCTGAAGGACCTGGAACGTGCCCTTCCCGGTATCCTTGACGTCGCCGACCTGGTCAAGGGACAGACCAACCGGCTCTCACTCGCCGCCCTGACAGCCCTCCTCGCCGAGGCGACCCGGGCCCGAACGGCCGCCCGCGGTCGGGCGCGAATCGTGGAACAGCCGCGCTTCCGCGAGCTTGCCATCTACCTGTTGCTACGTCTGAGAGCCTGCACCGAAGCACCTGAGTCGTGGGCCGCCAGGTCTGTCGACTCCGTGGACCTTCCCGCCTTCTTCGCCGACTACGCGGGGCGGGCACTGCCGCTCTGGCTGGAGGCTCTGTCCCAGCGCGATGGCGACTATCAGCAGGGAGACGACACCCCACTGACCCCGCACACCGACACCGTGCGCGAGGCGATCGCGGGACACCGACTCGTCCTTGCTAATCACGCGCTCGCACTCTCGCATCTCGACGACCTGCGCGCGCTCGGCGCCGAAACCTTGCTCATCGTCGACGAGGCGCATGAACTGGAGAACGCCGCTACCTCCGCACTCACGGTCACCGCCGACTATCGGGATATGGAGGATCTGCTCGCAGAGTGCCTGATCTGGCTCGCCGACGCGCGAGACGGAGCTGCTCGGGACCGGGCGGCGGCCGCCGTCGGTGAACTGGAGCACCTATTTGACGACGAGCGGCTGCCTCGACTCGCCGCTCGTTCATTCGACGCCTGTTCCAAGGGCGTTGGAGCACGAGTGGGTAGCCGCACCGCTGTGCTGGCCAGTCCATTCGCGGGCACCTCCGGTAGCCAGGAAACGCGCCACATTCAGCGCCTCCTGGTCCAGGTCTCCCGAGCTGTCGGTGCTGTCGCCGCCGCCCTCGATCGGTACACCGCCGAACACGCGGCACTCGACGTGCACGTACGGGAGCGGATCCTTCGCCTCGCCCGCCGCGCTGAGGACACAGCGGCAGCCCTCGACCGCATCACCGCTGACATCGACGCCTTGCTCAACCCGGCCACCACCCTCGACGGGACAAACTCCGATACGGCGCTCTCCCGCGTGCTTTACCTGCAGGAGCTGGCCGAGCCCGAACCGGGACTGCGCGCCTACCGGTTCCGCGTCGCCTCAAGCCCCATCGACCTGCCGGCCGACCCCGTGTGGCGGAGCTACCTGGAGTCCTTCACCTCCGTCCACTACGTCTCCGCGACCCTGCGGGTCGCTGGCGAGTGGACCTTCGTAAGAGACCGTCTTGGACTTCGGCAGGACCTCCCCGCACTCGCCCTGCCCTCGCCGTTCGACCTGGCGCGCCAAGCCGAGCTGATCTGTTTCACGGACTTTCCGTCCTGGGCGGAGCAGGAGGAGGGCGCCATGCGGACCATTGCCCACCAACTCGCCGGATATGCACAGGAGATCACCTATGCGCGGCTGGACGGAAACGGATACGACGGCGGGGCCATGGTGCTCACCACTGCCCGATCCACCGCTGCGGGCATCGGTGATCTGCTGCAGCGTGAGCTTCGTGCGCGCGAGCTGACCACTCCCGTCGTGGGAGCGATCGCTCTCGGAAACGGCCGTGCTGTCGCAGAGTTCACCGACCGGCAGCAGGGCGGGGGGTTCCTGGTAGGTACGAAAGGGCTGTGGCAGGGTGTCGACGTCTCCGACGAACACCGGCTACGGCTGGTATGGATCAACAAACTGCCCTTCGCGCCGTTCGCCGACCCCATCATCGAGGCTCGCCGGGCCGCCGTACGGGAACGTGCCGAGGAGACCGGACACCCAGACCCCGACGGGGCAGCCACCGAGGAGTACTACCTGCCGCTGGCCGCACTCCAGCTGCGCCAGGCAGTGGGCCGACTAATCCGCTCCGACCGGCACCGCGGCGTCGTCGTCCTCAGCGACCGCAAGCTCGGTGGGCACACCACCTTGCGGCGCGTTTACCGCCGCGCCTTCCTCGGCAGCCTAGACGAGGGGCTGCTGCAGCCCGATCCAGCCACCGGAGAGATCGGCGGTGGCAATGTGGCGACCATGACCGACGGATGGCGGCGCATCTGGGGGTTCTTGGCGCGCGAGGGGCTTCTGCACGGTGACCGGGCCGCCGAACTTTGCGCCGACGAGGCGCTCGAAGGCCATACCCTGCTGCCCCACACCCGCCGCATTCGCGACCTCGCTCTAACCCCCGGCGAGACCAAGCGACTGCGGGACGAAGGACGCCTCACGGACACGGTCTTGGAGCGTGCCTCCATTATTGGCGGGCTGCTCGGCCTTTCCGACGAGCCCGTGGTTCTTAAGCTGGCCCAGCGAATAGTGATCAGCGCCGTCGCTGAGGGTCGAAACACGCTTGGTCTTCTCCCTACCGGCTTCGGCAAGAGCTACACCTTCCAGCTGCCCGCGCTCGTCCTGCCTGGGACGACCATCGTCGTCAGCCCGCTTGTCGCGCTCATGCACGATCAGGCACTCGAGCTCAACCGCTCCCTCGGAGGCGCTGTACGCGCGCTGATCTCTCCGCTGCGGGAGTCCAGCAGCCGCGCAGGGAAGACCGAAGTCGCCGACCAGCTCCAGGGCCGTCAGGACCATGGCATCCGGTTGGTGTACGTCAGCCCGGAGCGGCTGTGTCAGCGCCGCTTCAGGGAGCTTGTACGGCAGGCGGTCGCGGCCGGACGGGTGCCCCGGATCGCCGTCGATGAGGCGCACACCATGGCTCAGTGGGAGGATTTCAGGCCCAGTATGCGACGGGTCGGGCGGTTCCTCGCCGAACTGCGCAAGGAGTACGGGCTGCCCGTCACCGCGGTCACCGCCACGGCCAACCGCTCCGTGCACGCTGCCCTACGCGAGAGCCTCTTCGGTATGACACCCGAGCCTCCGGCAGCCGCATCGGATCAAGAGCGCTCTGAGGCCGCGTGGCCGGATGCGCGGGGAGGTCTCGTTACCGTGCGGGAGAATCCGATTCGCCCCGAACTAGCCGTATTCAGGCGCTCGCTGAACCAACCCGGACCGGGTGGTGCCGCCGGTCTAGCCGAGCGGGTGGTTGACGCACTCGACGGACACGCGATCCTGTACTGCCTCACCGTCAAGGAGGTCAACGCGCTCTACGCTCACCTGCGCGAGTACGTGGGTGACAACGGAGTACGGGTGCTGCGCTTCCATGGACGGCTCACCGAGGCCGAGAAGGCCGCCGTTATGACAGAGTTCCGGGAGGCACCCCGGCAGGGCGAGGACGGGTTCGCGCCGGTCGTTACGGTGGCCACATCCGCATTCGGGCTCGGCGTCAATCGGCCGGACATCCGTACGGTGTTCTGTGTATCTCCCCCCACCGACCTCGCCGCGCTCTACCAGCAGATCGGTCGCGCGGGCCGCGACGGGGCCGGGCGGGACACGGAAGGTGAAGGCCCCGTCAACGCTGCCCTTGCCCTTGCGACGAGCCGCGGCCTGCGCACCGTACGGTTCATGACCGGACAGGACCTCCCCGTGCCACTGCTGCGTCGAATGGGACAGACGGTGCTCGGGCGGCGCGGCGGCAGCCTGAACGCCGCAGTGCTGGCCGAGTCGCTCATGGCGGGGGACGCCGCTGTAGGCACCCTCGACGAGAGTGAAATGCGCAGCGCACACACGGCGGACCGCTACCGGACCGGGATCATGCGCGCCTTCAGCGCTCTCGCCGACCTCGGTGCCATTACGGACCTCGGCGACTACCCGCCCCTTTGCGCGGTGAAGGCCGGGGACACGCATCTGCCACTCCAGCCACAAGTGTCCCCAGAACCAGATCCGCTAGCCAAGAGCGACGCTCTGGAGCGGCGCATTGTCGCGGCCATCCTCGCCATGCCGGAACGCACCCGCCTGCGAGTCGATGTGCTCGACACCCACCTTGCCGAACGTATCGATGGCTACCGAGACGTCGCGGACGGCCCCGCCAGCACCTGGGAGATCCTCGCCGACCTTCACGACCGGGGGCTCCTCGACGTGTCGGCGGCTCCCAGTCGCCAGCTCGTCACCGGTCTCGCCGTCCATCAGTGGTTCCTCCCCGAAGGCTTCCTGCCGCTGCTCGTCCGCAGAAGCGCCCGCGCTGCGGGCGAACTCGCCCTCCTGAAGGACTTCTTCGAGGACACGGCGACATGCGCGCAGCGCAAGTTCGCGGACTACTTCGGTGTCCTGGAGCTCCCTGACGGCTGCTGCACCAGCGCACGATGCCGCTGCTCAGCCTGCTGGACCAGCCCCAACTGGCCAGCTCACGAACGCAGGTCCGGCGTCACCCAGGCCTTCGAGAGCGCTGCCCCGCGCATGGGCGGTGGTGCCGACAGCACTCTGCGCGCCCAACGCCTCGACAGTCAGACCTACCGCCTCACCCGACTCATGCCGCGTGGCGTCCACCCGAGGACCCTGTGGCACGCGCTTCGCGGTGACGAAACGGCCTATCACCCCATACGCAAAAAGCAGATACCTCTGCCGCGAACGCTGCGGGACAGTCGCCACTTCGGAGGCCGCGCCGACCTGCCGTACACCGATGTCGAGAAGAGCCTGCTCCGATTGGCTGAAGCGGGCGCGGTTGCCGCTACCAGCGACGGCAAATGGCAGGCCAGACGCCACATCGCAGCCGTCGCAGCGGCATCACAGGAGCAGAAGGAGGGGGACAGCGTATGACCATGGCCACCGGGGCACGCGACAGGGTCTGGCTGCCGTACGTGGACGAGCCCCTGCTCACTCCCGCCATGGTCGACGGGTACGACACCACACCCGCCCCGGAACTGGACCGGCTGAGCCAATATCTGGACGCTCTCGTTGCAGCCCGTCGCGCACCCGTCCACGTTGCGGTCGCCTTCAACGCCGCCTACTTCGGGTACGACCTCAAGGGGCAGGGATATGGCACCAGTCCGCTAGACCCCGATGCCTTTCCGGTCGTCACCTTCGGAGGGCGGACTCCCGCACTCCCCGTCGGGGCCATGGCTCACATCGCCACAGGCTCACAGCCGCTGTTTGCGGAGATCGTCTATAAGGAGGGCCGTCACCCTAGGATCAGCGCACTCGGGGACGTACCAGGCTGGGTGTCAGGGGCGCCGGCCGGCGCTGAAGGCCCGGGGCGGCCGTGCCCGCACGACGCTCCCGTACGCCGCGAACTCCTTGTACCTGACCCACATGCCTTCGGCGCCGCATTGAGCTTGAGCCCTGCTCAGCTCAATCGGCTCCGCGATCACTCACGGTGGATCGACAAGCAAGGCCATGTACTAGTCGACGCCGTTCACCCGTCGCGTGAGGTGGCGGAGCGGGACGATATCGCTGCGTATGCCGCCTTTCTGCTGACCACCGCGCGGGCGCAGCTCCTCAGCCCCTTCGTGCCCGTGTCGCTCGTCGAGCTCGCAGGCACGCAGCAGGAAGAGGTGCTGAGGGGTGCGCTGACGCGTCTGCTTGATGTGATCCGGCGCGTGCTCGTCTCTAGTGACGCATTGCGAATGTGGGGCCCTTACGCCATGACCCGCAAGGCGCTCGCTGCACGCTGGGCGGACCCGGGCCCTTTGGGAGGAAACGACATGAACGTCCTTGCCTCCGCACTGCGAATCAAAGCCGAGCCAGCGGCCCGACGCCGTTACGGCTTGCCCTCCGCCACCACTGTGTACACCGCCGTCGGACCACGGCTGAGTGACTTTCCGGGTGCGGAGTCGCGGCTCTCCGGCGTTGAATATGCGACGGCCGTATGCAGCGCGAACTTGGCGATCGCGGGTGTCATCCAGGGGGAAAGCGAGAACGGCCTTTTCCAGGACGGCACCCGGGTGAGCCTGGACGACGTTTTCGAGGGCGGTGGTGTATGGCGGACTCGTAACCCGGGCGCGGATGAAGCGGACGGCGATCCTCTTGTGGCGGCCGCAGCCGGCTGGGGTGCGACCGTGCAGCTGCCCTCACCACGCCCCACGTCAGGTGAAGCGCCTGGCCAGTTGGAGGGGAAAGCGTGCGCTGAGCGATTCGACGGAGCAGTAGCTAATCAAGCCGAGGAGCCAAACATTGAAGCGCCCAGCGAGCCCGTGGACGCTCCGCTCGTCGACGAAGCCGGCCTTGGGGCTGGGCAGCTATTGCGAATCGGCGACAGTGAGATCGCCTGGCGGATGCCCCTAAGGCTCGCCCATCTGATGGACGGCTACCTCCCCCTCCGTCCGCTCATCGCCGATGAGCTGGCGGGCCTTGGTCAGAAGCAGACCGTCGTGCGCCTTGAGCTAGCGCACCCCGGAGGGGAGTTGGAGGACTCTGAGGCTGTTCAGGACACCGTGGCAGAGCTCTGCGACGGAAACAGCCGTCTGCTGGAGGTCGAATGGCCGCTGGATTTCTTCCCGGGTCTGGAACTTCACTTGCAATGGCCGCGCGGGGGGCGCGTCATCCGCGCCACCACCACCCTGCTGGAAACGCCGGTCGCGGTCGGCGAACGAACTATCGAGCACCAGTATGACGTGGGCATCCTTACCCGCGAGGACGCACCCGGCAGTACGCGTACCAGTGACTCGGCAGCTGGCCTCAATCCCAGTCAGCTGGTCATGCGAACTGTCCGTCGATGCGGGCTGCTCACCCCAGACGGGCATGCACTGCTCGACCGGTCAGCCTTGCCCACCGCCACCTATGGGGAGGCCCCCGTCATCGAACAGGTTGCCGCACTGGAAGAAGCGGTCGAGGCACTCGTGGCCGTCGGACGGCTCTACATGGCTACGGGCAGCCGATGTGTCGACGGCCGTCCCCACTATCCCGGGCGCCCCGATGAGCCGGAGATCTCGCTCATCGGTTACACCCCCGACCCCGTGCCCGTGCCGCGCTCACCGTCTGGGCAGAGCGACTTCGAGCAGACCGGGCAGACGGTGCCAGTCGTCCTACATTCCGTACCTGGTCATCTGCGGCGACTGCTGCCGGACCACTCACCCAGCGCAGCGCAGCGTGCTGCCTTTCGCGAGCACTGCCGCCGACTGGGCAAAGCCGACGGTTGGGACCTGCCGGACGGCTACACCTTCGTCACTCAGCACACCCGAGGCCGATGAGCCTCGCGCACGGTTCGTTCCACCAGAAGTGGAGTAATGCATGCACGACCGGTACCACATCAGGGCGGAGCCGCCGCTGTCCCCGCCGGGAGTAAGCACACAGCATCTCGAGTCGCTGGCCGCTGCCCTCAATTCTGCGGGCACACTGGTCGCGGACGCGCTGCATGAACTCACCCCCGATATGGTGGAGCTCGCCTTCAACTCCATCACTTCGCAGGATCGCCAGCGCCTTCTTCGCAAGCTCGGAATCAAGCTGGCGGCGCCCCGGCGGGCAAGCAAATCCCTGTGCCGTGACGTACTCGGTCGTATGCAGCGCGAGTCGCGGCAGCAGGCGCGCAGGTGCGCCGCCCAGTGGCTTACGCCGCGAGTGATGGACGACGTTGTCGACGCCGCTCGGACGTGTGACAACGGGGACGCTGCTGCTGACCCAATCGCGCGATGGGGCGAAGTCCTCGTCCGGCTTGCGGTCTTTGCGTGGTGTGAAGCGTGCGCCGCCGACGCCAGGGTGTTCCTGTGGTCGGCCGATCACGACTGGCTCGGCCTGGGCGCCGAGGTGAAGGAGCTCGAAGCGGTGCGTGAGGCAGCGTCCCGTGTCGTGGAGGACACCCCGGAGGTCCTCCGGAACGATGTGGAAGAAGCCTCAGGTTTCGGCGAAGCGCTGGTGCGCGCGACGGATGGTGAGTCCTCCAACGTCCTTGCGGCAGCGGATGCTCCCCTCGACGAGGTCGCTGTGGCGCCCCCGGCGGCTGCCGCAACTCGGCCGGGGAAGGACCCTGTCGATGCGGACGCCGCCTATGCGGCGCTGCAAGCGGCCGTACAGGCCGCCCGGCACGCGGTACGGCGCATCGGCGAGGCCCTCGACGACGGCCGTCCACCCGTCGAGGATGATTTGCAGAAACTGTCCTCGCTCGTTCCGGCGTTCACTCGAACCCAGGAGGCTCTGGCCGACGCCGGAATGGCATCGGTCCCAGTTCGGCTGGACGACTTGGCGCGGGCCGTCGAAGCACATCGCGCGAAGCTCGGCCGGGAGTCAGCACTGCGGGCGAAACTCCGCGCCCTGCGCACCTTGACTTGCGAGGCGGGCAGTTCGGCAGCCGCGGCACTCGGAGCAGCACAGGACCGGGCCCGACGGTTGTTGGGCGTGCCTGGATGGGACGAGCCTGCCCACGTTCAGGCTGAGGTGCTTGCAGGGCTTGTCGAAATCGTCGAGCTCGCTGGACAGCCTGACGCACTGCCGAAGATCATGGCCCGGCAGCAGCGGGTGGGACAGCTTCTGCCCGACTGTGTCATGGCCGCTCTCATGTACACGGAACTGTCCCTCCCCGTGCGTACTGAGTTGGCGAGCGGCAACAACGTACTGCAGGAGCCCGCAGTCGAAGCGGCGTCCGCCGCTCCAGCTTCACTCGGCGCCGAGGGGACCTACTCGACTGATGCATCCGTGCCCACGCTCGCCTCTCCAGAGAAGAGGGCATACCCCCAGGCCGGGACCGAGCTGGCGAGTGTCGCGGGCCTCGTGGGCGCCCCAGAGCAGGTTGACAAGTCCGAGACGAGCCCGGTGTCCACAATCACCGTTGTGGAAAGAGCAGATAGGGCCGACACGGTTCCTAGCCCGGCCGATGCGGCAGTTAAGGCGACACCCTCCGGCGAGACCCCGATAGTCATACCCAAGCCGGCCGCCCCCTCCAGTAGTCAGTCCCCCAAGCCCAGCAAGGCGGATGTCTTCGAGGCGCCGGGTCGCAACCCCGGGTCCACGGAGGCATGCCCGCCGGCGAGTGTGGTCGAGACCGCACTCGCCCAGCTTGTCACTGAGAGGCGGTTCGGACTCGCCGCCCTGCTCTCGCAAGCTGCGGACCGCTCCGAGGCTGAGACGGCAGCGCTGCGCCTGGCGGCGGCCGCAGCAGTCCTGCGCTCCGGATCCGGCAGTGGTGCACGGGCGGTCAGTGAGGCGCTCCAGGCCTGGGACGCCCTTGACGTGCGGGACACTGAGGGGACCGAACTGCTGCTGCTGCCCGCGCTGGTCCGCGCCGCGCTCGTCACCGGCGAACACGTGATCGGTGCCCAACTGAAGGCGCTGGCACCGCGGTTGCCCGATGGTCTCGCCGCCATTGCCATCGCAGTGGCGGACCGGGCCTTGGGAGGCGCACTGCTCATCGCGCCCCCTATGGCCGTCATCGCTGATGTGTCCGAGGCCGAGACCAGGCTGCGAGAGATTACCGAGAGCTGCCGGGCACTACTCAAGCCACAGCGCCTGCGGTACAACCGTGCCACGCACATCGCCAAGCGGTGGCTGGCTCCGGACGGCATGCTTGGGGAGATGCTTCTCGGCATCATGAACGGCAAGCCGGATGCTGACACGACGGCCCGCGCGACAATCGAGCGGCTGACCCGCCTCTCCGAGATCCGGACCGAGATCGACCGGCAGGACCGTGATCTGTGCGGACCGGGCGGCCGGCCCCTTCAGGGCTCCGGCCGCCAGGACCTAGTACACGTTGTCGAACGCGCCCTGGACTGCGCAAAGGCGTGGCTCGACGTCACCGAAGCTTTGAGACGTGGCACCCCCGCCGACAACGACTGGGCCGTGCAGGAAATCTCCGCAATGCGGCAGGCTGTCCTCGGGCGCCATGAGCGCGCCCTGGCCGACCTCGAGCCGACGATGAGACGGCCCGAACTGCTGCCCGCCGCGACGGCCTGGGCGGCACGTGAATCCCTGACTCGGCTCTTTCATGAGCTTGAGCACGGCGCTCCTGCTCAGCCGACCGACCCGGAGCCCGACGCTCGTCAGATCATCGATGCGGAGCTGCTCAAGATTCCGCTTGTACCCGGCGAGCTGCCTTCAGTGTCGGAACTACTCAAAGCTGTGGAAAGGTCGTGGGACGAAGCACTGGAACTGCAGGCCTCACAGGATGGGTTCCATGCCGCATACCGCATCCTTGACCTCGCAGAGCGTGGCGTGTTGCCTGCCGCCGAGCTGCAACTCGATGCCGCCCGGCGCGCGAGCTTGGAAGAGGCGGCAACGCGCCGCCGCACCGAGCTGGGCGAACGGCATAGCGAACTCGTCGCGGAACTCCGGCGAGCCCAGGCCGACGGAGCGCTCTCCGACGACCAGGACGTCAAGCTCCAGGAGCTGTTGGCAGACGTCCAGCCGACAGCCGAGGACGGAGCGTCGCACGAATTGAGCGCGGTACGACGCACCCTTGACCGAGTGGCGGAGCTCCTGCCGAAGTACCGACAAGAAGCCGCCGACCGACTTCGGGCTCGGCTGGATGCACTTCCTGACGTCACGGCAGACGAGAGGGTGCAGGTACTACGTCACCTTGACACCGATGGACTCGCAACAGCGGCGGACCTCGTCTACTTCCTTGAACTCGGCGAGCCCGTACCTGAAATTCTGGCGGGTGAGTCGCACCTCACGGACTTCTTCCCGGCGATCCCGGCGAGGCTGCCCGACGGCATCACCGCCGGGCTGGTCGAAGCGGTTCGCGGGCGTGAGCGGCACCCCGTCCTTCCCGCCCTCGACTACTCGCATCTGTCGGCGGACGAGGCCGCGAGGGCCGCGAGCGCACTGGACCGATGGCGGGAGCTCTCGGCCACCGATTCCAAGGAGCGGCAGAACGTCAATGTGCGGGACATGCTGCTTCCCGCCCTGTCACTGCTCGGATATGAGGCCCGGCGGGCGCGACCCCTGCACGACCTGCCGCGCAGTAACGAGTACCGATTCGCGGACGTCTCTGACATCGGGATCAACGGCAGGGCCTGGGCGCCAGCGTTCGGCTCGAAGATCCTGGAACAGGGCGGCAGGGTGCGCGTCCTGATGGTCTGGGGCCGCCCTTCGGCACAGCTGCTGCTGAGCAGAGCCGCTAAGGAGCCCAGCGGCGAGAGTCTGCTCGTCGCCTACTTCGGCACACTCGGAAGTGAGATGCGGGCGGAACTCGCCGCTGCCTCCGCCAGCCGGGTACCACTGATGGTCGTGGACGACGCGTCCCTCGCCTACCTGGCAGCCTGCGGAAACCGTCAGGTAAGCGTGGCCACCGAGACACTGCTGCCGTTTTCGGGGGTGAATCCCTACATCAAGGAGAAGCGCGGGCGGATTGGCCGAGAGATGTTCTACGGTCGCGATGCCGAGCGCAAGAGCATCCTCGACCCCGATGGCACACAGATCATCTTCGGCGGCCGGGGCCTGGGAAAGTCGGCTCTTCTCAACGACGCGGGCGACCGCTTCGCTGAGCAGCAGCCCGGCTACCACCACCCGGTCTATCTCAACCTGGACCACCACAACATCGGCAAAGGCACGGCGCTGGGGGCCGAGACGATCTGGAGCGTGCTGGATCAAGAACTGACCAGCCTTGGAGTGCTCTCTCCGCCACAGCGACGTAAGGCGCAGTCGGCCGATCCGTACGACCGAGTGCGCTCGGGTATCAAAGAATGGCTGGCCGTCGATCCACGGCGCCGACTGCTCATACTGATGGACGAGTGTGACCGCTTCTTCGAGGCGGACGCCCCGCATTGCACCCAGACGCGGCGTCTTAAGGGCCTTTGCGTGGAAACTCGAAACCGGATGAAGGTCGTCTTCGCAGGACTGCATTCGGTGCAGCGCTACACCCGACTTGCCCGAAATGGGCCGTTCAGTCATCTCGCGCAAACTCCGACCGTGGTTGGACCGCTTGCCCCGCAATTCGCTGCCGATCTACTGGTCCTCCCCATGAGAGCACTGGGCTTCGAGTTCGCCGACGTTGATCTCGTGAACCGGGTGCTGGGCTACTGTTCGTACCAGCCCTTCTTGCTCCAAATGTTCGGCAGTCGACTGGTAGAGGTCATGCAACGCAGGCGTACGCGTGCGGACGCGGGCCAGCCTCCGTACACGATCGAGGCAGCCGATGTCGAGGCTGTGGAGTCCGACCCCTCACTGAGGGCAGACATCACCGCGGCGTTCAAGGACACCCTCACGCTCGACGACCGTTACAACGTCATCGCCAATGTGCTCGCCCGGCACGCACGCGACAACGGACTGGAGACCAGGCTGAGCGACGTAGAACTGCGGGATGAATGCGCCAGTTGGTGGCGTGACGGCTTCGAGCAGCTCGACAGCGAAGGCTTCCGCGCCTATCTCCAGGAAATGGTCGGGCTCGGCGTGCTGGCCCCCAATCGTGATGGCCGGGGCTGGCATCTGCGCGGCCCTAATGCCCTCCGCATGATCGGCACTGCCCAGGAAGTAGAGACTCATCTGCTGAGCGCCGAGACCGAGTGCCGTTTGGAGGAGACCGTTGTACTGGAGGGCCGGCCTGAACTCCCGGACGGTCGGTCTGCCCCGCTTACCGTGACCCAGGTCGATGACTTGCTGGGCGACCACACTAATCAGACCCGAATCGTTCTCGGCACGGCTGCGACTGGCGTCAGCGATGTCGCCGACACTCTGCGGACGGTCACCGGACGGGTGGCTGGCTGGAGCATGCCTCCCATCGGGCGGATCAACGTCTTCCGCCAAGAGCTGATCTCTGGGCGGCCCGGTGAACGGCGAGTCATCGTCAGTGATCTCTCGGGCCGAGAGGTCAGCGAAGAGACTTGCCGGGAGTCGCTTGAACTCGCCCAGACTCTCGTCCCCGTCCGGTCCGGTGTCACAAGGGCGGTAGTTCTTGTGGCGGGCACCGGTCAGCTTGCCCTCTGGCGCGAGTTGCTATCCGATCCTGACATCGTCGCGTCTACAGCAGTTGTCCTCCGTCGCTATGACCGGGGCGGCATCAAGTCGTGGGCGCAGCGCGGCGATCTCTTTGACACCGATGAGCGTTTGACGCGCCTGCTCGATGTCACCGGAGGTTGGCCCATGCTGCTGGATCGGGCCGTCGAACTGCGCGATGAGTGCCAGAACCAGGATCAGGCTCTCCGAAGGCTCAGCGAGGAGCTTCAGCAGAAGCGGTTTGCAGCCGGACTGGTAGCAGCCGTCGGTCTCACTGTTGATCCACTCGTCGCAGCTGGATACCGAGCCATCGTCAAGGAGTTCGGCACCGACTGGGCCGACGAGGGGGATGTCCTGGCCGCCATTGAGCTCGCGGGGTTGTCTGAGGCAGACGCCCGGTGGGCATACGCGTGCTTGGAAGCCTTCCAGGCCCTCGCGCAGGAGGGCGTACGGCTGCGGGTGGAGCCGGTGCTGCACAGTTGTTGGTTGCTGAGCGACTGACCGACATGAGATCGCTGGGGTGGACGTGTCGCACGGAACGTCCACCCCATCGGTCATGGTGGGCTCGCCACCAATCCAGCAGAACATCTGCTGGGGCTGTTCCCCGACGACGGGCGGCCAGTCAGCGTCGTCGACGCACTCGACGAGGCTGACCGGCCCGGGGACGTTGTCACTGCCCTCCTGCTCCCAATGGCGCAGCAGGCGCAGGAAGCACGTGTACCAGCTGGCCGGGTCACAGTGACTGGGTCACCGCGGTGGCGGTGGCGGAGGTGGACGGCCGCCCGCACGCCCTCAGCGCCGATAGCCGGTCCGTGCGGGTGTGCGACCTGGCCATCGGTCGGCAGAACACCTATATCGCTGCTCATACCAGCCGGGTCACCGAGGTGGCAATAGCACGGACACGCCGTCAGCAGCGACGACAACAGATGGGTGCGCATATGGGACTTAACTACCGGCAAGCAGCTGCATCGAATGAAAGGCTATCGACACAGGAACCTCCGTGGACAGAACACTTCTTATGTCTCTCTTGCTGGTGTCAAATTGTAGTCCGGCGACCGACTCGGCTAGGTGCTTCTGCCTGCTCCGGCGCGGAGCCAGCTGTTGCTAGTATGCGCTCAGCGCGACAACTCCGCCAAGCTAAGGAGCAAATGTGCCGACTCTGGGTAATTAATGTCCGAGTGAGCTCCGGCGAAGCTCAAACGGCCCCGTCGAAATAGCCAACTGGCGTCTACGTTTACTACCCGATGGTCGAGATCGTCCATTGCATAGGCGCGATCCAGCGGCAGCAATTCGATGTTATGTACGTGGGTTGGAGCACGCCTGGCGCCTGCGTACCCGATTCCTGCGCTGCCCTCAGCCTGCCGATGCCAGATACCGGTCGCGCGGTCATGTCGTGAGTACGTGAGCACGATGGGTCCGCATAGCGGGGCCCAGTGGTCACGCCCACGTCCCGGGAGGAGAGCGGGAAACGAGTTTTCGAGCGCGTCCCGCGGCGCAGCCATCAGGAAAACAAGCAGGCTATCCACGGTAAACGGCCGTTGTGGGTCGGTTCCCGCGCTCCAACTGAGCAAATCAGCCGGTTTCTGGCTGGCGGCCCACTGAACAGCCTCGCATAGAAACCGGCCACCGAAAGAATGACCGCACAAGTGCAGGAACTGTCCGAAGCGGTTCTTAAGCATGTGCGAACCGGGTGGAGTACGGTTCTGATCCAGGTAGCCGAGTAGATGGCTGATAACGTACGCGGCCTGTCCTTGTCCCTCTGCCCCCATCTCATGAGCTCGATCTCGTATGCGCCGGTATCCAGACAGCGAGGAACGGCTAGAGGAAGGCCAGCGGACCGACACGAGCCACGGCCGGAAGCCGTCCCGCGACAAATTCAGGTAATAGTCCGGGCGTACCGCTCGCTGCTGCAGTGCCCGGCCCAGTAGCAACTGCGCCTGCCGCGTTGCCGCATCAGGGAGAGTTTGCCATCCATGGACATGCACATAGATGTCCGTCGCCCAATGAGGGATCGGGAGGCTGCGGGCAAGGTATTCCGGAACGCGATTTCCGGGAACCGGTTGACTGCCCTCATCGCTTAGCAGCTTGCCACGCTCATTCAAGTCGACTATCGCTGCCGGAGTGCCTTTCTCCAAAGCTAGATCCTTACTTCCCAGCGCCCAGCGCCAATCGACTATCCAGCCCACAGTGTAGAGAGTAGGTCAACGCCAAGGGATTTCGGTAAGTTTTAGCGAAGTGTCGGGCGAGCTCCCGGGCGATCCCCCTGCTGTGGACGAACCTGCCAAATATCTGTCAATGAACTCAAGGGCATAGTGAGCACCGAAGAGTTTCGGAATTTCAATTTGAGGACCGAGGACACCTTCCGCGCCGCTCCGTATGAGCACTCCGCCAATATGCTCAAATTCCGCTGAATCCGCAACCAGGCCGGCAAAGCAAGCGTTAAGCATCACGAAAGGACGAAAGGTCTCTTGTTGCCCATGGGTACGGGCCTCGGTCCGCAACCTTTTAACCAATTCCCCATCGATTCCCGCAGAATCGGTGAGTCGGATTACAAGGTGAGGCTCCGGTGCGCCTTCAAAACTCCCGTGGCACCAAAAATACATTAGGTCTTCGTCAACATTGGGCGATTGCAAAGCTCTGATCAGTTCATTGCTTTGAGTGCGCTCCGTCAGATCCGTAGTGTCGAGTAGTGCCCGAACTTCGGCAGCCCTCTCGACCGTATTAAGCTGCATGTCTACGTTTAGACTTGTGGCTGCTCGGGCGTGGGCAATAAGCACTGGTGATACGCTTGGATAGCAGTCGGCCGCCTGGTCGATCTGATGTCGGTATCCGAAAAAACGCGCAAAATGGTCGTCGGTTTTCTCTGGAAGGGCATCCAGTGCCATCATCGGCCACGGTAGGTAGACATCGGAGTTGAATCTGACGCGCAGATTTTCATCCTGCAATGCTTCTATTAGATCCCGGCGGAGGATAGTCAACCGTGGATCGTCCCCGTCAAGGAGCTGCTGCAGCAGATAGCTACCTTCATCGGCGAGTTCTTTGATTACGGGAATCAACTCGCCTTCGGGGTAGTCTGTGAGGTCCACTGATTTCTGGAACGGGGTGACCTCCACCGGCATGCCGTCCTCGTATTGCTCATGATTCAAGAACCGGTCTTTCCATATTTTGCGCAAGCGATTTGCTTTGCAGTGAATTACTGGGCCGGAATTTTTCAATGGAGCCTGGTGTATGCCAGATTTCAAGGAAGGGACCTTCGGGCCAAACATCATAATGTTCATTGGGCCAGCCCCGGCGGTAATGTTGACTACTATGTCCGGGTGGGCGTATGAGGGGCCGGGCAGACGGGTAAAGCTGTTGCTCGGATCCTGGGGAACCTCCGGCGGAATCTCACGTGACATGACAGCTATTCTCCATCATTTCAATCCGCTGCTCTCACCTCGAATGCCGCCTCAACCTCTTGAAGTACAACACCAAATTCGCGCTCGTACACCGTGAATCGCAAACAGTGTCTGCCTGCTTGCTGGGTGATGAACGTGAATTCGGCGGCGGCTCCGGAGGGAGCGGCATCATAAAAGAGCGCCGTGGGGACAATGTTGCCGATATTCCGAGAGGATGCGACCAGTAGCAACCTGCCTGGGCCGTTATCGCCAGCCCAGGGGTGCCCTTCCGGTACATCAAGGTGGAAGCGGAACCGCACAGATTCTCCCAGCAGCGACTCATCGTCCAAGGAGATCACTTTCGCCACACACCGGGGAATCTCTGTGGGATCAGGCGCGTGCACACTTTGAGTCTCTTGCAGCGCTTCCGTGTGCGCTGCGGACGGCTCGGTGAGCGCCGGACGGCCATGGCCGTCGGACCCGCGACTGGTTGAGGGGCCCTCAGTTGCGCCGCTACTTTGCGTTCGGGCGCCCGCATGGGCTGGCAAACGGGTCTCACGTTGTACCGGCTTGCGGCCGCGGCCGCCACGTTCGCCACCACGGGCCGGGCGGTCGGCGCCGCCACCACGGGCCGGGCGGTTACCCGCACCGGCCGCAGCGTTCTCGGCGCGGACCTCGGCGATGTTCTTGACGTCGCCCTTGTAGATCCAGACCTTCACACCGATACGGCCGAAGGTCGTCTTGGCCTCGAAGAAGCCGTAGTCGACGTTCGCGCGGAGCGTGTGCAGGGGCACACGGCCCTCGCGGTAGAACTCCGAGCGGGACATCTCGGCGCCGCCGAGACGGCCACCGCACTGGATCTTGATGCCCTTGGCGCCCGCCTTCATCGCCGACTGCATGCTCTTGCGCATGGCACGGCGGAAGGAGACGCGGGAGGACAGCTGCTCGGCGACGGCCTGGGCCACCAGCTGAGCGTCCACCTCGGGGTTCTTGACCTCGAGGATGTTCAGCTGGACCTGCTTCTTGGTGAGCTTCTCGAGGTCGTCGCGGATGCGGTCGGCCTCGGCGCCGCGGCGACCGATGACGATGCCCGGACGCGCGGTGTGGATGTCGACGCGGACGCGGTCACGGGTGCGCTCGATCTCCACCTTCGAGATGCCGGCGCGCTCCAAGCCGGACGTCATCCTCCGACGGATGGCGACGTCTTCTCCGACGTATTCCTTGTACTGCTTGTCGGCGTACCAACGGGACTTGAAGTCCGAGGTGATGCCGAGCCGGAACCCATGCGGGTTAACCTTCTGGCCCACTACCGGATCCCCTTCGTGGAGGCGACGATCACGGTCTTGTGGCTTCTGCTCACCGTCAGGGAGGCTCGTCACAATGCGCGACGGACGCTCGGTCGCCCACTGTGACCCTCAAGGTAACCATTGTCCCTCGGAACGCCTCACCACGCCCGGCGAGACAGAGACAGCGATCCGAACAAGGGCGGCGCGGACCGGTGCCAGTGCCCCGCCCCTGGCCCCCTCTCCGGGGGTTGGCAACGGAACCTGGTGCTCCGGAATCTGAACGGTACGGCGAGTTTGCATGTCGTCAACATGCCCTCCACGGAATCCCCGGCATCAGCGTCCGCCGCTTTCGCTTGCGTGAGTGGCGAACAACAGGTGGTCAGGCGGCATCCTCCGACCGATGGTGATGCCGTGCTCAACGACCTACCCACCGCCAGAGCCCGCTGGCGGTCCGCTCGCCGCCGATGTTCGCCAGCCGGGTCTGACCGGTGCGGACTGCCTCGCCCATCTACTGCTGGAGCTGGAGCGGCGAGGGCGAGGATGTGCCAGCCGAGCACTCGCCTCTGTGGGACCTTCCACCTGGGGCCCGACAGGCATATTGGGACGCCATAAGCCTCGACGACGTGACCTGGCTGCGTGCCCGGGCTTGGGCCATCGCCGTCGGAGTCAGCGGAGTGTCGTACTACTGGGCCACCTATCCCGCCTTCGTCAACGAATGCCTGTCGCGTCTCCGAGCGATCCTGGAGGCTGCTGGCGAGCGGTGAACCAGTCCCGGATGGGGCCTCACCACGAGATCCGGTTCCGCAAAAGCCAACTCGTTTGAGAATGACATCCGACTCCGTTCCCAAACCACCTGTCAACCCCACAGGTTGGAGACCTACCAGCTGCCAACTCGGAAGGGACAGGACAGGGGCTCGCGCCAGGCGACCATGCCGAGGATTTGGACACGGTGATGAGACTGAACGGCTGGACACGGCGTGAGGCTTCACGAGAAGCCGCAGGTCACAGCCTCGGCCTAGGACACGAGCCGCGAGATCCTACATGCCTTGTAGGTACTCAGAATGAGTGACCAATTCTCATAGCGTTCGGCCAGTGTCTGACCAATTGGACAAGCTGCGCCGAAGCGCAGTCGTCGACTCGCGTGGAGACTGTTCCCGGTCGGCGGAGTGATCCTCTTGGTGGGCGTCGGTGACGGGTTCGGATGGGGGATCGGTGGGAGATCCCCACCAATGTCTGGGCGATCTTGTCGAGCCGGCCATACCTTCGACGACTGTTGGTGGCAATCCGGACACGCCCACGGCGCGGTCCTGCCAAGCTGGGGAGGTGCCTTGTCTGCGACACCACTGGGTTGTCCCCCGGCCCGCCTCCCCCGTACTGGATTCCGCATGGCCGAGGGGGCATCCCGCCGGTGCGCCCGATCCCTACTGCATCACTGCTGAGCGAGCAGGGCAGATGGATGCCCGGCACGTGCCGCGTCTGGTGAAGCTGGCGGAGGAACGAGGTTATGAAGAATTCTCCTGATGATCAGCCGGAGCACCAGAACCAGGCTGGCCAACCCGCTGATCCGATCGACCCGGTGGTCGCCGTCCGCCCACTCCCACGTTTCTGGTCCAGCCAACACTTACCCCCGGCGACGGGCGGCAACGTGCTGGTCTTCGCCACTGCTCAGGACACGTATGACATGTACGTTCCGCCGGATCGGCCCGGATTCAGGGACGTGGCCGGACGGCGCTACACCTCGGTATACGTCGTCAACATGCGTGATCATCACCTGCGCCTGGAACTGCTGTTGCCCAGTGAACAGGAGACGTTCTCCTTCCGGGCAGTCCTTTACCTGATCTGGCGGGTCTCGGATCCTGTTGCTTGGGTGGCGAGCGGCCAGCGCGATGCAGCGGCGCTGTTAGACGCTGAGATACATGAGCTTGCCCGGAGGGTCAGCCCCAGCTTCGGACGCGAGGAATCGGAGCATCTGGCCGGGGAGCTGGAGCGCCGCATTGAGCAGACGGAACTCCTGGCGGCAGTCGGACTGACTGTGCGGGGTCAGCTGACCATCACACCGAGTGCATCCATGGGGGAAGGCGAACGCCACGCTCGCGAGACCTCGTCCCGCGCATTCTTGTTAGAGGCGCTGCATGGGGAATCTCTGGAGACGGTGCGCCTATGGCAGGAGGAGTCACGCCAACGACAGCTGGCGGAGCGCCAACGACAGCTTGTGGAGCACCAACGGCTGGCGGGCCAACACAGACTGGAGGAGCTGAAGCGCCAACGGCAGAGGCTCACACACGAACTGGAGCAGTTAAAGCAGGAGGTGCCCGAAGGGCACGCACGCGCGGAGGACCTGAAGCGCCAACGGCAGGCGCTCACATACGAACTGGAGCAGCTAGAGCAGGAGGTGCGGCGCCATGGGCGGCTCATGCGAGGGCCTGCCGCTCTGGCCTTCTCAGGTGGTCCACCATCAGCACCCCTAGATGTGGCAAGACTCCTTTTTGAAATAGAGCCTCGCCGTTTGGTGGCGGAGCTTGCTGAGCAGGCTTCGCCAGCTCGTGAAGTGCCGCTGCAGGTACAGATCACCTGTGGCGGTGAGGCGGGTGTGGCGCTGCGGGCGTTCGCTATACCCGCCGAGGGCGCCAGGGTGCTGATTACGGTGCACGCACCGGGGATGCTGGCGTTGGGTGATCTGCAGCAGGAGGTGCTGGTCGAGGCCGGCCGGGACTCCGACGTGCTGCGGTTCGGTCTGCGCACGATGCGACCGGGCCTGCACTCGGTGACGGTGCGTGCGTTCCGCGGGGGATCGTTCCTGGGCGAGCTGCGGATGCAAATGTCCGTCGAGGCGGGGGTGCCCGCTCGAGACGGGCCGCCGCGCAGCGCGCCCCTGGAGTCGCTCGCCTTCGACCCGGGCGAGGTGACGTTGCAGGTCCTCAAGGCGGCGGACGGCACCTACACGTTTCAGCTCCTCAGCGAGACCAGCTACGCCCCTGAGGCGTTCAAAGTGAGGGCAGGGGACCCGAGGCAGGCCGTGGAGGACATCTACCGCGAGCTGCGGGCGGTCGCGGCGGCAGCTAGTGACGGCACCGACGCTAAGGAGGTGCGCGAGCAGCTACGCGATCTTGGGGTGGCGCTGTGGAGGGCTGCGGTGCCCGCCGGAGTACGGAATCACTTCTGGCAGGAGGCCGGCCGCATCCGCGCCTTTACCGTGCTGGGTGAGCACGACTTCGTACCGTGGGAGTTGTTGTATCCGCTAGACGGGACGCAGGAAGGCGATGGCTTCCTTGCCGAATGGCTGCCCATCGTCCGCCGGGTCTTCGGCCAGAACCGGGTGCGACAACTTGTCCTGCCGCAGGCAACATTCGTGGTCCCGCCTGGCTCACCGCCGGAAGCGGAGCTGGAGGTCACAGCTTTGCGAGCCAGGTTCGGCTCCGAGGTGGCGTACGGCGGCACGCTGACCCGCCGCGCCGAAGTCCGGAGCTTGGTCCGCGGCGGCATGGCCGGTCTGCTGCACTTTGCCTGCCACAACGCATTCACCGACGCCGGCTCCCGGGTCGTCATGGCTGACGGTGCCTTCAGCCCCAGAGATCTGTCGTATGCCGAGGGGGCTGGTGCACTGCGTGCGACGCGTCCACTGGTGTTCTTCAATGCCTGCCGCAGCGCCGGGCAGGTCGACTGGTACTCCTCGTCCCTGGGTTGGGCCCCGAAGTTCCTCGAGGCCGGCGCAGGGGCATTCGTGGGCACGTTGTGGCCCGTCCGCTCCGATTCCGCGCTGACCTTTGCGGACGCCTTTTACACCCACCTGGTCACCGACGGGCTGCCGTTAGGGGAGGCTTCGATGAAGGCCCGCCAGGCCATCCGAGACCGCCAGGGTGACCCCACCTGGCTGGCCTATGCCGTATACGGGAGCCCGGCCGCCCGTGCTACCACCGCTTGACCCGCTCCCGCAACTTACTTGATGAATGGAGAAGCATGGATGAGCCGGTCTTCGTGATCCATGGCGTAGGTAACCGCGACCGTGACGGCTTCATGATGACCGTCGGCGCACTCGGGGCGTCTGCGGGGCTCGCTGTGTCGCCGATCTACTGGGGCGACCTTGGCGCCGACGACACGTTCGTCGACCTGGCGCTGGCGCTGCGACACAGCTCCGGGCTACGCGACGAGGCTCCCGAAGACGCTGATGCTGTTGAGGTCCTCACCGCGCTGCTGGGCGGCACCGCGGCCGCGGGTCTGGGCATGGACCCTCCGCCCCCGGTCCACGTGGGTGTCCGCGACGCCTTGGGCAGCGACGGGGACAGTGGGCTGCGCACCAGCGACTGGAATCCCGAGACGGAGCAGTTCGTCTTGCAGACTCTGGCCGAACAGTGGTCCTCCACGCGCTGGCTGTCGAGCACCGACGACGAGGCCCTGCTCCGTGAGACGGGGAGAGCCATCGCCGAGGCAGTGACATCCGAGGCGGACGACTCGTACGCAGGACTGCGTGGACCGGGAGCAGACCGGGAGAAGCAGCGCGGCCTGATCCGTCGCCGCCTGGCCAACCTCGACCGGGTCGCCGGCGCCGCCATGCAGGCGGTCGCCGGACGGGTCAACCACAGCCTGCGCACCCGCTACGGTCCTGCAAGCACACGCTTCCTGGGCGACGTGCTGGTCTACCAGCGCCACCGCGCTGCCATCCAGGCACGGGTGCGGGAACAGATCGCCGCCGTCGACCCACTCCTGGGCACCAGCCCTGACCACCGGGTACGGGTGGCCGCACACAGCCTGGGTGGCGTGATCGCCGTCGACATGGCCACCGCCCAGCACCCACTGTGGATCTCCTCGCTGGTCACCTTCGGCTCCCAGTCCGCCTACTTCCACCTGTGTGATCCGCGCGGCGGCCAACTCCTCCCGTATCGTCACGAGGAGCCGGTCGCCCTACCACCATCCCTGGCCCGCTGGACGAATTTGTGGCAACCGCTCGACGTCCTGGCCTTCGCCGCCTCACGTGTCTTCCGCCTCGCCGACGGAACATCACCCCTCGACGTCCCCGTGCGCCATATCGCCAGCGCCGGACTGTGGACCCACTCGGAGTACTGGGAAATGCCGCAGGTCACTACAGCCATCGCCGAAGCCATGCGCCCGGCCGACTGACCCTACGGACGGAGTTGGTCACTCATGCCCTGACCGCAGCGCGCGGGCCCGAGTGCACCCAGAGGCGCGCGGCACTTCCCACGAGCGGTGGCCCGTCCGTGGAGGCGGTGATTGCCTCATCACTGGACTGCCGGTGCGGGGCGCCAGCGTCGTGACCCAGGCGAAAGACTGCACGCCGCCGGACATTGGCCAAGATCGTGAGACGAACCAAGCATGGCCGCCAAGTGAGCCAACCAAGAAGCCGCAGGTTGAGCCGTCAGCAATGGCCATCAGAACTGAGAACCTACACGTCGCGTCGTCGCTGTAGCGTCTCAGAATGAGTGAGCAGTTCTCATTCCGGTTGAGCAATATCTTAGCTTGGCGTTTACGACGTGGTGTACGACAGCGAGTGATGATTCAGGCCGTGACGTGAAGTGAGTCGTACGGGTTGGTGTTGTTGTGACGCAATACCTGGCCCGTACGGCTCTTTCGCATCGTATCTGCACTGGCGTCTCACGGAATCAACTCGGCAGGATCATCGCCGGGTTGGCCGAGCTCTGGGTGGCACGGGAGGACGCCCGGCTGCGTGAACGTCGAGGTCACGAGCGTCTGCGCGCCGAAGGCGGAGGTCCGGATCATCAGCTGGTTTTCACCGATCGGGTGATCGCCACTCTGGTCATGGGTGGCCAGCAACCGATCGACGAAGACCAGTTTCGACTTGCGCCCGGCCCCCACCGAGCGGTGCCGGGAACCGCCACGCTGATCACGTAGCGCGGACTCGCGCGCTGCCTCCCACGGAGCCGCGAGTACTTCGAGCAGCTCGCCGAAGTGCACGCGGGAGACACCGGACAGGGCTGGATGGGAGGAGGCAGCACGGGCCCAGGTCAGCTTCACAGCTCACCCAACTCGTACGGCCCGTCTCATGTCACGGTCCGCAGTCCCGAATGACCGACCCGCGGTGACAGGGTCGGCCCTGTCAGCTGTCTACCGGCAGCAGCTTCTTGATCGCCGCGACGGCGGCCTGCGGTTCGTCGGCGTGGCAGCGGACTGTATGAACCTCCCTACGCTGCCCCAACAGACTTACGGTGGTGACTGGTTGGGTCAGCTCGATAGTGATCGAGGTCTGCGACGCGATGGCCACGTCCAGCACACCGTCCTCGGACGTGTTCGCGTCCGGGAAGCGGAGGTCGTAACGGGCGGACGCGATCCGTTCCAGGGGTATCCGCAGATCGAGCCGGGCTCCGCGCCGCACCCGCAGCTCGCCCGGCCCCACGACGTGTGGGCGTGTGACGGCGGCGGCGTGCAGCCCCAAGACCAGAAGCACCGTGTAGATGTCGAGAAGTAGCATGACCAGGTGGGCGACCGGATACGCGGCGAGCATGAAGGACACCCCGACCGTCTCGACCACGAACACGAACACCAGCCCGTACGCCGTCGGCGCCTGAGCACGCGCGTACCCGACAGCAATTTCCGTTTCCCCGACCCCGTGCGAGCGCCGAGCCACCCACAGCCCGAGGCTCGCCATCCACCGCGCCTCGTGTGCTGCCAGCAGTCGTGTCTGTGTGATGAGTGCCCCGATTCCCATGTGCCTCAGTGAATCAGAGAGCCCCTTAAATATCCGTACGACCGGCGGGGGACCGAGCTCCGGCCGCCAGGGCGGCGCCTGCTCCGGCTCGTCGATGTGCCTCATGACGGCCGTCCCTTCCTCAGCTGATGCGGCAGTCCCGCCAGCGGCGGCCGCGTTTGATCAGCCCGCGGTCTTCGAGACGGCCGAGCTGGTAGACCACGGACGAGGTGGACGAGAGGCCGACGGCCTCACCGATCTGGCGGATGCTCGGGGCCTCGCCTGTCTCGGCGATCCACTCCCTGATGCAGGCGAGGATGCGCTCCTGCCGGGAGCTCAGGTGGTCCATCACGATGCCCTCTCCTCTCTGCGGTTGCTGTCGCGGGCGAGCTGGCGCAGGTCCGCGAGGCCCGCCGTGCCCGGCCTGTCCGATCGTTCTCGTGGCGCCCGGGGCAGCGGCATCGCCCTGGTCTGGCGTTCGTGGAGGCCAGTGGTCGCGGACGCGGCTTCGAGAGTCTCGCCGAGCGCCGGGCGCTGACCGTGCAACAGGTGTCAGCCCAGTGCTTCTTCAACGACGTCCGCACGACCGTCTCGGCCATCCGTGGCAGTTGGCCCGTGGCCTGCGAGGTCTTACGGCCTTGGGGGAAATAGTGATCGCCCCGGTCGGGCCGTGACATGAGAAGGACCGCACGGGTTGGGTGAGTTGTGAAGCTGACCTGGGCCCGTGCGGTCTGTTCCCATCCTGCCCTGTCCGGTGTCTCCCGCGCACATTTCGGCGAGTTGTTCGCCGAACTCGCCAGGCCGTGGGAAGCGGCCCGCCAGTCCGCGTTGCGTGCGGCACGGGGTGGCCCGCGCCGGCGGGCGGAAGGGGCTGGGCGCAAGCCGAAGCTGGTCTTCTTCGAACGGTTGCTGGTCACCCTGGTCCATCTGCGCCACCAGTTGCCGCACGCGGTCCTCGCCGAACTCTTCGCCGTGGACCGCTCCACCGTCTCCGAGGCCATCCGTGAGGTCCGTCCGCTCCTCGCGGCCCGCGGGTTCGCCGTACCCGACCGGGCGGGACTGCGGCTGAAGACCCTGGAGGACGTCTTCGCCTATGCCGAGGCCGAGGGCGTCGAGCTGCGGATGGACGGGGCCGAGACCCAGGTCCGCCGCCCTCAGGCGGGACGCCCGGGCCGCCGGGCGTTCGTCTCCGGCAAGCGCAGGCAGAACACCATCAAGACCACCACGTTCAGCGACGGCCAGGGCCGCATGCTGCTGTCCGGCGCGGTCCGGCCGGGCCGCATGCACGATCAGACCGCCCTACGCACCGAGGGCATCGCCGAGCAGTTCCGGACCCGTCCCATGGTCAAGGCCCGGGTCGACTCCGGGTACCAGGGGCTGGCCAAGGAGTTCCCCGACCAGGTCAGCGCACCGCCGAAGAAGCCCGCGGACGAGGCGTGCGACGGCGACAAGTACGCCTGGCAGGAGGCCAGGCGCCGCCAGTCCTCGGCCCGGATCTGCGTCGAGCACACCAACGCCGAGCTCCGCCAGTGGGCGCCCCTGCGCCGGTTCACCGGACGGCGCGACACCTACGCCGAGACCCACCTCGCGATCGCCGGCCTCGTCTCCGACCGATCCGCCCAGCGGGCCACCCGCCGACAGGCGAGCACCGAGCTCGTCCTCGTCCGCGACGCTGCCTGCTGATCACCCCCCAGCCGAACCGCCAGGCCAGCACACCCAGATCTCAATTTCCCCCGAGGCCGTAAGCGGATCCCGGGGCGATGGACGCGGTCGCGGCCCATGTCGACGCTCTTCGCCGTCCCCACCCTGAACGCACGGCAGCCCTGGGGGACGGACGGGTGGCGCGGGCCTTTGGACACCCGCCCGCCGACCCTCTACCGGCGGCGGCCCTGATGGCCCTCACCGTGGCGATCCTTGACGACCCGAGCGGACACCACACCCTCGCACGGCGCCTGTCAGCCCTGTCCCCGACCAGCACCGCCCACATCCGGCTCCGCCAGCACGCCCCATACTGCTCACCCACAATGACCGCAGTCATCGGCAGGAGCATCCGGAGCCCTCAGACGGCCGCCGGCCCGCTCGCCCGCTTCCCCCAGCCCGCAACCCACCGGGGCCGACTCGACCCCCGCACCATCCCCGTTGTCTGGGCTGAGAACTGGGCCGCCCCGCTGGACGAACTCGACGCACCAAGACGGCAACTGCTGCGGGACGCGCCGATTCGCCTTGTCCAGATGGCCACCGGATACTCCCGCCGCTCCGCCGCGCGCTACCTCGGATTCCCCCTAGGGTCGCTCCACCCGGCCGCCGACCCTCTCCGCGCCTGGCATATGCAGCCCCGGCAACGCCGAGGCGCGTACCAAAGCGCTCTTCACCGCGTCGCCGAGATCGCCATCGCCGAAGCCCAAGGTGATAGGGGCGGTGTCCCGAAGCCCTGAGTATCGGAGTTGTCCATCGGGCCCCCGTGCTCAGTCACAACTGAGCGTTCCAGTTGGTCCAGATGAGTGCTGCAGAGGGCCCCACCGCTGCGGACGGAGGCATGCGGCAAGATGCGGACGTATGCCCCTCTCATCGCGCTTCACCCTGCCGGGCCAGGTCCGGGCCGTGGCCACGTCCGATCCCTCCGGGCCGCTGACCGTGACCAGTTACGGCAAAAACCCCCTGGAGACCGTGATCACGAGGGTCGACCTTTCGGGCACGGTGGCGTGGCAGCGGACCTACCCCGGGACAGGCAGGCCGCAATCCCGTCTGGCCACGGACGGCACACTGTGGGTCGCCTATCCGGATCGCGACGGCTGGCTGCTGGAAGGTGTTCTGCCGGACGGTTCCCCTGGGCCCACCGCCCGCCCGGAGTGCCGCCCCGATGAGGAGATCGGCACGTTCGTCCTCCTCGACGACGGGTTCGTCATTTCCTGGGTCAGTGCCTCCCGCCTGGTCCGTGGGGAACGAAGCCGTCCCACCTCTGTACCGGAGCCCCGAGTGTCCCGGTACACGCGAGAGGGCGAATGCCTCTGGTCCACACCGATCACGCTCGGTGCCGTGTCGTTCCCGGGTGTGGTGGAGATGGGGGACCGGACCGGATGGGAGAGCCGGCCGCGTAGACATTGGGACCCGCAGGAGATCGGCGTAGACCACTGGGAGCCACTGCTTGTATCGGCCGACCGCATCGCAGCCAGCTTCACCGACACACGGGGCGGCATCGGGAGGACGTTCTTCCTCGACCTGGACAATGGCGCGACCGTCTCGGCCACCTCGCCCGCCCCCACAGGCCGGAAGGCAATAGCTGGCCCCGGCCAGTTCCTGATCGGATCCCAGGGCTACGGCGCGTTCACGACCGGCCGCTTCGGCCGGGACGGCGCCGAAACCGCCCGCTGGGCCAGCCACGGGGCGATACTCGTGGGCAAGGACGGCAGCGCCAGCGGCCCCGAGCTCGAAAACCACCTGCCTTCGAAGTCGCGGTTTCGGCGGCTCGCACCGGACGGCATCCTCGTGGCCGGGCCGGCGTTGACGGGCTACTACACCTCCTACCCTGCGATGGACCACGAGGGGACCGCGGTGTTCTGGCGAGACGGCAAGCTGATCGCCGTTGACGCGGACCTCGCCGGACACGAACTGTTCGCCATGGACGACAACCGAGCGGTCATCGGTCGTGCGATGCTGCTGAACGAAGGCAGTGTCGCAGTCTCCTTGGACAACGAGGTCCTGGTCTTCCGTACACCGCTGGGTCCCCTGGCCGAGGGTCCCTGGCCGTGCGGGGAAGCCAACCTCAGGGGCAATCCTCTGCTGACCTGAAACTGCCTGCGTGACGCCGGGGGAGACCGAAGCTGAGCATGTAGTTGGCAGCATGGGCCAACTACGGCGAGTGCCGTCAGGTCCCGGCTCTCGCAGCATTCGATCAACGGGGGCGGCCCGCCGAAAAGGTTTGTCACGCGGTCGGACGTCGACGATGATCACCTCATGACGACCAGAAAGGGCCATGCCGTCTAGGCGCCCCGCTCCCCTCTCCGCCGCTCGCGCGCCGCCGACCGCCGCTCACCGCAGCGCCCAATGGCCGTGACCACCCACCCAGGAGAGCCCGCCCGTGCAGAAGACCGCCCTCATTCCCTACGCCCACCTCCCCGATCGCACCACGACCGCCACGTCCTGACCAGTACCGTCGACGTCTTCGGCGCCGCCCACTGGCTGCTTACCGAACGCGCTCCGCAGCCCGGCGGCGAAGGTCTGCCCTTCGACGCCCTGGTCGTCTCCGTCCATCCGGGCGGCGACGTCGAACTCACCGAGCTGAGCGCCGTGCGGGCCCGCTGGCCGCACCTGGACCGCCTGCCCGACGGCAGGTTCGTCGTCGCCGCGTCTCGCGCCCGCCGGTACGAGGACGCGAACCAGGTCCAGGTCTTCGACGCGCTCGGCCGCGAGACCTCGTCCTTCTCCGTCGGGGACGCCATCGAGCACCTGCTCGTGGACGAGGCTGGCCATATCTGGGTCGGGCACTTCGACGAGAACCCGGCCGGAATCCGCCGCTGGAGCGCCACGGGCCGGCTCGCCTGGACGTCAGACGGCGCCCGCATCCCCGGTCTCTTCGACTGCTACGCCCTGAACGTGTCGGGCACCGCCGCCTGGGCGTGCCCATACACGGACTTCCCGCTCGTCGAGATACGCCCCAACCGCCCCGACCGGCCCGTGAGGGTGTGGGCGAACCGTATACGGGGCGCCAAGGCGGCGGCCGTCCACGGCGAGCGGGTCGCCTTCTACGGCGGCTACGGCGAGGAGCGGGACCGACTCGCCCACGGCGAGCTCACCGAAACATCCGTCGAGCCAAAGGAAGTCGGCCTGCTCACCCTGCCCGATGGCCCTGCCCCCGGCCGCCGGCATGTCGTCAGCCGAGGAAGCAGGATCTACGTCCAGGCCGAGCCGTTCACCGCGTGGGGCGTGTTCGACCTCAGCAGGTGATACCCAGCACTGGAAAGACCATGTCGACCCGGTCGCCGACCATCCGACGGCCAGTCCCGCAAGGAGCTTGCCGCGGCGCGTGCCAGCGAGGGGCAGACGATCTTCGACCGGTTGATCGAAATCTTCGACGAGCAGGTGCCCGGCGCTCTTCTGCTGCGCTGATCCCTTCACACCGGGGTGGGACCCACAGTCGAGGCGCGGGTCCCACCACGCACCCAACCCCCTCGTCGTGATCCCCCTGACAGGACAACTTTGACATGCGAAGCGGGCCCTCGACAGAGCCGATCAGATCGCCGGCAGGGCAGGAGGAGCAGGTACTCCGGCGTCTGCTGCTCTCAGGCGCTTCGCGGTTTGCGTCCGCTCGCCTTCTTGGCGGCTGTCTTCTTCGCCGCGGCCTTCTTGACGGTCGCCGTGGTGGACTTCTTGGCGGCCCGCTTTTTCGGGGTGGTCATCTTGTGGACGGTGGCGTCCTGGCCGGTGTCGCCGCGTGTGGCGCGGGCCTTGGCGACGGACTCGTTCAGCGCGGCCATCAGGTCCACGACCGGGGCGCCCGGCGCTTCCTGTTCCGGGACTGCCGGCGCCTCGCGGCCTTCGATCTTGGCGTTGATGATCTCGGTGAGGGCGTCGGTGTACGTGTCGCGGAAGTCGGACAGGTCTTCCGCGTCGAAGGCCTCCGCGAGCTGGAGCGCGCCCTGCACCTCGTCGTTGTCGACGTCCGCTTCGGGAGCTCCGACCAGCGTGGGCGAGCGGACTTCGTCCGGCGCGAGCAGCTGCTGCAGCAGGAGCACGTCGTCCTTGACCCGCAGCAGGCCGAGCCGAGTCCGGTCGCGCAACGAGTAGCGGACTACAGCGATCTTGTCGGTCCGCTGCAAAGCCTTGGTGATCAGCGTGTACGGCTTCGCGGCTATGGCGCCCTTGGCCGCCAAATAATACGAGTGGCCGAGCGAGATCGGGTTCACGGACTCGGCCTGGTTAAAACCGATGACCTCGATCGCCCGGACGTGCTCCAGCGGCAGACTGTCCAGGTCCTCGTCTGTGACCTCCATCAGCGACCCGTCGGGCAGCTCCCAGCCGCGACCGATCTCGTCCTGCACAAGCTGCTTCCCGCACTCCTCGCACACGCGCCGGTTCCGCACCCGGCCCAGATCCTCCAAATGGATCTGCCGGAAGCTGACGCTGTGGGACTCGGTCGCCGGCACCACCGCCACAGGGATGGTCACCAGCCCGAAGCTGATCGCGGTCGACAGCAGGACAGGCATGCAGATCCTCCTAGCACCCCCTGTGACCAGCGTAAGAGCATCAGTGTGGGGAGGCACGGGGGAGCTACTCCGCGGCCTTTGCCCGGGTGCTCACGCGGCCGCGACGACGTCGGCCTGCCCCGGCCCGGGTACAGCGGTGGGCAGAGCTTCGGGGACCTGCTTGAGTGCCTGCCGCGCCTTGTACGCGTCTGGGCACTTCGCCCAGTGCGGGTGGGTGTAGACCAGGGCGGCAGCATCACGCAGCTCCCGCCACAGCCGGTCGTACTCCGCGGCTTCCTGCTCCTCCCACCCGGCCGTCCGGGGCCGCGCCGATTCGCGCCACTGCCCCGACCCGACGTCGCTCCACCCCTCGTGCGGCTCCCGCGACCAGCCCAGCGTCGCCTGGAAACGGTGCAGCTCCGCATACAGATCAGCAGCCCGCTTCTGGGCAGCGATCAGGTCAGGAGGGAAGCCGTACGGATCGAAAGGGGCGGCGGTGGGTTCGTTCATGTGAGCGAGAGTAATCGGCCACACGGACATTCCCCTGAAGGCGGCCGCACGGTCCGGGAGAGGGGGTCCGCCGCCGCGCCGGTCGACAACTTCCAGCCGAACTGTCAGGAGAGCCTGACAGAAGACGGGATGTCAGGCTACCCTGACATCCTGCGTTGATCTGGAGAGGGGAACTGACATGTGGAACGACGAGCGTGATGGGCGCCGCGAGCACGAGGGGCTGGCCCGTGCCCTCAATGCTTCCGGGGCGCCGGACCGCCGGATCTGGAATGGGCACGCCTGGCAGGAAGAGGACTCCTGGCAGAACACCGGGCTCGTCACCTTCGACCTGCGCTCCGGGGCACCGGCCGCACTGCGTGCCGAGTGCCAGTGCGCCTGGCACGGCCCCTCCCATCCGGTCAGCGACAGCCCGGCGAAAGCAGCGGTCGCGGTGAAGGCCGACTGGGAAAAGCACCTCGCGGCCAAGACCGAGGCGATGTATCCGGTCGACGTCGCCGACGACCTGGACGACCTGTTCGGCCGGTTGTACTCGCTGGCCCAGCAGCAACCGCTCGCCACGCTGGCCGCACTGCGTGAGCTGGAGGGGCGAACCGAGCCGCTGCGTGTGGTGGCCGTGGCTCGCGCCCGGTACCGGAAGGAGCCCTGGCAGAAGCTCGCCGACGCGCTCGGCGTGACTCGCCAGTCCGCCTGGGAGAAGTACCAGTTCGCCGGGAACCCCGAGGACGTCGAGGCCGCGTACGCGAAGACCGTGCCGCACCTCGACCTTGGCGGCCAGCAGTCGGCCACCACTTGGCGCTGACGTAGCCGAGGATGGTCGGCACCGATTCAGACCCCGCCCCTCAATACGTGCCGGCGTCCGGTACTCGATCGGTGTGCCCGGCCTCGGTACTGATTTAACTGTCGTCAGTTCGCTGTGGTGCCCAGCCGGATGGTGACCGTAGGTGATCTCCAGCGGCGTATCGGCTCCAGGTGTCTCCGGCTTGGGCGGCCAGCTTGGCGGTGGTGACCTGGTGGTAGCCGGGGGCGTCGGCGACGACGGGTGCGGGCAGCTCCAGGAACACCGGCCGGGGCCGACGGCCGGGCTCGCTCCCCGGGCAAGTGCCGAGCGCGGTGCAACACCGTTTTCATCCGTTTGCGGCGGTCAGGGCGGTGCGCAGGTTCCTGGCCGATCCGGTTTGGGTGGCGATGGCCACGGCTTGTGAGGCGAGGTCGGCGGCGGTGTCCCGGTCGCCGCGGGCGGTGTGGATGCGGGCGCTTGCGGTGAGTACCTCGGCTGAGCCGCGGACGCTGGTGGCGGGCCAGGCCGCGAGGGCTTCGTCGAGAGCGGTCTGGCCGGCGCGCAGGAGGGACGGGGTTTTCTGGCCGAGACGGGCCATGGCGTGGCCGGTCCACTTGTTGAGCTCGGCGGCGTCCAGGTAGCCGATGTAGAGGGGTTTCTCGCCGTCGTCGGCGCGCTCCAGCAGTTTCCAGGCGGTGGCGAGATCGGTCTGGGTGGTGCGGGCGTCGCCGAGGCAGGCGTGGTGGTGGGCGCGGACGGCGTGCAGCCAGGACCGGACGGCGGGGTGGGCCTTGGTGCCGGCCAGATGAAGGGCGCCGTCGGCGAGGGTGAGGGCGCGGCGGTAGTGCCCCTGGTCGGTGAGGATCCGGCTCATCTGGCCGATGAGGTTGATGCAGGAGGAGAGGTCGCCGGCCTGGCGGGCGTGGGCGGCGGCGTCGCGGTAGTGCGTGGCGGCGTTCTCGGCCATGCCCAGGTCGTAGGTGAGGAAGCCGACGAAGCCGCCGGTATCGGCGGCGAGCGCGGCGATCTGCTGCCGCTCGGCAGGGCTGGCGGCGGTGGCGTGCCAGGCGAGGATCTGCTGGTGGTGGCCGACGGCGTGGGCGTAGACGGCGGACGCTCCGCGTAAGTTGTCCAGCCTTCCGTGGGCGGCTCTGAGTGCGATGTGGGCGTCCATCAGGTCACGGCCGCCCGCGGTGGCCGTAGGGCCCGCGCCCAGGCCGGTGGCCAGGGCGGCACCGGCGGCGCCCGCGCTTTTGAGGAAGTCTCTGCGCCACACGTCGTCCCATTCCCGCAGGAGACCGTCCACGGCACTGTCCGCACCTGCTTCGGCCGTCTCCTTGCTCAAGCGCTGTCGTTGAGCTTCGGCTAAGGAGACCAGTCTGCCGCCTGCCCCGAGGGCCCTGTCCAGAGTGAGCGCGATCGGGAGCGTCGGCGATCTGCGCTCGTGTTCGAGATCGCTGATGATGCTCTTGCTGCACGCGGCCCGGCGCCCGGACGGGCAAGCCGTACTCGGACGCTTCGCGTGCGAACGCCCTGTCGTCGGCCTCCTCGTTCTTCACCTACCTGGACGTGGTCAGCGACGACGGCGTGAAGAACCCCTTCGACGCGGTCCAGCGGCCGGTGATCGACCCGGACTACTCGCCCACCCCCGGCTACACCGAACAGGAATGGGCGAAGCTCGTCGTCACCGCCCGGGACCACCACCGGGTCGCGGCGTACCGCAAGCGGGCATACGCCCTGCTGCTGATGCTGTACACCCTCTGCCTGCGCATCGACTCCCTGCTCAACGCCCGCGTGGAGCACCTCGGGTACGACAAGGGCCACCATGTTCTGCGCGTGAAGGTCAAGGGCGGCGGCTGGAAGACGAAGCCGATCCCGCCGGTCACCTGGGACGCGCTCCAGGACTACCTCGACGGCCGCACCGAGGGGTGGCTGTTCTGCACGTCGTCCGGCGCCCAGCTCGACGAGACCTGCCGTGTGGCGGCTGTGCGCCGCGCTGGCCAGGCGCGCCAACCTTCCCGTACGAGTCCGCACGGCGTCAAGGGCGACGGCGTCACCCACGCCCTGGCCAAGCCGGACGCCCGCCCGGACAAGGTCCAGCGCTGGGCCGACCACAAGGACTCCCGCACCACCCAGCGCTACAACCGCCGTAAGGAGCTTCTCGATGACAGCCCCGGCTACGGCCTCGGCGCCGACATCGCCGGCGGGCTGGAGCACGGCGCTGACTGATTCAGCAACGACGCCATCACGGGCTCGGGAGGGGACGCGCCGCCGGGGCAGGTTGCCCCGGCGGCGACCGCCCCAAGACGGCCCTAAACTCCTGGCATGAACGCTGAGTTATGGACCCTGGCCGGCGTCATCGTTGGTGCTGCTGGAGCACTCGGCGCGGCCACCTTGACGTCCCGTGCCGCGCGTCGTGCGCCTCTGGCTACACACAGGCGAGACAAGCGAAGGGAGGCATACGCCGCCTTCGTCGGGGTGGCCACTGAGCTGGCTATCGCTGCCGAGCCTCACGCCTCTAGTGGCTTTCGGATCAACAGCGTCGCCCCGAACCCCGAAGAGTGGGTACAGGAGCTGAACACGATTCGGCGCCGACTGCTGGCCGCCTACCCACTGGTTCAGCTTGAAGGGCCCCAGGAAGTGGAGCGTTCGGGGATGGCGGTCATGAATGCCGCCCTAGTCCTGGTCATGGCCGCGGACAATGTGGCGCTGGCAGACGTTCCACCGGCCATGCAAGTGAGCGGCGAAGTGCAGAAGCTGTCAGATGTAGTTGCCACGTTCCTGGTGGACTGCCAGACGGCTCTCCGAATTTGATGCCCGACCGGGGATCTTCCCGGCGCCCCGCCCCAGGCGTCACGGACTTGGGGAAGACTGCGGGGGCAGCTTCCGTTGCTGGGCCGCAGGCAGTCTCATCGGGATGAGACGCATGCTCCGCGCGCGCAAGTGCAGGCCGAAGTCGTTGTCAGCACACGGGTCTGGACGCCAAGCCGGTCAAGTTCGGCGGCGCACAGCAGGATCTCCATGTCCGCGTCACCGCTATGGTGCCCCGGCGGATCGAGGCGGACCTCCAGCGTGGCGTCCGACCGTACGTTCACGGCCTCGCCGGGCGCGACCCCGTCGAGGGACTTCTCCAGGTACCGGATGGCCTTTGCGGCCTTCTCGCTCAGGGAGTTCTCTCCCCGGCTCCGAGTACTACGACGGCTCCGCCCCGCTCGCGTCCATCGGCAGGCATCGCGCCTATCCCCTCCGTCCGACTGGCTGGACGGGTCGCGGGGAACGGACACGAGCGGTTCCCACGTCCGCTGCTGTTCGGTTGACGGGTTAGGCACCCGGCTCTGCCCCTGCGGCCTCGCCACGACTACGCCGTAGACCTTCGTCGTGACCTCCCGGCCCAAACTGTCAATACCGGACCGGGAGTTCCCCGCCTTCCGGACGGTTGCGCACCGCTGACACAAGGTAGGACACTGGCGAGGTGCCTGCTCAGCAGTTCCTTTTCCAGTGCCCCCCTTCCGAACCGGACGGACCCGTTTCCGAGTATCCGGCTCTCCAGTGACTATTCCGTGAATTCAGCGGTCAGTTGCCGAACATGGATTTCGTCGTGGCAAGCGACGCAGACTACAAGCGTCTTGCGTCGCTTTTTCGCCATGATTAGCGCCCATGCAGGCTGCGGCTGTCCCGGGGTTGCGAGGTCAGCGAGCTTGCGGACGTGATGCACGAGGACATCCGCCTGTTGCTCGCATAGTTCGCATCGCCGCGCCTGGAGCCGCAAAATCAGCTCCTTGCGGTGAGTGGTAGCCGGGCCTGGCCGACGGTCGTCAAGGACCGTTTTCTTCTGCCGCTTCAGAGGAATTCCGCCGAATCGTGCGACCAGTGGTTTCCTGCCGTCGCCTCGATCGGTGCTCACCTGTATGCAGACGCGTGGACCGTGCGGAGTGTCGATGGTGGCCTTGTATTTAGCCGCCATCTTCGGCACGGTCGAGTCGTACTTGCATGCAAGCGTTTTGAGCATCGAGGTCTGGGCGGTCCATAGCAGCCGGTTCAGTCGGTGGACGTCGCCGGCCATCAGGTAGTACTGGACATAACCTCTGTACTCGGCCCCGAACCTGCTGATGATTGAGTGATCATCGAGGTTTACCATCTGGGTCCGACGCGCGGGCTGTCCCCGCTCCATGTACGAGGCGCACTTGGCCTTGATCGCCGCCCTGGGCACACGCAGGCCGATTACACCGTTGACCGCTCTGCGGCCACCGGTGAACCTTTGCTGATTGTGCTGGACGGTTATCTCGTAGCCGAGGAATTTCGCCGCTCCGGTTCGCCCATGAGTAATGAGGGTCTTGTCCTCGGAGAGTTCCAGCTTGAGATCGTCGCGCAGGAACGCCGCGAGGCGTGCTTTGATTTCCTCTGCTTCGGCCTTCGGGCCGACGAACCCGAGCAAGTGATCGTCCGCGTACCTTACGTAGCGCAGCCGTCGGTAGCCAGGATCGTGAAGATCCTTGCTAGGAAGGCTGCGTAGCTGCTTACGCAGCTCCCGGACCGTAGCTCGGTCGCCACGGTAGCGGGCACGCGCGATTGCGTTGATCATCTGACGGTAGGCCGGATTGTTCTTCCGAACTACCCCTCGGGTGTATTCCGGTATCAGAACGGTCTCGACAAATTTATCCAACCTATCTAAATAGATATTGGATAGGACGGGGGACGCCACTCCGCCTTGCGGGGCTCCGCTAAGCGTGGCGTTCCATATCCAGTCCTCTAGGTATCCGGCTTTTAGCATGTGACGCAACAGCCGAAGGAACCGGTTATCGTGAATCTTCTCGCCGAGAATCCCGAGCATGACGTCGTGATCGAGCGATCCGAAACAATCGGAGATGTCCCCTTCGATGAACCAGTTTGCCCCAGCCCAGGTATTGACAACTTCTGTCAGTGCCGTGTGGCACCCTCGGCCAGGGCGGAAACCGTGTGAACTGTCAGAGAATCGTGGTTCGTAATATGCCTCCAGAAGGAGGCGGATAACTTCGCCGACGAGCTTATCTGACCACGACGGCAAGCCTAGCGGTCTTTTCTTCCCATTTTTCTTCGGGATGTATGTCCGCTTCACGGGTTGGAATCGATAGCGCTCGTGGCGCAGCGCGTCGATAATGCGCTCAATCTTCCCCAGTGACATGCCGTCCACGGTCTCCCCATCGACCCCGGGAGTCATCGCTCCATGGTTGGAGTAAAGACGTCCGTAGGCCGTTAGATACAGATCGGGGTTGAACAACTGTCGATACAGTTCGTTGCACGGCAGGCCAGACCTACCGCGTTCACGGAGGACACCTATCACCGTTTCGGCGTTTTGCATTACGCAGACCTCCCGGTTTCTTGGTATCCGATCACCTGTGCTCCTTGGCCCTGTGGAACGGCTTTCCCGTCCTCCTTGGCAGGACGTTACCCCTGCGACTACTACGAGCACTCTGTCACCTTAGCTTGAAATTTAACCTTCAGTGATCGTTTGAGGTTCGGATCGTTCACTCACATGGGGATCTGCCGGACATGGCGACGACCTCCCTTTCACGCTGTGTGATGTCGAGTCGCACAACGGGCCGGGAGGTCGTCAGTGTCGAGTGTCGTCCCTGGAGCCGCTCATCGGCAGGCACTTGCCGAACTGTCCTCCTTTCGAATGGAGTTGTACGCGGCAATGCCCCGCCGTGCCGATGCGTTGTTCGAGTTGACGGACGCGGTGCTGTGCGCGGGCGGCCCGGTGGTGTCGCTGCCGGAGTTGTCGCTTGAGACAGTTCACCGGCGTGGGCACGGGGCGATGTACGACGCGCTCGCCCGAGGCCGCCTGGATGTGTCGCGGCTGCGGTTGGCGCTGGCCGGGCTGGAGCTTCCGCGCGGGACGGACCGGCAGATCTCGATCGCGCTGGACGTGACACCGTGGCCGCGCCCGGACGCGGAGTGCTCGCCGGACCGGCTGCACTGCCACCGCCCGTGCCGCTGCGACGGGGTGCGGCAGACGATTCCGGGCTGGCCCTACCAGGTCGCCGCCGCGCTGGGCGGCGGACGGACCTCGTGGACCGGGCCGCTGGACGCGGTCCGCCTCGGCCCGGACGATGACCTGACCGAGGTCACCGCCGCCCAGGTCCGGAACCTGCTCACGCGCCTGCGCGAGGCTGGTCAGTGTCGCGAGGGCGACCCCGGGGTGCTGTTCGTGCTGGACGCCGGCTACGACATCGTGCGGCTGACGTGGTTGCTGCGCAACGAGCCGGTCCGGCTGCTCGGGCGGATCCGCGCCGACCGCGTCATGCACCACCCGCCAGGGCGCCGCAGGGGACCCACCAAAGGCCGCCAACCGCGTCATGGCGCACCCTTCCGGCTGGCCGACCCGGCCACCCACCCCGCACCCGTCCAGGAGTCCACCACCCGTCATGACCGGTTCGGTGCCGTGACCGCCCGCTGCTGGGGACGCCTGCACCCCAAACTCGAACGCCGCCAGGGCGGTTGGGCCGATCACCCGGGTGACCTGCCCAACGTGGAGGGAACGCTGGTACACCTCGCGGTCGAGCGCCTGCCCGGCAACCGCGATCCCAAGCCGCTATGGCTATGGCACTCGGCCCCCGACGCCGACACTCACGACGTCGACCGCCTGTGGCGGATCTTCCTGAGAAGATTCGACATCGAACACACATTCCGGTTCTGGAAGCAGGCCCTGGGCATGACCCGCCCCCGCCTGCGTCACCCCGCTCAGGCCGACCGCTGGGTCTGGCTGATCCTCGCCGCCTACACCCAGCTCCGACTCGCCCGCACCCTCACCGGCGATCTGCGCCGGCCCTGGGAGAAGCCACTCACATCGGATCAGCTCACTCCCGGCCGGATCCGCCGCGGCTATCCCCGCATCCGCAAGATCCTGGGCACTCCCGCGAAACCGCCGAAAGCCACCCACCCCGGCCCAGGCCGCCCACGGGGCACCACCACCAGCCCCGCCCCCCGACACCCCGTCGGCAAACACCAGCACAAAAAGGACACCCCTCGACCCGAAGAACCGAGGGGAAACCTTTAATTTCAAGCTTAGGGTTCGCACCCCTTAGGTGATCCCACGTTCGTCTCTGTCATACGGAATAGCGCGACTTAGGTGGCTCATTCATCTCCTTGAATGCCCTCACTGGGCATCGCTCCACACTCTGGAAGTTGTCTCGGTAGGGCCGGGATACTAAGACAGGGTGCGGCGCCGGTTTCAGACGTTTTTCCGGCGGACGGGATCTTGCGTCTTCTGGAGATTGAGCTTCAGGCAATTCAGCTTTCACCGTATCGCGCAGGTCCCTCAACGCGCCGCTCCATACGCCTGAACGCGACCGTTGATTTTCTGCCATGCTGTTGTTCCCTTTTCCTTTCGGATCCAGGTTAGGCATCGGACCTAGAAACGACCTTCCAAGTTTCTCCCGACTACGTCGGGAATATGACAGAGCGCCTCGTGGCGCAGCAGCCCATATCCACCGGATTGGAGCTGGCAAGAACTCAAGAGGCGTAATGACGCCGGTTCCTCGCGTATACCTTCCCGTCTCGCTCACCGGGCCCGACCCATCCGGCAGTCCTGGGCCGACCCGACTTTGTCGAGGCTGCTCTCGCCCTCCCCGGCGATCCCCGGTTCAGGCTGCCTCCAGCTTCGCCTCGCCGCTACGACGGCGAAGCGACGGTGGTCTTCCACCTCCGTCCGAAACAACAGCGCCTCGTGGCGCACTGACAGCGTTCTTACCTCACCCGATTACTGGCGTTGGCGGGCGGCGTAGCGGCGGGCTTTGGTCCGGTTGCCACACAGGCGCATGGAGCACCAGCGGCGACTGTGGTTCTTGGATGAGTCCCAGAAGGCGCCGCGGCAGGTGTGCTCGGCGCATCTCTTGAGCCGGTGAATCTGGCCCGTGAGGACGAGGGTCGTCCAGACGATGGCCAGCTGCTGCCATGGCGGTCTGGGCTGGGGTCTGTGGAAAGGATGGGACGAGCGGCTGCTTAAGGGTGGCTAGGAGGGGTGCTCCTGATCGCCCTGCACGTCGGCGTTCTGGTGGACCGTTTCGACCGGCGCAAACTCCTGTGGCTGGCCGACGGCGCCCGCATGCTGGTCGTTGCGGGGTTGCTCGCCCTGGCCGCCGACAACGCCGTCACCATCACCGCCCTCTATGCCGCGGGCCTCGCGCTTGGTGTCGCCGAGGTGATCGCGCTGACCTCAGCGGCCACGCTCGTCCCGTCTGCTGTCGACCCGGCGGGCCATGAGCGAGCCAATTCCTGGCTCGCGGGAGCCGAAACTGTCTGCAACGAGTTCTGCGGCCCCTTCGTGGGCGGGCTTCTCATCGCTGCCGGTGCCAGCGCCGCGCTGGGCTGGACCGGTGCGGGCTACCTGCTCGGCACGCTGATCCTGGTCTTCCTCGTGGGCCGCTTCAACCCGACAACTGAGACCACTGCCCCGCCCGGCTCGGTCAACCAGAGCATCGCCGAAGGACTCCGCTGCCTGTGGCAGCAGCCCCTGCTCCGCCTGATGGCGCTCGCCCTGACTGTCCTATGCGCCTGCTGGGGCGCCTGGCTCGCCCTCATCCCCCTGGTCGCCACCCAACTGATGGGTCTGGAACCCAGCCAATACGGCATCCTGCTGAGCGCGCTCGGCGCCGGTGGCCTGGTCGGAGCGCTCACCGTCACCACCATCAACCGCCTGCTCGGCCGCCGCTGGTCGATGCTCACCGACCTCATCGGCACCGCCACCATGGTCGCAGCACCCGTGTTCGCCACCAACCTGTGGATCGTAGGCACCGGCGCCTTCCTCGGCGGCATGGGCGGCATCCTGTGGACCGTCAACTCCCGCACCCTCAGCCAACGCCTCGTCCACCCCAGCATGCTCGGCCGCTACAGCGCCGCCGCACGCCTGTTCAGCTGGGGTGCCATGCCCCTGGGAGCCGCCCTCGTCGGCGTCCTCGCCCAATGGCTGGGAATGCGTGCCGCCTTCGCGCTGTTCGCCGTCGCGGCCCTGGCCACCATCGTGCCGTTCCTCAAAACAGCGACCCCCGCCCCCCTAGCAGCAGCCAGCCCACCCGAAAAGACCGCCTGACCAACAGTCGTCTTCGAGGAGGAGGCCGGCACCTCCAGCCGTATCCACCCCCTTGAGCGCCCGAAGTTCGGCGAACTGCTCACGTACGCGCGGCCGACGACACCGTGCACGGCCTCGGGACTGGTGGCTCGCATGTTGAGGTGTCGCGTATTCGTCAGCGGAGTCCGATTTTTGTCCTCAGGGCGTGACAGACAGTCATCGCCGGGAAGTCTCGCCTCCGCTGGGTGTCTCATGATCGCGATTCGCCGCTTACTCCAGGTAGAGAGCTGCCAAGCGTGGCAGGTGGCGAGTCATTTCGCCTTGGTCGTCGAAGTCGAAGTCCCAGGTGGGGTCCAGCTCCGGGTATCGGATGGTGAATGCGTCGTCCGGGAGTTGTTTGCCGGTCGCCATGACGTGTGCGTTCCAGACGATGCTCAGCGCCTCCTCACAATCGAGATCAATTCCGTCGGCCGCTGCAGCTCGCACGATGGGCACTTCTGTGAGGGCATCGGGGTCAGCAACTATGCGCTCGAAGACCTCGCGTCCCTGCGCGATCAGCCAGCCGCGGAAGTAGTCGAAGCCGTCGTCGGAGCATCCGCCGTTGATCACGTAGGCAGCGGCCCACAGAGGATTCGTGTAAGAGTCGGCCATCAGGTCCCACAACACCTGCTGAGCGGCGACGATCTCCTCGGCCGGGTGCGTGGCCAGTTGCGAGGCTGCCCGGCGGGCGACAACTTCTCCGTCGTTCGGGTTGGACGCCTGGTTGCGGGCTGCCTCGATGAGCTGCCAGAACTGCTCTTTGTTCATGGCGGCAGAGCATGCCACCTGGTACTGACATCATGCCGGTCCCGGGAGGTTGGCCCGCCAGAGCAACCATGTCGCCCGCGTCAGCGTGTGTGGTCGCCGGGGGCGTATCGGCTCCAGGTTCCTCCGGCTTCGGTGACCAGGCGGGTCCTCGAAGACGACCGGGCCCTCGATACCGGCCCTCGTCCAGGACGAGGTTCTGCCGGGCGGTGGACTGCTGGTCGGTCGAGACCCGCTTGTAGCATGCACAAGCGCCCGGACCCCGCTCTCCGCCTCCGGCTGACCGAGCGCAAGGCGGCCCTGCTCGACCGGATCGCCATCGAGGAGGGCCGCCCCGAAGCCGCAGTCCAGGCAGAGGAGGCCCGAGCCCTCGCCGCCCAACTGCGGGCCGAAATCGAAGGAACGGATAGCTGATGAGCATCCTCCCGCCCGAGTGCACCGCGATCCGCCGCGACGAACTGAAGCACCTTCATCAGCACTGCTTCTCTCCTCTGTCCGGCATGCGCGCGATTGCCGCGGGGCTCCTGGACGAGTGGGGTCACATCCCCGACGACTACCCCGAGCTGCCTGACCTGATGGAGGTCGAGCTGAGCGGTGCCCTGGTGGAAACCGCAGCTGACCTCATGCGTGACCATGGTCTGAACGACCGCCGAATCGAGCGGACGGAGCGTCACACTGCCGAGAAGGGCTGACCCCGATCACTCCTCCTGGCCCTCGTCATCGTCGTCCACCCCGGGCGCGTCCGGGTCCCGCAGCGGGCGCAGGGCACCGGCGGCCGGGGTGGAGGCGGTGAAGCTGTACCGGCCGAGCAGGTTCAGGTTGCGGTGCTTGAGCGGGGACAGGCGGGCGATGTCCTCGTCGCGGATCTCGTGGCCTTCGGCACGGAGCTGTTCGACGGTGGCGTCGATGTACTTCGTGGTCCAGAGCGTATCTGGGGCAAAGGGGGTGAACGGCTGGTGTTCGCGCAGGTAGAGCACTTGCGGTCGCGCCCGTAAGAGATGGGCGTCAAAGGGTCTGGAGCGGGAGATGTGTCGAGGGCCGAGGCAGCGCCGGGGGCCCTCACTCTTGGGCGGCTTCGAGGACTTGCCGGGAAGGCCCCGGCGGATATGGTCGATCATTGTTCGCGAGATCACCGACGCCCCGGTTCGGGGCACCGAGGAGTCCACGATGCAGCACCCAGACCCGCGGTATGCCGGGCGGCTCGCGACTTATGGGACTGCGGCCACGCGCCTGTCCCTGCTGAGCGACCGTCGGCTCGGCGAGGTCGTGGCTGCTGCCAGCCCACTCGGGTCAGGCATCGGGGGCCGGTTGGCGGAGCTGGACATCGACGGGACGCGGGTGTTCGTCAAGCGGGTCCCCTTGACGGAGCTGGAGTTGCGACCGGAGAACGCGCGGTCGACGGCGAATCTCTTCGGGCTGCCGATGTTCTACCAGTACGGGGTGGGCTCGGCGGGGTTCGGGGCCTGGCGGGAGCTGGCCGTGCACACAATGACGACTCACTGGGTCCTCGGGAATGAGTACGAGGGCTTTCCGCTGATGTACCACTGGCGCATCCTGCCCGACTCCCCTCCCGAGGCGTTCGCCGACGAGTTCGGGGGCGTCGAGGGGGCGGTCGCGCACTGGGAGGGCTCATCGGCGGTGCGCGAGCGGCTGGAGGCCATCGGCCGGTCTTCGTCCAGCCTGGTGCTCTTCCTGGAACACGTGCCGCAGACGCTCGCCGCGTGGCTGGACGACCGCCGGGAAGGTGTGCTGGAGAGCGAGGAGGGCTCGCCTTATCCGTGGGTGGAGGAGGCTCTGGCGAGGGGGACCGCCTTCATGAGCTCGCACGGGCTGGTCCACTTCGACGCCCACTTCGCCAATGTCCTGACTGACGGCCGACTGCTCTACTTCGCGGACTTCGGACTCGCCCTGAGCTCCAGCTTCGAACTGTCAGCGGTCGAGGTCGAGTTCCTCTCAAACCATCTCGCCTACGACCACTGCCACACCGCTAGGCATCTCCTCCGCCACCACTTGCCCGAGCGCCTGCGTGGCGGCATGGAACACGAGGAGTTTCTGCGCGAGTGGGTGACTGGCCAACAGCCCGAGGGGGTCCGGCCTGAGATCGCGGCGATCATCGACCGGCATGCCCGGACCGCCGTCGTCATGGGCGAGTTCCGTCGCCGCCTACTCACCGAGAGTAAGCGAACACCATTTCCGGCCGCTGAGATCGAGCGGATCCGGGGTGCTGCGGTCACGGCGCCCCACTGAGGCCGTGCCTCCGCACGAGAGCGATGTCAGGAGGTCTCGGGGCGGGCGGTGTGCCGGGGGCCGAGGCGGCCCCGAAGTTCGAGGTTCTCGCTCTGGGCCGCTTCGATGGCCTGCCGCAGGGCTTGGACTTCGTCGCGGTGCCGTTCCTTGAGTTCGGCGAGCTGGGCGGTAAGGGTGCGGACGACGCTGCTGGGCGAGTCGTTGGGCGGTTGTTCTGCAGGCTGTGGCGGGTGGCTTCGCTGCTGGTCCCGGAGCTGTTCGACGCGTCGGCGGAGCTCGGTGCACCGGTAGAGAAAGTCGAGTGAGACGTCGGCGGCCTGGGCAAGGCCGCGGAAGGTGATGGGCTGTCCGCGGCGGATCATCTCGCGCAGGCCCTTCTCGGCGCGGGCCTGGGCGGCGGCGCTCTTGCGGGCGGCGGCCTGGCGGAGGTTGTCGGGGTTGCCGCGCATGCCGGTCAGCTCCTGTCCTGGCTGCGGGTGATCGCGTCGGTGCGGGCGTCGACGCCGGCACCGCGGACGGCCTGCGGGGGTCCGTCGGTAAGCAGGGTCTGTTCCAGCTTGAGGATGATGCGTCCGAGGGCGTCCTGTTCCTGGCGGCGTCCGGCGAGCCAGATGTTTTCCTCGCCCCATCGGCTGTCCGGTCCGGCGGTGAACGCGTTCTGCCGTTCGTCGATGAGTTGGGCGGTGCGTTGTTACTGGGCGGTGAGTTCGGGCAGGAAGGTGGTGTCTGTGGCGAACTTGTCGCAGGTCAGGCAGGCGTTGCCCTTCGCGCATGCCTGACGGGGCGGCAGCAGACACAGTCCGTTGGGCAGGATGCGGTCGGTGCGCTTGTCGAGCTCCAGCATGTCGTAGAGGTCGCGCGGATCGGTGGCCAGCTCCCGGGCGTCGGCGGTGATCTTCCGGTAGCGCAGGAACTCCCGCTCGTGGGTCTCGGCGAGGGTCTGTAATGGTGGAGTCGGGTATCGGAACTGTCCGAATACCTGGCTGTGGGAGGGCATGGTCTGGGCCAGGGCACGTCAGCGATGCTCGGGTGGCAACCCTGTGTCTGCGAAGTCGGCGACGGCCTGCTGAAGCTGTTCGAGGAAGCCGACGAAGCTGGGGGCAATCGGTTCGAAGGCGTCGAACCAAGACGCGGTGGTGGACCGATGGACGGTCCCGCTCGGGTCGACGGCAAGGAGGTTGCCTCCGCCGTCGCTTCCGAACACGATGCCGACCGCGTCGTCTGCAACGTGCACGGCGTCGTACTCAGCGAGGTCGTTGAGCACGTGGTCGGGTGAGTGGATGAAGTGCCCGTTGTCGATGTCGGGCAGGGCTGCCTCGGAGATCGTGTCGTAGAACGCGATCAAGGTGGGTGCGGCTGCGGGGTGCCCCTTGAACCGTGAGGCTGCTGATCGGCTGGCGGCATTTGCCAGGATGATCTCGTTGTCGCCGGGCGGGTAGCCGTGGGTGTCCTCGAAAGAGCTGAGCACACGCTGAAGCGACTTGGTGATCTGGTGCTGCCAGACGACGAGCCAGTCCGCGTCGAGCGAGGGAGCGTGCATCTGGATCTCCTATTCGGTGGCTTCTGCCGGCCTTGAGGTTCGGTTGCTGGGGCGTCGGCTGACTTCGGCGGCGTAGGTTGCCCAGTCGCCGGCGGAGAGTCGTTGCCAGGCGACGGCAACGTCGGTGTGGATGCCGAGGGTGCAGGCGAGGATCGCGGCGGGGATTTCGGTGGCGAGCTGGAAGAGAGCGGTGCTGCGGGCCTGGTTGGGCCGGATCCCGAGCTGGTTCAGGCGCTGGGTCAGCTGTGTGGTGCTGATCGGGCGTCCGGGCTGGCCGCCGGGGAAGAGCCATGGAGACGGAGCCAGGGCGCCGATGGTCGCGTGCCCCTTGCGGTTCGCGGCGACGGTGCGGGCCAGCTGGGCGACGGGCTCGGGCAAGCGGCTTCCCAAGGCTCCACGTCCGGCGGGGCCGTGACGGCTTTCCGTAGGCGTTGGGCCCTGCGGGCCCGGTAGGCGGCCTGTCGGCACGCGGCTCGGTCGTAGATGGCGTCCCGGCGGTGGCCGTGACCGGGGATGAACCGGTGCCCACACACGGGGCAGCGCACCGACACCGCGTCGCCGCCCTGGTTGATGAGGACGAACCCGAGCTCGACTGTCTCGGCGAAGTGCCGGTGCGCACGCCTTCGAGCAGACTTCGCGTCGCTGCGGGCGGTCGCCTTCAGCGGCTCGCGGCAGTGCTGGCAACGGCGCGGTGGCCTGGCCAGACCGCCCCCCGGGGGCCGGCGGAGGCAGCGGCCCGGGCGGCTCCGCTCTCGCCTACGCCTGCGCGGCGACAGCGCCCAGGGCCTGCTCGGCGGCGGCCCGCATCGCGGGAAGGGGCGCCGGGGTGAGGTCGGTCTGGAGTTCGACCTGCCGGGCGGCCTGGTGTACGAGCATCGGCAGTCCGCCGATGACGGTACTGCCCGCGCGGCGGGCGGCCTGGGCGAGCGGGGTGGGCCAGGGCCGGTAGACGACGTCGAGCAGTGTGCCCGAGGTCGGCCACAGGGGTGCGAGTGGGTCGGCGGCCGTACGGTCGGCCTCGACTACCCGATGGCCACCACGCTCGCGTTCACCGCGGCGGGCAACAACTTCGAGCTCGCCATCGCGGTCGACATCGCCACCTTCGGCGCCACCTCCGGCCAGACCCTCGCCGGAGTCGTCGGCCCCCTCATCGAAGTCCCCGTCCTCATCGGCCTCGTCTACGTCGCCCTCGCCGCCCGCCGCTACTTCCCCCAACCCTCAGCGGCGGCCGACCCCGCCGTCTCCCCGGAAGGCCCCGCCCGTGTCTGACCCATCTGCCGCGAGGCCGTCGATGCTGTTCGTATGTGTCCACAACGCCGGCCGCTCCCAGATGGCCGCCGCCTTCCTCAACCACCTCGCAGGCGACCGGATCGAGGTCCGCTCCGCCGGGTCTGCACCAGCCGACACCGTGAACCCGGCCGCCGTCGCCGCGATGGCCGAGGTGGGCATCGGCCTGTCCGCCCAGACCCCAAAGGCCCGCGAGGCCGTCGAAGAACTCGGCCTCGAACCCGGCGTCTCGGCCACAGCCCGCGTGAAGTCCACCAACGTCCACATGGACGTAGGCTGACCTGCCCTCAGCCAAGACGGCCGCCCCGACGGGACCGGTCTACGTGCGAACCTGCACGCGTCCCGGGCGCCAAGCGTCGGTCACGGCCCGGTTCCACCTCTTCTACGTCCGCACGCTCAAGCCCGTCCATGCTCGGTTTCACCCCCGTCACTGTTGGTGCTGCCCTCGGCCCCGCCGCCGAAGTCCCTGCCCGCGAAGTCTCCGGCGTCGCTCCTACCTGCGTCACCAACTTCGCCGCCGTGTTCTCCCTCGCTGCTGCCCGTTCGCTCCCCGCCGTCGAAGTCCCTGCCGCCCGTGTCCGCCTTATCTCCGCCATTCGGGCCGCCTTCGCCCCCTTCCTCTCCCTCGCCGTCGAGTTCGTCCGCGTCGCCGAAGATATTGGGTTCGTCGTCTGTGATGTCCAAGATGACGTTGCCGTTCTTATCGGTAACCGTCGTGTGACGGGTGCCGTTGCCGTCCGCGCCCTCGGTCTCCGTGATGTCAGTCGTCTCGCCCGTGGTCGCATCAAATATCTCTCGCGAAGTGCTGGTGTTGCCGTCTCGGTCCTTCGTGCCCGAGGCGTCATCGGTGTTTCCGTTGGCGTCGACCTTCGACTCCTGCCAGCTCTCCTCTGTCGTTCCGTCCGGGTAATTGACCTCCTGTTCCTGTCGATCAGTGGTTTCGCCCGTATCCGGATCGCGCTCGTGCTCGGTGCGCTCGGTTGTCTTCTTCCCATCAGCGTCGGTGTGCTGCTGCTCGTGACTGCGGTAGGTCACATTACCGTTGGCGTCTCTGCAGTCCCCAAAGCTTTCCTTGCCGTCCGCCCTGGTTACCTCTTGCGTGTAATCGATGCCGGTCACCGACCCATAGGCGTCCTTGTGGACTGCCTCGATCACGACGCGGCCATCGGCGCTGGTGGTGTTGGTCTCTACCGTCCCACTACCCTCGGACCTCACAGTCTTCGTCATGGCACCTCCTCGGCCCCCATCCCCGCCACCTGGCGGCCCGCTTCAACGAGCAGTTCGGTCAGGGCGCGGCGCTCGGTGGCCGGGTGGGTCCATTCCTCGGCTGCCAGCATCTGTTGCGCGAAGCAAAGCGCGGTGCAGTTGGCGACGCCCTTCAGCCGCGCGACGAGATCGGGAGCCTGGCCCTCAGCCGGGTACTCCACGAGCTGGTAGGCAGCGTCCTGGCAGACATTCCACAGATTCCGGCGACCGCCCTCAAGCGAGGCCCGGTCGGTGTCCCGCGCCTTGGCCCACGCCTTGGCGAACCCCCCTGCCTCCACCAGTTCGGCCACCGGGCTCGCGCACAGGCACGGGCCCGGGCGGCCCTCCCAGATTCGGGCACAGCCGAGGAAGGGGCCGTAGCCATCGCCCTGCAGCGCCAGCAGCTGTCGTCGCAGTGCCGTGACATCGTCGGTCGTGGCGTGGCCTTCGATGTGGGCGACGAGCGCCTTGTCGATCAGGTCAGCGACCGTCAGGGTCTGTGCATAGGTCCAGCCGGCTCGGGCGCCACGGGCGTCGGCGAGCCGACAGGCACCGTGGCGTACCAGGCAGGCGAGCAGTGCCTTGCTCTCCACCCATCTGGGCCGGTGCGGTTCCACCGTGGCGGTGACGTCCTGCCAGCAACGCTCCATACCGCCGGCGGAATGGACCGCCGACAGGACTACCCGCGCGAATGAACGCATCACCGCCCGGTTCTCAACCAGAGCGCCTGCCACTTCACACGCCCCGGGCGCGGCCAAGCACCGCTGATCACAGTCCGTAGAGAACGTCATGCCTCCGGCATCAGGCCGGCGCGAGGCCATGTGTTCGCGCACCTCGCCGGGGGTGGGCCAGGTTCCCGACCCGCCTTTAGAGGGCGGCACCTGCAACAGCAGCGGCGCGTCATCGCCGTCGGTGAAGACAGCCGCCCGTCCGACCGGCAGGGTGGCCAGGGCGACGTCCTGACCGGGTGTCATCACCATGGTGGCGCCGAGCACCTCGCGATCGTCCCCGGCAACGATCCGGTGGGCGATCTTGAGGTTGGTGTTCTTCAGGACGTCGGGCGCGAGCTTCGCCGGGATCTGGTCGACGACGATGACGCCCTGGCCATAGGCGCGAATCTCGGATAGGAGGCTGGTGAACGTGTCGACCGCCTTGCCCCGCACATTGGCTTCGACTACTTCGCCACTGCTCCGGGGGCCTGCGGTGTTGGCCAGCAGCCGGTGTGCCTCCTCGATGACGAGGAGGTGCTGCAGTCCATCAGTGTCGCCCTGGCAGCGGCGGTGCTCGGCCAGGCGGATCATCAGCAGGCCCATCATGAAAGCCTTGTCGTCGTCGTCGCCCATACCTTCAAGTTCCAAGACGGCGGGGTGGCCGAGGAGCAGTTCGAAGGGCGAGGATCGGCGGACGTCGAGCATACGGCCTTTACCTCCGGTACGGAGGCTGTTCAGGCGAGTGCTCAGTGCTGCCCGGAGGTCTCCAGTGACCTTGTCCTCATAGCCGAGCTGGGGGACGAGTTCTTCGACTTTTCGGACGAGGTCGGTCAGTGTGGGGAAGGCTATGGAGCGGTCGGTAGCTTCGTCGAGTCGGCGGTTGGTATCAGTGGTGACGTCCCAGCCGCGGTCGGCGTAGATGGCGTGCAGGCTGACTTCGAGGATCTGTGGTAGCGGGGTCCACATGCCGAAGCTGGCGTTGAACACGGAGCGCAGCAGGTCGAGGTGGACTGCGACGGGGATGCCTTCTGGGACCTCGAAGGGATTGAGCCGGAAGGGGGAGACGTTCTCGTCGCCGAGCGTGAAGAGCTGAAGCTGAGTGCCGAGCACGTGGTCGCGCAGCAGGACCCGGTATTCCGTCTTGGCGGGCTCGAGGACGAGAAAGGGAACGCTGCGCTCGGCGGCCTGGCGCAGAAGGTAGAAGACCGTATTGGTCTTGCCGGACCCCGTGACGCCAGTGACAAAGGTGTGGCGGGTGAGTTTGTCGGGGTGGATACCGTACGAGGTTCGGGTGATCTGCTGCCGTTCGACGACTGAGCCCAGATTGAGTGCCGCACTGTCGGCGGCCGGCGGCACGGTGTCGAATTGAGGTACCTGGGTGATGACGAACCCGTTGGTCTCCACATTGGGGAAGTGAACGTATGCGGCGAGTTGTGTCGAAGTGAGCAGCGTCTGGTGTTGGAAGGGCTGGATGTAGTGTCCTTGGGCGCTGGTGTCGGCGACTGGGTCTGGCATGGCCCAGGAGTTGGCGAGCTTGGGCACGTCGTCGCGGTCCGATACGCGTACAGGTTCGGGGAGCGAGTCGTCACCAGAGAAGATGCCCCGCCACAGGCTCGCTACCTGGGGGTATCCGTCGGCGTCACCGAGCAGGTAAGCGGCGGTGCGCCAGGCACCGGTCCCCTGGCCGTCGGCGAAGGCCTTGAGCTGCACGCCGAGCAACTCAAGGTAGTGATCAGCGAGCGGGCTTGGGACGCCGCCCGCCGTTACCGCTGTCTGAACTGAGCGCATTTCGTTGATCAGCCTGAGTTTGAGGTCACGTACCAGCGTCTCGCCGAGAGGCTGCGCCAATATCAGCGCGGCCCACCGCACTTGGTGGAGCGCGCGCAGCAGCCGGTCGAATTGGCGAACTCCTTCGGCAGAGTCCGGAGGAGTGGGCGTAGGAATCCCAAGTACCAGTCCACCCATCTGCCATGTTCCTGTTACCGGGTCGTCGGGGCGGATGTCGACGGTCGGGTACAGCGCCCGCAGAGCCGATTCCAGCAGTCGCTCGTTCTCCTGCGCCGCAGAACTGTAGCTGCCTTCGGGAAGCCATGTGCCGGCACGGAATGCCGCCTGGCCCGGTTCGGAGCTGACCATGAAGGCCAGCGGCACCTGGTAGTTGTAAAGAGTGACCAACAGGTCTCGCGAAGGCTGCGGGTCCCCGTTGCAGCGTGTCCCGCTCGTGTCGCCGAAAGGCGTGTGCTGGGTCTTCTCCAGGCGTCCGATACCGGCGACCCGCACAAGAGTACGCAGGCCGAGCGGCGCTTGCGTCAGGTGGCTCTCTGGGCCGAGGCGAGGTGGCTCGAAGCCGGTACGTTGCAGATGGTCCAGGTCCTCCGCGGTCAGGCGCTCGATCGTCATCGCCCGACGACCTGAGTGAAGAAGCCCCAGATGAGGAAAGCGAGGACGGCGGCGAAGACGACGGCAAAGGCAATCAAGCAACCCTTGGGCGTCGTCTTGGCGTTGACGCCAGCCCCGCTCGTCAGATTCTCCACTTTGCTCGCCCGCAGCGTGCCTCTCTTCATCTTGCCGTGCGCCCGTACCCAATCGCCCTCGGAAATCGCCCCTTCGAACGCGTAGCCCCGCATCTCCACCGGCACCAGCAGCACTCGATTGCCGGCCTCGTTGACGGCGGCCGTGGCAAAGTCCAGATGTGCGGCCAGCCGAGTCCAGGCTGATGGCCACCGGTATTCCAGGTGGATGGCCGTCTGACCAGTGGTGTTCCTGATCACTTCCTTAACTGGAGGAGACCCCTCCGCCCGTTTGCTGGTGTTTCCACGCATCAGCTACCGGCCGGAGAGGTCCTGTGACGAAGTCTGACACGGAGATTATGGAAATCCTTGAGGCGTACGACCTGACCGGGACGGTCTGGTCCGCGGCGACCTTGACGGGGCACGACCCGAAGACGGTCAAGCGGTATGTCGAGGCCCGCAACGGCGGGCGCAATCCCTATGAGCGAGAGCCGCGGCCGAAGATGATCGACGCGTTCCTGGAGAAGGTCGAGGAGTGGGTCGAGCAGTCGAAGGCGACGATCCGCGCCGATGTGGTCCACGACAAGCTCGTGAAGATGGGCTACCGGGGCAGCGAACGCTCGACGAGACGGGCGGTGAACACGGCAAAGACCGCATGGAAGGCCGGCAAGCGACGAACGTACCGCCCGTGGATTCCCGAGCCGGGCCGGTGGCTGCAGTTCGACTGGGGCGAGGGTCCGCGCATCGCGGGGCGTCGAACCTGGCTGTTCTGCGCGTGGCTGTCCTGGTCGCGGTTCCGGGTGGTGATCCCGGTCTGGGACTGCACGCTGGGCACTTTGGTGGCCTGTCTGGACACCACGCTCAGGCGGATCGGCGGGGCACCGACGTATGTACTGACCGACAACGCGAAGACGGTCACCGTCGAGCACATCGCCGGGATCCCGGTACGTCATCCGCAGATGGTCGCCGCGGGTCGGCATTACGGCTGCCAGGTGGTCAGTTGCGTGCCCTACGATCCCGAATCGAAGGGCGGCGCGGAGGCCACAGTCCGCATCGCGAAGGCCGACCTGGTGCCCACAGATGCGAACCTGCTGGCTGCCTACGACACCTTCGCCGAGCTCGCCGATGCCTGCCTGGCCTGGTGCGATGCGGTGAACTCCCGCCGTCACCGGGCGACCGGGCAGATACCCGCCGACCGCCTCGACATCGAACGCACCACGCTACATGTCCTGCCCATCGAGCCGCTCGCGCTCGCACTGGGCGAGGAGAGACTGGTCGGCTCGGACCGCACCATCAGCTTCAACTCGGTGCGCTACTCGACCCCGCCGGGCTATACCGGCGCCAAGGTGTGGTGCCGGGTGGTCGGCGAGGAACTATCCATCACCGCCCGCACCAACTCCGGTGACCTGTCGGAGATTTGGCGCCACAAGCTCTCCACCCCGGGTGTTCCGCAGATCATCGACGCGCACTACCCCGACCATCCCGACGGCCGCAGCATCCACCAGCCGAGGCTGCAGCCCCGCTCGGAAGCGGAGATCGCGTTCATGGGCATCGGCCCCGGGGCTGGGCGCTGGCTCAAGGAAGCCGGACCCGCCGGCGCCACCCGCATTCGCGCCAAGATGGCCCGCGCGGTCGAGCTCGCCACCGTCCTGGGCAACGACAAAGTCGACCAGGCCCTCGGGCTTGCGGCCACGGCCGGGCGCTTCGCCGACGACGACCTGCTCTCGATCCTGGGACACATCGCGGACAGCAAGCCCGTCGGCGAGGTCGTCCGCGCGGACGAGGCCCACTCCGTCCAGAACGGAACCATCGGCTGGCAAGCCCTGGGCCAGTAGGCAACGACTTCAAGGAAGTTGACGCACGACTCTGCGGTCAGTCGCCGACAAACCACAGATAACGGTGTGACCCCTGCTCCACTACCTGACACAACTCGCGAGCCTGCCCGACCCAGTCACCGCCGCAAGCTGCCGGGAGCCGGTCGAGTTCCGCCAGCAGCAGCGACACCTGCCGATGGTTGAAGACTGCATCCCCATAGGGAATCAGGCCCCAGAGCATCGGGAACAGCCCCGGATTCAGATCACCGAAAGCGGAAGTCCACCGCAACCCGCCCTCGGCCCGGGCTATGACGTCGCCGCTGTCACCGCGCACCTGCATATCGATCACCCGTCGAGCCTATCGGCGCTAACCCTGACCGACGAAGGAATTCACGACCATGACGTTTCCACAGGCCCCGGCCCTGCCCGAGGAGCTCGACAAGCTCATGCGCCGCATGCGCCTGCCCTATATGCGCAAAGCGGCCCCGGACGTCCTGGCCACCGCCCGAGCCCAACGCTGGGACCCCGCCGAGGTGTTGCGGCTGCTGATATCCGAGGAGGTCACCGGCCGCGACGCCGCCACCCGGCGTCTTCGCCGCCACTCGGCGAACTTCCCCACCGGCAAGACCCTGGGCTCCTGGCGAGCCGAGGACTCCACCATCCCCGAACCCACCCAGAACTCCCTGATCACCCTGGAGTGGATCGGCCGCGCCGAGAATCTGGTGATCGCCGGCCCGTCGGGGACGGGCAAGAGCCACTTCACCGAGGGCCTGGCCCAGGCCGCGATCGAGAAGGACCTGCGGGTGTCCTGGTTCACCCTGGAGACGCTGAGCGCCGCGATCGGCAAATCGAAGGTCGACGGGTCCACCGCACGGACCGTCGCCCGGATCTGCCGCGCGGACCTTATCGTCATCGACGACATCGGCCTGCTGCCCGTCGGGGAAGACGCCGCCGAGGCGTTCTACCGGATCATCGACGCAGCCTACGAACGCCGGTCCATCGCCGTGACCAGCAACATTCACCCTTCGGGCTTCGACACGATCATGCCGAAGACTCTCGCGGGCGCGAGCACCGATCGCCTCATGCATCACGCTCACCTCGTTACCACCACCGGTGACTCGCATCGCCTCGCCGAAGCCCTCGCCGGGAAGGGAGTGGTCCCCTTGAACTGACCCCCACCCCGGGAACACCACTGGCCACACGCCTGGCTTTCTGATGGCCACCAGCCTGAGCCTCCAACGGCCACCCACCTGGGCATCTCAATGACCATTGACACTCGTCATAGCGTTCAACGCGGAACGTCCACACCGTCTCGTAGTTTGATTCCCCCTGTTGCTCGGTGCGTGACTGCACACCGTGCACCTGCCCCTCTACCACTCCGTTGCTGATACTGAGCGACGGAGTCGATTGAGGGCTCGCAGCAGCCGAAGGCTGGGCGGGAGTGAAGGCCTCGGGTGGCCAACGGGCCTCTCCTGGGGACGGCGCGTTCCACCCGCCCCCGCCGGGGCGCGCTCCGGGAGGAGCCGCGCTGGGAGGATCGGATGGCGCAGAAGATTGGTCGGGATGTCGCGGTGCAAAATTATGCCCGCACCGGATGCACCTTTCGGCTCCGGGCGTCGCTGGAGCTCCACAGTGAGCACACGCGCTTGGGCTAGTCATCTGGACCACTCCCGGATCATCAGCCCCTTCTACCAGGAGACACCCGTCCAAACCGCAGGGCAACCGGTCAGGTCACGAGCACCGACTGTCTACCAGCATTGCGATGCAATGCGAGGCTGCGGGACGACGCAGGCGACCAGTTCATCTCGGCCAGCTGCTGCGCCTGGTGCAGCCAAGGTGTCATGTCACGGCCCAGCGGATGCCGGGATTGCACGGAGGGCACCTGAAACCCCGAGATCCACCCCAGCCAGTACGGCCAATTAGAAGCCATCTCATTTGGCTTAGTAGGCTGTTGGTCGTGGGGGGATCATTGAGCGGCTGGTGCCGGACGAGTTGTGGGAACTGTTCCAGCGGGTCGTGCCGGAGGCACCATCGCGGCCTCAAGGTGGCGGCCGGCGCCGGCACGGCGACCGTAAGGTGCTGGCAGCGATCGTGTTCGTGGCGACGTCGGGCTGCACGTGGCAGCAACTACCGACGTCGTCGTTCGGACCGTCTGGGGCGACAGCCCACCGCCGTTCACCGAGTGGACGAAGGCCCGCGTGTGGGCCAAGCTGCACCGCCTGGTCCTCGACGAACTCGGCTCCCGCGGCGACCTGGACTGGTCTCGCTGCGCGATCGACTCGGTGAACATGCGGGCCCTGAAAAAGGGGAGCTGACAGATCCGAATCCTGTCGACCGGGGCAAGTACGGCTCAAAGATCCACCTGATCACCGAGCGGACCGGTCTGCCCCTGTCTGGTCTTGTCTGTAGCGTGTGCCGCGGGAGGGGTGCTGGTGCCACGGGCTGGGCAGGTCAAGCCGCCGGTTGAGGAGCGGTTGTCGGATCGCATCGCGTTGGGTGTGTTGACGCGGGCGTTCCCGGCGGAGTTGGTCGATGAGGTTGTTGCTGAGACGGGCAGGGTTGAGTGTCGGAGTCGGTTGCTGCCAGCGCGGGTCGTGGTCTATTTCGTGCTGGCGATGTGTCTGTTCTCCGGGCAGGCGTATGAGGAGGTCGCGCGGCTGCTGACGGAGGGGCTGGCCTGGGCCGGCCGGTGGCGGGGCAGGTGGGATGTGCCCTCGACCGGGGCGATTTCGCGAGCGCGGGCCCGGCTGGGGCCGGAGCCGCTGCGGGCGCTGTTTGTACGGGTGTGCCGGCCGGTGGCGACGCCGGACACGGTCGGTGCCTGGTACCGGGGGCGGCGGGTGGTGGCGGTGGACGGCACCACACTGGATGTGGCGGACACCCCGGCCAACGACGCGTTCTTCGGACGCCCGGGGTCCGGGCGGGGTGAGAAGAAGGGCGCGTTTCCGCAGGTGCGGCTGGTGGTGCTGGCCGAGTGCGGCACGCATGCGGTCTTCGCCGCGGCTACCGGGGCGTGCACGGTGGCCGAGACGGTGCTGGCCGACACCCTGCTGCCGCGGCTTCAGCAGGGGATGCTGCTGCTGGCCGACCGCAACTTCCTCTCCTTCGACCGGTGGAAGGCCGCCGCCGGGACGGGGGCGGACCTGCTGTGGCGGGTCAAGTCCAACGCGGTGCTGCCCGTGTGCGAGCAGTACGCGGACGGCTCCTACCGTTCGGAGATCTACGCGGCACGGGACAAGCGCCGCGTGCACGGGCAGTTGGTGCGGGTGGTGGAGTACACCATCGCCGGCCACGAAGAGGCCGGCCCGATCCGGCTGGTCACCACGATCCTCGATCCCGAACAGGCACCCGCGCAGGAACTCGCGGCCCTGTATCACGAGCGGTGGGAAGTGGAAGGGGTGCTGGACGAGATCAAGGTCCACCAGCGCGGTGCGGACGTGGTTCTGCGCTCCAGATACCCCGAAGGTGTCGAGCAGGAGGTCTACGGCTTCCTCCTCGTCCACCACGCACTCCGCCAGGTCATGCACCAGGCCGCGGTCGAAACCGGAACCGACCCGGACCGGCTGTCCTTCACCCGCTCCCTGCGCGTTGTGCGCCGCCAGGTCCCCGCCCAGGCGGCTTTTTCCCCCTGAGCGCCTCACCGCCGCCTGGGACCGCGCCCTCGCCGAGATCACCCGCCACCTCCTGCCGGTCCGCAGACTCCGTGCCTTCCCCCGCGTCGTCAAGCGCAAGATGTCCAACTGGGGCCTCAAACGGCCTCAGCACCGCGACTGGCCCCAGCCTGCTGCCCCGCCCGCCGAAGCCGTCACCATTACCCCCGCCTCCAAGACCGCCCCGGCCAAGCGAAAACCGAAGGTCACGGCTTAAAACAGCGGCATTGAGCTTAGCCCGCCAATTGGCGAGCCACGTTCTCAACTGCTCTTCGGTGTAGTGGTGGGCCTGTCCATCCCAAGCACTCCTTGGAAGAGGGATTCCGCGGCGCTGTGAGCGCACGAGGTACTGCCGCATCGTGGTCGGTTTCCAGGGGACGAAGCCCGCGTCATACGCCTCGGCAAGGGTGTACAGGGGTTCTTGCAGGTCAGAGGAAGCAACACTGACATCCGTTTCGATCGCGTGAGAAGGAATTTCACTTGAGACTTGGCGGATGTCGGCACAGGTCGGGTGAATATCCTCCGCTCCGCTCGAGTGAGAGCCTCCAGGACCTTGCCGCGGACTGGGGCCGGCCGCTGCTGCTCGTGATCGCTCATGCTTCCTAGGGATCACGGATCGCCTGTAAACAGATCGTCAGAAGTTCGGCCAGCGGGTGCGGTCGGATCGTGAACTCTTCGGCAGCCAGCGCTCGATCGCACGGCCGAGGCTGCCTAACACGGTGGGCTGAGCCGGTTGCACGGCGCTCACCGCGGCCTGTGCTGGCAGGGCGATGGGAAGAGGGCTCCCGGCAGTCGATGGAGGCCGGAAAGAGGGTTCCCGGGGCTGCAGCGTGATGAACCCATAGGTGGGGCTGCTGACGGCTCTCATCCGCACGCTGTAGCGACGGGGTGTCCTGATGGGCAGCCCAGCACGCGTTGTACCCGCGAAGGGGAGTGCCTTTTGGGGGCCCTGCTGGCTCTTCAGGCCGGGGGCGGCCTTCAGAGTGATCCACCCCCGCAGAGCGTCCAAGTGGCCCACCTCTTCGAGAGCGTCCAATGGGAACGCAGCGGTTGCACGCCCGACCGGGCTGTCAGGCTCCGGGGCATCCACCAAGAACGTCGACCTCGTGGCTGCCGGTAGCGGCCTCTCGGCTTGGGAGATGCGGTCCCAGACCTGCTGCCAACGCCGCACGGTGTCCGGGGGATGGCCCATGCATTCCATGAACGCCGTGAGGTGTTCTCGCGAGGGGACCGCCTCGCCCCGAAGGACGACGCTCAGACTGCTCTTGGGCAGCCTGTGGCGTCCGTCCGGGGTGCGCCCGGCCAGCGTCTGCAACTCGCCCAGGGACGGCTGGCCTTGGCGGGCCCGCATCTCGACCATGACGTCGTGGAGCTTGCCGAAGGTGTCGACGACGGCTGGGTGGCGCAGGACCGAGCGCACCGAGCTCGCCAGGTCTCTGAACTCCGGAGAGATCCCTGCCTGGCGCCGTCGTTCCTCCCTGGCTTTGCGCGCGGCCTTCCATAGGCGCACCGCCTCGTCGGCATCTGCGTCGCACGCGGTCGCGAAAGCGATTACCAGGCGGAGGGAGGGGACGCGGCCAGAGGCACCCCGGGAAAGCGCTGACGCAGTGAACTGGTGACCGGTCAGTTTGGCCATTGCCGCATAGGTGAGTCCGCAGCGCTCGCGTTGGGCGCGGAGCCATAACGCGAGCGCCTTGGCCTGCTTGGTTTCGGCGGCAACGGCGTTCTCACGCCGTCCCACGGGAGACTCAGACGCCGTCGGGTGGCGGAACCTGTGGCGCGCGCAGGGCCTTGACCGAGTGAGCAGCGATGCCCAGGGCTCCGCCGACAAACGCCAGGGCCCCCGTTACTGGCATGCCGAGGGCCGCGAGCGCTGCGGCCACGACGACCACCACGATGACGAGGCGCACCTCTGCCACGCTGAGGCCCTGGTGCGCAGGGTGTGGACCGGGGACTGGCCATAAGGGGATGGAACGCATGTCTACCTGCCTGTCGTGATGTCACGCCCTATGCGGGCGTGGGGAGTTGGCTGCACCGTGTACGCCCGGCGGCGACTTCCAGGTCGGCCCGTCGGCGAGGGCTGATCCTCTCACCGGCATCCCGACAATCACAATGAGTGGCCCCTTGGGTGAAGTATTTGATGCCCAGTCGTCCAGGAATTCGCCACCGCGCGGTGGCGAACGAGTGGCCGAGTGGGAGGCCGGGCATGTGAAAACTGCAGGTGAGCTGACGGACACTGCTTTGTTGGTGCATTTTCTTCCAGGTGCCATTGCCCTGACGGAGTCGGGATGCCATGGTCCTTGCAACGCCGCCTCCGGCACCTGCCGCCGAGGTTCCCTGGCGCCATGGCTGCACCATGAAACAGGGTCCGGGCTCACCGCGTTCCAGCGCGGCGCCCACCAGGTGGCGCGTCCTGTGAGGATGCGCCACCTGTTACATGATCAGGTGACCGTCACGGCATCGTGAACACCGGATCTCTCACAGCTACGTGAGCGAGCCCCAGGCCATCTGCGGTCCGGGGCTCGCGAGCTGTTCGGGGCGTGTGGCTACAGGTCGAACTCGAGGTGCTCGACGTTGGTGAACCGGACCTCTTCCAGGCTTCCGGCGCGGAGCCGCTCGCCGGGTGGAGGGCGAGGCGATCTCGACCACGATGAGGACATCGTCAGCATGGATGGTCAGCCCGGCTTCCGCTGATGCGGTGGCGTCCATGACGGCGATATCGGGGATGAGGAGCCCGTCGGGCATGGCGACGTTGACCGCTTCCAGGACCTCGAGCGGCGCCTGCGCAGCTTCGATCGCGGCGTCCAGCATGGCGGCCAGGCGAGGGCTGGCGCGCTGGTGCGCGATGCCGGGGCTGGGACTCATCACGAGCGCGCCTCCGACCAGCTCGATCCGGTTCCTTGTGTCCTCGGGCAGGGCCAGGACGTCGGCCATGGTCCACGGGCCGGTGTGATCAATGCTGGCAACACTCATTCCCTTCACCTCCTGCTCCGACAGCTACCGACATGACCCGGCAGGGGCGCCGCTGTCAGGCTGCCTCGGGCTGCAACGTCTCCGTTCGCGAGGTAGTTCGTCGTGACGGCGGGTGAAGGGCCTGGGGCCGCACCGCACGGTGCCCCGGACCCCGCGGGTCCGGGGCACCGACGAAGGGTGCGGGCCCTTCGGTGTGTGGGTGTCAGAGGGCGCCGACGAGTTCTTGGATCTGGTCGGCGAGGCGGGGGTCGGGGCGCGTGAAGCGGCCGAAGCCGACTCCTTCCACTTCGTCGACCTTCAGCCGGCTTACCGCCGCGCGCAGCGCGGCGCTGGGTCGGTGGGGGCGTTGTACGGAGTCTGTGGGCCGCCGGAAGGCGGAGCTGATGCGGGCGTCGGTGAGGGTTGCGGCTTGGTAGGCCCAGTGGTCGGCGTCGCGCAGTTCGCCGCGTCCCGAACTAGAGCTGCAGGTCACGCAGTCTGCTCCCCGCACCCGCGGGGATGGTCCCCACTGCCACAGGAGGGAATGCGTCGTCTTCAGGCATGGGAGGGTCTGCCTTGCACTGGGCGTCGGTGGTGAGGTGATGGAAGATGGGGAGGTCGATGCCACCGCCGGAGATCACCACGCCGATGGTCCCTGAAGAGTGTGTGACCTGCCCGGCAAGGACGGCTGCCAGTGCGCACGCGCCGCTCGGCTCGGCGACCAGTTTGAGGTGCCGGAACGCGAATGCAATCGCGGTGGTGATGTCGTAGTCGGTGACCGTGACAACATCGTCCAGCAGGTGCGCGTCTACCTCCCAGGGGAGTTCGGCGGGAGTGATGTGGCGGAGCCCGTCGGCGATGGTGCGTGGGACGGCACGGAGGGTGATGCGGTGCCCGGCGTGCAGGGATTGGAGGGTGTCGGCGGCGCTCCACGGTTCAACCCCGATCACCTGGAGGTCCGGGTTGAGGTGTTTGGCGATGACGGCGCTGCCGGCGGCGAGGCCGCCGCCCCCGATGGGTACGACGAGGGTTGTGATGTCGGGGTGGTCAGTGAGGAGTTCGAGGGCGGCCGTGCCTGCGCCGGCCATCACGTCCAGCGAGTTCGCGGAGGGGACGACGGCCAGGCCGTGCTGCTGGGACAGAGCCCGGACCATCGCGTCGCGATCGTGGCGGGTGCGGTCGTAGGTGATGACGCGGGCGCCGAGGGCGCGGGCACCCTGGATCTTTCCCTTGGGCGCGTCGTCGGGGATGACGACGGTGGCCCGGATGCCGAGCAGCGTGGCCGTGAGAGCGAGGGCCTGGGCATGGTTGCCGGAGGAGGCGCCGATGATGCCCGACGCCCGAGCGGTTTGAGGGAGGCATGCGGTGTGGTGGTAGGCGCCGCGGAACTTGAACGATCCGGTGCGCTGCAGGCTTTCGGCCTTGCATACCACCGGGTATCCGGAGGTCTTGTCCAGGGCCGGGGAGGTTACTGCCGGGGTGCGGACTGCAACGCCGTCCAGGGCCTTCGCCGCGGCTTCGACATGGAAGGGTTCGAGGATCACGGCCGGTACCCGCCGGTGGCGTCGGCGGTGGCGAGGATCATCCGCACCAGCTGGTCGTAGCCGATGCCTGCGGCACTGGCCGTGGTCGCGAAGTTCCCGTGATGGGTCAGGCCGGGCAGGGTGTTGATCTCCAGCCAGGTCACCCGTCCGTCCGCGGAGACGATGAAGTCGGAGCGGGAGTAGCCGGCGCAGCCAATCGCGTGGTGGGCGGCGAGTGCCGACTCGGCAACAAAGCCTGCTACGTCCGGGGGGAGCTGTGCGGGGCACCGGTACTGGTGAAGGTCTGGGTCCCGCTTGGCTTTGTAGTCGTAGAACTCGGCGGTGGTGGGGATCGTTTCGAGGATGGGGAGCGCGATGACGGTGCCGCTGGTCTCCAGGACTGCGCAGGTGACCGGTGTGCCGGAGATGAACGGCTCCACGAGCCAGGCGCCGGATCGCTCGATGCAGGAGACCGCTTCGGTGAGTTCGGTGATCTCGTGGCACAGGGTGATGCCGATCGATCCGCCTTCCGAGCGAGGCTTGAGGATGAGGGGGAACGCAAGATTTTCTGCCAGGGCTTTGGCCACGACGTCCGGCATCCCCGATGGCGGGATCTCTGCGTCTGGAAGGACTGGGACACCGGCTGCTGCGACGACGGTCTTCGCCAGGGTCTTGTGCATGGCGAGTGCGCTGGCCGTGACCGGCGAGCCCGTGTAGGGGATGCGGAGTGTTTCCAGGAGGCCTTGCAGTTTGCCGTCCTCGGCGTACTGCCCGGCGATGGCGAGGAACGCGACATCAGTGTGACGGACTTCGTCGGCGAAGGACCGGTCGGCCGCGTCGAGGAGCACTGTGCGGTGGCCCTGGCGTTGCAGGGACTCGTGGACGGCGCGCCCGGACAGCAGCGAGCGTTCCCGTTCGGCGGACCGGCCGCCCGTCACGACGGCGACGAGCTGGGGCTCTTGGCTGAGAAGGGACATCAGGATGTACTCCGCTCTGGTGTGGGTGGGGCCGGGCGGGCTGGCCGCCGGGGCCGGAGGCGTTACGGTCGGTGCACGACCTCGGGGCGGCGGCGCGCGGGCAGCCGCACCTTGGGGGCCCCTCATGTGGACGGAGTGCAGCCAGTGATTCCCCTCTCGCTCGAACGAATCGCCGCCGTCGTGGGAGGCACCTGTGTGACGTGCCGGATCCGGCGGCGCAGATGGTGGCGCCTGCGGTCGTGGACTCCCGCGAGGTCGAGCCGGGCGGCCTGCTCGCTGCTCTCGTGGGTGAGCGGGTGGACGGTCACGACTTCGCCGGCCGGGCTGTTGAGGCGGGTGCGGTGGCCGTGCTGGCGACCCGTCCGGTTGGTGTGGCGGCCGTCGTGGTCGATGATGTTCTCGACGCGCTCGCCCTCCTTGCCCGCCATGTGCTCGGACAGATCAGCGAGCCGGTTATCGTCGGGGTGACCGGCTCTTCAGGGAAGACCAGCACGAAGGATCTTCTCGCCCAGGTCCTCCCTGCGCTTGGCCCGACGACGGCCACCGAGAGGTCCCTGAACAGCGAGATCGGCCTGCCGTTGACGGTGCTGGGCGCGGATGCCGCCACCCGGTACCTTGTGCTGGAGATGGGCGCCCGTGGCATCGGGCACATCGCCCACCTGACCGGGATCACGCCGCCCAAGGTCGGGCTCGTCATCAACGTCGGTACCGCCCACGTCGGGGAGTTCGGCGGCCGGGAAGCCATCGCCCGGGCGAAGGGCGAACTCGTCGAGGCCCTCCCGGCCGATGGGCTGGCCGTACTCAACGCGGACGACCCGCTCGTCGCCGCCATGGCGAGCCGCACCAAGGCCCCCGTACTCACCTTCGGCCTCTCGCCTGCCTCAGACGTACGGGCCGAGAACCTTGAGCTCGACTCGGCCGGACGGCCCTCCTTCACGCTCCGGTACGACGGTGCCTCGGCCCCGGTGGCCATGCATCTGCACGGCGAGCACCACGTCTGGAACGCTCTTGCCGCCGCCGCGGTCGCCCTCGGGCTGGGGGCGCAGCTGGGCGATGTAGCCGCCTCACTGTCGGACGCGGTGCAGGTGACTCCGGGCCGGATGCAGGTCACCGACCGGCGTGATGGTGTGCGAGTCGTCAACGACGCGTTCAACGCGAACCCCGATTCGATGCGAGTGGCCCTCAGAGCCCTGGCCGCCATGGCGGATGGGCGCCGCACGGTGGCCGTGCTGGGCGAGATGAAAGAGCTCGGCGACGACGCCCGCCTGGGCCATGAAGGTGTGGGGCGTCTGGTCGCCGAGTGCGGCGTGGACGTGCTGGTGGCGGTCGGCACCGCTCACGCCGACCTGCTGGCCGACGCCGCCCGCTGCCATGCGCCCGGTCTGCTGGTACTGCGCGCCGAGAACCGGGATGCGGCTCTGCCCCTGATCACGGGGGAGTTGCGGCCGGATGACGTCGTCTTGGTCAAGGGCTCCCACAGCGTCGGGCTGGAGCACACAGCGGCGCTACTCCTCCAGCCGGACGCTGCCGGTGCGTCCGTCTAGGAGACGGCGGTAGCGGCTCGGTCGGCGAGGAGCTGAGCGCCCAAAAGGTTCACGTCTCCGGTGCCCATCGTGAGCACCAGGTCACCTGGCCGCACCAGTCCGGCCAGCAGGCCCGCCGCCTCCGCGTGGCCAGCGGCCTGGTGGACGCGGCCGCCGTGCTCGATGACGGCGGCCGCGATTTCGTCGGTGGTGACCTCGCTGATCGGTGAGGACAGGGTCGAGGTGACGGGCAGGAGCACGGCCTTGTCCGCCCCGGCCAGGGCGCGGCCCATCGCCGGTCCCAGGGCAGCGGTCCGGGTCCAGCCGCACGGCTCGAACACCGCGACGACCGACCCTGCGGTGAGGGAGCGGGCGGCCTTCAGGTCGGCGGCGATCGCGGTGGGGTGGTGGGCGAATGAGTCCCGGACGGTGACGCCGTCGGCGGTGCCGACCAGACTCATCCGCCGCTCGATCCCGGCGAACCGGCCCAGGCCCGCGGCCAGCTCGCCCGATTCCACGCCCAGCACCCGTCCGGCCGTGAACGCCGCTGCAGCGTTGAGCGCATTGTGGTGGCCGGGCACCCGCAGGGCCACGGTCACCATCACGCCGTCCAGGTCCCGGAGCGTGACCCAAGTGCAGGTGCCCTCCGCTTCGATACTGGTGATGCGGACGTCCGCGCCCTCGGATTCCCCGAAGGTCACCACGCGCAGGCCCTCCTGGTCACGGACGAGTGCAGTCAGCGCCTGGGCACCGGGATCGTCTGCGGAGACAACCAGGCCCCGGCTGCCCCGGACGAAGTCGCGGAACACTTCCACGATCTCGCTGACGTCGACGAACGTCTCGGGATGGTCATCGTCAACGTTCAGGACGACGGCGACCTGCGGCCGATAGGCGGTGATACTGCGGTCGCTCTCATCCCCCTCGGCGATGAAGAGACTCCTGCTGCCGTGCCGTGCGTTCCTCCCGCCCAGCACCGCTCCCCCGCCGGCCCACGACGGATCGCGGCGGTCCAGGGCGACGGCGAGCATGGCCGTGGTCGTCGACTTGCCATGGGTGCCGCCGACGACCACCGACTGCGCCGCGCCGTTCATGAGCTGGGACAGGACCTGGCTGCGGTGCGCGGTCGGGATGCCGGCCCGGCGCGCCGCCACAAGTTCCGGGTTGTCCCCTTCGATGCTGCTCGACCACACCACGACACTCGGCTCCTTCAGGTTCTCGGCCCGGTGCCCGAGGTGGATCCGGCATCCCACCGCACGCAACTGCTCCATCCCCAGCGTGGTACGGATGTCGGAGCCGGAGACCTGCTCGCCCTGCTCGGCTAACAGGCGGGCCAGGGCAGACATGCCCGCTCCGCCGATTCCGGCGAAGTGCGGGCTGGACAGGTCGAGCGGTCCGCACTCGATCGGGATCTGAACACGCCTGGTTTCCGTCACGGCTACTCCTCGTTCTCTGGTGGCGACTGGCCGATGCCACTCACAGCAGCGGCTCCCCGGGAGGGGGATTTGTGCAGGTCACCAAGGTTCCAAGGAGAGGCAGTGACCGTCATGGGTGGTGGTGCCCAACTTCCTTGGACACCACCACCAGGCCCTGGCCTGCAGTAGCCAGCGCCGAGTGGACAGTTACGGACCAGCCGGTGCGGTGACGGCCTCTTTCCAGGGCCCCCCACCGCCGGGGCACAGCTACGGTGAATGCCAGAGTCCGCCGCGCAGGGAGTACGCCCATGACAGGTCCCAAGCCGGGATTTAGAGCAGAACTGGACCAGCTCCGCCAGGAAATGGGAGCCACCGGTGCTACCCCCGCCGCCATCGCCATCGAGATCCGCACCCGCTTCCGGGTACGCCCCCGCGAGGCGTGGCGGCACGTGTACGGCTGGTCGCTTCAGCAGACCGCGAACCGCATCAACGATCTCGGTATCGAGCGGCCCGGCGAAGCGGTCGCAGCCGACGCCTCCTTACTGGGCAAGTGGGAGAAGTGGCCCGCCCGTTCGGGACGAAGGCCATCCCCAGCCGTGCTCCGCCTCCTCGCCGACCTGTATGACTGCGGCCTCGACGCGCTCCTCGACCTGGAGGACCGGCGGACGATGCCCCCCGGCGACCTCCGCCTCCTGCACACCGCCACGGAGCCGACGCCAGATGCGGGAAGCCAGGCCGCCACGCCCGCGGCACATGCAGCGGGACAAGCAGCAGGACCCGAACTCGTTCGAACGGTCGCGGAGGAATCCGCCGCCTGGGCCTAGTGGGCCGAAGCCTCCAACATCGGCGACCTCGCGCTGGAACAGCTGATGGCCGACATCCAGGCCTCGGCCCGCGACTACCTCACCGACGACCCTGTCACCGTGTTCAAGGCCACCCGCAGGCACCGCGACCGCGTCTTCGCCCTCCTCGAAGGCCACCAGCACCCGCGCCAGTGCGCCGACCTGTACACGGCAGCCGGATACCTGTGCACGCTGCTGGCCTGGATGTCCTCCGACCTCGGCAAGCTGACCGACGCCGACACCCAGGGCCGGACCGCCTGGCTGTGCGCGGAGCTCGCCGGCCACAACGACCTCCGGGCCTGGGTCCTGTCCACCCGTTCAAAAGTCGCCATGTGGGACGGGCGGATGCGCGATGCCATCAACCACGCCCAGCGCGGCGCCTCATACGGCGGATCAGGCACCGTCGGCGTGCTGTTGGCCTGTCAGGAAGCGGACGTGTGGTCCCAGCTCGGCGCCGCCCGCCACGCCCAGGCCGCACTGGCCCGCGCACGCGATGCCCGCGAGGCCATGACGTCCCCGGACGACATCGCCGGACTAATGTCCTGCCCGGACATCCGGCACATCAACTACTCCTCCACCGTGCACCTGCGCCTGGGAGAGCCGGCAACGGCGCTGCGCGAGCTCGAAACCGCACTCGCCAGCCCCTCCCACTCCTATGGGACAACCGCTCAGATGCACATCGGGCAGGCAAACGCACACCTCGCCCTCGGCGCACTGGACGGCGCGGCAGACGCGCTGCAGCCCGTGTTCGCCCTCCCCGCCGACCAGCGGCTCGCACCCGTCACCGGACGCCTGAAAGAGGTCGCCCAGGCCATCGCCCGGTCCCCCGCCGCCGGCACCCGCACGGCCGCCGACCTGCAAGGAGCGATCGACGACTGGTGCCTGGACTCCGTTCCGCGGCATTTCGCCCTCTCGCCCGGCCCCACCGCCCGATGATTGGATCCCTCACATGACCCACTCGATGGCGAATCACTGGTGGTGGCGGCCCGGCTGGCGGCCCGGGCGCCGCTTCTACACCTGGCACATCACCTTCGCAGGCGCCGACGACGTCCACCGCCTCGCCGCGATCTACCGCCAGGCTCTGGCCCCGGTGACCGGCCTGGACCTGATTCCCGACCCCGGGCTCCACCTGACCATGCAAGGCCTCGGATTCACCGACGAGGTCCCCGCCAAAGACGCCGACGCGATCGTGGAAGCCGCATCCGCACACCTCACGTCCATCCCCGCCTTCGATCTGGAAATCCACCGCCCGCAGATCACACCCGAAGCAATCCGCTGGGAAGCCCAGCCAAGCCGGCCACCCGCCGACCTCCGGGCCGCGATCCGCTCGGCGATCGGCGACGTATGGAGCGAAGTCCCCGAACAGGCAGACAAGTTCGCACCGCACATCTCCATCGCCTACAGCAACGCCGACGGACCCGCAGCCCCCGCGCAGGCCGCCCTCCACAGCGTCAGCCCCGAACCCGCCACCGCGAGGATCACAGCCGTCGAACTGATCGTCCTCGGCCGTGACCGCCAGATGTATGAATGGGAGACCCACGCCCACCTGCCGCTGGCCTGACACTCGGCGATGGTCCCGAGGCCAAGACGGACCTGCTGCCGCAGGCGCTCTGCTCGGGGATGGTCCCGACCACCAAAACCCCAGCTCGTGGTCTGCGGGGATGACCCCAGCTACGGCATCCCGGACCGCATACGGCTCCTCCCTGCACTCGCGGGGATGGTCTTCCTGGCGGCTGGGGCGGCGATGTGGTTAGGGAATCTTGGGCCAGCAACTTCTGCTCGACCAGGCGGAGAGCGCGGTGCACCGTGAACACCAGGCCCCGGTGGTCCCAGTTGAGGAACGAGGACAGACCGGTCTTGATCGCGGGCTGGAAGTGATGGCTGAGTGTCCTACGATGGGACGCTGCGTGCTCCTTGACGAGGTGACGAATGAAGGGTCTATGGGCGATATGCCGGACTCGGTGAAACTCTGCGCAATCCGCACGGTCCCGAACTAGAGCTGCAAGTCACGCAGTCCGCTCCCCGCACCCGCGGGGGATGGTCCCAGGGCCTGCTGGAGGTCGACGAAGTCGAGGCCTCGCTCCCCGCACCCGCGGGGATGGTCCCGTTCATGGCCTTCTTGTAAATGTTGGCCATTTCTGCTCCCCGTCCTGTTTTACCGGGTCATGAGAGAGCCAGTGTTCCGGCGCGAACGAGAGCCAGGGTTGGGCCGCTCGTGGTGAGGATGGACTCGACAGAGGTCCCGTGAGTTTCGGCGAGTTTGGGAGCAACCCATCGAGTGACGTCCGACGCTGTAACGGAGTGTTCGAACAGGGGCGCTGAGGTGGTGTCGATAGCTTGGAGCCCCGGGTCCTTCGGAGCGCGTCCCTGACAGACGTGGTTGGTGAGGACCCGGGATCCGTGCCGATGGTTGCGCCGTCAGGCCAGGTCGCGCACGTACCAGCTGAAGCGATTGCCGTCGGTGCTTTGGACTTGTTTGATGTAGATGAAGCCCCCGCGCCGCGCCACCGCTTCCGATCCGGGGTTGTCCGGATCCACCTGGATCACCCCTTGGATCGCTCCCTCGCAAGCCGCGTAGTGGCAGATCAGACGGACCGCGCGGGTGGCCAGGCCCTGTCCCCGCCAGGCCGGATAGAGCCCGTAGGCGATGTTGACCTGCCCTTCGGTCAAGCCGGGCATCTCGAAGCGCAGGTCGATGGTGCCGGCCAGTGCTGCGTCAGCGCCCGCACGCACTCCGAACGCGCGTAGGGGTCCGCCGATGGCCCACTGCTCCATGCAGTGGCGAAAGTAGGCTTCTGTGCCCTCACGGGTTCCTGGTCCTCCGTTGAGCCAGCGCACCAGCAGGTCGTCCTCGCCCGCCAGGTGCGCATCGACGTCTTCGAGAGTCAGGGGCGTCAGGGCGACGATCCCGTCCGTCAGTTCGGTGTTCACGTGCCGACTCTTGACGATCGGGTTCCTGGCGGGCAAGGGGATATCCAGGGGTGGCGCCGGTTCACGCGCGGGTGGTCTTCGTGCGTCCGGCGGCGGTGGCCTGGAACCGATAGGACTCGGTCCCGGTTTGGATAAGCGTGCAGCGGAAGGTGATCCGGTCAGCGATGGCCTGGCTTATCTCGACCGCCTCCTGCACCACTGCGACGTGATCTCCATCAACGGGCCGAGCTACCGGCTCAAGAACCGGCTCAAGGCCATCGAGCGGGATACAGACGTGGCCTGACTGGCCACGTCGCGATCGCGGCCGAGGGCGTGGTCACTCGCTGTCGAGTCGTTGGAAGATCCCGGAGAACTCGTCGGTCTCGATCAGTCCGGCGATCACATCGGTCATGTTGTCGATGCCGGGATCCCGGACGATCAGACCGTCCGAGACCAGAAGTAGCGGCCGCCGAGAGCCTCGTCGCTTCCTGCCCAAGTCTCCATCAGGCGTTCGACTTCGGCGACCGTGAAGACAGTCGCGCTCCACCGGGAGCCGTCTTTGAGGTCCACGAAGACATCGACGTTGCACACCGAGTCCAACTTCTCGTCCGAGCTGGGCAGGAACGATGCCTCGAAGGCGTCCGTGCGAACCCGGTACCACAGCCCGTCCCAACCTCGTTCAACCGATCCGGGCGATGCGCTACGACTCATCGTGCGAGTGTCTCCGGCCAGCCTGACGATCTCAACCAAGATCTCAGCCGTGCTGCTTCCTGCGGCATAGCTGGGGACGTTCATCCGTACGCGGCTGGGGAGCTTAGGGGCTCTGGCAAGATTTTCGTAGGCGGAGATCATCCCGGTGCCACGGTCGACCAGTCCGCAGGACGGGCAGCCTGTGATTGTGCTCTGTTGAACTGGTCAGCCTGTTACCGCAGTTGTCTGATGTGCAGGTGGTCTCGGTTGAGGTTTCCGATGCTGTGGTGGCGGTCCGTGCCCGCACGAGATCCGGTGAACCGGCGGGATGCACGGGATGTGGCCAGCTCAGCGAGTGGTGCCACAGCCGCTACGCACGGCGCCTCGCCGACGTCACGCTCGCAGGCCGCCCTCTGCGCATCGACCTGTCCGTACGGCGCCTGTACTGCGAGAACACGACCTGCCCGAAGACGACCTTCGCCGAGCAAGTACCAGGCCTGACCATGCGTTACCAGCGGCGGACACCGCGACTGCAGCGCCTGGTGGAGGACATCGGCGTGGTGCTGGCCGGCCGAGGCGGATCCCGGATGCTTCGAATCTTGAATATCAGGCTCTCTCGGGTCGCCGTCCTGTCCCAGCTGATGCGGGTGCCGCTTCCGCCACGGGTCACGCCCCGGGTGCTGGGGGTCGACGACTTCGCACTCTACGGCGGCACCTACGGCACTCTCCTGGTCGATGCCACCACTCGGCTCCCGCTCACGCTCTGGGAGGGACGCGACGCGGAACAGCTCGGCCGCTGGCTCCGTGAACACCCGGGCGTCGAGGTCGTCTGCCGTGACGGCTCCCTCACCTACCGACAGGCAGGGCTTCGGCGTAGTCGCATGACGTCCGGTTCGTGATCATCCGAGGCCGAGGAGTGTGAGGGGTCGGCGAGGGTCGCGGGCGTTGCGGCGGAGGCCGGCTGCGATGTTCTTCACCCTGCTGTGCGGAGGGCTCCGATGGCGAGGTTGCGCCAGGTGGCCATCGCTCGGGGCGCGTTGCCGGTCCGCAGCTGTGAGGCGTCCTCGGCGAAGGTGGTGTCGCGGACGTGGTGCAGGGTCTCGATCTTCCAGTGGTCGCGGACGAGTTCGGCGAGCTGGGCCGCAGAGGCCTGTTCGGCGGTCAGACTGGTGACGGCGTAGACCGTCTTGACGGTGGTCTTGCCGGTCTTGTGGTCGGTGCGCCGGCGCTTGATCTGGACGGCCTGGCGGGCTCCGGGGAAGAGGAGGCTGTTGACTGTGGCGGCCTTGATCCGGCGGATCTCCGAGCGGCCGTGGCCGGTGCCCCGGGTGCGGCCCTGAAGCGGGATGTCCTTCCAGGGAAGGGACTTGAGCTGCTTGCGCAGCTTCTTCTGGTTGCCCTTGACGATCACGATGTAGTGGGCGCCCCGGCCGAGGAGGTAGTCGGCGTGCTCGCGCTGGGTGTGCATCGCGTCGCTGGTGACCACGGCTGAAGCCAGGTCGGCGACGGTGTCCAGCAGCGGCTGGAAGCAGGTGATCTCGTTGGTCTTCTCGCCGACGTCCAGCTGGGCCAGGACCAGGCCGGTGGCGTGCTCCAGCGCGGCGAGCAGGTGGATCTTGCGGCCGTTCGCTCTGGCCGCGCCGCGCAGGCTCTTTCCGTCCACGGCGAGGCCGCGCAGCCCGGTCGCCTTCGGGCGGCTGTCGGCGAGCCAGCGTCCGACCGCCCGGTCCAGCGCGTCGCCGTCGATGCGGGCCAGCAGCCGTCGGACTGTCGTTTCCTCAGGCAGGAACCGCTTCGGGCACAGTGGATCGGGCCGTATGCCGAGGCGTTCCATGACCGGCGGCGGGGCATCTGCGATCCACTCACCGACCGCCAGCAGAGAGGTCGCTCCGGCCAGAACCGCGCACGCGGTCAGCGCGAGTACGACGACCAGTGCGTGCCGTACGCCGCGCGGATCTCGCGGGTCGGGCACTTGGGCCAGTCGCGCCAGCAGGTCCGGGATCTCCTCGGGTACGGCCTCGGGATGCTCGCGGAGTTGGTCAAAGGCAGGCGGGATCGGCGATGATGCGTCGGCAGGCACGGTCTTCCAGTCGGATCACGGGGCGTCGAGAACTCCATGATCTTGGAAGCCGTGCCTGTCGCATTCCCCGGATCCGCCGAGCCGACGGATCGTCACGAACCGGACGTCAAGTGACTACGCCGAAGCCCTGGGTCGTCCCGTACTCAGGTGATGGGATCAGCCCCAGGGGCGGTGTGGAGCCGGAGAACGGCCGCGAACGGCACGGGTGTTAGCTTCTTCCCCGTGGCGGAATACCAGGACGAGACCAGGGCGGCCTACGACGGGGTCGTCGAGCTCTATGCGTCGATGTTCGCTAATCGATTGGAGACGCACCCGTTCTCACGGAACATGATCGGCACTTTCCCCGAGCTGCTGCGCGGCACGGGGAACCCGCGGGCAGCCGACGTCGGGTGCGGGCCTGGACATCTGACGGCCATGTTGCACGAACTGGGGCTGGACGCCTTCGGGCTCGACGTCTCCCCGGGCATGGTCGACCACGCCCGGCGGGCCCATCCGGCGCTGCGGTTCGATGAGGCGCTGATGGAGGCCCTGCCGGTCGAGGACGGCGCGCTCGGCGGCCTGCTGGCCCACTCCCCGGGCCGCTGAGCCTCCCGCACCCACGCGCCTGGCACATCCCGGAGGCGGGGGCCGGGGCGACGGCGGACTGAGGGCTGCGGCCAGGGGCGCAGAACGCGGTCGACGAGGTTACGACCCCTCCGAACCCTCCGTGAACGCGGTGGTGTGGTCGGCGGCCCACTGGCGAAACGTTCGCGGCGCCGTCCCGAGGATGTCGGCCACCTCAGTGGTGACGTACGCAGGCTGTCCGACTGCCGTGCTCCACGCGGCGAGCAGCATGTCGACGACCGAGCTGGGTGCCGTGCCCTCTGACAGGCCCCGGAACTCGTCCGGCGTCATCTCCTCGAATGCCATCCGGCGCCCCAGGGCGTCACCGATGGCCCCCACCTGCGCGGCCTGCGTCAGCGACTCGGGGCCCGTAAGGACGTAGTCGCCTCCGACATATCCGTCCTGATAGAGCGTCCGCGCCGCGACAGCTGCGACGTCGCGGTCGTCGACCGGTGCCGTCTCGGCAGCACCGTAAGGCCACCGGATGACCTCGCGGGCCCGGATCGCGGGCGCCCACCAGGCCAGCGAGTTCGACGCGAGCATCCCCGGCCGGATGATCGTCGACGCGAGTCCGGTGGCCGCGATGAGCCGCTCGATGTCGGCGTGCATCACCGCCATGGGATTGGGCTGCTGGAAGAAGGGGTGCGGTGTCTGGTGCGGGGAGGAGAGGAAGACGACCCGCCGCACGTGGACCGCCAGCCGCTCGACGACTGCCGCGGCGGTCTGAGGCGGGGCGCTCCACACGAGGAAGACCGCACCGGCGCCATTCAATGCCGGGTCAAGTGATTCGGGCGCGGTGAGGTCGCCGGTGAAGACCTCGACCTTCGCCGGCAGCGTCCTCGCCGCCTCGGAGCGATGGGTGAGGGCTCGGACCGGCACGCCCGCCTCGAGGAGTTGGTCGATGACGACGCGGCCGACCCGGCCCGTCGCCCCGGTGACGAGCACGGGAGGAATGTCTGTCTGATTCATGCCGCTCATAAAAACGTTACTCGGTTAAAAAAGCAACTCGGTCACGAATGTTAGGGTGGTCAGATGACTGAGCCGACGGGACTGCGGGCCCGCAAGAAGAAGCGGACGCGCGACGCCATCGCCGACGCGGCCGTATCGCTGTTCCTGGAGCGCGGCTTCGACCGCGTCTCGGTCAACGACATCGCCGCGGCGGCCGAGATCTCCAAGCCGACCCTCTTCCGGTACTTCCCCACCAAGGAAGACCTGGTGCTGCACCGGTTTGCGGACCACCAAGGAGAGGCGGCACGCGTCGTACGTGACCGCAGGTCCGGCATCAAGCCGGTAACGGCGCTGCACCGGCACTTCCGGGCCGGCCTCGATCGGTACGACCCCGTCACCGGCCTCAACGATCATCCCGAGGTGGTGGCGTTCCATCGGCTGGTGTTCACCACACCGAGCCTGGCGGGACGGCTCACGCGGTACCAGCTCGAGGACGAGGAGGCACTGGCGGACGCCCTCGGCGAATGCATCCAGGCACGCCTGCAGGCCGCCCAGGTACTCGCTGTCCAACGGGTGCTCGCCCGGACCAACTGGCAGAAGATCGCCGACGGTCGAACCGCCCACGACGTCCACCCCGAGGCCGTAGCCGACGCCGACCAGGCATTCAACCAACTACGGTGACAGGCGACAGTCCCGGTCGAAGAGGGCTCCGCAACCTGGTACACGCGTTGCCACCGGCCCGGTCAGGCCGCTTCCGCGCTGTTCCGATCGGTGCCGGCGTCCTCTGACCATCGCCGGAGGCGACAACGCTCCAGGTCACGAAGGCTCCGGCGGTGCGGCGACCGCAGTAGTGCGAGCAACGATCTCCCGGAAGGTGGGAATTCCCAGGTCGACAGCCTCCTGCTTCCGGGCGATCTGTGCCTCGAGTTGGGCAATCTTCTCCTCGGCGTGGATCAGGCTGCTCTGCAGTCCTTCGATCTCGCCGAGCCAACCCTCGCGTTCGGCTTCCAGGATACCCGCGAGGAGGTTGTCGCGGATCTCGACGAGCCGCGGCCGTTCGGACGCGTGAACGATCAGGACGGGGCAGCGGACACAAGCTTAACCGAACTGATCTTGAAGCAGTTCTCGGGAAGGTCGAGCGCCGGTCCGCTCACAGAAGGTGATGAAAAGTCGTGTGAAATTCGGGGGGTTCGGCGTGTCGCGGACGGGCTGACTCGGGAAGGTTCAAGCCGCGCCGAGCGACGTGGGTGCCTGGTGAGTCCTGCGCAACCAGTCGTCGAGGGTGGCGAAGTCCGATTCGGTGAGGCCCAGGCGGGGGTCGACGCGATGGAGCAGAGCATGTCCTGGATGGTGAGTGGATACCCAGGCGCGATCGGTGTCGGTGATCTCGTCGTCGACCCATGTGAATGAGCGTCCGGCAGCCCAGTCGACGAGGGCGCGGGTTTTCCAGTGCAGTCCGTCTCGCTCGTCCTGCTCTTCTTGGTCGGACGACTCCGGCCAAAGCACAACTGCCAACTGCGGCAGGCCGATCCGCGGGGCTATGTGTTCGTTCGCATCCGCCATCCTTCTCTGAACTAAGGGGTCGTCCTGCTTGGGCTGTTGGGTAGCCTGCGGTCGTGGGAACGGGAATGAACACTGACGGCTGGCTGGAAGACACGCGGACGTCCTACGACACCGTCGCTGCTAGTTATGCCGACCTGACGCGTCACCTTCTGGATGAAACGCCCGAGGAGCGCGCGGTCCTGGCGTTCTTCGCCGCCCTGGTGCGTGCCCAGGGCGGGGGACCCGTTGTGGACGTGGGATGCGGGACGGGGAGGGTCACGGCTCACCTGTGCCAACTGGGCGTGGACGCGTTCGGGATCGACCTGTCGCCCGGAATGATCGAGGTGGCTCGGCGTGATCACCCCGGCCTCCGGTTCGATCTCGGCTCCATGACGGACCTCGCCCTCGCCGACGCCTCGATGACTGGCCTGGTCGCTTGGTACTCGCTGATCCACATCCCCGACGACGAGCTCAGCTCGGTCTTCGCGCACTTCCAGCGAGTGCTGCGGCCCGGTGGGCCGCTGCTACTCGGCTTCCACGTCGGTGATGAGTCACAGTTGAAGACCCAGGGCTATGGCGGGCACCCAATGAACGTCTATGTCCATCGTCGCCAGCACGACCGAATGTTTGAGTGGCTCGACGATGCTGGATTCGTCGTTGAGAAACACAGAACTCTCACCTCGGCCGAGAGTAAGCTCGGGGGAATCATTCTCGCGCGCCGCGAGGCTCCCGGCCCAGAAAAGTGAATCAATCACCAAGGGAGACTGCACGTCACTTGGTCTTCTTCGTGTAACTCGAATCTGGGCCTGCTGTTGTCGAGTTGCGGCCCGCGATCTGAGTGAAGGTCGGCATTCCAAGATCTACATCTCCCGTGCGACGTCCAATCGCCTGGTCGAGCTGAGCAATTTTGTCCTCGGCAGCCGAAAGGCTTACGCGGAGTCCCTCTACCTCCCCGAGCCAACCCTCTCGCTCTGCCTCGGAGATTCGGTCGATTAGGTTGTCGCGGATGTCTAGCCTGGCTGCTCATAGCCACTCGTTGATGGCTGCGACCAGCACTGTTGCCTCGTAGCGCACGGCCAACTTGTCGTATCTCGTGGCCACCGCGCGGTGCCGTTTCAGCCGGTTGATCCCGCACTCCACCGCGTGGCGCTCCTTGTAGTCCTCCTTGTCGAAGGTCGGTGGCCGGCCGCCTCGGGAGCCGAGCTTCTTGCGGTTGCGGACCTGATCGGCCTTCTCCGGGATGGTGCACTCGATCCTGCGTCTGCGCAGGTAGGAGCGGTTCGCGCGGGAGCCGTAGGCTTTGTCGGCACGGACCTTGTCGGGTGTGGTGCGTGGCCGTCCGGGGCCGGTGCGGGGGACGCGGATGCGTTCGAGGACGGGCTGGAACTGCGGGCTGTCGTGCCGGTGCCCGGCTGTGATCAGCAGCGACAGGGGCTTCTGCCCCTGCTCGGTCGCAAGGTGGATCTTCGTAGTCAGACCGCCCCGGGACCGTCCGAGCCCATGATCGTCCGGCTCTGTGTCGATCCCGCCGGGGGGGGCTCGCGCTGCAGATCCCTTTTTTACGCGCGCCGGCGGCGTGCTGGTGGGCGCGGCAGACGGTCGAGTCCACGCTCACGTCCCAGGTGATCAGGCCCTTCGCGTCAGCCTGGACCTGCAGCTGCTCAAGGATGCGCTTCCAGGTGCCGTCGCGCTGCCACCTGCGGAAAAGGTCGTAGATCCGGTCCCAGGGGCCGTACCGTTCAGGGATGTCCCGCCACGGCGTGCCCGCCCGGGTCCGCCACCGTATCCCGTCGATCAACTGCCGACGCGTCCACGTCCGCGGCCTCCCCTGCTTCTTCCCTGCCGGCAGCAACGGCTCCAGCCGAGCCCACTGCCGGTCCGTCAGATCCCCTCGCGCCACACCATGATCATCGCAATCCAAGATCCACTTTCGCAACAGGCCCTAAAGCTCGTCTTCACCGAACCCGCCCGGGCCGACGTCGAGGTCGCCCTCGCCGAACAGTTCCTAGCCGGACTCGACCACCATCCACTGTTCTCACCACCCAACACACCGCCCGCTTCCGCGACGCCGGTACACCAGGCATCGATTCCTAATGCTGTTTGTCAAGCCGCGAGGCCGACGGGTGGGGCAGGTTCGTAGCGCCGCCCGTCACGGAGGAGAGCCCAGAGGACGTTGACTCGACGACGGGCCAGAGCAAGGACGGCCTGGGTATGGCGCTTGCCCTCAGCTCGTTTGCGATCGTAGAACCGACGAGATTCTTCGCTGTGCCGGATGCTGAACAGCGCAGAGGTGTAGAAGACGCGTTGGAGTCGGCGGTTGTATCGCTGGGGGCGCCGCAGGTTGCCGCTGATCTTCCCGGAGTCCCGCGTTCTCGTGTCTCGCCGCGGCGCCGGGTCTTCGCCTTGGCCCGGCGTCGGAACGGGGTGGGACCCGCACGATAGTTCTGGCACTCTTCGCTGACATACCTCGGCGAGCAGGGGGCCTCGCTGCTCATGCTTTCCAGCGGGGGTGGTGTCGACCTGTACGACCTCGCCGGGCCGGGCGATGCGGGCCGCGTTAGGGTTCGGGAGGCAGAGAAGCCGGAGAACGTCCGCAAGTATTTCAAGCCCTCCGAACCGCGCTGCCAGCAAGGCCGCTGCCGCAATCGGTTGCCGGGTTCGTCCTCAGCCGGGCAGGGCACAAACGTGCCGCGACGGTCGTTTTCCGCTTCCGGATGCTGGACTCCGCTCTTCCCTTCGCTGCGCCACCGCGTAGGCTGACCCCGCAGCTGGTTCGCCCTGCCCTCCAGGCAGGGGCGTCGCAAGAGGGAATCCGGTGGAACTCCGGAACTGCCCCGCAGCGGTGAGTGGGAACGACCGCCGTCATACGCACTGGTCCCGGCACGGGACTGGGAAGCGACGGCCAGTAGGTGCCTTCGGACGAGAAGGCGCGCCCATGAGTCCGAAGACCTGCCACTGCCCGTGCGTGACCTACGCGCGCGGAGATCTCGGCGACCTCGTGGGCGGGTCGGCGGTGAGGGCGGGCACGGCCGCACCCGAGGGTGTGCGCAAACCGGGCCCCTGTTGCCGTTCCTTCGCGTCCCACGACCGTTCCGAGGTCGCTGACGAGTACTCGCGAAGGAGAGTTCCGTGACCACATCAGCAGCCGCGGGAGCCCGGGCCACCGTCCACGGCTACCCGCGCCAGGGACCGAACCGGGAACTGAAGAAGGCCGTCGAGGGCTACTGGAGGGGCACGGCGAGCGCCGACTCCCTCAGGGAGTGTGCCGCCGGCATCCGCCGGGCCAACTGGCGCAGCCTCGCCGACGCCGGCATTCACGAGGTCCCCACCGGTGACTTCTCGTACTACGACCACGTCCTGGACACCAGCGTCATGGTCGGCGCGGTCCCCGCACGTCACCGCGCCGCCGTCGAGGCCGACGCCCTCGACGGCTACTTCGCCATGGCCCGCGGCACGCAGGACGTCGCGCCGCTGGAGATGACCAAGTGGCTTGATTCGAACTACCACTACCTGGTGCCCGAGTTGGGCCCGGACACCGTCTTCACCACCGACTCCACCAAGCAGGTAGCGGAGTTGAAGGAGGCCCTCGCCCTGGGCCTGACCGCGCGCCCGGTCCTCGTCGGCCCGGTCACCTACCTCCTGCTCGCCAAGCCCGCCCCCGGCGTGTCCGCGGACTTCGACCCGCTGACCCTGCTGGACCGGCTGCTGCCCGTCTACGCCGAGGTCCTCGCCGACCTGCGCGCGGCGGGCGCGGAGTGGGTGCAACTCGACGAGCCCGCCCTCGTCCAGGACCGCACCCCGGCCGAACTGAACGCCGCCGCCCGCGCCTACCGCGACCTCGGCGCCCTCACCGACCGGCCGAAGCTCCTGATCGCCTCCTACTTCGACTGCCTCGGCGACGCGCTCCCGGTCCTCGCGAAGGCGCCCGTGGAGGGCCTCGCGCTCGACTTCACCGAGGCAGCCGCCGCCAACCTGGACGCCCTTGCCACCGTGGGCGGGCTGCCCGGCAAGCGCCTGGTCGCCGGTGTGGTCAACGGCCGCAACATCTGGGTCAACGACCTCACCAAGTCCCTCGCCACACTGGGCACGTTGCTCGGGCTGGCCGACCGCGTCGACGTGGCCGCCTCCTGCTCGCTCCTCCACGTCCCGCTCGACGCCGCCGCCGAGCGGGACATCGAGCCGCAGATCCTGCGCTGGCTCGCGTTCGCGCGGCAGAAGACAGGCGAGATCGTCACCCTCGCCAAGGGCCTGTCCCAGGGCACCGACGCGATCGCCGCCGAACTCGCCGTCAACCGCGCCGACTTGGCCTCCCGCGCCGGTTCGACGCTCACCCGCGACCCCGCCGTACGGGTCCGGGCCGCCGCCGTCACGGACGCCGATGCCCGCCGCGCTCAGCCGTACGCCGAGCGGAGCGTGGCGCAGCGCGCGCATCTGGGGCTGCCGTCGTTGCCGACGACGACCATCGGATCGTTCCCGCAGACCGCCGAACTGCGCACCGCGCGGGCCGATCTGAGAGCCGGACGCATCGGCGCCGAGAGCTACGAGGAGCGGATCAGGGCCGAGATCCAGGAGGTGATCGCGTTCCAGGAGAAGACCGGTCTGGACGTCCTGGTGCACGGTGAGCCCGAACGCAACGACATGGTCCAGTACTTCGCCGAGCAGCTCACCGGCTACCTCGCCACCCAGCACGGCTGGGTCCAGTCGTACGGCACTCGGTACGTCCGGCCGCCGATCCTGGCCGGCGACATCTCCCGCCCCGAGCCGATGACGGTGCGCTGGACGACGTACGCCCAGTCGCTCACCTCGCGCCCGGTCAAGGGCATGCTCACTGGGCCGGTCACCATGCTCGCCTGGTCCTTCGTCCGCGACGACCAGCCGCTCGGCGACACCGCACGGCAGGTCGCCCTCGCCCTGCGCGACGAGGTCAACAACCTTGAGGCGGCCGGGACTTCGGTCATCCAGGTCGACGAACCCGCCCTGCGCGAGACCCTGCCGCTGCGGTCCGCCGACCACCCCGCATATCTGGCCTGGGCCACGGAGGCGTTCCGGCTCACCACCAGCGGGGTGCGGCCGGAGACGCAGGTCCACACGCACATGTGCTACGCCGAGTTCGGCGACATCGTCCAGGCCATTGACGACCTCGACGCGGACGTCATCAGCCTGGAGGCCGCCCGTTCGCACATGCAGGTCGCGCGCGAGCTGGCCGAGCACGGCTATCTGCGCGAGGCCGGACCCGGCGTGTACGACATCCACTCCCCGCGCGTGCCGAGCGCGGACGAGGCGGCGGCCTTGCTGCGCAAGGGACTTGAGGCCATCCCGGCGGAGCGGCTGTGGGTCAACCCGGACTGCGGTCTGAAGACCCGCGGCTGGCCCGAGACCCGGGCGTCCCTGGAGAACCTGGTCGCCGCGGCCCGCACGGTCCGCGAGGAGCTGGCCGGGTCCTGATCGAAAAAGCCGGCGGGCCTGGACGCTCGGAGCGTCCAGGCCCGCCGCACAGCGCCGCCATCAAACATACGGTGGCGGTCGGGCACGGCTTGTCGAGCGCGGCTCCGGCTGAAGGCCTGCCGAAGCTCGCCGCGACGGGCAGCTGATTCGTCGAGCGGGCTGTGTCTCACACACATCTCACAGACCTGTCACGAAACGCAGGACGGGGCCGCACCATCTGGGCGGCCCATGGACTGTATAGACAGTCCATGGGCCTTCTGGACAGACGGCAAGACGTGTCGAACCACTTGGTCATCTCCAGCGGCGCGACGTCCTGCGTGCCGCGGGCCATGGCGAAGTAGCCGTCGAGGGCGTCGGCCTCGACGGCGGCGCGGTGACGTGCGGGGACCGCGCCGACCATGACGCTGGTGTCCAGGACGTGGTCGTAGTACGAGAAGTCACCGGTGGGGACCTCGTGAATGCCGGCGTCGGCGAGGCTGCGCCAGTTGGCCCGGCGGATGCCGGCGGCACACTCCCTGAGGGAGTCGGCGCTCGCCGTGCCCCTCCAGTAGCCCTCGACGGCCTTCTTCAGTTCCCGGTTCGGTCCCTGGCGCGGGTAGCCGTGGACGGTGGCCCGGGCTCCCGCGGCTGCTGATGTGGTCACGGAACTCTCCTTCGCGAGTACTCGTCAGCGACCTCGGAACGGTCGTGGGACGCGAAGGAACGGCAACAGGGGCCCGGTTTGCGCACACCCTCGGGTGCGGCCGTGCCCGCCCTCACCGCCGACCCGCCCACGAGGTCGCCGAGATCTCCGCGCGCGTAGGTCACGCACGGGCAGTGGCAGGTCTTCGGACTCATGGGCGCGCCTTCTCGTCCGAAGGCACCTACTGGCCGTCGCTTCCCAGTCCCGTGCCGGGACCAGTGCGTATGACGGCGGTCGTTCCCACTCACCGCTGCGGGGCAGTTCCGGAGTTCCACCGGATTCCCTCTTGCGACGCCCCTGCCTGGAGGGCAGGGCGAACCAGCTGCGGGGTCAGCCTAGGCTCCGTCCCGGCCGTGGAACACCCCTGCTCATATTTCGGACGTGTCGCCCGTGCGTTCTCAACTGCCGTGGAGGTGTCGGGCCTCGGGCGCGGCGTGGGCTCCCCGGCCACGACGCCGTGCAGGACGTGGGCGAGGACTTCGGGCCACCGCGTACGACCCGGGGACCGGGCCGGATGAGGTACGCCGGGCCGTGGAGGACCCAGACCTCACCGGCGCGCACGGCGGGCAGTTCGTCCCCTGTGGCGCATGCCAGGGGCCCAGGACCTGGCTCTGCGGATCCCATCTCGACCGGCGAGCCCCTGCCGCTCTTCCGCCGCTGGTTCACCGAGGCCGCGGCGGCCGGACAGCCCGAGCCGCACACGATGACCCTCGCCACCGTGGACGAGCACGGCCACCCCGATCTGCGGACGCTGATGCTGCACGACGCCGACGAGCCCGGCTGGCACTTCGCCTCGCACTCCACCAGTGCGAAGGGCCGCCAGCTCGCGGCGCTCCCCGGATGCGATGGCCGGGACCTGGACGGTGTACGTGCTGGAGCCTTCCGAGGTGGAGTTCTTCCAGGGGGACGCGCGGCGCAGACACCTGCGCCTGCGCTACCGGCGACAAGGAGACGCCTGGGTAAGGGAGTTGCTGTGGCCGTAGGGGCTGCTCCGCACAGTGGCGGACCCTGATCGGGTAAGACGTCGAAAAGCCGATCATGGTTGTACGTCCCGGGGACCAGAGCGCCCCGGGCCGTCCACCCACGGTCGGAAGCCATTTCGACCCACCGGGGGATTCGCCCCAACTGCCGCGTGCGCAAAGATCAGTTCATACTACACACACTGATCCCAAAGGACCTTCCCCACGTGCGAAGCAGACGAATAGCCCCCTTCCTGGTGGCCAGTGCCGTCGCGGGCCTGGTTCCCGCGCTCGCCCCGGCCACGGCCGCCGCCGCCGAGAACCCCATGGCCCAGTACCTCAACCAGAAGCCGTCGTGGCACCGCTGCGACGAGTCGGCTCCCACCACCTTCCAGTGCGCCACGATCAAGGTGCCGCTCGACTACAGCCGCCCCGGCGGCAAGAAGCTCGACCTCGCGATATCGAGGATGAAGACCAGCACCGAGGCCGAGCACCGCGGTGTGCTGCTGCTCAACCCGGGCGGCCCGGGCGGTTCGGGTGTCAAGATGCCGATGTCCATGGCTTCCGGCATGCCGAAGTCGGTGACAAACCAGTTCGACCTCGTGGGCTTCGACCCGCGCGGTGTCGGCGAGAGCTCTCCCCTCAGCTGCGGTCTGACCACCGAAGAGCTGCACTGGCAGCGTCCCTACAACGAGAAGACGTTCGCCAAGGACGTGAAGTGGGCGCAGACCTTCGCCGAGAAGTGCGACGCCAAGCAGGGCGACGAGCTGCCCCACATCACCACCCGCAACACCGCCCGCGACATGGACGTGATCCGCGCGGTGCTGGGCGAGAAGAAGATCTCCTACCTCGGGTACTCGTACGGCACCTACCTCGGAGCCGTCTACACGCAGATGTTCCCCAAGAACGTCGACCGCTTCGTGCTGGACAGCGCGGTCGACCCGGCCCGGGCCTGGCGGGGCATGCTGCAGATCTGGGCGGAGGGCGCCGAGCCCGCGTTCACGAACTGGACCAAGTGGACCGCCAAGCAGGACTCGACGTACGGGCTGGGCAAGACCCCGGCCGCGGTCAGCAAGACCTTCTGGGACCTGGTCGCCCAGGCCGACCGCAAGCCGATCGACGACGGCAGCGGCGTGCCGATGAATGGCGATGACATCCGCCTCCAGATGCGTGGGATCTTCTTCAACCCGCCCTATGCCGCCGCGACGGTCAAGGACCTGAAGAAGGCCGCCGCCGGCGGGAAGACCTCAGCGCCCACCCGCGAGTCCAGGAAGCCGCAGCGCCCGGCCCCACCGTCCTTCGGCCGGCTCGCTGACGCGGCCGCCACTCCCGAGGACAACCAGGAGGCCGTCTTCTGGTCCGTCGTCTGCGCCGACACGCGCGCCTGGCCGCGCGACCCGGAGCAGTACCGCCGCGACGCGATCCGCGACAAGGCCAAGTACCCGGTGTACGGCGACTTCGGCTCCAGCATCAAGCCGTGCGCGTTCTGGAAGAAGGACGGCAGCGAACCCGTCACCACGATCGACAACAAGGTCGGCGCGCTCATCCTCCAGAACGAGTGGGACTCCCAGACGCCGCTGGCCAGCGGCCAGGGCCTGCACCGGGCCCTGAAGGGCTCGAAGATGGTCACGGTCGCCTGGGGTATCGGCCACGGCATCTACGGCAACGGGTCGTGCGCCGACGAGACGGCCACGGCCTACCTGTCCACCGGCAAGCTCCCGGCCAAGGACCTGACCTGCCAGGCCCCGGAGCCCGAGCCCGAGCCCGAGGTCGGGGGCGGCGATGGCGGCGGCGCCGGCTCGACGCCTGGGCGCATCCCGGGCATGGTCAGCCGCTTCTGAACCCCTCAGGCTGACATGAGATGACGTGGGGCCTGCTGCCGATTCCTCCGGCAGTGGGCCCCACAGCACGTCGTGACGGGATGGGCGACTCGCCGGATCCTCAGGCCACCGAACGGGCACCTGCGCCTGCGCTACCGGCGCGAAGGAGACGCCTGGACACGGGAGTTGCTCAGGCGGCTAGTGCTGGGACGGTGCTGGTTGCTCCGACAGTGCCGGCGCAGTCATCCGAGCGGGGCGGGGAAGAGCCGGTCGTGCGTGTACGACTGAGGGACCATCTTGTCGCGCCGGCCCGTACGCCTGTGGTCGAACAGATTCCGCCCTGCCGACGGATTCGTCCAACTGCCATGTACGAAAGGGTAAGTGCGTCCCACCCGCACTGATCCCAAAGGACCTTCCCCACGTGCGAAGCAGACGAATAGCCCCCTTCCTGGCGGCCAGTGCCGTCGCGGGCCTGGTTCCCGCGCTCGCCCCGGCCACGGCCGCCGCAGCGGAGAACCCCATGGCGGAATACCTGCGGCAGAAGCCCTCGTGGCACCGATGCGACAAAGATCTGACGGCCGCCTACCAGTGCGCCACGATCAAGGTGCCACTCGACTACAACCGCCCCGGCGGCAAAAAGCTCGACCTCGCGATATCGAGGATGAAGACCAGCACCAAGAAAGAGCACCGCGGTGTGCTCCTGTTCAACCCGGGCGGCCCGGGCGGTTCGGGTCTCGACATGCCGCCGATCATGTCGACGATTCTGCCCAAGGCCGTGACGGCGAAGTACGACCTCGTCGGCTTCGACCCGCGCGGCGTCGGCCAGAGCTCCCCCGTCAGCTGCGGTCTGACGACGGAGGAGATGAACTGGCAGCGCCCCTACAAGGCCGCCACGTTCGCCAAGGACGTGAAGTCGGCCCGCACCGTCGCCGAGAAGTGCGACAAGAAGCAGGGCGACAAGCTGCGCCACATCACCACTCGCAACACCGCCCGGGACATGGATGTCATCCGAGCCGTGCTGGGCGAGAAGAAGATCTCCTACGTCGGCTACTCGTACGGCACCTACCTCGGAGCCGTCTACACGCAGATGTTCCCCAAGAACGTCGACCGCTTCGTGCTGGACAGCTCCGTGGACCCGGCACGGGTCTGGCGCGGGATGATCCAGGTCTGGGCCGAGGGCGCCGAGCCCGCGTTCGCCAACTGGACCAAGTGGACCGCCAAACGGCACTCCACCTTCAAGCTGGGCAAGACCCCGGCCGCCGTGAGCAAGACCTTCTGGGACCTGGTCGCCCAAGCCGACCGCAAGCCGATCAACGACGGCAGCGGTGTCCCGATGAACGGCGATGACATCCGCTTGCAGATGCGCGGAATCTTCTTCGACGCGGAAAACGCCGCCAACATCGTCAAGGACCTGAAGGCGGCCGCCGAGGGCAAGAAGACCACCTCGGCGCCCACCCGCGAGTCCCGGAAGCCCGAGCGCCCGGCCCCGCCCGCCTTCGGCACCGCCGCCAAGGTGAAGGTGCCGTCGGACAACCAGGACGCCAGCTCCTGGTCCGTCGTCTGCGCCGACACCCGCGCCTGGCCGACCGACCCGGAGCAGTACCGCCGCGACGCGATCTCGGACAAGAAGAAGTACCCGCTGTACGGCGACTTCGGCTCCAGCATCAAGCCGTGCGCGTTCTGGAAGCAGCAGGGCGCCGAGCCGGCCACGAAGATCGACAACAAGGTCGGCGCGCTCATCCTCCAGAACGAGTGGGACTCCCAGACCCCGGTGACCAGCGGCCGGGGCCTGCACCGGGCCCTGAAGGGCTCGAAGATGGTCACGGTCATCGATGGTGTCGGCCACGGCATCTACGGCAACGGGTCGTGCGCCGACAAGACGGCAACGGCCTACCTGACCACCGGCAAGCTGCCGGCGAAGGACGTCACCTGCAAGGCCGCACCGGCGGAGGCGGGTGCGCGCAGCGGCACCAGCCCCCTGCCGGTCCCGACGCCTCAGGGCATCCCGGGCATGGTCAGCCGCTTCTGAACCCGTCACGGCTGGCATGAGATGACGTGAGCCTGCTGCCGATTCCTCCGGCAGCGGGCCCCAGTTGCTCTGGCAGGCCGACGGAGCCAAGCGAGCCAACTACGTAGGACGGGAAAGAGCGGGTCGTCGGTGTACGACTGAGGGACCATCTTGTCGCCCCAGTTCCGTACATCCACAGACGGGCATGCTTTCCGTCCTGCCGACGGATTCGTCCAACTGCCGTGTACGGAAGGGTAGATGTGTCACACCCGCACTGATCCCTAAGGACCTTCCCCACGTGCGAAGCAGACGCATAGCCCCCTTCCTGGCAGCCAGTGTCGTCGCCACCCTGGTTCCCGCGCTCGCCCCGGCCACGGCCGGCGCCGCCGAGAACCCCATGGCGGAATACCTGCGGCAGAAGCCCTCGTGGCACCGATGCGACAAAGATCTGACGGCCGCCTACCAGTGCGCCACGATCAAGGTGCCACTCGACTACAACCGCCCCGGCGGCAAAAAGCTCGACCTCGCGATATCGAGGATGAAGACGATGGCCAAGAAGGAGCGCCGCGGTGTGCTCCTGCTCATTCCCGGTGGCCCGGGCCGCTCGGGTCTCAAGATGCCGGACAAAATGGCGACCACGCTGCCGAAGGCCGTGACGGCGAAGTACGACCTCGTCGGCTTCGACCCGCGCGGCGTCGGCAAGAGCTCCCCCGTCAGCTGCGGTCTGACGACGGAGGAGATGAACTGGCAGCAGCCCTACAAGGCCGCCACGTTCGCCAAGGACGTGAAGTCGGCCCGCACCGTCGCCGAGAAGTGCGACAAGAAGCAGGGCGACAAGCTGCGCCACATCACCACCCGTAACACCGCACGGGACCTGGACGTGATCCGCGCGGTGCTCGGCGAGAAGAAGATCTCGTCCCTCGGCTACTCGTACGGCACCTACCTCGCGTCCGTCTACACGCAGATGTTCCCCAAGAACGTCGACCGCTTCGTGCTGGACAGCTCCGTGGACCCGGCACGGGTCTGGCGCGGGATGATCCAGGTCTGGGCCGAGGGCGCCGAGCCCGCGTTCGCCAACTGGACCAAGTGGACCGCCAAACGGCACGCCAAGTTCAAGCTGGGCAAGACCCCGGCCGCCGTGAGCAAGACCTTCTGGGACCTGGTCGCCCAAGCCGACCGCAAGCCGATCGACGACGGCTTCGGTGCGCTGTTGAACGGCGATGGCGTCCGCTTGTACATGCGCGGAATGTTCTTCGACGCGGAAAACGCCGCCTATGCCTTGAAGGACATGAAGGACCTGAACGACGCCGCCGAGGGCAAGAAGACCACCCCGGCGCCCACGCGCGAGTCCCGGAAGCCCGAGCGACCGGCGCCGCCGTCCTTCGGCCCGTCCTCGGACCCGGTCACGACTCCCGAGGACAACCAGGGCGCCACCTTCTGGTCCATCATGTGCGGCGACACCCGCGCCTGGCCGACCGACCCGGAGCAGTACCGCCGCGACGCGATCGCGGACAAGAAGAAGTACCCGCTGTACGGCGACTTCGGCTCCAGCATCAAGCCGTGCGCGTTCTGGAAGCAGCACGGCGCCGAGCCCGCCACCAAGATCGACAACAAGGTCGGTGCGCTCATTTTGCAGAACGAGTGGGACTCCCAGACACCGCTGACCAGCGGCCAGGGCCTGCACCGGGCCCTGAAGGGCTCGAAGATGGTCACGGTCATCGATGGTGTCGGCCACGGCGTCGTCTACGGCAACAAGTCGTGCGCCGACAAGACGGCAACGGCCTACCTGACCACCGGCAAGCTGCCGGCGAAGGACGTCACCTGCAAGGCCGCACCGGCGGAGGCAGGTGCGCGCAGCGGCACCAGCCCCCTGCCGATCCCGACGCCACAGGGCATCCCGGGCATCGTCGGACCCTTCTGAATCCGTTCCGGGTGAGGTGACGAGCACGACGTGGGGCTTCCGCAGGGCGGAGGCCCCATGTCGCGTTCCCCCCGACTTCCGGGCGGCGCCGGGCCGGGTCGTGTCCTGTCGTAACCTGGGATTTCAGGCGCATCACACTAGGGGGCCCTCTCGTTTGGATCTTGCCGGGCTCTCCCCGACCGGCCGCTTCCGGCGGGTCACGAACCGCCGGAAGCGGCCTGCCCGACGCGCAGACCGGAGCCGGCCACACGGGCCGTGATCCCGTCGCGCCCCACGGCGATGTGCTGGAGCCGCAACTCCTTCAGTGACTCGGGCAGTTCGAAGGAGACCGACAGGCGCTCCGACAGTTCCGGGGGCCGCAGGGCGAGCAGCCCCTGGACCAGGCGGGGGTCGATGCCCACCTTCCGCAGCAGCTGCGGATGCTCGGCGACCACATCGACGAGATTGACCCGCATCAGCCGCTCGACGAACTGCGGCGCGCTGGTGAGCCGGTGGAGCTCGTCCTCGCTCCGCCGGGCCCGGCGGACCTGGTCCTTGGAGACTCCGAGCCGTTCGGCCACCGCAGGCACCGACAGCATCGCCTTGATCCGCGCGCCTTCGCGGCTGATCCGTTCGGCGGCCTCGCGGTGCAGCCGCAGACCGGAGTGCTTCGGGTCCTTGCCCGGACGGTAGGTGGCCACGCCGGGGACGTCGAGCTCCATGCCGTCGAGGGTGGTGGTGAGCGCCCGTTCGTTGTCGAGCTGGATGTGGACACGGGCCCGTACTCGCAGATCCTGGCCGGCGACCGCGAGTTCGCCGTTGACCCGCACCGCGTCGGCGCCGCTGCCGGTGAAGCGCAGCTGTGAGGCGCCGAGTTCCCGGTTGAGGTCGTCGAAGGAGAGCCGCACCTCGCCGTCGAGCTTCTCGATCACGGCTCCGTTGATCGAGGTCGGGGCGTCGCGGACGATGCGTACGTCGTGGGCTGTGGCCCGTACTTCGGCCAGCGAGACACGGTCCGCGGATACGTCGGGGACGGTGACGTCGACACGGTGGATGCGTTCTTCGAGCACCTGGGTCAGGAAGGGAAAGCCGTGGATGTCGACGTCCGGCCTGGTTGCGAGCCCGAGAGACTGCTGGAGTTTGTCCGCCGCCGTGCTCTGCGCGTAGTACTCCGCGAGGCGGTCGGCGAGCAGCAGGCAGAGCATGCACAACAGAACCGTACTGGCCATCTTCACCACGGCGGGCAGGGCCGCGTACCGGCTCTTGCCACGGTGGTCGGGCGCGGTCCAGTCGTCGTCGTCCGGGTCGGATGTGAGTCCGAGTTCGGAGAGGTCTCGCGGGTCGTAAACGCTGAAGTCGGGTTCCGGGTCTGCCAGTCGAGCGAGCTCGTCGTAGGGATTTCGATGATGCGCTGATATGCGTGTGGGGGGTCGCATCGCCTCATCCCACCATGCGATCCCCCCTCGAACGCATATTTCTTCGGTTCCGCGTCATGGTGTGCACCACATTTTGACGACCTTGCCGCTGCTCGCGGCGGATCCCGCGCCGGTCTCGTGATGGATTCACCGGGGCGCCCGCGTGCGGGAGCGTCCGGTCCCGGAACCTCCCCTTGCGGAGTCACGGAGTCGCCGCAGCGCGGTGGCGGGCGCGTAAGGCAACGTCTCACTAGGCTGGGGACATGGTCACGTCTCACGTCCTCACCTGGGAAGTCACGGCGAGCCGGGGGTACGAGACCTCATGGATCGAGTTCCGCGGCACCCGGCTCACGGCACACGGCCGGGCCGTGGGGACCCGGCCCGAGGTGTACTGGATCTCGTACGACCTCGACACCGCCGAGGAGTATGTGACCCGTGAACTGCATGTGCGCGCCGCCACCTCCATGGGGTCGCACGAACTGCGCCTGCTGCACGACGGCGCGGGCCGATGGACGAGCAACGGCAAGCCTCTGCCCGAGGCCGACGGCGCGCTCGACTGCGATCTCGGGCTGTGCCCGCTCACCAACACCATGCCGGTCCTGCGGCACAGCCTCCAGGCACTGCCCGGCGAGCGCACGTTCACCATGGCCTGGGTCTCCGTGCCGGATCTGACCGTGCACGCGTCGGAGCAGACCTACACCCACCTCGGACGTACCGAGAGCGGCGCCCGTGTCCGCTTCGCGTCGGGCGGCTTCCGCAGCGATCTGGAGTTCGACGGGGAAGGGCTCGTGATCGACTACCCGGGCCTGGCCCACCGCCATGCGCCGGGGGCGGGCCTGAGGGTCCAGGACGACCAATAGGGGGTCTGCGGCCCTCGGCACAGGGGTGACCGACGCACCGCGGACCCGGCGACCGGCGCCGCGTTCGACGAGTCAGGAGTGAAGGTGGTTGAGGTATGAGGCTGACGATCCTCGGCGGCGGCGGCTTCCGGCTGCCGCTGGTGTACGGCGCGCTGCTCGGCGATCACGCAGAGGGCCGGATCACCCGGGTGACCCTTCACGATGTGGATGCCGCGCGCCTGGCGGCGATCGCCCGGGTCCTCACCGACCAGGCCGCGGGCGTGCCGGACGCCCCCGAGGTCACCGTCACCACCGACCTCGACGAGGCGCTGCGCGGCGCCGACTTCGTGTTCTCGGCCATCCGCGTCGGCGGGCTCGAGGGGCGCGCGGCCGATGAGCGGATCGCCCTCGCCGAGGGCGTCCTCGGCCAGGAGACCGTCGGCGCGGGCGGCATCGCGTACGGACTGCGCACCGTCCCGGTCGCCGTCGACATCGCACGACGGGTCGCCCGGCTGGCCCCCGACGCCTGGGTCATCAACTTCACCAACCCGGCGGGTCTGGTCACCGAGGCGATGGCCCGCCACCTCGGCGACCGGGTCATCGGCATCTGTGACTCGCCGGTGGGGCTCGGCCGCCGGGTCGCCCACGCGCTGGGCGCGGACCTGGCATCGGCATGGCTCGACTACGCCGGTCTCAATCACCTCGGCTGGCTCCGCGGTCTGCGCATCGAGGGCCGTGACGAGCTCCCCCGGCTGCTCGCCGACCCTGCCCTGCTCGACTCCTTCGAGGAGGGCAGGCTCTTCGGCGCCGACTGGCTCCAGTCGCTCGGCGCGATCCCCAACGAGTATCTGCACTACTACTACTTCAACCGCGACGCCGTACGTGCCTACCAGGAGGCGAAGCAGACCCGCGGCGCCTTCCTCCAGGAGCAACAGGCCAGGTTCTACGCCGAGATGGAGCAGCCCGGAGCTCCCGCGCTCGCGACCTGGGACCGCACCCGCGCCGAGCGGGAGGCCACCTACATGGCACACAACCGCGAGGCCGCCGGGGCGGGCGAGCGGGACGCGAGCGATCTGGAGTCCGGAGGCTACGAGAAGGTCGCCCTCGCCCTGATGCGGGCCATCGCCCACAACCAGCGCACAACGCTCATCCTCAACGTCCGCAATCGCGCGGCTCTTTCCGTGCTGGACGAACAGGCGGTCGTCGAGGTGCCCTGCTTCGTCGACGCGAACGGCGCCCATCCCGCCCCCGTCTCGCCGCTGCCGCTGCACGCCACCGGACTGGTCTGTGCCGTCAAGGCCGTCGAACGCCAGGTCATGGCGGCGGCCGACAGCGGCTCGCGCGCGGCTGCGGTGAAGGCCTTCGCCCTGCACCCCCTGGTCGACTCGGTGACCGTCGCCCGCCGACTCGTCGACGGGTACACCGGCGTCCATCCCGCGCTCGCGTACCTGAGGTAGAAGCCGCTCGACAAGCCGTTAGCGAGGGGGACGCCTACCGGGCGGCGCGGCGGCGCAGCACCGCGGACAGGACCACGGCGAACAGTGCCAGCACGGCCGCGGCCCCGCCCGCGATGACCGCCGAGTCGTCCTCGCGCTCCGCCGATGCCGGTGCCTGCCGGTCCGCGGGCGGGGCAGGCAGCCGCGCCGACTGCTCCGGCGTCGGAGCCTGGGACGGCGGCCGGCTGGGCGGCTCCTTGCCGGGCGTCGCCTCGGTCGGCGGCTTCTCGCCCGGGGGCGCCTGCCCCTGACTCGGCGGCGGAAAGGCCGGCAGGTTCTGAGCCTGCTTGCCGCCGGGCATCACCACGTCGGAGCAGGAGTAGTAGGTGTCCGGAGTGCTGGAGTTCCGCCACACCGTGTAGAGCACATGACGGCCGCTCAGCCCGGACGGTATGCGGCCCCGGATCCGGTAGGCGCCGTCTCGCAGCTCCGGGTCGGTGGCCTTGGCGAACGGCCGCGGGTCCAGATCGTCCCAGCGCAGGGGCTTCGACGGGTCGTAGCCCTGCTTGGTGAGGTACAGGCTGAACGTTCCCTCGTGCGGGATGGTCGTCCGGTAGGTGAGGGTGAAGTCACGCCCCGGTTCCAGGGGCGTGGCCGACCAGTCCCTGCGGGCGATGTCGAGGCCGCGATAGGCGTCCAGACCGGCGCTGCACAACTGTCCGTCCGGGATGAAGCGACGGTCTCTGCCCCGCACGTCAGCCACCCGCAGGTTGTCCCATTCTTCGAAGGCCGATCCGCCGTTGGCGGCGATGGCGGCCCTGCAGGCCGAGGACGCGCGTGCGGCGCCCTGGGAACTGCAGGCGGCGACCCGGCTGACGGGATCGGTCGGCGCGCCGTGTGCCTGGGCGGCCGGGGCGGCCGCGAGGGTGAGCGCGAACGGCACGACCCCGGCAATCACGGCGGCAGCGGCAGTGCGATGAGCAGTCATCCGCGGCAGACCTCCTTGGGTGGGCATGCGTGGCCTGCCGTGTATTACGCCGCCAACCGGCTTAGCGTTCAGAAGGGGCCCGAACCGGCCGGGACGGGCGGGAGACCCGCGCGTCCGGCGGTTGGCCGGTTCCGCCCCCGCGCCCTTCCGGCCTGCACGGGAGGGCGGATACAGGTGTGTACGCAGCGCTGTCCCCACCCATGGAGGTACGCCGCATGAAGCAGAGCCGTCTAAGCACCAGCACGCCGGGCAAGAGCCGGTTCGACGACATCTACGACCAGCCGGACCCGCGGGCCTACTTCCGCCGGCTCGCTCCACTGGAGTACGAGATCCCGCACCACGCCCAGAAGGTCTTCCACCGCACTGTGGCCGAGCGGGCGGCGGCCACCGGCACGGACGGCCCGGTCACGGTCCTCGACCTGTGCTGTTCGTACGGCATCAACGCCGCTCTCCTCAATCACCACCTCACGCTCGCCGATCTGTATGCGCACTACACGAGCCCGGAGGTACTGGCCCTCACGACCACCGAACTCATCGACCTCGACAAGGCCTTCTACGCCTCACGTCGGCGCGCGGACGCCACACCGGTCATCGGGCTCGACGCCGCGGGCCGGGCCGTCGGCTACGCCCTCTCGGTCGGCCTGCTCGACCAGGGGTACGGGGAGAATCTGGAGCACCGGCCGCCCAGCCCTCCCCTGCGACGCGCGGTCGCCGGCACCGGACTGATCACGGTCACCGGCGGCATCGGCTACATCACCCGCCGCACCTTCGAAGCCCTCCTCGAATGCACCGCGACCCCGGTATGGGTGAGCGCGTTCGTGCTGCGCACCGTGGATTACCAGCCGGTGATCTCCACTCTGGCCGCCTTCGGTCTTGACACCGAGACGGACGCGGCGCGGACCTATCCGCAGCGACTTTTCACCGGTTCGGCCGAACAGCGCAACGCAATCGAGCAGGCCCGTCTCGCGGGCCACGATCCCACAGGGCTGGAAACGGCGGGCCACTATCACACGCAGCTCTACCAGTCCCGGCCCCGCACGGGCTGACCGTAGGGCCCCGGCTCAGGGTCGCGGCGCGGGGCCGGGCACCGGGCCCGGCCCGGGTGGCGCGGGCGGGCGCAGAGTTGGACCAATCGCTAGAATTCGAACATGGGAGAGCGGCCTGTCGCGCCGACTGCGCCCGAACTCGTCCTCGAAACCGACGCGGGCTCCACGGTGATGAGTCCGAGCCGGGATTACCGCGTCGGGCGCGACCCCTTGAGCGACATCGTGCTCGACGATGCCCGGGTTTCCTGGCACCACGCGGTGCTTCGGCCCGAGGCCGACCACTGGATGCTGGAGGACGCGGACAGCACGAACGGCACCTACACCGACGGACGCCGGATCCACGAGTGGGGGGTGGGCCCCGGCAGCGTCATCCGGTTCGGCAATCCCGCCGACGGGCCCCGTGCGGTCCTTGTGGGCGTGACCCCGCCCGCCCCGCTCGCCCCTTCGCCCCCGCCCGCCGGAGAGCCGGTGCGGCCCGGAACTCCCGCCCGCCCGTCCTCGGTCTCCATGCCCTCCGCCACCGGCACGTTCCGGCAGCCGACCACCGTACGACCGCTGCCGGCCCGGACCGTCCGTATCGGACGCAGCGCGGACAACGACCTGGTCATCGACGAACTGATCGTCTCGCGCCGGCATGCCGAACTGCGGGCGCTTCCCGACGGCAGCTACGAGATCGTCGATCTCGGCTCCCACAACGGCACGTACCTCAACGGCCAGCCGGTCGACAGCGCGCCGGTCTCCCCCGGCGACATCGTCGGCATCGGCCACTCGGCGTTCGCTCTCGTTGGCGATCAGCTCCAGGAGTTCGTCGACACCGGCGAGGTCTCGCTCGACGTCCAGAACCTCGCGGTGTCGGTCGACCGGGGCCAGAAGACGCTCCTCGACCATGTCTCGTTCCCCGTGGGCGAGAAGTGCCTGCTCGCGGTGGTGGGACCCAGCGGCGCCGGCAAGTCCACGCTGCTCAACGCTCTCACCGGCCTCCGGCCCGCCGACGGGGGCGCCGTCCTGTACGACGGCCGTGACCTGTACCGCGACTACGCGGAGCTGCGCCAGCGCATCGGGCTGGTGCCGCAGGACGACATCCTCCATGCGCAGCTCACCGTGCGCAGGGCGCTCGGGTACGCGGCCGAGCTCCGCTTTCCGCAGGACACCGCGGACGACGAACGCCAGGCCAGGGTGGCCGAGGTGGTGCGCGAGCTGGGGCTGGAGCAGCGGGCGGCCCAGCCGATCCACAGTCTCTCGGGCGGCCAGCGCAAACGCGTCAGTGTGGCGCTGGAGCTGCTGACGAAGCCGTCGCTGCTCTTCCTCGACGAGCCGACCTCCGGGCTCGACCCGGGCATGGACCGCTCCGTCATGCATATGCTCCGTGGCCTCGCCGACGACGGCCGCACGGTCATCGTCGTCACGCACAGCGTGCTCAGTCTGGATGTCTGCGACCGGCTGCTGGTGCTGGCGCCCGGCGGCCGGATCTCCTACTACGGCCCGCCCGGTGATGCCCTCCCCTTCTTCGGCTTCGAGGAGTGGCCGGAGGCGTTCGAGGCGTTCGAGAACGACCGGGAGAGGGACTGGGCCGGGACGTACCGCGCGTCGCCCTTCCACCGGCAGTACATCGCGAACTCCTCGGCGCAGCCGCGGCTGCCGCAGGCCGGAGCCACCGGCTCCGTCGCGCCTCCGCCGAAGACCCAGAGCTGGGGGGCACAGCTGTCGACCCTGGTGCGTCGGTACGCGGCCGCGCTCGGCTCGGACCGGACCTTCCTGATCATCATGGTCGCGCTGCCGTTCGTGATGGGCGCGATGACCCGCGCCCTGGCCGGCAGTCGGCTGACCCAGGAGACCGCGATGAACGCGCTGCTCCTGCTCTGTGTGGGTGGCGTACTGACGGGCGCGGCGAACGCCGTGCGCGAGCTGGTCAAGGAACGCGTGATCTATCAGCGCGAACGCGCCGTGGGGCTGTCCAGATCGGCGTATCTGATGTCCAAGGTCGTGGTGCTCGGCACGATCACGGTGCTCCAGGCGATCGTGCTGACACTCGTCGCTCTCGTGGGCGTGGATCTCTCGGCGCCCGGCGGTGAAGGCGTGCTGCTGCCACCGCTGGTGGAGATCACCCTGGCCGTGGCACTGCTGAGCTTCACGGCGATGATGCTCGGCCTGGTGGTGTCGGCGATGGTGCGCAAGGAGGAGGTCACCATGCCGCTGCTGGTCCTTCTCGCCATCATCCAGGTCGTCTTCTGCGGCGCACTGTTGAAGCTGCACGGGGTGCCGGGGATCGAGCAGCTGGCATGGCTGGTGCCCTCCCGGTGGGCGCTGGGCGCGATGGCAGGGACCATCGGACTCCCGCGCCTCGTCAAAGGCGATCTGACGACGGACCCCCTCTTCGAACACTCCACGTCGGTGTGGCTGCTCAACATGGGCATGCTGGTCGTGCTCTCGGTCGTCTTCGGATACGCGGTGGCCCGGCTGCTGCGCCGCCACGAACCCGCCATCATGCGGAAGTAGGCGGTTTCCCATGACCATCGAGGACTTCCGCCCGACACATGTCGTCCCGCAGGAGGGGCTGCCCGCCTGGGAGGCCCCGGACGTCACCCGGCCGACCGAGCCGCTCGATCCGCTGCTGCCCGTACGGCTGGTCGAACGGCGCGGGGACTGGGGACACATCCTGTGCGCGAACGGCTGGTCGGCGTGGGTGGACGGCCGACTGCTGGTCTCCGTGCCGCAGGAACCGCCGGCCGCCGGGCAGCCGCTGGCCCGCACGGCGGATCCCCGGCCGCTGCTGGCGCGTGTGGAGGAGTCGCTCGGCCAGTACCGCCATGCGGCGGAGGATCTCGCGGCCGGGCGTGCGGACGGTGAGACCTTCCACCGCCGGACCCGGGGACTGCGCGTGGGCATGGTCGTGGACGGCGAGTCGGTGTGGCTGTTCGACGCCGAGCACGAGCGCTGGGTGTACTGCGACGGGACGCGGCTGAGCACCTACGCGACGCCGTCAGGGGCTGCCTCCCGGAGCGGTGGGCCGGACCCGAGGCGGGCGGCGCCGGTGGAGGGGGACGATCCGGCCTGGGCGGGCGGGGGCACACCGGGCGCTCCCCGGGGCACGGACCCGGCGCGGGCGTCCGGACCGGACTGGGACACGTCCGAACCGGGCGCGGCCGATCCCGCTGCGGGGGAGGTGACCCGGCTCGTGGAGCCGCCGGGCACCGGGCCTGTACCGGGCGGTCCACCCCCTGTACAGGGCCGGCCAGGTGGTTCGGAGCCCGGCGATCGGGAGCCGACGCGTCGAGGGCCGCCCGCCGGAAGCGGCCCCGGTCATCCCCCGACCCGGCACGGTGACGGCTGATGCCCCGTGCTCCGCGTGACACCGGCCTGCCCTCCGGGAGGCCCTCCGACCTGCTCGGAAAGCAGATCGCGGGATATCTCGTCGAGAGCGAGATCGGCCGCGGCGGCATGGCGGTCGTCTACCGTGCCAAAGACCTCCGGCTCGACCGGACCGTCGCCCTCAAACTGCTCGCCCCCGAACTCGCCCGCAACGACACGTTCCGCAAGCGGTTCACCTACGAGTCACGGGTCGCAGCGGCCATCGACCATCCGCACATCGTGCCCGTCTTCGAGGCCGGCGAGACCGAGGGCATCCTCTACATCGCCATGCGCTTCGTGGCGGGACAGGACCTGCGCGCCCTCCTGGACCGCAAGGGACCGCTCTCGGTGGGGGCCGCGGGCCGGATCGCCGCGCAGGTGGCGTCCGCGCTCGACGCGGCCCACGACCACGACCTGGTGCACCGGGACGTCAAACCGGGCAACATCCTGGTCGCGGCCGGCACGGACAGCGACCACCCCGAGCACGTCTATCTCACGGACTTCGGTCTGACGAAGAAGTCCCTGTCGCTGACCGGGTTCACGACGGTCGGGCAGTTCGTGGGAACCCTCGACTACGTGGCACCGGAGCAGATCTCCGGACGCCCGGTGGACGGCCGGTGCGACGTCTACAGCCTCGCCTGTGTCGTCTACGAGACCATGGCCGGCGGCCCGCCCTTTCAACGGGACGACGACATGGCACTGTTGTGGGCCCATCAGTACGATCCGCCGCCGCCGCTGACCGGGCGGCGCCCCGATCTTCCGGCCGCGCTCGACGACGTGCTGGCGAAGGCTCTCGCCAAGTCGCCCGACGACCGGTACAGCAGCTGCCTGGAGTTCGTGGCCGCGCTCCGCGCGGCGGGCGCCACGCAGGATTCGGGCGGCCACGCGCCGACCCAGGTGGACGTGCGGGTGGCCAAACGGCTCCAGGATCCCGGGCCGCCGCCGCAACCGCCGCGCTGGGCGCGGCCCGTGTTCCCCGGCCTCGATCCGGGAGCGTGAGGCGAGGAGCGTAAGGCGAGGAGCGTAAGCCGGGGAGATCGGGCCCCCGGTCCGGCTTCGGGCCCCGGTCCGCCGTACGGCCGTCCCGGTTCATGTTGCCGACCGTCGGTTCAGACCTCGCCGCGGCGCTGCACCCGCGAGGCGAGCAGGCTGCCGACGAGTCCGGTCACCAGGCCCCAGGCCACGGCCAGAGCGAGCGCCGACCACAGATGGGGCCGCAGCGTCACCTCGCCCGCCAGGCTGCCCCCGATGTCACCGATGCCCAGCAGGGAGAGCCCGTAGTGTGCGGCGGTCCATACGAGGAGACAGATCGTCAGGACCGTGAGGGCCAGGGCGACAGCCATGTGCACGGCGTGCTGCCAGGCCCGCGTCCGGGCGGGTGAGCGGGCCGCCATCACGAACGCGGCGGCCAGCAGCAGCACCGCGGCGACGACCATCAGCCACCAGACCCGGCCGTCGTACTGGGAGAGCGACGTGAGATTGAGCGTGGATGTGTCGGGGGTGCGCAGCACCGAGTCCAGCACCTGCGGCATGGGCAGCCCGAAGGGACCCTCCACCTTCCCTTCCCAGGATGCGCCCAGACCGAGGGTGAGCGCGAGCCAGACGATGTTCGGCAGTCCGAGCAGGATCACGGCGAAGGTCTCGGCGGCGTGCCCGCGGGTCGCCGCGACGACGAGCCCGATGGCCACGCCGAGCACGACGTAGGCGAGAAGCAGGACGACCATGGCGAACGCGGCGGGGCGCACCGACTCCTGGAAGCGCAGCAGATGGGCGGGGAGCGGCGCCTTGCGCGAAACGAGCAGGGCGAGCACGAGGAGACCAGCCAGCCATACGAGACCGAGGACGAGGGTGAGCGGGATGTTGGCCTCGAACCCGACTTCGGGGTTGGCGTCCAAAAGGTCGCCGATGTCGCCGACCGTACCCTCGCCGAGCGGGATGTCGAAGGTGTGGCGGGCCAGGGCCGCGAGACCGATGAGGGCCAGGGCCCACAGCACGGCCAGCCGGGCTGCCCAGCCGAGTAGTTCACGGCTGCCCGCGACGGCCCGGTGCCGCAGGGGACGGAGGAAACCGGCGGCGATGACGAGGGCTCCGGCGAGGGTGACCGAGAGGGGCAGCACACTGAGGTCGGCGCTGGTCTCGGCGACGAATCCGGCGTCACCCGAGAGCTCGACCGTGCCGCCGACCGCCATCACGACAACGGCCGCGACGACATTCGGAAACGCGTTTCCAGGCAGGTCGGCCGCCCCCGCGGCCCACAGGCCGAGGGCGGCCGTGGCACCCAGGGCGACCAGCCCGGCGAGCACGGCCACGAGCGCGTCGCGCCAGCCGTGGGAGGCACGCGTCGCGCGGCTCCTGTCACTGGTTCGCTGCTGGCTCACGCTGCCACGCTAAGCAGGGGCGAGGCAGTGCGCCCGCTGGGTGGGCCGACCGCGTCGGCTTGCGAGCCGCACGGGTGTGGAGCACACAATAGGCACGGTATGCGTGATGAAGGAGCTATCTCCCTTACGCCCCGGATTCACCGGTACACCTGCGCCGAGATTCCTGCGCCGTATGTTCCTACGCTGGGAAGAAGGGCCGCCCGTGAGTGCCCCACCTCCGTCCTCCGACCGCCCCACAGGGCCTCCGTCGGGCCCGCTCTCGGGCCCGACGCAGCAGAACCCCGCCCCTCCGCCGGGCACTCCCCCGCCACCGCCGACCGGCGGCGGAGGCAGCGGTCCAGGCGGACCGAGCGGCCCAGGTGGGCCGGGCGGTCCGGAGAAAGGCGCCGGGGACGCCGGCGCCCCCTGGTGGCGTTCCGTACCCCGCGTCGCGACGATCGCCATCGCGCTGGTCGCCGCGGTCGTGCTGGCCGTGGTCTTCACCCGGCCTGGGGGCGGTGGCACAGCCTCGGCCAGCGAAATCGTCAGGGACCCCGTCAACTCTCCGGGCGACCATCCGTTCACGCCTCCTTCGACGGACAAGCAGGAACCTCCCCCCGACAGCCCCACACCGCCGTCGAACGAGGTGAACGGCGCGGAGCCGGGGGTGTACGGCGGTACGCGGCGGACAGCCAGTTGCGACATCGAGAAGCAGATCGGCTACCTCTCCGAGGACCCGGCCAAGAACAGGGCGTTCGCCTCGGTGCTGGGCATCGGCCCGGACCAGGTGCCGGGACACCTGCGGTCGATGACCCCGCTTCGGCTGCGCTACGACACCCGGGTGACCAATCACGGGTACGAGAACGGCGCCGCCACCACCTACCAGTCGGTCCTGCAGGCCGGTACGGCCGTCCTCGTCGACCAGCACGGTCTCCCGCAGGTGCGCTGCGCCTGCGGCAATCCGCTGACACCCCCGCTCGGGGTGAAGGGCAACGTGCAGATGACGGGACCTTCCTGGTCCGGATTCACGACGGCGAAGCTGGCGCAGGTGAAGCCCTCCGCCACAGTGGTCAAGGTCTTCGTCGTCTACGACCCGCACTCCAAGAGCTGGTTCGAGCGCAAGCAGGGTGACCACGGGCGGCACGACAAGAAGGTTCCTCCGCCCGTGACCCACCCGCCGACGACCCCGGCACCGGGCACGACCTCGCCGTCGCCCTCGACATCCACGGGCGAGCCGTCCAAGTCGTCCTGCCCGCCCGCTGCGGGGGCGAAGTCGCCGTCCTGCCCGCCGACCTCGAAGCCTCCGTCCTCCAAGCCCCCCTCGTCCAAGCCCCCCTCGTCCAAGCCCCCGTCCTCGGTGCCCCCGTCCTCGAAGCCTCCGTCGGAGCCCCCGTCGGAGAACCCCGGCGACACCTCGGCCCCGCCGCCATCCCCGAACCTCGTGCCGGACTCGGGCTCGGTGTCGAGCTCGGCCGCATCGGCCCCGGTCTCGTCATCGGTCGCGGTGCCCGAGTCGTGACCGGCTCGGGCGTCAGCCCAGTTCGAGTGTGGTGATGCCCCAGGCGCGATCGGCGCGGGTCCGGGGGACCGCGCCGATGTACATCCGTACCGTGTGCGAGCGCGGTTCGAGTCCCCGTGCCAGCACCAGCGCGGACGCCGCCCGGTGCGGTTCGGGGATGTCGATGGACACCTCCTCCTCCGGCCGGAGGTGGGCGGTGAGCGCGTCGAAGAGCACCTCGGCGTCCTCCGGTGTGTCGGCGAACAGGGGCCCGATGCGGTGGCCGTCGAGGGCGGGCCGGATCACTCCATACCCGGCGATCCGCCCTTCGCGCAGCCTGGCGTACGCGACATGTCCCGCCGCGGTCAGCCAGCGCGCGACGAAGCCGGGCCGCTCGGCCGGGAAGCACTGCCGGTCGTACGCCGCGATCGCCTCGACGTGGTCCGCGGTCACCGCCACGGCGTCCGCCGCCGGGGTGCCGGAGCGCTCGGGACGACCGCCGTAACGGAGTGTGTCGTGGGCGGACTTGAACCCGCTGCGGCCGTAGGTGGGCTGCTGCTCGGGCACCGCGTCCAGTCCGACCGTGCGCGTCCCGGCGTGCGGGAAGGCGGCGCGCCAGGTGGCCAGGCCGAGTCCCCGGCGGCGGAGGCCGGGATGGACGAGGTAGTACCCGAGAAACGCGTACTCCTCGGAGTAGTTGACGATGGACACGGCCGAAACCGTGCGGTCGCCGAGGCGGCCGACGAAGAAGCCCGCGGGGTCGGTGGGGTGGAAACAGGCAACGTCGCCGTTTCCGGGGTTCCACCCCTCCTCGGCGGCCCACTCCGCCACCTGGTGCCATTGCTCCGACGAGGCCGCGGTGACGGTGAGTCCGTCCACGCGGTCGGAGCGGTTCCCGGCCGTGTGCTCTCCGGCGGAGGACGAGCGGGGGGCTTCGCCGAGGGGGTTCATACCTGCTGTGGTCCCTTCAGGTGGTGGGTGCGACCGCCGCGAGCGGCCGCCCGGTGGTCACTGCGCCGGTCAGATCAGGTCCATGGCCGCCACCTCGTCGGGGCTGCCGTAGCTGACCGGCCCCTGGAAGCGGCGGCGTGCGGTGGCGAACCACCACACCGTGGCGATGAGCAGCACCACTCCCAGAGCGATCGGCGCGTAGTTGAACGTCGTTGCGGTGATCGGCGAGACCTGGGGGAGCATGAACAGCACGCTGCTGAAGACGATCCAGGTCACCGCGACCACCCCGACCAGCTTGCCGTAGCGGCCCAGGTTCCAGGGGCCCGGCTCGAAGTCGTCCAGCCGCAGCCGCAGGAAGATCGGCACTCCGTAGGCGAGGTAGAGCCCCACGACATTGACGCTCACGATCGCGGTGAAGGCCGTGTGGGACCACCAGGCCGGAATGATCAGCAGCAGGGAGCAGGCGGCGGCGAGCCACACCGCGTTGACAGGCGTACGGGTGCGCGGGGAGACCGAGTGCCACCACCGCGAGCCGGGCATCGCCCCGTCGCGCGAGAAGGCGAAGATCTGACGGGTGTTGCTGGTCATGTTGGCGAGCCCGCAGAAGAGCATGGCGCCGATCACGATCAGCAGCAAGAGCTTCGCCGTGCCCATGCCCAGCGCGTCGATGAGGATCTGTACGGGCGGCGCCGCCGATCCCGCTTCGGCTTCGTAGTCGCGGATCGCGTAGACCAGGGCGAGCATGAGGATCAGGCCGGCGCCCGCGGAGCAGGTGATCGCGCGCATAATGCCCTTGGGCGTGTTGACCGTCGCCTTCACGGTCTCCTCGGACATGTGGAAACTGCCGTCGAAGCCGGTGAAGGTCCAACTGGTCACGAGCAGGCCCAGCATCGCGGCGTACATGCCATTGCTGAAACCGGTGTTGTTCGCGAAATGCGTGACAAAGGAAGCCGGCTGATGGTGCGTCGGTTTCACGGTCAGTGCCACGACGATCACGACCATGCCGATCAGCAGCCACCACACCGAGATCCGGTTCAGCGCGGCGACGAGTTGCACCGTGTAGGTATTGGCGAGCGCCTGGAAGAGCAGGATCACAGCAGTAATGACGACGGTACTCTGCGCAGTGACCTCGTAGTCGGGCCACTGCATGACTATGAACGCCTGGATGAAGGTGGCCGCCGCATACCCGGTGGCGGCCGTTCCGCCCACCTGACCGACGAAGTTCAGCCACCCGGTGTACCAGGACCACGCGCCGCGGTGCCGCTTGGCGAGCTTGCCCGCGGAGAAGTACAGCGCACCGCTGGTCGGGTAGGCGGAGGCGATCTCGCCCATCGCGGCGCCGACGAAGAGCACCATCACGGACACACCGATCCAGCCGAAGACGAGGATCCGCGGTCCGCCCGCGCCCATGCCGAAGCCGAATGCCGAGAAGATCCCGGAGATGATGTTGATGATGGTGAACGAGATGGCGAAGTTGTCAAATGCCCGGAATCTGCGGGTGAGTTTCCGCGGATAGCCCATGGCATGCAGGGTGGCGTCATCATCGAGGGTGACGGAATCCGTATCGTGCCGGGTTTTCGAGCGAGTGAGTGACGAACGCTCGGACACAGTCGCACGCAACCTTTCCCATAGGGGGGTGAGAGAGTTGAGAGGGATGACGCGATGGAACGAGAAATCAGGCCGCACTGGGAATGGGGAGACCGCACGAGCGTCTCGCTCTCGTCAACTGCTCCTCGGGTGCTCCGAATACGCTCCAGGGCATTCGGGACGCATAGGGCCCCATGGCCGTGAAGACCTCCCGGGCCTCGAATTCACGCTTCGCCATGTACAGCGCGTGGGCCAGATACGAAAGGTCCAGTACGGGAGTGAAGCGATAGTCGGCCACCGCGGGAAACCAGTTGTTGTAGCTGCCCGTCGCGGTCGTCAGCCACTGGGACTGCTCCCAGGTGCGGTCGGCCAGCAGCGCGGAGGGGTCGTAGTCCTCGACGAGTGCGACCAGCGGGAGCAGCCTGATCGGCGACGACACGGGGGCCCGGTGGCTCAGGAACGACGCGACGTCCCACCGCGCACTCGCGGTCCCGCCGTGGCGGGTGAAGAAGAAGGCCAGAAACCGGTGGTGCGCCTCACGGTGCCAGGGGTCGAGCCGAAGGATGTGGTCGAACAGCTTCCACGGGCCGGGAGGAGCGGTCAGCAGCCCGTGCGGCGCCGGGTCCCGGGGCCGTTTGAGGCGGGACAGGGCCAGTTGGGCCACCCAGGGCGTCGGGTCATGGGGCAGCATCTGCGCCGCCCGGTCGCACGCCGCCTTCGCTATGCCCACCAGCGTCCCCGCGCGCCGGTCGTGGGCATCGGCCATCCGCAGCGCACGCAGCATCGCCACGCGGGCCCACAGAAGTGCCGCCTCGGGACCGGGCTCCTCGTCCAGCCAGCGCTCGGCGAGGTCGGAATCCGCCGCCTCAGACGCCAGCACGAGCGAGCGGTGTGCCCTCACGTCGAAATCGTCGCGCGCGTCCAAGAGGGCTTCGCGCGCACCGAGGTACCGGCCCGCCTTCACATCCATACAGGCCTGCGCCAACTGGCGGTCGTCGGCAGCCGGATGCCACACGTACTGCCCCTCGAACGAGCCAGCAGCCACGGACCCCTCCCTGTTCCCACAGTCGACACCACTCATGCGCGCATTCCGGCCAGGCTGAATTCAGCCGGATCCCGGCCGTAGATCCACCGGCAGCGAGCACACCCTACTCACCATCAACTCGTAGCGAAAACAGCTGTCCGTAAGGTCCACCCCCCAAGTCATTCAGGATTGCACCATCCATGCCGCCGCATTTCCGCACCCCCTCCCGCGTACATGTGTTTGGCATATGCGATTTCCGGAGAACTCCGGGCGAATCACGGAGAACCCCGGGCGAATCCCGGCACCCACAGCTCGCGACGGCACGGGCGGACCGAACGCGCCGAATGCTCCGTCCCCGCCCTCCGCCGTCCGTGAACGGTTCCGACACCTCTCCCGGGGACGCTCGTTGGGAGCGTCATGATCACTGCACAGCGCACCTCGTTCCTCGTCGCCGCCTGCGTCGCCGCCGCCCTGGCCACGGGTCTGTCCCCCGCCGGCGCGGCGGCCCAGTCCGGCCCCGACTCCGTCACGATCAATTCAACCGGACAGGTCACGGAGGACGGCACCATCACGCTCTCCGGCACCTACCGCTGCTCCACGAGCCGCCCGGGGCCGGTCTTCATCGGCTCCAAGGTGACGCAGGGCGACGCGAGAGCCGACGTCGGCGGAACCCTGGCCACCTGTGACGGCCGGAACCACACCTGGCGCAACAGCGGCCAGACCGACGCCGAGTTCGTCGCCGCCGCCGCACGCGGCGAGGCGACCCTGCTCCAGCTCGACTTCTCGGGCGGACTGATCCCGTTCCCCCGCGTCCTGGGCACCGATCAACGCGATCTCAAGCTCCAGGAGCGCTGACAAGCGAGCGCCCCACAGGGCACACCCCGTCGGCGGCTGTACGCGTGTGAGCCAGACACGAGTACAGCCGCCGGTCTCGTTCGGTAGACGTGCGCCAAGGGCATCACGCCCGCCCCGGCGCGGCGGGAGGTCACCCTCCACCGCGGTGCCCGGGTCGAACTCCCCCTGGAGATCCGCACGGATGCCGATGCGGCGCCGGGCACCCACCGCACACCGGTCACGGTCCGCGGACACCACGGCGCGCTCCTGAGCGAGGCCATCCCGAGCGTGACGGTCCGGCCGCGCTGACCAGCGGGGGGACGGGCGAGGGTCGTTGACAGCTTTGCGAGGCCATGACATGTTGCGCGGAACCGAACAGACAACGTTGTCAGAAAGGTGATCGCCCATGGAACGGTCAGCCGGCCGGATTCGAAGAGCCACCACCCGCCTCGCGGTCGTCGCACTGCTGGCCGGCGCACTCAGCGGCCCCGCCGCCACCGCCTCCGCCGCCCCCGCGCCGGCCGCCGATCCGACCACCCTGGTCAACCCCTTCGTGGGCACCCAGAACTTCGGCAACACCTTCCCCGGCGCGAGCGCCCCCTTCGGCATGGTCCAGGTCAGCCCCGACACCGGCGGCCAGGGCGGCTACGACTATCAGCAGAACAAGATCCACGGCTTCAGCCAGACCCATCTCTCCGGCGTGGGCTGCGGCGTCGCGGGCGAGCTCCCTGTCATGCCGACCAGCGGCGCGGTCACCAGCGTCGACCCCGATACCTACCGCTCGGCGTACACCCACGACGACGAGCGGGCCGAACCCGGCTACTACCGAGTGAAATTGACGTCGTACGACATCGACGCCGAGCTCACGGCGACGGCGCGCACCGGGTGGCAGCGGTACACCTTTCCCTCGGCCAAGCCCGCCAACGTCCTGTTCAACACCGGCAGGGCCAACCAGAAGGTGCACGACTCCGAGGTACATGTCGTCGGCGACCGCACGGTCGAGGGCCGGGTGCGCGCGGGCAACTTCTGCGCGGGCAAGGACGACCACACGGTCTACTTCACGGCCACCTTCGACCGGCCCTTCGCGTCCACCGGCACCTGGCGCGGTTCGACGCGGACGCCGGGTGGCCGCGACGCCGCCGGCGAGGGCGGCAACGGCGCCTGGGTCACCTTCGACCCCGGCGCCGACCGGGACGTCGTGATGAAGGTCGGCCTGTCGTACACCGGTCCCGAGGGCGCGCGGAAGAACCTCACCGCCGAGACGCAGGACTCGTACGACTTCGACGCCACCCGGGCGGCGCTGCACCGCACCTGGCGGGATCAGCTCGGCTCGATCCGGGTCGGCGGCGGTCCGAAAGAGCGGCAGCGCGCCTTCTACACCGCGCTCTACCATGCGCAGCTGCACCCGAACCTCGCAGGCGACGTGGACGGCAGCTACACCGGCTTCGACCGGAAGTCCCATACGGCCAAGGGCTATACGCCGTACCAGAACCTCTCCCTGTGGGACACCTACCGGCCGCAGAACCAGCTCCTGGAGCTCCTTCAGCCACGCGTCGCACGCGATGTCGCGCTGTCCGTCGTCGCGATCGGCAAGGACGGCGGCTGGCTGCCCCGATGGGCGCTCGCCAACAGCGAGACCAACATCATGACCGGCGATCCGGTGACTCCGTTCCTCGTCGAGGCCTGGTCGAAGGGACTGCTCGCCGGCCATGAGGAGGAGGCGTACGCGCTGCTGCGGAAGAACGCCACCAGCACCCCGCCCGCCTCGTCCCCGTACAACGGCCGCTCGGGCGTGGACTTCTACCGCGACCGCGGATACCTTCCCTCGGGTCTCGGCCTCGGCACGGACTGCGCCGACAAGGGCGGCGACAACGACTGCACCCATCCTGCGTCGGCCACCCTGGAGTACGCGGCCGCCGACGCCTCGCTCGCGCTGATGGCCCGCGGGCTCGGCCACCGCGAGGACGCCCGGACGTTCGCCGCCCGCGGCGGGTGGTACCGCAACCTGTGGGACGCTTCGACCGGCCACTTCCGCCCGCGCACGACGCAGGGGACCTGGGTCACGCCATACGAGCCGGTCGCGGCGGGCCACCAGTTCCACGAGGGCGGCTCGTACCAGTACGAGTGGCTGGTACCTCAGGACCCGGCCGGGTTGGTCTCGCTCATGGGCGGCAGGAAGGCGGCGGAGAAGCGCCTCGACGCCTTCTTCGTCCATGACAAGCTGCTCACCGACCCGGCCGGTACCGCCCGCAACGACTGGATCTCCCAGCCCTACGACTACTACGGCAAGCCCACCTACAACCCCAACAACGAGCCCGATCTGCACGCCCCGTACCTGTATCTGTGGGCGGGCGCGCCCGCGAAGACCGCGGACGTCACCCGGGCGGCGATGACGCTCTTCACCGACGGCCCCGACGGGATGACCGGCAACGACGATCTGGGCACGATGTCGGCCTGGTACGTCTTCACCTCGCTCGGTCTGTATCCGACCATGAGCGGGGGCGACTTCCTGGCGCTTTCCAGCCCGCAGTTCGAGTCGGCGACGGTGAGGATCGGAGCGTACGGGCGCAGGCAGGGCGGCACGCTGGAGATCACGGCGCCGGGGGCGAGCGACGAGCGTCGCTATGTGCGGAGCGTGGCCCTGAACGGCAGGGACGTGCGCACCACATGGCTGGACTGGGACGCGGTCGCGCACGGCGGACGGCTCACCCACCGGCTCGGTACGCGGCCGTCGGACTGGGGCACGGGCCGCAACGCCGAGCCCCCGTCCGTGGGTGCGTCTGCCGGAGCCGATCCGCGTCGGCACCTCGACGCCTCCCTGCGCACCGCGTCGGACGCCGTGCCGGCGAGCGACAGCGCACAGACCGCGCATCTGACGCTGGATGTGCTGGCCCAGTCTCCGGGCGATGTTCGTGTCGCCCTGACCGCGCAGACCCCTGCGGGGTGGGCGGCGAAGACGCCTGGGCGCCTGACGGTGAAATCCCGGCGGCTGCCGGTGCAGACGACGGTCCCGCTCGCGGTCACGGTGCCGGCGGGCACGGCGGTCGGCTCCTATCCGGTACGCGTCACGGTCGCGGCGAAGGGGATGGAGCCGGTGGTCCGTACCGGCACCGTCGAGGTGCGAACCGCACCGGCGTGTGCGGGCGCAGGCACCGAGCAGTGCGCGGTCGATCTGCGGGGCGCCCTCAATCACGACGGCACGGCGACGAAGGAACGGCCGGACCAGGGCGATTTCGACGGCCAGGGATGGAGTTACGACGCCGGTCTGCTCCCGGCACCCGGACCGGTCACCTGGATGGGCGTGAACTACAACGCGCCCGACGCGTCGGGCACCGCGGCCGACTTCGTGGAGGCACGCGGACAGGCGCTGCTCCTCCCCGCCGGGACCCGCTCCTCGCTCCATCTGGTGGCCGCATCGCACAACGGTCCGGTCTCCACCAGTCTGACCGTGCGCTACACCGACGGCAGCAGCGCGGATGTGCCGGTCACGATCGGCGACTGGGCAGGGGCGACACCGGCGGGCAGCACGGTCGTCCTCGACATGCCGCACCGGATCAAGGCCGGACAGGGCGTCGACGGGCCGCCGGTGCGGCTGTTCGGCGACACGGCGCCGCTCGACCGCGCGAAGACGGTGCGCTCGGTGACACTGCCGGACGACGCACGTGTCGAGGTGTACGCCATCACCCTGACATGACCCCACAGAGGCGTTGCATATAGTGCAACGCAAGTTGCACCTCTTGTGATTGGCGTCGGCACACGGCAGGGTGTCCCCCACGTACGAAGCCACCGGCCCCCACACGAGGTGCACCGCATGAGCAGCAGGCCAGGGCGGAGCGAGCAGGAACCGGCGAGCGGCACCAGCCGTCGCCGGTTCCTCGGCGCCCTCGCCCAAGCGGCCGTGAGCGTCACGGCGGTGGGTGCGGCAGCGTGCGGTGCGGACCCCGCTCCCGTTTCCGCGACCGCACCCACCGCCGCCCGCCCCCGCGCCGCCCGCCCCCGCGGCGCACGCCCGCTGTTCCTCGGCACGTACACCTCGGCGCCCGGCGGCGGCAGCGGGATCGGACTCGCCTCGTACGACCCCACCACCGGGCGCATCACCGCCACCGGAACCGTCTCCGGTGTCGGCGACCCCTCGTTCCTGGCCCTTCACCCGACGGGCCGCACGCTCTACGCGGTGAACGAACAGCAGACCGGCGGGGTGGTGGCCGTCAGGCTCTCGCCCGACGGCCACCACCGGGTCCTGGGCACCCGCGGCACCGGCGGCGCGGGGCCGTGCCATCTGTCCGTGCACCCCAGCGGGCGCTGGCTGTTCAGCGCCAACTACGGCTCCGGCAGTGTGGCCGTGCACCCCGTCGACACCACCGGCGCGCTCGGCGCGCGCACGGACCTCGTCACCCACTCCACGCCACCGCCGGGCCCAGGACAGCGGGGCCCCCACGCCCACCAGATCATCACCAGCCCGGACGGCGGCCACCTGCTCGCCGTCGACCTGGGGACCGACACCGTCTACACCTACCGGCTCGACACCTCGCGGGGAACGCTCGCCCGACTCTCGTACGCGGCCCTCCGGCCGGGGGCCGGACCCCGGCATCTGACCTTCCACCCCTCGGGCCGCCACGCCTACCTCGCCAACGAGGTGGACAACACCGTCGTGGTCTGCGGCTACGACCCCGCCACGGGACGGCTGACTCCGGGCACGCCCCAGCCGACCGGCACGGGCCCAGGGACGAACTACCCCGCCCAGCTGGCCGTCACCGGAGACGGCCGGTTCGCCTTCCTCGCCAACCGGGGCCACAACAGCCTCACCCGCTATGCGATCGAGGCCGGCGGATCCCGGCTGAGGCTGTTGGACACCGTGCCGGTCGGCGGTGACTTCCCGCGGCACATCGCCCTCTCCCCCGGCCAGGATCTCCTCTTCGCCGCGAACCAGCGCTCCGGCACCGTCACGGTCTTCCACGTCGATCCGGCGAGCGGTGAACTCACCTCGGCCGGACGCCCGTTCAGCTCACCGGTCGCCGTCTGCGCGCTGCCGCTGTAGCCCCGCTCGGCCCTCGGCGGTCAACTCCGGACGAAGGCGAGCAGATCGGCGGTGAACGCCTGCTCGTAGTCGCCGGTCAGGCCGTGCGGAGCGCCCGGGTAGACCTTGAGCCGGGCGTCCTTGACCAGCTCCACCGACTTGTGGGCGGCGGCGACGATCGGCACGATCTGGTCGTCGTCGCCGTGCGCGATGAAGGTGGGAACGTCGATGCGCTTCAGGTCCTCGGTGAAGTCGGTCTCCGAGAACTGCCGGATGCAGTCGTACGCGGCCTTCAGCCCGACCTGCATGCTCTGCAGCCAGAACGCGTCCCGGGTGCCCTGCGGGACGGTGGAGCCGGGCCGGTTGGCTCCGTAGAAGCTCTCGCTCAGGTCCTGGTAGAACTGCGAGCGGTTGCTCTCCACGCCCGTGCGGATACCGTCGAAGACATCGATCGGCAGCCCCTCCGGGTTGGCGTCGGTCTTGAGCATCAGCGGGGTCACGGCCCCGAGCAGTACCGCCTTGGAGACGCGCGCCGTGCCGTGCCGGCCGATGAAGCGGGCCACTTCCCCGCCGCCCGTCGAATGCCCGACCAGGATGGCGTCGCGCAGCCCGAGCGACTCGATCAGCTGCGCCAGATCGTCGGCATAGGTGTCCATGTCGTTGCCCTGCCAGGGCTGGGCCGAGCGTCCGTGGCCACGACGGTCGTGGGCGATCGTGCGGAAGCCGTTCTCGGCGAGCAGCCGCAGCTGCCTGTCCCAGGCGTCGGCGTTCAGCGGCCAGCCGTGGCTGAAGACGACGGGCTGTCCGCTCCCCCAGTCCTTGTAGAAGATGTCGGTGCCGTCGGCTGTGGTGACGATGCCCATGGATCCGGTCCTCTCGGTCGGCCTGTGTCCGGTTCGCTGCCGACCTTGGCCTCGGTGCACGGATCGAGGCCGGCTTGGCAGCACAGAGCGGCGGCGTACCCGGCACGGGCACGACGGAGGTCTCGCGCGGCTCCCCGCCCCATCCTCGCCCACCGGAAGGGCGAACGCATGCCGAAGGTGTCAGCCCGCCTGGACCGGCTGCCGAAGGGACCTGCTGCCCCCACGCGGGGGAAGGAGCAGCAGGTCCGGGCTCACGCGCGGGAGCGCGCCAACCGCAGGGTGATCAGCTCGAAGGGGCGCAGCGTCAACGCCACCGCTCCCCCCGCCACTTGGAGCTCGGGCCTGTCGGCCAGTGGCCGCTCCAGCAGGTCGGTGGCCACCGCCCCGGTCACCTCGAAGCCGGGGGTCACCAGGGCCCGCGCGCGCCCGCCGAGGGACTCGTAGAGCCGTACGACGACATCGCCGCCGGCGTCGTCGGCAAGCTTCACGGCGCTGATGACGACCGCGTCGTTGTCGACTCTCACCAGCGGCGCCACCTCGCCGCCGCCGCTCACCCGCCGCTCGGGTAGGTTGATGCCGAAGCCTTCACGGACGGCGTCGCCGATCGCGGCGCCCGGGACGAGCGCATGACGGAAGCGGTGCACACCCTGGTCGGTCTCGGGGTCGGGGAAGCGGGGTGCCCTCAGCAGGGAGACCCGCAGCGTGGTCGTCGTCCCGGCGTCGGACGCGCGCACGGTACGGGTGACATCGTGCCCGTACGTCGAGTCGTTGACGAGGGCGACGCCCCAGCCGGGCTCCTCGATGTGGACGAAGCGGTGGTTGCAGGCCTCGAACTTGGCTGCCTCCCAGCTCGTGTTGGTGTGGGTGGCCCGGTGGAAATGGCCGAACTGGGTCTCCGAGGCGTACCGCTCCGCGTGGATGTCCAACGGGAAGGACGCCTTGAGGAACTTCTCGGTCTCGTGCCAGTCGACCTCGGTGTCGATGTCGAGCCGCTTGACCCCGGCGGACAGGCTCAGCAGTTGGGAGACGCGGGAGCCGCCGAAGCTGCGGACGACACGGACCGAGGCCACGCCCTCGCCGGGGACGGCGGTGACCTCGTCGGCCTCGGTCAGATCGGTGACGGTGTTGCGGTAGAACGCGTCGACGTCCCAGGCGTCCCACATGTTCGGGAAGTCGGGGTGGATCTGGAGCAGGTTGGCCGCCTGGCCGGGGGCGACCGTCTCACGCTCCGCGGCGATGTCGTACGCGGAAACCACCAGGCCGCGCCCGTCGATCCCGACCTGGAGAAGACCGTTGTCGAGGACGAAGCCGCCGCCCTCGCGCGGCGAGAGACGGGCCAGGCCGCCGCCGGTGGCGACCGCGGCACCGCCGGCCGGGACGCCGTGGCGTTCATGCGGTGCCCCGTTGAAGACGAGCTGGGCACCGGCCGTTCGCTCGCCGGCGAGTGCGCGCTGCGCGGCATCGATGACGGCGTTCAGCTCGCCGGCCACGGCCGCGTAGGTCTTCTCCGCCTCGCGGTGCACCCAGGCGATCGAGGAACCGGGAAGGATGTCGTGGAACTGGTGCAGCAGCACCGTCTTCCAGATCCGGTCCAACTCCTCGTAGGGATAGGGGAATCCGGCCCGCACGGCAGCGGTCGCCGCCCACAGTTCGGCCTCGCGCAGCAGCGATTCGCTTCTGCGGTTGCCCTGCTTCGTCTTCGCCTGGCTGGTGAGAGTCGCCCGGTGCAGTTCGAGGTAGAGCTCGCCCACCCAGACGGGAGCGTTCGGGTACTCTGCCTCGGCCTTGGCGAAGAAGTCGGCCGGCTTCTCCCAGCGGACGGTCGCCGAGCCTTCGAGGCTGCGCATCCTCGCCGCCTTGGCGACCATTTCGCGGGTGGTGCCACCACCTCCGTCGCCCCAGCCCGTGGGCGCGAGCGAGTGCTTGGCGACACCCTTGTCCTTGAAGTTCTTCGCCGCGTGGGCGATCTCGCTGCCCTGCATCGAGCAGTTGTAGGTGTCCACGGGCGGGAAGTGCGTGAAGATCCGGGTGCCGTCGATGCCCTCCCACTGGAAGGTGTGGTGCGGGAACTTGTTGGTCTGGCTCCAGGAGATCTTCTGGGTGAGCAGCCACTTGGAACCAGCGGCCTTGATGATCTGCGGCAGGCCCGCGGCGAAGCCGAAGGTGTCAGGCAGCCATGCCTCGTCGTTCTCGATGCCGAACTCGTCGAGGAAGAACCGCTTGCCGTGAACGAACTGCCGGGCCATCGCCTCCGAGCCCGGCATATTGGTGTCGGACTCCACCCACATACCGCCGGCGGGCACGAAGCGCCCCTGTGCCACGGCCTTCTTGACCTTGTCGTAGACCTCGGGACGGTGCTCCTTGATCCAGGCGAACTGCTGCGCCTGCGACATGGTGTAGATGAAGTCCGGCTCGTCCTCCAGCAGGGCCGTCATGTTCGACGTCGTACGGGCGACCTTGCGCACCGTCTCGCGCAGCGGCCACAGCCAGGCGGAGTCGATGTGGGCGTGACCGACGGCGCTGATCCGGTGGGCCGAGGGCTCGGCGGACACGGCGAGCACGTCTTCGAGGCAGGAACGGGCCGCGGCGGCCGTGCCGCCCACGTCCTGGAGGTCGATCGCGTCGAGAGCACGGCTGACGGCCCGCAGGATGTCCCAGCGGCGGGCGCCCTCCACGGGCAGTTCCGCCATCAGTTCGCCCAGCACCTCCAGGTCGGCCACGAGCTGCCAGACGGTTTCGTCGAAGACGGCGAGATCCATCCGGGTCAGCCGGTACTGCGCCTCGGTGCCGGCGGTCTCCCTGTCGCCGAGCTGTGTCGGCAGGAAGGGGTGGTAGTCCAGGATCACCGGGTTGGAGGCGGCCTCGATGTGCAGGCGCACCTCCTCGCCGCCCTCGACGGGCGCCCCGATGCGGACCCACTGGTTGCGCGGGTTGAGCCCCTTCACCGGTGTGCCGTCGCTGCGGTAGACGAGTCCTTCGCACTGGAAGCCGGGCATCTTCTCGTCGAAGCCGAGGTCGAGGACGGCCTCCACCGTCTTCCCGGCCCACTCGGTCGGCACGGTCGCGGTGACCGTGAACCAGCTGGTCCCCCAGGGAGCGCCCCACATGTCACCGACCGCGATCGGCACGGGCGGCGCGGTGAGCCCTTCGGCCACGGGGACAGGTTCGCCCGGCGCGTTCCAGACGGCCACGTGCAGGGGTACGGACTCGGGATACACGGCCGGTCGGATGCGCTCGTCGAGTACGCGATTGAGGCGGCCTTCGACAAGGCTGCGGTCGTCATGCATGGAGGGCTGCTCCGAGGGTTTCGGTGGTGGTTGGTTACCAGGGATGGACTGCGGTCGCGGGTGTCGATGCGGTGTAGAGCTCCCCGATCGCACGCACTTCGAACCTCGCCGACCGCTCGCCCTGCTCGGGCGCCAGGGCGGGAACGAAGAAGGCTCGCTGACAGGTCGCTCCGAGGAAGCGCCGCGTCCCGTCGGGCAGGACGCGGTGCAGGGCGTAGTGGCGGACCGCCCCGGGGGCGCCCCGCCAGCTGAACCGGAGGTCGCCGCCGACGGCGTCGATGCTCAGCCGGGAGGGTGCGGCGGGGCACTGCGCGGCCTTACCGCGGACGGCGAGCCCGCCGAGCCGCCAGGTCACGGCCCCGTCGGTCGCGGTGAGCCGGACACCCAGCGCCCGGACGGTCCCGGACAGACCGGTCAGCGGCACGCGCGTGGTCGTCCAGCCGCCCGGGCCGGCGGTCCCGACCGGGATGTAGGTGTACGGGTGGGGCCGGCCCGGCCCCGACGGCTCGGCCACGGCGACGGCCAGCTCGACCGTGACCTGGCCTGCGGCGACGCGGTGGGTGAGCTCGACGACCGTGTCGGCGGTGAGCGGGAGCCGGGTCGCGTACAGGTCCACCGTGGTGGGTGCGGTGAGGGTGCCGTCGACGAGGAGACTGCTGCCGCCGTGCCAGGCGTCGGCGAAGTCGTAGCCGACCGAGGGCCGCTGTCCTGTCGTACGCACGACCCACTGGCGGGAGGGGAGGCGGTCCTGGACGCCGAGGTGGTTCCACGGCGCGTCCGAGGTCACCGTGCCGCGCTCGTACCAGCGCACTCCGTGGCCCGTGTTGAACACGGTGGCGAAGGGTACGGTGTCCACGGTCGAGCGGTCGGCGACGGCCGTTGCGGGGGCGCGCCAGGCGTCCTTGGGTGTGGGCTTCGACGGGTCGAGCGACTGTCCGCTCCAGAAGCGGTCGTCGGCCGCGTGGAACTGCGCGGGTGTGCGCCCCGCGGGCAGGTGGTTGCGGGTCCACTCGGGCCGGTAGAAGCCCAGCGAGACGATGTCGGCCGCGTGCTCGGGGATGATGGCGTCCCAGTCGACCGATTTGTTCCAGCCGTTCGCCTCGACGTCGACGCCGGCCCACAGGTCGTAGCGGCTGCGTCCGAGCTGCTGGGCGTTCCGCCCGGAGGCGGCCAGCGAGGACCTGGACCAGCGGAAGTCGATGAACATCGAGTCGGCGGCCTGGAAGAACGGCTTGTTGTGGTCGTTGAGCGCGCCCTGCCAGCTCACCGAGCCGTTCACGGTCATCGAGTCGTACCAGCAGACGCGCAGACCCTTCGGGGTGCCGAGGCTGCTCAGCTCCTTCACGAAGCCGAGCATGTCGGCGGCGAGGGCACTGTCGCCGCCTCCGGTCTCGGCGTTGATGAACCAGCCGTCGAATCCGTACGCCGTGGCGAGGGCCACCATCCGCTCGGCGAGCGGGAATCTGCCGAAGGAGTCCTTCTGGACCAGGTCACGGGTCCAGCGCAGATCGCCGCCGTAGGCGACCGGCGGCAGGAAGACATTGCCGAGAACGGGCACTCCGTGGCGGTGCGCGGCGTCCACGATCGGGGCGTTGGGCGCGAGGATGAGGCCCTCTCCCGACGAGCCGCCCCAGAAGACCAGCTCGTCGAGGTAGGACCAGTGGGTGAGGGCGTAGTAGTCGGCGGTGGCCGAGCCCTGGGACGGATTGCTTGCCGTGGGCCCGAAGGAGACAAGGGACTGGATGCGGGCCTGCCCGCTGCGGGCCGTGGTGTTGACCGGGGTCGGGGTGAACCGCTTGGCGAGGGGCACGGCAGAGGCGTTGAACGCCAGGTCCGCGTCGTCCTCGGCGCGCCAGCTCTTCAGGCTGCGCCAGGTGATGCCCTCGCCGGGGGTGCCCGAGGGGAACGAGTCGGGGTACCAGTAGGAGGCGTACGGCGCGCCGCCGGCGGCCTTGGTGACGGCGGATGCCGTCACCGCGGGCAGGGCGGGGGCCAGGGCCGCCGCCGCCGATGCCATCAGGAGGGTGCGCCTGCTGAGGTAGGGGTTCATGGGTGTGCTCCGTATCGTTCGTGGACGGCTTACGGTGCTGCGCTGTTCATGGTGCTGAGCTGGTCAGGGTGCGGTGAGGTGGGCGGTGCTGAGCTGGCCAGGGTGCGGTGAGGTGGGCGGTGCTGAGCTGGCCAAGGTGCGGTGAGGTGGGCGGTATGGATCTGCTCGCCCTACGCTCCGCGGCGGTGCGCCGCTCGCGGTGCGGGGGCGGTGCCGGGCTTCCTACGGCGGTGCCGGCCGGGCCGCTCATGCGAGGGCCTCGTCCGGGGTGATCACCTCGGTGATGCCACGGGCGGCGAGGTGCTCCTTGTCCTCGCTGAGACTCGCCAGGACTGCGGTGGGGCGGGCTCCTTCGGCAGTGAGCCGGGCGAACGCCTCGAAGAAGGCGCCGCCGGGTGCGCACGCCGAGCGTGCCGGAGCCGTGTCGTCGTCGCCGGGGTCGACGACGAGGGCGGTGGTCCGGGGCTTCGGCCGGTGTTCCTTCCCACGCCACCGCCCGACGATGCCCTCGATGGCGCGGCCTGCCGGTTTGATCCGGCGGTCGTTGGTCAACAGGCCGAGGCTGTACTCGAGTTCGGGGAAGTCCGCCAGGGAGCGGGACACGTCGTGGGAGCACCACCAGGTGACCCCCCAGACGTCCTCGCAGTCCAGCGCGTTGGCCACGGTCGCCTCGGTGAAGGCCGCGGCGTGCTCGGCCGGGACGAGCGGCGCGGGCGCGCCGACCTCTTGCAGCCAGACCGGCCGGTGCGGGTCGAGCGCCCATGCCTTGGAGAGTTCGATCAGATACGCGGCGTGGTGCTCGGTCGCCACGCCGGTACGCCCGTGTTTCTGGGCCGTGCCGTTGAAGACCCACGAGTGCACGGCGGTCATCGCACCGATCCGCGCCGAGTGCGCAGGAGTGAAGGGCTGGTCGTCCTGGTACCAGGCGGCGTCGTACTCGGCGTGGAGGTGGAGCCTGCCGGGAGCGCCCTCCTCGCACGCGTCGAGCAGTGTCCTGAGCCAACTGCCCGCCTGGCCGGGTGTGATGCGGTCCGGGTCGGGGTGCGGTCCGCTGGCGAACTGGTTGATCTCGTTGCCGATGGTCATGCCGATGAAGTTCGGCCGGTCGGCGAGAGCTGCCGCGAGCGTCCGCAGATACTCCGCCTGTCCCTGGACCACCTCGGGGTCGGTGAAGAGGTTGCGCCGGTGCCAGGTCCGGGTCCAGGCGGGCAGGAAGTCGAAGCTCGACAGGTGTCCCTGCAGTCCGTCGACATTGACGTCGAGTCCGCGCTCGGCCGCCGCGTCGGCGAGTTGCACGAGCTGGTCGACGGCGCGTGGGCGGATGAGAGTGCGGTTGGGCTGGAAGAGCGGCCAGAGCGGGAAGACCCGGATGTGGTCCAGGCCGAGGCCGGCGATGGAGTCCAGGTCGGCGCGCACGGAGTCGAGGTCGAAGTCCAGCCAGTGGTGGAACCAGCCCTGGCTGGGCGTGTAGTTGGCGCCGAAGCGCAGCGCGGAGGGGCTCATACGGAAGGGGTGTCCTCGTGTCTGGGTGCTGCGGTGGCCGGGGTCAGCCCTTGACTGCGCCTTCGCCGACGCCGCGGAAGAAGAAGCGCTGGAGGCAGGCGAAGAGCACGATGAGCGGGAGCACGGCGATGACGGTGCCCGCGGCGACGAGGCGTTCGTCGTTGGCGAAGGTGCCGTGCAGGTAGTTCAGTCCGATGGTCAGGGTGAAGTTCTCCGGGTCGCTGAGGACGATCAGGGGCCACAGGAAGTCGTCCCAGGCGCCCATGAACGCGAAGATCGCGACCACGGCGAGGGTGCCTCTGACGGAGGGGAGAGCGATGCGCAGGAAGCGCTGCCAGGCGTTGGCCCCGTCGACGAAGGCCGCCTCCTCCACTTCGTAGGGGAGGTTGAGGAAGGCGTTGCGCATCAGCAGCACGTTCATCGCGCCGATGCAGCCGGGCAGCAGCACAGCAACCAGGGTGTTGTTGAGACCGAGGTCCCGCATGGTGGTGAACTGGGCGATGATGATGCCCTCGACGGGAACGAGCATGGCGAGGATGAACGCCAGGGTCGCGGCCCGGCGTCCGCGGTAGCGCAGCCGGGCGAGCGCGTATCCCGCCAGCGAGGCGCCGACGCAGTTGGTCAGCACGTTGGCGGAGGCGACCTTGAGGGAGTTCAGGGCGTAGTCCCAGACCGGGACGGTGTCGGCGACACGCGAGTAGTTGTCGAGGGTGGGATGGCCGGGCAGGAATCTCGGCGGTGAGCTGAAGATGTCCTCGGTCGGCCCCTTGAGCGAGGTGGACAGCTGCCACAGGAAGGGCCCGACGGTCAGGGCGAGCACACCGAGCAGCAGCACGTACCGCAGGACGAGCTGCGGGCCGGGGACGCGCCGGCCGTCCCCGTCGGTGATCGTCACCCGTGTCGTGGTGGCGCTCTTCACGCGTCCTCCTTGCGGTCGGCGCGCAGCACCAGCAGCATCAGCGCGACGGTGACGACGAAGACGACCACGGAGATGGCGGAGGCGTAGCCGACCCGTCCGGTGAGTCCGGTGCCGACGCGCTGGACGAGCATGACGAGCGTGGTGTCCTCGCCCGCGGGCCCGCCGCTGGGGCCGGCCATCAGGTAGACCTCGGAGAACACCTTGAAGGCGGCGACAGAGGAGAGAGCCCCGACGAGGACCATGGTGGAGCGGACCGCGGGAACGGTGACGGTGAGGAAGCGGCGTACGGGTCCGGCTCCGTCGACGGCGGCGGCCTCGTGAAGTTCGCGCGGGACATTGGCCAGCGCGGCCAGGTAAATGATCATGTAATAGCCGAGGCCCTTCCAGACCGTCACCGCCATGGCGCTGCCCAGCAGTAGCCACTGGTCGCTGAGGAAGCCGATCCTGCCGACGCCCACCGCCTCCAGCAGGGCGTTGATCAGCCCGCGGTCGTCCAGCATCCACACCCAGATCAGTCCGACGACGACGATGGAGGCGACGACCGGGGTGTAGAAGGCCGAGCGGAAGAACGTGATACCGGGGATCTGCCGCTGGACGAGCATCGCCAGCAGCAGCGGCAGGATCACCAGGGCGGGTACGACGCCGAGTACGTACAGGGTGCTGTTGCGCAGGCCGGTCCAGAACATCTCGTCATGGATCAGCTCCTCGAAGTTGGCGAGGCCCACGTACTGGCCGGGGACCAGGGTCCGCCGGTCGGTGAAGGCGTTGACCAGGGTGCTGAGGAACGGATACAGACTGAACGCGCCGACGATCAGCAGTCCGGGCGCGGCGAACAGCCACGGGCTGGACGGCAGATGGCGCCTGATCCGGCGGGCGGACCGGCCGCCGGAGCCGGGGCTCCGGACGGCGGGCCCCGCCGGGGTCAGGTCCGGCGAGATGGTGGGGGCCTTCATCAAGGTCACGACTCAGCTCTGCTGCAGCAGTCGGTCGCAGGCCTTGACAGCGTTGTCAAGCGCTTCCTTGGGGCTCTCCTTGCCCTGGAGCGCCTTGGCCACCTCATTGCGCAGCGCGGTCTTCATCTGCTCGCTGAAGAGGACCGGGGTGTAGTTGACCGCCGTCTTCAGCGACTTGGCCGCCGCGATCCGCACCCGGGTCTCGTCGGTGCCGTCCTCCTTCGTGAAGTACGGGTCGTCGAGCGAGCCCGCGGTGCTCGGGAAGATGGCGACCTTCCTGGCGAACTCCATCTGCCGGGTCGCGTCGGTCACGAAGTGGGCGAAGGCGACGGCGGCGGGCTTCTGCTTGGTCCGGGAGTTCACCATGACGCCCATCACATACATGTTGGCGTGGCCGGTGCTGCTGATCTGGTCGGTGATGCCGATGTTCTTGTACAGGCTCGGCGCCTGCTTCTTGAAGTTCCCGAGGTCCAGGGCGCTGCCCGGGTTCATGGCGACGGCCTCGGTGAGGAACTTCTTGCCGGAGGACTCGGGGGTCGCGGTGAGCGCCTGCGGGTCGAGCGCCTTCGCGTCGTACAACTCCTTGTAGTGGGTGAGGAGTTCGACGCCCTTGGCGTCGTTGAAGGCGAAGCCGGTGCCCTGCTTGTTCATCAGCTCCACGCCGTAGCGGCCGAAGTCCTCGATGGTGGGGACATTGGCCAGGGTCGCGATCTTCCCCTTGCTCTTGTCCGCCATCGTCAGACCGGAGGCGAAGACCTCGTCGTAGGTCTTCGGGGGCTTCGCCGCGTCGAGGCCGGCCTCCTGGAAGAGCCGCTTGTTGTAGAAGAGCGGGCCGGTGTTGAGGTACCAGGGGAAGGCGTACGTCCCTTCCATGCCCGGTATCCGATGGCTGGCCCAGGCCCCCTCCAGATAGTCCTTCTTGTACTCCGGCGCCGCCTTGTCGAGATCGAGGGCGAGTCCCGCCTTCGCGAGCGGGGCCACCAGGTCAGGGGAGACATTGACGACGTCGGGCAGGGTGCCGCCCGCGGCGTCGGCACTGATCTTGTCGGCGTAGCCCTCGGCCGGGCGGTCGACCCACTTGACCTCGGTGCCTGGGTGGCTCTTCTCGAACTGTGCGATCAGTCCATTGAAGTAGTCCTTGAAGTTCGCCTGGAGGTTCCAGGTCTGGAAGGTGATCTCGCCTTCGACCTTTCCCGAGGCGTCGGACGAGCCGGCGCCGGAAGGGGAGCCGCAGGCACTGAGCGGCAAGGCGGTGGCGAGGACGACGGCGGCGGCGAGTGCCCTGCGGGGAATGCGCACGGTGAACGGCTCCTTTGCTCGTAGCAACGGTGCAGACCTTGCAAGTGAACCTTCGGTGAAGTCAAGGCATTCGACCCAACTAATGGAATCCACCGAGCATTAGTCGAGGTCAGAGTGGTGCGAGCAAACACTTGCGGTGATCGACTAATGCGCTTTAGAGTGCAGTGGCTCAAGCGCATTAGTAGCGCGGGGCACATCCGGTGGAAGGAGGCATGGTGGCAGCGGACACACCGTCCGACGAGGACGTGTTACCGGCCAGGAAGGCCCCAGCGCGGCGTCCGACGATGAAGGACATCGCCCGGCGCGCGGGGGTGTCGGAGAGTGCCGTGTCCTTCGCCCTCAACGACCGCCCCGGCGTCTCGGAGCTCACCCGCGACCGGGTCCGCCGGGTCGCGGAGCAGCTGGGATGGCGGCCGAGCACGGCCGCCCGTGCGCTGTCCGGCGAGGGCGCGGCCACCGTCGGCCTGGTGCTGGCCCGGCCCGCGGCCACCCTCGGCGTGGACTCGTTCTTCCTCCAGCTGATCTCCGGCATCCAGGAGATCCTGGCGGAGCGTCAGCTGGGTCTGCTCTTCCAGGTGGTGGAGGACGTGACGGCCGAGTGCGCCGTGTACCGCCGCTGGTGGGCCGAGCACCGGGTCGACGGCGTCCTCGTGGTCGACCCCCGCATCGACGATCCCCGGCCCGAACTCCTCGACGAGCTGGGCCTGCCCGGCGTGGTGATCGGCGGACTGCCCGACGCGCATCCCAACCTCTCTCAGGTGCGCGCCGACGACACCGGGGCGATGGCGGCGATCGTCGGGCGGCTGCACGAGCTGGGGCACCGGCGGATCGTCCATATCGCCGGTCTGTCCACGCTCGCCCACACTGACCGGCGCATCCGCTCTCTGCGCGCCGAGGCCGAGCGGCGCGGGCTGGGCGAGGTGCGCTCGGTGACGACCGACTACTCCGACACGGAGGGCGCCGCGGTCACCCGCCGGGTGCTGCGGGGCGAGGGCGCGCCCACCGCGCTCATCTACGACAACGATGTGATGGCGGCGGCGGGAGCCACCGCCACGGCGGGCCTCGGTCTGTCCGTCCCCGGCGACATCTCGATCGTCTCGTGGGAGGACTCCGTGCTGTGCCGCATGGTCCACCCGTGGCTGACCGCGCTCTCCCGGGACACGGTCGCCTTCGGGAGGATCGCCGCGCAGGAACTGACCGCGCTACTCGACGGCGGCGCGGCCAGATCCGTGACGGTGCCGCTCCCCGCGCTCATCGAACGCGAGAGCACGGCGCCGGCCGGCGGCAGGACCGACAGGGCGGCGGGGCCGGCCTAAGGGGTGCCTGCGGCCGTGGGCACGATGCCACGGGCGATGCCCAGGTCCACCAGGTGCCCGGGACTCAGGCGCAGCTGCTCGGTGGTCGCGCGGATCTGTTCCGGCGCACGTTTGAGGATCGCCGTGGCAAGCTCGGGAGCGATGACGGAGAAGTAGCTGTCCGGTGTGGCCCAGGTGTTGCCGGGAGCGGCGAGCGCGAGCGCGCCGCCGGAACCGCCCTCGCCGATCAGCAGACTCGTGACCGGCACCCGGGCGGCGGCCACGGCGGCGAAGACCTCGGCGATGGCGGGCCCCGCACCCATGCGTTCCGCCTCCGCGTCGTTGGCGGCACCCGGCGTGTCGATCAGGGTGAGCACGGGGACGGCCAGCCGGTCGGCGAGGCGGATCAGCCGGGCCGCCGTGCGGTAGCCGGCCGGGAGGGTCGCCGTGCCGCACTGCGCCGCGTAGGCGATGGTCCGCCCCTCGCGCAGCCCGAAGCCGCACAGCATTCCGGGATCGACACCACCGCACCGGTCCCCGCTGATGTTCTCGCGCGTCTCGAAGTACGCGTCGAGATAGGCGGCGGCCCGGGGGCGGCCGGGCGAGCGGGCCTGTCGGACCGCGTCCCACCCGGTGGCGGGCAGCCGACCGCTGCCCAGGGCGTGGGGCGGTTCGGCCGGAGCGTCGGACGCGCAGGTGAGCAGCGTCAGCAGGCGTCCGAGCGTCTCGCGCAGCTTCTCGGGCCGGACGACGGCGTCCACGTGTCCCGCGGCCAGCTGCCCCTCAGCCGTGTACGCCAGCGGGTCGGCGTCCGCCGGGCGTACTCGCGAGCCCGCGAAGCCGATCTGGGCGCCGGGGAGTGCGAGCACCACATCGGCTCCCGCTCCCAAAGTCGCCCAGCCGCCACCCGTCGAAGGGTCCCGCAGGACGGCGATCTGCGGCAGGCCCGCCTGCCTGTTCAGTACGGACTGCCGTGCCACACGCTGGAGTTGGACCAGGGCCCTCATTCCCTCCTGCATACGGCTGCCGCCGGTGGCGATCAGCGACACGACAGGCAGCCGTCGCTCGCGGGCACGGGTGTACGCCGCCTCCAGCCGGTCCCCGGTCCGCTCCCCCAGCGATCCGCCCAGAAAGCCGAACTCGAAGGAGATCAGCAGCACTTCGGTGGAACCCACGATGCCGGTGCCGCAGACGACCGACTCCTGCTCACCGGTGCGCGTCTCGGCGCGGGCGCGCTGCTCGTCGTACCCCTGCCAGGCGATGGGTCCGCCGGGCTCGTACGTCCCGTCGGGAACAGGCAGTTCGGTGAAGCCGGAGGCGACCCGCGCGACGGCTTCACGGGCCGTGAGCCGCTCAGCCATGCAGCGCCCGCTTCATGATCTTGCCCATGTCGTTGCGCGGAAGTGCGTCGAGGAAGCGCACCTCGCGCGGGCGCTTGTGCGGGGCGAGCTGGGCGGCGACATGCGCGGACAGTTCCTCGGGCGTGGGCGGTTCGGACGGATCCGCCGGCACGATCCACGCGACGATCCGCTCACCGAGATCCGCGTCGGGCTCGCCCGTCACGGCTGCCTCTCTGACGGCCGGATGGTCGAGCAGGGCATTCTCGATCTCACCGGCACCGATCTTGTAGCCGCCGCTCTTGATGAGGTCGGTGGCCTTGCGGCCGACGATCCGGACGTAGCCGTCCGCCTCAAGGCTCGCCATGTCCCCGGTCCGGAACCAGCCGTCGTCGAAGGCGGCCTCGGTCGCGTCGGGCCGGTTCAGATACTCGGTGAAGAGGTTCGGACCGCGCACCTGGATCTCGCCGATGCCGTCGCTCTCGTCGGCCAGCCGCAGCTCGACTCCCTTCAGGGGCACGCCGACCGTACCGGGGCGCGGCTCACCGTCGGCGCGTACGGAGGTGTTCATGAGCGTCTCCGTCATTCCGTAGCGCTCGATCACCCGGCGGCCGGTCGCCGCGGCGATCCGCTCGTGGTCGTGGACGGGCAGCGCTGCGGAGCCGGAGACCAGCAGCCGGGCTCCTGCCAGGGCCTTCGCGAGCCGGGGATCGCCGGGCAGTGCCTCGGCGATCCGGTGGTACATCGTCGGTACGCCGAAGAGCATGGTGGCCCCCGACTCCAGTTCGCGCGCGACGCCCTGTGTGGCGAACCGCCCGAGGTGGCGTACCTCGCCGCCGCGGCGCAGCGGCCCGAGGATGCCGAGGATCAGCCCGTGCACATGGAACAGCGGCAGTGCGTGCACCAGGACGTCGTCGGCGGTCCACTGCCAGGCGTCCTCCAGCGCGTCCAGCGTCGAGGTGATGGCGCGGCGCGGCAGGACGGCACCCTTGGGCGGGCCGGTGGTTCCGGAGGTGTACACGATCAGGGCGGGCGCGTCGGCGGACGGCTCGGGCGGCACCGCGGCGCCGGGACCGGTGGTCATGATGTCCGTACGGGGCAGGCCGGTGAGCGCCGGCGGCAGTTCCGCGCCCGGCTCGGCCAGCACCAGTGACGGCGCGCTGTCGGCGAGGATGTGCGCCAGTTCGCGTTCGCCGGTCCTCGGATTGAGGGGTACGGCGGGCACGCCCGCAAGGAGTGCGGCCACCACACCCACTGCCGTCTCCAGCGTGGGTGTCGCCCACACCGCCACCCTGTGCACACCGGCGAGCCGGGTGGCCAGCGAGCCTGCCGCCGCGGCCAGTTCGGCGTGGGTCAGGGACCGGTCGCCGAAGCGGAGTGCGGGCAGCGGCGACCCCGCGGCGAGCGCGGGGAAGAGAGGGGACACGCGTCGTACTCCTTGCTGTCGTCGGATCTGGCCGGTCGTCCGAAGCGTGCGGGGACCACCGGCCGGACCGGGGCGCGGCCGGGACCCCTGCCACCATGGTCCCTTCGTACACCATCGGCCAGGGCCGTGGAGCGGCCCCATTTTGTGGGACCGGTCACCAGCCGCGTGCCTCCCGCAGCAGACGGTCGCGCACGAGCGTGAGGTGGGGGTTGTCGGTGGCCCCGGGGCGCTGGAGGAGATAGCCGGTGTTGATGGGCGGATCCTCGGGGCTGAGCAGCGCCACCACGGTCCCGGCCGCCAGTTCCCCCTGGCAGAGGTAGCGGGGCAGCACGCCCATTCCGGCGCCCGCGGCGACGGCCGAGAGCACTCCGCGCAGATCGGGGACGGTGAGTGCGGCCTGCTCGTTCAGCCGGGTGCCGAAGACATGGCGCCAGTATCGGCGGGCGATGGGCAGATCCTCCGCGTAGGTGACCAGGGGCACTCCGCGCAGGGCCGCGGCCCCCTCGTCCGTGACGCGCGACGCGCCGACGCGTTCCGCCCAGAGCGGGGATGCGACCAGCACGAACTCCTCGTCCATCAGCGGCACGGCGGTCAGCGTGCGGCCCCGGGGGCGGTGGGTGGAGATCACCAGGTCGTAGTGGCCCGAGCGCAGGCCCTCCAGCAACTCGTCGGTGAGGCCGGTCGTGGCTCTGATCCGTACACCCTGCTCGATCAGGGGTGCGAGGGCCGGCAGCGCGCGTACGCAGAGTAGCTCGGCCGGGCCCGCGAGGTGGACCGGATCGGCGGGGACGCTCTCGTCGAGGTGGCCGCGGTCGGCGACGGCGGCCAGCGCGTCCAGCGGAGCCGCGATCCGGGCGGCGAGGCCGTCGGCGACCGGTGTCGGGGTGACTCCGCGGGGCATCCGGCCGAAGAGTTCACGGCCCAACCGGCGTTCCAGGGAACGGATCTGGGTGGTCACCGTGGGCTGGGACAGCCCGAGGAGACGGGCGGCGCCGGTGAATGAGCCCGCCCGGTGCACGGCGAGGAAGGTCCGCAGCAGGGTCAGATCGAGCGGGCCGTGGCCCGACGCCTCCCGCGTTCCCGCCGATCCATTGGAATCTCTATGGCTCATGATGGTGAGCCTATTGGATACCAATGGCGCGGGGAATTACGTTCGGATCATCAGCGTGAGTGACGCCCAGCGGAGAGATGTGAGATGGCGAAGATCCTGTTCGTAATGACCGGCGTGGACCACTGGACCCTCGCGGACGGCACCCGGCACCCCAGCGGTTTCTGGGCGGAGGAGGCCGTGGCTCCGTACCGCACCTTCACCGCGGCGGGCCACGAGGTCGCCGTCGCGACCCCTGGCGGTGTCATGCCCACGGTCGACCTGGCGAGCCTGGCGCCCGAGGTGAACGGCGGCCCCGACGGAGCCGAGGCCGTGAAGGCGGCCCTTGCCGAGATGTCCGTGCTGGAGCACCCGCTCAAGCTGGACGAGGTGAACCTCTCCGACTACGCGGCGGTCTTCTGCCCCGGCGGGCACGGTCCGATGGAGGACCTGGCGGTCGACCCCGTCTCCGGCGCCCTGCTGACCGCGGCCCTCGACTCCGGCAAGCCGCTCGGTGTGGTGTGCCACGCCCCGGCCGCGCTGCTCGCCGCCCGGCGCGATGACGGCAGCTGGCCGTTCACCGGCTACCGGCTGACCGGCTTCACCAATGCCGAGGAGATCCAGGGCGGCCTCGCGGACAAGGCGAAGTGGCTGCTCCAGGACCGTCTCGTCGAGAACGGCGCGGACTTCCAGGAGGGCGAGCCGTGGGCGCCGCACGTGGTCGGCGACCGCAACCTCACCACCGGCCAGAACCCCTCCTCCGCCACCCCTCTGGCGGTCGAACTGCTCAGGGCGCTGGGCTGACGCCCGCGTCCCCCAAAGGCACCGGCCGGACGCCCGGGTCGTCGGCGATCTCGTCGAGGACGCGTTGTGCCACGGCGAACGCGGAGTTCGCCGCGGGCACCCCGCAGTAGACGGCACTCTGGAGGAGTACCGCACCGATCTCCTCGGGTGTCAGACCGTTGGTCAGCGCGGCGCGCACATGCAGGGCCAGTTCGGCGTCATGGCCGTGGGCGACCAGCGCCGTGAGGGTGACACAGCTGCGCGTGCGGCGGTCCAGCGTCTCGTCCGTCCAGATCTCCCCCCATGCGTAGCGGGTGATGAAGTCCTGGAAACGAGCGGTGAATCCGGTCGTACGGGACACCGCCCGGTCCACATGGGCGTCACCGAGCACGGCCCGCCGGACCGCGGTGCCCGCCGAACGGCGGAAGGCGTCACCGGCGGACCGTGCCGGTGCGAGATGCGCGGCAAGGGAGTCGGTGACGGCCTCCGGCCGCTCCACGCCCGCCAGATGGGCCGCTCCCGCCACTTCGAGCAGGGTCGAACCGTCGATCGCGTCGACGATCGCGCGTGCGTGGGCGGGTGGTGTCGCCGGGTCGTCGCGGCCGGCCACTACCAGCGTGGGGACCGTGACCCTGTGCAGTTCGCCCCGCAGGTCGTAGGCGGCGAGCGCGTCGCAGCAGGCGGCGTAGCCTGCCCGGTCGGTGGCCCGCAGATCCTCGACGAGTACGGCGGCCAGCGGTGAGGCCTTGGCGAAGGCCGCCGAGTACCAGACTCCCGGGCGGCTCGCGACCATCGCCTCGGCGCCCTCGGCCCGCACCAGCGAGGCGCGCGCCTCCCAGGCCGCTCTGTCGTCGAAGACGGCCGAGGAGCAGACGAGCGCGAGGGCGTCGAGCCGGTCGGGGTGGTTGACGGCCAGATGGAGGCCGACCGCGCCGCCGAGCGAGATGCCCGCGTAGGCGAAGGTGCGCAGCCCGAGGTGGTCCGCCAGTGCGAGCACGGAGTCGGCCAGCGCGCCCACGGACGCCGTCCCGTCGTGCGGCAGGAGCGCCGCGTCGGAGCCGCCGTGGCCCGGCAGGTCGTAACGGATCACCCGGTGCCGCACGGAGAGCGCGGGCACCTGGGGGTCCCACACCGCGAGCGATGTGCCGAGGGACGGACCGAGGATCAGGGGCGGCCCCGAGCCGTCCGTGCGGTGGTGGAGCAGGGGACGGGTCGACGTCATGGCGTGTCCTTGACCGAGGGGTGCGCCGGCGGATGGTGTGCCGCCCGGCGTCGCAGGGCGCGGTCGGTGAGTTCGGGGGCGGAGCCCAGGTAGCGGGTGGGGTCGGCGAGATCGGCCAGTTGTGCCCTGGGCAGCAGTGCCGCGATCTCCGGCTCGTCCGCGAGGGCCTCCGCGAGGGCGATGTCCTCGGCTGCCGCGCGCCGGGACGCCTCGGTGAGAAGCGCTTTCGCGCGGACGTCACCGACGAGAGGGGCGAGCGCGGCGGCGATCCGTTCGCTGACGATCCGCCCGTCCGTCCTCTCCAGCTGGTACCTCATCCGGTAGGGGAACACCCTGAGCCCTTCGGCGAGTTCGGCCGCGTCACGGGCCGCGCCGCCGGTCAGCCGCAGCAGTTCGCACAGGGGCCGCCACTCGGCGTGCCAGGCCCCGGCGGGCCGCTCGTCCTCCGCGGCGAGCGACCCCAGCAGCACGGCGGCGAGTGAAGGTGCCTGGCGTGCCGCCGCGGCGATCAGTGTGGCCCGTACCGGGTTGGCCTTGTGCGGCATCGCGGAGGAGCCGCCGCCGCTGCCTTCGGCGACCTCCGCGATCTCCGTACGGGAGAGCACGAGCACATCGGCCGCGAGCTTCCCGAGCGCCCCGCAGGTCAGGGTGAGCGCGGAGGCGAGATCCGCGACGGGGGTCCGCAGACTGTGCCACGGCAGCAGCGGTTCGGCGAGCCCCAGTTCACGCGCGAAGGCGCCGACGAGATCGAGGGGGCGGGCCTCTCCGTGGGCTCCGAACGCCGCCAGTGTCCCTGCCGCACCGCCCAGTTGGGCGGGCAGGCACAGCGCGCTGAGCCGGTCGTGTGCGTCCAGGGCGAGCGAGCGCCAGCCGGCCGCCTTCAGGCCGAAGGTGGTCGGGACGGCGTGCTGGGTCAGGGTGCGTCCGGCCATGGGTGTCGTGCGGTGTTGCGCCGCCAGCGCGGCGAGCGCCGCGGCGGTCCGGCCCAGGTCGCCCAGGACGATCGCCACCGTACGGCGCGCGACGAGCATCTGTGCCGTGTCCAGGATGTCCTGGCTGGTGGCCCCCCGGTGGACATACCCCGCGGCCCGCGGATGAGCCCTGGCCACGGCCGCAGTGAGATCCGCGACCAGAGGGATGACGGGGTTCCCTCCGGAGCGGGCCCGCAGCGCCAGATCGCGGGCGTCGTACAGCTCGGCCCGTGCCACCGCCGCGACGGCCGCCGACACGTCCCCGGGGGCGCCCGAGGCACGTGTCAGTGCCGCCTCCGCGTCGAGCATCGCCTGGAGGAAGGCGCGGTCGCCGGTCGCGGACCCGGCCGGCGAGCCTGCTCGTCCCGGCGAGAGCAGGCCGACGTCGTCCGCGTCCGCCGCGTCAGTCGAAGTCAAGGAAGACCGTCTCTTCCTCGCCCTGGAGGCGTATGTCGAAGCGGAAGGTGTGGTGTCCCTCCGCCGTCGCCATCAGTGTGGCGCGCCGCTCGGGGGCCAGCGAGCTGAGCAGCCGGTCCTCGGCCCCGGGGAAGTAGGCCCGCGTGAACAGATGGTGGGTCAGGCCGCGCGCGAAGACGCAGACGCTGATGTACGGGGCGGGCGCTGGTCCGCCCGGTGGGAGCGTACGGACGGTGAAGTGCCCGTCGGCGTCGGTCGGCACGCGCCCGAAGCCGGTGAAGTCCACGCCGTTGCGGCCGAGGAAGCCGCCGGTCACCGGGTCGCGGCGCATCGATCCGGGCGGGCGGGCGGGTGAGCCTTCGGAGTCGGTCTGCCAGAACTCGACGATGGCGTCGGGGACCGGCGCGCCGGCCCCGTCGTACACCTGGCCGTGGAGGGTGATGCTCTCGGGGTGTCCCGAGGGGACGATGTCGCCGCCGCCGGGGAAGGCAAGCGCGTACCCGAAGAACGGCCCCACGGTGTGGGAGGGGGTGGGAAGCGGGCTCATCGGCGGCCTTCCTCGATCCAGGTGGCGGACGGCCCGTCGAGAACGATGTCCCAGTGGTAGCCGAGGGACCATTCGGGCCGGGACAGGCGGTGGTCGTACCGCGCGACGAGCCGCTCACGGGCCTTGGCGTCGGTGACGGACTGCAGGATCGGGTCGTAGGGGAAGAGCGGGTCGCCGGGGAAGTACATCTGGGTGACGAGCCGCTGGGTGAAGGCCGTCCCGAAGAGTGAGAAGTGGATGTGGGCGGGCCGCCACGCGTTCTCGTGGTTGCGCCACGGGTAGGCGCCCGGCTTGATCGTGGTGAAGCTGTACGCACCGTCGGTGCCGGTCAGCACCCGCCCGACACCGGTGAAGTTGGGGTCGAGCGGAGCCGGGTGCTGATCGCGCAGATGCGCGTAGCGGCCGGAGGCGTTGGCCTGCCACAGCTCGATGAGCTGGCCGCGCACCGGGAGTCCGCGGCTGTCGAGCAGCCTGCCGGAGACGGTGATCCGTTCGCCGAGCGGCTCGCCCCGGTGCTGCCGGGTGAGGTCGCTGTCGGTCTCGGTGACATCGGTGGCGCCGAAGACGGGTGTGTGCAGCTCCACGGTCTCCGGGTCGCCCTTCACGGCGACAAGGGGCTGCTTGGGGTGGCGCAGGACGCTGCTGCGGTAGGGGGCGTAGTCGCGCTGCGGATGGACGGCGGGCGTCCCGCCGTCGGCGAGGCACTGGTCGTACTCCCGTTGTTTTCGGGCCAGTTCGACATCGATGTCGGCCTGGGTCGGTGTGGTCGATGACGTGGGTCCCGGCATCAGGAATCCTTTCCGGCGGCCTTGAGGGCGCGCAGCAAGGCCAGTTCGGCGGCGGTGGGCGGCTCGGTGGCCCGGACGGTGTCGGCGGTCTTCAGTTCCCATCCGGTCGCGGCCCGCACCTGTTCGACGGAGAGCGGCAGACCGTGTCCGTACGTGTGGTGAGGCCGGAGCCCCGGTAGCCGCGCAGCACGGCGAAAGGCAGCCGCGAGGCGCCCGCGGCATAGCGGTTGGCCATGCCTGCGTGGCTGTGCTCGTCCAGTTCGAGGGGGCGCGGCCAGTTGTTCTCGACGGCGTCGCGGAAGCGGTGCAGAGAACCGACGCCGGGGTTGCCGCCCCAGGAAAAGACGAGCTTCACCAGTCCCCGCCCGATGAGCTGGTCGTAGATGACGTCGGGTGTCCTCCGGACGAGGGTGAGGTCGGTGGTTCCCTGGCGGATGACCTCGTGCGCCGCCGCGTACGGGATCAAGCGGGTGAAGCCCTCCATCGCGACGGTGTCCCCGTCGTCGATGAGGTCCGCAACGGCGTCGCGCAGACTGCGGATGTCGGCCATCGTCACTCCGTGGTGCAGGTGATGAGAATGCTCAGTGTACTGACTAATCGCTGAATGAGCCCGTACACTTCCATGCAGCTGCATGGGCGTCAATAGGTCAGTGCACATACCAGTGAAGGGGCCCCGCATGGCCGCGGTCGATCTGAGCACCCACCCCGGGCACCTCGCCCGCAGGCTTCAGCAGGCGCACTCCCTGCTGTGGGGGGCCATGGTCTCGGAGGAGACCACCTCGCCCCAGTTCGCGGTGCTCAACGCCCTGGCCGAGAAGCCGGGCATCGATCAGCGCTCGGTCGGCGAGCAGGTCCGTCTCGACCGCTCCACCATCGCCGATGTCGTCGCCCGGCTCGCCAGGCGCGGGCTGCTGGCGCGGGTGCGCGATCCGCTGGACGGCCGTCGCAATGTCCTGGAGCTGACGGACGAGGGCGTACGCCTGCACCGCAAGCTGGTCACGCGCACCGCGCGGATGAACCGGGTCTTCCTCTCACCGCTCGACGAGGGCGAGCAGGAGACGCTGCTGCGGCTCATCGCGCGGGTGGCCGACGCGGCGGAGGAACTGCGCACCTGACCGCCCGTCCCCGGCGTGCGGACCCACGGGGAGGCGGCGGGGACAGCACCGTGGGGTGCGGAATCCGCACCCCACGGGTCCTTCCGTTCCGGCTGTGCGCCTCAGCGCATCGGATCGATCGACGGCCCCGGGCCTGCCGCCCTCATACGGCTGGGGCGCCGGTCGTCCATGGCGGCCATGGCCAGGCCGAGCAGCAGGGCCACTGCGCCGACGATGACATTGCTGACCACGCTGCGGGTGGTGTCGACGTTGCCTGCCACGACCCACGGAGACACGATCGTCCATGCTCCGATGGCTATGGCGCACCAGGCCATGGCGTGGGTCCGCTCATAGGCCGAGCCGAACCCTCCCATGCACAGGCAGTAGGCGGCGCCGGTGATCAGATTGCAGACGGCCAGAGTGGTAAGGCCGTTGAACCCGACGATCCACGGCGATGCGGCGAGGTACAGGCCCGCCAGAAGGGCCAGTGTCTCGATCGCCTGGGCACGGGGGGTGCTGGTCGCCCGTTCGAACCGGGAGCGCATCTCGGCCAGATCGGGGTGTTCTTCAATCCTCGGATGGGTGGTCATGGTGGGCTGCCTCCTGTCCAGAAAGCCTTTATCTGCCCTTTATCCCTGATATAACGCTCGCCGGGGCATCCCAGTCAACAGGCTGCGCACAAGCACCTGTGACAGATGTGTCCCGGGCCGCGCATCAGGTGCCCGAGACCGGTCCGGAGAGCACCATGGGGGGATGGACGCAACGATCGGTGACATCAGCTCACCGGGCCGTGTCGCGGAGCCCGGCGAGGACATCGGCCTCGACGAACTGGCCCTCGCGACCCGCAATCACGGGCTTCCGCTGGAGGCGCTGCGCTATGACCTCACGCCCGCGGGACTCCACTACGTCCTGGTCCACTACGACATCCCCGCCGCCGAGGCCGACGGCTGGCGGCTCACCGTGGGCGGCCGGGTCCGCAACGCACTGACGCTGGACCTGGCCGGGCTCCATTCGCTGCCTTCCGTCACCCGGCGCGTGACCATGGAGTGCGCGGGCAACGGACGGGCGCGGCTGGTGCCTCGCCCGGTGAGCCAGCCGTGGCTGGTCGAGGCGGTCGGGACCGCGGAGTGGACCGGGGTGCCGCTGCGCGTGCTGCTCGCCGAGGCCCAGGTGACGGCCGAAGCCGTCGAAGCCGTCTTCACCGGCGCCGACCACGGGGTCGAGCGGGGCGTGGAACAGGACTACCGGCGGAGCCTGCCGCTGCCGGTGGCTCTGGGCGACGACCCCGAGGTGATCGTCGCGTACGAGATGAACGGCCTGCCGCTGCCTCCGCAGCACGGCTTCCCGCTCCGGCTGGTCGTCCCCGGCTGGTACGGCATGGCGCAGGTGAAGTGGCTGCGCGACATCACGCTCACCGACACGCCGTTCACCGGGTTCCAGCAGGCGGTGGCCTACCGGCTGCGGCAGTCGCGCGACGAGGCGGGCGAGCCCGTCGAGCGGATCGCCCCGCGGGCGCTGATGATCCCGCCCGGGTTTCCCGACTTCATGTCCCGGGCCCGGGTCGTACGCCCCGGTGAGATACGTCTGGAGGGCCGGGCCTGGTCCGGTCGCGCGCCGGTGACGGCCGTGGAGGTGAGCACCGACGGGGGCGACTCCTGGACGCGGGCGGCCCTTGACCCGTCCGGCGGACACGACTGGGCGTGGCGGCACTGGCAGACGTCGTGGACCGCGACGGCGGGCAGTCATGTGCTGAGCGTGCGGGCCACCGACGCACAGGGGCACACACAGCCGCTGGACCAGCCGTGGAACCGCGGCGGGTTCGCCAACAACCTGGTCCAGCGCGTTCCCGTGCTGTGCGTGGAGAGCGGCTGACGGCCTCGGCCCGCGCCCTGTCACGTCCGGGGCGGGTGAACCATTGCCTGCTCGGCCCAGATCGTCTTGCCGGAGAACGAGTGGCGCGTACCCCAGCGCTGGGTCAGCTGCGCGATCAGGAACAGGCCCCGGCCGCCTTCGTCGTCCATGCCCGCGTGCCGAAGATGCGGTGAGGTGTGACCGGTGTCGGAGACCTCGCAGATGAGTGTCTGATCGCGGATGAGCCGCAGCTGGATCGGCCCGGAGGCGTACCGGATGGCGTTGGTGACGAGCTCGCTGACCACCAGTTCGGTGGTGATCAGCAGCTCGGTGTCCAGTTCCCAGGCGCGGACCTGCGCCGTGGCCAGGGCACGGGCCCGGGAGACCTCTTCCGGATCCGGTGCCAGGTCCCATGCGGCGACCTGCTCGCCGCCGAGTGTGCGTGTGCGGACCAGGAGGAGCGCGGCGTCGTCTTCCACGGAGCTGGGCAGCAGCTTGGCGACGGCCCCGTCGCAGAGCTCGTCCAGCGGACGCCGGTGCTCGGAGAGCGTGGCGCTCAGGTCGTTGAGACCGGTGTCGAGGTCCCGTCCGCGTCCCCGCACGAGGCCGTCGGTGAACAGGGCGAGCAGGCTGCCGGCCGGCAGTGTCATTTCCACGCTCTCGAACGGCAGGTTGCCCAGGCCGAGCGGAGGTCCTGCGCGCAGGTCGGGGAAGGTGACCGAGCCTTCCGCGGGATCGACCACCGCCGGGGGCAGATGGCCGGCGCTGGCCATGCGGCACACCCCGGACACGGGGTCGTACACGGCGTACAGGCATGTCACGCCCATGGCTTCGTCGTCGAGCAGTTCGTCGCCCTCGATGCGCGCCGCCTCCTGCTCGCCGACGCCGTGGTGGATCACGTCGTCCAGGCGGGCGAGAAGGTCGTCGGGCGCGAGGTCGAGCCGGGCGAGTACCCGCACGCTCGTACGCAACCGGCCCATCGTGGCGGCTGCGCGCAGACCGTGGCCGACCACGTCGCCCACGACCAGTCCGACCCGTGCGCCCGAAAGGGCGATGGCGTCGAACCAGTCGCCGCCGACGCCGACCATGCTGTCCGCGGGCAGATAGCGGTGGGCGAGCTCGACACCGGTCAGCCGGGGCAGTTTCTGGGGCAGCAGACTGCGCTGGAGCATGAGGGCGGCGGCGTGCTCCCGGGTGTACCGGCGGGCGTTGTCGATACTGACCGCGGCCCGGGCGGCGAGCTGGCCGGCCACCGACAGCTCACCTTCGCCGAACGGCTCGGAGTCGCGCTCCCGCGCGAAGGTGACGACTCCCAGCGTGTTGCCCTCGGCCCGCAGCGGCACCGCGAGCCGTGACGGCGGGGGCGGCCGTTCGTCACCTGTGCCTTCGCCCGCCGAGCGTTCGAGCACGGGCCCGCCTTCGGTGAAGCTGCGCGCCTGGAGCGAGTCCGGGGCGTACTCGATCGGCTCCCCCTGGGCGGGCCCTTCTTGCGCCTGCTCGTCCGGCTGCGGGCCCGGCCCCTCCCACACGCGGACGAGTCGGCCCTGGCTCCCGTCGCCCTCCGCGGGCTGTTCTCCGTCGAGGACGTCCGCCAGCAGATCGACGGTGACCTGGTCGGCGAACTGAGGGACCGCGACGGCGGAGATTTCGCGCGCCGTCCGGGCCATGTCCAGTGTCGTGCCCAGATGCCCGCCCGCTCGTACCAGAAGATCAAGCCGTTGCTGCGCGAGATAGCGGTCGGTGATGTCGACCGTCTCCTCGCAGACCCCCAGCACGGTGCCCCTCGGGTCCTCCAGCCGGTAGTACGAACACGACCAGACATGGTCGTGCTCCGGGTCCACCGGCGGCCTGCCGCGGTAGTGGAGCTCGGTGACGGGCTCGCCCGTGGTCAGCACCCGTCGCATCGTCTCTTCCAGCGTCTTCGGATACGGCGCGGTCAGGACCTCCCCATGGGTCACCATCTCGTCCGGGCCGAGACCTTCGTACTGGGTGGGACCCATCTCCTCGTCGAGGGCGCTGTTCGTCCACACGACCCGCAGATTCGTGTCGTAGATGGCCAGGCCGACGGGCGACTGCGTGGCAAGGCCCCGGAGCATGGACTGACGGGCCTCCCACTGCTCGATCTCCTCCGCGTCGGCGAGCGCCAGGAGGCGGGCGGGACCGCTGTCGGTGTGCGTGAGCGGCAGGACGGCGGTGGACACACGCACACTGTGGCCGTCCCGGTGGCGCATACGGAGCGTCCGGCGGTCGTGGGGAGCGGCAGCCGGGTCCTCGACGACCGGGCGCTCCGCCGTCGGATCCACCAGCAGCGCGTCGATGGGCCGGCCGAGCACGTCCCCGGGGCGATGTCCCAGCAGTTCCTGCGCTCCCGGGCTCCAGCCCACGACGCTGCCCAGGGCGTCGAGCACGGCCGTGGCGGCCTTGGTGACATCGAGAGGTCCGCGCAGCCCGTGGTCGTCCGGTGCCTTGGAGTCGGTCATGGCTGCTCCCCCCTCTCGCTGTCCGCCCAGCGCGCGGCGAGCAGTAGCGCGATGTCGTCGGGACGGTCGGTGGCATGCCGCGCCTCGCGGATGAGACGGTCCGCCGTCTCTGCCAGTGAGGAGGGGCCGACCTCGGAGAGGGAACTGCGCAACCGCTCGATGCCGAGGTCGATGTCGATGCCCGGCTGCTCGACCAGGCCGTCGGTGAACAGGGCCAGAACGGCCCCCGGTTCGAGCCACAGGTCCGTCACCGGATATTCGGCGTCGGGGTCGACGCCGAGGACGACTCCGCCGGGGAGATCCAGGACCTCGGTGCGGCCGTCCGCGTGCCGCAGCAGCGGCTGGGGATGCCCCGCCCGTACGGCCTGCGCCGAGCCGGACTCCGGGTCGATGACGACATAGCAGCAGCTGGCGAACTGTCCGGGATCGAGATCGATGAGCAGCCGGTTGGTGCCGCTCACCACCTCCTGGGGGTCGTGCCCGCTGAGTGCGAAGGCGCGGACGGCGCTGCGCAGCTGGCCCATGGTGGCGGCGGCGGAAACCCCGTGCCCCTGTACGTCCCCGATGACGAGGGCCAGCCCCCTCCCGGTCTCGGTGACGTCGTACCAGTCTCCGCCGACATCCATGCCCTGGGTGCCGGGCAGGTACCGGCCCACCGTGTCGACGTTCTCCAGCACGGGCAGCCGGTGCGGGAGCAGGGCGGACTGCAGCCCGCGGGCCAGCCTCGACTCGGTGTCGTAGCGCTGGGCCCGCTGGAGTGCCTGGGCGATGAGCCCGGCGAGGGCGGTCAGCACCGTGCGCTCCTCGGCACTGAAGCCGCGCTGATGGTCGAAGCCGAGGATGCAGGAGCCGACCGGGCGCCCGGAGGCGATCAGCGGCAGGAAGGCCCGGGCGCCCACGTTGGCGTCCATGGGGATGCCGGGGTAGGCCTCCGCCAGACGCTCCATGGACTCGAAGAACATGGGGCGGCCGCTGGTGAGCGTCTCGACTCCGGGCAGCCGTGCGTCGAGCGCGACGCCGTCGAAGCGGTCGAGGAAGCCCTGCGGGAAACCGGTCTCCCAGGCCAGGTAGAGATGGCGCTCGTTCAGCAGATAGATCGCCAGCTGACGGCCGCCGAAAGCCGGCAGCAGTTCCTCGGTGACGACGGCGGACACCTGGCGTGCCGTGACGGCCTCGGTCAGCGCGATGGCCAGGGCGACCGGACGGTACAGCGCGGAGGCCCGGTCGGCGGGCGAGCCGAGCCCGGCGCCGGACAGAATCTGGGGCCCCGGCCGGCGGGCGGCCTCGTCGGCGGCGGCGAGCGTGGCGGTCACCCCGTCGTGCCCGGGGTAGAGCGAGACCGAGAGCCAGTCCTCGTCCTCGCGGCGGGCCACGAAGTGGACGGGGTCACGGGAGAGCATCGCGGCCCGGTAGTGGTCGTCGTAGGCGGCGTGCCCGAACCACGGCACCGCCTCCCACAGCGTGCGCCCGGCGAGATCGGAGCGCGGCATGCCCAGCAGAGTCTCCGCGCCCTGGTTGACGTAGGTGATCCGCCCGAGCCTGTCGAGGGAGAAGATGCCCCGAGGGAGCCGGTCGGTCGCTTCGGCGACGATCGGGCCGGTGCCGAGATCCACGAGGAAGCCGGTCAGCCGGCTCGCGGAGCCTTCGTCGGGCGTCTGCGCGCGGGCCGAGATCTCCAGCAGGTGCGCACGGCCGTCGGGGCCACGCAGGCGCATGCGGCGCGCCGCCGGGCGCCCGGACTCCGCCGCCTGATGGGCAACGGTCCACAGTCCGTACATGTCCTCCGGCGCGATCCTGGCGGCCAGCGCCTCGATGGTGCCCGCGAAGTCCGCCGGGTCGGTGCCGAGGATCAAGCAGAGTTCGTCGTCGGCGGTGAGGACTCCGCTGGCCAGGTCCCAGGCGAAGTGTCCGACGCGCACGGGCGGTGTGGTGGTCGCGGGCAGCTGGACGGACACCGGTTCGCCCTCCCACGTGACGCGCGCCCCTTTCACGTCCAGGTCGGTCAGGACCGTGCCGAGCCGTTTCGCGGCATTGTGCATCCGCAGGCGGTCGGCGTTCGAGACCGCATAACCGGGGGTGGCCGGGCGCAGCACCGCCAGAACGCCGAACTTCTCACGGCCGCTGCCGACCGGCACGTACAGGGAGCTGAAGGGGAACGGAAGACCCGCCATGAGCTGCGGATACCTCCGCATGGCCTCTTCGGCGTCGGCGAGGTGGACCGCCTGGCCCGAACGGTATGCCTCGGCGATCGGAAACGGGCGGTTCACATGCATGCGCCACCACGGCCGGAACAGCCGGCTGGGCAGTCCGGCGAGCACCGCCAGCCGTAGCAGCCCCGGTGTCTCGGAGCGCAGATAGACGCCGCCCGCATACCCGCCGACAGCTTCGATCGCCCCTACGGCGGCCTGTGCGAGCACCAGAGCGAGTTCGTCCGGGGCCCGGTCGGCGCCGTTCGGACTTCCGGCGGTCGCCTCGCTCTCGTTCAGCGCGGCGCGCCCGGCCGCGCGGTACCAGGTCACACAGTCAGCATGCTCCCCGGCGACCGTGCACCGCATCTCCTTGCACGTGAATCATCGCGATGGGCAGCGGGCGCAGAGGCTCATCCAGAATGCTCCTGCATGGCCGTACTGCTGCCTGTCCCGATCTGGCCCGGCCCGGCCGCCTCACCGGCCGGGCACCCTCACGCAGCCTGTCCCAGCGTGGCACGGCCCCTGAGGCGGCTGTGCCTGCCGGGACTCAGGATGCCTCCACTGCCGCCTTGATCCGCTGTCCGAACGCGTCGGCGTCCTTGCGTGCCGCGCTCAGCGCGAGGCCCACGAGCAGCTTGCCGACGCCGTGGCCTTCGAGGTGGTTGTAGATACGCACCCGGGTCGTGCCCTCGGGCGTGGACTCGAGGTCGTAACCGCCCTCGGTGGCGGTCACGATGTTGTTGGACGTCTCATTCCAGCGGATCTTGGTCGGGACGACGATCTCGGCGATCCGGAACTCCCTCTTGGTCGTCATTCCGGCGTCCTTGACCGTGCTCTTGAAGACGGTGCCCTTGGTCGTCGGCCCGTCGGGCGTCTTCACGATCTCGAGCACCCGGGGGCTGAACTTGGGATCGTTCCTGCCGTCGGCGAGAAACTCGAAGACCTCCTCGATGGGACGGCCGACCTCGACCGTTGCCTCGAACTGACCGGCCATGGTTCCTCCAGTGATCGTTTGAGCCCGGGCTGCGGTGTGCCGGCATCGTCCCAGACAAACTGCCGGACGCCGGACAGACTCACGAATCCGTCCCCTTCACGGGCTATCGGATCCGCCTGCCTGCCTCCAGCGAGGCCATCATCCGCCGGAGCCGCGAAGCCCTCGTGTCAGGAGTCTTCGCCGTCAGGAGGCGATGGATCACAGCATATTTCTCGGTCTTGTTCAGCTGCTCGAAAAAGGCTTTCGCCTGCTCATTGTCCGTCAGCGCCACCATGAGATCCGGCGGAACGGCGGCATTCCTCTGTGAGGCGTAGGCCGCGCTCCACCGGCCGTCGGCCTTGGCTTCGCGGACCGCGCGGGCTCCCGGCTCCCGCATGCGTCCGGCCTCGGTCAGCGCTTCCACCTTGCGGATGTTCACCTGCGACCACAGGCTCCGCGGGCGGCGCGGAGTGATCTTCTGGAGGAAGTACGTCTCGTCGCAGGACCGGCGCTGACCATCGATCCAGCCGTAACAGAGTGCGACATCGATGACTTCCGCGGCTGTCACGGACGCAATACCGGAATTCTTCTTGGCGAGTTTCAGCCACACTCCGGATTCCACCACGTAGTGCTCGTCCAGCCAGGACTCCCATTGCGCCGCATCGGCGAAAGCAAGGACCTCGACACCGTTGATCGATTCCATCGGGCAGCCTCCCAGGGCGCTATTGCCGGCACGACGGTGACGCTATCCCCCATTCAGGTCAGAACCTGTCCTAACCAAAGGGCTGTCCCGCAACCCCGCAACCCCGCCATCGCCTCTCGACGTCGGGCCCGGCCGACTCACCGTCGAGCCAATCCTCCGGCCGAGCCGGCGCCGCGAGCGACGGGCGCCGCCGGGCCCTCACTCCGGCACCGGTGCGACCGTCCAGTCCGGGTGGTTGGGCATCGGCGGTGTCCGGCCCCCGTACAGCCACGGCGTGAGGAAGGGGTCCAGGTCCTGCCGGGCGGTCCTGGAGGCCAGCGCGATGAAGTCCTCGGTGCCGGCGGCCCCCCTGGTAGTCGCTCACCCAGGCCCGCTCGACCTTCCGGAAGGCTGCGTCGCCCACCTTCTCGCGCAGCGCGTACAGCACCAGCGCCGAGCCGTCGTAGCGGCGCACCGGGCCTCGGAACCCCCCTCGCCGCCACCGGCGTGGGCGGCCCGGGACACCGGTCCGGCGAGTACCGCGGTGGCGGCCAAGGCGGTGGCGGTTGCGAGTCGCAGCGCGCGGCGGGGCAGGGCATGGCCGGTCATCGCGGCCCTCTCGACGGACGGAGCGCGTACACGCCGATGCGCGTACGGCGGGACGGGCGGCCACGAGGGGGCGCCCCTGATCCGGGACCGGGCCGTGCGCAGTCATCAGATTCCGCGGGCAGCACCGGGCATTTCGACGCCCGTCGAAAGGCTGTGCGCGCGGGGCTGCGCGCACCCGCCGCGGAGCGCTGTCGGGCAGGATTGCGGCCTGCGGGTGAGCGGGGGCACGCGGCCGTGTCCGCCCGCGGCTTCGGCCGTTGCTAGGACATGACCAAAACACATCGCGTTCTCGCCGCCATCGCCCTCGCCACCGGCGCGACCGCGCTTGCAGCCCCGGCCGCGAGCGCCGACGTCGCCCCCGCCAACATGATCTCCGCCTCGAACCAGCTCGACGAGCTCACTTCGATGGCCGTCCCCGCCGAGCACAAGAGCGGCATGCCGTCGGTCTCGGGGCAGCTCAACGGGATCCCCCAGGGCCTCGACCGGCTGAACGAACTGCACCAGCTCACCGACCTGGCGGCGCCGGTGACCGGGCTGGCCGGCTGAGACAGGCTCCAGCGGCAGCATCCGTCCGCCACGCGGGCGAGGACCACCGGATCCTCGGCGGAGGCAGCGGGACGACCGAGACCGCCCCTCGCCGCGGGCCCGGTGGCACCTCTCCGGCCACACCGCAGCACCGGCCGGATTGCGCCGTCCCGGCACGGCGAGCACCGCGAGCACCGCGAGCACCGCGAGCACCGCGAGCACCGCGTTTCTTGGCGTGCCCCACTCAGATCCCTAGCGTCGGGGCCGACTTGGCAAAGACCCCTCACGTGACCGCGCCGCAGCGCCGCGCGCCGACGCCCCGCACAGATCCGGGAGATCACCGTGGTCCATCGCCCCGCCCCGCCCCGGCGCCTGACCGCTGCGGCCGCCGTCCTCGGCCTGCTGCTCGCACTCCATACGAGCACCACGGCAGCGACCCCCGTCGCACGCACGGCGCGCGGCCCCGCCGTGACCGAGGTGGCCGTCGCCCCGGGGAGCACGACGCCACTGAACGGATACGCCATCCAGTCCACGGCCAAGGTCTCCGACTCCCCGGCAGCCGTCTCCAGCCCCGGCTACCCGGCGAACGGCTGGTATCCGGCAGGGCCCCGGTCGACGGTGATCGCGGCGCTCCTCGCGAACGGCACGTACCCGGATCCGTTCTACTCCACCAATCTCAAGAAGATTCCGGCCGCCGACTTCGCCGTCCCCTGGTGGTACCGCTCGGACTTCAGCGTCGCCGACACCGCACAGCGCACCTACCTCGACTTCAGCGGAGTGATCTCCGCCGCCGACGTCTACGTCAACGGCAGCCGGATCGCGGCCAGGAGCGATGTGACCGGCGCGTACACCCACCACGAGCTCGACATCACGGCCCTGGTACGGCCCGGGGTCAACACCGTCGCCTTCCGGATCGAGCCCAACGCTCCCTTGAAGAACCTCACCATGGGCTGGCTCGACTGGCTTCAGCCACCGCCCGATCAGAACATGGGCATCGTGCGGGATGTGCTGGTCCGACGCGGCGGACCCGTGGCGCTGCGCGACGCGCATGCGGTCACCACACTCGCGCTGCCGTCGCTGGCCTCCGCCGAGGTGACCGTCAAGGCAAAGGCGCGCAACGACTCGGCGAGCGAGGTCACCGCGACCGTGTCCGGCACGCTCGGCGGCACACCGTTCAGCCAGGACGTCACCCTGCCCGCACACGAGTCGAGGACGGTCGTCTTCACCCCGGCCGCCCACCCCCAACTGCGCCTGCGGTCACCGCGCGTCTGGTGGCCGGCGTCGATGGGCGAACAGCCTCTGTACGACCTCGATCTGACCGTCTCGGCCGCGGGCGCCGTCTCCGACACCGCGCACGAGAGCTTCGGCATCCGGGATGTGAAGGCGCCGCTGAACAGCGACGGCACACGCCGGTACAGCGTGAACGGCCGTCCGTTGCTCATCAAGGGCGGCGGCTGGTCCCCCGACGAGTTCCTGCGCTGGGACCGCCGCTATGTCGAGGACCGGCTCAAGTACGCGCTCGATCTGGGGCTGAACACCCTCCGGCTCGAAGGGCACATCGAGCCGGACGAGTTCTTCGACCTCGCCGACCGCCACGGCGTGCTCACGCTGCCGGGCTGGGAGTGCTGCGACAAGTGGGAGGGCAACAACAACGGCAGTGAGGCCGGGGACAAATGGACCGACGCCGACTACCCCGTCGCGAAGGCGTCGATGGCCGCGGAGGCGGCACGGCTGCGCGGCCACCCCAGCGTGATCTCCTTCCTGATCGGCAGCGACTTCGCCCCCGACGCGAGAATCGAGAAGAACTATCTCGACGCGCTGCGGGACGCCGACTGGTCCACTCCGGTGGTCGCCGCGGCGTCCTCCAAGTCCTCGCCGGTCCTGGGCAGTTCGGGCATGAAGATGACCGGCCCCTACGACTGGGTCCCGCCCGCCTACTGGTACGCCAAGCGTGAGGGCGGCGCCACGGGGTTCAACTCCGAGACCAGCGCCGGCCCGGACATCCCGACCCTCGACACCCTGCGCCGCATGATGTCCCCCGCAGAACTCGACACTCTGTGGCGCAACCCGTCGGCCAAGCAGTACCACCGCTCCCCGTCCAGCACCTTCAGCTCACTGAAGATCTACGACGACGCGCTGGCCGGACGGTACGGCGCGCCCACGAGCCTCGCCGACTATGTACGCAAGGCCCAACTGGCCCAGTACGAGAATGTCCGGGCCCAGTTCGAGTCGTACGCGCGCAACGCGACGGATGCCTCCAAGCCGGCCACCGGTGTCGTGTACTGGATGTTCAACAGCGGATGGACCTCGCTGCACTGGCAGCTGCTGGACCGCTTTCTGGACCAGGGCGGCGCCTACTTCGGAGCCAAGAAGGCCAATGAGCCACTGCATGTGCAGTATTCGTACGACAGCCGCTCCGTGGTCCTCGTGAACAGCCGGCACGCTCCCGCGTCGGGCCTCACCGCACGCGTGAGCCTGTTCAACACCGACGGCACCCGGAAGTACGACAGGACGGTGCAGGGACTGGATGTGGGCGGCGACGGGGCCAGGACCACGGCCCTGACACTGCCCGCGTCGGTCGCCGGTCTCTCCCCCGCATACCTCGCCAGGCTCGTGCTCACCGACGCCGCAGGCAAGGAGGTCAGCCGCAACGTCTATTGGCTCTCCACCAAGGCCGATGTGCTCGACTGGGCGAACACCGACTGGTACCACACTCCCACCACGGCGTACGGCGACCTCACGGGGCTGAGCTCCATGGCGAAGACGTCCGTGTCCGCGACGGCGAGCACCACGGCCGACGGTGAGGGGACATCCACGACCACGGTCACGATCCGCAACACGGGCGGCGGCCGGACCCCTGCGCTGCTCACCGACGTTCATGTGGTCGATGCGGCGGGCGTGCCCGTTCTGCCGGTCCGCTGGTCCGACAACCAGGTCAGCCTCTGGCCCGGCGAATCGGCGACGCTGACGGCCAGGTACCGCACGGCCGACCTGCACGGTTCCGCACCCCGGCTGCGGATCTCCGGCTGGAACACCGCGACGGCGACGGTCGACGCGCGTTGATCCACTCATGGCACAGCCGACTGCTGCCCGTTCTCCTTCTCCACCGCTTGCGGCCACGGTGAGTGAGCTATGTTGAGCGAAAGTGGGACGAGAAGGAGTGACACCGGTGTCATCTGGGCAGCAGGCACGCGCGCAGGCGTCTGCTATCACGCCGGGGAGCCAGCCTCCCGAGACAGAGGCTGCCCCAACGGACAGGGTTCTCGCACTGTTCGGCGGCCACCGGCTGTCCCCAGCGCAGCGGCGCATCGCGCAGTACCTCGTCGACCACCTCACCGAGGCCGCGTTCCTGTCGATCACCGAACTCGCGGAGCGTGTGGGGGTCAGCCAGCCGTCGGTCACCCGCTTCGCGTCCTCGCTGGGCTTCAGCGGGTTCCCGGCGCTGCGGGAGGCGCTTCAGCCCATCGCCCTCAGCGCGGTCGCCGGGTCACCGGACACCCGTGAGGAAATCCGCCGCAACGAGCTTCAGGCGGCCGTCGACGCCGAGATCGAGAATCTGGAGAACCTGCGGCGGCTGCTCGCCGACACCGACCAGGTGCTCGACGTCGGCCGCGAGCTGGCCCGGTCGGTGCCACTGACCGTTCTGGGCCTGCGGATCTCGGTGTCCCTGGCGGAGTACGTCGCGTACGCGGCGCGGCGGATCCATCCGGATGTGCGCACGGTGACACGTGGGGGCAGCGTCGCCTACGACGCGCTGCTCCAGTCCCGGGAGGCGGGCGGGACATGGGTCCTGGCGTTCGCGATGCCCAGGCACGCCAAAGAGACCCTCGCGGCGATGCGCACCGCGCGCAGCATCGGGCTGAAGGTCGCGCTGATCACCGATCTGGCCCTCGGGCCGCTGGTGGACGAGGCCGATGTCGCGCTGATCGCGGGCACCGGGTCGCGCCTGGTCTTCGACTCGTACGCGGCGCCAGGCGTTCTTTCCGCCGCGATCCTCCAGGCCATGGCCGACGCCGATCCGCAGCGCACTCAGGTCCGGCTCGAAGGCTACGAGCAGGTCGCTGACCAGCACAATTTCTTCCTGGAGGAGTGAGCGGGACGCTCGTTCGCACCGGATCGGGCAGCGCTCGAAGACGAGGGACTTTCAGGACGAGTGATGCATGAATTTTTTCATACCCTTGCTTACTCGATGGTATATATATTTACTGCTCCGGTGACCCCGGTTCCCGGAGTCACCGATCAGGCCATGCCCCCAAGGAAAGCGGCATCCCGCACCATGCAATCCATGCATCGTCCCGTCGCCCGCGGCACAGTTCGCAGGCAACGACCGCGGCCGGTCAACGCGAATCCGTCGATCCGGGTCATCGGCCGCGACAAGCCCGCGCGGGCCACATAGCCGGACGCCGAAGCGGCGGCGCCTCCTCCTCGCGCCGCCACAAGGTGTCCCCACCGGGCGTTCCGCTTCCCCTCGGACCGCCCACTCTCGGCGGTCCCGGTCAACCCCTGGGCCGGGACCGCCGGAAAGCCCCTTGATCAGTGCCCATGCGCATGACATCGAAAGGGACGACGATGTCCCAGACCTACTCCCCGATCAACGTGGACTGGCCGTGCCAGGTGAAGTCGGCCGGCAGCCACGACTGGGAGCGTACGGCGGCCCGTTGGCTGCGAGACCTCCTGCCGGCCCGTTACGCCGGCTACTCGCCGCTGACCCGCCACCCCATCCTCCTCGCACGCCATGCACAGCTCCAGGTCCAGCACGAGATACGCGCCGTCCGCACCGCGCTGCAGACCTGCCGGGCGGAACTGCCCACGCTCGGCGTGGCCGAGTCGATCATCGAGAACACCATCAGGATGTACGCCGTCGAACTGGAGCAGCTCAACCGTCTCGCCCGAGGGGTACGTCTGATCTCCGAGGCGCTGCAGGCGGGCAGCGACCTCCAGCGCAGGCGCTCCCATGTCTAGGGCCGTCTGATCCGATGTCCAGGGTCGCCTGAACCGAGCGGCAGGGCACCGGCCTCCCGACGACCCTGGGATGGCAGTGGAATTGCGCCGCACGCCGCCCGGCGGGACGCTGGTCTTGTCAGCCCCGCGGCGCCCGATTGCGCTCGCGGCCCATGAGGGTGCCTGGGCCAGGACTCCGTCGGCGGGGGAATTCGCGGCGGCGGGGCGAAGGGCACGGCAGCCGCTACGGCCGGGAGGCCGGGCGGAGAGTCTGCGCCTCGTCAGGGAGATCGCCATGGACGCCACCATCTTGGACGGCATGCGGGCAGCGTTGCGCGGCCCGGTCACCGGACCCCAGGACCCGGACTACCCCGAGGCCTGCAGAATCTACAACGCAATGATCGACCGCCGTCCGGCCGCCTTCGTCAGATGCACGGACGTGGCCGACGTGATGAACGCGGTCGACTTCGTCCGCGACCACGGCCTCGAACTCGCCGTCAGGGGCGGCGGACACAGCGGTGCCGGCCTCTGCCTGGTCGATGGCGGTGTGACCCTCGACCTGTCGCCGATGCGCTGGACGCGCGTGGACCCGGCGGGCAGGACGGCCCAGGTCGGCGGCGGCAGCCAACTCGGCGACCTGGACCACGCCACCCACGCCTTCGGTCTTGCCACCCCGGCCGGAATCATGTCGACCACGGGCGTCGGAGGGCTCACCCTCGGCGGAGGCCACGGCCACCTCACCCGCAAGTACGGGCTGACGGCGGACAACCTGCTGTCCGCCGACGTCGTACTCGCCGACGGCAGCTTCGTGACCGCGAGCGAGAGCGAACACCCCGACCTGTTCTGGGCCCTGCGCGGCGGCGGCGGGAACTTCGGCATCGTCACCTCGTTCTCGTTCGCGCTGCACCCGGTGCACACCGTCGGCGTCGCGGTCAGCGTGTGGCCGGTCGACCAGACCCGCGAAGTCCTGCGCTGGTACCGCGAGTTCCTGCCGCAGGCGCCCGAGGACCTGAGCGGCTTCTTCGCCCTGCTGGCCGTGCCGCCGGGCCCGCCCTTCCCCGAAGAGATCCACGGTCACAAGATGTGCGGTGTCGTGTGGTGCTGGACCGGTGACCCGGCCGCCCTCGACGAGGCCCTCGCGCCCGTGAACGAACCGGGTGCGCCCACCTTCCACTTCACCGCTCCGATGCCCTACCCCGCCCTCCAGACCATGTTCGACGAGCTCATCCCGACCGGACTCCAGTGGTACTGGCGCGGGGACTTCTTCGACCGGATCACCGACGAGGCCATCGACGTCCATCTCAAGTACGGCGAGAACCTCCCCACCGACCTGTCGACCATGCACCTCTACCCGGTCGACGGCGCGGCCGGCAGGGTCGGCCGGGACGAGACCGCCTGGGGGTTCCGCGACGCCGTCTGGTCGGGCGTCATCGGTGGCATCGACCCCGACCCGGACAACGCCGGGACCATCAAGCAGTGGGCGGTGGACTATTGGGAGGAGCTGCACCCGTACTCCATGGGCGGTGTGTATGTGAACTTCATCGGCGCGGGCGAGGGCCAGGAGCGGGTGATGGCCACCTACCGCGACCACTACGACAGACTCGCCGCGATCAAGCGCACCTATGACCCGAACAACCTGTTCCACGCGAACCAGAACATCGAGCCGGCCCCCGCGTGAACCAAGCCGGTTGCCCCTGCGGGAGGACGAGGAGGCAAGGTCACCACGATCGCCTTCGACCACCACCAGCCGGTCCTCGACGCGATCCCGAACCGGCCACGGACGGACCACGATCCGCTGAACCGCTGAACCGCAAGGTGTTCATGCCAGGGGCTTGTCGAGCACCGCCTTGCGGTGGCTGAACGTCTCGATGGAGTACCGGCCGTGGTAGTTGCCCATGCCGCTCTCGCCGACGCCGCCGAAGGGCAGGTCGGAGACGGTGAGATGGGCCAGCGGCAGACCGAAGCCGAGTCCGCCCGAAGAGGTCTCCGCGGCCAGGCGCCGACGGGTGGCGTCCGACTCCGTGAAGGCGTACAGCGCCAGGGGCTTGTCGCGGTCGTTGATGAAGGCGATGGCCTCGTCGAGGTCCGCGACGGTGATGATGGGCAGAACCGGGCCGAAGATCTCCTCCCGCATGACCGGCGCCTTCGGGTCGACGTCCGCGAGGACGGTCGGCGCGATGTACTTCGTGGCGCGGTCACGCTCGCCGCCGGTGACGACACGGCCGGATTCGAGCAGGCCGCTCAGCCGGTCGAAGTGGCGCTCGTCGACGATCCGCCCGTACTCCGGGGACATCGCCGGCTCGGAGCCGTACAGCGTCTCGACGGCCTGGACGAGCGCGGGCTCCAGGGCGCGGGCCGTCTCGGGGTCGGTGAGGACGTAGTCGGGCGCCACACAGGTCTGCCCCGCGTTGAGGAACTTGCCGCGGGCGAGCCGCGCGGCCACCGTGGGCAGGTCGGCGTCCCGGTCGATGAACACCGGCGACTTGCCGCCCAGTTCGAGGGTGACGGGCGTGAGGTGCCGGGCCGCGGCCGTCATGACGATGCGGCCCACGGCGCCGTTGCCGGTGTAGAAGATGTGGTCGAAACGCTCGGCCAGGAGCGCCGTCGTCTCCGGGATCCCGCCCTCGACCACGGCCACGGCGTCGGTGTCGAGGTACCGGGTCAGCAGTCGGCCGAGCACGGCGGAGGTGGCCGGGGCGAGCTCGCTGGGCTTGGCGACCACCGCGTTGCCCGCGGCGAGCGCACCGATCATCGGCGTGAGCAGCAGCTGCGCCGGATAGTTCCAGGGGGCGATGACCAGGACGACACCCAGCGGGTCGTACTGCGTCCAGGCCGCGGCCTCACCGATGTGCGCCGGGACCGGAGCCGGCTGCGGGCGCAGCCATCCGTCGAGGTGCTCCAGGGTGTGATCGATCTCGCGGACGGTGAAGTCGGTCTCGGTGCGGAAGGCTTCCGTGGCGCTCTTGCCGAGGTCCGTGTGGAGGGCGGCGGCCAGCTCCTGGCCCTGCTCGGTGAGCATGTCCCGCAGCCGCCGCAGCTGTGCCGTACGCCAGTCGACGGGCTTGGTACGGCCGGAGCGGAAGGTGGCACGCAGCCGGGCCACGATGTCGGCCGGCTGCTCGGATGTGGGGCGGTTCTCGGTCACGGTGCCTCGCTGATGGGGGGCGGGCCCGTCGGCCCACGTGCGGCGGTGGGGTCGGTCGAACCTCCAGCTCGATGTATAGGCCAACATTTCATGGGGCCCAAAACATTCCAAGAACCGCGGGGCGGCTCGGGAGGGGAGGGGGCTGCCACGGCCTGCCCCGGGGGCCCATGATGTCCGTGTGCGCGTACTCATACCGGTCCCGGACCGCGATTTCGACGTCACCGAGGTGGCCGTGCCCTGGCGGATGCTCACGGACGCCGGACACCAGGCGGTCTTCGCGACCGAGTGGGCTGGGACACGCCCGGCCGCCGACCCCCGGCTGCTGACCGGAGTGGTCTTCGGGCGGCTCGGCGCGGCGCCGGAGCCCAGGCGCTTCTACGAGGAGCTGACCCGGTCCCCCGAATTCCGGGCGACGGTGGCATGGGGGGAGGTGGACCCCGGGGACTTCGACGGGCTGATCCTGCCCGGCGGACACGCGCCGGGAATGCGGCAGTACCTCGGCTCGCAGAGCCTGCGGGATCAGGTCGCCCGGTTCTGGGCTCTGGACCGCCCGGTCGGTGCCATCTGTCACGGCGTGCTGGTGCTCGCGCGGACCCGTGCTGCCGGCGGGGACCGCAGCGTCCTGGCGGACCGGCGCACGACCTGCCTGCCGAAGTACATGGAGCGCGCGGCCTACCTCTCCACGGCATGGCGGCTCGGCCGCTACTACCGCACCTATCCCGCCTATGTGGAGGACGAGGTCAGGGCCGCACTCGACGCTCCAGGCGCACAGTTCGAACGCGGGCCCAGGGTGCTCGCCGCGCGCGGCACGGCAACCGACGACACCCCCGCCTTCGTCGTCGGCGACCGCCACTATGTCTCGGCCCGCTGGCCGGGCGACGCGTACCTCTTCGGCCGGCGGTTCCTTGAGCTGCTGGATTCCGCCGCCGGGCCGCGGCCTGCCCGCTGAGTCGGAGCACGAGAACTTAGGCAAGGCCAGACTACGTACCGGCCACTGGACCACCCCCGCCACCGGGTTCGCCGAACAGGGCGCGGTCGACCTCTTCGTGCGCGTCGAGACCCGCGACCACACGGTCGGCCCATTCGTCCAGCCGGTTCCCGGGGTCCGCCCGCCGGTCACTCATCCACCCCCACCCCTCCCGATTGATCTTAGGTTAGCCTAACCTAAGTCTCTCCGGTCCCGGCCGGTGGACCGGCAGTGCCAGCGCCCCTTCGACCTGTGGAGACCCCCATGGCCTTCTCCGACCCTCCCCGCACCGAGCCGACCGGCGCCGAACGGATTCGTACGATTCTGGCGGCGGCCCACTCGATGACCGTGGTCACCGCGGAGGGGCGCTCCGAAGTCTCCCGGGCGACCGGAGCACAGCCCTGGGGAAGGATTCACATCTGCACGTCCCCCTCGGCACGCCCCGACGCCGAGCCGGACCGCGAGCAAGAGTCCGCGCCCTGGGGCTTCGCGGCCGCCACGCTGGAGTTCACCGACATCGCCCCGACGGCCGTCCGCGACCGTGTGCGCGCCCGTCTCAGCGTCACCGGATGGCTGGCCGCGGACGACACGGACGAGGGAGACAGGTGCTTCGGCTTCTCGGGCGCGGTCCTGGAGACGGCCGACGGCCGGGTCTCGGCCGGGCTGGACGAGCTGATCGCGGCGCAGGAGGATCCTCTGTCCCACTGCGAGGCGAACATGCTCACTCATCTGGTGGACGATCACGACGACGTGGTGACACTGCTGTCCGGGCTCGTGGACCCCCGGCAGGTCCGGGACGCGGCACGGGTCGTGCCGCTGGCCGTCGACCGCTTCGGAATCACGCTCCGCCTCGAACGGGCACGCGGCCATCATGACGTCCGGCTTCCGTTCGCCTCGCCCCTCGACAGCGCCGATCAGGCGGGAGGCCGGATCCACGCACTGCTGGCGCGTGCCCGGCGCCGCTCGGACCGCGACCGGTCGCTGAGCAACTGACCAGGGGTCACTCGCTACGCGCTGGTGATCTGGTACGCCTTGCGGAGCGTCTCGTGCACGGTCCAGGTGGTCCGGTCGCCCTCGCGCAGCACGCAGGCGTCGCCGGGCCCGACGTCGAAGGTGGGACCGCCCTCGACAGCGATCGTGGCCCTGCCGCTCACCACGACGAAGAACTCGTCGGCCTCGGTATCGGTCACCACTCCCGGCGTGATCTGCCAGATCCCCCTGCTGTTCCTGCCGTCCCGCGACTCCCAGAGCACCTTCCCGGACACCTCGGGGGTGCCCCGCAGGATCTGGGCCGGGTCGAGCGGGTCCGGCTCCAGGTCGGCGTCGGGAACGTGCACGGCAAAACTGTGAAACGTCGTCATGACGGCGACGGTAGGCCATGCCGGGTGGGCCGGGGCAGCGACACAGTGCCGCCCTCCACGCCAGGACGGCAGACGATGTGACAAGAGCGGCGTCGCCCGTACGCCAACCGGTGACCGCTGACCGCCCCGCACCGGTCGGTTCAGTAATATCGGGCGATGCAACGCCCCCGGCTGATCGCCACCGATCTCGACGGTACCCTTCTGCGCCGCGGCGGAATCCTCTCGGACCGCACTGTCCGAGCCCTTCGGACCGCGGTCGACGCGGGCACGGAAGTTGTCTTCGTCACCGCCCGGCCGCCGCGGTTCGTCGACATGATCGCCGCCACGACCGGACTGGTCGGGACGGCCGTGTGCAGCAACGGCGCGTTGGTCTACGACATCACCTCGCGTACGGTCGTCGAGTCACGCCCCCTGCCGCTGCCCGCCGCGCGCCAGGTGGCCACCGCGCTGTCGGACGCCGCCCCCGGGGTCGGCTTCGCCCTGGAGACCGGCCACCAGGTCCTGTACGAGCCGAGGTTCGGGCTGCGCTTCCCCGCGAGCGACGAATACGAGGTGCCGGTGCCGTCTCTGCCGGACCTGTGGCTGACCGATGTGACCGTCACCAAGCTGCTCGCCTGGTCGGGGCAGCTCGACGCGGACGTCCTGCTGGCCGCCGCCGAGGCGTCCGCGGCCGGTCTGGCCCAGTACACCCACTCGGGCGGGACGGGACTGCTGGAGATCAGCGCGGCGGGCGTGAGCAAGTCGGGCACGTTGGCGGCCCTGTGCGCCGCCCGCGGAATCGACGCGTCGGACGTCGTCGCCTTCGGTGACATGCCCAACGATCTGACGGTCCTGCAGTGGGCGGGCGCCGGCTACGCCATGGCCAACGCCCACCCTGCCGTGCTGGCCGCCGTGCCGCGGCACACTGCCTCGAACGAGGACGACGGGGTCGCCGTCGTCCTGGAGCGGCTTTTCGGGCGGCCGTGACCCCGGTCGCAGTACGGCGCGCTACACGTGCCGGTCACAGCATGACGTGCTTGACCTGCGTGTAGTCGAGCAGTCCGGCCGGCCGGACCAGCTCTCGTACGCTGCGGCTGCCGCCGCGCACGACGCTTCCGCGTCCGGGGCACCCGAGCTCGGGGCGCTGCGATGTCGCCTGTCCGGTGGCGGGGTCGACGAGGTCCATGACCTCCCCCCAACGCGGCGGGGACGGACACTGCTTCAGGGCGCGGGGTCACGGACGCACGGATGCCTGACTCCGTGCTCGACCAGGCCCCGGGCCGGGTCTCCCCGACGCACCGAACGACGAGGATCCCAAGGTCGACCTCGACGGGGTTCAGGCCGCCGTGTGGGGGGCGGTCGCTCCGACGCTCGGGATCCCGCCGGAGTTCCCGGCTCTCCGACCCGGCCGAGGCCGGGGACGGACGGTGGGGTGCGCGGCGCAAGTGCGAGCGGTTCACTGCCGGAAGATGGGGACAAAAGGGAATAAATTTCCGGTCTATGACGCAGCAGAAGACCGGCCTTCTGGGCAGCACCGCCGCACCGGGCGGCCCGGAGACAGACGCCACCCACCGGCCCGACTCTCCCTCAGGCGGCCCCGCGGCCCCCGGCGCGGCAGCCCGCGCCGCCCTGGCCCTCGCGAGCCGCCATGTCGACGCCTGGACGACCAGGAAATCGATCGTGGCGCTGTACGCGTTCTGGACCCTCACCCGTCTTGGCATGCTGTATCTGCTGATCCACGACAGCATCGGCGTCAGCAACGTCTCGAACGAGGTGCACTTCCTCTACCCGCGCTGGTACGAGCAGCTCACCGGCGGTACGTTCCCCGTGAACGACGTCACCTGGCAGTACCCGCCGGGCGCGGGCCTGGTGTTCCTGTTCCCCGCGGTACTGCCGTTCCTCGGCTACTTCCAGGCGTTTCTCGTCCTCACACTGCTCGCCGACGCGGTCGTCACGCTCGCACTGGCCCGCCGGGGCCGGAGCCTGGCCGGCGCGTGGATGTGGACGGCCGGGCTGCCGCTGCTCCTGAATGTGCCGCACGGCCGGTTCGACATCGAGGTCACGGCCCTCGCCGTGCTGGCCCTGCTCAGCGCCGGGCGCCGCCCCCGCCTCGGCGGGATGTTCGCCGCGTTCGGCGCCCTGATCAAGGTCTGGCCGCTGCTCACCCTGGTGGGCGCGGAGCGCGGGCGCACCAGTCGGCAGGCATGGCTGTCCGCCGCGGCGGCTGCGGCGGCACTGCTCGCCGTACTCGCCCTGGGCTTTCGCAACAGCCTCGGATTCCTGCAGCAACAGGGCGCGAGGGGCGTACAGATCGAGTCGCTGGGCGGCACCGCGCTGTCGCTGATGCGGGCGTCCGGTATGCCGATCTGGATCGAATCCCGTTACGGGGCGCTGGAGTTCAGCGGAATGCATGTGGCGATCGTCGCCCAGGTGTCCATGCTGCTCACGGCCACCGCCTTCGGCTGGCTGATGCTCTGGCGCGGCAGAGCATCGCGGTGGACCGCGGCGACGCCGTTCGACGCGGCACTCGCCGCCGTGCTGCTGTTCACCGTCACGAGCAGGGTGATCAGTCCGCAGTACCTGGTCTGGCTGATCGGTCTGGCCGCGGTCTGTCTCACCTCCCGGCACACCACCCAGCGGCCGGTCGCCTGTGTGCTGCTGGCCGCGTCCGTCGTGACAGCGCTCGCCTTTCCGACCTACTACCTGGAGGTCATGTACGGCTCGGCCCTCGGCAACACACTGATGGTCCTGCGCAACGGCCTCCTGATCACTGCCACACTGCTCTCCTGCCGGCGCCTGTGGAAGGCAACGGCATCCACGACGGCGTCCGCGACCGCGCCGAAAACCGCGCCGACGCCGTCCGAGCCGACGCCGTCCAAGCCGACGCCGTCCAAGCCGATGTTGTGAGCCTCAACTCCGCTTTTTCCAAAGGCCGTTGTCGATGGCACTGCCCCGTGAACGTGGTCCGCCTCAGGCTTTGAGGTCTTCAGGCGGCGGTTTCCGCGGGCAGCCGCCACCGGGTCCGCGGACCACGTCTTCGCGCTCCTGGGGCGACCGCCGACAGACCGGCCCCGGCCGACCGCCCCGGCTCCCGCCGCCCGGCAGCGGCCCGGGAGCCGGGGCGGTATCGGAACGGGATCTCCATGCGGCGCACCGGCGGGGCCTCGACCCCACTCCCTCAACTCCGCCTCGATTGGGGACCGTTGTACAAGTCACCGAAGTCCACCGAATAGCGGACAACAAAGACTCCCAATCGGACAAGAACTGGTCAAGAACTTGTGAGGTAATTGTTGGTACTCCGTCAACTTCGTTCATTCGGTGGCACGCTCGACGGCGTTCACTCCCCACAGGACGAACGATGGAGACTGCATGACCCCCCACGGGAACACCCGGCGCGCCGCTGCCCTCGTGGCCGCTGCCGCCATGGTCGTCGTCGGCGTACAGTCCGCTTCCGCGAGCACCGCACCCCACCGGAAAGGCGACCCCACCCCCGTCCCGACGGCTGCGACTGCGCGTGCCTCGGCCATCAAGTCGGCGCAGGCGGACGCCCCTTCGGCCGCCGGAAGCCTCGGCCTCGGCACGAAGGAGAAGCTGGTCGTCCGTGACGTCCTCAAGGACGCCGACGGCACCGTGCACACCCGCTACGAGCGCACCTACGCGGGGCTTCCCGTCCTCGGCGGCGACCTCGTCACGCACACCGCCGGCAACGGCACGCTCAAGGGCGTCGACAAGGCGAACGACGCACGGATATCGGTGGCGACGACCGACACGGCACGCAAGGCGGCGGCCGGCGCCCGCAAGGTGATCTGGGCGGGCCACGGCAAGCCCGTCCTCGCCTTCGAGACGGTCAGGACCGGTGTACAGAAAGACGGTACGCCCAGCCGGCTGCACATCGTCACCGACGCCGCCACCGGCAAGAGGCTGTACCAGCACGAGGCCGTCGAGACCGGCACGGGCACCAGCCAGTACAGCGGCGACGTCCCCCTCACCACCGCCAAGAACGGTTCCGTCTTCGAGCTCAACGACGGCGACCGCGGCGGCCACAAGACGTACGACCTCAACCAGGGCGAGAGCGGCACGGGCAAGGTGCTCACGGACGACGACGACAAGTGGGGCAGCGGGAACAACGACGACCGGCAGACCGCCGGTGTCGACGCCGCCTACGGCGCCGCCATGACCTGGGACTTCTACAAGACCGAGCTCGGCCGCGACGGCATAGCCGGCGACGGAAAGGCCGCGTACTCCCGGGTCCACTACGGCAGCTCGTACGTCAACGCCTTCTGGGACGACAGTTGCTTCTGCATGACCTACGGCGACGGCGAGGGCGACAAGAAGTCCCTCACCGAGATCGACGTCGCCGGCCATGAGATGAGCCACGGCCTGACCTCCCGCACGGCCAAGCTGGAGTACAGCGGAGAGTCCGGCGGGCTCAACGAGGCGACCAGTGACATCTTCGGCACCTCGGTGGAGTTCTTCGCCGACAACAAGAAGGACGTGGGCGACTACCTCATCGGCGAAGAGATCGACATCAACGGCGACGGCACGCCGCTGCGCTACATGGACAAGCCCAGCAAGGACGGGCAGTCCCTGGACGCCTGGAAGGCCGACGCCGGGAACGTGGACGTCCACTACTCCTCCGGCATCGCCAACCACTTCTTCTACCTGCTGTCCGAGGGCAGCGGCAAGAAGACGATCAACGGCGTCGAGTACGACTCGCCGACGTCGGACGGCTCGACCGTCACGGGGATCGGCCGGGAGAAGGCCTACAAGATCTGGTACAAGGCCCTCACCGCGTACATGACCTCGACGACCGACTACAAGGCCGCCCGGGAGGCGACCGTGAAGGCGGCCGGCGACCTGTACGGCGCCGACGGCACGGAGGCCAAGACGGTCGCCGCCGCCTGGAGCGCGGTCAACGTGAAGTGACCGGCGCCCTGTTGCGCTGAGCCGGCCGGGAGCCGGGTGTCCCGGAGATCCGTCAACGTCTCTGGGACACCTCTCTCATATGTCCTCGGCCTCTCACCTGTCCTCGGCCGCCGCGGACTCCGCGGCGGCCGCCGCCGACTCGGCTTCGTCGACGAGTGAGCGCAGCTCCTCGACCCCGGACGGGCCACCGGTCGCCGCCGGTGCACCGGACCCCGTGCCGCTCCCGCCGTCGCCTTGACCGCACCCCGTGAGAACACCCAGGGATGTAAGGACGAAGAGCGCGGTCACGGCGGCAGGGGCGGTGCGGCGAAGCGCCCTCACTTCTGGTCCCCATTGCCGTTCGCCGCGCACCAGGACTTGACCGCGACGAGATCCTTCTGCCGCTTCTCCAGGGTGGGAACCAGCGAACGGCGGAAGGTGAGCTTGTCGTTCAGGAAGGTCGCGATCTCGGTGTGACCGGCCTTCATCGCGTTCTCGACTCGCTTCTCCAGCCTGCTGATGGACCCGCGCTCCGTCGCGTCGCCGCCAAGTCGCCCCAGGGCCCGCTCCAGTCGCTTCTCGATCTTCGTCACCCTCTTGCACAGCCCTTTCGCGCCGTCGTCGGTCGGCGCCGCACCGGGCGACGGTGTCCCGGTGCCGGCCGCCCCGGCGTCTGCCACGGCAGCGCCTGTCGCGGCGAGCACGGCAGCCACGGCGGTCAGCGCGAGTCCTGCAGTCCTGGCGGTCGTCTTCACGGTCTACCTCCTGGGTCGGGCGGGGCTCATGAGCCCGCGCACGGCCAGAAGCTAGAGGCCTACCTTGTGGAAACCTTGTGGCCGACGGGCGGCCGCGATCAGCCAGTCCCGGTCGGCCGGCAAGGAGGGCGCGGTCCCGCCCTGGACGGGCAGGCGCACCTCGAACCGGGTGCCCTCGCCTGCCGGCCGGTCCTGTATCAGGACGCGACCTCGGTGCAGGGCTGTCTGCTGGGCCACCAGAGTGAGGCCGAGCCCCGAGCCGGGACTCCCGGGACCACGCCGGAAGCGGTGGAAGACCGCATCGCGCTCCGCGGGCGGGATGCCGGGCCCCCGGTCGTCGACGGTCAGTACGGCGACCGGCTCCCCAGCGGTTCCGCCCAGGCGCAGTCCGACCTCGATGCGGGCGCGTCCGTCCTGGCCACAGCCGTGGATCAGCGCGTTGGCCAGCAGATTGTCGACGAGCGTTCGCAGCCCCGGCTCCCATCCGTACACACCCGGCCGCGGCATCGCCGTGACCTCGATCCGAGCCGTGGGATGCCTGCGTCCGGCGTCGGCGACCGCGGCGTCGATCACCTCCGCCAGGTCCACCGGGCCGAAGGCGTCCGCCTCCACCAGATCGCCCCGGCCGAGCTCCCGCAGCATCACCAACAGGCCCAGCATCCGGGTGTGTTCGCTGTGCAGATCGTTCAGGACCTCGGTACGGTCCGACGTTCCGAGGCCGGGGTGCTCGGTGAGGATGTCCAGGTTCGTCCGCATGCTCATCAGCGGGGTACGCAGTTCATGCGCGGCGGCGGCGGCGAAGGACCGTGCCGTGTCCAGGGCTCCTGCGGTTCTGGCGGCCTGCTCGTCGTAGCGGGCCAGCACGGTCTGCAGGGTCAGGGCCAGGTCGTCGACCTCGGTGACTCCGGTCGGCGTGTGGTCGAGCCGTGCCGCGTCGGCCCTCGGGTCGAGTCCGCTGGTGCGCTTCTGGAGCCGGCGCAGCGGACGGGCGGCCCCGGAGGCGACGGCCAGGCCCAGCGCGCCCGCCACGGGAGCCGCCAGCAGGGCGACGGTGATCACGCGTCTGCGCACGAGGGCCAGTTGGCCCTGGCCGGCCGCGTCCGGCGAGAACAGCCACAACGTGCCGTCGACTCCCGGCTTCGATCCCCGTACGCGCACCGCCATCACCCGCCAGCCGTCCTTCCCCTCCCTGATGGTCACCGGCTTGGGTGCGCGCGGGGGGAGGCGTACGGACGCGCTGGGCTGGGGGCCGCCCGCGACCGTACCCTCGGGCCCGCTGAGCCGGATGCCGACATCGAGGGCCGAGGTGTACAACTGCCGTTCGCGCGCCTGCTCGACCGCGGCGGGACGGTCGGCCGCGGTGACCCGCAGCAGGCGCCGGGCATCCGCCGCCACCTGCGTGGCGCGTTCGCGCAGATGTGCGTCCTGCTGTGCGTGCAGATCGCGCGCGACGAACTGGAGCAGCAGCCACCCGGCCGCGAGGACCAGCAGGGGCACGGTGACGCCCACGGCGAGCGCAACGCGGGTCGAGAGTTTCATCGGCTCGGTCCCCTGTCGGGGCAGCGGAGCACGAAGCCGAATCCGCGGACCGTGTGAATCAGCCGTGGACGGCCGCCGCTCTCCAGCTTGCGCCGCAGATAGCTGACGAAGGTGTCGACGGCGTCGGTGCGCACCTCGAAGTCGTAACCCCAGACGCGGTCCAGGAGCTGGTCCCTGCTGAGGACGATCCCCGCGTTGCGCGCGAGGACCTCCAGCAGTTCGAACTCGCGCCGGGTCAACGACAGCGGCTCGCCGTCCAACTGGGCCTCGCGGGCCGCCGGATCCAGTACGAGCGGGCCGATGCGCACCACGTCGGTGGCTGTGGGCGGCCGCCTGCGCAGCAGAGCCTCCAGGCGCAGGACCAACTCCTGCAGTGCGAAGGGTTTGACGAGATAGTCGTCGCCGCCGGCCTGGAGTCCGGCGATCCGGTCCGCGGTCTCGTCCAGCGCCGAGAGCATCAGCACGGGTACGTCGTTGTCGGCGTCGCGCAGTGTGCGGCACACCTGGATTCCGTCGAGATCCGGCATGGAGATGTCCAGCACGACGACATCGGTCGCCCGCTGCCGTACATGCGCCAGCGCGGGCCGTCCCCCGTCGGCCAGGGCCACGGCGAAGCCGGCCAGCCGCAGGCCCCGCTCCAGCGACCGCCGGATCGCCGGGTCGTCGTCCACCACCAGCACGCGCCCCCGCCCGCTGTCCGCGTCCATCGGCTCCCGCCCCTCGTGCCCTGTCGCATCCCGCGCCCACCACGCGGTTGTGCCCCTTCCTATCGTGCTTCGGCGGCGGTTGCCCCTGGTCCGGCGCGGAACGGTCCGGGCTCCCGCAGCGGCCTGTGCCGTACGGGAGCCCGGACCGGAGTGTGAGCCTGCGGCGCGGTGAGGCCACCGCGGGCCGCCGGCCGGAGGTCAGCGAGCCCAGCCGGGGTTCCGTCCACTGGCGGCCAGTGCCCGGTCGAAGACCGTCGCATCCGCGGCCACGGGCACGGGCGGCCCGAAGCTCCCGGCAGCCCGGGCCTGATCGGCGATCTGCTGCACCGCGCCGAGCGCGGCCTGAGCGGCGTCCTCGCCGATGGTGAACGGGCTGCCGGTGGCACGGGCCAGGTCCCAGCCGTGCAGGGCCAGTTCCTCCAGGGTGATCGTGGCCGCGAAGCCGGCCGGCATCTCCCCGGGGCCGAACACGGTGGTGCCTTCGTACGCACCGGGCAGCCCCCAGGCCGCCGCGGCGCTGTTAGCGGAATCGGCGACGGCCCGCGGCGACATACCGGGGGCCGGTGCCTCGCCGGGCTGGGCCTCCTTGCGTGCGGCGCGGGCGGAGGAGGACAGGGTCGTGCCGAGATGGTCGAGAAGCTCCGCGACGGTGTACTTCTCGCACGGCGTGCGGTCGCCGAGCTGCTCGGGACGGATGCCCGACGCCGTCGCCACCACCGCTTCGGCGCATTCCTGGATGGCGGCGGGCAGGGTGTTCAGCTGCGTGGTCATGAGCTCTCTCCTCGGATCGGCCCCTCGTATTGATTTAGTACAGCCTAAAATGATTGCGGCGCGACGGCAAGCTGAAGCGGACGCTAAAATGTTCCGTATGGATGCGGTACGGGCGGTCGCCGAACCCAGACGGCGCGAGATCCTGCGGCTGGTCTGGGACGCCGAGCTGTCCGCGGGCGAGATCGCCGAGCGGTTCGACGTCACGTTCGGCGCGGTCTCCCAGCACCTCAAGGTGCTCAGGGACTCCGGCCTCGTTACGCTGCGCCAGGACGGCAGGAAACGTTTCTACCGCGCCGACCGCGAGGGCATGGGGCCGCTCGCCGACTATCTGCAGTCGATGTGGGCCACCCGCCTCGACGCCCTCGCCGAGCTCGCGGAGGCGGCCGAACGCGCCGAGCGCAGCGAAGGGACGAGCCCGTGAACACCGACCCGGTCACGCTGGAGCGGCGCATCGCCGCCCGTCCGGAAACGATCTTCTCGTTCTTCACCGACCGGGACAAGTGGCTGTCCTGGATGGGCCAGGACGGCACCTTCGACTTCACTCCCGGCGGCGCCTACCGCACCACGATCACCGGCGAGAACGTCGCCGAGGGCCGCTTCGTCGAGATCGACCCGCCCAAACGCCTCGTCTTCACCTGGGGCTGGCTGGACAGCGAACTGGCAGTCCCGCCCGGCTCGACCACGGTCGAAATCACCCTCGAACCCGATGCCGGCGGCACTCTGCTCCGTCTCGTCCACAGCGGCCTGCCCACTCCCCAGGCCTGTGCCGCCCACAAGGAAGGCTGGATCCACTACACCGACCGCCTCACCACCCTCTGCGAAGGCGGCAACCCCGGCCACGACAGCTGGAGCTGACGGGCAGCGGCACGCCGTGCCCACCGCCCGCCGTGCACTCCATTGGCGACCCGAGGTGCGCGCGGTCGCTCGGGTGGCAAGACTTGGGCTATGACAAACAAGGCGGTCCTCGAGGGAGGTCCGGACGATCTGCGGGAGCGGATCGTCCCGATCACCCCTCCCGGACAAGAGCTGAAGATTCCGCACCGCGGCGGGTTCGAGCACTTCAAAGTCACGTCGCGGCATCAGGACAGCCCGGAGGGACGGCTGACCGTGTACGAATGGTGGGAACGGACAGAGATTGCCGAGTAGGGCCGCCGCTCGGATCCCCCGATACCGCTCGGGGGACCACCGAGCAGGGCGAGAAAGGCCGCCATGACCACCATCTCCGTCAAGGCCGCGCCTCTGCGGAAGGGGCTCACGCTCCCTTACGCGGAGGCGGGCTACCCCCGCGGGACACCGGTTGTCTTCGTCCACGGCATCGCCGACTCGTGGTGGTCCTTCGAACCGCTGCTGAGACGCCTGCCCGCGTCCTTGCACGGCTACGCGCCCACCCAGCGCGGCCACGGCGACGCCGACCGTCCGCCCGACGGCTACCGCCCCGAGGACTTCGCCGCCGACCTGGTGGAGTTCCTCGACGCGGCCGACGTCGGCCGCGCCGTCCTCGTCGCCGCCTCCAGCGGCGGTGTGGCCGCCCGCATGGTCGCCGGCAGCCACCCCGACCGCGTCTCGGGACTGATCCTGCTCGGCGTCCCCGCCACGCTCGCGGACAAGCCCGCCCTGACGGGGATGCAGGGCACGATCGACGGCCTGACCGATCCGGTCCCCCGCGCGTTCGTCGAGGACTTCATGTCCGCCATGGTGAACCGCCCGGTGGCCAGGGGCTTCATCGAGACCATGATCGACGAGGCGCTCAAACTCCCCGCCCACGTCTGGCAGCAGACACTGCAGGGACTCCTCGAACCGGATCTCACCGCGACCCTCGCGGGCATCCTCGTGCCGACCCTGGTGATCTGGGGCGACCAGGACGACTTCCTTCCTCGCAGCGACCAGCAGATCATCCTCGACGCCATCCACGGCGCGCGCCTGCTCACCTACGAGGGCGTGGGCCATGCCGTCCACTGGGAGCAGCCCGAGCGCGTGGTCGCCGACCTCGTGGAGTTCGCGGCCCGGACGGTGCCCGCCGACCGGTGACAGGCCCCGGGTTCCGGGTCAGGCCTCGGCCGCGCTGATGCCCTGGATGCGCGCGGCCGGGCGCCTGGCCTGGACGACGCGGAACCGGCCGGTGATGAACGAGGGGTCGGCGAGGTCCGCGTGCGCGCCCGGCGGCACTTGCGCGTCGCAGAAGTCGCCGAACACCGCCGACTGGTCCATGAAGACGTTTCCGGCGAGGTTCTCCGACAGATGCACCCCGGCGTCCAGCGCCGCGGTCTCGACGGCCCCCAGCACCAGCGGGTCCGTCGAGTGGACCGTGGCGTACTGGCCTCCGTGCCGGCCCGCGGTACGGCGGAAGACATCGAGGCTGTGGGACGTCGATTCGGTGGCGATCACGAAGGAGACGGGACCGGCCCATTCGCGGGCGTACACCTGCTCGTCGTGCGCCTCCAGCCGGATGATCAGCGGAGTGCGGATGTCGGCCGCCGGATGGTCCGGATGCACCACGGGCGCGGAGGCATGGACCACCACACCGCGTCCGGCCGCGTACGCAAGCGAGTTGCGGACGCGGTCGCTGCCGAGCGCGCCCAGAATCCCCGCCGCGCGCCGCGGTTCGGCCAGCAGCCGCTTCACGGCGCGGCCCAGGTCGACGCTGAACCGGCCTATGGGTTTGTGGCCCTCGTCGGTGGCGATTCCACCGGAGGGCACGAGGATGTTCTGCGGCGCGGTGGAACTCTGTCCGCTGCACAGCGACAGGGAGAGCGCGAGCTCGCGCAGCATTCTGCGGTAGTTGTCGGTGGAGTCCACCAGCACCGTGTTGGCCCCGACGGGGGTGACGTGGACGGTGGCCTGGCGGGCGTTGCGGCGCAGCCAGTCCCCGAACCTGACCGAGCCGGTGAAGTCGATGACACGGATGTCGGGGTCGGTCGCGAGCCGGGACGCCAGCTGCTCGCCGGGCTTCTCCGCGGCCAGGGTCACCACGTTGGGGTCGTATCCCGCGTTCCGCAGGACGTCCCGGGCGACCTGGACGGTCAGGGCGAGGGGCAGAACCGCCCGCGGATGGGGCTTGACGATCACCGGGTTGCCGGTCACCAGGCTGGCGAAGAGGCCCGGATAGCCGTTCCAGGTGGGGAAGTCCGGGCAGCCGATGAGCAGCGACACACCGCGGGGGACGACGGTGCGGGAGCCGTCGAGGTCCGGTACGTCCACCCACGGCCGGCCGGCCCTTTCCGGGTGCCCCTCACCGTACGGGCCGGCCGGTGGGCGCGCCGAGGCGGCCAGCGCCCGGGCCACGGCCTCCAGTCCGCGGTCCTGCGCCTGCGGACCACCGGCCCGGTGTGCCGTGGTGTAGGCCTGGCCCGTCGTGTGGTGCAGCGCGTGCGCGATCTCGTAGCTGCGGTCGTTCAGTCGGCAGAGGATCTCCACCGCGAGACCCGCCCGGCGCCGCGGTCCCGCGGCGCGCCAGCCCGCCATCGCGCGCGCGGCCGCGCGCACCAGGTCCCCGGGTTCGGAACGGAGATAGCGCACGCCGAGGCTCTGTCCGTACGGGGACGACTCCGTCCCCACCCGGTCGCGGGCACCGGGCTGTCCCAGGTCGAAGTCCTGCCCGAGCATGGACCGGAACACCGCTCCCGCGCTGTGCGCCGCCCCTCTGCGACGGTCGACGGCACCGACGGGACCGTCGGTGAACGGGGTGAAACGCGCACCGCTCACCGCAGCCCGCACCGCCTGCTCCAGCAGGCCGCGCTCTTCGACAGAGCCGGTACGCATCAACGGTCAGCCTTTCCGGTGGTCCGATTGCTCCGCCGCGCGGGACGACCGATCGCGCCAGCGCACGTACTCCTGTTCCGCGTCGCCGGTGTACGACCAGGGCGCCCTGGTGGCCCGTCCTTGCAGCAGCTCGAAGACGGTCGCGGCCTCGACGAGGAGTCCGGCCTGGGCGAGTGCGTGGGCGAGGTGGTTGAGGTCGGCGACGTCCTGCGCCGCCTCGACGGGAGAGCGGACCGCTATCCAGCGCTCCATCGTCTCCATGAGGTCCCAGCGCTCCCCCGCCCAGTAGCCGACCATCGCGTGCGGGCTGGTCCCTTCGGTCTCGGTGCGGTGACGGAACTCCTCCGCTCGGGCGACCTGGGGCATGACCAGCAGGGGGGAGCCCGCCGGCGCGTAGACCGCGCAGTCGCGGGCGAAGGCGTAGGCCTGGCCGTGCGAGCCGTGCCAGCGCGCCGACATGTAGCGCAGCGCCTGATGGTGCGCCTCGCGGTGGTACGGGTCGCGGGCCAGCAGCTCCGACCACCACTGGTTCATGGCCTGGGCCCCGCGCTCGTACAGCCTCCCCAGGGTGATCAGCGAGACCCACGGGTGAGGGTCCTGAGGGTAGGAGTCGGCCGCGTTGAGACAGATGTGGGCCGCCCGGTCCAGGGCGTCCCGGCCCGGCATGGTTCCCGTGCGGGCGGCCGCGAAGAGGCGCATCACCTCGGTGTCCGCGCGGAGCACGAGGGCGTCCGCGCTTCTGGGCTGGGCGGTCTGCCAGGCCTCCGCGACCCGCTTGTCGGCAGCCGTGTGGGCGAGCAGCCGGATGCGGTGGCTGCGCCGGTCCCAGTCGCGGTGGGTGCCGGTCGCCAGCAGTTCGTGCGCGCCTTCCCAGCGGCCCATGACCATGTCCTCGCAGGCCGCGGAGAGCGCTTTGTCGCCGAAGGTCTGGTCGTACCGCGGTGCGGTGGTGCGTCTTCGTGTCCAGGCCATGGCCATGGAGGCGTCCTTTGATCAGAAGGCGGGGCTGGAGGTCAGAAGTCGGTGAGGAGTTCGTCCTGGTTCCGGGTGAGATGGACGGCGTGGCTCTCGTCGGAGTCCGCGCCCCCGTAGGAGTCGTCGACGAGGCGCGCGTGGTGGGCGTCCAGGCGCCCCGGCTCGAAGTAGGGACGCTGCCGGATCCATGCGGTGAGCATCGGCACGAGCCCCAGGGCGAGCGTTCCGAACCCGATGACCAGTGCCGCGGTGCTCAGCGATGCCACCGACTCGATCATGATCCAGAGCATGAACAGCGCACCGGCCAGCGGCCAGAGTCCCATCAGAAGGAAGTTGGACACGGAGTTGCGCAGCATCCTGCGGTGCACCACGACGGCGCCGAGTCCGGCGAGGCAGTAGTAGAAGGTGACGTGCAGACCCACGCCGCTGACCGCGTCCGAGAGCAGCGACTCGCCGGGCTCCAGCCGTACGGCCTCGACGATCGCGAGCGTGCCCGAGGCGACCGCGATGGTGGCGGTGGCCACCCACGGTGTGTGCCTCTTGGCATGGATACGGCCGAAGGCGGGCAGAAGCGTCCGGTCCCGCCCCATCGCGAACAGGGTCCGGCTGCCCTGGAGAAGGGCCGTCTCCAGCATGGCGACCGTGGACAGCAACAGGGCGAGCACCAGCAGGGTGCCGCCCACGCCGGGCCAGACCCGCTGGCCGAGTTCGATGAGAATGCCGTCCGTCGTGCTCGCCACGGCGGCGGGCGTCATGAGGACATTGATCGCGACGGCGATCAGTGCGAACAGCAGGAACGCCAGCACCACGCCGATGACCCCGCCGAAGCCGGAACCGCGCGAACCGCGCCGGGTCTCCTCACCCAGGTTGCTGGTCACGTCCCAGCCCCAGTACGCGAAGGTGGCGATCAGCGCGCCGGTGACGAAGGACTCCTGTCCGTCGAAGTGGCTGAAGCCGAACCAGGACATGGAGAACTCCGAGCCGCTCCCGTCGGCGAGCAGCGCGGACACCGCGAAGCCGACCAGCAGGAACAGCTGCACCGCGGTGATGACGGCCAGGGCGCGGGCGCCGATCCGGGCTCCGTAGCCCACGACTGCGGCCATCAGCAGGAACCAGCCCGAGCCGACGATCGCGGCGAGGACGGGATCGCCCACCAGGCTCGGCGCGACGAGCGACAAGGTGGCGTTGCCGGCGGGCACGGTGCTGGATGCCATGAAGACGGTGCAGGCGACCACGAGCGCCCAGCCGCACAGGAAGCCGAGGAAGGGGTGCAGTGACCGGGCGACCCAGCTGTAGGTCGCTCCCGCGTTGGGGTCGACACGGCCGAGCTGCCGGAAGGCGAGGGCGATCCCGATCACGGGTATCGCGCAGTAGAGCAGAGCTGCGGGGCTGGCCACGCCGACGACGGCGATCAGCGCCGGAATCGTGCCGGCGACCGTGTAGGCCGGACCACACCCCGCGATGGCCACGACCACCATGTCGTACGTGCTGAGGGCATCCGCCCGCAGGCCGCCTCCGGTGCCGGATCTAGTGCTCAACGGACGTGCCTTTCAAGAAGAAACACAACGGCGCAGCCGGCTGTGCTCGCCCAGGGGACGGCACGCCCGCCAGGGCTGACGAAGAGGTCAGGGGTGTGTGGTTTCAGCGACCCATGGGCCCACTGGCAGCCAAATGTCCGGCTGACCGTCGTGGACTCGGCAGATCCTGCCGAAATGAATGTCGATTTGCAAGAGCGCGAGCAGAGGAATATCCACATTCATGCGGTGATCGCCGTCAGTCGTCGTCTTGCGGCGGACGGGCCGCACCGGGTCGCGCTCCCGCCTGGCCCCCGTTCCGCCTCCTCTTCCGCCTCCTCCCCGGCGCGGGCACGCGGCTCCTCCCGGCACGATTCGACGTCCCGTTCCGGCGGCGTCCTGCCCACGGCCGTCGTCAGCCCCTCCGGGGCGCCGAGAAGTCCGCGGGCCCGCCCCCTTCCCGGACACGGGATTACCTGCCGTACGGGTGGTCGCGCCAGGCCTGTGATATCGACGATGCGCCCCCACCCCTGGGCGTACATGTGCGGCAGCGCGCCCCTGATGAGGCGGAACGGTGCCTCCAGCATCACGGTGAGCACGGCGTGGAAGACATCCGGCGGGAACTGTTCGATGGGCCGCACCAGTTGCAGTCCGGCATTGTTGACGAGGATGTCCGCACCGGCCGCCGCCGCTTCGGCGGCGGCCGGTGCGGACATCAGATCGAGGACATCGGGATCGACGGCCCCTGCCAGCCCTTCGAAGCAGTGATCACGCTCCGACCGATGTGGTCAGCACCCATACGTCACTGCCGACTCGTGGGCTGGAACCATGCCGGTCCCTCGGTCAGCGCCTGCTTGATCCGGAAGTGGGCGAATTCCTTGAGTTCCGGCAGTGCGTCCACGGCGAACCACCCGACTTCCAGCGACTCGTCGTCGTTGACACACGCCTCACCACCCACCGCCCGGCAGCGGAAGGTAATGTCCATGTACTGGCACCGGTCGCCGTTGGGGTAGGTGACGGGCTCCCGCAGCCCCTGGACCAGCACCACCCGGTCCGGGACACAGCGCACGGCCGTCTCCTCGTGCACCTCGCGCACGGCAGCCTCCGCCGGCTGCTCCCCCGGCTCCGGAATCCCGCCGATGATCGACCACTTGCCGGTGTCGGCACGTCTGCCGAGCAGCACCCGCCCCTGGTCGTCGAAGACGACGGCGCTGACACCCGGCAGCAGGAGCAGCTGATGGCCCGCGGTGGCCCGGATTTCTCGGATGAAGTCAGGGGTTGCCATGTCCTCGACCCTAACCGGCGTCGGTCGAGCCCCGCTCCGCCCTGCGCAGCCGCCCTCCCCGCACCGCGCGGGCGACGGCCCAGCCCACGCCACCCGCCGCGACCAGCACCAGAATCCCCTCCGGCCACGTCCCGAGCCGGGTGGCCGGGGTGAGCGAGGAACGCAGCGGCACCTTGGCGACCAGCGCGTCAGGAGTGAACATCTGTGTACGCTGGACGATCTTCCCGTCCGGCATGATCACGGCGCTGACGCCGCTGGTGACGGGGACGACAACGGAGCGCCCGTGTTCGACGGCCCGCACCCGCGACATCGCCAGCTGCTGATACGTCATCTCACTGCGCCCGAACGTCGCGTTGTTACTGGGTACGGAGATCAGCTGCGCGCCATGGGTGACCGTGTCACGCGCGGCGTCGTCGAACGCCGCCTCGAAGCAGGTGACCATACCGACCTTGGTGCCCGCAAGATCGAACACGCCGACCTTGCGGCCGGGGCCGAAGTCACGGCGGACCCGGTCGACGTCCGAGCTGAAGAGGCGTACGAAGGAGCGCATCGGGATGTACTCGCCGAACGGCTGCACATGGCGTTTGTCGTACGTGGTGACGGGGCCGCGCGCCGGATCCCACTCGATCAGTGTGTTGCGGAGCTTGCCGGTGTCGGGGGTGACCACCGCGCCGACGACGGTCGGCACCCCGATCGCCTTCACGGCGGCGTCGATGACCTGCCGGGCGTCGAGGTTGCGGTACGGGTCCAGATCCGAGGAGTTCTCCGGCCACAGCACGAAGTCCGGCTGGGCGGCCTTGCCCGCCTTGACGTCGTCGGCGAGCTGCTGCGTACGCCGGGCGTGATTGTCGAGGACCGCACGGCGCTGGGAGTTGAAGTCGAGCCCGAGCCGGGGCACGTTGCCCTGGATCGCGGCGACCGTGGCGGTGCCGTCCTCGGCGGAGTCGTCGACGAGGGGAAGCGCGGCCACCGCCCCGGCCACCGGAACGATCACGGCGAGGAGCGCGGCTACCACGGCGCTGCGCGGCACTACGCCGGTGCGCCGGCGTTCGAGGACGCGGCGGACGATTTCGTACAGTCCGAAACCGCACAGCACGACCGCGAAGCTGAGCATGGGCGTGCCGCCCACCGCGGCTAGCGGCAGGAAGACGCTGTCGGCCTGTCCGAACGCGATCTTGCCCCAGGGGAACCCACCGAACGGCATCCGCGCGCGGACCGCCTCGCCCACGATCCAGACGGCCGCGCCCCACACCGGCCACAGCGGCAGCCGCGAGACCGCGGCGACGCCCATGCAGGCGAGCGCGACGAACACCGCTTCCACGGCCGCAAGCGCCACCCACGGCACCGGGCCGACCTCCTCGCCCGTCCAGATGAGCAGCGGGAGCAGAAAGCCGATGCCCGCGAGATAGCCGAGACCGAACGCGGGGCGCAGCCGGCGGCCGTCCAGGCTCCAGCCGAGCAGGGCGAAGGCGGGCAGGGCCAGCCACCACAGGGGCCGCGGCGGGAAGCTCAGAAAGAGCATCACTCCGGACAGCGCGGCGGCACCGGGCCGCGCAAGGCGACGCGGCAGCGGGCGGCCCACGGCGGTAGCGGGCCGGGAGGTGTCGACGGTGGTGACAGTGGCGCTCACCCAGCGGAGTCTACGGCGAGTGACGGCGCCCCCGGCACTCCGGTCGGGATCACCGGCCGGGATGTGCGGTCGGGATGTTCGGTCGGGATCACCGGTCGCAATGTGCGGTCGCACTCACTGCCCGCGCTCGCGGGGGCGGCCGGTCCTGCCGGTCGACGGTCGGCCCACCCCTGCTGCAACGTTCCTGCGCAACCCATCCACAAACCCTGCCTCTGCCGTTACCGTGTGCGCCAGTCCTGCCACCGATCCCGGTTCGGCTGCCGCGGCAGGTCCGTCACAGGTCGGGGGGTCGACGGGATGGCTGCACCGGACAGCCGGTCCACCGCGCCGGAGCGCGGCCGGGCGACCGATATCGCCGGCGTGCTCGTCCTCGGCGGATGCGCCGTGTGGTCGCTGATCAGCGCGGCCGGCCGCGAGGCGAGACCCGAGGGCGTCCTGCTCGCCGTGTTCGCCGTCGCCGCGGGATACGCCTGCGGTCGCATCAGCGGCACACTGCTGCCCGTCACCGCGGCCTCCACCGCGGCGCTCGCCGCGCTCGGGCTGGCGATCGCCTCGGGGCAGGGCGTGCCCGGTGCGACTGCCGGAGCCGCCACCCAGCCCGGCCACACCGGAGCGTCCGCCGCCCTGCTGGTCCTGGCCTCGGGCGCCGCATGCTGCGGCGCATCGGCCGCCCGTCCGCCCGTGCTCCGGTTCGCTCTGCGGTTGCTGTCCCTCGCCGTCGCCCTCACGGCGCTCGCGCTTGGCTCCGCGGCCGGGTTCGCGGGCGCGCTCGGCGTACTGCTCTGCTCGCTCGCGGCGGTACGGATGCACCGGCGGACGCTGGCCATCGGTGGTCTGGCGGTCGCCGCAGGGCTGGTGGTGGCCCTCTCGTGGGGCGTGGCCGAGGACGCGCTGCCGGACGGGCTCACGGTCTCCCTGGAGGGCCAGCTCACCCAGAACCGTGTGGCACTGTGGCAGGACGCGGTCTCGCTCGCCAAGCGGGATCCCGTACGGGGCATGGGCCCCGACCGCTTCGGCAGGCTGAGCGGGATCGCTCAGCAGTCCGTTGGCTCGGACGGCAAGCCGCACTCGGCCTCGCTCCAGCAGGCGGCCGAGCAGGGGGTGGTGGGGGTGACGCTGCTGGGGGCGGCGTTCAGCTGGATGCTCTACGGCCTGTGGCGCTCGCCCCGCTCGACACCGGTGGTGCTGAGCGCGGGGGCGGCGCTCACGGCACTGGCGATGCTGGCGAACGTCGGCAATGCGCTGAGCTTCGCTCCGGTGACTGCGGGCGCGGGGCTGCTGGCAGGTCTCGCGATGGCGCGCGTGACGAGCGGGAGCCCGATGGCGGAGGACCGGCACGAGTCACCGCAGTCCGAGACGGGCAGCCGCGCGTTCTGAACGGTCCCGGACGCCGGTGGACTGGCCCTGCCGGGTTCGTACGAATGGGTGATCGACCCCTCCGGCGGTGCGGGGCGCCCGTCGGCCGGGTGCCCCGCGGCCCGGTCCGAAAGACAGAGCCTTGGGCGTCAGCACCTGGCTGGCGCCTTTCGTTTGGATCTTGCCGGCTCGCACCGATCCGGCCCGGTCCAAACGAAAGACCCTAGGGCCGGGCCGCCCCCGCGAGGAGAAGCCGGTCACGGATCGCCCGCACCGCGGATTCGGCGTCGTCCACCGTCACCGTGAACGTTCTGCCGTCACCCAGCATGACGATCAGGCCCTCACCCCGGCGCACAATCACCGCCGTGCCCTTCTCCGGACGCCAGCGGTAGCCCCAGCCGCCCCACTGCCGAGGGGTGACCCTGGCGATGAATTCCGCGCCCACCACGTGGGAGAGCGGAATGCGCCTGCGGGGGACACCGATGTGGCCGCAGCGCACCTCCACGGCGTCGCTGTCCACCTTGACCGCCACATGGACGAACGCGAGGGTCCCGTAGAGGATCAGCAGCCCCACCGCGACACAGCCGACCACGGACATCAGCCACGCAACGATGCCCGAGGTCCAGTCGGTGTCGACGGCCAGCTCGATCCCGAGCGCCATGCAGGCCGCGCCGACCGCGGCGAACAGCCACTGCCCGCGGTTGGTCGCACGGCCGGTCCAGATCGCTGGATGGGGTTCTGGCGTATGCCCCGAAGCGCGGTTGGGGTCCGTCATGTCTAGCAGAGTACCCAGCTTCCGGCAGTCCGGCATGGACTTGGACAACTGGACCGGACAAGCGGGTGGGCCGCCCTCCGACCTGCCCCGATCACCGTCAGTGTGCGGGAATCACCGCCTGGAGGAGGCGTCCTTCGGCGTAGCTCAGAGCCTGGTCGGGCAAGGCGGAGGCACGGCCGCTGAGGAGGACGGTGAGGCGGCTGCCCGGCTCGGCGTCGGGGGCCGGTCCTGCGCCGATCCTGCGCAACGCCTGCGCTGCGACCGCCTCGGCCGAGCCGTACAGGGCCACCATCCCGCCGACAGCGGCCTGGATCTGCCCGGCGACGAGCTCGTAATGGGTGCAGCCCAGGACGACGGCCCTTACATCAGTGGGCGTGAGCGCCGCCGCCGTGGCCACGGCGGCGGCCACGGCACTCTCGTCGCCGTGCTGCACGGCGGCCGCGAGCCCGGGGCAGGGGACCTCGGTGACGGAGACCGAGTCGGCGAAGTCCCGGATGAGACCGCGCTGATAGGGGCTGCCGGTCGTGGCGGGTGTGGCCCAGATGGCGACAGGACCGCCGCTCGCCGAGGCCGGCTTGATCGCGGGGACCGTACCGACGACGGGGATCGCGGGCTCCAGCTCGGCCCGGAGCGCGGGCAGGGCGTGCACCGAGGCGGTGTTGCAGGCGACGATCAGCGCGTCGGGGCGATGAGCGGCGGCGGCGCGGGCCACGGCCAGAGCACGCTCGGTGACGTCGCCCGGGGTGCGCGGGCCCCAGGGCATGCCGTCGGGGTCGGAGGAGAGGACCAGATCTGCGTCCGGCCGCAGCCGGCGCACCGCGGCGGCCGCCGCGAGGAGGCCGATTCCGGAGTCCATGAGCGCGATCTTCACCCGGTCACCATAGTCGACTGCCCTTGGGTCACCGGCGCGGTGGGGCAGACTGCGGCAGATGAGCGCCGTTGCCTGGACCGCCGTGGGATCACTGGCCGCATGGGGGTGGCTGCTGCTCGGACAGGGCTTCTTCTGGCGTACGGACCAGCGGCTGCCGCCGAGCGAGGCTCCGGCCCAGTGGCCGGACGTTGCCGTCGTGGTGCCCGCGCGGGACGAGGCCGAGGTGCTTCCGGTCAGCCTGCCCTCGCTGCTGGCGCAGGACTATCCCGGCCGCGCGGAGATCATTCTGGTCGACGACGGCAGTACGGACGGCACGGGCGAGGTGGCCCGCGCCCTGCGCGAGCAGCTGGGCGGGCTGCCCCTGCGGGTGGTCCCGCCCGGTGAGCCGGAGCCGGGCTGGACGGGCAAGCTCTGGGCGCTGCGGCACGGCATCGCGCTGGCACGGGCCGGCAAGCCCGAGTTCCTGCTGCTGACCGACGCGGACATCGCACACGAGCCGGACAGTCTGCGCGCGTTGGTGGCGGCGGCCCGTACGAACGGCCTGGCCCTGGTCTCCCAGATGGCCCGCCTGCGGGTGGCGAGCGGCTGGGAGCGGCTCGTGGTCCCCGCCTTCGTCTACTTCTTCTCGCAGCTCTATCCCTTCCGCCGGGTCAATCGCCCGCAGGCCCGGACGGCTGCCGCCGCGGGCGGCTGTGTCCTGCTGCGCGCCGAAGCCGCCGAGCGCGCGGGCGTACCGGAGTCGATCCGGCAGGCGGTGATCGACGATGTGTCGCTGGCGCGGGCGGTGAAACGGTCGGGCGGCAGGATCTGGCTGGGGCTCGCCGAGCGGGTGGACAGCGTGCGGCCGTATCCCCGCCTCGCGGACCTGTGGCGGATGATCTCGCGCAGCGCGTACGCCCAGCTGCGGCACAGTCCCGCGCTCCTTGCCGGGACGGTGCTGGGGCTCGCGCTGGTCTACCTCGCGCCGCCCGTCGCGCTGTTCGCCGGGGTGCTGGAACAGGACGCCGCCGCGGGCTGGGCCGGGGGCCTTGCCTGGGCGGTGATGACGGGCACGTATGCGCCGATGCTCCGCTACTACGGGCAGCCGCTCTGGCTCGCGCCGCTGTTGCCGTTCACCGCACTGCTCTATCTGCTGATGACGGTCGATTCCGCCGTACAGCACTACCGCGGCCGGGGAGCCGCCTGGAAGGGGCGTACGTACGCACGCCCCGAGGCGGCTCCCGACCGGTGAGGCGCTACTTCCTGCCGGGCGTCCAGTTCATGCCCCAGCCGTACGCGTAGTCGATGGTCCGCTGAGGACTCACCCCGCGCTCGGGGACCAGGAAGCGGGCCTCTCGCTGGACGACCAGATCCGAGCCCGTGTTGGTGATGAGCGCGAGCGCGCACACCGTCGAGGGCACGGTGCACTCGCCGAGCGAGAAGTCGATCGGGGCGCCGTGCTGCGGCTGGAGCGTGACCGTCGCGTCCAGATCGGCGAAGCTGCGCGCGCCTTCATAGATGGTGACGAAGATGACGAGCCGGCGCAGCCGGTCCTTGTGGTCCAGATTGATGGTGAGGTTCTCGCCGGAGGTGCCTCCGGTGCGGTCGTCCCCGTCGAGGTGGATGTACGGGGGCTGGTTCAGTGCGCCGAAGGCGTTGCCGAGTGCCTGGACGACGCCCTTGCGCCCGTCGGTCAGTTCGTACAGCGCGCACAGATCGAGGTCGAGGTCGCCGTGCATGGCGACGGCGCGGCCGAGCTTGGCGCCCCACCCCTTGAACTGCTTGCGCACCTGCCAGCTGAGGTTGACCCGCATCGCGCCGGACGTGCCGCCCTGTTTGGTGAGGGAGACGGACGGGACGTCCTTGGTGAGCGTCACCTTGGTCAGGCGTACGGGAGCGGTGGGCCGCTCCGGGGGCGGCGTCGGTGCGGCGGGCGGTACGGGAGGGGACGCGTGCACGGCGGGCGCGGGCGGCGGCATGACCGGCGCGGCGGCCGGGGCGGCCTGGGCCGCCTGCTGCGGCTCGTCGACCGTGATGCCGAAGTCGCTCGCCAGGCCTTCGAGTCCGCTGCTGTAGCCCTGCCCCACAGCACGGAACTTCCACTCGCCCTGCCGCCGGTAGAGCTCGCCCAGGACGAACGCGGTCTCGACCGTCGCGTCCTGGCTGTCGTAACGCGCGATCTCCGCGCCGGAGGCCGCGTCGAGCACCCTGATGTACAGCCCGGGCACCTGTCCGAAGCTGCCGCCGTCGGCGGAGGCCGCCAGCACGATCTTCTCGATCGCCGGTTCCACACGCGCGAGGTCGACGGACACCTGGTCCGTCACCGTGTCCTGCGCGGACTGCTTCCCCTCGTAGCGCACGGCCCCGGAGGCGTGCGAGGGCTGGTTGTAGAAAACGAAGTCGGCGTCGGACCGGACCTTGCCCGACGCGAGGAGTAGCGCCGACGCGTCGACGTCCGGCACACCGGGGGCCGAACGCCAGCCCAGTTCGACGCGAACCTGCTGCGCCGACACCGGAGTGTTGGCTCCTTTAAGCATGGACATGCTCGCCCCCATCGCGAGTCGGGTGCCCGGAAAGTTCATCTGACGACAACCTAATCCCCAGGATGCCTCCGACGCCCGGTCCGACCCGTCGGTAACCCGCTCCCAGCTCGCCCTTTACAGGATCCGCACCCGTGACTGCGACCGATTTCCCCAGGTTCGCTCGCATTGGGGAACGACGGTCCCTCGTAGTCTCGCGAAACAACCTTCTTATCAGGCTCCCCAACCAGCACATCGTGGGCTTAACTTATGTGCCATGACCTCCCCCCGCGCCACCTACGGCGGCGGTTACTACTCCGCTCCGTCGTTCCCCGACACGCCGATCTACGACTCCCTGGTCGCGGAGCGCGGCACGCCTCAGATCGCCCCGATCCGAGTGCCGTCCGCGTACGACACCGGCAACAGCTATCTGCCGGCTCTCGCCTCCGCTCTGCCCGCCCTCCCGGCGGCGCCCTCGCCCGCCCCTGCCTACGGTTACCCGCAGCAGATGCAGCAGCCGATGCCGCTGCAGCACGCGCCTGCGCCGTACATCCCCCAGCAGTCGTCGGTGCCGCGCGGCTACCCGGGCCCCCAGGTCCAGCCGCAGCAGTCTCAGCGTCCGATGGCGACCGGCTACGAGGCGATGCGGCCGGCTGCCGCGCGTCCCGCTCCGGCGCCGGCTCCCTACGACGACCCGTACAACCGCCCGTACCAGGGGCGGGGATACTGACCGACCGATCGTCCACCCGGTCACAGGTGACGGGGGTCGCATCCGGTGAGAAACGGCGTCGAGCCGTGGGGAATCGCCGGGGACCGTCGGTGGACACTGATGTACCCAGGGCCGTCCCGGCCTACCGACGCCGACAGCGACTGTCGGCGTCGGCGCACGTCCGGGGCCCTGTCCGGCCCGCCGGATCGAGCCGGCCCGCTTTTGTGCGCGCCCACGGGAACCCTTCGCGGCAGCAGGCGCGTTGGAGAGGTGGCGGGGTCACGGTGCGGCGGGAGGCTGGGGTGGCGTTCCCTTCTCCTTGCGCCATCCGTGCCTGTGCCGTTCCGTAGCGGGCTGTCACGGACGCGGAAGGGGGTGCAGGACAGTGCGAACTGCCGCAGGAGTGTGGCGCTGGCGCCGCAATCCCCTGCGCCGTGCGACAGATCTCCTGGAGGCGTGGCTGGCGCTCGTCGCCGCCGTGCTTCTCGTCACCGCCGCACCGGCCGTCGGCTGGATCAGCGGGAGCCTGACCGACGAATCACTGCGCCAGGCGGTCCGCGCCCAGCGCCAGCAGCGTCATCCGGTCACCGCGACGGTGGTGAGACAGGCGCGGAAGCCCAAACCGTCGGCGTACGACTCCGAGTCGCCCGCCGCCCACGAGAAGCGCCGGCCCGTCGTCGCGAAATGGAGGGCCGTGGACGGCAGTCGGCATACGGGCACGGTCTCCACCGTGCTGCGGACAGCGCGGCCGGGAAGCATCTTCACCATCTGGACCGACAGTTCCGGCCAAATGGTGAACCGCCCGATGGACCCGGCGACGGTCAGGGTGCACGCCGTCCTCGCGGGTACAGGGGCCGCCTTCGGTGCCGCGGGACTGGTGGAATGCGCCCGAAGACTGATCGTCTGGCGGCTCGTCCGCCTGAGATACGCACGGCTGGACCGGGCCTGGGCCGCGGCCGGCCCCGACTGGGGCCGCACCGGAGCCGGCAGCTGACCGTTCACGTCTCGTCAACTCCCGCTCGCCGCGCGCGCTACGGTGGTGCAACCCCCTCGGGGGTTTCGGGGGGCGTCCCCTTTCAAAGGCGCGGCCGAGCAGATTCACGAGGTGGGGGCAGAGCAGCACGATGGCACAGGGCACGGTCCAGGTGACGCACACCGGCACATCGCGATGGCGGCGCCGCACGGGCGAGTACCCCTCACTGGCCGCAGCCCTGGAGGCCGCAGCGGACGGCGACATCCTCACCGTCGCGCCGGGGACGTACCGCGAGAACCTGGTGGTCCAGCGGGCCGTGACCCTGCGCGGCACCGAGGGCGCCGCCGGTTCGGTGCGCATCGCGCCCGTCGACGGTGTGCCGCTCACCGTCCGTGCCTCCGCCACCGTCCAGGACCTCCAGGTGGAGGGACAGGACTCGGCGGCGCCGGCGCTGCTGGTCGAGGACGGCACTCCCGAACTGATCGACCTGCGGATCGTCACCCGTTCCGCCTCCGGCCTCGAGGTGCGTGGCGCGGCCCGCCCGACGGTCCGCCGCTGCACCGTCGACAATCCGGCGGGCATCGGGATCGGCGTACTGGACGGCGCCGGCGGGCTGTTCGAGGAGTGCGAGGTCGTCGCGGCCGGCCAGTCCGGTGTGGCCGTACGCGGGGGCGCGCATCCCCGTCTTGAGCGCTGCCGTGTGCATCACGCCTCGGGTGCGGGCCTGACGGTGACCGGTGAGGGCACCGGCCTGGAGGCGATCGGCTGCGAGGTGTACGAGATCAAGGGCACCGGCGTCCAGGTCGTCTCACGCGCGTCCGCCCATCTGACCGACTGCACCGTGCACCGCACCTCGGCGGACGGCGTCACACTCGACACGGACGCCGTGCTCATTCTCTCAGACTGCGAGATCCACGACATCCCGGAGAACGCCATCGATCTGCGCTCGCGGTCGGTGCTCACCCTCACCCGTTCCACGGTGCGGCGCTTCGGACGCAACGGCCTGTCGGTGTGGGACCCGGGCACCCGGGTGGACGCCAACCAGTGCAGGATCCACGACAGTACGGGCGACTATCCGGCCGTCTGGGTCAGCGACGGCGCGACCGCCGTGCTCGACTCCTGCCGGGTGCACGACGTCCCGGACGCCCTGTTCGTGCTCGACCGCGGCTCCCGCGTCGATGTCGTGGACAGCGATCTCTCCCAGGTACGCAACACCGCGGTGTCGGTGAGCGACGGAGCGACGGCGCAGCTCGACGACTGCCGGATCACTCAGGCGTCCACCGGCGCCTGGTTCCGCGACCACGGCAGCGGGGGCACGCTGAACGGCTGCACGATCGACGAGGCGCAGACCGGCGTGATCGTCACCAAGGGCGCGGATCCGGTGATCGAGCGCTGCACCGTCACCTCCCCCGCCGAGGCGGGTTTCTATGTCTCGGCGGAGGGCCGCGGCACCTTCCGCGGCTGCCGTGTGACGGGCAGCGGCGGCTACGGCTTCCATGTGATGGACGGCTGCCGTACGACCCTGAGCCGCTGCCGTACCGAGCGCTGTGCGCGCAGGGGGTACGAGTTCGCGGAGCCGGACGGCCCGGCCGTCGAGGACTGCACCAGTGACGAGAGCGGCGTGCGGCCCCCGTCGGAGCAGACCACGGCCGTGGTGACCGCTGCCCAGGCCCCCGGGCTGCTGACGGGGCTGCCGGACCGGCGCCCGCCCGAGGCCCAGCCCGAGGCCCCGCCGGCCGATCCCGTACGCACATCGCTCGCGGTCCTCGGCGAACTGGACGCGCTCGTCGGCCTGGACAGCGTCAAGCGTGAGGTCCGTACCCTCACGAACATGATCGAGGTGGGCAGGCGCCGCCAGGAGGCGGGGCTCAAGGCCGCGTCGGTGCGCCGGCATCTGGTCTTCACCGGCTCCCCCGGCACCGGCAAGACGACCGTCGCCCGGTTGTACGGCGAGATCCTGGCCTCGCTCGGGGTGCTGGAGCGCGGTCATCTCGTCGAGGTCTCCCGCGTCGACCTGGTCGGCGAGCACATCGGCTCCACGGCGATCCGGACGCAGGAGGCGTTCGACCGGGCGCGCGGCGGTGTGCTCTTCATCGACGAGGCGTACGCCCTGTCCCCCGAGGACTCCGGGCGCGACTTCGGCAAGGAGGCCATCGACACGCTGGTGAAGCTGATGGAGGACCACCGGGAGGCGGTCGTGGTGATCGTCGCCGGGTACACCGCGGAGATGGAGCGCTTCCTTTCCGTCAACCCCGGTGTGGCTTCGCGCTTCTCACGGACGATCACCTTCAGCGACTATGTGCCCGAGGAGCTGCTGCGGATCGTGGAGCAGCAGGCCGAGGACCATGAGTACCGCCTGGGCAACGGCACGGGTGAGGCGCTGCTGAAGTACTTCACCGCGCTGCCCAAGGGACCCGCCTTCGGAAACGGCCGCACGGCACGCCAGACCTTCGAGTCGATGGTCGAGCGGCACGCGGGCCGGGTCGCCGAGCTCACCGACGTGAACACCGACGACCTGACCCTCCTCTACCCGGACGATCTTCCCGAACTGCCCTGAGACTGGCGGGGAACGGCGGGAGTGAGCCGGTCGAGCAGCTCACGGCGTGCCACGGCGAACGCCGGGTCGGCCTGGTAGTCGGAGTGCCCGAGGATCGGTTCCGGCAGCGGATGCAGATCCGAACGTCCGTAGACCACCGGGTCCTTGAGTGCGTGGTGGTCCACCTCGGGGTGCCTGCCCTCGGCGGGGACGAGCACAGGACCGCCGATCGGGTCGGTGTGCCGCCAGAGATTGCGCCAGCAGTCCAGTTCGCTGCGGAGCTCACGGAGGGCGACGGGCCCGAAGTACGCCGGGAACCAGCGTCCGTAGAGCCGCTCCAGGGGTGATCCGTACGTCAGCAGCGCCACCCGGCGGCGCGTGGCGGGCGGCAGTTGCCAGGCGGCGGCCGCGGCCAGCACGCTGCCCTGCGAATGCCCGGAGATGACAAGCCGTCCGCCGGTTCGTCCGGTCCATGTGCACATCCGCCACGTCAGGTCCGGGACGGCGCGCTCCGCGTAGCAGGGCGGGGCGAAGGGGTGGGCCGCGCGCGGCCAGAAGGTTCCGACGTCCCACAGGATGCCGATGGTGCGCCGGGCCGAGGCGTCACGGTAGGCCCGGCGGCCCCAGGTGACGAACAGTATCGAGCCGAAGCCGATCATCCAGGAGCCCAGGGACTGCGCCGTCTCCGCGGCGGATTCCACAAGGCCATGGGTGTGGCCGAAGGCTTCGCCGGGCACTTCGCCGCTGGCCCAGGCCCCGGCGACCGCGCCGGCCCCGAGAAGCAGAGTGGTCCCGGAGACGGTACCGACGATCAAGGGAGCGGCGTCGGTGAGGGCGGCACGTGCGCGGGTGCCCGCTACGCGCCGCGTGCGGACCTCGTCGGGACGGCCCTCTCCGTAGTCCGCCTCGACCGGGCCGGCGAGCCGGCGTGCGGTGAGCCAGGTCCGTAACGCGAGCAGGACGGCGGGGACCAGCAGGACCAGCAGCAGTACGGGAAGGACCGAGGCCTGCCAGCTGAGCAGCACCGGGGGTCCGGGGATGGAGCCTTCGCCGTCCATGCCGGGGGTCCCGGGGCCGTCCAGCCAGTCGGCGACGCGCTGGGCCACTCCCCCGGTCATCACCCCTCCGAGCCCGCAGGCGAGCATCGCGACGGCGGGTCCGCCCATTCCGTACATGGCGGAACGGGCATGGCGCGCCCGGCGGTGCAGTACGAAGGCGGCGAGGCCCAGGGCGACGACGAGGACGCTCTGGATGACGGCGATCACGCGGAAGGTGGCATCGCCGGGAAGGGCGGCGGTGGAGACCCAGCCGGGTCGGGACCAGGAGGCGTACAGCAGCGACAGGACAAGCAGCGCGATGGCGGCACCGGGGAGACAGCGCACGGCGGCGCAGTCGAGGCGGGCGTCGATCCGCTTCTCGCTGCGGCCCCGGCGGAAGACGACCCACAGCACGGCGAGCAGCCCGAGGAGGAGGGCGGCTTCCAGGAGGCGGCCGGAGATTTCCAGGGGGGTGCTGCCGCCTCCGCGGTCATGGCGGGCCGCCGCGCCGGTGACCGCGGATGCGACGGTGAGTAAGCCGGCGGCGGTGTGGGCCGCGCGCAGCCGGGCGACGAGCCTGCGCCCGTACCAGAAGCCGGGCCTGCCGAGGGCCGGCCGGACAGGAGGCCGGGGTAACTCGGAAACGGCGGCGCCGAGGCGGGCTCCGTCCCGGGCGCCGTCCTCGGCGAGGTCATCGTCCCCGGCCCGCATCTCCCCGGCCCGGATCACGTCCTCGTCCTCATCCCCGGTCCCGTCCTCGTCCTGCACCTCGTCGGACTCCGTCTCCTCCGTCTCCTCCTCACCGGTGGGTGGCCGCTGGGATTCGTAGGCACTCCAGGTGCGGTTGGAGAGATACCAGAGCAGGCCCACGAGAGCTGTCGGCACCACGGAGGCGAGGGCGAGACGGCGGCCCGGCTGCGACCACCAGCCGCCCTGGGCGCTGGAGAGGAAGCCGAGCCACGACCGCTCCCGGGTGCAGTCGGCCGAGCCCGCGCACTGCCAGGCGACCAGGTCCAGCGCGACCTCGCAGGCGGCGGCGGTCAGCAGCACCGTGAGGCTGAGGCCGACGAGCCGCACCAGCACCCCGTAGATTCGTGTCGTGGTTCTGCGGCCCTTGGCGCGTGGACGCATCCAGTGCGCGAGGTTGACCACCATGAAGGGCAGAAGCAGCAGCCACAGGGCACGCGCGCCGTTGCCTGAGGTGAGGTTGGACCAGCAGTACGCCTCGGGGATGGGCCGGTCCACATAGCGTTCGGGGTGGAGTTCCGCCTCCTCGTCGTCGGTCCTGCGGAACACGGCGGCCTTCTCGTCGCCCGAGATCCGCACGGTACGGGGGTCGCCGAGCATGTCCTGCGGGGTGGCTCCGCCGACGCCGTGGACCAGCAGCTCCAGTGCCGGCCCTCCGCTCTGCGGGCCCGGAGGGGCAGGGGACACTTCGGTCACTCGCTCTCTCGAAGGGAGGATCCGCCGCGGCAGACGCCGGGGGCGGTTCATGACCAGGGTCCCGAATCACGACGGCCCTCCGCTCGGCTCTCACGGAATCTCCCCGAGCCCGCCCGGCGGGTGCCGTGCGAGGATGAGCAGCCCTGGCCACAGACGGTGTACTACTCGCAGGCACGACGACATGGAAGGGACCGGCCCCGGCAGTGACCGACAACCAGAACCTGCTCGCGGAGCAGCGGCGCGCTCTGATCCTCGACGAGGTCCGCAGGCGCGGCGGGGTGCGGGTCAATGAGCTCACCCGCCAGCTGAATGTCTCGGACATGACCGTGCGAAGGGACCTGGACGCCCTGGCCCGGCAAGGGGTCATCGAGAAAGTGCACGGCGGCGCGGTGCCGGTGGTCGAGGCGAGCACGCACGAGCCCGGTTTCGAGGCCAAGTCGGCCCTGGAGCTGAGCGCCAAGGAGGACATCGCACGGGCGGCGGCGCGGATGGCCGTGCCCGGGAGCGCCATCGCACTCTCCGGCGGCACCACGACTTATGCGCTGGCGCACCACCTCATCGACGTCCCCGATCTGACGGTGGTCACCAACTCGGTGCGGGTCGCAGATGTGTTCCACGCAGCTCAGCGCGCCGGTTCGGCGGGCGGCCAGCGGACGGGCACGGCCACGGTCGTCCTCACCGGCGGCGTGCGCACCCCGTCCGACTCGCTGGTCGGCCCGGTCGCCGACCAGGCGATCCGCTCCCTCCACTTCGATGTGCTCTTCATCGGGGTGCACGGCATCTCGGTGACGGCCGGGCTGTCCACACCGAATCTCGCCGAGGCCGAGACGAACCGTCGTTTCGTCCAGGCGGCACGCAGGGTGGTCGTGGTCGCCGACCACACCAAGTGGGGAACGGTGGGCCTGAGTTCGTTCGCCCAGCTCACCGAGGTGGACACGCTGGTGACGGACTCGGGGCTGTCGCACGAGACCCGCGAGGAGATGGCCGAACATCTGCCGGGGCTGGTGGTGGCCGGCGGTCCCGAGTCGTCCGGCGGGTCCGCCGGCCCGGGCGGCACGGAGACGTCCGGCGGGCAGGACGGCTGACGCCGGTGGGCGTGTTCCGGCTCACCCGGGCCGTCGCACTCCCGGCCGACGAGGTCTGGCCGCGGGTCACCGACTGGCGGGCGCACGCCGCCCGGGTACCGCTCACGACCGTCTCTTCGGCCACGGCGTCGAACGGCGTGGGCACACGCTTCGTCGTACGCTCCGGTCTCGGTCGTATCGGCTTCGACGACCCGATGGAGGTCGTCCGCTGGGTCCCGCCGGGCACGGGCACGGCGGGACACTGCCGGCTGGAGAAGCGCGGCCGTGTGATCCGGGGCTGGGCAATGATCGAGGTACGTCCAGAGGGTCGCGGGACCGTGGTGGTCTGGGACGAGGAGGTACGGATCCGCCTGGTTCCCCGGCTGCTCGATCCGCTGGTCGCCCGCGTGGGCCGGCTGGTGTTCGGCCGTGCACTGGACGCTCTTCTCACGGAGGCGACTGTGAAGACGAAGGCCACTGAGGACAACTGACGGCCGGCCAGCTATGGTGTGCGGGCACCGCACCACCCCTCTCAGCTGGAGGTACGGTCCCATGACACGCCGACTGAGCCCCGTGGGACTCGACTTCGTCGAGTCGGCCCCCCTGCGTCTGGTCTTCTCCACCGACATGTCCGCCCCGCCGAAGCTCGTGTACGAGGCACTCGCCGAGGATGTCGCCGGGTGGCCCTCCTGGTTCGCCGCCGTCTCCTCGGCCACGCCGACACACGAGGGCGCGGGCCGCGAAGTCCGGCTCAAGGGCGGGGTCTTCTTCCGGGAGACCATCGTGGCAACCGAGCCCGAGGAGCGCTACGCCTACCGGGTCGACGAGACCAACGCCCCTGCTCTGCAAGCCCTGTTGGAGGAGTGGCGGCTCACCGCGACCGCGACCGGAACCCGAGTGCGGTGGACCTTCGCGGTGAGTGGCCCGGCGGCGCTGCGTGTCGTCCTGCGGCTGGCGCGGGCGGGCCTGGGCCTCTCCTTCAGGAGCGCGGTTCGCCGTCTCGACCGGAGACTGGCCGGCCCCACGCCACGGCGCGGGGCCGAGCAGTGAGCCACCGGGCGGCGTGCCCGTGAGCCGCGTACAGCCGAGCCGCGTGCCGGTGAGCCGGTGCCCGGGAGCCGCGTACAGCCGAGCCGGGTGCCGGTGAGCCGGTGCCCGGGAGGTCAGCGCGGCCATCCTCCCGTGGCGAGGAAGTGCTCGATCGCTGCGGTGTACGGAGCGATGTCCAGGCCCTGTTCCTCCAGCCAGGTGTCGGAGTAGTACTTGTCGAGATAGCGGTCGCCCGGGTCGCAGAGCAGGGTCACGACGCTGCCCTTCTGCCCCTTCGCCACCATCTCGGCGATGATCCTCAGCGCGCTCCACAGGCCGGTGCCGGTGGATCCTCCCGCCTTGCGGCCGATGGTCTTCTCCAAAGCGCGGACCGCGGCGACGCTCGCCGCGTCCGGGACCTTCATCATCCGGTCGATGGCCCCGGGCACGAAGCTCGGCTCCATGCGCGGCCGTCCGATGCCCTCGATGCGCGAGCCGCCCTCGCTGAAGGCGCCCGGGTCGTTCTGGGTCCAGCCGTCGAAGAAACAGGAGTTCTCCGGGTCGGGGACGCAGATGCGGGTGTCGTGCTGCATGTAGTGCACATAGCGCGCGATGGTCGCCGAGGTGCCGCCGGTGCCGGCGGTCGCGACGATCCACGCGGGATCGGGATACCGCTCCGACCGCAGCTGCTGGTAAATCGATTCTGCAATGTTGTTGTTGCCACGCCAGTCGGTGGCCCGTTCCGCGTAGGTGAACTGGTCCATGTAATGGCCGCCGGTCCGCTCGGCGAGAGCGGCCGACTCCTCGTACATCTTCCGCGAGTCGTCCACGAAGTGGCACTGGCCGCCGTGGAATTCGATGAGCCGGATCTTCTCGGGGCTGGTGGTGCGGGGCATCACCGCGACGAAGGGAACACCGATCAGCTTGGCGAAGTACGCCTCGGAGACCGCGGTCGAGCCGCTGGACGCCTCGATGACCGGTTTGGCCGGCCGGATCCAGCCATTGCAGAGGCCGTAGAGGAAGAGCGACCGCGCGAGGCGGTGCTTCAGGCTGCCCGTCGGATGGGTGGACTCGTCCTTGAGATACAGGTCGATTCCCCACGCGTCGGGCAGCGGGAAACGCAGCAGATGCGTATCGGCGGAGCGGTTGGCGTCGGCCTGGACCCTTCGTACGGCTTCCTTCAGCCACGCCCGGTACTGCGGATCGCTGCGGTCCACATCGACGGTTGCCATTGCCTCACCTGTCACTGACTTCTCTCTGGTACTCATGCGCGCCGTTCCTCGCCTTGTCGACTCCGGTCCCCACTCGCCACAATATGCCTCTCACCTGCACAAACGTTCGCTTTGGTCATCCATAGGAGTCCCTTGCAGGCCAGGAGCGGCTCATCTCCCGGCGCACGCACTGGTGCACCCGAGCGGAGTTGTGCAGACTGCCAACAGGAAAATCGCGAAGGGGGCGTACGGCTATGGGGATGGCAGAGCCCGAATTCAGCGCCACAGGTGTGCGGATCGAGCGGTGGCCGCGCTCGCTCACGAGGGCCGGACAAGTGCTGATCAAGGACGGCCGGCTGGCGCTGCTCACCAGCTACGGCCGGGTGATCGAGAGCGCGCCGGTGCGCGCGGTCAGGGCGGGCAAGCCGTGGTTCGCCGACGACGCGAGCACGGTGGCGACGCTGAACGGCAAGAGGTACCGGCTCACCATGGGACAGCGCAGCCGCAAACCGGAGGGCCGGGCACTGGCCGGGCGCTTCCTGGAAGCGGTGCGGCGCGGCGCCGGGGGCGCCACGAGCTGAGCGTGCCCGCCCGAGTGCTGCGAGTTGCGGGACTCACATCAGTAGTTCACGCTTGTCTCACATCACTCAGGGTGCACCGGCGGTGACGCTGCGATCCAGCCCGCCGGACAAAACAGCAGCCAGCCACTGCTGGATCCGATCCTTCGTCTTCTTCCGGACCTATTTCGGGGAGTCGCAGCCGTGATCAGCCAGCCAAGCAGGCACTGCACGGTGGAGCTCCAGGCCCTGCCGTCGCGGATCGGTCAGGTCCGCAGAATCATCTCGGCGCAACTGCGCTACTGGCATCTCGATCCTCTGATCGACCAGGCAGCGCTGGGAGTCACCGAGTTGCTGACCAATGTTCATCGCCACGCCGAGCCGGACAAGCTGTGCACGGTCGAGATCGAGTTGCTGCTCGACCGCCTCACCGTCTCGGTCCATGACCATGATCCGCGCCTTCCGACCGTGCGGGAATCCGACGTGTCCGACACCACCGGCCGTGGGCTCGCTCTGATAGCCGCGGTGAGCGAGAGTTGGGGCGCACGCCCCAAGGGCGAGACCGGCAAGATCGTCTGGTTCACGCTCTCCGCTCTTCCGCCGGCGGTGGCTCTGCCGCCGTATCCGGTGTACGCCACGACGGCCGATGCCTCCCTGCGCGAACACTCCGCCGCGCGGTCGGCCGTGCGCGCGGGGCGGGTCCGCTGACCCGGACCGCTCCCGCGTGCCGCGGCCGTACCGTCGCCGGGGCCGCATCGGCCCATGAGGCGATGCGGGCGCGGAGCACCGAGCGCGGGCACCGGGGCGCGGCGGCTGCGGGCCCACGCTACTCGGTGGCGATGGCACGCAGTACGTCCAGACGTGCGGCGCGGCGAGCGGGCCGCCAGCCCGCGACCGCTCCGGCGATCAGCCCGACGAGCGCCACGACCGCCAGTTGAACGGGCGGTACGGCGAACGCGAAGGCGGTGTCGCCCGCGCCCTCGGACGCCTTGACGAGTACCCAGCCCAGCAGTCCGCCCAACGCCAGGCCGCCGGCCGTGCCGAACGCGGCGACCAGCACCGATTCGTAGCGCACCATGCTGCGCAGCTGTCGCCTCGTCTGGCCGACCGCGCGCAACAGACCCAGTTCCCTGGTGCGTTCGTGGATGGCCAGGGTCAGGGTGTTGGCGATGCCGAGCAGCGCGATCAGCACGGCGAGCGCGAGCAGCGCGTACACGAGGGTGAGCATCATGTCGATGGCCCCGGCGGCGCTCCGAGCGTACTCGTCGCGGGTCTGGACCTCGGGATTGCCGTAGGCCGCCGCGGTCTTCTCGACCGCCGCCGTGCCATCGGCGGTGGAGACGCCGTCCTTGAAGGTGACGGCGATCAGGGTGTCGGAGTCCTGCCCACGGTGCGGGGCCCAGGCTTCACGGGTGATGACGTAGTCGCCCGCCAGCTCCGACTGTTCGAACACCGCGCGGACCGTGAAGGTCTGCTCCTTGCCGTCGGTGAAGGCCAGTTCGGCGGTGGAGCCGGGCTTCCAGCCCTTCTTGTCGGCCTCGGTCTCCGCCACGGCCAGGCCGTTCGTACCGAGCCCGTCGAGCGAGCCCCGCACGGCCCCGAGGTCGAACGACCTGCCGAGCGCGACCGGGTCGGTGACGGTGAGCTGCCGTCCCTCGCCGTCGACTTCGGCGACGCCCTTGCCGAGACCGACCGCCGTCTCCACCTCGGGCCGGGCGGCGACGGCCGGAGCGAGCTTCGGGCTCAGTCCGCTGCCGCCCGCTCCGAACGAGGGGGCGCTGACCGCGACGTCGCCCGCGAAGGAGCGGGAGACCGTCCGGTCCATGGTCGCCTTCAGCGAGGCGCCGAAGACGGTGAACAGGGAGACGACGGCGACGCCGATCATCAGTGCGGTGGCGGTGGCCGCGGTGCGCTTGGGGCTGCGCAGGGCGTTGCGCTTGGCGAGGCTGCCGGAGACTCCGCGGAACCTGTCGAGCGGCCTGCCCAGGATCCTTACGGCGAGCAGGGAGGCGACCGGGCCGAGCACCACGAACGCCGCCAGAGCCAGCACCGCTCCCGCCGCGGCGAGCCAGACGGACGGACGCGCGAGGACGCCGACCAGGATGACGGCGAGTCCGGCAAGGGCAAGGCCCCCTCCGAGGTACACGCGCGTCCTGGAGGCCGCCGACTGGTCGACGGCCGTCTCGCGCAGCGCGGCCAGCGGAGCGGTGCGCCCGGCACGCAGGGCGGGCATCAGCGCGGAGCCGAGGCCGACGATCACACCGACGGCGAGCGGCAACAGCATTGAGACGCCGCTGATGACCAGGCTGCCCTCCGGGAAGGGAAAGCCGATGACGGGGAAGAGGGCCCGCATTCCCACGGCGATCCCGACGCCGCCGAGCAGTCCCGCGGCGGACGCGGTCAGCGCGACGACGGCCGCCTCGACGAGTGCCGAGCCGACGACCTGACGGCGGGAGGCGCCCAGGGCGCGCAGCAGCGCGTTCTCGCGGGTGCGCTGGGCGATGACGATGGCGAAGGTGTTGTAGATGGAGAACGTCGCGACCAGCAGCACGATGCCGGAGAAGACGAGCAGCAGGGTGGTGAAGAGATTCAGGAACTGACCGGAGATCATGTCCTGGTTCTCCTCGGTGGACTCCTGTCCGGTGATGGCCTCGACTCCCGTGGGGAGCACCGGCTTCAGCGCGTCCACCAGTTCCTGCTGGCTGGTGCCGGGTCCCGCGCGCACCTGGATGGACGCCGCTTCGCCCGGCTTCGGGGTGAGGTACTGCTCGGCGTCGGCCAGGGTCATGCCGGTGAAGGTGACCTGGGCCATGCCGTCCTCGCCACCGAAGGTGGCCAGGCCCACGACGGTGACCTGCACGGGGTCGGGGGTGCGCAGCACGGTACGGTCGCCGATCTTCAGCCCGCCCCTGTCGGCGGCGCCGCGGTTGACGACGACCTCGCCGCTCCTGGACGGGACGCGTCCTTCGGCGAGCCGGTACGGGTTGAGCTGCGGGTCGTCGATCCAGTTGCCGGCGAGGGTGGGCGGTCCCTGGCCGCCGACGGGCTTGCCGTTCGATCCGACGAGCTGTCCGGCGCCCTGGATGCCGGGCACCGCGGCGGCGACTCCCGGTGTCTTCTCGATCCGCGCCACCAGGTCGGTCGGCACGGGTTGCCGCGTGCCCCGGCCCTCGCCGGAGACGGTGACGACGTTGGTGCTGCGGACGACGGCGTCGGTTCCGCCGTTGGCGTCGGCGAACAGGGTGTCGAAGCTGCCGCGGAGTGTGTCGCCCATGACGAGCGTGCCCGCGAGGAAGGCCACGCCGAGGAGTACGGCGATGAAGGTGCCCGCGAACCGGCGTCTGTGGGCGCGCAGCGAGGTGAGGCTGATGCGGAGCGAGGCGCGGCTGCCGCTCATGTCGTCGCCCCCTTGGCGTCGAAGGACTTGAGGCGGTCCAGCACCCGATCGGCGGTCGGGGAGTCCATACGGTCGACGAGCCGGCCGTCGGCGAGGAAGACGACCTCGTCGGCGTGCGCGGCGGCGATCGGGTCGTGGGTGACCATGACGACCGTGCGGTCCGTCCGGCGTACGGCGCTGCTGAGCAGCCGCAGCACCTCTTCGCCCGAGCGGGAGTCGAGGTTGCCGGTGGGTTCGTCGGCGAAGACGACATCGGGCCGGCCCGCGAACGCGCGGGCCACGGCGACGCGCTGCTGCTGACCGCCCGAGAGCTCACTCGGCCGGTGGTGCAGCCGGTCGCGCAGCCCGACGGTGTCGACGAGGGCGTCGAGCCACTCGCGGTCGGCCTGCTCACCCGCGAGGTCCATCGGAAGGGTGATGTTCTCGGCGACGGTGAGGGTGGGGATGAGGTTGAAGGCCTGGAAGACGAATCCGATGCGCTCGCGCCGCAGCAGGGTGAGCATGCGGTCGTCGAGTGCGCTCAGGTCGGTGTCGCCGATCAGGGCGGAACCGGAGGTGAGGGTGTCGAGTCCGGCGGCGCAGTGCATCAGGGTGGATTTCCCGGAGCCCGAGGGCCCCATGATGGCGGTGAAGCGGCCGGCCGGAAAGTCGACGCTCACCCCGTCCAGGGCCCTCACTTCCGTGTCGCCCCTGCCGTAGACCTTCACGGCGTCGACGACACGGGCAGCGGTGCGGGTCACGGTCGTCGTGGTGGCGGTCATGCCGCACCGTCCTTGGGTGTACGGCCGAACTGCTCGTCCAGCACGGACAGCCTGCGCCAGTACTCCTCCTCGTCGATCTCTCCCGCGGCGAACCGCCGGCCGAGCACGGCGATCGGTGAGCTCGCGCCGTAGACCGCGCGCATGCCCTGCCAGGGGCCGCGACGGCCGCGCAGGACGCCGGTGCGGCGCAGGACGGTGACGACGCCGACGACGACGGCCGCCCAGATCAGCGGGAAGAAGAGAATCCACGGGCCGGGCCCGTCATACGCCAGGGTGTTCATCTTCGCTCAGCTCCTCGGTGGCGATGGTGGTGCGCGATTCCCCGTCGCCTCCGAGACTCCCGCCGGACGGCTCCGAAGTCGTCGTACGGCCAGCGGCAGTGCGCATACCACCCCGGGAGTAGGCAGGGCCTCTCCGGCTGCTCCCGGCCTCCCCGGATTCAGTGGCTACCAGTAGGTACAGGCACCTTCCTGCCACTCCTGAGCCACTGATCGAAGCGCCCCGGGTCCCGCGCCAGGGCACGCGAGCCCGGCAAGATCGCCCGGGACAGAACACCTAGGCGCTCTCGTTGTCGTCCCGGTGTTCCAGCCGTCTGCGCAGGCGCTCCTCGTGGAAGAGCCGCCCCACGAGCGCGCCGCCGTAGACCACGAAGCCGACGCCGACGAGCCAGGACTGGACGACCAGCACCGTCCCGAACGGCCCGTAAGTGACCGCGTTCGAGGCGATCAGCGGCGAGAAGACGAGCTGCGAGAAGCCCCGCAGACCGAGCATGCCGAAACCTGTTGCCACCGCCCCGGGCAACAGGGCGCGCCAGCGGACCCGGCCGCCGAGAAGCACCCGCTGGGAGAGCCAGAAGAACGCGATGGTGCCGACCAGGTCGCCCACGATGCCGAGCAGGGTGGTCAGCACCCTGTCGGCCGGGAGGGGTGTGCTGAAGAAGGCCAGGAGCGAGAAGACGAGCAGCGCGAGCCAGACGACGTGCCGCCACATGGTGTGCCAGCGGGCCGTCGGCAGGTCCCAGACCTTCTCGTAACCGGTCTGGACGGCCGAACCGAAGGTCAGACCGAAGACCGTCAGCGCCGCGAGACCGAACGCCGTCGTGCGCTGCAGCGCGTTGTCCGGCACGCCGAACAGCCGCTCGACCTCGTCCTGCGACGCCTCCGACACACCCAGCGCCTGCCCCAGCCAGCGAGCGAAGCCCTGCCCGCTCGCCGGGTCGGCCGCGGCGACGACGATCAGCAGCGGCACAAGGGTCAGAAAGCCCAGCGCGGCGAAGCCCATGGCGCGGTGCATCAGCTCCACCTCGCGACCGCGGTTCCACGCCAGCCCGAGCGGCGACGCGACGATCCTGCGGCGCAGATCCTGGAGCCGGTGCGCGGCGTGAGCGGCACCGGAGGGCTTGTGGGTCATAGGTCGTCGACTACCCGGAACCGGGCCGTGAGGCGTCCAACGTGCCCCCGGACGGGTGTCACGCCCTCTGCCGCCGCCCTCGTCCCCGTATCCGCCCTCCTCGCCGTCCATGCCGGCGTCCACGCCCGCGTCCGCATCCGCAGCGCGGCCCAGGCTCTCGCCCGGACCGGGGACGCGGCCCACACCCTCATCCGGCCGGGGTGCGCGGCCCGGACCGTACGTCCCCGCCTCCGGCACTCGTTCCTCGTCGCCGCCCGGCGCGTCCCGGTGAGCGACCCCGTTCCGCCACGGCTCGTTCCGCATGGCCCATCTCCGCTGTCGGGCGACCGGCCGCCGCCTGCGCCGAGCCTGGGAGCCCTTCGGGTGGATCGGGCCGGCCCGACCCGGACGTCGGTCCCACGGCCCGAAGGAGCGGCCACCGGGCGTTCCTGTTCAACCGCCACCCTACGACCGCGGCCCGCCCCGGTCCGGCGCCACCGGTACCCGTCAGCCCAGCGCGGCCAGCGGGTCGTCGAGAACCGGCTGCCACGCCAATTCGGCCGCGCCCACAAGGCTGTTGTGGTCGAGCGTGCAGGGGAGGATCGGGACGCCCCCGCTGCGGCCCCACAGACTGCGGTCCGCGACCACGGCGCGCAGCCGCTCGGGATCGGCGTCGAGCAGTTCACGGTGGAGCCCGCCGAGGATGATGCGGTCGGGGTTGAGGATGTTGACGAGCCCGGCGAGCCCGAGGCCGAGGCGGTCGACGAGTTCCTCGCCCGCGTTCCGTACGGCCGGGTCGTCGTACTCCGTGTGCAGCAGCTCACGGCACTGCTGGAGCAGCGAGCCCTCAGGGCCGGGGTCGCGTCCCGCGGCCGTGAGGAAGGCGAGCGGGTCGGCCTCGACGTCGAGACAGCCTCGGCTGCCGCAGTGGCAGGGCCGTCCCTCGGGGTTGACGGTGAGGTGGCCGACTTCGAGGGCGAGGCCCGAACTGCCGGTGTGCAGCCGCCCGTCGAGGACCAGCGCCCCGCCCACACCACGGTGGCCGGTGGCGACACAGAGCAGGTGCTGGGCGCCCCGTCCGGCGCCGTGCCGGTGCTCGGCGAGGGCCGCGAGGTTGACATCGTTGCCGGTGAAGGCGGGGCCCTGGATGCCGGCCCGGCGCACCTGCTCGGCGAAGATGTCGCGGACCGGAGCGCCGGCCGGCCAGGCGAGGTGGAGCGGGTTGAGGGCGGTGCCCTCGGGTTCGGCAACCGCCGACGGCACGGCGAGACCGGCCCCGACGCAGCGTCTGCCGCTCTCCCTCAGCAGGATGGCGCCCGCCTCGACGACCTCGCCGAGCACCTGTGCCGGGTCGGCGGAGACGGTGACGCAGCCGGGGGCGGTGGCGACGGTCCGGCCGCCGAGTCCGACGAGCGCCGCGCGGAATCCGTCGGCGTGGACCTGGGCGGCGAGCACCACGGGGCCCGCGTCGTCGACGGCGAGGCGGTGCGAGGGGCGGCCCTGGGAGCCGGCGGCGGCGCCCGGCCTGGAGTCGACGCGGATCAGCCCGAGCGATTCGAGCTCCGCGGCCACCGCGCCGGCGGTCGCGCGGGTGACGCCGAGTTCGGCCGTGAGCACGGCACGGGTGGGCGCACGGCCCGTATGAACCAGTTCCAGCGCGGGGCCGAGCGCACTGCGGCCCCTCTCCAGCCTCGCCTTGATGGTTGTCGCCTTGCCGTTCATGCAGGCGAGTCTCCCATGATCCGAAGGCTGAGCAGCCGTCTTGTACGGATCGGCCGCTGACCCCTATCCTGATTTTGTGCCGCTACTAAACAAAACACGGACGGCCACTGCGGGGGGACCCGGCGGAAACACCGCCTCACCCTCCCTGTCCCGCCTCCGTACCGCCCTGACCCTGTTCTTCGCCCTCGACGGCTTCCTCTTCGCCGGCTGGGTGGTCCGCATCCCCGCCATCAAGGAGCAGACCGGATCGTCGGCGAGCGACCTCGGACTCGCCCTGCTCGGGGTCTCCGCGGGCGCGGTGGTGACGATGACCCTCACCGGCGGGCTCTGCCGCCGCTACGGCAGCCATCCGGTCACGGTGGCCGCAGGCGGGCTGATGTCCCTGAGCATCGCGCTGCCCGCGCTCACGCATTCGGCGCTCGCCCTCGGCCTGGTGCTGCTGGTCTTCGGAGCGGCGTACGGCGGAGTCAACGTCGCGATGAACAGCGCGGCCGTGGATCTCGTCGCGGCCCTGCGGCGGCCGGTGATGCCCAGCTTCCACGCGGCGTTCAGCCTCGGCGGGATGATCGGCGCCGGCCTCGGCGGACTGGTCGCCGGCAGTCTCTCCCCCTCCGCGCACCTGCTCGGTCTCACCGTGATCGGCCTGCTGGTCACGGCTCTCGCGGGCCCGGTGCTGCTCCGCCACCCCGCGCCCGTCACCGGGCAGACGCCGAAGGAGCCGGCGCCGCGCCGCCTGACGGGGCGTACGCGCCGCGTCGTCGTCCTCTTCGGCGTGATCGCCCTCTGCACGGCCTACGGAGAGGGCGCGATGGCGGACTGGGGAGCGCTCCACCTGGAACAGGATCTGAACGCGCACCCGGGCCTTGCCGCCGCCGGATACTCCTTCTTCGCGCTCGCCATGACGGTCGGCCGGCTGTCGGGAACGGCCCTGCTGGAGCGGCTCGGCCAGACCCGCACCCTCGTCGCGGGCGGCACGACGGCCGCGGCGGGCATGCTGCTCGGCTCGCTCGCCCCCACCGCCTGGATCGCACTGTTCGGCTTCGCCGTGACGGGCCTGGGGCTCGCGAACATCTTCCCGGTGGCGGTGTCCCGCGCCGGCGCAATCGCCGGACCGAGCGGGGTGGCGGCCGCGTCGACCCTCGGCTACGGCGGCATGCTGCTCGGGCCGCCCGCGATCGGCTTCCTGACCGACTGGTTCTCCCTGCCCGTGGCGCTGACGACGGTGGCCGGCCTCGCGGTGGGTGCGGCGCTGCTGGGGTACTCGGCCCGGAACGCGTCCGTCCCCCAGGGAAGCTGAGTACGGCTACTCAGGCCGACGCTGCGGCACGGACCCACGATGGGACCAACGACACCGACGGGAGACTTCCATGAATGTGCAGCGGCTCGGCGCGACAGCACGGCTCGCCTTCGGCAATCGCGCTTCCCAGGTGTACCTGGCCCTGGTCGCGGTGGCGACGGTGTACGTCACCGTCGACACCGTCTTCGTCCATCACGAGGACGCCTCCCTCGCCGGCGTCTGGCTCTTCCTGCTCGCATCGCCGACGATGTTCGGTTTTCTGATGGCCGCCCGGCTCTTCGGGGACGCGGTCGCCGGATCCGCGTGGTTCCTGTACCCCGCCTTGGTCGCGTCCGTGCTGATCCAGTCGCTCGCTCTCGGACTGTTCGTACGGCTGCTGCGCGGACGTCCGCACGCCGCACACCCTCAGGGCGCATGAGGCCGGTGGCACAATCGGCGGCATGAAGACCGCCGAGCTGATCCAATCCCTCGTCCGGGACGGCCGGTTGCTGGCCGCGGCCGCCGTCGAAGCGGGCCCCGACGCTCATGTCCCGACCTGCCCGGACTGGCAGGTGCGGGATCTGCTCCGGCACATCGGCATGGTTCACCGCTGGGCGACCGGCTTCGTCGCCGAGGGGCACACGCAGTACCGGCCCGCCGGGGAAGAGTCCTCGCTGGACGGCGACGAGTTGGTGGAGTGGTTCCGTGAGGGGCACGGCCTGCTGGTGGCCGCCCTCTCCGAGGCCCCGGCCGACGTCTCATGCTGGACCTTCCTGCCCGCACCGAGCCCGCTCGCGTTCTGGGCCAGGCGCCAGGCCCACGAGACCGCGATCCACCGCGTGGACGCGGAGTCGGCGCTGGGCGGCAAGCCGGGTCCGGTGGCCGCGGAATTCGCCGCCGACGGCATCGCGGAACTGATGACCGGCTTCCATGGCCGCACCCGGAGCCGGCTGCGCTCCGAGGCTCCCCGTGCGCTGCGTGTACAGCCGGTCGACACGGACGACGTGTGGACCATGTGGATCTCGACGGATGCGCCGCGTACGGAACCCATCGCGGAGGTGCCCGCGGACTGCGAGCTGACCGGCACGGCCGAGCAGCTCTATCTGACGCTGTGGAACCGGTTGCCGCTGAGCGCCGTGACGGTCACGGGCGACAGGGAGCTGGCCGCGATGTGGCGCGACCAGTCCGCCGTCACCTGGTCGTAGGCGCTTGAGCAACCGGTCACCGGGCGGGGCGGGAACAGGTCCCGAGGCGTTCCAGGAGTCGTCCCGGGCGCCTCTCACAACCCGGCCGACCGCTCACAACCCGCCACGGCCCTCAGGGCCGTTCATCGGGTCCCGGAAGGTGGCTGCGTCAGGCGGACGCGCCCGGCAGCATCCGGGAGAGCACCGCGCGCTGCAGGGGCTGCACTTCGGCATGCCGGGCGCGGCCCGCTTCCGTCAGCGCGACCCGTACACCCCGCCGGTCCTCGCTGCACATACCGCGAGTCACCAGACCGTCCTTCTCGAGACGGGCCACCAGACGCGACAGCGCGCTCTGGCTGAGATGGACCCGGGACGCGAGCTCTTGGACGCGGAACGAACAGTCGCCGCCGTTGCCCGACTCCTCGGCGAGCACGTCGAGTACCTCGAAGTCGCTGGCGCCGAGCCCGTGCTGATGCAGCTCGCGATCGAGCTCGCAGATCGTACGGGCATGCAGCGCGAGGACGTCCCGCCATTCCTCCACGAGCGCTCGCTCGGACTTCTTCGCCGCCATGACCGCACGTTAGCAGAGAAGAAGTGCTTTGTTGCATCGGAATTAAATGCGCTTGCATTCAATGCATGAGCATACACTGTCCTCCCCGTGACCTCTCCGCTCAACGTCCCCGTCGCGCAGGAGCGCTGGAGCCCACGCCCGGCGACGCGCCTGTGGGGCACGCTGCTCGTGCTCTGCGCCGCGATGTTCCGCCCTCGCCCGCCCACGTCCGTCCGTGACGTTCTGTCCGGTCGGACCGGCAAGGCCGTGTCGGCGGCCCTTCATCCTGTCGTCCGCCCCTCCGCGCGCTCGTGTCCGACCGGATCGGTTCCGTCGGAAGGCACCGACCGGGACGGATCCGGAAAAGAGCCCTCATGACGGGCCGGGAGTCGCAATGATGGACAGGCGCGTTCCACCGAAAGGTGCACGCATGCCGTCGAGTTGAGCGACCCAGGGGGAGGGACGCACGTGGCCCGGGAACAGGGCAGGATGCTCCTGGCCGAGTACTTCCTGACGGACAGCCAGGCCGTCATCATGATCGCTGGTCCCCAGGATTCGGAACCCGAGCTGGTGACCGTGCCTCACACACTGGCCCAGGTACGCGCTCTTGTGGCCGAGCTCACCGGGACACTCGAGTCGGCGCCCCGGCGGTCCGAGGCTCTGGAGCGGGCCTCGGAACTGCTGGCCGATCCACTGCTCGCCGACCTGGTCGAGCCGGTCGCCAACCGGCTGGCCCCGGGCGACCGAGTGTGGCTCGTCCCCCACGACGCACTGCACCGCGTCCCGCTGCACGCTGTCGGCTCCGGGCTGGCAGGGCACTCCGTCGCCTATGCGCCGAGCGCCTCGGTGCTGCAGCACTGCAGGAACAACCGGGGCAACGCGCGGCGGCGGGCCCTGGTCGTCGCCGACCCGCCCGGAGGGCCCGCGCTGACGGTTGGTCCCGCCCAGGCCGAGCTGCTCACCGGCCTGTTCAAGACCGACACCCTCACCGGCAAGGAGGCCGTCAGCGGCGCGCTGGTCCGCCGAGCCGCCTCGGCCGACATCCTGCACGTCAGCGCGCACGGCGTGTTCGACGCGACCGCTCCGATGCGCTCGGGCGTGATGCTCGCCGACGGATTGTTCACCGCCGAACGTTTCCTCAGGCTCAAGCTGTCCGGGACCCTTGTCGTGCTGGCCGCGTGCCGCACAGGCGTCGCCGCGGTCCGGCCGGGCGACGAACTGCTCGGCCTCGTCCGCTCGGTGCTGCACGCGGGTGCGCCCGCCGTCCTGGTCAGCCTCTGGACAGTCGACGAGCTGGCGACCACGATCCTGTTCGGTCACTTCTACGAGCGTCTGGCTTCTGGCGAGCACGCCATCGACGCACTCCGCTCGGCCCAGGACCGGCTCCGCATGACGAGCGCGGACGACGTTCTGGCCTACCTCGCGTCGGTCGCGCCGCTGGTGAGCGGCGCGGCTGCGGCCCGGCTCCTGGTCGCCGAGGCCCGGATCCGGCTGATGGCCGCCGACTTCGCCGGGGCAGCCGCCGCGTGCGACACGGCCCTCAAGACGATCACCGAGCCGTCGGCACGGAGGAACGCCCTGACGATCAGGCAGCGGGCGTTGCTGCACCGCAGCCAAGCGCCGCCCAACCTCGGCCGGCCTGTCTACGCCCACCCGTACTACTGGGCCGCTTTCGTGCTCATCGGTGACTGGCACTAGGAAAGGACACGCATGAGGACCGCGGCGGAGCTCATGGCCACCGACTACAGGACAACGACGGTGGAGCAGGCCCCCGGCAGCGCGGACGACACGGTCGTCGTGCTCGACGACGCGGGACGTCCCCGCTGGGTGGTGGGCCCCGCCGGCTGCGGGCTCGCGGTCGAGATCGGCCCGGACGCCCCGGTCAGCGGACTCTCCGCGCTGCCCGCCGTACTCGACCTGCTCAACGGCGGTCTGCCGGCCGTGCTGGTCGTCGAGGAGGAACGACTGATCGGTCTGCTGGACGCCTCACTGGTCAAGGAGGAGCTCCTGCGGGCCCTGGAGGAGGACGGCGACGCCATCGGCACGGTCCTGGACGGTGACTGGGAGCTGTACGGGGCACCCGTGGCGCCGGTCGGGCTCGTCCGGGTCAGGTGCCAGGTCTGCGGAACCGTCGCCGAAGTGGACGAGTTCCCGATTGCCGAGGTTCCTTGCCCCGGCGATCAGTCTCATCTGCTCGTCGATTCCCGGATGGGGTGAGGGATGGGCGGGCTCATCGACGGCGCTGCCGCATTTCTCGACCGGCGGCAGCTCACCTCGGTGTGGATCCCGTTGACGGCGTTCCTCGCCGCACTGGCCACGGTCGCCGCGGCGGGGGCGGGTTGGGGGGCGACGCTGACCTGGTGGAACGGGCTCGGCGGGGAGACCCGGATCCTCGTCGTTCTCGGGCTGGTGCTGGTCACGGTGCTGGCGGGACAGCTCCTTGCCGTCGCGCGCCCCGGACTGGTCCGCTGCTACGCGGGCCACTGGCCGGATCTGCGCATGCTGCGTCCGCTGCGTTCGGCACTGCTCGCGCGTCATCTCGCCGCGCAACGTGCCCGGAGCGCGGAGAACCCGGAGGTGTTCCTCACCTATCCACGCACGGCACGGCGGACGTTGCCGACCCGGCTCGGCAACATCCTGCGCGCCGCCGAGGAACACGGCGACCGCTACGGGCTGAATGCGATGACCGTGTGGCCGCGGCTCTACACCGTACTGCCGGACCCTTTCCTCGCGTCGTTCGCCCAGGCCGCGACGGCCCTGCAGACGGGGGTGATGGTCAGCTTCCTGGGCGCCGCGTTCTCTGTCGCGGGCGGTGCGCTGGCCGTTGTGGTCCTGCCGGGCGCCGGGGCCGCGTGCTGTGTCTGGGGCGGAGCCCTGGTCGCGGTCCTCGGCTATCGCGGGGCGGTCCGGGCCGCCCGGCCCTACGCCCAGCTCATCCGTGCCGCCTTTGACGTACACCGGTTCCTGCTGATCGAGGCGATGCGGCTGGGCCTGCCGGCCGACCCTGCCCAGGAGCACGCCCAATGGGAGCAGCTCGCCAAGCTCTGGTACCGAGGCGCGCCAGACTGCGACCGGATCTCGGCCCTGCGCTACCCGACACCCCCTGAGTCCGCGTCCGTACCCGCCCCGGACGCACGGGCGCCCGCCCGGGGTGGCTGGGTACCCGCCCCGGGCGATCCGGCCACCGCCTCGTCGCCGGGCCCTGCTTCCGGCAGGCCCCTGTCCCGCCCGCCTGCCCCGCCCGGTTCGGATCCCGACGCCGGGCATGTCGCGCCGCGTGCGGCGCTAGTACGACGGGCGGTACCGGTTCGGTCGCTTCTGGCCTGCGCGGTCGTCCTCGCCGGAGTGGCCGCAACGGGCATGGCGCCGACATCGGGGACGGACGAGGAGATCCGCGCGGCGTGTGATCTTCCAGCGTTCCATGTGCTGGCTCCGGCCGACCTCAAGGGCGCGGGAGCGGGACGGCTCAGCGGACGCTACACGGTGAAACCCGTGGACAAGGGCACGCCGCTGCGCCCTTCCGAGCTCGGTCCCCGGCTCGGAAGGGCGCTGGCGGGCCGGGTTGCTCTGACGGTGCCGGCCGACACCGCGCGCGTGCGCCGGGGGCAGGCTGTCAGCCTCCGAACCGTGAAAGGCACCTTCAGAGGGCTGCTCGTGCTGGACGCACCGGCCAAGAACTCGCTCGTCGTCGCCGTGCCCTCCGCCCGTCTCGACGCCTTGTCACGGGGCCTCGACGCGGGGCCGGTCCGCCTGGTGCTGCCGGTCGGCTGAGAGGGCGCGAAGGCCGTCGCGGACCCGGCCGTCCAGAAAGTCCCACGCGGGCTCCGGCAGATCGGCGGGGATGCGCGCGCGTTCTCGCCGTGCGTCCTCGGTGCGCCCGAGCCTGCGGTGCAGCACATCGGCCGCCCCCTCACGGCAGGCCGCTTCCTCGGCACGCAGGCCGAGCGTCTTGTAGCGGAAGGCGGCCTCACGCCACCCGCGCAGCGCGTCGTCCCATTTCTCGGCGAAGGTCAGCACAAGCGTCTTCGTGAGGACCAGTTCGGCCTCGATCGCCGATCGGGCCCGTTCCAGCGGTTCCCGGCCGTCCACCGGGACACGCGGGGCGACCTCCTCGTCCACCAGCGCGAGCGCCTCGGTGGCCAACCCGGTCCAGCGCAGCGCCGCCAGACCGGTCAGCGGCGCCCTGAGCTCGGGATTCTTGTTCACGATCGAATTCTGGCCCGCTACGAAGCCACCGCGCGCCGCGTGCACGGCCATACCGAGATACCGTCGGACGAGCCGGAAATCCGTCCTGCCGGGCGAACTCAGGAACCCGTCGTACAGCCACACGCCGAGAAAGATCATCCGGTGGTCCCGCTCCTGCTGGATCGTGAACGCGGTGAGACGGTCGGCGATCCGTCCCGGCGCCGGGCGGTCGACGAGGCACACGACGCCCGTCTCGGCCAGCAACAGCGGCAGGAGGGCGGTAGCCGTCCCCGGCGTGGGGTGGAACACCGCCACCGCCCAGAACGGGAACAGCCAGTAAACGGTCATCGCCCGCAGTGACCCGGGCCAGACCCGGCGGACCACGCACACGGCCCCACAGATCAGCGCGCCGCCGAGCCAGCCCGTGAGAATCGCGGTCTGCGACCACCGGGAGGCGAACCAGCCGCCCACGGGCCCGGCCGCTACCAGCGCCGCCGCCGCATTGCCGAGGGTCATGATCAACCGGTGGCTCAGAACGCCCCACCGATGCTCGTGTCCCACGGCCTGGTCGAGCATGAACATCTGGGTGGCGACCGCCGCCGCGCACGCCACCAGGACGAAGCCGTCGCGGTGCCCGCCGGTCACCGCGACCGCCGGCGCGACGACCGTCAGCATCATGGCGCAGCCCCAGAACCGGTCGACCGGCAATGGCGGCCGGATGTACGGGCCGAACCGCGAGATCCGTACGAGCGCCGCCTCCGGGGACCGCCACCGCTCCGGCGGACGATGCGCCAGGCGTATCCCGTGGCCCACCAGCACCGGCAGGGCGCCCCAGACCAGCGGCTCCGGGCCGGAGTTCAGAAGGACGGCCGCGACCGCCGCGCCGCACGCCGCCTCCGGCCAGCCGGCCAGCCCCATGACCAGGCCGAGCGCGGCCGACGCCGGCAGGGGCAGGTCGCGGCCGAGCCACACGAGGCCGGCCCCTGCGAGGCTGTGCAGCAGGGAAGCGGCGATCAGCCGCGTGTCACGCCTGGCCGGGACGTCGGCGAGCTCTTCGTACGCCGCCTGCATGCTCCCGCGTCCGCGCCGACGGATGCGCCACTCCGCCCTTGAACAGACGTATCCCAGCACAGCAATCCCGAGGCCCAGTTGGCCCGCCGATATCAGCACCCCGCACAGTCTGGCCTCCCGCAGACGCGGACACGCCTCGTTGACCGAACTTTGGAATATCTCGCCCCTCTCGCCCGGCATTCCGCCACGATGACCCGATGGGTCTGTTGCGTCTGCCGCTCGTGGTCTACCCCTGGCTCAAGTGGCTCGTCATCGTCATAGCCGTCGACGCGGTCAGGAACGGCTCGGCCATCTCCCCTGCGCTGCTGATCGGCCCGGCGCTGATGATCGGACTCATGATCCATCTCGATGTCTGGTCGGCGCGGGTGCTGAGCCCCTTGGAACGGGCCCGCAAGCTCTGCTGGCTCGACGGCAGGGGCATTGTCCTGACGCTGGTCCTCGTGCTGCACGCCTACTCCGCCGGGCTCATGCCGTCGGTCGTCGGCTTCTGGCATCAGCATTCCTGGCTGGGACGGTACGAGATCGTGCTCGCTCTGTTCCTGGCCGCGTACAACTACCTGCCGGGCTACGGCGCCATGGCGGCCCGGGTCAAGGCCTTCACACTCCCCGTTGACGTCGTCGAACTGTACTTCGTCCGGAAGGGCTTGGCTCCGTTCCTCCTCGGGCTCTCCTCAGGAGATCCAGGCATCGCGGCGTTCGCGGCCTGGCTGGTGTTCTTCGAACTCCTCGTCCAGCTCAACGAGCTGTTCTTCCGTACGGAACAGCCGCTCTGGCTCTTCCGCCGGGCCGAGGCGCACAAGTACTTTTCCGGCACGTCCGCCTATCGGCGCAGGGTCGTCGACCTGTGGATCGAGGAGGACGTGCGGGGGATGCCGTTTCCTCGCCTCCACCTCGTGCACTCGCTGTGCGACGAGGCCATGACCGCGGCCCAGGACAAGAACCCGCATCCCCGCATGATCCGCTTCCTGAAATCCGAGAGACGTCCTGGGCAGGCGGCCAAGTCCTGGCTGAACGCGGCGTCGGACCTGCTGGCGCAGGCGACGCGCGCGCTTCCCGCCCCCACACCCGCCCAGCGACGGGCCCTGGATCTGGCGGAGGCTCATCTCATCCGGTTCCGCGTCCATCTCGACGTGAGCCTCGGCCGTCAGGAACGGGCGCTCAAGGACCAGCGCAAGGTCCGTGAGCTGTGGACCCGGCACGGCCTGCACAACCTCAGCGCCAACAACCTGTGCGTCGAACTCACCGGAGCCCGCGCCGAGGGAACCAAGCCGGCGGTGCCCGAGCGGGCCCTGGCCGAGCTGGACCGGCATCTCGAACAGCCCGGACTGGTGCCGTACGTGCGCTGCTCACTGCTCCTGCTGGCCGCCGAGTACGCCACCCTGACCGGCGATCTCGCACGCGCGGCGACGATGCGTGAGTTACGGCATCAGTACGTCATCGGCCGGTCGGACTTCAGCATCCTCAACCGCGAGCAGCGCGCCGCCGGTATGCCCGCTTTCAAGGCCCTTCAGTACCGCTTGACCTTCCTCTCCCTGGAAGCCCTGGACGCCTGCACCCGTGGATACGTCCCGGAGCAGCGCGACGCCGACCGCCCGCCGAGGATCATCCTGTCCAACCTGCCCGGTGGCCGCGCCGGAGCCCAGGCGGCGGCCGGGATGCGGCTGTGGCTCGACGGTGAGCCCACCGAGGCCGCCGAGGCGCTGCGCGAAGCGGCGGCCCTCCTCCAACGCGACGGCTTTCACACCGACGCGTTCAATGTCCTCTACGAACTGGGCACCGCTCAGCGTGCCATCGACCCGTCCGCCGCCTACGACAGCTTCACCCGGGCCCTCGATCTCCAGCAGCGCCTGCGCAAGGGCATCGTCAACGCCGATCTCCGCCTCGCCACCGGTGCCACCACCGAGCATGTCACCCGCACCCTGACAGACCTCCTCCTGCGGACCCTCCCCGCTCCCGCCCCGCCGGCCCTCACCATCTTCGCTCTCGCCGAGCTCTCCCGCTCCCGCGTCCTCCTCGACCAACTGGGCACCGGTGACACCCGCCCCATCACCTACCCGGCCCTGCGCACCCTTCTGGCCGAGGCCGGCACGACCTCGGACCTCGCGGACACTCCCAAAACGTGAGCGGGGGACGTGTGGCCACGCCGTTCGCGGGGACCGGACTCGCCCTCTGCGCGTCCGGCTCCGGCCACGCGCTCTGCGTGCGCGCTTCCCGGAGGCTGAGGGATCAGCAGAGCCAGCCGGGGCGCACCAGACCGGACTCGTAGGCCATCACGACCAGTTGGGCCCGGTCGCGGGCGCCGAGCTTCACCATCGTGCGGCTCACATGCGTCTTGGCGGTGAGCGGGCTGACCACCAGTCGGCGGGCGATCTCCTCGTTGGACAGGCCGATGCCGACCAGCGCCATCACCTCCCGCTCCCGCTCGGTGAGCTCGGCGAGGCCCTCGGCGTCGGCCGGTTCCTTGGACCGGGCGGCGAACTCGGCGATCAGACGGCGTGTCACGCCCGGGGAGAGCAGGGCGTCCCCCTCGACCACCGCCCGTACGGCACGCAGCAGTTCCTCCGGCTCGGTGTCCTTGACCAGGAAACCCGACGCGCCGGAGCGGATCGCCTCGAAGACGTACTCATCGAGCTCGAACGTGGTCAGCATGACCACCTTGACCTCACCCAGCCGCTCGTCCCCGGTGATCCGGCGGGTGGCGGCGAGACCGTCGAGCAGTGGCATGCGGATGTCCATCAGCACCACGTCGGGGCGCAGTTCGCGCACCAGCCGCGCCGCCTCCTCGCCGTCGGCGGCCTCGCCGGCCACCTCGATGTCCGGCTGGGCGTCGAGCAGCGCCCGGAACCCCGCTCTGACCAGGAGTTGGTCGTCGGCGAGCAGTACGCGGATCACATCGTCTCCTTCGGCTGGACGGGGAGGTCGGCCCGCACCCGGAAGCCACCGTCCGGCCGGGGACCCGCCTCGATCGTGCCACCCAGTGCGGCGGCCCGCTCCCGCATTCCGGCCAGGCCGTTGCCGCTGCCGCCCGCCTCCGACCCGGTGGCCGGGCCGTCGTCGTCGATCCGCAGATCCAGCAGGCCGGGCGTGTACGCGACGCGCACCCGTGCGGTGCGTGACCCCGAGTGGCGTACGACGTTGGTCAGCGCCTCCTGGACGATCCGGAAGGCGGCGAGGTCGGTGCCGGGCGGCAGCGCGGTCGGCTCCCCCACCGTCTCCACCTCCACGCTCAGGCCCGTACTCGAAGCCTGGTCGACCAGTTCGGGAAGCCGGCCGAGGCCGGGGGCGGGCGTGCGGGGGGCGTCGCCGGGTGTGCGGAGCGTGTCGAGGACCTGGCGCACCTCGCCCAGCGCCTCCTTGCTCGCCGCCTTGATGGTGGTGAGCGCTGCGCGGGCCTGTTCGGGGTCGGAGTCCAGCAGCGCGAGACCCACGCCCGCCTGGACGTTGATGACCGAGATGGAGTGGGCGAGTACGTCGTGCAGCTCGCGGGCGATTCTCAGCCGCTCCTCGTCGGCTCGCCTCTTCTCGGCGGCGGCGCGCTCCTCGCGCTCGCGGGCCCAGACCTCGCGTCGTACGCGTACGAGCTCGGAGGCCGCGACGATGGCCACCACCCAGGCGGCGATGACCAGTTCCTGACCCCAGGGCGCGGCCTCGTCACCGGGCGGTGGCAGATAGACGTACAGCCAGTGGCCAATGAGCAGATGTCCCAACCAGAGACCGCCCACGGCCCACCAGGCGGCGCGGCGGTGGCCGGAGGTGATGGCCGCGAAGGCGCCGACCGCGACGGTGAGGAAGACCGGGCCGTAGGGATAGCCCGCGGCGAAGTAGGCGAGCACGGTCACGGCGGCACCGAAGACGGCGACGACGGGCCATCGGTTGCGCAGCAGCAGAAACGCGGGCCCGGCAAGCAGCAGCACGCGCGCGAGAGCGTCGAGTGGTTCGCGGTGCTGGCCATGAGCGGCGAAGCTCGACCCCACGAGCACGAACACGGCGAGCACGAGGGTCGACGGCCAGGGCACCTTCGCGTCTCGCCGCCGTTCCTCCCAGTGACGCATCGGCGGCGGTCCGCCCCGCGCCCAGGGGGGACCACCGCAGAGGCGGGCGACGCGCTGCTCATCCATACCGGCCACGCTAGACCGGCCCCGGGCGGCAGCGCGTCAGCCCGGCGTGGCGATCACGCGTACTCCCTGTGCAGTACGGCGTCGGCGGCCTGACTTCGAAGACCCGCCCGCCGCGGGGACTTGGATGGGGGGTGGACCGGAGTGGGTCGGACCGGAGTCGGGCGGACCGAGTTCGGGCGGGTGCCGTGTCAGGGTCCGGTGCCGGGACCGGGGGGCGGTGTGCCCGGAGCGTGAGGCGGCCGTAGGCCCACCTCGTGCGCGAGACGGGCCACGGCATGCGCGAACAAGGCGTCGCGGTCCTCGACGAACCGATTGAACTGGCCGAAGAGCTCGAAGGAGATCAGCCCGAACAGCTGCGGCCAGACGCTCACCAGCGCCACGACGACGGCGGGTGGCAGATCGGGCGCGAACGTGGCCCCGAGCCGGTGCGCCTCGGGGCGCAGTTCCTCGGCGAGCGGCGGGAGCGCGATCCCGCTGTCGCGGTGGGCGTCACGGACGATCGAGACGAGCGCGAGCCCCACGCGGGAGGCGGGTCCGACCGTGTCCATGGGTGCGCGGTAGCCGGGGACCGGGGAACCGTAGATCAGCACGTACTCGTGGGGATGTGCGAGCGCCCAGGCGCGGACCGCCGAACAGAGAGCGGTCCAGCGGGCGGGATGGTCGTGCGGGTCGGGGACGGCCGCGAGTGCTGTCTCCGCGGCGGCGCCGACGGCGTCGTACGCGTCGACGATGAGAGCGGTCAGCAGATCGTCTCGGCTGGGGAAGTAGCGGTAGAGGGCGGAGGAGACCATGCCCAGCTCGCGGGCTACGGCGCGCAGGGAGAGCTTGGACGCGCCCTCCGCGGCGAGCTGCTTGCGGGCCTCGTCCTTGATGGCCGAGGTGACTTCGGCTCGGGCACGGGCTCGGGCTCCTGGGACTGCGCTCATGAGAGCAGTGTGCCACTTTTCGGAGCGCCGCACTAAAACGAGAGCGGTGCTCTTGCTTCGGATCGCTGATCCGGTGCACACTGATGCCAGGCGAGAGAGCAGTGCTCACACTTTGAGGAGTCGGCATGTCCGCGCAGTCCACGCACGTCATGAAGCCCGGCTGGTTCACCGTCAACGTCATCAACCGGTCCGTCGCCTGGATGACCCGTCGCGGCATCAGCATCTGGGGCTCTCGCGTCCTGGCCGTCCGCGGCCGCAAGAGCGGCGAATGGCGGCGCACCCCCGTCAATCTGCTGACGGTGGACGGGCAGCGGTACCTGGTTGCCCCTCGCGGCCATGTGCAGTGGACCCACAACATGCGCGCGGCGGGCGGCGGCGAGTTGCATCTGGGCAAGAAGACCGAGGTGTTCACCGCCGAGGAGGTCTCCGACGACGACAAGCCCGCCCTTCTCCGCGCCTACCTGGGGCGCTGGAAGGCCGAGGTCGGTTTCTTCTTCGGAGGTGTCGGCCCCGACTCCTCCGACGAGGAGCTGCGGGCCATCGCCCCCAAGCACCCCGTCTTCAGGATCAGCGCGACGAAGTGAGAGCGCGGCCGGCGGCCCGAGCCCACCACGCCCGCCGGTCCAGCCCCCAGCTCCCGCCACGCCCGCCATACCGACTGGTCCGCCCCCCCAACGCCCCCGCTACGCCCGCCGGTCCAGCGCCTCCAACACCCGCCTCGCCATGCCGTGCGTGCGCACCAGGCCCGCCAGCGACGTCGATCCGCGCGTGATGTCGGCGAACGCCTTCCAGGCCGGACGGAACCCGGTGATCATGGCGTGGAGCAGACCCGGACGGCGCTCGAAGACGGCGAGCATCCGCCGGCCGACGCCCATCTCGACACCCAGCCCCGCCTTGATCGCGAACGCGTAGTTCAGCGCCTGCCGACGGGCCTCCACGGCGTCGCCCGCCTCCGAGATCCGTACCGCCCACTCCCCCGCCAGTCGTCCGGACCGCAGCGCGAAGGAGATGCCCTCACGGGTCCACGGCTCCAGCAGACCGGCCGCGTCACCACACACGAGCACCCGCCCCCGCGACAGCGGCGAGTCGTCGCTGCGGCACCGGGTCAGATGCCCGGACGAGATGGCGGGCTCGAAGCCGGCCAGCCCGAGCCTGGCGATGAAGTCCTCCAGATACCGCTTGGTCGCCGCGCCCTCACCCCGGGCCGAGATCACCCCGACCGTGAGCGTCTGCCCCTTGGGAAACACCCAGCCGTAGCTGCCGGGCATCGGCCCCCAGTCGATGAGCACCCGCCCCGCCCAGTCCTCGGCCACCGTCGCCGGCACCGGGATCTCGGCCTCCAGCCCGAGGTCCACCTGGTCGAGCTTCACCCCGACATGGGCACCTATGCGGCTGGCGCTGCCGTCCGCGCCGACGACCGCACGGGCCAGTACCGTCTCGCCGTCCGAGAGCACCACGGCGACCGTGCGCCGGTCCGGCACGGCGGGTCCGTGCTGTTCGACACGGGAGACGGCCGCGCCCGTACGCAGCACCGCCCCCGCCTTCTGCGCCTGCTCGACGAGACCGGCGTCGAACTCCGGCCGGTTGATGAGACCGAAGAGCATCCGCTTGGAGCGGCGCGTACGCGTCAGCTTGCCGTTGAGCGAGAAGGTGACCTCATGCACCTTGTCCCGCAGCGGCAGCTCGAAGCCGGGCGGCAGGCTGTCGCGCGAGGGGCCGATGATCCCTCCGCCGCAGGTCTTGTAGCGCGGAAGTTCGGCCTTCTCCAGCAGCAGCACCTGACGGCCCGCGACAGCCGCCGCGTAGGCCGCCGACGCGCCGGCGGGCCCGCCGCCCACCACGACGACATCCCACACCGGCTCGGCCTGTTCGCCTACGGCGTCTGCGTTCTCGCTGCTCACGATGTGCTTCTGCTCCCGATCCGAACCGTGGCTGGTCTCGACGGCATCCTACGGCGCAGTCACTTCCTGCCCGTGGGAGGATCAACCACACATTCGCCGTACACACATCGCACAACGTCGCACCCACAAGGAGCGTGCCCATGACCGCTGATCCGATCGCCGAGACCATCGCCTCGCTGATGCCCCGCGCCAAGGCGGAGCTGGCCGAGCTGGTGGCCTTCGAATCGGTGGCGGACGAGGCCGTGGCACCGAAGAGCGAGTGCGCGGCCGCGGCGAACTGGGTGGCCGACGCGCTGCGCGCCGAGGGTTTCCAGGACGTCGCGCTGCTCGACACCCCTGACGGCTCGCAGTCGGTGTACGGGCTGCTGCCCGGCCCGGCGGACGCTCCGACCGTTCTTCTGTACGCCCACTACGACGTGCAGCCGAAGCTGGACGAGTCCGCGTGGCTGACCCCGCCCTTCGAGCTGACCGAGCGGGACGGCCGCTGGTACGGGCGCGGCGCCGCCGACTGCAAGGGCGGCTTCCTCATGCATCTGCTCGCGCTGCGCGCCCTCACGGCGAACGGCGGTGTCCCGGTCTCGGTGAAGGTGATCGTGGAGGGCTCGGAGGAGCAGGGCACGGGCGGTCTCGAGCAGTACGCGGAGGCACACCCCGAGCTGCTGACCGCCGACGCCGTCGTGATCGGCGACACCGGGAACTTCCGGGTGGGACTGCCGACCGTGACCGCGACGCTGCGCGGCATGACGATGATCCGCGTGCGGATCGACACCCTTGCGGGCAACCTGCACTCTGGCCAGTTCGGCGGTGCCGCGCCCGACGCGCTGGCCGCGCTCATCCGCGTACTGGACTCGCTGCGCGCCGAGGACGGCTCGACGGTGATCGACGGCCTTCCCGCGCGGGCGCAGTGGGAAGGACTGCAGTACCCCGAGGACGAGTTCCGCAGGGACGCCAAGGTCCTCTCCGGTGTCGACCTCCCGGGAGGCGGCACGGTCGCCGACCGCATCTGGGCCCGCCCCGCCGTCACCGTCATCGGCATCGACTGCCACCCGGTGGCCGGCGCGACCCCCTCCATCCCCGCGAGTGCCCGTGCGCAGATCAGTCTGCGGGTGCCGCCGGGCCAGGACGCGGCCGAGGCCACCAAGCTGCTGTTCGCGCACATCGAGAAGCACACGCCGTGGAACGCCCGGGTCTCGCTGGAGCAGGTGGGCCAGGGCCAGCCCTTCCAGGCGGATGTGACGAGCCCGGCGTACACCTCGATGGCCGAGGCGATGCGCGTCGCGTATCCGGGCGAGGAGATGCAGGCCTCCGGCATGGGCGGATCGATCCCGCTGTGCAACACGCTGGCGTCGCTCTACCCGGAGGCGGAGATCCTGCTGATCGGGCTGAGCGAGCCGGAGGCGCAGATCCACGCCGTGAACGAGTCGGTCTCGCCGCAGGAGCTGGAGCGGCTGTCCGTCGCCGAAGCGCACTTCCTCGTGAACTACGCGGAGTCCAAGAAGGCCTGAGCACCGCGGGGCACCGCACCACGCACCCGGTTGAGCCCACCGTGCCCCACCGGCCCGCCGAGCCCGCCGCGGATCCGGCCGGTGGACGCACCACGACGCGCACGTCCACCGGCCGGCCGCAGGCAGGGCTGTCGCATCAGCCGACAGGAACGCCGGCCTCCAGGTTGAGTACCAGCCCGCGCTCGCGCGCCCTCAGCGCCCAGCGGAGCCGCTCGTAGCGCGTGGGCGGGAGCAGATGGGCCGCCTCCGCCTCGCCGACGAACCGCCAGCCGCGCAGTTCCGATCCGGGCAGCAGCACCTGCCCGGCCTCGCCGCTGTTCAGTCGGCCGCCGTCGAAGAGCATCCGCAGCCCGCCGTATCCCGGCGGACGCGGCGGCTCCCAGTCGACCACCAACAGGCTGGGCACCTCGGCGAGTTCGATGCCGAGCTCCTCGGCGACCTCCCGCATTCCGCCGCGCGCGGGCGCCTCGCCCCGCTCGACGACCCCGCCCGGGAACTCCCAGCCCGGTTTGTAGGTGGGGTCGACGAGCAGCACCCGGTCGTGCTCGTCGAAGAGGAGTACTCCGGCGGCGAGTGTCTCGGCGGTCGGCTCGGGAGTCTGCACGATCTCGCAGACGCGGGCGTCCCCGGCGCCCATCGCCGCGGCTATCCGGCGTGCCGTCGCCCGGGGGTCCATCCGGCTGGTGTCGATGACGTACGCGTCGCCGCCGATCCAGTCGAGCGCGGCGAGATACGGCTCGATGTGGTCGTACGCCCATTGCCTGACGCGCTGGTCGGCATCCGGGATGTCCGGCTCCTCGCGGTTGGCGATCCGCTCGCGCAGGATCGTTTCGTCCGGTCGGAGCAGGACGTGGCGTACGGGAATCCGGCGAGAGGCGAGCCCGCCGAATATCTCGTCGCGGTACTCCTGGCGCAGCAGGGTCATGGGCGCCACCAGCACCCCACCGAGGTCGGCGAGCAGCGCCGCCGCGGTGTCGACCACGAGCCGCCGCCAGATCGGCAGATCCTGGTAGTCGCTCACCTCTGCGAGTCGTTTCTGCGGGAGCAGATGACGCAGCTGCCCGCCGATCAGTTCGGGGTCGTACAGCGTGCTGTTCGGGATCAGATCGATCAGTTCGCGCGCGGTACTGCTCTTGCCCGCTCCGAACGCACCGTTGATCCAGACGATCACGGTTCCCCCTCTTCCGTAGCCCTCAGTGGATTGCCCGCAACACCCTGCCACGGAAACCCGTTACGGGAACCGGCCTGTTGATCGCGTACCCGGACGCGGACCCAACTGTGTCCGCGCTGTTGCCGGTTCACCACCACCGTGCGGGAACCGGACGCGTCTCAACGCAGGGACGGACGACCGCGCCGGGACCGTGACACCTGGGCGCGGAGCGTCGTTGGAACGGAAGAGACATAAGGGGGTGCGGGATGCGCCGTACGGTGTTGGAGAGGTTTCCCGCCGGGGGTCCGCGCGGAAGCTGGCCGGCCGAGGAGTTCGCCCGGGCACGCCGGGACGAGGGCCTGGCCGCGGAGGTCGTGATGGACCTCGAATCGGATGCGTTCCTGGTCGTCGTGGCACAGCAGACCGCGGACGCGGTCACCTGACGAGAGCGCCGCGGCCCCCGTCCCGGCCGCTTCCGGGAGGGGGCCGCGGCAAGCGGATCAGCCCTTGGTCGAGCCGAGTGTGAGACCGGCGATGAAGTGCCGCTGAAGCAGCAGGAACACCAGCAGCGTCGGCAGCGCGACGATCACCGAACCCGCCGCGAGCAGGTTGTAGTCGGTGAAGAACTGGCCGCGCAGATTGTTCAGCGCCGAGGTGACCGGGAGCTTGTCACCGTCGGAGATGAAGACGAGCGCCCAGAGGAAGTCGTTGTACATCCAGGTGAACTGGAGCGTGCCCAGCGCCGCCAGGGCTGGTCGGCACAGCGGAAGCGTGATGCGCCAGTACTGCGTCCACACGCTCGCGCCGTCCACAATGGCCGCCTCCAGGATCTCCTGCGGCAGGGCGCGCATGAAGTTGGCGAGCACAAAGACGCAGAAGCCGATCTGGAAGCCGACCTGCACGGAGATGACGGCCCAGTACGAGTCGAACATCGTCATCGAGTCGGACATCCAGTACGGCAGCGGGATGCGGTTGAACAGGACGTACAGCGGAGTGACGATCACCTGCTGAGGCAGCAGGTTGCCCGCCGTGAACAGCATCAGCAGCACGATCGAGCCGCGCATGTTCAGCCGCGCCACCGCGAAGGCGACGAAGGAGGCGAGGAAGAGCGTGATCAGCACCCCGGGGACGGCGATGATCAGGGTGTTGACGAAGTACTTCGTCATTTCCGAGTCGCTGAAAGCCTGTTGGTAGTAGTCGAGGGAGAGCTTCTTCGGCAGGGAGAAGTATCCGTGCTCCGAGGTCTCGTCGTACGGCCTGAGCGAGGCGTAGACCGCGAGCAGCAGCGGCGCGAGGAAGGCCAGCGAGACGGTCATCAGGAAGGCGTGGAGGCCGAGCCGGCCGGGGCGGAGCAGGCGTTTGGCGGGCGGCCGGGCGGCGGCGGGCGCCGGGGCGGTGTCGATCGTCATCGGTTCTTCTCCCCACGGATCTCCTGGACCAGATACGTCACGACGAATCCCATGGAGACGAGCAGCAGCACCACGGCGATGGCGGAGCCGAATCCGATACGGCTTGCCTCGCCGATGATGTTGTCGGTGACAAGGACCGAGAGCAGTTCCAGTCCGTTTCTTCCCTTGTTGACGGCGTAGACGATGTCGAAGGCGCGCAGCGCCTCGATGACCGTGATGACGCCGACGATGACGTTGACGGGCCGCAGGGTCGGGAAGACGACACGGAAGAACGTCTGCCGCTCGCTCGCCCCGTCGATCGAGGCGGCCTCCTTGAGCGAGGGGTCGACGGCCTTCAACCCGGCCAAGTAGAGGATCATCACGTAGCCGGTGTGCCGCCAGGCGGCGGCCAGCAGAATCATCCAGAGGTTGATGTCGGGGTCGCCGAGCCAGTCGGTTGGATTCTCGGTGTCCCCGATGATCGCGTTCAGCGCGCCCTGGTCGCGGGAGAAGATCAGCTGCGCGATGAAGCCGACGACCGCGAGCGAGAGCACCACCGGCATGTAGAGCGTGGACTGGTAGAAGCGGCTGAACCGCACACCCCGGTCGATCAGGACGGCCAGCAGCAGCCCGAACGGCGTGGCGACCAGCCCGAGGAAGGCCAGCCAGAGCAGGTTGTGGCGGGCGGCCGGCCAGAACTGCGGATAGTCGGTGAAGAGGGTCTGGTAGTTCTTCATGCCGACCCAGGAGATGTCCCCGATGCCGTCCCAACTGGTGAAGGACAGCACGACGGAGGCGAGGGTCGGCCCCCAGACGATGACCACGTCGAGCAGGATCGGTATGCCCAGGAGCACGCCGAGTACGGCGAGGTCGCGGCGGGTGAACCGCCGCGGCCCTCGTCGTGCGGCGCGCGGTGAGACGCTCACTCCCGATCGCCCCCCAGAGTCGTTCAAGGTGCCCCGGACGGAGGGTGACTCCGGCCGGGGGCCCGGGGGCCGTTCCCCCGGAGATTGCAGCAGCGGCACGGCTGGTGGCTCCAAGTCTTTTTCGGCCGGTGTCGGTTCAGCCTTCGGAGGCGAAGATGGACTTCTTCTGCCTCTCGATGCTGTTGACCAGGCCGTCCACATCCTTCGGCTTGTTGATGAAGGTCTGGATGGCCGGAATCATGACGGTCGAGGAGAAGTCGGGGCGTGTGTCGCGGTCGAGGAACTGGGAGATCTGCTTGGCCCCCGAGACGAGTTCGACGGCCTTCTTCTGCAGTTCGGTGTACTTCGCGGTGTCGGCCTGGTCGCTGACCGCGATGTTGTTGGGGTCGCTGGCGAGGTAGATGTCCTCCGCCTTGCCGGTGGCCAGCCACTTCAGCAGGTCCTTGGCGCTTTCGAGGTTCTTGCTCTGCTTGAGGTTCTTCGACTTCTTGGCGAGCAGGAATCCGTCGATGGGCGCCTCGACGGCGTCCTGGCCGTGTTCCGGGTTGATGACCGGGAAGGGGAAGAAGTCGAGGTCGGACTGCTCGGCCTTCGGGAACTGCGCGCCGGGGTGCGGAAGTCCGAAGACGGCCATCCCGGCCTCCTTCTTCTGCAGGCTGGTGGCGGCCTCCTGCCAGGTGCGGCCGTTGGCTCCGGGCTGGCAGTAGGGAAGGAGGCTGCGCCAGGTGTCGAAGACCTCCTTGACACGCTTGTCGGTCCACGCTTCCTTGCCGGCCATCAGGTTCTTGTGGAACTCATAGCCGTTGGTGCGCATGTTGATGTAGTCGAAGGTGCCCATCGCCGGCCAGCCGTCCTTGTCGCAGAACGCGATGGGGACGAGCTTGTCCTTCTGCATCTGCTTGGCGAGCGCTATGTACTCGTCGAGCGTCTTGGGCGCGGTGTAGCCGTGCTGCTGGAAGACGCTCTTCCGGTGGAAGACGGCCCACGGGTAGTAGTAGTACGGCGTGAGGTACTGCTTGCCGTCCTCGCCCGTCGACTGGGCCTTCAGCGCGGCCGAGAAGCCCTGGTATCCGGACCAGTTGTCGCTGATGTCGTGGAGCAGGCCCTTTTTGGCGAAGAACTGCATGCGGTAGCCCGCGAACCACATGAAGACATCGTCCGGCTTGCCCTGCAGATAGCGGTTGATGTTCTCCTGGAAGGTGTTGTGGTCAACGGTGTTGACCTTGATCTTCCGGCCGTCCTTCGACTGGGTCTCGTAGGCGGCGAAGGCGTCGGCGAATGCCTTCTTCGGCACCGGGTCGGACGAGTTCGACCCCAGGTGGATGGTCTTGCCGTCCCCGCCGGGGCCACCGCCGCACGCGGCGAGCAGCGAGGGCAGCGCGATCGCGCCTGCACCCGCCGCGGCACCGCGCAGCAGATTCCGCCGGGACATCCGATGTCCTGCCACGCTCCCGGGCGTAACAGAACCGTTGAACGATGACTGCGCCATGTCCCCTCCTTCGAGGTAAACCAAACATAACCAAACGCGAGGATTGGATCTCACCTCCAGAAAGAGGTGTCGTCAAGAGTTCTAGCGAGAAAACGAACAACCGTTACCCCATCGATTCCAACAGACTTCAACACGGCCTACCGTAAACGCTCGCGACTGACGCGTACATGAGGACACCCTCGAAGTGCGTGAATGCCACGGAACGTCAAATGCGCCGCTACCCGCTCGTAGCTTGCGATGCGGAGTCGTCGGAGTCCTGGCCACAGCGCTGCCCGGCGCTCCCGGCCACCGCCGCCGGGGCCTCACCGCGTCGGCCAGGTCTCCCGCAGCGGCGCCAGAGCCTGGCGAGGGGCTCGCACCGACCCCGCCCATGGGGTTCGACAACGGGAACCGCCCACTGCCGGGCGCACTTCCATGAGGCCATGGCCAAGGGGATAGCCGACAGGGGATAGCCGACGACTTCGTCGAGGAGGGCCTGGACGTGCACGCCGAGGGCACCGTGGAGTACTACGCGGGCGGCGCGTGCACCACGGCGAGCGCGCAGGTCGGCCTGGACGACGAGAAGGGGCGAAGGGCGCGGTCGCCTTCGAGATCTGGGCGGATGCCAGGCCGGCCGCCTCGACGGACGTACTGGCCAACGCGATGTCCGCGCAGCCGCTGTCGGCGGTCGTCAGCGGCTGCGAAGGCCGTACGTCCGACGGTCACCGACCGCGGCGACGGCGACGGCCGCGATTCTGACCGCGCGCGCCGACCGCGCCGACTGGGCCGACTGGGCCGACTGGGCCGAGGTCCGCATCAGCTGCTGACGCGGGTCCGGTGGGGGCGGGAACCGCCGGTCCGATGCCGGGAACCGCCCGTCCGGGCGGGAAGGCAGCCGTCCGATGCGGGGAGCCGCCGGTCCGAGGGGCGGACCGGCTGTCCACCGCAGCGCCCCGCCCTCTCAGAACCGGCTGCCGTCCGGCCCGGCCGGTCTCAGGACCGGCCGCCGGCGGCCGCTGCCGCGTCGCCGTACCGGCCGAGCGAGGCGGCAGCGGCCGCACCCACCAGACCCGCGTCCGTGCCCGTCAGCGCCGGGGCCACGGTCAGCCGCTGGACGAAGGAGAGTGTGGCGTAGTCGCGCAGCGAACGGCGCAGCGGCGCGAAGAGCACCTCGCCCGCGCCCGCCACTCCCCCGCCGATCACGGCTGTCTCGATCTCCACGAGCGTCGCGGTGGCGGCGATCCCGGCGGCGAGAGCCTGAGCGGCGCGCTCGAAGGAGGCGATGGCGACCGGGTGCCCGGCCTTGGCGGCCAGGGCCACGGCGGCGGCGGAGGTGTCACCGTCGGGGCCTGGCTGCCAGCCGTTCTCCAGCGCCCTGCGGGCGATGTTCGGGCCACTGGCTATGCGCTCGACACAGCCGCGCCCTCCGCAGGGGCAGAGGTCGCCGTCGAGGTCCACGCTGATGTGGCCGATGTGGCCGGCGTTGCCGGTGAGCCCAGGGTGGAGCTTGCCACCGAGGACGAGTCCGCCGCCGACGCCCGTCGAGACCACCATGCACAGGGCGTTGTCGTAGCCGCGTGCCGCGCCCTGCCAGTGCTCGGCCGCTGTCATCGCGACACCGTCGCCGACCAGCTCGACGGGCAGACCGCCCGATGCGCTGCGTACCCGAGCGACCAGCGGGAATCCCCGCCAGCCGGGGACATTGACCGGACTGACCGTACCGGCGGAGGCGTCCACGGGGCCGGCGCTGCCGATGCCCACGGCACCGGCGCGCGCCCAGAGCGGGGAAGCGGCGAGCTCGGCGAGGACCGCTTCGACGGCGCGCATGACCGTCTCGCCGTCCTCCTTGGCCGGAGTCGGACGTTGGGTCCGCACCAGTATTTTGCCGTTGCCGTCCACCAACGCGCCGGCGATCTTGGTGCCGCCGATGTCGAGCGCGGCGACGAGGTCGGTATGCATCGGTGTCGGATCCCCCTGGGGAGCTGTCGGACCTGCGGATTCAGGAACAGTCTCCATTCCCCTGACAACGTTGTCCAGGGCCTATGCTCGACGCCACACCCTTGCACACCCCGTGCAACGCCGTTCGACGACAGGACAGCACACTGTGGCTGAGACCGACCATCCCCTGGCAATGCACGGGCGCCCCCGAGGGCCCGAGCCTCGCTACGGCAATCGGCCCACCATGAAAGATGTCGCCGCCAGGGCCGGAGTCGGCCTCAAGACCGTCTCCCGGGTGGTCAACGGCGAACCGGGCGTCACCCCCGACACGGAGCGCCGGGTGCAGGAGGCCATCGAGTCCCTGGGCTTCCGCCGAAACGACAGCGCGCGGGTGCTCCGCAAGGGCCGTACCGCCTCCATCGGCCTCGTCCTCGAAGACCTCGCCGACCCCTTCTACGGCCCGCTCAGCCGCGCCGTCGAGGAGGTCGCCCGCGCGCACGGCGCGCTGCTGATCAACGGCTCCAGCGCCGAGGACCCCGACCGTGAGCAGGAACTGGTGCTGGCGCTGTGCGCCCGCCGCGTCGACGGCCTGATCGTGATCCCCGCCGGCCACGACCACCGCTATCTGGAGCCGGAGATGAAGGCGGGCATCGCGACCGTGTTCGTGGACCGCCCGGCCGGACAGATCGACGCCGACGTGGTGCTCTCCGACAGCTTCGGAGGTGCCCGTGCGGGCGTGGCCCATCTGATCGCGCACGGCCACCGCCGTATCGGCTTCATCGGCGACCAGCCGCGCATCCACACGGCCGTCGAACGACTGCGTGGCTACCGGGCGGCCATGGAGGACGCCGGGCTCGATGTGGAGGACTCCTGGGTGTCGCTGGGTTCGACTTCACCGGAGCGGGTGCGGTCCGCGGTGACGGAGATGGTGGCCGGTTCCGACCCGGTCACGGCCGTCTTCGCGGGCAACAACCGCGTGACGGTCACGGCGGTCCGGGTGCTGGCCGAGAACAAGCCGCCTGTCGCGCTGGTGGGCTTCGACGACATCGAACTGGCCGATCTGCTGGGCATCACGGTCATAGCGCAGGATGCGGCGGCGCTCGGCCGGACCGCGGCCGAGCGGCTGTTCCGCCGTCTCGACGGCGCGGACGACGCGCCTTCCCAGGTGGCTCTGGAGACGGTACTCATCCCGCGCGGCTCGGGCGAGATTCCGCCGTCAGCAGACCGGTAGCCCCGGCACCGGCCGGTCGTTGTCGCCGCCTTTGACGCAGACGACGCTCAACGCGCGCGGCGGCGCGGGCCTCGCGCTGCATCCGCACGCGGAGATCGGCCGGTTCGGGGCCCGAGGAGTCGGTGCAGGTGCGCAGTTCCTTGACGCGACCTCACGGCCGAGCACGTCGCCCACGGCGCGCCAGACGACGTCCATTCCGCCGCGGCCCAGCTGTTCGATCACTCGGTAGCGGCCGACCGGCCGCTCGTTCTCCCCCGAAGTCACCGCTGTCCCGATCCTGTGGCGACTGTGGTCGTCCAAAGACTGCGGGGCAGCTGCGACAGCGATGGACGGCTGTTACTTCGCTGTGGCAGTGAGGTCGCCTCGGCGTGGTGCGGCGAAGCCGTCGAGGTCGGCGCGCGTGAGGCCCGCGAGGCGGGCCACCTCTTCGGTGTCGAGGGCTCCGCAGTCGATGCCCCGCAGCAGATAGCCGCTGAGCGCCTTGGCGGTGGCGGGCTCGTCCATCACGTCTCCGCCGGTGTGGTTGGCGTAGGCGGACAGACGGGCCGCGGCCTGCTCGAATCCTTCGCGGTAGAAGGCGAACACGGCGGCGTAGCGGGTCGGCAGATGGCCCGGGTGCATGTCCCAGCCCTGGTAGTAGGCGCGGGCCAGGGCGCGGCGGGTGAGGCCGTAGTGCAGGCGCCAGGCGTCGTGGACCTTCTCTCTCGTGCCAACGGGAAGGACGTTGGTGGAGCCGTCGCAGACCCGTACGCCGGTGCCTGCCGCCGCGACCTGCATGACCGCCTTGGCGTGGTCCGCGGCCGGGTGGTCGCTGGCCTGGTAGGCGGCGCTGACGCCGAGGCAGGCGCTGTAGTCGAAGGTGCCGTAGTGCAGTCCGGTGGCCCGGCCCTCGGCGGCGTCGATCATCCGGGCCACGGCGGCGGTGCCGTCGGCGGCGAGGATGGACTGGCTGGTCTCGATCTGGATCTCGAAGCCGATCCGGCCCGCGTCCAGGCCGCGCGTCTGCTCGAAGGCCTCCAGCAGCCGGACGAAGGCACGCACCTGCTCCGGGTACGTCACCTTCGGCAGAGTGAGGACAAGTCCCTCGGGCGGCGGGCCGGCGTCCGTCAGCGCGGTGAGGAAGACATCGAGGGTGCGGATGCCCCGGTCGCGCACGGCGGCCTCCAGGCACTTCATCCGGATGCCCATGTACGGCGCGGCCGTGCCGTCGGCGTACGCCTCGGTGATCAGGCGGGCGGCACGGGCGGCGTGCGCATCCTCCTCCCTGTCGCCCCGGCCCCCGTAGCCGTCCTCGAAGTCGATGCGCAGATCCTCGACCGGCTCACGCTCCAGCTTGGCCCGCACGCGGTCGTACACGGGGGCGGCGAGCTCGTCCGGCAGGCCGAGGACTGCGGCGAGGGAGTCGGCGTCGGGGGCGTGCTCGTCGAGCGCGGCGAGTGCCGCGTCCCCCCAGGAGCGGATGGTGTCGGGGGCGACGACGTCACCGGGGACGTAGACGGTGTGGACGGGCTGGCGCGTGCCCGGGTCTCCCGGGTACCGGCGGGCGAGCTCCGCGTCCACCGGCGCGAGGGAGGCGCTGATGCCCTCGCCGACCGCTCCGGCGAGGCTCGTTGCCACCTTCTCCTGCTGACCCATCCCACACCCTCCTGTTTTCCGCTCCACGGAATCAACAATCCGTATAGCGAAGTTAATGGGCGGTGACGACCTGCGTCAATGGTCACCCGAACGACGGCGGGGCCGCACGGTGACGAGCACCGCACGGCCCCGGCCGGTTCGGACGCGGGAGGTCAGCCCTTGCGGGTGTTGACCTCTTCGGTGAGCTGGGGGACGACCTCGAAGAGGTCACCGACCACGCCGTAGTCGACGAGGTCGAAGATCGGGGCCTCGGCGTCCTTGTTGATGGCCACGATCGTCTTCGAGGTCTGCATGCCGGCCCGGTGCTGGATCGCGCCGGAGATTCCGGAGGCGATGTACAGCTGCGGGGAGACCGACTTACCGGTCTGGCCGACCTGGTTGGAGTGCGGGTACCAGCCGGCGTCGACCGCGGCGCGGGAGGCGCCCACCGCCGCACCGAGGGAGTCGGCGAGGGCCTCGATGATGTGGAAGTTCTCGGCACCGTTGACGCCACGGCCACCGGAGACCACGATCGCGGCCTCGGTCAGCTCGGGGCGGCCGGTCGACTCGCGCGGGGTGCGGGAGACGACCTTGGTACCGGTGGACTTCTCACCGAAGGAGACGGCAAGGGCCTCGACGGCGCCCGCGGCGGGGGCCGCCTCGACCGCGGCCGAGTTCGGCTTGACCGTGATGACCGGGGTGCCCTTGGTGATGCGGGATTTGGTGGTGTACGAGGCGGCGAACGCGGACTGCGTCGCGACCGGGCCCTCGTCGCCGGCCTCGAGGTCGACGGCGTCGGTGATGATGCCGGAGCCGATACGGACCGCGAGTCGGGCCGCGATCTCCTTGCCCTCGGCGGAGGACGGCACCAGCACCGCGGCCGGGGAGACGGCCTCGTACGCGGCCTGCAGCGCGTCGACCTTCGGGACCACGAGGTAGTCGGCGAACTCGGGGGCGTCGGCGGTCAGGACCTTGACCGCGCCGTGCTCGGCGAGCGCGGGCGCGGTGGCCTCGGCGCCGGCACCCAGAGCGACGGCGACGGGCTCGCCGATGCGGCGGGCCAGCGTCAGCAGCTCCAGGGTGGGCTTGCGGACGGCACCGTCCACGTGGTCGACATAGACGAGAACTTCAGCCATGGGACTTCAATCTCCTGCGAATGCGAAGTATCTGGGGGCGGTTGGGGTGATGGCCGAAGCTCAGATGAACTTCTGACTCGCGAGGAACTCCGCGAGCTGCTTGCCGCCCTCGCCCTCGTCCTTGACGATCGTGCCGGCGGTGCGGGCCGGACGCTCCGCGGCCGAGTCGACCTTGGTCCAGGACCCCTCCAGACCGACCTCGTCGGCCTCGATCTCCAGGTCCTCCAGATCCAGCGACTCCACCGGCTTCTTCTTGGCGGCCATGATGCCCTTGAAGGACGGGTAGCGGGCCTCGCCCGACTGGTCCGTCACCGACACGACGGCCGGCAGGGACGCCTCGAGCTGCTCGGAGGCGGTGTCGCCGTCACGACGGCCCTTGACCACGCCGTCCTCGACGGAGACCTCGGACAGCAGGGTGACCTGCGGAACGCCCAGGCGCTCGGCCAGGATCGCCGGCAGCACACCCATGGTGCCGTCGGTGGAGGCCATACCGGCGATGACCAGGTCGTAGCCGGTCTTCTCGATGGCCTTGGCGAGCACCAGCGAGGTGCCCATGACGTCGGTGCCGTGCAGATCGTCGTCCTCCACGTGGACGGCCTTGTCGGCGCCCATGGACAGCGCCTTGCGCAGCGCATCCTTGGCGTCCTCGGGGCCCACCGTCAGCACGGTGATCTCCGCATCGTCCGCATCGTCCGCGATCTGCAGCGCCTGCTCGACCGCGTACTCATCCAGCTCCGACAGCAGGCCGTCGACGTCGTCGCGGTCGACAGTCAGGTCATCGGCGAAGTGCCGGTCGCCGGTGGCGTCGGGCACGTACTTCACACAGACAACGATCCTCAAGCTCACGCCGGCTCTCCTACTGCATCGTCTCTACTGGGCATGCCTTGTGCACGCAGCATACGAGTCTGATGGGGCGGATCCCGGTCGGGGCGGGCCACGCTCCGAACGAAATATTACTCGTCAGTACACCCATTGGATTCCCGGTAAGCAAGCGCTTTGGACTGTGACCTTGCCAACGCTGCGTAACCGAAGGCTCTCGGGAACTCTCAGTCTCTCAGGCCGTTGAAGCGCCCCTGGTGGTACAGCAGCGGGCGGCCCGCCCCCACGGGGTCGCCGACCACGACCTCCGCGATGACGATGCGATGGTCCCCGGCCGGGACACGGTCGATGATCCGGCACACCAGCCAGGCCAGCACGCCGTCGAGCACGGGCACGCCCTCGGGGCCGCCGCGCCAGGACGTGGGCGGCGCGAACCGGTCGGCGCCGCTGCGCGCGAAGGTGGCGGCCAACTCCTGCTGGTGCTCGCCGAGTATGTGGACGCCGATGTGCTCGGCGCGAGCGATGACGGGCCAGCTGGACGACGAGGAACCGACTCCGAAGGAGATCAACGGGGGCTCGGCGGCCACCGAGTTGAGCGAGGTGGCGGTGAATCCGACGGGGTTCTCACCCTGGGCAGTGATCACCGCCACACCGGCCGCATGCTGCCGGAAAACGGATCGGAGCAGGTCGGGAGAGGCCAGCTGAGGAGTGCCGAGTTCGGGTGAGGCCGTCATGGAGTTGTCCTTCTGCATGGAGTACGAACGAGGCGGTGGCTGCTGCTCAGAGAGCCGGACAGCGCGCGCTCGCGCTCCGGGCGAGGTCGGCATCGGCCCGTTCGTGGAGAAGGAGTTCTGAAGGCACAGCGCCAGCGTGACGATGCATGGCAGGTGCAGTCAAGCGCGTTCCGCGATCTGCGACACGAGTCACTGGCCGTCAGACCGCCCGTCCGAGAGCGGCGATCACATCCGCCTTGCGGGGTTGGCCCGAGGCGCGGGTGACGATGCGACCGCCCGCGTCGAGCACCAGTACGGTCGGCGTCCTGAGGATGTTCAGCTCACGCACCAGCGCAAGCTTCTCCTCCGCGTCGATCTCGACATGGCTCACACCGTCGACCATGCCGGCGACCTCGGCCAGCGTCTGCCGGGTCGCCCGGCACGGCCGGCAGAACGCGCTGGAGAACTGCACGAGCGTCGCCCGCCGCCCCAGCGCCTCACCCAGCTCGTCCGCGCCGAGCCTTCTGTCCGCGTCCCGGCCTCGCACCTTCAGCCTCCCGCCGCTGCGCCGCTGCCACAGACCGAAGGCGCTCGCCGCCGCGAGCACCACCGCGCACACCACAAGTCCTGTCATCCCCGGGTGCAGCGTTCATGAGACCGCAAAGATTCCCGCTCCCCTTCCACGGATCCGCTGAGCGATGCTGTCCGTCATGGACATCGACATCAGGGGGCCGCGTTTCGGGGCCGCCGTCACCACGGCCGTACTCGCCGCCGTACTCGTCACGGGCAGCGGCCTTCTGCTCGGCTGGCAGGCACTCTGCTTCGCCGCGGGGGCGCTGTTCGGCGTGCCGCGCTCCCCGTACGGATGGCTGTTCCGCTCCGTCGTACGCCCCCGGCTCGGGCCACCCGCCGAACTCGAGTCCCCCGCGCCCCCGCGCTTCGCCCAGGCCGTGGGGCTGGCCTTCTCCCTCGCCGGACTCGTCGGCTGGTTCTGGGGACCGCAGTGGCTGGGCCTGGCCGCCACCGGATGCGCGCTCGCCGCCGCGTTCCTCAACGCCGTATTCGGGTACTGCCTGGGGTGCGAGCTGTATCTGCTGTTTCGACGCGCCACACCTGTCCGGTCATGATGTGACAAGAAGGACGTGAGAAGAATCTCGCCGACCAGGGGCGCCAGGACTGGTCCTTACGCCACACATGGGGCACGATCTGCCCAATGCCGAAAACCTACGGCTGCGTAACTTCCGCCGGGAGAACCCTCCCCGGGCACAACAGAAGGGTCTTCTCCAGATGGCAGAGCTCGTCTATCGGCCGGTCATCGGCGCCGCTCGAACCATGTTCAAGGCGCTCGACCTGAAGATCGACACTCAGGGTTCGGAGAACATCCCGCGCTCGGGCGGCGCCGTGCTCGTGAGCAACCACATCAGTTATCTGGACTTCATCTTCACCGGGCTCGCCGCACTCCCCCAGAAGCGCCTGGTGCGCTTCATGGCGAAGGAGTCCGTCTTCCGGCACAAGATCTCCGGACCGCTGATGCGCGGCATGAAGCACATCCCGGTGGACCGCAAGCAGGGCGAGGACGCCTACGCGCACGCGCTGGACTCGCTGCGTTCCGGCGAGATCGTCGGCGTGTTCCCGGAGGCGACGATCTCCCAGTCGTTCACGCTCAAGTCGTTCAAGTCCGGCGCGGCCCGTCTCGCCCAGGAGGCCGGCGTGCCGCTGATCCCCATGGCACTGTGGGGCACCCAGCGGATCTGGACCAAGGGCAGGCCGCGCAACTTCCGGCGCAGCCACATCCCGGTGACGATCCGCGTCGGCGCGCCGGTCGAGGCGCCCACCGACCAGTACGCGGGCGCCATCACCCGGCGGCTGCGCGAGCGGGTGCAGGAACTGCTGGAGGCGGCGCAGCGCGCCTATCCCGTACGCCCCAAGGACGCGAGCGACACCTGGTGGGTGCCCGCGCATCTCGGGGGCACGGCGCCGACTCCGGCCGAGGTCCGCGAGGCGGGCTGAAACGTCACGTCTCCGACCTGGGCGGACGGACGGTGATCCGCGCCCCGGGGCTCAGTTTCTCCAGCGACTCGGCGAGTTCGGCGGCTGCGGCCTCGAGCTCGCCGGTCGTCGTCGGGGCCAGTGCCTCCAGCAGGAAGAGCGCGTTCACGGACTCCTCGGTGAGCCGGGTCCGTACACCCTGACGCCAGTTCCAGCGCCGGCAGGTCACGCCCTCGTCGTCGCGCCAGACGACCTCACCCGGCTCCGGATGCTCCACGCTCGTCTCGCCGCCCGCGACGGTGACGAACGGCTCGTCGCCCCCGGCACGCACCAGGCGCATCCCGCCCGCGATGTGGTCGGTGTCCTCGCCGCCGACCGGGATCAGACGGGCCACGCTGAGCGCGTTGTAGGCGTCGACGAGCAGGTTGATACGCGGCAGCCCGCCGTCCGCGAGGGCGCGCCTGGCGAGCGCCTCGGCGGAGTTGCGGGTGCGCGACGGCTTGGCCCCGAAGGCTGAGTACGCGGCACGCCAGGCCACCATGTGCGCGTCCTCGTGGGGCGGCCGCGCCCCCAGGCGCTCGGTGAGGCGGCCGGCCGCGTCGTCGAGCAGGGCCGCGCTGTCGGCGTTGCTGGGCCCGTTGACCAGTCCGCGGGCCTCGACCGCGAGATGGACGAAGCCGGGCGCGAGTGCCCTGACCTCGTCGGAGACGGTGAGCGAGAGCGTCATGGTCGGGGATGCCTCACAGTTCGGTGGGGAGGTGCGGCCAGAGCGACTGGCGGTCGGGCGCGGTGCGGAGCGTGTGCAGCACGACCGGGTGTGGTGCAGCATAGGCTACCGGATAGTCCACCTCACTGGACTCCGGTCGGACCGAAAAGGCCAGCCGCTCCTCGTCGAGCGAGAACTGTGCGTCGACGCCCGCCTTGTTGCCGCGTGGATCCTGGCGCGCCCATCGCTCGCGCCCCTTGAGCCGTACGGCCGCAAGGCCGTGCACGACGCCGCCGAGTCGCTGATAGCACAGGGCAGCCGGGATGCCCTCAGCGCGCAGTAGCGCCGTGAGGGCATGGGCCTTGGCGTAGCAGACGCCGGTGCGCTGCCCGAGCACGTCCGAGGCGCGCCAGGTGACGCGCGGATCCCCCGCGTCGCCCGAGTGCGCGATGGCATCGCGGACGAAGTCGAAGGCCGCCTTGGCGTATGCGTATGCATCGCCGCTGTCGCTTCGAAGGCCGGCTGCCACCTTGAGCACCAGCGGGTGCCGATGGTCGATCGCATCGTCAGCTGCGAGATAGGCGGAGAGTTGGGGGACCTGCTGGATCAGCTCCATGCCCGTCGACGTTAGGAAGCGGCCGACCGGAAGTCAATCACTTTCCGGTCGACCGCATAGCTATGCGCAATTGTGGGATAGAGAGGCCTTAGCGCGCCATCTCTTCCTTCAGCGCCTGGACGAAGGTGTCCACATCGTCCTCGGCGGTGTCGAATGAACACATCCAGCGGACGTCACCGGCCGCCTCGTCCCAGAAGTAGAACCGGAAGCGCTTCTGCAGCCGCGCGCCGACATCGTGCGGCAGGCGCGCGAAGACCGCGTTGGCCTGGACGGGGTGAAGGATCGTCACTCCGTCGACGCCCCGGACGCCCTCGGCCAGTCGCTGGGCCATGGCATTCGAGTGCCGGGCGTTGCGCAGCCACAGATCGCGCGCCAGCAGCGCCTCCAACTGCACCGATACGAAGCGCATCTTGGAGGCGAGCTGCATCGACAGCTTCCGCAGATGCTTCATATGGCTGACGGCGTCCGGATTGAGGACGACGACGGCCTCGCCGAAGAGCATGCCGTTCTTCGTGCCGCCGTAGGAGATGACGTCCACGCCCACCGCATTGGTGAAGGCACGCATCGGCACATCCAGCGACGCTGCCGCGTTGGCTATCCGCGCCCCGTCGAGATGGACCTTCATGCCCCGCTCGTGGGCGTGGCCGACGATCGCCCGGATCTCGTCGGGGGTGTAGACCGTGCCCAGCTCGGTGTTCTGGGTGATCGACACGACCTGCGGCATCGCCCGGTGCTCGTCCTCCCAGCCCCAGGCCTGCCGGTCGATGAGCTCCGGCGTGAGCTTGCCGTCGGGCGTCGGCACGGTCAGCAGCTTCAGCCCGCCCATCCGCTCGGGGGCGCCACCCTCGTCGACATTGATGTGCGCGGTCTCGGCGCAGATCACCGCGCCCCAGCGGTCCGTGAGCGCCTGGAGAGCGGTCACATTGGCGCCGGTGCCGTTGAAGACCGGGAAGGCCTCGGCCGTGGGGCCGAAGTGGCTGTGCATGACGCGCTGGAGGTGCTCGGTGTACTCGTCCTCGCCGTAGGCGATCTGGTGACCGCCGTTGGCGAGGGCGAGGGCGGCAAGCACCTCGGGGTGCGCGCCGGCGTAGTTGTCGCTGGCGAAGCCCCGTACCGCGGGGTCGTGGTGACGCCGTGCGTCGGTCTTCTGCGGTATCACGGCTTGGGGGTCAGCCACAGGCGCTGTCCATTCACTTCCCGGGCGGGCCGGTCCCAGACTCCGGCGATGGCCTCGGCCAGTTCCGACACGTCCGTGAAGCCCGCGAACTTCGCGTTGGGGCGCTCGGCGCGCATGGCATCGTGCACGAGTGCCTTGACGACCAGGATCGCAGCAGCGGCCTTCGGGCCCTCTTCGCCCCCCGCCTTGCGGAAGGAGTCGGCGAGCGCCAGCGTCCAGGCCTCGGCGGCCGCCTTGGAGGCGGCGTATGCGGCGTTGCCCGCGGTCGGTGCGCTGGCACCGGCGGCGCTGATCAGCAGGAAGCGCCCGCGGTCGCTGCGCAGCAGCCCGTCGTGGAAGGCCAGCGAGGTGTGCTGGACCGTACGGATCAGCAGCCGCTCGAGGACGTCCCAGTGCGCGGTGTCGGTCTCGGTGAAGGAGGCGCTTCCGCGCCATCCGCCGACGAGGTGGACCAGGCCGTCGATCCGGCCGAACTCCTTCTCGGTCCTGTCCGCCCACTCCCGGGTGGCTCCGAGGTCGAGGAGATCGACCGTGTCACCGGTGACGGTCGCGCCGCCGTGCGCATAGCGGGCGGCGTCCACCGCCTCCGCAAGGCGTGCGGCGTCCGCGTCCGAGGCGACGACCGTCGCTCCGGCCTCGGCGAGCCGCAGCAGCGTGGCGCGGCCCGCCGGGCCCGCCGCTCCGGCGACGGCGACCACGGCGCCCTCCAGCCGACCGGTGCCGTTTGCGTTCATGGTCGTCGCCTCCTGAGTGCGAGAGCTCACGCGGCTTCCTGCCCGACGCCCGCCGCGGTGATGCCCTTGGTGGAGGCGATCACGGCCTTGAGCTTCTTGGAGAGCGCCTCATAGAACATGCTGAGCGGAAACTCGTCGGGAAGCACATCGTCGACGAGCTTACGGGGCGGCTGGTTCAGATCGAGAGCGTCGGGGCCCTTGGCCCAGCGGGAGCCGGGGTGCGGGGCGAGGTAGGCCGAGACCAGGTCGTAGGCCGCGAACCAGTGGACGAGCTTGGGCCGGTCGATGCCGTCGCGGTAGAGCTTCTCGATCTCGGCGCACAGCTCGTTGGTGACCTGCGGCGCACGGTCCCAGTCGATCTTCAGCTGGTTGTCCGTCCAGCGCACCACGTCGTGCTTGTGCAGGTACGCGAAGAGCAGCTGACCGCCGAGGCCGTCGTAGTTGCGGACGCGGTCGCCGGAGACCGGGAAGCGGAACATGCGGTCGAACAGCACCGCGTACTGCACGTCGCGTCCGTGCCGGTTGCCCTCGGCCTCCAGCTTCACGGCCTCCTTGAAGGCGGTGAGGTCGCAGCGCAGCTCCTCGAGGCCGTACATCCAGAACGGCTGGCGCTGCTTGATCATGAACGGGTCGAACGGCAGGTCACCGTGGCTGTGCGTACGGTCGTGGACCATGTCCCAGAGCACGAAGGCCTGCTCGCAGCGCTTCTGGTCGCCGACCAGCTCGCGGATGTCCTCGGGGAGGTCGAGACTGAGGACTCGCACGGCCTCGTCGGTGACGGCGCGGAAGCGGGCGGCCTCGCGGTCGCAGAAGATGCCGCCCCAGGTGAAGCGCTCGGGAGCCTCGCGCACGGCGATCGTCTCCGGGAAGAGCACCGCCGAGTTGGTGTCGTAGCCGGCGGTGAAGTCCTCGAAGGTGATGCCGCAGAAGAGGGGGTTGTCGTAGCGCGTGCGCTCCAGCTCGGCGAGCCACTCGGGCCAGACCATGCGCAGCACGACCGCTTCGAGGTTGCGGTCGGGGTTGCCGTTCTGGGTGTACATGGGGAACAGCACCAGGTGCTGGAGTCCGTCGACGCGTCCCGCGGCCGGCTGGAAGGCGAGCAGTGAGTCCAGGAAGTCCGGGACGGCGAAGGCGCTGTCGGCCCACTTGTGCAGATCGGCGACGAGCGCGCGGTGGTAAGGGGCGTCGTGCGGCACCAGTGGGGAGAGCTCCTCCACGGCGTCGATCACACGGTCGAGAACGGCCTGGGCGGCGAGGCGGGCAGGTGCGCCCTCGGCGTCGAGCTCGATGGAGCCGTCCGTGGCTTGCCAGGTCCGGATCTCCTCGACGGCATTCTTGAGCCTCGGCCAGGCCGGGTGCTCGATCACCCGGGCAGCTTGGAATATGCCCCCTGCGAATGCAGGATCCTGCACAAGAATTTCCGTCATGTCACTTCCTCCACAGGAGAACCTCGCGTCAAGACACCGTATATGTGCGTGGTTCTTCCGTACAAGTGGGTCCTTGGGAAATTATCCTGCCCCACCCCCATGATCGCCGAAGTTTTTGCGGTCGCTGGGGGTTCGGGCGATGACTTCCGTCTATCCGCTCAAGGCCTGGCGGACCTCGTGGCCCGGATCGGCGGGGCTCCGGGCGCAGCGGCGGGGCGATCGGGTGACGTCCGTCACCGCCGCGGGCAGCCCCAGCCCGATGTCTCCCGCCGAGACACGGCTCCGCCCGGACAGCCGGTCACGGGTCCCCCCGTCGCACTGCCGCCGCCTCTTCGCACAGCCGCAGCCGCCCCGCGTCAAGCCGCGGAGGACGCGCCCACGCGCGGGTGACGCGTTCACCGTCGCGGGCTCACCACCGGCAGGGCGGCCGGGTCCGCTCGCCCTTCCCGCACCGAAGCCGTGCCGCGTGAGTACCCGTGCCGTCCTTGCCGCGGCCCTCATCACGGGTTTCGTCCCGGGAGCCGCACGGCTCGGTTCGGCCCCCTCCACTCCCCCGCGCGAGACCACTTCCTTCGCCGAGACGGGCCGTTAGGCTGCGTGCTTGCCGTGCGGCTGCCGGGATGCGCCGCGCGGGAGCCGCCGTCGACGGAAGCGAGAGAATCTTGACTTTCCTCACCATCGGTCATCGCGGGGTCATGGGCGTCGAGCCGGAGAACACCCTGCGCTCCTTCGTCCGTGCCGAACAGTCCGGCATGGACGCCATCGAACTGGATCTGCATCTCACCAAGGACGGCGCCCTCGCCGTCATGCACGACGCCGACGTGGACCGCACGACCGACGGAAACGGCCCGATCGCCGACAAGACGCTCGCGGAGCTGCGGGAGCTCGACGCGGGCGACGGTGAGCGGGTGCCGGTCTTCGAGGAGGTCCTCGACGCCGTGCGCGCCCCCCTCCAGGCGGAGATCAAGGATGCGGCCGCGGCCCGGGCACTCGGCGACGTGCTGCTCCGCCGCGACCTCGTCCACCGGGTCGAGGTGTCGTCCTTCCACGACGACGCGATCGCCGAGATCTCGACGCTGGTGCCGGGCGTACGGACCGTACTGATCGCCGACCGCTGGGGCGCCGACATCGTGGACCGCGCGAAGGCGGTGGGCGCCGCCTCGCTCGCGCTGAACATTCGCCGGCTGACCCTGGAGACCGTCGAGCACGCGCACGGCGAAGGACTTCAGGTGATCGGCTGGGTGGTGAACACCCAGGAGCACCTGCGGCTGGTGCGCGCCCTCGAACTCGACGGCGCGACAACCGACTTTCCCGAAATCCGGCGCACCGGCCGCTTCACGGCCTGAAACCACGGGCCAGCGGACACGGCCCGGGACGCGCGAGGGCCGGGCGGGCTACGAGGGCCGGGCGGGCTACGAGGAGAGCTCCTTCACCAGGAGCTCGAAGGCGAGATCGTCGCGCTGAGGGATACCGACGCTCTCGTCGCCGTACGGGAAGGGGCTCAGCTTTCCCGTACGGCGGTAGCCGCGGCGCTCGTACCAGGCGATCAGCTCCTCCCGGACCGACAAGACCGTCATCTGCATCTCCCGCACACCCCAACGCTCGCGAACGGTGCGCTCCGCCTCGGCGATGATCCGGCGTCCCAGGCCACCGCCCTGGAGCTCGGGGCGCACCGCGAACAGCCCGAAGTAGGCCACCTCACCGCGGTGTTCGAGCTGGCAACAGGCGATCAGGGCGCCGTCGCGCTCCACAACGAGCAGCGTGCCGACGGGATTGATGATCACCTGGAGGACGGCGTCGGGGGCCGTGCGCTTCCCTTCTATGAAGTGCGCCTCGGTCGTCCAGCCGCCCTGGCTCACATCGCCCCGGTACGCGGAGTCGATCAGCGGGACGAGCGCGGACACATCGGCCTCGACCGCGTCACGGAAGGTCAGCTCGCCGGAGTCCAGGGGGGATGCGGTGTCCATAGAGGTGCCACTCCAAATCACGGATACGTACAGGTGTCCCGAGACTAACCCGTCGCTCGCGGCCTAGGGTTTGCCCATGGTGCATGTGCTGAGCAGCCGCATCCTTCTCCGTCCCGCCGATCCGGAGCGTTCGCGCCGGTTCTACGGGCAGACCCTCGGCCTGCCGGTCTACCGCGAGTTCGGCACCGGCCCGGACCGGGGCACGGTCTACTTCCTCGGCGGCGGCTTTCTCGAAGTGTCCGGGCGCTCGGACGCCACGGCCTCGCCCTCGGTGCGGCTGTGGCTCCAGGTCGAGGACGCGGCTGCGGTCCACGCAGAACTGTCGGAACAGGGCGTGGAAGTGCTCCGGCCGCCCCGGCGCGAGCCCTGGGGGCTGATCGAAATGTGGATCGTCGACCCCGACGGCCACCGGATCGCGATCGTCGAGGTGCCCGCCGACCATCCGCTGCGCCACCGGCCCTGACGCGAAGGACGTCCTTCGGAAGGCGCGGGCGAGTCCACCGGGAACCGGCCCTTGAGGGCGGGCACGCATCGCGCGCCGTGCTCCCCACGCGCCTCCGTGCGCTCGCGTGGGCTCCACCGCGCCCGGGCATCGCCCCCTGGACACCGTCAAAAGGGGAGGTGCTCCGTGCACGGACCCGCGATGTCCGGCTGGCTGCTCGTGACACTGTGCGGGGCGACGGGCGCGTACTGCCTGGTGCGGATGCGCAGTTGCTCCGGCGGGGCGCGCGAGGCGGCCGGCGGCGAGGCCCTGATGGGGCTGGGGATGGCGGCGATGGCGCTGCCCACCGCCCTGGTCGAGCAGACCGGGGCGGCCTGGGTGGTGTACGCGTCTGTCTTCGCCCTCGCGGCGCTGCGCGGCCTGGTGCCCGCCCGGCACAGCGCGCGCCATCTGCACCATCTCGTCGGCACGCTCACGATGGTCTACATGGCGGCGGCGATGGCGGCGACGTCCCACGCGGCGCCGGCGTCCGAGGCGGCGCGCTCCGGGCACCCGGCCTCCGGGATCCCACTGGTCACCGCCGGGCTGCTGGCGTACTACACGGTGTACGTCCTGCGCTCGGGGCTCCGGCTGACACCCGTGGCGGCCCCGGCGGGGAGCGCGGCGGCCGTCTCGCTCGCGGCGCGGACCGAGCTGGCGCCGGCCTGCCGGATCGCGATGGCGCTCGCCATGCTGGCGATGCTGCTCGCCCTGTGAGGCGCCGCTCCCGCGACCGCGCCCCGTACCCGTGTCCTGCGTCACTTGGCGCGCCGGCCCATACCCGCAAGTAGCGCCGCGCTCATAGGCTGAGGGCATGTTGGTCTCCCTCGTGCTGCTGGCTCTCGGCGCACTGGCCGCTGTCCTGGCCCCGCGGCTTGTGTCGCGCGCCGACTGGCCGGAGCGGGAGCCCGTGGTGGCGCTGTGGGTCTGGCAGTGCGTGGTGGCGGCCGTGCTGCTGTGCTTCGCGCTGTCCATGACGTTCAGCGCGGCCTCCGCCTGGCAGCTCGTACGAGGTCAGGTCTTCGCGTCCGCGCCGCAGGGTGTCATGGAGGCGTACGCCCTCGGCGCGAACGGACCCTGGTCGGCGGTTCTCGCCGTGGTCCTGGCCGGCTGCGGCCTGTGGACCGGCGCGATGCTCACCCGGGAGGTCCATCGGTCGCGGCTGCGGCGCAAGCGCAGGCACAGGGACCTTCTTGTGCGCTCCCCCCTGCTTCCGGGCGAGGAGCCGGGGAGCGAACCGCTGGTGGTGCTGGAGGGCGAGCGCCCCGACGCCTGGTGGCTGCCGGGCACCGCGCCCCAACTGGTCGTCACCACGGCCGCGTTGCGTCGTCTGAAGGGCCGCCAGCTCGATGCCGTACTGGCGCACGAACAGGGGCACGCACGAGCGCGGCACGACTGGCTGCTGCACTGTTCCGGCGCGCTCGCGGCAGGTTTTCCGCAGATCCCGGTGTTCGCGGCGTTCCGCGACGAGATGCACCGGCTGGTCGAGCTGGCCGCCGACGACGTCGCCTCGCGGCGCTTCGGCCGGCTGACGATCGCCCTGGCGCTGGTGGAACTCAACGAGGACCGTGGGGTGTTCGGGCCCTGCCCCACTCCGGACGCCCAGCTGCCGCAGCGGGTCAACCGTCTCCTGACTCCGGTGCCCCGGCTGACCGCGGGCCGCAGGCTGGGGCTGACGGCGGCCGCCGCGCTGGTGCCGGTGGTACCTCTGCTGGTGGCCTTCGTACCCGGGCTTCGCGCGCTCGGTTAGCCGTGGCGGCCCATCAGGGGCCAGGATCTTCCCCATGCACCTCCCGCGCACCCCGCCCCCCACCCCACCGGCGCCCTTCGCGTCGTCCGCGGCTGCTCGCGCAGGGGCTGTGTGCGCCGCCCTCTCGGCCGTGCTGCTGACGCTGGTCGCACTCTCATGGTCACCGCTCGTTTCCTTCGACCGGAAGGTCGCGGACGGCCTGCACCGGCGGGCGGTGCGCGAGCCGGACCTCACGCACGCGATGCGGGTGCTCTCCGACTGGGTGTGGGACCCCTGGACGATGCGCGTTCTCCTGGCCCTCGCGGTGATCTGGCTGTGTCTGCGCCGCCAGTGGCTGCTCGCCCTGTGGATCGCGGCGACGAGTGTGACGGGCACCTGGCTGCAACAGGGGCTGAAAGCAGCCGTGGGCCGGGAGCGTCCGCAGTGGCCGGATCCCGTCGACACGGCGCACTACGCGGCCTTCCCCTCCGGCCATGCGATGACGGCGACGGTGAGCTGCGGACTGCTGCTGTGGCTGCTCAGACGGTACGGAGCCAGGGGCCCGCTGTGGTGCGTCGTGGTCGCCGTGGCGGCGGTCAGCGTCGTCGGGGTGGGCTTCACGCGGCTCTGGCTCGGCGTGCACTGGGCCACCGACGTGCTGGGCGGCTGGCTCATCGGCGCCTGCTGGGTAGCCCTGTCGATCGCGCTCTACGAACGGGTGGTCTTGTCCCGGCAGCACTGATCCGGGAAGGATCGCGGACATGGCGATCAAGGGTGTGCTCTTCGACTTCTCCGGAACGCTCTTCCGCATCGAGTCGGCGCAGGACTGGCTCCGCGCGACGCTGGATGCCCGCGGAATCAGCCTGCCTGAGCCCGAATTGGCCGGGTGCGCACAGGAGTTGATGGATGCGGGTGCGCTGCCCGGCGGCGACCTCCCCAAACTTCTCCCCGCTCACCTGGCCGGAGGGTGGGCGATCCGCGACAAGAGCGCCGAGCTTCACCGGGCCGCGTACACCGGTCTCGCCCGCCAGGTGGAGTTGCCGGACCCCGGCCTGTACGACGCCCTCTACGACCGCCATATGACGCCCGCCGCGTGGCAGCCGTACCCCGACGCGGCCGAGGTGCTGAGCACACTGCGCGAGCGGGGCGTCCGCGTCGCGGTGGTCAGCAACATCGGCTGGGATCTGCGCCCGGTCCTCCGCGCGCACGAGCTGGACGTCTGGGTGGACGCTTATGTGCTCTCGTTCGAGCACGGGGTGCAGAAGCCGGACGTGCGGCTGTTCCGCACGGCCTGCGAGGCTCTGGGCCAGGACCCGGCCGATGTCCTCATGGTGGGTGACGACCCGGCCGCGGACGGCGGGGCGGTGAATCTGGGCTGCGCCGTCCACTTCGTGGACCATCTGCCGGTCGGGGAGCGCCCCGCAGGACTGCGCCCGGTGCTCGGGCTCCTGGAGTGACCCCGTACCGAATCAGGACATCCGACAGATAGCGGGGCGAGTCTTCGCCGAGGAGCACACTGAAGACATGACGAAATGGCCCGAACCGGACGATCCCCCGCGTCGCCCGGTTCGGGCGGCAGCACGCTGACCAGGCCCTGAAGACCTCGCAGCGGCAGGCGCTGAGTATATTGGCTCAGAGCCAGTCAACGCAGGAGTCAAGCATGTCCCCGCGGAGCGCATCGGTCAATGAAGAGCTTCGTCGGCGTTCCCGCGAGCGGCTTCTCCAGGCGACCGTGGAGCTGGTCGACGAACGCGGGTACGAAGCCACGACCCTCGGCGACATCGCCGACAGAGCGGGCTCGGCGCGCGGTCTGGTCTCCTACTACTTCCCCGGCAAGCGACAGCTTCTGCAGTCGGCCGTGCACCGTCTGATGCATCGCACCCTGGAAGCGGCGCTGGAGCGCGAGCCCCCTACGGACGACGGGCGTGAGCGGATGGCGCGCGCCATCGACGCGATCCTGGGGCTGGCGGTCGACTATCCCGTACTGATGCGTACGCACATGTCGGGGGTGCTCCAGGCCGACGGATTCCGGCAGTGCCCGGAACAGCAGCGGCTCGCTGCCCTGCTGCGAGAGACCGTGGCGCGGTACGGGTCGACCGACGTCGACGCCGACTATCCCCTGCTGCGGGCGCTGCTGATGGGGGCGGTCTTCGCGATCCTGCTCCCCGGTGTGCCGATGCCGCTGTCGCGGTTGCGCGCGGAGCTGTTCCAGCGGTACGGCCTGGACTGGGAGCTCGGCGTTCCGCCGGGCGGGGAGCCGCCCGGCGGAACGCCTCTTGACACCCTCGTCCGCCCGCCGGCCGGACCGACGGTCCAGCCAGCGGCTCAGTCGCGGTCGAAGTCGTCGAAGTAGTCGGGCTGGGTCTGGACGTTGAGCTCGTCCATCCGCACCCGCTTCGCCGGATCGGTCCGCCGGTCGTCGAGCTTCAGCACGTCGAAGCCCTTGGCGATGTCGTTGGAGTAGATGTAGCCGTTGTAGTAGTAGGCCGACCAGGAGCCGCCGGTGAGCATCGTGTCCGCGCTGAGCGGGCCGCGCTCGAAGTAGGCGATCTCCGTGGGCTGGGCGGAGTTGGTGAAGTCCCAGACGGAGACGCCGCCCTGGTACCACGCCTGGACCATGAGGTCGCGGCCCTTGACCGGGATCAGCGAGCCGTTGTGGGCCACACAGTTCTCGGTGTCGGCCTGGTGCCGGGGGATCTTGTAGTAGCTGCGGAAGACCAGCTTGCGGTGGTCGCCCCTGCCGACGATGTCGTAGATGCCGTCGGCGCCGCGGTTCGGGCCGATCACGGTGTTGCAGGTGGCGGCGCCGCCGCCACCGAGCTCGTCGGTGAAGACGACCTTGTTGGCCTTCTGGTTGAAGGTCGCCGAGTGCCAGAACGCGAAGTTCACATTGTCCTGGACCTGATCGATGACCTTGGGACGCTCCGGGTCGCTGATGTCGAACAGGATGCCGTCACCCATGCAGGCACCGGCGGCCAGGTCCTTGGAGGGAAGCACCGTGATGTCGTGGCAGCCGGTGGTCTTGGAGACGCCCGGGTTGGTGGGCGATCCGGGGTTGCCGCCGCCGTCCGGGCCCGTTCCCGGGAAGAGAACGGGGAAGTTCACGACCGCGGCCTTCTCGGGGGCCTTGCGCGGCACCTTGATGACGGAGATTCCGTCGTGCGGCGGCTGGCAGTCCGGGAAGGTCTCGCTCGGCGAGTACGACGAGACGTAGATGTAGACGTTGCGTCGCTGCGGCACCAGGGTGTGCGTGTGGGAGCCGCAGGCGGTCTCCACGGCCGCGACGTACTTCGGATTGCGCTTGTCGCTGATGTCGAAGATCTTCATGCCCTCCCAGGACGACTTCTCGGTCGCGGGCTGCGAGGTGCTGTTGCACGAGTTGTCGCTGCGCGAGGAGTCGGTGGAGAGGAAGAGCAGGTCGCCGGAGACGGTGACGTCGTTCTGCGATCCGGGACACAGGACCTGGGCCACGGTCTTGGGGGCCTTCGGGTTGCGGATGTCGAAGATCCGGAACCCGTCGTAGTTGCCGGCGAAGGCGTAGTGCCCCTGGAATGCCAGGTCCGAGTTGGTTCCCTTGAGCGCGTCCTTGGGGATGTTGGTGACATGTCTGACGTTGTCGCTGTGGACGATCTCGTCCACACCGGGTATCTCGCCGCTCCTGATGGCCGATCTCGTCTCGGCTCTCTGCCCGGACGACACCTTTTTCTGGGTGGGTGTGTCGCCCGGATCCGGTGTGGCGGCCGCGGGTCCGGCCGTCAGCAGGGTGGCGAGGAGTCCGGCCGCGGCTGCCGCCACGCCCAGACGTCTGCGCCGCACTCGGGTGGTGTGTAACAGGGTCACTGCGGTCCTCCCTTGTATCCGTTCGCAGGTGAACGGTTCGCGGACCCCGGCAGTATCTTCCCTTCCATGTACATCACAACAGGTGGCAACAGAGACGTAATGAAAGTTTTTGATCACCGGTGCGGGGAAGCGTGCCTGGACAGTCCTGAATACCCCAAGTGCCTTAGGAGGCAACCGTGTTGAACCGCCGCAGGACCGCGCGTGTGCGCAGCTCGGTCGTCGTGTCCACGGTCGTTGCCGCCGTACTCGCCCTGGGTGCCTGCGACTCGGGCTCGGACGCTCCCACCAAGGCCAACGGGGACGGCGGACCGTCGGTGGTGGCGCCGGGCAGACCGGGCGAGCCGGCCAGAACACTCTCGGCCGAGGAGGCGGCGAAGGCGGCGCCCGACGACTCCCCCAACTCCGCCGACTTCTCCTACGCGCAGATGATGATCATGCACCACGGCCAGGCGCTGGACATGACCTCCCTCGCGCCCGAACGGGCGGCATCCACGCAGGTCAAGCGGCTGGCGGAGCGGATAACCGCCGCTCAGAAGCCCGAGATGGGCGCGATGCAGGGGTGGCTGAAAAACAACGCGGGGGCGAAGGAGAAGGGCGGCCACCACCACGCCGGGGGCTCGATGCCGGGGATGGCCACTCCCGCCCAACTGGCGCAGCTGCGCGCCGCGAAGGGCAAGGCGTTCGACGAACTCTTCCTGAAACTGATGATCACTCACCACCAGGGAGCGGTCACCATGGCCACCGAAGTCCTCTCGGACGGCAACAACGTCCTGATCGAGGAGATGGCGAACGATGTGGTCGCGCAGCAGACCAGCGAGATCAACCGGATGCGCTCGATGTGACCGACGAACGCTCCGCGCCGGGAACGCCCCCGATGGTCCGGCGGCGATTGTGGCGCGGCGCGAGATAGCCCTCGTCACGGGCGCCCGCGATGAGCCGGAGCGCCTTGCGGCGGTTCCGCCCGGTCGCGCTCATCACGGCGAGCACCGGGTCGCGCCCCTCCCGCTGCGCGGCCCGGTAGGCGTCGGCCGCGATGCGCCGGCCGGCACTGCCGCGCGGCACCGGGGGCCGGGCGCGGCGACGGTGCCCGGGGGGCTCGGCCCGCTCCGCCATGCCCGGCCCCGGCTGCTGAGCGACGATTCCGCAGGCGTCCTCCAGCGGGTCCTCGATCCGGTCGGCGAGCACCGCGAAGCCCTCCAGGGGCAGTGGCGGGTCCGCCCGCAGGTCCTCGATGGCGATCCGGCCGTCGTCGACGACGGCGACCACATCGACCCGCGTGCCGTCGGCGAAGGTCAGCCGCACATTGAACCAGGGAGGAACGCCGTATCCGGGCGGCTCGGACGTGACCGTGCCGGCGCCCTGCAGCTCCCAGACGGGCGGATACGGCAGCACCCCACTCAGGTCATACTGATCATTAACGTTAAGAAGCGCAGTTTCTTGCACAATTAGCACGTAACCAGTCAATTCATGGCAATCTGTGGCGGCACGCACGCCGCCCCGCCTCAGAGCACCCCGTCAGCGCATCTCCCCAGCCCCGCACGCCGGTGCGATGCTGGAGTCCCCCTGTGGGAAGGAGCGCAGCTGTGCTTCGCGTCGCAGTCGTCGGATCGGGACCCAGCGGGGTCTATGCCGCACAGGATCTCGTCCAGCAGAGCCGGGTGCCCGATGTACGGGTGCACGTACTGGACCGGCTCCCCTGCCCCTACGGACTCGTGCGCTACGGGGTCGCGCCCGACCACGAGAAGATCAAGTCACTGCAGAACAATCTGCGGAACGTGCTGGAGCACGACCGGATCGACTTCATCGGCAATGTGGAGGTCGGAACGCGCGGACTGGGACCGGAGCGGCTGCTCGACCTCTACCACGCGGTCGTGTACTGCGTCGGGGCCGCGAGGGACCGCAGGCTCGGCATTGCGGGTGAGGATCTGCCGGGCAGTCACTCGGCCACCGAATTCGTCTCCTGGTACAGCGCGCACCCCGACGCGGCCGGCAACGGCTTTGCCCTCGACGCCCGTTCGGCCGTGGTGATCGGCGTCGGCAACGTGGCGGTGGACGTGGCCCGCATCCTCGCGCGGGGCGCGGACGAGCTGCGCCCCACCGACGTTCCGCAGGCGGCGCTCGGCGCTCTGGCGCTCAGCCAGGTGCGCGACGTGCACATGGTGGGGCGGCGCGGACCCTCGCAGGCGAAGTTCACGACCAAGGAACTGCGGGAGCTCGGCGGGCTGCCCTCCGCGGGGGTGGTCGTCGAGGCGGAGGATCTCGTGCTGGACCCGGCGTACGCGGCTCACCCCGAGCTCGCCTCCGCGCTGCCCGCGGTCAACCGGCGCAATCTCGAGGTCGTACGGGGCTGGGCCACGCAGTCGCCTCCGGGCCGGCAGCGCCGGATCCATCTGCGGTTCTTCCTGCGCCCGGTGGAGCTGCTGGAAGACGGCGGCAAGGTCGCGGGCGTACGGTTCGAGCGCACCGTTCCGGACGGGGACGGGGGCGTCCGGGGCACCGGGGTGTACGAGGAGATCGAGGCGCAGCTGGTGCTGCGGGCGGTCGGCTACCGCGGTGTTCCGCTGCCCGGGCTCCCGTTCGACGAGAGGCATGGCACCGTGCCGCACGCCGGCGGCCGGGTGCTGCGCGAGGGGGTCCCCTCGCCCGGGGAGTATGTGGCGGGATGGATAAAGCGCGGTCCGACCGGGGTGATCGGCACCAACCGGCCGTGCGCCAAGGAGACGGTGCTGTCGCTGCTCGACGACGCCGGGTCCCTGGAACTGCGCCCGGTCGTGGCCGATCCGCTGGCCGCACTGCGCGAGTCGGGGCACCGTCCCGTCCGGTGGCCGGGCTGGCTGGCGATCGAGGCGGCGGAGTCGGCCCTGGGCGAGACCTTCGGCCGAGGGTCCGTCAAGATCCCTGACTGGGAGGGGCTGTTGACCGCGGCGGGCGAGCGGGCCGGTGAACGGGCCGGGTGATCCGGGCGGCGTGACGTGGCCCGGGCATACCGACGGCCTCGCCGGGGAAGACCGGAGTCGCACCGGCGCCGGTGGTTGCCGGGATGGCAGGATCACCGCGAACGGTGCTCCCCGCACTCCCCCGTGACGCGGCGCACTCTGCGAGAGGAGCTGTCTGATGTCCCGGCGCGGAGCTGAGCTGGACGAACTCGACCGAAAGATCATCGCGGCGCTGATGGCGGACGCGCGGGCGAGTCTCCGGGAGATCGGCCTGTCGATCGGTCTGTCGGCACCCGCCGTGAAACGCCGGGTGGACCGGCTGAGGGAGCAGGAAGTGATCACGGGCTTCACCACCGTGGTGAAGCCATCGGCCCTTGGCTGGCACACCGAGGCGTACGTCGAGGTGTTCTGCGAGGGCGCCGCTCCGCCGAGGAGGCTGGCGGAGGTGGTCCGCAATCACCCCGAGATCCAGTCGGCGGTCACCGTCACGGGCCGGGCCGACGCGCTGCTGCACATCAGAGCGCTCGATGTGGCGCACTTCGAGGATGTCCTCGAAAAGATCCGCTCGGAGCCGTTCGTGAAGGCCACCAACACCTTCGTCGTACTCAATCATCTGCTTCCGGGCAGCCCAGAAGCAGGTTCGGGACGCATCACCCCGGACCTGACGTAACAAGTGGTGGGTCCGGGGCCCACAAACGCAACAGAGTTGCGCGCACACGCAACTCATTCGTCTTGTCGCTGTCCGTCACTCCTCCTTACCGTTGACGGCATCCCCAGCTCTGAAAGGACCCTGGATGCCGTCTCTCCGAACCGCGAAGAAGCGCCGGTATCTCGTCTGCTCGCCGGAGTACTTCGACGTCCGGTACTCGATCAATCCCTGGATGACCTCCAGGGAGCCGGTCGACGTCCCGCTGGCACACAAGCAGTGGGACACGCTCGTATCCCTCTATCGCGAGCTCGGCCACACCGTCGAGACGGTGGATCCCGTCGCCGACCTCCCCGACATGGTCTTCGCGGCCAATTCGGCGCTCGTACTCGACGGCAAGGCGTTCGGCGCCCAGTTCCACGCGCCCGAGCGGCAGCCGGAGGCGGGCCACTACCGGACCTGGTTCGAGGCCGCCGGTTTCGAGACGTACATTCCGTCCCATACGTGCGAAGGGGAGGGCGACTTCACCCCGGTCGGCGGATTCATCCTCGCCGGCACCGGGTTCCGCACGCTCCCGTCCGCCCACCACGAGGCCCAGGAGTTCTTCGGCAGGCCGACGGTGAGCCTGCATCTCGTCGATGCGCACTTCTACCACCTGGACACGGCGCTCTTCGCGCTCGACGACACCAACATCGCCTACTATCCGGAGGCCTTCTCGGCGGGCAGCCAGAAGGTTCTGAAGGCGCTCTTCCCGGACGCCCTGGTCTGCACCCGCGAGGATGCTCTCGTCTTCGGGCTCAACTCGCTGTCCGACGGGCGCCATGTGGTGATGGCGCAGGAGGCGACGGGCCTCATGGAGAAGGTCGCGGCCCTCGGCTACGAACCCGTTCCCGTGGATCTCTCGGAGTTCCGCAAGGCGGGCGGCGGGGCGAAATGCTGCACGCAGGAGCTCCGTCCCTGAGGTATTTCCTGCCAGTGGATCAGGCCCCGGGACCCGCCCCGGGGCCTGATCACGTTTCCCGGGGTGCGTTCGCCGGCGCCGATCCGCTGCGTGTGGCGATCGACACCCGCTCCGGTGGAATCCCGGGCCACGAGGCGCGCTGGCAGCTCGTGCGGCACCACGGGATCCTCGTGGAGGTGGCGGGACTTCTCCTGGTTTGGCATGCTCCGTACTACGAGGGTGACGCACGACTGGCGCTTCACGCACTACGCCGCCCACCACCGGCGGTACGGGGCTCATCCTCAGCGAGGCGACGGCGGTCGGCCCGGAGGGGCGGATCGCCGCCACGTCCCGGAGCTGTACCACCGTTGCGTCCGAGCGTCCGGGGCCGCTCCGTCACGTGCTCCGTCCCGCGCCCATCGCGGGGGGCAGCGCATCCCCGGCCCGCCGCCGGACGCGCTGTCCCCTGCGACGTTCCGTGCCGCACTCGGGCAGGATCGTCCAGGATCGTCCTCAGGGCACCGATGAGTTCGGGCGCCCCGGCCGGTCAGCACTGAAGACGTCCGTACAAGGAGGCTCGTCGTGCTGCTCAGGAACAGGAACGCGGTCATCTACGGAGGCGGCGGCGCCATCGGCTCGGCGGTCGCCCGGGCCTTCGCCCGCGCGGGAGCGCGAGTCCATCTCGCCGGCCGCACCCGCGGAAGCCTCGATGAAGCGGCCGAGTCCGTCCGGGCGGCGGGCGGTCTTGCCGACACCGACCAGGTCGACGCCCTGGACGAGGCGGCGGTCGACCGGTTCACGGACGCGGTGGTCGAACGGGCGGGCAGCCTCGACATCTCGTTCAGCCTGATCTCGTTCGGGGAGGTCCAGGGGATCCCGCTCACCGAGATCTCCCTCGCCGACTTCGAGCGGCCGGTCCACAACGCCGTACGCGCGATGTTCCTGACCTCACGCTCCGCCGCGCGGCACATGATCCGGCAGAAGTCCGGGGTGATCCTCGCCTTCGGCGGCTACGGCGACCCGCCCCGCGAGCACAGGCTGGGCGGCTTCCAGGTGGCGTTCGGCGCCATGGAGTCGCTGCGCCGGAATCTCGCCGCCGAGCTGGGGCCGCACGGCATCCGCGTCCTGACGCTCCAGACGGGCGGGGTGCCCGACACCCTGCCCGAGAACGCCGACTACCGCGACGCCGTCACCAGCGAGATCGACGGGCACACGTTGCTGGGACGGGCGGCCTCGCTGGACGACGTGGGCAGCGTGGCGGTCTTCGCCGCCTCCGACATGGCCCGCTCGATGACCGCGACGGCCCTGAACATCACCGGCGGCTCGGTCGTCGACTGAGCCCCGCAAGAGCCGGGCTGACCTGCGCGGAAACCCGCCCGGAAGCCACTGTCAGTGGGCAGGTGCAGACTGGCTTCCATCCGAGACACCGGCGTCCTGGAGGCACAAGGCCATGACCGACGTACTTCTCACCGTAGGCACGCGAAAAGGGCTCTTCATCGGCCGCAGGCACGGCGGCACCTGGGAGTTCGACGGCCCGCACTTCAACGCGCAGGCCGTGTACTCGATCGGGATCGACACGCGGCGGTCCGTTCCCCGTCTGCTGGTCGGCGGCGACAGTGCGCACTGGGGCCCGTCGGTCTTCCACTCCGACGACCTCGGCGCGACCTGGGTCGAGCCGCCCAAGCCGGCCGTGAAGTTTCCCAAGGACACCGGGGCGTCGCTGGAACGGGTCTGGCAACTCCATCCGGCCGGTCCCGCCACCCCCGACGTGGTGTACGCGGGCACGGAGCCGGCCGCGCTGTTCCGCTCGGACGACGGCGGCGAGACCTTCGAACTCGTCCGTCCGCTGTGGGAGCATCCGACCCGCTCGAAGTGGGTACCGGGAGGCGGCGGCGAGGCGGTGCACACCGTCGTGACCGACCGCCGGGACCCGGACGCCGTCACGGTCGCGGTGTCGACGGCGGGAGTGTTCCGCTCCCAAGACGCCGGGGCGAGCTGGGCACCGTCCAACCAGGGAGTCTCGGCGGTCTTCCTGCCCGACCCCAACCCCGAGTTCGGCCAGTGCGTCCACAAGATCGCGCAGGATGCGGGCAATCTGGACCGGCTCTATCTGCAGAACCACTGGGGTGTGTACCGCAGCGACGACGCGGGAGCCAAGTGGACCGACATCGGCGCGGGGCTGCCCTCCGACTTCGGCTTCGCCGTGGCCGCTCACCCTCACCGGCCCGACACGGCCTATGTCTTCCCCATCACGGCGGACGCGGACCGCGTGCCCGCCGGACGCCGCTGCCGCGTCTACCGGACGAGCGACGCGGGCGGCACCTGGGAGGCGCTGTCGGCCGGGCTGCCGCAGGGCGACCACTTCGGCACGGTGCTGCGGGACGCGCTGTGCACGGACGACGCGGATCCGGCGGGAGTGTATTTCGGCAACCGCAACGGCGAGGTGTACGCCAGCGCGGACGACGGGGACAGCTGGCAGCTCCTCGCCTCCCATCTGCCGGATGTGCTCTGCGTGCGGGCGGCGGCCATGGGTGGAGAGACGAGGCCCGTGCACCAGTAGAGTGACGCCCCGTGGCACGACCGTTGAACGAAATCGTGGAGCCGGGCTGGGCGGAAGCCCTCGCGCCGGTGGCCGAACGCATCGCCGCGATGGGCGACTTCCTGCGCGCCGAGATCGCGGCAGGGCGCACCTATCTGCCGGCCGGAGCCCATGTGCTGCGCGCCTTCCAGCAGCCCTTCGCGGATGTACGTGTCCTGATCGTCGGTCAGGATCCGTACCCCACGCCGGGGCATGCCGTGGGGCTGAGCTTCTCGGTGGCGCCCGAGGTGCGGCCGGTGCCCGGCAGCCTGGACAACATCTACCGGGAGATGCACGCGGACCTGGGACATCCCCGGCCCTCCAACGGCGACCTCACGCCGTGGACCCGGCAGGGCGTCCTGCTGCTCAACAGAGCTCTGACCACCGCGCCCCGCAAGCCGGCGGCGCACCGGGGGAAGGGCTGGGAGGAAGTGACCGAGCAGGCCATCCGGGCCCTTGCCGCGCGCGGCAAGCCGCTGGTGTCCGTGCTGTGGGGGCGGGACGCGCGCAATCTGCGGCCGCTCCTCGGAGATCTTCCGGCGATCGAGTCCTCGCACCCCTCCCCCATGTCCGCCGACCGCGGGTTCTTCGGCTCCCGTCCCTTCAGCCGCGCCAACGACCTGCTCGAACGCCAGGGGGCGCAGCCGGTCGACTGGCGGCTTCCGTGACCTTGGGCTGGGTGCTGGGGGTCGACTCGGGCGGCTCCGGGCTGCGGGCGGCGCTCGCGGACCCCCGTGACCTTGGTCCTGCGCAGAGCCTCGCGTCGCGCGAGCCGGTGCGCACCGGCAGCGGAGGCATCGACGCCCGGCATCTGCTGGACCAACTGCTGCCGATGGCGCGCACGCTGCTCGACCGGGCGGGCGGCGGCACGCTGTCCGCCGTCGCGATCGGCGCCGCCGGAATGGCGACGCTGGGTGGCCGGCTGCGGGCGGAGCTGCCCGGCGAGCTGGAGCGGTCGCTGGGCGTACGGCGGTTGGCGCTGGCCGCGGACGCGGTCACCGCCTACGCGGGAGCGCTCGGCCAGCGGCCCGGGGCCGTGGTCGCCGCCGGCACCGGCGTGATCGCCACCGGCACGGATCTGGACTCCTGGCGCCGGGCCGACGGTTGGGGCCATCTCCTCGGCGACTGCGGCGGCGGGGCGTGGATCGGCCGGGCGGGTCTCGAGGCGGCGCTGCGCGCCCACGACGGCCGCCGCGGTGGCTCCCCGGCGCTGCTGAGCAGGATGGAGTCGGCGTTGGGCCCCGCGCAGGAGCTGCCGGGGCTGCTCTACCCGCGCACCGACCGGGCGGCGGTGCTGGCCTCGTTCGCACCGCAGGTCGGCGAGTGCGCGGCGGACGGCGATGCGGTGTCCGTGCAGATCCTCGCGGCTGCGGCCCGGCACATCGCGGAGGCTGCCGCGGCCGTGTGCCCGCCCGCGTCTGAGGAGTCAGGCCCGTCCCAGTTCGCTCTCACCGGAGGGCTGTTGAACATGGGGCCGCCTCTTCTCGTACCTTTGAGGGAGGAGCTGGCCATACAACTGCCGCACGCGCAACCGGTGTCCGCAACGGGCGATCCGCTCACCGGCGCGCTGCTTCTCGCCGCGGCGCTCGCCACGGATTCGCTGGTGCTGCCGCGTCATCCGGCGCTGCTGCACGTGCCGACAGAACTGGGCAGTTGAGGCGTAGGTCATGCATCGGATAAATATGGACAGATAACGCTTGAGTGGCCCCTCCCCGAACAGTCGCGCCCACAAAACCAGTAGCATGCGGCGCCATGAGCTCCCCCACTGGGCCGGCATCCGGCCTGCCTGTACGAATGCCGCGACCGCGTCAGTCCGGACGGCACCGCCGCCCGGAACCCGTGGCGGCTCCTGAGGGCGCGCCCGCGCTCGTGCTCGCGGTACCCGGCGCTCCCGCGCCCGCCACACGCAGCCTGGCCGAAGAGGTCATAAGCATCGCTCGCTCCGAGCTCCCCGGCCTCGATGCGGGCATCGGCTACCTGGACAGCGACGACACCGAGTACCCCACGCTCGAGACCGTCCTCGCCCACACCGCGGCCCGTCGCGCCGAGCGCTACGAGATCGCCAGGGCCGCCGGCCGTGACGTGGCCGCGCCCGAGGGCACCTCGGCCGTCGTGGTGCCGCTTCTCGCCGGACCGGACAACGCCCTGATGCGCCGGATCCGCCACGCCGTCATGGACAGCCGCGCAGCCGCCGAGCTGACCGATGTCCTCGGACCGCACCCGCTGCTCGCGGAGGCGCTGCACGTCCGGCTCTCGGAGGCCGGTCTGGCCCGCGCGGACCGAGCCCGGCTGTTCACCGTCGCCACCGCGGCCGACGGCATCATCCTCGCCACGGTCGGCGGCGAGGAGGCCGTCCAGGCGGCGGGGATCACCGGCATGCTCCTGGCCGCGCGCCTCGCGGTGCCGGTGATGGCCGCCGCGCTCGACCAGGAGGGCGCGGTGGGCGTGATCGCCGACCAGCTGCGCGGCTCCGGTTCGGTGCAGCTGGCGCTGGCCCCGTACCTCGTCGGCCCCGAGCTGCCCGAAGGTCTGCTGGACGCGGCCGCCAAGGAGGCGGGCTGCTCCGCCGCCGAGGCGCTCGGCGCCTACCCGGCCATCGGCAAGCTGGTGCTTGCGCAGTACGCGAAGGCGCTGGGCATCACCCCGCAGCCGGGTGCGCCGTCCCACTGACGGTCTGCCGTACGTACGCCGAAGGGCCCGCACCACGCCACCACGCGAAGGGTGCGGGCCCTTCGGCGTATCGAAGCACAGACCGGGCGCGGGCCCGGCGCAGACCAGGACGCGCGCCAGGAGCAGGCCAGGAACACGTCAGGCGAAGACCACACAGGAGGCGGCAGGAGCGGCCAGGGAGCCCGCCCTGTGCGGCACTCCGCTCTGCGGGTCGATGTCGAACCAGGTCACGTCGCCGGAGCGCTCATTGGCCGCGTAGAGCCGGCGTCCGGTCGGGTCCAGGGCGAGGTCGCGCGGCCAGTGCCCGCCGCACGGCACCGTGGTGACCAGCTCCGCCCTTTCGCGGGTCTCGTCGAGCGCGAGCACGGCGATGCTGTCGTGGCCGCGATTGGCGGCCCACAGGAACCGGCCGTCGTGCGAGACGACCACCTCGGACGGATAGACCGGCCCGGTCACGCCGTCGGGCAGCAGAGGCGCCTCGCCGAGCGCCTCGAGCACGCCGGAATCCGCGTCCCAGCGGCAGACGGCCAGGGTCGGTTCCAGCTCGTTGAGCACATAGGCGTGGCTGCCCGCGGGGTGGAAGGCGAGGTGGCGGGGGCCCGTGCCGGGGCGGAGCCGGGTCTCACCGTGCAGGGCCAGCTCACCGACGCCTGGGTCGAGCGCGCAGATCCGTACCCGGTCGGTGCCGAGATCGACGGCGAGCACCCAGCGCCCGCTCGGATCGGCCATCACCTGGTGCGCGTGGGGGCCGCGCTGGCGGTCCGGGTGCGGGCCGCTGCCCTCGTGCTGCAGCACTCCGCTGACGGCGACCGGCTCCCCGTTCGCCCCGAGCGGTAGCACGCTGACGCTGCCGGATCCGTAGTTGGCCGTCACGAGGTGGCCCGAGGCGAGTGCGAGGTGGGTCGGCCCTTCGCCGCAGACCGGGACCCTGGCACCGATCGGCCTCGGGGCGGGGCCGTCGACGGCGAAGGCCGCCACCGCCCCTTCCGCCCTCTCCGAAGCGGCGTACAGGACCGGGCCGCCGGGCCCTGCGGCGAGAGCGAGGTACGACGGGTCCGCGACCGCGTCGCTCGCTCCTGTCTCCGTCAGCCCGCCCGTCTCCCCGTCCACGGAGGCCGCGATGATGCCGCGGCCCCCGGCCGAGGTGAACGACCCGATGAATGCCCGCCCGGCGGGTATGTCGCCCACAGCGTTGCCCCTCTCTCCACCCTCTGATCGTGTGCTGCGCGGCCGACGGTAGCAGGCGGTCTAGACCAACTCTGTCTACTCGTCCGCTTCCCCTCGGGCGCGGGCCTGCGCCTCGGGGTGATGAACGTAGGCCGGGCGCCACTGGGTGGTGTCGTACGTCCGGTGGAAGACGGGAGTCGTGGCTCCCGACATGGGCGGCACGATCCAGGACCAGTCCGCCCCCACCCCGCGGCCATGGCTCTCCTCCCGGTCCAGGTGGGCGAGGAAGCGGCGCGATTCGGTGTGATGGTCGGTGACGGTGACGCCCGCCCGGTCGAAGGAGTGGAGCACGGCGCGGTTCAGCTCGACCAGGGCGCGGTCCTTCCAGAGCGAGCGGTCGTCGGCGGTGTCGAGGCCCAGTCGCTCGCCGATACGCGGCAGCAGGTCGTAGCGGTCGGCGTCGGCGAGGTTCCGGGCGCCGATCTCGGTGCCCATGTACCAGCCGTTGAACGGGGCCGCGGGGTAGCAGATGCCGCCGATCTCCAGGCACATGTTCGCGATCGCCGGTACCGCGTGCCAGCGCAGTCCCAGGTTCGCGTACCAGCTCTCCTCGGGGTGGCGCAGCTCCACTTCGAGCACGGCGTCACGCGGGAGTTCGAAGAAGCGGGGCTTGCCGTCGGCGTCCTCGATGACCAGGGGCAGGAGGTCGAAGGGCGTTCCCGGGCCGCCCGGCCAGCCGAGCCGCAGCGCGAAATCGGTGAGCCCCGCGTTGCGCGGATCGCCGACGGGGGGCCCGTGCCGTTGGGCGTAGCCCGCGTACCGCACGAGCTGCTCGTTCCAGATCCGGGGGCCGGGCCTGTCAGGGGCGTCCGGAGCGAACACGGTGATCAGGGGGCGAATCCGCCCGCCGTTGGTGGCCTCGCGCAGATGGTCGGCCGCCTCGCGGGCCACGGAGTCGGCGTCCTCGATGTGACGGCGGTCCCGGACACGCAGGGAGCGCCAGTAGAGGCGGCCTATGCAGCGGTTGCTGTTGCGCCAGGCGACGCGCGCGCCGTAGTCGAGCTCGGCGCGGGTGTGGCGGTAGGTGCCGGTCTCCTCGATCTCCGCGCGTACGGCGGCGATCCGCGCCTCCGGGTCCCCCGGCGACTCCTCACGGTGGAAGAGGCGGATGAAGTCCTCGGCCTCCTGGTGCAGTTCGCCCGCGGTTGCCGGCGCAGAGGGAGCGGTGCGAGGCTCGGCCTCGCCCGCGGCATGACCATGGCTCACCGGACAGCGCGCCGGCGCCGGAACCTCTTCTTCCTCCTGCTTTTCGAGCTGTGCGCCGGTCCGGCGCATGAATCTGAGCAGCTTTCGCAAGGCGCACACCCCCGAGGGTCTTGGAGGAACGTACGTGGATGCCGCTCTGGTTACCCTTTGAACATGGTGATCCACCCTGTGTGTGCCCCGGGAAATTGCTCGATCACGGGCGTTGTGTCTGCTGCCCAGGTCAGGCGGGCACGAGGGGGGCGCTCGGCGAGGTATGAAGGGGCGCATCCAACGCCGCGAGCGCCCGCTCGAGTGCCTGAAGGTGCGTGAGTGCCGCCTCGGCACCAGGGTGGTGCTGCGGCGCCGGCACGAGGTCCACGCGGATCTTCGTCTGACGGACGGCCGGCGGCACCAGCGCGTGCACAGCCGCCTCGACGCGGTGACAGGCGGCGGCCAGGCGGGCGTCGTGCGAGGCATCCGGGTCGGCGGCGACCGCGGTCAGGCCGTGTATCTCGCGGGCGCAGTCGTCGAGCAGCGCGATGACCTGACGGGCGCGCGCCTTGCGGGCCCGCAGCGGGCTCAGGGGGTGGACGAGCGGGGCGAGAGAGAGACGCACACGGCCGAGCAGCAGCTCCAGTTCGGCGGCGAGCGGCGCCGGATCGGCCTGCTCGTCCCCGGCCAGCCGCCGCGCCGCGGCTGCGGTGCAGCCGTGGACGCAGTGCACGGCCCGCCGGATCCAGGCGTCCGTCGCCGCGTGCGTGGTGACAGGCAGGATCAGCGCCACACCGAGGGCCGCGCCGAGCGCACCGACCGCCGTCTCCTGGAACCGGAGCAGCAGCAGACCAGGGTGCAGGACGCCGAGAAGCCCGTACAGCAGCCCCGCCATGACGGTCACGAAGAACATCATCCAGCTGTAGGAGGGGGCGGCCGTATAGAAGATGCCGAAGACGCTGACGGCCACGAGGGCGGCGGTCGGCACCGGCGAACCGGCGATCGGGATGGCGATGAGCAGGCCTGCGGCGATTCCGGTGACGGTGCCGACGACGCGGCGGAAGCCACGCACGAGGGTTTCACCGCGCGATGCGGTGTTCACGAAGATCCACCAGGCGGTGCCGACCGCCCAGTACCAGCGGTCGGGCGAGATCAGCTGTCCCGCGGCGAGCGCGATGCCGCAGGCGAAGGTCGCCTGGAAGGCCTGGCGAGTGGTGGGGCGGGCGAGCCCTCGGCCCGGGAGCGGCACGGGCGGCGCGGGGGGCGGTGTGCGCCGTTCGATGCACCACAGCGCGAAGCGGACCGCGGCGGCGGCGGTGACAGCGAGCGCCACCGCCCCGTACAACTCGGGGAGCTGGGCCGGGACCGCGTGCAGGAACTGGGTGACGAAGAACATCATGAAGGCGAAGATCCCGAGCGCATGTCCGCGCGGGCCCCAGCGCCGGGCGTAGACGCCGCAGAAGACGACGGCCAGCCAGGCGGCGGCGCGCGGCAGCGGCTGACCGTGCAGCGTCGTCGCCAGCGCGAGCACGGGGAAGCCGGCGGCGGGCAGCAGGGCAGTGGTGACCGCCTGGCGGCGCACGGTCGGGTCGCCGACGGTGAAGAGGGCGAGCAGAGCGGCGAGGCCGCCGGTGATGGAGGCGACGAGGGACAGTCCGGCGAGCTCGGCCGCGGCGACGGCGGCGGCGACCCCGAGCACGGCGCGCGTCGAGACACGCAGCCGTACACACCCGGGATCGGGCGCGACGAACATCCGCTTCACACCGGTCAGGCTCTTCACGACGGCCCTCTCGCCCCCTTGCTGTTCGGCGGGCTCTCGCACATGGCAAAGGCGCCGCGGGTCCGGTCCGGCTCCGTCGCCGTGCCGACGCTGCGCAGCGCCCTGTGGGGAGAGGAAAGCATCACCGCGCGCGGTGGCTCAACTCGACCAGCCTCAGATGTGCCATTGGTACAGTCATAGTGGACTGAAACCGGCCAGAAGGAGGCCAACGGACCATGGCGGTGGACACGCTCGACACTCGCATCCTGCGGCTGCTGATCGAGCAGCCACGCACCAGCGTGCGCGCGTACGCCCGCATCCTGGGCATCGCGCGCGGCACCCTCCAGGCCCGGATCGACCGGCTGGAACGGGAGGGTGTGATCACCGGCACGGGGCCGTATCTCTCGCTCGCGGCGCTCGGGCACCCGGTGCTCGCCTTCGTCCACATCGAGGTCACCCAGGGGCATCTGGACGAGGTCGGCGATGCCCTCGCGGCCGTTCCCGAGATCATCGAGGCCTTCTCGATCACCGGCGGCGGCGACCTGCTGACCCGGGTCGCCGCACGTGACAACGGCCATCTGGAAGATGTGATCCAGCGATTGATCCAGCTCCCGGGCGTGGTGCGCACCCGCACCGAGGTGGCCCTGCGCGAGCGGGTGCCGCACCGGCTGCTGCCGCTGGTCGAGTCGGTGGGGCGGGCTGCCGACGCCTCGCGGTGAGCCACGCCTTGGCATGCTGGAGCGCATGAGCAAAACACGCACTCCTGCGGTCATCTTCGATCTCGACGGCACACTCGTGGACAGCGAGCCGAACTACTTCGAGGCGGGGCGCAGGCTCCTGGCCGAGTACGGAGTGAGGGACTTCGGCTGGGATCAGCACACCCGGTTCATCGGCATCGGGACGCGGGAGACGCTGGAGGTGCTGCGTGACCAGTACGGAATCGCCGCACCGCTCGAGGAGTTGCTCGCCGGGAAGAACCGGCACTACCTGGAGCTGGCGCGCATCTCGACGGATGTCTTTCCCCAGATGCGCGTGCTCGTGGAGCTGCTGGGGTCCCAGGGCATGCCGATGGCGGTGGCCTCCGGCTCCTCGCGGGCCGCGATCGATGCCGTGCTGGCAGGCACCGGACTGGATTCGTTCATCACCACAGCCGTCTCCGCCGAAGAGGTCGCCCACGGCAAGCCGGAACCCGATGTGTTCCTCGAGGCCGCTCGCCGGCTGGGCGCCGCCCCCTCGGACTGCGTCGTCCTGGAAGACGCGCCGCCGGGAGCCGCGGCGGCGCACGCGGCCGGCATGCGCTGTATCGCCGTTCCCTATGTACTCGGTACGGCCGGCGACCCGGCGTTCCGGACCGCGGGTCTGCTGTTCGCGGGCGGCCAGGGCGAGTTCACGGCACGAGCGGCCTACGACTGGCTCCGTACGGCCCGCTCCTGACGCCTGCCTCAGGCCACGTCCGCTGTGCCGCCTGCCTCCAGACGGCCGTCGGCCCGTACGACGAACACGGTGTCGTGCCGGGACGGCAAGACGCGCCCTTGCCCGCGACGGGCAGCGGCACGATGCGGGCCTTCGATGTCGGCACTTGCTCGCCACGCAATCACCGGCACGCGCGCTGGGCACTCCCGCCCAGCGTGGGTTGGGCCGCCCGGCGGACAATCTTCGCCCGGTCGGATCAGCACGGCCCGGCGAACCGGACCCACGGCAGCCGTCGACCGGAAGCCGGACCCGTTCCACGCTCACAGCACGGCGATCGGGTTGACCGGTGAGCCGGTGGCCGCCGGGAGCCTCAGGGGAGCCACCACACACAGGAAGCTCCAGCGGCCCTCCTGCTCACACACCGGGGCCAGCTCCTCGAACTGCAGGTAGTCCATCAGCTGCAGCCCCATGGCGTGCACACCCAGCACATGGACGGGGAAGGACACGTCGGAAACCGCACTGGGCGCGGTGTCGTTGTTGCCGTCGCCTCCCAGCAGCGCCACGCGCCGCTCGGCGACGAACTCCATGGCCGTCGGATGAAGTCCGGCCCGGTCCTGTGCCGCGTTCCAGGCGCCGAGCTCCTGCCGTCGGCGGCGGTGGCCGACCCGTACGAGCAGCAGGTCTCCGGCGCCGACGCGCACGTCCTGCGCGGCTTCCGCAGCGAGGAGGTCGTCCACCGTCACATGGTCGCCCGGTTCGAGCCAGCGCACGCCCCGAAGCCGGGGGATGTCCAGCAGGACACCCCTCCCGACGATGCCGTCGCGGACGATCTCGACGGAGAGCGAGCCCGCGCCCTCCGGCGTCAGGCTGGTCGCCGGGACGCCGTTGTAGAGCGTCCCGTCGTAGAGGACATGGCACAGGGCGTCGAGGTGGCTGTCGGCGTCACCGTGCACATTCATCGAGAAGTGGTCGAGGGCGAAGTGCAGCCCGTCCGCTCCGATGTCGTGCGCCGCCGGTCCGGTGAGCCGGTGGGCGGCGGGCTCGGGGTTGTCGGGCCCCGGCCAGGTCTCCACGGGCGCGGCCAGCGACACGGTGCGTCCGCTGCGCACCTCCCGGGCCGCAGCCGCCACGCGGGGTGGGGTGAGGTGGTTCAGCGCACCGCGCCGGTCGTCGGGGTCCTGCCGGGCCTCCTCGCGCAGCCGCTCGTACAGCGCCCGGAACGCCGCGGGGGCCATGGCCCCGCTCGCGGCTCTCTCCGACTGCTGCGCCATGGTGCCTCCGGCAGACGACGTGCGGACGACGCGCGGACGACGCGGACGCCCGGCGTCTCATTCTCGGCCTGCTCGCGCGCCTCCGCGACTGGGCCGGCGGCGCCGCGCAGCGCCCGGCCGCGGGACCGCCTGACCGCCGCGCTGCCGGGCAGCCGGTACGTCCTGATCAGCCTCAGCCGAGGAAGCTCAGCCGGACCTGTCGGTCGGGGTTGTCCTTGTTCGTGTCCACGAGGCAGACGGACTGCCAGGTACCGAGTTCCAGGCTGCCGCCGATGACCGGCAGGGTGGCGTGCGGCGGAACGAACGCGGGCAGCACATGGTCCCTGCCGTGGCCGGGGCTGCCGTGCCGGTGCTGCCAGCGGTTGTCCGCGGGCAGCAGGGCGTGCAGCGCGGACAGCAGGTCGTGGTCGCTGCCCGCGCCCATCTCGATGACGGCGATACCGGCTGTCGCATGCGGGACGAAGACATTGAGCAGTCCGTCCCGGCCGTCGGCGGCCCCGGCGAGGAACTCCTCGCAGGCTCGGGTCAGATCGGTCACCGTCTCGGTGAGGCCGGTGGTGAGGGTCAGGGTCGTGGTGGCGAAAGGTCCGGGCATGGGCCCATCCTCGCCGCTTCCCTGCGAAGGGACCCGCCGAACCACCACCGGGCCTCCAGGCGAGTGCCCGACGTCCCGCTCCTGGCCTCCAGGCTGCCCGACGTCCCGCTCCTGGCCTCCAGGCGCGCTGCCCGCCGAACCACCACCGGGCCTCCAGGCGCGCTGCCCGACGTCCCGCTCCTGGCATCACGCCCCCGTCGTCGCCGCCCGGCGCAGCGCCTCGATCAGCACCTCCACCGACGGGCGCCCCCGCGCGGCGGCGCGCACGGCCACCACCACATGGCGTTCGACCTGATCGTCCAGCGGCACGGCGACGATCCCGTCCGAGCGCAGCCTCAGCATCAGCCCGGTCAGCGGCGCCACGCCGAGACCGGCACCCACCATGGCCAGTGAGGTGGCCGTGTCGGTGACCTCGTGGGCGACGCGCGGCTCGAAACCGGCCCGGCGGCAGGCCGTGCGGACGGCCCTTCCGTAGTGCGTGTGGGCGGCGGGCAGGATCCAGTCCCGCTCGCGAAGTTCGGTCAGTCGCCATGAGGTCTCCCGCGACGGGGCGTCGCTGGCGGCCACGGCCAGTGAGAAGCGTTCGGAGTGCAGCCGTACGAGCTCGGAGGTCTCGTCCCGGGCGAGCGGGGCGTCGGGGTAGTCCAGCCCGAGGGCCAGATCGACCCGCCCGGCGGACACCTCCGCATGGGCCTGGTCGACGTCCACCTCCTGGCTGACCACCCGTACACCCGGGTGATGCCGGGAGAGCCAGCGCAGGGCGGGTGGCAGGAACGCGGCAGCGGCCGTGCCGAACACGCCGAGCCGCAGCCGTGCCGCGATCTCCGTGCGGGTGCGCTCGATGGCGGCCGCCGCCTCGGCCTGTGCCCGCAGGATGCGACCGGCGTGGACGACCAGGGTGTGCCCCGCGTCCGTGAGCTCGACCCGGCGTCCCGCCCGCCTGATCAACTGCGCGCCGGCCGTCCGCTCCAGCTGGGCGATCTGCTGCGAGATGGCGCCCGGCGTGTATCCGAGCGTCGCGGCAGCCGCAGTCATCGTGCCGCAACGGGCGAGTTCCACCAGAGCCCGCAGATGCGCACCACCGAGTTCCATGAAAGAAATCTAAAAGATCGACTACTGAAACCGTCAATGGACGCGAAGAGTCACAGGCGTCCACCATGTCTGTATCGAGCAGACGGGACGGCTCCTGCATGGTTCACAGCGCTCTGCGAAATAATTCCGCTCCCTTGCCCCGGACGGCGGACGTCGTGGTCGTCGGCGGAGGTGTTGTCGGCGCCAGCGTCGCCTTCCATCTGGCCGAGGCCGGAGTGGGGAACGTCCTGGTCCTGGAGCGCGACCGACCGGCGTCCGGCTCGTCGGGCAAGCCGATCGGCGGGATCCGCGCCCAGTTCTCGGATCCGCTCAACATCCGGCTGGGGCAGCGCAGCCTGGAGGCCTGGCAGGCGTTCACCTCGCGCCCGGGAACGGACGTCGGTGTCGACCGTGTCGGCTATCTCTTCCTCCTTGCCGGTGAGGCCGAGGTCGCGACGTTCCAGGAGGCCGTGGACGTACAGAACGAGCTCGGGGTCCGCAGCCGGATCATCACGCCGCGGGAGGCGCACGAGCTGTGCCCCTACGTGGATCCCCGCTCCGTCCTCGCCGCGGCGCACTCCCCCGACGACGGCTATGCGCTGCCGAGGGCTGCGGTGCACGGCTATCTGCGTGCCGCGCAGCAGCTCGGCGCGACCCTGCGTACACGGTGCTCGGTCACAGCCGTCGATGTCGAGGCCGGCCGGGTGACGGCGGTGCGCACGACCGCGGGCACGGTGCGAACCCCGACGGTGGTGTGCGCCGCGGGCCCCTGGTCGCGGGCCGTCGGCGCGATGGCGGGTGTGACCCTTCCGGTCACCCCGCTGCGCCGGCAGATCGCGCTGACCGGACCCATGTCCCCGGCCCCGCCGCGGATCCCCTTCACCCTGGATTTCGCGTCCACGCTCTACTTCCACAACGACGGCGCGGACGGACTGGTCCTCGGACTGTCCGACCCGCGCCAGGAGCCGGGCTTCGGGCGGGAGTTCAGCCGGGAGTGGCTGGAGCCGTTCCGCGAGGCGGCCGGGCGGCGGGCGCCGGCGCTCGCCGGTCTCCCGGCCGCGAGCGGCTGGGCGGGGCTGTACGAGATGACACCGGACCGCAATGCCCTGATCGGCCGGTCGGGCGATGTGAGCGGTTTTCTGTATGCCACCGGCTTCTCCGGGCACGGGTTTCTGCAGGCGCCCGCGGTCGGCGAGATCGTGCGCGATCTGTACCTGGAGCGGACGCCGTTCATCGATGTGGGCCCGCTGTCCGCCGCCCGCTTCGAGGGGCGGGCCACCGCCCGCCCCGAGGCCCACATCATCTGACCGGCGCCACCCGACGGCAAGGAGGACGCAATGCTCCCCACCTGGCGCCTGCGGGCCGAGTTCGCGCGGCGGCTGTCCGGCATGTACGGGAACGAGGTCCCCGCGTACACCACGCTGCTGGAGGTCTCGGCGCAGGTCAACGACGAGGTGATCGCCAGGACGGGCGACACGGGGCGGCTGGGCGGGATCGCACGGGTCACGGCAGAGCGGCACGGCGCCATCCGCGTCGGCACACCGCGCGAGATGCGCCGGGCCGCCCTGATCTTCGCCGCGCTGGGCATGGAGCCGGTCGGTTTCTACGATCTGCGCGAGGCGGCGGCCAGCGCCGTGCCGGTCGTCTCCACGGCGTTCCGGCCGATCGACGCCGAGGAGCTGGAACGCAATCCGTTCCGGGTCTTCACCTCGATGCTCACCACGGCCGACCGGCGGTTCTTCGACCCGGATCTCGAAGCGCGCCTGGAGTCGTTCCTGGGCCGGCGTGAACTCTTCCCGTCCGAGCTCCTTCGGCTGGCCGAGCGCGCCGAGCGGGAGCGGGGGCTCGGCGAGGAGAACGCCGAGCGCTTCCTCGCGCTGGCGGTGGCCGCTTTCGAGCTGTCCCCGGAGCCGGTTGACCGTGCCTGGTACGCCGAACTGGAGCGGGTCTCCGCCGTCGCGGCCGACATCGGCGGGGTCACGAGCACCCATGTCAACCACCTCACGCCTCGGGTGCTCGACATCGACGAGCTCTATCGGCGGATGGGCGAGCTGGGCATCACGATGATCGACCGGATTCAGGGGCCACCGCGCTGGGACGGCCCGGATGTGCTGCTGCGGCAGACGTCGTTCAGGGCACTGGCCGAGCCCCGCCGCTTCCGGGAGAGTGACGGCAGCGTGGGCGAGGGCTCGCTGCGAGTGCGCTTCGGCGAGGTCGAGGCACGCGGTATCGCGCTCACCCGGGCGGGCCGTGCCCTCTACGACGAGCTGATCGGCGAGCCGGCCGAGAGGTGGCCGAGCCGCTTCCCGCGCACCGAACGTGAGCTGGCCGTCCAGGAGCGGGCGTACTTCCGCTACGAGCCGGCCACCGGCCGGCCTCGTGACGGCCGTACACCGCCGCAGGACCTCGCGGGTCTCCTCGACGGCGGCTGGCTGAGCGCCGCACCGATCGTCTACGAGGACTTCCTTCCCCGGTCGGCCGCCGGGATCTTCCAGTCGAACCTCACCGACGAGGGCACCAGGGACTCCTCCGTCGCGGGCGCCCACTACGACCAGCAGTGGCTCTCCGGCGTCCTCGAACGCCCGGTCCACGACCCCTTCGACCTCTACGCCGCTCAGCAGGACCGTTCTCTTCAGCAGGCCCGCCGGGCCCTCGGACTCCCCAAGGACACATCGTGACCAGCAACGGCACCACGCTTCCGGACAACGACTCGCTGCGCGCCCGGGCCAGGGAGAGCCTGCTCGGCTGCGGCGCCCGGCTGCCTGCGGACGGCGGCGATGTCGTCGCCCGTACGCCGCTGACCGGTGCGACGCTGTTCACCCTGCCCGCCCCCTCTCCCGACGAAACCGACGCGGCGATCGGCGCCGCCGCCGAGGCGTTTCGCCAGTGGCGCACGGTTCCCGCGCCGCAGCGCGGAGCGCTGGTCAAACGGCTGGGCGAGCTGCTGAGCGAACACAAGGAACAGCTGGCCGACCTGGTCACGATCGAAGCCGGGAAGATCCGCTCCGAGGCGCTCGGCGAAGTACAGGAAATGATCGACATCTGTGAGTTCGCGGTCGGCCTCTCACGGCAGCTTTATGGACGGACCATGGCTTCCGAGCGCCCGGGCCACCGGCTCTGCGAGAGCTGGCACCCGCTGGGCGTGGTGGGCGTGATCTCGGCCTTCAACTTTCCGGTCGCGGTCTGGGCGTGGAACACCGCGATCGCCCTGGTCTGTGGCGACACGGTGGTCTGGAAGCCTTCGGAGCTGACGCCGCTGGCCGCTCTCGCCTGTGACGCGCTTCTCGCCCGCGCCGCGGAGGACACCGGCGCGCCCGCCGGGGTGCACCGCCTGCTGCTCGGAGGGCGGGAGACGGGTGAGCGGCTGGTCGACGACGGGCGGGTCGCGCTGGTGAGCGCGACGGGATCGGTCCGTATGGGGCGTGAGGTCGGCCCGCGCGTGGCGGCCCGCTTCGGCCGCTGTCTGCTCGAACTGGGAGGCAACAACGCGGCGATCGTCACGCCGTCGGCCGATCTGGACCTCTCCGTTCGCGGGATCGTGTTCTCCGCTGCGGGCACCGCGGGCCAGCGCTGCACCACGCTGCGGCGGCTGATCGTCCACGAGGACGTCGCCGACCTGCTGGTGGAGAAGATCGTCCATGCGTACGGCCAGTTGCCGGTGGGCGACCCGTTCCGGGAGAGCACGCTGGTGGGGCCGCTGATCTCCGGCACGGCGCACCGGGCGATGTCCGAGGCGCTGGCCGCGGCCGAGGCCGACGGCGGCAAGATCCTCACCGGCGGTGACCGGCAGCTCGCGGAGCATGCGCCGGATGCGGTGTATGTGCGGCCCGCGGTGGTACGGATGCCCGCGCAGACGGACGTCGTGCGCCGGGAGACTTTCGCGCCGATCCTGTACGTACTCACGTACCGGACGCTGGAGGAGGCCGTGGCTCTGCAGAACGGCGTCCCTCAGGGGCTGTCCTCCAGCATCTTCACGCGGGACCAGCGCGAGGCGGAGCGTTTCCTGGCCGCGGACGGCTCCGACTGCGGGATCGCCAACGTCAATATCGGCACCTCGGGCGCGGAGATCGGCGGGGCGTTCGGTGGCGAGAAGGAGACGGGTGGCGGGCGCGAGTCGGGCTCGGACGCCTGGCGGGCGTACATGAGGCGGGCGACGAACACGGTGAACTACTCCGACAGCCTGCCGCTGGCCCAGGGCGTGAACTTCCTCTAGGGCCTTCCTGTGGATCTTGCCGGGCTCGCCCACCGAGCGCGGCACACCGTCCCGCCCGAGGAGCGGGAAGATCCACACACCCTCCACAGTTGGTAGAAGGGTGAACAACTTCGGGGTGCGTGACGTGGACGTGGTCGTGATCGGCGCCGGACAGGCAGGACTGTCCGGCGCCTACCATCTGCGGCGCTCCGGTCTCGTGCCGGACCGCGACTTCGTTGTGCTCGACCATGCCCCACGGGCGGGCGGCGCCTGGCAGTTCCGCTGGCCCTCGCTGACGTACGGCAAGGTGCACGGCATGTACGCGCTGCCGGGCATGGAGCTGGCCGGCGCGGACGGGACACGCCCCTCGTCCGAGGTCATCGGCGCCTACTTCACCGCGTACGAGAAGCGCTTCGGCCTGCGGGTCCACCGGCCGGTCGACGTCCGGGCGGTGCGGGAGGGCGAGCACGGCCGGCTGCTCGTCGAGACCTCTCGGGGGACCTGGGCGGCGCGGGCGCTGATCAACGCGACCGGCACGTGGGACCGTCCGTTCTGGCCGCGCTACCCCGGTCAGGAGACCTTCGGGGGACGCCAGTTGCACACGGTGAACTACCCGGGGCCCGAGGAGTTCGCCGGACAGCGGGTGGTCGTCGTCGGCGGTGGGGCCTCGGGAACCCAGCATCTGATGGAGATCGCGGAGGTCGGGGCGGAGACCTGGTGGGTGACGCGCCGCGAACCGGTCTTCCGTGAGGGGCCCTTCGGTGAAGACGCCGGACGGGCCGCTGTCGCCCTGGTGGAGGAGCGGGTACGGCGAGGACTGCCACCGCGGAGCGTGGTCTCGGTGACCGGCCTGCCGCTCAACGACGCCGTCCGCCGTGCCCGCGAGGCAGGAGTCCTGGACCGGCTGCCGATGTTCGACCGGATCACACCGACGGGCGTGGCCTGGGACGACGGGCGGATGGTGGAGGCCGATGTGATTCTCTGGGCGACCGGCTTCCGGGCGGCGATCGACCATCTCGCCCCGCTGAAGCTGCGCGAGCCGGGCGGCGGCATCCGGGTGGAGGGCACCCGCACGGTGCGGGACGAGCGGATCCATCTCGTCGGCTACGGGCCTTCGGCCTCGACGATCGGCGCCAACCGGGCAGGCCGGGCGGCGGTCCGCGAGATCAAACGGCTGCTGGAGCGCGACGAACCGGCGCTGATCTGAGGGAGGTCTCAGCCGCCGCCGCTCGCGCCCCGGCGCCGTGCGTTGAACTCCTCAACGTTGCGCCGGTGTTCCTCGTAGCTCGCCGTGAAGCGGGTGTCCCCCGGTGCCACGGTGACGAAGTAGAGCCAGTCGCCGGGCGTTGGGGTGATCGCCGCGTGCAGTGCCTGGTCCCCGGGGTTACCGATGGGCGTCGGCGGCAGTCCCCGGCGGCGATAGCTGTTGTACGGGCTGTCGATCCTGGTGTCCGCGGCCGTGGTGTCCAGCGTGCTGCGGTTCAAGGCGTAGTTCAGGGTCGAGTCCATCTGCAGCGGCATCCCCTTCGCCAGCCGGTTGTAGACGACCCGGGCGACCTTCCCCATGTCCTCGGGGGTGTCGGCCTCGGCCTGCACGATGCTGGCGATGACCACCGCCTGATAGACCGTCACACCACTGTGACGAGCCCCGTCGCTCATGCGATCGGCGCCCAACCGCTTGTTGGCGGTGTCGACCATGTAGCCGAGCATGCTCGTCGGCGTCGCGTCCTCGTCGATGGGATAGGTGGCAGGGAAGAGATAGCCCTCGGGGTTGCCCCCGGCCTCGGCCGGGAGCCTCAGTCCCGCCGTGCGGGCCACCTTCGCCGTGGTGCCGGCCTTCTCGTCGAGGGCCCTGTCGACGGTGGTGTAGACCTGCGCGGCCCGCCGGCCCTCCGGGACGAGCAGTGTCGCCAGCTCCTTCTGGCCCTGCCTGAGCAGCAGCAGGAGCAGCACCGCGGCCGTCGCGACGAGGACCGCCCCGACGATCAGCAGCAGCCACACCCCTCGGCGGGCCGGCCGGAACCCGCGCCCGGGCCCGGCCGACCGTGGTTCGTTCCTCATACGGGCACGCTAACCCGGAGCGGGCGCGGTTCCCGGCACCGGACGCCCGGCCCCCGGCACGACTGCCGGACGGGACCTGCGGAGGCCGGGCCGGCAGAATCCGCCCGGCGCGCGCCTACGGTGCGAAGGGCGGCAGCGCTGCGAACTCCGGCACCACCTGCACCGCGGCGGCGAGGGCGTCCAGGGTGCGCCGCACCCGCGTCAGCGGATGATCCGGGAACTGCGCGTCCCACTGGGCGTGGTCGGCTGCGTGGAACGGCAGCCCTCCCTGCACGTCAGGAGCGTACGGGTGCGGCCGGAAGTACTTGTCGTGGCCGACCTGCGCCATCACCATGGCCTCGCGCATCCCCGTCATGCCCCGCTCGGGTGCCTGCACCTTCACCACCGTGCTGCACATGGCGCGCGGCACGGTGAAGCTGCCGATGAATGCCTGGCCGCTGGGCTGTCCCGGCAGCGGCAGCTTCAGTATCTGCTTCAGCGCGGGAAGCGCGCCGAGCGACTTCACCGAGGCTTCGATCAGTCCGCCGCCCGCACGGGCCGTGACGCGGGTGAGCGCGGCACGCAGGGCCGGTCCGTCGTCGAGCGACGCCGGGCAGGTCCGGCGGCAGGCCGAAGAAGTGCAGAGACAGCACGTCGCCGTCGTCATTGACCCATACGTCCTGGTCGTCCTGTCGGTACCCGGGCAGTTCCACCCCAAGGAGAGCTCTCATGGGCGGCGATCATGCCGCACCGGCGGCGGAGGCGGTACGTCAAGTGGCAACGGGCTCCAACTCCGCGTCCCTGCGCACCAGAGCGGCATAGCGGCCGTCCCTGTCGAGCAGTTCCTCGTGGCTGCCGCGCTCGGCCGTGCGGCCCGCGTCGAGGACCACGATCTGGTCCGCGTCCCTGACCGTCGAGAGCCGGTGCGCGATGGTGATGGTGGTCCGGCCCGCCGAGAGCGCGTCGATCGCCTGCTGCACCGCCGCCTCCGTACCGGTGTCGAGGGCGCTGGTCGCTTCGTCGAGGATGAGGACGGGCGGGTCGCGCAGGATCGTCCGGGCGATGGCGAGGCGCTGCTTCTCGCCTCCGGAGAAGCGGTAGCCGCGCTCGCCGACCAGAGTGTCGTAGCCGTCCGGCAGGGAGGCGATGTGGTCGTGGATCTGGGCCGCGCGGGCCGCCGCCTCGATCTCCTCGTCGGTCGCGTCCGGCTTGGCGAAACGCAGGTTCTCGGCGACGGACGCATGGAAGAGATACGTCTCCTGCGAGACGACTCCCACGGCCCGGGCGAGGCTGTCGAAGTCGAGATCGCGCACATCGACCCCGTCGAGCGTGACCCTGCCTCCGGTGACGTCGTAGAGCCGGGGGACCAGATAGCTGAGGGTGGACTTTCCGGAGCCGGTGGGCCCGACGACGGCGAGGCTGCCGCCCGCAGGCACAGTGATGTCGATGCCGTCGAGGGTGGGCCGGGTCTGCTTGTCGTCGTACGCGAAGACGACGTCCTCGAACCGCACTTCACCGCGGGCCTTCTCCAGCCGGACCGGCTTCTCCGGTTCCGTGATGTCCACCGGAAGATCGAGATACTCGAAGATCCGCTGGAAGAGTGCGAGCGAGGTCTGCATCTGCACGCCGGTGGAGAGCAGGCTCACGGCGGGGCGGAACAGCCCCTGCTGGAGCGAGACGAAGGCGACGAGCGTGCCGATCGAGATGGCGGGCCCGCCGGAACGGAGCGCGAGTCCGGCGGCCCAGTAGATGAGGGCGGGCATGGCGGCCATGACGATGCCGATGGTGGACATCCGCCACCTCCCGGCCATGCTGGAGCGCACTTCGAGGTCGACGAGCCGCTCGGACTCCTCGGCGAACGAGGTGGTGAGCGAGTCGGCCCTGCCCATGGTGCGGCCGAGCAGGATGCCGCTGACGGAGAGCGACTCCGTGACGGTGGCGGCCATGGCGGCCATCTGCTTCTGGCGCTGCGTGGTGATCTTCTTGCGCTCGCGTCCGACGCGGCGGCTGATCCACACGAACACCGGCAGCAGGAGCAGCGAGACGGCGGTGAGCCGCCAGTCCAGGGCGAGCATCGCGACAACGGTGGCGACCACGGCCGTGAGGTTGGAGACCAGGGACGTCGCCGTGGACGTCACGGTCGCCTGCATCCCGCCGATGTCGTTGGCGATGCGCGACTGGACCTCTCCGGTGCGGGTCCTGGTGAAGAAAGCGAGCGGCATGCGCTGCAACTGGGCGTAGACCGCGGTGCGCAGGTCGTGCATGACGCGCTGGCCGACGGTGGTGGAGATCAGGGTCTGGAGCACGCCGAAGACGCTGGTCATCACCGCCGTGAGGATCATGCCGAGGGCGAGCAGGGTGAGCAGCCCGGTGCGGCCCTGCGGGATCGCGGTGTCGAGGATCTCGCGGAGCATGAAGGGGGAGGCGACCGCGACGAGCGAAGCGGCGCCGACGAGCAGGCCGACGACGGCGAGGCGTCCGCGGTAGGGGCTGAAGAGACTGAGGATCCGCCGCACCTGCGCGGGCGCCTGTTCCTGGTCATGTGGCGGTGGTGTCCAGGTGGACTCGTCGTGGATACGCATGGGCTCCTTCGACAGTGACGAGACGGAATGAAAGGTGACACAGCAAAGATTTTGAGAGCATAGCTCATTGTTACCTATCCTCACAATGAACGGGGTCCTGATATTGTTCCCGGCATGAACTCCGACCCCGACGGCCTGCTGGCCGAGCAACTGCTGCGGCTGAGCCGACGGCTCCACCGCAGCCAGAAGCGGCAGCTGGAGTCGGCGGACATCGCGATCACCCCCGCGCAGTCCCGCCTTCTGCGCACCCTCGCGCACTACGACGAGCCCCCGCGCATGGCCGACCTCGCCGCCCGCCTGGAGGTGGTCCCCCGCGCGGTGACCAGCCTTGTCGACGGGCTGGAGGCGAGCGGGTGCGTGCGCCGCGCACCGGACCCGACCAACCGCAGGGTGATCCGGATCGAGCTCACCGACACGGGACGCGCCACCCTCAGAGCGCTCCGCGGTGCGCGCCGGGCAGCGGCGGAGGACATTCTGGCCCCGCTGACCGCCGACCAGCGCGAGGTGCTCGGCGGACTGCTGTCGACCCTGGTCGACGGTCCGGGCCCACGCTGCTGAAACGAACGGGGGACGTGTCGTGACGCTGTCGGTGCCGGGGCCGGCAGTTCACTCCCGGCCGTGACCCGCCATGACCCGCCATGACCCGCCATGACCCGCCGTCACCCGCCACGACCCGGCCATGACCCGGCCATGACCCGGCCATGACCCGGCCTCAGCATGCCGAGCGGCGTACAGAAGAGTCCAAGGACCCGGAGCCAAGAGTCCAAACGGCGCTCTTGCGCATCACCAGCCTCAACTACCAAGGTCCCTACCGAGGTTCATGAGCCGGACCGCCCTCGACGGGTGCCGCAGGCCCGGCCGCCCACGGCCGGGTCGCCCCGGACCGGTTGCCCCAACCGCTCCTCCCAGGACCGGCGTTCATGAATCCGCAGCGCACGTCAGCTCAAGGACCGCTCTCCTGGAGGCTCCATGAACGACGCAGCTCAGCACGATCCGGACAAAGCCGAAGAGGGCGACGGGCCGCCCACCCGCCGCTCGGTCCTGCGGACCACGGCCGGTGCGGCCGGCGCGGGTCTCGGTCTCGGCGTACTGGGCACCGGCGCCGCCGCGGCAGCCGGGACCGGCACAGCGGCGGAGAGCGGGCCGCCGTCGGCCCCCACCCCCGTCCGCAAGGGCCGCACGATGATCGGGGTGCCCTTCGAAGGGCGCAGCACCGTACGGGTCGCCATCATCGGCCTCGGCAACCGCGGCGGCAGCATGATCGATCTCTTCCTCGCCCTCCCCGGGGTCAGGGTCGTCGCCCTCTGCGACCCCGTCAGGGCCAAGGCCGAGCGCGCGGCGGCCAAAGTGGTCAAGGCCGGTCAGCCGGCACCCGCGCTCTACACCAACGGCGAGCACGACTACGAGAAGCTGTGCGTGCGCGGCGACATCGACTTCGTCTACGCGGCAACCCCCTGGGACGTCCACTTCGAGATGGCGAAGTCAGCCATGCTGAACGGCAAGCACGTCGGCGTGGAGTGTCCGATCGCTCTGCGACTGGACGAGCTGTGGAAGCTGGTCGATCTCTCGGAGCGCACCCGCCGGCACTGCATGCAGCTGGAGAACTGCTGCTACGGAAAGAACGAGATGCGGGTGCTGCGCATGGCGCACGCGGGCAAGTTCGGCGACCTGCTGCACGCCGCCGGCGCGTACAACCACGATCTGCGCGGCCTGATGTTCGACCCCGACTACTACGAGGGCCCCTGGCGGCGGCTGTGGCACACCCGGCTGCGCGGCGACCTCTACCCGAACCACGGCTTCGGTCCCGTCTCCAACTACCTGGACATCAACCGCGGCGACCGGGCGGTCAGCATCTCCAGCTTCGGCACGCCCGCGCTGGGTCTCGCCCAGTACCGGGCGGCGCACATGCCGCCCGGCGACCCGAGCTGGAAGGAGACGTACATCGAGAGCGACCGCACCATCAGCCTGGTCCAGACCGCCAAGGGACGGGTCGTGCGGCTGGAGCACGATGTGTCGGGTCCTCACCCGTACAGCAGGATCAACAGCCTCGGCGGCACGAAGGGCGTATTCGAGGACTATCCCGAGCGGATCTACCTGGAGCCCGACCACACCGATGACCAGTGGGGCGACTTCGGCGCGTACGCCGACTGGGACCACTGGCTGTGGAAGGAGCACGCCCATCCGCCGGGCGGCCACGGCGGAATGGACTACATCATGGTCTTCCGGCTGATGCAGTGCATGCGACTGGGTCTGGTGCCGGACTTCGATGTGTACGACGCGGCCACCTGGACGGCGCCCGTCCCGCTCAGCCATGCCTCCATCAGGGCGAAGGGCGCTCCGCAGCAGATCCCCGACTTCACCCGTGGGGATTGGCGCACGTCGCGTCCCGGCGTGGATTCCGTCAGGCCCGCGGGCTGAGGAGCATGCGGGGGCCGGCGCTCAACCTGCCGGGCCCCGCACGCGACCGGACACGGCTCAGCAGCGCTGCCGGTCCTCGGTCACGGTCCCCTGGACGGTCTGCAGGCTGCGGTCGTAGCAGCCGTCGGAGCCGTATGCCCGGTAGCGCTCCGCCGTCGTACCGATCGCATGCCGCTGGTCGCGTGGCACATCGGCGGTGTAGGTCGCGTCTCCCCTGTACGCGTCGTCGGTACGGGACCATGCCGATCGCCTGCCGCCCTGCGTCACAAGGGTGTCCGCCCTGTCCCCCAATCTGAGAACGGTGCGCAGCCGGTCGCCCGCGCCGAGCGTGGTGACGCCGTCCATCGTGTACGTCCGATGTGTCAGGGTCACCCGGCGTCCGGCTCTCACGGTCTCGTCGTCGGTCCAGGCCCCCTTGAGCGCGTCCGTGCTCTCGCCCTCGGTCCAGCGGTGGACGGAGCTGTTCGCGAGAGCGCGGCTCACCGTCGTTTCGACCCGCCCGTGCGAGGTGTTCAGATGCCCGGCGACGGTGAGGCGGTGGGCGCCCTTCATGTCGAGCCGATGCGGTGAACCGGGCGTGTGCGTCGTGGAGTTGACGGGTGCGGACTCCTCGTGACGGGTCAGCGCACCGGTCACCACCGTGCTCCCCGCGTCCTGCCACACCAGCACATTGGTGGGTGTGCTCCAGCCCGTCCGACCGGCCGGGACTCCGACGACGGACACGTCGATCCGGTGCGGCCGTCCGTCGTTGAGCAGCGCGGCGAAGGGGGTGAGGTCGTACTGAACCGGCTGGATGTCGAAGGCGCGCGGTCCCGGAATGACGTACCAGAGGAAGGGGTTGGACCAGCCGCCCGTCCAGACGGTCGGGAACGGCGCGGCGATTCCGGCGAGCCGGCCGTCCACCGCGATCTGCACCTCCCGGTAGGGGCCTCCGGTGGCCTTGCAGGAGTAGGGGGCGGAGTCCGGGACGGTCAGATACCAGTACTCCTCGCAGCCGCCGCCCGATCCGGTCGCGTACACCTCGGCGAGTATCCGCTCGGAGTTGCGCGGCCAGGTCAGCGAACTGCCGTCCAGGGCCAGCACCTTGTCGGGCGTCGCCGCTGGTCGTGCCGCCCCGCCCGACGCGTAGAAGGTGAGCGTCACCTTGACGTCGAAGACGCCGGTGTAGGTCCCGTCGACCACGTTGCCGATGAGCATCTCGACCGGCTGGACGCTGCGCAGGATGTCGCTGTAGCGCGTGACGTCCTTCTCCACCGACCAGGCGATGCCGTCCGGCGAGGGCTGCGGGGTCGAGGTGCGCAGGATCTCCACCCCTCCGACGGTGAGATCGCCGAGCCGGTCGTACTGCCGCCCCTTGACGCTGCCCTCCTGCCGCAGCACCACCTTGCTCCAGCTGCGTCCGCAGTCCTTCGGCGGCGTATAACTCCCCCGGTACGGGGTGAAGTCGCGGAACTGGGCCTCGGCCAGGGTCACCCGGCAGGACCGGGCGCCGGGGTGCGCGACGGGAGGCGCGGCGGTGACCGGGTCGTGCCAGTCGGTGCCGAACTCCGCGGGCGGCTCCGCACCGGCGGCCCGCGACTGCGCACCGGCAGCGGCGGGCTCCGCGCCCAGAAGCGCTCCCGCCGCCAGCACCAGCCCGGTGAGCATGGACATGATCCTTCGTTGTCTCATGGGCCAGGAGTGAAGCGCGCCACGGGTGATGCGCGCCAGGGTGACCTGCTCGATCTTGGCGGGTTGTGGGCACCGGAGCAGGAAAATCCATTGCGGAACGGCGCTCGAAAAGGCGAACCTTGCACGGTTTCCGCCCCACTTTCGAGCACTGGGACATCATGCAGATTCGCGATCTTCCGTACCCCGACCCTGGTGTGGCAGATGCCAGGTCGGGGCCGCGGTTCCTGTTCTGGCTCGGGCGGAATCAGCTGGGCGGACAGTTCAAGGCGCTGGCCTGGGGACTGCTCCACTTCTGCGGAGTCGCGGGGCTGCCGCTCGGCGTCGGCCGGGCCGTGCAGGCGGTCGTGGACCGCTCCGGCAGCGCGCTCGCCCTCTCCGGCGCTCTGATCGTCGGGTGCGGTGTGGCGATCACCCTGGGCGACACCATGCTGCACCGCACGGCCGTCACCAACTGGATCACCGCCGCGGCGCGTGTCCAGCAGCTTTTGGCCCGCAAGACCGCGGAGCTCGGTTCGGCGCTGACCCGCAGGGTCGCGGCCGGCGAGGTGGTCGCGGTCTCCACCGGCGATGTGGAGAAGATCGGCTGGTTCGTGGAGGCCGTCTCCCGCTTCGCCGCCGCGGCGATCACCGTGGTGCTCGTCTGCGTCGGCCTGGCGCTGTACGAACCGGAGTTGGGGGTGGTGGTGGCGATCGGTGTGCCCGTGCTGGCGCTGGCCGTGCTGCCGCTGCTCCCGCGGGCGACCCGGCGCGCCGACATCCAGCGCGAAAAGGCGGGCAGGGCCACCGAGCTGGCCTCGGACACCGTCGCGGGCCTTCGGGTCCTGCGCGGCATCGGCGGTGAGGAGCTGTTCCTCGGCCGCTACCGCCAGGCCTCGCAGGAGGTACGCAGGGCGGCCGTCCGCAGCGCCCGCATGTGGTCGCTGATCTCGGCGATCCAGGTGCTGCTGCCGGGCCTGCTGCTGATCACGGTCGTCTGGTACGGAGCGGGCCTCGCCCAGGACGGCCGGATCGAGGTCGGTGAACTGGTCACCGCCTTCAGCGCGGTGACGCTGCTGATGTATCCGCTGCGGCACTTCGAGGAGATCGCCATGGCGTACTCCTTCTCGCGGCCCTCGGCGAAGCGCGCCGCCCGGGTGCTCGCCCTGCGGCGCACGACGGAGCCCTCGGGCGTGGAGTACGGCCGCCCGAGCGGGGATCTGTACGACCCGGACACCGGTGTCCTCGCGCCCGCGGGCCAGTTCACCGCCGTGGTGTGCGGCGACCCGGACGGGGCGGGACTGCTGGCCGAACGGCTCGGCGGGCACCCGGCCGCGGACGCCGAGGGCGCGCCGTCCGTCCTGCTCGGCGGGGTGCCGCTGGACGAACTGGCGCTGGACGAGGCCCGTGCCGCAGTCCTCGTCCAGGACAAGGATCCGGTGCTGCTCTCCGGCACCCTGCGGGAGCTGCTCGACGTCCCCGCCTCCGGGAAGGTGGCCGCCGAGGACGCCCTCGCGGCCGCCCAGTGCGCCGACGTGCTGGACGCGCTCGGCCAGGCGTCTTCGGACGACGACGGCCAGGGCGACCCGATGCGGACCCGGATCACCGAGCGCGGGCGCTCCCTTTCCGGGGGCCAGCGCCAGCGTCTCGCGCTGGCCCGTTCGCTGGTCACGGACCCCGAGGTACTGATCCTGGACGAGCCGACGTCCGCGGTGGACTCGCACACGGAGTCGCGGATCGCCGAGAGCGTCAAGGGGCTGCGGGCCGGTCGCACGACCGTGGTGTTCGCCTCCTCACCGCTCCTGCTGGACCGGGCGGACCGGGTGGTCTTCGTCCACGACGGCACGGTGGCCGCGGTGGGCACACACCGCGAACTGCTCCACGGCACCGACGGCTACCGGGCCGTCGTCACCCGCGAGACCGAGGAAGAACGACTCGACACGATCGCTGCCGTCGAGTCGCTGGAAGCACTGGAAGAGATCGAGGAGTCGGCATGATCGGCGTGGCACCACCGGCATACGACCCGGCAGCCCCACAGACGGCGGCGACCCTGCCCGTCGGCACCCCGGCGACCGTGCGTGCGTATGTCCGCGAGCTGCTGCGGCGGCACCGCGCGGCCTTTGTCCTGCTGGTCTCCGTCAACGCCGTCGCCGTGATCGCCTCGATGGTCGGCCCCTATCTGCTGGGCGGGCTCGTGGAGGATCTGGCGGACGGCGCGGGCGACCTCCATCTGGAGCGCACCGCCGCGCTGTTCGCGCTCGCGCTCGTCGTCCAGACCGTGTTCGTGCGGCTGATGCGGCTGCGCGGAGCGATGCTCGGCGAGGAGATGCTGGCCGATCTGCGCGAGGACTTCCTGGTGCGGTCGGTCGGGCTGCCGCCGGGCGTGCTGGAGCGGGCCGGGACAGGCGATCTGCTCTCGCGGATCACCACCGACATCGACCGGCTGGCCAATGCGATGCGCGAGGCCGTGCCGCAGCTGGCGATCGGCGTCGTCTGGGCCGGCCTGCTGATCGGCGCGCTCACCGTGACCGCGCCGCCGCTGGCGCTCGCCGTCCTCGTCGCCGTGCCCGTGCTGGTGACCGGCTGCCGCTGGTACTTCAAGCGGGCGTCCTCGGCGTACCGCTCGGAGGCCGCCGGGTATGCGGCGGTCGCCGCGATGCTGGCCGAGACCGTGGACGCGGGGCGGACCGTGGAGGCGCACCGCCTCGGCGGTCGCCGGGTGGCGCTGTCCGAGCAGCGGATCAGGGAGTGGACCGCGTGGGAGCGCTACACCCTCTATCTGCGGTCGGTGCTCTTCCCGGTCATCAACGTCACGCATGTGACGATCCTCTGCTCGGTGCTGCTGATCGGTGGCGCGTTCGTCCTCCAGGACTGGATCAGCGTCGGTCAGCTCACCACGGGCGCCCTGCTGGCGCAGATGCTGGTCGACCCGGTCAATCTGATCCTGCGCTGGTACGACGAGCTCCAGGTCGCCCAGGTGTCGATCGCCCGGCTCGTCGGCGTGCGCGACATCGAGCCGGACGCGGGCGACGCGGGCGTCGTGCCCGACGGCCGCGAAGTGCGGGCGGACGAGGTCCACTTCGGCTACCGGGACGGCGTGGACGTGCTGCACCGGGTGTCCCTGGCGGTGGCGCCGGGAACCCGGCTCGCCCTCGTCGGCCCCTCCGGCGCGGGCAAGTCGACCCTCGGGCGGCTGCTCGCGGGCATCTACGCCCCGCGGGCGGGACAGATCACGCTCGGCGCCGCCGAGCTGTCCCGGATGCCGGCCGAGCGGGTGCGCGAGCATGTCGCCCTGGTCAACCAGGAGCACCATGTGTTCGTGGGCTCGCTCCGCGACAACCTGCTGCTGGCCCGTACGACCGCCTCGGACGGGGAGCTGTGGGCGGCGCTGTGCGCGGTGGACGCGGACTCCTGGGCCAGGGCCCTCGACGACGGCCTGGACACCGAGGTCGGCTCCGGCGGCCTTGCCCTGACCCCGGCCCAGGCCCAGCAGATCGCGCTGGCCCGCCTGGTGCTCGCGGACCCGCACACGCTGGTCCTCGACGAGGCGACCTCGCTGCTGGACCCGCGGGCGGCCCGCCATCTGGAGCGTTCGCTGTCGCGGGTCCTGGACGGACGCACGGTGGTGGCCATCGCCCACCGCCTGCACACCGCGCACGACGCGGATGTGATCGCGGTGGTGGAGGACGGCCGGATCAGCGAGCTGGGAGGCCATGACGCGCTGGTGGCGGCGGACGGCGCCTACGCGGCCCTGTGGCGGTCCTGGCACGGGTAGGCACCGGAAAGCCGGGTGGAGGGCCGCCGACGCGGCGGAGCGGGCCCGGCGCGCCCGGAAAGGGACAGGCCCCGCACCTGTCCCAGCGCCCGCCGAAGGAATTGGTCCTAGATGTATCCCAGGGCTGCCGCTCCGCCCACTCCGCCGAGCAGCATGAACACGGGCATCAGCACCTTCAGCTCCACCCAGCTCCCGGCCCGGAACCGCATCGCCTTCGGCGGACCGACGGGGTACCAGCGCTTACGGCCCAGCGGGATCGGCCACAGGATCGGGCAGCCCGAAACCGTCAGCGCGTCACCGATGTCGTGCACCAGAGCGCCCAGCACGATCGGCAGTCCCAGCCAGAGGTACTCCTGGCCCGGCGCGGTGAACAGCCAGTCCGCGCCGTTGCCCGGCTTGTCGAGCACGCCCGCCAGGATCCATGCGCTGGTGGCGCCCAGCAGCCACACCAGCACATCGCTGGAGACCCGCGCCGCCCGCCACAGCAGACCCTCCACGGCGAGCACCAAGTGGATGAAGAGGATCGCGAGCACCGCCCACCGTCCGCCGGTGATCGCCAGCGCCGAGGTGCCCGCGCCGATCATGACGGCCCACAGCCAGGTGTGGGTCAGCGTGCGGTGACCTCCGGTCCTGCGTTTGTCTCCCTGCTTCTTCGTCGCCGTGTAGACCGCGTACGACAGTTTGTCGACGACCTCGCACAGTCCGCGTGAAACGGGTCCGAAGGCCCGTGAGATCGTCGCCGCCTTGTGGTCGAGGTCGGGCGCGAGCGCAGCGCCCGCGCAGATCAGCGCTCCGACGACGAGGACCGGCCACGGCATCGGGTGGCCGGCGGCAGCGGTCGCCGCGCCCACCCCCAGCCAGGCAGCCGCCCCGGACAGAGAGTGCGCCGGTCCCATCATGTGCGTTCCCGCCCCATTTGCTCTTGTGCTGAAGCCCAGTTGACAGGGCAGCGTATCGCCCATGATCTTGCCGTCTCCCTCCGGTTCCCTGATCCGGGGTGAAGGCAGGCAAGATGGGGGGCGTGACCCTTATCGATCAGCTGCCGCCGGATGCCGACCCAGATGCCCTCTTCGAAGCCTTCTCCTCATGGGCCGAAAGCCAGGGCATCACGCTCTACCCGGCTCAGGAGGAGGCGCTGATCGAGGTGGTGTCCGGGGCGAATGTGATCCTTTCGACCCCCACCGGCTCCGGAAAGAGCCTGGTCGCCGCTGGTGCGCACTTCTCGGCGCTGGCTAGGGACCAGGTCACCTTCTACACGGCGCCGATCAAGGCACTCGTCTCGGAGAAGTTCTTCGACCTCTGCAAGCTCTTCGGCACGGAGAACGTCGGCATGCTGACGGGCGACGCGTCCGTCAACGCCGACGCCCCGGTCATCTGCTGTACCGCCGAGGTACTGGCCTCCATCGCCCTGCGCGACGGCAAGCACGCGGACATCGGTCAGGTCGTGATGGACGAGTTCCACTTCTACGCGGAGCCGGACCGCGGCTGGGCCTGGCAGATCCCGCTCCTCGAACTGCCCCAGGCGCAGTTCATCCTGATGTCGGCGACCCTCGGCGACGTCGCCATGTTCGAAAAGGACCTGACCCGCCGCACCGGCCGCGAGACCACCGTCGTACGGTCCGCGACCAGGCCCGTCCCACTCTCCTACGAGTACGTCACGACCCCCATCACCGAGACCCTGACCGAGCTGCTCGAAACCCGGCAGGCGCCGGTCTACATCGTGCACTTCACCCAGGCCCAGGCGGTCGAGCGAGCGCAGTCGCTGATGAGCATCAACATGTGCACGCGCGAAGAGAAGGACAAGATCGCCGAGCTCATCGGCAACTTCCGCTTCACCACGAAGTTCGGGCAGAACCTCTCCCGCTACGTACGGCATGGCATCGGCGTGCACCATGCGGGCATGCTGCCCAAGTACCGCAGGCTGGTCGAAAAGCTCGCGCAGGCAGGCCTGTTGAAGGTGATCTGCGGCACCGACACGCTCGGGGTCGGTGTCAACGTCCCCATCCGCACAGTGCTGTTCACCGCGCTCACCAAGTACGACGGCAACCGGGTACGCACCCTTCGCGCCCGCGAGTTCCATCAGATCGCCGGCCGCGCCGGACGGGCCGGTTTCGACACCGCCGGCTTCGTGGTCGCCCAGGCCCCCGAGCACGTCATCGAGAACGAGAAGGCTCTCGCGAAGGCCGGCGACGACCCGAAGAAGCGCCGCAAGGTGGTCAGGAAGAAGGCCCCCGAGGGCTTCGTCGCGTGGTCGGACACCACCTTCGAGAAGCTGATCGGCTCCGAGCCGGAGCCTTTGACCTCACGCTTCCGGGTCACCAACATCATGCTGCTCTCGGTGATCGCCCGTCCCGGGAACGCCTTCGAGGCGATGCGCCGTCTGCTGGAGGACAACCACGAGCCACGCAAGGCGCAGCTGCGGCACATCCGCCGCGCCATCGCGATCTACCGCTCGCTGCTGGACGGCGGTGTCGTGGAGCAGCTGGACACCCCCGACGCCGAGGGCCGTACCATCCGGCTCACGGTCGACCTCCAGCAGGACTTCGCGCTGAATCAGCCGCTGTCGACGTTCGCGCTGGCCGCCTTCGACCTCCTCGACCCGCAGTCGCCGTCGTACGCCCTGGACATGGTCTCCGTCGTCGAGTCGACGCTGGACGACCCCCGCCAGATCCTCGCCGCCATGCAGAACAAGGCGCGCGGTGAAGCGGTCGGGCAGATGAAGGCGGACGGTGTGGAGTACGAGGAGCGCATGGAGCGGCTCCAGGACATCTCGTACCCGAAGCCGCTGGGGGAGCTGCTCTGGCACGCGTACAACGTCTACAGGAAGTCGCACCCGTGGGTCGGTGACCACCCGGTCTCGCCGAAGTCCGTCATCCGGGACATGTACGAACGGGCCCTCACCTTCACGGAGTTCACCTCCTGGTACGAGCTCGCCCGCACCGAGGGCATCGTGCTGCGCTATCTCGCGAGCGCGTACAAGGCGCTGGACCACACCATCCCCGACGACCTCAAGACCGAGGATCTCCAGGATCTGATCGCCTGGCTCGGCGAGATGGTCCGCCAGGTCGACTCCAGTCTGCTGGACGAATGGGAACAGCTCGCGAACCCGGAGATCGAGACGGCCGAGCAGGCGCAGGAGAAGGCCGACGAGGTCAAGCCGGTCACCGCGAACGCCCGCGCCTTCCGGGTGCTCGTCCGCAATGCCATGTTCCGCCGCGTCGAGCTCGCCGCGCTGGACAGGGTCGCCGAGCTCGGAGGGCTGGACGGCGAGTCCGGCTGGGACGAGGACGCCTGGGGCGAGGCGATGGACGCGTACTGGGACGAATACGAGGAGCTGGGCACCGGACCCGACGCCCGTGGGCCCAAGCTGCTGCTGATCGAGGAGGACGCACCGCACGGGCTCTGGCGCGTGCGGCAGATCTTCGCCGACCCGAACGGCGACCATGACTGGGGTATCAGCGCGGAGGTCGATCTCGCGGCCTCCGACGAGGAGGGCAGGGCCGTCGTACGGGTGACGTCCGTCGGCCAGCTCTAGGGTGTGGGGAGAAACCCGATGACGAACCAGGCCGAGCGCCTGGTCGACCTGCTCGACCTGGAGCAGATCGAGGTCACCATCTGCTCGTTTCGGTCGTGCAGGGTTTCGGTCGTGCAGGAAGGTCTCTTCCGTCCCCTGCGTTCACAATGAGAGTCGATTGCCGTCCTCCGAGGAGATCTTCATGACCCTGTCCGACATCCCGCTGCGCACGCTCGCCGGCGAGCCCACGTCCCTGGCCGACTACAAGGGCACGGCCGTCCTCCTGGTGAACGTGGCGTCCAAGTGTGGCCTGACCCCCCAGTACGCCGGTCTGGAGCGGCTCCAGAAGCAGTACGGCGAGCAGGGCTTCAGTGTGCTCGGTGTGCCCTGCAACCAGTTCGCGGGGCAGGAGCCCGGCAGCGCGGAGGAGATCCAGTCCTTCTGCTCCGCCACCTACGGCGTGACCTTCCCCATGCTGGAGAAGACGGACGTGAACGGCGAGGACCGCCACCCGCTGTACGCGGAGCTGACGAAGGTCGCGGACGCCGACGGCGAGGCCGGCGACATCCAGTGGAACTTCGAGAAGTTTCTGATCGGCAAGGACGGCCAGGTCGTCTCGCGGATCCGCCCGCGCACCGAGCCCGAGGACCCCGCGGTCGTCGCCGCCATCGAGGGGCTGCTCTCCGCCTGACGCGACGCATCGCCGGGCGGGCTCCCCTGGGCCCCGCCCGGCGATCGGCGTCGGAGACTCCCTAGCGGATCGGCATGCCGGAGAGCGTGCGGGCGATCACCAGGCGCTGGATCTCGCTGGTGCCCTCGAAGATGGTGTAGATCGCCGCGTCCCGGTGCATCCGCTCCACCGGGTACTCCCGGGTGAAGCCGTTGCCACCGAGAATCTGTACGGCCTGCGCCGTGACCTTCTTGGCCACCTCGCTCGCGTACAGCTTGGACATGGAGCCCTCCGCCGACTCGAAGGGCCTGCCCGCCGCCGCCATCCAGGACGCGCGCCACACCAGGAGCCGCGCGGCGTCGATCTGCGTACGCATGTCGGCCAGTTGGAAGGCGATGCCCTGGTTGTCGATGATCGGGCGGCCGAACTGGCTGCGCGTCATGGCGTAGTCGAGCGCGACCTCGTACGCGGCGCGCGCGGTGCCGACCGCCATCGCGCCGACCGCCGGACGGGACGCCTCGAAGGTGGCCATCGCCGCGTTCTTCACCCGCTCACCGCCGGCCTTGGCCCGCTCGCGCGCCCTGGCCAGGCGCTCGTCGAGCTTCTCCTTGCCGCCGAGCAGGCAGTGCCCGGGAACGCGGACGTCCTCCAGGACCACCTCGGCGGTGTGGGAGGCGCGGATGCCGTGCTTCTTGAACTTCTGGCCCTGCGCGAGGCCAGGGGTGGCGGGAGGCACGATGAAGGAGGCGTGGCCCTTGGAGCCGATCTCCGGGTCGACGACGGCGACCACGACATGGACGTTGGCGATACCGCCGTTGGTCGCCCAGGTCTTGGTGCCGTTCAGCACCCATTCGTCCGTGGCCTCGTCGTAGACGGCGCGCGTGCGCATCGCGCCGACGTCGGAGCCCGCGTCCGGCTCGGACGAGCAGAAGGCCGCGACCTTCACATCGTCCACGTCGCCGTACATCTGCGGGATCCAGGTGCCGATCTGCTCCTCGGTGCCGTTGGCGAGGACACCGACGGCCGCAAGTCCCGTGCCGACGATGGAGAGTCCGATGCCGGCGTCGCCCCAGAAGAGCTCCTCCATCGCCATCGGGATACCGAGCCCGGTCGGGTCGAAGAACTGCTGGGCGTAGAAGTCGAGGGAGTAGATACCGACCTTGGCAGCTTCCTGGATGACGGGCCAGGGAGTCTCCTCACGCTCGTCCCACTCGGCGGCGGCCGGGCGCATCACGTCCTTGGCAAAGCCGTTCAGCCAATCACGGACCTGCTTCTGGTCGTCGTTGAGTTCGAGCGCGAACTCGGCCATGTTGCCCTCCAGCACTGCGGTTACTTCCTGCATGTTACTTGCGGTAACCAAAGTCTGTTACCGGTTGGTAGACCGTGTCAACCGGTCACTGGCCGATCCCCTGGGCGGGCGGGCATGGTGTTACGTTGCGCAGGCGTCACGCAATCACAGGCGTCGCGCAATCGCTCGGGCGGGGAGAAACACCATGGAGACCACACAGCAGGCGGCGGGACAACAGCGGTCGTCGGACCAGCGTCGCCGGGAACTGCTCGAAGCGGCCGACCGGGTGGTGCTCCGGGACGGACCGCACGCGTCCATGAACGCCATCGCCGCCGAGGCGGGCATCACCAAGCCCATTCTGTACCGGCACTTCGGCGACAAGGGCGGCCTGTACCGGGCGCTCGCCAAACGTCACACCGACGCCCTGCTGAACTCCCTGCGGGCGGCGGTCGACGCACCGGCGGAGCGCCGTGAGCGGGTCGAGGCGACGCTCGACACCTATCTCTCGGCGATCGAGGCACGGCCGCAGGTCTACCGATTCCTGATGCATCCTTCCGAGGACGGCCAGCCCTCGGACGCGGGCACGGACGCGACGTTCGACGTCGGCCGCCACTCGGCGCCGCTGCTGCGGCGCCTCGGCGAGGAGCTGGCGAAGGTCATCTACGACCGGGTCGACCTGGGGCCGGACAGCGAGCAGCTGGCTCGGGTCTGGGGTCACGGCATCGTCGGCATGATGCATGCGGCCGGAGACTGGTGGCTGGGCGAACGGCCGTGCTCGCGCGCGGAGTTGGTGCGGTGCCTGGCGGATCTGCTGTGGGGACGGCTGGCCGCGGCGGCGGACCGGGCGGGCGGGCCGGGCTTCTGAACCGGGCCGGGCGGTTGGCCTGCGGGGCGTGATTCCCGGGCCTCGCGGGCGGTGGAGGCGCGGGGGGCCTCGGGTGGAGCCCCCCGGCGCGGGCGCCGGGTCACGCCCGCCTCGCACGGCGCGCCGCCCGCAACGCCTTCGCCCGGCGCCAGCCCGAGAGCCGGTCCGGGTACACCAGCCCGTCCACGTGATCGCACTCGTGTTGCAGACACCGCGCGAAGAACCCGGTCCCCTCGACCCGCACCGGCTCCCCGTCCGACGTCACGCCCTCCACCACGGCGTGGTCGAAGCGCTCGGTACCGGCTTCGATGCCGGGCAGCGAAAGGCAGCCCTCCGGTCCGCGGACCGTGACCCCGTCCGCCTCCACCAGGCGGGGGTTGACGATGTGTCCAAGGTGCCGGACGTCCTCGTCGTCGGGGCAGTCGTAGACGAACACCCGCAGCGGGACGCCCACCTGGTTCGCGGCCAGACCCACGCCCCGGGACGCGTACATCGTGGCGAACATGTCCTGGACGAGCTGCTTGAGCGCGGGCGAGAAGTCGGTGACGCTCTCACAGGGCGCGTGCAGCACCGGATCGCCGAACAGGCTCATGGCCTTCACGAGTCCAGAACTGCCGGGGATGGGCCGGTTTCGCATGGGCGTAAGCGTACGGTCCCCGGTGACCTCCCTGTTCTCCGACGGTGCCGCCGTGCTGGCATGCGGACGGACCTCGATAGGCTGGGCCGGACCGATGCAAGGAGGATCAAGGACAATGTCAGGCAACTCGGAGCCCCTGACGCCGCGCGCCAAGCTGGCCGTGACGGCAGGCAAGGCCGCTGCGGCGGTGTCGCGCGCCGCCGGACGCGGCAGCGGATCGGTGATCGGCGGCCGGGTCGCGCTCAAGCTCGACCCCGATCTGCTGGGGCGGCTGGCGCAGCACCTGGACGTGGTCCTCGTGTCGGCGACCAACGGCAAGACCACCACGACCAGGCTGATCGCCGAGGCGCTGCGGGCCAGCGGCCCGGTGGTCTCGAACGCGCTCGGCGCCAATATGCCCGCGGGCATCACCTCGGCGCTGGCCGGTGGCTCCGACGCCAAGTTCGGTGTGATCGAGGTCGACGAGAAGTACCTCGCCGGCGTCGCCCGCGATGTGACGCCGAAGGCGATCGCGCTGCTCAATCTCTCCCGCGACCAGCTGGACCGCGCGGCCGAGACCCGGATGCTCGCCGAGAAGTGGCGCGAGGGCCTTGCCGGTACGAAGGCCATGGTCATCGCCAACGCCGACGACCCGCTGATCGTCTGGGCCGCCTCCTCGTCCCCCAATGTCGTGTGGGTGGCCGCCGGCCAGGAGTGGAAGGACGACGCCTGGTCCTGCCCGTCCTGCGGCGGTGTGATGCAGCGCCCCGGCAACGACTGGTTCTGCGGTGAGTGCGGCTTCCGCCGCCCCGCGCCGAGCTGGGTACTCAGCGGCGACCACGTTCTCGACCCGCACGGCTCGGCCTGGCCGATCCACCTTCAGCTGCCCGGCCGCGCCAACAAGGCGAACGCCGCCACCTCCGCCGCGGTCGCCGCGTGCTTCGGGGTTCCGCCGCAGGTCGCCCTGGAGCGCATGTACGCCGTGCAGGCCGTCGCCGGCCGCTACGACGTCGTCTCCTTCCTCGGCCGCGATCTGCGTCTGCTGCTGGCGAAGAACCCGGCGGGATGGCTCGAAACGTTTTCCCTGATCGACCCGCCGCCGACCCCGGTGATCCTCTCGGTCAACGCCCGGGGCGCCGACGGCACGGACACCTCCTGGCTCTGGGACGTCGACTACACCCGGCTCGCCGGTCACCCGATCTTCGTGATCGGCGACCGCCGCCTGGACCTGGCGGTCCGGCTCGAAGTCGCCGGCCTGGACTTCCGGGTCTGCGAGACGGTCGACGAGGCGGTGCAGCTCGCCCCGCCCGGACGGATCGAGCTGATCGCCAACTACACCGCTTTCCAGGACGTGCGCCGCCGCGTCGGCAACTGACCCGCGGACCCCGAAAAGGACATATGAGCATGAGCGACAACAGCCTGCGTCTGGTCTGGGTCTACCCGGACCTGCTCAGCACGTACGGCGACCAGGGCAACGCACTCGTCGTCGAGCGCCGGGCCCGGCAGCGCGGCCTCGACGTGATGCGTATCGACGTACGCAGCGACCAGCCGATCCCCACCTCCGGGGACATCTACCTGATCGGCGGTGGCGAGGACCGGCCGCAGCGGCTCGCGGCCGAGCGGCTGCGCCGCGACGGCGGCCTCAGCCGGGCCGCGTCCAACGGCGCGATCATCTTCTCGGTCTGCGCCGGCTACCAGATCCTCGGCCACGAGTTCATCAACGACCTCGGCGAGCGCGAGCCGGGCCTCGGCCTGATCGACGTGATCTCGACCCGAGGCGAGGGCGAGCGGTGCGTGGGCGACGTACTGGCGGACATCGACCCGCAGTTGGGCCTGCCGCAGCTGACCGGCTTCGAGAACCACCAGGGCATCACGCACCTCGGCCCGACGGCCCGTCCGTTCGCCCGCACGGTCCTCGGCCGTGGCAACGGCACCGGCGACGGCACCGAGGGCGCGTACAACGAGACCGTCTTCGGCACCTACATGCACGGCCCGGTGATGGCCCGCAACCCGCAGATCGCAGACCTGCTGCTGAAGCTGGCGCTCGATGTGAACGCGCTGCCCCCGACCGACGACCGGTGGTACGAGGCGCTGCGCGCCGAGCGCATCGCGTCCGCGACACAGCCCGCCTGACGGGCCCGGAACCCTCCGGGGGGCTGCTGACAGCCCGGCTGACAGAAAGCCGACGTCCATCAGTCGGACGCCTGGTTCGGTCCCGTCGCCCAGCGCCGGTAGGGTGGCGGGGATCCGACCGGACGACGTGGTCCGGGACTCTGCCCACGTTGCAAAGGTATTTCGGGCTATGCGCATTGGTGTGCTCACCTCCGGCGGCGACTGTCCCGGTCTGAACGCCGTCATCCGGTCCGTCGTACACCGGGCCGTCGTCGACCACGGCGACGAGGTCATCGGCTTCCACGACGGGTGGAAGGGCCTTCTCGAGTGCGACTACCGCAAGCTCGACCTCGACGCGGTGGGCGGCATCCTGGCCCGCGGCGGCACGATTCTCGGCTCCTCCCGCGTCCAGCCGGCGCATCTGCGCGACGGCGTGGAGCGGGCCAGGGGCCATGTCGCCGAGCTGGGTCTCGACGCGATCATCCCGATCGGCGGTGAGGGCACCCTCAAGGCCGCCAACCTTCTCTCCGAGGGCGGACTGCCGATCGTCGGCGTGCCGAAGACGATCGACAACGACATCGCGTCCACCGATGTGACCTTCGGTTTCGACACCGCGGTGGGCGTCGCCACCGAGGCGCTCGACCGCCTCAAGACCACGGCCGAGTCGCACCAGCGTGTGCTGATCGTCGAGGTCATGGGCCGGCACACCGGCTGGATCGCACTGCACTCCGGGATGGCGGCGGGCGCGCACGCGATCGTGGTGCCCGAGCGTCCCTTCGACATCGGCGAGCTGACCAAGCGGGTCGGCGAGCGGTTCGAGGCGGGCAAGCGGTTCGCGATCGTCGTGGTCGCCGAAGGCGCCAAGCCCCGCGAGGGTTCCATGGAGTGGGACGAGGGCGGCAAGGACATATACGGCCACGAGCGCTTCGCGGGCGTGGCCCGTCAGCTCTCGATCGAGCTGGAGCAGCGCCTCGGCAAGGAGGCCCGTCCGGTGATCCTCGGCCACGTCCAGCGCGGCGGCACGCCGACCGCCTACGACCGGGTGCTCGCCACCCGCTTCGGCTGGCATGCCGTGGAGGCCGCCCACCGCGGTGAGTTCGGCATGATGACGGCACTGCGCGGCACGGACATCACCATGGTGCCCCTCGCCCAGGCCGTCGAGACCCTGAAGACCGTTCCGGCCGAGCGCTACGCAGAGGCCGAGTGCGTGCTGTGACGCAGGGATGTACGTCTGGAACCGCCCCCGGCCGCAGCTGCGGCCGGGGGCGGTTCTAGTCTGGTCCGGACAACAAGCGCGAATCGGGACGCTCCAGGAGTACAGATGGATCACGGCGGGCACGGCATGACGATGGATCTGCCGCCGTTCACCCTGGGGCGTGGGCTGGAGTTCTCACCGGACCCGTTCTTCCTCATCGGTTGCCTGGCGGGCCTCGGCCTCTACGGCTGGGGGGTTCTGCGACTGCGCGGACGCGGCGACAGCTGGCCCGTCGGCCGCACGGTCTCCTTCACGCTCGGTGTGCTGAGCGTGGCGCTGGTGATGTGCACCAAGCTCAATGACTACGGCATGGTCATGTTCAGCGTGCACATGGTCCAGCACATGGTGATCAGCATGCTCTCGCCCATCGTGCTGCTGCTGGGTGCGCCCGTGACGCTGGCCCTGCGCGCGCTGCCGGTCGCCGGCCGAGGCCGCAAGGGGCCCCGCGAGCTGCTGATGGCTCTGCTGCACAGCCGCTACATGCGGATCGTCACACACCCTGCGTTCACGATCCCGCTCTTCATCGCCAGCCTGTACGCGCTCTACTTCTCGCCGCTGTTCGACTTCCTGATGGGGTCCGGGACCGGGCATGTGGCGATGATGGTGCACTTCCTCGCCGTCGGCCTGCTCTTCTTCTGGCCGATCATGGGCGTGGACCCCGGCCCGCACCGGCCCGGCTATGTGATGCGGATGCTGGAGCTCTTCGCCGGCATGCCGTTCCATGCCTTCTTCGGCATCGCGCTGATGATGGCGACCGAGCCGATGATCGAGGCGTACCGGAATCCGCCTGCCTCGCTCGGCATCGACGCGCTCACCGATCAGAACGCGGCGGGCGGCATCGCCTGGGCGTTCAGCGAGATCCCGTCGGTGCTGGTACTGGTCGCGCTGGTCTTCCAGTGGTACCGATCCGAGCAGCGGCAGGCCAGGCGTCTGGACCGGGCCGCGGACCGGGACGGCGACAAGGATCTCCAGGCGTACAACGCCTATCTCGCCTCGTTGCAGGCTCGCGGACGGTAGCGGGGCGGTAGCGCGATGCCCTCCTCGCGGGTGACCATGAGGTCGACGGCCGCGGTCGTCCGAGGAGGGCGCGCATGTCCGGATCCACGAAGGCGATGGGAGTGCTCACCGTCGGGACCCTGGTGGTTGTGACGGCCTACACGGCAGCACTCGGAAGCAATGGCTGGCTCTGGTTCGGCTGGGTGGTGCTCGGTCTGGTGACGATCGGGGTGATCGCCTCACGCAGCAACTGACCGGTGCGCCGGTGGGAATCCCGTACGGGCGGCGCGTGCGCCCGTACGGTTCTCCCGTCAGCTCTCCCGTCAGCCGACCGCCGCGGGGACGCGGTCGGGCTCGCGGACCGTCTCCGGCACCGGCGAGCCGTCGGCGCCCGGCAGTGGACAGTCCGTCGGCAGGGGCTTGGACTCACGCGTGGGCGGCATGGGGGCCTGCGCGGCCCGCAGGACACGCTGGACCTCCTTCACCCGTCTGCTGAACCACACCACCTTGCCGGTGGGGGTCGCGCAAGTGCCCCAGCTGTCGCTGAGGACGGCGACGGTGGCCAGCCCGCCCTTCGAGGGGCAGGAGCTGGTCACCCGCGGCATCCTGGGATCCTTGTCCGCTACGGACGCGATCAGATGCCTCCCCGTCCAGCGCAGCTCCACCACGCACGTCTTGTCGCCCTCCACGTGCTGGACGACGTTGCCGACGAGTTCGTCGACCGCGCGGCAGACCGGGGTGATGTGGTGCTCGAGACTCCAGTACCGAAGATGTGCTGCGAGAATCCGCCGGATCTGGGGGATCCGTTCTGTCGATGCCTGCACTTCCAAGGTGTAGCGGCAGGCGGCCGTGAGATGCATGACCGTGGCTCCTCACCGCGACCTGGTCACCTCTTCGACGACGGACCCCCGAGTGCGAAGAGTGAGCAAGTGTCGCTTCTGGGTCACCACCCAGACTGAACTCGAACGGCCGAGTCCGCAACACTTCGCCCGACCGGAGCAAGCGTCCGTCCCTCGGGGCGGGCGCCGACGGCCGGGCCCCGGCCCGGGAAGACCGGCTCCCTGTCGTGGTTCGTCGCCGGAGAGCCAGGAACGGCGTCTTGGCCCTGGGCACCCGGATGGCCTTGCCGCGACCTCCAGGGACAGACCCGCCGCCGCGCTTGCGGAAGATCGTGTCCGCCCCGGCCGAGAGGAAGGGGCGTGCCCGCGTCGTTGTCGACGCCATGGCCGGGGCCGTCGGCGTCCGGTCACCTTCTGTCCGGCCGCGGACGCTTACGCCCAGTAAGAGCTGCATTTAGACTGACCACCCTTGGGGCGCCGATGACCTGGCACAACGCTGCTTCAAGCCGATCCGGACCGAGCGAGGAGCACCCTCAAATTGTTCTACTACGTGCTCAAATACGTCATTCTGGGGCCACTGCTGCGGTTGCTGTTCCGGCCCAGGATCGAGGGACTCGAGCACATTCCGGCGGAGGGCGCGGCCATCGTCGCGGGCAACCATCTGTCGTTCTCGGACCACTTCCTGATGCCCGCGATCATCAGACGGCGCATCACCTTCCTCGCGAAGGCGGAGTACTTCAGCGGACCGGGCCTGAAAGGCCGGCTGACCGCGGCCTTCTTCCGCAGCGCCGGGCAGATCCCGGTGGACCGCTCCGGAAAGGAGGCCGGCAAGGCGGCGATCCGCGAGGGTCTCGGGGTACTGAGCAAGGGCGAGCTCCTGGGGATCTATCCGGAGGGCACACGCTCGCACGACGGCAGGCTCTACAAGGGCAAGGTCGGCGTCGCCGTGATGGCGCTGAGGGCGCAGGTACCGGTCGTGCCGTGCGCCATGGTCGGGACGTTCGAGATCCAGCCCCCCGGGCAGACCCTGCCGAAGATCAAGCGGGTGACCGTGCGGTTCGGCGAGGCGCTGGACTTCTCCCGGTACGCGGGAATGGAGAACGAGAAGGCGGCGATCCGGGCGGTCACCGACGAGATCATGTACGCGATCCTCGAACTGTCCGGCCAGGAATACGTGGACCGCTACGCCGCAGAGGTCAAGGCGGAGCTGGAGCAGCCGAAGAAGTTCCCGCGGCGCAGTCGCTGAGAGCAGATCCGCGCACGGCGAACCGACCTGGGTCCGGGCCCGCGGCGGCCCTAACGTGCCACGTATGACCACGGGAAACGCAGTTGTGCTGGGAGCGACAGGACAGATCGGGCGGGCGGCGGTGCGTGCGCTCGCCGCGGACGGCTGGGAGGTGAGGGCACTCTCGCGCGGCGGTGGCCGGGACGAGAGCTGGCCCGAGGAGGTGCGGGAGGTCCGGGCCGACCGGGAGGACGACGGCGAACTGGCCGCGGCGCTCGGCGACGGGTGCGACGTGCTGGTGGACGTGGTCGCGTTCGGGAGCGGCCACGCACGGCAGTTGAGGAGCTTCGCGGGCCGCGTCGGCTCGGCGGTCGTGATCTCCAGCGGCGCGGTGTACGAGGACGACGAGGGCCGTAATTTCGACACCCAGGACGAGCCCGACGGCTTTCCGCGCTATCCGGTCCCCATGCCCGAGACCCAGCGCACGGTCGCACCGGGCGAGGCGACCTACGGCACGCGCAAGGTGGCCCTGGAGCGGGAACTGCTGGCGGTCGGGCCGAGCCTGCCGACAACCGTGCTGCGCGCTGGCGCGGTCCACGGGCCGCACTGCCGCACCCCGCGCGAGCTGTACTTCGTGAAGCGCGCGCTGGACGACCGCCCGGTGCGGGTCCTGGCGCACGGTGGCCGCGGCCGTTTCCATCCGGTGCATGTGTCCAACATCGCCGAGCTGATCCGGCTTGCGGCGCGCAAGCCCGGCTCCCGTGTGCTGAACGCCGGTGATCCCGACGTGCCGACGGTCGCGGAGATCGGCGAGGCCGTCGACCGGATCATGGGCAGGCGGAGCGAGACCGTGCTGATCGAGGGCGGAGCGCCGACGGGCCTGGTGGGCGTGACGCCCTGGGGTGCGGAGCATCCGGTCGTCTACGACATGTCGGCCGCGGAACGCGAGCTGGGCTACCGCGCGGTCACCACCTACGAGGAGTCCCTGCCCCCGACCGTGGAATGGCTTGCCGGGCAGCTGAAGGACAGGGCGTGGACGGACGCGTTCCCGAAACTGGCGGCGCAGTACAGTCCCCATGGCGACCTCTTCGGATACGCGGACGAGGACGCCTGGCTCACGCGGCACGGACGGGGAGCGCAGTGAGCGGACAGCACGACACCCAAGCCAAGCCGATCGCCCTGCTGGACGAGCGTGGTGCGCGGTAGCGGATCATCGGGCATGAGGAGCGGGGAGCCGCGAAGCAGAGGAGGGGCGGCCGAACCGGCCGCCCCTCCCCCGTACCACTGGGCCTTACGGCTTCGGCGTGGCGTGCGGGGTGCACGTCACATCGCGGCTGTCGACCTTGCCGCTGAGCAGGTAGGCCTCCACCCGCGAGTTGATGCACGGGTTGACCAGACCGGTCACACCGTGCGAACCGGCGTCCTTTTCGGTGATCAGACGCGAGCCCTTGAAGCGCTTGTGCAGCTCGACCGCCCCCTCGAACGGAGTGGCCGCGTCACGCGTGGACTGCACGATCAGGACGGGCGGCAGACCCTTGCCGGTCTTCACGTCCAGCGGGGTGTGCTGCTTGGAGCCCCAGGTCGCGCAGGGCAGGTTCATCCAGGCGTTCGACCAGGTGAGGAAGGGGTACTTCTCGTGGAGCCGGGTGTTGTCCCGGTCCCACTTCTTCCAGCTGGTCGGCCACTTGGCGTCCGCGCATTCGACGGCCGTGTAGACGGCGTTGCCGTTCTCCGCGGAGATATTGCCCTTGATATCCGACATATCGGGAGCCGCGGCGTCGACGAGTGCCTGCGTGTCACCGGCGATGTACTTGCTCCACGCGGAGGCCACCGGCACCCACGAGGAGTCGTAGTACGGAGCGCTCTGGAAGAAACCGAGGAGCTCGGCGGGGCCGACGACGCCGCCGAGCGGGTTCTTCTTGGCGGTGGCGCGCAGCGTGACCCACTGCTGCTCGACCTTCGCCGGGGTGTCGCCGATGTGGAAGGTGGCGTCGTTCTTGGCGACCCACGCCTTCCAGTCGTCCCAGCGCATCTGGAACGCGACGTCCTGGCCGAGGTTGGCCTCATACCAGATGTTCGACGTCGCCGGGTTGACCACACTGTCGACGATCATCCGACGGACGTGCTTCGGGAACAGCGTCCCGTAGACCGCGCCGAGGTAGGTGCCGTAGGAGACACCCAGGTAGTTGAGCTTCTTCTCACCGAGCGCGGCGCGGATGACGTCCAGGTCGCGAGCGGTGTTGGGCGTGGTCATATGCGGCAGCATCCAGCCGCTGCGCTCGGCGCACCCGTCCGCGTACTCCGCGGCGAGCTTGCGCTGGGCGCGCTTGTCGGCCTCGCTGCCGGGCACGGGGTCGGCCTTCGGGGCCTTCACGAACTCCTGCGGGTCGACACAGGAGATCGGCGCCGAGTGGCCGACACCGCGCGGGTCGAAGCCCACGAAGTCGTACGCCTTGGCCGTGTTGGCCCAGAGCGGGTTCTTGTTGGTGACCCGGGTCGGGAAGCGCATGCCCGAACCTCCGGGACCGCCCGGGTTGTAGACCAGGGCGCCCTGGCGTTCCGCCGTGGTGCCGGTGTTGCCTATTCGGTCGACGGCAATCTTGATCTGCTTGCCGTTCGGGCGCGAGTAGTCGAGCGGAACGCTCACCCAGCCGCACTGGATGGGCTTGGCGAAACCCCAGTCGGCCGGACAGTCGGTCCAGTTGATCCCCTTCTTGGCCGCCCGCTCCGCCGCGACCTGAACACCACGTGCCTCGGACCAGCCGCTGTGGCGGCCATCGGCATTGGCTGCCGGAGCCGCGATCGCGCCCGTTATGAGGGTGCCCGCGATCAGAGTGCCGGCCGAGCCGAGCACTGCTGTGCGTCTCACGTAGAACTCCCCCTTCAGTTGTCGAGCTCTCCGGGGGAGACTTTCGTCTGTGAGGTGGCCGGGAACAGGCCGTACTGGTGTTTCTTTACCGAACCCATAACCGGTCAGTAGCGTCCCGCTGAGCGGTACGCCGCTCAGTGGGGCATTTCGGTGTGCAGCACCTCGTCGAGCACGGACCGCAGTTCGCGGGCGTCGGACGCAACGGCGGTGACCAGGAATGCCGGACCGGCGAGCGGCGCGAGGACCGCACGCTCACCGAAAAGCCGCACATACGCCGGTTTTTCGCCCAATGCCGCATCCACTACCAGCAGTTGACCGACGGCCCGGTGGCCGCCGAGGACCGCGCCGCCGTCCCAGCCGCCCGGCGCACCCGGTCCGTAGCCGAGCTCCTGGTCGAGCAGCGGGCGCCCGGCGCGGCGCACGGTGAGCCGTGACGCGAGCGTTCCGGGCTGTTCCCCGTGGCGGCCGAGGATGAGCTCCTCGCGCAGCACCAGCCGTGCGCTCGCGGCCAGTTCGACGCGCGTACGCATCCGCAGGTCGCTGCCCTGCGCCGAGATCAGCTGCTCCGGCAGCCAGCGCAGCTCGGCGTCGTCGCCGGCGGTCAACCGCACGTCGTAGTGCGCCTGTTCGGGGGTCCGGCCCGGCAGGGCGACGGTCGCCGCGGCGGAGTCCAGATGGAGACGCGCCCCGGCCTCCGCCTCCGCCTCGATCGCCAGACGGTCGCCGCCGAGCGGCCCGCTCATCGCGCCGACGACGGTGACACGGGTGAACGGGCCGGTGGCACGCGTGCGGCGGAGCGCGAGCGGGCCGTCGCTCACCAGCACCGGCAGGCCGTCGCGGGCGGCGACGACCCGGGCCGTGGCTCGGACGCTCATGCGGTCCAGGCAGCGAGCCGGGCCCGCACCCAGTCGGCGACCGGGCGCACTCCGTCGGTGCCCTTCAACGAGGTGAAGACCACGGGCAGTTCGCCGCGCTGCTCCTTGGCGTCGCGCGCCATCCGGCCGAGGTCCGAGCCGACGTGGGGCGCGAGGTCGGTCTTGTTGACGACGAGCAGATCGGCGGTGGTGACGCCGGGGCCGCCCTTGCGCGGGATGTCGTCGCCGCCCGCGACGTCGATGACGAAGATCTGGGCGTCGACGAGGCCCTTGGAGAAGGTCGCGGTGAGGTTGTCGCCGCCGGACTCGACGAGGATCAGATCGAGCGGGCCGACGCTGTCCTCCAGGTCCTCGACGGCTTCGAGGTTGGCGGAGATGTCGTCACGGATGGCGGTGTGCGGGCAGGCGCCCGTCTCGACCGCCTGGATGCGCTCGGGCGGCAGCACGGCGTGGCGCAGCAGGAACTCGGCGTCCTCGCGGGTGTAGATGTCGTTGGTGACGACGGCGATGGACAGCTGGTCGCGCAGGGCGCCGCAGAGCGCGGCGACGGTGGCGGTCTTCCCGGAGCCGACGGGCCCGCCGAGGCCGATACGGAGTGCGCGCCGGATGCCGTCGGGGCGTGCCGCGTCGGCGCTGACGGCTGCCGGTCCGGAGTGCGAGTGGTCGAGATGCATGGTGCGGCTCCTTGATGTCCTACGAGGCGAAGAGGCGTACGGGCCAGGCGGCGTGCGCCTGCGCGGTGATGTCGAGCAGCGGCGCGGACGCGGCGGGCAGGGCGTCGATGCCGTCACGGGCGGCGCGGGCGGCCCGCTCCGCGACGCGGTCCATGTCGGGTGCGAGGCGGGCCAGTACGGCGGTGGCCTCGAAGGGGTCGAGGCTGAGCAGGCGCACGGCCGCGGCGGCCGGTCCGCTGACCGACTCGTACACGGCACAGTGCGCGGCGTCCTCGGGTCCCAGACCGGCGGAGCGGGCGGCGAGCCCGAGGACGATCGGCTGGTGGGCACCGCGCGGACGGGCCGCGGCGAGCGCGTCGAGCTCCGGGCCGGGCCAGGTGGAGCGGGCGGCGCGCATCATCTGCCGACCGAGCTTGCGGGCGGTGGCGCGCAGTGCGGGCGAGGGGGTGCGGGCGTCGGCGGCCTCGTCGAGCGCCAGCGGATCGAGACCGAGGGCGGCCGCGGCGGCGAGCGCCGCCGCGGTGAGACCGGCGGTGTGCAGTCGGCCCCGGCAGAATTCCGACAGGTCCCCGGCGTCGCGGATACGCCCCGCCCTGACGGCCGGTTCGGCGCCGCCGGAGTGGGCGTGACCACCGGCGGGGAACCGGCCGTCGGCGAGGACCAGCAGGGCAGCTCTACTCACGGCAGCTCATCAGAAGAGGAAGTAACGCTGGGCCATGGGCAGTTCGGCGGCGGGCGCCGGTTCGACCACATCCCCGTCGATCGTGACCGTGAAACTGTCCGGGTCGACCTCGACGCGGGGCAGGGCGTCGTTGTGGCGCATGTCCGCCTTGGTGATCCGCCGGGTGTTGGCGATCGGGACGAACTGCTTGTTCAGGCACAGCCGTTCGGGCAGTCGGTCCTCGATCGCGGCCTCGGCGACGAAGTTGAACGAGCCCACCGACGCGGCCCTGCCGAGTGCTCCGAACATCGGGCGCGGCAGCACCGGCTGCGGGGTCGGAATCGAGGCGTTGGCGTCCCCCATCTGCGCGTAGGCGATCTGGCCGCCCTTGATGACCAGCTGCGGCTTGACGCCGAAGAAGGCCGGGTCCCACAGGACCAGGTCGGCGAGCTTCCCGGGCTCGACGGAGCCGATCTGCGCGTCGAGCCCTTGCGCGACGGCGGGGTTGATCGTGTATTTGGCGACATAGCGACGGGCGCGGTGGTTGTCGGCGCGGCCGTCCCCGGGCAGTGCTCCGCGGCGCCGCTTCATCACATGCGCCGTCTGCCAGGTACGAAGGACCACCTCGCCGATCCGTCCCATCGCCTGGGAGTCGGAGGAGATGATCGAGATGGCTCCCAGGTCGTGCAGGATGTCCTCGGCCGCGATGGTGGAGGGCCTTATGCGGGACTCCGCGAAGGCGAGATCCTCGGGCACGGCAGGGTTGAGGTGGTGGCAGACCATCAGCATGTCGAGGTGTTCGTCGATGGTGTTGACGGTGTGCGGCCGGGTCGGATTGGTGGAGCTGGGCAGGACGTACGGCTCGGAGACCACGGAGATGATGTCCGGCGCGTGGCCGCCACCCGCGCCCTCGGTGTGATACGCGTGGATGGTGCGGCCCGCGATGGCGGCGAGGGTGTCCCCGACGAAACCCGCTTCGTTGAGGGTGTCCGTGTGGATGGCGAGCTGGGCACCCGTCTCGTCACAGACGCTCAGACAGGCGTCGATGACGGCGGGGGTCGACCCCCAGTCCTCGTGGATCTTGAACCCGAGCGCTCCGCCGCGCAGTTGGGAGTGCATGGCCTCGCGGGACATCGTGTTGCCCTTGCCGAGCAGTCCGATGTTGACCGGGAGGCCGTCCATCGCCTCGAACATCCGGGCAAGGTGCCAGGGTCCCGGGGTGATGGTGGTGGCCTTGGTTCCTTCGGCCGGTCCGGTTCCGCCGCCGACGAGTGTGGTGACGCCGGCCGCGAGGGCCTGGTCGATGAGGGTCGGCGAGATGAAGTGGACATGGGCGTCGATGGCGCCCGCCGTCATGATCTTCCCGTTGCCCGCGATGATCTCGGTCTCGGGGCCGATGACGAGATCGGGGTGCACGCCGTCCATCGTGTCGGGATTGCCTGCCTTGCCGATGCCGGCGATACGGCCGTCACGGATGCCGATGTCGGCCTTGACGATGCCCCAGTGGTCGATGACGACGGCGCCGGTGATGACCGTGTCGGGTGCGCCTTCGGCCCGTGTCGTACGGGCCTGGCCCATCGACTCACGGATCACTTTCCCGCCGCCGAACACGGCCTCGTCGCCGGCGAGGCCCGGGCCGCCGGAGCGGTCCTCCTCGATCTCGACGAGCAGATCGGTGTCGGCGAGCCGGATCCGGTCACCGGTGGTGGGGCCGTACAGGTCGGCGTAGACGGCGCGGTGGAGCTCAGGCATCGAGACCGCCCCCGATCTCGCCCCGAAGGCCCGAGACGACGCGCCGCCCCGCGAGCGGGACGAGTTCGATGTCGATCAGGATGCCGGGCTCGAAGCGCACGGCGGTGCCGGCGGCGATGTTCAGCCGCAGTCCCCGGGCGGCGGCACGGTCGAAGTGCAGGCCGGGGTTGGCCTCCGCGAAGTGATAGTGGGAGCCGACCTGGACGGGCCGGTCGGCCGCATTGACGACGGCGAGCGAGGTGATCTCGCGACCCTCGTTGAGGGGCACACGGCCCTCGGCGAAGAGGAACTCTCCGGGGATCATCGGCGGCCTGCCCCTCAGACGATCGGGTCGTGGACGGTGACGAGCTTGGTGCCGTCCGGGAAGGTCGCTTCGACCTGGACGTCGTGGATCATCTCGGGGATGCCGTCCATCACCTCGGCGCGGGTGAGGACCTTGCGGCCCGACGCCATGAGTTCGGCGACGGTGCGTCCGTCCCTGGCGCCCTCGAGGATGTGCGAGGTGATCAGGGCGACGGACTCGGGATGATTGAGCCTCACCCCTCGGGCACGGCGCTTCTGAGCCACGTCCGCCGCCACATGGATGAGCAGTCGTTCCTGTTCGTGCGGGGAGAGTTGCACGCGTCCACCTCACAGTCGTCCGACCCGGACCCGCCCGGGTGCAGCGGGACGTCAACCCACGTGAGCACGGCGTTCACCGCACCACGGGTTTCTCCCGGCGGGGGACTGAACGTTAGGCGGAGAGTTTTTCCGGCGCGTTAACTGATCTTCGCCCGCCCCATGGACATCAGTCCCCCCAGCCCGTCCTCGATGGCCTCGGCCTGCGTGTCACCGAAGAGCGCCTGCTGCGCGACGAACCCCTGGGCGGTGGCGATGAGCGTGCGGGCCACATGGTCGGCGGGTACGTCGGCGTCCATCAGGCCGCCCGCGCGGTACGCCTCGACCAGCTCCGCCCAGGCCGAGCGCCGACCGGCGTACCCCTCGGCAAGCGTGGCGGCGAGCTCCTCGCTGCGCAGCGTCTCGGTCCACACCTGATCGATGAGCCGGGCGAAGGCCTGCTTGTCGCCGCCGGGAACCTGCTCGGCCAGCATGCCGCGCAGGACACGGCCGAGGAGGGCGTCCGGCATGGGCGGCGGAGTGGACCGGGCGGCTTCGTCGAAAGCCGCTCAGATCCCGACGAAGGCCTCCCCGGCGATGGCCGCGATCAGCTCCTCCTTCGGAAGTAGCGGTACACGGCACCGGCAGAGAGGCCCGCTTCGCGCAGGATGTCCTGCATCGACGTGGCGTGGAAGCCATTGCGCGCAAGGCAGCGGGCGGCACCGTCGCCGACACCCCCACGCGCCGCGCTACGACGAGGCCGCCGCCGGCACCGCGATCGAGGACCGGGTCGTATACGGGGCGATCGTGGTGAGCGACCAAGGACCCCGGCTCATGACCGCTTCGGCCGGCAGCCCGGTCGTGGCCCAGTTGCTCACGGAGGCGGTCACCGCACAGGCACCGGCCGGCACCGCGGTGAAGGTGACGGACGTCGTACCGACACCGGCGGGCGATCCGCGCGGCAGCGCGCTGGCGTCGAGCATCCTGCCGCGGGCCCTCGCGGGCGTCGCGGCGGGAGCCGCGGTCACGCTGCTGGGGCTGCGCGGAGCCCGCGCGGCGACCACACTCATCGGCGCTTCGGCGCTCGTCGGCCTCACCTCGGCCGCCCTGGCCCACAGCTGGCTCGGCGTGCTCACCGGTTCCTGGTGGGGCGAGGCCGGGTGCTCGCCCAGATCCACGCACAGGAGCTGCTGCGGCTGCGGGAGCAGCTGACCGGCACGCTCGTACGCCATACGGGTCAGACTCCGGAGCGGATCGCCGCCGATCTGGAGCGCGAGACGATCTTCGGCGCCGAGGACGCCAGGACCTACGGCCCGGTCGATCACGTGGTCAAGAACCGCAAGGCCTCGCTCCGCTCCCTGGGTTCGGCTGAGCGCCCGACGCTGCCACCCGAACTCCCTGAGGTTGCTCGACCGCGAACGCCGCTCCGATCGGGTGACGCTGCGGCCCGCAGCTCCGAGTTGACGGACGATCGGCCTTCCGTCAACCGCCATCGGTGTACTGATGACCATCCCTCATTCGGTGGAGTTGCCGGTCACCCAACAGCTACGCACAACTTGCGCACCACGACGACCGAACGAGCGGAACAACCCGTTCCACTGCTGGTGCGAGGGTCCTTACGCGTCGCGAACAGGTCGCCGAAATGGCCCTGTCCACCCGAACAGGTGAGTGGTGGTAAAGGTCACAAACCGCCGTTTCGGTTCGGAAATCCGGCATGCCGTGGGTCAAGATCCCTGGGACGACAAGCCCCCGCCACCTCGGCGGGGCGGTCCGAGCGGACGCCGAGTCCTGCCGCCGCATCGGATGACTGGTCGACAGAAGTGCATCGGCAGGAGTGGAGGACCCAAGCAGTACGGGACAGCCGGGCAGTCCGGTCGTCCCTCGGGGTGAAGCCGCATCCGCGGCCGGGCATCTTCGTCCGTCCGAACCCGACAGGTCACCCTTCACAGGCGGCTGACGAAGGGTTGCGCATGACTGCGCAGATTCATGTCCCGTTTCTGCTGACCCGGGCAGGAGCCGTATCGGCCCTGACCCTCGCCGCCGTCGGCGGCACGCTGCTGGCGCCCGGCGCCGTCTCCGAGGCACACGCGGCAACGACGCACGCGGGCAAGGCGCTCAAGGTGGCCGCCTCGAAGAAGGGAGCGCCGTACCGCTACGGCGCGGCGGGTCCGTCCCGTTTCGACTGCTCGGGGCTGACGCTGTATTCGTACAAGAAGGCGGGCAAGAAGCTCCCGCGTACGGCTCAGCAGCAGTACAACAAGACGCGCCACATCTCGGCGTCCTCCCGGCAGCAGGGAGATCTGGTCTTCTTCCACTCCGGCAGCAGCGTCTACCACGTGGGCATCTACGCCGGCAGAGGCAAGATCTGGCACTCGCCGAAGACCGGATCCTGGGTGAAGCTGGAGAAGATCTGGACCAAGCGCGTCTGGTACGGCCGGGTGCGCTGACGGGCCCTTGACGGTCACGCGCCGATCACCGTTCGTCACCGGTGGTCGGCGCGGGCCCTCCCCGTGGTGCACCCGGTGCGTCAGTGCGTCAGCGGCGCCGCCAGCAGGGTCACGCCGAGCGCGGTCAGCGCCCCGCCCGTGACCCCCTCGACCGCGCGAGTCGTGCGCGGCCGACGCAGCCGGTTCCCGAGCCGGTCCACCAGCAGCGCCACCGCCGGGAACCAGATCAGGGCCAGCGCGACGACGATCGCGGCGAGCAGCAGAGTGCGCGGCAGGACCGACGCCCCGTCCGGCACGAACTGCGGGAGCAGGCTGAGGAAGAGGATCGGCGCCTTGGGGTTCAGCACATTGGTGAGGAATCCCTGGCGCAGGCCGCGGCCGACACCGCCGGCCGCCTCCCCCCGCGGATCCTGCGTCACGGGCGCCGGACGCAGCGCGGCCCGTACGGCTCGCACACCCAGACAGAGCACATAGACGCCGCCCGCGATCTGGAGCGCGCGGTACAGCGCCGGCACCGCGACAAGGACGGCCGCGAGTCCCGCGACCGCCAGGGCTGTGTGCACGAGCAGCCCCCCGGCGACCCCGACGGCGGTGGCCAGACCCTCCGGCCGCGAGGCGAGCGCATTGCGCACGACGACGGTGAAATCCGCGCCCGGCATGGCGACCATGCCTGCGGCGACTCCCAGGAAGGCGATCAGTTGTGCGTCCATGGCCCCATCGTGGGCCGATTCAGCCTTTACGGTGTACTTGCAATCTTCTGGGTCTGCCTAAAGCAATGCTTAAGGGGAGTCATGTACGACCCGACGCGGCTCGCGGCGCTTGTCGCCGTCGCGGAGGCCGGTTCGATCACCCGCGCCGCCGCCCGGCTGGGGTACACCGCGCCCGCGCTCCCAGCAGCTGGCCAAATTGGAGCGCGAGGCGGGAGTGACGCTGCTCGTGCGGCATCATCGCGGGGCGCGGCTGACGGCCGCGGGTGAACTGCTCGCGGCGCGGGCCCGCCGGGTGCTCGACGAGATGGAGCGGGCCCGGCACGAGCTGGCGCGGCTCGCTGGGCTGTCCGGAGGGCGACTGCGTGTCGGCACGTTCACGACGGTGGGCGTCCATCTGCTGCCGCCGGTGCTGAGCGCCTTTCGCCGGGCGCACCCGGACGTGGAACTGGCGGTCGCGGAGTACGAACCGCCGGGCGGGGTCGTGGCGGTGGCGGCCGGTGAGGCGGATCTGGCGCTGACGCATGCGTACGAACCGGCGGAACCCGCGCCGCTGCCGCCCGGGGTGCTCCTGGAGCCGCTGCTCGTGGAGGAGCTGGTGCTGGTCACGGCCCCCGGGCATGCGCTCGCGGGTGGCTCGGGGCGGCTGCCGGTCGCCGATCTCGCAGGGCAGCCTCTGATCAGCAGTGCTCCCTCGCATCCGTCGCGCAAAGGTGTCGAGGCCGCCTTGGCCTCGGCCGGGATGACTCCCGCCGTGGTCTGCGAGTCACCCGGCTACGCGCTCGTGTGCGCGCTGGTCAGTTCCGGGCTCGGAGTGGCGGTGGTGCCGGAGATGGCGGCCTCGATGGCGGCGACACCGCTCGGCGTACGGCAGTTGGAACCGGCGGCCTTCAGACGGACGATCTCGGTGGCGCACCGGGGTGAGGAGTCGGGTCCGGCGGCCGAGTCCCTGCGGGCTCTGCTGCGTGGCGCATTCGGGCGCGCCGGTGGCTGACCGCCCCGCCGCCCCTCGGGTCACCGCGCTTTCCGGTCAGTTCTGCACCGGCGCCGTCCACGGCAGGGCGATCCACACGGTCTTGCCGCCCTCAGGTGTCGGGGTGACCGAGAGCTGCCCGCCGCACTCCGCGGTCAGGCTGCGGATGATGACCATCCCTCGGCCGTTGTCCTGGCGGACGGCGGCAGGCAGCCGCTGCGGCCAGCGGGGGTGACTGTCCGTGACGCCGATGCGCAGTTCCTCCTCCCGTTCGAGCCTCAGGTCGACGGTGAACGTCGGGGACTGGCCGAAGGTGTGCTGCACTGCGTTGGTGGCGAGTTCGGAGACGATCAGCCGGACGGTGTCGATGGCCTCTGTCCCGATCGCCATTCCCCATTCGGAGACGACGCTTGTGACGTATCTGCGGGCCGCGGAGACCGAGGCGGGATCGCTCGGCAGAGTGACGGAGGCTTCCTGATGGTCTGCCATGGCGACGCTGTCCCTTTCCCACCGGGGCCGCGCTCCGACTCGTAGCGGAATTGCGAGGACGGCCACGGATTGTGCTTCGCGCCAGAGTGCCACTTATCGTGCCTCTCAGGGTGGGGATCCACCAAGATATGCATATATCTGTCGCCCAAAGCGGTGAACTCTGCTACGCGAAACCGTATTTGGGCAGCACCCTCGCACACTGGTCGCGCGCGGAGGGAAAGGAGCCCCGAATGCGTCACGGTCCCGTGGTGCGCAGGCGCAAGCTGGGCGAGGAGTTGCGCAGGCTCCGCCTCGACGCCGGCCTCACCAGCCGGGAAGCCGGTCTGCGGGCGGGCTGGCACCAGTCGAAGGTGAGCCGGATCGAGACGGGCGCCAGCGGGGTCAGGGCCGCGGATGTGACACGGCTGCTCGATGCGTACGAGGTGGCGGATCCTCAACTGCGCGCGCTTCTGGAGACCTTGGCGGACGCGGCGGACGGCGGGGGCGACGGCTGGTGGCACGCGTACCGTGGGCTGCTCCCAGGGGAGTACCGGGACTTCATCAGTCTGGAGTCGCAGGCGTCCACCGCCCGCACGCTGGAGACCTCGGTGGTGCCCGGTCTGCTGCAGACACCGGACTACGCACGCGCGGTGACCCGCTCGGCCCTGGAGGAACTCCCGGCGGCGACTGTCAACTCCCTGGTGGATGTGCGGATCGCCCGCCAGTCCGTCCTGAGGGCCGAGCAGCCGCTGAGGCTGAGCGCCGTGCTCGACGAGGCGGCGCTGCGGCGGGAGGTGGGCGGGCGGCAGGTGATGCGGGAGCAGTTGTGGGTGCTGACGGAGACGGCACAGCTGCCTCATGTACGGCTTCAGGTCCTGCCGTTCACGGTCGGCGGCTATGTCGGCCTCACCAGCCCTTTCGTTATCTTCTCTTTTCCAACCACTTCCGATCTGGATGTGGTCGTTCTAGACCACTTGACGAGTAGCCTCTGCCTCGAGCGGAAAGAAGACCTTGAGGTGTATGGCGCCGCCTTCCGGACCATGCAGGCGCGCGCCCTGTCACCGGCGGACTCCATGGAACTCATCGCCCGGATCAGTGAGGGCGCATAGGGAGGAACCCCCCATGTCCGAAAGCCTCGCGAACGAAGCCTTACGGTGGCGGCGCAGCAGCCGCAGCACCGGGATGAACAACTGCGTCGAGACAGCGCGCCTGCCCGACGAGACACTCGCCGTCCGGGACTCCAAGAACATCGCGCGCGAGGCCCTGCGCTTCTCGCCGGATGCCTGGACGCGGTTCCTGACGGCGCTGCACAGGGACTCCGTCGGCTGAGTCAGCCGGCCGGCGCGGCCTCGATGATCGTGGCGATCGCCGTCTCGATCTGCTGATCCGTGAGGTCGGCGCGCGCCGTGAGCCTGATCCGCGAGATCCCGTCCGGCACCGACGGCGGACGGAAACAGCCCACGACGAGCCCGGCCGCACGGCAGTCGGCGGCCCAGCCGAGGGCCGCCTCCGGCGAGGGCGCGCGCACCGAGACGACGGCCGCGTCCGGTCGCGCGGCGGTCAGACCGGCGTCGCTGAGGCGCCGGTGCAGGGTCGCTGCGACCGTACGGGCACGGGTGGCCAGCGCGGGTTCGCCGCGCAGCAGCCGCAGACTCGCCAGGGCCGCTCCGGCGGCGGCCGGGGCCAGCCCGGTGTCGAAGATGAACGTACGCGCGGTGTTGACGAGATGGTCGATCACCCGTGCCGGGCCGAGTACCGCGCCGCCCTGGCTGCCCAGGGACTTGGAGAGGGTCAGCGTGGCCACGACGCCTTCGCCGCCCGCGATACCCGCCGCGTCCAGTGCGCCCCGGCCCCCTTCCCCGAGGACGCCCAGGCCGTGCGCGTCGTCGACGAGCAGGGCCGCTCCGTGCTCGCGGCAGGCTTCCGCCAGGCTCGCCAGCGGTGCCGCGTCTCCGTCCACCGAGAACACCGAGTCGCTGACGGCGAGGGCGCGCCTGCCCGGGTGGGCGTCGAAGGTCTTGCGCACGGCGTCGACGTCGGCGTGCGGAACGACCGCGGTCTCGGCCCGTGAGAGCCGGCAGCCGTCGACGATCGAGGCATGGTTGGACGCGTCGGAGACGATCAGTGAGCCGCGACCACTGAGCGCCGTGACGGCGGCGAGGTTGGCGGCGTAGCCGCAGGACAGGACCAGGGCTGCCTCGAACCCGCAGAACGCGGCCAGTTCCCGCTCCAGCTCGGCGTGGAGCGCAGTGCTTCCGGTGACCAGCCGGGACCCCGTGGCCCCCGCGCCCCAGCGCCGGGCCGCCTCGGCCGCGGCTGCGGTGATCTCCGGCCGGCGGGTGAGGCCCAGATAGTCGTTGCTGGCAAGATCCAGCAGCTGGGAATCGGCGGTGCGCGGCCGGAGCGTACGCACGAGACCCGCCCGCTCGCGGCGGCGCGACTCGTCGTCGATCCAGTCGAAAGGATCCTGGGGCATGGTGGTCCGGTCCTTTTGTAGGCAGCGCACAGACCCTAGCCGGGGTCGCTCAAGGAGCGGATGTGGCCATGCACACACCTCAAACATGCTCTGTTGTGCAGTTCCTCCTTGGAAAGGGCGTGTGCCGTACGTCAGGATCGGCGCCATGGACCTGCTGAACACGCTGGTGGAGAAGGGGCTGCGGCGCGAGCTGCCGACCCGTGAAGAAGCGCTCGCCGTCCTGGCGACCTCAGACGACGATCTGCTCGAGGTGGTGGCCGCGGCCGGCAAGGTACGCCGGCAGTGGTTCGGGCGGCGGGTGAAGCTGAACTATCTCGTCAACCTGAAGTCCGGTCTGTGTCCCGAGGACTGCTCGTACTGCTCCCAGCGGCTCGGCTCCAAGGCCGAGATCCTCAAGTACACCTGGCTGAAGCCCGACGAGGCGTCGCAGGCCGCCGCCGCTGGCGTGGCGGGCGGCGCCAAGCGGGTCTGCCTGGTCGCCAGCGGCAGGGGACCGACGGACCGTGACGTCGACCGGGTCTCCAGGACGATCGAGGCGATCAAGGAGCAGAACGAGGGCGTCGAGGTGTGCGCCTGTCTGGGGCTGCTCTCGGGCGGACAGGCCGAGCGGCTGCGTGCCGCCGGAGCGGACGCGTACAACCACAATCTCAATACGTCCGAGGGGACATACGGGGAGATTACGACCACCCACACCTATGCGGACCGGGTGGACACCGTGCACCAGGCGCAGGCCGCGGGCCTGTCCGCCTGCTCCGGGCTGATCGCGGGCATGGGCGAGAGCGACGAGGACCTGGTCGATGTCGTCTACTCGCTGCGCGAGCTGGACCCGGACTCGGTGCCGGTCAACTTCCTGATCCCGTTCGAGGGCACTCCGCTCGCCAAGGAGTGGAACCTCACTCCGCAGCGCTGCCTGCGCATCCTCGCGATGGTGCGGTTCGTCTGCCCGGACGTCGAGGTGCGGATCGCGGGCGGACGCGAGGTGCATCTGCGCTCGATGCAGCCCCTCGCGCTGAACCTCGCCAACTCGATCTTCCTCGGCGACTATCTGACCAGTGAGGGCCAGGCAGGCAAGACCGACCTCGACATGATCGCGGACGCGGGATTCGAGGTGGAGGGCACGGACACGACGACGCTGCCGAAACACCGGGCCGACGCGATGGACTCGGGCGGCTGCGGGTCGCACGCGGCGGGCGGCTGCGGGTCGCACGCGGAGAGCGGCGGCTGCGCACCGTGCGGAGGCGACGCGTCACAGGTGCCTGCCCAGCCGGAGCCGGCGGCGGCGCGCACGGACCTGGTCGCGGTACGGCGCAGGGGCGCCGGCACAGACCTCGCGCCCAATGCCTGAGTCCACGTACACCCCCGGCGAGCTGCTGGCGCTGGACCGGGCGCATGTGTGGCACCCGTACGGCCCGATGCCGGGCCGTACGGACCCGCTGATCGTCGAGTCCGCCTCCGGCGTACGGCTGCGGCTGGCCGAACCCGTCCATGGGCAGCGCGAGCTGGTCGACGGTATGTCGTCCTGGTGGTCGGCGATCCACGGCTACAACCACCCGGTCCTCAACGAAGCGGTCAACGCCCAGCTGGGGCGGATGAGCCATGTGATGTTCGGCGGGCTCACCCATGAGCCCGCCGTCCGGCTGGCCGCCTCACTCGTCGAGATCACGCCCGAGCCGCTGCGGCATGTCTTCCTCTGCGACTCGGGCTCGGTCTCTGTCGAGGTCGCCGTGAAGATGTGTCTCCAGTACTGGCGTTCCGTCGGCCGCCCGGCCAAGCGGCGGCTGATGACCTGGCGCGGCGGCTATCACGGCGACACCTGGCAGCCGATGTCGGTCTGCGACCCCGAGGGCGGGATGCACGAGCTGTGGGCGGGGGTGCTGCCGCGCCAGATCTTCGCCGAGGCTCCCCCGGCACGGTTCGAGGAGTCGTACGCGGCGGGTCTGCGCGATCTTGTGGCACGTCACGCCGACGAGCTGGCCGCGGTGATCGTGGAGCCGGTGGTGCAGGGCGCGGGCGGAATGCGGTTCCACTCCCCCGAGTATCTGCGTGTGCTGCGGGAGACGTGCGACGAGCACGGGGTCCTGCTGGTCTTCGACGAGATCGCGACCGGCTTCGGGCGTACGGGCGCGCTGTTCGCGGCGGATCTCGCGGGCGTCTCCCCCGATGTGATGTGCCTGGGCAAGGCGCTGACCGGCGGCTATCTCTCGATGGCGGCGACACTGTGCAGTTCGCGGGTGGCCGAGGGCATCTCGCTCGGCGACGTCCCGGTCCTGGCGCACGGGCCTACCTTCATGGGCAACCCGCTGGCGTCGGCGGTGGCCTGCGCCTCGCTCTCTCTGCTGCTGGGCCAGGACTGGCAGCAGGAGGTCAAGCGGCTGGAGGCGGGCCTGCGCGACGGCCTCGCTCCGGCGTCGGAACTGCCGGGCGTGAAGGACGTACGCGTGCTGGGCGCCATCGGCGTCGTCCAGCTGGACCACGACGTGGACATGGCAGCGGCGACGACGGCCGCCGTGCGCGAAGGGGTGTGGCTGCGGCCGTTCCGCGACCTCATCTACACGATGCCGCCGTATGTGACCGGTGACGAGGATCTCGCCCGGATCTGCCGCGCCGTCGTCGCGGCGGCGGCAGCGGGCTGAAGGCACCGGATCCGTACATGCTGCGTCCGTGTCGGGCGCGGAGAGAAAGGCTACGAAGAGCCATGACCGTCATCGTCGTCTCCGGCACCGGAACCGAGATCGGCAAGACCGTGGTCACCGCCGCGCTCGCCGCGTCGTTCCGGGCACAGGGGCGGTCCGTTGCCGTCGTGAAGCCCGCTCAGACCGGGATGGCGGCCGGGGAGGACGGGGATGTCGCCGAGGTGATCCGCCTCGGCGGGGACGTGACCGGGGTCGAGCTGGCGCGCTTCCCCGACCCGCTCGCCCCCGCGACCGCCGCGCGGCGGGCCCGGATGGCGCCCCTGCCCCCGTCGCAGATCGCCGAGGCCGTGGAGAAAGTGGCCGCCGAGCACGACCTCGTACTGGTCGAGGGAGCCGGCGGGCTTCTCGTACGGTTCGACGACGACGGAGGCACGCTCGCCGATGTGGCCCTCCGGCTCGGCGCGCCCGTCCTGGTGGTCGTGGCCGCGGGGCTCGGCACCCTCAATGCGACCACACTGACCGGAGAGGCCCTGCGCGCACGGGGGTTGGAACAGCTCGGGGTCGTGGTCGGAAGCTGGCCCGCCGAGCCGGATCTGGCCGCGCGGTGCAATCTCGCGGAGCTGTCCGACGCGGCCGGAGCACCCCTGCTCGGTGCCGTTCCGCAGGGCGCGGGCTCGCTCGCGCCCGCCGCGTTCCGCGCACAGGCGCGCAGTTGGCTCGCGCCCCGGCTCGGAGGTTTCTGGGACGCCGATTCGTTCACCGCCGCCGTAGGCTGAGCGCTGTGCGAGCCCGGATCGACGAGATCGTCTTCGACTGCCATGACCCCGCCCGCCTGGTGCGCTTCTGGGCGGAACTGCTGGGCGGGGACCTGGTCGACCGCAGCGCCGACTGGTCGTACATCGATCCGCCCGGCTTCGTGCGGTTGGCTTTCCAGCGCGTGCCCGAGGGCAAGGCGGCCAAGAACCGGCTCCATCTCGATCTCGACGCGGGCGATGTCGAGGAGGCGGTGGCGCTGGGTGCCGTACGGATGGGAGCGGTCGTCACCGACGAACACGGCCGCTTCCAGGTTCTCGCCGACCCCAACACTTCTAACTACCAGTTCTGAGCATATCGGCTGGTCAACGAACACAGAAGCCCCGCCCGGCACGTGGCCGAACGGGGCGCTTTGCTGTCTGTGCAGGGCTGTCAGTCGCAGAACGACGTCTTGACGGCAGTCACGATGCTTGCGGCCTGGTCGTCAGTCAGGCTCGGCACGGTGCCCCCTTCAAACCGAGCCTTGGCGTTGTTCTGGACAGTTGCCGTGTCCTTGCCGCCCTTGAGGTCTAGGCAGACGTTCCGGGCCCGACCAACTGCCCGGTCTTCCTTGGCTGCTAACCCGGGATCTACGGCCCGCAGAGCACGTATCAGCGTCGCAGTCTGCGCGGCATCGGGCGAGGGGATGCCCGTGGGCTTGGACGGCTTCGGGTTCGGCCTTTCTGCGGGCTTGGCTTTCGTTGTGGCGCTCGACTTCGGCTCGGCCGTTGCCTTGTCCGGCTCGTCCTCGAACAGTGACAGCACCCCGCCGAACGCGAGCACTGCAACTCCCGTGATGATCCACGTTTTCCGCTTCACGCGGTCCCTCCCCTGGCGGTGCAACAAGATCGTCAATGCCTATCACGTGGGCGACACATCAGGTGCACAACTTGGGCACGCGAAAGCCCCGCCCGTGGCCGAGCGGGGCTCTCTGGGTTTCGTGCGCGCCGTCTAGCGTGCGCTGATCACGTCATCGGGGGTTGGTCCCGCCCCGACCTTCACGGCGTGGTCGGGGCATGCGTAGAGCGTGGTTCCGGGCCCGCTGGTGCTCTGTATCCACCGGACCGGGATCGGGGCCCGTGTGACCGTCTTGCACTCGACACAGAGCGCCACGTGACCGAACGCGACGACCGGGAACAGTTCCGCCCTGGTCATGCCGACACCCCCGCAGTGGCGAACGCGGAAGCGGGGAAAGGGGCACCGTCATACGTGTACGGGTAGTCCACGCCGAGCGTTGCGAGTGCGGCAGCTCGTCGCCGCTCACGGATGACGCCGAGTTCAAGAGTCGTTTCTGATTGCTGCCGCAGCATCTCTCGGGCTTCCCCTTTGGTCGGTCCGGTCCACGGACGGGACCAGGGGTTGACCGGTTCGGGGGTCGGTGCGGACTGGTCTGCGAGGAATGCCGCGGAGTGGCGTCCGGGCCGGCGAGGGCGGACCACGGAGAGCACCAGGGCGAGGATGTGGGCGATAGAGTCGCGCATGAGTCGTTCAGCTCCTATATAGCTGTTCGGCGGAGCCCCGACGGGCCGGTCCTAAGCGGTCTGTCGGGGCGTTTTGGTGTTCGTTAGTTCGGGGTCTTCTAGGGGAGACGTGGAAGCCCCGCCTATGCGCACGGGGGATGGCGCACAGACGGGGCAGTACCGGGCCGCTGAGTGTTGCTTGCCGTCCAGCGGACCGGAGCTCTAGTCCTCCCGCGTTACGCGGGCATGGTCAGTCACGACACGGCGGAAGAGGTCGTGCAACGTCTGGCCGGTGTGGCGTAGACACCAGTCCTGAGCCGCTTCCTGCACTTCCTGCACTCCGGACTCTTCGTCACAGGTGACACAGAACGCCTCATAGATCACGCCGCCTTCCGGCACATGGCGGATCGTGTGGTCTACGAATCGGTACCCTGCACGCGTACTCATGCCGACGCCTCAGCGGTGCTCTCGCCATCGGCGTCCTCGTCGTCTTCCTCGGTGCAATCGGGCGCAGACAGGCGCAGTCCCCGGCATTCAGCGATCCGCAATGCGTCAGTCAGGCACTCCGACAGACGCAGTGCCGAGTACCGCACTTCCGCATTGGGTGCCGTGGGGTCGTCCAGCACCTTGCGGGCTTGCATGAGAACGTCCTCACCCATGGCAAGCTGCGCGGCTTCAAAGTCGTCGGCGAGGCGGGACATGAACCCGCCTTCGTCGTCGGTGCTCAGCAAGCACCGCTTGCCGTCCTCCGTCGTCCAGGGCAGCAACCGGGGCCGGTGCCCCGATGACACGTCGGCAAGGTGCTGCCGTCGCTGCCGGTCGCTATCCGTTCTCTGCATCGCTCCGGTCCCCTCTGCCACGTAGCCGGTGGAGGGAATCTATGAACCGTCAGAGCTTCAATCCACGCGTGCAGAGCGGTAGTTGAGCGATGCTGAGTGCCGAACTACCACGCTTCGCAGTACCTATCCGGCGACCCCGAGATGTACCGCCATGCTCCGCATTTCTTCGGTCAGCGTCCGCTTACGAGTCTTCAGGATGTCCGTCATGACGTACTGGGCCATGGGTTGGTGCGTGATCCAGCCCTCCGCGCGCTGCCTAATCTGCATCAGCTCGCCCATGGCTTCCAGGTGCTCGCCGGTCGCAACGTAAGCCTTGGCCACGTCCAGGCGATGACGGTTCCAGTTGTTTGGCGTGACCACACCGAGACCGCGCATACCGCTTGCGCTCACCGGGCCTTCGTCGGCTCGCCGGAGCACTCCGCGCGCGTTTCCGGTCAGTGACAGGTCTTCGATGGCCTTCATCTCGACCGTTGCCGGACCGAATCCACCCCAGTGGTTAGGGAATCCGGCATCCTCACGGCCCATGGCGCTTGCTGCCGTCGCTGCCATCCGTCGGGCCTCAGCGGCTACGTCCGGGCGGTTGTTCCGCACGCTGGACGCTGCGACCCGAAGCCACAGCTCCCCCCACACGGCCAGACGGTTCGTAGTTGCCTCAGACAGCCGGGGTTCGATCTCCGCTGCGGTCTGCGCCGCCAATTGCTCACACTCGTCGAATCGGTCCTGCCGCAGCAACAGCCAGCACATACCGACCACTCCCGTGGCAGCCGTGAGGGTCTGCCCGCTCTCCCGCGCAAGGCGGATCGCTTCGGCCAGCGCGTAGTAGGCCATGTCGTACTGCCTCACCTGAGTGAGGAACTGTCCTGTCATCAACAGCACTTGAGAGCGCGCCATGACTGCTTGTTGTTGCTCTTCCCCCTCAAGGACGTTGACGGCAGCTTCAGAAGAGCGAAGCAGCGGGGGGAGCAACTTGGCCACGGATGAGTAGCGGTCTTGGTCGTACAGCGCCCGCGCATCCCGGACCTTTTGGCGCGTCGCGTCCAGTCCCCCGGGTTCCGCTGGCTCTCCAGCGAGAGGAGCGGCAAGCCCGATGGGCGGCATGAGTGCCCGCCGCAGCTCCGCCAAGTGACGCCGGTTGGCGTCGTCTTGGGGACCCACCACGGACCGGGGTGCCTCAGTGGCAAACAGCGCGGATGTGGAGACCCCGAGCGCGCGGGCAAGGGTGTGCAGGGTCTCAACCCTGACGTCTCCGCCTTGCTCCACTTTGCGTACGGTGCTCAGCGACAGGTCAGCCGCTTCGGCCAGCCCCTCTTGGCTCAGTCCGGCCGTGCGCCGGAACTTCCTGATGTTGTCAGGCAACCCTGTGGACATTGGCACCACCTCACGTCAAGCGTATGCCCCCGCCGTAGCCGGGCAACTCTGATCAGTCAAGCCGGACCGCTCGCGAGATTATCTGACTCACCGCCAGAAGTGGAAAATGCCCCGCACCCAACTCCCCGGAAAGGGAAGTGAGTACGGGGCTTTACTGTCAGCGCTGTCAGCCGTTCACAACACCTGTCAGCCGTGCGGCGGCCCTTCCGCCGAACAGCGCGAGACCGCAGTAGAAGTCGATACGAGTCCGATAGACGGGCTTGTCGTGGGCCTCACCCAAGTCGGTTGCCTGCACTCCACCGTTGGTCAGACCGGACACTCCGGCATCCGCCTCGGAGGAGCCGAAACGCACGGCGTAGATATCTCCGGTCACCTTGCCACTCGTCTCCGTCGTGAGCGGCAGCACGTCCGTGCCGTCGAGCCTCTGCCCGGCATCCAGCAGCGGGAGCCCGTTCCACATGGTGGAGCGCTTCCCGGCTATCTCATTGACCAGGAGTTCACCCCCACCCAGACGGCGGAACCCGGACACAATCTTGGCCCGCAGTGCGCCGTTCATGTAGAGCGCGCCGTTCGATCCGCTGATCCCGCGCACCTGCGCGGTCAGGGCGTCCAAGGTGTCGAAGAAGTCGTAGCCGTTGGCGACGGGTCCCACGCCCTTCGCGTCGATCACCTGGCTTCCCATGAGTCGCTTGCGCAGACCGTCGAAGCCCTTCGGGTTCACCATCACATCGCCATTGAAGAACTGGTCAGAGAAGTGAATCGACGCAGCCTTGATCTTCATGTGGGTCTGAACGGCTCGCTGGTCATTCAGATTGCCGCGTGTCTGGACGATGAACTTGTCCAAGTCCGCGTCTCCGCCGAGGATGGCAAGCGTTTCAACGCGCTGGTTGAGTGCACCCACGCTCTCCGGATATGCCTCGTTTACGGCACGGAACGCGACGCCGGGCAGGGTAGATTCCTCGTTGTACTTGTATGCGCTCCCTTCAACTTGGATCAGCGGCAGACGATCGAGAATGGGAGACTCCTGAACAAACGTCTCCACTACACCACGCTGCAACTGGTCAAGTGTGAGCTTCGCTGATTCGGCAAGGGTAAGGGCCATGGTGCTCCTCTGGTCATTGTTTGAGTTACTGCGGTCCGGGGTTCAGTCCCAGATATCTGAGTCGTCCCCGCGGTCATCCGGCGGTGTCAGGCGGCCACGGGCGGACGGGGACAGCCCGAGTTCTCCGATGTACCGGGCGAGCTGTGAGCGGTACTGGCCTGCGATCGTGGCCGCGCCGTTCTTCACCGTGCCACGCTCGGCGGTCACCATGAGTCCGCGCTCGGAAAGGTCGCGTTCCGCCTGGTCGATGCGGGCCACGCACACGCACAGGTCTTTCACGGTGGCATGGTCCACTTCGCCAATTCCTGCGGCGACTTCCAGCACAGGTACCACGCGCCGCCATTCTTGGGATGCCACGTCCCGGCATCGCGCGTTCGCTGCTTCGATTTCGGTGAGCGGCGAGGACTTGAACACCTCGGCCCAATCGGGCTCAGCGAGGATCGCGCGGGGCACGATCACCCCTTCTTTGATAGCGGTCCTTGAAGGGTTCCCCTCTCGTGCCCGCTGAACTGCCGATTTTGGCCTGTATCTATCAGCCACGCATTCTCACTTCCTGGTTTCGACCCCTTTGCAGGCTCTCCAAAAACGCCCGCTGCACCGCCGCGTGTTTCCGCGCTCCCCAACGCTCAGTTCCGGAAGGAGATCGGGGCCGCCCCCTGGTCAATCCGGCGGGCGCTCGTTTGATTCACGGCGTGATCTCGCTTCGGCAGCGAATCCGCCCGGCTGATTGCGGGCTGTCTCGCGGTTGTGGCACGTGACGCACAGCGGGCGCAGATGCTTCGCCGCATCCGGGCTCGCCTCACCCATGGCAAGCAACTCACGTCGGCTCAATGGGAAGTGGTCGGCCACGTTCGCCGTTCGACCGCACAGCACACACCACGGGTTGGCGTACAGGTACGCCTTACGGATGCGCTGCCACCGTGTGGTGTAGACAGCGCCACCACGGGACGCACGGTTCGCGTTGGCCTCGCGCTCATGCTCTGCACACCGACCACCACGGGCGGTCAGCTTGGGGCACCCGGGTACCGAGCACGGAGGGCGTGGTTTTCGGGGCATGGGGCACCTCATTGCGCGGACATGATGGTTGATTTGCGCACCATCGACTCAACATGCGAAGTGTTATAGAAACGAGGAGAATTGGCTTGCGTTGTCCGCCAGGCTTGGAGGTGGGTGATGAACGATGAGTCCACTGAAACGCGTGAGCGCAGTACCCTTAAGGGCCATGTTGGATGGTGGATTGCGGCACTTTCCGGGATAGCCGGAATCATCGCTCTTGCCATCGGAATCCCCAAGGCGTGTGAAGACGATGGAATCACGCCGGACGAGTGGAGGCAAAAGGCATCAGGCGTCTGCGAAAGGCAGTTGACTGGTGTAAATGCCGGACTCATCAGCTCAGCTCAGTGGATCAGCTATTGGGCGAGCCAGCTTGCTTCCAGCCAAGCCACCCAAATTGATGCCGCTAACGCGGTGGCCGCCACGCAAACAGCCTCCGCAACATTCAAGACCTTCATAGGCAGCCTCCGCGAAATCGATCAACCGGAAAAGATGAAGGAGGATATCCGAAAGGCCCTTGACACCGGAAGCTACATGATGGACTCGCTGGGAGCGGCTGTGGTGAATGTCCAGAGCGGCAAGCTCGCCGACGCGTCAAGTCAACTCAGCGACACACAGTCAAAGCTCGCGGTGTGGCACGACCAAATGCGAGACCTAGGGGCCGATCATTGCGCTCGTTGACTCTTGGCTCCGAACTCTGCGCTTGTCTTCCCTTGGTGGCACGGACGGCACAGCACTTGAACGTTGCCGTCCGTGTCCTCGCCCCCGAGTGCGATCGGCTGCACGTGGTCCACGTCCACCACGTCCGCGAGGGCGAGGGACCCGCACCGGGCACAGCGGGCACCACCACGGGCACCGACCAGGGCACGGAGCCGAGCGGCCCCCGAGAACACCTGGACCAGCACCGCGCGGCGGGCACGCCGGGCACGTACCGAAGCCCGCTGTTCGTAGTCCTGATGGTGGCTCTCGCAGCGTCCTCGGTGGGTCGCCGGTCGAGAGCAGTCGATGCAGCGCACGATGCCCCCTGTCAGTGATGCGCCCTACATTGGGTGGATGACTACACCTGATGGCACCCCCGAGCCCACACCGGGCTACCGCCGCTTCGCTGGTCACTGCGGACTCTGCGGTCTCGGTCTCCAGTGGGAGGCATACAGCCTTACCCGACTAGTGGACAGCGAGGGGCTTACGTACTGCGAGCCCGCACAAGGTCCTCACGTCGTGAACTAGTGCCGACCCCATCCGTTGGGTCAGTCGCGCGGTGTGATTGTCCTCTCCAGCTCGGCCTATCCGGACACAGTGGGGAGACCACACGGGCTTACAACCCCGTTCGGCGACTCGCGGACGAGCCGGTTACTGATGGGCGGTGCAGTCTCCCCGCGCTATGCCTCACGACCCCTGCGGCCACCCCAAGCGGGTGCGTGGTGCACGGGCAGAACTGGTGTGAGAGTCGGGCACACAGACCGCCGATTCCGGACTGGTGGGGTGCGCGGTAACCCGCTCTCACTGTGTTGTGGAGAGCGGGAAGATCCCGGTGCCCGGTCTCGGGCCGCTCGGGGTCGCACTTGCTCCCTCACTGTGTAATGGGGAGCAACGAATTCCCGCACCCGCGGCGAAGCCGAGCCCGCCCCGCTGAACTTCCCATCCCGGACCATGACGGGATGACGGTTCGGATGCCGTTTTGGTTTTCTCTATATTTTTCTATGTGCATTCAAAAAAGTAGGTCTAACCGTCATACCGTCATGGGTCCGTCCGCTGGTCGCGCCGCCCCTTCGAAGCCACGAGCGCCCGTGCGCAGAGAGCCCCGGCGGTCCGTGAGGGACTGCCGGGGCTGTCTTGGGGCTTGTGCGGCCCCGGTCGTACTGCGTCCCACAAGGGGGGCACCAGTGCCTAACCCGCACGCTCCATTCTGGTGCGGACTAGCAGCGAGGGTATCCCGCCCCAACCGAGCGTCACCCGCGGACCGGAATCCGCTCGGGCACCAGCACGGCAACGGGCTCGGGATGCTTGAGGGCGGGATCTGTAACGGGCTCGGCGAGGGTGTGTACCGGTTCGGCCGTGGTCTCCGCGAGGCGTGCCATGGAACCGGGCACCGGGGGAACGTCCGTTCCGGTGGCTTCGGCTTCGGTGTCCGCAGCGGCTACGGCCACGCCTTCCGCGGCGGGGTCCAGCTCACCCGTCATGGTGAAGGCAACGCGGGACGTGTCCAGTTTCCGCCACCCGCCACGGGTGCCGCGCCGTACGTCCAGCCGAACCCCAGCTTCAATCAGCATGGCTCGCCGGCTCGCTGTGTCTGCGGCTTCCCACTCGTCCGCGAACGTGAGGCCGGTGGGGGTCACGAGGCGTTGCGGTTCGACCTTTTCACGGGTCTCCAGCTCGGCTATCCGGTTGTCGAGAGCGTCCGCGCGTTCCTGCCATGCCTGCTGCGCGTGCCGGGACTTCTGGCGTCCCTCTTGCTTCTGGTGCTCCTCGAACTCGGCAAGAGTGGCTCGTAGTTCGGGCTCGGGGTCATAGCCCGGAATCTCGACGACGTGTTTCGTCTGGATCGGGCCGACCAGCCGCAGGAACTCGGCGGTGACGTATTCGTCGGTCCAGTCCGCTCGGATGTTGGCGGGCAGCTCGCACAGGTCGCCCCGCGCGTGGCTGTTGCACTTGTAGAAGTCGTTCACGCCTGCCCCGTTGCGGGTCGGCTTACACTGGTACATGCGGCCCCCGCAGTGTGCGCAGTGGATGACCCACAGTAGAAGCGCGTTGGTGTCCTTTCGTACGCGGTTGTCGATGCTCCGCGCGTCCAGCAGTGCGCCGATGCGGTCGAACTCCTCGCGGGTCATGATCGGGGTTTCGGTGTGCATGATTGGGCTGCCCTGGTCGTCCCGGACGGGCTTGCCCAGGTGCATCTTCCAGCCGAGCAACGTCGCGTTCTTGAGCATCCGAGTCAGAACCATCGGGTTCCAGTTGAACGCTTCCTTAACGAGACCCTTGCTCCCGCCGGGCCGCCCGCCCTTGGCACGGTTCTGCTTCATGGCCCAGTGATCGCGCGGGCTCGGAACCTGGTCCTCATTGAGCCCGACTGCCACGGCGGAAGCGGTCTTGCCTTCCAATAGCTCACGCACGATGCGCTCAATGATCAGCACGGCGTCTGGGTCGGGGACGAGCGTCCAGCCGATGCCGCCGTGTTCCTTGGGCATGGGGGCGGGCATGTAGCCGTACGGGGGCTTGCCGCCACCCCAGGGCGATTGCAAAGTCGTGGTGATCTCTCGGATGTGCAGGTCACGGCGGTATGACGATGCTGGTCGGGTGCGCGACCGGACGCAACGAAGCTCCGTTGTGGAGGTGACCTTCCCAAGTCGCCGTCCCACAACGGAGCTTCGATGTGCCGTCAGTCTGCCACCGTCTGTCTGGTCAAGTCGCCCACCCGTCAGCACCGTGCGATCGGCCCGCTGGCGACACGGCTGCGGGCACTGGCCGATCCGCGGTGCCGGCGGGGGAAGCGTCACCCCTTCGTGGCAGTACTGCTGATCGCCTGCTCCGCCGTGGTGACCGGCGCGAGGAGTTTCGTGGCGATCAGCGAGTGGGCGGCCGAGGCCCCGCAGGACGTCCTGGCCAGGCTCGGTGCCCGCACCGCGACCGCCCTGGCCGTGCGTATCCCGCCCAGCGGCGCGACGGTCCGCCGGGTCATCAAGGACACCTGCCCCGGCGGCCTGGCCGACCTCCTCGGCCACGACCCGGCCGGCACCGCCACCCTCGCGATCGACGGCAAGAGCGCCCGCGGCTCGCGCCTCGGCGCCACCCCGGCCGCGCACCTGCTCGCCGCGATGACCGGCACCGGGATGACCGTCACCCAGCTCAGGGTCCCCGAGAAGACGAACGAGATCACGTGCTTCGCCGCTCTCCTGGACCCCTATGACCTGCAAGGCGTCACCGTGACCGGCGATGCCCTGCACACCCAGCGCGAACACGCCCGCTTCCTCGTCGACGTCAAGAAGGCGCACTACGCCTTCACCGTGAAGCGGAACCAGAAGAACCTCTACGAGCAACTGCGGACCCTGCCCTGGCAGGAGGCGACGGCGAAGTTCTACGACCGCACCACCGGCCACGGCCGCAAAGAGACCCGGGTCGTGCAGGCCCTGACCGTCACCTACCTCGGCGTCGACTTCCCCCACGCCGCCCAGGTCGCCAGGGTCGTCCGCCACCGCACCGACACCAGGACCGGCAAGCAGAGCCGCGAGACCGTCTACGTGATCACTGACCTGACCAGCCGTCAGGCATCCCCCGAACGGATCGCAACGATCTTGAGAGCACACTGGGTGATCGAAAACAGGCTCCACTTCGTCAGGGACACCGCCTTCCGCGAGGACGCCTCCAAGATCCGCACCGGGCACAGCCCGGAGAACATGGCCACCCTCCGCAGCTTCGCCATCAACCAACTCCGCGACGCCGGCCACACCAACATCGCCGCCGGACTCCGCACCACAGCCCTCCGCCCCTACGAGCGGCCGCTGGCCCTCCTCGGCCTCAACTGACCTGCACCGACGCCCGATCAAAGGACTTTGCAATCGCCCTGGCCGCCACCCCCCCCCACCGAAGCGGCATCTTCCGCATGGCTGCCATGGCTCCGGTAACTCGGTCGCTGGTGCTCTGGGATTCCACCTGAGCGGCAAAGGCGAGCATCATCATCATGAGTTCACTCATGGGGTCCATGGGGTTGCGGAAGTCGAACACGAGCCGACCCCCGCCGATGCCCTCGGCGAAGACGAGCATCTTTCGGTGTTGCTTCGCCCACTTGGCTAGGTCGTGCATGTCGCTCATGGACCGGATGGCACGGTCGAAGCGCCACCAGACCAGCGCGTCGAACTCGTCCGGGCGGGCGAGCCATGAGCCGAGCGCGGGACGGTCGAACGGGGAAATCTTGCTCGCGGACACGTCAAGGTCCACGGCTTCGCGGAGTCCGTCACCCTCGCCGAATGCGATGTTGAGTGCGCCTGCCGCTATGTCATCGGCTTCGCGCTGTCGCTCGGGGCTGGTGGTCTCGTCAGTGAGTACGGAGAGCCGGACGCACCGCACACCCCGAAGGGTCTCGGTGTAGACCGTCCCGGCGAGGGGGTCACGGGTAGTCGTCATGCTCTCTTTGGGGAGCAACGAATTCCCGCTACCGCCCTTGACCAGCACCGATGCCACCATGGCCACACTCCAGAACCGCTAGAACGGAGTGTTGGGAGATCCGGAGGGCAACGAGTTCTGCTTTGTGCAGGCAGGGGGAGAATGACGGTGAGTGCACCGCCGTCCCGAGGAGGCCCGCCATGCGCCTGCGCAGCACCAAAGTGCCCCGGGACGCCGTCCACCATCCGGTCTTCGCCCGCTTCTACGCCAGGTTCAGCGTGGCAGCCGACAGGAATGCCGGTATTGCCGCGTACCGCAGAGAGCTCCTCGACGGCCTTTCCGGCCGCGTGATCGAGATCGGCGCGGGCAACGGTCTGAACTTCGCGTACTACCCGCAGGCCGTGTCCGAGGTCGTCGCGCTGGAACCGGAGCGCAGCCTGCGGCACTTGGCGACACAGGCCGCACGCCGCAGCGAGGTCCCGGTGGACGTGGTACCCGGCGCGGCGGAGGCGCTGCCCGTCAAGAGCGAGGCCTTCGACGGGGCCGTGGCATCACTGGTGCTGTGTTCGGTACGGGATCTCCCGCGGGCTCTCGGCGAGATCAAGCGGGTGCTGCGTCCCGGGGGTGAGCTGCGGTTCTTCGAGCACGGTCTGGCCGAGGACAAGGGCATGGCGAGGACCCAGCGCGCTCTGGACCGCACGGTCTGGCCGCTGATGTTCGGTGGTTGTCACACGGCACGGGACACGATCGCCGCGATCGAGGCGGCGGGCTTCGAGCTGGGGATGTACCGCAGGCTGCGGGTGCCCGAGCGGGGTGTGAGGCTTCCGTCGTCCCCCTGTGTGCTGGGCGTGGCCCGGCGGCCGTTCGGCACGGACCTGCCGTAGGGCCTTCCGCGTGGCGGCCCGGCCGTCCCGGTCCGGCCGGCCGGCGAACGCCAGCAGGGCGTCGGCCCGTTCCCTCCCGGTGGCCGGCCGATCGGCCTGCTTGCCAGGCTCGATGTGCTTCCCGTACCCGGGCATCGGCGGAGCCGGCCACGGCTGGGGTCATGCGTCTGCCGCACGAGTCGAGTGAGATGCGCTGGTGCCGCATGTGCCGAGCAGCCCGGCCGGAGCTTCACCCGGACGGACGCCCTCCAACGATCTGGTTCACCAGGGCCGATCCCGTACACAAGGGCTCACTGGCTCCACTGGCGCAGTTCGTCGGCGATGGCGCGCACATCCGCCTTGCCGTGCTTGACCAGTCGTGCCAGATCCCGCACCTGCTCGGGTGAGGTGACCACCTTGAGCCCGCTGGCGACGAGATAGCCGTAGGCGACGGCGGAGGCGAACATGGCGTTGGAGTGCTCCAGCGCCGGCACATGCAGCAGCAGTTGCAGCAGGCAGGCCGCGCGGGTGTGCGGGTCGCTGTAGACGGGGATGCCGAATATCTCGGCATCATGGCGGCTGACGGCGGCGACGAGGGCACCCCAGTCGGTGACCTGCGGGTCGCCCGGGGTCTTGTGCTCGGCGACCATGAGCAGCCAGGCGAGGTCGATCCGAAGGGTCAACGGCTGCCTTCGTCCGAGGCGTCCGGCCGCGTGCCGTCGGCCTTGTCCGTGTCCGCGCCCTTGCCCGTACCGAGCTCGCCGAACTCCTCGGCGAACACCGACTCGTAGCTCTTCATGAAGTCCGACGCCGCCTCCACGAAGGTGCGTCCCACTTCGCCCGCGTCCTGTTTCACGAGTTCCTCGATGTAGCGGTTGACGCTCATCCCGCGCTGCGTCGCCCGCTGGCGCGCGGCCTCGGCGGTCGTCTCGTCCACTCTCACGTTCAGCTGGGTCTTCGCCACCCTCACAAGCTAGCGGGCAGGCGCTAGCACCGGCAAGAGGGCTTCGAGTGCCCCTTACACCGACCCGGGGACCGGACCCGCGAGGGATGCCCGCACGCGCGTGTCCGATCTACGCTCACCTCATGGAGGGGAGCCGGAGCGGCCACGACACGGGAGGCGGCCTTGTCCACACCTGCCACTGCACCTGCTCACGACCGGGCCACGGGCGTACCGCTCGCCGCCCGCGCACGGGCTCTGACCAAGGCGTACGGCACCGGTGAGACCGCCGTACGCGCCCTGGACTGCGTCGATGTCGACATCCTGCGCGGACGGTTCACCGCGGTCATGGGCCCGTCCGGCTCGGGCAAGTCCACCCTGATGCACTGTCTCGCCGGTCTCGACACGGTCTCCGCCGGCCAGGTGTGGCTGGGAGACACGGAGATCACTGGTCTGAAGGACCGTGAACTGACCCGGCTGCGCAGGGACCGTATCGGCTTCATGTTCCAGGCGTTCAATCTGCTGCCCACCCTGACCGCCGCGGAGAACATCACGCTCCCCATGGACATCGCCGGTCGCAAGCCCGACCGCGCATGGGTGGAGCAGGTCATCGACACGCTCGGGCTGCGCGACCGGCTGAAGCACCGCCCGTCACAGCTCTCTGGCGGTCAGCAGCAGCGGGTGGCCTGTGCCCGGGCGCTGGCGTCACGCCCGGAGCTGATCTTCGCGGACGAGCCGACCGGCAACCTCGACTCGCGGGCGGGCGCGGAGGTGCTGGGCTTCCTGCGTGAGGCCGTCGACCGGCTGGGGCAGACCGTCGTGATGGTGACCCACGACCCGGGCGCCGCCGCCCATTCGGATCTGGTGCTGTTCCTCGCGGACGGGCAGATCGTCGATGTCATGCCCGAACCGACGGCCGAGGCCGTCCTGGAGCGTATGCGCCTGTTCTCCGGAGGTCGTCAGGAGACCTCCGACTCCGAGACCCTGAGCGAGAACTGAGGACCCGGTGCTCAAGGCAACACTGCGGAGCTTCTTCGCACACAAGGGCCGGCTCATGCTGTCGGCGCTCGCCGTACTGCTGTCCGTGGCCTTCATCAGCGGCAGCCTCATCTTCTCGGACACGGTCGCCCGCACCTTCGACCGGCTCTTCGCCTCCACCTCGGCCGATGTCACGGTCTCGCCGAAGAAGGGCATCGACGAGGCCGTCCCGACCGGAGTCGTACGCACCGTGCCCGCCTCGCTCGCGGGGCGCATCGGCTCGGTCCCCGGTGTCGAGGCCACCCACGTCGACGCCGCCGTGCAGAACCTCACGGTCGTCGACGACAAGAACGAAGCGGTCGGACCCACGACCGGCGCGCCCACCATCGCGACCACCTGGCGGGTCTCCGACCGCAGTCCGGTGAAGCTCACCAGCGGGCACGAGCCGCACGGCCCCGGCGAGGCGCTGCTGGACAAGGACACCGCCGACAAGAAGCACCTGCGCATCGGGGACACGCTCACCGTGCAGGCACAGCCCGGCTCGTTCCAGGTGAAGATCGTCGGCATCGCGACGTTCACGACCACCAATCCCGGCGCCGCGCTGGTGTTCCTGGACCCGCCGACCGCCCGGACCAAGCTGCTGGGCAGGCCGGACGCCGCCACCTCGGTGTCGGTGGACGCGGCCGAGGGCGTGAGCGACGAGACCCTCAAACAGCGGATCGTCGCTCAGCTGGGTGATACGTACGAGGTGAAGACGGCCGACGAGCAGGCCGAGTCCGCCGCCGCCCAGCTGGGCCCGTTCCTCGATGTCATCAAGTACGTGATGCTCGGCTTCGCCGGTGTCGCGGTGCTGGTCGGGATCTTCCTGATCGTCAACACCTTCTCGATGCTGATCGCCCAGCGCACCCGCGAACTGGGGCTGCTGCGGGCGCTCGGTGCGGACCGCCGCCAGGTGCGCGACTCCGTGCTCGCCGAGGCCCTGCTGCTGGGACTCGTCGGCTCGACGCTCGGACTCGCGGCGGGTATCGGGCTCGCGGCCGGGCTCATCGAGCTGATGGGACTGCTCGGGATGAATCTGAGCGCCGCCGAGATGGTGGTGGGTGTGGCGACGCCGGTGTCGGCATACGTGGTCGGTCTCGGCGTCACCTTCGTCGCCGCGTATCTGCCCGCCCGGCGGGCCGCGAGTGTCTCCCCCATGGCGGCCCTGTCCGATGCCGAAGTCGCGGGCGTCGGGCGGCCGTTGAAGGTCCGGGCCGTCGCCGGGGCCGTGGTGGGCGCGGCGGGGGCCGCGGCGCTCGCGGGGTGCGTGGTGAGCGAGAAGACCTCGTCGGCTGCGTCTCTGCTGGGGCTCGGCGTGGTGCTCACGCTGATCGCGACCGTGGTGGCGGGGCCGCTGCTGGTGCGGCCGGTGATCCGGGTGCTGGGCGGGGCGTTCCCCAGGCTGTTCGGTTCGGTCGGCCGGATGAGCCAGCGCAACGCGCTGCGCAATCCACGGCGTACGGGCGCGACCGCGGCCGCGCTGATGGTCGGCCTGGCGCTCGTGGGCGGTCTGTCGATCGCCAGCGCCTCGATGACCAAGTCCTTCGACGACCGGATCGACAAGACGCTGGGCGCCGACTTCGTCGTGCAGAACGCCAACTTCGTGCCGTTCCCGAAGGAGATCACCGAGAAGGTGAAGGCCGTCGACAGTGCGGGAGTCGTCGTACGGCAGCGATTCGCCCCGCTCGCGCTGACCATGCCGGACGGCAAGCGGGTGGAGTCGACGGCTTCCGGATACGACCCGCGGCTGGACGAGGCCGCCCACATCACCTACGCCGGCGGGGACACGGCCGCGGCGCTGGCACCGGACAGCATCGCGATGAACCGCGGGTACGCCGAGGACCACAAAGTGCGCATCGGCTCGGTGCTGCCGGTCGAGTTCGCGGGTGGCCGAAAGGCCCGGCTCACGGTCGGCGCGCTCACGGAGATGGACCAGAGCGGCGGGCCGGGGATGCGGGGCGGGCTGTTCATGGGGCTTTCCACCGTGGAGAGGTATCTGCCGGGCGGTCAGGAGGCCGTGCTGTACGTCAACGCGGCGAGCGGCAGCGACGCCAAGGAGCTGCGCAAGGCACTGGAGACGGCCCTCGACCCCTATCCGCAGGTGCAGGTGCGCGATCAGGCCGACTACAAGGAACTGATCCGCCAGCAGATCGCCGTGATGCTCTACCTCGTGTACGCGCTGCTGGGGCTCGCGATCGTCATCGCCGTCCTCGGCGTGGTCAACACCCTCGCACTGTCGGTGGTGGAGCGGACCCGCGAGATCGGGCTGCTGCGCGCCATCGGGCTCTCCAGGGTCCAGCTGCGGCGCATGATCCGGCTGGAGTCCGTCGTGATCGCGGTCTTCGGCGCGCTGCTGGGGCTGGCGCTGGGCATGGTGTGGGGTGTGGCCGTGCAGCAGGTGCTGGCGCTGGAGGGGCTGAAGGCGTTCGCGGTGCCCTGGGGCACGATGGTCGCGGTCGTGATCGGCTCGGTGATCGTGGGACTCGCGGCGGCCGTGCTTCCCGCGCTGCGCGCCTCGCGCATGAATGTGCTGGCGGCGATCGCCCACGAGTAGGCCGGGGTCCGGTGCCGCAGGGCCGGCACCTGAGCGGTCGGCAGGCCTGCGCGCCCCACTGCCGGCCGCCGGTCCCCGCTGCCGGTCGCCGGTCCGGCACGCTCCGGCCCGTCTCGAACGGTGAAAGCCGCTGGCGTGCCCGCGTCCTCGCGCGCTTGGCTCCCGAGCATGATCGACCTGCGGATACGCACTGCCGGGCCCGAGGAGGCCGCGTCCGTACTGGCTTCTGGGCGCAGGCGGCGGAGGGTACGGGCATCACGGACGACGTGGACGGGGTCACACGACTGATCCAGCGGGATCCACGGGCGCTGATTCCGACCGAGTCGGAAGGCCGGATCGTGGGCTCGGTGATCGCCGGGTACGACGGGTGGCGCTGCTCGCTGTACCGGCTCGCCGTGCTGCCGTCGCACCGCAGGCGGGGAATCTCGGCCGCGCTGCTGGCGGCGGCGGAGCAGCGGTTCCTTGCCGTGGGAGGCAGGCGAGGAGACGCCATGGTGCTGGAGGCCAACGAGGGGGCGCACGGCGCGTGGGCCGCGGCCGGGTACCACCGCGAGGACCACTGGCGGCGCTGGGTGAAGCCCTTCTCCTAGGGAGTGCCGGCGAAGTGCCGCCCGGTCCGCGTCGCCTTCGGGGCGGACGCCGGTACTGTGCGGACACTCCCCAGCGCCCACGGCACCGGACGACTACGCCCGGGCCACCGCGTCCCAGAACACTTTGCCGACCCTTTACCATGGGTGGATCATTCACTCTCCCTTACGAAAGGTGTGAGCGTCCGTCCATGGACGAGCCTCCCAGTAGTCGACATCGAGCATTCCTCCAGCCCCTGCACGATCATGGGACGGAGGTGACCCGATGACCGAAGTGCTCCTGCTCGCCGTGGCGGTGCTGCTCTCGCTCATGTGCGGTGGCTTCGTCGCGGCGGAGTTCTCCCTCACCACGGTCGAACGCGGCGAACTCGAACGGGCCGTCGAACGCGGTGAGCGCGGAGCGGCCAGTGCCCTCAAGGCCGTCCGCGGTCTCACCTTCCAGCTCTCCGGCGCCCAGCTCGGCATCACGGTCACCAACCTGGTCGTCGGCATGCTCTCCGAGCCGTCGATCGCCAAGCTTCTCCGCGGCCCCGTCGAGGCACTCGGGCTCTCCCCCTCGGCCGCCTCGTCGATCGCCCTGGTCCTCGGGACCGCCCTGTCCACGCTGGTGCTGATGGTCGTCGGCGAGCTGGTCCCCAAGAACTGGGCCATCTCCTCGCCGCTGGCCGTGGCGAAGGTGGTGGCCACCCCGCAGCGGGTCTTCACCGCCACGTTCAGGCCGTTCATCAGTCATCTCAACAACTCGGCCAACCGCATCCTGCGCCGGCTCGGCATGGAGCCGACGGAGGAACTGGCCTCGGCCCGCAGCCCTCAGGAACTGGTCGCCCTGGCCCGCCACTCGGCGAAGGCGGGCGCACTGGAGGCGGACACCGCCGAGCTGTTCGTACGCACCCTGAAGCTGGCCGAGCTGACCGCGGAGAACGTCATGACACCGCGCGTCCAGGTCACCGCGCTCGATGTGCAGGCCACCGCCGAGGACGTCGCCAACGCCACGCGCGCCACCGGTCTGTCCCGCTTCCCCGTCTACCGGGGCAGTCTGGACAGCGTCGTCGGGATCGCGCACATCAAGGACGTGCTGGCCGTCCCGGCCGAGCGCCGCCCCCGCCACCGCGTCTCCGAGCTGCTGCGCGAGCCGCTGCTCGTGCCCGAGAGCCTGACCGTGGACCGGCTCCTGGACCGGCTGGCGGGCAAGGGCACCATGGCCGTCGTCATCGACGAGTACGGGGGCACGGCCGGCGTGGTGACGATGGAGGACATCGTCGAGGAGGTCGTCGGCGAGGTGCGCGACGAGCACGATCCGCACGAGACCCCGGACCTGGCGCCCGCGGGCCAGGACGCGGACGGACGCACTCTCTGGTCGGCGGACGGCGCCGCGCGCACGGACCAGCTGGAGCGGATCGGACTGCGGGTGCCCGAAGGGCCGTACGAGACCCTGGCCGGTCTCGCCGCCACCCGGCTGGGGCGCATACCGGCCGAGGGAGACCGGATCGACCTGGAGGGCTGGCGGCTGGATGTCGTGGACGCCTCCGGCAGGCGTGCGGCCCGCGTGCTGCTGCATGCGCCGCTCCCCTGCGCCGACGACGCCGAGGAGGCCGGACGATGACCGCGATCCAGCTCCTCATCGGCCTGGTGACCCTGGTCGTGAACGCCTTCTTCGTCAGCGCGGAGTTCGCCCTGATCTCCGTGCGCCGCAGTCAGATCGAACCGCAGGCAGAGGCGGGGAACCGGCGGGCCCGCAGCGTCCTGTGGGGCCTTGAACATGTCTCGGCACTGCTGGCGGCCGCTCAGCTCGGCATCACGCTCTGCACGCTGGTGCTGGGCATCGTGGCCGAGCCGGCCATCGCGCACCTGCTGGAACCGGTGTTCGACGCGGTGGGCGTGCCGCACGGCCTGATCCATCCGATCTCGTTCGTGATCGCGCTGTCGGTCGCGACCTATCTGCACATGCTGCTGGGCGAGATGGTGCCGAAGAACATCTCGCTGGCGGAGCCCGCGAGGTCCGCGCTGCTGCTCGGACCGCCGCTGGTCACCCTGGCACGGGCGCTGCGGCCGGTGATCTTCATGGTCAACGCCTGCGCGAACGGGCTGCTGAAGCTGCTGCGGGTGGAGCCCAAGGACGAGGTGGCGGCGACCTTCTCGGACGACGAGCTGGCCCGGATGGTGCGGGACGCAGGCGAGGCCGGGCTGCTCGACGACCGTGCGGCCGAACGGCTGCGGGACGCCCTGGAACTGGGGCGGCGGCCGGTGCGCGATGTGGTGGTGCCGGTCGAGCGCGTGGTGTACGCGCCCTCCGGGACGACGCCCGAGCAGTTGGAGGCGCTGACAGCGGAGTCCGGGTTCTCACGCTTCCCGGTGATCGACTCCGGCCGGCGCATTCTCGGCTACCTCCATGTGAAGGACGCGCTGGACGCCACTCCCGGCGACGAGCCGTTCCCGGTCACCGCGCTGCGTCCCATCGCACGGGTCCGGGCGGCGACACCCCTCGACGACGTCCTGACCGCGATGCGGCGCAGCCGTACGCATCTGGCCGCGGTGCTCGACGAGGATGGCATTCCGGTAGGGCTCGTGACGATGGAGGACGTACTGAGGGAGCTGGTGGGCAGGCCCGACTAGTCCGGTCCCACCAGCCCGGACCCACGAGCCCGGGCCCCATCAGCCCGGACCGGCTAGCTCGCCTCGGTGACAGTGACGGTAGCGGCCCGTTCCGTGGTCTCGGTGAGCCCCGGGCCGGGCCGCCCGACTTTCGCCGCGCCGATCGCGGTGAGCACGGCGAGGAGGGTGGCCAGCCCTGCGGTGGCGAGAGCGGCGGGCCAGTCGACGTCGAAGAGGTCGGTGGCACCGGCCATCAGGACGGCGGCCAGGGACTGGGCGAAGGTGCGTACGGCGCGCTCCGCGGTGGCTTTCCAGAAATCTGCAGTGAACATGATCTGGACATACTACGGAACACGCCGTACCGACAGCCCCGGCGGAGGAACAACGGCCATCGGGAGTCCGCGAATTGGGGCGTCCGCCCCCCAGGGTTGGGGAGCGGACGAGCGTGCAGAACGTCGCGGACCGGCGGAACCGGGCGGACGCGAGCTAGAGCGCGGTCGCCGCCCGCCAGGCGTCCAGAACGGACCGGTCTCCGCCGACGCGGAAGCGGGCATCCTCCACCCGGTGCCGTCCGTACACGAGCAGCAGCAGGTCGCCCGCCGTGCCCTCGACGCCCGCGGCGGCCTCGTCCGCGCTCTTCGTCCAGGCGTAGGTGCCGTGCCCGAAGCTGATCGTCCAGGCCGCCCCGGTGTCCGTCGCCGTGAGTCGGACCGACCCCTCGCCGAGAGCGGCGACCGGCTCAGCGATCCAGGAGTAGTGCCGCAGATTCTCCAGGAACTCCTCGATGCCGTCGGCGGCCGTGCCCGCACCGATGCGCGGTTCGATGCCGAGCGCGAGCTCGGCGTCGGCGAGGTGGACGACTGCCTCGAACAGCAGCCGGCGCGGGAAGAAACGCACACGCTGATCGGCTCCGTGGGACCACATGGGCGTCTCGGGGTCGACATCGCGCAGGGTCCGCAGGCCGGCCTCGGCGCTCTCGGCCAGCCATTGGGGATAGGCCGCGGGGTCTCCCGGGAGTGCGAGGGGGACGTCCCGCGACCGGACGCGCTCGCAGGCCCGTGTGCGTACGAGATGTTCCGTCCAGCGGTGCGTGACGCCGTGGTGTCTGACGAGGTCGGCGAGGGTCCAGCCGGGACAGCTGGGCACGGGCGCGGCGAGGTCCACGTCCCGTACGGTCTCGACGAAACGCCGCACCACCTGCTCGACCGTGTCGCAGTACAGCTCGTGCTGGTCGTCGTCGAGGCCGAAGCCCTCGGGGAGGCGCAGGAGGTCGGCTCGCCAGGCTCCCTCGGGCTGCCGCCCGGCCGCCCGGCCCACCAGCCGCGAGAGCGCCCGTCGGTCGGAGGGAGCGAGCCGGTCGAGGAGATACGCGGTGGTCTCCAGCCATTTCACCGCCGTGTCGGGGTCGAGCACATCGTCGTCGCAGGTGTCGATCGAGGTCACCAGATCGGCCAGCGCCTCGGCCAGGGCGTTCAGCAGTGCGTCACTCACAGAGCTCCCCTCCCGGTACGGAACCGACGGACCTTACCGCGCGGTACGATCGCTCCGCCATGGAGATGAATGCCAACTACACCAGCTTTGTCGCGGTCGGCGATTCCTTTACCGAGGGCATGTCCGACCGCCTGCCCGACGGTTCGTACCGCGGCTGGGCGGATCTGCTCGCGGGGCGGCTCGCCGCCCGGACACCAGGATTCCGGTACGCCAATCTCGCCGTCCGCGGAAAGCTCATCGGGCAGATCGTCGACGAGCAGGTGGATCTGGCGGCCGCCATGCAGCCCGATGTGGTCACGCTGGTCGGCGGGCTCAATGACACGCTGCGCCCCAAGTGCGACATGGGGCGGGTGCGCGGGCTCCTGGAAGAGGCCGTGGAGAAGCTGACCCCTTCCTGCCGGCAGCTGGTCCTGATGCGCAGCCCGGGTCGCAACGGCCCGGTGATGGAGCGCTTTCGTCCCCGTATGGAGGAGCTGTTCGCGTACGTGGACGTTCTCGCGGCCCGGCACGGCGCCCTGGTGGTGGATCTGTACGGGGCCGAGGTGCTCGCCGACCAGCGGATGTGGGACCTGGACCGGCTCCATCTCACGGCCGACGGGCACCGGCGGGTCGCCGAGGCGGTCTGGCAGACACTGGGACTGGAGGCCGAGGACGACTGGCAGGCGGTGCTGCCGCCCGCGGTGGCGCCCGGCTGGGCAGCGCGGCGGAAGGGTGACCTGCGGTTCGCCCGGCAGTACCTGGGCCCCTGGATAGGCCGGCGGCTGACGGGACGCTCCTCGGGCGACGGAAGGCCCGCGAAGAGGCCGGACCTCCTGCCGTTCGAGCCTGGGCGTTCGTAGCAACCCACAAACCTGACCGGGCGCTGGCCTGCGCGAACCGCCAGGAGAATCAGGGCGCCAATGCCAGCCTGCCGTCCTCCAGCTCGGCGACCCAGCAGCTCGGCATTCGGCTGCTGACGACCGTGAACATCGCTGCGTCCCACAGTCCTGGGGCTGTCTCGGTACTCCGTGGTGTCGAGCAGTTCAGGGATACGGAGCAGAACTCGGTACGCAGTAGCGAGGACAGTGAGGTGAGCCTGGTCTGAGCCAGCTTATGTCTTTCGCCGCTCGGCTGGCCAGCGGTCCCGGCTCGTCGACGCCAGCCCTGCCGGGGCTCGCCGGCCAGGCTGTCGAGCTTTTCCGCGTCGGTGGAGGCTGAGGCTCCGTATCTCGGTGTGTGGATCACCCGCGGGTACTGTGGGCCGGGCGGGGCCGCCGTGCTGGGGCCCGGTGGTTCGTCAGAGCGGCTGCCCCTGGAAGGTGGGAGGCTGATCCCAGTACGAAGGGAGCGTGCTCGGCTGCCACGCCGGCTCGGGGCGGAAGTCGGACCATGTGCCGTCGAAGGGGAACTGCTCGGCTGTGGCGAGGCCGGGCATCCGCCCGCCCTCTGCGCGGATGCCGGCGGCTTGTTTGGTGTCCCAGAAGCCGGGGCGTCCTGTCAGGTCGGTGAACTCGTCGTCGTCTTTCCATCTCCACGTCCGCCGGTCGGGGTCGATGAGCAGGTCCAGGGCGTGGTCGATGTGGTCGGTTCCGGTCGGCCATCTGCCCGCGTCTGTCTCCAAGTTCACGTACCAACCAGCGAAGGTGCCATCTCTGTCGAATGACCACCACACCGAGTGCTGCGTGCCGGGCGGGGTGAGCATCAGCGTGCCGTAGGACTCCCATGTGGCTGGGGCGAGCATGGTCGGCACGCTCATCGCCAGGTATCTCGGCCAGTGGCGTGTGGGTGTTCCGTCGAGCGCGACGCGGCGCATGGTGGTCGAACCGGCTGCGGTCCACACCAGGAGCCCTCGGTCGTTGTCGGCGACGACCCGGCCGGACTGGACGTAGGCGATCCTGCCGTCCGGGTAGAGGCCCCGGCGTACGACGGTCTGGCCTTTCGCGAACAAGCTGCTGTTCCCCTTCTGTCTGCCGGCGTCGTTCCTCGGCCCGTCCGGCGGGTCGGGGCACGTACCGGCTCGGAGCCTGTCGATGGTGAAGAAGTCGCCGGCGCGCGCGGGGGACGTCTGCGTGGGCAAGGCGGCGGCCGCAGGGATGGGCGGCGACACGGGGGATGGCCGTCGTGCCTCGTGGCCTTGCCCCATCCGCGCGTACGCTGCGGTGCGCGCGGATGGGGCCACGAGGGGATACCCCAGGGTGTGGATGTGGAGCGGGGGGCCCCTTTCCGTCTCACGGGCCCTGCGCCCGGTGCTCAGTACCGGATGCAGGCCGATCGGAGGTCGGTGTAGAAGTCCCAGACGTCGGGCGAGCATTCGGGCGCGCCCAGCTGGGAGGCCTTGGCCCCCATGTGCGGCAGGTGGGAGTAGGCGCCCACACCGGGCCGGTTGACGTGCAGCATCCCGGCCTGGAAGTCCTGCAGGGCCTGGAACATCAGGGACGGGTTCTGAGTGAAGATCGTCCCTGACATGCCGTACTTCACCGAGTTGGAGATGCGCATGGCGTCGTCGTAGCCGTCGCAGTCGATCACCGACAGAACGGGGCCGAAGACCTCCTCCTGGGCGATCTCGCTGTCCCATGCCACATCGGTCAGTACGGTCGGCTCCACGAAGTGGCCTGGAGTGTCGAGTACGGCTGCGCGGCCGCCGCAGGCCACCGTGGCACCGGCGGCGACGGCCGTCTCAACCGCGTCAAGACAAGCCTGCATCCGCTCGGCGTTGACGACCGGACCGATGTCGGCCCAGTCCTGGTCACCGCGCCCGATCCGCATGGCCCGCACGCGCGGTACGAGCCGCTCCAGCAGCGACTCACGAATGGCTCGGTCGACGATCACCCGGCTCGTCGCGCTGCAGCGCTGGCCGCTCTGCCCGAAGGCGCCGTGCACGATCGCGTCGACGGCCGCGTCGAGGTCGGCGTCGGCCAGGACGATGAGCGCGTTCTTGCCGCCCAGCTCCAGCTGGGTGCGCATCAGGCGGCCCGCGCCCGCCTTGTTGATCGCCTGTCCCACGGGCAGCGAGCCGGTGAAGGAGATCCCCGCCACCCGCGCGTCCCCGACGAGCGCCTCGCCTGGCTCCCGATCGCCCTGGACCAGGTTGAGCACACCCGGCGGCAGGCCCGCGTCGGCGAACGCCTCCACCAGCAGGGCCGAGGTCCATGGTGTCAGCGGGGACGGCTTCAGTACGGCGGTACAGCCGGCGACCAGCGCCGGGGCGACCTTCCACATGGGGATGGCCACCGGGAAGTTCCACGGGGTGATCAGGCCGACGACGCCGAGTGGGCGCCGGAAGGTCATCGCGATGGTCCGCGGCTCCTCCGCCGGGGTGGTGATGCCGTTGATCCGCCGGGCCTCACCGGCGGTGAAGTGCAGGATGGCCAGCGAGCGGGACACTTCTCCCTGGCCTTCGGACAGGCGCTTGCCCTGTTCGCGGGTGATGGCCTCGGCGAACTGGTCGTGGCGCTGCTCGATCAGCCGGGCCGCGGCGGTCAGGACCTTGGCTCGTTCGATCGGGCCGAGCGCGTCCCACGCGCCGTGCGCGGCCGCCGCGGCGTCGACCGCGGCGGTGGCGTCCTTGCCGCCGGACTCGGCGAACTCGCCGATCACGTCGCCGGTGTTCGCCGGGTTGAGATTGGCGCGTACCGCGCCGGTGGAGGACGGGACCCAATGGCCGTCGATGTAATTGAGAAGATGATCAGGGCGCGGCTCTGCCATGAGGAGCTCCGTAGGGGAATCGGCCGATGCAGCCAGGGAAGTCCGTGCGGTGCGGGTGATATTCGTGCGGTGCGGGTGATAGGGGCCGTGGCATCACGAGCCCGGGGCGCGCGGAGCGGCGGGTCAGTCCATGTGCACCGCGATGCGTGGTGCGGTGCCCTCGCGGGCGGCGGCGACGGCCGCGTCGATCTCGGTCAGCGGCAGCGGGCTCGGCACCAGGTCGGCGAAGAGGCCCTGCGCCGGGGTCCGCGTCAGGAATCTGACTGCTTCGTCGAGGTCGTTGACCGTGTAGTTGTGGCTGCCGATGACGTGGGAGAGATTGCGGACGAAGGTGTTGGGTTCGAAGCTGACGGTCGGGCCGGGAGAGACCGAGCCCACCAGGGCGACGCGGCCGTCCAGACCCACGATGTCCAGCGCGGTCTGAACGGCGCGGCTGTTGCCGGAGAGCTCGATGACGATGTCCGCGCCGTACTGCTGGGCGAGCTCGGGCAGTTCGGCCGGGCTGCACACGGCGGTCGCGCCGAAGACCAGAGCCAATTGCCGTCGGCCCTCGTCGAGATCGCAGGCGACGATGTGTTCCGCGCCGAGTTCGCGGGCGTAGGCGACCGCGGTGAGGCCGAGCATGCCGCAGCCGATCACGACCACGGAGTCACCGGCGGACAGTCCGGCGCGCCGTGCGGCGCAGACCACGGTGGCTGTGGCGCAGTTCGCGGGCGCCGCCACCGCGGCGGGAACGTCTTCGGGCACGGCTACCAGCCCGGTGCCCTCGACGAGGTGACAGTGGGTGGCGAAGCCGCCGTTGAGCTGCCAGTGGTCGTTGATGGCCTCGTGCCCGTACTTGCGGACACCGGTGCACTTCTGGGGTACCCCGCGGACGCACCGCCGACAGGAGCCGCAGGAGGTACCGATCGTCCAGGTGACGCGCTGGCCCGGCTCGACGAGGCGTCCATCGACGAGGCGGACGGTGCCGGCCACCTCCTCGACGACCCCGACCGCCTCGTGCCCGAGGACCGTCGGCAGCGGGGTCGGCCGGTCGCCCGCGATGGTGTGGACGTCACTGCCGCAGACGGTGGCCAGCTCCACGCGGACCAGCACCTCACCGGGTGCCAGCTCCGGCCGGGGCTGGGAGACGAGCGAGAAGCCGCTGTCGGGACCGGACCAGACGGCCGCAAGGGGAAGCGTGGCGTCGCTCCGGTCGGGAGACGACGCCGTGCTCGGATCAGTCATGTGGGTTTCCGCCTAGCGTCGGATGGTGAGGGCGACCAGGGCACTGCACGCACAGGCTCCGGCGACGATGGGGAAGACGAGGGCGGTGTTGCCGGTGCTGTCCATGAGGGCACCGATCAGGATCTCGGCCACACCGGCGAGGAGGTACGCGAAGCAGTTGACCGCACCGGTCGCCGTGCCCGCCAAGCGCTTGCCGGCGATGTCCGGGCAGAGGGCCCAGAAGGAGGACTGGGGGCCGTAGACGAAGAAGCCGGTCAGGAACAGGACGACGATGCCGGTGGTCGTGCTGAGCGGCGCGGCGTACATCGTCATCGCCATCACGGCGCCGATCACCATGAACAGGATGATGGGGCGGTCCCGGCGGCAGCCGAAGAGACGGTCGGAGATCTGTCCGTTGACCAGCGCGCCCACGGCCATGCCGATGGGCAGCGCGACGGAGATCCACAGCGGGTTGATGCCGGTGTCGGCCTTCTTCCAGTTGTCGCCGAGGAAGTAGACCGGCACCCAGATCAGCAGCCCGTAGCGGGCCGAGTTCTGGAAGCCGAGGGCGATGCCGGCCGACCAGATCTTCGGGTTGCGCAGCACGGCCTTGTACCTCTGCCAGCTGCCTTCACCGTCGCCGGCCGCCGCCAGGTCAGCGGCCTCTTCCTCGGCGGTTTGTGCGTGGGAGGCGGGTGGTCTCACGCCCGCCTGGGCCGGGCTGTCCCGGGCGACGAGATAGAAGGTCACACCGCCGACGAGCATGAGCAGGACGGGCGCGCGGAAGATCCACTGCCAGTCGAGGTCGAGGGTGTCGACGACGATCGTGGAGGTGACGTAGGCGAGCACGGAGGCCATGCCGGCGGCGAAGGTGTAGAAACCGAAGCTGCGGCCGCGCTCCTTGTGCGACCACCAGTTGGAGATCACGCGTCCACCGGACGGCCAGCCCAGCGACTGGGCGTATCCGTTCAGGCCCCAGCCCAGGGCGAGCGAGTTGGCGCCCGTCGAGAAACTGGTGAACCAGTTGAGGATGGTGGAGAGGATCGCGCCGGCGGCCATCATGCGCCGCCCGCCCCACTTGTCGGCGAGGTTGCCGTTGATCATCTGCCCGGCCGCGTAGGACCAGAGCAGGATGCCGCTGATCGCGCCGAGCGTGGCCTTGCTGAGGCCGAGGTCCTCTTCGATGCCGGGGATGGCGAACCCGAAGGTCTGCCGGCCGGTGTAGAAGAAGAAGTAGCAGAACATGGCTGCCAGCAGCATGCGCCACTTGAGCCGTGTGTACTCTTTCTCAGCCAGAGGCTGGGGACCGTCGGTCACGGACACGAGCTTTTCCGAGTTGGACATGGCTTTCCCACGATCTGCGATGAGACTACGTTTTCCACCCGAGGTGGTTGAGGAGGCGCGGCTGGGGGACGGCGCCGGGACCGCTGCTGCCGGGCGGCGGACGTCAGGGCGGCTTACTGTGAGCCCTCCTGGCCGACCAGCGTCGTGGCCACCCAGAAGGCGTCGTAGTTGTGGATGAGGGCGGGGTCACCGAAGGGACTGTCGAGGGGCTCGGGCTCCGGCAGCGGCCGGTTGATCAGGAAGGGGATCTGGAGTTCCCCGAGGGCGCCGTGCGACCGCAGCGGGGCGTCGAGCCCGCTGAGGTCGTGCCAGGCGGAGAAGCGTCCCAGAGCGGTACCGGCCTCGGCGAGGACCACGATGTCGCCGATGCGGTCGGCCGGCAGGGAGTACCGTTCGGCGGCCTCCTCACGGCCGTGAACCTTCTCGACCCCCTCCAGCTTCCGGAGCTCCGCGATGACAGCCGCGCGATCGGCGTGCTCCGGCAGATAGATGCTCGCGAACGAGCCGAGGGCGCCGTGGTGCACCGTGTACGGGTCGGTGATCGGCAGGATGACCCGCAAGCCGTCCGCCCCGCCATCGGCATCGGCGGGGAGGCCGAGGAGGCGACGGGTCTCCTCCTCGACGTAGATCACCCGTGCTGTGCCGGCCTCGTCCGTCTTGGCGCTCATGCCGTGGTCCGCGGTGAGAACGACCGTCGCACCCAGCTCGGCGAGCCGTCCCGCGTAATGATCGATCTTCTCGTACAGGTCGTTGGCGGCCTCGGTGCCCGGGGCGTTCTTGTGCTGGATGTAGTCCGTCAGCGACAGGTACATCAGATCGGCGCCACGGGTCTCGAGGATGCGTACGCCGGCAGCGAGGGCGAACTCGCTCAGGCCGGCCGAGTAGACGCTCGGCAGCGGCTTGCCGACCAGCTCCAGGACGTCACCGATGCCGTTCTCCTCGACGGTGGCCTGGTCGGCCTTCTCCGCCGAGAAACAGATGCCGCGCCGGGACGGGGCGACGAACTCCCCGGAGCCGTCGAGGGCGGGGCCCTCCTCGACGAGACCGGCTCCGAGCAGTCGGCGCAGCTTGTCCTTGGCGGTCACGACCACCACGTCGAGGCCGGCCTCGTTGGCGGCGGCGAAGACGGTCGGCGCGCGCAGGAAGCGCTTGTCGTTCATCAGCACCTCCTCGCCGAGCTCGGTGTCGAAGATGTAGTTGCCGCTGATGCCGTGGACGCTCGGGGGCCGGCCCGTCGCGATGGACACGTTGTTGGGGTTGGTCAGAGCGGGCATGGCGCAGTGGGCGGGCCACGAGGTGCCCCCGCTCGCGAGGACCTTGCTCAGCCAGGGCATGCGTCCGGCCGCCATTGCCTCGATGTGGTAGTCGGGCTCACTGCCGTCTATGCAGATCACCACCACAGGGGCGGAGGGCCTGGTGTAGGTCCTGCCGTTGACTGTGAACTTCGGTGCGGTCACGCGCGCTCCTCGTTGCGTTGCTGGCCGGTTTTTCTTTGACGAGATTGAGGGCGCGGCGGAGGAGGAGGAACCCCTGTTTCGGCTATGGGGGCTATTCGACCCACCGCCCGCACCCGACCGCTCCTCGCCGACGGCCTTGCCTGCGGGTGGGCCAGACCTGACCAGCCCCGGAGCTGCGCCCGGTGGGAAGCGGCAGGCGCCATAACGAGGAGGTATACCGGCGATTCACGAAGCGGGACCCCCCTTCCTGTTGTCCAGACCACGGCTGGTCGGAGAGGCTCGCGGGAGGACCCCTGGAGGCCACATCATGGCGACTGCCGAGTACGTTGAGCCGTCACTCCGCCACCTGCGCAATTACGTGGGCGGCTGGACCCCGGCCGAGGGCGGACTCACGCGCGAGAACGTCAATCCTGCCGACCGCTCCGACACGATCGGTCTGTTTCCCGAATCGCAGGTGTGGACGTCGAGCAGGCGGTGGCCGAGGCTGCCGGAGCCCTGGGCGTATGGCGCGAGCCGGGCACGATACGCCGGGCCGGGCGGCCCGTCTCCTGGAGCAGCAGGGCGAGCGGTTCACCCGGGTCATCGCACGGGAGCAGGGCAGGCAGCTGACGGAGGCCAGGGCGGAGGTCCATCAGGCGGTGGCGGTAACCGACTGCGTGGCGGGCGAGGGCCAACGGCTCGCGGGGGCATCGTTCCCTGCCGGGAGCGACCGCACCTGGGCGGTCACCTTCCGGCGGTCTATCGGAGTGGTGGGCCTCATCACCCCGTGGCACTACCCCCTGGCGATCCCGGTCTGGACGATCGCCCCCGCCCTGCTGCTGGGGTGCACGGCGGTCCTCAAGCCCTCGCCCCTTCGCGCCGTTCACATCGGCGCTCCTCGTCGAGCTCCTCCACACGGCCGGACTTCCGCACGGCGTGCTCAATCTCGTGCAGGGGGACGCCGCCGCTGGTGAGGCCCTCGGTGCCACCAGCAGGTCGCGGGTGTCGGTTTCACCGGCTCCCCTGCGGTCGGCGCCGGCGTCCACCACGCCGGCTCACGCCGCCCGCTGCGCACCCGGCTCGGTCTGGGGGGCGGCAACGCCGTCGTCGTCCTGGAGGACGCCGACCTAGACCAGGCCGTCGCGGCAGTGCTCACGGGGGCGTTTGGGCAGGCAGCGCAGCGGTGCACCGGCCGTGTCGTCGTCGACTGCCGCGTGAAGAGGAGTTCCTCGCCCGGCTGGTGCGTCAGGTGTCCGCACTGCGCGTGTGGCCGGGCATGGACCCGCGCTCAAAGCCGGGCCCGGTCGTGGACGGAGATCGCATGAGCGTCTGCCTGGACTCCGTCGCGAAGGCGCGCACGACGATGTCGAAGGTGCTGCGGCGGCCGTCTCACCCCGGCCCGGCCCGACGGCTTCCATGTGGCGCCCACCGTCCTCGCCGGGGTGGCCCCCGACGCGGAGCCGGCTCAGGAGGAGATCGTCGGTCCCGTGCCATGTGTGATCGACGCGGAGGGGTTCGACGACGCCGTCCGCATCGCCAACAGGGTGCCGCACGCCATATCAACCCCGGTGTTCACCACCTCCCGGGCCCGTGCCTTCCGAGCGCTTGCGAGGCGGCCACGCTGAGTGTGAACCGGCTGGGTCTCGATGCTTACGGACACCCGTCGCGGGTCGGTACGAAGGCGTCATCGTACGGTCTCGCAGAGCGCGGGCCGCACGTCTGGGACTTCTACACCGAATGGCGCTCGGCCTCCCTCTCCTGCTGACGACGGGGCGCCGCACGCGCGTCACTCGGCGTATGCGCCCACGATCTGCGCTTCCCGCGCCAGGAGCGCCGCTCCCAGACCCGCTGCGCCACGGCCCAGTCCCGTAACGACCAGTTCGGGTCGCGTCCGGGGCGGAAGACGCTCGGCGAGCGCCGATCCCAGTGGCTGGAGGATGGCCCGCCCGGCGCGGGCCGCGTCACCACCGATGGCCAGGCGGCCGACGCGGGCGGCCACGGGTACGAGAGCCTCCGCCAGGGCGTCGACGGCGTCGTGCCACACGCGGGCCGCCGAGCGGTCGCCGCGGGCCGCGAGCAGCGGCAGGTCCCAGGCTCTGATGTCGCTCTCGCCGGACAGCTCGGCATACCGCCGAAGGAGCGCCCGGGGCGGGACGAGAGTGGCCGGGCAGCCGTGGCTTCCGCAGGTGCATTCCGCGCTCCCCTGTTCGGCGGCCCGGTGGTCGGGCACTCCAGCGCCCGCGCGGGGGACGACGGTACCGGCCCGCAGTTCGGCCACCTCGACACCGGACCTGATCGACACGAGGGCGAACCTTTCGCACAGGCGTCCCGCGCCGACGCAGCTCTCGGCGACAGCAGCGGCGTGCAGGTCACGCGTGACGACGACGGGAAGGCCGATGTGTTCTTCCATCCAGGCGCGGACCGGTGTGCGGGACCACCCCAGTGCGGTGCCGTGCTCGACCACCCCGGAGCCCTCGTCGACGATGCCCTGGACGCAGACCCCGACGGCCGATACGCGTGCCCCGGAGCGGTTCGCGCTCGCGACCAGCTCCGCCGCGCAGCCGAGCACGGTGTCGACGACGGCGTCCGGCCCACGCTCCGGGCGCGTGTACCACTCCTCTGCTTGCACGACGTGCCCGTCAGGGGTGGCGATGACGGCGCGAACGCGATCGGCTCCGACGTCGAGGCCGGCAACTGATTCGCATCCGCCAGGTGCGGAGCTGTTCCCGATCACTGGCGGGCTGACCTTCTGATGCCGAAGCCCGCCCGGACCCGCCGCATCAGGGGTGTCTGGTCGATGGCGCACCAGTCGGTCAGCCGATCCACGATGCCCAGTCCGCGGCCACATTCTCCGTCGGGATCCCTGATGTCCGGGACCTTCGGAAGGGGCCCGGTGTCGGTCACCTCGACGCAGAGTTCCGGCCCGGCGATCCACACCTTGACCGACATGGCGGCACCTCCGTGCTGGGCGGCATTGGCGGCAAGCTCTCCAACGATCAGGACGAGGGTGTCGCGGCAGTCCTGGTCCAAGCCCCACGTCGTCGCGCCTTGGTCGGCGAAGCGGCGTGCGGTGTGCACGTAACGGGACTCGGCGGGCAGGGCGAGGGCACCTCCTTGAATGATGCGGGGACGATGCCGCTCGGGTGGGGGCGTCGCCCCGGCGCTGCGCCGGTGCCGCGGCACGCCGCGTCGTGGTCCGGGCGGAAGGGTGATCCTCATGGGTGTCCCCACGTCTCTCGGGTCGCGGCGTGCGCACGAAGCGCATTGCCATGTTCCTGGGGCCGTGCGGCAGGAGAGGCGCCGCCGTGACTCGATGGTCCGAGCCACGGCGGGGAAGACACAAGACGGTATCGGGTGATGTGCCCTATAGCGGCGACGAAGGGTAAAGCCGTTGTCGCAGGTCAGCCGCCGGTGCGGGGGTCTGTGGGGGGCCAGCCGTGCTGTTCCCGTACGAGTTCCATGAAGGCATGCTCAGCGGGAGAAAGGATGCGGTCTCGCCGGCGTACCAAGGAGATGACCCGGGGCTCCGCGGACTGCTCGGTCGGCAGCGTGACCAGCGTACCCGCCCGGAGCTCATCTTCGACCGCGTGCTCGGAGACCAAGGCGATGCCGAGCCCGGCACGCACACACCGCTTGAGGACCTCCGGGCCCCAGGCGTCCGTGTGGGATGAATCGGTGACGCCCCAGCGGGCCAGGGTCAGCTCCTGCACTTCACGCGTCTGGGAACCCTGCTCGCGGAACACGATCCGTTCACCGGAGAGCATCGCGCCCGTGACCGGACCCCGGCCGCCGAGAGGATGTCCGGGCGGGGCGATGAGAACCATACGGTCCTCCAGGACGGGCTCCCCCACCAGACGTGGCTCGGTGGGAACACCGGCCACGATGGCCACCGCCACTTCGCCGTTCAGCAGCTGCTGCGTCACGGTCGCGATGTTGCCGACGAAGACATGGCTCTCGATGCCAGGATGACGTCTGCGGTACACGGCCAGAAGGTCCGGGATCAGGTACGTGCCCAGGGTGGTCGAACCGCCCACCACCAGGCGGCCGGTCTGCAGACCGCTCAACTGCTGCACCGCGGAGACCGCCTCGTCGGCCAGCAGGAAGACGCGACGCGCGTACTCGGCGAGCAGTTCGCCCTCCGCCGTGGGCCTGATCCGGGCTCCCGACCGGTCGATCAGCGTGATCCGGAGGGACTCCTCCAGCTTCCGAATCTGATTCGAGACCGAGGGCTGACTCATGTAGAGCTTGTTCGCGGCGGCGGAGAATCCCTGCTCCTCAATGACGTGCAGGAAGATCCACAAGCGGTGCAGGTCGAGTGTCACGGCTCGCTTCCGGTGTTACGGACGGTGCTGTGGGCCTAGCTTATGGGCTTCCGTGGCACCAGTAGTGACGCAGGGATCACAGCATGGCGGTGCGCGAACTTCGGGTGTTTGTCACGGTCACCGTGGCGATGCCGGAAGCATCAGGGGCAGCGGGGTCGTCAGTCATTGCCCCATCCTCGCGCACCGCGCGTTGCTGAGGCTCCGCCCACGACGGGTGCCGGTACTGCGACGACGCGGCGGGCGAGGACAGCACGGCCGACGGCACCGCGAAGACACTCACAGCAGGCCCGGTGAAGGCCGCGGAGATCCAGGCCACGGCCGACGGGTTCCTCACAGCCTGGCAGCGGGGCGACGCGGCGAAGGCCGCGGCGTTCACGGACCGGACAGATGCGGCACGGGCCGCGCTGTCCGGGTACCGCAAGGACGCCCACATCGACGAGGTGACACTCACCCGCGGCAAGGCGTCCGGGCCGAAGGTGACGTTCCGGGTCTCCGCCACGGTCCCGTACAAGGGGAAGAGCAAGCCCCTCACCCACGACTCCGAGCTCACGGTCGTCCGGGCCGAGGACGGCAAGCCGCTGGTCGGCTGGCAGCCGTCCGTCGTGCACCCGGACCTCAAAAAGGACGACACGCTGGTCACTGGCGAGGCCGACCCGCCGGTCAGGGCACTGGACCGGAACGGCGCGGAGCTCACCACGGCGAAGTACCCCTCGCTCGGCACCGTCCTGGACGGCCTGCGGGAGAAGTACGGCAGAAAGGCCGGTGGTAAGGCGGGGAGCGGCGCGGCAGTGTGAGCGCGGGTGGGCCGGAAGGGGCTGGAAAGCTGCCCGGTGAGTGGCCAGCCCCATCCCGGCCACCCCCACTCCTGCCACCGCAGACAAAGGGCGCCCCTGGGCGAGGAGGTAAGAGACCCGCGCCCCACCGAGACGACGTCCTGTCAGAGACGGCGCGCGCGGGGACGGGCAGCTCCTCGGCGTCGTGCAGTGCCCGTAAGTGCAGCCGCTCGGCCTTCACCTGCGCCCGCTGCCCGGCCCGCTGGGCCGCCCACCGCCGCCGTACGGCGTCGACGCGGCTCTCTGGCGTGAGCGCCTGGGGGCCAGGAGTTCAGGTGCGTTCGCTCAGGCCGTTTCCGACCTGCCCGCGTCGCTGAGCAGTCTGTCCACGAGGAGTTCCGGGTAGCCGGTGGCCGGTGGTTCGATGCCGAAGATCGCTCGTAGGTAGAGCGGTGCGATGAGCTGGTCGAGGATCTGTTCGAGGGGCGGGGGGTTCTCGCCGCGGGCCGCGGCCCGCTCACGGATGCGTTCGATGGCGTGGATCCGGCGTTCGAAGTGTTGCGCGCGCTCCTCCTGCGCCTGGGCACTGCCCGGCATCGACAGGGCGACGGCCCGCACGAGGAGGCGGCCTTCGGGCTTACGGATGCTCGCAACCCCCGCTTCCGCCCATGCGATGAGGTCGCCGCGCAGGGTGCCGGTGTCCGCCAGCGGCCAGTCGCGTTCGAGCCGGGCGACGACCACGTCGGCCAGGAGCGCCTCACGGCTGCCCCAGCGGCGGTAGATGCTGGTGTGGTTCACCCCGGCGCGCTGCGCGATCGCGGGAATGGTCAGGTCCGCGCCCCCGGGGTCGGACAACAAGTCGATGACCGCCTGATGGACGGCCGAGCGGACCTGCTCGGAGCTCTTACGGATGCGTGGAGTCGGCTGTTTCGGGGTCACCCTCCCATCGTAAGCACAAAGATTTGCTTCGCGGTTCTCGCAGGGTCTACAGTTCCGTCGTACGCACAAATCTGTGCTTAAGGAGGGTGTGATGAAGCAGTTGCTGTTCCCCAACAACCCCCAGTTCTGGTACGAGACCCTGCGCTCGATGAGCCACATCGCCTACGGCGGCGCCGATTTCGGCGAGGTCGTCTCCACGAGCGAGAGCATCGTCGAGGGGGACTACAACAGCTGGCACGAGGAGTGGCTCGCGACGGCCGACCGGGTGGCCGACGAGGCTCAGAAGGCCCTGGACGCCGGTCACACGGTCAGCGCCCGGGACGGGTTCCTGCGGGCCTCGAACTACTACCGGTCGGCCGAGTTCTTCCTGCACGGTCATCCCTGCGACCCGCGCCACGACCACGCCTACGACCGGAGCGTGGCCTGCTTCCAGGCAGCGGCGGCGCTCTACACCCCGCGCATCGAACCGGTCCGCATCCCGTACGAGGACACCACGCTGCCCGGCTACCTCTACCGGGCCGGCACCACCGGCACACCCCGGCCGACCCTGGTCATGCACAGCGGCTTCGACGGCAGCGCCGAGGAACTCCACTTCAGCGGCGCGCTGGCGGCCGTGGAGCGCGGCTACACCGTGCTGACCTTCGACGGCCCCGGACAGCCCGGACCGCGTCACCGCGAGGGGCTGGTCTTCCGCCCCGACTGGGAGAACGTCATCACCCCCGTCGTCGACTTCGCCGAAGCCCTCCCCGATGTCGACAACAGCCGTATCGCGCTGCTCGGTTCCAGCATGGGTGGCGTGCTCGCCCCCAGGGCGGCGGCCTTCGAACACCGCCTGGCCGCACTGATAGCTGTCGACGGTGTCTACGACCTCGGCCAGATATCCGTCCGCAACATTCCCGGTGACCGCGACGAGGCCGAACGGCTCCTGCGCACGGACTCCGCCCCCGAACTCGACGCCCGCTTCGAGCAGATCCTGGCCCAGGACGCCACCGCCCGCTGGGCGATCAACCACGGCATGTACGTCATGGGCGTGGACACCCCCCGGGCCTTCAGCGCCTCCTACCTCGACTACACCCTCCAAGACGGCATCGCCGAACAGATCCAGTGCCCCACCCTCGTCTGCGACGCCGCCGAGGACGAGTTCTTCAAGGGCCAGCCCGAGCAGCTCTACAACCACCTGACCTGCCCCAAGACCCTCATGGTGTTCACCGCCGAGGAAGGCGCCGGCGCCCACTGCCACCCCGGCGCCATGCGCCTGTCCCTGGCCCGGATCTACGACTGGCTCGACGACACCCTCACCACCACCCCCTGAAGAGGGCCGGACATCACCGGCAAACCCTGATCACAGCCCCACCCGACCGGCCCTCCCGGACCGCCCAACACTCCCAGGGAATCCAGATGAACCGCACCGGTATCGAAGCCGCCCTCAACGACCTGCTCTTCAACCACGACATCACCCTGGAGGAAGCCGCCGACCGCCACTTCACCCCCGACTACCGGCAGCGCACGGACGGCGAGTGGGCCGACCGCACCGAGTTCCTCGACCACATCAACCACCTGCGCGGCATCGTCGCCGACGGCACGGTCGAGGTCCACGAAGAGCTGTACGACAGCAACAAGTACGCCGACCGGCACACCTGCCACATCACCAAGACCGACGGCACCACCGTCACCATGGAGGTCTACGTCTTCGCCGACCTCGCCCCCGACGGCCGCTTCACCCGCATCGAAGAAACCACCCTCATGCTCAAGGGCTCCGACGCCGACCGCAACATCGGCAGCGCCCGCTGAGAGACCACGCCGCGAAGACGGCACACGCCCCGGCAGCGGATCAGCACCATCCGGCGAGCAAGCCCGCCAGGCCCCCGGCTGCGCACGAGTTCCGGGGTGGTCTTCTTCGCGGTCCGCTTGGGCGGGAGCATTTCGTGGACGGTCGCGTGCTCGCCACTCTCGCCGCGTGACTGCCGGGCGGCCGCGACACTCTCGTTGAGCGCGGCCATGAGATCGACGAGCACCGGCTCCCTGGGCGCCGGTGCCGCCATCGGGGACAGCTGCCGATCTTCTATCTTCGCCGTGATGACCTCCTCGACGGCTTCCTTGTAGTGGTCGTTCAGGTCGCCCAGGTCGTCGGTGGTGAGCGCCTCGGCCAGGTCGAGCGCGCGCCGGAGCTCGTCCTCGGGCACGTCTGTCTCCGGTGGGGCGAGGGCGGCGGGGGTGATCGCGACCAGTGAGCCATCGGGCGAGGAGGTCGCAGAGCGCGTCACGCTCACCTGTGCCCATCGCGCCCGCCAGGGCCAACCGGAACCGAACGTGAAAAAGCTGGGCAGACCAGCGGCTACCACCTGCCCATGCCCAAGCGCCGACCCGAAAGCGGCTCGAAACCGGTCAGGAGATCACTTCCAAAAACACGTCGGTGGATCGAGGCTTAGACCCATGGGGGCCTCGATGACCACACCTTCCGGGCAGTAGGTCGGATGGGGAAGGATCACAATCTGAGGCATGGTCAGCAGCGTAGAGGGTTCCTCCCTGCAAATCAGCGAGGCTTGCGGCGACTCCAACGGAAGGAAGTTCACCGGGAACCCTCACGTCCCAGCACGGGAGATCCACACGATGGAAGCCACGTTTCGGCAGGTCAGCGCATTCCGTCGGTAGCCCGTAGGTGGGGAACCGCAGGGCGCGACGCAAAGGGTCTTCCGAGATCACAGTCATCCGCTGACTGCAGCTGATAAGCGGAGGAGACACTCATGCCCTGGGATAGCGTGCCCTGGTTCACCGAAGGCAACACAGCTCGGAAGTCGCCCGGCTCTTGGCGTACACGGCTTTCGCCGGGTCCGAGGGCATCATCGGCGCTGGCGACTTGCAGGTGAAGGCGCTCAGCACGCCGGGCGCGGCCGTACAGATCGCCTCTGGCGCGTGCGCGGTCCTCAACCGTTGGGCCGGGGCTGCGTATCAGGCGTACGCGGCCCGGCTGCCGACCGCCGACGAGGTGTCCATCCCGGATACGGGGGCCTCACCCCGAAGCGATCTGATCGTCGCCCGTATCGAGAACCCGTACAGCTACGGGGAGACCTGGCCCAACCCCAGCGACCCCAAGGTGGGGCCGTACGTCTTCAGCAGGGCCATCTCCGGTGTGCCGAACACGACCAAGAGCATTCGGCAGGTCCGTCCATCCGATTCGGCGATCACCCTCGCCCGGATCGACATTCCAGCGAACACCTCCTCGATCACTCAGGCGATGATCAAGGACCATCGGGAGATGGCGAACCCGCGCCGCCGGCGGGTCGTGCGCTACATGCACGGCCTGCGGACCGGGGGCGACTCGGTTGGCGACATCAAGAACCCGGGGTGGGAGGAGTTCCCCAACGGCTGCCGGTGGCCGATCGAGATTCCGGAGTGGGCGACGAGCGCAACGATCATCGCCAACTGGGCCGGACTGTCGCAGAAGAACGCCAAGGACTCGTACGGCTATCTGCGGGCCCGGCTCGGCTCCCTGACGACGTTGTTCACGAACTTTGACTGTGACTGGGAGGGCACGCCGCAAAGGCACACGTTCATCGGCGGCGGCACCGTCTCCATTCCGTCAGAGAGTGCGCGGCACCGTGCAGGACGCCGTACTGGAGGGCAGCGGTAATCCCGCCTACACGGGGGTGCTGCTCGCCGACGCGGGCTCGACCATGTTCTAGACGTCGAGTTCGTCGAGTCGTCGCGTGAGGACACCTTCTGATGGCGGAGGGCTGGCGGTTCATCGCCGTGCGTGCGCTGCCGGAGGTCATCCTCGATTGGGAGGTCCCGTTCGCGCTCAGCTCGAATCCCAAGAGGGATCTGTCCGGGCCGGGGTCGATGAGCGGGACGATTGAGCCCGAGTACGCCCGCCTGCGGGGGCCGGACGGTCTGCCGATTATCGAGGAGTGGGGCACCAAGCTGTTCTTGGAGATCGAGGGCCACCTTCGGTGGGGCGGCATCGTCACGAAAACCAGCTTTGACGGGCCGAAGGCTTCGATCCAGTGCGAGGGCTTCTCCAGCTACGCGCACGGCATCCCGTACGAGGCTTACCTGATTTCCGGCGCGCTGATCACCCCGAAGGATCCGTACGCGGGCAAGGACAAAAACCACGACGGATACATCGACTTCTCCCACCCGAAGAAGAAGGTGCCGAGGCCGCCGAAGCCCTACGGCGGGCCGCGCATCGACGCGTTCGACGCTGTACGGAACATCTGGGGACACATCCAGAGCAGGCCGTACGGCAACATCAGCCTGCGCCTCGACCAGCACGACCTGGGCGAGAAGCTCGGTGCGGCAGACGGATCCGATCCGTGGGAACTGGCCTGGTGGAACAACCCTGATTGCGGGCAGACCATCGACCAGCTCGCCCGCGACATCCCTTTCGACTGGATCGAGACGCACGCCTGGTCTGGGGGCGGCAACACGATCGACAGCCGCATGGTGCTCGGAAGGCCCCGGCTCGGCCGGAAGCGCAGCGACCTGCGGTTCGCAGACGGCGAGAACATCTCCGCCATCGCCCGGCCGGAGGGCATGGGCGATGAGTACGCGAACGAGATCGTCCCCCTCGACAAGGGCGAGGGCCGGAAGATGGCCCGCTTTCAGGCCCACAAGTACGAGGGCCGGCCGGCTGCGCCGCGTGCACACGGTCACCGACAAGACGCTGTCGTCCGCGGCCGCGATGCGGGCCCGCAGCTTCAAAGACTCTCCGGCCGCACCGGTGTGCTCCAGATTCCCGCGATCCAGATCGTTGACCATCCCAACGCCCGGTTCGGGTCCTGACAGCTCGGCGACGACATCCGCGTCCAGGTCAACGTTCCGTGGGTCGGAGATGTGGACGTGTGGCACCGCATCATCTCCGACGAGATCAGCGCGGACGGCACCTGCACCCTCACCTTGAAGAGGTCCGACAGCTTCATCTACTGACCCGCGGACTTCAGCGCGCGACGTTAAGCCTCCCCAGACCGCAGCATCCGCGGCCATGGCGAACTTCCTTGATGACCAGCGCGATTGGCCGCCTACGTCGAAGACATCGTGACGGCTGACGCCGAGCTGTTCGACTCTCTCGCCATCCCCGAGGACGAGTTGGAAAACCTGCTGCGCCAAGTCGATCCCGAGACGCTGCCCGGCGCCATCAACGAGGGCCAGGCGCCCGTACTGCATCTGCCCGACGAAGGAGACGAGAGCCTGGGCGGCGGTGGTCTGAGCCCGGACGACGAAGGGCGCGCCCGCCTGGCCAACTGCCCGTCCTGCGGCCACATGTTCACGCCCGGACGATGAGGAAGCGCACCATGTCACTCCGTCGCAAAGCGCGCAGCGTCAACAAGGTCGGGCGGCCCAGCCTGCTGACCGAAGAGGTCGAGGGCCGCATCATCGTCGCCGCCCGCACCGGCATCGCGATCGAACTCGCCGCCGAGGCCGCCGGCATTTCGAGCGCCACCTACCGGCGCTGGATGGCCCGCGGCCGCGCCGAGGTCACAGCCCGGGAGGACGGACAGCCTCCGAACCGGGATGAAGACCCGTACGTCGAGCTGTTCGAGAAGGTCCGCACGGCCCGCGCGATGGCCGCTGCCCGCGCCATGGCCAACATCAGGCGCGTGGCCGACGGCGGGATCGTCACCAAGGTCACCACCCGGAAGTTCCGCGATCCGGAGACCGGCCAGATCGTCGAGGAGGTCACCGAGGACCGCACGCCACCGGACTTGGCGTGCGGACGCCTGGTATCTGGAACGGCAGCACCGCCATCACTACGGCAAGGACGCTGCCATCGCCGTCGAGGTCACCGGCCTGGACAGCGGCGACACAGCCCAGGAGGAGCGAGTAGACCTCGGTGCTCTCGCCGAGCGGCTGAACCACACGCTGTTCGCAGTCCAGTACCCCGACCCGCCGGAGCTGGAGGACGGCAGCGTCGTCGACGCCGAGGTGATCGACGGCTGATCCGCACCTGCCCAGGGCACCACGCGACACTAACCGCAGCCACCCTGCACGGTGCCCCTCCTGACCACAGTCACCGGAGGGCACCACCCATGCAGATCATCTCCCGCACCCACTGGGGCGCGAAGCCCTGGAACGGCACGCCGGCCGCCATCTCCCTCGGCCGCCGTACAGAGTTCTTCGTCCACTACGACGGCGGCACCCCCATCACCCGCACCGGCTACTCGATCATGCGCGCCATCGAAGCCGAGCACATGGGGCAGGGCTGGGCGGGCGTCGGCTACAACTTCGTCGTCGACCAGCAGGGCAACGTGTACGAGGGCCGCGGCTGGTCGCTCCAGGGCGCCCACTGCCCGAACCACAACGTCACAGGCATCGGCGTCCAGATCGCCATCGGCGGCAGCCAGGAGCCCGGCGCGAAGGCACTCGCAGCGTGCCGCGCCCTGTATGAGGAGGCGTGCAAGCGGACCGGCCGCGCCCTCGCCAAGCGCGGCCACAAGGACGGGTTCGCCACAGCCTGCCCCGGCACCAAGCTCTACGCGTGGGTCCAAGCCGGGATGCCGGCCGGGGACTACAAGCCCGCGCCGGACCCCGGAGGCTCCACCGGCGCCGGAGCAGGATCGTCTATCGCCCGCTACCAGGTCATCATCAACGGCCTGAAGTACGGGTACGGAGCCAAGGGCGCCCACATCACCCAGGTCGGCGAGGCCCTGGTCAAGCGCGGCTTCGGCCGCCACTACACCTCCGGCCCCGGCCCGACCTGGACGGACGTCGACACCGAGAACTACCGCGACTTCCAGAAGTCCCTGGGGTACAGCGGCAAGGCCGCCGACGGCGTCCCCGGCGAGGACTCGCTCAAGCGGCTCCTCGGCACCCTGCCCGGCAAGGTGACCGCCAAGCCCATGCCGCCCTTCCCCGGCGCCTCCTACTTCGGGCCGGGCAAGAACAACTCGCACATCACCCTGCTCGGGACGCAGCTCGTGAAGAAGGGCTTCGGCCGGCACTACACCTCCGGGCCGGGCCCGAAGTGGTCGGACGCGGACCGCAAGAACGTCGCCGACTTCCAGCGCTCCCGCAAGGAGCTGAGCAGTGACCCGGACGCAACGAGTGGAAGGACGGCGAGAGCCTGTTCCTGACCTGCGCGGTCTGGCGGCGGGCTGCGGAGAATGTCGCCGAGTCGCTGAGCCGCGGCACCCGCGTCATCGTGCAGGGCCGCCTCAAGCAGCGTTCCTACGACGACCGAGAAGGCGTCCGGCGCACCGTGTACGAACTCGACGTCGAGGACGTCGGTGTGAGCCTGAAGAACGCAACGGCCAAGGTCGCGAAGACCGGCGGACAGCGCCCGAACCCCAACGGGGCAGCACGTCCCGTTGCCGATGACCAGTGTGCCACCGAGCCCCCGTTCTGACCGGCCAGAAACGAGTACGCGCCGCGCAGGGTGTCTCCTGCGCGGCGCGTCGTCTTACGCAGCCGGTGCGATCCAGGCGTACGGCAGGGCCAACCGCTCCCCGTCGCCGTCCTCCTGGCCGCCGCCGACGTCGGCGCCGTCGCCCGACGGCATCTGCTCGCCGGTAGCGGGCGCCTCCCCAGCTCCGCCGTTGTGTGTCGGTGGCTGCGTCTCGGCCGGGTCCGGCTCCTGGGGCGGTGCCGGCGGATCAGTGTCGATCGGCGGCACGGGGTTGGTGACCGGCGGTGCCGGGTCGACCGGGGGCGGGACGGGCAACACCGGCGGAGTCTCCGGCTCGGTGGGCTTCGGCTCCTCCGGCTTCGGTCCGGGGCCGGGGCCGGGGCCGGAGTCGGCGTCGGCGTCGGCGTCGGGGGCGGGGGCGGGGGCGTTTCCGGCTCGGGCGGATCAACCGGCTTCTCCGTCTGTCCGTCCTCGGACGGCTTGGGGTCCGGCGTGGGGCTCGGGTCCGTGGCCGGTGGCGTCGTCGAGGTACCGCCAGTCGACTCCGCGGGCGCCGGAACCACAACCACGCTGCTGGCGCCGTCCCCGATGTGCGCGCTCGATTCCCCTTCGTTGCTCTCGGCGGGCGGAATCTCCAGCCCCGCGGCGAGCGCGACGATGTCCTCGGCGTCTGGATCGCCGGTAGGGGCGTTCCCCAGCCGACACCAAGTACAGCCTGGGCTGCCATCAGCACGGGCGCGTCGACCGGTGCGTCCTGCGGGGAGGACAGGATCGTGTTCACGTCGGACTCGTCGAGCCCGAGCGTTCCCAGGGTGAGCGCAGCCAGGCGGGGCGGGAGCGGCTCGGCAATGCTCAAGGGGTTCGCCTACGTACCGGTGCCGGGCTGAACACAACGGGCCCGACCAGTACGCATCCGGCCGGAACGGTCCGCCGGAGGAGTTTCGAGACGATCGCCGAGCGAATGGAGGTACCGAAACGCACCGTCCTCGACAACTACAAGAGCCGGGGAATCCCCGTCGTGCGCATCCGCGACAGAATTCTCCGCGTACGAGAGCGTCACTTCGAATCCTGGCTCGAATCTCGCGAGGAACAGGTCGAAACATAGACGCAGGCCTTCCGCCCGAATAGTAGATGTCTTTTATGGGCTCGCTACTGGCCAGCTTTCCGCTTTCCCTCCGCCCCCTCCCCATGCGTAGAGTCACCTCCACCACAGACGATCAAGCACGGCGACGAACCGAAGAACGGAGCAAGACGCCATGGCCAGGCGCGCACAGCCACGCAAGGATTGCACTTGTCCTGATCGCAACCAGCCGAGACGGAACGGCTGTTCACACTCCTGGCACGTGCATCTGACAAACCGCGAGGGCAGACGGCAAGAGTTCTATCTGGGGAGAAGCAAGGCTACGGCAGAGAAGGCCCTCGAACGCTATTACGAGGAAGGCATCCTCCCCGATGAGGCCGCCCCAGAGGACCGCTCCGAGGACCGCAACCTCTTGTTTAGAGAGTGGGCGGACAAGTGGCTCAGTCGACGTAGGGCGAAGATGACGTCCGTGGCTCAGTACGAGATCGCCGTCCGCGTGCATCTCAGTCCGCGCTGGGGCGGCCATCGCCTCGCGTCCATCCGGAAGGCGCAGGTCGAAGCCTGGGTGCGAGAGATGGAGGACAGCAAAAAGATCGCGAACTCTACAGCAGAGCTGCACTGGAAGGTCTTCAAGATGATCACGAAGGATGCTCTCCAGAACGGAAAGATCAACGCTAACCCCTGCTATGAGGTCGAGGGTCCCTACATCGAGAAGACACAGCCGTACATCTTCAGCGATGACGAGGCGTGGGCCCTCTGTGACGAGTTTCCCGAGAGGTTCGCGGTCATACCGCTCCTCGGCTTCGGGTGCGGCGTAAGGCAAGGCGAGGCGTTCGGTACATGTACGGACGTCATCGGCCGGAAGAACGGGATGCTCACGGTGCACCGTCAGGTACTCCGAACAAGGAGACGGACTACAGGCCGATGCTCGTCAACCGTCTGAAGACAAGTCGCCGCAAGGGGGGCATCAACACGAAGTCCGTTCCCATGCCCGATCACCTGCTGGAAGCCATCGACCACCACGAAGCCAAGTACCCGCCACGTCCTACTGAGACCATTCTATGGACCCATGGCAGGACAATCGAGACCTGCCAGCGGGGCCCTGCGAGGGCACTCTTCTGGAGTCCTCAAGGCAATCTCCTGAACAATGACACGTTCAACGAGAGGGCGTGGAAGCCGACACTGCGGAAGCTCGGGATCAAGCACGATGACGGAACCCTGCCGACGTTCCACGACACGAGGCACACGTACATCTCGAAGATGCTCCAGAACGGCCTTCCGCCCGAGACGGTCGCCCTGTGGGTTGGCGACAGCGTCAAAGAGATCCGACGGACGTACAACCACCTCCTCGACGAACAGGTAGAGGACCACAGGGCCCACGTCACCCGTCTGACTGCACGGCCCGTTCGAGCCCAAGTGGCTGCGTAACGGGGAGACATCTGCCCTGCCTCGGAACGATCCCTAGCCCCTCCCTACGGTCCGGCTAGGTCCGGTTCCAGCCCGGACGGAACGGGGTCTAGCGAAGGCGCCGCCGACATGCGAAGGCACGTCTGACCATTGGGTTAGCTGGCCAGAGGCACTCCCGACTGCTCGGCCGAGCTATACCGCCAGTAGAATCCCTACACGTGACAGTCAAGCCTCGCATCCCCAATGTCCTGGCCGGCCGCTACGCCTCCGCGGAGCTGGCCGTCCTGTGGTCCCCCGAGCAGAAGGTGAGGCTGGAGCGTCAGCTCTGGCTCGCGGTGCTGCGCGCCCAGAAGGACCTCGGCATCGAGGTGCCCGAGGCCGCCCTCGCCGACTACGAGCGGGTGCTCGACCAGGTCGACCTGGCCTCGATCGCCGAGCGCGAGAAGGTCACCCGCCACGATGTGAAGGCGCGCATCGAGGAGTTCAACGCGCTCGCCGGCCACGAGCAGGTCCACAAGGGCATGACCTCGCGCGACCTCACCGAGAACGTCGAGCAGCTCCAGATCCGGCTCTCGCTGGAGCTGATGCGGGACCGCACGGTCGCGGTGCTCGCACGCCTCGGGAAGCTCTCGGGCGAGTACGCCGAGCTGGTGATGGCCGGACGCTCGCACAACGTCGCCGCGCAGGCCACGACGCTGGGCAAGCGCTTCGCGACCGCCGCCGACGAACTGCTGGTGGCGTACGGACGCCTCGAAGACCTCCTCGGCCGCTACCCGCTGCGCGGGATCAAGGGCCCGGTCGGCACCGCGCAGGACATGCTCGACCTGCTGGGCGGGGACGCCTCGAAGCTGGCCGACCTCGAGCAGCGCATCGCCGGGCACCTGGGCTTCGCGCACGCCTTCACCTCCGTCGGCCAGGTATATCCGCGCTCCCTCGACTACGACGTCGTCTCCGCGCTGGTCCAGCTGGCCGGGGCGCCGTCCTCCGTCGCCAAGACCATCCGGCTGATGGCCGGGCACGAGCTGGTCACCGAGGGCTTCAAGCCCGGCCAGGTCGGCTCCTCGGCCATGCCGCACAAGATGAACACCCGCTCCTGCGAGCGCGTCAACGGCCTGATGGTCATCCTGCGCGGCTACGCGTCGATGACCGGCGAACTCGCGGGCGACCAGTGGAACGAGGGTGACGTCTCGTGCTCGGTGGTGCGCCGCGTCGCGCTGCCGGACGCGTTCTTCGCCTTCGACGGTCTGCTGGAGACCTTCCTCACCGTGCTCGACGAGTTCGGCGCGTTCCCCGCGGTCGTCGCCCGCGAGCTGGACCGGTACCTGCCCTTCCTCGCCACGACCAAGGTGCTGATGGGTGCCGTACGGGCCGGAGTGGGCCGGGAAATCGCGCACGAGGCCATCAAGGAGAACGCCGTCGCGTCCGCCCTGGCGATGCGTGAGCAGGGCGCCGAGCGCAACGAACTGCTCGACAAGCTCGCCGCGGACGAGCGGATCCCGCTGGACCGGGCGCAGTTGGACGCGCTGATGGCCGACAAGCTGTCGTTCACGGGCGCGGCGGGCGACCAGGTCGCGGCGGTGGTCTCCCGGATCGAGGAGATCGTCAAGCAGCACCCGCAGGCCGCCGGTTACACCCCGGGGTCGATCCTCTGACCCCCGAGGAGCTCCAGGCCGCCCGCGACCGCGTCGTTCCTGATGTGGTCGCGGACGGGCTGTCCGTGCTGTTCTGCGGAATCAACCCGGGCCTGATGACGGCGGCGACGGGTCATCACTTCGCCCGGCCCGGCAACCGGTTCTGGCCGGTGCTCCATCTGTCGGGCTTCACCCCGCGGCGGTTCATGCCCGCGGAGCAGGCGGAGCTGCTGGGGCTCGGGCTGGGCGTCACCAATGTGGTGGCGAGGGCGACCGCGCGCGCCGACGAGTTGAGCGACGAGGAGTTCCACGAGGGCGGGCGGCTGCTCAGGGCCAAGGTGGAGCGGCTGCGTCCCGGGTGGCTGGCGGTCGTGGGTATCACCGCCTATCGCACGGCCTTCGACGAGAAGAGGGCGCGGATCGGGCGGCAGGAGCGCACGATCGGCGCGACGCGGATCTGGGCACTGCCCAATCCGAGCGGGCTCAACGCCCACTGGACGGCCAAGACGATGGCCGAGGAGTTCGGGCGGCTGCGCGCGGCGGCGACGGAAGAGGGCTGAGTCCGGGGAGCTGTCCCCGGGTCCCGCTCCACAGCCGCCGGTGCGGTGTGTCCTCAGGGCGGGGCCACCTCAGTGACCACGGCCAGCAGCTGGGACCGCGTCAGGCCGAGAGCTATCCAGCGTCCGTCTTCCTGCCACAGATACAGCCGGCCTGTCTGCAGACTGAGCCGCCGCCAGGGCTCGGGCACCTCCTCGTCGTCGTCCTCGTCCAAGGCGCGCAGCTCCGTGCTGGCGAGACTGACGTGGTCCGGCTCGCCCCAACGCTCGGTCAGCGCGTCCAGCAGCGCGTCGTGCTCCGCTTCCCGCTGCTCGGGCCCGGTCCTGTCCCCGTCACAGCCGTCGTCATAGCCGAAGTGCCCGTTGAGCTCCGCTATGTGGAAGCCGGGGCCCTCCCAGCCGACGTCCGACGGGCCGGGCTCCGCGGGGAACTCCCGGGAGCGCAGCAAGTCGATCGTGTCGAGGTGCCGTGCCGTGGTCATGTCCTCCAGTAAACCCGCCGCCACTGACAATTGGCTGCCCGTCAGGCAAGGGGGCCGGCTCGTGGCCGGACCGCGACCGGCCGGAATCGTGCGCCCCGTCCCACCAGCGAGTAACATCCGGCAGACACGCGCACGAGCTGGGAGGACACACGGTGGGGCGGCTGACCGGCGGAGACCCGTCTCTGCTGCGGCGGATCAACTCCGCGGTGGTACTCCATGCGCTGCGGGGCGCCGAATCCCCCACGCTCACGGATCTGACGCGGATCACCGGTCTGTCCCGGCCGACCGTCGAGGGTGTGATCGAGGGGCTCATCGAGAGCGGGCTCGTCGTCGAGAGCGTCCCCGAGGAGGGCGGCGCACGCCGACAGGGGCGCCCGGCACGGCGGTTCAGGTTCCGGGCCGAGGCCGGCCATCTCCTGGGGGTCGAGATCGGCTCCCACCGGATCGCCGCGCTGCTTTCGGGCCTCGACGGCCGGATCATCGGCGCGGGCTCGCGGGACGTCTCGGAGTCGGCCCCCGCGGACGAGCGCCTTGAGCGGGTACGGCTGGTCGTCGCCGATGTGCTGCGCCGCACGGGCGTCGCGCGCAGCAGCCTGCGCGCGGTGGGGGTCGGATCCCCCGGCATCGTGGAGGCCGACGGCACCGTACGGCTGGGTACTGCCCTGCCGGGGTGGACCGGGCTCGCGCTCGGGGAGCGGCTGCGCCGGTCGTTCCGCTGCCCGGTGCTGGTCGAGAACGACGCCAATGCCGCCGCCGTCGCCGAGCACTGGAAGGGTGCGGCGACCGAGTCCGACGACATCGTGTTCGTCCTCGCCGGCCTCAGCCCCGGTGCGGGCTCGCTGATCGGCGGACGGCTGCACCGCGGTTTCGGCGGGGCGGCGGGCGAGATCGGGGCGCTGCATCTGCTGGGCCGCGAGGTGACGCCCGAGAAGCTGCTGTCGACGACGGACGAGCCGTTGCATCCGCTGGACGAGCAGGCGGTGGCCGATGTGTTCGCGCTCGCCCGGCAGGGCGACTTTCGGGCGCAGGCGGCGGTCGAGCGGTTCATCCAGCGTCTGGTGCACGATGTGGCGGCGCTGGTGCTGGCCCTCGATCCGGAGCTGGTGGTCATCGGTGGCTGGGCGGCGGGACTCGACGGCGTCCTCGATCCGCTGCGCGACGAGCTTTCCCGCTACTGCCTCCGCCCGCCCCGCGTGACCCTTTCACTGCTCGGCGAGGCGGCCGTGGCGACCGGCGCACTGCGGCTCGCGCTCGACCATGTCGAGGAGCAGTTGTTCGCCGTCGAGGGAACGGTGACGGCCCGCCGCTGAGCGCGAGCTCGGTGCGACGGGCCGTACGAAGAGCGGGAAGGGCGCGGGACTCAGGAGGCGCGGCGCTCCTGGCCGTTGTGGCTGATCTCCAGATCGCCGGAGTCCCCGAAGGTGAGCCGGCAGGTGTCGGCGCGGTAGGTGGCCATCGAGACGGCCGCGGTCCTGCCTGCGGAGAAGTAGCGCGTGGTGACGACCAGCACGGGCGCGCCCGGCAGCCGGTCGAGTTCCCTGGCGTCGTCGGCGCGGGCCGAGCCCAGTTCGACCGCGCGGTCCTGGCCTTCGAGGTCGAGGCGCTGCAGCTCGCGCAGGACGGCGCGGGCGCGTGCGGGACCGGACGAGGCGTCGATCGAGGACAGTTCGGGCACCGAGGAGACCGGGACGTACAACAACTCGGCGGCGACGGGCTGCCCGTGGCCGGCGCGCAGCCTGCGGACGGTGTGGGTTTCCTCCTCGGCTTCGGTCTCGAGCAGCCGCGTGACCGCGAGCGGGGGCACCGCCGTCGAGCAGTCGAGGGACTCCCAGGCCCCCTGCCCGCTGTCCGCGGGCCAGGCGTGCTGGGTGGTGGAGACGTCGACGCCCATGCGGGGCGGAGCGACGGTCGTGCCGACGCCGCGTCGCCGCTGCAGTCGGCCTTCCAGCTCCAGCTGTTCGAGCGCCTGACGGAGCGTCGCGCGGGCGACTCCGAAGCGAGCGGCGAGATCGCGCTCGTTCGGCAGGATCTCCCCCACCGCGAAGTCGGAGTCGAGCGCCTCACTGATCACGGTCTTCAGGTGCCAGTACTTAGGCTCCGGCACCGATTCCAGCTGCGTGGTCCCCACCCTGATCCTCCGCAATCGCCGTGTCAGCGGCGGCTATTCCGCGCCCTTGTTTATTAAAGGTTCCTGCACTAACTCTGCGACCATAGGACGGTACAACTACTTGGTCAAGACCAATCCTGTGCCCGTTACGGAACGGAGCCGACCGGATTCGCAGAGCGTTCACACGACGTTCGTACCTGGTGCCGCGGGCACGGCAAAAGACCCCGTGGCCGAATCTGGACACGGGGCCTGACGTGGGGCGGGACGGCCTAGGACAGGGTCAGCGAGACGAGCTTGTCGGGGTTGCGGATGACGTAGACGCGCTGGATCCGACCGTCCAGCACCTCCAACTGGACGACGCTGTCCGGCTTTCCCCCGGCGAGCACCAGGAGCGCGGGCGCTCCGTTGAGTTCCGTGAGGCGGACCTGAAGGCCCTCGACGGGCTGCCGCGCGACAGCGAAGAGGAAGCGGCCGACCTTGTCCGCGCTCTCCATCACCCGAAGCGGCGCCTTGGACTTGCCCCCGCCGTCGCCGACCAGCCGCACATCGGGCGCCAGCAGGCTCAGCAGTGCGTCCAGGTCCCCGCCGGACGCGGCGGCAAGGAAGCGCTCGGTGAGGTCGCGGCACTCGGCGGGGTCGACGTCGAAGCGGGGTTTGCGCTCCTCGACGTGCCGGCGGGCCCGGCCCGCGAGCTGCCGCACGGCCGTCTCGGAGCGGTCGAGGGTGACGGCGATCTCCGCGTACGGGAATCCGAAGGCCTCGCGCAGCACGAACACCGCGCGCTCCAGGGGCGAGAGCGCCTCCAGGACGACAAGGACGGCGAGCGTGACCGATTCGGCGAGAACGGTCCGTTCCGCGGTGTCGGGAACCGTGTGCGCGAAATCGGTGGCGAGCGGTTCGGGCAGCCAGGGACCGACGTACGCCTCGCGCCGGGCACGGATGCGCCGAAGACGGTCGATGGCGAGCCGGGTGGTGATGCGTACGAGGTAGCCGCGCGGCTCACGGACATCACCGCGGTCCTCGGCCGCCCAGCGCAGCCATGCCTCCTGGACCACGTCCTCGGCGTCGGCCACCCGGCCGAGCATGCGGTAGGCCACCCCGGTCAGCACGGGCCGGTGTTCCTCGAAGAGGTCGGTCAGGGTGTCGGTCGCCACCTCTCCATCCCAACCGACCGTGCGCCCGGTGTCCAACCGGCGCGGCCGCGGCGCGCGACACACCGAACGACCTGCAACGCCTATCCTCTTGAACTGGAAGCTACTGAGCGGTAATTGTTACTGACAAGCCGTCTAAACGTCTTCACGTGGGCGACACCAGGGAGCAGCACGCATGGCCGCGAAGATCTCGTTCTCCATCCAGTCACCCGGGGGCAGCCGGACGCTGTCCGTCATCCATGAGCGCAAGGGCCGGGGCGAGCCGCTGCTTCTTCTGCACGGCATCGGGCACCACTGGCAGGCCTGGGAGCCGGTCATGGACATCCTGGCCGCCGAGCGCGAGGTCATCGCCATCGACCTGCCCGGCTTCGGCGCCTCGCCGGCACTGCCCGAGGGCGTGTCGTACGACCTCACCACCGTGGGCTCGATCCTGGGCTCGCTCTGCGAGGCACTGGAGATCGATCGCCCCCATGTGGCGGGGAACTCCCTGGGAGGGCTGCTCGCCCTGGAGCTGGGCCGGGAGAAGCTCGTACGGTCCGTGACCGCACTGTCGCCCGCCGGTTTCTGGTCCGAGGGCGAGCGGCGCTACGCCTTCGGGACGCTGCTGACCATGCGGCGTGCGGCGCAGTCGATGCCGCTGCCGCTGATCAAGGGACTCTCCCGCTCGGCCGCCGGGCGCGCGGCGCTCGTCAGCACCATCTACGCCCGGCCGGGGCGGCGTTCACCCGAGGCGGCCGTCGCCGAGACACTCGCCCTGCGGGAGGCCACCGGTTTCCACCAGACGCTCGCCGCCGGACGCGGCATCCTGTTCACCGACGATGTGCCCGATGTGCCGGTCACCATCGGCTGGGGAGCGCGGGACCGGCTGCTGCTGCGGCGTCAGGGTGTCCGGGCCAAGCACGCCATCCCCGCCGCCCGGCTGGTGCGGCTGCCCGGCTGCGGCCATGTCCCGATGAACGACGACCCCGCCCTGGTGGCGCGCGTCATCCTGGACGGCAGTCGCTGACGGCCTGCCGAACACACCCGAGCCGGGCGCCGCTCCGGCCCCGGCCAGCACACCGCCCGCCGCCTGGGCGGCGCCGAACGCTCCCGTGCCGACGAGCGGCGCGGTGAGCGCGGCGGCCACGGGGATCATCCCGAAGCGCTGCGCTCTCACCCATCATGGCCTGGCACTTTCCGTCGACACACCCCGACGATCCGACCGTCTGCGATGCAGAAATACAGGCTCCGAGCCGATGCAACCTGGCTCCGTGCCCGTGCGTATAGGATGCGATGACTTCACATGGGGAGGGGAACTCATGTACTTGGACCGTTCGGCCGGTCGGACCGCTGGCCGTTTCGGCGCCGCAATCGCGCCCTGTATCGCCCGTTACCCCGCAGTTGGGAGGCGAGCGTGAACCGGATTTCGGTCCGGGGATTCGCAGTGGCTTCGGCCACGGCGGTCACCGCTGTAGGCGCCGTTGCCGGTGTTGCCTCAAGCAGCACCGGCCAGCCCGGAAGCGATGTCGAGGCGACGGCAAGCGACACGACGCTGCTCGCTGACATCCCGGCGGGTCAGCAGGCCCTGCAGACCGCGTCCTTGACGCAGCAGGCCGACGCACAGGCCACCGCCGCCGACGCGGGCGCCAAGAAGGTCGCCGAGGAGGCGGCCCGTAGGCAGGCCGCCGCGGACGCGGACGCCAAGCAGAAGGCCGCGCGGAAGGCCGAAGAGGAAGCCAAGCAGCGCAAGGCGGACCAGGAGAGGGCCAGCCGCTCCGCCACACGCGACGCCTCCAGCTTCACGGCGCAGAGCTCCTACACCATCGCGCAGATCCAGGCGATGGCGCGTCAGATCGTGGGCGCGGGCCAGTTCCAGTGCTTCAGCAACATCGTGGACCACGAGTCCACCTGGAACTATCAGGCGGAGAACCCTTCCGGTGCCTACGGTCTCGTCCAGGCATACCCCGGCTCCAAGATGTCGAGTGCGGGCGCCGACTGGCGGACCAACCCGGCCACGCAGATCAAGTGGGGCCTCAACTACATGAACGTGAAGTACGGCAGCCCCTGCGAGGCCTGGTCGTACTGGCAGGTCCACCACTCGTACTGAGAAGTCATCTCAGTTGGTGGGTCTGCGGTAGCAGTTGAGGGTGCAGCCGTTGCTCCCGACGGCCCGGCTGCACATCATCGCGGGGCTGCCCGGGCGGTACGGTCCGCAGGAGCGCTTTCCGCGGCGCGCGGACACCGCCGGTGTCGTGGTGCGGCCATTGACCGACTACGAGGTGGCGGCCTGCGAGGACACCGGCGTACGGCTGGTGCCCGGCCATGCCCGTCCGACGTCGGCCGAGATCGTGCGCGGTGTGCGTCTGTTGGCGGGTGGCGTCTGACGGGGGCGCACCGAGGTGGAGATGCTCTTGGGGGCCGCCCGACCGAACGGGAGGTCGGCCTCCCAAAGGGTCCGCCTCACTCATGCGCGTCGTTCTGTTCACGTGGGGTTCGTGTGCCGGCCGCGGCCGGGCACTAGGCATGGCTCGGAACACCCGCCCGACCTGCCCCTGGAGGCTCAGCGATGTCGCACACCCCGCGGTTCCCCTCTCCCGACAGACGCTCCGTACTGCGCGGCACGCTCGCCGCGTCGGCGGCGCTCGCCCTGCCGGCGCTCGGGTCCGCCCCCGCACTCGCCCTGTCCGGACGCCCGCGCGCCCCCTGGGGCGTGCAGTCCGGTTCCGTCACCGCCTCCTCCGGACTGGTGTGGGTGCGCTCGGACCGTCCCGCCCGGATGATCGTGGAGACCTCCGCGACGGAGTCCTTCCGCAACGCGCACCGCTGCCACGGCCCGCTGATCGGGCCCGGCACGGACTTCACCGGTACCACGACGCTGCGCGGTCTGCCCGCCGGCGAGCAGGTGCACTACCGGGTCACCCTTGCCGACCCCGACGACCCTCGGCGCACCGGTGAGCCGGTCCACGGGACGTTCCGTACCGCACCCGCGAAGCGCCGCGACGGCGTGCGCTTTCTGTGGTCGGGCGACATCGCGGGCCAGGGCTGGGGCATCAACCCGGACATCGGCGGCTACCGCGCGTACGAGGAAATGCGGCGGCTCGACCCGGACTTCTTCCTGTGCAGTGGTGACACGGTCTACTCGGACGGCGTGATCGAGCCGAGCGTGACCCTGCCCGACGGACGGATCTGGCGCAACATCACCACCGAGGAGAAGTCCCGGGTCGCCCAGACGCTGACCGACTTCCGCGGCAACTTCCGCTACAACCTGCTCGACGAGAACGTCCGGCGTTTCAACGCACAGGTGCCGACGATCGTGCAGTGGGACGACCACGAGGTGCGCAACAACTGGTACCCGGGCCAGATCCTGGACGATGTGCGCTACACCGAGAAGAGGGTGGACGTGCTCGCGGAGCGTGCGCGGCGCGCCTTCAGCGAGTACTTCCCGATCTCGACGCTCCCCGCGGGCGAGCGCGAGGGCCGGGTGCACCGCGTGGTGCACCACGGCCCGCTGCTCGACGTGTTCGTCCTCGACATGCGCTCCTTCCGCAACGCCAACTCTCCCGGACGGCAGGCCGACGACACCCAGGGCATCCTCGGCGCCGAGCAGCTGGCCTGGCTGAAGCGTGAGCTGGCGCGTTCGCGTGCCGTGTGGAAGGTGATCGCGTCCGACATGCCGCTGGGCCTGGTCGTGGCGGACGGCGCGGCGAACTTCGAGGCGGTGGCACAGGGCGACCCGGGCACGCCGCTCGGGCGTGAGCTCCAGATCGCGGAGTTGCTGAGGTACATCAAGCACCGCCGCATCACGGGCACGCTCTGGCTCACGGCCGATGTGCACTACACCTCGGCGCAGCACTACGCCCCGGAGCGGGCGGCCTTCAAGGACTTCGCGCCGTTCTGGGAGTTCGTCTCCGGCCCGCTGGCGGCCGGCGGATTCCCGGCCAACGCCCTCGATGCGACCTTCGGTCCCGAGCGTGTGTTCGTGCGCGCGCCGGAGCGGGCGAATGTCTCGCCGATGGAGTCCCCGCAGTACTTCGGCGAGGTCGACATCGACGGCGGGAGTGGCGAGCTGACGGTCCGTCTGCGCGCCGAGGGCGGAACCGTCCTGTTCAGCAAGGTGCTTCAGCCGGGTCACGTGGGGCAGTGACCACGGCGACCCGTTCCGTGTGCCCCTGACCAACTGGTGCCGGGCGCACGGCCGTCGGACACCGTGAGGTGCCGTCCGGTCCGTGCCCCCGGCTGATTGTCAGTGGTGGGCCCTAACGTCATTTCCATGACGCGATCAGTGCAGGCGCTCGCCTATGCCCGTCCGTCCGCCCTCGAATCCGCAGAGGGCGGACGGCTCCTCGGCCTGGAGACCTCGGGCGGCCTCACACCCGACGGCGCCCAGGACCGTCCCACGTTCTTCGCCGGGTTCCTCACCTCTCCCCAGACGGCGGCCCGCGGGTTGCTCGCCGTCGCGGACGTGGCTGCCGCCCGCTATTTCGACCCCGGTCGCCGGTCGTTGCTCGACCCGGTGGTGACGGGCAACGGCGACCGGCTGCGGTTCGAGTCGTTCTCCGGCTGCTGCGGTGTGTACGCACGGCTCGATGTGCTCCCCGAGGGCCTCGACGGCCAGGAGACCGGCCGTGGCACGACCAATATCGACGTCAACAACCCGCTGCGCGAGGCACTTTCGCGGATGGCCGGCGACGACCCGCTGCATCTGCGCGTCGGGCCTCAGGAGCTGGCGGTCACCACACTCGAAGGCGCGGTGGTGGAGAAGAAGGTTCCGCTGCCGGACCGCTGGCTGCGGGGGTTCGCCGAGGCGCAGGTGGCCAGCGCGGGCTTCGACCTCCGGGCCGAGCTGTCCGCCTCCGAGGCGGTGCGTTTTCTGCGCTCGCTGCCGCGCGGGTCGGGTGGCACGGCCTCCCGCGGCGCGATGTGGGTGGTACCGGCAGGCAGGACACTGCGGCCGACGACCCGGCCGGTGGCGGGGGCCGTGTGCCTGCCGGGTCCCCAGCGGCTGGCCGCGCTGCAACGTGTGCTGCGGCAGGCGACGGCGCTGCGGGTGTACGGACCGGCGACCGACGGCGCGCCGGCGGCGAGCGCCTGGGAGGTGGTGCTGCCGGGCATGAGGCTCACCCTCACCCTCTCGCCGGAGGCAGCGCGGGGGTTCTCGGGCGAGGGCGGGGTGCTGGAGGCGCTGGCCACCGAAGAGGCGGCTCAGGACGCCGAGTTGATCTCCGTACTGCTGGCCTGGGAGCCGACGATCGACCCGGCTGATCTGGCCGCACAGTCCGGCCTGTCCGTGGAGCGGGTGCGGGCCGCGCTGACGCGGCTGGGGACCGCCGGCCGGGTGGGATACGACATCGCGGACGCGGCGTATTTCCACCGGGAGCTGCCGTACGACGCGGACCGCGCCGAGCGGCACAACCCCCGTCTGGTCGCTGCCCGCGCGCTGGTCTCGGCCGGGGCGGTCGAGCACACCGGGCATCTGGCGTCTGTCGCCTCGGGCGAGCGGCGGTATCAGGTGCGCGAGTCGGCCGGGGTGCTCAGCTGTACCTGTCAGTGGTGGTCGGACTACCAGGGGCGGCGCGGCCCGTGCAAACATGCCCTGGCCGTGCGCATGGCCAGGCGCGGTGCCCCCACCGGGAGCGGCCGCCCGGCCACCGACGGCACGCCCTCCACGGCCATCACCGCCACCGCCACCGCCACCACCGCCGCGGGAGGGACGCGATGAAGGAGTTGCTCGAAGCCGTGCGCGCCGGTCGGTCCGGCGATGTCCCCGGCCTGCTCAAGCCACTGGCCCCCGCCGAACGCAAGGTGTTGCTCGCCGAGTTGAAGGACGTCCGCGCCGAAGTGCGCCGCTGGGACTGGGACCGCTGGCAGGAGCGCGGACGGATCCGGGCCGCGCTGGTCGTGGCGGGCGCCGGCTGTCATACGGGCGCAGCCGCCGCGGCGTCCTGGATCGGCGCTCGTGATCTGCGCGACTGGCGGGACCTTCCGTACCCGCTGATTCTCGATGTCCTCTCGGGCAGGGAGCCGCAGTGGCTCGCCGATGTCGCCCACCGGCTCGCGGGACGGAACTCGACCCCGCAGGACGACTACCGGCTGATCCATGAGCTGGTGCGGCTGGCGAAGTGCCCGGTGCCCACGACGGACGGCTATGTGTACGGCTGGGCCGAGGCCGCCCACCAGCCGGGGGGAGGGCTGCTCGCCACGCTGCGCGCGGACCCGGCGGTGCGGATTCTGGTGCCCCGGCTGTTCGAGACACCTCAGCCCGCCCGGCAGCTCAACTGGTACGACGACCCCGACAACCCGGACCATTGGCCGTCGGCCCTCAGCTCCCTCGCCGACGAGGGAGTGCTCGACCGTGCCGCCCTGGTGGATGCCTGCGTCTCCCGGCTGCTGCGCGGTGGCCGGCCCGGTGAGCTGCGGTTCTTCCTCGTCCTGCTCCGTCGCCTCGCCCTGTCCCCCACCGAGGAGCGCGCCAGGGTCGCCGACTGGGTGGGTATGGCGTCCGACGGGACGTCGACCGTGGCCGCGCACGCGCAGAGCGTGCTGGGGCGGATCGCCGAGGGCGGCGAGCTGCCCGCGACCGTCCTGGCGCAGATGTCGGGTGCCGTTCTCTTCCGCGCCGAGAAGAAGCTGGTGCACGCTCAACTGGTTCTGCTGGGCCGGGCATTGCGGCGGGACAAGGACGCGGCCCACACCCTGCTGCCGGTGGTGGCAGAGGCATTCGGCCATCCCGACGTGGGTGTGCAGGAGCGGGCGCTGAAGCTGGTCGCCCGGCACCTCCAGGCGCAGGACGATGTCCTGCGAGAGGAACTGTCTCTGTCCGCGGACATGTTGAGCCCTGCGCACCGGTCTGCGGCCGTCGCGGTCTTCGGCACCATGGACGGCGGGCAGGACCCGCAGAGTTACGACGAGATCCTGCCGCCCGCGTCCGAGCCGAGCCCGCTCGCGCCCGCCGCGAGATCCGTTCCCGAACTCGTCGAGGACCTGTTGGTCCTGCTGCGGGCGGGTGGCGACCTGAGCCTGTACGAGCGGACGCTGGACGGCCTTGTGCGGTGGACGCACCGGGAGCCCGAGGTCCTGGCCGAGGCGCTGCGCGCGGCGCTGGTCGACCGCTGGTGGCTGGACACTTCCGCCCGCTGGGACCGCGACACCCGGTTCTCCGGGCATCCGCACGGTGTGGAGGTACTGGCCGCGGCCCTGCTGGAGCGGGTGTCGGTCAAGGCCCTGCACAGCGCGAGGGTGCGCGCGTTCGTGCCGGACACCTGCCCCCACGCTGGGCTCGACGGGATCGACCGCGCGAGGCTGTGGGAGGCCGCCTACTTCGTGCGCGCAAGGCCCCTGCCGTTTCTGCTGGCCACCCCCACGTGGCGCACGGGCGCGCTGGAGCCGGGCGAGTTGGTCGAGCGGTTGCGGGAGTACCGGCGGCTCGACGTCCCGGCGGGGCCGGTGGACTTCGCGCTGGCGCTGCTGCGCGTTCCGCGGGGCGGAGCCGGCGCAGCAGCGGAGGCCGCACGGGAGTTGGGAACGACGGAGGGCGATCGCCTCGCCGCATGGCTGAGCGGGAACGGTCCGGCCCTTCCTGCGCTGGACTCGGCCGCCGTGCCCGATCCCGACGTGGTCGAGGCTTCCGTACCGGGGCCGGTGCAGCGGCCCGCCGCCGTCACCCGGCGCAAGCTGCGCGAAACCAGGGAACGGCTGGCGATTCAGCGGGAGTTCCCCCGCTGCTTCCACTGGCTCGGACGTTCTCAGCACAGCGGTGCCCGCAGTTGCCACCACTGGTCGGGCGGGCAGGCGTACTGGTCGCCCATGCTTCCGCACGACCGGGAGATCGTCGCGGGATGGCTGCTGCCCGCGGTGACGGCCTGCGCCCAGGAGCATCTCCCCGGGGCCACCGAGACCCTTCCGGCGCTGGCCGAGATGGGCGGCCCGCACGAGCCGGCCGGACCCTTTCTGCATCGGGCCGTGGCCCTGGGACTCGGGGCCCGTCGTCAGGAGGACCGGCTGGCCGCGGTGGACGCCCTCCTGGTACTGGCCGCCCGTGGGCATCTGGACGGAGGGCTCCTCGGACGCGATCTTGCCGAGTCCGTCGGCCAGGGCACGGTGAAGCTCAACCGGCTCGCCGACTCGGCGCGTACGGCCGCGGCGACCGGTGCGTACGCCACGACCTGGTCCGTGCTGTCCGGCGCTCTGCCGGGCCTGCTGGCCACGGGCGCCAGGCCGCGCGGGCTGGGAGAGATACTGGGCGTGGCGGCCGAGTGCGCGGAGCACTGCGGGGCGGCGACCGAGGTTTCGGGGAGCGCCGGCACGATAGCCGGGCTGGCGGAGGTCGCCGGGCGCCGAGGGTCTTCGCAGCTCGTGCTGCAGGCCTCCCGGCTGATGACCGCGTTGAGTCACGGAACCGAACACGCCCCGCCAGAAACGGCAGAAAACAGCCTATAATCGCCTAGATACGAGCTTAACCCATCAGTCACAAAGCGTTCGTGATCACGCAACACCATTCGTTCACAGTGTTGCCATGACAGATGTGACTTCCGTGAAGACCGCCCGCCGTCCACACCACTGGCGCCGGGATCTCGTTGAACTGGCGGCCATGTTCACCGCGGTTGCGGTCGCCGACGCCATCGCGAACATGATCGGACACGGACCGGACGGCCCGTTCCTGCTCATCGCCTCCGCCGTGGCGCTGGTCGCCACGGCCGCCTTCCACACATGGTGGGCACACCGCCACAGTCATGCCCCTCCGACGGTCGCTCCGGACACCGTCGGCGGGGCGCGTCCGGGCGACCCGCGGCACGGGGCCGTGCCGGCCGGGCTCGCGGACGAGGGGAACGAGCTGCGCGAGACCTCCCTGTGGCGTATGCGCACGACCGTGCGCGACGCCCCCGGCAGCCTGGCCGCGCTCTGCACCGCCCTCGCCCGGTACGAGGTCGACATCCTCACCCTCCAGACGCACCCGCTGGCGGAGGGCACCGTGGACGAGTTCCTGCTGCGGGCACCGGCATCCCTCCAGGCGCAGCAGCTGACCCGGGAGGTCGCGGCGGCCGGCGGCAGCAGCACCTGGATCGAGCGCGCCGACGCACACGATCTCGTCGACACCCCGACCCGGGTGCTCGGCCTCGCCACCCGTACCGCGCTGGACGCGGCCGAACTCCCTCTTGCCCTGAGGCAGTTGCTCGGCCGCTGCACGATCCACTCACTGCCCGCCGTCACCCTCAGCGGCCGCCCCGCGGGCCAGACACCGCCCGAGGAGGGCGTGCTGGAGGAGACCGTGATGCGACTGCGTGACCCCAACGGCGGCGCGATCACCATCGAGCGGCCCTACCTCCCCTTCACGCCCACGGAGTTCGCCCGCGCCCGCGCACTGGTCGAGCTGGATGCCCGCCTCGGCCCGCGCGTCCCGCGCAGCGAGGACGTCCTCACACTTCCCGAGGGCAACGAGATCACCGTCCGCCGCGCCGACCAGAGCGATGTCGCAGCGGCCAAGGCCATGCACGAGCGCTGCTCGGACCGTACCCTCAGCCTGCGCTACCACGGCCCGGTCGGCGACGCGGACCGCTATCTCACCCATCTGCTCAGCCCGCGCTTCGGCCGCACGCTCGCCGTACAGACGGCTTCGGGCCGGCTCGTCGCCCTCGGCCACCTTCTGTGGGACGGAGACGAGACCGAGGTGGCGCTGCTCGTCGAGGACGACTGGCAGCGCCGCGGCATCGGTTCCGAGCTGCTCGGACGTTTGGTCGCGCTGGCGGTCGACGCAGGCTGCGCGAGCGTGTACGCCGTCACCCAGTCCTCCAACACCGGCATGGTCGCCGCCATGCGCGGGCTGGGTCTGCCGCTCGACTACCAGATCGAGGAGGGCACGCTGGTGGTCACCGCCCGACTGGAGGGGTGCGCAGCGCACGAGGAGCGTCCACGGTTCGAACAGGCTGAGCGCTGAGCGCCTCGGCCAGGTCGCGCCAGAGATCCTCGACGTCCTCGAGACCGACCGACAGCCGCAGCAGCCGGTCGCTGACGCCCGCCGAGCGCCGGTCTCCCTCGGCCACGATGCGGTGGCTGATGGAGGCCGGGTGCTGGATCAGGGTGTCGACGCTGCCGAGGCTGACGGCCGGAGTGATCAGGCGTACGCCCGCGATCACCTGGTGCGGGTCGCCGTACACCTCGAAGGAGACCATCGCACCGCCCACCTTCGGGTAGTGGACCCGGGCGACGCGCGGATCGGCGGACAGCCGGCAGGCCAGGTCGGCGGCGGCGGTGGAGGCCGCCCGGACCCGTACGGGCAGCGTGGACAGTCCGCGCAGCAGCAGATAGCCGGCCAGCGGGTGGAGCACGCCGCCGGTGGCGAAGCGCACCTGGCGCAGCCCGCGGGCGATCTCCTCGTCGCAGGCCACGACGCCGCCCATCACGTCGCCGTGCCCGCCCAGGTACTTGGTGGCGCTGTGCAGCACGATCCGCGCCCCGTGCTCCACGGGACGCTGGAGCACGGGGGTGGCGAAGGTGTTGTCGACGAGCAGCGGCACGGCACCGCAGGCGTGTCTCACGGCCCGCAGGTCCACCTCCGCCAGGGTCGGATTGGCCGGGGTCTCCACCATCACCAGACCGGTGTCGGGACGGATCGCCTCCGCGATGCCGGCCGGGTCGGTCCAGGTCACCTCGGTCCCCAGGAGGCCGGCGTTGAGCAGATGATCACTGCATCCGTACAGCGGCCGGACGGCGACCACGTGGCGCAGTCCCATGCTGGCCCGCACCAGCAGTACGGCGGTGAGCGCTGCCATCCCACTGGCGAACGCGACCGCACTCTCGGTTCCCTCCAGCGCTGCCAGCGCCGTCTCGAAGCGGGCCGTGGTCGGGTTGTCCAGCCGGGCGTAGACCGGCGGTCCCTCCAGCCGGGCCCCTGTGGTGGCGAACTCGTCGATCCGCGCGGCTTCGCCCGCGGCGTCGTACGAGGGGTAGGTGGTCGAGAAGTCCAGTGGCGGGGCGTGCAGACCGAGCTGCGCGAGATCCTCGCGTCCGGCGTGCACTGCTTCGGTGGCAAGCGCCCGGGGCAGGCGGGCGGCGAAGGCTGCATTCTCCATGCCCGGCACTGTGAACACCTGACGGAAACTGTTGGCGATGGCCCGTGCTAAATTCGGCCAATGGCTGAAACCGTCGCTCTCGACCCGGTGGATCTTGAGATTCTCCGTCTTCTCCAGAACGACGCCCGGACCACCTACCGCGATCTTGCGGCGGAGGTCGGAGTCGCTCCATCGACGTGTCTCGACCGGGTCGCGAGGCTGCGCCGCTCCGGTGTGATCCTCGGACACCGGCTGGCCCTCGACCCGGCCCGGCTGGGGCGCGGCCTGGAAGCACTGCTCTCGGTCCAGGTGCGTCCGCACCGGCGGGAACTGATCGGGCCGTTCGTCGAACGGATCCGTGCCCTGCCGGAGTCACGGGCACTGTTCCATCTCACCGGACCCGACGACTACCTGGTGCATGTGGCCGTCGCGGACACGGCCGATCTGCAGCGCCTCGTGGTGGACCAATTCACCTCCCGGCGCGAAGTCGCCCGTGTCGAGACGCGACTGATATTCCAGCAGTGGGACTGCGGTCCGTTGCTCCCTCCTTCGACAGGTGCCTGACAGGCCGCTGGGAACCGATGATGGTGACGCGGGGGCCCCACTCGTATGAGGATGTGCGCATGCCAGTCACCCTCAGCAGCGCGCTGCCCCGCCAGGTCGCCGACGCCTACGTCGACGCACTCATCGAGCTCGATCCGACGATCGGCACCTATCTCGGCATCAAGGAGAGCTCGGGGCTTCTCCCCGACTACTCCCCTGCAGGTCAGGAGGCCTTTGCCGAACTCGCCCGGGAGACGCTCGCGCGGCTGGACGCCGCCGAGAAACTACCCGGGGCCGAGAGCGACACGGAACGGCGCTGCGGCCGGTTGTTGCGAGAGCGTCTGTCGGCCGAACTCGCTGTTCACGAGGCCGATGAAGGGCTCCGTACGGTGAGCAACATGCGCTCACCGGTGCATACGGTGCGCGAGGTGTTCACCGTGACCCCCACCGAGACGGATGAGGACTGGGCGGCCGTCGCGCAGCGGCTACGTGCGGTGCCGCGCGCGCTCGAGGGTTACCGGGCCTCTCTGGACCTCGGACTGGAGCGCAAGCTCCTGGGCGGTCCGCGTGCCACAGAAACGAATATCAGCCAAATGACGGAGTGGCTCGGCACAGGCCGCAGCTGGTTCGACGAGTTCGTCGCGGACGGCCCCCTCACGCTCCGCGCGGAACTCGACTCCGCGGCCCGTGCGGCCACCACTGCCCTGGCCGAACTGCGCGACTGGATGCGCGATGTGTACGCGCCGGCCGTCGCCGACGCTCCCGACACGGTCGGCCGCGAGCGGTACGCCCGCTGGTCGCGGTTCTTCAACGGCACCGACCTCGACCTCGACGAGGCGTATGCCTACGGCTGGTCCGAGTACGACCGGCTGCTGGCCGAGATGAAGGTCGAGGCCGACAAGATCCTTCCGGGCGCGGGGCCTTGGGAGGCGCTGGCCCACCTCGACGAGCACGGCGAGCACATCGAGGGTGTCGAGGAGGTGCGGGTCTGGCTCCAGAAGCTGATGGACGAGGCGATCGAGGCGCTGGACGGCACGCACTTCGAACTCGCCGAGCGGGTACGGGTCGTCGAGTCCCGGATCGCTCCTCCCGGGGGCGCGGCGGCGCCGTACTACACCGGCCCCTCGGAGGACTTCAGCCGTCCCGGGTGTACCTGGCTGCCGACCATGGGCGCCACCCGCTTCCCGGTGTACGACCTCGTCTCGACCTGGTACCACGAGGGCGTTCCGGGCCACCATCTGCAGATCGCGCAGTGGGTGCACATCGCGGACCGGCTCTCCCGCTACCAGGCCACGATCGGCGGAGTCAGCGCCAACGCCGAGGGCTGGGCTCTGTATGCGGAGCGCCTCATGGACGAACTGGGCTTTCTGCCCGATCCGGAGCGCAGGCTCGGTTATCTGGACGCCCAGATGATGCGCGCGTGCCGGGTCATCGTCGACATCGGCATGCATCTGGAACTGGAGATCCCCGCGGACTCTCCCTTCCACCCGGGCGAGCGGTGGACTCCGGAGCTGGCGCAGGAGTTCTTCGGCAACCACAGCGGGCGGCCCGCTGACTTCGTGGAGAGCGAGCTGACGCGGTATCTGTCGATGCCGGCGCAGGCCATCGGTTACAAGCTGGGCGAGCGCGCCTGGCTGCTGGGCCGGGAGAACGCGCGCAAGGCGCACGGTGACGCGTTCGACGCGAAGGCCTGGCACATGGCGGCGCTTTCACAGGGTTCGCTCGGCCTGGACGATCTCGTCGACGAGCTGTCCAAGCTCTGACGGGCGGCGCGGGGGGAACGTCCGCGAGCTGATTCCGGCCCCGTCGGCCGTGCCCTCCCCTCGTCACGCTGTCACTCGGCCGCGCCCCGTCCGTCGGTAGTCCGTCGTCAGTTGACCGGTGGACCGGTGGTCGGCGGACCGGGCTGACCCGGCGGACCGGTGGTCGGCGGACCGGTGGATCAGCAGCCGCAGTTGTCCGCGAGGACGGGCGCGGCAAGCGGGTCGGCGTCCCGCTTCGAGCCGCCCTCCCAGGTCTCGAACGCGAAGCCCTCACGAACCCAGTACTCGAAGCCGCCGAGCATCTCCTTGACCTGGTAGCCGAGTTCGGCGAGAGCGAGAGCGGCACGGGTCGCGCCGTTGCAGCCCGGGCCCCAGCAGTAGGTGACGACGGGCACCGACGTGTCGAGCAGGTGCCCGGCCTGCTCGGCGATCAGGGCGGTCGGCAGATGGATCGCCCCCGGTATGTGCCCCTGGTCCCACGACTCGGTGGAACGGGAGTCCAGGACGACGAATCCGGGGTCACCGCCGGCCGCGAGCGAGGCGGCCACATCGGAGACATCGGCGTGAAAGACCAGGCTGGCCCGGAAGTAGGCGGCGGCAGCGGCGGGAGGCGCCGGCGCGACGCGCAGGACCGGGTTCGGAGTGAGCTGCGTCGTTGTCATGACTCAAAATCTACGATCGGTGATCGTTTCCATACAGTGAGAAACCGCGGGACTTGTCTTGATCGGCCGGGGATTCCCCTGTTGTCTCTCGGTCATGACCGGATATTCACCGGACGCCACCGACTGGCGCATACTGCAGGCCCTCCAGAGCGAGGGCCGTGCCACGTTCGCCGAGCTGGCGCGGGCCGTCTCGATGTCCGCGAGCGCCGTCACCGAACGGGTGCGGCGGCTGGAGGAGGCCGGGGTCGAGGTATCGGGCAAGGTCGGGGCCCTGGGCTCGGTCACCACCAGCGTCGTCTACTCCTCACCGCTGCCGCGGCGCGCGATCAGCCGCTGACCGCCGTCCCGCACAGCCGCACCACCGAGCCGTGCCGGTCCTTGACGACCTCCAGCTGCGCGGGGATACGGCGGCGCAGATCGGCGACATGGCTGACGATGCCCACGCTGCGGTCCCGTTCGCGCAGCGAGTCGAGCACGTCGAGCACCTCGTCCAGGGTCTGCTCGTCCAGACTTCCGAAGCCCTCGTCGATGAAGAGGGTGTCCAGCGGCACGCCCCCCGCCTCGTCGGTGACCACGTCGGCGAGGCCGAGCGCCAGGGCGAGCGAGGCGAAGAAGGTCTCGCCGCCGGAGAGTGTGGCGGTGTCGCGTTCGCTTCCGGTCCAGGCGTCCACGACACGCAGACCGAGGCCGGAGCGCTTGCCGCCCTCCTTGGCGTCGGAGTGGACCAGGGTGTAGCGGCCGGAGGACATCCGCAGCAGTCGTACGGTGGCGGCGGCGGCGACCTGTTCGAGACGGGCGGCGAGCACATACGACTCAAGGCGCATCCTGCGTTCGTTGTCGGCGGAGGTGCCGGCGGTGAGCCCGGCCAGCCGGGCCACCCGGTCGTACCGCTCGCGCAGCGGGCCCAGCCCCAGCACCTCCGTGACCGCCCGGCCTGACAGCTTCGCCAGCTCGACGCACCGCTCACGTGCGGCGGCGAGACGGGACGCGGCGTCACGCAGGGCTCGGTCGGCGCGGTCGTGGGCGGCGCGGGCCTTATCCACGTCGGCCGGATTCTCCCGCGAAGCGCTGCGGGAGTCCTCCTCGGCAAGCCGGTCGGCGACCGCGGCGGCCTCGGTCTGCCAGGCATCGATACGGTGCTGGAGGTCGCGCTGGTCAGGTCCGCCGAGCAGTGCGGCCGCCGCGGCCCGCGGAGTGTCGAACCCCGCGCGGAAGGCGGCGTCGGCGAGCCGGTCGTCGGCCTCCTTCAGGCGCTGCGCGGTGACGTCGTACATCCGCACGGCCTCGGCGGCGTCGGTGAGCAGCCGGATCCGGCGCTCCAGGAGGGCGGCGTGCTCGGCGACCGTACCCGCACCACCTCGGGCGCGGGCCAATTCGTCCTCCAGCGCGGCCTGTTCGCGGTCGATGGCTTCCCGCTGCGACGTCCGGGCGGCGGTCCTTCGCTCCGTCTGCCGCTGTGCGGCGAGCCGGTCGTTGTGCTCACGCTCGGCCTGTTCGAGGGCTTCGCGCGCGGCATGCATGCCGGAGGCGAGGGTGTGTGCCCGGGCATGGTCGCTCTCCAGCTCCCGGACGAGGGCCTGCAGTTCGGCGACATCGGGATCGGGGCCCGGTGCCGAGGCGTGGTGCCGGGTGGCGCCGACCGCCGGATCCGAGTTGGCGCCCCTGTCCCTGTGTCCGGTCGCACCGGTCCTGCCGTCGGAACGCTCCGTATCCATCTCCTCGGCGGGTCCGCTCCCGCTCTCGCGCCCCTCGGCGTCGCCGGGCTCCGCCGCCGGAGCAGGGCCTCCCGGCACGAGCCGTGCCCTGTCGCGGGCCGAGGCGAACGCCTCCCGTGCCACCGCCAGTTCCCGCTCGGCCTCCGCCTTCGCCTCGTCCCCCCGGGTGTACTCCTGGTACGCCGCGTCTTCCGCGGCCCGGTCCACATGGCCCGCGCCTGCGCGAGCCGGTGCGGGATGGTCCGCCGAGCCGCAGACGGCACAGGGCTCGCCGGACACCAGCCCTGTGGCCAGCTCCGCCGCGATGCCGCGCAGTCGGCGCTCCTTCAGGTCGAGCCAGCTCTCGCGTGCGGCGCTCGCCCCCTCGCGGGCCGAGCCCAGCCGCTCCCTCGCCCGCTCTGTGCGGGCCGCCAGGTCGTCCCGTTCGCGGGCGGCGCGCAGCCTCCGGCGGGCGGGGTCGAGCTGTCCGGCCAGGTGCTCGGCGCGGGTGGCCGCCTCCTGGGCGGCGACGATCCGTTCCTGGTGGCCCCTGCGGACCCCCTCCCAGCCGGCCAGCCAGCCCGCCGCCTCGTGCAGGATGTCGTCGTCGGCCCGGGCCTGGCGTTCCAGCTCATGGCGCTCGTGGCTGATCTCATCGCTGCGCCGCTCGGCACGGCGGGCGGCTTCGAGGCGGCCGAGATCCTGGCGCAGAGTCCGTTCCAGCGCGGCCAGTTGCTCCGCTCCGGCCTCGACGAGTTCGGGCGGCAGCCCGGACCGGACCCGTTCGCGGTCGGCGTGCGCAGTGCGGTGTTCCCGCTCGGCGTCCTCGCGCAGCCGCAGCGCGGGCTCCACGCGCTCCGCCTTGCGGGCCCGTTCGAGCCTGGTGGAGAGCTGCTCCCGCTCGGGCCGTCGCGCCTCCAGTGCCGCTGCCCGCCGGCGCGCGTCCTCGTACCGGTCCTGGAGCCCGGCCAGTTCGCGCTGTGTGTCGAGGGCCCGGCGGGCCGCGGCCTGCCGGCTCTCCGCCGCGGACACCGCGCAGTCGGCGATGTCGAGTGCCTCGCGAGCGCCCGAGCGGGCTACGGCCGCCCACTCCAGGACGGCCGTGGCCAGTCCCGGATCCCCCGGCTGTTGCCGGGGCGGTGGCCAGTCACCGGCCACCGCTCCCGCGGCCTGTTCCATCCGGTGCGCGAGCGCGAGCAGGCGCTCGTCCCCGGTCCGCACCTGCTGCTCGGCCGCGCGCCGCCGCTCGGCGAGGCGGTCCTCGACCGCGGCGAAGCGGCGGGTGTCGAACAGCCGCCCCAGCAGCTTGCCGCGCGCTTCCGCGTCGGCACGCAGAAAGCGCGCGAAGTCGCCCTGGGGCAGCAGTACGACCTGGCAGAACTGCTCCCGGCTCATTCCCAGGAGCTGGGCGATCTCCTCACCGATCTCCTGATGGGAGCGGCTCAGCGACGTCCAGGCGCCCGCCACGGCGTCGTACTCCCGCAGCTGGCTCTGAGCCTTCTCCGTGGTGAGGCCCCCGCTCTTCCTCTTCTTGGGGCGCAGCTGTGCGGGACGGCGGGTGATCTCCAGCCTCCGTCCCCCGACGGTCAGTTCGAGAGAGACCTCGGTGAAGGTGCCGGCCACGGCATGGTCGCTGCGCAGCGACGTCCCGGCGCTCTGCCGTGCGCCCGGTACCGCCGCGTACAGCGCGAAGCAGACGGCGTCGAGGACGGACGACTTGCCCGCGCCGGTCGGTCCGTGGAGAAGAAAGATCCCGCCGGAGGAGAGGGCGTCGAAGTCGATGTCCTGCCGGGCACCGAAGGGGCCGAAGGCGGTGACGCTGAGCCTGTGCAGTCTCACCTGGCCACCTCGCGCACGCCGTCGTCCACCCGTACGTCCTCGAACGCGCCGCGCAGCACGGTCCGTTCGAGATCGTCGGGTCCGCTGCCGCCGCGCACGTGGGCCACGAAGTCCTCGGCGATCTGCTGGTCGGTCCGGCCCTTCAGCCGCTGGGCGTACGAGGCGAGGGGGTCGGCGTCGGCGCGGTCGGGGTCGAAGACCAGGCTCAGGGTGTGCGGGAAGCGCTCGACGAGCCGGACCATCGGCTCGGCCGGGCGGACGGGGTCGGTGAGCGTGGCCTCGACGAACGACTCCTCGTGCGTGCGGAGAGCCGGATCGTCGAGCAGGTCCTGCAGTGCTCCGCGCAGCCGGGCCAGCGCGCGGGGCGCGGGGCAGTCGACGCGCTCGGCGGTGATCGCACCCTGCCCATCGAGGTCGACGAGCCACATGGTCTTGCGGTGATGGGTCTCCGAGAAGGAGTACGCGAGCGGGGATCCGCTGTAGCGCACGCGCTCGGAGATGGTCTGGCAGCCGTGCAGATGGCCGAGCGCGACATAGTCGACGCCGTGGAAGACTCCGGCGGGGACGGCGGACACACCTCCCACGGTGATGTCGCGCTCGCTGTCGCTCTCCTCGCCGCCCGCGACAAAGGCATGGGCGAGGACGACCGACCGGGTCGTCGGCCCCCTGTCCGCGAGGTCTGCCCGGACACGCGCCATGGCCGCGCCGATGACGGACTCGTGGCCCGCCTTCTGAGTCCTGAACTCGTCCTTCACCAAGGCCGGTTCGAGATAGGGCAGGCCGTAGCACGCCACCTCGCCGTGGGCGTCGCTCAGCAGTACGGGGGTGCCGCACGCGGCGGGGTCGGTGCGCAGATATATCCCGGCGCGGTCGATCAGCCCTGCTCCGACGCCCAGTCTGCGCGCCGAGTCGTGGTTGCCGGAGATCATCACGGTCGGTACTCCTGCGGCGGCGAGCCGGTGCAGGGCCCGGTCGAAGAGTTCCACGGCCGCGAGCGGCGGCACCGCGCGGTCGTACACATCACCTGCGACCAGCACCGCGTCCACGTCGCGCTCGCGCACCGTCGTCACCAGGTGGTCGAGGAACGCGGCCTGGGCGTCGAGCATGCTCACCCGGTGGAACGACCGCCCCAGGTGCCAGTCCGACGTATGCAGGAATCTCATGATCCCCGAGCGTATCGGTGGGGTCGGACATCCCGGGCGGCTTCAGGCGTCCCCATACGCCTCACCGCCCAACTCCAGTCCCGCAGTCCCCGCCGTGGCGTCGGCGAGCCAGGCCCGGAACGCCTCCACATCGGCCTCCGGGAGACCGATCTCGATCGTGACAGCCTCCGCGTAGCGCACCTCGCGCACATCGCGTCCGGTCGCGCGCAGGTCGTTCTCCAGCTTGCCCGCCCGCTGGTGGTCGACGGTGACGGTGGCCAGCCGGAAGCGCTGCCGGGTGAGGGTGCCCAGAGCGTCCAGGGCTTCGCCGACCGCTCCCCCGTACGCCCTGATGAGTCCGCCCGCGCCGAGTTTCACTCCGCCGTAGTACCGGGTGACGACGGCCACGACATAACGGACTTCGCGCCGCATCAGCATCTGCAGCATGGGCACGCCCGCGGTGCCGCCGGGTTCGCCGTCGTCGCTCGCCTTCTGTACGGCCGCGTCGGCACCGACGACATACGCGAAGCAGTTGTGTGTGGCGGTCGGGTGCTCCTTGCGGATGCGTGCGACGAAGGCCTGCGCCTCCTGTTCGGTCGCGGCGGGCGCGAGCGCGCAGATGAAGCGCGATCTGCTGATCTCGGTCTCGTGCACGCCCTCGCGGGCGACCGTCCGGTACTGCTCCTGCATCACGCCACCCTATGCGCCGCGCGGAGGGGAATGCTCCGCACCGGACTCCGGTTGTCCGGTGCATGTACGCAGACGCAGAGACGATCCGCAGGATCCTGACCGCGACCGGCGACACATGGGCGGTGGTCGGCCTGTCCGGCAACGAGTCGCGGGCCGCGCACGGTGTGGCCGATGTGCTCCAGCGCTACGGCAAGCGCATCGTGCCGGTGCATCCGAAGGCGGAGACGGTCCACGGCGAGCAGGGCTATGCCACCCTCGCCGACATTCCCTTCGAGGTCGACGTGGTCGATGTCTTCGTCAATTCCGATCTGGCGGGACAGATCGCGGACGAGGCCGCGGCGATCGGCGCGAAGGCGGTCTGGTTCCAGCTGGGTGTGATCGACGAGGAGGCGTACGAGCGCACCCGCGAAGCCGGCCTCGACATGGTGATGGACCGCTGTCCGGCGATCGAGATTCCGCGGCTCGGCTGAACGGGCGGACTGCACAGCCGAAACTGTGAGCCCGGCAAGATCGCCCGGACCGGCCTAGACGCCGAGGCCGTCCACGACCACCGCACCGGGCAGCCCCACGAAGGCCTTGCCGGGCACGATCAGCTTGCCGCGCCGACGACCGCTTCCGATGAGGACCCACTCCGTTTCGACGACGGCGGAGTCCACCAGCAGGGGCCAGTCGGCGGGCAGCCCGATGGGGGTGATGCCGCCGTACTCCATCGCGCTCTCGCCGGTCGCCGTGTCCATGGACGCGAACGACGCCTTGCGGGCGCCCAGTTGCCTGCGGACGACGCCGTTGACATCGACGCGCATTCTGGAGAGGACCACGCAGGCGGCGAGCGTCGACTCTCCGCCACGCCTGCCGGCCACGACCACGCAGTTCGCCGAGTTGTCGAGCAGTTCCTGCCCGTGGTGCTCGACGAAGACGGCGGTGTCGGCGATCGCCGGGTCGGTGTCGACATAGATCAACTGCCCTGCCGGGACGGTTCCCTGCCAGGCGCGCACGGCATCGGCGACCGGCCGGGTGAGCTCGTCGAGGCAGTCGGCGGCGGGCCGGGCTTCGTCGAAGTGTCCGATGGGAGCGCGCATGGCCTCACGCTAACAGCGGCTCCGCGGTGCGCGATCGTGTCTCAGCGTACGGGCGGGACGGCGACGGCCATGGTCATCTCCACTGTGTCCTCGCCGTCGTTGCGGTAGGCGTGCGACACGTTCGCCTCGAAGGTGGCGGACGTACCCGCCGCCACGGGGTAGGCCTCGCCGTCGACGACGAGGGTGAGCTCGCCCGCACTCACATGGAGGAGCTCGACGGTCCCTTCCGGGTGCGGGTCGGACTCGCTGCGGTCGCCGGGCATCAGCTTCCAGGCCCACATTTCGAGAGGCCCGCGGCGTTCGGCGCCGACGAGCAGCCTGGCTGAGCTCCCTGTCGACGTGGACCACAGCCGGACGGTCTGCTCCGGGGGTACGAGGCGGACCTGCGGGCCCTGCTCGTAGTCGAGGAGCGTGGTGATGCTGACGCCGAGGGCGTCGGCGAGCTTCACCGTGGTGCCGACGCTCGGATTCGTGCGCGCCTGCTCGATCTGGATGATCATGCCCCGGCTCACTCCGGAGCGGGCGGCGAGCGTGTCGAGGGTGAGCCCGCGCTCACCTCGCCAGTGCTTGAGGTTGCGGGCGAGCGACTGCGTCAGCTGGTCGAGGTCCGACACGTTCCGTCCAATATTCTCAATGACAGAGTTCAATATACTGCACTACGGTGTGGTGCACCCAAGCGTTCACCGCACTGTACTGCGAGGCTCGACATGACCGCACTGTTCGCCCTGGCCACCAGCCTGCTCTGGGGCCTGGCCGACTTCGGCGGCGGCCTGCTGACGCGGCGCACACCGGCCCTCACCGTGGTGGTCGTCTCGCAGTCGATCGCGGTGCTGGTGCTCGGCACGATCGTGCTGGCCACCGGCGCATGGCACGAAGCCGGACCGCAGCTCTGGTACGCCGCGGCGGCGGGCGCGGTCGGCCCGGTGGCAATGCTCTCCTTCTACAAGGCGCTCGCCCTCGGCCCGATGGGCGTGGTCTCCCCGCTCGGATCACTGGGCGTCGCGGTGCCGGTCGGTGTCGGCCTGGTCATCGGCGAGCGGCCGGGACTGCTGCAGTTCGCCGGTATCGCGGTCGCCGTCGCCGGAATCGTCCTCGCGGGCGGCCCCGAGCTGCGCGGAGCGCCGGTGCGGCGTCAGGCGATCCTGCTGACGCTGCTCGCCGCCTTCGGCTTCGGCGCGGTGATGGCGCTGATCTCCGAGGCGTCGACCACGATCACCGGGCTCTTCCTCGCCCTCTTCGTCCAGCGCGTCACCAATGTCGCGGTCGGCGGCGCGGCGCTGTACGGCTCGGTGAAGCGCGGCGGGCGGGTCCTGCCCGAGGACGGCGGCGCCCGGGTCGTCCTGTCCGCGCTCCCGGCGCTCGCCTTCGTCGGCCTCGCCGATGTCGCGGCCAACGGCACCTACTCCGTCGCCGCACAGATCGGCCCCGTCACCGTCGCCGCAGTGCTGGCCAACCTCTACCCGGTGGTGACCGTGCTCGCCGCGCTCGTCGTACTCAAGGAGCGGCTGAGGGTGATCCAGGCGGCGGGCGCGGGACTTGCGCTGGTGGGAACCGTACTGCTGGCCACCGGCTGAGCCACGGCGATCGTCAGACCCCTCAGCCCTCTTCAGGGCACGCTTCTACGCTTCCTCAGCCCTCTTCAGGGCCCGCTTCGACACTGCCTCAGCTCTCTTCGAGGCTTTCCTCAAGGCTCTCTTCGAGACCGGCGAGCGCGAGCAGCTGCTCGGGGGTGACCCCCTCCGGGATCGGCACGGGAGCGGGAGTGCGCAGCGGGGGCTGCCAGCCGCGGACGGGATCCCAGCTACGGACCACGCGCGCGGGAGCACCGGCGACCACCGAGTGGTCGGGGACCTCGCCGCGTACGACGGCACCCGCGGCGACCACCACATTGCGGCCGAGGCGTGCGCCGGGAAGGATCACCGCCCCGGTGCCCAGCCAGCAACCGCGCCCGATCTCCACGGGCTCGGTCCGCGGCCACTGCCGGCCCACCGGCTCGTGCGGGTCGTCGTAACTGTGATTGGTCGAGGTGATGTAGACGTACGGGCCGCAGTAGGTGTCCGAACCGATGGTCACCTGCGTATCGGCGATGACATGGCTGCCGCGGCCGAGAACCACACCGTCGCCCAGCCTCAGCACGGTGTCGACGCCGAGGTCCAGACCGGGCATCATCCCCGCCGTCAGGGTGACCTGCTCCCCGATGACGCAGTGGTCGCCGAGCTCGATCCAGGCCTCGCCGAAAACCGTGCCCTGCGGGAAGGCGAGCCGCGTGCCGGAGCCGATGCAGCGGAAGCGCAACCGTCCTGGGTGCTCGGCGGTGACGGCACCCGCCTCCTGCACCCAGCGCCAGCCGCCGTGCACGGCGCGCGCGAGGACACGCCGACGCCAGGCGGCGAGCGACGAGAACGTGTTTCGGTTTTTCGGCACCCGCCCACGGTAATCGGCCCGACCTGGGCGGACGTGCGTGCTCGGCTGTGACGTTCACCCCACCGCGGATCCCCTGTCACGGGATGGCTGGAACCGGCCCCTCCCGTGGGTGATCGGCCGCGGCTGCACTGCTCATCCGTCCCAGCACACGGCATCAACGCCGCGTCGCCGTCAAGGGTACTGATCATCCATCAGCTGACACGGACGGCGTCCTGGCCGAATCCTTCCCCCTCCGCAGGACCGTGTTCGGGGCCGGACCCCCTCGGCGGAGGCGGCCACCAGCGGTGGGGATGCGGCACGCGCCCGCCCTGTAATCCGGCACCCCGAACACAGCGCCGAAGCGGGCACTCTGTTGCCGCGAGAGCTCCGGGCAATGGTGCGTTCCGCTTTCGGTGAGGGGAAGCTATGCCGCCTTCCCGCCCCCGCCTGTCCGTAGAGTCGATCTACGGATACGTAAGAAATTCATGTGGCCCGTGTGCCCCGTGCACGGTTGAGTTGCTGACGTGACTGCGATTCGAGCTTCCGGCGGGCCCGGGAGACGTGTTGCTCGACGGTGCGCGGCGACAGATGCAGGGTGGCGGCGATCTCCCGGTTGGTGAGCCCGGCGGAGGCCAGGTCGACAACCTCCTGCTCGCGAGGGGAGAGCTGGTCGCCGTAGCTCGGGCGCCCGCGCGGGCGCTGCTCCGCCCCGGGCTGGTGGGAGCGGAGCGTCGCCCGGACCCGGGCGGCGTCCCAGCCCGCTCCCAGGTCGGTCAGCCGCTGGACACAGGATGCGAGCTCCTCTATGGCGGACGCCTCGGCCTCGGGGTCCTCTCCCGCCTCCAGCACGCACCGGGCGGCCAGCTCGGTGGCGAGAACGGCCGCGTACGGGCGGGGCATCTCGGCGTACACCGCAGCCGCGTCGCGGAAGTGGGAAGCAGCCGGCGCAGGCTCGCCCGCGGTCTCCAGCAGCACACCGCGGCACCAGTGCAGTGCCGCGACCGCCGAGGGCGCGGGATTGCCCTTGAGTCCCCCCTCGAACTCGGCGGCCATCTCCTCGGCCGCCTTCCTGCGGCCCGCGCGGGCGGTCGCCTCGACGGCCCAGGGCGCCAGTTCGGCCGCCCACACCCAGACGCCCTTGTCGCGCAGCCGGTCCCAGGCGTCGGCGGCCTCCGCGGCGGCTGTGTCGGCATCGCCGCGGGCGAGCGCGGTGCGGACCAGCGCGCCGGCCGCGGCGGCGACATGCGGCAGCGGTGAGCCGACCGGCAGGGGGCGTCCCTCCCCGGACAACCAGGCCGCCATCTGCTGCCATTCGCCCTGGGCCAGGGCGAGCATGCCGAGCACGATGCGTGCGTCGGCCGCCGGTCCCGGCATCACACCGGACTCGGCGACGAAGGCCCGCGCCCGGCCGGCCAGGCCGTTCCACCGTCCGGTGATCCAGTCCAGCAGCAGGACGCTGCCGCGTCCGTCCTGTTCGACGTAGGACGCCCCGCTGCGGGCCGCCAAGTCCAGTCCTTCCTCCAGCAGGTCACCGACGCGCCGGAGATGGCCCAGCCACAAGGAGGCGTCGGCGGCGTTGACCACACCGCGTGCCACATGGGGAAGCCGCTCGGGGTGAACGGTCTCCTCGCGCAGCCGGTCGAGCACCTCCCACGCTGTGGGGTCCCCGATCTCCAGCTGTACGGCGATGCAGCTGGCGGCGACCGCCGTGCGCACCTCGGGGTCGTCACTGCGGGCCGCCATCTTCTGGACCTTCTCCAGCCAGTGCAGATTCCGCTCCAGCGGGACGGCGGACATGACGGGCATCGCGAGCGCCGACATGGCGCGTGCGGCGAGAGCGGGACGTTCGGCCAGCTCGTCGACCGCCTGTTCCAGCTCCACCCAGCCCTGGAGGCCCATGCCTGCCTGGTTGTACAGGACCAGTCCCAGGTCGAGCCGGATCTGGCCGCGTACGGCCGGGGGCAGGGACTGCTCGTCGAGGATCTGGCGCAGCACCTGCACGGTCTGGTCGGTGTGCAGCCCGAGGACCGCGCTGTGGGCCAGCAGCGGCGCGAGGCGGGCGCGGACCTCGCGCGGCACGGCGGGGTGGGACAGGGCCTGCTCCAGCAGGTCCATCGCCGTCTGGTGATCACCGGCCTCGGCACACTGCTCTGCGGCCCGTTCGACCGCTTTCAGCCAGCCGCGCAGCCGGCCGCCGCGCCGGCGGTGCGTCGCGAGCCGGGCCCAGGGCACCGGCCTGCGGTGGGCGAGGACGGTCGCCGCCCGGCGGTGCAGATCCTGACGCAGGGGCCCGGGAAGCTCCTGGTAGACGGCTGTTCCGGCGAGCGGGGACGGAAACCCGTACAGGCCACTGCCGGTCTCCTGGAGTACCGCTGCCCGCAGCGCGGCCACCAGCGCGGAGCGCCCGGTTTCGGCGGGCAGCGCGGCCACCGCGTACAGATCCTCGGCGCTGCTCGGCTCGTCGAGGACCGCCGCCGCGCCGGCGACGGCCCGCTGCTCCGGGGGCAGCGCCGCCAGCCGCCCGAGGACCAGCTCGGCCAGGCGCACGGGGGTCCCTGTGGCGTCCACGTCCCGTGCGCCGTAGCGCTCCCGGGGCCCGCATACGTCCTCCAGCTGGCGCACCAGGTCGACGACGACCTGCGGAACACCGGCGGAGCGCTCGTGGATGCGGGCGATCAGCTCGGGCGGGCAGCTTTCGGCGCCCAGCCGCTCCTCGACCATCGTGCGCACCTGCTGGGCGTCCAGCGGTTCGAGGCGTATCCGCAGGAGGGAGAGGCGTGCCGGGTAGGCGACGGCTCGGCCGAGGACGAGGCCCGGCTCGGTCAGTTCCTCCGGCCGGTAGGCGAGCACTGTCGCGAGTCCGGCGGGCGGCCGTTCCAGGACCCGGCGCAGCAACTCCCGGGAGGCGGGGTCGGCCCGATGGACGTCCTCGGCGATCAGCAGGACGGGGCCGTCGGATTCCAGGAGGGGCGTCAGTTCCTCGGCCAGGGCGGCAGCGTCCGGATGGACACGTGAGGACAGCGGGGTCGCTTCGGGGTTGGCGCCCCGGTCGCCGGCCGTCCCGGGGCGTGCGCCGGGGTGATACGCCAGGGAGCTGCCGCAGGAGACGAAGGTCAGCACGATGCGTGGGCGGGGGCCGCCCTCCGAGGCGGCGAGCAGCCGGTCGACCAGTCTGCTTTTGCCGGTCCCGGCGGGCCCCTCGACCAGCAGCAGCGCAGGCTGCCGGGCGGGACGGTCCAGCGACTGCTTCAGCCAGCGTTCCCAGGCGTCGTCACTGAGCGTGCTCACCAGCTCACTCTCCTCGACATTTCCGGTCATTTCATTTCTTTAGGTATCCGTACTTCAGTCTCCCCAATTGCGCCGATGATGCGTTGCCATGAGCGTAGAGCTGCTCCCGGGCGTCCACCCGGGCAAAAGGAGCTGACCGTGATCGCATCAGAGGAGTCCTCCCAACGTCCGCCCGCGAGCCTCATGCCGCACGGCGGAATTTCGGGTCTGGCCCAGTGTGCGATGTCGGCGACGCCGGATGCCGCGCGCACGCTGAGACATTTCGCGCGGGCCGTGGCTCATCGATGGCGACTGCACGACGACTTCCACGAGGCGCTCTCGGTGATCGTCACCGAACTCGTCAGCAATGTGGTGCTGCACAGCGGCAGTACGTGGGTCGCGGTGGCCATCAAGGTCCGCGGGAACACCCTGATCACCGAGGTGAGGGACGGCGGGAGTTGGGTGCACCGCCAGGTACGACGGCAGGAGCCGCTGGACGCCCACGCCGACTGCGGGCACGGCCTGCGGCTCGTCGAGTCGTTCGCGACGCGAACCACCACACGCCGGCTGGAGGCGGGCAGCGTGGTGGCGGCCGAGATCGTCATGTCCGCCCGCGTCGCCGCTCCCCGGCAACCCGGGCCTCAGCCGCGATGAGGACCGCCGCGGCGGTATGACGTCCTACGGCCACAAGGCCGGCGAACGGTCAGCCGATCTCGGTGGCTTCGCCGTGCCCCTTGGCGAGCATCAGATACATCGACGCGTTGAGCTTGATGCCCTCGCGCTCCTCTTCGGTCAGCTCGCGCTTGACCTTGGCGGGCACGCCCGCGACAAGTGAGCCGGGCGGGACCCGCATCCCCTGGGGGACGAGCGCTTGCGCCGCGATCAGTGAACCGGCGCCGATGTGGGCGCCGTTGAGGACCGTGGCCCCCATGCCGATCAGGACGTCGTCCTCGACCGTGCAGCCGTGCAGTACGGCGTTGTGACCGACCGAGACCCGCTCGCCGACGGTGACCGGGAAGCCGGGGTCGACATGGACCGTGCAGTTGTCCTGGATGTTGGTGTCGGCGCCGAGGACGATGGGGCCGCAGTCGGCGCGCAGCACCGTGTGGTACCAGACGCTGGCACCCGGAGCCATCGTGACCTCACCGATCACCACGGAGGTGGGCGCGGTGAAGGCGCCGGGCGCGATGCTCGGCTGCTTGCCGCCCACCGCCGCGATCAGTGCCTGGTGTGCCATCGCCTTCTCCTTGGTTTCCCCGCCGGATCCGCCACCGCCGGATGTCCGGTCGTTCACGTGCCGGATGTGCGCCGGGCCGTGTGGCTCAGTCGGCCGCGGGCACGGCGTCAGGCTCGGCCGCCGGGCTCTGCGCCTGCGCAGCCGCCTTCTTGGCGCGGTTCTTGAGCACCAGCAGGGAGGTGAGCCCGATCAGCACGGCGACCACGAGCCCCAGCCACGAGAAGCGCTTGAGCCAGGCTTCGGCGACGACGCCGACGGAGTAGATGACGGCGGTCGTGCCGCCCGCCCAGAGGATTCCGCCGAGGACGTTGGCGATGAGGAACTTCCAGTACGGCATGCGCAGGACGCCCGCGAGCGGCCCGGCGAAGATGCGCAGCAGGGCGACGAACCGTCCGAAGAAGACGGCCCACATGCCCCACTTCTCGAAGGACCGCTCGGCCAGGGCGATCTGTGGCTCACCGAAGTGCTTGGGGAACTTTCCACCGAGCCAGGCCAGCAGCGGCCTTCCGCCCTTGCGTCCGATGGCATAGCCGATCGAGTCGCCGATGATCGCGCCCGCGGACGCGCAGGCCCCGAGGACGTACGGGTTGATCTCGCCGTGCTGAGAGGCGAGCAGCGCCGAGCTGACGAGGACGATCTCACCCGGCAGCGGAATACCGAGGCTCTCCAGCCCGATGACCACCCCCACCAGGAGGTAGATGCTGACCGCGGGAACGGTCTCGAGCCACTCCTGGACGTGCAACGCCGGTTCCTCCCGAAGTCTCGCCGCGCAACGACTGCCCGGCGTGCGCCTCGCCGGCGCTTGCCGGGCAGCCTACCCGGTGACGTTGTCACCGCGACTGCCAAGAGCGGAGCACCCCGCGCGAGCAGAGGGAGGAACCAGCGGTTCCGGGTGGTGGTGGCGCTCAGGCGTTGGGGCGCAGAGTCCAGACGATGGTCATCTCCCCGGTCACCGCGCCGTCCTCGCGCTGGATGGCGATCTCGACCGGGAACTCGGGACGCCCACCGGCGTCGAGCTCGGCGACGACCTCCTTGACCGGGCGTCCGAGGGTGGCGGTCGCGGTGACGACGCCCATCGCCAGCTTCTTGTAGCCGATTTCCGCCTTGACAGCGAGCGGCACGGCCCGGTTCATCTGGTCGCCGAAGGCTGCGATGACGATGGCGCCGCTCGCGGTCTCGGCCAGCGTGAACATGGCACCGGCGTGCGGGCCGCCGACGTGGTTGTGGTAGTCGGACTGGTCCGGCATACGGACGACGGCACGCTCTGACGTGGTCTGAAGGAACTCCAGATTGAGGGTCCTGGCCATGGGAACGGTCGCGGCGAGCATCTCGCCGACTGTCATCTGATCAGCGCTCATGGAGGGCAATGTTACCCACCGGTAGGACTCTTGGCCATGCCCGTGCGGGGGCGGACGTGGCACGCGTGACACCGCACCTCTATGGTTACTCGCCATGTGGCCAGGACAGCAGCCGCCCGGGGGCGAGCAGAACCCGCAGGACCAGAACCCGTACCAGCAGCCGGGATACCACCAGCCGAATCCCTATCAGCAGCCTGGGTACCAGCAGCCGGGATATCAGCAGCCCAACCCGTACCAGCAGCCGACGGTGCCGCAGTACGCCGTGCCGGGGCAGCCGCCCGGCGCGCCCCAGCCGCCGCAGGACAACAAGAAGAAGACGACGATCGTAGCGATCGTCGCGGCCACGGCCGTCGTCGTCGCCGCGGCCGTCACCGGCTTCATCGTGCTGAAGGACGACGACAAGGGCGGCACCGGCGACGAGGGCGGCAAGGTCACGACGTCCAAGACGCCCTCGACGGACAAGCCCAGCGACACGCCCGCTTCGCCGACCGAGAACCCGCGCGGCGGCGAGGACGCCAAGCCCACCATCGCGGGCTGGAAGGTCGTCACCAACCCGAAGCACGGCACGGCGTTCGACGTCCCGCCCACCTGGGAGGTCGCGGGCGCGGGCGTGAGCACCGGCTTCGAGGACGAGAAGAAGGGCGACGGCTCTCCCGTCATCGCCATGTCGGCCCCGGCCCACTACAAGAGCAAGTGGTGCTCCTTCGACTCCAACAAGGACGGCAAGCCGGAGGACTCGGGCCTGAGCACGACCGGCACCAAGGGCGGCAAGGGCGCGAAGGACTCCGCGACCGCCGCCTACAACGAGGCCGGCAACTGGGTGTGGGCGGGTTACGCCCAGACCGAGCCCAAGGGCACCGTCAAGATCACCAAGGCCAAGCCGTACACCACCAAGTCGGGTCTCAGCGGCAGCGTCGCGACCGCCACCGCGCTCGGCGTGAAGAAGTCGAACAAGTGCGAGACTGACGGCAAGTCGGTCGCCTTCACGTTCAAGAACCCGCAGGGTGACTTCAAGACCTGGGTGCTGTACGCCAACACGGGTGTCCCGGGCGAGGTCACGGACGCAACCATCCAGCAGATCCTCGGCACCGTGCGCCTGGCGGGCACGCCGACGGACTGAGGGCCCGGCAGACGGACCAAGAGCCCGCCTGACGGTCCAAGAGGTCGGCCGACGGTTTAAGAGGTCGGCCGGGTGACGCGCGGGCCGGCCACCGGACTATTGGTTTGGCAATCGGCCCGGCAGCGGGGATAGTCCCGTGGTGACCTCCCCCACCGCCACTTCCCGCCGTGCGCGCCGCCCCGAATGGGCGGGCCGCAACTACGTCCTGCTGACCGCCGCCGCGATCGTCACCAACCTGGGCAGCCACGGTGCGCTGATCGCGGCGGCGTTCGCGGTTCTGCAGTCCGGCGGGGACGGCGGCGACGTGGGCCTCGTCGCGGCCGCCAGGACGCTCCCCCTCGTTCTCTTTCTGCTGATCGGTGGCGCGGTCGCCGACCGGATGCCGCGGCACCGGGTCATGGTCGCCGCCAACGCGCTCAACTGTGTGTCCCAGGCGGCCTTCGCCGTCCTGGTCCTGGCGGGCGACCCGCGGCTGTGGCAGATGATGTTGCTGACCGCGCTCTGCGGTACCGGACAGGCGTTCTTCAACCCGGCCGCCGAGGGCATGCTGATCTCCACTGTCGGCGGCGAGCAGGCGAGCCGGGCCTTCGCGCTCTTCCGGATGGCGATGCACGGGGCGGCCATCGGCGGAGCCGCGCTCGGCGGCGCGCTCATCGCAGCGGTCGGCCCCGGCTGGGTCCTTGCCGTGGATGCCGCGGCGTTCGCCGTCGCGGGTGCGTTCCGCGCCTTCCTGGACGTCGGCCGGGTCCCCGCCCGGGAAGGCGGCGGTGGACTGCTGGCCGATTTGCGCGACGGCTGGAAGGAGGTCAGCAGCCGGCCGTGGCTCTGGGCCATCGTCGCCCAGTTCTCGGTGGTCGTCGCCGTCGTCGGCGCGGCCGAGTCCGTCTACGGGCCGCTGGTGGCCAGGGACGAGCTGGGCGGCGCCGGCCCCTGGGGCATGGCCCTGGCCGCGTTCGGCGTGGGCACGCTCGGCGGGGCCCTGCTGATGATGCGCTGGAAGCCCCGGCGGCTGCTGCTCGCCGGAACGCTCTGCGTCTTCCCGCTGGCCGCGCCGTCGGCCGCACTCGCCGTACCGCTGCCCGTGACCGGCCTCGCGGCCGTGATGCTGCTCAGCGGGGTGGCGATCGAGGTCTTCGGCGTCGCCTGGATGACGGCGCTGCACCAGGAGATCCCCCAGGACATGCTCTCCCGCGTCTGCGCGTACGACTGGTTCGGCTCGGTGGCGATGCTGCCGCTGGCCACCGCACTGGCCGGCCCCGCGGAGAGCCTGTTCGGGCGGCGCGAGTCCCTGTGGGGATGCGCCGCGCTGGTCGTGCTGGTCACAGCCGCCGTGCTGTTCGTCCCGGACGTACGGAATCTGACCCTGAGGACGAAGCAGGTGGCCGGTGCGCCTGCCACCTCAGCCGATGCTGAAAGCCCCGTCGGGCGGCTCGGGTGAGGGCACCGCGTCCGCGTCGGCCACCGGTGCGGCCGTTCCGATGAGCCGGGTCAGCGGCGGTCCGTGCTCCACCCGAGCCGGGAAGGCGTCAGACGCGGTGCGACGTGCCAGGGCCGCCGTGTCGATGGGCTTGCCGGAAGCGAGCAGCAGAGTGTTGCCGAAGCGCCTGCCGCGCAGGACCGAGGGCTCGGCGATCAGCGCGATCTCCTGGAACACCGCAGCGAACGTGGCCAGTTGAGAGCGCAGAAAGGCGAACGGCGCGCCGTCCGCGAGATTGGCCGCGTAGACACCGCCGGGCCGCAGGACACGCTCCGCCGCCTGCGCGTACTCGACGGAGGTGAGATGGGCGGGCACCCGTGAGCCGCCGAAGACATCGGCGATCAGTACGTCCGCCGAGTCCTCGGGGGCCGCCTCGACCCAGGCACGGGCGTCGGCGCCATGCACCTCGATACCCGATCCGGCGGGCAGCGGCAGCCGCTCGGCCACCAGCGCGAGCAGTCCGCGGTCCGCCTCCACGACGTCCTGCCGCGAGCCGGGCCGGGTCACGGCCGCGTAGCGCGGCAGTGTCAGCGCCCCGCCTCCCAGATGCAGCAGATCGAGCGGGACTCCCTCGTCCGCGGCGCAGTCGACGACATGCGCGAGGCGCCGCGTGTACTCGAACTCCATGTGCGTGGGCGCGTCCAGGTCCACATACGACTGGGGTGCCCCGTCCACCGTCAGCAGCCAGGCCCGCTCCCGGTCGATGTCGGGCATCAGCTTGGCGGTGCCGCCGTCGACGTCACGGATGACCGGTATCTGCTCGTTCACCGTCTCATTGTGCCCGCATCGCGGCGAGGCCTCCCCGTGCACGGCGACGGCTCCGGCCCGCCTCCCGCCGGAGCGGGAGGCGGGCCGGGGATCACACCAGTTCGGTCACCGTCCCGGCTCCGACCGTGCGACCGCCCTCACGGATCGCGAAGCCGAGCCCGGGCTCCAGCGGGATGTCGCGGCCCAGCTCCACGGTCATGGTGACCGTGTCCCCGGGCCGTGCGACGGCCGCCTCACCGAGGTCGATGTCGCCGACGACGTCCGCGGTGCGGATGTAGAACTGCGGCCGGTAGCCGGTGGAGACCGCGGTGGTTCGGCCCCCCTCGCGGCCCGAGAGCACGTACACCTGCGCCGTGAAGCGCCGGCTCGGCACCGTACTGCCGGGCGCCGCCACGACGTGGCCGCGGCGCACGGCGTCCCGCGGCATCCCCCGCAGCAGCAGCGCGACGTTGTCCCCGGCCTCCGCGCACTCCATCGGCTTGCCGAAGGTCTCCAGGCCTGTGACCGTGCTGCTCTGCGGACCGGTGTCCGCGCCGAGCACCTCCACCCGGTCGCCGACGCGGACGGTGCCCCGCTCGATCGCCCCGGTGACGACGGTGCCGCGGCCGGTGATGGTGAGGACGTTCTCCACCGACAGCAGGAACGGCGCGTCCGTGTACCTGACGGGCATCGGCACATAGGTGTCGACCGCGTCGAGCAGCGCCTCGACGGCCGCCGTCCAGCGCGGGTCGCCCTCCAGCGCCTTGAGCCCGGAGACCCGCACGACCGGCGCGGCGTCGCCGCCGTACCCGTGGGAGGTGAGCAGCTCGCGGACCTCCAGCTCCACCAGGTCGGTGAGCTCGTCGTCGCCCGCGTCCGCCTTGTTCAGGGCGACCACGATGTGGTCGACGCCCACTTGGCGGGCGAGCAGGACATGCTCGGCCGTCTGTGGCATGACCCCGTCGAGCGCGGAGACGACAAGGATCGCCCCGTCGAGCTGCGCGGCTCCGGTGACCATATTCTTGACGTACATGGCCGGTTTACCCTGTCATAGTTGCCGGACGGGATCATTTCCGCAGATCACAGGGTGGGAACGTGGAAGAGATAGACCTGTACTTACGTAAGAGCAAGATCGTGCGGGAGGGGGTAGAGGCGCTGACCTTCCAGACACAGGAAGACCGTGGACGGGCATGGGCTGCGCAGCACGGGTACAGGGTGCGGAAGGTCTGGAAGGACAACCTGAGCGCGTGGACCGATGCGAAGCGTCCGGAGTTCGAGCGTGCTCTGGCGGCGCTTAAGCGCAAGGAGGTTCCGGCGCTCTGGTGCTACGCCGTGGATCGCTTCAGTCGGAAGGGTGCTGGTGTCGTTGCCGGATTGCTGGACTCCGGTACTCGCCTGATCTTCGACTATGAGCGGCTAGATAGTGCTGAACCCCGTGACCGTGAGCGCATCATCATGGATGCCGAGCGAGCTAAGTCGTCTTCAGACTTCCTTTCGTACAGGGTGCGTGACACTAAGGATGGTCAACGACGCAGGGGTATTTGGCTGTCCGCTGCTCCGTACGGACTCCGCAAAGACAAGTCGGGGAAACTGCACCATGCCAAGGAATGGTCGGTTGTGCTCCGGATTCTGGAAGAGGTCGGAGACGGCAAGTCGGCCCGCGCCGTTGCACGTGGCCTTACGGCAGACGTCGTTCCGTCACCCAAGGGCGGAGCGTGGGGGGCTTCCACTGTGCGCCGTATCGTCGCGAACCCTGTCTACGAGGGATGGCAGGTAGTCGCCCTTTCTCGTGAGTACACGTGGCCTGTTGCCTATCGGGACACCACAGGTCAGCGGGTTTCCGTGTTCGCCAAGGGCGTTGGACCGGCACCGACGCAGATCGTGGAACGTGCTAGGCGAGTGCAGGCGGGGCACCAGCGGGGAAAGCTTGGTGCGCGGGTTGGGCGCGCATCGCACCTTCTGACTGACCTTCTGCGCTGCGATGGCTGCGGCTCGAAAATGCCCACCATGGGCCGGTCATACGTATGCAACGGCCACGCGATGGGTAAGCCGTGTCCTGCTCCTGCATCTGCCATGCGTGAGCGAATAGAGCAGTACGTGTTCAGTCGCTGGTTCGCTCAGGTGGTCTATGCCGAGATGGGTGACCCTCTGATGATTGCCGTTGCTGAGAGGTGGGCGGCTCTCACGGCACCGAAGGAGACCGAAGATGCGCGAGAGGCTGTGGCGGCTGTAAAAGCGGCCGAGGCGGCAATTGAACAACTCGCCAACGACCGCGCCAAGGGTTTGTATAAGGGTGCCATGGGTAAGCACTTCCCCCGATTGGTAGCTGAGGCGGAGGTCACTCTGAGGGATGCGCAGCAGCGAGCAACGGCATTCTCTGGCCATCGCGTTGACCTCACGATGTTCGATGACAACACGCTGTTGCTGGAAGCATGGGAAGTCGCCGACACCCCGATACGGCGGGACCTCTTGAGAGTCGCAGTCGACAGGATCACGGTCACGCAAGCTGTTCGCCGGGGCGCTCCCTTCGACGGGGATGCGCGCTGCGCCATCGAGTGGGCGACGCCGTCCGACGAGGGAGAGGGGGTCTAGCCGCTCCGCTGAGCGCCGTTCGCGGCCCGTCGCTGGGAAATCCTGGTGGCGGGCCGTTCGGCGTTTCTGGGGGCGTGTGGAGCTTGGGGCTTGAGGTGGTGGCACGGTGGTGGATGACGATGTTGGACCCGTGTCCGGGTTCTCTTCTAAGAGTGCTGTTTTTCATTCCTCTCTCTTCACCTAAACGGCGTTTGACCTGGTGGTTTGTTAGTCTCTGGGATCACCTCTTGGGTGGTTGTCGGGTCACCTTTGGTCACTTGGTTGGTCAGTGGTTGGCAAGACAGCGGGGGTGAACTGTTTTCAATGTCTTTAGCCTGGATCTTTCGTGACGGTCCGTCGGTTTCTTCGGCGGGCCGTTTCGGTTGTTCGGGCTGGTGGTGGCCAGGCTGATGGCCCGGCTGTCGCGTCGGGTGGGCGCCGGGTTCCACGGCTCCGGTCGGGATGGTGCTGCTTGCAGGGACGGGAAAGTGCTGGTCAGCCGGGGTTGGGGAGAGCTTCGAGCCGTGCCAGGGCGTCGGTGATCACGTCGGTCCAGGGCCAGTGGCGCGCGAATCTCAGGTGCCGGCGGCGGGCGGTCGTGACGATCTGGGCGGCGGCGGAGAAGAGGCGGAGCCGGAGGCGGCGGGGCTCCCACCTGCGGGTTTTGCCGGTCAAAGCGAGCATGGGCATCCACGCGAGGAGATCGAGAGCGATCTGGACGATCTCCAGCCAGATCTGGTTCTGCGCGGTGTCGTGCAGAGGCAGGTTGCGCAGGCCGGTGGCGCGGGCGGCACGGATACGGTCCTCGGCGCGGGCCCGCTGGCGGTGCCGCAGCTCCAGCTGCGCGATCGGCGTGCCGGTGGTGTTGGTGGCGAACGCGGTGAGGCGTAGTCCGTCGGCGTCGGTGAAGCGCAACTGGGCGCCGGGGTGCGGCCGTTCCTTGCGGACGATCAGCCGCATTCCCTTCGGCCAGCCCCCAGGGCATCGCCGGTAAGTTCGGCGACCCAGGCGCCGTCGCGGATCTCGCCGCCCGGCTCGATGGCCACCGTCCACGCGGTGGGCGGGACCTTGAGGACGGCCTGGTGGATGGCGTCGGTGATGGTCATGCCGACCGAGTACGACAGCCACCGGCCGCGCTGGGCGAGCCAGGCTGTGAACTCATGTGTTCCGCCTCCGGAGTCGGTACGAATCAGCGTCTGGCGTCCGCGCCGGTACTTCTTCGGCAGTTGAGCCAGGGCGAGTTGGGCCACTTCGATGTGGTCGGCGGCGGTGTTGCTGCCGGCGTTGCCCGGCCTGAGCAGGCCGGCCACCGGCTCCCCGCTCCCGCCGCTTCCGTGATCGACGAATCCCATCAGCGGATGGTGTCCGAAGGTTTTCTTCCAGGTCGCGGTGGCGTCCTGCTTCTCGGAGTGCGCCAGCACGAGGACCCCGTCCAGGTCCACGATCACCTGCCCTGAGGCATCCGGGGCCGTGTTCCTGGCCAGGTTCCAGACGTGTTCGCGGGCCTGGGCCCGCGCGGCCCTTATCGCGTGAAGGGCCTTCGGCCCAGCCGCGGCGAGGGTGTCGATCAGGCGGGAGACCGTCGGGTCGGAGGCCACCGGCCCGAACACGGCCGGCTCGGCCCGCAGCATCCCGACATCCGCGAGGCAGTCCCCGCCCAGCGCGACCGCGAGGGCCACGTCCAGGAGGATCTTCCCTGGATCGTGCACCGCCCGCGGACGTCGCCACGGCGTCAGCGCCGTCGATATCGACTGGTCCAGCCCGGCCTTGCGGGCGGTCTCGACCAGCAGCACGGCCCCAGCCTGGGACACCACCGCATGACCGCCGCCCTCAATGCGGACGCGGGGATAGGACCCGATACGCTTCTTCACCTGGGAAGTGCCTCCGACGGTGGCAGGAACAAGGACCTCGACAATCCTCATTCTTGCTGGTCAGAGCAATGCCGGTGATTTAGGGTGTTTTTGCAGGTGAGGATTGGTGTCCTGGGTTCCCTGTGACTTTGAGTGAGTAGCTGACGTGGCTGGGAGGGCGGGGCTCGTCCCGGCGTTTGGCTTCGAAGGTGTTCCTCGGTGGTTTCTTCAGTCGTTGGCAGCGGCGGTCGCGGCGTGAGGGCAGGAGGTCGTTGAGGAGTTCCTGGACTACTTCGCGTCGGGCGGCGCACAGGACCTGCGGGTTCGCTGCGGTCTGTCCGGCGGTCGTGAGCCGGGCGAGTTGCACCGTCGTGGTGAAGGAGATCCGGTCGGGATCGACCTCGCCCTGTTCGGCTGCGTGGACTTTGAGCGCGCATAGTGCCTGGTAGACGGTGAGAAGCGCGTAGATCTCCTGACAGATGAGCTCGGGAGTCTTGGAGCGCAGGATGAAGCCGGCGCCTCGCAGCCGGTTTTTGAGTTCGGCGAAGCCGTTCTCGATCTCCCAGCGCTGGTGGTAGAGCTGGGCCAACTGCCGTGCGGGCGCCTGCCGGTGGTCGAGCAGGCTGGTCGCCAGGCGGAACTTCTCCACGTGGGGCGGCCCGTCCTGGGGTCGGACGGTGACGGTGTAGTCGATGATGCGGACGAGGTGTCCTTGGGGCAGCCCTGTCGGGGTGCGGCCGTGGAAGCGGGCGTTGCCCAGGCGCTGGCCCTCGGCGGGGGTGGGCATGACGGACACGTACGAGCCGTCGGGCAGAACCCACAGTGGCGGCAGGACGAGGTTCTTCTTGATCCGCCAGGCGAGGTGGCAGCCGGTCGCCTCGACCAGGCCCCACAGTTCATGGCCGGCGAAATTGCGGTCGGCCAGCAGCAGCATGCCGGGCCGCAGGGAGGCGAGCAGGCAGCGGGCGAGCTTGTGCTCGCTGAATCTGGCGATCGAGTCGAAGGCCGCGTCGATGATGGCGTGGGTGCCGCACTCGATCAGAGCCATCAGTCTGACCTGCGGGTTTCCGCTCTTGTTGGTGCCGTCACGGCCGGTGAATCCGAACGCGGCAGCGTTCTCGGTGGTGTCCGGCACGTCCAGCGCGGTGCCGTCCCAGGCAACGAGCCGCAGGCCGAAGGCGAACGCTCCCGGGGTCGTGGGTGTCGCCTGGGCGCCGCACCGGCGTTCGAAGAGCGCCTGGAACGGCTTGTCTCCCAAGCGCTGGCGGGCTCTGGTGAGGGCCGAACTGGTGGGCAGGCGCTGGACGAGGCCGCCCGGCAGGTGCCGCAGTCTCTCGGTCAGGGTCCGCAGGACCACCCGGTACCCCGGCGGCCCAGTGCTGTCGGAGCTGCTGAACAGGCACAGGGCCAGGACGAAGTAGACCACCGCGCGGGCCGGCAGAAGCCTTCGGCGGCGCTCAGCCCTTCCAGTCAACTCCAGTACCTCGTCGACCACTTCGGGGGTGATCTCCTCAGTGAGTACGCCGAGCCGGATCCGGTCGCCGAACTGCGGTTCCAACCGCCTTCGGGGACTTCCAGCGGACACCGGCCGGGGCGTCGACATGACGATTGAGGCAGATGCGATGACAGACTGAGCGCCCAACGGGGCTCCCTTGCAGACAGTCGGATCTTGGTCGATCTTCTGTCCTACCGGGAGCCCCGTTGCCATGTCCCGAGATCATCTGGCGCATCATCAGATCGTGGTGGATCTCCCCATGCAACCCAGGACCTGCTCACCCAAAACCGCCATCAGTATGCGCTCCACCTGCACCGATGCACTAAATCACCGGCATTGCAGCTCAGAGGCGCTTTTCGCTTACCTGGCCACCCGTCGGACAGCCCGCTTCATGAAAGCGCGAGGTTAGTCAAGGGGTTTTGGGTGAGTAAGTACATAGCCGATGCGTCGGCACGCAGTGCGCTGGAAGCGGCGGCCGGTTACGCCGACAGGGCGGGCGTTCCGGTGCCGTTCGTGTGGTCGGGGGCGCAGTGGACGACGCCGGGCGGTGAGTGGCGGGACTGGCCGCTGATCCGGCGCGGCATGGGCGAGTGGCTGCGCGCCGTGGTGGCAGGGTTGGACGCTGCGGGATCGGACGGGGAGCGCCGCGAGGAAGTTCAGCGACACATGCGGGATGCGCGTTTCGCCGCCTTCCATGCGATCGACCCTGATGACAAGCAGTGGCATACGGACGTGGCGGAGGGATTGGCCCGGGATCTTGCAGCCATCCCCGCACCGGTCCACGCTGCGCCCTCCCTTGTGCGGGATCTGCGGAGTGTGGCGTCAGAGATCGAGTCGGCATCCGACGCGCGGGCAACTCAACTACTGTCCCTGGCTTCGCAGTTCGAGGCCTTCCGCGCGCCGCTGAATGATCCGGCATCGTGGGTGCGGAACTTGGGCGCTGCGCCGTATGGCACGCACGTGCGTACCTCTGCGGTGTGGGAGGCGTTCGCGACGGCGGAGCCTGTTCTGGCTCGCTCGCTGGGCACGGTCACGGGTAAGCGCGCGCTGTTCGCTGCGATGGATGTGCGGTTCGGTGCGCGCCGGAAGCTGTCGGGGTACGAGGGTTGGCGGGGCGTCGCGCTGTCGGAGTGACCCCCAGGGAGGTGCCCCCTGCCTCTTCCTGGCATGCGCGTCTGGGAGAGAAAACTCTCGCAGGGATCAACCGGGCGTTTTCGCGGAGGAGCGAGCACCTGCGAGGCGGACGTGTCGTGTCGCAACTGGCGCTGATTGCGCGGGGGTTGCTGTGCGTGACGGTTGGCGGGGCGTCTATCAAACGATGGTTTGTGAGACACGCCGCTGATGCTCCCCCGGGGGCTGCATTGGCGTTCAAAACCCGTCTCAAAACGTGCCTGAAGCCCCTGGCGTTCTGAGACGAGTTCTGAGACGATTCCTGCATGACGACGAACGCGAGCACCGGAACCCTGATCGGCTACAAGCGAGTCAGCACCAACGCGCAGGATGCGCAGCTCCAGGCGGACGCGCTGAGCGACGCCGGGTGCTCTCGGGTCTTCGAGGACAAGGCATCGGGCAAGAACGCCGACCGCGCGGGCCTGACAGCCGCTCTCGACTACATGCGCGAGGGGGACACGCTGTGCGTGTGGAAGCTCGACCGGTTGGGGCGCTCCACCAAAGACGTCCTGACCATCGCTGAGGACTTGCACGCCCGAGGGATCAGCCTGCGCATCCTGACTGGGACGCTGGCTGGTAGCTACTCGCCCAAGGGTGAGGGCAAGTTCTTCTTCACGATGATGGTCGCCTTCGCCGAGCTGGAGCGAGACATGATCGTTGAGCGGACACGGGCGGGTCTGGACGCTGCTAGGGCTCAGGGGCGTACGGGTGGCCGTCCGGCTGTGATGGACGCTGACAAGCTCGCTGCGGCCAGGGCGCGCCGCGCCAAGGGTGAGAGCGTCACGGCCATTGCCAAGGCGGTTGGCGTGTCCCGCGCGACGCTGTATCGGGCGCTGAACGAGACCGACTGACCCCCTCAGCGGGAAACGTGCGGTGAAACGGTGGTTCGTACCTTGTTTTCGGTATCCCATAAGAAACCTATAGGGAAAACGAAAAGTGGGTTCCAATCACCGTTTCACCGCACCAGGGGCAGGGCGTTGCGGAAGTTCACCGGATACCTGAGCTGGCGATCCCGGCTCAAGCTCCGCGCGCGCACCCTCGGTGTGACGCCGTTCCCCCGCCCACATTTGTCGCTGACCTGGGGAAACATCAAAATGGCGGGGTGAGAACGACCTAGTTAAGGGGTGGGGAGTGCCCCGAAAGCGGGTCCTTGGGGACCGCAAGGCGTATAGCAGCTTCCTCCCTGTACGGGTCTAGGCCATGTCTCCCCGATCATGAGCGGACCATGATGGCGGCGAAAGTGACCGCTGCCTGGGAGGAGTGAGCGAGGTGTGGCTGGCCGTCAGATGCTGTGATTGCCGGTTGTGAGTTCGGGTTGTGGGCTTTGCCGTAGGAGGCGGTTGCCGATGGCGTGGACGACGGCGAGGCCGATGACGAGGATGGCGACGCCGGCGAGGATCTCGAAGCCCCGGTGCTCGGCCTCGACGGCGACCTGGCCGGGGGAGGCAAGTGCGAGGACGAGGGCAAAGGTGTAGAGGCCGTACATCAGCCAGTACTTGTCGGCCTGAGTGAGAGCGGCGATGAACGCGGCGGTGGCGATAGCCGAGGTGACCCAGACGGACGGGGCGAGGATCGCCACGGGCAGGGCGGCGGCGATACCGACTGCGGTGCCGATGGCCTTGCCCCGGATCCGGTCGCGTTTTCCCATGACGATGTACAGCGCGAGGATGATGATCGGCTCCGGCACCCAGTACGGTTCGGTCCACCCGAGCCCGACGCCGAGTGCGGCCCCGGCACCGAGGGCGACGCCGAACACGAGCGCCACCACGGCGGCCACCCCGGCGGGCAGGCGGTCGCCTTCGACGACGGGGGCGGTGCCGAAGCGGTGGGCGATCACGATGCCGTAGCCCACACCGAGGGCGGCCATGATGCCGGAGATCAGCGCGTCGGTGCCGGACGGCGTCGGTGCCGCGAACGTGGCAGCGAAGGCGAGCATCAGCAGCGGCGGGAACCAGCCGAAGCCGATCCCCGCCCCCACGACGGCACCGGTCACCGCGAGGAGCGCCACCCACCACCAGCCATAGGCGGTGAACGCGCCCAGGCCGACCGCGACCCCCGCCGCGGGGGCGAGGTACAGCATGCGACGGGTTCCGCCCAGCTTCGCCCCGACAACGCCGAGGAGCAGTCCGAGGAACACAGCCCGGGCACCCAGTTGCCCGGCAACGATCCCGGCCACCGCGACCGGCAGCACGATCGCCACCACGACAGCGCCGAGAATGTGCAGCCACCTGCGGGCGCCCGACTGCTTGACCGGGCCCGCTGCCACGTCCGGCTTACCGCCGTTCGCAACGTCCCCTTGCTCAGCCTCGCCCACCGCACGACCCTTCTCGCGTCCGGGGCCGGGGCCGGTTCACTCGCCTGCCCGGCTCTGCGGTCACCCTACGCAACAGGGCGTCCCAGGCCGGCGAACGCCACTGATGCATCCGGGTGCTGGCAGGTCGCGGTCGGCGCGGTCGCAGATCGTTCATCAGGGACTCCTTGTCTGCACAGCATCTATCGTTTCGGGTGCCACGTGCCCTGCCCCGAGCCACGCCTCTCCGATCATGTGACTCGTTAGCTTGATATGACTGGTCGTGGGGATCTGACCGACGGTGAGTGGAAGCGGCTGGAGCCGCTCCTGCCGGTAAGTAACAGACGTTGTGGCAGATGGCGGGACCACCGGCAGGTGATCAACGGGGTCCTGCACCGGGTGCGGACCGGCGTGCAGTGGCGTGACCTTCCCGAGCGGTTCGGCCTGTGGAAGACCGTCCATAAGAGACACCTGCAGTGGTCGGCCGACGGAACCTGGGAACGACTTCTCCAGCAGGTCCAGGCCGTCGCGGACGCCAAGAGCACCATCGACTGGGCCATCTCGGTCGATTCCACGGTGATGCGCGCCCACCAGCACGCAGCCGGGGCCCGCACAGCCCCTCCGCCGGCGTCCTCAAAGGGGGCGGCAGTGGCGGAACACCAGATCGATCCGGCGTGGACGGGCCTGGCCGGCCACCTGGCGGAGGTGGTGCGGCAGGCGAGGCCCTGGGCCGCTCCCGCGGCGGGTTCACCACCAAGGTCCACCTGAGTGCCGACGGCAGGTGCCGCCCGCTGTCCCTGCTGGTCACACCCGGGCAGCGGGCTGACTGCACCCAGTTCGAGCCGGTCATGGACAAGATCCGCGTCCACAGGATCGGCACCGGGCGCCCGCGCACCCGACCCGACAGCGTGAGCGCCGATAACGGCCTTGGGGGAAATAGTGATCGCCCCGGTCGGGCCGTGACATGAGAAGGACCGCACGGGTTGGGTGAGTTGTGAAGCTGACCTGGGCCCGTGCGGTCTGTTCCCATCCTGCCCTGTCCGGTGTCTCCCGCGCACATTTCGGCGAGTTGTTCGCCGAACTCGCCAGGCCGTGGGAAGCGGCCCGCCAGTCCGCGTTGCGTGCGGCACGGGGTGGCCCGCGCCGGCGGGCGGAAGGGGCTGGGCGCAAGCCGAAGCTGGTCTTCTTCGAACGGTTGCTGGTCACCCTGGTCCATCTGCGCCACCAGTTGCCGCACGCGGTCCTCGCCGAACTCTTCGCCGTGGACCGCTCCACCGTCTCCGAGGCCATCCGTGAGGTCCGTCCGCTCCTCGCGGCCCGCGGGTTCGCCGTACCCGACCGGGCGGGACTGCGGCTGAAGACCCTGGAGGACGTCTTCGCCTATGCCGAGGCCGAGGGCGTCGAGCTGCGGATGGACGGGGCCGAGACCCAGGTCCGCCGCCCTCAGGCGGGACGCCCGGGCCGCCGGGCGTTCGTCTCCGGCAAGCGCAGGCAGAACACCATCAAGACCACCACGTTCAGCGACGGCCAGGGCCGCATGCTGCTGTCCGGCGCGGTCCGGCCGGGCCGCATGCACGATCAGACCGCCCTACGCACCGAGGGCATCGCCGAGCAGTTCCGGACCCGTCCCATGGTCAAGGCCCGGGTCGACTCCGGGTACCAGGGGCTGGCCAAGGAGTTCCCCGACCAGGTCAGCGCACCGCCGAAGAAGCCCGCGGACGAGGCGTGCGACGGCGACAAGTACGCCTGGCAGGAGGCCAGGCGCCGCCAGTCCTCGGCCCGGATCTGCGTCGAGCACACCAACGCCGAGCTCCGCCAGTGGGCGCCCCTGCGCCGGTTCACCGGACGGCGCGACACCTACGCCGAGACCCACCTCGCGATCGCCGGCCTCGTCTCCGACCGATCCGCCCAGCGGGCCACCCGCCGACAGGCGAGCACCGAGCTCGTCCTCGTCCGCGACGCTGCCTGCTGATCACCCCCCAGCCGAACCGCCAGGCCAGCACACCCAGATCTCAATTTCCCCCGAGGCCGTAAGGCGTACAGCAACCGGCGAACGCGGGCCTACCTGCGGAAACGGGGCATCCGGCATGTGATCCCGGAGAAGGCCGACCAGGCAGCAAACCGCGTCAAGCTCGGCTCGCGCGGAGGCCGCCCTCCCGGCTTCGACAAGGAGCGATACAAGAAACGCAACGTCGTCGAGCGGGCGATCAACAAGCTCAAAGGCTTCCGCGCCGTGGCTACCCGCTATGACAAACGCGGTTACGTCTTCCTTGGCACCGTCACCTTCGCAGCCATCATCATCTGGCTCCGCTCATGATCGGGGAGACATGGCCTAGAAGACTCATGAAGATCTTGGGGTTCTGGCCCCGCCGCGTGAGCGGCGGGGCCAGACTCGTTTCGTGGTGATGGGGGAATGGGCCGGGGAGATGGTCGGGCCGGATGTGTGGGAGACCTGCCGGGAGTTGATCCCGGCCGGGAGTGTGTTCGCATTCCTGGCCGAGCATCGTGGTGCGCTGTTCCCGGCGGAGACGTTCGCGGACATGTACCCGTCGGCGAACGGGCGGCCCAGCATGCCGCCGCAGATCCTGGCCGCGGCGATCACGTTGCAGGCCCTGCATGGGTTGTCGGACTTCGAGACGGTCCAGGAACTACGGTGTGACCTGCGATGGAAGGCTGCGTGCGGGCTGGGCCTGCACGATATGGCGTTCGACCCGTCGCTGCTGGCCTACTTCCGCCGCCTGGGCCGTTCCGCCCGCCCGAACCGGGTCTTTGAGGCCGTGCGCGAGGTAGTGCAGGCCACCGGGGTCCTCAAGGGCAAGCACCGGCGGGCGCTGGACTCCACCGTTCTGGACGACGCGGTCGCCACACAGGACACCGTCACCCAGATCATCGCCGCCGTCCGCGCGGTAATCCGGGAGGTCCCGGGAGCTGACCGGGTGGCAGCCGTGCAGTGCACCGCGCATGACTACAGCGACCCGGGCAAACCAAGGATCGCCTGGAATGACGAGCAGGCCCGCGCCGCCCTCGTCGACGCCCTGGTCGGTGACGCGCTCAGGCTGCTCGGGCACCTGCCCGAGCAGGAGCTGGGCGAGAAAGCCGCGAACGCGGTGGGCATCCTGGCCCTGGTCGCCGGGCAAGACGTCGAACCTGCCGAGGACTCCGACGGCCGCGACGGGCGCTGGCGCATCACCCGGGGCACTGCCCCAGGCCGGATGGTCTCCACCGTCGACCCCGAGGCCCGGCACATCCACAAGACCCGCACCCACCAGCAGGACGGATACAAGGCCCACCTGGCCATCGAGCCCGAGACCGGGTTATACACCGCCGTCGCCCTGCGGCCCGGCGCCGGGCCCGAGCACCACGAGGCCGCTGTGGGTCTTGAGCTCCTCACCGACGAGGACACCCCGGTGGACGCCTTCGGTGACACCGCCTACTCCACCGGCGAGGCCCGCCAGACCCTTGCAGAGGCAGGGCACCGGCTATTCCTCAAACCCGCTCCGCTACGGGCGGCCGTCCCCGGCGGCTTCACTCTGGACGACTTTGCCATCGACACCGCCGCCGCCACGGTGACCTGCCCCGCTGGACACACCGTCGCCCTGTCGCACCCCGGCGGACAGCACAACCAGCGCAAGGCGGCCTTCGGGAACCTATGCACTGGATGTCCCCTGCGCGAGCGGTGCACCAAGGCCAAGGCCGGCCGCATCCTGACCATCCGCCCGCACCACGACCTGCTCGCAGCCGCCCGCCGCCAGGCCGCCTCCGACCCCGACTGGCAAGCCGACTACCGCCGCTGGAGACCACCGGTCGAACGCGCCGTCGCCTGGCTCGTCCAACACGGCAACCGCAAACTCCGCTACCGCGGCACCATCGCCAACGACGCCTGGCTCCACACCCGAGCAGCCGCCCTCAACCTCCGCCGACTGATCAACCTCGGACTCACCCGCACAGGCAACACCTGGACGATCAACCCGGCCACCGCATAGACCAAAGGACCGCCCAGCCTACGACCGGACAGCCTCTCAACAAGATCTTCATCGGCCTTCTAGCAGTCGTCCAAGCGCTGAGCGCAAGAGAGGCCAGAACCCGCGTGGACGGAGCGGCGGCGTATCCCGTCCAGGCGGCACCCTTGCGTCGTACGCTCGATGCATGAGGACTGCTGGGCAGAGGGTGAAGGAAGTCCGCAAGCGTCGCGGACTGTCTCAGCGTGAGTTGGCCGATGCGTCGGGGGTGTCCCTCTCAACCATCCGCAAGCTCGAACAAGGCGAGAGGGAGACCGCAAGGCTTGAGACACTACGCAAGTTGGCACGGACACTCAGGGTGCCCACCATGCAGCTTGCTGGGGGCCCCAACGAGGAAGACCCTGACGCTGGGACCGTGGACCGGTGGAAGGCCGTCAGGAGCGCCCTGGAACTGCCGCCGGCCGTCGTTACCGGCCTGGACGATGAGCCGCCGACCGTGGGGGGCGTTCGGGCAGCGCTACGCGAGACGGAACCGCTCTTCTCTGGAGACCACTTCACGGCCTTGTCGGTGATGTTGCCCCCGTTGCTGCGGGACGCCGAAGCGCTGGGGCCCGAGGGGCGAAGCGTCCGCGTACGGCTCTTGCAGCTCGCCGGGTGGCTCATGGTGCAGACCCGGCAATTCCGAGCCGCTGAGACCGCCTTGGAGCGCGCCCTAGACGACGCGGCGGACCGCATGGAGGGTGCCGCCACGGTCAACACGCTGTGCTGGCTGCTGCTGCGGCAAGGGCAGTTGAGCAAGGCGTATGACCTGGCGGTGAAGTGGTCAGACGAGATCGAACCGCGCATGTCCCGTGCGACCCCCGCTGAGCTGTCGTCGTGGGGCTGGATGCTGCTGCGGGTGTCTGCTGCGGCCGTGCGCAACTCGCAGCCCGGAGAGGCCGAAGACGCGCTGAGGCTCGCCACCGCTGCGGCCGTCGCACTTGGGCGGGAGCACGCCCCAGAGAACGACTTTCTGCGGACGTTCGGCCCGACCACGGTCAAGCTCAAAGCCGCAGAGAACGCTGGGGTGATCGATCGGCCTGACATGGTGCTACGCATCGCTGAGCGTGTCCCGGTGTTCAGCCTCAAGCCCACGTCCAACAACCGAAACCGGCACCTGCTCGACGTAGCCGACGCTTACGCCAAGACAGGCAACTACGGCGAAGCATTCGGCAAGTTGGAGCAGATCCACGCCGGTAGTCCTGAGTGGCTGCCGAATCAGCGGTACGCCCGAGACATCCTCGGGCGGGTGATGCGGGGGCGGCGGACTCTGACGGGGGAGATGCGAACCATGGCCGACGTGGTGGGCCTGCCCCTGTAGTCGCTGTGGCACTTTGCGCTGTCGGGTAGTCAAAGTGCCACAGACAGCGACTGATGCGCCGTCCCATTGTGGTCGTCATCGATCCACGCGAGGGGACGACGATGGACCACACGCAGACGACGCAAAAGAAGCCCGTAGACCCCAAGGAGCCCAAACCGGTACCGGGATGCTCGCACTGCGACAACATCGCCGTAGAGCGCGACCGGGCGCAGGCGAACGGCGACGGCAGCCGTGTGACTGACTGCCACGTCCGTATGGCTCGGCACCTCTCAGCGGACCACCGATGACCACGGCCCCCGCGAAGCGACGGGAGCGCCCTACGCGGCCCCTCCCGGACTCTGAGCTAGTCAGGCCTCATAGACGACCCCGACGGGCCGTACGCGGGCTCTCCGGCCGGTTGGTGGACACAGTACGGCGGGGCGCTGGACGTGGTCTCGGGAGTCGTCTACCTCCCCGGCCTGACGCATCCCCCGTCGCCGTTCCACCCCGAGGAGTGCCCGAACTGCATCCCCCGTTGGCGCAGCGCATGAGCGTCGCGCGCCGATTACGTGACCGCGTGTTCGCCTTCGCAGGTCCGCTGTTCCTCGCGACCATCGCGGGATCGTGCGGATTCGTGATCGGCGTAGCGGTGTCCCGCCCCTGATCCCCCGCCTCTGCCGGGCGTAGCCGAATTCGAGGCTCCCCCGTACTCGATTCGAAATCCCGGCGGGGGCGGGTCCGTAGAAGCCTGGGCGTGACCCGCACCCCACGGCATAGGTTGAGTCAGCATCGCAAGCGTTGGATGCGCTTGCCCTATAGAAAGGGTGCGTATGAAGCGAATCATTGCCCGAATGTGGAAACTCATTCGCGGCCCTCTGCAATGGCGCGTCCTGTGGTTCGCTCACGCCAAATTCATGATTGGCGTGACGGGCGTGGTGCGGAACGAAGAAGGGCAAGTTCTTCTCCTCAAGCACCGCATGTGGCCCGCCGACCGACCATGGGGACTTCCGACCGGCTACGCAATCAAGAGCGAGGAATTCCCGAAGACCATTGTTCGCGAGGTTCGGGAAGAAACCGGCCTTGAAGTCGTTCCGGGGCGGCTGGTACAGGTGACCAGCGGCTACAAGCTCCGCGTGGAAATCGCGTACGAAGCTCTTCACGTGGGTGGAACTCTCAAGCTCGACGGCTTCGAGATCCTGGAGGCGAAATGGTTCAGCCCGGATGCGCTCCCGGAGGGGATGCAAGAGTCCCATGTCCAACTCATCAAGTCGGACACCCCGTCTTAACGGAACTCGCCCCGAACGAGTCCGTAACCGGCGCTAAGGCAATGGCGGCACTGGCAGCCACCCGCGCCGACGTGTCATCGCTCACCGGAAAGCACCCCGCCCACGTTTTCCGGCCCCTCTCGGAAACGCTCAGCGGGTGGGAGGCCGACGGCATCGACACCACGCCTTTCCGTGCTGGCGTCGAAATCGCCACCCGCCGGTACGCCGGGTACGGGCTGACGAAGATGTTGCCGCTTGAGCGCGTGTTGGTCGGCTGCGAATCCACGCGTACCGGTGCCTTCGGCGGATTCCACCACCCGGACCAGGGATATCGACACCTTCAAATGGTGGCAGTCATCACGATGTACGGGCCCATGGAACGGCGGAATCCCGAGCGCCCCGCGCTGGCCCATCTCGATCTACTGCGTGCGTACGCCCATGACTGCCTTCACTACGGGTCGCGTCGGCGGTACGTGGAAGTGGCAGGCGTGCCCGTCCGCACTCAGTACGGAATCAACTACCGCCGCACAAGCGGACAGTCCTACTCGGCTGCCGACCAGCGCGGAAGCCACCATGTTGATGGTGATCCCGCGCAGCGCCTCCTCGGGGGCACGGTCGATGCGGTCGAACGGCACGAAGGTGCCGGTCCCGCGCTCGCTGAGGACCTTGGTGATGGCGGCGGTCAGAGTGGTCTTGCCGTGGTCGACATGGCCCATGGTGCCGATGTTGAGGTGCGGCTTGGTGCGCACGTATGCCGTCTTGGGCATGGCTTTCTTCCTCGGAGATCGAAGCGTGACGGGACCCCTGGGCCTTGCCGACCCTCCCCCTGCGGGGTCCGCCGGACGATCCGGGAAGAGTCAGCTTCGGGCGCCGTCGAGGGGCGCTGCGGCAGCGGCGGGATCGGCTGCTGCGGGGAATGCGGCAGCCTTCGGCGCGTCCGCGACTGCGGACCGCGCTGCGAGGAAGGCGTACCGGAACATGTCGACGATGATCGCCCACGGCCGGGTCCGCGTCGAATGGTTTTCCGCGTACGGAAGTTCAGCGGATCACAGGTGCTTGGACGCTTCGCGGACGGACAGCGGGGAAAGCCGGTCGCGGTTGGCCGTGACGAAGTCGCGGACGGCGTCCGGATCCAGGGCGATTGCAAAGTCGTGGTGATCTCTCGGATGTGCAGGTCACGGCGGTATGACGATGCTGGTCGGGTGCGCGACCGGACGCAACGAAGCTCCGTTGTGGAGGTGACCTTCCCAAGTCGCCGTCCCACAACGGAGCTTCGATGTGCCGTCAGTCTGCCACCGTCTGTCTGGTCAAGTCGCCCACCCGTCAGCACCGTGCGATCGGCCCGCTGGCGACACGGCTGCGGGCACTGGCCGATCCGCGGTGCCGGCGGGGGAAGCGTCACCCCTTCGTGGCAGTACTGCTGATCGCCTGCTCCGCCGTGGTGACCGGCGCGAGGAGTTTCGTGGCGATCAGCGAGTGGGCGGCCGAGGCCCCGCAGGACGTCCTGGCCAGGCTCGGTGCCCGCACCGCGACCGCCCTGGCCGTGCGTATCCCGCCCAGCGGCGCGACGGTCCGCCGGGTCATCAAGGACACCTGCCCCGGCGGCCTGGCCGACCTCCTCGGCCACGACCCGGCCGGCACCGCCACCCTCGCGATCGACGGCAAGAGCGCCCGCGGCTCGCGCCTCGGCGCCACCCCGGCCGCGCACCTGCTCGCCGCGATGACCGGCACCGGGATGACCGTCACCCAGCTCAGGGTCCCCGAGAAGACGAACGAGATCACGTGCTTCGCCGCTCTCCTGGACCCCTATGACCTGCAAGGCGTCACCGTGACCGGCGATGCCCTGCACACCCAGCGCGAACACGCCCGCTTCCTCGTCGACGTCAAGAAGGCGCACTACGCCTTCACCGTGAAGCGGAACCAGAAGAACCTCTACGAGCAACTGCGGACCCTGCCCTGGCAGGAGGCGACGGCGAAGTTCTACGACCGCACCACCGGCCACGGCCGCAAAGAGACCCGGGTCGTGCAGGCCCTGACCGTCACCTACCTCGGCGTCGACTTCCCCCACGCCGCCCAGGTCGCCAGGGTCGTCCGCCACCGCACCGACACCAGGACCGGCAAGCAGAGCCGCGAGACCGTCTACGTGATCACTGACCTGACCAGCCGTCAGGCATCCCCCGAACGGATCGCAACGATCTTGAGAGCACACTGGGTGATCGAAAACAGGCTCCACTTCGTCAGGGACACCGCCTTCCGCGAGGACGCCTCCAAGATCCGCACCGGGCACAGCCCGGAGAACATGGCCACCCTCCGCAGCTTCGCCATCAACCAACTCCGCGACGCCGGCCACACCAACATCGCCGCCGGACTCCGCACCACAGCCCTCCGCCCCTACGAGCGGCCGCTGGCCCTCCTCGGCCTCAACTGACCTGCACCGACGCCCGATCAAAGGACTTTGCAATCGCCCTGCGTCCGGATCGGTCTTGGCGTACTCACGAAGGCACCAGCCGATGGCCTTGCGGATGAAGAAGTCGGGGTGGTCGGCCCGTCGCAGGCAGTAGGCGAAGAGCCGCTGTGTGTCGGTCGCGTGCTTGTAGCGGAGCTGGTGGAGGAGCGCGGTGCGCGCGACCCACGGATCGTCGTCCCCGATCCAGGTGTCCATCCGGGACTTCAGCCGCGGATCGGCGCTCACGAGCGGGCCGACGACGTGCGCGGCGAGTGCGTCCACGGTGTCCCACCAGGAGTCGGTGACCACGAGGTGGCGCACGACGGGCAGAAACCCGGACGAGCAGCGCCTCACGTGCCGGCGCAGATAGTCGGCGGCGAAGTAGCGGTACTCCCGCTCGGGCCGTTCCCAGCAGCGCAGGGCGATCGCCGTGCAGTCGGCCTCGTCGGGGCGGCGCGTGCCGTCGAGGACGTTCCGGGACAGCTGACGGCGGGTGGTCGCGTAGAGCCCGATGAAGGGCGCGATGCCCTTCATATAGGCCGCCATCCCCGCGGCCCGGTCCGCGTCCGCGCCGCTGGGATAGGCGGTCGTGAGCCGCGCCATGACGGTGTCGGCGAGATCGCTGTGCGGGACCGCGGGGGTCCTGGCCGGGGGCATGACGCTCACATTACGGCGATCACATCGCTTTGTCGGTTAGTCTCCCCGGATGTTCGACCCCGTCCCCAGGCCGACTTCGGGCCTCGCCGTGCGCTGCACCCGGGTGCTGTTCTCGCCCTGGTCACGGTTGTCGCTGCTGGTGGCGATGCTGGCCGCGGCGGCTGTGACGGTACTGGTCTACGAGCCGCAGCGGCTGCTGTCGGCGGGCTGGCCGCCGGAGCTGAGCGGGACGGCGGCCGTGGTGACGTTCGCGGTCGCGTACGGGGCGTGCACCGCGGCCCTCGTTCCGCGACCGCTGCTGAATCTGGCGGCGGGCGCGCTCTTCGGCTCACAGGCCGGTCTCGTCTCCGCACTCGCCGGTACGGTGCTGGGCGCGGGGATCTCCTTCGCGCTGGGACGGCTGCTCGGGCAGGGCGCCCTGCGACCGCTGCTGCGGGGACGCTGGCTGACGGCGGCGGACTCCCAGCTGAGCAGGCACGGATTCCGCTCGATGCTGGCGCTGCGGCTCTTCCCGGGTGTGCCGTTCGCCGCGGCCAACTACTGTGCCGCCGTCTCCCGCATGGGCTGTGTGCCCTTTCTGCTGGCGACTGGTCTCGGCTCGATCCCGAACACTGCGGCGTATGTGGTCGCCGGGAGCCGCGCGGGCTCACCGACGTCTGCGGCGTTCCTCGTCGCCATGGGATTCATCGTGCTGACCGGTCTGGGCGCGGCCGTGTTCGCATGGCGCAGGCGGCACGGACTGCGGGGCGTCTGAGCGGTGCGGGGCAATCCCCCTCAGGGGTGGCTCGCCCCTTCCGGGTGATTCGAACGCAGCATTACGGCTCTGAGGGCCTACGGCCGTTGACCCGTCACCGTCACACCGAACTTCCGTACGAGAATTAGCCCCTCGTTCCCCGTGACGGGGCGGCAATCGGGCGCGTTTTCCGACCATCAGTCCGCATCCACGTCGACCCGGAGGACGCGCCGTCGCCGCTGCCGCGCAGCGCGTTCATCCTGTGTTCGACGGTGCGTCCGCCCGTCCGTGACAGGAGCGCCCATGGCCAAGCGCAAGCCCCGTACCCACGAGACCCCCCATGCCGGGCAGCCCTCCGAGACCGGCCAGGACTCCGCGTCCGAGCCCTCCGAGACCGGCCCGCACTCCGGCGTCGGCCTGCCGTCCGAGTCCGAGCAGCTGCTCTTCGGGGGCCCACTGCGCTACGACATGGGCTGGAACAAGCACGAAGAGGCCTTCCTGGAGTTGAATCTGCGGTCCATGGTGACCCGGCTGCCCCATCTGGTCGCCACCACCGTCCAGTTGGCCTGGGAGGCGGACAAAGGGGCGCTGCGGACGGTCGCGTTCGCCGAGATCGGCCGGGGTGTGAGCCAGGCGGTCGGTCTCATCGCCGTCAACCGGGTCCTCGCCCACCTCCTCGGAAGCGGCAGCACCGCCGAGCGGCTCACCGATGCCGCGCCCGCGCTGGCCGTGGCCGGTGCGACGGCCCTCGCCGGCGCGGTGCTGCGGGCCCGGTCGACCGCCGGCACCGGGCAGTTGGAGCCGAAGGTCGAACGGGTGGCCACCGAGCGGTATCTGGCGCACACCGCCCGGGTGGAGCTGGAGGCGGTCGAGGACGAGGAGTTCCACAAACTCCTCGACAGCGCCTCCTACGGGGCGGGTTCGGCCCGTCGCATGGTGAAGTTCTGCACCAACGTCATCAACGCCATGCTGTCGCTGGTGGCCGCGGCGGGCGTACTCGCCGTGCTGCATCCCGTGCTGCTTCCGCTGCTTGTGGCGATGACCCTGCCCAGCGCCTGGGCCGCGCTGACCGTGGCGCGGCGGCGGTACGTCTCCTTCCATGCCTGGGTGCAGCATTCACGGGCCGGTCAGCTGATCAGCCGGCTGCTGATCTCCACGGAGGCCGCCCCCGAGATCCGTGTCCACAACGTCGGCCCCTTCCTGCTCCACCACTTCAGGGCCATGTCCCAGTCCCAGGAGGCGGAGCAGCGCAGGCTCGCGCGACTGGCCGCCCGTACGGGACTGTTCGCCGCCGGCTGGACGGGACTCGCGACGGCCGCCGCGTACGCCACGCTCGGCGGGCTGCTGTGGACCGGGGCCATGGCGCTCTCGGTCGGCGGCACGGCCGTTCTTGCCATCCGCAGTGGGTCCAGCAGCCTGGAGAGCCTGGTGATGCAGATCAACGCCATGCACGAGGAGAGCCTGTTCGTCGGGGACCTGCACCGGTTGTGCGAGGAGGCCGCCGGGCGGGCCATCCCCGTCGGTGGGCTGCCGCTGCCCGCCGCACCCGCCCGCATCACCTTCGAGAACGTCGTCTTCACCTACCAGGGCAAGGACAACAAGCGGGCGCTGGACGGCGCGAGTCTGACCATCCCCACCGGCAAGATCGTTGCGCTGGTCGGCGAGAACGGCAGCGGAAAGACCACGCTGGTCAAACTGTTGTGCGGGCTGTACCGCCCCGACTCGGGCCGCATTCTGTGGGACGGTGTCGACGCCGCGGAGGCCGACCGGCAGGAGCTCGTCTCGCGCGTCGCCGTCGTCGGCCAGGACTTCTACCGCTGGCCCTTCACCGCCGAGGTCAACATCGGCATCGGACGCCCCGAAGAGCCGCTGAGCCGGGAACGGCTCGAATGTGCGGCCCGGTACGCGGGCGCGGACGAGCTGATCGAGGAGATGCCGCGCGGATGGCAGACCCTCCTGGCCCGCGGGTACAAGGGCGGGCATCAGCTCTCCGGCGGCGAGTGGCAGCGCCTCGGTCTCGCCCGCGCGCACTACCGGGCCGGGCAGATCCTCATTGTCGATGAACCGACATCGGCGCTGGACGCGAAGGCGGAACAGCAGCTGTTCGAACAGATCCGGCGTCTCGCCGACGCGGGGCAGACCGTCATTCTCATCACGCACCGGCTCGGCTCGGTCAGGGCGGCCGATGTGATCCATGTCCTGGAGCGCGGACGGGTCGTGGAGAGCGGAAGCTTCGCCGACCTGCTGTCCGACGAGTCCGAGGGCCCGAAGGTGTTCCGCGATCTGTACGGGATCCAGGCGGCGCAGTACGCCGTCGACGGCGCGGCCGTGCCCACCCAGAAGGGAGCGGGAGCGAGTTGAGCCCGGCCGCCGCCCCGCCGGGTTCACGGCGTGGGCGGCGCTCCGGCGTCGGACGGGGGATCTCGGCGTGAAGCCGCCGGGCGGGGCGCTAGATCAGCTCCGGGCCTCCCTGCCGACAGGGCCCGGCAGGGAGGCGACGCATGCCTGCCGGGCCAGGCAGGGGCTGCGGCAGACCCCGCCATCCGGGGACGCTACGCTGCCTGACAACTGGCGCATGATCAGGACGCTACGCGCCGTCAGACCGTGATCACTTCTTGGGTGGCGTAGTTTTCGATGTCTTGGTTCGAATCATTCATCCTCGGGCTCGTCCAGGGGCTGACCGAGTTCCTTCCGATCTCCTCCAGCGCGCATCTGCGGCTCACCGCCGCGTTCGCCGGCTGGAACGACCCGGGCGCCGCGTTCACCGCGATCACCCAGATCGGCACCGAGACCGCCGTCCTCATCTACTTCCGCAAGGACATCGTCCGGATCGTCTCCGCCTGGGGCCGCTCCCTCACTAACAAGGCGATGCGCAGCGACCACGACGCCCAGATGGGCTGGCTCGTCATCGTTGGCTCGATCCCGATCGGTGTGCTGGGCGTCACGTTCAAGGACCAGATCGAGGGCCCCTTCCGTGATCTGCGGCTCATCGCCACGACGCTGATCGTGATGGGCATCGTCCTCGGCATCGCCGACCGTCTGGCGGCCCGCGACGAGAAGGGCGGCAAGCACCGCGCCATCAAGGAGCGCAAGTCGCTCAAGGAACTGGGTGTCAGGGACGGTCTGATCTACGGCGCGTGCCAGGCGATGGCCCTGATCCCGGGCGTCTCCCGCTCGGGAGCGACCATCAGCGGCGGCCTGCTGATGGGCTACACGCGTGAGGCGGCGGCCCGCTACTCCTTCCTGCTCGCCATCCCGGCCGTGCTGGCGAGCGGCGTGTTCGAGCTCAAGGACGCGACTGAGGGCGGTCATGTGGAGTGGCCGCAGACCATCTTCGCGACGATCATCGCGTTCGCCGTGGGCTACGCGGTCATCGCATGGTTCATGAAGTTCATCACTACGAAGAGCTTCATGCCGTTCGTGATCTACCGCATCCTGCTGGGAATTCTGCTGTTCATCCTGGTCGGGACGGATGCGCTGAGCCCGCATGCGGGTGAGTCGGCCGGGTGACGCCCGCCGTCGCGGGGCAGACGGCTGTCGTACCGAGGCCTTAGCCTGTCTCCATGTCCCCCTTGCCCAGCGAGTCAGAAACCTCGTTGTCCGCCGCCGAGCTCAATGCCCGGATCCGTGAGCTGTGGGCTGACGGAGAGCTGCCCGACGACCGGCGTCCGGAGTACGAGGCACTGGTGGTGGAGTGGGCCGCGGCCGCGCTCGTGGACGTCGAGCACGTGGCCTGAGCCCCTTGTCGGCGGCCGGGGAGCCCCGGCCCGCTCCCGCGCTCGGCTAGCCTGAGCGCACAATGAACCGTTTGACCACGTCATGGGGCGCCATCGACCTCGCCCGCTTTCCCGAGGACCCGCGCGAAACGCTCCGCGCCTGGGATGCCGCCGACGAGTACTTCCTGAGGCAGCTCGGGGGGATCGACGGAGCGGCGGCCACGGATCTGAACGGCACGGTGGTCGTCGTCGGCGACCGGTGGGGCGCGCTGACCACGTCGCTCGCCGCGCACCGGCCCGTGCAGATCACCGACTCCTTCCTCGGTCAGGAGGCGACCCGGGCGAATCTGGCGCGCAACGGGGTCGAGGCGGACGCGGTGGAGCTGCTCTCGGTCCGGGACGTGCCGCCGGAGCGCATCGACGTCCTGCTGGTACGGGTACCCAAGAGCCTGGCGCTGCTGGAGGACCAGCTGCACCGCCTCGCGCCCTGCGTGCACGCGGACACGGTCGTCGTGGCGGCGGGGATGGTCAGCGAGATCCACACCTCCACGTTGAAGCTCTTCGAACGGATCCTCGGACCGACCAGGACCTCGCTGGCGGTGAAGAAGGCGCGGCTGATCTTCTGCACGCCGTCCTCGCAGCCGACCCGTGCCTCAAGCCCCTGGCCCCTGCGCTATACGCTGCCCGCCGATGTGGGCGTACTCGCCGGCCGTACCGTCACCAACCACGCGGGCATCTTCTGCGCCGAGCGCCTCGACATCGGCACCCGGTTCTTTCTGCGCAGCCTGCCGGAGCGCCACGGACCGGAGCGCGTGGTCGACCTCGGCTGCGGCAACGGCGTGGTCGGCACGGCCGCCGCGCTCGCGAACCCTCAGGCCTCGGTGATGTTCATCGACGAGTCGTTCTCAGCGGTGGCCTCGGCCGAGGCCACCTATCGGGAGAACGTCACCTCCGACGCGAAGGCGGAGTTTCTGGTGGGCGACGGGCTGTCCGATGTTCCGGACGAGTCGGTCGACCTGGTGCTGAACAATCCGCCGTTCCACTCCCACCGGGCGACGACCGACACGGCGGCCCGCCGGATGTTCGGCGGGGCGCGCCGCGCGCTGCGGGCCGGGGGCGAGCTGTGGGTCGTCGGCAACCGGCACCTCGGCTACCACGTGCGGCTCCGTCGGCTCTTCGGGAACTGCGAAGTCGTCGCGAGCGACCCGAAGTTCGTGGTCCTGCGGGCCGTCAAGCGCTGACGCGGGCCCTGGTCGGGCCTTTCGCGCGGTGCCGTGACGGCGAAAGGCCCTATGTCAGCGCCCGAGACCGTCCGCGCCGTCCTGCCACTGCGCGTACGGGATGCGGGAGATCTCCCGTACACCGCCGAGCGTGCCCCATTCGTCCTTGCCGAGCCGGGTGAGCGGCGCCAGCTTCGTCACCTCGGGGTGCCCGTCCGTCATCACTTCCTGGCTGATCGCGGCATGGACGACCCGGCCGAAGACGACCGTCGAGTCGCCGAGCCGGACGGTGCTGTGCAGTTCGCACTCCAGGGCCACCGGTGACGCGGCGACTCGCGGCGGCTTCACCCGCACGCTGGCCTCACGGGCGATGCCCACCGCGTCGAACTCGCCGATGCCCCGCGGAAAGTCGGTGGCCGTCGCGTTGATCTGCTCGAAGAGCGGCTCGGGCGCGAAGTTGACCACGAAGGCGCCGGTGTCCTCGATGTTGCGCAGCGAGTCCTTGCGGCCGACCGAGGTGAACTGCACGACGGGCGGTGACACGCACGAGATCGTGAAGAAGGAGTGCGGCGCGAGGTTGTCGATTCCTTCGGCCGATGTGGTGGAGACCCAGGCGATGGGCCTGGGGACGACGGTGGCGGTCAGCAGCCGGTAGAAGGTGTCGCGGTCGCACTGGGCTGGGTCGTAGTCGATGCGCATGGGGGCAGTATGGCGGGTGACACGCAAGGTCAGCCGTCTGCCGGGCCATGGAGTGCGGCGGCGGAAGGAGCGGTGCGGATGCGTCATGTCGCCGATGAGAACCGGTATGCCGGCATGCGTTACCGGCGCTGCGGGAACAGCGGCGTCCGGCTGCCGGAGCTCTCTCGGCCTGTGGCACAACTTCGGCGGCACGAGTGCGCTGGAGGCCCAACGGGCCGTACTGCGCCGGGCGTTCGACCTCGGTGTGACGCACATCGACCTGGCGAACAACTACGGCACCCCCTTCGGGACCGCGGAGGCGAACTTCGGCGTGCACTATCGCGCCGACTTCCGGCCGTACCGCGACGAGTTGTTCCTCGCCACGAAGGCGGGCAAACGAGATGCGCGACGTGCTGGCCCGGGAGCCTGGAACTGCTGCGCGCACTGGACGTACTGGCGCCGGAACGAGGCCGGACACTCGCGCAGACGGCGATCGCCCGGCTGCTGCGGGACGGCCGCGTGACCTCCGTGCTCGTGGGTGCGAGCGGTGTCCGTCGGCTGGAGAAGAATCCCGGCGCACTGCGAGCGCCCGCCTTCTCGGACACAGAACTGGCGGAGATCGACCGTTTGCTGACCAAGTCCGGGTGAAGAGCGGGTGACGGGCGTGCGCAGCTCTTGGCCTGGGACGCTCACTGCCCGAAACTGACCCGATGACGCAGCGCGTGGATCTCGCGACGGTGATGGACCGGCTGGCCATCGACGAATTGGTCACCAGTTACGCGGTGGCCGTGGACGATGCCGACTGGGGAGCGTACCGGGCGCTGTTCGCGCACGAGGGGCGCGCGGACTACCGGAGCTCGGGAGGGATCGAGGGCCCGGCCGCCGAGGTCGCCGAGTGGATGGCCGAGACGATGCGGCTCTTTCCCGTACGCCAGCACCTCATCGTCAACCGGCGGCTGCAGATCCAGGACCTGGGCGGCTATCCGGGCGACCGCGCCGAGGTGCAGGCCGACTATGTGAACCCGATGAGGCTGGAGACGGGGGACGACTTCGTCTCCGGCGGCCGGTACACCTTCAGCCTGTCGCGTACGGACGCGGGCTGGCGGCTGGACACCGTGGTGATCCACGAGAAATGGCGGCGGAACCCTTAACCGGGAATCCGCGGGGGAATGCTCACGCTGTCGGTGCGGGCTCCGCGCGCGCACACTGTAGGGACACCGCACGCGGTCACCACGAGGCGGGACGAGGAGGCGCGGTATGCGGATTCCGGTCGGCCGGACCGCATGGGTCCGGGCACGGAAGCTCGCGGCACACCCGCGCGGACGTGCCGTCGCCGCGGTGGCGGCCGGCGCGCTTGTGGCGCTCGCGTTTCCCGAGCCGTCGCTGTGGTGGTTCGCGTACGTCGCGCTGGTCCCGTGGATGCTGCTGGTGCGGACCGCGCCGACGGGCCGCCGGGCGGCGGTCGAGGGCTGGCTCGGGGGCCTCGGCTTCATGGTCGCCATGCATCACTGGCTGATACCGAGCCTGCATGTGTTTCTCGTGGTTCTCGCAGCGCTGCTGGGACTGATGTGGGCGCCCTGGGGATGGCTGGTGTGGTCGTCGCTGTCCGGGACGCCGTCGCCCGCCAGGGCCGCCGCGTCGCTCGCGGTGGTGCCCTCGGGCTGGCTGATGATCGAGCTGGCCAGGTCCTGGCAGGGCCTGGGCGGGCCCTGGGGGCTGCTCGGAGCGAGCCAGTGGGAGGTCGCGCCGGCACTGCGACTCGCCTCTCTGGGTGGTGTGTGGCTGGTGAGCCTGCTGGTGCTGACGGTGAACACCGCGGTCACCGTGCTGGTGGCCGTGCCGCGCGCCCGTACGGCCGCGGTGGGCGGCGGGCTCGTCTGCGTACTGACCACGACGGCCGTCTGGATCTGGCTTCCGCAGCCCGAGCAGGCGGGCCGGTCCCGTATCGCCATCGTGCAGCCGGGGGTCGTCGACGGCATGGGCAGCGCCGAGCGCCGCTTCGCCCGCAGCGAGGAGCTCACCCGCGAACTGGCGGGTCAGGACATCGACCTGGTGGTCTGGGGCGAGAGCAGCGTCGGCGCCGATCTGCGCGAGCGCCCCGACCTGGCGGCCCGGCTCGCGGTGCTCTCGCGCTCCCTGGGCGCCGAGGTGCTGGTCAATGTCGACGCCCGGCGGGAGGACCCGTCGGGCCGGACCGGGATCTACAAGAGCTCGGTCCTCGTAGGACCGCAGGGTCCCACCGGGGACAGCTACGACAAGATGCGGCTGGTCCCCTTCGGCGAGTACATACCGGCCCGCGGGCTGCTGGGCTGGGCGACCTCGGTGGGCAAGGCGGCGGGCGAGGACCGGCTGCGCGGCAGCCGTCCGGTGGTGATGGCGCTGCCCGGCGAGAAGGCGGACGGTCTGCGGATCGGCCCGCTGGTCTGCTTCGAGTCCGCGTTCCCCGACATGAGCAGGCGGCTGACCCGGGACGGTGCCCAACTGCTGATCGCCCAGTCGTCGACCTCGTCGTTCCAGGGGAGCTGGGCACCCGAGCAGCACGCCTCGCTGGCGGCGCTGCGGGCCGCCGAAAGCGGCCGGCCCATGGTCCATGCCACGCTCACCGGCGTCAGCGCGGTGTACGGGGCGGGCGGGACCCGGGTCGGCGGCCTGCTGTCCACGGACAGCAGCACCTCCGCCGTCTACGACGTCCCGCTGGCCCGCGGCACCACCCTGTACGTCAGGTTCGGCGACTGGCCGGTGTACGCGGCGCTCGCCGTCCTCGCCGCGCTCTGTGCCGCCCGTGGCGCGCGCTCGTTCAGGCGGCCTGCTCCAGGGCTCGCAGTACCACCTGTTCGCACAGCTCATGAGTCCGCAGTGCGTCCTGTGCGCTGAGGAACTTCCCCGCGCGGACCGCGTCGACGAAACCGAGCACCGACTGCTCGATGCCGCGCTGGCGGGCGACCGGTACCCAGTCCCCGCGCCGCCGGACGCTCGGCTGCCCCTTGTGGTCGACGATCTCGGCGAGATTGCGTACCTCGCGCTTGGTGTCCTGGCCCGACACTTCGAGGATCTCCTCGGCGGAGCCGCTCATGCGGTTCATCGTCCCGATGGCGGTGAAGCCGTCGCCGGACAGCTGGAGCACGACATGGTGCATCAGACCGCCGACGATCCGGGCGCGCACGTCGGTGTGGTCGACCGGTCCGGGGACAAGGAAGCGGAGCGTGTCGACGACGTGGATGAAGTCGTCGAGTACGAGGGTGCGCGGGTCCTCGGCGAGTCCGACACGGTTCTTCTGCATCAGGATCAGCTCGCGGGGGTGCTCGACGCACTGGGCGTAGCCGGGCGCGAGGCGGCGGTTGAAACCGACCGCGAGGCTCGTGCCGCGGGCGTCGCCGAGGGCGACCAGACGCTGGGAGTCGGCCAGGTCGTAGGCGAGCGGCTTGTCGACGTACGTCGCGACGCCCGCCTCCAGGAGGCGGGTGACGATCTCGGCGTGCACGGAGGTCGGGGCATGCACGAAAGCGGCATCGAGACCCTGGGCGAGCAGCGAGTCGAGGTCGGTGTGGCGCTGTGCGACGGGGATGTGATGGGTGTCGGCGATCCGCGAGAGCGTGGCGGGGGTGCGGGTCTGCAGATGGAGTTCGACCCCCGGCAGGGTGGTGAGGACGGGCAGATATGCCTTCCGCGCAATGTCCCCGAGCCCGATGCAGCCGACCTTCACAGAGGCCTCCCTTGGCGCTGTGCCTGTTGTGCTGTCCGTCAGTCGTGTGCTCCGGCAGCATACGTGCGCTGCGCCGGACGCCGGCCGGCGATGCCGTCGAACGTCCTCAGGGGACCGGAGCGACGACGACGCGCAATGTCCCTGGTCGCCTGGTGCGAAGGGCCGATGCTCTCTCCTGTGCGGCCGGGTCGTACCACGCGGCCGTCCCCACGCGCGCGAAGCGGCGCTCCGGCTTCGCCGAGCGGCTGCGCGGCATGCTCGGCCGATAAACCCTGGCGGCATCAAGATCCGTCGTTCAGGATGATCGCCATGACAACATCTGAGCGCACCGAACCGTCCGGCACCGCGAGCGAGCGGGAGATGCTGGAGGGCTGGCTGGAATATCACCGCCGGACCCTGGAGCTGAAGTGCGCGGGCCTCGACGACGAGCAGCTGAGGGAGCGGTCCGTACCGCCGTCCGAGATCTCACTGCTCGGACTCGTACGGCACATGACGGAGGTCGAGCGGGGCTGGTTCCGCAACACGCTGGCCGGCGAGAACGCCGGGTACCTCTACTCCGACGAGGACGAGGACGGGGACGGGGACTTCCACCCCACCGAGAAGGACACCTATGCCGAGGCGTACGCCGCCTGGCAGGCGGAGATCGTCCGGGCCCGTGAGCTGGCCGCGGCGCATGGTCTGGACGACATCGGCAAGGGCGAGCACGGCGGCGGGGTGACGTTCAGTCTGCGGTGGATCCTCACGCACATGATCGAGGAATACGCGCGCCACAACGGCCACGCCGACCTCGTCCGCGAGCGGATCGACGGAGCCACGGGCGACTAAGGGCTGTCCCGTCATCGTCGGCGGGTCGGCGCACGGCGTCAGATGCGGAGCATCGCACGGCGGAGGGCCGTGCTCCTCCTGGGCGTATGCGGATGAGCCCGACAACGCGGCGAGGCGCCGTAGCCGGCGTCGGGCGCCCGGCGGGAATTGCGGGACAGCCCTGAGGTCTTGGGAGGTGGGGAGGCCACGACCGGGTGACGGGCAGCGGCGCGGACCGGGGTCACCCGTGCGGGCCATTGTGGCCGGTACGGCGGTGAACGAACCCCCGAGCACACCAGAGTTGCGCGGGTGCAGCGAACGAAAATCTCCGCGAAGCTCCTGCTGGGCATGACCGCATGGGCCGTCTGCGGCTGCGTCGCCGTCGAACCGCCGCCCGCGCCTCCTGCGCCCAGCGGTCGCCAGGCTGGGGTCGTGGAGCCGCGGATCGTCCAGAGTCCGGCTCGTGAGGCCCTGGGCGCCACCGCGGCCGATGAGACCACTCCCGCGTCAACGCCCGCAGCGGGCGACGGACGGCGGCAGAGACCGAAGGCACGGCCGGTGAGGCCGGAACGGGGCCGAGAGCCGTCCACAGGGCAGCTCCCGCCCGTCCCGGTGGTCCCGGCCGTCCCGCCGGACGTCTGCGCGCTGGCCGAGCAGTACGGCCGCTGGCGGCCCGGAAGTCCCGAGGCCCGGATCTGCCGGGAGGCCTACCGGCGTGGAAGGCGACATTGAAACCGGAGTGGAAAGGGGCCTTGAGCTCACTCGCCGAGCAGCCGCCCCTCCAGCCGATCGATCGCGGCGCGGACGCCGTTTCCGTATCCGTCGTCCCCCAGGGCAACCGTCGCCGCGCGCGCCCGGTCGAGGTGGATCCGCGCGGCCCCGGGGCGCTGAAGCTTCACATAGTCGGCGGCGAGATTGAGGTGGAGCGAGGGGTAGAAGGCGCGAACGGCGAGCGCCGCCTCATGACGGGCGAGCCGATCGTCGCTCAGCCCCTCCACCGCGGCCAGCGCCCGCAGGTCCCAGATGAGCTCGTCGCCGGGTTCGTCCTGGGTATCGGCCATATAGTGGGCCAGAGTGCAGCGGTGGAGCGGATCACCGGCCTCGCCGATCTCCGACCAGAGCGCGCCGAAACGATTTCTCGCTTCCTCGCGGTCCCCGCCGTGCAGCAGCATGACGGCTTGCCCGATCCGGGTCATGACGGCGTCCTCCGACGCCTCCTGCTGCTCCATCACTGCGGCCTCCCACATCCGTGCGGCGATCGCGGCGACTTCCGACGATCCACGGATCACGACGCTAGCCGCCGCCACCGGCGATGCAGGCGAGGCTCGGGCGCGGGGCCCGAGCCTGTCAGCCGGGTGCGCGAACGCTCAGCCGAGGTCCGGGATCCGCCAGTCGACGGGCTCGTGCCCCTGGGCCGCCACCGCCTCGTTGATCTGCGTGAACGGCCGGGAGCCGAAGAACTTCTTCGCGGACAGCGGCGAGGGGTGGGCGCCCTTCACCACGACATGCCGGCTCTCGTCGATCAGAGGCAGCTTCTTCTGGGCGTAGTTGCCCCACAGGACGAAGACCGCGGGGTCGGGCCGCGAGGCCACGGCGCTGATCACGGCGTCCGTCACCTTCTCCCACCCCTTGCCCTTGTGGGAGTTGGCCTCGCCGGCCCGCACCGTCAGCACCGCGTTGAGCAGCAGGACCCCCTGCTCGGCCCAGGGCATCAGATAGCCGTTGTCCGGAACGGGGTGGCCGAGCTCCGTCTGCATCTCCTTGTAGATGTTCCGCAGGGAGGGAGGGGTCTTGACGCCCGGCCGCACGGAGAAGCAGAGGCCGTGCCCCTGTCCCTCCCCGTGGTACGGGTCCTGGCCGAGGATGAGGACCTTCACCCGGTCGTACGGAGTCGCGTCGAGCGCGGCGAAGACCTCCTCGCGCGGCGGATAGACCGGCCCCTTCGCCCGCTCCTCCTCGACGAACTCGGTGAGCTCCTTGAAGTACGGCTTCTGGAGCTCATCGCCGAGGACGCCGCGCCAGGACTCGGGCAGCATGTCGGTGTCGGTCACGTCAACAACCTCCGTTGTGTGGTCAGTTGTCGACGAACCTACCGGCGCCCACTGACAACGGGGGCGGCCGGCCCGAGGGTGCGGCTACCAGCTGGCCTTCCGGTACAGTTCCCACATCTGCATGACCGTCTGCGGGTCGAGGGCGCGCTCACCGCCGCCGATCTCCTCGCTGGCGGCGACATAGAGCTTGCCCTGCCACAGCGGCAGCAGCGGCACGTCGTTGCCGAGGATCTCCTGGGCCCGCTCGAACTGCGTGCTGACCGCGCCGCGGTTGCTCTCACGCCGGGAGGCGGGCAGCAGATCGTCGCTGATCTCGCGGTTGAGGTACGGGGTGTTGAGCACGTTGTTCGTGCCCATGAACGGCGCTATGAAGTTGTCCGGGTCCGGGAAGTCGGGGAACCAGCCGCGGCCGAAGACGGGGTACTGGCCGGACTTGATGCCCTTCTGGAAGTCCTTCTCGGGAAGGCCCTTCACCGTGATCTCGAACAGGCCGGAGGCGTCGAGCTGCCTCTTGAGCTCGCGGAACTCGGGAGTGGAGGCGGAGCCGTACCGGTCCGAGGAGTACCAGAAGGTCAGCGGCACCGGCTTGGTGATGCCGGCGCCCCTGAGGGTCTGCCGCGCCTTGGCCACACTCGGCTCTCCGTACCTGTCGAAGAACTCCGTGGTGTGGCTGGAGATGCCCTTGGGAACCATCGAGTACAGCGGCTCCGCGGTGCCCTTGTAGACCTTGTCGACGAGCGCTCCGCGGTCGACGACCTGGGCTATGGCGCGGCGTACGGCGAGCTTGCTCGTCATCGGGTCCCTGGGGTTGAAGACCAGGTAGCGGATGTCGGCGCCGACCGTCTCGACGAGCTGGAGGTGTTCGACCTCCGGCCTCCTCTCCTGGAGCTCGATGACCGCGGGCGCGGTCAGACCGCGGTAGATGGCATCGATCTGCTTCTTCTTGAGTGCCTCCGTCATGACGTCGGAGTCCTGGAAGTAACGGATCGTGACGGCGTTGTTCTTCATGCTGGCGAACCCCACGTACGTGGAGTTCTTCGCCAGTTCCGACCGGTCGCCCTTCTTGAACGAACTCAGGACATAGGGACCCGAACCGGTCAGTCCGCCGTCCTCACGGAGCTTGTCCGCCGGATACTGCTTGGGCGGCACGATGGACATGGCGGGGGTGGCGAGGATGAACGGGAACGTCGCGTCCGGCGCCTTCAGGCTGAATTTGACGACACGGTCGCCGACGGTGTCGACCTTGGCGAGGGAGCCGAGCAGTCCGTTCGGACCGTTCTTCACATCGATCTTCCGGATGCGGTCGATGGAGTGCTTGACCGCCGCGGCGTTCAGCTTCTCGCCGTTCGAGAAGCTGAGCCCCGGACGGAGTTCGCACTCGAAAAGCGTGTTCCCGGCGTTCGCGAACCGGCAGGACTTCGCGGCGTCGGGCTGAGGCGTCGCGCTCCCGGTCGGGAAACTCACCAACGTCTGGAAGACATTTCGGAACAACTCCCATGAACCGTCGTAAGCGGCGGCGGGGTCGAGAGTCGTGGGCTCACTCATCGTACCGACCGAGATCTTCCGCTCGTCATTGGCGGTCCGCTCCGAGAACACACCACATCCGGCCAGCAGAGACATGGACGCCAGGGCTGCAGCGGCCTGCAGACAGGTCCGGTAGAACACGTGAACGCTCCTCGTTCAGCCATGGGACGGCAGACCATACCGCAGCGCCCTGCCGGAACAACCGTGTCGCCCGGCAGGGCACTTGACTCATTCAGGAACAAATCGCTAGGGCCGCTCAGTGCACCCCGGCATTGAGGAAGATACCCCCGTCGACGACGAGCGTCTGCCCCGTGATCCAGTCCGATTGGCCGGAAGTCAGGAAAGCGGCCGCGCCCCCGATGTCCTCCGGCACGCCGAGTCTGCCCAGCGGATAGGCGGCGGCGGCTTCCGCCTCCCGGCCCTCGTACAGCGCCTGGGCAAATCTGGTCTTGACCACCGCGGGCGCGATGGCGTTGACCCGGACCCCCGGCGCGAACTCGTGCGCCAGCTGAAGGGTCAGATTGACCATGGCCGCCTTGCTCATGCCGTACGCACCGATGAAGGGCGACGGAGCGATGCCGGCGACGGACGCGATGTTCACGATCGCGCCGCCGTTCTCCTTCTGCCAGGCCCGCCACGTCTGCTGGGCGAACCCGAGTGCCGAGATCACATTGGTCTCGTACACCTTGCGCGCCACATTGAGGTCGAGCTCCGCCATCGGGGAGTAGACCGGGTTCGTGCCCGCGTTGTTCACCAGGAAGTCGACGCGCCCGAAGGCCTCCATGGTGCGTTCGACGGCCGTCGCCTGGTGGACCTCGTCGTGCGCCTTGCCGGCGACAGCGATCACCCGGTCGACGCCGAGCTTCTCGACGGCCTCCTTGAGGGAGTCCTCGTTGCGACCGGTGATGCACACCCGGTCACCGCGGGCGACGAGCGCCTCGGCCACGCCGTATCCGATGCCGCGGCTCGCGCCGGTGACCAGCGCGACCTTTCCGCTGTCCTGTACCTCTGCGGTCATGTCCGTCGTCCCCCGATTCAGTTCAGCGGTCCGCCGGCCACGTACATGACCTGGCCGGAGACGAAGCCGGCCGCGTCACCCGTGAAGAAGGCGATGGCGTTGGCGATGTCCTCGGGGTGGCCGACGCGCTGAACCGGGATCTGGGTGGCGGCGGCGGCCTGGAACTCCTCGAAGCCCATGCCGACTCGGGCCGCGGTCTGCGCCGTCATCTCCGTGACGATGAAACCGGGCGCGACGGCGTTGGCGGTGATGCCGAACTTGCCGAGCTCCTTGGCGAGGGTCTTGGTGAAGCCCTGGAGCCCCGCCTTGACGGCGGAGTAGTTGGCCTGGCCGCGGTTGCCGAGCGCCGAGCTGGAGGAGAGCGAGACGATTCGGCCGAAGCCGGCGTCGACCATGTGCTTCTGACAGGCCTTGGCCATCAGGAACGCGCCCTTGAGGTGCACGTTCATCACAGTGTCCCAGTCGGACTCGCTCATCTTGAAGAGCAGGTTGTCGCGGAGCACGCCTGCGTTGTTGACGAGGATGGTCGGCGCGCCGAGCTCGGCGGCGACGCGCGCGACGGCGGCCTCCACCTGGGCGCTGTCGGACACGTCGCAGCCCACGGCGATGCCCTTCCCGCCGGCCGCGGTGATCTTCTCGACGGTGTCCTTGCAGGCCGCCTCGTCGAGGTCGAGTACGGCTACGGCGCGGCCCTCGGCCGCCAGCCGTACCGCGGTGGCGGCGCCAATGCCTCGCGCCGCCCCGGTCACAACGGCGACACGCTGCTCGGTGGTGGACATGCTGGTTCTCCTCGCCCTTGGATGCGGCTCACCCGGTACGTCCCACGTCCCACGGATGAGCGACCGCTTAGTACCTTCAGCAGAGGTGACGCTAGAAGCACTGGCACTCGGTGTCAACGCCGCACCGGGTGCGCCCCGCCACTCGGTGGCCGGCTACCTCACCAGGAGGGTCAGCAGCCGCTCCACCTCGGCCTCAGGATCTGAGGTCAGACCGGTGTGCACCGGGCCGGGCTGGACGACGGTCGAGCGGGGTGCGACCAGCCAGCGGAAGCGGCGTCCCGCGTCGTCGCGGGACGCCTGGCCCGCGTCCTCGCCGCCCCGGCAGACGCCCTCGACCGCGTGCAGGGCGGCGCGTACTCCCGTCACATCGGCGTTCGGGTCCAGCGCCTTGAGCCTGTTCTCGTCCAGGTGTGTACGAGCGGCCACGAAGGACTTGGCGCGGCAGTACACCACCACGCCCGCGTTGAAACACTCGCCGCGCTCGACACGCGGCACCACACGCAGCAGCGCGTACTCGAAGACATCGCGCTCGGTCACTCGGCCGCGCCCTTCGTGCTCCTGGCCGGGTGCGGCCAGGGGGTCGCATGCCCGGTCAGCCAGCCGGGCGCCTGCGAGGGCCGGGACTTGGACGGTGCGCTCAGTGTGATCCGCTCATGGATCGTCGCGGCCCGCGGCAGCAGCGCCTCCACATAGGCGCGGCGCAGGGCGTCCGTGGAGTCGAACCCGGGCTCGTCGACCAGCCACTCGTCGGGCACGTCGGCGGCGACGTCGGTCAGCAGTTCCTCGGTGACCCGCGGTGCGAGCTCCGAGGCGGCGGACGCGATGTCGGGGCCGAAGGGGGCGAGGGCGTGATCGGACGCGTCGTAGGGCTTGGCCGCGGAGGCGGCGGCGCCCGGCCAGTTGTGGTGCCAGATCATGGTGGCCCCGTGGTCGATGAGCCACAGGTCGCCGTGCCACACCAGCATGTTCGGGTTGCGCCAGGAGCGGTCGACATTGTTGATCAGCGCGTCGAACCAGACGACACGGCCCGCCTCGGCCGCATCCACTTCGTACGCCAACGGATCGAAGCCGAGCGACCCGGGCAGGAAATCCATTCCGAGGTTCAGACCGCCGCTTGCCTTCAGCAGCTCCTGCACTTCCTGGTCGGGCTCGCCGAGACCGATGACGGGGTCGAGCTGAATGTTGACCAGCTCGGGCACCCGCAGACCGAGCCGGCGCCCGAGCCGGCCACAGATGACCTCGGCGACCAGGGTCTTGCGGCCCTGCCCGGCGCCGGTGAACTTCATGACGTACGTACCGAGATCGTCGGCCTCGACGATGCCCGGGAGCGAGCCGCCTTCACGCAAGGGCGTGACATAGCGGGTCGCTGTGACTTCGGAAAGCATTGCCCCACAGTACTGGGGGCTTTGAGATGACCCGCTCTCTGAGGAAATCCTTGAATTCCGCACGGAGATGAACGCCCCGATCCACGATCGCGTACAACATCAAGAACCGGCCGGTCAAACGGGCCGGCCAGGGACCGTGGAAGCAGAGGAGCCAGCATGACCGGATCGCAGAGGCCGACGCGGAACATGACACGCCGTACGGTCGTCACCGCGGCAGGCGGAGCCGGTCTCGCCGTCGCGCTGACCGCGTGCGGCAGCTCGGACGACAAGGGCCAGTCGGTGTCCGACAAGCCGACCGGCGGAGCGGGCGCCGGAACCGGGGGCGGAGGGGGAGGCGGAGGCAAGGAGATCGCCAAGGTCGCGGACATCCCCGAGGGCGGCGGCAAGGTCATCGGCGATGTGGTCGTCACCCAGCCGAAGCCCGGTGAGTACAAGGCCTTCTCGTCCAAGTGCACCCACCAGGGCTGCGCGGTCAAGGACATCGCCAACGGCATGATCAACTGCCCCTGTCACGGCAGCCAGTTCGACGCCTCCGACGGCAGTGTGAAGAAGGGGCCGGCCACCACACCGCTGGCTCCCGCATCGATCACGGTCGACGGCGGATCGATCAAGCTCGCCTAGGCCCTTTCCAGCAGGACAGCACGTCGTCGGCGGAGGTGATCGTGGCGACCAGAGCGAGAGTGTTGCGGACCATCGCGGGGATGTAGTCGGCAGGCACTCCCGCAATCGCGTCCCGGGGCACCACCGCCGTGTAGCCGAGGTTGACCGCGTCGAAGACGGCGTTGGGAATGGCGACGTTCGCCGAGACTCCGGTGACGACGAGTGTGCGGCAGCCGAGATTGCGCAGCAGCGCGTCGACGTCCGTGCCGGCGAGGGGCGACAGGCCGTGCAGCCGACGGACGACGAGGTCCTCGTCGGCGACCTCGATCGGCGGTGCGATCCGGACGGCCGTCGTGCCGGTGTGCTGCTGGACGGGCAGCTTGGCAGCAGCGTGGAACAGCCGGGCGTTGTGATTGGCTCCCCGGCCGTCCGGGCGCCGCTCGGCGACCGCGTGCAGGACCTGCACGCCGCTCTCATGGGCCGCGGCGACCAGTCGGGCGATCCGGTGCAGCACACCGGAGGCCCTGGCCTGCGCGGCGAGTTCGGGCAGGGCGCTGTCCTGGCCGACGACACCCTGCTGGCACTCGACGGTGAGCAGTACGGTGGTCGCCGGGTCGAGCTGTTCCGCAAGCTGTTCGACGGAAGGCACTGCTCCCCCTGTGGGTTCAGGACGCATCGGGACGGGCGCGCGACAGTAACCGCCATTGCGCGATGAAGGAAGAGCCTCCATGATTCCCTGACACCCAGTCAGATCCATGGTGGGCTACCAGGAGGGGGCCACGCATGGCCGTCACACAGCGCAGGGGCCGTCGCATCATGATGTCACCCGGCGAACTGGACGCGTTTCTGGCCGAGCAGCGGACCTGCCGGGTGGCCACCGTCTCCCCGGACGGCCGCCCGCACGTCAGTGCCCTGTGGTTCGTCTGGGACAGGACCTCACTGTGGCTGTACTCCATCACCCGCAGCCGCCGCTGGGCCGAGCTGCGCACGGACCCACGGATCGCCGTGGTGATCGACGACGGCGAGGAGTACGGCGAACTGCGCGGCGCCGAGCTCTCCGGCAGCGCCGTCTTCGTCGGCGAGGCACCACGCACCGGCGAGCCGTGCCCCGAGCTGGACACGGTGGAGGCCCTGTTCGCCCGGAAGAACTTCGGGCTGGACGAGATGCCGCACGACGGCAGGCACGCCTGGCTGCGGCTGACACCCGACGCGGTCGCCTCCTGGGACTTCCGGAAGCTCTCAGGCCTCTGACAGGGCCGGGCCCTCCGATCCGGCCGCCCGGCGCAGTGCCGCGACCGCCGCCCTGATCGAGGGCCGACGGTCCGCGTCCGAGCGCCACACCGCGTACACATGGCGGCGCATCTGCTGCCGTACGGGCACGAGCGCGACACCCTCCGGCACCGGGCCGCGACCGAGGCGGGGCGCGACACAGACGCCCAGCCCGGCGGCGATCAGCGCAAGCTGCGTGTGGTGCTCGCCCGCGAGATGGGCGATCCGCGGTTCGAAGCCCTTCGAGCGCAGCGTGAACACGAGCCACTCGTAGCAGAATTCACCCTCCGGCCAGGAGACCCACTCGTCTTCCGCGAACTCCTCCAGATCCACCTCGGAGCGGCCCGCGAGCGGGTGGTCCACGGGCATGGCGACATCGGGAGCGTCGTCGAGGAGATGGACCTGGGTGAGCCCGCCCGGCACGGGCAGCCGCTTGTTGCTCCAGTCGAGCACCACCGCGACGTCCAGGTCTCCCCTGATGACCGCCCTGATGCCCAGCTCGGGTTCCAGCTCACTGGACCGGACGCGCAGATCGGGGTGCCCGGTGCGCAGCGCGGACACGGCGGCCGGGAACAGCCCGCGGGCGGCCGTGGGAAACGCGCCGATCCTGACCTCACCGACCACCTGCCCCCGCTGGGCCTCGATGTCGGACTGGGCGAGTTCGACCTGGGAGAGGATGCGTGCCGCGTGGTCGGCGAGCAGCCGGCCCGCGTCGGTGAGCCGCACGCCGCGTCCGTTCTTCGCCAGCAGCTGCTGCCCCACCTCCCGCTCCAGCTTCGCCATCTGCTGGGAGACGGCCGAGGTCGTCACATGCAGTCCGTCGGCGGCTCCGCTCACCGAGCCGTGGCGGGCGAGTGCGTCCAGGGTCCGCAGGCGCTCCAGATTCAACATGTAAGCAATGCTAAGCGAAGGCCGCAATAGATTCTCGCTTGTCCTACGATGTTTCACCCGCGATCGTGGACGTCATGAGCACCGCCGTCCCGTCCCGGACCTCCTCTCCACGCGTCCCCACGCCCACGGTTTCCCCACGACCCCGCATCGACTGGCGCATCCGGTTCGCGGTGCTCTCCACGGTGTGGGGCTTCAGCTTCCTGCTCATCAAGGTCGGCACCGGCGCGTACGCCCCCTTTCAAGTGACGCTGGGCCGGCTCTTCTTCGGCACGGCGGTCCTGGCCGTCGCGATGACCGTGCGGCGGGACCGGCTGCCGCGCGGACTCCGCACCTGGATGCACCTGACCGTCGCCGCCTTCCTCCTCAACGCCCTGCCGTTCTCGCTCTTCGCCTACTCCGAGCTGACGATCCCCTCGACGCTGGCCGGCATCTGCAACGCCACCTCGCCGCTGTGGGGCATGGCGCTTTCGCTGGTGGCGCTCTCCGAGGACCGGCCGACCCGCCGCCGGGTCGCCGGACTCGGCATCGGCTTCCTCGGTGTGCTGACCGTGCTCGGCGCCTGGCAGGGCTTCTCCGGACTCGACGTCAGCGGCACGGCGATGGCGCTGCTCGCCTCGCTGAGCTACCCGATCGGCTGGATCTATGTGCGCCGCACACTGGCGGGCAGCAGCCACTCTCATCTCTCGCTGACGGGCGCACAACTGCTGCTCGCGACGGTCCAGCTCGCCGTCGTCACCCCGCTGTTCACCACTGTGCCGTCATCCTTCCCCCTGGTGCCGCTGCTCGCGGTGGTCGCGCTCGGCGCGCTGGGGACGGGCTTCGCCCTGCTCGTGCAGTACGGCCTCGTCGCGGAGGTCGGCCCGACGACCGGGCAGATGGTCACGTACTTCATCCCGGTCATCGCCACGGCCGCGGGCGTCGCGGTCCTGGGCGAACAGCTCGGCTGGAACACCCCGGTGGGCGCGCTGATCGTGCTGGCGGGCGCGGCCCTGACCCAGAGCAGGCCCAGGCCGCGGGCCGATGCCCGGCCGAAGCCGGCCGCCACCGCTCAGCCGTAGCTGCGTGCGGGCGCCGGGCCGGCCGCCGCCGCGACCGCGTCGGCGACCGGCCCGATGTCGGCCATCGACAGGTCCGAGACGGTGAGCCGGACAGCGGGCGGCGCGGACATCCGGAAGCGGGCTCCCGGCGCGACGGCATACCCGGCATGCAGCAGTCTCGCCACGGCGCCGGTCTCGTCGGGTACGGGCACCCACACATTCATCCCGCTCCGGCCGTGGGCCTCGATACCGCGCTCCTCCAGCGCCTGGACGAGGGCGTCACGCCGACGGCCGTAGGAACGGGCGACCGCCGTGGAGTCGACCGCGCCGGAGGTCCACAGCTGGACGACCGCACGCTGCAGCAGCCGGCTCACCCAGCCGGGTCCGAGCCGCTGCCGACCCATCACCCGGTCGACGGTAAGGGCGTCCCCGGTCAGGACGGCGACGCGCAGATCGGGACCGTACGCCTTGGCCGTGGAGCGCACGAGGGCCCAATTGGCGGTCACGCCGGCGAGCGGGTGCAGGAGCTGGTCGACAATGGCGTGGCCGTGGTCGTCCTCGATGAGGAGGGTCCGGGGGTACGTGGCGAGGACGGCACGCAGTGCGTGGGCGCGTGCCCGGCTCACCACGGCCCCGGTGGGATTCTGCGCCCGGTCGGTGACGACGAGCGCCCTTGCCCCGGCGGCGAGCGCCTTCTCCACCTCGCCCGGCAGCGGTCCGTCGTCGTCGAGCCCCACGGGCACGGGCTTCAGGCCGAGCGCGGGCACGAGATCCAGCAGACTCCCCCAGCCCGGATCCTCCACGGCGACCGCGTCTCCGGGCTTGAGATGCGCGGCGAGGACACGCTCGATGGCGTCCAGGGATCCGGACGTGACGGCGACGGGCCCGTCGGGCACCCCGTCAGCGTCCAGGGCCGCGCGGGCCAGGCGGGCGAAGTCCGCGTCGACGGGGGTCTGTCCGTACAGGCCGGGCTCCTGCTCATTGCGCCGGGCCGCGGCGGCGAGCGCGTCGTGCAGCGGAGGCAGCAGGGAAGGATCCGGATTGCCCTTGCCCAGGTCGCGAACGCCGGCCGGGGCGTCGATCCGGATGGACCCCCGGGCCGTGCTGGCCGGCCGGGGTCGCACCCGGCTGCCCTTGCGCCCGGCGGTCTCGATCACCCCGCGCTCGCGCAGGGTCCGGTACGCGGACGCGACGGTGTTCGGGTTCACCCCGAGCTCCGTCGCCAACTCCCTCATGGGCGGGAGCAGTTGCCCCGGCTCCAGCTCTCCGGTGCCTACCGCGTACTCGACGCTGGCGGCAATCTCCGATGCGCGTCGCCCCACGATCCGATACTCTCCTAGCACAAACGTGATTATGCACTAGTGCAATGGAGTACGCAATGCCGGACGCCTACGAGGCCACCGATCGCACCGTCCCGACGCGCGCGAAGGAGCGCGCGAGGTACGACCGCGAGCAGGTCCACTCCATACTCGACGCCGCATACGTGTGCCACCTCGGCTTTGTGCGCGACGGCGCGCCGGTGGTCCTGCCGACCCTCTTCGCCCGCGTCGACGACCATCTGTACGTCCACGGCTCCACCGGCTCCCGCCCCCTGCGCATGGCGGGCGAGGCGGACCCCGGCCTCGACGTCTGTCTGACGGTCACCCACGTCGACGGCCTGGTCCTGGCCCGCTCCGCCTTCCACCACTCGATCAACTACCGGTCGGTCGTCGTGCACGGCACGGCCCACCAGGTCACCGACGCCACCGAGAAGCGCACGGCCCTCGACGCGCTGGTGGACCATGTGGTCCCCGGCCGCTCCGCCAACTCCCGCCCGGCGAACGCGAAGGAGCTGGCAGCCACGGCCGTCCTGCGACTGGACCTGAGCGAGGTCTCGGCCAAGCTCCGCTCGGGCGGCCCGAACGACGACCCGGAGGACCTGTCGCTTCCGTACTGGACAGGAGTGATCCCCGTGACCTCCCACCGGGGCACGCCGATCCCGGCGGCGGACCTGGACGAGTCGATCGAGCTGCCGGGGTATCTGGCGGCTCAGCACTGAAGCGCCGGCGCAGGGGGTACGCGGGCGGGCCCCCAGGTCATGCCCTACCCCTCGGCCCCTCCCAGGTCATCTCCTCCCACACGGCCCCGCCCCGACCGCTGTTCCCTCGCGGCCCCGACCGGCCTCTTCGCCACCCCGGTCCCGGCGTGGGTCTCGGCCTCCCCCGGCCCGGTCCGGGTCTCCGCCACGGCCAGTCCGCCGACCGCGGCCAGCAACAGCAGCGTCCCCGCCACCGTCGCGGCCGTCAGCCGCTCGTCGAGCACGGTGACCGCGATGACCGCCGCGCTCACCGGTTCGAGCAGCATGATCACCGAGACCGTTGCGGCCCGGACCACCGCGGCTCCCACGAAGGAGAGCGCGTACGCGAGCGCCGTCGGCACCGCAGCCACGTACGCCAGCAGCCAGATCACCCGCACCGGTTCCACGGTGTGCGGCACCAGGCCCTCCGCCAGAGCCATCGGCGGCAGCCCCACCGCCCCGATCGCGAAGGCCCACGCCGTCGTGGACAGGGCGTCGCCGCCGCCCCCGTCCCGGCCGAGCCGGCGCGTCAGCAGGGTGATCGCCGCGTACCCGGCGGCGGACAGCAGCGCGAGCGCGACGCCGGCCGGCCGCACGGTCCCGCCCTCACCGCGCTAGGCGGCAGGCGGCGGAAGCACGGTCAAATGCATGATCGGCACTTTACGGGGCTGCCCGCGTCGCCAACTCCCCGTCCACAGCGGCGGGCTCGGCGCCGGGCTCAGCCGGGGCCGACAGCAGCGGCGCCCGCCCCCGCCCCGGCCCCCAGCCCCTGCGCCTGCGCCTGCGCGGACGTCACCCCCGGTCCGTCGCCGGCCACCGGCCCACCGCTCGCCAGCGGCCCCGACGGTGCCTTCGGCGCCTGGGACTGCGCGATGAACGCTCCGACGAGCACCACCGCGCCGCCGACGATCTGGGGCGCCGACAGATGCTCCTCAAGAAGCACCCACGCGAGCACGGTCGCGATGACGGCCTCCAGGCACGCCACCACACCGGCCACCTGCGGCGAGAGCCTGCGGACCGAGACCACGCCGGTGACATAGGCGAGCACGGTGGCGATCAGCACGATCCAGGCCAGGAGCAGGCCGGCCGGCATCGATGTACCGCCCATGTCGGCGCTCGCGCCCAGAACGGAGAAGTCCATCCGCCACGGCCGCGCCACCATCGTCAGCACGGCCGCGCCGACGATGAGCCCGTAGGCGATGACACCGAGCGGATCCGGCGCGTCCTCGCCGTCGCCGCCGTGGTCGGCGAGGACGAAGTAGCCGACCTGGCAGCACGCGGCGCCGAGCGCGAGCAGCAGCCCGACCGCGTCGAAACTCAGTCCGGTCCACACCTCCACGACGCAGGCGAGACCGGCGGCGGCGAGGACCACGCCGACCGCCGCGGCCCGGGTCACCGGCCGCCGCTGCACAAAGCGCACCCATCCGAGCACCAGCGCGGGTGCGAGGTATTCGATGAGCAGTGCGACGCCGACCGGGATCCGGGAGATGGCGGCGAAGTAGCAGGCCTGTACGCCCGCGACGGCGAGCAGTCCGAAACCGACGAGCAGCGCGGGCCGGCGCAGCACCAGGTCCCGGTTGCGCCACGCCACCGGAAGCATGATGAGCGCGGACCCGGCCACCCGCAGCCACACCACATGCAACGGGTCGAGCCCCGCTTCGATCAGCGGCTTGGCCGCGACACCTGATCCACCGAATGCGATCGCCGAGCCCAGGGCGAGTCCCAGGCCGGCGTTCTTTCCCTGAGACGCCTGCATCGGCACATCATGACAGCGCAAGTCAGGACCGTCATCCCCGATACACATGTCGAGTCACCGCGCGCCCCGGCGCACTGTCCTCCGCACCTCCGCCCGCCCCGCGGCCACGGACCGGGACGACTACTCAGCCGATGTCCGCCTGCCCGGCAGGGCCACGTCCACCCCCGCGCGCCGCAGGACCTCCACCGCCCGGCACCCGGGATCCGATGCGAGTGCGTCGAGCAGATCGATACCGCCGGCCCGCGCCTCACCTCGCAGGTCGGCCCGCTCCATCGCGCCGTCCATCGCGGCGACCGCCGAAGGGGACCATCCAGCCGCGTCCGTTTCCGGCCCGCGCACGACGGGAATCGCACCCGAGTCCTCCACCGACCCCTGCCAGCGCAGTCCGTACCCGATGCTGCGCTGCACGAGATAGCCGAGCGCCCTGGCGACCTGCGCCTCGTCGCCGAGTGCGGCCCGCACCCGAGGGTCCGACTCGATCAGGGAGTGCAGCAGATGCGCGGTGTCGACCTGACGGTCGCCGTCGCGCAGCGCTCTTCGCCGCGCCGCCGCGACCGCCGCGGCCAGCTCGACGCTGAGCCGGGCATCGAGCTCCGTACGCGTGGCGGCGGGCCGCCGAGGCGCCCGCGGGGTGGGACTGTGCACATCTCCCACCTCATCAGTATCCCGAGGTCCGGGCATCCACGTGGGGGGCCATTCGCGCATCCCGCAGAGGTTGCGCATGCCCGGCCGGTTTCTCCTCCTTACGGATGAGATCGCAACATGTCTCCCCAATCGGCGCGCGCCGCCTTGCCATGCGCCCGCCGGGCAAACCGCGGCCGATGGGCCCGCGTGCCCTCGGGCACGATCTGGATGGTCGAGCCGCTCGCGCTCGACGGGCGGCAGTACGTCCACCGGGTCCACGCCGGCTTGCGCGCTTCCCGCCGACCAGTTCCGGGCGGCCTCCCACTGCCCACGACGAGGGGTCTCACCCCGCGCCTCCGACTGGCCCCATTCCGCGCGGATCTGGCGGATCCAGCCGTCGAGCACATCTGACTGTTCATCAGTATTGAATGTTCCGGCGGTCAGGACTACGTTCCGCGACACCGAAACCCGACATGGAGGGGTGGTCGTATGGCCGAAGTCAGTGCCGAAGCCCGGATCGAGGCATCGACCGAGAAGGTCTGGGCCCAGCTGACGGACTTCACCAGCTACGGCCAGTGGAACGCCACCCACACCAGCTTCCCGAAGGGCGGACCCGAGACGCTGGAACTGGGGGCCACCTACGACGAGAACATGAAGCTCATGGGCTTCCCCGCCGAAGTGGCCTGGACCGTGGACGCATTCGAGGCCGGCCGGGTACTGGGCATCCGGGGCAAGGGGCCGATGGGCGTCAACGTCGGCAACCGCTACACCCTCACTCCCGACGGCGACGGCACGAAGGTCCGCATTGACGGAGAGTTCACGGGCGCCGCCGTCTCGCTGATGGCGGGCAAGCTCAAGGACTCGGCGACCGCCGCACTGAACGAATCGCTGCGCAAGCTGGGCGGGCTCGTCACCTGACATCCCGCACGGACTCCCTGCGAGCGGCATGCGAAACGGCCCCTCGAATCCGCCGGCGGATTCGAGGGGCCGTTTCGCGCCGCGGGTCAGTCCTCATCGGCGAGGATCAGATAGAGCCTCTTCCGGGCATCGTTGATGACCGCGACAGCCTTCTGCCGCTGCTCGGTACTGCCGGTCTTCCAGACCTGGCCGAACGCCTCCATCAGACCGAACCCGGCCTGACGGATCTCGTTGACCGTGTCCCAGTCGACTCCGCGCCCGGCCTCTTCCCATGGGGCGTCCGGCCCCGATTCGGCCTCGGTGCGCCCGGCCTCGGTGAGCGTGAACAGCTTCTTGCCGCCCGCGGTCTCGTTGGTGATCAGGCCCTCGTCCTCGAGCATCTGGAGTGTCGGGTAGACCGAGCCAGGACTGGGCTTCCAGGCCCCGCCGCTGCGCTCGCCGATCTCCTGGATCATCTCGTAACCGTGCATCGGCCTTTCCTTGAGCAGCGCAAGGATCGAGGCACGCACATCTCCGCGCCGCGCCCTGCCCCGACCACCGCCTCGGCCGCGCCCGCCTCCGAAAGGCCCCCCGAACGGCGGTCCGAACGAACCGAATGCCGAGCGGCGCCCTTCGAAGTCGCCCCGACCCTGATGGCCGGGCCCGCAGTGCCCATGCCCATGACCGTGCTCATGTCCCTGTCCATGTGAACGCATCGCTACGCTCCTTCCATCGTTGATCTGTCGCGATGGGTCAACGATATATCGGAATGTGTCGGATGACAACACTCCACCGGTCCAGCAACCCCGAATTGGCCTTGGCCTGCGACTTCCTCGAGCCTCTACGGTCACGGCATGCGGATTCGAATCGTCGACGCGTTCACCGACCGTCCCTTCAGCGGCAACCCCGCCGGAGTCCTGCTGCTGGACTCCGGCGGCTTCCCCGGCGATCCCTGGCTCCAGAACGTGGCCAAGGAGGTGAACCACGCGGAGACCGCCTTCGCCCACCCGCTCCCCGCAGGCGGCGACGCCGACTGGGCGCTGCGCTGGTTCACCCCGGCGACCGAGGTCGACATGTGCGGCCACGCCACCCTCGCCACCGCCCATGTGCTGCACACCACCGGTGCCGCGACCGGCACGGTCCGCTTCGCTGCGCGCTGCGGCATCCTCACCGCCACAGCCGACGAGAGCGGCGCGATCACCCTCGACTTCCCCACCGCCCCGCTGGTGCCGGTCGAGGTTCCCGAAGGCCTCGACGAGGCGCTCGGGGCGAAGGTGCGCTCGGCGCACGACACCGGCCGGCACATCGGCGATCTGCTCGTCGAACTCGCCGACGAGAAGACCGTCCGCTCGCTGGCGCCGGACATCGGCGCCCTGGCCGCGCACTCGGAGCGGGGCATCATCGCCACGGCCGCCGCCGAGGATCCCTCCGGCGGCTACGACTTCGTCTCCCGCTGCTTCTTCCCCAACGTCGGCATCGACGAGGACCCGGTGACCGGCAGTGCCCACACCGCTCTCGCCCCGTTCTGGTCGGGGCGGCTCGGGCGCACCGAGCTGACCGGACTGCAGGCCTCTGTGCGCAGCGGAGTGGTCCGCACCTCGCTGCACGGCGAGCGCACCCTTCTCAGGGGCCGGGCAGTCACCGTCATCGACGGCGAGTTGCTGTCCGCTCCCTGATCAGCCCCCGTGCACGCCGAAGGGGCGTACGGCAGCTGTCGTACGCCCCTTCCTCCCGCCCCTCACAGCGTGGGCAGCCACCCCACCTTGCCGGCCAGCAGTCCGTAACCGACGAACGCCACGATGTCGAGCAGCGCATGCGCGGCCACGAGTGGACCGACTCGTCCCCAGCGCCGGTAGAGCAGCACGAACACCACGCCCATCACCATGTTGCCGACAAAGCCGCCGATGCCCTGGTAGAGGTGGTACGAGCCGCGCAGCACCGAGCTCGCCACCAGGGCGGCCATCGGTGACCAGCCCAGCTGCCCCAGCCTGCGCAGCAGGTATCCGACGACGATCACTTCCTCCACCACGGAGTTCTGGATCGCCGAGAGGATCAGTACGGGGTACTTCCACCACACGGCGGGCAGCGCCTCCGGCACCACGGTGAGGTTGAACCCCAGGGCGCGTGTCACCAGATAGAACCCGAGCCCGGCGCTGCCGATGCACGCGGCGACGAGCGCCCCCCGCCCCAGGTCGCTCCAGGGCCTGGTGCGGTCGAATCCGATCGCCCGCACCCCGACCCCTTCACGCGTCAGCAGATGCGCGACGAGCAGGACGGGCACCAGCGCGGTCGTGATTCCGAAGAGCTGCCAGGCGAGATCGAGCCACGGCCGTCCGGGGGCGTACGACCCGTTCAGCGTCGCCGCCTGCTCCTTCAGACCACCCGGTTTCGTTAGCGATCCGACAAAGCTGATCAGCGCCGACAGTCCGCTCGCACCGAGTGAGAGCGCAAGTACGAGCAGCGTCTCCGACCGCAAGATCTTGCGCGACATGACCTCTTGAGGAAGAGAATCAGCCACGCGTCCCGCCTCCGCCTGCACGCCTGCCTCCAGTTACGTCATCCGACCGCCATGCCCATCCTCGCCCCGCCAGGGTCTCGAATACAGGTACGAAGATCGCGTGCGACAGGCCGTTGGGGCGGACGTCAGCCGGCTGACGTCCGCCCCTTCTCCTCGCCCGGTCGTTCAAGGAGGGCACCACCGCATGGGATGTCACAGCATGCCCGACGACGGGCCGGCGGACGGAGGCAGGTCCGGCCCCGGGCCGGCCACAGGAGACGGGCTCGACGAGATCGGGGAGGGGTGGGAAGCCGGTGTCCAGGTCAGCGGCCCGCCGAGATCCGGGGTGTGGTCCTCAATGCGTTCATGGCGGTGGGGCGGCAGGGACCGGCCGCGGCTCAGGGCCGAGGCGCGGGGAAGCCGACGGGCCAGGTGTGCACGGGCTCACCCCGGTGCATCAGCTCGCAGTAGCGGCGGGTCGTCGCCGCGAGCGCCGCATCCCGCTCCAGACCGGCCTCCAGCGCGCGGTGGTACGTGTCGGCCTGCCAGGAGGCACCGTTGACCCTTCGCTTGCACCGCTCCTCGATGACGCCGAGATAGAAGTCGCGGTCGGCCGGCTCGACGTTCCACGCATCGAGTCCCGCCGCGGCGAGCGGCAGCAGTTCGTCCCGCACGAGCTTCACGACCGGCACCCGGGTGATGCCGCCGCCCCGTCCGGGGCGGGGCCACTGGAGCTCGGCGTCGATGCCGTGGCGGCATGCGGTGTCGAAGTTCTCCGCCGCCGCGGTGAAGGGCAGCCTGCTCCACACCGGCCTGGCCTCTTCGGCGAGCGCGCGGACCAGCCCGTAGTAGAAGGCCGCATTGGCGATCACGTCGGTGACCGTGGGGCCCGCGGGCAGCACTCGGTTCTCGACGCGCAGATGGGGAACGCCGTCGACGACTCCGTAGACAGGGCGGTTCCAGCGGTAGACCGTGCCGTTGTGCAGGACGAGCTCGTGGAGCTTCGGCACTCCGCCGTCGTCGAGCACCCTCAGCGGGTCCTCCTCCTCGTCACAGATGGGCAGCAGGGCGGGGAAGTAGCGCAGATTCTCCTCGAAGAGGTCGTACGCCGAGGTGACCCACCGCTCTCCGAACCAGGTACGCGGCCGGACTCCCTGGGCCTGGAGCTCGGGCGGGCGGGTGTCGGTGGCCTGCTGGAACAGCGGGGGCCGCGACTCCCGCCACAGCTCCCTGCCGAACAGGAAGGGGGAGTTCGCGCCGACGGCCACCTGCACGGCGGCCACGGCCTGAGCCGCGTTCCACACGTCCGCGAACCGGGCGGGAGTCACCTGGAGATGCAACTGCACCGAGGTGCAGGCGGCTTCGGGGGCGATCGACGCCGACGTGCACGTCAGGCTCTCCACCCCGTCGATGTCGAGCGCGAAGTCCTCGCCGCGTGCCGCGACGATCTGGTCGTTGAGCAGGGTGTACCGGTCGCCGGCCGAGAGATTGGCGGAGACCAGGTCGTGCTGGGCGAGCGTCGGAAGAATTCCGATCATCACGATCCCGGCGCCGAGTTCTTCGGCTTTCCTGTGCGCATATCCGAGTCCGGTCCGCAACTCCTCGGACAGCTGGTCCAGAACCCGCCCGCTCAATCGGTGGGGAACAATATTTACTTCCAGGTTGAACATTCCGAGTTCGGTCTGGAAATCATGGCTGGCGATCCGTTCGAGAACTTCGGCATTCATCATCCGTGGAAGCCCGTCGGCGCCTGCGAGATTCAGCTCGATCTCCAGTCCCATCAGATTCTTGGGCCGGTCGAACCTCTTCTCGGCCAGCAGCCTCCCCAGTCCCGCGAGGCACTGCTGCAACTTCCTCCGGTATCTCTGCCGATCGGACAGGTGCAACCCGCCTGCCACGACCTTCTCCCCCATCGAAGCGTCCCTCCTCGAGTGGGCACCACGGAGCACCGGGCGCTCGTGTCACGGACGATAATGCCCAGACTCGCTGATCTATAACGCCCCGGGGCCGGTCGACTGCCGGTAGGGTGGACGAAACAGCCGAGCGGCACATTCATTCGGCATGTTGCAGTACGCAGTTACCAATGCCCGATGCCTGGTGGAAAACACCGGCGCGTTTCAGCCTACCGCGTCGGAGACATAAACCCAGGCCGGAGCCTCGCCTTCACGATAAATCGGCACGTATCATCTCGGCGGAAAGACGCGATTCAGCCTTGCCTGAAATGCCTGCGCCCGCTAGCGGAAACACTGTGAGAACACGTGTCGTATAAACTCCGCGAACGAGGCAGAGAGTTGGCGCCCGGTGGCCTTTCCAGCCCGCCTCTGGCCCCGCACGCTGACAGTGCCGTCCGCACCTGCCCTTGCATCAACGTGTCTCCGAAGTGAGAGGCGACCCATCATGCCGCTGCATGTCCCCCCGGCTCCCGCGCCTGCCCTCCGCTGCGTCCTCGCGGCACTCGGCTCCCCTACAGCCGTCCGCGAGGCCCCCACACCGGCTCTCAGGTCCGTCCAGGGACCTCTGAGCCCCGAACTGCCGCTTCCCGTCCATGTACTGGATCAGATCGTCCCGAGCGGAAGCGCTCCCTACACCCGCCTCACGGGCTGGCGCTTTCTGATCCGCAGCGGCGAACGCGCCGTGGCCGCCGCGGAGACGATGCTCACCCCGGACGGCTGGACCTTCTCCCATTTCTTCGAAGGCCCCTATCTGAGCTCCACCGAACGTGCGCTGCGCCAGGCCGAGTCGATGAGGACCCCCTTCCAGCCGCGGCTGCTCTCCGTCCCCGAGCTGTACATGCTCACCCTCTGGCTGCACGGCGACACGGACGCCGACGCCGGGACCGGCACTCCCCGCCCGACGGATGTCCTGGTGCCCCTGGCACCGGCCCCGCCGGGCATCGCGGCGCACCGCCCCCACCGGGTCGCCGATCTTCTGCCGGTGATGACCCTGCGGCTCACGCCGGCTCCCCTGCTCGGCTCCCCCGCATGACCGGCACGGCCTGACGGCCGCACTGGTAATCGCCCTGCCCGAGCACCCCTCGCGCCCCGTGACCACTCCGTCGCGGGGCGCACTTCCGTCCCAAGCGGACTAGCCCATACCGGCCCCCACGAACCACCCGAAGGGACGGTGGAGTTGAACTGAACCGTCCGCCTGGGTGATGCGTCATTAACCAGTAAGAAGAGCTGCCGCGAAATCCCTGCGGATTGACGCCCGTGGGGCAACACTGGGGACCGGAACCGACAGATACGGGGGGCGGCCATGAACACCTCATCGAGCCGCAGGACAGTCTCACCGACGCAGCGAAAGAACCCACCCATGTGCCAGCACCAGCCAGCCTGCCCGACGTCCGACTCAGCCGACCGGGAGGCGGCGCGCCTCATGGCGCACCACCCGGAGCAGGGCTGGAGCCTGCTGTGCAACGGCGTCCTGCTCTTCGAGGACACCGGCGAGCTGCTGCCCGACGGGCAGATCATCGCGCCGCACCGGCCGCGCGAGGTGATGACGGCCGCCTAGGGGCTTATCCGTACGACGTACGACGAGGGGCCGGCCCGGAGACGAAATCTCCGCACCGGCCCCGACACAGGTCCGCGGCCGTTCGACCGCCGCCCGTCAGTGGTCGTACTCGTCCATCGGCGGGCAGGAGCAGACGAGATTGCGGTCACCGAACGCACCGTCGATCCGGCGCACCGGCGGCCAGTACTTGTCGGCGGCGCTCACCCCGGCCGGGAAGACGGCCTCCTCGCGGCTGTAGGCGTGCTCCCACTCACCGCCCAGCGCCGCCGCGGTGTGCGGGGCGTTGCTCAGCGGGTTGTCCTGCTCGGGCCACTCGCCCGACGCGACCTTCTCGATCTCTCCGCGGATCGCGATCATGGTGTCGCAGAAGCGGTCGATCTCCTTGAGGTCCTCGCTCTCCGTGGGTTCGATCATCAGCGTGCCGGCCACCGGGAACGACATGGTCGGCGCGTGGAAGCCGTAGTCGATCAGACGCTTGGCGATGTCGTCGACGCTGACGCCCGTCGACTTCGACAGCGGTCGCAGATCGACGATGCACTCGTGGGCGACCAGGCCCGCCGGGCCGGTGTAGAGCACCGGGTAGTGCGGCTCCAGGCGCTTGGCGATGTAGTTCGCCGCGAGCACGGCGACCTGCGTCGCGCGCTTGAGGCCCTCGCCGCCCATGAGGCGGACATACGCCCAGGAGATCGGCAGGATGCCCGCCGAGCCCCATGGCGCGGCCGAGATCGGCCCCACACCGGTCTCCGGGCCCGCGGTGGGCTGGAGGGGATGGTTGGGGAGGTACGGGGCGAGGTGCGCCCGGACGCCCACCGGACCGACGCCGGGGCCACCGCCGCCGTGCGGGATGCAGAAGGTCTTGTGCAGGTTGAGGTGCGAGACGTCGCCGCCGAACTTGCCCGGCTTGGCGAGCCCCACCAGCGCGTTGAGGTTGGCACCGTCGACGTACACCTGGCCGCCGGCCTCGTGGACCTGGGCGCAGATGTCGGCGACGTGCTCCTCGAACACACCGTGGGTCGACGGATAGGTGATCATCAGGACCGAGAGCTCGTCGCGGTACTGCTCGATCTTGGCCCGCAGGTCCTCGATGTCCACCTCGCCGTCGTCGGCGGTCTTGACCACGACGACCTTCATGCCGGCCATGACGGCGCTGGCCGCGTTGGTGCCGTGCGCGGAGGAGGGGATGAGACAGACGGTGCGCTGGGTGTCGCCGTTGGCGCGGTGGTAGGCGCGTACGGCCAGGAGGCCCGCGAGCTCGCCCTGGGAGCCGGCGTTCGGCTGGATGGACACCGCGTCGTAACCGGTGACCTCGGCGAGACGCTCCTCCAGCTCACGGATGAGCGTGAGGTAGCCGCCGGCCTGCTCGACCGGGGCGAAGGGGTGGATCTGGCCGAACTCCGGCCAGGTGACCGGCTCCATCTCGGTGGTCGCGTTCAGCTTCATCGTGCAGGAGCCGAGCGGGATCATGCCGCGGTCCAGCGCGTAGTCCCGGTCGGCCAGCTTGCGCAGGTAGCGCAGCATCGCCGTCTCGGAGCGGTGCTGGTGGAACACGGGGTGCGTGAGGTAGTCGTCGGTCCGCAGCAGGGCCGCGGGCAGGGCCTCCGTGGTCACTGCGTCCAGGGCCTCGATGTCGGCCTCGACGCCGAAGGCGGCCCACACGGCGGCCAGCTGCGCGCGGGCGGTGGTCTCGTCGCAGGAGACAAAGACGGTGTCGGCGTCGACGAGGTGGAGGTTGACCCCGCCCTCGCGGGCCGCGGCGACGATCTCGGCGGCCTTGCCCGGCACCCGCGCGGTCAGCGTGTCGAAGTACGAGCCGTGCACGACCTCCACGCCACCGGCCCGCAGGCCCTCGGCGAGGATGCCTGCGTAGCGGTGGGTGCGCTGCGCGATCGACCGCAGACCCTCGGGGCCGTGGTACACCGCGTACATTCCCGCCATCACGGCGAGCAGCACCTGGGCGGTGCAGATGTTGCTGGTGGCCTTCTCACGGCGGATGTGCTGCTCACGGGTCTGCAGCGCAAGCCGGTACGCCTTGTTTCCGTCGGCGTCCACGGAGACCCCGACCAGGCGGCCGGGCAGGCTGCGCGCGAACTTGTCGCGGACGGCCATATAGCCGGCGTGCGGGCCGCCGAAGCCCATGGGGACGCCGAAGCGCTGCGTGGTGCCGACCGCGATGTCCGCGCCCAGCTCGCCGGGCGAGGTGAGCAGCGTCAGCGCCAGCAGATCGGCGGCGACGGTGACGATCGCGCCCAGCCCGTGCGCCTGCTCGATGACCGGCTTGATGTCACGGACGGCGCCGGAGGCGCCGGGGTACTGGAGCAGCACGCCGAAGACACCGCGCTCGGCGATCTCGGCGGGGATGCCCTTGCTCAGGTCGGCAGTGACGATCTGGACACCGGTCGGCTCGGCGCGGGTCCCGATCACCGCGAGGGTCTGCGGCAGGACGTCCGCGTCGACCAGGAAAACGCCTTCCTTGACCTTGCCGACCCGGCGGGCGAGCGACATGGCCTCGGCCGCGGCCGTGCTCTCGTCGAGCAGCGAAGCGCCCGAGGTGGGCAGACCGGTCAGGTCGGCGACCATCGTCTGGAAGTTGAGCAGCGCCTCCAGGCGGCCCTGGGAGATCTCGGGCTGGTAGGGCGTGTACGCGGTGTACCAGGCCGGGTTCTCCATGACATTGCGCAGGATGACCGGGGGCGTGAAGGTGCCGTAGTAGCCGAGACCGATCATCGGCGCGAGCACCTGGTTGCGGTCGGCCAGGGTGCGCAGCTCGGCGAGTACCTCGGCCTCCGTGCGGGCGCCCGGAAGGTTCAGGGCCTCCGCGCTCTTGATCACATCGGGGACCGCGGCGGCGGTCAGCTCGTCGAGCGAGCCGTACCCCACCTGCGCCAGCATCTTGGCCTGGGCCTCGGCGTCGGGCCCGATGTGGCGCTGCTCGAAGGGGATGCCCTGCTCCAGCTGGGAGAGCGGAATGCGGTTGGCGGTCATTTAGGAGGCCTCCTGGTCCGACACGACCGGCGAGGGGCACCGCGGCGCGGATGCCCGGACGGCCTCCCCCTCTGTCATCTCAACCTGAGAGCTTCACCGGCACGCCACAGCGGCACGCCGGCTTTCACCGTCGGTGAGAGCGGATGCCGTCCGACACCCGCCCTGCTTTCCAGAGTGACCTCGTCCGTGCGGTACAGGGGCCTGAGAGATTCCGGGGAGGATTTGCTCCTTCGGCGCCAGCCGGTTGGTCACCGGTGGACTCTCCCGCACGGGGTCAGCAGCCGTTTGCCAGAGTACCAGCGTGGCCCCTCGCTAATCGCTCAAGTGATCGCCCGGCCGTCGGTCACCGCACGCTCGGGTGCCTGCCGGCGTGATCGCTCAAGTGGCCGACACCCCCAATGTGCACTTTTGTAGTATTTACCTAGCAGTTGCGACCAATTGGAGGGACCGTGCAGACCGACATCGATCCGCGCAGCCTGATCGGCCGCAAGGCGTTCGACCGCAACGGCACCAAGATCGGGACTGTGGACGAGGTATATCTCGACGATGCCACGGGTGCGCCCGAGTGGGCCGCCGTGCGCACCGGGCTGTTCAGCAGGGATGCGTTTGTCCCGCTGGAGCCCAGCAAGGTCGTCAACGACACCCTGCACGTCCCTTACGAACGCTCGCTGATCAAGGACGCCCCGGACTTCGGTGTCGGCCGTCATCTCTCGCCCGAGCAGGAACTCCAGCTCTACCACCACTACGGCCTCGATCTCTCCGTGCCGCCCGAGACCCCGGCGCCGTCGGGAGACACGTCCTTCGGCCACGTCTCCGGCCAGGAGGACTGACCCGGGCCCGAGGACCGACCCGCGGCGGTCGACCCGCCAGGGTCGGCCTTGCGGACCCGTTCCTGCTCATCGGTGAGCCGCGGCACCAGCGACAGCGGTTCCGAGGGCTCAAGATCCGGATCGTCCACCCGGAAGGTGCGCACGCGCCCCGGCGGCGAACCCGGCTCTTCGAACCGCACGGTCACCCGCCCGACGCCGCTGCCCTGCACCCACCCCGGTCCGTACTCCGCGTGCCGTACGTCCGTCCCCGCCGCCCAGTGCCGCTCGGCGGGGGCCACGGATTCGGCGCTGTCCGTCCCCGCTCCCTCAGAGGCATGTGGCGCCTCCGGCCCGTCCGCCCGGCCCAGGACGGACCCTGCCTGCTCATCGGCGGCGGCCTGAGCGAAGAGATCCTCCTGGGTGTAGTCCGCCAGTCCGGTGACACCCACCCCCAGCAGCCGCACCCCGCCCGTGGTGTCCACGGCCTCCAGGAGCCGCCCCGCGGCCTCCCGCACCACCGCGGGATCGTCGGTCGGTCCCCGCAGCGTCTCCGAGCGTGTCAGAGTCGAGAAGTCGTACCGCCGCACCTTGAGCACGATGGTCCGTCCGGAGTGTCCGGCGGCGCGCAGCCGCTGCACACACCGGTCGGACAGCCGCTCCACCTCGATCCGCACCCGCACCCGGTCGTGCAGATCCACATCGAAGGTGTCCTCGACCGACACCGATTTCGTGTCCCGTTCGGCAACGACCGGCCGGTTGTCGTACCCCATCGCCATCCGGAACAGCGAGGTCCCGTGCGCCTTGCCCAGCAGCCGGACAAGCTCGTCCTCGCCCGCCTCCGCCAGCTCGGCCACCGTCGTCATGCCCGCGCGGCGCAGATGCTCACCGGTCGCCGGGCCGACCCCGGGCAGCGTGCGCACCGGCATCGGCCCGAGCAGCTCCCGCTCCGTGCCGGGCTCTATGAGCACAAGACCATCGGGTTTCGCCTGTTCGGAGGCGATTTTCGCGAGCATCTTGGATCCGGCGAGCCCAACGGAACCCGTGAGTCCCGTGACAGCGCGGATGTCGGCGCGCAGCCGCTCCCCGGCCGCCCGCGCGGAGGCGGAGTCGTCGGCTACTCCACCGGCTTCCAGATCCACGAACGCTTCGTCCAGGCTCAGTGGCTCGACCAATGGAGAGAGCGTCCCCAGGAGCTCCATCACCTGCTCGCTGACCGTGCGATAGAGCAAGAAGCGCGGCACGACATAGGCGGCGTTCGGTGCGAGCCGTCTGGCCTGCGCCATCGGCATGGCGGAGTGGACGCCGAACTGCCGAGCTTCGTACGAGGCGGTCGCGACGACACCGCGCGGGCCGAGCCCGCCGACGACCACCGGCTTTCCGCGCAGACTCGGCTTCGCCGCCTGCTCGGCGGCGGCGAAGAAGGCATCCATGTCCAGATGCAGAATCGTCGGCGCGGATCTCACATCTCCGATGCTGCCCTACACCACTGACAATGGCGCCGAACCGGCTGGGCACCGATCCACGGGCCCGGCGAACAGGACGCGCTCAGCGCTCAAACGGCCCTGTCGCGCCTTCGTCTGGCCAGTTCGTCCGCCGGATTGTTGCCGATCAGCGTCTCGCCGGTGTCGACGCGCTCGCCGTGAAGCTGCGACAGCGCCGCCTCGACATCCCGCCAGACCACGCCGACGGCGATCCCGAAGATTCCCTGGCCGCCCTGGAGCAGATCGACGACCTCGTCGGGCGAGGAGCACTCGTAGACGGTCGCGCCGTCGCTCATCAGCGTCATGCGTTCGAGGTCGGTGAAGCCACGGGCCCGCAGATGCTGCACGGCCGTGCGGATGTTCTGCAGGGCCACGCCGGTGTCGAGGAACCGCTTGACGATCTTGAGAACGACCACGTCACGGAAGCTGTAGAGCCGCTGTGTGCCCGATCCGTACGCCGGCCGCACGCTGGGCTCCACCAGACCTGTGCGGGCCCAGTAGTCGAGCTGTCGGTAGGTGATCCCAGCCGCCGCGCAGGCTGTGGGCCCGCGGTAGCCGATCGCTTCCTTCGAGGGGTCGGCTACGTCTCCGTGAAGCGGATACGGCCCGCTCTCCCCGAGACTGCTTCCGGGGGCACCCCCAGCCGTACCGTCGCCGCTGCTTCTCACGCCGACCTCCGTCCTTGACCTGCCATCTCGACGGTAGGCAGTCACCCGGGGTGCGTCAACGATCGCCACACTCGGCACGCCGAGTGATAATCACCCTGAGAGTGGTTTCCCGTGCCCCCATTCGGGGAAAGGGTTGCCGAATGCGCCGACGCCGCCCGTCGGACGGTCACAGACTGTTGGCGTCGTCACTGACTGTTGGTGCCGAAATCCTCGGGCGAGATCTGATCGAGGAACTCGCGGAACTTCTCCACCTCGTCCTCCTGCTCGTCCGGGATGGCGATTCCCGCGTCATCGAGGACCCCGTCACTGCCGAAGATCGGTGTGCCGGTCCGCAGGGCCAGCGCTATGGCGTCGGACGGTCTCGCACTCACCTCGACGCCGCTGGCAAAGACCAGCTCCGCGTAGAAAACCCCTTCGCGCAGGTCAGTGATGCGCACCTCGGTCAGCTCCTGGCCGACCGCCTCCAGCACGTCCTTGAAGAGGTCGTGCGTCAGCGGCCTCGCCGGAGCCATGCCCTGCTGGGCAAAGGCGATGGCGGTGGCTTCCCCGGGACCGATCCAGATGGGGAGGTACCGGTCGCCTCCCACTTCACGTAGGAGCACGATCGGTTGGTTCGAGGGCATTTCGACCCGGACACCCACAACGTCGAGCTCGTTCACACAGCAACCCTAGGACGTGCCCGACCGGTTTGGGTAGTCGGGCTCCCCCAAGATCAGTGGAGCCGGACCCCGAGCGCGGTCTGCACCAGGGCCGCATGCAGCCGCACGGACAGGGCGGCGAGCTCTTTCGTGGTCGCCTCGGCATGCGCCCTGGTCTGCGGATTACGGTGCCGCCGCAAGGGTGCCACCACCTGCTCGACCAGCCCGGCCTCCCGGTCGGCCGCCGCCTTCATCGCCCGCAGATGACGGGGCTCGAGTCCGAATTTCCCCAGATCCGCGACGAGTCTGGCGACAGTCACCGATTCGGCGTCGTAGCCGCCGTTTCCGTCTCGCGCCAGCAGGCCGTACGACTCCCACTCGTCGAGCTCCGCCTCACTCACCTCGGCGGCCGCCAGCAGCTCCGGGCGCCCCACCCGGGCCGCCGTGGGCCGCTCCGCGTCGAAGTCGCCCGTCGTCCACTGGCACAGCTCCCGCTGCACGCCCTGCGCGGGCAGCTGCGCCTGTTCCCCGCGCGCCTGGGCGTCGAGATGCTCCCGGATGACCTTCAGCGGAAGATAGTGGTCCCTCTGCATCCGCAGCACCTGAGCCAGCCGCTCCACGTCCCCGGGGCTGAACTTGCGGTACCCCGACGGCGTACGCCTCGGCTCGACCAGCCCTTCGGCCTCCAGAAAACGGATCTTGGAGATGGTCACTTCGGGAAATTCGTCCCTCAGCTGGCTGAGCACCGTCCCGATGCTCATCAGCCTCTCGCCCGCGGTGGCGGTGCCGTGGCCGGCACCGCCAGTCGGTGTTCGCAGCATGTGCCTTCCTGGGGGTCCCCCCGGACGGAGTCTGGGGGAGGGTTACACGCCCCGCTGGCTCGCGTAGAAGACCAGCCGGTACTTGCCGATCTGAACCTCGTCGCCATTGGCCAGGACGACGGAGTCGATCCGCTCGCGGTTGACGTACGTGCCATTCAGGCTGCCGACGTCCGAGACGGTGAAGCCGCCGTCGGGCCCCCTGCGGAACTCCACATGACGCCGCGAGACGGTCACGTCGTCGAGGAAGATGTCGCTCTGCGGGTGACGGCCGGCCGTGGTCAGCTCGCCGTCCAGCAGGAAGCGGCTCCCGGAGTTCGGACCGCGGCGCACCACCAGCAGGGCGGAGCCGAGGGGCAGCGCGTCGACAGCGGCCTGGGCCTCGGGAGAGAGCGACGGAAGCTGCGTCTGCCCCGTCACCTCCGCGTCATACGCCTCGATGCCGGAGATGGAGATCGTCGAGGTCGTCTCCGACGCGCGCTCGGCGGGAGCCCCGCCCCGAAGCGGCGCGCCACAGTTGGAGCAGAAGCGGCTGGCCTCGGCATTGCGGTGCCCGCACCTCGTACAAACCAAGGCCGACATGGACGGATCCTCCTGCCGCGGCTGACCCGCGTGGGGATTGGTCGCATACGGGTCCGGGGCAAACCCTCCACCCGTACTTGAGGTTGATGGTTCCCCGAAACCTATGCGGCCGGAACCGGCAGGGTCAACCGACGACGCGCCCCCATCACCCGAATTGTCACCGCCCGGACCAGCGACCTCGTCCCGGAAGAGCGGACGCTCGCCGCCCTGCTCCTCACTCTGGCCATGGCGCGGCACGCGATGCCTGGCGTTCCCGCCGTCCTCGCGTGCGCTCTTGCCGAACAACTTCCCAAACAACTTCACGGGCGATTCCCCTTGACCGAAATAGACCCGCCCGTGGGGCAGGACGAACCCTCAATGATCACACCTGCCGACCCGGACATTCTCACAACGTCCGTGACCACCAGACAGTTTCCACCACGCGGCACGCTTGTTCTGTGCCGACCCCCCGCAACCTCATGCCCTGGTCCAACAGGCCTCATGCGCCCCCGCCTCACTGCGCCGACGACCGAGCGTAGTCAGGCAGCTTCGCGGGTCGCAAGGCGTCCACGACGATCCTCTGCGAGCGCGCCACCGTCGCCGTGGCCTGCTCCTTCTCAAGCGTCTGCACCACACCGCCCGGGATGTTCAGGGCGGGCTCCAGATCCTGCGGCTTGCCGATGACCTTGAAGGTGTACGGCGCGGAGACAGGCTTGCCGTCGACCTTGATGTCGGAGCCGGTGCCGGTGAAGTACGTGTCGGCGACCACCCGCACATCGTTGACCTGGATCGCCTCGGCCCCCGCGGCGCGCAGCTCCTGGATGGCGTCGAGCAGCATGTCCGACTCCACCGTGCCCGACGGGTCGTCGATGGTGAGCGTGATACCCGGGCCCTGCGCGGCGACCGTGCCCGCGAGGATGCCCAGCTGCTGCTCCTTCTGCAGGGTCTGCTTCCGCGCTTCCTCAGCCAGGTCCGAGCTGTTCTCCAGCTCGGCGCGCTGGTCCTCCAGACGCTGCTTCTCGTCCTCAAGTCGCTGTGTGCGGTTGTCCAGCTCGTCGAGGATCCGGACCAGGTCCTCCTGACGGGCACCGCGCAGCGCGCTGCTGTCACTGTTCGAACGGACCTGGATGGCGAGCCCCAGACCGAGGACGAACAGCAGCAGGGCGACGATGAGTTGGGCGCGGCTGAACCTCAGCGGCCACAGTACGGCGACGAGCCGCTGCCGACCGGTCTGCTGCTTCTCGGGCGGAACCCGACCGAATTCGGACTGACCTGGCTCGGGCCGACCTGGCTCGGGCCGACCTGGCTCGGGCTGACCCGATTCGGGCCGACCCGATTCGGGCTGACCGGACGCGGGCTCCTCACGGCCAGGAGGACGGGGTCCACCAGGCTGCGAGGGTCCGGACCGCGCAGGGCCGGGCTGGCGGGGACCGTCGTGCTCCGCCCCGGGACGGGCCGCCGTCTCCTCGCGCGCGGGCTTCTGTTCGCCCTCGGGCTTGCTGTCGTCCGCCGCCGGCGTCACGGCTTCCGGCTCCTCACCCTGGGGCTTGTCTTCGTTGTTCATTCGCCTCACGCCCGGAAGACGTGCCGACGGATCGCGGCCGCGTTGGAGAAGATCCGGATGCCGAGGACGACCACCACACCCGTGGACAGCTGGGCGCCGACGCCCAATTTGTCGCCCAGGAACACGATCAGCGCGGCGACCACCACGTTCGACAGGAAGGAGACCACGAAGACCTTGTCGACGAAGATTCCGTCGAGCATGGCCCGCAGGCCACCGAAGACCGCGTCGAGAGCCGCGACGACGGCGATCGGCAGATAGGGCTCGACCACCGCCGGCACTTCGGGTCGGACCAACAGTCCGACCACGACTCCGACGACGAGGCCCAGTACGGCGATCACGATGTGCCCTTCCCTGTGTCAGCCGTGTCCTGCCCGTTGCCCTTCCCGGCGTCGGCGGTCTTCGGCTCTGCTGTTCGTACGATCAAGCTCGGCGCCGCCGGCAGGCGCACCTTCTCCTCGGCGGAGATGCTGGAACGGATGCCGAAGTTCTCCTGCAAAGCGTGGAGATATTGCCCGTCGGCACTGTCCTGGAACGCGGTGCTCAGCTTTTTCCCGTCCCCCACCGCGAGAACCGTGTACGGCGGCACCAGCGGCTTGTTGTCGACCAGTATGGCGTCGCCGGCCGCCCTGATCGCCGACAGGGCGGTCAGCCGCTGTCCGTTGATGGCTACGGCCTCGGCGCCCGACTCCCACAGCCCGTTGACGATCCGCTGCATGTCGCGGTCGCGCACCCGGCCCGTGTCGTTGAAGCCGCTGCTCTCCCTCGGCCCCCCGCCACCCTGATCGGTGTTCTTCGCATCGTCGACGACGAGCTTCACGCCCGGCCCCTCCACCTCGGTGGCGCCGGAGAGCAGTGCGACCAGTTCCCCCTGATCGCCGCCCTGCGTCTTGAGAGCCTTCCGCTGACGATCGCCCACCTCGTCCCGGAGCTTGTCGACGCTGCGCTCCAGGGCGTCGGCGTCCTTGGTCTCCGCGTCGATACGGTCGATGAGCTCCTCGCGCTCTTTCGCCACCACCGGTGCGGATATCCGCGCCTGAGCGGCTCCCACGGTGACGACCAGGGCGGCCAGGACAAGTCCCAGCGCAAGGCCGAGCTTGGCCCTCAGCGTCCGGGGCAGTCCCCCTCCCTCGGCATCCCGGCGGGCGAAAGCCTCCGCGTATCCCTCATCGAGACTGTGCTCCATCACATTGGTCAGCAGCGACATGGACGCATCGGGACGTGCGGGTGGAGCGCCGGTGCTCCGAACGGGGGGCTGCTGCGACATGCCGCACATCGTCGCACGTCGCAGCTGCTACCGCCGAATGGCCCCACCGGTGTGCCGGAAGCCGTCCGTCGACAACTTCCGGCACACCGGTCACACCTCAGTGACCTGCGCTGTCCACGACGGCGGACCACTCGTCGAGCAGGGCCTGGGCCGAAGAGTCGTCCGGTCCCTCGGCCCACAAATGAGTGACGGCCTCCGCGGGGTCGGGAAGGACCATCACCCAGCGCCCGTCGGGCTCGACGACCCGGACACCGTCAGTCGTGTCGACATGCCGGTCGGCGGCTGCCTCGACCACCTTCCGCATCACGAGTCCCTTGACCGCCCACGGCGTCGCCAGATCGCGCCGCAGCACATGTGCCCGCGGGATCCGGGCGTCGATCTGGCTGAGGGTGAGCTGCGTACGGGCCACCAGCCCGAGCAGCCGTACGAAGGCCGCCGAGCCGTCGAAGACGCTGCTGAACTCGGGAATGATGAAGCCGCCCCGGCCGTCGCCACCGAAGATCGTGGTGTCCTCACGCCCCACACGGGTCAGGTCGTCAGGCGATGTCGTCGTCCACTCCACCTGCGTGCCGTGGTACGCCGCCACCTGCTCGGCAATACGGGTGGTCGTCACGGGCAGGGCCACCCGCCCGCTGCGCCGCTCCGCGGCCACAAGGTCGAGCAGCACGAGAAGCGCCCGGTCGTCCTCGATGATCCGACCACGTTCGTCGACCAGCGACAGCCGCTCGCCCACGGGATCGAAACGCACGCCGAACGCCGCCCGCGCGGAGGCCACGATCTCGCCGAGCCGCACGAGACCGGACCGGCGGGTGTCGGCCGACTCCGTGGGCCGCGACTCGTCGAGCCCGGGGTTGATGGTGAGCGCGTCGACACCGAGCCGTCCCAACAGGCTCGGCAGAACGAGACCCGCGCTGCCGTTGGACGCGTCGATGACGACCTTGAGCCCGGACTCGGCGATCCCGGAGGTGTCGACATTGCGCAGCAGGGATCCGGTGTACGAATCGAACACGCTGGACGGGAAGTGAAGATCCCCGATCTCGCCCGGGAACGCCCGCCGGTACTCCTGGCGCGCGTACACGCGGTCCAGCTTCCGCTGCCCGCCCTGCGAGAGGTCCGCTCCGCGTTCATCGAAGAACATGATGTCCACGGAGTCGGGCACACCGGGGGACGTACGGATCATGATGCCGCCGGCACTGCCGCGGGCTGTCTGCTGGCGCGCCACGGGCAGGGGAACGTTCTCCAGGTCCCGTACGTCGATGGCACTGGCCTGGAGAGCGGAGATCACCGCCCGCTTGAGCGCACGGGCGCCCCTGGAGTGGTCGCGCGCCGTGGTGACCGTCGCGCCCTTCTTGAGGGTCGTGGCATACGCTCCCGCAAGCCGTACCGCCAGCTCCGGAGTGATCTCCACATTGAGGATGCCGGACACGCCCCTGGCGCCGAACAGGTGCGCCTGCCCCCGCGACTCCCAGATGACCGAGGTGTTGACGAAGGCGCCGGCCTCGATGGTCTTGAAGGGGTAGACCCGGACGTTGCCCTGGACAATCGATTCTTCGCCGACCAGGCACTCGTCACCGATGACCGCGCCGTCCTCGATCCGGGCGGCCCTCATGATGTCGGTGTTCTTGCCGATCACGCAGCCGCGCAGGTTGCAGTGCTCGCCGATGTACACGTTGTCGTGGACAACGGTCTTGTGGAGAAAGGCGCCGCTCTTCACGACCACGTTGGATCCGACGACCGTGTGTTCGCGGAGTTCCACATCGGCTTCGATCTTGGCGTAGTCACCGATGTAGAGCGGGCCACGGAGCACGGCGTCGGGATGCACCTCGGCGCCTTCCGCCACCCACACACCGGGCGAGATCTCGAAACCGTCGAGTTCGACGTCGACCTTGCCCTCCAGGACGTCGGCCTGGGCCTTCACGTAGCTCTCGTGGGTGCCCACGTCCTCCCAGTAGCCCTCGGCGACATAGCCGTAGATCGGCTTGCCCTCCTTCATGAGCTGCGGGAACACATCGCCGGACCAGTCCACGGGGACATCGGCCTCGACGTAGTCGAACACCTCGGGTTCCATGACATAGATGCCCGTATTCACCGTGTCGGAGAAGACCTGGCCCCAGGTCGGCTTCTCCAGGAAGCGCTCGACCTTTCCTTCTTCGTCCACGATGGTGATGCCGAATTCCAGAGGGTTCGGCACGCGGGTGAGGCACACCGTGACCAGTGCGCCCTTCTCCTTGTGGAACGCGATGAGATCGCTGAGGTCGAAGTCGGTCAGCGCGTCGCCGGAGATGACGAGAAACGCATCGTCCTTCAGCGCTTCCTCGGCGTTCTTCACGCTCCCCGCAGTGCCGAGAGGCTTTTCCTCATTGGCATAGGTGAGCTCCATGCCCAGCTCTTCACCGTCACCGAAGTAGTTCTTGACGAGTGAGGCGAGAAACTGCACGGTTACAACGGTTTCGTTGAGCCCATGCCGCTTGAGCAGGCGCAGCACGTGCTCCATGATCGGCCTGTTGGCCACTGGCAGGAGCGGCTTGGGCATGCTCGAGGTCATAGGGCGAAGTCGTGTTCCTTCGCCACCGGCCATCACGACGGCCTTCATGTCGGAAGCGTCCTCCTTGAAGAGACGACGGTCTAGCCGACTTCACCCGCCCAAAGAGGCCCTCTGGCATCATGCGCGGCCGGCGACTCTGCACGGCACGGCATCGACGAGGTCAATCGGCCACTGCGTCCGCCTTGACGAGTCGGCGGACCTGGACCACATAGAGGATCCCTGCCCACCAATAGAGAGTTGTACCCCATCCTGCGAACGCCCATCCGAAAATAGCAGCCAGTGACGCAAGCCACCCCCTTCCGTCACTGAGCAGCAGCAAGGGGAAGGCATACATGAGGTTGAAGGTTGCTGCCTTGCCCAGGAAGTTCACCTGGGGCGGCGGATAGCCGTGCCTGCGGAGGATTCCCACCATCACCAGCAGCATCAGTTCCCGCGCCAATAGGGCGGCCGTGAGCCAGATGGGCAGAATCTCGCGCCAGGTCAGCCCTACAAGGGTGGAGAGGATGTACAGACGGTCGGCAGCGGGGTCGAGAAGCCGCCCCAGGTTGCTGATCTGGTTCCAGCGCCGGGCGAGCTTGCCGTCGAGATAGTCGCTGACACCGCTCAGCATCAGCACCAGCAATGCCCAGACGTCGCTGTTGGGTCCCCCGAACTCAGGGCGGAGAATCAGCCACAGGAAGAGCGGCACTCCGAGAAGACGCGCCATGCTGAGGATGTTGGGGATGGTGAGTACCCGGTCCGTCTGAACGCGGGTCTCCTGGACCTCCACCCGGGGGCCTCCTGTGTGGAACGTGCCGACGATGCCTCCTGACCCTACCCTCAGCCATGACTGCACTGTGCACAGGGGTGTACGGGGCCGGACAGGCCGGTCCTGAACGCAGAAAAGCCCCGCACCAGAAGGTGCGGGGCTTTCCCACAATGATTGTTCGGCGGCGTCCTACTCTCCCACAGGGTCCCCCCTGCAGTACCATCGGCGCTGAAAGGCTTAGCTTCCGGGTTCGGAATGTAACCGGGCGTTTCCCTAACGCAATGACCACCGAAACACTATGAAACTGTTCACCGGAGTCCCGGCCATGGGGACTCGACAGTTCGTTGTTTCAGAACCAACACAGTGGACGCGAGCAACTGAGGACAAGCCCTCGGCCTATTAGTACCAGTCAGCTCCACCCCTTGCGGGGCTTCCACATCTGGCCTATCAACCCAGTCGTCTACTGGGAGCCTTAACCCCTCAAAGGGGGTGGGAGTCCTCATCTCGAAGCAGGCTTCCCGCTTAGATGCTTTCAGCGGTTATCCTTTCCGAACGTAGCCAACCAGCCATGCCCTTGGCAGGACAACTGGCACACCAGAGGTTCGTCCGTCCCGGTCCTCTCGTACTAGGGACAGCCCTTCTCAAGACTCCTACGCGCACAGCGGATAGGGACCGAACTGTCTCACGACGTTCTAAACCCAGCTCGCGTACCGCTTTAATGGGCGAACAGCCCAACCCTTGGGACCGACTCCAGCCCCAGGATGCGACGAGCCGACATCGAGGTGCCAAACCATCCCGTCGATATGGACTCTTGGGGAAGATCAGCCTGTTATCCCCGGGGTACCTTTTATCCGTTGAGCGACGGCGCTTCCACAAGCCACCGCCGGATCACTAGTCCCGACTTTCGTCCCTGCTCGACCCGTCGGTCTCACAGTCAAGCTCCCTTGTGCACTTACACTCAACACCTGATTGCCAACCAGGCTGAGGGAACCTTTGGGCGCCTCCGTTACCCTTTGGGAGGCAACCGCCCCAGTTAAACTACCCATCAGACACTGTCCCTGATCCGGATCACGGACCCAGGTTAGACATCCAGCACGACCAGAGTGGTATTTCAACGACGACTCCACAACCACTGGCGTGGCCGCTTCACAGTCTCCCACCTATCCTACACAAGCCGAACCGAACACCAATATCAAACTGTAGTAAAGGTCCCGGGGTCTTTCCGTCCTGCTGCGCGAAACGAGCATCTTTACTCGTAGTGCAATTTCACCGGGCCTATGGTTGAGACAGTCGAGAAGTCGTTACGCCATTCGTGCAGGTCGGAACTTACCCGACAAGGAATTTCGCTACCTTAGGATGGTTATAGTTACCACCGCCGTTTACTGGCGCTTAAGTTCTCAGCTTCGCCACACCGAAATGTGACTAACCGGTCCCCTTAACGTTCCAGCACCGGGCAGGCGTCAGTCCGTATACATCGCCTTACGGCTTCGCACGGACCTGTGTTTTTAGTAAACAGTCGCTTCTCGCTGGTCTCTGCGGCCACCCCCAGCTCAAGCAGCAAGTGCTCTCACCAGTGATGGCCCCCCTTCTCCCGAAGTTACGGGGGCATTTTGCCGAGTTCCTTAACCATAGTTCACCCGAACGCCTCGGTATTCTCTACCTGACCACCTGAGTCGGTTTAGGGTACGGGCCGCCATGAAACTCGCTAGAGGCTTTTCTCGACAGCATAGGATCATCCACTTCACCACAATCGGCTCGGCATCAGGTCTCAGCCTCATGTGTGACGGATTTGCCTATCACACGGCCTACACCCTTACCCCGGGACAACCACCGCCCGGGCTGGACTACCTTCCTGCGTCACCCCATCGCTTACCTACTACCACCTTGGGCCGGCGGCTCCACCACTCCCCTCAACTCCGAAGAGATCAGGGCGGCTTCACGGCCTTAGCATTAATGGGCTCGATACTGGGCGTTTCAAAGCGGGTACCGGAATATCAACCGGTTGTCCATCGACTACGCCTGTCGGCCTCGCCTTAGGTCCCGACTTACCCTGGGCAGATCAGCTTGACCCAGGAACCCTTAGTCAATCGGCGCACACGTTTCTCACGTGTGTATCGCTACTCATGCCTGCATTCTCACTCGTGAACCGTCCACCACTGCCTTCCGGCGCGGCTTCACCCGGCACACGACGCTCCCCTACCCATCCACACTCCCGTTGGGGATATATGCGTGAATGACACGACTTCGGCGGTACGCTTGAGCCCCGCTACATTGTCGGCGCGGAATCACTTGACCAGTGAGCTATTACGCACTCTTTCAAGGGTGGCTGCTTCTAAGCCAACCTCCTGGTTGTCTCTGCGACTCCACATCCTTTCCCACTTAGCGTACGCTTAGGGGCCTTAGTCGATGCTCTGGGCTGTTTCCCTCTCGACCATGGAGCTTATCCCCCACAGTCTCACTGCCGCGCTCTCACTTACCGGCATTCGGAGTTTGGCTAAGGTCAGTAACCCGGTAGGGCCCATCGCCTATCCAGTGCTCTACCTCCGGCAAGAAACACACGACGCTGCACCTAAATGCATTTCGGGGAGAACCAGCTATCACGGAGTTTGATTGGCCTTTCACCCCTAACCACAGGTCATCCCCCAGGTTTTCAACCCTGGTGGGTTCGGTCCTCCACGAAGTCTTACCTCCGCTTCAACCTGCCCATGGCTAGATCACTCCGCTTCGGGTCTTGAGCGCGCTACTGAATCGCCCTATTCGGACTCGCTTTCGCTACGGCTTCCCCACACGGGTTAACCTCGCAACACACCGCAAACTCGCAGGCTCATTCTTCAAAAGGCACGCAGTCACGAGACACCAAGCAAGCTTGATGTCCGACGCTCCCACGGCTTGTAGGCACACGGTTTCAGGTACTATTTCACTCCGCTCCCGCGGTACTTTTCACCATTCCCTCACGGTACTATCCGCTATCGGTCACCAGGGAATATTTAGGCTTAACGGGTGGTCCCGCCAGATTCACACGGGATTTCTCGGGCCCCGTGCTACTTGGGTGTCTCTTAAACGAGCCGTTGATGTTTCAGCTACGGGGGTCTTACCCTCTACGCCGGACCTTTCGCATGTCCTTCGCCTACATCAACGGTTTCTGACTCGTCTCACAGCCGGCAGACCGTGAAAAAGAGATCCCACAACCCCGCATGCGCAACCCCTGCCGGGTATCACACGCATACGGTTTGGCCTCATCCGGTTTCGCTCGCCACTACTCCCGGAATCACGGTTGTTTTCTCTTCCTGAGGGTACTGAGATGTTTCACTTCCCCTCGTTCCCTCCACACTGCCTATGTGTTCAGCAGCGGGTGACAGCCCATGACGACTGCCGGGTTTCCCCATTCGGAAACCCCCGGATCAAAGCCTGGTTGACGGCTCCCCGGGGACTATCGTGGCCTCCCACGTCCTTCATCGGTTCCTGGTGCCAAGGCATCCACCGTGCGCCCTTAAAAACTTGGCCACAGATGCTCGCGTCCACTGTGCAGTTCTCAAACAACGACCAGTCACCCATCACCCCACCCCATCAGGCGAGTTCACTGGGACCGGCATCCCGAAGGACGAGCTCACGCTCGCACCCTCAGACACCCAACAGCGCGCCCGGCACGACCAGTCGAAGACACACGTTCCACGCCGAAGCAGTACTAGTGATCCCAACCAACCGTGCCGAATAGTCAACGTTCCACCCATGAGCAACCAGCACCGGACATTCGCCGATGAACTGGCCTCTGACCAGGCCAGGCCTGGTAAGAAGTGCTCCTTAGAAAGGAGGTGATCCAGCCGCACCTTCCGGTACGGCTACCTTGTTACGACTTCGTCCCAATCGCCAGTCCCACCTTCGACAGCTCCCTCCCACAAGGGGTTGGGCCACCGGCTTCGGGTGTTACCGACTTTCGTGACGTGACGGGCGGTGTGTACAAGGCCCGGGAACGTATTCACCGCAGCAATGCTGATCTGCGATTACTAGCAACTCCGACTTCATGGGGTCGAGTTGCAGACCCCAATCCGAACTGAGACCGGCTTTTTGAGATTCGCTCCGCCTCACGGCATCGCAGCTCTTTGTACCGGCCATTGTAGCACGTGTGCAGCCCAAGACATAAGGGGCATGATGACTTGACGTCGTCCCCACCTTCCTCCGAGTTGACCCCGGCAGTCTCCTGTGAGTCCCCATCACCCCGAAGGGCATGCTGGCAACACAGAACAAGGGTTGCGCTCGTTGCGGGACTTAACCCAACATCTCACGACACGAGCTGACGACAGCCATGCACCACCTGTATACCGACCACAAGGGGGGCACCATCTCTGATGCTTTCCGGTATATGTCAAGCCTTGGTAAGGTTCTTCGCGTTGCGTCGAATTAAGCCACATGCTCCGCTGCTTGTGCGGGCCCCCGTCAATTCCTTTGAGTTTTAGCCTTGCGGCCGTACTCCCCAGGCGGGGAACTTAATGCGTTAGCTGCGGCACCGACGACGTGGAATGTCGCCAACACCTAGTTCCCAACGTTTACGGCGTGGACTACCAGGGTATCTAATCCTGTTCGCTCCCCACGCTTTCGCTCCTCAGCGTCAGTAATGGCCCAGAGATCCGCCTTCGCCACCGGTGTTCCTCCTGATATCTGCGCATTTCACCGCTACACCAGGAATTCCGATCTCCCCTACCACACTCTAGCTAGCCCGTATCGAATGCAGACCCGGGGTTAAGCCCCGGGCTTTCACATCCGACGTGACAAGCCGCCTACGAGCTCTTTACGCCCAATAATTCCGGACAACGCTTGCGCCCTACGTATTACCGCGGCTGCTGGCACGTAGTTAGCCGGCGCTTCTTCTGCAGGTACCGTCACTTTCGCTTCTTCCCTGCTGAAAGAGGTTTACAACCCGAAGGCCGTCATCCCTCACGCGGCGTCGCTGCATCAGGCTTTCGCCCATTGTGCAATATTCCCCACTGCTGCCTCCCGTAGGAGTCTGGGCCGTGTCTCAGTCCCAGTGTGGCCGGTCGCCCTCTCAGGCCGGCTACCCGTCGTCGCCTTGGTAGGCCATCACCCCACCAACAAGCTGATAGGCCGCGGGCTCATCCTTCACCGCCGGAGCTTTCAACCCCTCCCCATGCGAGGAAGAGTGGTATCCGGTATTAGACCCCGTTTCCAGGGCTTGTCCCAGAGTGAAGGGCAGATTGCCCACGTGTTACTCACCCGTTCGCCACTAATCCACCCCGAAGGGCTTCATCGTTCGACTTGCATGTGTTAAGCACGCCGCCAGCGTTCGTCCTGAGCCAGGATCAAACTCTCCATGAATGTTTTCCCGTAATCGGGATGAACACCACAAGAGCGGAACAGCCGGTCGGAATAAGACCGACTGTTCACAGCGTCCTCGCTGTGTCAATTGCCTACCCGCCCAAAGGGCCAAGATAGGACTTTCAAAGGAACCACGCCCTGCCGAAGCAGAGACGGGGTATCAACATATCTGGCGTTGACTTTTGGCACGCTGTTGAGTTCTCAAGGAACGGACGCTTCCTTCAGGCCCTTTTTCATGGGGTCCTCCGGGCGCTTCCCTTCGGTGTTTCCAAAGACTATCAGGCTTTTCCGGTCCTCCTGACCACCGCCCTGCGGGCAGCAGAGGTTTAGACCAGTTAGTATCTCGCCTTGATAGGTGCTGCTGACCCCCGACGCGACGTCGTGTTGGGGTCGGGCAGGGGTGCGACCCTACAGCCCGCCGGGACGCGACGGCAAATCGGTTCCGGTGCACCTCTAGGTCCGCCAACTGGCAACTACCGGGCGGAACTAGGACTTCTCGTGATTTACCCTTCTGAACAGCGCGTCGTCCAGGACAGGCAGTGACGACGCGCTTCGAATCTCCGCCCCTGGGAGGCTCCATGACCACAGTGACGTCCCCTCTTGCCGGACGCGCCATCGGACTCGCAGCTGTGCCGGACCCGGTCTTCTCCGGTGCGATGGTCGGCCCCGGTACCGCGATCGACCCCGTGCGTGAGCCTTCGGAGGCCCTCGCCCCGGTTGACGGCATCGTCGTCTCCCTCCATCCGCACGCCTACGTCGTCGTCGACGACCAGGGGCACGGTGTCCTCACCCACCTCGGCATCGACACTGTTCAGCTCAATGGCAGCGGCTTCGAGCTGCTCGTCAGCAAGGGCGACACGGTTCAGCGCGGGCAGGCAGTGGTCCGCTGGGACCCGGCGGCCGTCGAGGCTGCGGGCAAGTCCCCGATCTGCCCGGTGGTGGCACTCGAGGCCACAGCCGACTCCCTCTCCGACGTCCGGGAGAACGGCGACGTGAAGGCCGGCGACGCGCTCTTCGGCTGGCAGTAGCGCTCACGCCGCAGTGGCGGCGAGTGGGACATCCACCGCGGCGGTGCGGACCGCCGCTCGATCGGAGACGGGTTGCAATGGAGACAACGCTGCGAGGCGTCGGCGTGAGCCACGGTGTGGCCATCGGCGAGGTCCGGCACATGGGCACGGCGGTTCTGGAGCCGCCGGCCAAGCAGATTCCGCCGCAGGACGCGAAGCGCGAACAGGGGCGCGCCCGCAAGGCCGTGGAAGCTGTGGCCGCCGATCTGATTGCCAGGGGCAATCTGGCCGGTGGAGAGGCACAGGCCGTTCTTGAGGCGCAGGCCATGATGGCGCAGGACCCGGAGCTCATGGCAGATGTGGAGCGGCGCATCGCTGTCGGGAGCACGGCCGAGCGCGGGGTGTACGACGCGTTCGCCGCGTTCAGAGCGCTATTGGCGGGCGCCGGGGAGTACCTTGCCGGTCGCGTTGCCGACCTGGACGACGTGCGGAACCGGATCGTGGCGCGGCTGCTGGGCGTGCCGATGCCCGGTGTGCCGGACAGCGACGAGCCGTATGTACTGATCGCGCGGGACCTCGCGCCTGCGGACACGGCCCTGCTCGACCCGGCGCTGGTGCTCGGATTCGTCACCGAGGAGGGCGGGCCGACCAGCCACAGTGCCATTCTCGCGCGGGCCCTCGGGGTGCCCGCGGTGGTGGCCCTGCCGGGTGCCAGGGAGCTGGCCGAGGGCACGCTCGTGGCGGTCGACGGCAGCACCGGCGAGATCTTCGTCGAGCCGAGCGCCGCGAAGCGGAGTGAGCTGGAGAGGGCCGCGGCGGAGCGCCGGGCCGCACTCGCCGCTTCCAGCGGGCCCGGTGCCACGTCCGACGGGCACAAGGTGCCGCTGCTGGCCAATGTCGGCGGGCCCGCCGATGTGCAGGCCGCGGTCGAGGCCGGTGCCGAGGGTGTCGGTCTGTTCCGTACGGAGTTCCTCTTCCTGGACGACAGCAAGGAGGCGCCGTCGGAGGAGAAGCAGGTCGAGGCGTACCGCAAGGTGCTGGAGGCGTTTCCGGAGGGACGGGTGGTCGTACGGGTGCTGGACGCCGGTGCGGACAAGCCGCTCGACTTCCTGACTCCGGCCGACGAGCCGAACCCGGCGCTGGGTGTGCGGGGGCTGCGTAGCCTTCTGGATCACCCGGATGTGTTGCGTACACAGTTGACGGCGCTGTCCAAGGCCGCGGCGGGGCTGCCGGTCTACCTCGAGGTCATGGCGCCGATGGTGGCCGACCGTACGGACGCGAAGGCATTCGCGGACGCGTGCCGCGAGGCGGGGCTGCGGGCCAAGTTCGGCGCGATGGTGGAGATCCCGTCCGCCGCGCTGCGGGCGCGCTCGATCCTGCAGGAGGTGGCGTTCCTGTCGCTGGGCACCAATGACCTCGCGCAGTACACCTTTGCCGCCGACCGTCAGGTCGGTGCGGTGTCGCGCCTGCAGGATCCGTGGCAGCCGGCCTTGCTGGATCTTGTGGCGCTGTCGGCCGAGGCCGCGAAGGCCGAGGGCAAGAGCTGTGGTGTGTGCGGTGAGGCTGCCTCCGATCCGCTGCTCGCGTGTGTCCTCACGGGTCTTGGTGTGACCTCGCTGTCGATGGGTGCGGCGTCCCTTCCTTACGTCCGGGCGACGCTGGCGAAGTACACGCTCGCCCAGTGCGAGCGGGCTGCCGCCGCGGCACGGGCCGCGGACACCGCCGAGGAGGCGCGGGTCGCCGCGCAGGCGGTGCTCTCCGGCGAGTAGTCGGGGCGCCGGGTCAGTGGTGACCGATGGGGCTTCCTGCCAGGGCGGCGGGAAGCCCCATCGGCGTTCAGTGACATCGGCGTTCAGTGACAGTGGTCGGGATCGTCGGTGGTGATGTCGAAGCCCGCGCAGTACTCGACGCCGGGCTCCGGCGAGATCGGATCGCCGGTGGCGGCGTCGGTGCAGTAGGCGCTGAAGACCTCGCCGGCGGTGAGCGGGAGGAGCCGGCCCCGCTGGAGTCTCCACCCGTGGAGCCGGTCCGGCGCGTCCGCCGTGCTCGTACGGAGAACGACGCCCCCGGGTGTTTCGAGAGCAATGCCGGTGGCGAGGACGGTGACGAATTCCGCGCCCTCGGACGCGTCCACGTCGACGGGCGCTTCGGGGGCGCCTTCGGCGTGGAGGACGGCAAGGAGCTGTTCGTCGGGGGCGGGGATGCTGCAGACCAGATGGTGCCTGCCGGGCCCTGCCGCTTCGAGCAGCCGCATCAGGGTGCGGGAGGCTCGGTCGAAAGCGGCGCGGCCGATGTCCTGGCCGCAGTCGGCGCAGCCACCGGCGTCGGCGAGGAGCAGGGTGGCGTACTCCCAGGTCGCCTGGCGGACGGCGGTGTTGATGAGCTGGGGCAGCAGCTGGTCGAGGGGCTGTCCGGTGTAGGCGAGGCCGGCGCCGCGGCCGGCGACGGCGGCGGTGTAGCAGCTGCGGCCGGCGGCCGTGTCGGGGTCGAGGCCCGTCTCGGTGCAGTACTCCGCGAAGTCGTCGGGGTCGAAGAGAGCGACGCTGATGTGGAGTTGGCGGGTGGAGAGGTGTTTGAGCAGGGCTTCGACGTGCCGGAGATATCCTGCGTGGTCGTCGAAGGTGAAGGTGCGGTACCGGCGCATTTCGGCGAAGTCCTGTGCGTCGGCCAGGACGCCTACGGTGCTGGGTACTTCGCGGTGCAGCGTGCGCCGCAGGGTTGCGCTCCTGTCTTTGGACCGCTGCCTCTTGGACGGCCTGGTTCGCTTGGCCTGCTTCGGCTGCCTGGTGTTCGCCATTTCTCCCCCTGAGAGCAGTTGATCACTGGTGACTCACCGTAATCGACGGCACTGACAACGGGTCTTCCGGCAGCGCTTTTCGCACAAAGGCCGTGCTGGGCGAAGCAGGTGGCGACCAGTCCGGCGCCGCGCAGGGCCCAGCCCGCCGGGCCTGCCGCGATGATCCCGGTGACGACGAGCGGACCGGCCCTGCGCTGGGCCTATGCGGCGACTCCGTGCACTCCCAGGTAGGCGCCCTGTGCGTCGTCGGGAGCGAGGCCACAGAGAGTTCCCAGGAGATCGTGGTTCATCCCCGTGGCGGTCGACGACGAGGGCATGCGTCCGGACGCCCTTGCGGCGGCACTTCGGGCGGACGCGCGGGCCGTCGTGTGCAGCCCGCGGGCGCAGAATCCGTACGGGGCCGCTTCACGGCCGGGCGGCGCGAGGCGCTCCTGGACGTCCTGCGTCAGGCGTCAGACGTGCTGGTGATCGAGAACGATCACGCCTCGGACATCGTGGGTACGGAACTCAACTCCCTGGCCTCGGGCGGGTTCCCACGCTGGGAACACGTACGAACCGTCACCAAGCGGGCGAGGGCCCGCCCGTCAGTGAGGTGACGAGCGGGTGCGCGCCAGGTCCTCGTAGAAGCGGAGCAGGTCGAGGTTGTCGACCGAGCCCGGATTGACCGCCTTGGCCAGGGCGGTGCCCTGGAGGAGGCGCTTCACCGGGACCTCGATGCGCTTGCCGGTGAGGGTGTGGGGGATGCCGGGGACCTCGATCACCTCGTCCGGGACATGGCGCGGCGAGAGCTGTTCGCGGATCGTCTGCTTGATGCGCGTGCGCAGCCCCTCATCGAGTACGGCACCCTCGACGAGGTGGACGAACAAGGGCATCCAGTACCCGCCGTTCGGCTCCTCCAAGCCGATGACCAGCGATTCCTTGATCTCGGGCAGGCGCTCGACGGCTTCATAGATATCGGCGGAACCCATACGGACACCCTGGCGGTTGAGGGTGGAGTCCGAGCGGCCATGGATGACCACGGAGCCGCGGTCGGTGATGGTGATCCAGTCGCCGTGCCGCCAGACGCCGGGGAACATCTCGAAGTAGCTGTCGCGGTAGCGGCTGCCGTCGGGGTCGTTCCAGAACCTGACCGGCATGGATGGCATGGGGTTGGTCACGACCAGCTCGCCGACCTCGCCGATGAGCGGCTTGCCGTGCGGGTCCCAGGACTGGAGATCGGTGCCGAGGCAGGCGGCCTGAAGCTCGCCGATGTGGACGGGCAGGGTCGGAACGGCACCCGCGAAACAGCTGCAGACGTCCGTACCACCACTGACCGAGGCGATCCACAGGTCCTCGGCGACCTCGTCGTGCAGCCAGCGGAAACCGTCGGGCGGCAGCGGGGAGCCGGTGGTGGCGACACACGCGATACGGGACAGATCGTGATCGCGGGAGGGGTGGACACCGGCCTTGCGGCAGGCCATCACATACGCCGCCGAGGTGCCGAAGAGGGTTGCCCCGGTGCGTTCGGCGATACGCCACTGGGCGCCGGTGTCGGGATAGCCGGGGCTGCCGTCGTACAGGACGACCGTCGTGCCGGTGAGCAGGCCGGAGACGAGGAAGTTCCACATCATCCAGCCGGTCGAGGTGTACCAGAAGAAGCGGTCCTCGGGGCCGAGGTCGCAGTGCAGTCCGATCTGCTTGAAGTGCTCCAGCAGGATGCCGCCCTGCGACTGGACGATGGCCTTGGGCAGACCCGTCGTACCGGAGGAGTACAGGACCCACAGCGGGTGGTCGAAGGGGACCTGCTCGAAGACGGGCTCCGCGTCGCCGGAGGTGACCGTGGACCAGTCGAGCGCCCCCTGAGGAGCCGCGGTACCGAGCAGCGGAATGTGGATCACCGCGCGCAGGGTGGGGAGTTCACCGCGTAGCTCGGCGACGGTCCCGGTGCGGTCGTGTTCCTTGCCGCCGTAGCGGTAGCCGTCGACGGTGAACAGGACCACGGGCTCGACCTGCTGGAAGCGGTCGAGGACGCTGCGCGCACCGAAGTCGGGGGCGCAGGAGGTCCACACACCGCCGACCGCCGCGGTCGCGAGCAGGGCGGTGACCGCCTGCGGGATGTTGGGCAGATAGCCACTGACCCGGTCGCCGGGGCGCACGCCGAGGGCCCGCAGTTCCGCGGCGAGCGCGCCCACCTGGCGGCGGAGTTCGGCCCAGCTGATCGGAGTCTGCTCATGTGCTTCGTCCACATGGAGGAGCGCCGGATCCTGGGGGCGGCCCTCGGCGGAGCGCAGCGCGTGCTCCGCGTAGTTCAGTGTGGCGCCGGGGAACCACCGGGCACCGGGCATGCCCGGATCGGCGAGGACTCGCTCGTACGGGCTGGAGAAGCGGATGTCGAACCACTCGGCGACCGCCTGCCAGAACGTTTCGAGCTCGTTCACGGACCAGCGGTGCAGCGCCGCGTATCCGCCCTCGGCCGGGGCACCGTGCCGCTCGGCGGCCCAGGTCTGGAACCGGGTGATCCGGGCGACGGCGATGCGGTCGGCGTCCGGCTGCCAGAGAGGGGCAGGGTGCGCTGCTGAGGTCATGATGGGTCGGCTCCCGGGTGGCTCTACGCGTGGTCGGCGTGCGTCGCACCACGAGCGGGGTGTGCGCGTGAGGCGGCTGACACGGACGATGCCATGTGATCCTCTTTCGCACCAGGGCTCCCCACCCATGGTCGGGCAAGAGAATAGGTGCTCCCACCACGGGTGAACGGAAGCTGAACAAACCCCGCGCGCCCTCGCCCGGATGGCAGGCTGAGCTGCATGGACGGTCGTGATCTGGTGCGCTCGGTGAGGATCTTCGGAACGGTGCAGGGGCTGCGCGTGGCACGCTCGGCCTGGCGGCAACGGCGCACCGACGCACGGGAGCTTCCCGCGAGAGGGGCCGAGCGAGCCAGGGTGCCGGGGCCCGTGGCCGGGGCCGAGCCCCTGCCCGGCGGAGGAATCATCCGCTTTGCCCGTTCTCGGCTGCGTATCCGAGTGGCGTCGGGCGGCGCCGTCTTCTGGGGCTGGGACGGCGCCGAGCCCGGTCCCTCGTACGCGCTCGCCGGTGACCCTCCCGACGCCGACCCGCGGGCCGAGCTGGAGCCCGACAAGGACGGCGGCTGGCGTGTGGTGTCGGAGCGGGTGACGGTGGAGGTGTCACGGCACGGAGCCGTCGAGATCCGTACCCCCGGCGGGGTGGTTCTGCGCCGGGATCTGCCCCCTCGCTGGTGGGAACCGGTGTGTGGCGGCCAGGCGCGGTGGGTCCAGCGCACCGAAGTCCCCGCGGACGCGCGCTTCTTCGGGCTCGGCGGCCGGTCGTCCGGACCGCGGCTGCCAAACGGCACCTACCGGCTCTGGAACACCGACCCCCGCGGCAGCTTCGGTCCCGACGACGACCCGCTCTACATCACCATGCCCGTCCAGCTGGTGGTCTCCGACGCCGGCACCCATCTCGCTTTCCACGACAACACCTGGGACGGCCGCGTCACCCTGCGGGAGGGCGAGGAGGGTGCGGGCTCGGGCCACGACCGGCCCGGCACCAGCGAGGTGCGGATGGACGGCGGACCGCTGCGCTGCTGGGTGGTCGTGGGCACCCCCGCGCGTGTGCTGGCCGGCTGGACACAGCTGACGGGCGCCCCCGCCGTACCGCCGTCCTGGGCGCTCGGCCCGCAGCACGCCCGGTGGGGCTTCGGCAGTGAGCGCGAAGTGCGGCGGATCGTGGCGGGATACCGGGAGCGGGATCTGCCGCTGTCGGCCGTCCATCTCGACATCGACCACTACGACGCGCATCAGGTTTTCACCGTCGACCGCGAGCGGTTCCCGGATCTGCCGCGACTGGCGAAGGACCTGCGGGAGGACGGGATGCGGCTGGTCTCCATCGTCGATCCGGCGGTGAAGGCGGAGCCGGGGAATCCGGTGTACGACGGCGGGCGGACGGTGGATGCCTTCGTGAAGGACGCGGCGGGGCAGGAGGTCCGGGGCGTCGTCTGGCCAGGCGACTGCGTCTATCCGGACTTCACCGACCCGCGGGCGCGCCGCTGGTGGGGAGAGCTCTACGCCGAGCGGCTGACGCAGGGCTTCTCCGGGGTCTGGCACGACATGAACGAACCGGTGTCCTTCACACCCTTCGGCGACATGACACTCCCCCGCTCGGCCCGGCACGCCCTGGACGGGCAGGGCGGGCAGGGCGGCGATCACCGGGCGGCCCACAATGTGTACGGCCTCGCGATGGCGCGCGCCGGGTACGAAGGTCTGCGGCGGCTGCGGCCCGAGGAGCGGCCCTTCCTCTTCTCCCGTTCCGGCTGGGCGGGCATGCAGCGCTACGGGGGCACCTGGTCCGGCGACGTGTCCACCGGCTGGCCCGGGCTGCGCGCCTCGCTCTCACTGGCGCTGGGGCTCGGGCTGTGCGGGGTCCCCTACTCCGGCCCCGACGTCGGCGGCTTCGACGGCAGCCCGTCGCCCGAGCTGTATCTGCGCTGGTTCCAACTGGGGGCGCATCTGCCGCTCTTCCGTACACACGCGGCGATCGACGCCGGGCGCAGGGAGCCGTGGGAGTTCGGCCCCGCGGTCCTCGCCCATGCGCGGGCGGCGCTCACCGAACGGGAACGGCTGCGGCCCTACTTCGTCACGCTTGCTCACCTGGCACACCTGACCGGGGCGCCGTACGCGCGTCCGCTGTGGTGGGGCTGCCCGGAGGACCGGGTACTGCGCGACTGCGAGGACGCTTTTCTGCTGGGGGACGCGCTGCTGGTGGCGCCGGTGCTGCAGCGGGGGACGGACCGGCGGGCGGTACGGCTGCCCCGGGGACGCTGGTACGACACCGCGACGGGCGAGGCGTACGAAGGGCCGGGGCAAGTGCTCGTCGACGCGCCGCTGTCGCGGGTCCCGGTGCTGGCGCGGGGCGGCGCGGTGATCCCGGTGCGGGGCGCCGACGGCGAGATGGAGCTTGAGGTCTGGGCGCCGGCGGAGGGGCGAACGGGCGGTGGCCTGGTGGTCCCGGACGTGGGGGACGGCTGGGAGACCGCGGAGGTGGAGCGCTATACGTCGCGGCTGGTGGACGGCCGGGTGGTGGTGAAGCAGGTCGCGGAGGAGGGGTCGACGCGGCCGCGGTGGAGGGTGCGGGTGAGGGGGTCCGGAGCGTAGCGCCCTACTTTTGGATCAGGGCCCGATCAGGCCGGATCAGGCCCGATCGGTGAGCGGGCTCCGGTGGTGGGCGCACCTCCCGTGTCCGAAGGGCCACGGGGCGAACCAGGCGAGACCTTGCGGCACGCCCAGTGGCCCTTACGCGTACCCGCCCTCGAACCACCGTCGTACCGCCTTGGTCTGCAGCGGAAACGCCAGGTCCGTGGGGGCGTGCAGCACATGCCAGCCTGTCGTCTCGTCCGTCGGAACGGATGGCGGGAGGTCCGGCGCCCGGCGTTGCGGCAGCAGGCCGAAGAGGAGCAGGTGGCCGTCCGGGGAGCTCATGGCGTCGGCCAGCCGGACGTCGGCGCGGGAGGCCTCGATGCCGGTTTCCTCCGCCAACTCCCTTACGACCGCCTGCTGCCAGTCCTCACCGAAGTCGATGTAGCCGCCCGGCAGCGCGATAGAGCCGCACCCCGGGTCGATCGTGCGGGTGATGACGACGAGACCGGTGCCTTCGGCGTCGCGCGTCGGCAGCAGCGCGACGGCGACGGGCAGGGGGTTGCGGTAGGCCGTCTCCGCGCAGGCGGGGCAGGTGCGGGGCCAGTCCGTGACGGAGGCGTACGGCGCTCCGCAGTTGGCGCAGTGGGAGTCCTTGGACACGCGCGGACTGTATCCGATCGCCCTTTCCCGCGGGGCCCGGAACTGATAGACGGTGTGCGCATGACCGGACTTGCTCCCGCTGTGCGCTCACTCGCAGCGACGGCCGCCGCCCTCTGCGCCGTCATCGTCCTGACGGCCTCTCCCGTGCAGGCCGGACCCGAGCCGAAGGCCCCGAAGGAGTTCGTGGCGCTGCGTACCGTTGACCCGACGATCATCGAGGAGATGCGCTACCCGACCGGGCACAATTTCGTGGGCGAGCCCGTCGACGGCTATCGCCAGCCGCTGTGCATCGTCACCCGGCCCGCCGCGCAGGCTCTTCGCCGGGCGCAGCGGAAACTGCTGCGGCAGGGCTATTCCCTGAAGGTGTACGACTGCTATCGGCCCCAGCGGGCCGTGGACCACTTCGTCCGATGGGCGAAGGATCTCGCGGACGAGGCCATGAAGCGGGAGTTCTATCCACAGGTCGACAAGTCGAGGTTGTTCGCCGACGGTTATATCGCGGAGAAGTCCGGGCACAGCCGCGGGAGCACGGTCGATCTCACCGTCGTGAAGCTGCCGGCGCTTCCCACCAGGCCGCATGTGCCGGGTGAGCCTCTCGCCCCCTGCTTCGCACCCAAGTCCCAGCGTTTCCCGGACAATTCCGTCGACATGGGGACCGGATTCGACTGCTTCGACACGCTGTCCCACACCGTCGACCCCAGAATCCAGGGTGAACAGCGCGCCAACCGGCAGCTTCTGAACGGCACGTTGAGCGGCGAGGACTTCGTGAACCTGCCCGAGGAGTGGTGGCACTTCACCTACAGGCCGGAGCCCTTCCCGGACACCTACTTCGATTTCCCCGTCGCCCTGCGTTCGGTCGCCGGGCACTGAGGCGGGAAAGGACGCCCGGGACCACCCCCGTGGGCTCCGGCCGTCCTTTCTCCGACTCGGACGCAGCAGGGCGCTTTCCGGTTCATCTCCCGGGCGGGTCGCCGGGAGAGCTGACCCGTGGCACACTTCTGACGTTCCGTCAGATTGCTGGGAGGCACCGTGACGCGTACGCCCGTGGTGACCGGCTGGTTCACACAGGACACCGGCGAGGAGGACTTCCGGCTGCTCGGAACCCGCTGCTCGGCCTGCTCGGCCGTCTTCTTCCCCCGCGAGGACACCTTCTGCCGCAACCCGGCGTGCGCCGGAGGTGAGCTGGCGGAGGTGCCGCTGTCGAAGCGCGGCCGGGTGTGGTCGTACACGGACGGGCGCTACCGCCCGCCGGCGCCCTATGTCTCCGACCCGGACACCGAGTGGGAGCCGTACACGCTCGTCGCCGTCGAGCTCGAAGCAGAGCGGATGGTCGTACTCGGCCAGGCCGTGCCGGGTGTGTCGGTCGGTGATCTCGCGGTCGGAATGGAGGTCGAGGTGGTGCCCGGCGTGCTCGACGAGACCCCGGAGACACTCTGGACGACCTGGCACTGGCGGCCCGTGCGAGTGGCGTCATGACCGGCGAGGTGGCGATCCTCGGGGCGGGGATGCATCCCTGGGGCAAGTGGGGGCGCAGTTTCGTCCAGTACGGGACCGTGGCCGCCCGGGCCGCGCTCGCCGACGCCGGGATCGGCTGGCGCCAGGTGCAGTCGGTCGTCGGCGCGGACACCATGCGCTGCGGCTACCCCGGCTATGTGGCGGGGGCGACGTTCGCCCAGGCCCTGGGCTGGCAGGGAGCGCGCGTGACCAGCGTCTACGCCGCCTGCGCCTCCGGCGCGCAGGCGATCAACACCGCGCGCTCCCAGATCCTCGCGGGCATGGCCGACGTGGTGCTCGTGGTGGGCGCGGACGCGGCGCCGAAAGGCTTCTTCGCGCCCGCCGGGGGCGAGCGGCCCGACGACCCGGACTGGGTGCGCTTCCGGCTGCTCGGCGCCACCAACCCCGCCTATTTCGGACTCTACGCCCGGCGCCGCATGGCCCTGCACGGCGACTCTCCCGAGGACTTCGCCCTGGTCAAGGTGAAGAACGCGGCTGCCGGCGCGCTGAATCCCCACGCCCGCTACCGGTCCGCCGTCTCGGCCGAGGAGGTCGCCGCCTCCCCGGTGGTCGCCGATCCGCTGCGGCTGCTCGACATCTGCGCGACCTCCGACGGCGCGGCGGCACTGGTGCTCGCGAGTCTGGATTTCGCGCGCCGGCACGGAGCCGCCCACCCGGTCCGGATCCGGGCCGTATCCACCGTCACCCCCACGTATCCGAGGACCGTACTCGACCTCCCGGACATCGCCACCGACTCGGCGGCGGCCGTGGACCCCTTCCCGCACACCTTCCGGAAGTCCATCGCGCTGGCCGCGTACGAGGAGGCGGGCATCGGACCCGAGGACCTCTCCCTCGCCGAGGTCTACGACCTGTCCACCGCCCTGGAGCTCGAATGGTACGAGGACATCGGCCTGTGCGTGGCCGGCGAGGGCGCCAAGCTGGTGCGTGAGGGAGCCACCGCGCTCGGCGGGCGCATCCCCGTGAACACCAGCGGCGGTCTCGCCTCCTTCGGCGAGGCCGTACCCGCTCAGGCCATTGCCCAGGTCTGCGAGCTGACCTGGCAGCTGCGCGGTACCGCCAAAGAGCGCCAGGTGACCGGCGCCCGCACCGGAATCACCGCGAACCAGGGACTGTTCGGCCATGGTTCGGCGGTCGTCGCCGTCCGCTGAGCCGACCGGAAGGCGGCCTCCCGCTGCCTTACGTTCCGGGGTGGCGTGTCAACGCACCGGCCCTGAACTGCGCATGCTGTCAATGGCCTTGACGACCCATCATGGCCGGTGAACACTGCCTCATCGTCGGCATCGCCGCACTTCGGCATGCGCGTCACGGACGCCGGGCAGAGTACGGGAATCCCCTGCCTCCCGCCGCAGCCACGCACGCCATGGAGCACGCACCCTGCACGCAGGACCGGGGCCGGGGCCCCGGGCGAGGGCCTAGGAGCCACCATGAGCAACGGAGACATATTTGTCGGTGAGGTCATCGGCACCGCGATCCTCATCCTCTTCGGCGCGGGCGTCTGCGCCGCAGTCACGCTCCATCACTCCAAAGCCCGCTCCGCGGGCTGGGTCGTGATCGCCTTCGGCTGGGGCTTCGGGGTGCTGGCCGGTGCGTACACCTCCGCGCCCCTGTCCGGCGGGCATCTCAACCCGGCCGTGACGCTCGGCGTCGCCGTCGACACCGGCGAGTGGAGCAAGGTCCCGCTCTACATCGTGGCGCAGATGGTCGGCGCCGTCCTCGGGGCCGTACTCGCCTACCTCGTCTACTTCGCGCAGTTCCGGGCCAATGCCGACGAGAGGAACGCGCAGCCCACGCTCGGGATCTTCTCCACAGCACCGGAGATCCGCAGTCCCGTCGCCAACCTGATGACGGAGACCATCGCGACCGTCGGCCTGGTCCTGCCGATTCTCGCCTTCGGCAAGAACGACGGCATAGGCATCGGCCAGATACCCGGGCAGGACGCCGGGATCTACGGATCCGGCATTTCCATCCTCCTGGTCTCACTGCTGGTCGTCGGCATCGGTCTCTCGCTCGGCGGGCCGACCGGTTACGCCGTCAACCCTGCCCGCGACCTCGGACCGCGCATCACCCACGCGCTGCTTCCGATCCCCAACAAGGGCACCTCCGACTGGGGTTACGCCTGGGTGCCGGTGGCCGGGCCCGTCATCGGCGGGCTGCTGGCCGGCCTCATCTTCAACGCAGCCTTCTAGGCCCTTTTGGCCTCATCGACAAGGGGATGTCATGACGGACAGGTTCGTCGCCGCAATCGACCAGGGCACCACGTCCAGCCGCTGCATCATCTTCAACCAGGACGGCGCGATCGTCGCCGTCGACCAGCGTGAACACCGTCAGATCTTCCCCAAGCCGGGCTGGGTGGAGCACGACGCCACCGAGATCTGGTCCAAGGTGCAGGCGGTGGTGGCGGGGGCGATCGCCAAGGCGGGGCTGCGCGCCGACCAGCTCAGCGCCCTCGGCATCACCAACCAGCGGGAGACCACGGTGCTGTGGGACCGGGCGACCGGCAAACCCGTGCACAACGCGATCGTCTGGCAGGACACCCGTACCTCAGCTCTCTGCAACGAACTGGGCGGCACGGACGGGCAGGACCGCTTCCGCGACGCGACCGGGCTGCCGCTCGCCAGCTACTTCTCCGGGCCCAAGTGCGCCTGGCTGCTCGACCACGTGCCCGGGCTGCGCAGCCGGGCCGAGCGCGGAGAAATCGCCTTCGGGACCATCGACTCCTGGCTGATCTGGAATCTCACCGGCGGCACGGAGGGCGGGGTCCACGCCACTGATGTGACCAACGCGTCGCGCACCATGCTGATGAATCTGGGGACCCTCGAATGGGACCCCACGATCCTGTCGGCGATGAACGTGCCGCAGGTGATGCTCCCGGAGATCAGGTCGTCGTCCGAGGTGTACGGGACGGCCGTCGGCCAGCTCGCGGGGGTGCCGGTGGCATCCGCGCTGGGCGATCAGCAGGCGGCCGTCTTCGGGCAGGCCTGCTACGACACGGGCACGGCCAAGAACACGTACGGCACCGGCAGTTTCCTGCTGCTGAACACCGGCAACCGGCCCGTGCCCTCCAAGAGCGGTCTGATCACCACCCTCGGCTACAAGATCGGCGACGAGAATCCGGTGTACTGCCTGGAGGGTTCGATCGCCATCACCGGTGCGCTGGTGCAGTGGTTCCGCGACCAGCTCGGCATCATCCGCAGCGCGGACGAGATCGAAACGCTGGCGGCGAGCGTGGACGACAACGGCGGGGCGTACATCGTGCCCGCGTTCTCCGGCCTGTTCGCCCCGTACTGGCGCTCCGACGCCCGCGGTGTCGTGACAGGTCTGACGCGCTACGTCACCAAGGCGCATCTGGCCCGGGCGGTGCTGGAGGCTACGAGCTGGCAGACGCGGGAGGTCGTCGACGCGATGTACCAGGACTCCGGGGTGCAGATCACCACGCTCAAGGTCGACGGCGGCATGACCGCCAACAACCTGCTGATGCAGCATCAGGCGGATGTGCTGGGGGTGCCGGTGATCCGCCCGAAGGTCTCCGAGACGACGTGTCTGGGAGCGGCGTACGCCGCCGGGCTCGCGACCGGCGTCTGGTCGGACCTCGACGAGCTGAAGACACACTGGCAGCGCGATGTGGAGTGGTCGCCGCGCATGGAGGCGGAGATCCGCGAGCGCGAGTACGACAACTGGCGCAAGGCGGTCGAGCGGAGCTTCGGCTGGGAGGAGGACGGCGGCCGGTCCTGAGCCACACCCGGCGCTCGGGACGGCCCCGCACGGCTCACGGCCCGTACCCCTGTCGGTGGGGGTACGGGCCGTGTTGGTTCGGCACCGTCAGGTCGTGGCGTGCTCGCGCTGCCGGTCGGCGCGGGTCAGGGCGTGCTCGACCACCGCGACCAGCACCTCCTTGACGGACTCCCTCTCCCGCGCGTCGCACATCAGCACGGGCACTTCGGCGTCGAGATCGAGCGCCGCCCGCACGGTTTCGCCGGGGAAACGGCCCGCCCCTTCGAAGCAGTTGACCGCGACGGTGAAGGGGATCCCGCGCCGTTCGAAGTAGTCGATGGCCGCAAAGGAGTCCTCCAGGCGACGGGTGTCGGCGAGGACGACCGCGCCGAGCGCGCCCTGTGCGAGCTCGTCCCAGAGGAACCAGAAACGGTCCTGGCCGGGGGTGCCGAAGATGTAGAGCACCAGGTCTTCGCGGAGCGTGATGCGCCCGAAGTCCATCGCGACCGTGGTGGTCTTCTTGCTCTCCACGCCCTCGAGATCGTCGACGGGCCGACCCGCCTCGCTCAGCGTCTCCTCGGTACGGAGCGGTCTGATCTCGCTGACCGCGCCCACCAGCGTTGTCTTGCCGACGCCGAATCCGCCCGCGACCAGAAGTTTCAGCGTCACGGGTTCGATGGGCGGCTTTCGGCGGCTAGAGCGCCCGAAGACCATTGATCACCTCGCGGAGAATGCTCACGTCCGGCAGCTCGGCCGGCGGAACGGGACGGGTTACATGCACCAGGGCGTCCTCAAGGAGATCGCCGACCAGGACGCGGACCACACCCACGGGAAGGTCCAGGGTGGCCGCGAGTTCGGCGATCGACTGGGGCACATCGCCACAGCGCTCGACGATCTCGACATGCTCCGGCGACAGCGACTGGTCACGGCCCGGATCGTCGGCCGCGGCCTCGGGCACGACCAGGGCGATCAGATCGAGCCGGTGACGGGTCGCGGTGCTGGTCCGGCCGCGGGTCATGGCGTACGGACGGACCACGGGGCCCGCGTCCGCGTCGAAGAAGTGGTGCGGACTGCGAGCATACTGAGCCGAGTCACTCATGCCGGCCACTCATCCTCCGGCGGTCTGACCGGTCCGGGGAGCGGTGGCCAGGTGCACTCCGACCCGCTTGACCATGAGCGTCATCTCATATGCCACCTGGCCGACGTCGGAGTCCGCGTCGGCGAGGACGGCCAGACAGCTGCCGTCGCCCGCCGCCGTGACGAAGAGGAACGCCTCGTCGAGTTCCACGACGGTCTGACGGACCCGGCCGGCCTCGAAGTGGCGGCCGACGCCCTTGGCGAGGCTGTGGAACCCGGAGGCGACGGCGGCGAGATGCTCGCTGTCCTCGCGGGTGAGCTCCCTGGAGGTGCCGGTGGCCAGGCCGTCGCCGGAGAGCACGAGTGCCTTCTGGATGCTGCGGACCCGGTCGACCAGTTCGTCGAGAAGCCAGTTGAGCTCGCCGCCGGTCCTGGCGGCCTGCGTGCCTCCCATGGCGTTGGTTGCTGCGGCGTGCGGTGCGGTCATCGACCGTCCCCCTCAAATCTCGTTCGTGGTGCTGTCTCGCCGGGGCCGGTGGCCTGGTCGGTGGCCTCGGCCTCTTCGGCGTTCTGGCGGCGGCCGCGCTGCCAGCCTCGTTGCATGGAGGCCATACGGCTGCGTACTTGTTCCGCGTCGCGCTCGACGTCCCCTCCCGAGGCCGGGTGCGGCTGCCGGTCGGCCGCGGCCGAGTCCCTGAGCTGGTGCGCGAGGCTCGCCTGGCGCACACGGCGGGGCAGTCCGTCGACCGGGGCGGGTGCCGGGCCGGCGGGCGACTGCCGGCCGGGAACCGGCGCGGGACCCGGTGTCGCCGGCTCGGGGGCGGGTCCGGGTTCGGGACCCGGCTCCGGAGCCTGGCGGGGCTCCGGCGCGGGCGCGAGCGCGGGCTCGGCGAATGCCGGACCGGGCGCCGCGGTGGAACGGCCGGGGTCGGGGGCCGGAGCGGGGTGTGTACGACCCTGCTCGTCCACCCGGCGGCCGTGGTCCGTGACCAGGGTCGGCGGCCTGCGGCGGGGCAGTGGCACCGGGCCCGAATTCCGTTCGGACGTCTGGTCGAGTGCCTGCTGATGCTGCTCGTCCGGCGTGGGACGGCGGCGCTCACGGGCGCGGGCGCGGAAGATCCCGCCGCGCTCGCTCTCCGTGTCCTCGAGATCGGATGCGGCGTCCACCGCGCCGCGGACAAGCCGGTCGTCGAAGCCCAGGGCGCCGACGGGGGCCTCCAGTTCGACGGGGCCGTCGAGCGCTGCCGGGCCACCGAGGTGGGTCGGAACCTTGGCGAGCGCCGAAAGCCTTCCGTCGCTGCCGCGCCGGCCGGCCGCGCTCTCGCTCTTGCGGTCGAGCCGGAAGCCGGTGCCCTGGGTCTCGGGGGCTTCGGTGAGCAGGGCCGCGGGGATGAAGACGACGGCGGTGGTGCCGCCGTACGGCGAGGGCTGGAGCGAGACCCGGACGTTCTGGCGCTGGGCGAGCCTGCTGACGACGAAAAGGCCGAGCCGGTCGGTGTCCGACAGTTCGAACTCGGGGGTCTCGGCGAGCCGCAGGTTGGCGTCGAGCAGCAACTCGGGGGCCATACCGAGGCCGCGGTCGTGGATTTCGAGGGTGAAGCCGTTGGCGACCCGCTCACCGTGCACCTGGACGCCGGTGTGCGGGGGCGAGAACACCGTGGCGTTCTCCAGGAGTTCGGCGATGAGGTGGGTGAGGTCGGCGACGGCGGGTCCGCCGACCCCGATCCTGGGCAGTCGGCGCACCTCGATGCGCTCGTAGTCCTCGACCTCGGCGACCGCGGCCCGCACGACATCCATGAGCTGGATCGGCTTGCGCCACTGACGGGAAGGGGCGGCTCCGGAGAGGATCACCAGGCCCTCGGCATGCCGGCGCATGCGGGTCGTGAGGTGGTCCAGGCGGAAGAGGTCCGCGAGCTCCTCGGTGTCCTCGGTGCGGCGCTCCATGGTGTCCAGGAGCGTGAGCTGGCGGTGCAGCAGGACCTGGTTGCGGCGGGCGAGGTTGACGAAGACCTCGGAGACTCCGCGGCGCATGTCGGCCTGCCGGACGGCCGCCTCGACAGCGGCCCGCTGGAGGGTGTTGAGCGCCTGGCCCGCCTGACCGATCTCGTCCTTGTCGTACTCAAGGCGCGGCGCCTCGGTCTCGACGTCGACATGCTCACCGGCGGCGAGCCTGCGCATCACGCTCGGCAGGCGTACGCCGGAGACCTCATGGGCCTCCTTGCGGAGCCGGGAGAGATCGCGGACGAGGTCACGGCCGATGCGTACGGAGACGATCACCGAGACGAGGAGGGCGAGGAAGCCGAGGACGCCGGCGACGCCCGCCTTGACGAAGACGCTGTACGCGGCGGGCTCGACCCGGTCCTCGTAGCGGTTGCCCGATTCCTTGGCCTCACGGGTCAGGTCTTCGAGGACAGGTGTTGCGGCCGACATCCAGCGTGCCGCTTCGGAGGCACTCGTCTTTGTGTCGGGGCCCGCCTCGATCAGACGTTCCTCAAGGGCGCGCAGCGGCGCGGTCTGCGGACTGCGCCAGTACTGCTGATAGATCTCGCGTTCCTTGGCGGGCAGGACTTCGAGATTGGACTCGTAGTACAGCTTGCGGTTGGCGACGAAATCGGAAAGCGCGCGGACCTCGTCGGCGGTGATTTTGCCGGTGGTCAGCGAGGAGGCGATCAGGGCGTCCTCGCGGGAGAGCATCTCCATGGCTCGGGCGAGTCCGACGAGGGCGCGGCCCTGCCGTTCCATCTCGACGTCGTCGAGGCCGTGAAGCGTCGTGAGGAAGCCGAAGCCGGGGTCGATGATGCGGTTGTAGAACTCCTGGGCCTGGTCGCGCGAGAGAGTGCCCGCCTCGACCGAACGGCGCAGGGCGCTCAGGCCGTCGAGCCCCTCGATCAGCGACCGCAGCTTGCGGGCGGAGTCGGCGCGCAGATCGTCGCTGACTCCGGTCCTGCCCATGCTGGCCCGGATCTCGGCGACCGCCTTGTCGGTGGCCTCGCGCCGGCTGCGCAGAGAGGGCAGTGCGTCGGAAGCCCGCCGGTCGGCCAGGTAGATGAGCGTCTGGCGGCGTTCCTTCTGAACGACGCCGAGGGCGTCCGCGACCGGATCGCCGATCTGCTCGACGACCGAGCTGACCTTGAGGAGTTCATTGGCTTCCTGACCGGTCAGTACGGTGGCAAAGCCCCAGAGGGCGGTCAGGGAGAAGAGGGGCACGAGCAGCAACGCCACGATCTTCCGGCGGATGGACGTCCCGCGAAAGCGCATGGCCTCCCCCTGCTCATCCCCGCCCGGTGCGGGAGGTGTTCCGTCAACAAACGCGCGTGAGCCTACTACTGTCACACTGACAACTCGAAGGCACGTCCGGACGATTTTCAGCCGAGGCCAGACGTGTTGATCACGGGATGTCCTGGTATTCGGGGAGATGGCATTCCCGGGTGTGTCGGAGCACACCTGGCGGCACGTCATTTTTCGGACCGCCCGAGATGGCTGGAATTCTTCGCTTCGCGGGAATCATCGGGCCCGCTCATTCGTCTGTATGTACGGGGGCACGGGGGTTCGTCCGGCGAGAGCGCACTGACCACATGCGACGCGTCTCGGCCGAGACCGGTCCGCACGCGTTGCGGCGACCGGAGTAGAGCGGCGGCATCCGGGCACCCACCCTGAAGACGGACAGAGGTGGGGAGTGACAGGTCCATGGACACGGACGAGCGTCGCGGTGCGGTGCAGGCGGCGGATCACGCGGATGAACCGCGGCAGCTCTGGGTGGAGGAGCCTGCGGTGCGGCGACGCATGGCCGATCCGGTCCGCACGGCGGCCGTGCGCGCGGTGATCATCGCGTCGCTGACGCTGATTCAGGCGATGATCGCCTTTCTCTGCACGCTGGCCGGGTCGTGGCTGGCGTTTCCGATGGTGCTCAGCAGTGTGGGAAGCACCGTGGTGGCGACCTGGGCGGTGCTGGACGTCTGGGTGACCCGGCAGGTGTGGAACCAGCGTCACGGCGTGGTGTCGATACCGAGCAGCACGGCGCGCGCCCTGCGCCGTGAGCGCCGCTGGGCACGCCGCACGGCCCGCGCGGCGGCCCGCCAGAGCGCGCGAATACGGCGACGGGAGGGGGCGGGGCGGCTTTCTCAGGCGTGAGCGGACACGGGGCGGGCCGGGAAGTCGGGCCGTGACGGCCCAGGACCGGCCTGGCCCCGATCCGGTCCGCCGCGTGCCGAAGGCCCGCCCTGGCACGGAGCCCGGACCGAGTGGCCGAAGGGCCCGCCCCGGCACCAGGCGCTCGCCCGTGCGAACGAGGGCCCGGTGTAGGCCGGGCCGTCGTTCGAGTGGGGGCGCAGGTACCGCCGCTCAGGCGGTCCGGTCCGTCGGCCGTGGCCCCGGCTGAGGCTCCGCCGGGAGCGGCTGCGGCTCCGACCCCGGCGGGAGCAGGGTCCGCTTGAACATCCGCGTCGCGGTGATCTCGCCGTGGACGGTCTCGCCCGAGGGATCCTGCTGCGGCAGACCGGGCCGCAGATGCTCCTCGACGCTGATGTACTTCAGCCCCGCGCGCAGATCCGCGTCATTGCGCAACCGGATCACCAGCGGGAACTCGGCGAGCGCCGTCGTGTCGAACAGCCCTGTCGTGTACAGCAGCTGGACGCCCAGCGCGTCGGAGACGGCGCGCTGGAGCTCCAGCAGATACGTCGCGTTGGCCCGGCCGATCGGGTTGTCGAGAAACAGCGTGCCGGCGTGCCGGTGCTTGTCCCTGCCGCGGTCGTTGCTGCGGAGCGCGGCCATCGTGCAGTACAGGGCGATGGCCGCCGTCAGCAGCTGACCGCCGGAGAAGACGTCGCCCATCTGCCCGACCGACACCCGCTCGGCGCGCAGCACGGCGTCCGGCTTGAGGATCTCGACGGCGACGCCTTTCGGCTCCAGGGCCGCTTGAACAGCCCGTAGCAGGAGGGACATTCCGTCCCGCCGCCCCTCTCCGTAAGCCGCGGCGGAGTTCTTCTTCACGGCGGCCCGGGTGGCCTCGTCGATGACCTCGCCGAGCCGCTCGGCGAGCGTCGCCTGGTCCGGCTCCTCGAAGCGGATCCGCAGGAATTCCTGCCCGGACCACTCGCCGAGCCCCTCGGGGAGGCGGGAGAGCCGCTGCGCGGAGCGGAGCGTGGTGAGGGCGGACTCCACGAGGCCGCGCAGCCGGTCGACGATGGTGTCGCGGTTGCGCTCCAACTGGGCGAGCTCGTCCGTCAGTACGCGCAGCCGGGGCGCGAACGCCTCGGCCCACTTCGCCGCGTGCTCGGGCAACGAGGCGGCCGGCAGCTCCCGGATCTGCTGGCGGGCGGGGGTGCGCACCTGCTCGTACCGGGTGGAGTTGGCGTGCCGTACGAGAATGTCGCTCGCTTCCCGCACGGACGCCTCGGCGGCGGACAGGTCGGTGGCACAGCCGCGCAGTGAGCGGCGGGCCTCCGCGGCGGAGTGCCGGGCCTCCTCCAGGGTGCCGGGGTACGGCTCGGGGGCTTGCGGCACGTCCTCGTCGTGGTGCTCCCTCAGCAGGTCGCGCAGGAGGGCGGCCGTCTCGTCGAAGCCTCCTGCCGCGTCCTCGGCTGCCCGGTGCCCCTGGAGCAGACCGCTGTGCGCGGCGCGGGCCGTCTCCAGCGCGTCCGTACGGGCGGCCAGTTCGGCGGTGGCGGTACGGAGCAGGGCCTGGGCCTGCTCGGCGTCGGCCGGGACCAGTTCGGCGGGAAGTGCGGTGTGCGCCTCGCCGTCGGCCGGAGCCAGCCGCTCGGCCTCGCCACGGAGCCGGCCCAGCTTCTCGCTCGCCTCCGACGCACGCGACTCCAGCATCTGCACGAGGGACTCGGCGCGGGCCGCCGCCGCCTGGCGGGAGGGACCGTCGGCTCCGTCGGTGCCTTCGAGAAGCTGCGCTGCACGGGTGCGCACCTTGTTGGTGAGCCGGTCCAGCTCGGCGAGGGCGGCGCTCTCGTCGCTCTCCGCGCGGGCCTGCTCGGCACGGAGGTCCGCGCCGACGCCCACCTTCTCGTACAGCTGGGAGGCGGCGCGGTAGGCCTCGCGCAGGGCGGGCAGCGAGGAACGCTGGGCGTTCGGCTCCCCGTTCCCGTCGCCCTCGGCCAGGGTTTCGGGTGCGCCGGCGATCTCGGCACGCTCGGCACGGAGCGCGCGGGCGGTACGACGGGCGTCGTCCCCGGCGCGCTGTGCGGCACGGCGGTCCTCGTCGGCGGCCTTCGCCCGCTCCAGGCACGTCGTGGCCCGTGCCTCGGACTCGGCGGCGTCGTCGGCCAGTTCGCGCAGCTTCACCTGCCAGCCCGCGCGCTCGCGGAGCCGGAAGGCAAGGCCCGCGAGGGCGTCGGCGGCACGACGGGCGCGCTGTGCCGCCTCCTGGCGCTCGTCACGGACGCGGGCCGCGTCGGCGGCGGCCTCGTCGGCTTCCGCGCGGGCGGTACGGGCTTCGGCGAGTGCCTCCTGCGCCTCCTCGGCGGCCTCGCGCGCGGACCGGGAGCCCTGGGCGAGCTCGGCGAGCATGCCGGGCGGGCAGTCCGCGCGCCACGAACCGAGGCGGGCGGCGAGCGAACGGTCCCCGGCGAGCCGGGCGGCGAGCGAACGGATCTCCTCGTCCCGCTCGGTCGCCCGTGCGCGCAGTGCCTGCCGCTCCTCGTCGGCGGCGTGCTCGTCGTGCATGGCCGGGTTCGGCGGTACGAGGAACACATCCCCTTCCTCGCCTCCGGTGCCCGGTCCGGGCACCGGCGCGAGCAGCGCGGCGGATGTGCCGACCGCCACGGCGGAGCGGGGCAGGAGCGCGGCACCGGCGAGGACTTCGCGGGCACGGGCGTGCGAGGCCGGGTCGGTGATCACTACGCCGTCGACGAGTTCGGGCCGGGCGGCCAGGACGGCGGCGTGGTCGGCCGGGTCGACGGCCTGGGCGAGGTAGCGCCAGCCGGGAAGGGCGGGGATGCCGTGCTCGCCGAGGTGTTCGACGGTCGCGAGGACGTCGGGGCCGGGAGGCAGCAGTCCGCCGTCGCCGAGTGCGCCGAGGATGCGGGCGTCGTCGGCTGCGGCGGTGCGCAGATCGAACAGCTGCCGCTCGGCGGAGGCGACGTACTGGTCGAGCAACTCGCGCAGTTCGTCGGCGTACCGGTCGAGCTCGTCTGCGGTGAGGGGGCCTTCGGCCGTACGCAGGGGTGCGGAGGCGGCTCCGGCGCGCCCGCCGAAGGGGACGGCCGAGCCGAGTCCCGCAGCCTCCTGTCCGCCGGCCGGACCGTGGCCCGCGTCCACGCTGTCGCCCGCGTCCACGCTTTCGCCCGCGCCCGTGGCGTGCGCCCGGCTCCGGTCGTCCGGCGTGCCGAAGCCGCCCTCGACCGTTGCTCCGCCCGACGGCCAACTGGCTTCCCGGGGCCCGTCAGCCGCTCCGCTCCGCGGCGACGGCACCGCCGCACGCACGGTCTTCGGCAGGCTCAGCAGGTCCGCCAGGCGATCGTCCCGCGCGATGGAGTCCGCCGCACGGCGCTCCGCCTCGTAGGCGTTCTCCGCGGCCTCGGCAGCGTCCGAGGCCCGTGCGGCGGACAGTTCCGCGCGGGACTCCGCCGCAGCCGCGTCACGGGCACGGTCGGCCGTCGTGCGGCCTGCCTCGCGTGCCGCGTCCCAGGCCGCGACCGCCGTCTTCTCGGCGTCGCTGGCGGCCAGCGCGGCGCGCGCCGGGTCGGCGTCGGGGGCGCTGTCGTCGAGCCATCCGGCCCGTACCGCCTCGGCCGTCTCCTGCTCGACCTCGTTCAGCCGCTGCCGGAGATGGCCGATCTCACTGCGGGCACGCTGTGCTTCCGTGGCGGCTGCCGTCGCGTCGCGATGGGCCGCTTCCCCGGCCTCCTGGAGGGCCCCGGACCGCTCCTCGTGCTCGTTGGCCAGCCGCTCGCCCTCCTCTGCGGCCGAGTGCAGCGCACGGACGAGATCGGCGGCGGCCGTGGCGCGGGCGGCGAGCGCCGGGGCTGCGTCGCGCTCGGCCTCGCGGATCGCCGCGGCCACGCGTGCGGAGCGGTCCCCGGCGGCGCGGTGCCGCAGGACGGCCTCCGCCGCCTGCCATGCGGCGTGCAGGGTGCGCGCGTCGGTGAGCTCGCGCCGCTGGGCGGCGGCCCCCTTCTCGGCGGCTGTGAGCGCCAAGGAGGCGTTCCGGTAGGCCAGTTCGGCCGCGATCAGCGATGTGCGGCTGCGGGCCTGTTCGGCCTCGGTGACCGTATGGGCAGCGGCGGTGACCTGCTCGGCGAACTCGGCCGTACGGCCCCGCTCCTGCGCCGCGCGTGCGGAGAGCCGGCGGGCGAGGGTACGCGTACGCCGCTCGGCGCCCGCGTGGATGTCCCGGGCCCGGGTCCGGGTCCCGGCCGCGTCCACGATGCGGCCCAGCAGATCGACCGAACCGGCCGTGAAGTCGCGCTCCGCGGTCAGTTCGGCCCGGCGGCCCAGTTTGTTGCCGAAGCTGCTGACGAGGTCGGCGAGCCCGTCCGTGTCGCGGGTGTCGGTGACGGCGCGCAGCAGCAGATCGGTGAAGTCGGAGTCCTTCTTGACCGCGAAGAGCCCGGCCGCCTCGCCTTCGTCGGCGTTCATCTCACGCTGGTAGCGGAACAGTTCGGGGTCGAGCCCGACGTCGCCGAGGTGCTCGTTCCAGCGGTCGTGGATCTCCTCCCAGTACACGTCGAGGTGCGGATATGCCTTGCCCGCCTCGGTGATGGCGTCACGGAAGCCCTTCATCGTGCGGCGGCGGCCCTGCGCGCCGGACGCGCCCTCCACCTGCGGGCGGACGGCGGTGGATTCGGCGACCGGCAGCGAGTCGAGGCTGAGCCCCGGGCCGGGCCGGAAGGAGTACCAGGCTTCGGCGAACTTCCGCGGATCGTTGGAGACCTGCCGCCCGCGCCACTCGCTGACCTTGCCGACGACCACCAGCTCGCCGGTGAGCGTGTGCTGCCACTCCAGGGCGACGTGTCCGCAGTCGTCGGCGAGGAGGAACTTGCGCAGCACGCCGGAACTGGCGCCGCCGAGGGTGTTGCGGTGTCCGGGCAGCATCACCGAGAAGATCAGCTTGAGGAGGACGGACTTGCCGCCGCCGTTCTCCAGGAAGAGCACGCCCGCCGGGGCGGGGCGGCGGGGCGGGCCGACCGGCTCATCTTCGAAGAACTCCGCCTGGGTGGGGGCGGGGTGGGGCACCGGTTCGCCGACTCCCCGCAGGTCCAGCACGGTGTCGGCATAGCGCGCACCGGCGGGCCCGATGGAGTAGAGGCGTACCCGGGACAGCTCGTACATGGCGGCGGACTCTCGTCGGTGTCAGTTGGAGGATCAGGCGTGGAAGGGCAGGCCGGCGTCGGCGGCCAGCTCCAGGTCGTCCGCGTCGGACGGCGGCACGAGGCTTGCGCTGCCGTCGCTGACCGGTACGACGCCCAGTTCGAGCAGTTCGGCCATGGCCGCGCTGCCGGCCATGTCGCGGACCTGGAGCTGGTAGCGGGCGGTGGTGCGGTACGCGCCTCCCGCGTCGTCGCCGGTGCGCTGCAGGAAGCCGGAGTCGGTGAGGAAGGCGACGGCCTTGCCGACGATGCCGGTGGTGGATCCGGCGAGGCGGCGTGCGTCCTTGGTGGCGCCGGTGGCGCTGCGCCGGGCGTAGATCCGCCAGGCGGCCTCCAGGCCGGGGGCGTCGGTGGCGGGGTCGGTGTTCTGGCCCTGCTCGTCGGCGCGCTCCTCCAGGCGGCGACACGCCTGGCGCACGAACGCGTCGACGCCGTTGACCGTGAGGCGGCCGATGTACCCGTCGTCGGCCAGGTCCTCGGGGCGGGGGAACGCCATGGCGGCGACCGCGAGATGGGCCAGGCCGTGCAGGAAACGGTCCGCCGAGTCGGCGGACGCGCGGCGGGCGTAGTCCCCCATGCGGACGGCGAAGACGGAGTCCTCACCGGCGGCAACGGCCATGCCGGCGCGGGGCGAGACTTCGAGGACGACGAGACCGAGGCCGGTGGCGATGGCGTCGGCGAGCCGGGCGAAGGGGGCGTCTTCGCGGTAGCGCCGGAGCAGTTCGGCGTATTCGGCGTCGCGTGCGGGGAGCAGCTTGGGCTGAAGGCCGAACGAGACGAGCCGTGCGGCGTCGGCGGCGTCGGCGGGCGTGACGGTGTGACCCGTGGCCGGGGTGGGTGGTGCGGCGGCCTCATGGGTGTCCGCTTCGCGCCGGGTGGGCGGGGCGAGGGGGTACTCGGTCACGGGTGCTCCTGCGGATGGACGAGGCGAATGCGGGTGGGGCGGGAGTGGGAGCGCGTGCGGCGGATCCGTTCGCTGTACCGTCCGTTCCCCGGTCGGGGCTGCGCGCCGGACCCCCGGACGCCCTTCGGGCGGGTCCTCGATCCCCGGACGGGCCCGGTCAGCGCCCCGGTTCCCGTACTCACGCCGCCTCCGTGCGGTCCGCCGCCATGCCCGCCGCGTCCAGCAGGGCCGTGCCCACGATCAGGTCCGCGCCGCCGAATTCGGGGTCGTCCAGTTCGGTGCCGTCGTCGACGGCGAACAGCAGCCGTTCCTCGCCCTGCCGGTAGGCGGTGCCCACCGGGGGGCTCGCGGCGTGGATGGCCAGCAGGGCGACGAGGTAGGGCAGTTCGGGATCGCGGCGGCGGGCCTCGGCGAGCAGGCCGGAGAGGCGGCGCGGCGCGTCGTGCTCCAGGTCGAGCAGTTCCATCGCACTCGCCAGTTGCTCCTCGCTGAAGCGGCTGTCGTCGGGCGTGGCGATCAGATCAGGTTCGGGCATCTCCGCGCCCAGGTGCTCGCGCTCCACGGGCGGGGTGAGCAGTATGTCGACGAGATCGCCGACCCGCACGGACGAGGGCGTGCGCAGCCCGGTCCCGCGGGCGAAGAACGCGTCGGTGACGCGGATCGCCGCCTCCACGGGGAGTGGCAGCAGGGGAGCCACCATCTGTCCGTACAGATCGAGTCCGGTGCGCGCGGTCGGGCGGGCGAAGGCCTGGCGGTCCTGTTCGGCGCGGAAGAGCGGGCCCGCTTCGAGCAGCCGGGACTGGAGCTGGGTGTGGCGGCGGATGCAGTCCTTGACGATGTCCACGAGCTCGGCGGCGCGCCGCTTGTGCTCCGGGTCCTCGGCCTCGTCGCGTGCCTTGCGGATGTTCGTCAGGATCGCGTTCTCGTGGCGGTAGCGGTCGGCGACATGGTCGAGCGCCTCGGCGATCATGTCCGGGACGGCGTTCAGCCAGTCGACGGCCCGGACATTGCGGCGGGTCGCCTCCAGGGTCCTGCGCAGCGTCTCGGCGTACTGAACGGTCCGGTACCTGGCCTGCTCTGCGGCGAGCTGGGCGTCGGCGAGCCGGCCCCGGCTGATCAGGACCTCCAGCTTCACCTCGGCCGCGATCTGGGCGCTGGTGACGTCCGTGTCCAGCGCGCCGACCAGGACGTTGACCGCTTCGTCGGTGGTGCGGAGATAAACCGTGCCGCCGTATCCCGGGACTTCCTCGATGAGTTTGAAGTCGTAGTCGCGCCGGGTGTAGACGCCGTCGGGCCCGAAGGTGCCGTAGACCGCGCGGAATCCGCGGTCCACGCTGCCGACGTTGATCAGGTTCTCCAGCACCCAGCGGGCGACGCGCTCGTGCTCGGCGGCCGGTCGCCGCGGAGCCTGGGCGGCGACCCGCGGGAGGAGCCGCGCCACTATCTGGTCGTGGTCGGCGCCGGTGTCGAAGTCCATGTTGAGGGTGACCAGGTCGATGGCCGCGAGGGCGACCTCGGCCATCGCGTACACCGTGTACTCGCCGGCGAGATTCGCCTTGCGGGTGTCGAGGTCGTGCAGCGGGGCGGTGCATGCGAGCGCGCGCAGGCGCCGCGCCAGCCCTTCGTCGGCGGCCGGGCCCTGCGCGGGCCGCGGCCCCGCGCTGAGCTGGGGCGGAACGAATTCCGTCGAGGCAGTCGGGACAGGCGAAGTCACGGTGCACAGATTAGGTCCTCGCACCGACAACGGTCGAAACGGCGCAGAAGCGACCGTCCGGCTACGCTCCGTCCCGAGCCGCCCGGCGCCCTTCTCCCCCTGGAGCTCCGCTACGCGCCGTCCGCGTCCTCGTCCGCGACGAGATGCGCGTATGTCTGCACCATCCGGGTGCGCGAGTCGTCGAGGTACTCGGCGAGCAGCCGCTCGGCGCCGGTCCGGTCGCCTGCCCGCAGCGCCTCGAGGATGGCCCGGTTGCGTACGAGATAGGGCTGGTGGAGGCGGCGCGGGTCGTCCACCACATGGAAGGCGAGCCGCAGCTCGGCCAGCACACTGCGCATCAGCTCGTCGGTGCGGGCGCTGCCTGCGAGGGCCACGAGTTCGCGGTGGAAGTGGATGTTGGCGGTGGACACACCCTTCCAGTCCTTCACGCGCTCCGCCCGCTCGCCGCCCGCGACGGCCGCTTCGAGCTGGTCGAGGGCGTACGGAGGGTCGCCGAGACCGTGGACGACGGCGCATTCGACGAGCAGCCGGGTGCGGTAGATGTCCACGACGTCCTGGACGGCGAGCATCCGGACGAACACGCCCCGGTTGAGCTCGTGGACGAGCAGCCGCTCGTGGGTGAGCAGCCGGAACGCCTCCCGAAGGGTGTTGCGCGAGACACCGAGCGCCTTGCCGATGCTGTCCTCCGACAGGCGTTCGCCCGGCGGAAAATAGCCCTCGGCGATGCGGGTGCGCAGGATGTCGGCGACCCTCTCCGCCGTGCTGGTGCGGCCCAACAGCGGGCGGTCGTCCGCCAGTCCGCCGGTCCCGGGCTCCGTCGTCCCCACAATGCCTCTCTCCCCCGTCGGCCACCGGCGCCGACGTGCGAACTCCATCGTAGAAGCAAGAACGACCCGACAGGACTCTTGTCGGATCGTTCAACAATCCCCTACCTTGGCGTCACCGCAAGTTCCGGCAGCACCCTCCTCCCCCTCTGCGAGGTGCAGATGAGCACGACCCGGACACAGTCGAAACAGGGTGAAATCCCCGAGGACACCGGCGCGTTCGCCTGGCTGAAGGCGCTGGGCCCGCGCGGTCGCCGCGCCTTCGGCGGCGCATTCGGCGGGTACGCCCTGGACTCCTACGACTACTTCACGCTGCCGCTGAGCATGGTGGCGATCGCCGCCTACTTCGGTCTCGACAACGGACAAACGGGACTTCTCACTACTGTCACCCTGGTCGTGTCGGCGGTGGGCGGCGCGCTGGCCGGCGTTCTCGCCGACCGGGTGGGCCGGGTCAAGGCCCTGATGCTCACGGTGATCACCTATGCGGTGTTCACCGTGCTCTGCGGCTTCGCCCCCAACTACGAGACGCTGCTGGTCTTCCGGGCCCTGCAGGGCCTCGGCTTCGGCGGCGAGTGGGCCGTCGGCGCGATCCTTGTCGCGGAGTACGCGAGCGCCAAGCACCGCGGCCGGACCCTCGGCGCCGTCCAGAGCGCGTGGGCGGCGGGCTGGGCGCTCGCCGTCATCGTCTACACCCTGGTCTTCCAGTTCCTCGACGCGGACACCGCCTGGCGCGTGATGTTCTGGACGGGCGCGCTGCCCGCCCTGCTGGTGATCTACGTACGGCGCCATGTCAGCGACGCGCCCGAGGCCGCCGCCCAACGCAGTGAGAGCACCGAACGCGGCTCCTTCCTCGCGATCTTCAGGAAGGACCTGCTGCGCACCACGCTCTTCGCGACGCTGCTGTCCACCGGCGTCCAGGGCGGCTACTACACACTCGCCACGTGGGTGCCGACCTATCTCAAGACGGAGCGGGGGCTGACCGTCGTCGGCACCGGCGCATATCTCACCTTCCTGATTTCCGGCTCGTTCATCGGCTACCTCACCGGCGGATACCTCACCGACCGGATCGGGCGGAAGAAGAACATCGCGCTCTTCGCCGTGCTGTCGGCCATCGGGATCCTCGCGTACACGAACATCCCGTCCGGGGCGAACGGACTCCTGCTCGTCCTGGGCTTCCCCCTCGGCTTCTGCATGTCCGCGATCTTCAGCGGCTTCGGGTCCTTCCTGAGCGAGCTGTATCCGGCGGCCGTCCGCGGCACAGGGCAGGGCTTCACCTACAACTGCGGCCGCGGCGTGGGCGCGTTCCTGCCCACGCTGGTCGGTTTCCTTTCCGACAGCTGGGGTGTGGGCGGCGCGCTCGTCCTCGGCGCCTTCGGTTACGGACTGGCCGTGCTGGCGCTGCTCGGGCTGCCCGAGACGCGCGGCAAGGTGCTGACGTGACCACGGGCCGGGGCGTGAGCGCGGCGCTGGACCTGACCACGGGCCGGGGCGGGAGCACGGCGCTGGACCTGACCACGGGCCGGGGCGGGAGCACGGCGCTGGACCTGACCACGGGCCGGGGCGGGAGCACGGCGCTGGACCTGACCACGGGCCGGGGCGGGAGCACGGCGCTGGACCTGACCACGGGCCGGGGCGGGAGCACGGCGCTGGACCTGACCACGGGCCGGGGCGGGAGCACGGCGCTGGACCTGACCACGGCCAAGAACCTGGCCCCCGCCGAGGGCCTGGCCGCGGCCCGGAGGCTGACCGCGGCCGGGGCCCGCGAGCGGTTCCGGTCCGGGCTCAGCGTCCCGACCGCGGGGCTGGCCCCCGGCCGCACCCAGGCGAACCTGATCTCGGTCCCCGCGGACTGGGCCTACGACATGCTGCTGTTCTGCCAGCGCAACCCCAAGCCGTGCCCCGTGCTCGACGTCACCGATGCCGGTTCCTGGTCGACGCCGCTCGCCCCGGACGCCGATCTGCGGACCGATCTCCCCCTCTACCGGGTGTGGGAGCACGGCGAACTCGTCGACGAGCCGACGGACGTCCTGGGCCACTGGCGGGACGATCTGGTGTCGTTCCTGATCGGCTGCAGCTTCACCTTCGAGTGGGTGCTGTCCGGGGCCGGCGTCCCGATGCGCCACATCGATCAGGGCCGCAATGTACCGATGTACGTGACCGACCGGCTCTGCCGTCCCGCGGGACGGCTGCACGGGCCGATGGTGGTGTCAATGCGCCCCGTGCCGCCCGGGCATCTCGACACGGCGATCCGTCAGAGCGCCCTGATGCCCGCTGTGCACGGGGATCCGGTGCACATCGGAGACCCGGCCGGGCTCGGCATCGAGGACCTCAGCCGCCCCGACTTCGGCGATCCGGTGGACGCCGAGCCGGGCGACATCCCCGTGTTCTGGGCCTGCGGAGTCACCCCGCAGGCGGCGGTGACGGCGTCCCGGCCGCCGTTCGCCCTCACCCATGCGCCGGGTCGGATGTTCATCACGGACGCCCGCGACGAGCAGTACCGCGTGGCCTGACGAAGTGAAAGAGTGAGGGCACATGACCTGGGCGTCCATCGATCTCAACGCCGACCTCGGCGAAGGCTTCGGCCACTGGCGGCTGACCGACGACGAGCAACTGCTGTCGGTCGTCACGAGCGCCAATGTGGCCTGCGGCTTCCACGCCGGGGACGCGTCCACCATGCGGCGGGTCTGCGCCCTCGCCGCGGAGCGCTCGGTACGGATCGGCGCCCAGGTCTCGTACCGCGACCTGGCCGGCTTCGGACGGCGTTCCATGGACGTCCCGCCGGACGAACTGGCCGCCGAGACCGCCTACCAGATCGGCGCGCTGGAGGTTTTCGCCCGCGCGGCCGGGTCACGTGTCTCGTACGTCAAACCACACGGCGCGCTCTACAACCGGGTCGTCCACGACGAGGAGCAGGCGGCGGCCGTCGTCGAGGGCGTGCTGCTGTCCGGCGAGCGGCTGCCCCTGCTGGGACTGCCGGGTTCGAAGCTGCACACCTTGGCCGAGAAGGCCGGACTCCCCGTGATCACCGAGGCGTTCGCGGACCGTGCCTACACCGCGGAGGGCACGCTCGTGCCGCGCGGGCAGGAGGGCGCGGTGCTCGCCGATGCCTCCCAGGTCGTGGAGCGGTCCGTCAGCATGGCGCGGTTCGGGGTGATCACCTCACGCTGCGGGCGGTCGGTACCGGTGCGTGCACGATCCCTCTGTCTCCATGGCGACACCCCGGGGGCGGTCACGCTCGCCCGCCGGGTACGAGCGCGGTTGGAGGCCGCCGGGGTCCGTGTGGAGGCCTTCGTATGAGGGTCCTTCCGGTCGGCGACCGGGCGCTCCTCGTCGAGTTGGCGGACGGGGAGGAAGCCGGTGCGCTCCATGCCGAACTGCTGCGCAGGCGTGCCTCGGGCACGCTGCCCGCGATCCGGGAGATCGTGCCGGCCGCCCGGACGGTGCTGCTCGACGGAGTGGAGGAGCCCGGCCGGTTCGCCGACGAGCTGACCGGATGGGAGATTCCGCCGCTCCACGCGCGCGTGGAGGACGTCATCGAGGTGCCGGTGCGCTACGACGGGCCCGATCTGCCGGATGTCGCCGCCCTGTGGCAGGTGAGCGAGGAGGAGGTCGGCCGGATCCATTCGGCGGCCGAATTCCGGGTCGCCTTCTGCGGATTCGCGCCCGGCTTCGGCTATCTGACCGGGCTTCCGCAGCAGTACGCGGTGCCGCGACGGGCCACACCGCGCACCTCGGTCCCGGCCGGGGCGCTGGCGCTGGCCGGGCCGTACACCGGGGTGTATCCGCGTTCCTCGCCCGGGGGATGGCAGCTCATCGGGACGACCGGGAGGGTCCTGTGGGACCCGGCCCGGGAGCCCGCCGCGCTGCTCTCTCCGGGGGCACGGGTGCGCTTCGTTCCGGAGTGCCGATGACCGACCGGGCCTTCGCCGTCGTACGGGCCGGGGCGTTGACCACCGTGCAGGACCTGGGGCGGCCTGGGCACGCCCATCTCGGGGTGCCGCGCTCCGGCGCACTCGATCCGCCGGCCGCGCGGCTGGTCAACCGGCTGGTCGGCAACCCCCCGCAGGCGGCGGTTCTGGAGACGACGCTCAACGGCTGTGCCGTACGGCCGCGATGCGCGGTGACGGTGGCGACCGGCGGCGCGCCCTGCCCGGTGACCGTGGACGGGCGGCCCGCTGCCTGGGGGGCGGCGGTGCGGGTGCCCGCCGGGGCTCTGCTGGACATCGGGTCCGCGGCCTTCGGGGTGCGCAGCTATGTCGCGTTCGGCGGTGGTGTCGCCGTCGAACCGGTGCTGGGCAGCCGGTCCACGGATCTGCTGTCGGGCCTCGGCCCGGCGCCGCTGGCGGACGGCGCCGTGCTGCCGCTCGGCCCCACACCCCCCGCCCACGCGCGCGTGGATGCCGCGCCGCATCCCGCCCCACCCCGCGAGCTGGTGCTACGGGTACGGTACGGGCCGCGTGCCGACTGGTTCACGGACGCGGCGCTGCGCACGCTGACGCGGGGCGCCTACCGGGTGTCGTCGGCGAGCAATCGCATCGGTCTGCGGTCCGAAGGCCCGCCGCTGGAGCGTTCATCGACGGGCGAACTGCCGAGCGAGGGCATGGTGCTGGGAGCGGTCCAGGTGCCGCCGGACGGCTGTCCCGTGGTGTTTCTCGCCGACCATCCGACCACCGGCGGCTATCCGGTCGTGGCGGTCGCCGACGAGCGGGACCTCCCCGCGGCGGCGCAGGCGGTGCCCGGCACACCCATCCGCTTCGTCCCTGTCCGCGGACGTATCGGCGGCTAGGGCATCCCTAGAGGGCCGGATGTCCGTAGCCCCCTCCGCCGGGTGTGCTCATCACGAGCACGTCCCCGGGGCCGACGTCGACGGAGTCGACGCCGCGCAGGGGGGTGACGCTGCCGTCGGCCCGTTCGACGAGATTGCTGCCGAGCGCGCCCGGCAGCCCGCCGGCCATGCCGTACGGCGGGACCCGGCGATGCCCGGTGAGCAGCGCCACCGTCATGGGCTCAAGGAAGCGGATTCTGCGGACGACTCCCCTGCCGCCGTTCCAGCGTCCGCGCCCCGAACTGTCCTCGCGGACCGCGAAGGCGTCCACCCGCACCGGATAGCGCCACTCGAGCACTTCCGGGTCGGTCAGGCGGGAGTTGGTCATATGCGTCTGCACGGCGTCCGCGCCGTCGAAGCCGTCGCCCGCTCCGGAGCCGCTGGCCACGGTCTCGTAGTACTGCACACGGTCGTTGCCGAAGGTCAGATTGTTCATCGTGCCGGAACCTTCGGCCTGGACGCCGAGAGCCGCGTAGAGCGCCCCGGTCACGGCCTGGGAGGTCTCCACATTTCCCGCGACGGTCGCCGCCGGGTGGACGGGTGCGAGCATCGATCCGTCCGGCACCCGTACCTCCAGCGGCTCCAGGCAGCCGCTGTTGAGGGGGATGTCGTCGGCGACCAGTGTCCGGAAGACGTACAGGACCGCTGCCATGACCACGGACTTGGGCGCGTTGAAGTTCCCTGGCTGCTGCGGTGAGGTGCCGGTGAAGTCGATGACGGCGCTGCGCGCGTCGCGGTCCACGCTCAGGGCCACCTGGATGACCGCCCCGCCGTCGGTCTCGTACCGGCAGGAGCCGTCGCTGAGCCCGGCGACGATTCTGCGCACCGACTCCTCGGCGTTGTCCCGTACGTGCCGCATATAGGCCTGGACGACGGCGAGACCGAACTCGTCGACCATGCGGCGCAGTTCGGAGATCCCCTTCTCGTTCGCGGCGATCTGGGCACGGAGGTCGGCGATGTTGGTGTCGGGCGAGCGGGACGGATGGCGGGCGCCGGTCAGCAGGTCCCGGGTCTCGGCCTCACGCAGCCGCCCGTCGCGTACGAGCAGCCAGTTGTCGAAGAGCACACCCTCCTCGTCCACGGTGCGGCTGAAGGCGGGCATCGAGCCGGGGGTGATACCGCCGATCTCGGCGTGGTGGCCGCGCGAGGCGACCAGGAAGCGCAGCTCGTCCCCGTCGAACACGGGCGTCACGACCGTCACATCGGGCAGATGCGTCCCACCGTGGTACGGGTCGTTGATCGCGTACACATCGCCGGGCCGCATCGTCTTCTCGTTCCGCCGCAGAACCTCCTTGATCGACTCGCCCATGGAGCCGAGATGGACGGGGATGTGGGGGGCGTTGGCGATCAGGTTGCCGTGCGCGTCGAAGAGGGCGCAGGAGAAGTCGAGCCGCTCCTTGATGTTGACCGAGTGGGCAGTGTTCTCCAGGCGCACGCCCATCTGCTCGGCGATGGCCATGAAGAGGTTGTTGAACACCTCCAGCAGGACCGGATCGACGTCGGTGCCCACCGCCGCCCGGCCGGGACGGGGCCGTACGCGCGTCAGCAGCAGGTGTCCGCGCTCGTCGGCCGCGGCGCGCCAGCCGGGGTCGACGACGGTGGTGGCATCGGCCTCGGCGATGATCGCGGGCCCGTCCACCGTGTCGCCGGGGGGCAGATCCGCGCGCCGGTACAGCGGTGTTTCCCGCCGCTCTCCGTCCACGAACATCCGTACCCGGGCCCGCGGGGCGAACTCCCTGCCGTCCCCGCGCTGTTCGGTCCCCCCGGTCCCCCCGGTCTCCGGTGCCCCCTGGATCTCCTCGGTCTCCTCGCCGACGTATGTGCCGTGCTCCCCCGCCGTCCCCACCGCCTCGACGGACACGGCCTCGACCACGAGCGGCTTGTCCATGGTGAAGGCGTACCGGGCCTTGTGAGTCGTTTCGAATGCCTCCTTCATGGCGGTGGCCGTGTCCAGCTTCACCGCGAGGCCGGCGTCCGTGCCCGCGTAACGCAGGAGCACGCGCGCGTGCGCGGTGATCGCCGCGTCGGGGACGTTGTCGTCCCGCAATTCGGCGCGGGTGCGCTCGGCGAGCTCGTCACAGAGTGCCCGGACGTGGGTGAGCGCTTCGTCGTCCAGCTCCGCCTCGACGGACTGCTCGCGCATGGCGGTCGCGTCGGCGAGGCCGATGCCGTACGCGGACAGGACTCCCGCCAGCGGCGGCACGATCACGGTGTTGACGCCCAGCGCGTCGGCGACCGCGCAGGCGTGCTGACCCCCCGCGCCGCCGAAGGAGGTGAGGGCGTAGCGGGTGATGTCGTGTCCGCGCTGTACGGAGATCTTCTTGACCGCGTTGGCCATGTTGAGGACGGCGATCTCCAGGAATCCGGCCGCGACCTCCTCGGGGCTGCGCGGGGTGCCGCTCTCCTTGCGGACCTCGTCGGCGAGCGCGGCGAAGCGCTCGCGCACGGTGTCGGCGTCCAGGGGCTGATCGCCCTCGGGTCCGAAGACGGCGGGGAAGTGGCCGGGCTGGATGCGGCCGAGCATCACATTGGCGTCGGTGACGGTGAGCGGGCCGCCCTGGCGGTAGCAGGCGGGGCCGGGGACGGCGCCCGCGGAGTCGGGGCCCACCCGGTAGCGGCGGCCGTCGAAGTGGAGGACCGAGCCGCCGCCGGCCGCGACGGTGTGGATGTTCATCATCGGCGCGCGCATCCGCACCCCGGCGACCTGGGTGCCGAGCTCGCGCTCGAACTCTCCCGCGTAGTGCGACACATCGGTGGACGTACCGCCCATGTCGAAACCGATCACCCGGCCGAATCCGGCCTGTTCGGCGGTGCGTGCCATGCCGACGACGCCTCCGGCCGGCCCGGAGAGCACCGCGTCCTTGCCGCGGAAGTGGGCGGCCTCGCGCAGCCCTCCGTTGGACTGCATGAACATCAGTCGGATGCCGCCCAGTTCGGCCGCCACCTCGTCCACGTACCGGCGCAGGATCGGCGAGAGATAGGCGTCGACGACGGTGGTGTCGCCGCGCGGCACCAGCTTGATCAGCGGGCTGACCTCGTGGGAGCAGCTGACCTGGGTGAATCCGAGCGCGCGGGCCGCTTCGGCGATGCGGCGTTCGTGGTCCGGGTGGCGGTATCCGTGCATCAGCACGACGGCGGCGCTGCGGAAGCCGTCGGCGCGGGCGGCCTCCAACTGCTCCTTGACGGCGGCCAGATCCAGCGGCCGCACGATGTCGCCGTGCGCGTCGACACGTTCGGGGACCTCGATGACGCGCTCGTACACCGCCTCGGGCAGCACGATCCGGCGGTCGAAGAGCCGGGGCCGGTTCTGGTACGCGATGCGCAGCGCGTCCCGGAAGCCTTCGGTGATCACGAGCACGGTCGGCTCGCCGCGCCGTTCGAGCAGGGCGTTGGTGGCGACGGTGGTGCCCATCTTCACACTGTCGACGCGGTCGGCGGGGACCGGGTCGTCGGGACCGACACCGAGGAGGAGCCGAATCCCTGCGACGGCCGCGTCCTGGTTCCGCTCTGCATGGTGCGAGAGCAGTTTCCGGGTCACGAGCCGTCCGTCGGGACGTCTTCCCACGATGTCGGTGAAGGTGCCGCCACGGTCGATCCAGAATTCCCAGCGCCCGCTCATTCCCCCATTCTGGCAAGGGGAACGTCCAGTGACACGGCGGCGAGCGCCGCGAAGAGCGCGTGTTCGGCGCTCCGGTCCAGGCGTTCGCTGGTGCCGCGCGCCCAGTGCCGTACCTCCGCGCCGGCCAGCCTCAGCAGCTGAGGGAGCAGATCGGTGCAGCGCCGCGCCACCCATCCGGTGCCTGCGGTGGCGAGCCACAGCAAGGACGCGGTGCGCGTCGGCGCGGGCTGCTCGAGGGCGAGGGCGGGCGCGCTTCCGCGTGCCAGTCCCCGCTCGGCCAGCAGCTCGTGGAACCGGTGCGCGATCATCCGGTGGCCGCGCTCGCCCGGATGCAGCCGGTCGGCACTCCACATCTGCCGGTCGGCGACCCAGGGGCCCTCGGCGGCATGCAGATGTACGGCGCCGAAGCGGTCGGACAGGGCGTGGACGACCGTGTTGACGGCCCGCTGGCGCCGGGCGAGGGGACGGGCCAGCGGGAGGGGCAGTCCGAGCATGGTGCCGGGGTCGGGCAGACAGGCGGTCAGCAGGACCGTGCCCCGGGCGGACAGCCGGGCGCAGACGGAGTCGAGCTGCCGGGTGAGGTCCTCGATGTCGAAGGTGCAGCGGAGGGTGTCGTTGACGCCGACGAGTACGGACGCGATGTCGGGTTCGAACTCCAGCGCTTCGGGGGTCTGGAGTTCGGCGACATCCTGGGTCAGGGCGCCGCTGACGGCGAGCTTGCGGAACTCGGCGGGCGTCTCGCCGCCGATCGCTGCGGCGAGCAGGGTGGCCCAGCCGCGCCATCCGTCGCCGGTGCGGTCGCCGACCCCCTCGGTGAGGGAGTCGCCGAGAGCGGCGAAGCGGAAGGGGCGCGCGGGCGCACCGGCGGCGGGTTCGGGCCCGGTGCGGGGCCGGGAGCGTGCCCCGGCCTTGTATATCGCCGCTCGCGGCGGCCGGCTGCCCCGGTCGGCCTGCTCGTCCACCAACGCGGTCCCCGGGTCGGCCGTCACGCGGCCACCCCTTCTCCCGGTATCCGCTCCCGCACGGCCGGTGCCTCGTGCGCCGCCAGGAACGCGTCCACCGACCGCTGCCAGTCGAAGAGTTCCGCCCGTGCGCGCGCCGCCTCGCGGCGTTCCGTCTCCGGCCGGGCGAGCAGCTTCTCGACGGCGTCGGCGAAGTCCCGCGGGGTGTCGACGGCTGCCGCTCCGGCGTCACCCACGACCTCCGGCAGTGCCGACGAGGCGCTTGCGACGACCGGCGTGCCGCAGGCCAGGGCCTCCAGGGCCGAGAGGCCGAAGGTCTCGGCGGGGCCCGGCGCCAGGCAGATGTCCGCTGCTGCCTGGAGGTCGGCCACCGCGTCACGGTCGCCGACGTAGCCGAGGAAGACGGCGGGCAGGTTCTCCGTGCGGGCCCGGCGTGCCAGCGCGGCCCGCAGCGGTCCCTCGCCCGCGACCACCAGCGAGGCCCGTACACCGCGTGCCCGCAGCTCGGCGAGCGCGTCCAGGGCCATGCCGGGACGCTTCTCGACCGACAGCCGGGAGCAGAGCAGCAGCAGGACGTCGGCCCCGGCGGCGTACTTGGCACGCAGGACCGTGCTGCGACGGCCCGGCCGACAGCGGCGCAGATCGACACCGAGCGGCGCGCGTACGACGTTGCGCGCCCCGATGCGTACGAATTCCCGCTCCGCCCACTCCGTGGTGCACACGATGCGCGAGTACGCCCATGCCGTCCGGCGGTTGAGCCGGTCGGCGGCGCGGGCCGCGATGCCCTCCGAGAGCCCCCAGGTCTTGAGCACCCCGTCCGCCGTCTCGTGCGAGACCATCACCGAGGGGATGCGGTGGCGTCGTGCCCACTCACCGGTCCACCGCAGGGTGGTGCGGTCGGAGACCTCCAGCCGGTCGGGTTCGACGATCTCCAGGACGTCGCGCAGCCGGCGCCGGGCGGCCAGGACGCGGTAGCCGCCGGTGCCGGGCAGCTCGGGTCCCGGAAGGGTGATCACGCGGCCCTGGGGGGTGAGCTCGTCGCTCTCCACCTCTCCCGGCACGATGAGCACGGGCTCGTGTCCCGCTGCCGCATAGCCCTTGCCCAGTTCGCGCAGGGCGGTGCGCAGCCCGCCGGAGGCGGGGGTGACGAAATTCGCCAGCCGTACGATCCGCAGCGCACTCACGCGGCCACCGCCGTACGCGCGCCGAGTACCTCGGCGTAGTGGTCGAGGAGCAGATCCCCGATGACGGCCCAGGTCCTGCCTTCGACGGCCGCCCGTCCGGCGCGTCCGTAGGCGTCCCGAAGCCGCGGATCGGCCGCCAGTGTGGCGACGGCGGTGGTCACCGCGTCCACCGCGTGCGGCTCGACGAGCAGACCGGTGCGCCCCTGGTCGACCAGGTCGAGGGGGCCGCCCGCCGCGGGAGCGACGACCGGCACACCGCTGGCCATGGCCTCCTGCACGGTCTGACAGAAGGTCTCGTACGGGCCGGTGTGGGCGAAGACGTCCAGGGAGGCGAAGATCCGGGCGAGGTCGTCGCCGGTCCTGCGGCCGAGGAAGACGGCACCGGGCAGCGCGGTGCGCAGGGTGGGCTCGCTCGGCCCGTCGCCGACGACCACGACACGTACACCGGGCAGCGCGCAGGCCCCGGCGAGCAGCTCCACGTGCTTCTCGGGGGCGAGCCGACCCACGTAGCCGACGATCAGCTCGCCGTTCGGGGCAAGCTCGCGGCGCAGTGTCCCGTCGCGCAGCTCCGGCCGAAAACGGGCGGTGTCCACGCCGCGCGGCCACAGCCGTACCCGCTCGACCCCGTGCTCCTCCAGATCGCGCAGGGCGGCGCTGGAGGGCGCCAGCGTACGGTCCGCCGCGCTGTGGACCGTACGGATGCGCCGCCACGCGGCACCCTCGCCCGCGCCCACATAGGTGCGGGCATAGCCGGCGAGGTCGGTCTGGTAGACGGCGACCGCGGGCAGACCGAGCCGAGCCGCGGCTGCCATGCCGCGCACGCCGAGTACGAACGGGCTGGCCAGGTGGACGAGGTCGGCCCGGTGGGCGGCGATGGCCGCCGCGACGCGGCGGCTGGGGAGGGCGACCCGTACTTGGGGATATCCGGGCAGGGGCAGGGAGGGGACGCGCACCACGGGGCAGGGTGCGGTTCGGTCGGAGTCGTCGGCCCCGGCGACTGCCGGGGCTATGACGAGCGGGTCATGACCGCGCGCGGCGAGGTGCCGGGCGGTCTGCAGGGCGCAGTGCGCCACACCATTGACGTCTGGCGGAAAGGATTCGGTGACGATGACGACTCGCATACCCGTGTTGTCGTCGGGCCCGGAGTGGCTGCGACAACGTGGATCTGTCCGCCCGGGAAACGTCCCATGAGCGTTTGTGGCCGCGGGCCTCCCGCGCCCCGAATGTCATATCGCGGGCATATCCGGGCCGATTCTGCTGCGAACGGCGGTTTGCACCTCGGCCTCCTCGGCCGGGTCAGCGGCCAGCCGGCGCAGTCGCTCGGCGACGCGGACGTCACCGGTCTCGGCGTGGAGCGCGGCCACTTCCCGGGTGGTCTCCTCGCAGTCCCACAGGCATTCGACGGCGAATCCGGTGCGGAAGGAGGAGTCGGTGGCGGCGAGCGCGCGGGCCGCGCGCCCGCGCAGCTGCGAGGAGGCGGTCTCCCGGTACACATGGCGCAGCACTGGTGCGGCGCAGCCGATTCCCAGCCGTCCGGCACCGTCGACGAGTGTCCACAGCAGGGGGGCGTCGGGTCCGTCGGCGCGGACCGCCTCACGCAGCGCGCCGAGGACCAGTGTGGCGTCCTTGGCCGAGCCGCGGCAGGCGAGCACGCCCGCCGCCGACGCTCCGAGCGCGTCGGGCCGGTGGACCCAGCCGCGTGCCCGGTCGACGGCCTCGTCGCCGCACATCCGCTCGAAAGCGGCGACGGCGGCGTCGGCGACCGTACGGGAGCCGCCCGACACGGCGGCCTCGATCAGGTCGAGCACAACGGGGTCGCATGACTCGGCGAGGTAGTGCAGCGCCGCGCAGCGGGCTCCTTCGGAGCCCTGGCGTGCGGCCTCGACGATGGCGGGCCGGTCCTCGGGGCCCGCTACGGCCGACAGGCACCGGGCGGCCGGCACGTGGAGGGCGCTGCCGCGCTCCACCGCCTGGTCGGCCCAGTCGAAGACGGCCTGGACGCTCCATCCGGGGCGGGGCCCGGTGGGCCGTAGCTGGCGCTGCCAGCGGTCGAAGGAGCCGGCTTCCTGGGCGGCGCGCACCCGCGCGCCGATCGCCTCGCGCCCGTCCTCGGCCCACAGCCGCCAGGGCCGTGGTTCGAAGGCGTCGCGGATGGTGGTGGCCAGTTCGGCGTTGCCTTCCGGGGTCGCCGGAAACCGGGCGAGGACGGCGGGGGCGAGGGCGCGCAGACCCGAGTCGTTGTCGCGCAGGGCGAGCTCGTCGAGGGCCCAGGCCCAGTTGGCACCGTTGGTGGCGTAGCGCCTCAGCAGGGACAGGGCGTCGCCCCGCCCGTAGGAGGCGAGATGCCCGAGCACCGCGAGCGCGAGGCCGGTCCTGGCCTCGTCGGTGTCGAGGTGGTCGTCGGTATCGCAGAGGTGCCGCTCGATCTCCTGCAGACTGCCGTGGAGGTCCAGGTAGAGGCGCGCGTAGTACAGCGAGCGGTTCTCGGCCTGCCAGTCGTGGCGGGGGTCGTTCAGTACGCAGTGGTTGAGCGCGGCGAGCGCTTCGGCGCGCGGCGCCGCGAGCGCGTGCAGCGTGCCGTCGCCGCGGCCCCTCTGCAGCAGGCCGAGGAGCGTGCCGCTCGGCGCTATGACTGGATCGAACATGGGAAAAGCCTCACATCAAGCTGTCGACGCAACCGGGGAGTGGAGATGCCTAGGCCGCGCAGCAACATGTAGGGCCGCCCGTCGTCTTCCGCTTGCTGTAGACCATCTTCCTCTGCCTCTCGTCGGTGGCCCCCGGGGAACTCCCGGATGAAGTCCGGGGTAGGGCCCGACGTCATGATGACCCACCCATTTCGCCACCGCGACCACATTTACGGCGTCCCTCCCAACAGCCTCTCGGCAGCCGCTCAATGGCCGCCGAACAGCTCCAGGACGTCCGTCTTCCCAAACATCTGCGCGGTATCCACGGCCGACGGCGTGCCCGCTTTCGGGTCGGCACCGCCGGCGAGGAGTACACGGATCACGGCGTCCTCGCCCTTGAACACGGCGCCGGCGAGCGGGGTCTGGCCGCGGTCGTTGGCGCGGTCCGGCTGGGCGCCGCGGGCGAGGAGCGCCTCCACGGCCGGGGCGTGCCCGTGGTAGGCGGCGAGCATGACGAGAGTGTCGCCGCGGTCGTTGGTGAGGTTCGCCGGGACACCGGCGTCGAGGTAAGCGGCGAGCGCCTCGGTCTCCCCCTGACGCGCCAGGTCGAAGACCCTGGTGGCGAGTTCGATCACCTCGGGATCCGGGGCTTCGCTCATCGGAGGGACCGCCTTTCACTGTGTTGACCTGGGGCGCACGGCAACAGCCGCCGTACGAGTGAATCGACAGGGTACTGCCCGCGCACCGACATGACGCGGCCCCTCCGCGGCAATGGATGACCGCGAGGGAGGCACTGTGACGTGCAACCGCGCAGTGTGCCCCCTGGCGGGCGGCAGAACGTGCTCCGGTGCAGTGAAAACCCAAGATTTTCACCCATTTGCACCTTTTATCACATACATACTTCCTGTGAGCATGGAAGTACTCATGGTGACTGTCCCCTCAACCAGGAGAACCCCTCATGATCCTCTCCATCTCAGGCGTGGTGCTGCTCGCGATCATCGTCTTCCTCTTCTGCAGGAAGGACGGCCTCAAGGCGTCCCACGCGATCACCTGCTCGCTCTTCGGCTTCTTCATCTCGGGCACGGCCATCGCCCCCAGCATCAAGGCGGGCAGCGCGAGCCTCGCCAGCCTCCTGGGCGGGATCAAATTCTGACGCCCCAGGCCCCACCCAGCACCTTCCGCACCTTCAGGAGACCGATGTGGCCCGGCGACCACTCCCCCGCATTCTCAGCAGCGGCAGCGCGCAGATCGCCCGGAGCCGCGAGATCGCGCGCACGGCCGCCGACAGCGCCACGGACGTCCTCCATCCGCTGATCACCATCACACGTGGCCTGCGGCAGCTGGCCGCCGTGGCCCGGCTCAAGTGGGCCGCCACTCCCAAGGAACGGCGTGGAGCCACACTGTTCCTGGCGGCGGCCTGCCTCCTGGTGGTCGCGCTCATCCCGTACGGGCCGCTGGCCGCCCTGATCACGGTGATGGCCGCGGCCGCCTGGAAGGGCCGGGTCCGCACGCCCGCGAAGACCGGCCCGGACGAGGCGGAGACCGGGCGGCTCCAGGCTCTCTACGAGGCACTCGTGCCGTACTTCTCCGTCGCCGAGGACCCGGCTCCGCTCTTCGCCCACGGCGGCGACTGGAGCAAGACGTTCAGCGACTACGAGTTCGACGCCAACGGCCGGATCACCCGGCTGCAGGTCGCCTACCCGGCGTACTTCACCGACGGCGAGGCCGAGTCCCGGTCCCGGATCGAGCATCTGCTGCACGCCAAGTCCGGGCGTGGCCGCGAGTATCTCTTCACCTGGGACGAGGAGGGCAACCGGCTCGTGATGAGCGTGCTGCCCGCCCTTCCCACCTCCATCGCCGCCCAGCGCTTTGTCACCGCCCCCGGCGAGACCGTGCTGGGCTTCACGGATCCCGACGCGGTGCAGCGCACCGTGCCGGTGGCCCAGGGCGAGGAGACCCGGGACGCGCCGCCGGTCGTCTGGCGGACGGGACCGCGCTCCACCGAGCCGCATCTGCTGGCCGTCGGCGAACCCGGCTGCGGCACCACGACATTCCTGCGATCGATCGCTCTCCAGGCCCTGCAGCACGGAGACGTAGTGATCGTGGAGGGCAGCGGAACCGGGGAGTACGCCTGTCTGACGGGGCGCGCGGGCGTCCTGGCCGTCGAGAGCGGGCTGGCCGGCGCACTGGCGAGCCTGGAGTGGGCGGCGCACGAGACCGAGCGGCGGCTGCTCGCGGCGAACCGCGCCCGGCAGGCCGGCCATCCCGTCCCCGACGACACCAGGCGACCGCTCTGGCTCCTCCTGGACCGGCCGAGCATCTTCGGCCACCTGGCCGCCGCGGACGGGCACACCGACCCGCAGCAACTGCTCCAGGTGCCCCTGCGTCACGGCAGGGCGGCACAGGTCACGGTGGTCGTGGCGGAGCAGTTCGACAGCCTCGACGCGCTCAGCGAGAGCGTACGGACGCACACCCGCGCCCGCGTGGTACTCGGGCCGGCCACGTTCGAGCAGGTCGAGTCCGTGCTCGGTCTCGCCCCGCACACCACGCCGACGCCCGACGTCCCGCCGGGCCGCGGCTACGCCCGGCTCGGGACGGGCCCGGTGCTCAGGCTTCAGGTGCCGGCGACCCCGGACCCGTACGACGAGGCGACGAGCGAGGCGCACCGCAAGGCCGTACTGGACCTGCTGCCGGAGCCGCAGGAAGCGGCCGAGCACGCACCGAAGGAAGCCGTGCCCGATCCCGTGGCGGCCGAGAGCTGACGCCGGGCGCACCGTCCCATGCGCCCGGCACAGGCGTCCCGCACACAGGCGCGCAGCGCCCAGGCGTCAGGCGACGAACGTCCTCGGGGCTTCCGTGCCGGTGGTCGCGCCCGTCGCCACGAGCCGCGCCGCCGCGGCCAGCCGGGCCGCCGCCTCGTCGGCGACCGGACCGCCGACGGTGAACGGCAGCCGCACATAGCCCTCGAAGGCTCCATCGACGCCGAAGCGGGGTCCGGACGGCACGCGCACACCCACCCGTTCGCCGACCTCGGCGAGCCGGGAACCGGAGAGTCCGCCGGTGCGCACCCAGAGGGTCAGCCCGCCGCTCGGCACGTCGAACTCCCAGTCGGGCAGCTCCCTGCGCAGTGCGCCGACCAGTGCGTCACGGTTCTCCCGCGCCTGGGCCCGCCGGATGGCAACGGCCTCCTCCCAGCCCCCGGTCCGCATGAGCCAGTTGACGGCGAGCTGTTCCAGCACGGGTGTTCCCAGGTCGGCGTACGCGCGGGCCGCGACCAGTGAGCGGATCACGTCCGGCGCCGCCCGCACCCACCCGATGCGCATTCCGGCCCAGAAGGCCTTGCTGGCCGAGCCGACGGTCAGCACGTTGCTGCCCGCCGGGTCGAAGGCGCAGACGGGCCGTGGCATGTCGACGTCGTCCAGGTGGAGCTCGGTCATGGTCTCGTCGACGACGAGGACCGTGCCCGCCGAGCGTGCCGCGTCGACGAGGCGCCGGCGCTGGTCCTCGTCGGCCAGCGCGCCCGTCGGGTTGTGGAAGTCGGCCACCACATAGGCGAGCCGGGGCGCCGCGTCGCGCAGCACCTGCCGCCAGCGCGGCAGATCCCAGCCGGTCAGCCCCTCGGCCATCGCCACGGGGACGAGGCGTGCGCCCGCCTCGCGCATCAGCTGAAGGATGTTGGCGTACGAAGGCGACTCGACGGCGATGCGCTCGCCGCGGCCGGCGAAGAGATGACAGATGGCGTCGATCGCGCCCATCGCGCCGGTGGTCACCATGATCTGCTCGGGCATGGTGGGGATGCCGCGCTCGGTGTAGCGGTCGGCGAGCATCTGGCGCAGGGCGGGCAGGCCCGCGGGGTAGTCGCCGTGGGTGTGGGCGTACGGCGGCAGCTCTTCCAGTGCGCCCTGTACACCCCGGGTGAGCCAGGGCTCGGGCGCGGGCAGGGCCGCACAGCCGAGGTCGATCATGGAGCCGAGCGACTCGGGCGGCAGGGGTTCGAGGCCGCGGGCCGGCAGCGGGTTCCCCGCGGGCACGGCGGTCCAGCTGCCCGCGCCCCTGCGGGACTCCAGGAAGCCTTCGGCGCGCAGCGCCTCGTAGGCCGCGGCGACCGTGGTGCGGCTGACGGAGAGGGAGAGCGCGAGCTCCCGCTCGGCGGGCAGCCGCGCGGCGACGGGGACACGGCCTTCGAGGACGAGCAGCCGGATGCCGTCGGCCAGCGCGCGGTAGGCGGGCGGCTTGCGATTGCCGGGCCCGGCGGGGCGGGGCTGCTGGGAGGTGAGCTGCCGGGCGAGCTGAGCCGCCCCCACCGCAGAGGTCCACTGCGTCATGGAAGTCAGTCCACCTTCCTTGAATTGGCCATGGTTGATGTCTGTTCCGTAGCCACAGAGTGTCATGCGCCAGTCCACAACCTCCAGAGGGGGGCGTCAAGTGACCGCCGTGTCCACTCATCTCACCCGCAGACTGCTCCAGCTGTACGCCGGTCTGGCGCTGTACGGAGTGAGCTCGGCGCTCCTGGTGCGCGGGGGGCTGGGGCTCGAACCGTGGGGGGTGCTTCATCAGGGCCTGGCCGAGCGGACGGGGCTGACGATCGGTGTGGTCTCCATCATCGTCGGCGCGGTGGTACTCCTCCTCTGGATCCCGCTCCGGCAGCGGCCGGGGCTCGGCACGGTCTCCAATGTCTTCGTGATCGGCATCGCGATGGACGGCACGCTGGCCGTGGTGCCCGACGCGCACGGGCTCGGGGTGCAGACGGTGGTGCTGGCCGGGGGCATCGTCCTCAACGGCGTGGCGACCGGTCTCTACATCGCGGCGCGCTTCGGCCCCGGCCCGCGTGACGGTCTGATGACGGGGCTGCACCGGCTGACGGGCCGCTCGATCCGGCTGGTCCGTACGGCCATCGAGGTGGCGGTGGTGGCCACCGGCTTCGTCCTCGGCGGCTCGGTGGGCGTCGGCACGGTGGCGTACGCCCTGGCGATCGGTCCGCTGGCGCAGCTCTTCCTGCGGGTCTTCGCCATCTCGGATGAGGGCGGCGGCAGCACGGTTGTCGCCACGGGGACACCCGGGCAGGCGATACTGCGGCGGTGACCCGTGTACTCCACCCTTACCTGGACCATCCCTTCACACTCGCCTTCGCCCACCGCGGCGGCGCTGCCGAGGGGATCGAGAACACCGCGGCGGCCTTCCGGCGAGCCGCCGGCCTCGGCTACCGCTACTTCGAGACCGACGTCCACACGAGCGCGGACGGCCGCCTCGTCGCCTTCCACGACACGACGCTGGACCGGGTGACGGACGCCAACGGCAAGATCGCCGCGCTGCCCTGGAGCGAGATCCAGCAGGCCAGAGTCGGCGGCAAGGAGCCGCTGGCCCTGTTCGAGGAGTTGCTGGAGGAGTTCCCCGAGGCCCGTTGGAACGTCGACCTCAAGGCGGAGTCCGCACTCGTCCCGCTCATCGATCTGATCCGCCGCGCCGGTGCGTGGGAGCGGGTGTGCGTCGGCTCGTTCTCGGAGGGGCGGGTGGCCAGAGCGATGCGCCTGGCGGGTCCGCGGCTCGCGACGTCCTACGGTGTGCGGGGCGTGCTGAGCCTGCGGCTGCGCTCGTTCGGCATCCCCGCGGCGCTCCGGGCGGGGGCGGTGTGCGCGCAGGTTCCCGAGTCGCAGAGCGGCATCCGGGTGGTGGACCGCCGCTTTGTTCAGGCGGCCCACGCGAGGGGTCTGCAGGTCCATGTCTGGACCGTGAACGACGCGGAACGGATGGCCGCGCTCCTGGATCTCGGAGTGGATGGCATCATGACCGATCATCTGGAGACGTTGCGCACGGTACTGACCGACCGGGGAGTCTGGGTCTGAACCCCGCGCGTCTGCACAACGGGACGAGCGAGGGGGCGCGGAGTGACGGCCGACACCGCGGACCGGACGACCGGGACGAACGAGCGCAGACGCGAGCAGCATGGCTGGTATTTCTACGACTTCGCCTGCTCCGTCTACTCCACCAGCGTGCTGACAGTCTTCCTCGGGCCCTATCTCACCGCGGTGGCGAAGGCCGCCGCGGACGCCGAGGGCTATGTGCACCCGCTGGGCATACCGGTGCGGGCGGGCTCTGTCTTCGCGTACGCCGTGTCGATATCGGTGGTGGTCGCCGTCCTGGTGATGCCGCTGGCCGGCGCGGCCGCGGACCGCACCGGGCGCAAGAAGCCCCTGCTCGCCGCCGCCGCGTATACCGGGGCCGCCGCGACGGCGGGAATGTTCTTCCTCGACGGTGATCGCTACCTGCTGGGCGTGTTCCTGCTGATCGTCGCGAACGCCTCACTGTCGGTGTCGATGGTCCTGTACAACGCCTATCTGCCGCAGATCGCCGAACCGGACGAACGCGACACGGTCTCGTCCCGCGGCTGGGCCTTCGGCTACACCTCCGGCGCTCTGGTGCTGGTGCTCAATCTGGTCCTGTACACCGGCCACGAGTCGTTCGGCCTCTCGGAATCGGCGGCTGTACGGATCTGTCTGGCCTCGGCGGGCGTGTGGTGGGGCGCGTTCACGCTGGTGCCGCTGCGCCGGCTGCGGGACCGAAAGGTCGCCCCCAGCGGCGAGGGGTCGGTCGGATCCGGATGGCGTCAGCTGACGGCGACGCTGCGGGACATGCGCCGCCACCCGCTGACGCTGTCGTTCCTGCTGGCCTACCTGATCTACAACGACGGGGTCCAGACGGTGATCTCGCAGGCGTCGGTCTACGGCTCCGAGGAGCTGGGCCTCGATCAGACGACTCTGATCACGGCGGTGCTCCTGGTACAGGTGCTCGCGGTGGTCGGCGCTCTGGGAATGGGCCGACTGGCCAGAACCCATGGGGCCAAGCGGACGATTCTCGCGTCGCTCGCGGTCTGGACGCTGATTCTGGCGGCGGGCTACTTCCTGCCTGCCGGGGCTCCGGTCTGGTTCTTCGCGCTGGCCGGGGCGATCGGGCTGGTTCTGGGCGGCAGCCAGGCCCTGTCGAGGTCGCTGTTCTCACATCTGGTGCCACACGGCAAGGAGGCGGAGTACTTCTCCGCGTACGAGATGAGCGACCGCGGACTGAGCTGGCTGGGGCCGCTCGTGTTCGGGCTCGCATACCAGCTGACCGGCAGTTATCGGGATGCGATCATCTCTTTGGTGGTCTTCTTCGCGCTCGGATTCGTCCTGCTCGCGCGGGTCCCGGTCAGGCGAGCGGTGGCCGCCGCGGGCAACCCCGTGCCGGAACGGATTTAGACGTTGAAGTGAAAGGCCGGTAGTGTACGCCTTTGGCCTGCCAGGCGGACCGTTACTGCGTGCTGAAGAAGTGAAATCGCTGGGTGACACTTCCTGTCAGATGTGACAAACCGGGCACTGGTGGGTACCCAAACCCAGGAAAAGCAGCGGCACGACGGGCGACGCATGACCCGGAACGGGAATCTTTACCGCCGACCGGACGTTGACCGGATGACGACGACAGCGACACATGTCCTGTGGGCGACAAGCCCGGGAGGCACGATTCATGAGTGAGCGAGCTCTCCGCGGTACGCGCCTCGTGGTTACCAGCTACGAGACGGACCGCGGCATCGATCTGGCCCCGCGCCAGGCGGTGGAGTACGCATGCCAGAACGGACATCGTTTTGAGATGCCGTTCTCGGTAGAGGCGGAAATTCCGCCGGAGTGGGAGTGCAAGGCGTGCGGCGCCCAGGCACTCCTGGTGGACGGGGATGGCCCCGAGGAGAAGAAGGGCAAGCCGGCGCGAACGCACTGGGACATGCTTATGGAGCGGCGCACCCGCGAGGAACTGGAGGAGGTGCTGGCCGAGAGGCTGGCGGTCCTGCGTTCCGGCGCCATGAACATCGCTGTGCATCCGCGCGACAGCCGGAAGTCCGCCTGATCACGTAACACCACCGCACGTACAGCGACACACGAGCCGCGGGCCGTCTCACGTCATGTGAGACGGCCCGCGGCTCGTTGCGTGACGATCCTGCGGGCCTGCCCAGGCAGCTCCGCGGTGTCCGGGGGCACGGGATCCGCGCGGGGCCGGGGGGCCAGGGGCACGGGCTCCGCTCCGTGGCCGCGGGTCAGGGGGTCAGGGGGTCAGCGGCGGCCTGGGGCCGCCCTCGTCCTCGTAGCCGCCCGCGGGCGTCCCGTCCTGCCGGATGACCTCCCCCTGCACGACCTTCCCGTCCGGACGGTGCATGCGCGCCTGCTGGAAGGCGTCCCCCAGGCTGCCGGGTGCGGCACTGCGCATACGGCGTTCGAGCGAGCGCTCCGCGTACCGGCCGAGCATCGAGCGGACAGGCGGTAGCAGAAGCAGCAGCCCCGCCGCGTCGGAGATCAGACCGGGCAGCATCAGAAGCAGACCGCCGAGCATCAGGAAGCCGTTGCCCGTGCCGCCGTTGGCGGCGCCGGGGCTCGCCTCGGGAGTCAGCCCCGACTGCTGCCGCTGGACCGTCTCGGTGAGATTGCGGAAGGCACGCCCGCCGGCCCGCTTGATCACGACGGCGCCGAGGACGGCGCCGCCGATGAGCAGGGCGAGGACCGTGAACCCGCCCGCCGCCGAGGCGACGAGGATCAGCAGCCACACCTCCAGGACCACCCAGGCGGCGATGCCGAGCGGGACGAAGGTGCGGGCGCGGGAGCGCTTGGGGGCCGTCGGGAGCGGTGTGCCGGTCGTCATGCTCCCAGTGTGCCTGGGCACCGGGCGGAGCGGAGGAAGGGGTGATCAGGAGGACCGGCCGCCGGCGCCGCGCGACGGACCGGGCCGGAAGGTGTCAGGGGGACTTGCGACCGAGGAGACGATTCGCCCGGCCTCCGACGCCCCAGGCAGTGACCCGCCAGAGCGCCTCGACGACGATGTCCCGGCTCATCTTGGAGTCGCCCAGTTCCCGCTCGACGAAGGTGATCGGTACCTCGACGACATGGAATCCGGCGGCGACGGCGCGGCGAGCCAGGTCGACCTGGAAGCAGTAGCCCTGCGAGGCCACCTCGGTGAGCCCGAGGCCCTGGAGGGTCTCGGCACGGAAGGCCCGGAAACCGCCGGTCACGTCCCGGATCGGGACGCCGAGAAGCAGACGGGAGTAGGTACTGCCGCCGCGGGAGAGGAACTCCCGGGACTTGGGCCAGTTCACCACCCGTCCGCCGGGGACCCAGCGCGAGCCGAGAACCAGGTCCGCGCCCTTGAGGGCGGTCAGCAGGCGGGGCAGCTCCTCCGGCTGGTGGGAGCCGTCGGCGTCCATCTCGACGAGCACGCCGTAGCCGTGCTCGATGCCCCAGGCGAAGCCCGCCAGGTAGGCGGCTCCGAGGCCCTCCTTGCCCTTGCGGTGCAGCACGTGCACCTGCTCGTCCTGGGCGGCGAGTTCGTCGGCGATCTTGCCGGTCCCGTCGGGGCTGTTGTCGTCGGCGACGAGGATGTCCACCGCGGGCACGGCGGCCCGCACCCGGGCGACGATCGGCTTGATGTTCTCGGCCTCGTTGTAGGTCGGAATGATCACCAAGGCTCTGCCGAGCGGGCCGTACCGCCTCCCCCGGTCTTCGCCGTGAGGAACCGCACCACCGTCGTTCACTGCTGCCCCTTAGAGTCCGTGCACGGAGCCCCACCATAGCGAGCGCCGGGCGCCCGGCCGCGGCGGCACGGAGCTGGGGTGTCGTGTCGCGGACCTGGCGGAGAAGGTGTGAGAGGTCCGCGGCGGGGTCGGGCAGACAGCCTCACGAAGCGGACCAGGGCCCGGCGTCCTTCGGGCCGACCTGGGACCCGCTGGCTGCGGGTCGACCGAGAGCCGTTGTCTACTGAACGCCGGGCCCCACCCGGGTCACACCTGCCGTCCGGCTGAAACCTTCCCTCGCCCCCGAGGCGCGGGCGCTGAACCTGGCTCCCAGTGGCAGTGCGCCGGTGCGACACCCTGCCCCATGACCCAGCGGCGTTCGACGACTGCGTGGAAGTTGCCGGTCGGACGTCCCGTGGTGGACTCGGCCGAACCTACCGGCCGGTGGGCGCTCCGTGTCAACAGTCCTGCGATCTGCGCGCTTTACCCGAATGACCAGGTCAGGCCCGAAGATCCGCAGGTCGCGGCGGAGCGTTCGGAACTTCGATCGGCGGTACGAAATGTCCGCACGTCACTCGTTCGGCCGCTCGAAGATGGTTTGTCCGAAGACCACGGTCCGCAGACAGACCGGGAGTTCGGCGCCGGGGGTGAGGTCGGGCAGGCCGGGCGTGCCCGACCGGGGGTCGGTGGACCAACGGGCGACCCGGTCGTCGGGGGCCTGGACGACGAGTTCCTCGGTGCGCCACAGGGCGTAGTCCGCGGGCGCGCCGGGCACCAGAACCCCCGCGTCGTCGCGGCCGACGGCCCGCCGGCCGCCGCGTGTATGGGCCGCGAACGCCGCACGGACGGAGACCCGGTGCCCGGGTGTCCGGTGGAAGGCCGCGGCCCGGACCGTGCCCCACGGGTCCAGCGGCGTCACCGGGCTGTCGGAGCCGAAGGCGAGAGGCACGCCGGCCCGCAGGAGGGCGGCGTACGGGTTGAGTGTGCGGGCCCGCTCGACGCCGAGGCGCTGCGCGTACATCCCGTCCTCGCCGCCCCAGGCCGCGTCGAAGGCGGGCTGGACGGAGGCGGTGAGACCGAACTCGGCGAAGGCCGCGATGGTTTCGGGGGTGAGCATCTCGGCGTGTTCGACGCGGTGGCGGGCGGCGCGGACACGGGCAAGGCCGAGCGTCTCGGCGGCTGCCCGGACGCCGTTGGTGACGGCGCTGAGCGCGGCGTCCCCGATGGCGTGGAATCCGGCCTGCAGCCCCGCCTCGGTACAGGCGGTGACATGGGAGGCGATCTCGGCCTCGTCGAGATGAGCGGTGCCGGTGTGCGGGGCGTCGGCGTAGTCGGAGTGCAGGCAGGCGGTGTGCGAGCCGAGGGATCCGTCGACGAAGAGGTCGCCGGCCGCGCCGATCGCGCCGAGTTCACGGATGCGCTGCGCGTCCTTCGCGTTCGCGACCCGTTCGGCCCAGTAGCCGAGGACCCTGGGGCCGGCTTCCGCGTCGGCGAGCGCGAGCAGGGACGTGAAGTCGTCCTCGTCGCAGATGTCGGGGCCGGCGCATTCATGGACGGTGCCGATGCCCAGCGACGCCGCCCGCGCGAGTGCGGCGCGCTGCGCGGCGGCGCGCTGGCCGGGAGTGATCGCACCGTTGGCCGCGGACCGCACGGCGTGATGGGCGGCGGCCGTCAGCGGCGCGTCCGGGCGGTACCCGGCGAGGCCCGTGACCCCGGGGACCAGGTCGAGCAGGGCTGTGGTGACCACGGCCGAGTGGACGTCGATCCGCGGCAGATACAGGGGGCGGCCTCCTGCCGCCTCGTCCAGTTCGGCGCGGGAGGGCGGGCGCTGCTCCGGCCAGCGCGTGGCGTCCCAGCCGTGCCCGAGGAGCACCCTGTCGCCCGGGTGGGCGGCGCCGTGCCGCCGTACGAGATCGAGGGCGTCGGCCAGCGTGCGCGCGCCGGACAGGTCGAGCCCGGTGAGGGCCAGACCGGTCGCGGTGGTGTGAACGTGTGCGTCGGTGAACGCGGGGGTGACGAGAGCCCCTTCCAGATCGACCACCTCGTCGACGCCGGAGGCGAACGCGTCGGCGGCGCCCTCGGAGCCCACCCAGGCGACACGCCCTCGTTCGACGACCATCGCCGTGGCGAAGGGGTCGGCGGGGCTGTGGACTTCTCCACCGCGCAGCAGCACGGTGCGGTGTTCGCTCTGAGGGGCGGTGCTCTCGGTCATGGGACCAGCCTAGATACGCGGCGGGCGTGCCTCGTACGGGGTGGACAGCACGACAGTGGTGCGGGTCGACACGCCGGACAGCGAACGGATGCGGGTGAGCAGATGCTCCAGCTCCAGCGGGGTCGGGACGCGCACCTTGAGGATGTAGTTCTCGTCGCCCGCCACGCTGTGACAGGCCTCGATCTCGGGCACGTCGGCGAGGCGTTCCGCGATGTCGTCGGGTGCGCTGGGGTCGAAGGGTTTCACCGAGATGAACGCGGTGATCGGCAGCCCGACCGCCTCGGGATCGACGACGGCGGCGTAGCCGCGGATGACACCACGCTGCTCCAGGCGGCGGACGCGCTGATGCACCGCCGACGTGGACAGGCCCGTGGCCTTGCCCAGGTCGGTGTAGCTCATCCGGCCATCCTTGACGAGCAACTCCACGATCTGACGATCCAGCTCCTCCATGCGGATCAACCTATTGCCCCGGGTCCCTTCCGGCACAGTCTGCTGCGGCGTGCGGGGGCACCTGCGGCGGGCATGTGACTAATGCCACAGGTTTGTGGCAGTGTCCCTCGTGACCGAGTGGTTACCCGCCGGGCCGGTGGGGAATTGCTTGCTGAGGTCGAGGCCGCAAGTGCCTGGTCGGCCCACCCGAGGGGGAGATTCTCCATGCAGAGTGTCAAGAACAGCGGACGTACCGAACCGGAGCCCGCCGATTCGGCCGAACCGGCCGAGATGGACGAGTTCGACGCGTACGACACCTTTGAGATGTACCGGGTCATCTGCCCGGACTGCGCACAGCCGATCGCCCTGCTGGCGGACGAGGACGTCCTGCCGGAGCATGCGCTGTGCCCCACGCCGTGGAATCCGTTCGGGCTCACCGTGTGCTCGGGCACCGGCCGGGCGGCCTCCCAGGCGCGCCCCGCCGACGAGACCCTTGAGGTCCAGGAACAGGACACAGCGCTGCTGTTGACGCTCCCCCAGGGTCTCGACTGGCGGACGCAGCCCTTCTCGCACGTCGGCGGTCCCGGCTCGCGACCTGTGCAGGTGCCGCAGATGCGGCGCCATGCCGCCTGATCACCCCGGTAGCTTCCCTGCACCATGGCGGCGAGAGTGCCGTGGTGCAGGATCAGACTGTCCCTGCTCGGCCGGGACCTCGACCTCACCGGAACACACCTGCCGGTAGGCGACGCGCAACATGCCGATCGCGTGCCGCAGGGCCGCGCAGAGCGTGTGGAAGTCCGAACCTCCCGAGCGGACAAGGGAATTGACAGAGGGAATTGACAGTACGTCAGAAGCCTTGCGGGAGGCCGGAGGCAGTGGTGGTACCCGTGCGACCAGGGCGCCCGGGTCGTGGTGGCGGTGGGGCGGGAGGCGTTGGCGGTCGGCCCCGGCGGGCGGATTCGCGGGCGGGCCCGCGAAGTACGGGCCGCCTCCGGGAGCCGCGCGCCCGGGAGCGTGGTGACCGGCCCGTCGGACCCGGGCACCGGGACTGCGGTGACGGCCGGCCGGACCCGGAGGCCGGGTCCGGGCTGCCGTGGTCAGGCGGTCGCCGCCCGGTGGGCCACCCGCACCGGAGCCTGGGCGCGCCGCGGACGAACACCGCCGGGGCGACGCGACCCCGAGTGGGGCGGACTCGCGGCGCCTGCGGCCTTCGGCCGGCGATTCAGCGCGTCTCAGGCCCGGCCAGGTGACGGGCGATGACCATGCGCTGGATCTGATTGGTGCCCTCGACGATCTGGAGCACCTTGGCCTCACGCATGTAGCGCTCGACGGGGAAGTCAACGGTGTAGCCGTAGCCGCCGAGCACCTGGACCGCGTCTGTCGTGACGCTCATCGCCGTGTCCGTGCAGAACAGCTTCGCCATCGCGGCCTCCTTCGAGAAGGGCCGTCCCGCGTCCCGCAGCCGGGCCGCCGCGAGGTAGAGCGCACGGCCCGCCTCGATCCGGGTGGCCATGTCGGCGAGCATGAAGCGCAGCCCCTGGAAGTCCGCGATGGGCCTACCGAACTGCTGCCGCCCGGTCGCGTAGGAGACCGCCTCGTCCAGGGCCGCCTGGGCGAGCCCGATGGCGCAGGCCGAGATGCCGAGCCGGCCCGAGTCGAGAGCGGAGAGTGCGATCGCGAAGCCCTGGCCCTCCTCGCCGATCCGGCGGGTGTCGGGCACCCGTACGCCGTCGAAATTGAGCTGGGCGGTGGGCGAGCCCTTCATGCCCATCTTCTTCTCGGGGGCGGCGGGGTTCAGCCCCCGCACATCGCCCGGGACAAGGAAAGCGGTGATGCCGCGGGGGCCCTCGCCGCCGCTGCGGGCCAGCACGGTGTAGAAGTCGGCGACTCCGCCGTGCGTGATCCACGACTTGGTTCCGGTGATCACCCAGCTGTCCCCGGCGCGCACGGCCTTGGTGCGCAGCGATGCGGCGTCGGAGCCCGAGGCGGGCTCGGACAGGCAGTACGCGCCGAGGAGGCCGCCCCCGAGCATGGCGGGCAGATGCTCGGCCTGCTGCTCCTTGGAGCCGTAGCCGGCGAGGCCGTGGCAGGCGAGGGAGTGGACGCTGACACCGAGCCCGACGGTGAGGCGGGCGGCCGCAAGCTCTTCGAGCACCTGGAGGTAGACCTCGTACGGCTGGTCTCCGCCACCGTATGAGGAGTCGTACGGAAGGCCCAGAAGCCCGGACTCGGACAGCAGCGAGAAGACCTCGCGCGGGAAGCGTCCCGCTTCCTCCTCCTCGGCCGCCTTGGGAGCGATCTCCCGCTGGATGATGTCGCGCACCAGGGCGATGAGATCCCTGGACTCCTCGGTGGGCAGTTGACGTTCCACCGTCTGCGGGGCGCGGTCGGTCATAGCGGCGCTCTCCTCCCTGTCGGGCGCTGCGGCGTCGCGCGCGAAAGGGTGTGGGCGCGCCGCCGGACTTACTGCCAGGCCGATGCTGCCCTTCCGGATCACGAAAGCGGCTTGGTGGTGGCTGTGGCGCGTTGAGTATGCCCGATCAGCGGAGTTCCGTCACGGGTCGGCCTCGTCACCTCCGTGCGCAGGGGCGTCCAGCCGAATTGGTACGAACCATTGACCAACTGGTCTAGTCCTTCTACTGTTCCCTCCACCGCATGGCCGCGTTCATGCCAAAAGCCCGACGGCTGACTGCACAGCACATCCCCCACTCGATCTCCCTCCCCCACGAGGAGACCTGATGCTCGCACCACACCGTCCCCGCGCCCGCTTCCGGGCGCTCATCGCCGCCGCCTGTACCGCCGCCCTCGGCGCCACGCTGCTCACCGGCGCCCATCTCGCCTCGGCGGGCGAGTCCGCACCGGACACCAAGCCCGCCGCCCGGGCCGCGGCGGCTCCCAAGGCGGGGAACAAGGTGATCGGCTACTTCACCGAATGGGGCGTCTACGACCGCAACTACCACGTCAAGAACATCCAGACGTCCGGGTCCGCGAACAAGCTGACCCACATCAACTACGCCTTCGGCAATGTCACCGGCGGCAAGTGCGCGATCGGCGACTCATTCGCCGACTACGAGAAGACCTACACCGCCGCCCAGAGCGTCGACGGCGTCGCCGACACCTGGGACCAGCCGCTGCGCGGCAGCTTCAACCAGCTGCGCAAGCTGAAGAAGCTCCACCCTGGCCTGAAGGTCCTGTGGTCCTTCGGCGGCTGGACCTGGTCCGGCGGCTTCGGCCAGGCAGCGGCCAACCCGGCGGCCTTCGCCCAGTCCTGCTACAACCTGGTCGAGGACCCCCGCTGGGCAGATGTCTTCGACGGCATCGACATCGACTGGGAGTACCCGAATGCCTGCGGCCTGAGCTGCGACACCAGCGGCCGGGAGTCGTTCAAGAACCTGATGTCCGCGCTGCGTTCGAAGTTCGGCGGCTCGAACCTGGTGACGGCGGCGATCACCGCGGACGCCTCGTCCGGCGGCAGGATCGAGGCGGCGAACTACGCGGGCGCGGCCCAGTACGTCAACTGGTACAACCCGATGACGTACGACTTCTTCGGCGCCTGGGCGGCGCAGGGCCCCACCGCCCCGCACTCGCCGCTCACCTCCTACACCGGCATCCCTCAGCAGGGCTTCAACACCGACGCGGCGATCAAGAAGCTGAAGGGTCTCGGCGTCCCCTCGTCGAAACTGCTGCTGGGTATCGGCTTCTACGGACGCGGCTGGACCGGTGTGACCCAGAAGGCGCCCGGGGGCACGGCGACCGGCCCGGCGCCGGGCAAGTACGAGCAGGGCATCGACGACTACAAGGAACTGAAGTCCAGGTGCCCGGCGGGCGGCACCGTCGCCGGGACCGCCTACGCCCACTGCGGCAACCAGTGGTGGAGCTATGACACCCCCTCCACCATCGCCGGGAAGATGACCTACAAGAACCAGCAGGGGCTGGGCGGCACCTTCTTCTGGGAGCTCAGCGGTGACACCACGAACGGGGAGCTGATCAAGGCCATCAACTGACCTGCGGGGCAAGGGGAAGCAGGGACCGGGGGCGGGCAGTCGTGGCTGCTGCCCGCCCTCGTGTCATGCCTCGGCCGGCGCGGGCTCCGCGAAGGGCGCGCCATCCGCCGCCGCCTCCGGCTCGGCCCCGTCCGTGACGGGCAGGGACTCGGTGAGCGCGGCGGGCAGCGGCTCCGTGGGCGGCTCCGGGCACCCGGGCTCGAAGTCCGCGATCGTGTGCAGCGTGCCCCGCAGCATCCTCATCAGCAGCGCGCACACCGTCTCGCGGGTCAGCTCGGGATGGCCCAGCCAGTCGAGGGTGATCCCTTCGACGCTGCTGAGCCAGCCCAGCAGCGCGAGCCGGGCGAGCATGGGGATGTCGCGCCTGCCGTACGCGCCTTCGGCGATGGTGGCGATCAGCTCGTCGCGCACCGCGTCACGTATGGACTGCACCTGGGTGTCGAAGCCGACGCCCCCCGTGACGATCGTGCGGAAGGCCGCCTGGTGGTGCTGTGCGTAGCGCAGATAGCCGTCGATCGTGCGGTACACCCGCTCGGCGCGCGGCAGCTCGGTCTCGCCGGCCGCGCGCGAGACGAGGTCGGCCACCGAGTCCTCGATGATCGCCAGGTAGTAGCCGCGTTTGCTCTTGAAGTAGTAGTAGATCAGGCCCTTGGCCACTCCGGCATGTTTGGCGATGTCATCCATCGACAGTGCGTCGTACGACGTGTCGGCGAACAACTTCCGTCCGGTTGCGATGAGTTCACCGCGGCGCACCTGCGATCGTTCGGTGGCGCCGCGCTGTTGACTAATGTTCAAATCGAGCCCTAGTCTCCAACTGCCACAGGATCTCCGCAGTATGGCAGACCTCTGCCCGCCGGCTTCCGGGCAGCCGGGCGCCCTGGCTTTCGGGCGCTGCCGCAGTCCGAGCTGGGTGACGAGCGAGGACCACGACGAGGGGCTCTCACCGGCCGGCTCTCAATGGATGCCGAAGGCCGCGAGGGCGAGGCGCTGGGCGGCCGTGGGGTGCGCCGGCCAGTACAGGTAGCAGACACCGCCCGTGCCCGGTACCACCTTCCCGCTCGCGTTGTGGCGCTTGGTCCGGAGCCAGATCGTCTCCCACTCGGCGCGCCGGTAGACGCGGCGTACGGCGGCATTGCTGGGTGACGCCGGATCGTTCGCGATCACATCGCCGCCCGCCGTGAAGCCGATCACTGTCATCAGATGGCCGGAGGTGCCGTAGCCCGCCCCGCTCAGCTCTTCCTTGAGGAACGACTGTGACGTCAGGGCCGGGATGCCCGCGCGGATCAGCGTCTCCAGGTCGGTGAGCGAGGAGAGCCGGGTGACGACCGCGTTCATGTCCCGGTAGGTCGCCGCATAGGCCGCGTTGAAGGGCCAGTTTCCGCAGCCGCTGTACTGGTGGTCGAAGGTGTACCGGGCGGCGTGGCAGACCTGGGGGTCCGCGAAGGCCGGATTCACCCAGGCCAGGTCGGCCACGGTGGGCTTGCGGCCCCAGTACTCGAGGACCATCTGCGAGGAGGTCGGACTGCACCAGGCCTCTCCGCCGTTGTCGTACTCCGGGTACTGGCCCACGTGCGTGTTCTGCGAGTACCGCGGCACGGCCAGCTCTCGCGCGAGACCCGGCTTCGACGCGGGTACGGTGAAGCGGCCCGGGACGTCGGATGCCATCGCGCCGAGCCGCCACACGGTGGGCGTGAGAGTCGTTCCGGGCAAGCGGTAGAGGGTCAGCCGCAGCTGGTACGAGCTCAGCCGCAGCCCGCTCGCCGCGTCGTCGATCGCGAACGTGTCGGTCCAGACGCTCGCCCTGCCGTCGCCCTGGTCGTCGAGCGAGGTGCGCCGGATGTCCCCGTCGCCGGCCGCCCACCGGCCCATCACGAACCAGGGGGTCGAGGTCGTGTCGGAGTAGGTGCCGCGGAGCTCGACCTGGAGCCAGGTGCCGGACGGGGTGGCGGCGTTCCAGGAAGCGATGACCTCGGTCGCGGGCACCCGGGAGACATGCGCCGGCGAGGTCCAGGTGGCGTACTCCCAGGTGGCCTTCTTGCCGGTGTGCGGATCGGTGTACTCGGTGCGGCCCGCCGGGGTGGCGATGACGAGGGCGGGGCGAAGGCCGGCGACCGCCTGTGTGCCGGCCGCGGTACCGCTGCGCCAGTCCGTGTACGAGACCCAGAAGTGGTTGTCCACCGGTGGCGACGGCGTGCCGTGTCCGTGCCCCGCGGGCTCGGTGGCCGGAACGGCGGTGGGCGTCGCCACGGCCGAGGCCGACAGCGCGCCGGCGCCGGCCGCTGCCGCGATCGCGGCGCCCAGCAGAGTTCTGCGCGAAGGTGATCCGGCCATGGGGCCCCCAAGTCAGGTGCGCGACAGTGGCCCAACTATTGCGGGCAGGAGCACCCTTCTGCCAGCTTCCGGAGCCGCGTCGCGCCACCAATATTGGTCTCTTCCACTGGCGTGACCTGCGGCGGCGGCTTCGGGCCTCGTAGGGTGGCCGGATGGACGACCTCGATCGGCGGGCAGCGGCGCTTGCCGCGCTGCCGCCGTCCTGCGGACCGGTGCGGCTGATCGCGGTCGACGGCCACGCGGGCTCGGGCAAGAGCACCTTCGCCGCCCGGCTGGCCTCGGCCATCGGCGGCGAGGGAGGCGGTGTGCCGGTGCTCCACCTCGACGACCTGGCCACCCATGAGCAGCTCTTCGAGTGGACGGACCGGATGCTGTCCCAGGTGATCGAGCCGCTCTCGCACGGAAGAACCGCACACTATGACCCGTACGACTGGATTCTGCGGCGCTTCGGGTCTCCACGCGCCCTGGCAGCCGCTCCGGTCGTACTGATCGAGGGAGTGGGAGCGGGGCGACGGGAGTTGCGCCCGTACCTGGCGGGGCTGCTGTGGATGGAGATAAACGCCGAAGAATCCTGGCAGCGGGGCCGGAGCCGGGACGGAGGCGAACTCTCTTCCTTCTGGGACGGGTGGATCGTGGCGGAGGCTCGCCATTTCGCGGAGGACCCCTCGCGTCCGTTCGCAGATGCCCTGGTATGCGAGTTTCGGGAGGGGTACAAGTGGCTCCCGGGACCTCCTGCGACAGCGCGTTCGAACCAATCCATCACGCAGGGTGACTACTCTCCCCCGGCATAATGAGCAGTCGGAAGTCCCGCTCAAGAGTGCCTCAACTCTTCTTGACCGACGGGGCTGACAGGTCTTACGTTCTCAATGTGCGGCTTTCCGAAGCCGCCGCAGACGCGAAGCCCCCGGTTGTTCCCCCGTGATCGGGGGCTTCGTTCTGCCCCTTCCCCTCCCCTTGGCACGGCACCCCTCGTTCCGCTTACCCAGGGTCACCGCCACCGGATCACTTCTGTGCCCTTCGTCGCAGCCGCCATGCGCAGGTACGATGCACCCCGGTGGGGTCAATTCCCGTCCACGGCATGGCGGTTCAGTGCGTTGCCCACGGTCGCCCGCCCGGCGCCGGGGGTCCGGGGAGCCTCCCCCGGACAACACAGGACAGGTGCACTTGTGGGGGACCTGATGGACATCGGCACGCAGGGCGCACCGGCCCCGGCCGACCTCGCCTGGGTTCGCGGCGTGGACGCCTACACCATGGGCGCGTACCCGCAGGCCGAGGAGGAGTTCCGCACCGCCGTGCGGCTCGATCCCGAGATGGCCGACGGCTGGCTGGGGCTGCACGCCCTGCGCGTCGACACCACCAACGCGCTGCTGCGCATGTACCGCGCACGTGAGCGCTTCGGCGAGCAGCGGGCCCGTCACCGCCGCACCCTCAACTCCTGGTACTGGCTCGGCTGGTGGGTCCAGCCGGTCCTGGAGAGCCCGCGCGACCTCCTGCTCGCGCACGCCTCGCACTGGCTCGACGGCCGCCATGTGCCGGAGCTGGACCGCGCGCTCGCCGGGCTCCCTCCGGTGGACGCCGACCCTCAGGTGCGCTTTCTGCACGCCTGCCGGGCCTATCTGGTCAAGGACTGGGAACAGCTCGTACGCCACACCGAGCCGCTGGTGAGCGATCCGATGCTGGGCATCGAGGCCGGGCTCTTCGGTGGCATGGCCCGGGTGCGTCTGGAGATGTACGGGCAGGCCGAGCCGATGCTCTCCGCGGCCCTGATGCGCTGCCGCAGCGAGCAGCCTCAGCGCAAGGAGCTGCGGTACTGGCTGGCGCGGGCACACGAGGGCACCGGCCGCAGCGCCGCCGCCCTGCCGCTGTACCGCGCGGTGCACCGCATCGACCCGGCCTTCATGGACACCTCCGCGCGGCTCGCGGCGATCGCCGAGTACGACGGCATCGACGGATACGACGACCCTGCCGGGCTCGCGACGGTGTCCCTGGCCGGTGTGGGGCAGGAGGCCGTCGACGCGCAGGCCGACGGGGACGGCTCCCCGGCGGCGGAGGCGCGCGTCGGCCTCGATCCGCAGACCCAGCTGCCGGGGTCGGTGCCGAGCGTGCCGCCGGAGAGTCCGCGACACAAGGCGGTCGTCCCCGCGCAGCCCTCGCCCCCGGCCTTCCCGGCGGGGTCCACCGATCCGGCGCTGCTCGACGAGGCGCTGGCCGAGCTGGAGCGGATGGTGGGTCTGGAGCCGGTCAAGCGCCAGGTCAAGGCGTTGTCCGCGCAGCTGAAGATGGCCCGGCTGCGCGCCGGTCAGGGACTTCCCGTCCAGCCGCCGAAGCGTCACTTTGTTTTCTCCGGTCCCTCCGGTACCGGCAAGACCACCGTGGCCCGCATCCTGGGCCGGGTCTTCTACGCCCTCGGGCTGCTCGGCGGGGACCATCTGGTGGAGGCCCAGCGTTCGGATCTGGTCGGCGAGTTCCTCGGACAGACCGCGGTGAAGGCCAATGAGCTGATCGACTCGGCGCTCGGCGGGGTGCTCTTCGTGGACGAGGCCTACAGCCTCTCCAACTCCGGCTACAGCAAGGGCGACGCGTACGGCGACGAGGCCCTTCAGGTTCTGCTCAAGCGCGCCGAGGACAACCGCGACCATCTGGTGGTCATCCTGGCCGGCTATCCGGAAGGCATGGACCGGTTGCTGGCGGCCAACCCCGGTCTCTCCTCCCGGTTCACCACCCGGGTCGACTTCCCCTCGTACCGCCCGCTCGAACTGACCGCGATCGGCGAGGTCCTCGCCGCCGAGAACGGCGATGTGTGGGACGACGAGGTCCGCGAGGAACTGCGCTCCATCAGCGGCCATGTGGTGGACCAGGGCTGGATCGACGAACTCGGCAACGGCCGATTCCTGCGCACGCTGTACGAGAAGAGCTGCGCCTACCGCGATCTGCGGCTCTCCGGATATCCGGGCACGCCGACCCGTGAGGACCTCGCCACGCTGCGGCTGCCCGATCTGATGCAGGCGTACGGCGAGGTGCTGTCGGGCCGCGGTCCGGTGGACCGCGGCCCGCAGGATCCCCCGCTGGGCTGAGGGCGCCCGGGGGCTCAGCCCACCAGGGCGGTGTCCAGGGACGGCTGGTGCGCCCGGGGACCCGTGACCCGGTGGGACGGGTCACGCACCTCGCCGACCAGCATCTCCAGGACGTCCTCCAGCGCGACCAGACCCAGCACCCGGCCGGACGCGTCCGCGACCTGGGCCAGGTGGGTGGCCGCGCGGCGCATCACGGCGAGAGCGTCGTCGAGCGGGAGCTCGGCCCGCAGGGTCGCCATGGGGCGCCAGATGTGCTGGGGCACGGCCCGCACGCCGTCCTCCAGGTCGAGGACGTCCTTGACGTGCAGATACCCCATGTACGGCCCGGATCCGTCCGCGCAGACCGGGAAGCGGGAGTAGCCGGTGCGCACGGTCAGCTCCTCGATCTGGCGGGGAGTCACCGACGGCGGGACCGTCACCAGGGCGGAGCGCGGGATCAGCACATCGGCCACCGGGCGGCTGCCCAGCTCCAGCGCGTCCTCCAGCCGCTCCTGCTCCGCCGGCTCCAGAAGACCGGCCTGCCCGGAGTCCTCGACGAGCCGGTTGAGCTGCTCGCTGGTGAAGACCGACTCCACCTCGTCCTTCGGCTCGACGTGGAAGGCCCGCAGCACCAGCCGGGCGCAGGCGCCGAGTCCCACCGTGACCGGCCGGCACAGCCGGGCGAAGCCGACCAGGCCGGGGCCCAGCCAGAGCGCGGTCTTCTCGGGGGCTGCCATCGCCAGGTTCTTCGGGACCATCTCGCCGATGACGAGATGCAGAAAGACGACCGCGGCCAGGGCGATGACATAGCCCAGGGGATGGATGAGCCCCTCGGGCACCCGGGCCGCGTGGAAGACGGGCTCCAGCAGCCGGGCCACAACCGGCTCGGCCACCGCGCCGAGGGTCAGCGAGCAGACGGTGATGCCGAACTGTGCGGCCGCCATCATCTGCGGCAGATTCTCCAGTCCGTGCAGCACCTGCCGGGCCCGGGACGAGCCCTCGGCCGCGCGCGGCTCGATCTGGCTGCGGCGTACGGAGACGAGCGCGAACTCGGCCCCGACGAAGAACCCGTTCGCCAGGACCAGCAGCAGCGCGAACAGCAGTTGGAGGACGCTCATCGCGCGGCCTCCGTCACGGCCGGCACCTCGGTGAGACGCACCAGGCGCACCCGCTCGGCGCGATAGCGGTCCACCTGGCGCACGGAGAGCCGCCAGCCGGGCAGCTCGGCCCGGTCCCCGGGGGCGGGGATGCGCCCCAGCAGATCGGCCACCAGGCCGGCCACGGTCTCGTACGGGCCGTCCGGCACATCGAGGCCTATGCGCCGCAGGGTCAGAACCCGGCAGCTGCCGTCGGCCTCCCAGGCGGGGTTGCCCTCCTCGGCCGCCGCGGGGGCGAGTTCGGGGCGGGCGTCGGCCTCGGCGTCGTGTTCGTCGCGGACCTCACCGACGAGCTCCTCGATGATGTCCTCCAGGGTGACGACCCCAGCGGTTCCGCCGTACTCGTCGACCACCACCGCGATGGGCTGCTCGCTGCGCAACCGCTCCAGGAGCTGCTGCACGGGCAGCGTCTCGGGCACCAGCAGCGGCGGTACGGCCACCCGGTCCACCGGCGTGCGCAGCCGCTCGTCCACGGGCACCGCGAGCGCGTCCTTGAGGTGGACCATCCCGACGATCTCGTCGATGCGCTCCCGGTAGACGGGGAAGCGGGACAGGCCGGTCGCCCGGGTGAGATTGAGGACGTCGGCCGCGGTGGCGTAGCTCTGCAGAGCGCTCATCTTCACCCGCGGGGTCATTACATGCTGTGCGGTCAGGTGCCCGAGGGACAGGGTCCGTACGAACAGATCGGCGGTGTCCTGCTCCAGGGCTCCGGCCTGCGCCGAGCGGCGGGCGAGAGAGACCAGCTCGCCCGGGGTGCGGGCGGACGCCAGCTCGTCGGCCGGTTCGACGCCGAGCAGGCGTACCAGCCGGTTGGCGACGGTGTTGAGCAGGGTGATCACGGGGCGGAAGGCGGTCGAGAAGAGGTGCTGCGGTCCGGCGACGAACCGTGCTACCTGCAACGGCCGCGAGACCGCCCAGTTCTTGGGGACGAGCTCACCGATCACCATCTGGACGGCGGAGGCGAGCAGCATGCCGATGACCACCGCGACGCCGGAGGCGGCCCCATCGGGCAGTCCGGTGGCGGTCAGCGGTCCGTCGAGCAGCTGGGCGAGGGCCGGTTCGGCGAGCATGCCGACGACGAGCGAGGTGATGGTGATGCCGAGCTGGGTGCCCGAGAGCTGGAAGGAGAGCTCCCGCAGTGCGGTGACGACACGGCGGGCGCGGCGGTCGCCGTCGGCCGCAGCGCGTTCGGCGTCGGCACGCTCCACGGTGACAAGGCCGAACTCGGCCGCCACGAAGAAGCCGTTGGCGAGGATCAGGAGAAGGGCTGCGGCGAGCAGCAACAGGGGGATGATCATGCCGCCGCCTCCTGGGAGGGGGCGGCGCAGGTACTACCGGACGATCCGTCCATTGCTGGAGGGAGTCACTCCTCGGGTCGCAGGTGTCCCGCGGGCCGATGGCGGCCGGGGTGATGCGGGACGGGGCGCACGGGGCGCCGCCGTCACCAGAGTAATCAAGCCGACGGCACTCGGGGCAGGGGCATCGCCGCTCGCGTCGCCGTGGCCCTCGTCTCACTGCCCCGGCGTCCGGGCCGTCCCGGGCCGGGTCCGCTCGTCCGGATTCGTCTACCGGTCTTCGTCCGGGCGGGTGCCCCGGCTCTCGGCGAGGCTCCGCAGGGCGCGGGCGTCGCGGATCGCGTGCTGCCTGGCGATGCCGGGCTGGATGCCGAGTACGGGCAGGCTGGTGCCGTCGCTGAGGTCGAGGAAGACCCAGGGGTCGCCGGGGCGCAGATTCACCCTCAGGATCTCCGCCCACGCCAGCCGGCGCGTACGGGTGAGGTTGACGACGGTGACGCCGTCCTCGTCGGCGACCACCTTGGGACGGCTCAACAGGGCCAGGACGCCGAAGAAGATCAGCGCGGTGAGGACGAAGCTGCTCCGCTCCCCCGCGCTCAGCTTTTCGAGGAGCAGGGCGACCGCGGTGATCACGGCGAACATCGCCGCGCCCACGGTCAGCAGGACGACCCGGGTGCGGGTCGGCCTGAATGTGACCGGAAGCGCGGGGACTTGAGGCGCGTCGGTGGGCATCGTGGCGGGCATCCCTCAGAGCCTGCAGGCGTGGATGGCCGTGGTGAGGATCGCGCGCGCCCCGAGGTCGTACAGGTCGTCCATGATCCGCTGTGCTTCCTTGGCAGCGACCATCGAGCGGACGGCGACCCAGCCCTCGTGGTGGAGCGGTGAGATGGTCGGTGATTCGAGACCCGGGGTGAGGGCGACGGCCTGCTCCAGGTGCTCGACCCGGCAGTCGTAGTCCATCATCACGTAGCTGCGGGCGACCAGGACGCCCTGGAGGCGGCGCAGGAACTGCTGCACCTTCGGGTCGTCACCGTTCGCACCGGTGCGCCGGATGACGACCGCCTCGGACTTCATGATCGGCTCGCCGATGACCTCCAGGCCGGCATTGCGCAGGCTGGTGCCGGTTTCCACGACATCGGCGATGACCTGGGCCACTCCGAGCTCTATGGCCGTCTCGACGGCGCCGTCGAGGTGGACGACGGAGGCGTCGATGCCGTTGTCCGCGAGGTGCTTGGCGACGATGCCCTCGTACGAGGTGGCGATCGTCATTCCGCCGAAGTCGGCGACGCCCCCCGCCGTGCCGGGCTTGGTGGCGTAGCGGAACGTGGAGCGGGCGAAGCCGAGCTGGAGGATCTCCTCGGCGCTGGCGCCGGAGTCGAGCAGCAGATCGCGGCCGGTGATGCCGATGTCGAGTTTGCCGGAGCTGACGTAGATCGCGATGTCGCGGGGGCGCAGATAGAAGAACTCGACCTCGTTCTCGGGGTCGACGAGAACGAGCTCCTTGGACTCCTTGCGCTGCTGGTAGCCGGCCTCATGGAGCATCGCCGACGCAGGTCCGGACAGTGAACCCTTGTTGGGGACGGCGATGCGCAGCATGAGACCGGGTTTCCTTTGCTCGTACATGTGGGGAAGAGGTGATGCTCAGAGGTGGGCGTAGACGTCGTCGAGGGAGATCCCGCGGGCGACCATCATCACCTGGACGTGGTACAGCAGCTGCGAGATCTCCTCGGCGGCGGCTTCCTTGCCCTCGTACTCGGCGGCCATCCACACCTCGGCGGCCTCCTCGACGACCTTCTTGCCGATGGCATGCACGCCCTTGTCCACCAGTTCGGCGGTGCGGGAGGTGGCCGGGTCGCCGTTCTTCGCCTTGAGCTGCAGCTCGGCGAAGAGCTCTTCGAAGGTTTTGTTCGCCATGATGGTCTCAGAGTAGAGGGTGCGCCCGGACGACTCAGCGCCAGGGTTCGCTGACGCTGCGCAGCGTCGTGGCGGTGGCCAGCGCGGCCGTGACGGCCTCGTGCCCCTTGTCCTCGTTGGACCCCTCAAGACCGGCCCGGTCCAGCGCCTGCTCGTCGGTGTCGCAGGTCAGCACCCCGAATCCGATCGGGACGCCGGTGTCCACGGAGACCTGGACGAGTCCCTGGGTCACGCCCTGGCACACATACTCGAAGTGCGGGGTGCCGCCGCGGATGACGACGCCGAGCGCGACGATCGCGTCGTAGCCGCGGCCGGCCAGCACCTTCGCGACCACCGGGAGCTCGAAGCTGCCGGGGACACGCAGCAGTGTCGGCTCGTCGATGCCCAGCTCGTGCAGGGCTCGCAGGGCACCGTCGACGAGGCCGTCCATGACCTTCTCGTGCCACTGGGCCGCGATCACCGCCACCCGCAGGTCGCCGCAGTTGCGTACGGACAGTTCGGGTGCACCCTTGCCGCTCATGTTTCTCCCTTGATGCTTACTGGCTTACTGGTTGCCGCAGGCGGACGTCGTGGAGGCGTCGAGCCAGGGCAGGTCGTGTCCCATCCGGTCCCGCTTGGTGCGCAGATACCGGAGGTTGTGCTCCCCCGCCTGGACGGGCATCGGCTCCCGCTCGTGGACCGTGAGGCCGTGCCGGACGAGCGCGGTGATCTTGTCGGGGTTGTTGGTCATCAGCCGCAGGCTGCGTACGCCGAGGTCCTCCAGGATCTGGGCGCCGGCCGCGTAGTCGCGGGCGTCGGCGGGCAGTCCGAGTTCGAGGTTGGCGTCGAGGGTGTCGCGCCCGCGCTCCTGGAGCTCGTACGCACGAAGCTTGGACAGCAGGCCGATCCCACGGCCCTCGTGGCCGCGCAGATAGACCACGACACCGCGCCCGGTCTCGGTGATGTGCTCCATCGACGCCTGGAGCTGGGGGCCGCAGTCGCAGCGCAGCGAGTGGAAGATGTCGCCGGTCAGGCACTCGGAGTGGACGCGGACGAGAACGTCCTCGCCGTCGCCGATGTCGCCGTGGACGAGGGCGACATGCTCGATGCCGTCGATGGTGGAGCGGTAGCCGTAGGCGGTGAACTGCCCGAAGGAGGTGGGCAGATTGACCTCGGCCTCCCGCTCGACGGTCGGCTCGGAGGTGCGGCGGTAGGCGATCAGGTCGTCGATGGAGATGATCGTCAGGCCGTGCTTGCGGGCGAACGGGATCAGCTCGGGCAGCCGCAGCATCACCCCGTCCTCGCCGGCGATCTCGACGATCGCGCCGGCCGGCCGCAGGCCCGCGAGCCGGGCGAGATCGACGGCGGCCTCGGTGTGGCCGTTGCGCACCAGCACACCGCCCGGCTTGGCCCGGAGCGGGAAGACGTGCCCGGGGCGTACGAAGTCGCAGGCCTCGGCCTCGCCGCCGGCCAGCAGCCGCAGGGTGGTGGCGCGGTCGGCCGCGGAGATGCCGGTGGTGACGCCGAACGCGGGGCCCGCGTCGACGGACACGGTGAAGGCCGTCTGCATGGACTCCGTGTTGCGGTCGACCATCTGGGGCAGTTCGAGCCGCTCCAGGTCCTCGCTCTCCATGGGAGCGCAGATCAGGCCGCGGCACTCGCTCATCATGAAGGCGACGATCTCGGGGGTGGCCTTCTCGGCGGCGATGACGAGGTCTCCCTCGTTCTCGCGGTCCTCGTCGTCGACGACCACGACGGGCCGTCCGGCCGCGATGTCGCGGATGGCCTGCTCGACCGGGTCGAGTGCGAAGTCCTCGACGTTGTCGGTGGAGTACCACGTGGGCGTCGAGGGGGTGACGCGAGGCGCCTCGGGCACGGTGGTGGGTGACGGGCGGGAGGTCATGCTGCCGCTCCTTCCAGGGAGGGCTTGGCGCTCGTACGGGAGCGCAGCCACCAGTCGCGCATGCCCCACAGGACGAGCGCGCCGTAAAGGACATAGACGAAGCCGGAGAAGGCGAAGCCGTTGGCGAAGTTGAGCGGAACGCCGACGAGGTCGACGAGCAGCCAGGCGAACCAGAACTCGACCAGGCCGCGGGCCTGGGCGTACATGGCGATCAGCGTGCCGACGAAGATGTACGCGTCGGGCCACGGGTCCCAGGAGAGGGACGGCTGAAGGGTGAAGAGCCCGGCGACGGCGACGGTGCCGACGGCCGCGGCGGCGACGAGGACTCCGCGCTCACGCCGGCTCGCGAAACGGACGGCGATCGAGCCGTCCTGGGCCTGCTGCCGGCCGCGGGTCCACTGCCACCAGCCCCACGCGGCGACGACCATGACCACGACCTGCTTGCCCGCGCTGCCCGTCAGATGGGACGAGGCGAAGGCGACGAAGAGTACGAGGCCGGAGACGAACTGCACCGGCCAGGTCCATACGGAGCGCCGCCAGCCGAGTGCGAGCGCGGCCAGCCCGATCGTGTTGCCGATCATGTCGGACCACTTGATGTGCTGGTCGAAGGCGGTGAACGCCTCCGAGTTCAACCAGGACACGGCGCTCACTTCGCGGACTCCCCGGAGCCGGTGCCGAGCAGCCGCTCGACGTACTTGGCGATGACGTCGACCTCAAGGTTGACCGGGTCACCGGTCTGCTTGATGCCGAGCGTGGTCAGCGCGAGGGTGGTGGGGATGAGGCTGATGGTGAAGTAGTCGGGCCCGGCGTCGACGACCGTGAGGCTGACGCCGTCGACGGTGATCGAGCCCTTCTCGACGACGTAGCGGGTCAGGTCGGCGGGGAGGGAGATCTTGATGATCTCCCAGTTCTCCGATGGCTTCCGTTCGAGGATGGTGCCGCTGCCGTCCACGTGGCCCTGGACGATGTGACCGCCGAGCCGGTCGCCGACGGCCATCGGGCGCTCCAGGTTGACGCGGGAGCCCGCTTCGAGCGCGCCGAGGCTGGAGCGGTTCAGAGTCTCGGCCATCACATCGGCGGTGAACTCGCCGTCGCCGAAGTCCACGACCGTCAGGCACACACCGTTGACGGCGATGGAGTCGCCGTGCTTGGCGCCCTCGGTCACGACGGGGCCGCGCAGTCGGAAGCGGGAGGAGTCGCCGAGATTCTCGACGGCGGTGACCTCACCCAGCTCTTCAACGATTCCGGTGAACACTCAACGCTCCTTTGGCGTGGCGGTGATGCGAAGGTCGGGACCGATGCGTACGGCCTCGGTCACGTCGAGGCGCAACGCCTCGGTGATCGTGGAGATTCCGGCGTCGGCGAGGGCGCCGGGGCCCGCGCCGAGAAGGACGGGGGCGAGGTAGCCGACGACCTTGTCGACGGCGCCCCGGGCGACGAAGGCTCCCGCCAGGGTGGGGCCGCCTTCGAGGAGTACGGAGCGGATGCCGCGCTCGTGCAGGGCGTCCAGCAGAGCCGGTACGGACAGACCGTGCTCCGCGCGAGGAAGCCGTACGACATCGGGGAGTCGGGTCTCGGCGTCCTCGGCGACCGCGATCAGCGTGGGCGCGGCGTCGTCGAGGACGCGGGCGCCGGCCGGCACGGCGGTGGCTTCGGTGTCGACGACGACCCGCAGCGGCTGGACCGCGCCCTCGATGCCGCGTACCGCGAGGTGCGGGTCGTCGGCGCGGGCGGTGCCGGAGCCGACGATCACGGCGTCGGCCTCGGCGCGCAGGCGGTGCACGTCGGCGCGGGACTCGGGCGACGTGATCCAGCGGCTGGTGCCGTCCTGGGCGGCGATCCGGCCGTCGAGGGTCGCCGCGTACTTCCACAGGACGTAGGGGCGGCCGAGGCGTACGGAGGTGAGCCAGGCGATGTTGCCCGCTTCGGCCTCGTCCGTGAGCAGGCCCTGCTCGACCTGGACGCCGGCGGCACGCAGGGTGTCACCGCCGCCGGTCGCCTTGAGATCGGGGTCGGCGACCGCGTACACGACCCGGCTGATCCCGGCCTCGACGAGGGCCTGGGCGCAGGGGCCGGTGCGGCCGGTGTGGTTGCAGGGTTCGAGGGTGACGTACGCGGTGCCTCCGCGGGCACGCTCGCCCGCGTCGCGCAGGGCGTGGACCTCGGCATGGGGGCCGCCGGCCCGCTGGTGGTAGCCGGAGCCGACCGGCGCTCCGGAGGCGTCGAGAATGACGCACCCGACGACCGGGTTGGGGCTGGTGGAGCCGAGTCCGCGGGCGGCGAGCACGATGGCTCGGCGCATGGCGTCCACGTCGGCTGCGGTGGCCACCGGGTCCTCCTGCCTCTTCGGGCACGGACTCCGGGGCCTGTCGATGACGACAGAGAAACGGAACGACGATGCACACACGCCGGGACCGAGCACACCGATCGCCGGACAACGGCGATCAGCCACTACGGCCGACGAACCGTGAAGGTCGCCCGCCGCGCACTGCCTCCCATCCGGACTTTCACCGTCGGTCCAGGAATTTCACCTGGTCAACCGGCCGCTGGATGCGGACGGGTCGCGGACTATAACCGCCGGTTCGGAATTACACCGACCCCGGAGTGCGCTGCTGCTGATACAGGCCCAGTGTGCCACGCCCGCCAGTGGGCCACGCGAGTGAATTGCTGTGGGCTGGCTCACAAGGTCACCTCCGGCCGGCGCGGCTGGATCTCTTGACCTGACTGGTCTAGTCCAATTACCCTCTGCGACACCTCCGCGGATCGTGGGGTGTCGACCGCCCGGCGGCGGAGCCCGGCCCTTGCCGCCGTCGGGCTTCGGCCTTTCACCATTTCAGCCATGCGGGCTTTCAGCCTTGCGGGCTTGCGGGCATGCGCTTGCGTGCTTGCGCCGCGAGTCCCGGACCATGGCGCCTTCCCCTTCCCCTCCGACCGGCAGCCGCCGCTGCCACACGCCTTCGTCACGCGCCTCTGCCACGCTGGTGCCATGACCTCGATCCTGGTGACGGGTGGTACGGGAACGCTGGGCAGCCTGGTGTGCGAGCGGTTGCGCGAGCGCGGGCACGCGGTCCGGGTCCTCAGCCGCCATGCGCGGCCGTACGCCGTCGACCTGCGCGACGGCTCCGGCCTGGAGGCAGCGGTCGACGGGGTGGACGCGATCGTCCACTGCGCCTCCACGCCCCGGGGCGGCGACGACAGAGCGGCAGCGCATCTGCTCTCGGCCGCACGCGGGGCCTCGGTGCCCCATCTCCTGTACATCTCCATCGTCGGCGTGGACCGGCTGCCGCTCGGCTACTACCGGATGAAGCACAAGGCCGAGCGGATGATCGAGGAAGCCGGAAAACGGGGTCCGGGCTGGACCGTGCTGCGTACGACGCAGTTCCACGACCTCGTCTTCCGGCTGATGGCGGGGGCGGCGAGGCTTCCGGTGCTGCCGTTGCCGTCGGGAGTGCGCCTCCAGCCCGTCGACGCGGGCGAAGTAGCCGACCGGCTGGCCGAGTTGGCCGTGGGCGCGCCCGCGGGCCGGGTCGAGGACATGGGCGGCCCGCAGGTCCGGCCGCTGCCGGACCTGGCGCACGCGTATCTGCGCGCAACCGGCCGCCGTCGGCCCGTGGTGCCGGTGCGGCTGGCCGGCAAGACGTACGCGGGCTACCTCGCCGGCGCACAGCTCACGCCCGACCGGGCCGTCGGGAAGATCACGTTCGAGGAGTACCTGGCCCACCGGCTGGGCTGAGGGGGCCGCGGCGGACGCCGGGGCGCGGGCCGGGCCGAGGGGCCGATGGCGCCGAGATACGCGGTCGGCCGCGACCCGACCCTGCCCGGCTCGGCTCGACCCGGCGGCTCGACCCCGCCCGGCTCGGCTCGGCAGACCGTCGCGGCCGGGCCGGCTCGACTCGGCCGCTCTCCACAGCCGCCGGGCTCCCGGCTCAGCCGGGCTCGGCGTCCGCCGTCAGGCACCCGGTGCGAACAGGTCGTCCTGCGCCGCCTCGCGTGCCGTGAGCAGCGCGCCGCTCAGGACCGCCGAGCCGCCGAGCCGGCCGGCGCGTACCTCCGTCGGCAGCGGGCACAGGCCGACGAGCCGGGACTCGACCTTCGCCGCCAGGACCGCACCGCCCGCGTGGCCGACCTCGCCGCCGAGGACCACGCAGCCCGGGTCGAGCACGGAGGCGACCGCGGCCACACCGAGGACGAGGCGCTCGGCCAGGGCGTCGAGAAAGTCGTCGCGCCCGGCCGCCACGGCCGCCCGCACAGGACCCGCTGCCGCGGGTTCCCGGTCGTGGGCCCCCTCGATGCCGTACCCGGCGGCGAGCACACAGATCGCGGCGGAGCCCGCGAGCGAGTGGAAGCCTCTCTCGCAGTCCACGGCGGACGGGATGCCGGCCGTCCCCGGTACCGGCAGGAAGCCGATCTCGCCCGCGCCGCCCGACGCACCCCTGCGGAGCCTGCCGTCGAGGAAGAGGGCGGCCCCGACTCCGTGCCCGAGCCAGAGGAGGACGAAGGTGTCGCGGTCACGGGCCGCACCGAGGCGCTGTTCGGCGACGGCCGCCAGATTGGTCTCGTTCTCGACCAGCACGCGCGCCGCAAGACGTTCCTGGAGCGCGGCGACCAGGCTGCGGTGCCAGGCGGGCAGGCCGGAGGTGTCGCGCAGTTCGCCGGTGGCCGGGTCGATGAGGCCGGGCGCGCCGATGCCGACGCTGTGCAGCCCGGCCGCTCCGGCTTGCTTGGCGGTACCCTCCAGCAGCGCCACCGCCTGTTCGACCACGAGCTCGGTGCCGGTGTCGCTGCCGATCGGCAGCGAGGCCTCGGCGAGGATGACTCCGAGCAGGTCGGCGACGACGACGGTGACGCTCCGGGTGCGTACGTCGAGGGCGGCGAGATGCGCTCGGTCGGCGACGATCCCGTACACCCGGGCATTGGGCCCCCGGCGCTCCGCGCCCGCCTCGCCGACGACCTGGATCAGGCCGGAGCCCTGGAGCCGCTCCACCAGGTCGGCGACGGTGGGGCGGGAGAGTCCGGTCATGGTCTTCAACTGCCCTGCCGTCAACGGGCCCTCCTGCTGCAGGAGCCGCAGGGCGAGCCGGTCGTTGATGGCCCGGGCGGTGCTCGGGGATGCGGGCATGCCGGAATCCTTCCAGATCCCGCCTCCACTATTTATCAGGCAGGGTTCCTGATAGTTTACGCACTACATTGGCGGGGAGGGATATCCACATGGCGGACGAAGTGGTCTTCGGACAGCGGCAGTTGAAGCGGGCGCGGTATTCCGTGGCCGCCGTCTTCTGTGTGCACGGCGCTGTGACCGGCAGTTTCGCCACCCGTATCCCCTGGATCCAGGACCACGCCTCGATCGGCGCGGGACAGCTCGGCCTCGCGCTCGCCTTCCCCGCGCTCGGCGCATCCGTCGCGATGCCCCTGGCCGGCGCGGTCAGTCATCGCTTCGGAGCGCGCAACGCACTGCGCGGGCTGCTCACCCTGTGGACGCTCGCGCTGGTCCTGCCCTCCTTCGCCCCGAACCTGCTCACGCTCTGCGCCGCACTCTTCGTGTTCGGGGCGTCGGCGGGGATGTCCGACGTGGCGATGAACGCCCTGGGCGTCGAGATCGAGAACCGTCTCGACCGTTCGATCATGTCCGGCCTCCACGGCATGTGGAGCGCGGGTGCCCTGATCGGCTCGGCGGGCGGCACGCTCGCCGCCCATCTGGGCAGCGACGCCCGGCTGCACCACGCCCTGGCCGCCGTGACGCTCACCGCGTTCGGACTGGTCGCCTGTCAGGGCGTACTGGATCTGCGCAGCGCTCCGGACGAGGAGCCGCCCCCGCGCTTCGCGCTGCCACCGAAGTCCGCGCTGGTCATCGGGGCGATCGGCTTCTGCGCGGTGTTCGCCGAGGGCGCGAGCCTGGACTGGTCGGCGGTCTATCTGCGCGACGAGATGGACACCTCGGCGGGTCTCGCGGCAGCCTCCACGACCGCGTTCGCGCTGACCATGGCCATCGCCCGGCTGGCCGGCGACCGGATCGTGGACCGGTTCGGGCCCGTGCGCACGGTCAGAGTGGGCGGCGTGCTGGCGACCATGGGCGGACTGCTGGTGGTGATCGCTCCGCACCCGGCCGTGGCGCTCGGCGGCTTCGCGTTCATCGGACTCGGGGTGGCCGTCGTCGTGCCGCTGGCCTTCGCGGCGGCCGGACGCAGCGGGCCCAACCCCAGCCAGGCCATCGCGGGTGTCGCGACCATCACGTACACCTCCGGCCTGATCGCACCGTCGGCGATCGGCGCGGTCGCCGACGCGACGAGCCTGGTGGTCTCCTTCGGGCTGGTGACCGCGCTGGCGTGCGCACTGGTCGCCGGGGCGGGCGTCCTGCGGTCGGCGGGACGGGCACAGCACGACTCCTCCCTGCCCGCGGCGGCTCCGTCGCCGGAGGGACTGGAGGTCAGCCGCTCCGGCGACTGAGAAGCGCTCAGCCGGCGATCGAGTCGACCTGTTCCGCGGCAAGACGTGGGAGCCACTGCTGGATTCAGGCGCTCCCGCCGAGGCGAGCAGCGCGGCCGGGACCAGGAGCGCGTCTCGGCGTACGAGGGGGGCCGGAGGGCGAGGGGTGCGCGGAGCGTACCGTCAGCCCGTCGCCAACTCGTAGGCGTAGTCGGGGGTGAAGGACCCGGCGTCGCCCTTGCAGCCGTCCGACTCCCCGGGCAGCTTGACCCACAGATAGGCGTCGATCCCCGCCTCGCCGGTGACGGTGGTCGGCGCGCGGCCGATCGCCCGCCCGGCGGGGTCGCACCACTGCCCGGCCGGGGGCGCACCGTTGCCGTTGCGGCTGGTGTCGATCACCGCCCCGAGGCCCGGCCTGCCGCCGAGGGCCGCCAGCACCCGGCGTGCGTAGGCCACCTCGTCGGCCGTGCTGTGGAAGTTGGAGACGTTGGTGAAGATGCCGTCGCCGCTGGTGCCCGCCTGGGCCGAGCGAAGCGCCGCGGCCTGCTCGGCCGCCGGCAGCCATCCCGAGTGCCCCGCGTCGAAGTAGACCCTGGCACGGGGGTTGGCCGCCTTCATCGTCCGAGCTGCGCGCCCGAGTGCCGCGAAGCGCGCGGACCGCCGATCGGCGGACAGGCAGTCGATCTGGGCGATCGAGTCGGGTTCGAGGATCACCAGGACCGGTTTGTCGCCGAGGCCGGCGGCGAACTCCCTGACCCATCCGTCGTACGCGTCGAGGTCCGGGGCGCCGCCCTCGGACGCACCCCCGCAGTCCCGGTCCGGTATCGCGTAGGCCACCAGGACGGCCGTGCGGTTCACCGCCGCGGCAGCCGACGTCACCGACCGCACCCTGCCTCTGACCGCGCCGGGGTCGTACTCGGTGAACCAGACGGCGCTCGGCTGTGCCGCGATCCGTGATTCGATCACGGTCCGCCTCGGATCGCCGCGGTGCGCGCGGACCCAGTCCAGCACCTGTGACTCGGAGTGCCTGTACAGGACGGCAGGGGCGGCGGCGGAGCGTGGGCGTCTGGGCGCGACGGACGGGGACGGCTCGGGCACCGGGCTCGGTGAGGCGCTGGGCCGTGGGCGGGTGGGCGTCGCGGACGGTACGGCGGGCAGCGGTGCGGGGACCGTGGCCCTGGCGACCGAAGGGGCCGCCCGCCTCTTCTCGTCGTGCGCCGACAGCTGCGACACCACACCGGCCGCCGCCGCGGCCGCGACCACGGCCGACGCGGCCACCACCATCGCCCGACGGCGCGCGGCGCGCCGTCCGGCAGCACGCTCGGCACGAAGCTGAGTACGGACGCCTGACACTTTCTCCCCCTCCAGGTGACACCGGCAGCGCCGTCGTTCCCCCGTTCTGGGGAAGCCCCGGCCGGGCACCACGGCCACGAGCCTATGGCTGGGAACCTTCGTTCATGGCGCAGATGGAACTTTTCTCTGTGCGGTCCGGCGGCGGCCCGGCCGCGGTCGACTCGGTGGTGGCGCGTATGTCCGCGTACGGATCCGCCTGGCCGGCCACGGACGGCCTCGCGGTGTTCAACCGGGTCTACCTCATGGTCACCGAGGAGATCGGGCGGCGCATCGACGGCGGAGGTTTCCCCGACCCGCGGGCCGCCACCACCCTGAGCGTGCTCTTCGCCGAGCGCTATCTCACCACGGTGGGCGCGACCGCCGACGGTGTGCGTCCGCCCGCCTGCTGGCGGCCGCTGTTCCAGTACCGCCGCCATCCCGGCGTACGCCCCCTCCAGTTCGCGCTGGCCGGGATCAACGCGCATATCGGGCACGACCTGGCGCTCGCCGTGGTGGACACCTGCCATGCGCTCGGCCGCGAACCGGCCGGTGTGGAGGGTGAGTTCGAGCGGGTCGGCGACATCCTCGAACTGCTTGAGGAGCGCATCCGCGAGGATCTGATGCCCGGCCCCGACCTGTTGCAGGTCGCCGACCCGCTGACCCACCTGGTGGGATCATGGAGCCTGGAGCGGGCCCGCGCGGGCGCCTGGTCGGCGGCGCGGCTGTTGTGGCGGCTGAGGGATCTTCCGGAGCTGGCCGCGGAGTTCACCGACCGGCTGGACGCAGGCGTCGGCCTGGTCGGCCGCTGCCTGCTCACACCCTGGCGCTGAGGCCGGGCCCGGCCACGAGGCCGGTTCAGGAATTGAGTGCCGTCCGGGGACGGCCGGATCGCGGCCGGCCCCGGACGACAGGTCGGTACGCCGACCTGCGTGCGTCGGCGGGAGGCATGGGCGCAGCCCTCGTCGGACAGAGGGCGACGGGTCAGTCCTCCGGCAGCTCGACCGGGGCGATCTCGTCGTAGAGGTCGCCGGGGCCCGGGTTGCCCGGGTCGGTCGTACCGCCGAGGTGGGCCATCACACCCCACACCGCGTTCAGCGCGGTCGTGACGGCGCCCTCGGCCCAGCCCGCCGTCCAGGAGATGTCGTCGCCGGCGAGGAAGATGCCCCGCTTGTCCTCGGGCAGCCGGTCCTGCATGAAGTGCGTGAACAGACGGCGCTGGTAGCGGTAGTGACCCGGCAGGTTCGCCTTGAACGCGCCCATGAAGTAGGGCTCGTTCTCCCAGGACACGGTGACCGGGTTGCCGATGATGTGGCTGCGGATGTCGACGTTCGGGTAGATCTCGCCGAGCGACTTGAGCATGACCTCCATCCGCTCGTTCGCGGACAGCGGCAGCCACTTGAGGCTGTCGTCGCACCAGGTGTACGACAGGCAGATGACGGCCGGCTTGTCGGGTCCGTTGTCCAGCAGGTACGTACCGCGGGTCATGCGGTCGGTGAGCGTCATCGACATGACGTCACGGCCGGTCGCGTTGCCCTGGCCGTCTACGGCCTTGTCCAGCCAGAACGACCGGTCGACCGGGACGAACAGCTTGGACGACTCCATGTAGTGGGTGCGCTCCATCGCCGTCCAGTGGTCGATCGGGAAGAGCGAGTCGTCGCAGGCGATCTTGGAGAGCAGCATCCAGGACTGCGCGGTGAAGACGGCCGCCTTGTACGTGCGGATGTCGCCCGAGGCGTCGGTGACGGTGATCCGGTTGCCCGCGGTGCGGTGCAGCCGGGTCACGGCCGGCTTGGGCTCGCCGTCGTGCAGGGAGGACAAGGAGGTGCCCGGCGCCCAGTGCACGATCTTGACCGGCTCGCGGTCCCAGAGCCGCAGCGGCAGCTGCTGGCTGCCCTCGACGATGCCGCGGTGGTGGTCGTCGGCCTCGGAGTAGACGACGCGCAGGATCTCCAGGATGGAGTTGGGGAAGTCGGTGTCCCAGCCGCCCGTGCCGAAGCCGACCTGGCCGAAGATCTCGCGGTGCCGGAAGGACTTGAAGGCCTCGGACTCGCAGAGGAAGCCGTAGAACGTCTGGTTGTCGAGCTTCTCGACCAGCTCGGCCCAGATCTCGCGGATGCGCGGCACATCGCGCTCCCGCATGGCGCGGTTCATGTCGGAGAAGTCGGCGCCCTCCTCCAGACAGGCGTTCCAGGCGTCCATCACATCGCGGTAGACCTGCGGCAGGTCGTCGATGGTCTCGGCGTAGTGCGACTCGCCCTTGAGGTCGACGACGGTCGAGGGGGTGGTGGGCGCGAGGGGGTTGGGGAAGGGCTCGGTGGTCAGGCCAACGAGGTCGATGTAGTGCTGGAGCGCGGTGGAGGAGGGCGGGAAGCGCATCGCGCCCATCTCGGCGCTCAGCTCGGGGTCGCAGCCGTCGAAGCCGACGGTACGCAGCCGCCCGCCGATCTGGTCCGCCTCGTAGACGACGGGCTTGAGGCCCATCTTCATCAGCTCGTAGGCCGCGACGATGCCGGAGAGGCCGCCGCCGATGACCGCGACCTCGGTGCCGTGCTCGGTCGCCGGTATCTGGCCGATGCCGGCCGGGTGGGCCAGGAAGTCGTCGTAGGCGTAAGGAAAGTCCGGACCGAACATGGTGATCGGCGGCTGCTCGTCGGAGTGCTGGACAGCGGTGGTGGGCAGCGTGGACGTCATGGGGTACGGACTCCTTGCGGGAAAGCGTGGTGCGGCGAGCGGGGAGGGGGGAGGGGAGCGGTCGGGCGCGGACGGGCCGGTCAGGATGTGTAGAGGCCTGGGCGGCGGTCACGCAGATACGGGTTGGCCTCGCGCGAAGCGTGCAGCAGGGCGAGGTCCACCTCGCCGATGACGAGCTCCTGGCCGCGGCCGGCGCGGACGCGGGTCGTACCGTCGGGGCTCGCCAGGCAGCTGAGGCCGACGAACTCGAACTCCCCTTCAGGGCCGGTCCTGTTGACGTACGCGATGTACATCTGGCTCTCGAATGCCCGCACTGGGACCAGGGACTCGGCGACGAACTGGAACGGGTGCATCTGGGCCGTCGGCACGAGGAGCAGATCGGTGCCGGCGAGCGCGTGCGCCCTGACGTTCTCCGGGAACTCCACGTCGTAGCAGATCAGCATGCCGACCCGGACGCCGTCGAGCTCGGCCTGGACGACCTGCTGCTCGCCCGGGGTGAACCACCGCTGCTCGAAGCAGCCGAAGAGGTGGGTCTTGCGGTAGTTCGCGAGGCTGCTGCCGTCCCGGGCGATCAACCGGGCCGAGTTGAAGATCAGCTCCCCCTCGCGCTCCGGGTAGCCGTACATCACCGCGATGCCGTGGCGCTCCGCGATCTCCGCGACGGACCGCGCCCCCGGGCCGTCAGCGGGCTCGGCCAGCACAGGCATCTCGTCACCGATCGCGTACCCGGTCAGGAACATCTCGGGGCAGATCAGCAGTCCGGCACCGGCCTTTGCGGCACGGCCGGCGGCATCGTCGAGCTCCTTGAGGTTCTCGGCGACCGAGCCCGGTCGGCCGGAGCTCTGGAGCAGGGCGGTGCGCAGCGGGGACATGGGCGACCTCGGGGCGTGGATGCGGGGCGAAGAAGACACTAAGACGGTACGTTCCGGACTTCGGCCCGGACAAGGCGTGACCGTTGCGCGCCGATGGTCGATCCATTGCGCAATGAGCGGTGGTCACGGCGATTCATTGCGCGTGGGCGTGTCCCAGTACAGCAGAAGGTTCACGGAGCCCGCGGCGGGGGTCCGCGTCGCTGTTCGGGCGAACGCACCTGCTGCCGCGGTCGCAGACGGCAGGGCGCCTCCCCGCCCCGGACCTGCCCCGGTGCGTCGGCTCGGCTTCCTTCGAGAGGGTCAGGGCGCGGACGGGCGACTTCGCGGTCGTGCCCTGGAACCCGAAGCGCTGACGCCTCGGGTTCCAGGGGCCAGGGACGGTTCCGCGTGGGCGCGCGCAGCTATGTGGGCGCGCCCGACGAGAAGCGGCGCAGCAGCGGGGAGAGCACCAGCACCGATTTGGTGCGCTCCACGAACGGCTCGCCCGCGATCCGCTCCAGCACCCGTTCGAAGTGGCGCATGTCGGCGGCGAACACCTGGATGATCGCGTCCGCCTCACCGGTGACGGTGGAGGCGGACGCGACCTCCGGGTACCGCTTCAGAGCCCGTTCGATGGCCGCGGGCGAGGTATTGCGGCTGCAGTAGATCTCGATGAAGCCCTCGGTCTCCCAGCCGAGGGCCGCCGGGTCCACCCGCACGGTGAACCCGGTGATGGCGCCTTCGGCGCGCAGCCGGTCGACCCGCCGCTTGACGGCGGGCGCCGAGAGGCCGACCTCGGAGCCGATGTCCGCGTAGGAGCGGCGGGCGTCCTCGGCGAGGGCGTGGACGATGCGTTCGTCGAGATCGTTCAGTCGCACTGCGGGTGGATCACTTCTCTGCCGTGGCCAGTCGGGAGCGGCGCATGCCGTATCCGAAGTAGAACACGAGGCCGACGATCATCCAGCCTCCGAAGACCGCCCAGGTGACGCCCGGAAGGCTGACCATCATGGAGAGGCAGAACAGGAGGCCCAGGATCGGGGTCGCCGGGAAGAGCGCAACGCGGAAGGTGCGCGGCATGTCGGGCCGGGTGTACCTCAGGTACGGGGCCTGAGCCTATGAGCCCCTGCTCACGCACCGTAATGCAGGGTTGTTGCGCATCAGCGGCCGATCATTGCGCGCAGAAGTGAGCCACGGGGAAACATTGCGCCGTGGTGAACGGAAGCCTCACAGCTCCCTGAGGCGGTCGACGATGTCGCGCAGCAGCTCGGGGTCGTCGAGACCCTCGTGGGTGACCGGCGCGGAGATGCGGACGAGACCGGCCTCGACGAGGTCGGTGAGCAGCACGCGGACGACGGTCAGGGGCAGATCGGCGTCGGCTGCGACCTCGGCGACGGGGCGCGGCTCGCGCCGCACCAGTTCGAGGAGCGAGCTGCGGGCATGATCGAGCGGCGGCTCGGTTCCGTCCGGGTCGACGGCCGTGACCTGCGACATCAGCTCGATGCCGTGTTCGGAGGCGGGACGGGTCCGGCCCTGGGTGACCGTGTACGGCCGCACCAGGGGCCCGGTCTCGTCCTCGTACCAGTGGTCGCTCACGGATCAGGAGTCGGTGGCCTCGGGGGCGGTGCGGGTGGGGACGGCCATATGCCGGCCCACCCGCCTGACCAGGAGCGCCATTTCGTGGGCGAGCTGTCCGACGTCGGTCTCGATGTCGGAGAGCACCGCGAGCCTGCTGCCGTCGCCGGCCGGGGTGATGAAGAGGAAGGCGTTGTCGAGCATGACCATCGTCTGGCGCACACTGCCGGCCTCGAAGCGGCTCCCCGCCTCCTTGGCGAGGCTGTGGAAGCCCGCGCACACGGCGGAGAGGTGCTCGATGTCCCTCCTGACCATGCCCCGGGAGGCGCTGCTGACCAGACCGTCGGCCGTCAGCAGCACGGCCTGCCGGACGTGGTCGGTCCTGGCCAGCAGATCGTCCAGCAGCCAGCCGAGATCCGACTGGTCATCGGTGCCTTCGTCAGCCATCGTGGTCCGTCCCTTCGTCTGTGGTGCGGGGGCGCGGTGCGGCGCCCGGCGACGCGGGGCCGACCGTATCGCCCTTGCGACCGCGGTCGAGACCGGCCTGGAAAGCTCCGAAGATCGAGCGCATCTCCTCCGGGGACACCTCTCGCCCGGGGCTCTCGGCGGAGGCGGCCGGTTTTTCGCGCAGGGGAGGTGCGAGCGACGCCTGGCGCACCCGGGTGGGCAGCGCACGGAGGGCCGGGCCGTCCGGGGCGGACGCCTCCTCCGGCGGCTCGGGGGCCGGAGCCTCGTCCGGCGGCTTCGGGGCGGGGTCCTCCGTGGCGGGCTCGTCCGGGGCGCGGTCGTGGACCGCGGGCACGGCCTCAAGGGCGCGGGGGGCGGGCACGGCGCGCACGGCCGCGGGCCTCGCCTCATGTGCGAGCCGCACCTCGCCGGTCCGACGGGCGCCGGGGGCGACCGGGTGCTCGGCCGGCTCGACGGGGGCGAGGACGGCGCGCGGCAGCAGCACCACGGCCGTCGTGCCGCCGTACGGCGACGGGGTGAGGGTCACCCCGATCCCGTGCCGCTCGGCGAGCCGTCCGACGACATAGAGACCGAGGCGGTCGTCCTGCGCCGGGTCGAAGTCCCCGGGCCGCGCGAGCATGCGGTGCGCCTGCTTCAGCTCTCCGTCGTCCATGCCGAGACCGCGGTCGTCGATCTCCAGGACGAAGCCGTTGCGGGCGTCGCCGGTACGCATGGTGACCTGGGTGTGCGGCGGCGAGAACGTGGTGGCGTTCTCGACGAGTTCGGCGATCAGATGCACCACGTCCGCCACCGCGTCGGCTCTGATGCCGACCGCGGGCATCGGCGGTACCACGACCCGGGTGTAGTCCTCGATCTCGCCGACGGCCGCGGAGACGATGTCCGCCACCGGCACGGGCCGCCGCCAGCGCCGGCCCGGCGTGGCGCCCGACAGGATGATCAGGCCTTCCGCGTGGCGTCGCATCCGGGTCGTCAGATGGTCGATCCGGAAGAGATCCTCCAGCGTGTCCGGATCACTGGTGCGCCTTTCCAGGGTGTCGACCAGCTTCGACTGACGGTGGACCAGCGACTGGTTGCGGCGGGCGATGTTGAGCAGGACCGCGAAGACCCCCCGGCGCAGGGTCGCCTGCTTGACGGCCGCCTCGACGGCCGCCAGGCGCGCCGAGTTGAGCGCCTGGCCGACCTGGCCGATCTCGTCGAGCTCCTCGTCCTCGTCACCGAAGTCCAGGGGCGGGGCGGCCCGGGCGGCGTCCACCTCTTCGCCGGCTCCGAGCCGTTCCATCACCTCGGGCAGCTGACGGGTGGCCAGCACATCGGCGGCGTCGCGCAGTTCTTCGAGGCGGCGCGCGATACGCCGTCCACTGACCACGGAGAACCAGATCGACAGGGCGACGGCGATCAGTCCCAGCCCGCCGACCACGGCCGCTTTGACCATCTCGCGGTAGGCGAAGGCCCTGCCCCGGTCCGCGGTGTTGAGCGCCGCGTCGGTGCACAGCAGCATGTAGCGCTTGACCGCGCGGTCCGTCGTGGTCCGCCAGGAGTCGGCGGCCATGGCCCGGCCCGCGCGGTTGGCGCCCGCGCGCAGCAGTGCGTCCTCGCCGGCGGTCAGCGCGCGGTACTCCTCCCTCCGCTCGAAGTCCGTGAACAGCTGCCGCGAGTCGTCGGGGAGGTCGGGGACATACGTACGGTGGAAGACCCGCCGGTCCTCGATGGTGGCGGTGAGCGTGTCGTACTGCCGGTCGCTGAGCCTGCCCGCGGCGCGTGCCCCGGCCACGAGGGCGTCCTCACGGGAGACGAACTCCCGCACCCGCACCAGTTCGATGACGACCTGGCCCTCCCGGGCCAGCTGACCCGCCTGCAGTGCCGTGAGTGTGGACTGTACGTCGAAGGTCGGTTCCACCATGGCGGTGTACGCCTCGACGGCTCCGTCCCACGAGACGGCCCGGGTCATCACCTTCGCCCGCAGCTCCTCCAGACCGTCGACGGCGCTGCTCATCGCGTCGAGGGACTGCCGCTGCCGGTCGGACAGATCCTCGCGCCGCTCACGGTCGCCGATGGCGTCCCGCATGGCGCGCACGGCCCGGTCGGTCGAGCGCTGCTGCCGGGTGAGGGCGGCCACGGCGTCCGCGCTGTCCTGCTGCCGGGTGCCCAGATATTCGGCGGAGACGCGCCGTTCGATCTGGATCTGACCGACGGCGGTGTCGACCGGTGTGCCGAAGCTCTCGTACACGCCCTGGACACGGATCAGGGCCCGCAGGTCACCGGTGACGGACACCATGGCGAAAGTCCAGAGTGCCATCAGCGCGATGACGGGTATGACCGTCAGAGTCACGATCCGTCCGCGGATCGTGGGGCGGCGAAGTCGCCGGCGCATGGTCTCCCCAGAGCAATAGGACATCGGATCAGCGGTGGTTACCCTCCGGTAGGGGCAGTCAAGCTACGCGACGTGGCACGGACAACGCAACGTTCCCGGAGGTAACCGTTCCCAGCCCATGGAGGTCGACGGTGAACTGGCTCGATCCCAGCCCCTTTCTGCGCGGCGTGGCCTGGCTCGACAAGGGGCGCCCGGTGCGCGCCGACCCTGCCGACCTGGGCAGACTGCCGTGGGACATCACCGAGCGCGCCGCGCTGCCGATCGGCGTCCGGCTGGAATTCACCTCCGAGGGCGCAAGGGCCGTCGAGATCCGCTACCGCGCGGTCTTTCCGGGCCCCTCCGACGCCCTCAGGGACGTGGCGCACCGCTTCGCGCTCTGGGGGCCCGACGGCTTCGTCTCCGAGACGATCACGGAGCCGGCCGCCGAGGCCCGGGTGACCGTCCCGCTCCCGGCTTCCTGCGGCGGCCCCTTCACGATCCACCCGCCAGAGGCCCGGTCCCCCGAGATCCTCGCTCTGCGGGGCGTCGGCGGCTCCATCGGGCCCGCACCCCACCGGCCTCGCTGGCTCGTTCACGGCGACTCCATCACCGAGGGCTGGTGGTCCACCCGCCCCGCGCACTCCTGGCCCGCCGTCGCGGGCCGGGCCCTCGGCCTGAACGCCGTCAACCTCGGCTATGCGGGCTCGGCCCACGGCGAACTTGCGACAGCGGAACAGCTGGCAGTCCTTCCCGCCGATGTGATCACGCTCGCCTTCGGCACCAACTGCTGGACCGGCGTTCCCTGTTCGGCCACGCTGCTGTACGAAACGACACGGGCGTTCCTCGCGGTCGTACGCCAGGGGCACCCGGACACCCCCCTGCTGCTGGTCTCACCCGTACTGTGCCCCGCGGCCGAAGAGAGCCCCAACAGGCTCGGCGCGACACTCGCCGAGCTGCGCTCCGCGATGGAACGGGCCGTACGCGACCGCGTCGACGGTGACCGGGAGACGCCCGGTGACCCGCGGCTCGCGCTGCTACCCGGACGCGATCTGATCGGCCCGGAACACCTGGCGGACGGTGTGCACCCCGACGACGAGGGCCATGCGGCGATCGGAGCCGCGGTCGCCGAGGCGATCCGTACGAGACTTCGTCGGACCGGCTGATAGAACTGCGACGCGTGGGGTAGGCGAACGGGAGATGAACGCTCAGCCTCACGTGGTGATCGACCGGTCGCCGCAAGAAGACGGCGCGGGGTGCCGCCGGGCCACCGCGGACCTTCTGTCGCAGCACTGTCCCTGGGCCGACCCGGACGCGGTGCTGCTGGTCGTCTCCGAGCTGGTCGCCAACGCGATCCGGCACACCACGGGCTGGTGGCGGCTGCATGTGACCGTCGGCCTGGACAGGCTGGTGGTCGAGATGGACGACTCCAGCCCGCAGCCTCCCGTACCCCGCGAGCCGGACTTCGGCGGCGGTGGCGGTTTCGGCTGGCACATGGTGCTGAACCTGGCGGGGCAGGTGGAGGTCCGCCCACTGCCGTACGGCAAAAGGGTCCAGGCGACCTGGCTGCGTCCGGGGCCCGCGCCCGCCACGCCCTCGGCCTGATCACGACCGCCCGCCGGTCCGCCCACCGAGGCACCGCGCCGGGCAGGCACCCGTCCGCATCGCCCATGCGCCAAGCTCCCCCACCGGAGAAGCGGCGTCCCGGAGCCGGGACGCCGCTTCTCCCGTGGGGGAGCTTGGCGGGTCGGTCACGACCCAGGGCCGACAGGTCGGGCAGATCACTCCACGACGAGCAGTCCCGCCCGCAGCCGCTTGGTGATGCGCGTCAGCAGCCGGGAGACATGCATCTGGGAGACGCCCAGTTCCACGCCGATCTCCGACTGGGTCATCTCCTGGCCGAAGCGCATCCGCAGAATGTCCCTGTCCCGGTCGTCCAGTTCATCGATGAGGGGTTTGAGAGCCTGGACGTTCTCCGCGATCTCAAGATCGGCGTCGGGCGCGCCCAGCCGGTCCGACAGCGGCGCGGGTGCGTGGTCGGAGGCGTCGTCGACCGGCATGTCGATGGAGCCGGCCGTATAGCCGTTGCTCGCCACCACGCCCTCGATGACCTCTTCCTCGTCGAGCCCGAGGTGTTCGGCGAGCTGGGCCGTGTTCGGGGCGCGGTCCAGTTTCTGCGAGAGTTCGTCGGTCGCCTTGGCCAGGTCGATCCTCAACTCCTGCAGTCGGCGCGGCACATGGACGGCCCAGCTGGTGTCGCGGAAGAAGCGCTTGATCTCGCCGACGATGTACGGAACGGCGAACGTCGCGAACTCCACCTCGCGGCTCAGCTCGAACCGGTCGATCGCCTTGATCAGGCCGATGGTGCCGACCTGGACGATGTCCTCCATCTGCTCGGCCCGGTTGCGGAATCGGCCGGCCGCGTACCGGACGAGGGCGAGGTTCAGTTCTATGAGGGTGTTCCGCACGTACTGGTGCTCGTGCGTACCCTCCTCCAGAGAGGCCAGCCGTACGAAGAAGAGCTTCGAGATCTCGCGTGCGTCCCTGGGCGCCACCTCCCCTGGGTTCCGCACTTCCGGAAGATCCAGCTCCGCCATGCTCGGGCGGTGTGTTCCAGGCTGCGTGAGTTCGGTCGCGACCGTGCTCGCCGTGGACACTTAGTCCTCCCCTGCTCGTGGTCAGTGCAGGGCGCGTATACCCGGGTTCTGGCCACCCATGCATGCCAATTCCGGAAGTTGAGGAATTCGGAGCCGGGGATTCGGAAACACCGCGTCCGGCCACCGTCTCTCGGTGGCCGGACGCGGGTGCGGTGAGATCCGAGGGCTGGTCCGAAGGACAGCCTTTAGCTCCAACTGGCGTGCAGCGGCTTGCCCTCGGCGTAACCGGCGGCGCTCTGGATGCCCACGATGGCCCGCTCGGCGAACTCCTCCAGCGAACCGGCACCGGCATAGGTGCAGGAGGAACGGACGCCCGCGATGATCGAGTCGATCAGGTCCTCGACCCCCGGACGGGTCGGGTCGAGAAACATGCGCGAGGTGGAGATGCCTTCCTCGAACAGCGACTTGCGGGCCCGGTCGTACGCAGACTCCTCGCTCGTACGGTTCCGGACGGCGCGCGCGGACGCCATGCCGAACGACTCCTTGTACAGGCGGCCGTCGGCGGCCTGCTGGAGGTCGCCCGGGGACTCGTAGGTCCCGGCGAACCACGAACCGATCATGACGTTCGACGCACCGGCGGCAAGGGCCATGGCGACGTCGCGCGGGTGGCGCACACCGCCGTCGGCCCAGACGTGCTTGCCGTACTTCTTCGCCTCGGCGGCGCACTCCAGCACCGCCGAGAACTGCGGGCGGCCCACGCCGGTCATCATGCGGGTGGTGCACATGGCGCCGGGGCCCACACCGACCTTGATGATGTCCGCGCCGGCCTCGATGAGATCGCGGACGCCCTCGGCGGCGACGATGTTGCCCGCGACGATCGGCACCTGCGGGTCGAGTCCGCGGACCGCCTTGATCGCGGCGATCATCGACTCCTGGTGACCGTGGGCGGTGTCCACGACGATGGTGTCCGCGCCGGCGTCCAGCAACTGCTTGGCCTTGCCGGCCACATCGCCGTTGATGCCCACGGCCGCGGCGACACGCAGCTTGCCGTCGGCGTCGACGGCCGGGGTGTAGAGGGTCGCGCGCAGTGCGCCCTTGCGGGTGAGGATGCCGACGAGCCGGCCGTCCTTGTCCACGGCAGGGGCATAGCGGCGGTTGGCGTGGTCGAGCGTGTTGAAGGCGTCGCGCGGGTCTATGTCCGCGTCGAGGAGCAACAGGTCCCTGGACATGACCTCGGACAGCTGGGTGAAGCGGTCGACGCCCGACAGGTCCGCGTCGGTGACGACACCGACCGGCCGCTGGTCGGCGTCGACGACGACGCCGGCGTCGTGCGCCCGCTTGGGCAGCAGGGACAGCGCGTCGGCGACGGTCTGGCCGGGGGCCAGCACGATGGGCGTGTCCAGGACGAGATGGCGCGTCTTGACCCAGCTGATGACGTCTTTGACGACCGCGATCGGGATGTCCTGGGGGATGACGACGAGGCCGCCCCGGCGGGCGAGCGTCTCGGCCATGCGACGGCCGGCGATGGCGGTCATGTTCGCGGCGACCAGCGGGATGGTGGTGCCGGTGCCGTCCGGCGCCGAAAGGTCCACGCCCTGGCGGGAACCGACGGCCGAGCGGCTCGGCACCATGAATACGTCGTCGTACGTCAGGTCGTACGGCGGCTTCAGGTCATTGAGGAAACGCACGTGCTGAACATCCCAGTCGATCGGAGTTGGCCCCCGGTCATGTCAGCCGGGGAAATCGCACGTACTTCATTCTCCCATGCCCGTGCGAAGGAAGGGCCGGGAGGAAACTCCAGCTCGTGCACGTGGCGTCGAGCAGATCCTCCAAACGCGGGGGTGGACCAGAACCCCCGAACGCGGGGGTGGACGCGGGTACCCGGGACCGCCTGGCGCCCCGGAACGCCCGGTGAGCCGACGAAGGCCCGGGGACCCGGTGTCCGGCGCCTCTCCCTGCCACCTGCGGGCGCCTTCGGCACCGTACGCCGGGCCGGTCGCCCAGGACCGCCCACGCCCGCACCCAGGACCACCGCGGGCTCCCCCAGGACCACCGCGTGCTCCGCACCCGTCCTCACCCGGTGCGGGCGCCCGCGACCGGTCCCGTGAGGTCAGTCGTCCGGATCCGCCCGGTCCAGCGCCGGTCTCGGTCCCGGGGCCGCCGTCAGCAGTTGGTCCGCCGCGGCCGTGTCCGTCACCAGGCTGGTGACGAGACCGGAGCGCAGGACGGCCCCGATCGCATCCGCCTTGCGCTGGCCGCCCGCGATCGCGACCACCTCGGGGATACGGCGCAGCCGGTCCGCCTCGACCGTGATGCACCGCTCGCCCAGGTCGCGGCCCACCCTGCGGCCCTCGGCGTCGAAGAGGTGCGCGGACATCTCGGCCGCGACACCGAGCGAGGCGTAGTGCGCGCGCTCCTCGTCCGTGAGCATGTCGTGCACGGTCGAAATGCCCGGCTCCCAGGATCCGATGGAGACGGCCGCCACGGTGACCTTGTCGAAGTACTCGAAGGCGCGCGCGATCCCGGTCTGGCTGCGCAGAGCCGCGGCGGTGGCCGGGTCGGGCAGCAGCATCGGAGCGTAGATGGGATGGGCCTCGCCGCCGGAGACCTGGGCGGCGCGCCGTACGGCCTCGACCGAGCCGCGTTCGGCGGTCCCGGCGTCGTACACACCCGTGAGCTGCACGACCGTGCACGGCGGAAGCCGGTCGAGCGCGGCGGCCATATGGATCGTGGACCGGCCCCAGGCCAGCCCGAGCACATCGCCTTCGTTCACCAGTTCGCCGAGCAGATCGGCGGCCACTTCGCCGAGGTTCTCCGGGTCGGGCGACTCGTCCGCGGCCTCGGCCGGGGACTCGACGACGACCGCGTGGCGCAGTCCGTAACGGGCGCGGAGCGCGTCGGAGCGCTCCGCGTCCAGCTCCGCGGGTACGCGGATCTCGATCCTCACAAGATCACGTTCGAGAGCGGTCTCCAGGACCCGGGCGACCTTGAAGCGGCTGACGCCGAACTCCTCAGCGATCTGGATCTTGGATTTGCCCTCGAGATAGAAGCGGCGGGCCATGGCCGCCGCCTGCACCAGCTCCGCGGGTCCCATCCGCATGGCTGACCGGCCCGTCGACACCGCGATCTCCTCACTGCTGTTCACACTCCGGATCCGTCATCCTGTCAGATCCGACGGATCTTGATCAGCCCTGATGGGCCGAGTTCACTTGCTTGTGGCTCAGTGGTTGCACGCCCAGGCCGCCGTGGCGGTCGTCCCGGCCGCCCTGGCCCGCAGCGCACTCACCGCCTGAGCCGGGTCTTTCGCCCCGTAGACCGCGGAGCCGGCGACGAACACATCGGCTCCGGCCTCCGCGCACCGCTCGATCGTGGCGTCCGAGACACCGCCGTCGACCTGGAGCCAGAGCTGGAGGCCGTGCTTGGAGATCAGCTCACGAGTGCGCCGGATCTTGGGCAGCATGATGTCGAGGAAGGCCTGGCCCCCGAAGCCGGGCTCCACGGTCATGATCAGCAGCATGTCGAGCTCGGGAAGCAGGTCCTCGTACGGCTCGATGGGGGTGGCGGGCTTCAGCGCCATGGCGGCACGGGCGCCCTTGGCCCTGATCTCGCGGGCGAGGCGTACGGGGGCGGCGGCGGCCTCGACGTGGAACGTGACGGATCCCGCGCCCGCTTCAACGTACTGCGGGGCCCACCGATCGGGGTCCTCGATCATCAGATGGCAGTCCAGCGGAGTGTCCGTCGCACGGCTGAGGGATTCCACGATCGGCACGCCCAGGGTCAGGTTGGGCACGAAGTGGTTGTCCATGACATCGACGTGCAGCCAGTCTGCACCGTCGACTGCCTTCGCCTCCTCCGCCAGGCGAGAGAAGTCGGCGGAGAGGATACTGGGATTGATCTGAACGGCCATGGGCCAAGCCTGCCATGTTCCGGGCCTCTTCCCCTCACCAGTTCGGCTCCCGGTACGGACCAGAGGCTCTCCGGATACGCACAGTTCGCGCAATCCTGGCGATTCGGCCCACGACAAGGGGCAATTGGGGGCGTCATGGCGGACGCGCACAAGGGACAAGTACGGCCCAAGAAAGGCGTGGCCCATCTGGTCTGCGGTCGCCGCAGCAAGTGGGTCGTTCTGGTTCTCTGGGTTGCCGTGCTCCTGGTGGCCGCCCCCCTGGCCCAGAAACTCGGCGACGCGCAGGACAACGACGCCGCGTCCTGGCTGCCGGGCAGCGCCGAGTCGACCCAAGTGCTCCAGGAGTCGAAGGAGTTCAGGCCCGAGGTCATCCCGGCGGTCGTCGTGTACGCGCGCGAGAGCGGCCTGACCCCGGCCGACCGGCTGCGCATCGCCGCGGACGCCGTCGAGATCAAGCAGCTGCGGGACCACGGCGTGCGCGGCGACGAGGTCCGCGGCCCCGTCTACGACCGGCAGGCCGACCCCCGGGCCGCCCAGGTCTTCGTACCGATCACGATGGACGAGCAGGGCTGGGATCGGATCGCTCCCGCCGTCGACTCCATCCGGGACATCACAGGGCAGGGCGGCCAGGGCCTCGCCGTCCACATCACCGGCCCCGGTGGAACGGCCGCCGACTTCTCCGAGGCGTTCGAGGGCATCGACTCCACGCTGCTGTTCGCGGCACTGGGCGTCGTCGTCGTGATGCTGCTGATCACCTTCCGCAGTCCGACGCTGCTGCTCGTCCCCGTGATCGCGGTGGTCGCCGCGCTCGCCGCAGCCCAGGCACTGATCTATCTCCTGGCCACACATGCCGATCTGACCGTCAATGGCCAGAGCGCGGGCATTTTGACCGTCCTGGTGTTCGGCGCGGGGACGGACTATGCCCTGCTGCTCGTCGCCCGCTACCGCGAGGAGCTGCGCCGTCACGATGACCGGCACGAGGCCATGGCGCTGGCGATGCACCGCGCGGGCCCCGCCGTCCTGGCCAGTGGCGCCACGGTGGTGCTGGGCATGCTGGTGCTGCTGGCCGCGGAGATGAACTCCACCAGCGGGCTCGGCCCGGTCGCCGCGATCGGCGTCGCGGTCGCCCTGGTTGCCATGATCACGCTGTTCCCGGCCCTCCTGGTGATCTTCGGCCGCTGGATCTTCTGGCCCACGATTCCGCACCTCGGCTCGGAGGAGCCGAATGTGCGCGGTTTCTGGGCCCGAACGGGAACCCGGATCTCCCACCGGCCGCGGGCGACCTGGGCCATCACCGCCCTGGTGCTCGCCGCCTTCTCGCTCGGCCTCACCCAGCTGCGGGCCGAGGGCATCAGCAACGCCGACTCCTTCACCGGCAAGCCCGACTCGATCGTCGGGCAGGAGGTCCAGGCGAAGTACTTCGCGGCCGGCAGCGGTGACCCGCTGGTGATCATCAGCAACGCGCCACAGGCCCGTCAGGTCGGGCTGGCCGTCGCCACGACCCCCGGTGTGGTCCCGCCGACGATCGGCATTCCGCCCGGCACCAAACCGATCAACGACGGGCGGGTGCTGTTCGAGGCGACGATGACAGATCCCGCGGACAGCGCGGCCGCCAAGGCGACGGTCGAGCGGGTACGGGACGCGGTTCACGCGGTCCCGGACGCCGACGCGCAGGTCGGCGGCGGCACTGCCGCTGTGCTGGACGCCGAGGACGCCACCACGCACGACAACTATCTGATCATTCCGTTGGTCCTTGTGGTGGTGCTGCTGGTGCTGTCGGTGCTGCTGCGCGCTGTGGTCGCCCCTCTGCTGCTGATCGCGACGGTCGTGCTCTCCTTCGCCGCCGCGCTGGGGCTCAGTGCGCTCGCGTTCCGGTACATCTTCGACTACGCGGGCGAGACGACGGACTTCCCGCTCTTCGTCTTCGTGTTCCTGGTGGCCCTGGGCATCGACTACAACATCTTCCTGTCCACCCGGATCCGCGAGGAGGCGGGCCGCCAGGGCACCAGAGCGGGCGTGCTGACCGGCCTCGCCGCCACGGGTGCGGTCATCACCTCGGCGGGCCTGGTCCTCGCGGGCACGTTCGCCGCGCTGGGCACGCTGCCCATGGTCGCCTTCTCCGAGATCGGCTTCGCCGTGGCGCTGGGAGTGCTGATCGACACCTTCATCGTGCGGTCCGTGCTGGTCACGGCGCTGTTCCTGGACGTGGGGCCCATGGTGTGGTGGCCCCACCGGCTGGCCCGCGAGGACGGGCCGCCGAAGGGCCGGGAGCCGGTGCCCGCGGCAAAGACACCGCCGGCCCCGGACTGAGCCCCCACCGGGTACGCGGCCCGCACCCGGTACAGCGCGTCAGGCCGTCCGGCGCAGCAGCGCGAGGTACATCGCGTCCGTGCCGTGCAGATGCGGCCACAGCTGTACGTCGGGACCGTCGCCCAGCGCCGGGACACCCGGCATCAGCGGCCTGGCGTCCAGCAGTTCCGCCTCGGCCGCCGGGCCCCCACGGCCCCTCAGCACGTCGTCGACGACCACGCGGGTCTCCGCCAGATGCGGCGAGCACGTCGCGTACCCGACCACGCCCCCGACCCGTACCGCGTTCAACGCCTCTCGCAGCAGGCCGCGTTGGAGCGGCGCAAAACCCTCCAGGTCCTCGGGGCGGCGGCGCCAGCGTGCCTCCGGGCGCCGGCGCAGCGCGCCGAGACCCGAGCACGGCACATCGACAAGGACCCGGTCGAAGGAGCCGGGACGCCAGGGAGGGCGGGTGCCGTCCGCGGCGATGACCTGGTACGGCCCCGGGTTGCCGGCGAGCGCCCGCTCGACCAGCCGGGCGCGGTGCGGCTGCTTCTCTGAGGCCAGCAGCGAAGCGCCCCGCTGCGCGGCGAGCGCGGCCAGCAGCGCGGCCTTGCCACCGGGACCGGCGCAGCCGTCGAGCCAGCGCTCGTCGGCGCCGTCCAGCGGGGCATTGGCGAGGGCGATGGCGACGAGCTGGCTGCCCTCGTCCTGGACGCCGGCCCTGCCTTCGCGCACAGCGTCGATGGCGCCGGGTTCTCCTCCCTCGGCGAGGCGCACGGCATACGGGGACCAACGGCCCGGCAGTACGGACTCCTCGCCCAGCACGTCGAGCAGTTCCGCGGCCGTCGAGCGGCCCGGACGGGCGACGAGGGTCACCTCGGGCCGCTCGTTGTCGGCCTCCAGCAGGTCCTCGATCCCGGCGCGGCCACCGCCCAGCGCGTCCCACAGCGCGGAGACGACCCACCGCGGATGCGAGTGCACCACGGCGAGATGGTCCTCGGCGTCCTCGTCGTACGCCGGAGCGACCCGCGCCAGCCATGCGTCCAGATCGTCCTGCGAGATCTTGCGCAGCACGGCGTTGACGAACCTCGCCCGCCCGTCGCCGAGCACCACCCGCGCCAGTTCCACGCTCGCCGAGACCGCCGCGTGCGTGGGGATCCGCGTCCCGAGCAACTGGTGGGCACCGAGGGCGAGCACATCGAGCACCGGCGGATCGACCTCGCGCAGCGGCCGGTCGATGCACGCCGAGATGATCGCGTCGTAGGTGCCCTGGCGGCGCAGCGTGCCGTACACCAGCTCGGTGGCGAGCGCCGCGTCCCGCGCGTCGAAGTCGTCCTTCTCGCGTGCCTTCTTCAGCAGGGGCGGCAGCACGAGATTGGCGTACGCGTCCCTCTCGTCGACGGCCCGCAGCGCCTCGAAGGCGAGAATCCGCACCGGATCCTTCTTGGGGCGGCGGTACGGCTTGGGGGGACGGCGACGTGCCTGCTCGTTCAAAGGTGCTCCGCGATCGTCTGGGTCGAACGCACTCAGCCTACGTCCGCGGTGCCCACGTGCTCGCCCGGGGCGATCCGCACCCCGCGCGCCCAGTCCGCCGCCCGCATCGGCTTCTTGCCCTGAGGCTGGACCCAGAGGAGTTCGACGGCGTGCGATCCGGTGCCCACGTGGACGGTGTTCTTGCCCGCCGAGAGCTCACCGGGCGCGAGTTCCGTGCGGTCCGGCACCAGCGCCGCCTGGATCAGCTTGAGGCGCTCTCCGCGAAAGAGCGTCCAGGCGCCGGGGGCGGGGGTACAGCCGCGGACGACGCGGTCGACGCGCAGCGCCGGTGTCCGGAAGTCCACATGCGCGTCCTCGACGCGGATCTTCGGCGCGAGCGAGATGCCATCGGCGGGCTGCGGCACGGCGCCGAGGGTGCCGTCCTCGATTCCGTCCATGGTGGCGGAGAGCAGCCCGGCACCCGCGAAGGCGAGCCGGGTGAGGAGGTCGCCGCTGGTGTCGGTGGACCGTACATGCTCGGTGATCACGCCGTACAGGGGACCGGAGTCGAGGCCCTCCTCGATCAGGAAGGTCGCCGCGCCCGTCATGTCGTCCCCGGCGAGGATCGCGTGCTGGACGGGGGCCGCGCCCCGCCAGGCGGGCAGCAGCGAGAAGTGCAGATTGACCCAGCCGCGCGCCGGAATGTCGAGGGCGGCCTTGGGGAGCAGCGCGCCGTAGGCGACGACGGGGCAGCAGTCCGGGGCGATCTCGCGCAGCCGCTCCAGGAACGCCTCGTCCCGGGGTCTGGCCGGCTTCAGCACCTCGATACCGGCTTCCTCGGCGCGCTGGGCGACCGGGCTGGCCACGAGGTGCCGTCCGCGGCCGGCCGGAGCGTCGGGCCGGGTGACGACGGCGGCCACTTCGTGCCGGCCGGAGGCGATCAGGGCGTCCAGGGACGGTACGGCGACCTCGGGGGTGCCTGCGAAGACGAGCTTCATCGGTGGCTGACTGCCTCTCAGGCTGGTACGGCTGATAGCTGCTGGTACGTGCGGTGCGAGCAGCACACCAGTCTATGGGGCGGGGCGGCAGGGGGCGTACGGAGCACTGTGCGCCCCGCGCATATGCGCATACGCCCCCGCAGCGTGACCACATCACCGGCTGGAGCGTTGGTCAAGAGAGATTGACCGAAGCGGGCCGCCCCGGATGCGGCCCGACCCCTTTTCAACGCCGGTTCGAGAGGCTTGTCAATGGCCGACCACGCAACCCACGACGCCCAAGCCCGGGCAAGTCTGCACCTGTTGGTGCGGGATATCGAGCGGGTCCGCCGGCAGGTGGACGCATTGCGCACGCTCACCGCCCAGCTGGGCAATGTCTACCGACCGCGCCGCTCCGGCCCGTCCACGGGCTTCGTCGTCTACGGCAGGGCACCCGCCCCGACCGTCCGTCTCGCGCAGGAGCTGCGGGACAGCGTCGAGACACTGGTGACCGCGGCGGTGGACTTCGACCGTTCGCTGGGCTTCTCGTGGGACGCGGTCGGATCGGCCCTCGGGGTCACCAAGCAGGCGGTGCACCGCCGTTACGGCGCGCGCAGGGCCGCTCAGCAGGCGGGCGCCGCCGAGGTGGACCACAGTGCGGAGACGGCGACGACCCGCACCCTGTCGGTGGGCCCGAGCCTGCCGGCGGTCCCCGCCGCCCGGACGATGCCGCCGCAGCCGACGGCCACCAGCCACTCCCTCCGCGAGGAGGCCCGCCCAAGCGCCTTCCCCGGCCCGCGCAACGGCTGACCTTCCCACGGCTGCCCCTGCCCCTCGCGGGCGGGGGCAGTCGCCATGTGCACGGACGTCTCGCGCACGGACGTCCAGCGTCCGGACGTCCAATGGCCGGACGCCCAATGGCCGGACGTCCGTGTCCGGGCGTCTGCGCCCGGCGTCGTGTGTACGCAGGCCGCCCTGCCGGACGACCGCGGGACTCAGCCGATGTCCAGCGGGTCGACCCTGATCCGCACCTGATCGGTGTTCCCACGTGCCGTCCGGGCCGCCTGCGCGGACTTCAGCGCGGCTGCGAGTGCCGCCCCGCTGCCCGGCGGCACTCGCAGCAGCACCCGCTCCCAGGACTCGCCCACCGGAGGGTCACCCGGCCTGCGGGGCCTGCCCGGGTCCGTGACCGGCAGCGGGACAGGGCCCAGCACCTCGACGTCCGGCGGCAGTCCGGCACCGGCCACGAACGCGGCTATCGCCTCCGCCCGCCCGGTCACCGACGCCATCCGCGACACGGGCGGGAAGCCGAGCTCCGCCCGCTCGGCGAGCTCGCGCTGTGCGTGCCCGACCGGGTCCCAGCGGACCAGCGCCTGCACAGGACGCAGGGTGGGCTCGGCGACGATCACCACTGTGCCGCCCTCGCTCTGGCCGCGCACCAGCGCCGCCGCGTCCGTCCAGCGGCGCAGCGCGTCCTCACCGGCCCGCAGATCCGGCCGTCCCAGCATCGCCCAGCCGTCGAGCAGCAGCGCCGCGGCGTATCCGCCGTCGGCGACGGGCTCGGCGCCCGGCGTGCTCACCACCACCGCGGGCCGCGCGGGAACCGTGTCCAGCACATGGTCCCGGCCCGATGTGCGCACCGGGACGGCGGGGAAGGCCCGGCCCAGCTCCTCGGCCGTGCGGCGGGCACCGACGACCCTGGCGCGCAGTCGTGTGCTCCCGCACTCGGCGCAGTGCCAGTCCGGCGCACCGCGCCCGCACCAGGCACACCGCAGATCCCGCTCGTCCGGTGCCTGGAGCGGGCCGGCGCAGTGGCGGCACCGGGCGGGCGTACGGCAATGTTCGCAGGCGAGCCTTGGCACATAGCCGCGCCGGGGCACCTGGACCAGGACCGGCCCGCTCTTCAGACCCTCCCGGACGGTCTGCCAGGCCAGACTCGGCAGACGCGCCGCGCGCGCGGCCTCGTCCCTGGCCAGCTCCCCGTCCCCGACGGTCCGCACCAGGGGTGCGGCCCTGCGCACCTGGTCACGATCGGCGATCAGCGGCAGGGCCCAGCCGCTCTCGACGAGCTGGGCGGCCTCGACGGTGCAGCTCGTACTGCCCAGCAGAAAGCCGCACCTCTCATGCGCGGCCCGCAGTTCCAGCACCTCGCGGACATGCGGGAACGGTGCGTTCTCATCGCTGTGGCTGGAGTCGCCGTCGTCCCAGAGGGCGACCAGCCCCAGCTCCCGCACGGGCGCGAACATGGCGGCTCTCGTCCCGACGACCGCCCGGACCGATCCCCGCCGCACGGCGAGCCACTCGCGGTAGCGCTTCTCGGGCCCGGAGTCGGCGGTGAGCAGGGCATGGCGCCCGTCCCCCAGCAGAGCGGTGAGCGCGGCGTCGACCCGTGCCGCGCGCCGCCCGTCGGGCACGACGACGAGCGCGCCCCGCCCGGAGCCGAGCGTCGCCGCGACGGCCCGTGCCAGCTCGTCCGGCCACCCGGGCCCCGGCAGAGCCGTCCACACGGCCCTCGGCGCCCCGCCCCCGGCGAGCGCCTCCAGGAACGCCGCCCCTCGGCCGTACCTCGCCCAGCTTCCCGCCTCCGGCGCGGGGGGCGACGGCAGCGGCTCGGGCGACGGCTTCGCCTCGGCCCGTCCGTTCCTCGGCGGGACGGCGAGCTGCAGCACGTCCGCGAGGCTCCCCGCATACCGATCGGCGACCGCGCGCGCCAACGCGAGGGTCTCCGGGCTGAGCACCGGTTCCGGAGAGACGACGGAGGCGAGCGCGGCGAGCGCTCCGCCGTAGTCGGTCTCTGCGCGCCTCTCGACGAGGAACCCGTCGATCAGCCCACCACCCTCGCGACGCCCCTCCCGCACGCGGTGCGCACCGGCCCCGAACCGCACCCGCACCCGGACACCGGGCTGCGCGTCCGCATCCAGCTCCTCGGGCACGGCGTAGTCGAAGTACTGGTCGAGATGGAGCACGCCCTTGTTGACCAGCACCCGCGCCACGGGCAGCTCCTTGGCGAGCGCGGCCCCACGCCAGGTCCGCGGCTTGGCCCGCGGCACCTTGGCCCGGCGCACGGTCTCCCGGATGAGCGCGAGCTGCTCCGGCGGCTCGGGCGCCGCAGGCTCGGCGTTCTCGTTCTCGCTGCTCACAGCCAAATTCCTACCAGATGCCACTGACACCGCGGCACGCCCGATACGGCCGGGCCAAAGCCGAGGCCCGGCATCCCCGTGCGGGATGCCGGGCCTCGGAGAGAGCCGCAGGAACCGGGGAACTACAGGCCGACGGCCTTGCGCAGGGACTCGACACGGTCCGTGCGCTCCCATGTGAAGTCGGACAGCTCACGGCCGAAGTGGCCGTACGCCGCGGTCTGAGCGTAGATCGGGCGCAGCAGGTCGAGGTCGCGGATGATCGCGGCCGGTCGGAGGTCGAAGACCTCCGCGATGGCCTGCTCGATCCTGTCGACGTCCACCGTGGCGGTGCCGAAGGTCTCGATGAAGAGACCGACCGGCTCCGCCTTGCCGATCGCGTACGCGACCTGGACCTCGCAGCGAGCGGCGAGTCCGGCGGCGACGACGTTCTTGGCGACCCAGCGCATCGCGTAGGCGGCCGAACGGTCCACCTTGGACGGGTCCTTGCCCGAGAAGGCGCCGCCGCCGTGGCGGGCCATGCCGCCGTACGTGTCAATGATGATCTTGCGCCCGGTGAGGCCGGCGTCGCCCATCGGGCCACCGATCTCGAAACGTCCGGTCGGGTTGACCAGCAGGCGGTAGCCGTCCGTGTCGAGCTTGATGCCGTCGTCGATCAGCTGCTTGAGCACATGCTCGACGACGAACTCACGGATGTCGGGCGCGAGCAGCGAGTCCAGGTCGATGTCGGACGCGTGCTGCGAGGAGACGACCACGGTGTCCAGGCGCACGGCCTTGTCGCCGTCGTACTCGATGGTGACCTGGGTCTTGCCGTCGGGGCGCAGGTAGGGGATGGTCCCGTTCTTGCGGACCTCGGAGAGACGGCGGGAGAGCCGGTGCGCCAGGTGGATCGGCAGCGGCATCAGCTCGGGGGTCTCGTCACAGGCGTAGCCGAACATCAGGCCCTGGTCGCCCGCACCCTGCTTGTCGAGCTCGTCCTCGTCGCCCTCGACACGCTTCTCGTACGCCGTGTCGACACCCTGCGCGATGTCCGGCGACTGGGCGCCGATGGAGACCGAGACGCCGCAGGACGCGCCGTCGAAGCCCTTCTTCGAGGAGTCGTAGCCGATCTCGAGGATCTTGTTGCGCACGAGCGTGGCGATGTCTGCGTACGCCTTGGTGGTCACCTCTCCGGCGACGTGCACCAGACCAGTGGTGATCAAGGTCTCCACGGCGACCCGGGACGTCGGGTCCTCCCGCAGAAGGGCGTCGAGAATCGTGTCGCTGATCTGGTCAGCGATCTTGTCGGGGTGACCCTCGGTCACGGACTCCGAGGTGAACAGACGACGGGACACAATGCTCCCTGGGGTTGCAGCGGCTGCTGGCTGATCATTGGCGGACCGGCCGGGGGCTGCGCCCCGCGACGTTCCATGACCAGTTTATCTGTCGCCCTCCGCCACCGGTCCACCCGTCTCGCACCGTGGGAGCCGTGTGACCTGCGTTCCGGCGTCGGACTGTAGAACGATAGACCCCCACGCTGGGTCGATATGCCGGATTTCACACGTTTTCATCCGCCTGCTGGGGCGAAACCAAGAATTCATCCCAGCCGTGGCGCGACCAGATCCCACACAGTGTCCGCAAGAGACTCCTTGGGCCCGTACGGTACGGGCGTCTCGCCGCCGTCGGCCGCCAGGACCACGGCCTCGTTCTCCTCGGAGCCGAAGGTCATGCGCTCCCCCACCTCATTGACGACCAGCAGGTCACAGCCCTTGCGGCGGAGCTTTTCGCGGCCGTTGGCGAGGACGTCGTCCGTCTCGGCGGCGAAGCCGACGATCACCTGGCCCGCACGGGCCCGTTCGGCTGAAATCTCGGCAAGGATGTCCGGATTACGCACCAGCTCGACGGGCGCGGGCTCCTGTCCGTCCTTCTTCTTGATCTTGCCGGCGGCGTACGAGGCGGGGCGGAAGTCCGCCACGGCCGCGGCCATCACCACGGCGTCGGCGTCCGCCGCGGCCTTGAGGACGGCCTCACGCAGCTGGACGGCCGTGCCCACATGGACGACGTCGACACCCGCCGGGTCCGGGATGCCGGTGTTGGCCTCGACCAGTGTCACCCGGGCGCCACGGGCAGCGGCGGTGCGGGCCAGGGCGTATCCCTGCTTCCCGGAGGAACGGTTCCCCAGGTAACGCACGGGGTCCAGCGGCTCCCGTGTGCCGCCGGCGCTCACGACCACATGACGGCCGACGAGGTCCGGCGCGGCCACGCCCCGGGCGAGCACCCGGCGGCAGACCTCGAAGATCTCGGCAGGCTCGGGCAGCCGCCCCTTGCCGGTGTCCACCCCGGTGAGCCGGCCGACCGCGGGCTCGACGACGAGCGCCCCTCTGCGGCGCAGCGTGGCCACGTTCTCCTGGGTGGCGGGGTGCTCCCACATCTCGGTGTGCATGGCGGGCGCGAAGACCACGGGACAGCGGGCCGTCAGCAGCGTATTGGTGAGGAGGTCGTCGGCGAGGCCGTGGGCGGCCTTGGCGAGCATGTCGGCGGTGGCGGGGGCGACGACGACAAGATCGGCGTTCTGCCCGATCCTTACGTGCGGAACCTCGTGCACGCCGGACCAGACCTCGGTCGACACGGGGTGGCCGGAGAGCGCCGACCAGGTCGCCGCCCCGACGAAGTGCAGCGCCGACTCCGTCGGCACCACCCGTACGTCGTGACCGGACTCCGTCAGCCTCCGCAGCAGCTCGCACGCCTTGTACGCGGCGATGCCTCCGCTGACCCCCAGCACGACCTTGGGCTTGTCCACCGTCTCTCCCCGGACTCGGAAACGTACGACTCCATGACACACCACAGGCCCGGCGGTCGCGCCGCCGGGCCTGTGGTGAGATACGAAAACGCTACTGAGCCGGGCCCTCAATGGCCTCCGAGGTCAGCAGACCCGCGTTGATCTCACGCAGGGCGATCGAGAGCGGCTTCTCGTGGACGTGGGTGTCCACCAGCGGACCGACGTACTCAAGCAGACCCTCGCCGAGCTGCGAGTAGTACGCGTTGATCTGCCGCGCGCGCTTGGCCGCGTAGATCACGAGGCTGTACTTCGAGTCGGTGGCCTCGAGCAGCTCGTCGATCGGCGGGTTGATGATGCCCTCGGGCGCAGTGATGGAAGAGGACACTCTCTAGCCTTCCGAAGAACTTGCAAAATGATCGGACATAGATCAAACAACTGCCATCAAGGCTAGCAGCTCACGCGCCACGTCCTCGACGGAGGTGTTGACCAGGGTGGTGTCGAACTCCGACTCCGCGGCCAGCTCCACCTTGGCGACCGTCAGACGGCGCTCGATCACCTCGGCCGACTCGGTGCCCCGGCCGGTCAGTCGACGCACCAGCTCGTCCCAGCTCGGCGGCGCCAGGAAGACCAGCTGCGAATCCGGCATGGATTCCTTGACCTGCCGGGCGCCCTGGAGGTCGATCTCCAGCAGGACGGGCTCACCCGCCTCCAGGCGGTCGAGCACCGCACGCCGCGGCGTGCCGTAGCGATTGCCCGCGAACTCGGCCCATTCCAGCAGCTCGCCGTTGGCGATCAGCTTGTCGAACTCATCGTCGCTGACGAAGAAATACTGAACGCCGTGACGCTCGCCGGGGCGCGGCTTTCGTGTGGTGGCCGACACCGAGAGCCATACCTCGGGGTGGACCTTGCGCATATGGGCGACGACCGTGCTCTTGCCGACCCCGGAAGGGCCGGAGAGCACGGTCAGCCGCGGACGTACCTCTGCTGCCATGCAGCGATTATCCAGGTTCCCGGGAGTGCCCGAGAACGTCAGGCGGGGCCGCCGCCGAACTCGCGCTCAAGAGAGGCGATCTGGTTGGAGCCGAGGCCGCGCACACGACGGCTCTCGGAGATGCCGAGCCGCTCCATGATCTGCTTGGCGCGGACCTTGCCCACGCCCGGCAGGGACTCAAGGAGAGCGGAGACCTTCATCTTGCCGATGACGTCGTTCTCCTGACCCTGCTTGATGACCTCATGGAGCGAGGCGCCGGAGTGCTTGAGTCGATTCTTGACCTCGGCCCGCTCCCGGCGAGCCGCGGCGGCCTTTTCGAGCGCGGCTGCGCGCTGTTCAGGGGTAAGGGGCGGAAGAGCCACGCCTACGTCACCTCGGATGTCGAACTGTCGGATACGGACCGGTGAGGAAGCTGGTCGCCCCACACCAGGCGAGCAACGGGCATCGCAGTGCACGTTCACTCTTCGACGGAGACTAGCGGCAGAGGCCGCTCCAGTCAGCGAGAACGGCGGAAAAGTCCTGGTCAGCATCGGCCGACCAGGACATTTGCGACATATCAACCAAGATTTCGGCCGAGAATCTGTGAAGGTGGTCGGTGCATCCGTTTTTCAAGAACCCACTGACCAGAGGTTCAGCCCGGGGATCAGACCCCCGAGACCGCCGATCGCACGTCGTCCGCGAAACGTGCCGCCGCGTCCCGCAGGGCCGACGCGTCCGGACCGTGCTTGAGCACACCCCGGCTGACGTTCGGCACGACATTGCGTACGGCTCGGCCGAAGACGCCCGGAAGGTCCGCCGGGGTCGCGCCCTGCGCTCCGATGCCGGGCGCGAGCAGCGGGCCGTTGATGTCCAGGTCGAACGACGAGAGATCGCCGAGGGTGGCGCCCACGACCGCTCCGAAGGACCCCATGGGCTTCTCGCCCGCGTTCTCCTCGGCGAGATGCCCGAGCATCGTCGCGGCGACGCTGCGGCCGTCCTCCCGCACCGCACGCTGGACCTCGGCGCCCTCGGGGTTGGAGGTCAGCGCGAGCACGAACAGCCCCGCGCCGCTCTCCCGCGCCATCTCGACGGCCGGCCCGAGCGAGCCGTATCCGAGGTACGGCGAGACCGTCAGCGCGTCCGAGAACAACGGCGAGTCCTTGCGCAGGAAGGTCTCGGCGTACGCGGTCATCGTCGATCCGATGTCGCCGCGCTTGGCGTCCATGACGACCAGGCCGCCCGCCTCCCGCAGGTCGGCGACGGCCTGCTCCAGGACGGCGATGCCGCGGGAGCCGAACCGCTCGAAGAAGGCGCTCTGCGGCTTGAAGACCGCGACCTGATCGGCCAGGGACTCCACCACCGTGCGCGTGAAGCGTTCCAGACCCGCGATGTCGTCGTTCAGGCCCCAGGCGGTCAGCAGGGAGGCGTGCGGGTCGATGCCCACGCAGAGCGGGCCTCGGGTGTCCATGGCGTGGCGCAGGCGTGCGCCGAAGGGTGCGAGAGTCACTTCAGGCCTTTCGGGTGTCGGCGCCGACGGCTTCGGCGAGAGTCGCGTAGGGGGAGGCGGAGAGCCGGGCCGCGAGCCCCTTGTGGATCGAGCGGGCGTAGAACGGGCCCTCGTAGATGAACGCGCTGTACCCCTGGACGAGGGTGGCGCCCGCCAGAATGCGCTGCCAGGCGTCCTCGGCGCTCTCGACGCCCCCGACACCCACCAGGGTGATCCGGTCGCCCACGCGCGCGTACAGCCGCCTGAGGACCTCCAGGGAGCGCTGTTTGACGGGCGCGCCGGACAGGCCGCCGGTCTCCTTGATCAGCTCGGGCGAGGACTTCAGCCCGAGGCCCTCCCGCGCGATGGTGGTGTTGGTGGCGATGATGCCGTCCAGACCCAGCTCCAGGGCCAGGTCGGCGACCGCGTCGACGTCCTCGTCCGCGAGATCGGGCGCGATCTTGACCAGGAGCGGGACACGCCGGCCGGTGACGCTGCGGTCGGCCGCCTCGCGTACGGCGGTGAGCAACGGGCGCAGTGACTCGGTGGCCTGGAGGTTGCGCAGCCCGGGGGTGTTCGGCGAGGAGACGTTGACGACCAGGTAGTCGGCGTGTCGGGCGAGCCGCTCGGTCGACTTCACGTAGTCGGCTGCCGCGTCCGCCTCCGGGACCACCTTGGTCTTGCCGATGTTGACGCCCACGACGGTGTTGAACACCGGCACGCGCGCGTGGAGGCGGGCGGCGACCGCTGCGGAGCCGTCGTTGTTGAACCCCATGCGGTTGATCAGCGCGCGGTCGGGCACCAGCCGGAAGAGTCGCTTCTTGGGGTTGCCGGGCTGTGCCTCGCCGGTGACCGTGCCGATCTCGACGTGGTCGAAGCCGAGCATCGACATGCCGTCGATGGCGACGGCGTTCTTGTCGAAGCCGGCGGCGAGGCCGAACGGGCCGTGCATCCGCAGACCGAGCGCCTCGGTGCGCAGCTCCTTGTGGCGGGGGGCGAGGACCGCGGCGAGGAAGGTGCGCAGCACGGGGACGCGGGCGGCGGCACGGATCCAGCGGAAGGCCAGGTGGTGCGCCTGCTCGGGGTCCATCCGCTTGAAGACGAGATCGAAGAAGAACTTGTACATGTGGGTCCTCACGAAGAGGGGGACACCGTTTCCGGTGTCCCCCTCGCCGTTTGCTAGTCGCGGGCCGCGGTCAGGTGTTCCGCGTGTTCCTGGAGCGAGCGGACACCCACGTCGCCGCGGTTGAGCGCGTCGATGCCCTGGACGGCGGCGGCGAGCGCCTGGACCGTCGTCAGGCACGGTACGGAGCGCGCCACGGCCGCCGTACGGATCTCGTAGCCGTCGAGACGGCCGCCGGTGCCGTACGGGGTGTTGACGATGAGGTCGACGTCGCCGTCGTGGATGAGCTGGACGATGGTCCGCTCTCCGTCGGGGCCCGTGCCCTCGCTCTGCTTGCGCACGATCGTGGCGTTGATGCCGTTGCGCTTGAGCACCTCGGCCGTGCCGGAGGTGGCGAGCAGTTCGAAGCCGTGCGCGACCAGTTCGCGCGCCGGGAAGATCATCGAGCGCTTGTCGCGGTTGGCGACGGAGATGAACGCGCGGCCCTTGGTCGGCAGCGGGCCGTACGCGCCCGCCTGGGACTTGGCGTACGCGGTGCCGAACACCGTGTCGATGCCCATGACCTCGCCGGTGGAGCGCATCTCCGGGCCGAGGACGGTGTCGACGCCGCGGCCGTGGATGTCGCGGAAGCGCGACCACGGCATCACGGCCTCCTTGACGGAGATCGGCGCGTCCATCGGGAGCGTGCCGCCGTCGCCGTTGCTCGGGAGCAGGCCCTCGGCGCGCAGCTCGGCGATGGTCGCGCCCAGGGAGATGCGGGCTGCGGCCTTCGCGAGCGGCACGGCGGTCGCCTTCGAGGTGAAGGGGACGGTCCGCGAGGCGCGCGGGTTGGCCTCCAGGACGTACAGGATGTCCCCGGCCATCGCGAACTGGATGTTGATCAGTCCGCGCACGCCGACGCCCTTGGCGATGGCTTCCGTGGAGGCCCGAAGCCGCTTGATGTCGAAACCGCCGAGGGTGATGGGCGGCAGCGCGCAGGCCGAGTCGCCGGAGTGGATACCGGCCTCCTCGATGTGCTCCATGACGCCGCCGAGGTAGAGCTCGGTGCCGTCGTAGAGCGCGTCGACGTCGATCTCGATGGCGTCGTCGAGGAAGCGGTCGACCAGGACCGGCCGGGTGGGGCTGATCTCGGTGGACTCGGCGATGTACGCCTCCAGGCGCGTCTCGTCGTAGACGATCTCCATGCCCCGCCCGCCCAGGACATACGACGGGCGTACGAGGACGGGGTAGCCGATCTCGTCGGCGATGGCCTTGGCCCCGGCGAAGGTGGTCGCGGTGCCGTGCTTGGGGGCCGGGAGTCCGGCCTCGGCGAGCACCTGGCCGAAGGCGCCCCGGTCCTCGGCCGAGTGGATGGCCTCGGGCGAGGTGCCGACGATCGGCACGCCGTTGTCCTTGAGCGCCTGGGCGAGACCCAGCGGGGTCTGGCCGCCGAGCTGGACGATGACACCGGCGATCGGCCCGGCCAGCGACTCGGCGTGGACGATCTCCAGGACGTCCTCCAGGGTGAGCGGCTCGAAGTAGAGCCGGTCGGAGGTGTCGTAGTCGGTGGAGACGGTCTCCGGGTTGCAGTTGACCATGACGGTCTCGTAGCCGGCGTCACTGAGCGCGAAGGAGGCGTGGACGCACGAGTAGTCGAACTCGATGCCCTGGCCGATGCGGTTCGGGCCCGAGCCGAGGATGATCACGGCGGCCTTCTCGCGCGGCGCGACCTCGCTCTCCTCGTCGTAGGAGGAGTAGAAGTACGGCGTCCTGGCGGCGAATTCCGCGGCGCAGGTGTCGACCGTCTTGTAGACCGGGCGGATGCCGAGCGCGTGCCGGACCTCGCGGACGACGTCCTCGCGCAGCCCGCGGATCTCGGCGATCTGGGCGTCGGAGAAGCCGTGGCGCTTGGCCTCCGCGAGCAGCTCGGGGCCGAGCTTCTCGGCGGCGGCGAGCTCGTCGGCGTGCTCCTTGATCAGGAACAGCTGGTCGACGAACCAGGGGTCGATCTTCGTGGCCTCGAAGATCTCCTCGGGCGTGGCGCCCGCGCGGACGGCCTGCATGACGGTGTTGATCCGGCCGTCGGTGGGGACCTTGGCGGTGACCAGCAGCTCGGCCTTGTCGCCCGGGTCGCCGGTGAAGGAGAACTGCGAGCCCTTCTTCTCCAGGGAGCGCAGCGCCTTCTGGAGCGCCTCGGTGAAGTTCCGGCCGATCGCCATGGCCTCGCCCACCGACTTCATGGTGGTGGTGAGGGTGGCGTCGGCGGAGGGGAACTTCTCGAAGGCGAAGCGCGGCACCTTGACGACGACGTAGTCGAGCGTGGGCTCGAAGGACGCCGGGGTCTTCTCGGTGATGTCGTTGGGGATCTCGTCGAGGGTGTAGCCGACGGCGAGCCGCGCGGCGATCTTGGCGATCGGGAAGCCGGTGGCCTTCGACGCGAGAGCGGAGGAGCGCGAGACGCGCGGGTTCATCTCGATGACGATGATCCGGCCGTCGTCCGGGTTGACGGCGAACTGGATGTTGCAGCCGCCGGTGTCGACGCCGACCTCGCGGATGATCGCGATACCGACGTCACGCAGCCGCTGGTATTCGCGGTCGGTGAGCGTCATCGCGGGGGCGACGGTGATGGAGTCGCCGGTGTGCACGCCCATCGGGTCGAAGTTCTCGATGGAACAGACGACCACGACGTTGTCGTGCCTGTCGCGCATCAGCTCCAGCTCGTACTCCTTCCAGCCGAGGATGGACTCCTCCAGGAGCACCTCGGTGGTCGGGGAGAGCGTGAGGCCCTGTCCGGCGATCCTGCGCAGCTCGTCCTCGTCGTGGGCGAAGCCGGAGCCGGCGCCGCCCATGGTGAAGGACGGGCGGACGACGACGGGGTAGCCGCCGAGCTCGTCGACACCCTTGATGACGTCGTCCATGGAGTGGCAGATGACCGAGCGGGCGGACTCGCCATGGCCGATCTTGGCGCGGACGGCCTCGACCACGCCCTTGAACAGGTCGCGGTCCTCGCCCTTGTTGATGGCCTCGACGTTGGCGCCGATGAGCTCGACGCCGTACTTGTCCAGCACCCCCTGCTCGTGCATGGAGATCGCGGTGTTGAGCGCGGTCTGACCGCCGAGGGTGGGCAGCAGCGCGTCCGGGCGCTCCTTGGCGATGATCTTCTCGACGAACTCCGGCGTGATCGGCTCGACGTAGGTCGCGTCGGCGATCTCCGGGTCGGTCATGATCGTGGCCGGGTTGGAGTTCACCAGGATGACGCGCAGGCCCTCGGACTTGAGGACGCGGCAGGCCTGGGTGCCGGAGTAGTCGAACTCGGCGGCCTGGCCGATGACGATCGGGCCGGAGCCGATGACCAGGACGGACTGGATATCGGAGCGCTTAGGCACGCTGGCCCTCCATCAGGGTTGTGAAGCGGTCGAAGAGGTACGCGGCATCGTGCGGGCCGGCGGCCGCCTCGGGGTGGTACTGGACGCTGAAGGCCGGCTGGTCGAGCAGCCGCAGGCCCTCGACCACGTTGTCGTTGAGACAGACGTGGGAGACCTCGGCGCGCCCGTAGGGCGTGTCGGAGACCTTGTCGAGCGGAGCGTCGACGGCGAATCCGTGGTTGTGCGCGGTGACCTCGACCTTGCCGGTCGAGCGGTCCTGTACGGGCTGGTTGATGCCCCGGTGGCCGTACTTCAGCTTGTACGTTCCGAAGCCGAGCGAGCGGCCGAGGAGCTGGTTGCCGAAGCAGATGCCGAAGAGCGGGGTCTTGCGCTCCAGTACGGCCTTGATGAGCGTGAGGTCGGCGGTGGCCGGGTCGCCGGGGCCGTTGGAGAGGAACACGCCGTCGGGCTCGACCGCGTACACCTCCTCGACCGTGGCGGTGGCGGGCAGGACGTGCACCTCGATGCCGCGTTCGGCCATCAGGTGCGGGGTCATCCCCTTGATGCCGAGGTCGATGGCGGCGACGGTGAACTTCTTGGTCCCTGTGGCCGGGACGACGTACGTCTCGGTGGTGGCCACCTCGGCGGAGAGGTTCGCGCCCTTCATCTGCGGGGCTTCCTGCACCCGGGCGAGGAGCGCCGCGTCGTCGGCGAGGGCGTCGCCCGAGAAGATGCCGACGCGCATCGCGCCGCGCTCGCGCAGATGGCGGGTGAGGGCGCGGGTGTCGATGCCGCTGATGCCGACGACGCCCTGGGCGGTGAGCTCGTCGTCGAGTGAACGGCGGGAGCGCCAGTTGGAGGGAACCCGTGCGGGGTCGCGGACCACGTAACCGGCGACCCAGATCCGGCGGGACTCGTCGTCCTCGTCGTTCACACCGGTGTTGCCGACGTGGGGGGCGGTCATCACGACGACCTGGCGGTGGTACGACGGGTCGGTCAGGGTCTCCTGGTAGCCGGTCATACCGGTGTTGAAGACCGCCTCGCCGAAGGTCTCCCCCACGGCCCCGTAGGCGCGGCCACGGAAGGTGCGGCCGTCCTCCAGGACGAGTACGGCAGCAGACGCCCCCTTCCTCTGCGAGGCGTTCCCCGGATTGGAGGTCGTCATCGTGCGCCTTCCGTCGTGCTGTTCGTGTTCAGGTTGTTGATCGCCTCGACCCAGGCGGCGTGCTCGGCCGCGTGGTCGGAGCGGAAACCGGAGTCGATCTGCTTGCCGCCGTGCTCCCAGGTGACGACCAGCAGCCCGCCCTCGGCGAGGACCTTGCCCGCGATGCCCTTGTCGAGCCTGGCACCGCGCAGCGCCGGCCCGGGGACGAAGAAGTCCTGCGCCCCGGGGCGTACCACCGCGAGGCCCTCGTCCGTGAGGGTGAGCTCGACCCGGCTGCGGGTCCCGAGCCCGTGGGCCACGATCCGGTCGAGCCACTGTCCGGCCGTGGTCGAGCCGTGGTAGCGGCCCCCCAGCTTCAGTTTCGCCTCGCCCGGCGAGTCGGGCACGGCAGGCAGCGCGGGCAGGTCGGACTGGAGGCTGATACGCCACTTCCATCCCTGGCGCATCAGCCAGTAGACGAAGGCGATGAAGAGCAGCAGTCCGACGACCCAGCCGGCGCGGGCGGCCCAGTCGGTGACCTCCGCCGACTTCTGTTCGGCGGCGAGGTGGAGAGGAGTTGTCACGCGAGCTTCCCGTCGACGACCGTGGCGCGGCCCCGCAGGAAGGTGTGGGTGACGCGTCCCGGCAGCTCACGACCCTCGTAGGGGGTGTTGCGGCTGCGGGAGGCGAAGCCCGCGGGGTCCACTGCTCCACGGTATGCCGGATCGACGAGGGTGAGGTTCGCGGGCTCACCAGCCGAGACGGGTCGTCCGTGGCCTTCGAGACGGGCGATCTGCGCGGGGCGGAAGGACATCCGGTCGGCGACGCCCGCCCAGTCGATGAGGCCGGTGTCGACCATCGTCTGCTGCACGACGGACAGGGCGGTCTCCAGGCCGACCATGCCCATGGCGGCTGCGGCCCACTCGCAGTCCTTGTCCTCGTGCGGGTGGGGCGCGTGGTCGGTGGCGACGCAGTCGATGGTGCCGTCGGCGAGGGCCTCGCGCAGTGCGAGCACGTCGGCCTCGGTGCGCAGCGGCGGGTTGACCTTGTAGACGGGGTTGTAGGTACGCACCAGCTCGTCGGTCAGGAGCAGGTGGTGCGGGGTGACCTCGGCGGTGACGTCCCAGCCCTTGGACTTGGCCCAGCGGACGATCTCGACGGAGCCGGCGGTGGAGAGGTGGCAGATGTGCACGCGGGAGCCGACGTGGGCGGCGAGGAGGACATCGCGGGCGATGATCGACTCCTCGGCGACGGCAGGCCAGCCGCCGAGGCCGAGCTCGGCGGAGACGACACCTTCGTTCATCTGGGCGCCCTCGGTGAGGCGGGGCTCCTGGGCGTGCTGGGCGACGACTCCGTCGAAAGCCTTCACGTACTCGAGCGCGCGGCGCATGATCACGGCGTCGTCGACGCATTTGCCGTCGTCGGAGAAGACCTTCACTCCAGCGGCGGAGTCGTGCATCGCGCCGAGCTCGGCGAGCTTCTTGCCCTCCAGGCCCACGGTGACCGCGCCGACGGGCTGGACGTCGCAGTAGCCGGACTCCTTGCCGAGTCGGTAGACCTGCTCGACCACACCGGCCGTGTCGGCGACCGGGAAGGTGTTGGCCATGGCGTGCACTGCGGTGAAGCCGCCCACGGCAGCTGCCTTGGTGCCGGTCAGGACCGTCTCGGAGTCCTCGCGGCCGGGCTCGCGCAGATGGGTGTGGAGATCCACGAGACCGGGCAGCAGGACCTGTCCCCCGGCCTCGATGACGGTGGCGCCCTCCGCGCTCAGGCCCGTGCCGACCTCGGCGATGGTCTCGCCGTCGATCAGGACGTCCTGGGCCTCGCCGCCCAGCACCTTCGCGCCGCGAATAAGGATCTTGCTCATGGTTACTTGTTCTCCTCGGTGCGCGCGTGGGTGGGGCTGACTGCGGGCTCGTTGCCGCCCAGAAGCAGGTAGAGCACGGCCATACGGGTCGAGACGCCGTTGGCGACCTGCTCGACGGCCGTGCAGCGATCGGAGTCGGCGACCTGGGCGGTGATCTCCATGCCGCGATTCATCGGGCCGGGGTGCATGACGATGGCGTGCTCGGGCATCCGCGCCATGCGGTCGCCGTCCAGGCCGTAGCGGCGCGAGTACTCCCGCTCGGTGGGGAAGAACGCGGCGTTCATCCGCTCGCGCTGCACCCGCAGCATCATCACGGCGTCGGACTTCGGCAGCACCTCGTCGAGGTCGTACGACACCTCGCAGGGCCATTCCTCGACGCCGATGGGGACCAGGGTCGGCGGGGCGACCAGGGTGACCTGGGCGCCGAGGGTGTTGAGCAGCAGGACGTTGGAGCGGGCGACGCGGCTGTGCAGGATGTCGCCGACGACCGTGATGCGGCGGCCGTCGAGCCCGCGCCCGATCCCGGCGTCCGCGCCGACCAGGCGGCGGCGCATGGTGAACGCGTCGAGGAGGGCCTGGGTGGGGTGCTCGTGGGTGCCGTCACCGGCGTTGACGACCGCTCCGTCGATCCAGCCCGAGGTGGCGAGGCGGTAGGGGGCACCGGAGGCGCCGTGCCGGATGACGACGGCGTCCGCGCCCATCGCCTCCAGGGTCAGCGCGGTGTCCTTGAGCGACTCGCCCTTGGAGACCGAGGAGCCCTTGGCGGAGAAGTTGATGACATCGGCGGACAGGCGCTTGGCGGCTGCCTCGAAGGAGATCCGGGTGCGCGTCGAGTCCTCGAAGAAGAGGTTGACGACGGTACGGCCGCGCAGGGTGGGCAGCTTCTTGATCGGCCGGTCGGCGACCCGGGCCATCTCCTCGGCGGTGTCGAGGATCAGCACGGCGTCGTCGCGGGTGAGGTCTGCGGCCGAGATGAGGTGGCGCTTCATCTGGGTGTGCTCCGTTGTCTGGAGGTCGGGGTCCGGGGCGCCGCGGACACGCACGGCGGCATGCGGGCGCGCGGGTGGCACGTCCGTACGGGACGGTGGGCGTACGGAGCGGCGCTACTGCTCGCCGGACGGGGCGGTCTCGCTCCCCCGGCCCTCGGCCGGGGGGACCCCCATCTCGCTTCGCGAGCCGAGCAGCACGGTGTCGCGACCGTCCTCTTCGGCGAGCAGGACCTTGACCGTCTCCCGCAGCGACGTCGGGAGGTTCTTTCCGACATAGTCGGCTCGGATCGGGAGTTCGCGGTGACCGCGGTCGACGAGGACGGCGAGCTGCACGGCGCGGGGCCGGCCGATGTCGCCGAGGGCGTCGAGTGCGGCGCGGATGGTGCGGCCGGAGAAGAGCACGTCGTCGACGAGCACGACCAGGCGGCCGTCGACGCCGTCACCGGGGATCTCGGTGCGGGCCAGCGTGCGGGCGGGCCGCAGGCGCAGGTCGTCGCGGTACATGGTGGTGTCGAGCGAGCCGACGGGGATCTTGCGGCCGGTGATCTCTTCGAGCTTGTCGGCCAGCCTGCCGGCGAGGAAGACGCCGCGGGTCGGAATGCCGAGAAGCACCACGTCGTCGGCGCCCTTGGCGCGTTCGACGATCTCGTGGGCGATGCGGGTCAGTACCCGCGCGATGTCGGGGGCCTCGAGAACGGGGCGTGCCCTGTCGGAACTGTTCTGTGCGTCCATATGAAACGGACCTCCTTCTCCGCCTCACGGGACGGATCTTAAAGGACGTCGGAATTGCGCCACCCACGTTACCAGGGCACTGTCGGGCCCTGGGGCACACCCCCGCGAGAGACCGGTCGGACCATTTCGGCTTGACGCATCCAAGTAACGCTGCGTAACCTCACAGTGAGTTACCAGACTTCGTCCGGGGAGCTATATGTCCAGCGAATACGCAAAACAGCTCGGGGCCAAGCTCCGCGCCATCCGCACCCAGCAGGGGCTTTCCCTCCACGGCGTGGAAGAGAAGTCCCAGGGCCGCTGGAAGGCCGTTGTAGTCGGCTCGTACGAGCGCGGCGACCGGGCCGTGACCGTGCAGCGCCTTGCCGAGCTGGCGGACTTCTACGGCGTCCCGGTGCAGGAACTACTTCCCGGCACCACGCCGGGCGGGGCCGCCGAGCCGCCGCCGAAGCTCGTGCTCGACCTGGAGCGGCTGGCCCATGTGCCGCAGGAGAAGGCCGGGCCCCTCCAGCGCTACGCCGCCACGATCCAGTCCCAGCGCGGCGACTACAACGGCAAGGTGCTGTCGATCCGCCAGGACGACCTGCGCACGCTTGCCGTCATCTACGACCAGTCCCCGTCGGTCCTCACCGAGCAGCTCATCAGCTGGGGTGTCCTGGACGCGGACGCGCGTCGCGCGGTCACCCACGAAGAGGCCTGACGCCACTTCAGGAGAAACGTCACATCGGAGGGCGAACCCGTCATGTACGGGTTCGCCCTCCGATGTTTCCGAGGGTTCGCCCTCCGATGTTTCCGCCGCTGTTTCCGGCCGCCGGGCGCTCGGTCCCTCGCCCGCGCGGTCAGCTGTTGTAGAGACGGCCGACGACCTCGGCCAACAGCCGTTCCCCGAGCCGGGGCGGCAGCGCCTGGAACACCGCGAGCACGGGCGCCATACGCTCCGGGAGGGCGCCGTCCGCGCCGACGCCCGCGAGCTCCAGGGCGAGGTCCGCGTCCTCGGCCGTGAGCCGGTCCGGGTCGAGCCGTGCGGCGGCCTCCACCAGCGCCGGATCGACCCGCGCGGGCCCGAGCGCACGGGCGGCCGCCACGGCCTTCTCCAGGGCTTCCAGGAGCAGTCTCACGGTCTCCTCGTCCGCCGCCGCCGCGGTCACCGTCAGATGCAGATTCGCCGGAGAACCGCCGAAGGCGGGCTGCGGCTGGAGATACCACCCCATGGCCCGCATTTCGTCGCCGACCACGAACGGGTCGACGCACGGATCGGCGGCGGCCAGCGCGATCAGCGACGCCTCCGGCCTGGCCAGCAGCCGTATCCCGTCGATCGCGGCTATCCCGGCCGCGAGAGCAGCCGTGGCGTGATGCACCCGCTGGGCAAGATCCTTGTACCCGTCGGTGCCGATGCGTTCGAGCACGGCCCAGGCGGCGGCGAGCGGGGCCGCCGACCTGGTCCCCTGAAGCGTGGTGCTGCCCACCGGACAGCCGGGCCAGGAGGCGTGCGCGAACCAGCCGTACCGCCGCAGCTCGGCGTCCCGGAACAGCAGCACCGACGCGCCCTTCGCCGTGTACGCGTACTTGTGCAGGTCCACCGAGAGCGAGGTGACTCCCGGCACGGACAGATCGAAGGCGGGCAACTCCCGCCCCGCGAGCCTCAGATGGCCCAGATGCCAGCCCCCGATACAGGCGTCCACGTGGCAGAGCACACCGCGCCGTGCCGCCTCGGCGGCCACGTCGGCGACCGGGTCGATGACCCCGTGGGCGTACGAAGGTGCAGAGACGACCACCAGAGCCGTGTCGTCGGTGATCGCCGCGGCGATGTCGTCGGATCGCACCTTGTACGTCATGGGATCGACCGGAACCACCACGGGCCGCAGTCCGAAGAGCTGTGCGGCCTTGTGGAACGCGGCGTGCGCGGTGCTGGGCAGCACCAGTTCGGGCTCGTTGACGCCTCGGGTGCGGCGCGCGTGCTCGCGTGCGGTGAGCACCGCCAGCAGACAGCTCTCGGTCCCGCCGCCGGTGAAGGTGCCCGCTGTTTGTCCGGCTCCCCTGAGCAAACGTTTCGCCCACGCGACGACGTCGTTCTCCAGGGCCACGACACTGGGAAACGCCGTCATGTCCAGACCATTGACGCCGGCGAAGCGCGCGGCCGCGGCGGCGGCGAGCTCCTCGATCCCGTCGAGCCCGCAGTCGTACACGTACGCCATGGTGCGGCCCCCGCGGACGGGGAGGTCGCCCGCCCGCAGCGTCTCGAGCCTGCTGAGGATGTCGTCGTTCATCCGGACTCCACTGGGGTTGCTGGGGCGGCGTCGCGCAGGCGGTTCGGCCGCTCTTCGGTGAGGTCGTACCACGCGAGCGGCGGAAGGCTGAGCATCAGCAGTACGGCGGGGAGCGCGCCGGAGCCGATGACCACGGCCGTCGGCGCGGAGTGGGGCTGCATCGACGCGGTGCGCGGCGCCGGAGGGCACGAAGCCGCCGCGGGCGAGGACGAGTCCGAACAGGACCGGCCCGACGGCGAGTCCCAGGGTCTTCCCCCGCCGTCCACAGCCCGGTGAGGACACCGGCCCGGCGTCGGGCCGGGACACAGGCGTCCGCCGCGATCGCGGCGCCGAGCATGGCCATCGGCGGCATCTGCGTGCCCGCGCAGCCGATCCCGGCGCGTAGCCGATACGGACCCTGGCACCCGGGCTGGTCTCGGACATGCGCCGAAACCCTAGGGCACGCCCGACGTTATGCACCAGGCCCGAAGCAGAAGATTGTTCATCTTCAGCTTCGGGCCTGGTGGAGCCGGGCGGGACCTAGGGTCTTTCGTCTGGATCGGGCCGGAGCCCGCGAGGCGCGGTGCCAGGGCACACGAGCCCGGCAGGACCCAGACGAGAGACCCTAGGGTCTTTCGCCTGATCCAGACGAGAGGCCCTAGTCGCGGCGCAGGCTCGGCTTGAGGTCCTTGAAGCGGCCGAGCAGGCCGTTCACGAACGACGGGGACTCCTCGGTGGAGAACTCCTTGGCGAGCTGCACCACCTCGTCGATCACCACGGCGTCGGGGGTCTCGTCCACCCACACCAGCTCGTACGCGCCGAGCCGGATGAGGTTGCGGTCGACGACCGGCATCCGGTCCAGGGTCCAGCCAACCGCATAGGTGGCGATGAGGTCGTCGATCCGGTCCGCGTGCTGCGCGTACCCCTCGACGAGTTCCATCGTGTACTCGCCCACCGGCGGCTGCCGGTCGTCGGTCCGCGAGTGCCGCACCCAGTCCGCGAGGACCGTCTGCACGGACGTCCCGCGCTGGTCGGCCTCGAAGAGGATCTGGAAGGCGCGCTTGCGGGCCTTGTTCCGGGCAGCCACGGTTAGCTGTTCACCCGGCCGAGGTAGTCGCCGGAGCGGGTGTCGACCTTGATCTTCTCACCGGTGGTGATGAAGAGCGGGACGCCGATCTCGAAGCCGGTCTCCAGTGTGGCGGGCTTGGTGCCACCGGTGGAACGGTCGCCCTGGACGCCCGGGTCCGTGTGCTGGATGGTCAGCTCGACGGCGGCGGGCAGCTCGACGTAGAGCACCTCGCCCTCGTGCTGGGCGACGCTGGCGGTGAAGCCCTCGATCAGGAAGTTGGCCGAGTCACCGACGGACTTGCGGTCGATGTGCAGCTGGTCGTACGTCTGCATGTCCATGAAGACGAAGTACTCGCCGTCCATGTACGAGAACTGCATGTCGCGGCGGTCGACGGTGGCCGTCTCGACCTTCACTCCGGCGTTGAAGGTCTTGTCGACGACCTTGCCGGAGAGCACGTTCTTCAGCTTGGTGCGCACAAAGGCAGGGCCCTTGCCGGGCTTGACGTGCTGGAACTCGACGACGGACCAGAGCTGGCCTCCGTCGAGCTTGAGCACCATGCCGTTCTTGAGGTCGTTCGTGGAAGCCACGGTTGCGGAATCTCCTGGACTGACGCTGGTGGACGACCGAGGACGCGCGCTCAGGCGGAGCTAGAGCGCGAGCAGCTCCTTGGTCGTGATGGTGAGTAGCTCGGGTCCGCCGTCCGCCTCCTGGCGCACGACGAGCGTGTCATCGATCCGGACCCCGCCCCGGCCCGGGAGGTGGACCCCCGGTTCGACGGTGACCGGCACACAAGCGTCCAGTTTACCCATGGCCGCGGGGGCCAGCTGCGGGTCCTCGTCGATTTCGAGCCCGACGCCGTGCCCGGTGAGGGCCGCGAGCCCCTCTCCGTGGCCCGCGGAGTCCAGGATCTGGCGGGCCGCACGGTCCACATCGCGGTACGCGGCGCCCGGTGAGAGAGACTCACGGGCAGCCCTCTGAGCGGCGAAGACAAGGTCGTACAGCTCGATCTGCCAGTCCGCGGGAGTGGTCCCTATGACGAATGTGCGGCCGATCTCGCAGCGGTAGCCGCGGTAGTTCGCACCGACGCACACCGAGAGGAAATCACCCTCCTCGACTCTGCGGTCCGTGGGCCGGTGACCGCCGCGGCCCGAGTTCGGGCCGGTGGCGACCGAGGTGGGGAAGGCAGCGCCGTCGGCGCCGTGGTCGACGAGCCGCCGCTCCAGCTCCAGGGCGAGATGACGCTCGGTACGGCCCACCAGGATCGATTCCAGCAGCTCGCCGAGCGCCTGGTCGGCGATCTCGGCCGCGATCCGCAGACAGGCGATCTCCTCCTCGTCCTTGACGATCCGCTGCTGTTCGACGGCGAGACCGAGGTCGGCGAGGCGCAGCCGGGGCGCGACGGAGCCCAGGGCCCGGTGCCGGGCGACGGTCAGATGGTGTTCCTCGACGGCGAGGGACTCGACCCCCGCGGTACGCGCCAGCTCGGCGGCGGCGACCGCGGCGTCGCCGGCCGACGTGGGCAGCACGGTCAGTCGCAGCCGGTCGTCGGCGCGGCCTTCGGCGGGGTCACCGGTGGGGGCCCCGGGGCAGAGCAGGATGTCCTCGCCGGGGCCGATCAGCAGGACGGCTCCGGCCGGCGCTCCGCCCGCGAGGTAACGGACGTTGGCGGGACGGGAGACCAGGACCCCGGCGCTGCCGGTGGCCGCGCACCGGTCGCGCAACCGGTCGCGTCGGACCCCATACACCTCTGACATGTCACGAGCCTACGAGCGTCCGCGCGACCCGGCCTGGTCAGCGCGTCCGACCGGGGTGGGTCCGGGGGGCGCCTTCGGGGTCCCGCAGGGGGTCCAGGCGCGCAGGCTCGCGGCCCACAGGATTCCGGCGCTCGGACCGGCGGCTGCCGGCTCCCGGCCGCTCTGCGGGCTACCAGCTCGGCGGGCTGGCTATGGAGCGCGCGAGCACGTCGTCGAGCACCCGGGCGGTGGTCTCCACGTCGTACTTGGAGTTGTCGATGATCGGCAGCCCCGAGCCGTACCAGCCGGCCATCCGGCCATGGATGCTGGCGACCTCCTCGTCCGAGAGGCGTCGGTTTCCGCTGCGCTCCGCGTTGCGCTCCAGCACGATCTCCAGACCGGGGAGCAGGACGACGGGCAGCAGGCCGGGGCCGACATGGCGCTTCCAGCCGCCGAGACCGACGACCGGGCGGTCGGGGAAGACGGCGTCGTCGAGGATGCAGGAGATGCCGTTGGCGAGGAAGTTGCGGGCGGCGAAGCCGCAGGTGCGGCGGGCCAGGCGGTACTGGGCCTCGGAGTGGTCGTTCCATCCGGACTGGGGGTCGGCGAAGCCGGAGCAGACCCATTCACGGACGTCGTCGAGGCTGATGTGCGCCGTGGGCACGCGGCGGCCTGCGGCCCAGTGGCGGGCCACGGTCGTCTTTCCGGCGCCGGCCGGACCGATCAGCAGGACGGCGAGGGTGGCCGCGCCGGTGCCGGCGTCGGCCTGGGGCGGGGCGGGTATGGGAACCGGCCCGCCGGGCGGCAGCGGGACGTGTCCGGTCGTGTCGCGGGAGGGCGGCGCCGAGGGGTGCTGCGGCCCCGGACCGCTCCAGCCGGGGGCGGGGCGCGAGCCGTGCGTCTGCGGCGGTCCGGCGGGGGCCGACGGATGCGGCGCCGACGGGCGGCGCTGGGGCGGCAGAGGCCCGGCGGGAGCACCCGGGGGCCCTCCCGCGGGAGCCGCGGGATGCGGCGCGACGGGCGGCTGGTGCTGCGGAGGTCCTACGGGCACGCCGGGCGGCGGGCCCGGGTGCTGGGCACCGTGTGTCCATCCGGCCGGTCCGTGCCCCGGTCCGTGGGGCGGCGGCGGAGCCCCCACTGCGTCCTGCATCCGGTGCCACTCCGTCTCGTACGACTGACGCTGGTCAGGCGGCAATCGGGCCGCCGTGCTACCGAACGGTACCTCCCCCTGCCACCACAGTGGGAACGGCCGGGGACGCCCCGAAGTGCCCTGTCAGCCGGTCAGTTCCTCGGCCAGCGCCCGCAGTGCGAGCCGGTAGGAGCCGATACCGAAGCCCGCGATCGTTCCGCTGGCGACCGCGGCGACGACCGACGTATGCCGAAATGCCTCACGGGTGTACGGGTTGGAGATGTGCACCTCGATCAGCGGGGCGGTCCGCTGGGCGGCGGCGTCGCGCATCCCGTACGAGTAGTGCGTGAAGGCACCGGGGTTGAGAACGACCGGAACCGAGCCGTCCGCTGCTTCGTGCAGCCAGCGGATCATCTCGCCCTCGTCGTTGGTCTCGCGCACGTCGACGTCGAAGCCGAGCTCCTTGCCCAGTGCCTGGCAGGTCTCCACCAGGCCGGCGTAGGAGGTCGCGCCATAGACGTCCGGCTCGCGAGAGCCGAGGCGTCCGAGATTGGGACCGTTGAGGACCAGCACCTGACGGGTCACGCGGACACCTCTCCGTACGCGGCGAGCAGCACCGCCGGGTCGGGGCCCTCCAGTACGGTCGGCTTGGCGAGACCGTCCAGGACGATGAACCGCAGCAGATTGCCCCGGGACTTCTTGTCGACCTTCATGGTCTCCAGCAGCTTGGGCCACTGGTCGCCGCGGTAGGTCAGCGGCAGCCCGACGGACTCCAGGACGGAGCGGTGCCGGTCGGCGGTGGCATCGTCCAGCCGCCCTGCCAGGCGCCCCAGTTCGGCCGCGAACACCATGCCGACCGACACGGCGGCGCCGTGACGCCACTTGTAGCGCTCGTTCTTCTCGATCGCGTGAGCCAGCGTGTGACCGTAGTTGAGGATCTCGCGCAGGCCGGACTCCTTGAGGTCGTTGGAGACGACCTCGGCCTTGACCCGGATCGAGCGCTCGATCAGCTCGGCCGTGTGGGGTCCCGCGGGAGTGCGCGCGCCCTGCGGGTCGGACTCGACGAGGTCGAGGATCGCGGGGTCGGCGATGAAGCCGGCCTTGATGATCTCGGCCATGCCGCTGACGTAGTCGTTCACGGGCAGCGAGTCGAGTGCGGCAAGGTCGCAGAGCACCCCGGCGGGCGGGTGGAAGGCGCCGACGAGGTTCTTGCCCTCGGCGGTGTTGATGCCGGTCTTGCCCCCGACGGCCGCGTCGACCATGCCGAGCACGGTCGTCGGCAGCGCGATCCAGCGCACCCCGCGAAGCCAGGTCGCCGCGACGAACCCGGCGACGTCGGTGGTCGCGCCGCCGCCCACCCCGACGATGACGTCGGAGCGGGTGAAGCCGCTCTGGCCGAGCGCTTTCCAGCAGTACGCCGCGACCTCGACGGTCTTGGCCTCCTCCGCGTTCGGCAGCTGGATCGCGATGGCCTCGTACCCCTGGGAGGTGAGGTCCTCACGGATCGCGTCACCGGTCCCGGCGAGCGCCTCGGGGTGCAGGACGGCCACCCTCTGGGAGCGGCCGATGAGTCCGGGCAGCTCACCGAGGAGCTGCCGGCCGACCAGCACCTCGTACGGATCGGAGCCTTCCGTGCCGCCGACCTGGATACGGGTCACTGCCTGGTCCGTCATACGTCCTTCAGCTCCAAAGCGTCGAGGACCGCCTGTGCGACCTCTTCGGGGGTTCGGTCGTCGGTGGTGACGACGACCCGCGCCACGTCCGTGTACAGATGGCGGCGCGCGTCCATGAGTTCGCGCCACTGGCGGCGCGGGTTGACCGCGAGCAGCGGCCGAGCCCGGTTGAGGCCGATCCGCCGGACCGCCTCCTCCACCTCCATCGACAGATAGACGACGGGCAGGCCGGCCAGCAGCCCACGGGTCGATTCGTCGAGGATCGCGCCGCCGCCCAGGGCGAGCACGCCCGGGTGCTCGGCGACCGCGGCGGCGACGGCCGCCCGCTCCAGTTCGCGGAAGTACGGCTCGCCCTCGTCGACGAACAGGTCCGAGATCTCACGGCCCTGGGCCGCGACGATGTCGGCGTCGGTGTCCCGGTAGGGCACGCCGAGCCGCTCGGCGAGCAGTTCGCCGACGGTCGACTTGCCCGAGCCCATGGGCCCGACCAGGACGATCAGCGGGACGCTCACCGGATACGGAGGTGGTCGAGGTAGGAGCGGACGTTGCGGCGCGTCTCGCCGACGCTGTCGCCGCCGAACTTCTCCGCGACCGCGTCCGCCAGCACCAGAGCCACCATCGCCTCGGCGACGATGCCCGCCGCCGGGACGGCGCACACGTCGGAGCGCTGGTGGTGGGCCGCGGCAACCTCGCCGGTGGCGACATCCACCGTGGCCAGGGCGCGCGGCACGGTCGCGATCGGCTTCATCGCGGCCCGTACCCGCAGCAGCTCGCCGGTGGACATGCCGCCCTCCGTGCCGCCGGAGCGGCCCGTGGAGCGCCGGATGCCGTCCGCGGTCGGCACGATCTCGTCGTGCGCCTTGGATCCGGGTACCCGGGCGAGGTCGAAGCCGTCGCCGACCTCGACACCCTTGATGGCCTGGATGCCCATGAGCGCGCTCGCGAGCCGGGCGTCGAGGCGCCGGTCCCAGTGGACGTGGGAGCCGAGGCCGACCGGCACGTCGTAGGCGAGCACCTCGACGACGCCGCCGAGGGTGTCGCCGTCCTTGTGGGCCTGGTCGATCTCCGCGACCATCGCCTTCGACGCGTCCGCGTCCAGGCAGCGCACCGGGTCCGCGTCCAGCTTCTCGACGTCGGCGGGGGTCGGGTAGACCCCGTAGGGAGCCTTCGCCGAGGCCAGTTCGACGACGTGCGAGACGATCTCGATCCCGGCCGTCTCCTTCAGGTACGAGCGGGCGACCGCGCCCAGCGCGACACGGGCGGCCGTCTCCCGGGCGCTCGCGCGCTCAAGGATCGGCCGGGCCTCGTCCAGGTCGTACTTCTGCATGCCCGCCAGGTCCGCGTGACCCGGGCGCGGGCGCGTGAGGGGGGCGTTGCGGGCAAGCTGGGCCAGCTCGTCGGGGTCGACGGGGTCGGCCGCCATGACCTTTTCCCACTTGGGCCACTCGGTGTTTCCGACCATGACGGCGACCGGCGAGCCCATCGTCAGGCCGTGGCGCACACCGCCGAGGAAGGTGACCTCGTCACGCTCGAACTTCATCCGGGCACCGCGGCCGTAGCCGAGACGGCGCCGGGCCAGGTGGTCCGCCACCATCTCCGTGCTGACCGGCACACCGGCGGGAAGACCCTCCAGCGTCGCCACCAGTGCGGGGCCGTGCGACTCCCCCGCCGTCAGCCAACGCAACCTGCTCAACGGTGCTCCTCCTGCTCGCGCCTGGAACTGCGACGGCACGGCCGGGTGCGCGGCCCTGGCCCGCCTCCCCCGATCCTCCCACGTCCGCCGCCGTGACCCGGCCTCCGGTCCAGCAACCGGACGGTCCGTGCCTGCCGGCGCACACCGGTCCGCTGACCGGGCCCGATCCGGAGAATCGCCTCAGCGAGCGCCGAGCGCCTGCTCCCCCGCGGCCCGCATCGCCGCGAGCGGGGCCGGGCTCCTGCCCGTCATCTGTTCGACCTGGAGGACCGCCTGGTGGACCAGGAGGTCGAGGCCGCCCACGACGGCTCCGCCGGCTTTGGTCCAGGCCGCGGCGAGGGCCGTCGGCCAGGGCTCGTACAGCACGTCGAACAACGTCCCCGGCCGCTCGGGCACCTCGGCCGCGAGCGCGTCCGTGGCACCTGCCGGGGTGGTCGCGATCACGAGGGGCGCCCGCAGCGCCTCCGGGGCCTCGGCCCAGTCGGCGATGACCACGTCGACGCCGAGGCGTTCGCCCCAGCCGCGCATCTCGGCAGCCCGTGCGGCGCTGCGTACGCACGCGACGACGGGTCCGGTGCAGATCCGCGCGAGAGCGGCGAGCGCGGACGAGGCGGTCGCGCCCGCCCCGAGCACCGCGGCCGACTCGACCTCGTCGACGCCCCGCTCGCGCAGGGCGGCGATCATGCCGGGGATGTCGGTGTTGTCGCCGAGACGCCGGCCGTCCTCGGTGAGCACCACCGTGTTCACGGCCTCGACCGATGCGGCGGTGTCGCTGATGCCGTCGAGCAGCGGCAGGATCGCGCGCTTGAGGGGCATGGTCAGCGACAGACCGGCCCAGGAGCCATCGAGCTCCTCCACGAACCCCGCGAGCGCCTCCTCGTCCACCTCGAACCGGTCGTACGACCAGTCGGTGAGGCCGAGCTCGGCATAGGCGGCGCGGTGCAGCACCGGGGAGAGCGAGTGGGCGATCGGCGACCCCAGGACCGCGGCCCGCCGCTTCGTCGTGCTCACTGGTCCTGCTTCTCCTGCTCTTCCTCGTACTTCTTTCGGTTCCGCTCGTGCTCCGCGTTGGTGACCGCGAACAGCGTCCTGTCCTCGGTGATCGACACGAAGTAGTACCAGGGTCCGGCCGCGGGATGGAGCGCCGAGTTCACGGCGGCCAGACCCGGGTTCGCGATCGGTCCCGGCGGGAGGCCCTTGATGTCGTACGTGTTGTACGGGTCGTTGATCTTGCGCAGTTCGTCGACGGCACCGAGGTCGAGCTTGCTGTCGCCCTTGATGTAATTGATCGTCGAGTCGAACTCCAGGCGGCCGACCGTCTCGGCGTTGTTCGGTTTGAGGCGGTTGTAGACGACCCGCGAGACCTTGTCGAAGTCGTGCTGGTACTTGCCTTCGGCCTGCACGAGGCTCGCGACGGTGAGGACCTGGAGCGGCGACTTCAGGCCGAGCTTCGCGGCCTGGCCCTGGATGTCCTTCTTGGTGAATTCCTGGTTGGCCCTGGCGACCATCTTCTGGAGGACGGCCTCCGGCTTCATTCCCTTCGCGACGGGATAGCTCGCGGGGAAGAGGAAACCTTCAAGCGGATCCTTGATGTCCTTGTTGTCGTCTGCCCAGGCCGGCAGGCCGAGCTTCTTGGCATTCGCCTCGGCGGCCTTCTTGGTGGTGCCCGCTTTGATCTTGAGACGTTTGTCGATCTGCTCGTAGACCCAGATATTGCGCTTGCCCTCGGGGATGATCAGGTTGTCGCGGCTGATCGGGTTGAGCATCATTTCGAACGCACTGACCCCCGACATCTCCTTCTTGAGGAGGTAGACGCCGTCCTGAATGGTCTTGCCCTTGGGGTTGCCGTTGGCCGCCGAGACGAACGCGCCGGCGCTCTTGACGACACCGGCCTCCTTCAGGATGTTGCCGATCTCGCCGAGACCGGCCCCCTTGGGGATCTCGACCTGGGCCGTGCCGCTGCCGGCGCCCGAGTAGTCCTCGGGCGCGCCGAACTGGCCCTGCCAGAACTGGTAGCCGAAGTAGCCGACACCGCCGAGACCGCCCGCCAGCACGAGGGAAACCACCAGGCAGGCGCAGCCGTTACGGTTCTTCTTCTTGGTCTTGGTCTTTCCGCGGAGTTCGCCGCCACGGCGCGACTCGCCGGGGTCGTTGTCGTCCTCGCCGTCGTCGTCACCGCCGTCCTCGCCGGTGAAGAAGGGGTGCGTCTCCTCCTGCGGTGCCTCGGCCTCCCACTCCGTGGGGGCGGGCTCCGGCTCGGCCTGGCGCCGGCCGGGGGGCTGCGGCGGCGGGTAGGCCTCGGGAGTGGCGTAGTAGTCGGCCTCCTGCGGGCTGCCGTAGCCGGGCTGCTGACCGCCGTAGGTGTCCGCGCCAGCAGTTCCGTAGGGCATGGCGGAGTACTGGCCGGTGTCCCAGCCACCGTTGTACTGCTGCTGGTTGTACTGCTGCTGTTGCTGCTGCTCGTACTGCCGGCGCTGCTGCTCTTCGTACTGGCGCTGCTGTTCGTCGTACTGGCGCTGCTGTTCGTCGTACTGCTGCTGGTACGGGTCCTGCTGGTTGCCGTACTGCTGCTGGTACGGGTCCTGCTGGGTGCCGTACTGCTGCGGGTACTGCTGCTGCTGGGTGCCGTGCTGCTGCGGGTACTGCTGCTGCGGCTGGCCGCCGTACGGAGTCTGGCCGGCTTCGGCCTGCTGTCCTCCCCATCCCTGGTCCCCGTACAAGGGGTCCTCGGGATGCCACGGTTCGGAGCCTGGGCTCCGGCCATTCTCGGTCATCGATCCCCTAGGGCCGCGAGGCAGGCGCGGATCGTGCCGGCCTCTTGCTGTGCGGCAGCTGTTCGAACAAAGCCGCATCGCGCGGAACGTTACCGTATCGCGATCAGACAACCACTTCGACGCCCTCACCTGGCGGACGTCCAGACGCCCGTTCGGACTCCAGAGCGTTCTGGAGGATGATCACAGCGGCAGCCTGATCAATGACCGAACGGCCCTTTTTGGACTTAACACCCGAAGCGCGCAGTCCCTGACTGGCCGTCACTGTGGTCATCCTCTCGTCGACCAACCGGACCGGAACGGGGAGGATTCCACGCGCGAGCTCCTGGGCGAAGCCACGGACCTTGACCGCGGCCGGGCCTTCCCCGCCACTGAGCGAGCGGGGCAGGCCGACGACGACCTCGATCGGTTCGTACTCCTCGACGAGCTGCTTCAGCCGCCGGTGGGCCGCCGGGACATCGCGTCCCGGCACGGTCTCCACCGGGGTGGCGAGGACCCCGTCGGGGTCGCACGAGGCGACCCCGATCCGGGCGTCCCCGACATCGATCGCGAGGCGGCGGCCTCTGCGCATCAGGCGGTCTCGGCCACGAGGCGCTCGACGGCAGCCACGGCGTCGCCGATCGCGTCCGGGTTCTGGCCACCGCCCTGGGCGACGTCCGGCTTGCCGCCACCTCCGCCGCCGAGGGTCTTGGCGGCCGTGCGGACCAGCTCGCCGGCCTTGAGACCGCGCTCACGGGCGGCTTCATTGGTGGCGATGACCGTCAGCGGGCGACCGTTGGCCGTGGCGAACAGGGCGACGACAGCCGGGCGGTCACCCTGGATGCGGCCTCGCACGTCGAGGACCAGCTTGCGCAGGTCGTCGGCGGAGGTGCCGTCCGGCACCTGACCGGTCACGACAGCCACTCCGCGTACGTCCTTGGCGCCCTCGGCGAGACCGCCGGCGGCCTGGAGCACCTTCTCCGCACGGAACTTCTCGATCTCCTTCTCGGCGTCCTTCAGCTTGGCGAGCATGCCGGAGATCTTCTCGGGGAGCTCCTCGGGACGGCCCTTGACCAGCTCCTGAAGCTGGGCCACGACCGTGTGCTCCCTGGCCAGGAAGTTGTAGGCGTCGACGCCGACGAGGGCTTCGATACGGCGCACACCGGAACCGATCGAGGACTCGCCGAGCAGCTTCACCAGGCCCAGCTGGGCGGTGTTGTGCACATGCGTGCCGCCGCACAGCTCCTTGGAGAAGTCGCCGATGGTGACGACCCGGACTCGCTCGCCGTACTTCTCGCCGAACTCGGCGATGGCGCCCTGCTTCTTGGCCTCGTCGATGCTCATGACCTCGGCCTGGACGTCGAGCTCCCTGCCGAGCACATCGTTGATCTTGTGCTCGACATCGGTGAGGACCGTGCCCGGGACGGCGTTGGGCGAGCCGAAGTCGAAGCGGAAGCGGCCGGGAGAGTTCTCGGAGCCGGCCTGGGCGGCCGTCGGCCCGAGGGCGTCACGCAGCGCCTGGTGCGTGAGGTGCGTGGCGCTGTGGGCGCGGGCGATGGCGCGACGGCGCTTGATGTCGATGGCGGCATACGCGGGGGCACCGACGGTCACTTCGCCGACCTGGACCGAACCCTTGTGCACGGAGACACCGGGGACCGGCTGCTGGACGTCGCGGACCTCGATGACGGCACCGGTGTCGAGCCTGATGCGGCCCTGGTCGGCGAGCTGGCCGCCGCCCTCGGCGTAGAAGGGGGTGCGGTCGAGGACGATCTCGACCTCGTCGCCCTCGGAGGCGGCCGGGGAGGGCACACCGTCGACGAGCAGGCCGACGATGGTCGACTCGCCCTCGGTGGAGGTGTAGCCGGTGAACTCGGTGGCGCCGGAGCCGTCGGCGACGGCACGGTAGGCGGAGAGGTCGGCGTGGCCGGTCTTCTTGGCCTTGGCGTCGGCCTTGGCCCGGTCCCGCTGCTCCTTCATCAGCCGGCGGAAGCCCTCTTCGTCCACCGACAGGCCCTGCTCGGAGGCCATCTCCAGGGTGAGGTCGATCGGGAAGCCCCAGGTGTCGTGGAGCAGGAAGGCCTTGTCGCCGGCGAGGACCGTGCCGCCGGAGGCCTTGGTCTCGGTGACGGCGGTGTCGAGGATGTTGGTACCGCCCTTGAGGGCCTTGAGGAACGCGGCCTCCTCGGCGACGGCCACGGTCTCGATGCGCTTGCGGTCCGTGATCAGCTCGGGGTACTGCTCGCCCATGGTCTTGATCACCACGTCGGCGAGCTCGGCGACGACCGGTCCGGTGGCGCCGAGGAGGCGCATGTTGCGGATGGCGCGACGCATGATGCGACGCAGCACGTAGCCGCGGCCCTCGTTGCCGGGGGTGACGCCGTCGCCGATGAGCATGACGGACGTACGGATGTGGTCGGCGACCACGCGCAGGGAGACGTCCGACGTGCGGTCGGCGCCGTACCGGACACCCGTGAGCTCGGTGGCCCTGTCCATGACGACGCGCAGGGTGTCGGTCTCGTACATGTTCTGCACGCCCTGAAGGATCATGGCGAGCCGCTCAAGACCGAGGCCGGTGTCGATGTTCTTCGACGGCAGGTCACCGAGGATCGGGAAATCCTCCTTGCCGTCGCCGGCACCGCGCTCGTACTGCATGAAGACCAGGTTCCAGATCTCCACGTAGCGCTCGTCGTTGACGGCCGGGCCGCCCTCGACGCCGAACTCCGGGCCTCGGTCGTAATTGATCTCGGAGCAGGGGCCGCAGGGTCCGGGGACTCCCATGGACCAGAAGTTGTCCTTCTTGCCGAGGCGCTGAATACGCTCGGCGGGGACGCCGATCCTGTCGCGCCAGATCTGCTCGGCCTCGTCGTCGTCCAGGTAGACCGTGATCCACAGCCGCTCGGGGTCCAGGCCGTAACCACCGTCGGCCACGGAGCTGGTGAGCAGCTCCCAGGCGTAGGTGATGGCGCCTTCCTTGAAGTAGTCGCCGAAGGAGAAGTTGCCGCACATCTGGAAGAACGTGCCGTGGCGGGTGGTCTTGCCGACCTCTTCGATGTCCGGCGTACGGACGCACTTCTGGACGCTGGTGGCCCGCGGGGCGGGCGGCTTGGCCTCGCCCAGGAAGTACGGCTTGAACGGCACCATGCCCGCCGGGACCAGCAGCAGAGTCGGGTCGTCCGCGATGAGCGACGCCGAAGGGACGACGGTGTGCCCGCGGTCCTCGAAGAAGCTCAGCCAGCGGCGGCGGATTTCAGCCGACTCCATCAGTGGTCCTCATTCCGGTTGTACGAGTTGTAGGAGTGCTTGTCGTAGGAAGGCCTGGGGCGGTCGATCGCGGCGAGGCGTCGCTGCGCGGGAAGTTCGGGGTCGGCCGGGGCCTCGATGCCGAGTGCTTCGCCCAGTTCGGCCTCGCGCTGGATCATCCCGGCCCGGACGTCGAGTGCGAAGTCCTTGATCCGGTGGCCCGCGTCGACGGCCTTGTTCGCGGCCTGTGCCGCGAGGCTCTCGGGGGTCAGCTGCCTGAGCTTGCGATTGACCTTGGTGGTGGCCCAGACGCCGGCGGCGGCGCCCGCGGTGAACCAGAACGTGCGGCGGAACATCGTGCGTCAGCCTTTCCGCTTCTTGCGTCGGGCGGCCGGCACGGTCCGGCCGACGATGACCTTACGGCGGGTGGGCGCGGCCGGGACGTCCTCGCTCTTGCGGCTCATGGCCCGGCGTACGCCGTAACCGAACGCCGCGACCTTGACGAGCGGACCTCCGAAGGTCGATGCGACCGTCGTGGACAGCGCCGACGCGTTGGAGGTGACTTCCTGGACGTCCGTCGCGATGGCGTCGACCCGGTCGAGCTGGGTCTGCGCGGAGCGCACGGTCGCCGAGGCGTCGGCCAGCAGGGGAACCGCCTGCTCGGTTACGTCCGCCACGAGTTTGGTGGTCGCCCTGAGCGTCTGGGCCAGCCTCACCAGCACCACGGCGAGGAACGAGACCAAGATCGCCCAGAAGACGGCCACCAGGATCCCGGCAACCTCTCCACCGGTCACTCTGCACCGCTCTCTGCTCGTCGACGGACACCACGGAAATCGCCCTCCGACCCTATCGCGCCCAGGGTCGCGCCCCATACCGCATTACCGCCGGGCAGGCGGGGAGTTACGCAGGGCGATTGTACGGAGTGCACACGCACGAGTACGCTGCGTGTCTCATGCGACGCGGCCATCGCTCCTGCTCTTCCTCCGACGAACGCCCGCTGGTCCGGGGCAATCTCCCGGCAGAACTGAACCGGTTCGTGGGTCGGGCCGAAGAACTGGCCGAACTCCGCCGCCTCTTGGACTGCTCCCGTCTCGTCACCGTGACCGGGACGGGTGGCGTCGGCAAGTCACGACTCGCGACCCGGGCCGCCGCGGCTCTGCAGAATCGGTACGGCGACGGCGCCTGGCTCGCCGAGCTCTCTGCCCTGCGCGACCCCTCACTGGTGCCGCACGCGCTGGTGGAGGCTCTCGGTATCACCGACCAGACCAGCAGACCGCCGCGCGACGTCCTCGTCGAGCATCTCCGCGGACGCCGGCTCCTGATCGTCCTGGACGGTCTGGAGCAGCCCCGGTGCCGCCGCCGTCCCTGGAAAAGCGAGAGCCCGCCGCTCCCCCACCGGCAAGGGCGGGGAAGCGGCGGGCTGAAGCGCGAAGCGCTACACCGTGACCGTGATCAGCGGGCGTAGTACTCGACGACCAGCTGCTCGTCGCAGATGACCGGAACTTCCTTGCGCTGCGGGTCACGGTCCAGGCGGAACGCCAGGGCCTTCAGGTTGACCTGCAGGTAGCGCGGGGTCTCGCCGTCGGCGGCGAAGCCACCCTCACGCGCGACCTGGAAGAGGCTCTTCTCGCGGGAGCGCTCGCGGACCATCACGACGTCGTCGGGACGCACACGGAAGGACGGCTTGTCGACCTTGCCGCCGTTGACCTCGATGTGGCCGTGGACGACCATCTGACGGGCCTGGTAGATGGTGCGGGCGATGCCCGAACGCAGGACCAGGGCGTCGAGGCGACGCTCGAGCTCGATGACCAGCGCCTCGCCGGTCTTGCCCTCGGCCTTCTTGGCGCGGTCGTAGGCGCGCGCCATCTGGCGCTCGCTGATGTCGTACTGGGCGCGCAGACGCTGCTTCTCGAGCAGACGGACCTTGTAGTCCGAGTTCTGCTTGCGACCACGGCCGTGCTCGCCCGGCGGGTAGGGGCGGGCTTCGAAGTACTTGACAGCCTTCGGCGTCAGCGCGATACCGAGCGCGCGAGACTTCTTGACCTTGGGACGCGACTGGTTAGGCACGTTCTCCAGACCTCCGTTGTAGGTTAGGTTAGGCTCACCTTACTCAAGGAGATCGCATGTCTCGCCCTGGGAACACCAAGCGCATCACGGACAGCACAAAGAACGTCGACGCTTCATCGAGCGTCGAGGCGACGGAGGTCCGATCAGCTCATGGTCAGCCGCGTCCCAGCGGGCTTGAAATCACTCGGATGCCGTCAGCAGCCGAGCGCACACGAACTCTCGTACAGAGTACATGCTCCGCGGTGCTGCTCATCCCGGGGGTCGAGGCCGCCCGTCCCGAGCAGCTGACTCCTCAGGCACGGGTCGTGGGGACCGACGGCGAGGTCTTCCTGCTGTTTCCCGCGGACTCCCCGGCGGTACGCGCCGCCACCCACGCGCAGCACGACGAGCTCGCCGCCGTGCTGGAGATCACCGATGTCGCACCGGTCTCGGTCCCCCACCGTATCCGCGGCCGTGCCTGGGTCTCCGGCTGGCTCACGTGCACCCCGGGCGTCGCCGAGCCCGGCGCCATGATGCTGCGCCTGGAGGTGGGCGAGGCGTACGTGGACGATCTGTGGGGCGCCTGCGAGGTCGAACCGGAGGACTTCGCACGGGCGGCCTGCGACCCTCTCGTCGCGCACGAGACCGAGGTGCTCCAGCATCTTCACTCCGTCCACAGTGAGCAGGTGCAGGAGCTGTGCGGGCTGCTGGGCGAGCGGGGCGGGGCGCCGGTCGCCCCTGACGAGGGCGGGGAGAAGACGGAAGGGGCGGGCACGCAGGGTCTGCGGGCGGTGCCCCTGGCACTGGACCGCTTCGGGCTGCGGGTGCGGTTCGTCGGCGAGCGGCACTTCGACGCGCGGTTCGACTTCCCCACGCCGGTGCGCGATGCCGTGGAACTGCGCCGGGCCATGCACAGGCTCTTCGAGGCCGCCGCGCACTGACATGGACCACGCCCGACCGCTCGCGGCGGGCGGGAGGGACCGGGCCTACGTCCCGCGCAGCCGTTCGCGGACCTTCTCCACCACGTCGGCGTACCGCGCCTCCGCGCCGTACCGCGTCGGTTCGTAGTAGCGCTTGCCGTGCACAGTGTCGGGGGCGTACTGCTGGGCCGCGATCCCGCCCGGCACGTCGTGCGGATAGACATAGCCCTGGGCATGGCCGAGCTTGGCCGCGCCCTTGTAGTGGCCGTCGCGCAGATGCGGCGGCACCGCGCCCGCGAGCCCCGCGCGCACATCGGCGAGAGCCGCGCCGATGGCAGTCGTGGCGGCATTGGACTTCGGCGCGAGCGCCAGCGCGATCGTGGCGTGGCTGAGGGTGAGCGCGGCCTCCGGGAAACCGATCATGGCAACGGCCTGGGCGGCGGCGACCGCGGTCGGCAGCGCTGTCGGATCCGCGAGGCCGATGTCCTCGCTCGCGGAGATCATCAGTCGGCGCGCGATGAACCGCGGGTCTTCCCCCGCCTCGATCATCCGGGCCAGATAGTGCAGCGCGGCGTCCACGTCTGACCCGCGGATGGACTTGATCAGGGCGCTCGCGACGTCGTAGTGCTGATCTCCGTCGCGGTCGTATTTCACCGCCGCGCGGTCGACGGTCTCCTCCAGGGTCTGGAGGCTGATCTCCTGCTCGCCCTTGTCGATCGCCGCGCCGGCCGCCGCCTCCAGTGCGGTCAGGGCCCTGCGGGCGTCGCCGCCCGCGATCCGCAGCAGATGCGCTTCGGCGTCCTCGGGAAGTCCGACGACCCCGCCCAGCCCCCGCTCCTCCTTCAGCGCCCGGTGCAGCAGTCCGCTCAGGTCCTCGTCGGTGAGCGACTCCAGGGTGAGCAGCAGCGAGCGGGACAGAAGCGGCGAGATCACCGAGAAGTAGGGATTCTCGGTGGTCGCGGCGATCAGCGTCACCCAGCGGTTCTCCACGGCGGGCAGCAGGGAGTCCTGCTGGGCCTTGGAGAAGCGGTGGATCTCGTCGAGGAAGAGGACGGTCTCCTTGCCGAAGCCGCCGACGGCCCTGCGGGCGCCGTCGATGACGGCCCGCACTTCCTTCACGCCCGCGGTGATCGCGGAGAGCTCGACGAAACGCTTGTTGGTGGCTCTTGAGACGACATGGGCGAGGGTCGTCTTGCCAATGCCGGGCGGGCCCCAGAGGATCACCGACGAGGGACCGGCGGGCCCTCCGCCGCCTTCGCCCACGAGCCGGCGCAACGGCGATCCGGGCTTCAGCAGATGCCGCTGGCCGACGACTTCGTCGAGGGTGCGCGGTCGCATCCGGACAGCAAGGGGGCTGCTGGACGGATCTTTCTCCTGGCGTTCTTCGGCCGCGGCGGTAAAGAGGTCGGGCTCCACGCGGTGAAGCCTATGCCAGAGCTCTGACAGCACCCCCCGGCCCGGTCAGCCGGTCCAGAAGTCCCACCAGCGGGTCAGGATCAGCATGCCGATGATGCCGATCCACAGCACCGGCGGCATCCAGTGGAACTCCATCAGGGTCCTGCGCAGACCCTCCGGGACCTTGATGGCCCGGTGCTTGATGTTGTGCCCCGTGACGTAACAGAACATGACGATGGTGGCGACCCAGGCCAGCGAACACCACAGGCACAGCGCGTTGATGTTGTACAGCGACTGGTACTGCAGCCAGGTACAGAACCCGACCCCGAACAGACAGCCCGCGTTCAGCCCCAGCCAGTACCAGCGCCGGTACCGCGCACCCGCGAGCAGCGCCACCCCGATCGCGATCACCATCGAGTACGCGACCAGACCCATCAGCGGATTCGGGAACCCGAACGCCTGCGCCTGATCGCTCTTCATGATGTTCCCGCAGGACACCACCGGATTGAGACTGCACCCCGGAGTGAACGTCGGATCCTCGGCCAGCTTGATCTTGTCGATCGTGATCACCCACGAGGCCAGCAGCCCCGCCGCACCCGTGATCACCAGAAGCCAGGCCAGCGCGCGACTGCCGCCGATCGTCCCCTTGGAGCCGTTCGTGCGCTCGGAGGACGCGTCGTGGGCCGCTGCAGTCGTCATATCGCCGTTCCATCACTCGGTCGTTGTGCGGGGCATGGTCATTCTGCCGCACGCGCACCCGTGTCCACCGTTCGATGGACATAAGGATGTACGGACGGTCGTCCCTGGTGACTCATCGCGGCGAGCAGTCTGAGGGCATGACAGAACTCGCGGTGAACATACGCGGACTGCGCAAGCGGTACGGCGATGTGACAGCGGTGGACGGCCTCGACCTGGGCATTGCCCGCGGTGAGATCTTCGGCATCCTCGGCCCCAACGGCGCGGGCAAGAGCACCACGGTGGAGATACTCCAGGGCCACCGGAGCCGGGACGCGGGCGAGGTGAGCGTCCTCGGCTCGGATCCCGCGACCGGAAATCGCCAGTGGCGGTCCCGGATCGGCATTGTCTGGCAGGACGAATCCGCACCCGCGGAGTTGACGGTCCGCGAGACGGTGTCCCATTTCGCCCGCTACTACCCGAAGCCGCGCGACCCCGAGGAGGTCATCGCGCTGGTGGGCCTGGAGCGGAAGGCGACCAGTCGGATCAAGGCGCTCTCCGGAGGGCAGCGGCGCCGGCTCGATGTGGCGCTGGGTGTCATCGGCGATCCCGAACTGCTGCTGCTCGACGAGCCGACCACGGGCTTCGACCCGGGCGCCCGCCGCCGGTTCTGGGACCTGATCAAGCGGCTGGCCGACGACGGCACCACCATCGTGCTGACCACGCACTACCTGGAGGAGGCCGAGGTCCTCTCCGACCGGCGTCGCGATCGAGCGGGACGAGAAGCACTGCGGCGGCTGCGCGGAACACCGATGCCACCCGCCGCGTACTTCCTCGGCAAGGTGTGGCTGGTTCTGGTCACCGGGCTGCTGGAGACGGTGGCGCTGCTGGTCGTCGGCACGGTCTTCTACGACATCGACCTTCCGGGCGCGGTCGGCGAATGGCTCACCTTCGGCTGGATCTTCGCCCTCGGGATCACCGGCTGCGCCCTTCTCGGCATCGCGATCAGCAGTCTGCCGAAGTCCGGGGCGAGCGCGACCTCCGTGGTCGTCCTTCCCTTCCTGGTCCTGCAGTTCATCTCCGGGGTCTACATCTCGATCAACACCATCCCGGACTGGATGCTGAACGTCAGCGCGGTGTGCCCGCTGAAGTGGATGTGCCTGGGCCTGCGCGGGGTGTTCCTGCCCGAGTCGGCCTCCGTGCTGGAACAGGCGGGCAGTTGGGGGTACGGCCGCATCGCCCTGGTGCTGGGCGCCTGGTGCATCGGAGGATTGGTGCTGTGTCTGCTGACCTTCCGCTGGAAGAGCCGTCGAGACGGCTGAGCGAGCCGGCCGGGGCGCGTGACTCGGATGTGTGGGACCGCGGTTTCCTGCCCTGGGACGTGTACTTCGGGGTCGTGTGGGTGGCGACGCTGGTCTTCACGCTCGGCGCTTCGAGCCCCGGCGAGCCCGTGCGGATGATCGCCGCCGCGCTGTTCGTCCTGCCCGCTCCCCGGTACGTCTGGGTCGGGCGGGCCGAGCTGCTGAGGCAGGGGGTGGATGAGCGGTGCGCGCTGCGCTACATCGGCGGGGCGGTGCTGCTCTTCCTCGCTCCGGCGATTCTGGTGGGCGAGACGCGTATCGCGACGTTCGCGCTGGTCCCCCAGTGCTTGATGGTGCTGCGGCTGCGGCTCGCCCTCGCGCGGTGACGAGCGCGATGCGGCACGGACTGCTGTAGAGGTTCCGCCGGCCGGCCCGAGCGATCCGGGCCGGCCGGCGAGAGGTGGTGCCGGGTCCGGGGCAAGGCCCCGGGGAGCGGGTCCGGGACAGGCCGCGTCAGGCCAGGCGGGCGCGGAGCTCGTCGAGTACCGCGGTCAGCGCCACGGGTGACTGCTCGCCGCTCTCCATGTCCTTGAGCTGGACCACACCCTCGGCGAGGTCCCGCTCACCGGCCACGAGCGTGTACCGGGCCCCCGACCGGTTCGCGCTCTTCATCGCGCCCTTCAGCCCCTTCCCGCCGTACGAGAAGTCGGTCGCGACACCCGCCCTGCGCAGTTCGGTGACGAGAGCGAACAGCACGCGGCGCGCCTCCTCGCCCAGCGGGACGGCGAACACGCTGGTGGTGGCGGGGAGTTCGAGCTCGATCCCCTCCGCCTCCAGCGCCAGGACCGTACGGTCCACACCGAGGGCCCAGCCGACCGACGGCAGCGCGGGTCCGCCGATCATCTCGGAGAGGCCGTCGTAACGGCCCCCGCCGCCCACCGCGGACTGCGAACCGAGACCGTCGTGGACGAACTCGAAGGTGGTCCGGGTGTAGTAGTCGAGCCCGCGCACCAGCTTCTCGTCGTCCTCGAAGGCCACGCCCGCCGCGGTCAGCAGCACGCGCACCTCCTCGTGGTACGCCTTGCACGCGTCGCACAGGTAGTCGCGCAGCATCGGCGCGCCCACGAGCTGCTTCTGGACCTCCGGACGCTTGTCGTCGAGGACCCGCAGCGGGTTGATCTCGATCCGGCGCCTGGTGTCCTCGTCGAGGTCGAGACCGCGCAGGAAGTCCTGCAGCGCGTCGCGGTAGACGGGACGGCACTCCTTGTCGCCCAGCGAGTTCAGCAGGATACGGAACCGGCTCAGGCCGAGCGAGCGGTACGCCTGGTCGGCCAGGATGATCAGCTCGGCGTCCAGCGCCGGGTCCTCCGCGCCGATCGCCTCGGCACCGACCTGGGAGAAGTGCCTGTAGCGGCCCTTCTGCGGGCGCTCGTAGCGGTAGTACGAGCCGGAGTACCAGAGCTTGACCGGCAGATTCCCCAGCCGGTGCAGATTGGCCTCCAGCGCCGCGCGCAGCACGGACGCCGTGCCCTCGGGGCGCAGCGCCAGCCGGTCGCCGCCCTTGGTCTCGAAGGCGTACATCTCCTTGGTCACGATGTCGGTGGACTCACCGACACCGCGCGCGAAGAGCTCGACGTCCTCGAAGCCGGGCGTCTCGATGTAGCCGTAGCCGGAGCTCTTCAGCGGCGCGGAGATCGCCTCGCGCACCGCCAGGAATTTCGCGGAGTCCGGCGGGATCAGGTCGTACGTGCCCTTGGGGGCCTGAAAGGTGCTCACGGGAAACTCTCGTCACATTCCTCGTCGGGGAGCGTCGACGCTCCCGAGGCCGGCGGCCACTTCCCGCAGATACGGGTTGGAGGCGCGCTCACGGCCGATGGTCGTCTGGGAACCGTGGCCGGAGAGCACCACGGTCGAGTCGTCGAGGGGCAGGCACACACGCGCCAGCGACTCGAGCATCTCGGCGTGGTCGCCGCCGGGCAGGTCCGTGCGTCCGATGGAGCCGGCGAACAGGAGGTCACCCGAGAAGAACACGGACGGAATGTCCGCGGACTCGGGCATCCGGAAGGTCACCGACCCCTTGGTATGGCCGGGTGCGTGTGCGACCGAGAAGTCGAGGCCGGCGAGGCGCAGCTCGGCGCCGTCGGCCAGTTCCTTGACGTCGTCGGGCTCCCCCACGGTCAGCTCGCCCATGAGCGGCATCCCGATCGAGCGCCCCAGCGCCTTTTCCGGGTCGCTCATCATGTAGCGGTCCGCGGGGTGGATCCACGCCGGTACGTCATGGGCTCCGCACACCGGAACGACGGAGGCGACATGGTCGATGTGGCCGTGGGTGAGGACGACGGCGACGGGCTTGAGCCGATGCTTCTTGAGTGCTTCCTCGACGCCTTCGGTGGCCTGGTGGCCAGGGTCGATGATCACGCACTCCTCACCTGCGGCCGGGGCGACCAGGTAACAGTTGGTCCCCCAGGCCCCGGCGGGGAACCCGGCAATAAGCACGATCGTCCTTGGTGTGGTGGTCGGAGAGGAGCAGATCAGAGCCTACCGGCGCTGCTCCTGTCACAGCCAACCCGTATACGGTACGGGGCACACTCGACCGGTCGGCATCACGCGACGTACAAGGAGAAGACCCGGTGGTCACCAGCGATCAGCGGCGGCGGCAGCTCGCCAGGGAGAAGTTCGAGCGCCAGCAGCAGCGTCGGGCCCAGTCCCGGAAGAAGAAGCAGCGCTACACGATCATCGCGGCCACGCTCGCCGTGGTGCTCGCCGCGGGCGCCGCTGCCTACGCCTCCATCGGCCTGTCCGACGGATCCAAGGGCGACAGCTCGGCGGGCCGCGACAGCGAGTCCCCCAGCCCTGCCCCGTCCAAGAGCGAGAGCGCCTCTCCCGAGCCCGCCATGAAGGTGGACACGAAGGCGAAGTACTCGATGGCGCTCACGACGAACCAGGGCGACATCAAGTTCGCGATGGATGCGGCCAAGACCCCGCACACCGTGAACTCCTTCAAGTCCCTCGCGGACAAGGGCTATTTCAACGGCACCAAGTGTCACCGGCTGACCACGCAGGGAATCTTCGTCCTCCAGTGCGGCGATCCCAAGGGCGACGGCACGGGCGGGCCCGGGTACACCATCCCGGACGAGAATCTGACGGCTCTCGGCAAGGCGGGCGCCGACGGCACGGTGACGTTCCCCGCCGGGACCGTGGCGATGGCCAACACCGGTCAGCCGCACTCCGGCGGCAGCCAGTTCTTCCTCGTGTACAAGGAGACGAAGCTGCCTCCCACCTACACACCGTTCGGAAAGATGGACGCGGCGAGCCTGAGGGTCGTGGCGGACGTGGCGAAGGACGGAGTCGCGGGCGGGGCCAAGGACGGAGCGCCGAAGAAGGCCGTCACCATTGAGAAAGCGGCAGTCCCGAAGGTGTGAGCCGGGGAATTTCGGCCGCGCTGAGTGCGGACAGCCGGGCGGCCGGTCGCCTAGATTGGCGTTGTGCAGCGCGGGCGTAGGTCGCGCTGTGGTTGGCGGGCGAGGCCCGTCCAGGAAACTGTGGACGATGCCCGGGGGCGAACCCCCTCGAAGGCATCAGGTGGAGGAGGCGCTGTGAGCAGCGACCCGTGGGGCCGTGTCGATGAGACGGGCACCGTGTACGTGCGTACCGCCGACGGCGAGAAGGTCGTCGGATCGTGGCAGGCGGGGACTCCCGAGGAGGCCCTGGCCTATTTCGAGCGCAAGTACGAGGGCTTGGTGGTCGAGATCGGCCTCCTCGAGCGGCGGGTGAAGACCACCGATCTGTCGGCCAAGGACGCCCAGACCGCCATCGACCATCTGCGTCAGCAGGTGGACGAGCATCACGCCGTGGGTGACCTCGACGCGCTGGGCAAGCGTCTGGACGCGCTGGTCACGACGGTCGACAAGCGCCGCGAGGAGCGCAAGGTCCAGAAGGCGAAGCAGAGCGACGAGGCGCGGCACGCCAAGGAGGCTCTGGTTACCGAGGCCGAGGAGCTGGCGCAGAGCGAGCAGTGGCGCGCGGCCGGCGAGCGGCTGCGGGCGCTCGTGGACACGTGGAAGGGCCTTCCCCGGCTCGACCGCAAGTCCGACGACGAGCTGTGGCACCGTTTCTCGCACGCCCGCTCGGCGTTCTCCAAGCGCCGAAAGGCGCACTTCGCCTCGCTGGACGCGCAGCGCGAGGAGGCCCGTAAGGCCAAGGAGAAGCTGGTCGCCGAGGCCGAGTCGCTGTCCGGCTCCACCGACTGGGGTGTCACGGCCGCCCGCTACCGCGAGCTGATGGCGGAGTGGAAGTCCGCGGGGCGCGCCCAGCGTGAGGCCGAGGACGACCTGTGGAACCGTTTCCGCGGGGCGCAGGACGTCTTCTTCGCCGCGCGCGGCGAGGTCTTCGCCGAGCGGGACGCCGAGCAGGGCGAGAACCTCAAGCTCAAGGAGGAGCTCGCCACCGAGGCCGAGAAGCTGGTGCCGGTGACGGACCTGAAGGCCGCGCGTGCCGCCTTCCGGGCCCTCAACGAGCGCTGGGAGGCCATCGGCCATGTGCCGCGGGACGCCCGTCCCAAGGTCGAGGGCCGGATGCACACGGTGGAGCGGGCGCTTCAGGAGTCCGAGGAGAAGGAGTGGCGCCGGACGAACCCTGAGGCACGCGCGCGTGCCGAGGGTCTGACCGGACAGCTGCAGGCCGCCGTGGACAAGCTGCGCGGGCAGATCGACGCGGCGCGCGCTGCGGGCAACAACGCCAAGGCCGACAAGCTCGCCAAGGAGCTCGAGGGCCGGCAGGCGCTGCTCGACCAGGCGCTGAAGGGCCTGGAGGAGTTCGGCGGCTGACAGCTCCGGCGGCATACGAAAGAGGTCCCCTGTACGTGATGTACAGGGGACCTCTTCGTATGCCGCCGGAGTGCGCGCTCCTCGTGGTCGCCGCTACGGGCGGCGTGCCGAGGTCACGCGGTACACGTCGTAGACGCCCTCCACGCCCCGCACAGCCTTCAGCACGTGCCCGAGGTGCTTCGGGTCGCCCATCTCGAAGGTGAAGCGCGAGGTGGCCACCCTGTCCCGCGAGGTCTGGACGGCCGCCGAGAGGATGTTCACGTGCTGGTCGGACAGCACGCGCGTGACGTCCGACAGAAGCCTGGAGCGGTCCAGCGCCTCGACCTGGATGGCCACCAGGAAGACCGAGGACTGGGTGGGCGCCCACTCGACATCGAGGATCCGCTCGGGCTGCTGCGAGAGCGAGTCGACGTTGACGCAGTCCGCGCGGTGAACGGACACGCCGCTGCCGCGCGTGACGAAGCCGATGATCGGGTCGCCGGGCACGGGCGTACAGCAGCGGGCGAGCTTCACCCAGACGTCTTCGACGCCCTTGACGACCACGCCGGGGTCGGCGTTGGCACGGCGCTTGGCGCGGCTGCGCGAGGGCGGGGTGCTCTCGGCGATGTCCTCGTTGGCGGCTTCCTCGCCACCGAGGGCCTGCACCAGTTTCTGCACGACGCCCTGCGCGGCCACATGGCCTTCGCCGATCGCCGCGTACAGGGACGAGATGTCGGGGTAGCGCATCTCGTGTGCCAGCGTGACGAGCGAGTCGCCGGTGAGGATGCGCTGGATCGGCAGGTTCTGCTTGCGCATGGCCCGCGCGATGGCGTCCTTGCCGTGCTCGATCGCCTCCTCGCGGCGCTCCTTGGAGAACCAGGCCCGGATCTTGTTGCGTGCCCGCGGCGACTTGACGAAGCCGAGCCAGTCGCGCGAGGGGCCTGCGCCCTCGGCCTTGGAGGTGAAGACCTCGACGAGGTCGCCGTTGTCGAGGGTCGATTCGAGCGGTACGAGCCGCCCGTTGACCCTCGCTCCTATGGTCCGGTGGCCGACCTCCGTATGGACGGCATAGGCGAAGTCGACGGGAGTGGCGCCCGCCGGGAGCGCTATGACGTCGCCCTTCGGCGTGAAGACGAAGACCTCGTTGCGCGAGAGGTCGAAGCGCAGCGACTCCAGGAACTCGCTGGGGTCCTCGGTCTCCTTCTGCCAGTCGAGGAGCTGGCGCAGCCACGCCATGTCGTTGACCGTGTCCTGGCCCGCGGTGCCCTTGCCCGCTCTCGGGACATCGGTACGGATCTTGGAGGCTCCGGCGACGGTCTCCTGCTTGTACTTCCAGTGCGCGGCGATGCCGTACTCGGCGCGACGGTGCATGTCGAAGGTGCGGATCTGCAGCTCGACGGGCTTGCCGTTGGGTCCGATCACCGTCGTGTGCAGCGACTGGTACATGTTGAACTTGGGCATCGCGATGTAGTCCTTGAACCGGCCGGGGACCGGATTCCATCGCGCATGGACCGTGCCGAGCGCCGCGTAGCAGTCGCGGACGGTGTCGACCAGGACGCGGATGCCCACCAGGTCGTAGATCTCCGCGAAGTCCCGGCCGCGGACGATCATCTTCTGGTAGACGCTGTAGTAGTGCTTGGGCCGTCCCGTGACGGTGGCCTTGATCCGGGCCGCGCGCAGATCGGACTGGACCTCGTCGGTCACTATGGCGAGATACTCGTCGCGCTTGGGAGCCCGCTCGGCGACGAGCCGCACGATCTCGTCGTACATCTTGGGGTAGAGGATCGCGAAGGCGAGGTCCTCCAGCTCCCACTTGATGGTGTTCATGCCCAGCCGATGGGCGAGCGGAGCGTAGATCTCCAGCGTCTCGCGGGCCTTCTTCTCCTGCTTCTCGCGCTTCAGGTAGCGCATGGTGCGCATGTTGTGCAGCCGGTCGGCGAGCTTGATGACCAGAACGCGGGGGTCCTTGGCCATGGCGACGACCATCTTGCGCACGGTCTCGGCCTGCGCGGCCTCGCCGAACTTGACCTTGTCCAGCTTGGTGACGCCGTCGACGAGCAGGGCGACCTGGTCGCCGAAGTCACGGCGCAGGGTGTCCAGGCCGTACTCGGTGTCCTCGACGGTGTCGTGCAGCAGACCCGCCATCAGCGTCGCCGGATCCATGCCGAGCTCGGCGAGGATCGTGGTCACGGCGAGCGGATGCGTGATGTACGGGTCGCCGCTCTTGCGCTTCTGGCCGCGGTGCCAGCGCTCGGCGACCTGGTAGGCGCGCTCGATCTGGCGCAGCGTCGACGTCTCGATCTTGGCGTCGTTGCTGCGCACTATCCGCAGCAGCGGTTCCAGGACCGGGTTGTACGGGGACGAGCGCTGGACGCCGAGGCGGGCCAGCCGGGCGCGCACCCGGTTCGAGGAGCCGCCGGTCCGTGGGACGGCGGCGGGGGTGGGCCGCTGAGCGGGCGTCGGCCGGGGGGTGGAGGCGGGGGCCGCGCCGTTCGCACGCTCGGGCGCCACAGGCGCCGGCTTCTCGGCCGGCGTCTTCTCGGGCGTGACAGGGGCTGCCGCGGCCTTTTCGGCCTGCTGGTCGGGCTGCGCGGCGGCGGGCTGGGCCTCGTCTGGCAAGAGCGCTCCTCGTGCGGTTCCGGGTCCCCCGGTCAGGCCCGGAGAGGCCATGGTATCGACCTCGGAGTTCCGGTGCTCACGAGGCCTGAGGTCCGGACCGGACAGGAGAGGGTGCCCGGATCCCGCCGGGAGCCCGTTCGTCACACGGCGCTTGCGGACGACTGCGCCGAGGTACGCGGCGCCCAGGGGGCCGCATCGGCAGCCGCGCATGCGGCGACGGGCGCCCCGGGAGAGTCCCGGGGCGCCCGTCGTCGGTCGACCAGTTGTTCAGAGCGTGATCAGAGCCTCCAGCGGAGCCCCTCGCAGCGCCGGCTCCAGACGGGCGCGGCCACCGAGGAAGCCGAGCTCCATGAGGACGGCGACTCCCGCCACATCGGCCCCGGCCCGCCGGATGAGCTCCAGCGAGGCCCCAGCGGTGCCGCCGGTGGCGAGCACATCGTCGATGACCATGACGCGGTCGCCCGCCTGAAGGTCCTCGGCATGCACCTCGATCTCGGCGCTGCCGTACTCCAGCTCGTACGACTGCGCGAGCGTCGCTCCGGGGAGCTTGCCCGCCTTGCGCACGGGGATGAAGCCCAGCCCGGCCCGGACGGCGACCGGCGCGCCCAGGATGAAGCCGCGCGCCTCCAGACCGACGACCTTCGTGGCCCCGTGCCGCGCGCACAGCCCGGCGAGTGTGTCGGTGAGGGCCGTGAAGGCCTTCGGGTCCGCGAGCAGGGGCGTGATGTCCTTGAACATCACCCCCGGCTTCGGATAGTCGGGGACGTCACGGATGCGGCTGAGCAGCAGCTCCTGCGTCGCGTCGGTCATCGGCGCTTGCCCGAGCCGGACGGACGGCCCCTGCCCCGGTTGCGCGGGCCCACGACGCCGCCGGATGCGCCGGCGGTCGCGGTGTCGTCGTGCAGGCCGTCATCCGGCTCGTCGGAGTCGTCCGGCTGCTCGCCCTTGGCCGCGGCCTGCGCGCGCTTGGCGAGCACCCGCTTCTTGAGGGCCTTCATCTGCGGCTCGCGCTCCTTGAGGTCGGCGACGAGCGGTGTGGCGATGAAGATCGAGGAGTACGCACCGGCGGCGAGACCCACGAACAGCGACAGCGAGATGTCGTTGAGCATGCCCGCGCCGAGGACACCGCCACCGATGAAGAGCAGACCGGCCACCGGCAGCAGGGCGACGACGGTGGTGTTGATCGAGCGCACCAGCGTGCCGTTGAGGCTGCGGTTCGCGATCTCGCTGTAGGTGTAGCGGGTCTGCTTGGTGATGTCCTTCGAGCCCTCCTTGAGACCGTCGAAGACGACGACGGTGTCGTAGAGGGAGTAGCCGAGAATGGTCAGCAGACCGATCACGGTGCCCGGAGTGACCTCGAAGCCGACCAGTGCGTACACACCGATGGTGATCGTGAGGTCGTGGATCAGCGCGATCAGGGCCGCGACGGCCATCCGCCACTCGAAGGCGATGGCGAGATAGATCACCACCAGCAGCATGAAGACCGCGAGACCGGTCCATGCCTTGGTGGCGATCTGCTCACCCCAGCTGGGGCCGACGATCTCGGCGTTGATCTTCTGCGCCGGGATGTCCATCTTGTCGGAGAGGGTCTCGTTGACCTTGTTGGCCTGTGCCTGGTCGAGTTCGCTGACCTGGATGCGCAGTCCGCCGTTGCCCAGCTTCTGGACGATCGCCTCATGGCCCGACGCGTCTTCGGCGTACGACTGCGCCTTGCTGACGGAGACGCTCGTGCTCGGGGTGGTGAAGACCGCTCCGCCCTTGAACTCGATGCCGAGGTTCAGTCCTCGCACGGCCAGGCCGACGATCGCCGTGATCGTGATCAGGATCGAGATCCCGTACCAGATCTTCCGCTTGGCGACGAAGTCGTAGCCGACCTCGCCGCGGTAGAGCCGGGCGCCGAGGGTGCCGAGTCGCGACATCTCACGCCTCCTTCGGGTCGATGGGGGCGGAGCCGCGGCGGGAGCGGCGCAGCGGCGGCTTGGCGCCGAGCCGCTTCGGGTCCAGTCCGGACCAGGGATGACCTTCCGCGAAGAAATTCTTGCGGGCGAGGATCGTCATGACCGGCTTGGTGAAGAGGAACACCACGACCACGTCGAGGACCGTGGTGAGACCGAGCGTGAACGCGAAGCCCTGGACCTTGCCGACGGTGACGATGAACAGCACCGCCGCGGCGAGGAACGACACGAAGTCGGAGACCAGGATCGTGCGCCGGGCACGCGGCCAGGCACGCTCGACCGCGGGCCGCAGCGTGCGGCCCTCGCGGATCTCGTCGCGGATTCTCTCGAAGTACACGATGAAGGAGTCCGCGGTGATGCCGATCGCAACGATCGCACCACACACCGCGGGCAGGTTCAGGGCGAAGCCGATACCCGGGCCGAGCAGAGCCATGATCGTGTACGTCAGGATCGCGGAGACGATGAGGCTGAGGATCGCGATCAGCGACAGGCCGCGGTAGTAGGCCACCAGGTAGATGATGACCAGCGCGAGGCCGATCGCACCGGCGATCAGACCCGCCTTGAGCTGCTCGCCGCCGAGCGCGGCGGTGACGGTCTGGACGCTCTGCTCCTCGAAAGAGAGCGGGAGCGCGCCGTAGGACAGGATGTTGCCCAGGTCCTGGGCGGACTGCTGGGTGAAGCTTCCGGAGATCTCGGCGTTGGCGCTCAGCGTCTGCCGCACCGAGGGCGCGGAGACGACTTCGCCGTCGAGGACGATCGCGAACTGGTTCATCGGCTGCTGCTGCTGCGAGAGCCGGCTCGTGATCTTCTGGAACTTCTTGGAGCCGCCGTCGGTGAAGTCCATCTGGACGATCCACTGACCGCTGCGCTGGTCGATGGTGGCGTTGGCGTCGTCGACGTCCTTGCCGTTGACCTCGGCGGGGCCGAGGACGTACTTCTCCCAGTTGCCCGCGGAGTCCTTGCCACAGGCGACGGTGGGGTCGGTGGGCTTGACGTTCTCACCGGCGGCGACGCGGGACTGCTTGTTCGTGCAGTCGAGAGCGAGGAACTGCTTCTGCAGCTTGTCGGCTCCCGCCGTGTCACCCGAAGGAGTCGGCTTGGGCGACTCGGGGGTCTTGGGCTTGCCCGAACCGGAGGGGGTGGGCGTCGGCGCCTTCAGGGCGTCGGTGACCGCGCGGCCCTGGGTGGTCGATGAGGGCGAGGGCGAGCCGGAGGACGACGGCTTGGCCGTCTCCTTCGCCTTGTCCTGCGCCTTGTCCTTCGCCTTGTCCTTGCCGGACGCCGAAGCGCTCGGGCTGGGCTTGGGGGCCGTGGGAGTGCCGGCGGCGACGGTCAGGACCGGCCGGAAGTAGAGCTGAGCGGTGGTGCCGACCTGCTCACGGGCCTGCTGAGAATTCGTCCCCTTGGGGATGTTGACGATGATGTTCTCTTTGCCCTGGGTCTGGACCTCGGCCTCGGAGACACCCAGACCATTGACACGGCGCTCGATGATGCTGACCGCGGTGTTCATATTGGTCTCGTTGACGGCGTCCGGCTTGCCGGGCTCGCTCTTGGCCTTGAGCGTGATGGTCGTACCGCCCGCCAGGTCGATACCCAGACGCGGCGTGAGCTGTCCCGCCCAGAACATCCCGCCCGTGAGCGCGACCATGGCGATCAGGATCAAGGCCAGGGCACGCCCCGGCTTGCCCTGAGCCCCCGCGGGCTTTCGGCCCCTATTCGGTGCTGCCACCTTCTCGTTTCTCCCTGTCCAACCGTCCCGCGCCGGGTGTGCGCCGGGGCGGCCACGAAGTGTTGTGGGGACCTGCCCCCGCAGAATTCAACACGACCGGGGGACCGCCCGGCGCCCGTGGGCGCCGCCGCGGTCCCCGATCATGGCTACTTCGCGTCGGTCTCGCCGTCGGCCTTGCCGTCCTTGGTCTCGGTGTCCTTGGGCTCGGCGTCCTTGGAGTCGGCCTCGGCGTCGTCGGCCTCGGGCTTCTTGCCCAGGTCGATCTTCGCGTCGTCCGAAGCGTCGGATCCGGTGGCCTCGGTCAGCGAGGAAGCGTCGTCCGGCACGATCGTGCCGTCGGTCTTGAGGTCGTCCTCGGACTCGTCCTCACCGTGCACGATGCGGTTGTACTCCTCGTCGGAGAGGACCGCGCCGATCGCGTTCTTCGCGAAGATCAGGTGCACGCCGGGCGCAGCCTCGAGCAGAACCGTGTCGTCGTTGACTTCCTTGACGGTGGCGTACAGGCCCCCGATCGTCCGGACGCCGGTGCCGGGCTGAATATCGTTGCGCATCTGCGCAGCCGCCTGCTGCTTCTTCTTGGCGGACCGGGTCATCAGGAACATGGCCCCGATGAGCACAATGAAGGGGAGGAGGGTCACGAGACTCACGGGACGGAACTTCCTTCGCACGACCGCGCTGGTGAGGCGGCCTTATCTACGGGGGTGGGTACGCCGACCTGGAAGGGCGGCATCGGCGGAGTCTAAGCGAGTCCGCATCGATGGAACAACGCCCAGCATCCCACCGGTGTTCCTGGCCCGGCGAGTATCCGCGCCGTCACGCCCCGAACAGGCCCTGTTGTCCGCCGGCCCCCGGGGTCTGCTGCGGCGGCACCAGTCCGAGATGCGCCCAGGCGGCAGGTGTGGCGACCCGGCCACGTGGTGTACGGGCCAGCAGTCCCTCGCGGACCAGGAAGGGCTCGGCGACCTCCTCGACCGTCTCACGCTCCTCCCCCACGGCCACGGCGAGGGTGGACAGGCCCACCGGACCGCCGCCGAAGAGCTTGAGCAGCGCCTGGAGCACGGCACGGTCGAGGCGGTCGAGACCGCGCGCGTCGACCTCGTACACCTTGAGGGCCGCGGAGGCCACCTCGCGGGTGATCACGCCGTCCACCTTGACCTGGGCGTAGTCGCGGACGCGGCGCAGCAGCCGGTTGGCGATACGGGGCGTGCCGCGGGAGCGGCCGGCGATCTCGGCGGCACCGTCTGCCTCGATCTCGACATCGAGGAGCTGGGCGGAGCGGTGGATGACGCGCTCCAGCTCGGCGGGATCGTAGAACTCCATATGCGCGGTGAAGCCGAAGCGGTCGCGCAGCGGGGGCGGCAGCAGCCCGGCGCGGGTGGTGGCCCCGACCAGGGTGAAGGGCGGCAGCTCCAGGGGGATGGCAGTGGCGCCCGGACCCTTGCCGACGATGACGTCGACCCTGAAGTCCTCCATCGCCATGTAGAGCATCTCTTCGGCGGGCCGTGACATCCGGTGGATCTCGTCGAGGAAGAGGACCTCGCCCTCCTGGAGGGACGAGAGGATCGCGGCGAGGTCCCCGGCGTGCTGGATGGCGGGGCCGGAGGTGATGCGGATGGGGGCGTTCATCTCCGCGGCGATGATCATGGAGAGGGTGGTCTTGCCCAGCCCCGGGGCTCCGGAGAGCAGCACATGGTCCGCGGTAGCACCACGGGCGAGCGCGGCTTTGAGGACGAGGTCCAGTTGCTCGCGGACCCGCTCCTGGCCGACGAACTCCTCCAGCGACTTCGGCCGCAGGGCCGACTCGACGGCCTGGTCCTCGCCGTCGGCGGACGCGCCGACGAGCCGCTCGGCGGCGATGTCGTCGGTCGTCGGTGCGGTGTCGTCCCAGTTCACAGTCGGTGCCTCGCGAGTTCGGCGGGTTCGGGGCCGGCAGGTGGGTGCGGCGGGCCCGGCGGGTGCGGTCGGATGCGGTCGTGGTCGGGTGCGGTGCGGCCGTCGTCGTGGTCGTGATGCGGTCGAGGTCGGGTGCGGAGGGTCAGCGGGTGCGGTTCAGGGTCTGCAGCGCGGCCTTCAGCAGCTGTCCGACCTGCGGTGACCCGCCCGCGGCAACGGTGGCCTCGGCCTGCGGGGCGACCGCGGCCAGCGCCTCGTCGGCCTCGCGGGTGGCATAGCCGAGGCCGATCAGGGCCGCGTGCAGCTGGTCCCGCCAGGAGGCGGAGACGGGGGTGCCGATGCCCTGCCGGCCGATGTGCGCGCCGACCGGCTCGCCGAGCCGGTCCTTCAGTTCGAGGAGGAGCTTCTGGGCGCCCCTCTTGCCGATGCCCGGTACGGCGGTGAGCGCCTTCTCGTCACCGGTGGCCACGGCGACGCGCAGGGCGTCGGGGGTGTGCACGGCCAGCATCGCCTGGGCGAGCCGCGGTCCGACACCGCTCGCGGTCTGCAGCAGTTCGAAGACCTGGCGTTCGTCGTCGTCCGGGAAGCCGTAGAGCGTGAGCGAGTCCTCGCGCACGACGAGCGAGGTGACGAGCTTGGCCTCCTGGCCGATACGGAGTCCGGAGAGGGTGTTCGGCGTGCACTGGACGGCCATGCCGACACCGCCGACCTCGATGACCGCGGTGGTGGGGGCGAGGGCGGCGACCGGGCCGCTCACAAAGGCGATCATGCGGTACGGCCTTTCGATGCGTGCAGGGCTACGGCCTGCTGGAGGCGGTTCTGCGCGGGGGCCCGCCAGATGTGACAGATGGCCAGGGCCAGGGCGTCCGCCGCGTCGGCCGGCTTCGGCGGCGCGTCGAGCCGCAGCAGCCGGGTCACCATGGCCCCGACCTGCGCCTTGTCGGCGCGACCGCTGCCGGTGACGGCGGCCTTGACCTCGCTGGGGGTGTGCAGGGCGACGGGGATGCCGCGCCGGGAGGCGCAGAGCATGGCGATCGCGCTGGCCTGGGCCGTGCCCATGACCGTACGCACATTGTGCTGGCTGAACACGCGCTCCACCGCGACGAGTTCGGGCCGGTGCTCGTCCAGCCACTGCTCGATGCCCTGCTCGATGGCGACCAGCCGACTGCCCAACTCCGCGTCCGCAGGGGTCCGTACGACACCGACGCCGAGCATGGTCAGGGGACGGCCCGCGACACCCTCGACCACGCCAACACCGCAGCGCGTCAGTCCTGGGTCGATGCCAAGCACCCGCACCCCGCCCCTCCTTCGATCGCCTGTTTGTGCAGGCTATCCGGTGCCACTGACAAAGCGACGGGCCGACTCTCAGGAGGGGTGTGCGGAGCATCCGTTGAGGGGCGGTGGTCGGGCGACGGGCGGACAGGGCGTGCGAAGCACCCGTTGAGGGGCGGTGGCCGGGCGACGGGCGGACAGGGCGTGCGAAGCACCCGTTGAGGGGCGGTGGTCGGGCGACGGGCGGACAGGGCGTGCGAAGCACCCGTTGAGGGGCGGTGGTCGGGCGACGGGTGGGCGGGTCCCGTCGGCCCGTTCACTGTCCGCGGGTCAGGCGTCGACCTTTTCCATGACCTCGTCCGAGACGTCGAAGTTGGCGAAGACGTTCTGCACGTCGTCGCTGTCCTCGAGCGCGTCGATCAGCTTGAAGATCTTGCGCGCGCCCTCTTCGTCCAGCTCGACCTGCATGGTCGGGACGAAGTTGGCCTCGGCGGAGTCGTAGTCGATGCCGGCGTCCTGGAGCGCGGTGCGGACCGCGACCAGGTCGGTGGCCTCGCTGAGGACCTCGAAGGACTCGCCGAGGTCGTTGACCTCTTCGGCGCCCGCGTCCAGCACCGCGCCGAGCACGTCGTCCTCGGTCAGCTCGCCCTTGGGGACGATCACGACGCCCTTGCGGTTGAAGAGGTACGAGACCGAGCCCGGGTCGGCCATCGAACCGCCGTTGCGGGTCATGGCGACGCGCACGTCGGATGCGGCACGGTTGCGGTTGTCGGTGAGGCACTCGATGAGCACCGCGACACCGTTCGGGCCGTAACCCTCGTACATGATCGTCTCGTAGTCGGCGCCACCGGCCTCGAGACCGGCACCGCGCTTGACGGCGGAGTCGATGTTCTTGTTCGGGACCGAGCTCTTCTTGGCCTTCTGGATGGCGTCGAAGAGCGTGGGGTTGCCGGACACGTCGGCGCCGCCCGTGCGGGCAGCGACCTCGATGTTCTTGATCATCTTCGCGAAGAGCTTGCCGCGCTTGGCGTCGATCACGGCCTTCTTGTGCTTCGTCGTAGCCCATTTAGAGTGGCCGGACATCTGCCTGTCTCCTTCGCGTAACCCATTCCTGCTGCGTTCGGCAGAGATCCTACCGGGATCAGGTCACCCGGCTGTGCGCACCATGTCCACAAAGAGGCCGTGCACCCGGTGATCGCCGGTGAGCTCCGGGTGGAACGAGGTGGCGAGGGCGTTTGCCTGCCGGACGGCGACGATATGGCCGTCGTGCTCCGCGAGCACCTCGACCTGGGCGCCGACCGACTCCACCCAGGGGGCGCGGATGAAGACGCCCTCGACGGGTCCGCCGGGCACGTCCGTGACCTCGACTGCCGCCTCGAAGGACTCGTTCTGCCTGCCGAAGGCGTTGCGGCGGACGATCATGTCGATGCCGCCCAGCGTCTCCTGGCCCGAGCGCGGGTCGAGGATCTTGTCGGCGAGCATGATCAGGCCGGCGCAGGTGCCGTAGACGGGCATGCCCGCGGCGATCCGCTCGCGCAGCGGCTCCAGCATGCCGAAGAGCGCAGCGAGCTTGGACATGGTGGTGGACTCGCCGCCCGGGATCACCAGGCCGTCGACCTCGGCGAGCTCGTCGGGCCGCCTGACCGGCCTGGCCACGGCATCGGCCGCGGCCAGGGCGATCAGATGCTCCCGTACGTCGCCCTGGAGAGCCAGGACACCAATGACGGGAGTGGTCATTACCAGCCCCGGTTGGCGTAGCGCTCGGCCTCGGGCAGCGTGTCGCAGTTGATGCCGACCATGGCCTCGCCCAGGTTGCGGGAGGCATCCGCGATGATCTTGGGGTCGTCGTAGAAGGTGGTGGCCTTCACGATGGCGGCGGCGCGCTTGGCGGGGTCGCCCGACTTGAAGATGCCGGAGCCGACGAAGACGCCCTCGGCACCGAGCTGGCGCATCAGCGCGGCGTCGGCGGGGGTGGCGACACCACCGGCCGAGAAGAGGACCACCGGCAGCTTGCCGAGCTCGGAGACCTCCTTGACCAGCTCGTACGGGGCGCGAAGCTCCTTGGCGGCGGCGTACAGCTCGTTGTTGTCGAAGCCGCGCAGCTTGGCGATCTCGTTCTTGATCTGGCGCAGGTGACGGACGGCCTCGACGACGTTGCCGGTGCCGGCCTCGCCCTTGGAGCGGATCATGGCCGCGCCCTCGGCGATGCGGCGCAGGGCCTCGCCGAGGTTGGTGGCGCCGCAGACGAAGGGGGTGGTGAAGGCCCACTTGTCGGAGTGGTTGACCTCGTCGGCCGGGGTGAGCACCTCGGACTCGTCGATGTAGTCGACGCCGAGGGACTGCAGGACCTGGGCCTCGACGAAGTGGCCGATCCGGGACTTGGCCATGACGGGGATGGAGACCGCCTCGATGATCTCTTCGATCATGGTGGGGTCGGACATCCGGGCCACGCCGCCGTCCTTGCGGATGTCGGCGGGGACCCGCTCCAGGGCCATGACGGCCACGGCGCCCGCGTCCTCGGCGATCTTCGCCTGCTCTGCGTTGACCACGTCCATGATCACACCGCCCTTGAGCTGCTCGGCCATGCCGCGCTTGACGCGCGCGGTGCCGGTCTCGGGGGCCTGCGGAGTGGTGGGAAGGATGCTGGACACGGAGAGACCTCACTCGGTGAAAGAAGTTGATGCCTCACCGATGAGACAGGCAGGCACCAGTCCACAGCAAGGGCCAATGCGGAGCCGGTGGATCGTTTTCGAAGGTCAGGCGCCGGGCGGACCTTCGACCTCCCGGTCCCGGACCGCTGTCAGGACTTCGGTCAGCTGCCGGAACGGTCGGCCGGCTGACCGCTGTCAGGGCCTCGGTCAGCTGCCGGGACGGTCGGCCAGCGCGATCGGCGGCTCGTCGTCCATCTCGAAGGCCAGAGGGAACGGCGCGTGGCCCGCCAGCCGGAACCAGCGAACCTTGCGGTGGCGGCGGAGCGCACGGGCCGCGCGCACGGCGTCGTTGTGGAAGCGGCGCGCCATCGGGACACGGCGTACGGCCTGCGCGAGCTCTCCTGCGGCGTCCTCACCGCCCGGCACCTGGCGTACGGCCTCGACCTGCGCCGCCTCCCCGAAGACGGCCCGCAGCGCGGCACTGAGCTCGCTCTCGGCGACCTCGCGCTGCTCCTCCTCCGCCTGCCGGGCGGCGTGCGCGGCCTCGTAGAGCACGATCGACGCGGCCGGATCGAGCACGCCCGACGTGGCGAGTTCCTGGGTGACCGAGGCGCGGCGCAGGAGTTGGGCGTCGAGCGCGGCGCGGGCGGCGTCGATACGGGCGTGCAGCCGGTCGAGCCGGCCTGCGGTCCAGCTCAGATACAGGCCGATCGCGATCAGCGCGACGACGATCCAGATGAGGGTTACGGTCACGGGCGGCAAGGCTACCCAACGGGGACCTCGGGCCCTGCCCCCCGCCCCGGACGCCCCGCGCACCCACCGCGCGCCGGGACGTCCGGCCCGCTCGCCTCACACCTCAAACGCCCGACGGCCCCGGGGCGAGCCCGCCGGCCTCAGTCCCGCGCCAGTCCGAACCGCGCCCGGAATCCCGACCGTTCGTCCGCCGCGACCGACGCGGCGCCGTCCGTCACCGTCTCGTACACCGCGAGGATGTCCGCGCCGACCGTCGACCAGTCGAATCGGCGTACGTGCGCGGTGCCCCGCGTATGCAGTTCGGCCCGCCGCTCCGGGTCCCCCAGCAGCCGTACCGCCGCCGACGCCAGCGCGTCCGCGTCCTCGTTGGCGAAGAGTTCGCCCGCCGCGCCCTGGTCGAGGACCTGGGCGAAGGCGTCGAGGTCGGAGGCGAGGACAGGCGCGCCCGCCGACATCGCCTCGACGAGGATGATGCCGAAGCTCTCGCCGCCCGTATTGGGCGCGACGTACAGATCGACGCTGCGCAACAGTCGCGCCTTGTCCTCATCGCTGACCATGCCGAGGAATTCGACGCGTTTGCGCATCTCGACGGGGAGGGAGGCGACGGCCTCCTCCTCGTCGCCGCGGCCCGCGACCAGGAGCCGTGTGTCCGGGCACTCCGCGAGGATCTTCGGCAGCGCCTTCATGAGGACGGGCAGACCCTTGCGGGGTTCGTCGATGCGCCCTATGAAGCCGATGGTGCCGCCCTGCCACTCGGCCTTCGGCTCGGCCTGTTCGAAGAAGCCGACGTCGACGCCGTTGGGGATGACGACCGCGTCGCCGCCCAGGTGCTCCACCAGCGTCCGCCGCGCGTACTCGCTCACCGCGATGCGGGCGCTGATCTTCTCCAGCGCGGGCTGGAGAATCGGATACGCGGCGATCATGGCCCGCGAGCGGGGGTTCGAGGTGTGGAACGTCGCGACGATCGGGCCCTGCGCCGCCCAGCAGCTCAGCAGGCCCAGCGACGGCGAGGCCGGCTCATGGATGTGGATCACGTCGAAGGTGCCGTCGTGCAGCCAGCGCCGTACGCGAGCGGCTGAGAGGAAGCCGAAGTTCAGCCGGGCGACCGAGCCGTTGTACGGGACGGGCACGGCACGGCCGGCCGAGACGACATACGGCGGCAGGGGTGTCTCGTCGTCCGCCGGAGCCAGGACCGACACCTCGTGGCCGAGCCGGATCAGATGTTCCGCCAGGTCCCGGATGTGGAACTGGACGCCGCCCGGCACGTCCCAGGAGTAGGGGCAGACGATGCCGATCCTCACGCCTGTTCCCCCTGCGGGATCCGCTGCCCGGTCGAGTCCGGTTCGTCGCGCGGATCCAGGTCCGCGAGCCACAGCCGCTGGAGCATGTGCCAGTCCTCCGGGTGTTCGGCGATTCCCGTGGCGTAGGCATCCGCCAGCGCCTGTGTCATGGAGGACGTCCTCTCCGCCTTGGTGCCCGACTCGGGCACCTCGACGGGCGGGTGGATCTGCCCCCGCATGAGCGGTGCCTCGTCGTACCAGAGCGTCACCGGAAGCAGCAGCGCGCCGGTCTGCTGGGCCAGCATCGCCGGTCCGGCCGGCATCCGGGCCGTCTCGCCGAAGTACGACACCTCGATGCCCGAAGCGGACAGATCACGGTCGGCGACCAGGCAGACGAGGCCGCCGGAGCGCAGCCGCCGGGCGAGCGTGCCGAAGGCCGAGCCGCCGGTGTGCGGCAGCACTTCCATGCCGAGGCTCTCGCGGTAGGCCACGAAGCGGTCGTAGAGCGTCTCGGGCTTGAGCCGCTCGGCGACGGTCGTGAACGGGATGCCCAGGGTCCTGGTGACCCACACGCCCGCGAGGTCCCAGTTCGCGAGGTGCGGCAGCGCGAGTATCACGCCGCGTCCCGACGCCATCGCGTCCGTGAGGCGGTGGGCGCCCTTGATCTGCACGTTGTCGGTCACGCGCTCGGCGCTCCAGGTGGGCAGCCGGAAGGACTCCATCCAGTACCGCATGTACGAGCGCATTCCGGCCTTGGAGAGCTCGGCGAGGCGCTCGGGGCCCGCGTCGGGCACCACGCGGGCAAGGTTGGCCTCCAGCCGCAGCACGCTCTTGCCACGCCGCTTCCACGCGATGTCGGCGATGGTCCTGCCGAGCACGGCGGCGGCCGGCTCGGGCAGTTTCTTGACCGTGCTCCAGCCAAGTCCGTACAGCCGGTCGGTCAGCCGGTCCCGCATCACGTCGCCTCAGCCTCGCTCCCCTGTGCCGCGGCGGCGTCGGCCTCCGCGGACTCCCGTCGTACGGTCACGACCCGCTGCCCCAGCGTCACGGCGCTGCCGACGGCGACGATCCACAGGGCGATCGGCAGCAGCACCTCGATCCCGGGCACCCCGAAGCCGTGCAGTCCCGCAAGCCCCGCGGCGACCAGGGAGATCACCAGTCGCTCGGCCCGTTCGATCAGACCGTTGACGGCGACCGGCAGGCCAATCGATTCGCCGCGCGCCTTCGTGTACGACACGACCTGGCCGCTCGCCAGACAGAAGATCGCGACGGCGCACAGCACGTTGTCGTCCCCCGTGCCCGCGTACCAGAGCGCGAAGCCGCCGAAGATCGCGCCGTCGGCGACCCGGTCGAGCGTCGAGTCGAGGAAGGCCCCCCAACGGCTCGAAATCCCGGCCTGGCGCGCCATGTTGCCGTCGATGAGGTCGGAGAAGACGAACAGCGTGATGACGATCGTGCCCCAGAAGAACTCTCCCTTGGGGAAGAAGACCAGCGCACCCGCCATCACCCCGGCTGTGCCGATGAGGGTGACCGCGTCGGGGCTCACCCCACGACGGAGCAGAAACGCGGCGAACGGTGTGAGGACACGCGTGAAGAATGCACGCGCGTACTTGTTCAGCATGGCCTTCCCGAGGGTCGGTGCCGCGCGGCCCCACTGGCCACCGGCTGGCCCATCGTAGCCAGGACCGGGGCGCTCCACCGCCGGGCACCCGACTCCCGCCGCCGCGTACGACGTATGGACGCACCGTGACGAGAGTGGAAAGCTCGAAAGACGACCGCGGGGCATCGACGGAGCTGCCCCCGGACGCCGTCCGGGACACCTCCCTCATGGCTCCCCCCGCACCCCGCGGCCCCACTCTCCTCACCGGGCAATTCGATCGGGAGGCAAGAATCATGGGCGACAAGAATGCACACCCCGGAGCCGCCGGCAGGGCGGCTACGGCCGACCAGCCCTCATCCGTACGGAATGTGGTGCTGGTCGGCCACAGCGGATCGGGAAAGACAACCTTGATCGAGGCCCTCGCGCTGACCGCCGGAGCGGTCAACCGGGCGGGCCGGGTCGAGGACGGCGGGACGGTCTCCGACTACGACGAGATCGAACACCGCCAGCAACGTTCCGTACAGCTGTCGCTGGTCCCCGTCGAATGGGGCGGGTACAAGATCAATCTGTTGGACACCCCCGGATACGCCGACTTCGTCGGGGAACTCAGGGCCGGTCTGCGAGCCGCGGACGCGGCCCTTTTCGTTGTGTCGGCCGCCCAGGAGGCCGACGCCATCGCAGGCGCGACCCGGATGGTGTGGGAGGAGTGTGCGGCCGTCGGCATGCCGCGCGCGATCGTCGTCACGCATCTGGAGACGGCGCGCACCGATTTCGAGGAGCTGACCCGGGTCTGCGGTCGCATCTTCGGCGGTGACGACCCCGATGCCGTGCTCCCGCTCTACCTGCCGCAGTACGGCGCGCAGCACCCCGACGGCCATGCCCCGGTCACCGGTCTGGTCGGACTGCTCTCCCGGAAGATCTTCGACTACTCCTCCGGCGAGCGAAAAGAGACCCCACCCGATCCCGAGCAGAGCGCGCTGATCGAGGAGTCCCGCAACCGGCTGATCGAAGGGATCATCGCCGAGAGCGAGGACGAGACGTTGATGGACCGCTACCTCGGCGGCGCGGAGATCGACCTCAAGACGCTGATCGAGGATCTCGAAAAAGCCGTGGCACGCGGCATCTTCCACCCGGTGCTCGCCGCCGCCCCCGCACCCGAGGGCGCCAAGCAGGGCCTCGGCACGGTCGAACTGCTGGAACTGATCACCGGCGGCTTCCCGACCCCTCTGGAGCCCCCCTGCCCTGCCGTCACCACCCCGCAGGGCGCGCCGCGCCCGCAGATCAGCTGCGATCCGGACGGTCCGCTGGTGGCCGAGGTGGTCAAGACGGCCTCCGACCCCTACGTCGGCAGGATCTCGCTCGTACGGGTCTTCTCCGGCACCCTCCGCCCCGACGAGACCGTGCATGTGTCCGGGCACGGACTGGCCGACCGCGGCCACGAGGACCATGACGTCGACGAGCGGATCGGCGCGCTCTCCACACCCTTCGGCAAACAGCAGCGCCAGCTCGGCCAGGCCATCGCCGGAGATCTCGCCTGTGTGGCGAAGCTGTCGCGCGCCGAGACCGGGGACACCCTGTCGGCGAAGGACGACCCGCTGCTGATGGAGCCCTGGACCATGCCCGACCCGCTGCTGCCGCTGGCCATCCAGGCGCACAGCAAGGCGGACGAGGACAAGCTCTCCCAAGGGCTTGCGCGCCTGGTCGCCGAGGATCCGACGATGCGTCTCGAACAGAACCAGGCGACCCACCAGGTGGTGCTGTGGTGCCTCGGCGAGGCGCATGCGGATGTAGCGCTGGAGCGGCTGCGCAGCCGGTACGGCGTCCAGGTCGACGTCGTCCCGCACCGGGTGTCGCTGCGGGAGACCTTCGGCGGGAGGTCGGCCGGGCGCGGACGGCATGTGAAGCAGTCCGGCGGGCACGGCCAGTACGCGATCTGCGAGATCGAGGTCGATCCGCTGCCCGCGGGCTCCGGAATCGAATTCGTCGACAAGGTCGTGGGCGGCGCGGTCCCGCGGCAGTTCATCCCGTCCGTGGAGAAGGGAGTGCGCGCCCAGGCGGCACGCGGGGTCGCGGCCGGGTACCCGCTGGTGGACGTGCGGATCACGCTGCTCGACGGCAAGGCGCACTCGGTGGACTCCTCCGACGCGGCCTTCCAGACCGCCGGAGCGCTGGCGCTGCGCGAGGCGGCGGGCGATGCCCGGATCCATCTCCTGGAACCGGTGGCCGAGGTGCGGGTGCTGGTCTCGGACGAGTACGTGGGTCCCGTGATGAGCGACCTGTCCGGGCGGCGCGGACGAGTGGTCGGCACCGAGCAGGCAGGCGGGGGGCGCACGCTCGTACGGGCCGAGGTGCCGGAGATCGAGATCGGGCGCTACGCGGTGGATCTGCGGTCGATCTCGCACGGGACCGGGCAGTTCAGCAGGTCCTACGCCCGCCATGAGGCGATGCCGCCGCAGCAGGCCGAGAAGCACCGTGAACAGGTGGGACAGGGGTCATAGTTGGAGGTGCCGCCCGCCCGGCCACCGCGTGGCGGGCGGCATTTCCTTCTCGCAGGACGTGGGCACCGCACCCCCGATACGCTGTGGTGCCCCAGCTCAGAAGGTGTGCGGGGCGCGGTAGTTGGGAACAGGCCGCAGTGCGGAAGCTTGCGGCGATGGGGGCGGTAGTGGCGAACGACGGTTTCGATTTCACTCCCGGGGCACAGGTCCCGCTCCTGGGCTCGGCCGGACAGACGGCGGCGACGCATGCGCTCGCCTCCGCCGCGTACCGCGACAGCCCGGTCAAGGACCTGCTCAATGCCAACAGTGAGTGGCACAAGTCGGAGGTGAAGCCCGGCAAGATCTCGCTGTTCGAGCCGAATCTGGGCGAGGCGTTCTCGCGGGCCGTGCAGGTGCGGATGCTCGGCGGCGCGCGGGCGGCGCTCATCCAGTCCTTCGGCACCGAGCCCCAGTCGGTGGTCGAGCACTGTCTGGCCGCCACCCGCATCCGCAAGGAGCGGGACAAGAAGCTCACCGCCGTGATGGCGGTCTTCGGGCTGCTCTTCCTGCCGGGGCTGTTTCTCTGGATGGGCGTCTTCCAGCTCCGCCGGACGATCGCCGGCGCGGCCGACAAGCGCGCCGGGGCGATCGGCACGCTGCTGCTCGCCGCCGTCGGCGTACTGGCCGTGATCCTCGTGGTCCGGCTGCCGTTCGGCGGCTTGTGGGCGTACTACATCCGCGGCATGATCGTCGCCCCGGTCGTCGGCTGGCTGCTGGCCAAGCGGATCTGCGAGTCCACCGCTAAGGACATGCGCGCCAGCTGGGACACCCTGCTCTCGGGCGGCGGCATCGGCGCGAAGGTGCCCGAGGCGGTCCCGGGGCACCCCAACGAGACGGCACGCGAGCAACTGCGCCAGGGGCTGGAGAAGCTCACCGCCGAGCAGCAGTCGAACTCCGTCTTCTACGCGGGCCCCAAGGGGATACTGGGCATGGGCACCCGCTGGGGCAGCTGGCAGCTGGCCGAGGAACTGGTCTCCAAGGAGCCGGGCAAGGAGATCAACCAGTTCCGCAGCTGGGACGTCATACGGGCGGTCCACGACAAGCTCAAGATGCTGGAGCGCGGCCCGCTGAACTCCGGCGGCTTCCCGACCCCGTCGGTCAAACACTGGATCGTGTCGCCGGTCGGTGAGAACGCCGCCGCGGTGTCCAGGCCGGAGGGCCAGGACGTGGAGACCTACCAGGTCAAGGGCCACGAGATACAGCGGATCTGCAATCACCAGCAGTTCGGCGGAGGCAACCGCCACTATCTGGGCGTCCAGTTCACGCTCTGGGACGGCCAGTTGGTGATCACCATGATGATCACGGTCACCGTGCTGCACGAGACCCTGCGCATCGAGGTGACGGGGCATGCACTGGGCCCTGTGCACTCTCTGTTCACCACCAAGCCCGCGCCGAAGACGGTCACGGTGAGCAAGACGATCCGTTTCTGGGAGACGACCGAGCGGGCGCTTCCGCTGGTGGAGACCCCGGAGGTGGTACGGCTCGCGGTGCGCGCGCCCTTCACCTGGTACCCGCCGCTGCTGGACTATCTCGGCGGCAAGCTGGTGCTCCCGGAGCCCTTCGGGCTGCGCCACGCCTGGGCCGAGAAGCCCTGGCGGCACCGGTTCATGGCGGACGACGCGATGCGCGCGGCCACTCCGGTGCTGCGTGTGACGCACGCGGCGGCGATGAAGGTGCTGGAGGAGAACGGCGTGGACACCGAGCGCTTCGGCAACCGCTCCATGATCGTGAGCGGAATGGTCCAGGACGCGGCGCCGCGGAAGGCCGATCTGTACGACGCGTAGGCGGCAGGCCGGGCGGTACGACGCGTGGGCGGCGGCAGGTCCGTACGACGCCGGTCCGTACGACGCGTGGGCGCGGCCTATCTGTACGACGCGTGAGTTCACGGGCGGCGACCCGGCCGGCGGCCCGCGGCTCTCGGCCGGCCCTGGCCCGCGTTATGCGGGCCAGGCCTCCGCCAGCATCTTGCGGGTGTCCGCGAGGAGCTGGGGCAGCACCTTCGTGTGGCCGACGACCGGCATGAAGTTGGTGTCCCCGCCCCACCGCGGCACGACGTGCTGGTGCAGATGCGCGGCGATTCCGGCCCCTGCGACGGTCCCCTGGTTCATGCCGATGTTGAAGCCGTGCGCGCCGGACGCCTTGCGCAGCGCGGTCATCGCCCGCTTGGTGAACACGGCCAGCTCGGCGCTCTCCGCGTCGTCCAGCTCGGTGTAGTCGGCGACATGGCGGAACGGCACCACCATCAGGTGCCCGCCGTTGTACGGGTAGAGGTTGAGCACCGCGTAGACACGCGAGCCGCGGGCGATGACCAGCCCGTCCTCGTCCGACATGGAGGGGATGGAGCAGAAGGGGCAGCCGTCCTCGGCCCCCGGCCCGGTCGGCTTGTTCTCGCCCTGGATGTACGCCATGCGGTGGGGCGTCCACAGGCGCTGGAACGCGTCCTGCGTCCCCACTCCGATCTGCTGCTCCGGCTCAAGCGTCATGCTGTGCAGCATATGACTTCACCCTTACGGGACGTGCCCTCGGGGCCCGTCCCCGCGACCGTCGGCGGACCTGCGGAAGGGGCCCCGGGGGAATGATCGTTCCCCCCGGGCCCCTGACCGTGTCGCCGCCGCCGTCCCGCTTCCGGCAGGAGCCGGACCCGCTCCCCTGCCAGGGCCTCGTCTAGAGCTGCACCCGCTCCTCGACGACCTTCGCGATCTTCGCGATGGCCTCGTCGACCGGGATGCCGTTCTCCTGCGAGCCGTCGCGGTAGCGGAAGGAGACCGCGCCGGCGGCCATGTCCTCGTCGCCCGCGATGACCATGAAGGGCACCTTCTGCTTCTGTGCGTTGCGGATCTTCTTCTGCATCCGGTCGGAAGAGGCGTCCACCTCGACCCGCAGCCCCTTGGCCTTCGCCTTGGCGGCGAACTCCTGGAGGTAGGGGATGTGCGCGTCGCCGATCGGGATGCCGAGCGCCTGGACCGGCGCGAGCCAGGCCGGGAACGCGCCCGCGTAGTGCTCCAGGAGCACCGCGAAGAACCGCTCGATCGACCCGAAGAGCGCACGGTGGATCATGACCGGGCGCTGCTTGGTGCCGTCAGGACCGGTGTACTCCAGGTCGAAGCGCTCCGGCAGGTTGAAGTCGAGCTGGACGGTCGACATCTGCCAGGTGCGGCCGATGGCGTCCTTGGCCTGCACGGAGATCTTCGGCCCGTAGAACGCGGCACCACCCGGGTCGGGGACCAGCGGGAGACCCTGCTTCTCCGCGACCTTGCGCAGTGTCTCGGTGGCCTCCTCCCACACCTCGTCGGAGCCGACGAACTTCTCCGGGTCCTTGGTGGACAGCTCCAGAAAGAAGTCGGTGAGGCCGTAGTCGCGCAGCAGGTTCAGCACAAAGGTCAGCGTCGAGTCGAGCTCGTCCGCCATCTGCTCCCTGGTGCAGTAGATGTGCGCGTCGTCCTGGGTGAAGCCGCGGGCCCGGGTCAGGCCGTGCACGACGCCCGACTTCTCGTACCGGTACACGGTCCCGAACTCGAACATACGCAGCGGCAGTTCACGGTACGAACGCCCGCGCGCGTCGAAGATCAAGTTGTGCATCGGGCAGTTCATGGGCTTGAGGTAGTAGTCCGCGCCCTCGTCGAGCTGCATGGGCGGGTACATGCCGTCGGCGTACCAGTCCAGGTGGCCCGAGGTCTCGAAGAGCTTCCCCTTGGTCGCGTGGGGGGTGTAGACGAACTCGTACCCCTCCTCCTCGTGCCGCTTGCGGGAGTAGTCCTCCATGACCCGGCGGACGACGCCGCCCTTGGGGTGGAAGACCGCGAGACCGGAACCGATCTGGTCCGGGATGGAGAACAGGTCCAGCTCGTTGCCCAGCTTGCGGTGGTCGCGCTTCTCGGCCTCGGCGAGGAACTCCAGGTGGGCCTTGAGCTCTTCCTTGGAGGGCCAGGCGGTGCCGTAGATGCGCTGCAGCATCGGGTTCTTCTCGCTGCCGCGCCAGTACGCGGCGGCGTTGCGCATCAGCTTGAACGCCGGGATGGTGCGGGTGGTGGGCAGGTGCGGACCGCGGCAGAGGTCCTTCCAGCACAGCTCGCCGGTCTTGGCGTCGAGGTTGTCGTAGATGGTCAGCTCACCGGCGCCGACCTCGACGTCCGCTCCGTCGTCGCTGGAGGCCGAGCCCTTGAGCCCGATCAGCTCCAGCTTGTACGGCTCGTGGGCGAGCTCCTCACGGGCGGCCTCGTCGGTCACGACCCGCCGCGAGAAGCGCTGGCCGCGCTTCTGGATCTCCTGCATCTTCTTCTCGATGGCCTTGAGGTCATCGGGGTGGAAGGGCTTCTCGACGTCGAAGTCGTAGTAGAAACCGTCCTTGACCGGGGGGCCGATGCCGAGCTTGGCCTCGGGGAAGAGCTCCTGCACGGCCTGCGCCAAGACGTGCGCGGTGGAGTGGCGCAGGATGTTCAGGCCGTCCTCGGACGAGATCTGGACGGGTTCGACCTCCTCGCCGTCCTTGATCTCGTACGCGAGGTCCCTCAGCTCACCGGCGACGCGGGCGGCGACGACGGTACGCTCGCCGGCGAAGAGCTCGGCTGCCGTAGTGCCCGTCGTCACCACGCGCTCTTCCCGCTCGGAATCGCGTTGGATGATCACACGGACGTCTGACACCGGTCTCTCCTGACGGTAAGGGGTGCGCCGCATTCGTCGTGGGCGCGCTATGAATCGTACCGAGCCGGTGGGGTCCGCCGCGAAACGGTTTGGGTCGGCCGGCGGCCGGACGCCCGGCCCTGCCCGGCCGCAGAAGACCCTCGGCGATCGGGAGCCCCGGACCGCGGTGGAGGAGCACCGGGGCGCGGGGGCCGGTCAGTCCTCCTGGCAGCTCTCCTCAAGGAAGTCCGGATTCTCCTGGAGCGACTTCATCAGCCGGTCCCTCTCCGCCTCGTCCACCTGCACCGGCACCACACTCGACGCGTCCGTCAGCCGCCGGAACCCGCCGCGGCTCTCCAGCCGCCCCACGACCCTGATCGGCAGCCCCACCAGGTGCGCGTGGCCCGCCGTGCGGTACGACTCCTCGTCCAGCGCGACTCTGACATGCGGCACCTCCGCGCCCGCCAGCACCCGCAGCCGCACCGTCCCCGCGCCCCGGGGGCCCGAGCGGCGCATCCGGACCACCGTGCCGGTGATCCGCACGGGCAGCGACGGCTCGTCCTGGAGGTAGCGGGCGCCCGCCTCGCGCAGCGCCGGCAGGTCACCGGGCGAGAACTCCACCGGTTCGTTCCTCGGCGCGCAGCCCTGAGGCACTCCCGCCGCGGGCGACCACTCCAGCGCTATCCGGGCCCCCTCCGAGCCGCGCACCAGCGCGATGACCGCCTCGGTGAGCTCCCGGCTGACGCCCGCCTGCACGGCCGCGTCGAACGCCTCCATCCCGCCCGTCGCCCGCTGGTAGTCGGCAGCCTCCCTGGCAGCCTGCACGGCGTGATACAGCGTGACCACGACCGCCCGCCCGCTGCGCACGGGCACGAAGGCGGTGAGAGTGCGACCGCCGGGAGCGGGTCCGACCAGGACCCCCTCCAGCGATGCCTGGGCCTGCCTGCGGTGCCGCGCGCCGTAGTACCCGGCGCGTTCGCGCGCCGCGAGAGCCGCCGCCATCAGCATCTGCCGGGCGGCCCCGCGCAGTTGCTCCTGCGCCGTCCAGGAGGCGGCGCCCGACGGTCCCGGCGGCACATCGCGCCACCACCGGATCTCGTCACTGGGCACGGTCAGCCCGACGAGCACCTCGCGGGCCGAGGGCGCCGCACTGCGCGCCAGCGCCGTCAGCGCCTCGCTCAGCAGGTCCTCGCAGTCCGGGAACGACCGGCTCTCCGGGACCAGCAGACTCGTACCCCCGGCGGCATGCTCCGGCGGCGTCCAGCGGGCATAGCGCCCCGCCGCTCCCCCGCGCCGCCGCCAGCCGTGCCGGCCGAGCAGCGCGCCGAGGACGACGGGGTCGACCAGCGCAGGGTCCGGTTCACCGCCGCCGTACCAGGCGCCGGGTATGTCGGCCGTCGGATGGGGGCGTACCGACTCGTCGAAAGGCCGCTGCATCAGGGTCTCCCTCCCGCCCCGACCCGGCTCATGATCTCGCAGAGCGCACGGTCGTCGAAGATCCGTGAGGTCGGGATCCGCACGGTGGTCCTGCGCCTGCCGGTCACCGGGTGGCCGGCCAGGTTGGTCCAGTAGCAGCAGTGCCGCAGATCGAGCCGGTCGTGGCTGGCACGCAGCCACTCGCCCTGGGTCCGGGGGACGAGCATCACGACGAGGATCTTGTGCACGGACACCGGGGTGCGGGCCAGCTTCACCAGATGGTCGTTGTCGAGGGTGAAGGAGAAGGCCGGGCCCGGTGGGTGCGGCGGGATCTGGTACGTGCACTTCAGCTGCACCTTGATGGTCACCTCGTCGTCGACGGTGTGACCGGCCGAGCTGTGGCTGACATGCCAGTCGATGCCGTTGTCCGGAAACGGCTGCGACAGCGAGCAGCCGGCCGCCGCGGCAACCGCATGGAGATAGCCCACCTGGAGTGTCTCCATGCAGGCGCTGGTGGCGAGTGCGCCGCGCAGCGGTACGGTCCGCTGGGGCAGCAGCCCTCCCCCTCGGCCTTCGGTCTGGGAGGTACCCCCAGGCTCAGGCTGCGCGAGCGCCATGGCTCTTCGTGCCTTCCGGGCTGTGCCGATCGATGACCCCTCGACGGGACGTCATCTGCACTCCCCGTCATCTGTGTTGTCACCGCCCTGCGTACGGCGCAAACAGCCCGGGTATCACCGATTCGGGCAGGGGCCATCGCCATCTGCCAGGCACGTGCGAGGAGTTCGGGGATGACGCGCTGGTATGACGGCCCCCTGGCCGCATTTGACACCGAGACAACCGGAGTGAACGTCGAGGAGGACCGCATCGTTTCGGCCGCGGTCGTCGTCCAGGAGATGGAAGGCGGGCGGCCACGCGTCACCCGCTGGCTGGTCAACCCGGGAGTGCCCGTGCCGCCGGGCGCCACCGAGGTGCACGGACTCACCGACGACCACCTTCAGCGCAACGGCCGCTGGCCGGCGCCGGTGATGGAGGAGATAGCGCGGGCGCTGGCGGAGCAGTGCGCCGCGTCGCGTCCGCTCGTCGTCATGAACGCCCCCTTCGATCTGACCATCCTCGACCGCGAACTGCGGCGGCACCGCGCCTCGTCGCTGGGCCGCTATCTGGAGAACGTCCCGCTGTGCGTGCTGGACCCGCGGGTGCTGGACAAGCATCTGGACCGCTACCGCAAGGGGCGCCGCACCCTCACCGATCTGTGTGCGCACTACGAGGTGGTGCTGGACGGGGCCCATGACGCGGGCGCGGACGCGCTGGCGGCGCTGGAGGTCACCCGGGCGGTCGGCCGCCGATTCGCCTCGCGCATGGAACGGCTGGCACCGTCCGAGCTGCACACCCTTCAGGCGGTGTGGCACGCGGCGCAGGCGCGCGGTCTGCAGGCGTGGTTCGCCCGCAGCGGTACGCCCGAAGAGGTGGACCCGCACTGGCCCCTGCGTACGGGCCTTCCGGCCGCGGCCTGAGTCCGGGTGGCGCCCCGCTCGGGGTGCCACCCGGCCGGGCGGCCGACCGTCAGCCGGTGAGCGTGGCGGCTGCGGCGGGGAGCGCCGCGGCCGGCCCGGCCGGCGACCGCGGTGACGTCCAGCACGGTCGCCCTCGCCTGGAACGCAGCCACCGACAACACCCGGCTCGCCGCATACGACGTCTACCGGGACGCCAAGGGGCTCCTCGGCGGCATGATCTGGGAGATGTCCGGCGACACACCGGGCGGAGCCCTGCTCGCCGCGCTCGACAGCGGCCTGCGGTGACACCGTGAACGCAAGGGAGCCGCTGGCGCGATGGCGCCTTGAACGCAGTGAGGCCGGTCCGTCGACTGACGGACCGGCCTCTCCCGGTGGGCGATACTGGGTTCGAACCAGTGACCTCTTCGGTGTGAACGAAGCGCTCTCCCACTGAGCTAATCGCCCGGGAACGCACTGAACCATACAGGCCCGTGCGGGTTTCCATCAAACCCCGGCGAGGTGGGCGGACAGTCCGCGCCGACCGCCGCGCATCATCGCCGCGTGGTTGGCGCGGAACACCGGGCGGCACGGCACCGCCAGCCGCCTCATCAGCGGCTTGCACACCTCGACTTCCTGCTCGTACAGCGCCCGGGTGCCGGGGCCGAGCGCGGTCAGCGTCCAGCGCGCCCAGCCCTTCAGGTCCCCCTCCATGCCGACTTCGAGCACCCCCTGCGCCGGGTCGCGCCGGTGTGCGTGGGCCGTGACACGCAGGTCGTACGGGAGGAAGGAGCGCAGGCGCGCGGTCCCGGTCAGCTCGTCGACCGGGATCACCTCGCGGACCTGCGGCCACCATCGGGGGTACTCCTCGACCCGTTCCAGGACCTCGTACACGGCGGCCGGCCCGGCCGTCAGATCCCACACGCTGCGGAAGCGGTACCGGCACCAGTCCATGTGCCAAGTCTGTGCTGGTGGAGGCGTACTCACACGCGATCTGAGTACCCCGACCCATGCCGGACAGTGTGGCGGCGGCCACACTCCGACCCATGGAGAACGTTCCGCCACCCGCCGAGGAACTGGCGATCCTCGACCGCGAGCTGATCCGACTGGACGCTCGCAAGGCACAGTTGCTGGCCCGCAGAGCCTGGCTGCTCACCGTGATCGGGCAGCCCGTCGCGCCGAGCGCGCCGATACCGCCCCTGCCGCGACCCCTCGCCGCGGCTCCCCCGGACGCGGCGCCGCGCAGCGTACAGAATCTGCTGCTCACCCTGGGCGGGATTCTGCTGACCATCGCGGCTATCGCGTTCACACTGGTCAGCTGGGGTCACCTCGGCATCGGTGGGCGCTCCTTGGTACTCGGCGCGGTCACACTCGCGGCGCTCGCCGCCCCCGTCGCTCTGCTGCGCCGCGGGCTCGCCTCGACGGCGGAGGCGGTGGCCGGGCTCGGCCTGGTGCTGATGGTGCTCGACGCCTATGCCCTGCACCGGGTGGCGCTCGCGGACACGGACGGACTGGGCTACGCGGCCGTCGCATCGGCCACGCTGGCCGCGCTCTGGTCGGCGTACGGACTGTCGGTGGTGCGGCTGCGGATTCCGCTGCCGGTGGCTCTGCTGACCGCGCAACTCCCGCTTCCGCTCTGGGCGCTGACGGCGGGCGCGGGTACGCCGCCGCTGGAGTGGGCCCTGCTGGCGACCGCCGTCCTCGATGTCGTCGCCGCGCTGTGGGCGAGGCCGGTACTGCGCGGGTTCGCCGCGGCCGGTGCCGGTGTCACGGGCGGGTGGGCGCTGCTGATCGGCGGCGCGCAGTCGGTGACCGCCGACACTGCGCTCGACGCGAGCGCCCCTGCTCTGCTGCTGGTCGCCGCGGCGGGTGTGGCGCTCCTCGCGGCCTGGCGGTCCCCGTCGGCCGCCACCCCCTGCGCCGTCGTGGCCGGTCTTGCGACGATCGCCGCGCTCGGTGGCGTGGCACGGGCGTCGGTGCCCGAGGGATGGTCGGTGCTGGGATACCTGCTGTGCGCGGTCGCCCTGCTGGGGCTGGTGCCGACGGTCGCACCGCAGCGCCTGCGGCCCGGCCTGGCCGTGGCGGCGGGGGCGGTCCACGCCCTCGCGGCGGTCTCGGCGCTCCCGCTGCTCGCGCTCACCCTCGCGGGTCCGCTGACGACCCTCGACCACATCTGGCCGGGGACTGCGGGAGGCTCCCGGGACGCCCTGGGCGGCCCGGTGCCCGCCGCGGCGCTGTCGGCCTCCCCGCTGATCCTGCTGATCACGGCGGCGACGCTGGCGGCGGCTTCGCGCTGGTGGCCGTCGTCCCCGGCAACGGGCTCGCACACGCCGGGACCCGCCGCCGCGCCCGGCCCGGATTCTCTCCTCGGCGCGAACCCGTCCGCGGCCTCGGGCCGCGGCCTGCGTGCCGGCATCGCCGGGAGCATGCCGGCCGTTGCCTGGGCAGGGCTGTTCGTCGTGCCGCCCGCGCTGGATCTCGGTCGCACCCCCGCCGTTGCGCTCCATCTCCTGCTGACCCTCGCCGTGCTCGGGTTCACCGTGCGGCCCGCACGGTTCGCCCGGTACGCACCGGGCGGCGCGGTGGTCGCCCTCGTCTGCGCCCTCGCGGGCGCCGTGAGCGTCTCGCTGCTCTCCCTGGCCACCCGTCCTGCGACCTTCACCGTTCTCGGCGTCCTGACCGCCGCCCTGACCGCGACCGCGCTCGCGTCCCGCGCCGGACGGGCGGTCCCCGCCGTCCTCGCCTGCGCGGCGACCGTGTTCGCCACCGCGCTCGTGGCCGCCGTCGCGGCAGCCGCCGAGCTGCCGCCCCACCGGGCTGCGCTCGCCCTGCTCGTCGTCCCCGCCACTGTCGCGCTCGTCGCCGCGCGGCTCGGCCGGCACCCTGTCGCCCTCCCGACGGAGCTCACGGGTGCGGGCACGGCTCTGCTCGCGATCGGCCTCGCCACCGGGGACAGGCCCACCCTCGCCCTGGTGCTCGCCCTCTGTGCGGTGATCGCCGCGGGCACCGCGGTGCGGGCCGAGCGCCGCCCGGCCGCCGGCCTTCTCGCGGCGGTGCTGTTCGTGCTCGCCACCTGGGTACGGCTGTACGCCTCGGACGTCAGCACCCCCGAGGCGTACACGCTGCCCGTGACCGTCCCCGCGCTCGTCGTCGGCGTACTGCGCCGTCGTCGCGACCCGGAGGCCTCGTCCTGGACGGCGTACGGCCCCGGCCTGGCCGCGACCCTGCTGCCGAGCCTCTTCGCGGCCTGGGGCGACGACCTGTGGCTGCGCCCACTGCTGCTCGGCCTCGCGGCTCTGGCGGCCACCCTGGCGGGCGCCCGGCTGCGTCTGCAGGCGCTGCTGGTGCTCGGCGGCGCGGTCCTGTCGCTCGACGCGCTGCACGAGCTCGCGCCGTACGTCGTGCAGGTCGTCGGCTCGCTCCCCCGCTGGCTGCCTCCCGCTCTGGCCGGGCTGCTGCTGCTCGCCGTCGGCGCGACCTACGAGCAGCGGCTGCGCGACGCACGCAGGCTGCGGGACACCCTGGGCCGGATGCACTGAGCCCGGGGAACGACGATGGCCCCGAAGACGTGGAGTCTTTGGGGCCATCGGTCCGGGTGGGCGATACTGGGTTCGAACCAGTGACCTCTTCGGTGTGAACGAAGCGCTCTCCCACTGAGCTAATCGCCCGGGCGCAACGCAAACATTACCCCATGTCAGCGGGGCCCCCTGACCATTTTCCGGGTCACTCGTGGATCTTCCAGGGCATCACTATGCCGAACTTCCAGACGTAGATTCCGACCAGTACGGCGATGATCACCAGGCCGATCGTGGTGAGGATGATGTTCCGTCGGCGCACCTTGGGATCGAGTGCCTTCTGTGCCGCCTCGGTCACCTTGCGCTTGGTCCAGCGCAGCACGAGCTGCGCCCAGACGAACTCCGTCGCCCAGATCGCCATGCCGCCGAAGATCACCAGCCAGCCGGGGCCGGGCAACGGGAGCATCACGATGCCCGCGCCGACGACAGCGAGGCCGACGAGGAAGACCCCGACCTGCCAGCTCACATGCAGCGTCCTGGAACGCTTGATGAAGTGGGGCGCCCGCGAGCCCAGCGAAGGCTCCGTCGCACCCGTCACGTCCCCCGTCGCGGTGTTCTGGGTCGCCGCTGCGACGACCTCATCCCGCTCGTCACTCTCCGCATTCATGTAGCCAAACCTACCGGATCGACGCCGGTCACCGGAATGGCCCTATAACACAAAGTGACGCACGGCCGTATGAGCGACATGAAGGATCACAAAACGGTCAGAGGGGTTTACAACGGCACCGTAGGTGGCATGTCGATTTCGCCGACGTGCGAATCCCCGAGCGCACACTGAGCGAAAGGCCCTGGCGCTTATGAACACCACGGTCAGCTGCGAGCTGCACCTGCGCCTCGTTGTATCGAGCGAGTCTTCACTGCCTGTACCCGCGGGCCTGCGGTATGACACGGCCGATCCCTATGCCGTGCACGCCACCTTCCATACCGGAGCCGAGGAGACGGTCGAGTGGGTCTTCGCCCGCGACCTTCTCGCCGAGGGTCTGCACCGGCCCACCGGCACCGGCGACGTCAGAGTCTGGCCGTCCCGCAGCCACGGCCAGGGCGTCGTCTGCATCGCTCTGAGCTCCCCGGAGGGCGAAGCACTGCTCGAGGCCCCGGCGCGGGCCCTGGAGTCGTTCCTGAAGCGGACCGACGCCGCTGTGCCACCTGGCACCGAGCATCGTCACTTCGATCTCGACACGGAACTCTCGCACATCCTGGCGGAGAGCTGAGCCAGGCGGAGAGCTGCACGGCGCCGTCCGACTCGGGGCGACGGCGCCGCGCGGACAACCACATACGGCAGACACCGGCGCCGTCACCGCGGACTCCACCGTGGCGACGGCGCCGGTGCGTCTTCGGCACGAACCGCTAGAGTCAGCGCAATTCGGCGGGCACCGGCCCGCAGCAGGCCAGGGAGCAAATCGTGCTGATCCCTCACGACACCCGCATCGCGCTCGACACCGTCGTCGACCTGGTGAACACCACGCCGGAAAGCGGACACGACGACGCACTCGCGGACGTCGCGTCGCTGTACGACTTCGTACGGAATCACGACGTCAGCGGCGTGGGGGAGCTGGGACAGCGGGACCTCAAGGCGGTGCAGAGCGTACGGACACAGTTCGCCCAGATCTTCGCTGCGCCCGACAGCCGTACGGCCGCCGATCTGGTCAATGAGCTGGTCGCGGCCGCCGGAACCACACCCCAGCTCACCAACCACGACAACTACGACTGGCACGTGCACTACTTCGCGCCGGGCGCGTCGGTGGCCGACCATCTCGCCGCCGACTGCGGGATGGCACTGGCCTTCATCGTCGTCGCGGGCGAGCAGGAGCGGCTGCGGCGTTGTGAGGCGCCGGACTGCGGGCGCGCGTTCGTCGATCTTTCCCGCAATCGCTCGCGCCGCTACTGCGACAGCCGCACCTGCGGCAACCGCCTGCATGTCGCCGCGTACCGCGCGCGCCGCAGGGAAGCGGCCGGCTGAGTCTCACAGCAGAAAGAGATCGTGCACGGCTGCCATCAGCAGCAGGAATCCGATCACCGCGAGGAAGATCATCAGGGGCGGCTGGGAGAGGGCGAAGAGGCAGCCACGCGGCTCTTCGGTCGGTGCGGGGGGCTGGCCCCGGGAGGTATCGAGCATCTCGGGGTGATGATGACGCAGCGCGGGCCGCGATGATCGACCAACACGCCCCGCGATCGCGGGAGTTCATCAATTCCCGTGTTTCCGTTCCGGTCGGGACCGGATGCCGTCGGCCCGTGTCAGATGCCGTGCTTTTTGAGAATCGCTTCGATGTCGCTGAAGTCCTCGCCCGCACCTGGGGCCTTCGGTTTCGTGGCGGCCGGGGCCGCCGGACGGCCGGCCTGCCCGAGGGACGGCGCCGACGCCGCGGGGGCGACCACTGCGCCCTGCTCCGCCCGGGCGGCGGCCTTGCGTTCCTTACGGGTGCCGCCCCCGCGCCGCTCGATGGCCCGGGTGGTCATGAAGAGCAGCCATGCACCGCCCAGCAGGCCGAAGCCCAGCCATGCCGAGGGGCTGAAGGCCGTGTCGACGGCCCATTCGACCGCGCCCGTGAGCACGAGGCCGATCGGGATCAGGGAATAGGCGACGATGCGCGTCGCGGCGAGGAATCGCTTGCGGTACGCCGTAACGGCGGCGATGCCCAGGCCCGCCGCGGACACCGCGGAACAAATGGTCTCGGCAAGCATCCGGTCCTCCAGGCTTCGGCGGGCACATCCGGGTGGTTCGTCCCTTCCATCGTGCACCGTCCGGCGGGAAACGGGCCACGGTCCCGTACGACCTCAGGGAGATCTCCGGGACGGCATCCTCCCCAGGTCCCGGTCGATCCACACGGGCGAAGGCTGGGAGACTGGGCCCATGAGCGACTCCACCACCGCCCGCCCCGTCGTCCTCGACGTCTGGTGCGAGCTCCAGTGCCCCGACTGCCGCAGCGCCCTGGACGACCTGCGGGCCCTGCGCAAGCGCTACGGCGACAACCTGGAGCTGCGGCTGCGGCACTTCCCCCTCGACAAACACAAGCACGCCTTCGCCGCCGCCCAGGCCGCGGAGGAGGCGGCCGAGCAGGGCAAGGGCTGGCCGTACACCGAGGCCGTGCTGGCGCGCACCGAGGAACTGGGCGCGAAGGGCGAGCCGTTCCTGATCGAGGTCGCGGGTGAACTGGGCCTGGACGCCGAAGAGTTCGACACCGCCCTCATCGACGGACGGCACATCCTGATCGTGGACGCCGACCAGGCCGAGGGCAAGGCGATCGGAGTGAGCGGCACTCCGACGTATGTCATCGGCGGCGAGCGGCTCGACGGTGGCCAGAGCCAAGAGGGCCTGCTGGCCCGTATCGAGGAGATCGCCGACCGGCTCCTCGCCGGCGCCGGACCAGGCTCCTGACCGACGCCGGACCGGACTCCGGGATCTCCTAGAGGAGCTGCTTGAAGGAGTTGACGGCCGTCGTCACATAGCCGAGCGACTCATAGAGCCTGAGGGCCGGGGTGTTGCCCGCGAAGACATGCAGTCCGATCCGGCGGTCCCCGGCGTCCAGCGCGACGCGTTCGGCCAGCAGCATCAAGGACCGCCCGTGGCCCCGGCCGCGCTGCCCCTGGTCGACGGCGACGTCATAGACGTACGCCACCTCCTCCCCGGGGTGCATCTCGCGTCGGCCCACATGGAGACGGCCGACGACCGTGCCCTCGTGCACCAGCACATTGATCCACACCTCGGGGGTGGCCAGGCCCTGGGGCAGGCTCGTGCGGTGGTCAGCCTCCGACTTGGCGCGCGCCTCCTCGGGCGGGACCCCTCGCTCGATCCAGTTCTGCGCATAGCTCTCGATGGCCTCGGCGAGCCACTGCGGGAACTCCGCCTCGCTCAGCGGGCGTCCTTCGACACCGTCCGGCAGGGCGGGTGGTGTGTCCGGCAGGTCCTTGAGCATGTTCCGGCCGCGCTCGGTGTAGCCGAGTGCCGTCACCAGCCGGGCGGCCGCACGGGCCTGTGGGGGAACGGACACATGGACCTGCTTGCAGCCCCAGCCGCGCAGCGCCTCCTCGGCGGCGAGCGCGGCCACGGTCCCTCGGCCCCGGCGCCTGTCCGCCTCGTCGATCTCCAGCGAACGGATGGTGCCGACGGTGGCGCCGAAGGCGGGGGACGTGGCGATCTCGGCCCGGCCGACGGGGCGGCTGTTCACGCATACCTCGTAGCGGCGCGACTGGCCGCCGTCCGACTCGCGCTGAAGCGGCCCGGTCGGCCGCAGGGTGGTGGTCATCAGGGGTGTTCTACCTGCCCCGCGGCCTCCCGTCACGGGGTTTTACGGAGCCTTCGGATCCCGGTCCGCCGCCGCCCGCTCCTCGAAGATCTGCATGGCCTTGGCGGTGACCGCCCCCGGGGCGTCCGTGAACACGCGCCCGTCGACCCGCCGGACGGCCTGGACGTCTCGCAGGGTCGACGTAAGAAAGACCTCCTCGGCCCGCTCCAGAGCGTCCAACGGAAGGTCGGCCTCCGTCGCCCCCGTCCACTCGACCGTGAGCGCTCGGGTGATGCCCGCGAGACAGCCGGAGGAGAGCGGCGGGGTGTACAGCTCGCCGTCGAGGACCACGAAGACGTTCGAGCCGGTGCCTTCGCAGAGCTGCCCGACCGTGTTGGCGAACAGCGCCTCGGTCGCGCCCTGCTCGCTCGCCCGCGCCAGGGCGACGACGTTCTCGCCGTACGACGTCGTCTTGAGCCCCGCCAGAGCCCCTCGTTCGTTGCGGGTCCAGGGCACGGTGATCACGGCGGTGGTGTCCGCGCGGCGCCTGCTCTCGCCGAGCGCCACGACCAGGGTCGGTCCCGCGGTGCCCCGGTCGGAGCCCAGCGGGGAGACGCCGCCGGTATAGGTGATGCGCAGCCGGCCGAGCTCCATCGGATTGGCTTCCAGGACCGCCGCACAGGCACGCCGTACCTCGTCGAGGTCCGGTGCGGGCAGGCCGAGGCCGAGGGCCGAGCGGGTCAGCCGGTCGAGGTGCCTGGTGAGGGCGAAGGGCTGCCCGTGCACCGCCTTGACTGTCTCGAAGATGCCGTCGCCCACGGTCAGTCCGTGATCGAACACGGACACCCGGGCGTTCTCGGCATCCGTGAGTGCGCCATTGACCCAGAGCTTCATCTAACCGGTCCTTCCGCTCGCCTCGTACGCGCCCGACGCTACCGCGAGCAGCCGGGACGCCTTCAGCTCGGTCTCGTCCCACTCCCGGTCCGGGTCCGAACCCCAGGTGATCCCGGCGCCCGTGCCGAACCGGAGAAGCGGCCCCCCCGCCTGTGAGCGGTCGATCCAGAAGGTACGTATCCCGACGGCGAGCTCGCCGGTGCCCCGGTCCGCGTCGACCCAGCCGATGCCTCCGCAGTAGGGCCCGCGGGGCACGGTCTCCAGCGCGGCGATGATCCTCAGCGCACTGGACTTGGGCGCCCCGGTCACCGAACCGGGCGGGAAGGTGGCCCCGAGAAGCTCTTTCCAGCCCGCCTTGGGCCCCAGCTCGCCGCGGACGGTGGAGACAAGGTGCACCAGACCGGGGTGGGCCTCCACGGCGCAGAGCGCGGGGACGGTCACCGTGCCGGTGGCGCAGACCCGGCCCAGGTCGTTGCGGACCAGGTCCACGATCATCACGTTCTCGGCCCAGTCCTTCTCCAGCAGGTCCTCGGGCGTGCGGCCGGTGCCCTTGATCGGCCCGGACTCGACGGTGGTCCCGGTGCGCCGCAGATAGAGCTCGGGCGAGGCGGTGGCGATCTCCACGCCCTGTCCGGGCAGCCGGATCGTTCCTGCGTACGGGGCGGGGTTGCCGCGCGCCAGCAGCGCGGTCAGCGCGTCGACGTCGGCGGCGGCCGGGTCGGGCAGCGGGGCGGAGAGAATGCGGCAGAGGTTCGCCTGGTAGACCTCGCCCGCCGCTATGTGCTCACGGATACGGCGCACACCGGCGGTGTACTCGTCCCTCCCCAGCGAGGACGTCCAGTCACCGGCTGCCGGTCCCCTCCAACGTCCGGGCACAGGCTCGGGCACCGGCTCGGTGCGCACCTCGCCGAAGCGGGCGCAGGTCAGACGGCCCTCGAAGTCCGCGGCGACGGCCCAGAAACCGGTGGAGTCCAGTGCTTCCGGGTCGCTGGTGACGTCCCGGAGGTCCGAGGCGAGGAGGCGCCCGAAGCGGGCCAGAGGAGCGAGGTCGTGCACGTCTGTGAGTCTATGGCGCGCGCCGATGAGCCGCTGTGGCCCGTACACACCTCAGCACGCTGCGGAAACGCGTTTTTGTACTGGCCCAGGAATCCGCTAGAGTTCAACACGTCGCCGGGACGCGCAAGCGGGCCGGTACCGACAAGCGGACGTGGCTCAGTTGGTAGAGCATCACCTTGCCAAGGTGAGGGTCGCGAGTTCGAATCTCGTCGTCCGCTCGATGGGGGATCCTTACCGAACCCCTGCACTCCGGGTGGAGTGGCCGAGAGGCGAGGCAACGGCCTGCAAAGCCGTCTACACGGGTTCAAATCCCGTCTCCACCTCCAAGGACGATTAGCTCAGCGGGAGAGCGCTTCCCTGACACGGAAGAGGTCACTGGTTCAATCCCAGTATCGTCCACTGGATCCGCAAGGATCTTCCGCGCGATTAGCTCAGCGGGAGAGCGCTTCCCTGACACGGAAGAGGTCACTGGTTCAATCCCAGTATCGCGCACGCCGTACCACGCACACATGCAGTAGCCTGCAGCATCGTCCCGCGCGATTAGCTCAGCGGGAGAGCGCTTCCCTGACACGGAAGAGGTCACTGGTTCAATCCCAGTATCGCGCACCAGCCAGAACCCCCGGCCGTATCGACGGCCGGGGGTTCTGTCGTTGCCGGGCGCGCTGCCGCTCGGCGGCGGGGGGCTCGACGGCGTGCGGTGCGGGCCAGGGGGACGGGGAATCCGGGCCCCCAGCGCCCGTCGCGGACCGGCTCAGGGACAGCCGGAGCCGGTCCGCGACCTTCCGGAGTCCGCTCAGGAGGAGAAGAGCATCCGGCCGAAGCCCTTGTGGCCGTGGTGACCGCCGTGGTGACCGCCGTGGTGCGGGGCGCCCCAGGCGGGCGCAGGCGCGGCAGGGTACGCCTGCGGGGCCGGCGGCGCCTGCTGGGTCCACTGCGATTCGAGACGGGTGAGGGACTCCAGCTCGCCGTAGTCGAGGAATATCCCCCGGCAACCGCTGCACTGCTCGATCTGGACGCCATTGCGGTTGTACGTGTGCATCGCTGCGTGGCACTTGGGACACTGCATGATCTGCTCAGCTCCTCGCCGTCGGTCGGCGTCGCCGGGATGCATGCCCGGTGACGAGGAGTTCAGCCTACGACGAGGCCTCGAACTCCAACTCGGGCGGGAGGGCGGCAATTCGGGCGCAGGTGTCGATCATGATCTGTTCGACTTCATCCGTATTGCGGTGTTCTGCTCCGGATTTCGCGAGGGCGAGAGCGGCGGTCTGGACGGTCAAGGCGCGCGCCGGGATGTCGAGTTGGGGCCAGGGATCGCCGTCGCCGGCGACCGCGGGGCCCTGGGCCGCGCGGTAGGCGCCGAGGAAACGCTCCCAGATCTCCGGGGACAACAGACCGGCGGCGTACCAGGCGGCGGGGCGGGCCAGGTCCCAGGCGGGGTCGCCGAGACCGAGGTCGTCGACGTCGATCAGCAGCCAGGGGCCGGTGGACGCGGGATGCCGCACAAGCTGGCCGAGGTGGACGTCGCCGTGGCAGAGCGTGCCGCCGCGGGGGGAGGGTGCCTCGCCGCGGGCCCAGGCGGGGAGCCGCTCCCAGGCCAGCCGGACGGTGGTGGCCGCGGGGTGGGCCCCGGCGGTCGTGCCCATCCGTGCCATGGCCAGGGCAGCCTTGGCGGGTCCGCGCATGAGCGGGAGGGGGCGGGGCAGCCCATGCGTCTCCACGCGGTGCAGCCGCGCCAGAAGGACCGCGGCCTCCTCCCAGGGGGCGGCGTCGGGGTCCGTGGGGTCCACGGGGGTGCCGTACGGCCAGGCGGTGAGGGGGCGGCCGTCGACGGAGGCGGCCGGGGCGGGGAGAGGGACCGGGGCGAGAAGGATGCCCGAGAGGCGGGGATGGGACGCGACGGCGAGACGGGCGCGGTGTCCGTCGTGGTCGGTGCCGGGGGCATGTGCCTTGGCGACGGCGTCCCCGTGGCGTACGACGGCGCCGTCGTCCCGCTCGGCGAGCACGGCCTCGTCGCGCCCGCAGGCCCGGCACACCTGCCCGGGCACCACCAGGTGCGCGGCGTCGCGCGCGACGGCGGCGAGCGCGCGTACGACGTCTGCGGTCACGGTCTTCCTCGGGCTGGTACGGGTGGCCTGGCGGGAGCCTACGCGGCGGTGGGTCCCCGCAACATCGCCCCCTCCCGGAACCGTGGGCAGGCCGCCGGTCACCGAGGCGTCGTGGCCATCCGGGACGCGTCGGCTTCGCGGGTACGGGGCGGTTGCGCGGTGGCGCGGGCGAGCCGGTCGTTCACCGCAGTGGGGCCGCGCCGGGCGGTGGGCGGATACTCGGCTCGAGCCCGTACGGCGAGAGCGCACGCACGCCGGTGGTGGACCCGTCGGCCACTTCCAGCCGTGGAGGCCAATCGCAAGGGTGGGACCCGTCGGCCACCGGGCGCAGACAGCGCGATGGCCGGTCAGCTCCCCAGCTGACCGGCCAAACGCTGCCGTCCGCCGCACCCCCGTCCCCACGGGGTTGTTGGCCCGATGTCCCCGACCCGGACCGCTCTTCCGGGCCCGGGGCGCCGCTCAGCGCCCCAGCATCACGCCCACGGACGACGCTTGTGTGACCACTGCGTCCCAGCCGCCGAAGGCGACCACGAGCAGGGCTGCGAGAGGGAGCACCATGGCGGTCGCGACCAGCGGGTGGCGACGCCCCGACGGGCGGCCGCCGAACGCGGCGAATGCCTTGCGTCCCTGCGTGCGGATCATCGTCCGCGATGCCGTGTCGGCCATGGTCCCTCTCCTGTTCGTATGCGGCAGCGGCGGGTGTCTGACCTCGGGGGACGAGTGCTGCACCCGCCGCTTGACTTCAACATTAGGGATCCGCCGGGCCCCGGGCGTCATGCCCTCGTACCGATTGCCGGGCCTCCCGGAGGATGAGCCACGCCCGGGCGGCGTACTCCCCTGGGTGGAGACGGGGCGCTACGCCTTGGGGTCTTCCCGGAGGGGACGCTCCGAGGAGTCCTCGCGTGGTACCGGCTGTTCGACCAGAGCCAGCACCCTCGTGGCCATGAAGCGGGCCGTCCGCACCACCGAACCGCTGCGGGTGACTTCGCTCACTTCCACCACCCCCCTGCGCACGGCCGACTCGACCCTGCGCCCCGCCCTGCTTGCCACTACTTCGTAGGTCCGGGTCGTGTCCCCCGCGTCCACGACTATCTCCACGCGGTCACCCTTCACTGATCCAATCCCCCTTCTGCGACGGACCGTTGAGATCTCGCACGGGTCCGCGGAGAGCGCTTCGCCCTCCCCTGACCACTCTTCAATTCTCCCACCCGGCACTGACAATCGATCGGGCCGCGAGGGCGCGGCCTATGAGCACACCGGGGCGGGGGTACGTAAGCTGTGCCACGTCAAACGGACGACCGGGCAGCGGGGATGGACATGGCGATGATGCGGCTCCGGCGCGAGGATCCGCGTGTCGTCGGCTCGTTCAGACTGCACCGAAGGCTCGGCGCGGGTGGCATGGGCGTCGTCTACCTGGGCTCGGACCGCCGCGGCCAGCGTGTCGCGCTGAAAGTGATCCGGCCGGATCTGGCTGAGGATCAGGAGTTCAGATCACGGTTCGCGCGCGAGGTGTCCGCAGCTCGGCGGATCCGCGGCGGATGCACGGCACGGCTGGTGGCCGCCGACCTGGAGGCCGACCGTCCGTGGTTCGCCACCCAGTACGTCCCCGGGCCCTCCCTGCACGACAAGGTGGCCGAGGACGGCACCCTGACCGCCGCCGAGGTGGCCGCGATCGGCGCCGCGCTCTCGGAGGGCCTCGTCGCCGTCCACGAGGCCGGAGTCGTGCACCGGGACCTCAAGCCGTCGAACATCCTGCTGTCGCCCAAGGGCCCCCGGATCATCGACTTCGGCATCGCCTGGGCGACCGGCGCGAGCACGCTCACCCACGTCGGCACCGCGGTGGGCTCCCCCGGCTTCCTGGCGCCGGAGCAGGTGCGCGGCGCCGCGGTGACCCCCGCGACGGACGTCTTCGCGCTCGGCGCCACGCTGGCGTACGCGGCGACGGCCGACTCGCCTTTCGGGCACGGCAGTTCGGAGGTCATGCTCTACCGGGTGGTGCACGAGGAGGCTCATCTCCACGGGGTTCCGGACGCGCTCGCTCCGCTCGTACGGGCCTGTCTGGCGAAGGATCCCGAGGAGCGCCCGAGCACGCTGCAGCTGTCGATGCGGCTCAAGGAGATCGCGGCCAGGGAGGCCCAGGGTCTGCCCGAGGGCCGTCCGCCGGCCCAGCGCGAGCGGATCGAGCAGGAGCGGGCGACCTCGCGGTACCCGGAGCGGACGGAGCGGATGGAGCGGCGTACGGGCGGGACGTCCTCGTCGCGTCCACAGCCGCCGCGGACCGGCGGTACGCGGCCACAGCCGTCGCGCACCGGATCCCGTACGAACGGCCGCCAGGGCACCAGGCCCGGAGGCCGCCCGACCTCGGCCGGGCGGCGGCCGGCCAACCCGCGGCTGCTGCGCCAGCGCATCATCGTCTTCGTCGTGGTGACGCTCATCGTGGCGCTGGGGATCGCGGCGGCCCAGCAGCTGTAACGGCGCCGGGCCCAGGTCCAGGGACCTGCGGGCCCAGGATTCCGGACCGGCGGACTGAGACCTCCGGACCCACGCTCCCGGACCGGCGGGCTCAGGCCTCCGGGCGTCCGGTGGCCACCGCGTAGAAGGCCACCGCGGCGGCAGCGCCCACATTGAGCGAGTCCACCCCGTGCGCCATCGGGATGCGCACCCACTCGTCGGCGGCGACCAGTGCCTGCGTCGAGAGCCCGTCGCCCTCCGCGCCGAGCATCAGGGCGACGCGCTCCAGCCGATGCGGTGCCGCCTCGTCGATCGCGGACGCCTTCTCGTCGGGTGTGAGCGCGAGCAGCTTGAACCCCGCCTCCCGGACGGACTCCAGCCCCCTCGGCCAGGATTCGAGCCGTGCGTAGGGGACGGAGAAGACCGCGCCCATGGAGACCTTCACGGAACGCCGGTAGAGCGGGTCGGCGCAGTCCGGCGAGAGCAGCACGGCGTCCATGCCGAGGGCGGCGGCGCTGCGGAAGATGGCGCCGATGTTGGTGTGGTCGTTGACCGACTCCATGACGACCACCCGGCGGGTCGTCAGCAGCAGTTCGTCGGCCGTCGGGAGGGGCTTGCGCTGCATGGAGGCGAGCGCGCCCCGGTGCACGTGGTAGCCCGTCACCCGCTCGGCGAGCTCGGGGCTCACCGCGTACACGGGGGCCGGGAGCTCGTCGATGACGTCCCGCATGACATCGACCCACTTGGCGGAGAGCAGCATCGACCGCATCTCGTAACCGGCGTCCTTGGCCCGCCGGATGACCTTCTCGCCCTCGGCGATGAACAGACCTTCCGCGGGCTCGCGCTTGCGCCGCAGTTCGACATCGGTCAGGCCGGTGTAGTCGCGCAGGCGCGGGTCGTCGGGGTCCTCGACAGTGATGAGATCAGCCACAGGGTGATACTGCCTTCTCCTGGGTGCGGTGCCAACGGCTGCGCGGGGATCGGTTACTGGGGGTTACGCATTCCGTTACGGTCCCGCGCCCACTCCGGTCCCCCAGGCGCGGCGGGAATCTACGGCTTGCGCGGGCCGACCGTGACGACGTCGCCGATGACGATGACGGCCGGAGGGCGTACGTCCTCGGCCCTGACCACCTCGGCGACGGTCCCCAGGGTCGCGTCGACCCTGCGCTGGGACGCGGTCGTCCCCTCCTGGACCAGAGCCACCGGAGTACCGGCGCTCTTGCCGTGTGCGACCAGTGCCCGCGCGATCGCACCGATCTTGTCGACACCCATCAGGACGACCAGGGTGCCGCGGAGCTTCGCGAGGGAGGCCCAGTCGACCAGCGAACGCTCGTCGTCGGGTGCGACATGGCCGCTGACCACCGTGAACTCATGGGCGACCCCCCGGTGGGTGACCGGGATACCGACCGCCCCGGGGACGCTGATGGAGCTGGAGATGCCGGGAACGACCGTGCACGGGATGCCCGCCTCGGCGAGGGCTTCGGCCTCCTCCATGCCGCGACCGAAGACGAAGGGGTCGCCGCCCTTGAGGCGCACGACGGCCTTGCCCGCCTTCGCATGCTCGATCAGGGCGTTGTTGATGGCCTCCTGGGCCATGAACCGGCCGTACGGGATCTTCGCCGCGTCGATCACCTCGACGTGCGGCGGGAGTTCGTCGAGCAGGTCGCGCGGTCCGAGACGGTCCGCGATGACGACATCGGCCTCGGCGAGGAGACGGCGTCCGCGGACGGTGATCAGGTCGGGGTCCCCGGGCCCGCCGCCGACGAGCGCGACGCCCGGTGTGCGCGTGCGGTGGTGGGGGGCGGCAAGACTGCCGTCGCGCAGACCCTCGACGATGGCGTCGCGCACGGCGGCGGAACGGCGGGGGTCGCGGCCCGTGAGCACGGCGACCGTCACACCCTCGGACCGGCCGGTGGCGGGGGTCCAGGCGGTGGCGGCGCCCGCGTCGTCGGCGCGTACGCACCAGGTGCGGGTGCGCTCGGCCTCGGCGGACGCGCGCCCGTTCGCCTCGGCGTCGGAGGTGGCGATGAGCGCGTACCAGGCGTCGGCCAGGTCGCCTTCGGCGTAGCGCCGCCGCTCCCAGGCGATCTCGCCGGCCGCGGCCATCGCCTCGACGGACGGGGTCGCGCTCGGGGACACGAGCACCAGGTCGGCACCGGCCGCGATCAGCGCGGGAAGCCTGCGCTGGGCGACCTGGCCGCCGCCGAGGACGACGACGCGGCGTCCGGAAAGGCGAAGCCCTACGGGGTAGGCGGGGTGCTCTGCGTGCTCGGCGTGCTCGGCCATGGCGGTACTGGCTCCTCGGGCGGGGCAAGTGCGTGATGGGGCCGCTGCTGCGGTGAAGCGGCTGGTGGGACGGGGTACGGGACCCTGGCGACCACCTTACGGTGAGGGGACGCAGGGGGGCACAGGGCGGTGGGCCGCGGGCGGCGGATTTCCCTCACACCGACCGTCCCCGAAGACGGGGGTCGGCACACCTCGGCGCGGCGACCCGTGGGACCCGTGGCCAGGACAGTGTGTCGCGTCGCAGCGTGGTACGGGCGCCGGGCGGACCGCGCGTCCGGTGCGCTGCCCGCCCGTCGGCAGGCAGCGCGCCGGACGGACTACTTCTCCGTCACGCCCGCCGAGTCGAACGTCGCCACCTCGTGCATGGCCCGCGCCGCGCTCTGCACCACGGGCAGCGCCAGCAGCGCCCCCGTGCCCTCGCCGAGGCGCAGGTCGAGGTCGACGAGCGGACGCAGGCCCAGCTTGTTCAGCGCCGCCACATGGCCCGGCTCCGCGCTGCGGTGACCCGCGATGCAGGCCGCCAGCGCCTCGGGGGCGATGGCCCGGGCGACGAGGGCGGCGGCGCCCGCCGAGACACCGTCGAGCACCACCGGTGTACGCAGCGAGGCGCCGCCCAGGATGAATCCGACCAGGGCCGCGTGCTCCAGGCCGCCGACCGCCGACAGAACGCCGATCGGGTCGGCGGGATCGGGTGTGTGCAGGTCGAGCGCACGGCGCACCACGTCGACCTTGCGCGCATGCATCTCGTCGTTGATGCCCGTACCACGGCCGGTGATCTCGCTCGGATCCATACCGGTGTACACGCAGATCAGCGCGGCGGAGACGGTCGTGTTGGCGATGCCCATCTCACCCGTGAGCAGTGCCTTGTTGCCGGCCGCGACCAGGTCGCGGGCGGTCTCGATCCCGACCTCGACGGCGGAGAGGACCTCGTCGCGGGTCAGGGCGTGTCCGGTCGTGAAGTCGGCGGTGCCCGGGCGGACCTTGCGCGGCAGCAGCCCCGGCGTGGCGGGCAGGTCCCCGGCCACGCCTACGTCGATCACACAGACCTCGGCGCCGACCTGGTTGGCGAAGGCGTTGCAGACCGCTCCCCCGCCGAGGAAGTTGGCCACCATCTGGGCCGTGACCTCCTGCGGCCAGGCCGTGACGCCCTGGGCGTGCACTCCGTGGTCGCCCGCGAAGATCGCGACGGCCGCGGGCTCCGGGATCGGCGGCGGGCACATCCGGGAGAGGCCGCTCAGCTGCGCGGAGATGATCTCCAGCATGCCGAGCGCGCCGGCCGGCTTGGTCATGCGCTTCTGCCGCTCCCACGCTTCGCCGAGTGCCTTCGCGTCCAGCGGGCGGATGTTGGTGACGGTCTCCTGGAGCAGGTCGTGCGGCTCCTCGCCGGGCAGGGCCCGGCGTCCGTATGTCTCCTCGTGGACGACCCACGACAGCGGACGGCGCTTGGACCAGCCCGCCTGCATCAGCTCCGGCTCCTGGGGGAACTCGTCGACGTACCCGACGCACAGGTAGGCCACGACCTCCAGGTGCTCGGGCAGCCCCAGCGCCCGTACCATCTCGCGCTCGTCGAAGAAACTGACCCAGCCCACGCCGAGGCCCTCGGCGCGGGCGGCGAGCCAGAGGTTCTCGACGGCGAGGGCCGAGGAGTACGGCGCCATCTGCGGCTGGGTGTGCCGGCCGAGGGTGTGCCGGCCGCCGCGGGTGGGGTCGGCGGTGACAACGATGTTCACCGGGGTGTCGAGGATCGCCTCGATCTTCAGTTCCTTGAACTGCTTGGCCCGGCCCTTGGGCAGCGACTTGGCGTACGCCTCGCGCTGACGCTGGGCGAGTTCGTGCATCGTCCGCCGGGTCTCGGCGGAGCGGATGACGACGAAGTCCCAGGGCTGCGAGTGGCCCACGCTCGGTGCGGTGTGGGCAGCCTCCAGGACGCGCAGCAGCACCTCGTGCGGGATGGGGTCGCTGCGGAAGCCGTTGCGGATGTCCCGGCGCTCACGCATGACCCGCAGGACGGCTTCACGCTCGGCGTCGTCGTAGGCGGGCGCAGGCGCGCCGGGCGCCGAAGGCGTCAGCGGGGCGGGCACGGCGACGGGCGCCTGGCCCTGCTCCGGCTGCTGGTCCTGCGGCTGCTCCGGCTGGGGTTCCTGCGCGGGCACCGGTTCCGGTCCGGGCTCAGGGGCTTCTGCCGCGGCGAGCTCCTCGTCTGCCACGACGGTCTCGACGACCAGCTCGGGCTCCGCGACGGCCTCGGGTACGACGACCGGCTCGGGTACGACGACCGGCTCGGGTACGACGACCGGCTCGGGCTCGGTGACCGCTTCCGCGGCCTCGGCCTCGGCAAAAGGTTCGGCGACAGGTTCGGGCCAGAGCTCGGATTCAGGAGCTGGCTCGGGCACCACCTCGGCGGCTGCGTCGGCGAGCGGCTCCGCGAGCGCCTCACCTGGAGCGGGAACGAGTACCTCGGTCACCGCCTGCGGCTCGTCCTGCGCCACAGCAACGTCCTGAACGTCCTGCACCTGCTCCTGCACGACCTCGGACTCGGGCACCGCCTCGGGCTCGGCCTGCACCATGACGGCGACCGGCGGGGGCGCCAGGTCGGGCACGGCGGGGAGCGGACCGTCGATGGGCACGAACACCGAGGGCTCCGGCTCCGCGGCCTGCTCCGCCGCCGGGTCCGCTTCCTGCCCGGGTCTCGCCACAGGGGCCTCTGCGTCAACAGAAGGGGCCGGTGTGATCGGCGAAGGCTCCGGGGCGACCGATTCTGCGTGCAGTGGAGGGGGCGTGTGGGCCTGGGGGGGCTGAGGGTCCCAGGGAACTCCGGCCTGGGGCGGGATCTCGCCCAACTGCGGTCCGGGAAGCACGGAAGCCGGCTCGTCGCGCGGGATGTCGAGGTACTCCGGGCCCACGGTGGGCGGCCCGGAGTGGGTGACGGCCGCGGGGTGCGCGGGCGCTCCGGCCGGACCGCGGTCGGCGAGCGAGCGGACCACGCCGCCCGAGTTGTCGGGCAGCGGCGGGCCCATGTGCAGCGGGCGGCGCGCGGGCGGAGGCGTCGGCGTGGCAGACGTGGGCGGGACGCGTACGGCGGTCAGGTCCACGGAGCCGGTGTCACGGCCCCCGGCCTCGTGCGCGCTCGCCTCGTGCACGCGGGGTTCGTCCCCATCCACCTCGAACACGCCGGAGTCATGACCGTCGAAGAGGGGAGCGGCCGGCTCGGGCACCTCGGTCGCCTCGGCGAGGTTCCCGGACGCCGACGGGGACGCCGACTGCTCGGCGGGGGCCACGTACTCGTCGGTGAGTGCGGGGGCCACGGGCTCGGCAGCCGGAGCCGCGAACTCCGAGGCGGCCCTGAACTCCGCAGGCTCGGGCAGCTGCGGAGCGGCGGACTCCTGGGCCCCGGCCTCATGCGTGAACGGCTCGGCCTGCTGGTAGCCGGACACGAGCTGGTCGCCGAGCGCCATCTGCGGTTGGGACATCGCCGCGGGCGCGGCCGGCGGAGCGGAGAGCTGCTGCTCGGCCACCTGAGCCACCGGGCTCTGTTGAACGGATTGCGCGGACTGCACGTACTGCATCGCGTGGACGGGATTCGCCGCCTGGACGGGCTGCACGGGCTGCGGGTCGCTCCACGCGCCCTGAGCACCCGGCATCAGCAGCAGATCGTCCTCTTCGGAGCCGTTCTCGGAGGGGTCGAGGAAGGTGTACGAGCCGGGAGCGGGGACGCCCGGCTGCTCCACCATGCCTGCGTTCTCCGGCAGCCCCTCGCCCGGGATCTGGCCGGTGTCAGTCATGCGTACCCCTCGCCCATCGCTTGTGTTCCTTCGCCCGTCGCCCGGGACGCCCGATCGCGGCACACCCGACGCCCGTCAACAAGAACGAGCGTGTGCGCCGCGCGGCACGATGCCCCCACGGTCAGCAAGCATTCTCGCGGCCGTACGCCCCCCGCGGCAGGGAGAACCGCCACGGTCCGCTGTGGGCTGCGCCACGTTGCGCTTCCCCAGGTTCTGACGTACCACATACCGGAACCAAAGCGGCCCTTTTTTTCGGACATTGACGAACGAAGCGACGAACGCCCGGCTGCGGTACGACGGTCGGTCAGCCTACCCCGCGCCGTCCGGCGGCCACCTCAGGGGGCGCTGTCCCCGCGCCTGCCGGAGAGCAGGAAGACGACGGAACGCTCCCGCTCCTCCCACGTGCCCGTATCCATGTCGACGGACTGCAGCAGGGCGCACTCCACGTCGTATCCGCCCGCCGCCAGCGCGGCTCCGACCGCCTCGGCCTCGTCGCGGGTCGAGGCATGGGTGACGATGCGCTGGGGCCGCCGGTCGGCGCATGCGGTGACTACCGGTACTCCCCCGCCTCCGATCCGTACGACATCGGGCTCGGGCAGCCGCTCCAGCACATGCGGCGCACGCCCCTGGACGACCTGGAGCTGGGCGGACGAGCGGCGGGCGGTCGCCTTGGCGCGGGCGCAGGCGTCCGCGTCCGCGTCGACGGCGATGACCGCGGCCCCGAACCGGGCCGCCTCCGCCGCGAGCGCCCCGCTGCCGCAGCCGATGTCCCAGACCAGGTCCCCGATGCGGGGCCCGAGGCGGGCCAGTTGCGCGGCGCGCAGCTGCACCGACTCGCCCTCGCCCAGCCCCTTCCCGTACGACTCGCCGGGCAGCGCCCACCCCCGGACGGCCGGCGGATAGCCGGGCTCGCGGGCCGCGATCCACCCTCCGCCGCGGTGTGCCGCACTCGCCGCGCCGCCGATGACGATGACGACATTGGGGTCGCGCCAGACATGGTCGGCGGCCTTGTCGGAGGTCAGGACGGTGACCTGCTCGCGGTCGGTGCCCAGTTCCTCGCAGATGACGAAGGTGCGATGGACGCCTTCGAGCAGCAGGGCGAGCTCGGCGGGCCCCGCGCCGGGGGAGGTGAGGACCGCGACCTTGGGGTGCGCCCGGCAGACATTGACGGCGCGGCGCAGCGTACGGCGGTGGGCGACGACGATCTGGGCGTCGTCCCAGGGCATGCCGGCGCGGGCGAAGGCGGTGGCGACGGAGGAGACGGCGGGCACGACCTCGACCTCCAGGCCGTGCTCCGGGGCGCGCAGGGTGCGTACGACACCGAAGAAGCCGGGGTCGCCGTCGGCGAGGACGACGGCGCTGCCGCGGTGGCCGGCGATCCGCCGGGCGGCGAGGTCGACGCTGCCGAGGCGGATCCGCTCGGCGCCCTTCGGCACCTCGGGGAGCGCGAGGTGGTGAGCCGCTCCGGCCACCAGGGTGGCGGCGGCGAGGGCGGACCCGGCCGCAGGGGTGAGCGGCGAGCCGTCCCAGCCGATCACCGTGACCCGGTCGGCCATCGTCGTCAGTCTCCTGGTGTTGTCGCAGGTGGGGGGCAGCCCGCACCGCACGAGTGCGGGCATGGTGAGGTTACCCGGAGTCGACGGGCCCGATCAGCTCGGTGCCGGTCAGTTCCAGTCGGTGAAGGATCCGTAGCCCGCGTCGGCCATCTGGTCGGCGACGCCCTCGAGGTCCTCGGGCAGCAGGCTCCAGACGATCAGATCGGTACGGATCTCGGTCCAGCCGCCGTCCTCCGTCTGCGTGCGCGCTATCCAGGCGTTGCGCAGGACACCCTCGCTGATGCAGCCGATCTTCTGCGCGACCTGCTGCGAGGCGGTGTTGTCGGCGGGGGTGCGCAGTTCCAGACGCTCGAACTTCTGGATGCGAAAGAGCCACTGGGCGACGGCCAGCACCGATTCGGTGGCGTATCCCTCGCCGCGCGCCCAGGGGGCGGTGACGTACGCGACCTCGGTGGCCAGCGTGCGCCAGTCGGTGTTCTGCAGTTGGACGATGCCGACGAGCCGCTGGGTGAGGAACTCGGTGACGGCGAGAACGATTCCGCGGCCTTCGGTGCGCTCTGCAGGAGCGATCCTGCGGATCCACGCCCGGGCGTTCGCGGCGGTGTACGGGTGCGGCGCCGCGGTCCAGGCGGTGACCATCTCGTCGTTCATCATCTCGGTGTGCGCCGGGATGTCGGCATCTTCGAAGGGGCGCAGCACCAACCGCTCCGTGCTGATGGACACGTCCGGGAAGGTGGTAGTCATGCGCAGCTCCATGCCGAAGACCGTCGTAGGGGCCGTAGCCGTAAAGGCACAGCATGCAGCATCGGGTGGGGGATGCGCATGGCCGGGTGGTGAGGAGCACAAGGCCCCGCGCACCTGTCGTGGTGCGCGGGGCCTTTTTCAAGGGCCTTGCGGCAGACGTTACTTGACGCCGCCGAAGGCGGGGACCACCGAGCCGGCGTACGTGTCCTCGATGAACTTCTTCACCTCGGGGGAGTTGAGGAGCTTGGCGAGCTTCTGCACGCGCACGTCCTTCTCGTTGCCCTTCTTGACGGCGAGGAAGTTGGCGTACGGGTTGCCGTCGGCCTTCTCCAGCGCGAGGGAGTCCTTGGCGGGCTTGAGGTCGGCCTCGATGGCGTAGTTGCCGTTGATGACCGCCGCGTCGACGTCGTTCAGGGCTCGGGGCAGCGTGGCGGCCTCCAGCTCCTTGAACTTCAGGCCCTTGCCGTCCTTGATGTCGGAGAGCTTGGCGCCGGTGCCCGCGCCGTCCTTGAGGGTGATCAGACCGTTGTCGGCGAGCAGCTTGAGCGCTCGGCCCTCGTTGGTGGTGTCGTTGGGTACCGCCACCGTCTGACCGGCCTTGAGTTCCTTGAGGCCCTTGACCTTCTTGGAGTACAGGCCGAGCGGCTCCAGGTGAACGTCGGCCACCGGAACGATGTGGGTCTTGTTCTTCGTGTTGAAGTCGTCGAGGTAGGGCTTGTGCTGGAAGAAGTTGGCGTCGACCTGGCCGCTCTCGGTGGCGGTGTTCGGCAGGACGTAGTCCGTGAACTCCTTGACCTCGAGCTTCAGTCCGGCCTTCTTCGCCAGGTTGTCCTTGACGTAGTTGAGGATGTCGGCGTGCGGCGTCGGCGACGCGGCGACGACCAGCGCCTTGGACTCATCGGCCTTGGCGCCGGACGCCGAGGCCGGGTCGGACGCGGTGCCGCAGGCGGTCAGGCCGAGCCCAAGGGCGGCGAGAGCGGCGGCGGACGCGGTGAGCTTGATGTTCTTACGCACGAAAAGTGCCTCTTTCTGGTGGAGCGGAACCTTGCCCGGACAAGGAGTGCGGGCTTCTTGGGGTGAGGTCAGGGGGTCAGGACGCGGTACGGCTGCGGCGCGCCAGGAGCCGCACCGCTCCGTCGCCGATCAGCTGCACGACGGTGACCAGGGCGATCAGGATGACGACCGTGATCAGCATGAACTGGGTCTCGAAGCGCTGGAATCCGTAGGTGACGGCCTTGGAGCCGAGTCCCTCGCCGCCGACCGCGCCGGCCATCGCCGAGTAGCCGACGAGCACGATCACGGTGGTGGTGACGGCGGAGACGAGCGAGGACAGGGCCTGCGGCAGCAGCACCTTGCGCACGATCGTCGGGATGGAGCCGCCCATCGACTGGACGGCCTCGACCAGTCCGTGGTCGACCTCGCGGATCGCCGTCTCGACGAGCCTCGCGAAGAACGGAATGGCGCCGACGGCGAGCGGCACGATCATCGCGGTGGGGCCGATGAAGGTGCCGACGACCAGCGTGGTGACGGGGATCAGCGCGATCAGCAGGATGATGAACGGCAGCGAGCGGCCGATGTTCACGATCACGCCGACGACCCTGTTCACCGGGGTGTTCTGGATCAGTCCGCCCTTGTCGGTGAGGACCAGCAGAACACCGAGCGGGAGTCCGCCGGCCACGGTCACGAGCGTGGACCAGAGCACCATGTAGAGCGTGTCGAGGGTGCCCTGGCTCAGCAGCGGCTGCATCTCCGACCAGGTCACTTGGCAGTCTCCTCGACGAGTGCGGCGGCGTTCTGCGCGGGCAGGGCGATCCGCTCGGCGGGGGCATCGGGGTCGACGGTGTCGACCTGGAGCCCCTGTTCGCGCAGGAAGCCGACCGGGACGACGTTCTCCTCGTACCGTCCGGGCAGTTCGATACGCATCCGGCCGATCTGCCGGCCGCCGACGGTGTCCATCGCCGCGCCGAGGATCGAGATGTCGATGTTGTACGTGCGCGAGAGCTGGGAGATGACCGGCTGGGTCGCGGCCTCACCGCGGAAGGTGACGTCGATGACCGTGCGGTCGGGGCCGGATGCCTCGCCGCCGACCGGGAACAGCTCCTGCGCAAGCTCGGAGCCGGGGGTCGCGAGCAGCTCGCTCACGGTGCCGGATTCGATGATCTTTCCCTTCTTCATCAGGGCCGCCGAGTCGCAGATGGTCTTGACGACGTCCATCTCGTGCGTGATGAGCAGGACGGTCAGGCCCAGCTGCCGGTTGAGGTCGCGCAGCAGATGCAGGATCGAGCGGGTGGTCTCGGGGTCGAGGGCGCTGGTCGCCTCGTCGGAGAGCAGCACCTTCGGGTCGCTGGCGAGCGCCCGGGCGATGCCGACGCGCTGCTTCTGGCCGCCGGAGAGCTGACCCGGGTAGGCCTTCGCCTTGTCGGAGAGGCCGACCAGGTCAAGCAGTTCGAGTGCCTTGCGGGAGCGTTCGGCGCCGGAGACACCGAGGATCTCCAGCGGCAGCTCGACGTTGTCCTTCACCGTGCGTGAGGACAGCAGGTTGAAGTGCTGGAAGACCATGCCGATGCGGCTGCGCGCCTCGCGCAGCCGCATCGGGGCGCGGCGGCCTCGCCCGGCGAGGGCGGTGAGGTCCTGACCGGCGACGGTGACGGTGCCGGAGGTGGGGCGCTCGAGGAGGTTGACGCAGCGGATGAGCGAGGACTTTCCGGCACCGCTCTGGCCGATGACTCCGAAGACCTCGCCCTCACGGACATGCAGATCGACGCCGTCCAGGGCGGTGACCTTGCGGCCTCGTGACTCGTAGAGCTTGGTAAGGCCCGTAGTGGTGATCACAGGGGGTTTCCGTCACTGTCGAGTGCACGGCGAGATGTCCGCCGGGCACGGGGCATTCGGTTCCGACGCGGCACGGCTGATCGGCTGGTGGCCGTGGCAACGCGTGCGCGGGGCAGGCTCGTCCGACGCGTTTGTCACGGGGCGTCGGAGCGGCGCGGCTGTCGGCCTCGCTTCGGGGCGCGAGGCTCAGTCAGGGGCCCTCAGAAGGCGCACATTCGACACATACAACGAGCACCGGGCGTCGTGATCGCCTCGGTCGCATGGGTGCGGCTGCTCGTCGTGGTCATGCGGGCAAGTAAAACAGACACCGGGACACGGAGATCAGGAGTGTCCGAATAGCGGAACGCTTCTGCACACTATGTGGACACGTCAGGCCCCCGCGGTGATCTCCACTCCCCGGTGCGTGGCCAGCGCGGACACGGCTGAGAGGTCGTTGACGACGACATCGGCGAGCAGTTCGGAGCGATGGTGCGTTGTGGCCAAGGCCACGGTCCGCATACCCGCCGCGCGCCCCGATGCCAGACCCGCCGGGGCGTCCTCGAAGACGACGCAGCGTGCGGGGTCGACGCCCAGACGGCGGGCGCCGAGCAGATACGGTTCCGGGTCGGGCTTGCCGCGGCTGATGTCGTCGGCGGCGATCAGGTTCTTGGGCCGGATGCCGACCTCTTCGAGCCTGGCCTCGGCCAGCCGCCGGGTGGCGGAGGTGACCACGGCCCAGCGGTCGGCGGGCAGCCGGTCGAGCAGTTCGGCGGTGCCGGGCAGCAGCACGACTCCCCCGGCCACGTCCTCGACCTCCAGCTGTTCGATGCGGGCGACGGCCTCCGCCACGACATCCGCCGGAAGCAGATCGGCGGCTATCTCGGCCGCCGGGCGGCCGTGCAGCTCGATCCGGGCGAAGTCCTCCGCCGTGATCCCGTACTCGACGGCCCACCGGGTCCAGCAGCGCCGGACGGACTCCATGGAGGAGACGAGGGTGCCGTCGTTGTCGAACAGGAGGGCTGCTGCGTCGATCTTCATGGTGCTCGACCCTACGGTGCCGCGCGGGGCCGCGCGCAGCGGGCCTTTTGGCCCGTAATACGCTCGGGGTCATGCTTGACGCCCTGACGGTCGCGGTCGCCGTGACCGCGCTCGCCCTCGCCGCCTGGTGCGGCTTCGCCGCCTTTCGCGATCAGCCCACCAAGGACTGGCACTTCATCGGCATGGCCGTGGTGTCGGTCCTGGCACTGGCTCAGTTGGTGGTCGGGGTCGTGCAGCTGGCAGGGGGTGAGAAGGCACACGAGGGCACCGCGATCTTCGTGGCGTATCTGATCGGCGCGTTCGCGGCGGTCCCGGCGGCCGGCTTCCTGTCGCTGTCGGAGCGGACCCGCTGGGGATCGGCGACCGTCACCGCGGGCGCCGTCGTGCTCGCCGTGCTGCAGGTGCGGCTCTACGACATCTGGGGAGGCTGAGATGGCCGAGCCCGCCACCGCGGCACGGCAGGAGCGGACCAGGCTGGTCAAGGGTCCCGGACTGCTGCTGGTCTGGCTGTACGGGGTGATGTCGGTGGGCGCGGTCTCGCGCTCCGTCTACCAGATCGTCACCGACTACGGTTCCGCGCCGCTGGCCCACACGCTCTCCGCCGTCGCGGCCGTGGTGTACGCGTTCATCACGTACACGCTGGTACGGGGCGGGGAAAAGGCCCGCAGGGCGGCGCTGGTGTGCTGCGCCGCCGAGCTCGCGGGCGTACTGATCGTGGGGACCTGGACGGTTCTCGAACCGTCGGCCTTCCCCGACTCGACGGTCTGGTCCCACTACGGCATGGGCTACGTCTTGATCCCGGTGCTGCTGCCGGTCACCGGGATGCTCTGGCTGCGACGTTCCCGTCAGGCCTGATCCAGACGAAAGACCCTAGGCGCTGGCGACGAACGCGCGCGCCGCTGCCTCCTTCTCCAGCGTGACCAGGGTGAGCCGTGGGCCGACCTGTTCACTGGAGACCTGCACATAGCCGCGGCTGCGGTACAACCGCAGATTGTGCTCGCTGCGATGGCCGGTGAACAGCTGGAACCGCTGGGCCCCCGGCTCCGCCGCGAAGCGCTCCTCGATCGCGTCGAGGAGCCGGCCGCCCAGTCCGTGCCGCTGCATCCGCGGGTGCACGATCAGTTTGGCGATCAGAGCGGTGCCGCTTTCGTCGACCCGGCCGCGCACGGAGGCGACCACTTCGTCGCCGAGCCGCGCCACCAGGGCGTGCCCCTGCGTTATTTCGGCCCGCAGATCGTCGAGGGACTGGATGAGAGGCTCGATTCCGTAGTCGCCGTAGAGCTCCGCCTCGCTCTGGTAGCAGAGGAACTGAAGCTTGAGGATGTGCTCCGCGTCCTGCTCTCTTGCCGCTGAGATGGTCACGCTCATGCCCATGTGCGCATGCCTCCCGCTCACCTGTCCGCCGGTTGTCTACCGCTCCTTTCCCCCAGGTTCAGGAGCCGCAACCTCCATCGGCAGCATTCTGCGCAGGCATCCCAGGCAACGGGAACGCATGGGCCCCAGACTGCCCTGTGAGATTCCCAACCTTCCTGCGATTTCGCGGTAGGTGGGGTCCTCCGGCGACATCATCGAAGCCAGCAGCTTCGGACAGTCGCCGGGTGTCCGGGCGACCGCGGCCCACAGGGCACGCCGTCGTTCGGCGCACAGCGCGGCCCACTCCGGGCTACCCGCCGGATCCGCGGAGGGCTCCGGGGCGTACGGCAGCTCCCGGGCGGCTGTGCGCCGGGCGCGGCGCGCTTCGGCCCGTACGGCCGATTTGACCCAGCGTGCGGTGTCCTGGGGCGGTCCGTCCCCGTCGAGTCGTTCGAGGAGCCGCACCCAGACCGCCTGTTCGAGGTCGCCTGCCTCCATCGCCGCGGCCGGGGCCTCGGCCGTCGCCTCCGCGCTCACCAGCGGGCGCAGGGTCCTGACCAGATGCGCGGAGGTGTCTTCGAGAAGCCTCATGCCCGGCGGGACGTGCCGTCGCGCGGCGGCGGTTGCCGTGCGACGGCACTGTCACCCGTACGGGCGCGGCCGGGGCTGTCAGCCGCGGAAGTCCGCGGCGGCCAGCAGCCCGGTGTCGGCGTTGTCGGTGAAGATGCCGTCGATGCCGGTCGCGAAGTAGACCTGGAACGCGCCGAACGCGTCGCCGTAGGCGTTCGGGTCGGTGCCGCGCCGGAATTCGGCGGGCAGGAAGGTGTTCTCGTTGCGCATGGTGTACGGGTGCAGGATCAGGCCCTTGGCGTGCGCGTCCCGTACCAGCGTCGTCGGCGTGCCCAGCTTGCCGCTCGCGTCCTTGGGGATGACCAGGTCGAGGGTCGGGCCGATGCCCTGCGCGAAGGAGGCGATCCACTTCAGGCCCGCGGGCGTGACCAGATCGGCGACCGTGCGCGGATCGCCCGCCACCGTGAAGTCCCAGGGCCGGCTTCCGGCCGCCGAGAGCAGGACCACGCGCGGCGAGGAGACGAGCCGGGACAGCCGCTCGATGCTGCTCGGCTCGAACGACTGGAGGAAGACCGGGGAGTTGCGGCGGTCGCGTCCGTACCGGCGCAGCAGCCGGGCCAGCGGCTTCTCAAGGCCGAGCCCGAGCCCGCGGAAGTAGGTGGGGTGCTTGGTCTCGACATGCAGCCAGACGGGACGGCCGCGGCGGCGGCCCTCCTTCTCCGCCCAGCGGAGCACCTCCTCGAAGGTCGGGATCGCCCAGCGGCCGTCGTAGAGGGTGTTCTCCTGGCGGTTGGCCGGGATCCGCTCCTTGGCACGCAGCGTCTTCAGCTCGGCGAGCGTGAAGTCCTCGGTGAACCATCCGGTCAGGCCGACCCCGTCGATGGACTTGGTGGCCTTGCGGGAGGCGAACTCCGGGTGTGCGGCGACATCCGTCGTGCCCGTGATGTCGTTCTCGTGACGGCATACGAGATGGCCGTCCTTGGTGGGCACCAGGTCCTGCTCGATGACATGCGCGCCCAGGTCGAGAGCGAGCTGGTAGGAGCCGATGGTGTGCTCGGGGCGGTAGCCGCTGGCGCCGCGGTGGCCGATGACCGTCGGGCTGGGCAGATCCCGGTACGAGGATCCATGACCGCTGTGACGTTCCCGCGCGTCGGCGGCGCCGGCGCCGCCGACCCCGAGAGCCGCCGTGCCGAGCACCGCCGCCCCAAGGACGGTCCGACGCCCGGGACTTCTGTCCGCACCCTGTGTCATAGAGGTTCCTCCATGTGATGTCCCGCACCTGCCGAGCGACCGCCCGATCGTAGGCAGGCGGGCCTTACCTGCGGCAGACCCTGGGCTAACGCGGTGAAAACACACGTCAACACTGCGTATCCACTCCATGAACCCGATGTGCGATCAGGTGTGAGCCGCGAGTATGGTCCTCACCTGCACAGACTTCGCCGCCCGCACCCGTCCGCCCCCACGACACCGTTCTCACACCGGAGGACCCGTTGTCCCGCTTGTCGCTCATCAAGGCAGTCCTAGGACCGATCCTGCGCCTGATGTTCCGTCCACGTGTGGAAGGCGCGGAGAACATCCCCGGGACCGGTCCGGTGATCCTTGCCGGGAACCATCTGACATTCATCGACTCGATGATTCTCCCGCTGGTGTGCGACCGTCCGGTGTACTTCATCGGCAAGGACGAGTACGTCACCGGCAAGGGGCTCAAAGGCCGCGCGATGGCGTGGTTCTTCACCGGCTGCGGCATGATCCCGGTGGACCGCGACAGCGCCAACGGCGGGGTGGCCGCGCTGATGACGGGCCGTCGGGTGCTGGAGGAGGGCAAGATCTTCGGCATCTACCCGGAGGGCACCCGCTCCCCCGACGGGCGGCTCTACCGCGGACGCACGGGCATCGCCCGGCTCACGCTGATGACCGGCGCGCCGGTGCTTCCGTTCGCGGTGATCGGCACCGACAAGCTGCAGCCGGGGGGCGCGGGTCTGCCGCGTCCCGGCCGGGTGACGATCCGGTTCGGCGAGCCGATGGAATTCTCGCGGTACGAGGGCATGGACCGCGACCGCTACGTGCTGCGGGCGGTCACCGACTCGGTGATGACCGAGGTCATGGAGCTGTCGGGCCAGGAGTACGTCGACATGTACGCCACCAAGGCGAAGGCTGCGTGATGGCCGCGGGGGCCTGATGCGGGCAACGGGGTGGGCCGGGTCGGCGATCGCCGACCCGGCCCACTCCCCTTCGTCCTGCCGGTAAGCGGCCCGTCGGGCTTCGTGCGTCCTGCGGGGTCCTCGTCGGCCTACGGGTGCTCAAGGCCCTCCTCAAGCTTCTGGCCCCGCAGCAGGAACCACGCCGCGACGGCGGTCGCCAGCAGCACCGCGGCGCCCACCCCGGAAGCCAGCCGCAGTCCGTCGGTGAACGCGTCCTGCGCCGACGCGATGAGCTCGGCGCTCTGGCGCCGCGGCAGCGTCCCGGCCACCTCGACGGCTCCGCCCAGCGACTCGTGGGCCGCCGACGCCGTGGCCGAAGGGACGCCGGCCGGGGCGGGGAACCCTCGGTAGACGCCGGTGACGATGGAGCCGAGCAGGGCGATCCCGAGGGCCGCGCCCAGCTCGTAGGCCGTCTCCGAGACCGCGGACGCCGAGCCGGCCTGCTCCTTCGGGACACTCGACAGGATGACGTCGGCGGTGACGGTGAAGGAGAATCCGGCACCGGCGCCGACGACGAGCAGGGCCGCGCCGAGCAGCGGATAGCCGGTGGACTGGCTGAGCAGGGTCAGCGCGGCGAGGGCGAGGCCGACAGCGGCGAGGCCGCCCGCCACGACAGAGCGTACGGAGAACCGGCGCGCCACCGGACCGGCGACCAGGCCGGTCACGATTGCGCCGACAGCCGCGGGCAGTTCGGCGAGACCGGCCTCGAACGGCTGCCGTCCCTGTACCAGTTGCAGGAACTGCGAGAGGAAGAAGACGAGGCCGGAGAGGCCGAGAATGGTCAGCAGATCGGCGAGCACCGCACCGGAGAAGCCCCGGTGCCGGAACAGGCGCATGTCGAGCAGCGGTGCCGGGAGCTTGTGCTGCCTGCGTACGAAGGCGTGCAGCGCGCCGAGGCCGATCAGCGCCGTCACGCCCGCCTCCCGGCTCAGGCCGGCCGTCGCCAACTCCTTGACGGCGTAGACGACACCGATGACGCCGACCAGGGACAGGACGACGCTGACCAGGTCCCAGGGCCCGGCGACCGGGTTCTTCGACTCGGGCAGCAGCTTGATGCCGACGAGCACGAGGACGGCCATGACCGGGAGGTTGATGAGGAAGACCGATCCCCACCAGAAGTGCTCCAGCAGAAAGCCGCCGACGACCGGTCCGACGGCGGCACCGGCCGACGCCATCGCGCCCCAGATGCCGATGGCGAGACTGCGCTCCTTGGGGTCGTGGAAGATGTTGCGGATCAGCGCGAGGGTGGACGGCATCAGGGTCGCGCCGGCGACGCCGAGGAGGGCCCGTGCGGCGATCATCATCTCGGGGCTGGTGGCGTAGGCGTTGAGTACGGACACCGCGCCGAAGGCGACAGCGCCGACGAGCAGCAGCTTCTTGCGTCCGATGCGGTCGCCGAGGCTGCCCATGGAGACGAGCAGGCCGGCGATGACGAAGGAGTAGATGTCGCCGATCCACAGCAGTTGGGTGCCGGTCGGCTCCAGGTCCTCGCTGAGGTACGGCGTGGCGAGGCCGAGTACGGTGGCGTCGACGGCCACGAGCAGCACGGCCAGCACCAGAACGGCCAGCGCCAGCCAGCGCCCGGGGCGGTACAGGATCTCGTCCGTCCCGCTCGTGCGCCGGACGGTCTTGCTGGTCATTTCTCCACACTCCGTCGTGCTCCGCCGAGCAACAGCTCGGCGATCATGTACTGGAAGTCGTTCTTGGCGACCCGGCCGTCCATGACGGCCCAGGCGCAGGTGCCGATGAGCCCGTAGAGGGCCTCGGTCAGCCAGGCGGGGCTGAGGTCGATCCGGAACTCGCCCTGCTCCTGACCGCGCCGGAACAGGGCCGAGACGCGGGCGTCGAGCCGGGCCCAGCCCTCGTTGATCCGGTCGCCCTCGAAGAGCTGGTTCTCGGTGACGAGGAAGGCGAGCAGTTCGGCGGCGGGTTCCATCTCGGCGATCAGCCGCCGCAGTCCGTCCCCCGCGCCCCCCTCGTCGAGCCGGGCGCGGTCGAGCGCGGCCTCGAACTCCTGGATGCCGAGCTGCTCCAACGCCCTGACCAGCGCGTCCCGTCCGGCGAAGTGCCGATGCAGGGTGGCACGCCCGATCCCGGCGGCACGGGCGACCTCGTCCATGGTCGAGGTCGCTTTGCGCGAGAGGAGGGCGGCGGCAGTACGGAGCACGTGATCGCGGTCGACGGTCATGAGACAACGATAGCCCACGTGAGACATGAATGTCTCACTCTTTAATCAGTGCCGCTCCCGGCGGCGCGGAAGGATCATGTGCTGATGAAGCCACTGCTGCTGATCGACGTCGACGGACCGCTCAATCCGTACGCGGCCAAGCCCCAACGACGCCCAGAGGGCTACACCACCCACCGGATGCGCCCGCAGGGCTGGACGGGAGACAGACCGCTGCGCGTCTGGCTCAACCCGGGACACGGGGGCGAGTTGCTGGCGCTCGCCGAGTGGTACGAGCTCGTCTGGGCGACGACCTGGAAGGGCGAGGCCAACGCCTGGATAGGTCCGCGGCTCGGGCTGCCCGAGCTGCCGTACATCGACTGGCCCCAGATGCACGGAAAGGCCCCTCGCGGGACCTTCTGGAAGACGCAGCACATCCTTCAGTACGCTGCGGGCCGGCCGTTCGCCTGGATCGACGACGACATCACGGCGCTCGACCGCGAATGGGTGGACCAACGCCATCTGGCCGCCGCCCTGTTGCTGCGCATCGACGAGAGAATCGGGCTGACCCGGCCCGACTTCGACGCGCTCACCGACTGGGCGGCGGCCCTCTGAGACCGTCGGGGCCTACCGCTTCGCGGAAGCCCACTCGTGCTGGACAGCCAAGTCCGCCTTGACCTCGGCCAGTTGGACCGCCACGGCCGAAGGAGCCGTACCACCACGGCCGTTGCGCGAGGCAAGCGCCCCGGGGACGTTCAGCACCGTCCGCACCTCGGGGGTCAGGTGTTCCGAGATCTTCGCGAACTGCGCGTCCGTGAGCTGGTCGAGCTCGATGCCCTGCCGCTCGCACTCCTTCACGCACTCGCCGGCCACCTCGTGCGCCACCCGGAACGGCACGCCCTGCTTCACCAGCCATTCCGCGATGTCCGTCGCGAGCGAGAATCCCGCCGGGGCGAGCTCCTCCATCCGCTCGCGGTTGACGGTGAGCGTCGCCATCATGCCGGTGAAGGCGGGCAGCAGGACCTCCAGCTGGTCGCAGGAGTCGAAGACCGGCTCCTTGTCCTCCTGGAGATCGCGGTTGTACGCGAGGGGCAGGGCCTTCAGCGTGGCCATCAGACCCGTCAGATTGCCGATCAGCCGGCCGGACTTGCCACGCGCCAGCTCGGCGATGTCCGGGTTCTTCTTCTGCGGCATGATCGACGAGCCGGTCGAGAACGCGTCGTGCAATGTCACGAAGGAGAACTCCTTCGTGTTCCAGATGATGATCTCTTCCGCGATCCGCGAGAGGTTCACACCGGTCATCGCCGTGATGAACGCGAACTCCGCGACGAAGTCGCGCGATGCCGTGCCGTCGATGGAATTGCCCGCCGAGCCGTGCTCGAAGCCCAGGTCCGCGGCGACGGCCTCAGGGTCGAGGCCGAGCGAGGACCCGGCGAGCGCGCCCGAGCCGTAGGGGGACACGGCCGTGCGCGCGTCCCACTGGCGCAGCCGCTCCGCGTCCCTCGACAGGGACTGGACATGGGCGAGGACATGGTGCGCGAAGAGCACCGGCTGGGCGTGCTGGAGGTGCGTACGGCCCGGCATGGCGACATCGGCGTGGGCCTCGGCCAGAGCGACCAGCGCGTCCTGGAGCTCGGCGATGAGGCCGCCGATGATCCGGGCGTGGTCCCGCAAATACATGCGGAAGAGGGTCGCGACCTGGTCGTTCCGCGAGCGGCCCGCCCGCAGCTTGCCACCGAGGTCGGGGCCGAGCCGCTCCAGCAGACCGCGCTCCAGAGCGGTGTGCACGTCCTCGTCGGCGATCGTGCCCACGAAGGAGCCGTCGGCCACATCCGCTTCGAGCCGGTCGAGGCCCTCGAGCATGCGCGTCAGCTCGTCGTCGGTGAGCAGGCCCGCCTTGTGGAGTACGCGCGCGTGCGCCCGGGAGCCGGCGATGTCGTACGGCGCGAGGCGCCAGTCGAAGTGCACCGACGCCGACAGCCTGGCCAGCGCCTCGGCGGGACCGTCGGCGAAACGGCCGCCCCAGAGCCGTACGTCACCGTTGTTGCTGCTCACAGCTGAAGCTCCTCAGGATGTGGATGTGCGACCGCCTCCCCTCCCCCCGGGCCCCTGGCGGGACCCCCGCGGAGGAACGGGGAGGCGGCTGTCGTACCTATGAGATCAGGCCCGGGAGATCAGGCCCGGGAAGTCAGGCCCGGGAAGTCAGGCGAGGTCCCGCTTAGCCGCGATCTTCGAGGCGAGGCCGAAGATCTCGATGAAGCCCTGCGCCTTCGACTGGTCGAACGTGTCGCCGGAGTCGTATGTCGCCAGGTTGAAGTCGTACAGCGACTCGCTGGACCTGCGCCCGGTGACGACGGCGCGACCGCCGTGCAGGGTCATCCGGATGTCGCCGGTGACGTGCTGGTTGGCCTCGTCGATGAAGCCGTCCAGGGCCCGCTTGAGCGGGGAGAACCACAGACCGTCGTAGACGAGCTCGCCCCAGCGCTGCTCGACCTGCCGCTTGTACCGCGCCAGCTCACGCTCGACCGTGACGTTCTCCAGCTCCTGGTGGGCGGTGATCAGCGCGATGGCGCCGGGTGCCTCGTACACCTCACGCGACTTGATGCCCACCAGCCGGTCCTCGACCATGTCGATCCGGCCGATGCCGTGGGCCCCGGCCCGCTCGTTGAGCTGCTGGATCGCCTGGAGGACGGAGACGGGCCTGCCGTCGATGGCGACCGGGACGCCCTCCTTGAAGGAGATGACGACCTCGTCGGCCTCCTGCGGCAGGGCCGGGTTCGAGGTGTACTCGTAGATGTCCTCGATCGGCGCGTTCCAGATGTCCTCGAGGAAGCCGGTCTCGACGGCCCGGCCGAAGACGTTCTGGTCGATGGAGTACGGCGACTTCTTGGTGGTCGCGATCGGGAGCTGCTTCTCCTCGCAGAAGGCGATCGCCTTGTCCCGGGTCATGGCGTAGTCACGGACCGGGGCGATGCACTTCAGGTCGGGACCGAGCGCGGAGATTCCGGCCTCGAACCGCACCTGGTCGTTGCCCTTGCCGGTGCAGCCGTGGGCCACGATGCCGGCGTTGTGCTTCTTGGCAGCGGCGACGAGATGCTTGACGATCGTCGGCCGGGAGAGGGCGGAGACGAGCGGGTAGCGGTCCATGTAGAGGGCGTTGGCCTTGATCGCCGGGAGGCAGTACTCGTCGGCGAACTCGTCCTTCGCGTCCGCGACCTCGGCCTCGACGGCACCGCAGGCGAGCGCGCGCTTGCGGATGACGTCCAGGTCCTCGCCGCCCTGGCCGACGTCCACGGCAACGGCGATGACCTCGGCGCCCGTCTCCTCGGCGATCCAGCCGATGGCGACGGAGGTGTCCAGACCGCCCGAGTAGGCGAGTACGACGCGCTCGGTCACGGGTTTCTCCTTACGATGCATTCGGTGATGAGTATAACTATGCAGACCTCCGTATGTTCTGTCAATGCGGTCCGCGCCCGGGAAACGGCGCACAAGGCGGCCCGGCGCCCGTATCGGGGCCCGAGACGGCCTCATCGCAGGCTCGGAGCGGGGCGGATAATCACCCGCATGGGACAGCGCTACGAACGAATAGAAGGCCGGATCCGCAGCTTCATCGACCAGCAGCCCGTGTTCTTCACCGCCACGGCCCCCCTCACCGGGGACGGGCACGTCAACCTCTCGCCCAAGGGCCGCAGCGGGACCCTCGTCGTGATCGACGGGCTGACCCTCGCCTATCTCGACTTCGGCGGCAGCGGCGCCGAGACCATCGCTCATCTGCGCGAGGAGGGAAACGGACGCATCACCCTGATGTGGTGCGCCTTCTCCGGACCGCCCAAGGTGCTGCGGGTGCACGGCAGCGGCGAGGCGGTCTTCCGGGACGACCCGCGCTGGGCGGAGTTGATCACCCACTTCAAGGAGGCCGACGGGCCGGGCGCCCGGGCGATCATCGTGGTCCACGCCCGCCGGATCAGTGACGCCTGCGGTTTCGCCGTGCCGTTCTTGGAGTACCAGGAGGAGCGCACCCAGCACGCGGAGCACTTCGGCCGGAAGTCGGACGAGGAGTTCGCCGCGTACTGCGAGAAGAAGGATCACGTCGGGGTGAGCCTGGACGGGCTGCCCGCGCTGCCGCTGCCCCTGCCGGCACGTACGGACTGAGGCCCGCCCCGGCCGGCCCATGGTGACGTCGGCACACCCGGCCGGTCACGCGTCGCCACGCCAGGCCGGGTCCAAGCTTCGGCGCACCGGGCCGGATCCGAGCTTCGGCGCACCAGGCCGCGCGCCGTGCGCACGCGACGCAGGAGCACGTCCGGCTCAGTCCGGGCAGCGCGGCACCCACGGGCCGCGTACGGTCGTGAACCATGCGCCCCGGACTCGCACTTGGCTCCGTACTCCTCCTCCTCGCCGCCGGCACCGTCGCGGCCGTCCCCGGCCGCGCGGCCCCGCTCCCCGAGCGGATGGCCGACACCGGCGGCGGCTCCCAGCTGATCACCGCCGAGGCACCGAAGACCGGCTCCACCACGGGGACGGTCACCTGGTGGCAGCGCCGACGCGGCGGCCGGTGGGCGGCCGTGGGCTCCACCGCCGCCCGCTTCGGCGCGAAGGGACTGGCCGAGGGGTCCGAGCGCAAGCAGAACACGTCCACCACACCGACCGGGCTGTACCGCCTGCCGTACGCCTTCGGGGTCGAGCCCGCTCCCCGTGGGACCGGCTACTCCTATCGCCGGGTCACCAAGAACTCCTGGTGGTGTCAGGACAACAACGCGCGCGCCTACAACCGCTGGGTGGAGGGTCTTCCCCGGGACTGCCGGGCCAAGGAGTCCGAGCATCTGGCCGGTTACGCCACCCAGTACGCCCACGCCATGGTCATCGGCTTCAACTACGACCGCCCGGTGCGCGGCCGCGGCGCCGGCATCTTTCTGCACGTCAACGGCAAGGGATCGACGGCCGGTTGTGTGTCGGTGCCGGCCGCCGCGATGACGAGAATCCTGGCCTGGACCGAGCCGTCACGGCGTCCGCACATCGCCATCGGCACGACATCGGGTCGCACGGCCCTCACACGCTACTGACGGGTCCCGCGTCGTCACAGTTTCCACAACCGCCCCTCCTGTTGAACTCCAGCCTCCCCGCATCCGTATCCACATACGCGAACGAGGCACAGCCGAGGAGCAGTCGTGGCGATGTTGCAGAGTGGTCGGGCCGCAAGGCGGCTGACCATGCGGGCGATCCGCCCCCGGCGGGATCCTGCGGTGGCGCTGCTGACCGTCGCCGGGGCCGGGGCGGCGGCGGTGATGTCGCTGTGGTGGCAGAACACGGCAGTGGTCCACATGACGACCTCCGAGTGGCTGATCGGCGCGGGTCGGATCACCGGCCTGCTCGGCGGCTACCTGATCGCGCTGGTGGTCCTGCTGATGGCGCGGGTCCCGGCGCTGGAGCGGCGGGTGGGATCCGACCGGGTGACCCGCTGGCACGCGATGAGCGGCCGTTACGCGATCAGTCTGATCGTCACGCATGTCGTGATGACCGTGTGGGGGTACGCCGTCCAGGCGAAGACCGGCGTCGTGGAGCAGACCGTCACCGTCGTCGTCGACTTCCCCGAGATGGTCAACGCTGCGATCGGCACCGGGATTCTGCTGTTCATCGGCTTCGTCTCGGCCGGGGTGGTCCGCCGCAGGATGCCGTACGAGACGTGGTACTACCTGCACCTGTCCACCTATGTCGCCGTGTATCTGACCTTCTGGCACCAGCTGGCCACCGGCTCCGAGTTCGTGGCGAACCCGACCGTGCGCACCGTCTGGTACGCGCTGTACGGCACGGTCGGCGCGCTGCTGCTCTGGTACCGGGTCCTGGCGCCGGTCCGGCTCAACCTCTGGCACCGGATGCGGGTCGAGTCCACCGTGGACGAGGCTCCGGGTGTGGTCTCCGTACTGATCACCGGGCGGCGGCTGCACCGGCTCGGCGCCGAGGCGGGTCAGTTCTTCCGCTGGCGGTTCCTCACCAAGGGCCTGCGCTGGAGCGCCAATCCGTACTCGCTGTCCGCACCGCCCCGCCCCACGCTGATGCGTATCACCGTCAAGGCGGTCGGCAGGCACAGCACGGCACTGTCCCGGCTGGAGCCGGGGACCCGGATCTGGGCGGAGGGGCCGTACGGAGCCATGACCGCCGGGCGCCGGAGCCGCAACAAGGTGCTGCTGATCGCTGGCGGCGCCGGGATCACCCCGATGCGGGCGCTCTTCGAGACGCTGCCCGGCGGTCCGGGAGACCTGACGCTGCTCTACCGGGCCAGCAAGACCGAGGACCTGGTGCTCTGGGAAGAACTGGAAAAGATCGCGGACCAACGCGACGCACAGCTGATGTACGCGGTGAACGGACCGGACGGGGCCCGGCCCGAAATCACCGCCGAGCGGCTGAAGGATCTTCTGCCCGACATCGAGAAACACGACGTCTACCTCTGCGGGCCGCCCGGTCTGGCCGAGGAGTCGTTCCAGGCACTGCGCGAGGCAGGAGTGCCGTCCCGCCGGATCCACCACGAGTCCTTCGAGATGTGAGGCCGTCCGTGAAAAGGAAGCATCCGCTTCGGCGGATCATGATCGGCGTCGCCGCCACCGCGTCCGGTGTCGTCCTGCTGCTGGCACTGAAGCAGCCGGGCACCACCGTGGTCGAGGCGTCGGCGGGGTCCCAGGTGCCGCCGGCAGGATCGGCGGCCGCGAGCGGGCAGACCGTGCTCGGCGAGGCCGCCGACACGCAGTTCGGCCCGGTCCAGGTCCAGCTCACCCTCAGCGGCGGCAGAATCACCGCGGCACAGGCGGTGAAGGCGCCCGATGCGGACCCCAACAGCCGGAAGATCGCCGCCGACGCGATTCCCAAGCTCAACCAGGCCGCGGTGACGGCGCAGAGCGCTCAGATCGACGCGGTCTCCGGCGCCAGCTACACCAGCCAGGGATACATCAAGTCCCTCCAGAGCGCACTCGACAAGGCGGGAACCGCCGGAGCGCCGGGCTCCGCGGCCGGGGCGCAGCCCGGACAGGGAACGGGCGACGGCCCCGGTTCGGGCCCCGAGGCCGGCTCGGGCGCAGAGGCCGGTTCCGGCGCAGAGACCGGTTCGGGCGCCGAGGCCGGCTCAGGCACCGGTGACGGCACCGGTGGCGGTGGCGGTGGCGGATCGGCCGCGAAAACCGTGCTCGGCGACGTGAGCGACACCCAGTACGGCCCGGTGCAGGTGCGGATCACCGTGAGGGGCGGCAAGATCACCGCGGCCGACGCCGTCAAGACACCCAGCGCCGACCCCAACAGCCGCCAGATCGCGGCCAACGCCGTACCCAAGCTCAACCAGGCCGCGATCACCGCGCAGAGCGCTCAGATCGACGCCGTCTCCGGCGCCAGCTACACCAGCCAGGGATACATCAAGTCCCTCCAGAGCGCACTCGACAAGGCTGGTCTGTGATGCCCGGCCAGGAGCGGCTGCGCCATGTCGAGCACTCCATGGGCACGGTCTTCTCGTTCGACATCCGGATCGCGACCGGCAGCGACCATCCGAGGGTGCGGGCCGGACTCGCCGCCGCCGTGGCCGGTCTGCATCGCGTCGACGAGATCTTCTCGACCTATCGCGAGGACAGCCAGCTCAGCCGGCTCGCCCGGGGTGAACTCTCGCTCGGTGACTGTGTCACCGAGGTCGCCGAGGTGCTCCAGCTCTGCGGGGACGCGGAGCACGAGAGCGACGGCTGGTTCACCGCGCGCCACTCCGGCGAGCTTGACCCGACCGGCCTGGTCAAGGGCTGGGCGGTGGAGTGCGCGGTCCGCATGCTCGCCTCGTCCGGCGCGGAGGCGGTCTGCCTCAACGGAGGCGGCGACATCCAGCTGCACGGCGGCCCCTGGCGGGTGGGCGTGTCCGATCCGCTGCACCCGGGCGAACTGGTCACGGTGATCGAGGCCGCCGAAGGACTCGCCGTCGCCACCTCGGGGCCCGCCGAACGCGGCTGCCACATCGTCGACCCGCACACCCGCAGGCCCCCCGCCGACGGCATCGCGTCGATGACCGTCGTCTGCCCGGGGCTGACGCACGCGGACGCCCGCGCGACGGCGGCGTACGCCATGGGTGAGCGGGCCCGCGACTGGCTGGAGGCGCTGCCCGACACCGAGGGCTTCGCGGTCAACGCCGACGGCAGCACCTGGCGAACCAGCGGATTCGCCCGCCACCTGGCGGCGCTGACCGCCTGACGGCGGTCCGGTCGTACGGGCCCAGCGGTCGTACGGGTCTCAGCTGTCGTACGGGCTCTCCGCGGTCCGGGCCTCAGCGGTCGTTCTGGGCCAGGCGCAGCAGATGGTCGGCGAGCGCCTGGCCGCCGGACGGGTCACGGCTGATGAGCATCAGCGTGTCGTCGCCGGCGATAGTGCCCAGGATGTCGTGCAGTTCGGCCTGGTCGATGGCCGAGGCGAGGAACTGGGCCGCGCCCGGGGGGGTACGCAGCACCACGAGGTTGGCCGAGGCCTCGGCGGAGATCAGCAGCTCACCGGAGAGGCGACGCATGCGCTCCTCCTTCGCCGACTCGCCGAGCGGGGCGTGCGGGGTGCGGAAGCCGCCCTCGCTGGGCACCGCGTAGATCAGCTCGCCGCCCGTGTTGCGGATCTTCACCGCTCCCAGCTCGTCGAGATCGCGGGACAGCGTCGCCTGGGTGACGCTCAGGCCGTTGTCCGCGAGGAGCTTGGCCAGTTGGCTCTGCGAGCGCACCGGCTGCCGGTTGAGGATGTCCACGATCCGGCGGTGGCGGGCCGTACGGGTCTGGGGTACGGCGGGCCCGCCGTGCTCGGTGTCCTGCGCCTCGGTCATCGTCGTCTCATTCTCCGGATCGTCCATCCCCGTCGACTGCGTCGAGAACGCCGGGCAGGGTCCCGAGGAACGCATCCACCTCCGCCTCGCCGATGATCAGTGGCGGCATCAGCCGTACGACATCGGGGGCGGGCGCGTTCACCAGGAAGCCGGCGCTCTGGGCCGCCTGCTGCGCCTGCGGCGCGAGGGGCTCGTTGAGCACGATACCCAGCAGCAGCCCCGCGCCACGGACATGGGACACCAGCGGGTGGCCCAGGGACTCTATTCCGTCGCGCAGTTTCTCGCCGAGCCGCTTGACCTCGTCGAGGGTTCCGTCCGCCGCGAGCGTGTCGAGCACGGCGAGTCCGGCGGCGCAGGCGACGGGGTTCCCGCCGAAGGTGGTGCCGTGCTGACCGGGCTTCAGAAGGCCGGCAGCCTCGCCGAAGGCGAGGGTCGCGCCGATCGGAAGACCGCCGCCCAGGCCCTTGGCCAGCGTGACGAGATCGGGCTCGACGCCCTGGTGGGCCTGGTACTCGAACCAGTGGCCGGTGCGCCCGATGCCCGTCTGGACCTCGTCGAGCACGAGCAGCGTGCCCGTGGCCCGGGTGATCGCACGAGCGGCTTCCAGATAACCCCTCGCAGGGACGACCACGCCGTTCTCGCCCTGGATCGGCTCGATGATCACGAGCGCGGTCTCTTCGGTGACCGCGGCCCGCAGCGCCTCGGCGTCGCCGTACGGAACGTGCGTGACGTCCCCGGGCAGCGGCAGGAACGGCTGCTGCTTGCCCGGCTGTCCGGTCAGCGCGAGCGAGCCCATGGTGCGGCCGTGGAAGCCGCCGTGCGTGGCGACCATGTGCCGACGGCCCGTCAGCCGGCCGATCTTGAAGGCGGCTTCGTTGGCCTCGGCGCCGGAGTTGCAGAAGAAGACACGTCCCGGGCGGCCGGCGAGCTGGATCAGCCGCTCGGCGAGCGCGACGGGCGGCTCGGCGACGAAGAGGTTGGACACATGCCCGAGCGACGCGATCTGGCGGGAGACGGCCTCGACGACTGCGGGGTGGGCATGACCGAGCGCGTTCACCGCGATACCGCCGACGAAGTCGGTGTACCGGACGCCGTCCGCGTCCCACACCGTGGCGCCCTCGCCGCGCACCAACGACAGCTTCGGAGTGCCGTAGTTGTCGGTCATCACGCCCTGCCAGCGCCGCGTGAGTTCCTGGTTGCTCATGATTCCCCCTGTCCGTCGGGCAGCACCATCGTGCCGATGCCCTCGTCGGTGAAGATTTCCAGCAGGATCGAGTGCGGGACCCTGCCGTCGAGCACACGGGCGGTCCGGACCCCGTTGCGTACGGCGAAGAGACAGCCCTCCATCTTCGGAACCATCCCACTGGAGAGGTCGGGCAGCAGCTTCTCCAGCTCGCTCGCGGTGAGCCTGCTGATCACGTCGTCGCTCTCGGGCCAGTCCTCGTAGAGGCCCTCGACATCGGTGAGGACCATGAGCGTCTCGGCGCCCAGCGCGGCGGCGAGCGCCGCCGCCGCGGTGTCGGCGTTGACGTTGTAGACGTGGTGGTCGTCCGCGGAGCGTGCGATGGAGGAGACGACCGGGATGCGACCGTCGTCGAGCAGTGCCTGGATGGCGCCCGTGTCGATCTCGGTGATCTCGCCGACCCGGCCGATGTCGACGAGCTCGCCGTCGATCTGCGGCTGATGCTTGGTCGCCGTGATGGTGTGGGCGTCCTCGCCGGTCATGCCGACGGCGAGCGGACCGTGCTGGTTGAGCAGCCCGACCAGCTCGCGCTGGACCTGGCCGGCGAGCACCATCCGTACGACGTCCATCGCCTCGGGGGTGGTGACCCTCAGGCCCGCCTTGAACTCGCTGACCAGGCCGTGCCGGTCGAGCTGCGCGTTGATCTGCGGGCCACCGCCGTGCACGACGACCGGCTTGATTCCGGCCTGGCGCAGAAAGACGACGTCCTGGGCGAAGGCGGCCTTCAGATCCTCGTCGATCATGGCGTTGCCGCCGAACTTGATCACGACGGTCCTGCCGTTGTGCCGGGTCAGCCAGGGCAGCGCCTCGATGAGGATCTGGGCCTTGGGCAGTGCGGTGTGCTTACGGGTGCTCATGAGTCCTCAGGAGGAGTACGCGCTGTTCTCGTGGACGTAGTCGGCGGTGAGGTCGTTGGCCCAGATGACGGCGGACGCGGATCCGGCGGCGAGGTCGGCGGTGATCTTGACCTCGCGGTAGCGCATGTCGACGAGCTCGCGGTCCTCGCCGACGCTGCCGTTCTTGCAGACCCAGATGTCGTTGATGGCGACATTGAGCCGGTCGGGGTCGAACTCCGCCTGGGTGGTGCCGATGGCCGACAGGACGCGGCCCCAGTTGGGGTCCTCGCCGTGGATGGCGCACTTGAGCAGGTTGTTACGGGCGATGGAGCGGCCCACCTCGACGGCGTCGTCCTCACCGGCCGCATTGATCACTTCGATGCGGATGTCCTTGCTGGCACCCTCCGCATCGCCGATGAGCTGGCGTGCGAGGTCGTCACAGACGCCCTTCACGGCCTCGGCGAACTCCTCGTACCGGGGCGTGATCCCGCTCGCTCCGGACGCGAGCAGCAGGACCGTGTCGTTGGTCGACATGCAGCCGTCGGAGTCGATGCGGTCGAAGGTCTGCCGGGTGGCGTCGCGCAGGGCCTTGTCGAGGGTCGCCGGCTCCAGGTCGGCATCGGTGGTGAGGACGACGAGCATGGTGGCCAGGCCGGGGGCGAGCATGCCCGCGCCCTTGGCCATGCCGCCGACGGTCCAGCCCTCCCCCGCGGCCACAGAGGTCTTGTGGACGGTGTCGGTGGTCTTGATGGCGATGGCGGCCTTCTCGCCGCCGTGCTCGCTCAGCTCGGCGGCAGCCCTGTCGATGCCGGGCAGGAGCTTGTCCATCGGGAGCAGGATGCCGATGAGGCCGGTGGATGCGACAGCGACCTCGCCGGCGCTGTGGGCCTCCGCATCCGCGTGGAGGACGTGGTTCAGGACGTCGGCGACCTTCTCGGCGGTGGCGTGGGTGTCCTGGAAGCCCTTGGGGCCCGTACAGGCGTTGGCGCCGCCGGAGTTGAGAACGACGGCGCCGACTTCACCGCCGCGCAGGACCTGCTCGGACCACAGGACGGGGGCGGCCTTGACACGGTTGGAGGTGAAGACGCCCGCGGCCGCACGGCGGGGACCGTTGTTGACCACGAGGGCCAGGTCCGGGTTGCCGTTCCCCTTGATCCCGGCGGCGATGCCCGCCGCCGTGAACCCCTTCGCTGCCGTGACGCTCACGGTGCCACTCCGATCGTGGAAAGTCCGGTGTCCTCGGGGAGCCCGAGGGCGATGTTCATGCTCTGCACCGCGGCGCCCGCGGTGCCCTTGGTCAGGTTGTCGATGGCGCTGATCGCGATGATGCGGCCCGCGGCCTCGTCATGGGCGACCTGGATCTGCACGGCGTTCGATCCGTACACGGAGGCGGTCGCGGGCCACTGACCCTCGGGGAGGAGATGGACGAACGATTCGTCGGCCAGGGCCTTCTCGTACGCGGCCCGCACGTCCTGTGCCGTCGTGCCCGGCTTCGCCTTGACGCTGCAGGTGGCGAGGATGCCGCGGGCCATGGGCGCGAGGGTGGGCGTGAAGGAGACGGTGACCCGCTCCCCCGCCGCCGCGCTGAGGTTCTGGATCATCTCGGGCGTGTGCCGGTGGCCGCCGCCGACGCCGTACGGGGTCATCGACCCCATCACCTCGCTGCCGAGCAGATGCGTCTTGGGTGCCTTGCCCGCACCGGAGGTTCCGGATGCGGCGGTGATCACGGCCTCGGGCTCGGCGAGAGCGGCGATGTACGCCGGAAACAGCGCGAGCGAGACGGCGGTCGGATAGCAACCGGGCACCGCGATGCGCTTGGACCCCTCCAGCGCGGCGCGGGCGCCTGGCAGTTCGGGGAGGCCGTAGGGCCAGGTCCCGGCGTGCGGCGATCCGTAGAACGCCTCCCAGTCGGCGGCGTCCTTGAGCCGGAAGTCGGCACCCATGTCGACGACGAGCACATCGTCACCGAGCTGCTCGGCGACGGCGGCGGACTGCCCGTGCGGGAGCGCGAGAAAGACGACCTCGTGCCCGGCGAGTACCTCGGCGGTGGTGGCCTCGAGCACCCGGTCGGCGAGCGGCAGCAGGTGGGGCTGCAGTCCGCCGAGCTTCTGGCCTGCGTTGGAATTGCCGGTGAGGGCTCCGATCTCGATCCCGGGGTGTGTCAGGAGGAGCCGCAGCAGTTCCCCGCCCGCGTACCCGCTCGCTCCTGCCACTGCTGCTCGCACCGCCATCGAACCCTCCTTGTCGATGGCATGACTATACGCATCTCTGCACTTTTATGCAATGACGGTCGGTGAGCCGCAGCAGGTTGTGACCTGGCACTTCATCTGGCGAGTGAGCAGTTCACCTGGCGGGGCTGAGCGCTCTACCTGGCGAGCTGAGCATTGCGGCTGGTGAGCGAGTTGATCGCTGTTTGGCGACGGCGCGGATGTCGTTGCAGAACGGGTGCATAGGATCCCCGGCATGGCACTGCGACCTGTTCAGGTGAACATAAAGGCTCTTGATGGCTCGGCGGTCGGCCGCTTCTGGGCGGAGGCGCTCGGCTGGAATGCTTACAGCCCCGGCGTGACCACCTACGTCGGACCCGTCGGCGGCCTGGTCTGGCCGGACCCGGTCGCCGTCTGCGTCGACGTCGTTCCCGTCCCGGAACCCAAGACACCGACAAAGAACCGTGTGCACCTCGATCTCGCCACCACCTCTGCTGCCCATCAGGCGGAGTTGGTCGCGCGCCTCCGGGCTCTCGGTGCGACGCCCGCCCAGGTGGGCCAGGGCGAGGTCCCGTGGACGTGCCTGGCCGACCCGGAGGGCAACGAGTTCTGCGTGCTGGAGCCTCGGGAGATCTACCGGGACACCGGGCCGATCGCCGCGGTGGTGGTCGACTGCGCGGATCCGCGGGCCATGGCCCGGTTCTGGGGTGAGGCGGTGGACTGGACCCTGCATGAAGTGACTGACGATCATGCGGTGTTGCGCTCCGCCAAGGGAGTCGGCCCGTATCTCGAGTTCCTCCGCACGCCCGACGTGAGGACCGTGCCGGACCGCGTCCATCTTGACCTGCTGCCGTACCCCGGTGACGACACAGCAGCAGAGGTGGCCCGGCTGCGGGCCCTCGGCGCCACCGACCTCGACCTCGGCCAGGGCGAGGTCCCGTGGACGTGCCTGGCCGACCCGGAGGGCCACGAGTTCTGCGTCCTCGCCCCGTCCTGACGCGGAGCCTTAACGACACCCCGGCACATGAGCCCTGTGTGCTTATGCGCCATGACCCCGGCCGGGTGACCCGGGCCGGGCGTTGCGATGGCCCCTCAGGGGCGGGCTGGCCATCGAGAAAATGCCTGGTGGCAGAGGTGCGTCTCGGGCAGGCTCGGCATCGATGAGCGACCAATCAACGAGCGACCCGGCCTACGCGTCGGCGGGCTCGCTCAAGGGAATGCTGCAACGAGGCCGGGGGCTGGGTGCGCTGCCGGCGCTGGACGATCCTGCGACATCCGCCGAGCTGGTGTACGACGTCGTCGGGGACGACTGGCGGTGGGACTCGGTGGACGACCGCCACCTCTACCTGGCGCGGCTGATCCAGGAGCTGGGACTCCCGCTGGATCCGCTGGTCGCCCTGCTGGGCGACGACGAGGACGACTGCGAGCGAGCCACACTCACGTTGGAACTACTGGCTGTGTCGGGTTCGGCCGAGGCCCGCGAAGCCCTGCGGGCCTACATCCGCGAGGGCGAGCACTGGGTGGATGTCCTTGAGTCCGTGGCAGGTGTCTGGCCGGTCGAGTGGTGGGACGACCTGGTCGACGTCGCACGGGCCCGGTTGACGGGGGAGGAACCGCTGCTGCGGCGGTCCGAGCCCTGGGTGCGCTGGGGGGCGGGGCCGCTGCCCGTCGCACCCGTTCGCAGGCCACGGATGCACACGGTCGACGTGAGTCCGAGCGGTCGCCTCCTCCTGTGCCTGCTGGCCGACGGTGCAAAGATCAAGGCCCTGGACGCCTTGGCCGGTCGTCCGCCGGAGCCGGCGCTGATTCCCTTGGTGCCCGGCCTCGGGACCGTGGACGGCGAGCGGCCCCTTCCCGGGCTCGCGCGTGCGGTCGAGCGGCTCGGCGCCCTCGCTGTGCCCGAGGCACGCCGATGGGCGGCGGACGAGCGGCCCTGGTTGTCCTGGACAGGCATCCGGGTTCTGGCCGAGTACGGGGAAATCCAGGACGTTCCCGTGCTTGTGGACGAACTCGCGGCTCACGAGAAGACACGCCGGTGGTGCGGCCCCGACCGGCTGGCCGCCGGTCTGTCCCGCTTCGGGCCCGCAGCCGCGGAGGCGGCTCCAGTACTGCGCCGACTGTGGCTGCGCACCCCGCACTCCTACGAACGGCCGGCCTACCTGAAAGCCCTGGCGGCGCTCCCCCCGGCCGGACTCGACCGGGCGTACACCGAGTCGCTGTGGGACTGCGAATCGAACGCCCGATTGCTGGGCATCGCCTCCGCACCCGACGGGCCGCTGGACCGGCAGCGGCTCGTCCGGCTGCGGGACGACCCGATGGAGGAGCCCGACGTCAGGGCCGCCGCCGGGGACCGCCTGTCCACCAGCTCATGAGACCCAGCCGGCGGAAGCCGCGAACCGCCGCGGTGAGCCGGTGTGCGGCGGATACGGCCACATGGCGGTCCGGCCCCCGGGCCTCAGCCAACCGCAACCCTCCATCGCCGACTTCATGGACGGCCCGGACGGCGCGACGACTTCCCGGCACGGCAGAGGTCCCGAACCTCCGGCGTGCCCGCCCTGGCCCGCCGTCATTCAGCCGATGACGGGTGGAGTGCCTTCCGCGGGATGCAGAAGAGTGCAAGTACGGCGGCCGTCAGGTACGCCGCCGCGCCGATGGCCATGCTGGTCCGCAGCCCGGTCGTGAAGCCGGCCGCGGCGGCCAGCAGTGAGCCTCCCAGCGCGACGCCTGCGGCACTGCCGATCTGGCGGGTGGTGTTGAACAGGGCGGAAGCGGTCCCGGAGTACTCGTCCGCAGACGCCGACATCACGGTGGCGGTTGTTCCGGTGAGGGCGAAGGACGTGCCGAAGCCCGCCGCCATCATCGGCGCCACGAGCAGGAGGTAGTCCGGGCTCTGTCCGGCGGCGGCCCAGCCTGCCAGACCCGCCGCTCCCAGGAGCATGCCCGTGACCACAAGGGGGCGGTGTCCGGTACGGCGGGCCAGTCGCCCGGACAGGACCGAGGCGAACATGGTCATCGCCACGGCCGGGAAGAGGGCGAGCCCGGTGCGCAGCGCGGTCAGGCCGCGCTGGTGCTGGAAGTACAGGCTGGCGGTGAAGATCATGCCGTAGAAGGCGAAGTTGAACAGCAGGCCGATGGCCGCTCCGCCGCTCATCGGGCGGGAGCGCAGCAGTCGCAGGGGCAGCACGGGGGTGCGGGCCCGGTGCTCACGCAGGACGAACGCGACGGCTGCCAGCAGACACAAGCCGGCCCCGGTGAGGATCAGTGGATCCGTCCAGCCGCGTCGTCCGGCTTCGTTGAGGACGGCGATGAGCAGGGCCACCATCGCGATCAGCGCGCACTGGGCCGGCCAGTCCACGGGTCGGTCCGGGTGCCGGGCCGAAGCGGGCAGGCGGCGCAGTGTCAGCAGCAGGCAGGCGCACCCCACGGGCAGATTGATGAAGAACACCCAGCGCCAGCCAACGGTGGTGACCAGGAGGCCGCCCAGGAGGGGCCCGGCGGAGGCGGCGATGCCCGCCATGGAGCCCCACAGGCCGAAGGCCCTGGATCGCTCGGCGGGTGAGGGATAGGCCTGTTGGAGGAGGGCGAGGGAGCCGGGCACGATCAGTGCCGCGCCGAGTCCTTCCAACAGCCGGGCGGCCACCAGGGTCCCGGTGCTCGGGGCGAGTCCGCAGCCGAGGGAGGCGGCGGTGAACACCACCACCCCGGTACAGAAGATCCGGCGGTTGCCCAGCCGGTCCCCCAGCGCGCCGCCGGTGAGGAGCAGGCCGGCGAAGATCAGGGTGTAGCCGTCCGTGATCCACTGGATCCCGGTGAGCGAGGCCGACAACTCCCGCCCGACCACCGGGACGGCGACATTGATGACGGTCACATCCAGGATGACCATGAAGTAACCCGCGCAGACCGCAAGAAGCGGGGCCAGGGACCGGCCCGGAGCGGCCGGCCCCTCCGGTCGATCGGCCTGGGGGCTACCGGCGTGCACCATGGCGACACGGTATTCCCGGGACGAACGCCTCCCGCGGCTTGTGCGGTCCTGCGGCGTGCCGAGCCGGCTGCTCGGCCGGAGCCGCTGTCCCTGAGTCGGCCTTGCGCGCGGTGACCAGCACATAGTCGCGGTCCGCGCGGTGACGTCCAGGGATCCCGCCGCATGGCCGTGTTCCCGGGGGCCGCCGCGCGGCCGTGTACCCGGGTCCCGCCGCGTGGCTGTGTACCCGGATCCCGACCGCGACCTCGTGGCCATCGTGTCGGACCTGACCGGTCCGACGGGCGACCTGCACTCCGCGACCGGCCGGTTCGTCGCCTCGGCCGCGCCCGCAGCCACGCCAGGAATGCGCGGAGCACCCCGGCCATAATGGAGGGGTACGCGCCGCAGGCGGTGACCGTCGCCCTACGGGTGGCATCGGGCCGCTCGCGCGATGCCCGCTGAGGCACAGAGGCGGTGACCGACGCATGTGCGCACACGCCCGGCGCGGCGAGCAGCCGCCGGGGCTCTCCACGGCTGCCCGTTACGGCGAGAGCGTGTTCCGGCCCGAGCAGTCCGGCGAGGACGACCGCATCGACCTCGGCGCGGTGACCTACGACGACACGACGATGGCCCGCCTCAGGGACCTGGGGGCCGGGCCGGGCTGGAGCTGTCTCGATGTGGGAGCCGGCACCGGGACCGTCGCCCGGCGGCTGCTGGACGAGGCCGGTGTCGCGTCGGTGCTGGCCGTCGACCGCGACGTACGCTTCCTCACCGCCCATCCCCTGCCCGGGCTCGACGCCCTGGAGGCGGACATCACCGCCCCGGAGTTCGACCCCGGCCGATTCCAGCTGGTCCACGCCCGGTTCGTCCTGATGCACCTGCCCGGACGGCGGCGTCTGATCGCCCGGCTCGGCGAACTCCTGGCTCCCGGTGGGGTGCTGGTCCTCAGCGACGCCGTCGACCTGACCACAGCGAGCGCGCCCACGACGCCGTACACCAGGGTCATGCGGGCCATGTGGCAGGGGCTGCGCGACACCATCGGCACCGATGTCTCCTGGGTTCCGGACTATCCGCGGCTGCTGCGCGCCGCGGGGCTCGCGTCCGTCGCCGCGGAGATCCAGGTGCCGCCTCTGGTTCCCGGCAGCCCCATCAGCCGCTTCTGGGCGGGGACTTGGGACCGGGCGAGGGAGGCGATCGTGGCCACCGGGCTGGTCGACGACGAGACGGTCGACGCGGCGGTCCGTTATCTCGACTCGCCTGACTGCGCCGCGCTCTCACCCGGAATGATCACGGCCTGGGGATGGAGGACCGGGGAGGCCACGCCATGACCAGCAGTGAGTTCGCGACGCAGGACGTCGAGGCGATCATGGCCGGAGCCCCCGGCGCCCGGCGAGCCCCGGCGGGCGCCTCGTAGCCTCCGGCACACGCCCGGCGCCCGCGGGCCCGGGCACGCGCCCAGCGGTACGTGGCCCACACGACCGTCAGACGCGGACCGTCGGACGGGGAACCTTCCGGCGTACCGTCAGGCACAAACCGTCAGCGCGAGCGGTCGGGCCGGTCGCCCCGCTCCGTGTCCTTCTCCCTGTCCCTCTTCTCCTTGATGCGCACCGCTTCCTTGCGGACCTCGGCCTGGGTGGCGCGTTCCTTCTGCAGCCACTCGGGAAGGTCCTTCTTCAGCGCGTCGATCTGCTCGGTGGTGAGGGGTTCGGTGACTCCGCCGCGCGCGAGACCGGCGATGGAGATGCCCAGCTTCGCCGCGACCACCGGCCGGGGGTGCGGGCCGTTGCGTCGCAGTTCCTGCAGCCACTCGGGCGGATCGGTCTGCAGCGTGCTCAGCTCGCTGCGCGAGACGACACCCTCCTGGAACTCGGCGGGGGTGGCCTCGAGGTACACACCCAGTTTCTTCGCCGCGGTCGCGGGCTTCATGGTCTGGGTGGTCTGGTGCGACGTCATGGTGTCAAGAGTATCGAGCGTGTGCGACACCTCCGACCACGACCGGTAACCTGGCGGGGTGACAGGCTCGGAAGCATCCCCTTCGTTCCGGCTGGCGTATGTCCCTGGAGTGACGCCCGGCAAGTGGGTGCGGATCTGGAACGAGCGGCTGCCCGACGTCCCACTGACGCTCCTCGCGGTGTCCGCCGGCGAAGCACCCGACCTGCTGCGGGGCGGCGGTGCCGACGCGGGTCTCCTGCGGTTGCCGATCGACCGGACTGACCTCAGCGCGATTCCCCTCTACACCGAGACGACGGTGGTCGTGGTCCCGAAGGACCACATCGTCGCGGCGGTCGACGAGGTGTCGGCCGGGGATCTGGCCGACGACATCGTGCTGCATCCCCTCGACGACACCCTCGACTGGGAGCACCGGCCGGGACGGCCCGCCCTGGAGCGTCCGGCCACGACGGCGGACGCCATCGAGTTGGTGGCGGCGGGAGTGGGGCTTCTCGTCGTCCCGCAGTCCATCGCACGCCTGCACCACCGAAAGGACCTCACCTACCGGACCGTCTCGGACGCCCCCGAGTCACGCGTCGCGCTGTCGTGGCCGGAGAACGAAACCACGGACCTGGTGGAGGACTTCATCGGGATTGTCCGCGGACGGACCGTCAACAGCACACGTGGCCGCGCCCCGGCACCGGCGCAGTCGAAGGCCAAGCGCCCCGAGGCGGACAGCGCACGGCGGAAGTCCGCGGCCGGCAAGTCGACCGCGGCCGGCACACCGACCCGCAAGAGCCCGCGCAGTGGCTCCGGCGGCCCCAAGGGCGGCAAGGGCAAGAGCGCCAAGGGCGGCAAGCCTCGCCGCCGGTCGTAGCCCCGGCGCCGGCCGGGCGGACCACCCGGAAGCTGTGACGGGCACAGAAGACGGAAGCCGCCGCTGCCCGTGGTACGCCATCGGCGACCGGGCCGCGCGGACGGGTCAGCCGGTCGTGGAGGGAAACGCCCACGGGAGGCGGGGCACACGGGCCCCTTGGCGTGAACACGGAGCCGCCGCGGCGCGGACAGGTGCCGGCCGGGGCGGATCAGGCACGCATCAGGCGGGGCGGAGGGCGATGCCCTCCGCCCCGCCGCTGTCTCAGGCCGTCAGGCCCTCAGATCCTCAGATCCTCAGGCGAGAATTTCGAGCGCCTGGTTGAAGGTCGTCGACGGGCGCATGACCGCCGACGCCTTCGTCACGTCGGGCCGGTAGTAGCCGCCGATGTCGACGGGCGAACCCTGCACGGCGATCAGTTCGCCGACGATCGTCTGCTCCTGCTCCGTGAGCGTCTTGGCAAGGGCGCCGAACGCCTCCGCGAGCTGCGCGTCGTCGGTCTGCTTCGCCAGCTCCTGGGCCCAGTAGAGCGCCACGTAGAAGTGGCTGCCCCGGTTGTCGATGCCGCCGAGGCGACGGGTGGGCGACTTGTCCTCGTTGAGGAACGTGGCGGTCGCACGGTCCAGGGTGTCCGCGAGGATCTGGGCGCGCGCGTTGCCCGTGGTCTGCGCCAGGTGCTCGAAGCTGACCGCCAGCGCGAGGAACTCACCCAGGCTGTCCCAGCGCAGGTAGTTCTCCTTGACCAGCTGCTGGACGTGCTTCGGCGCGGAGCCGCCGGCGCCGGTCTCGAACAGTCCGCCGCCGTTCATGAGCGGGACGACGGAGAGCATCTTCGCGCTCGTACCGAGCTCCAGGATGGGGAAGAGATCGGTCAGGTAGTCGCGCAGCACATTGCCGGTGACCGAGATGGTGTCCTCGCCACGGCGGATCCGCTCCAGGGAGAACGCGGTCGCCTCGACCGGCGACATGATCTCGATCTGCAGGCCCTCGGTGTCGTGGTCGGCGAGGTAGGTCCTGACCTTCCCGATGAGGGTCGCGTCGTGCGCACGGCCCTCGTCGAGCCAGAACACGGCCGGGTTGCCGGTCGCGCGGGCGCGGGTGACGGCGAGCTTGACCCAGTCCTGGATCGGCAGGTCCTTCGTCTGGCACATGCGGAAGATGTCGCCGACGTTCACCGCCTGCTCCAGCACGACGTTGCCGCCGCCGTCGACGACGCGGACGGTGCCCGCGGCGGCGATCTCGAAGGTCTTGTCGTGGCTGCCGTACTCCTCGGCCTTCTGCGCCATCAGGCCCACGTTGGGCACCGAGCCCATCGTCGACGGGTCGAAGGCGCCGTGGGTACGGCAGTCGTCGATGACGACCTGGTACACGCCGGAGTAGCTGCTGTCCGGGAGGACGGCGAGGGTGTCGGCCTCCTGGCCGTCCGGGCCCCACATGTGCCCGGACGTACGGATCATGGCCGGCATCGAGGCGTCGACGATGACATCGCTCGGCACGTGCAGGTTGGTGATGCCGCGGTCGGAGTCGACCATCGCCAGCGCGGGACCGTCGGCGAGCTCGGCTTCGAAGGACGCCTTGATCGCGGCGCCCTCGGGCAGCGCGTCCAGGCCCTTGAGAATGCCGCCGAGACCGTCGTTCGGGCTCAGGCCGGCCGCGGCGAGGGTGGCGCCGTGCTCGGCGAACGTCTTCGGGAAGAAGGCACGCACCACGTGACCGAAGACGATCGGGTCGGAGACCTTCATCATCGTGGCCTTGAGGTGCACCGAGAACAGCACGCCCTCGGCCTTGGCACGGGTGACCTGCGCGCCGAGGAACTCGCGCAGCGCGGCCACGCGCATGACGGACGCGTCGACGACCTCACCCGCGAGCACCGGTACCGAATCGCGCAGGACGGTGGTGGCGCCGTCCTCGCCGGCGAATTCGATACGCAGCGAGCCGGCGTCGGCGATGACCGCCGACTTCTCGGTGGAGCGGAAGTCGTCGGCGCCCATGGTCGCGACGTTCGTCTTCGACTCGGGCGTCCAGGCACCCATGCGGTGCGGGTGCGCCTTGGCGTAGTTCTTGACCGACGCGGGGGCGCGGCGGTCGGAGTTGCCCTCACGCAGGACGGGGTTGACGGCGCTGCCCTTGATCTTGTCGTAGCGCGCGCGGACGTCCTTGTCCTCGTCGGTCTTCGGGTCGTCCGGGTAGTCCGGCAGCGCGTAGCCCTGCTCCTGCAGCTCGGCGACCGCGGCCTTCAGCTGGGGAATCGACGCCGAGACGTTCGGCAGCTTGATGATGTTGGCGCCGGGGGTCCTGGCCAGCTCGCCGAGCTCGGCGAGTGCGTCCTCGATGCGCCGGCCCTCCTCGAGACGCTCGGGGAAACTGGCGATGATCCGTCCCGCGAGAGAGATGTCACGGGTCTCCACACGGACCCCGGCCGTCGATGCATAGGCCTGGATCACCGGCAGGAACGAATACGTCGCCAGGGCCGGCGCCTCGTCGGTGTGCGTATAGATGATGGTCGAGTCAGTCACCGGGTGCTCCGCTCCACGTCACGTCTGCAACATTGCTCGACATCAAGATATCCCGGGTTCGACCCCCGCCGGACAGGGCCCTGCCTTCCGTCCGACGGTTCCCGGCCACGAGGGGAACCGGACGACCACCGCCGCGGAAAATCTTCGCGATCCGGCCGCGTCCGATGTCGATCCGGCGCGGAGCCCTTCGTATAGAGGGTGAGAGGCCGGGACTGCGCCGGCCGGCACACGAGGAGCGACACCATGAAGATGTACCTGGTCAGCATCTACCAGCCCGACGGTCCCCCGCCCGCGCCCGAGATCCTGGATCCGATCATGCGGGACCTCGAAGCCGTGAACGCCGAGCTCAGGGCAGCCGGTGCCTGGGTGTTCTCCGGGGGTCTGCACCCGCCGAGCACGGCCACCGTGCTGCGGCTGAAGGGCGAGGACATGGTCACGACCGACGGCCCCTATCTGGAGGGCAAGGAGCACATCGGCGGGTTCACGGTCATCCAGGCGGAAGATCTCGACGCCGCCCTGGAATGGGGCCGCAAGCTCGCGCGAGCGATCACCCTCCCGATCGAGGTCAGGCCGCTGGAGCACGGAACCGGCGGGTGATGTCAGGCATGCCGGAGGTGCCCGCGGCGGTGGAGCGCGTGTTCCGTGAGGAGTACGGCCGCTCGGTCGCCGTCCTGGTCCGCGTCTTCGGTGACATCGACGTCGCCGAGGAGGCGGTCCAGGACGCGTTCACGGCGGCGGTGCAGCGGTGGCCGTCGACCGGGGTGCCTCCGAGCCCGGCGGGCTGGATCATCACCACGGCCCGCAACCGGGCGATCGACCGCCTGCGCCGGGAGGCGTCCCGCGCTGACCGGCACGCCCAGGCAGCCCTGCTGCACGCCCGTGACGAACCGGCCGAGGAGAGCCCCGTGCGTGACGAACGGCTGCGCCTGATCTTCACCTGCTGCCACCCGGCGCTCGCCCCCGTGTCGCGGGTCGCCCTCACCCTGCGGCTGCTGGGCGGACTCACCACGGCGGAGATCGCAAACGCCTTCCTGGTCGCCGAGCCCGCCATGGCGCAGCGGCTGGTCCGGGCGAAGGGCAAGATCCGGGACGCAGGGATCCCGTATCGGGTCCCGCGCGACGCCGACCTGCCGGACCGCCTGCGGGCCGTGCTCGCCGTGGTCTATCTCATCTTCAACGAGGGGTACACGGCCAGTTCGGGCGAACGGCTGGTCCGCGAGGACCTCTGCGCCGAGGCGATCCGCCTCGGCAGGCTGCTGGCAGGTTTGATGCCCGACGAGCCGGAGGTCAAGGGGCTCCTCGCGCTGATGCTGCTCACCGAGTCGCGCCGGGCGGCCCGCACCACCCCCGGCGGCGATCTCGTGCTGCTGTCCGACCAGGACCGTGAGCTGTGGGACCGCGGCCTCGTCGCCGAGGGCCAGGAACTGGTCCGGCAGTGTCTGAGGCGCGGCCGGCCGGGCCCGTACCAGATCCAGGCGGCGATCAACGCGGTCCACAGCGACGCGCCGATCGCGGCGGCGACGGACTGGCCGCAGGTTCTGCGGCTGTACGACCAGTTGCTCGCCCTCGCCCCGAACCCGGTCGTGGCGCTCAACCGCGCGGTCGTGGTGGCCGAGATCGACGGCCCGGCGGTGGCTCTGGAACTGGTCGACGGCCTCGATCTCGGCACACACCACCTCTTCCATGCGATCCGGGCGGATCTGCTGCGGCGTCTGGGGCGCGAGGAGGAGGCGGTCCGTGCGTACGACGCGGCGATCGAGCGCACCGAGAACGCGGCGGAGCAAGCCTTTCTCCGGCACAAGCGCCAGGCTCTCGGCGGACGTTGAGTAGGCTCGTGATCATGTCCAGCACACTCGGAACGGCCGCCCGCAGACTCATCGACGACCCGAACCCGGCGGTCCTCGCCACCCTCAACGCCGACGGCAGCCCTCAGACGTCGGTCGTCTGGGTGGGCCGGGACGGGGACGATCTGGTCATCTCCTCCCAGGCGTGCCGGCGCAAGGACAGGAACGTCCGGCACGATCCGCGCGTCAGCCTCACCGTGTACGACCGCAACGACCCGCTCCAGTACATCGAGGTGCGCGGTACGGCCACGGTCACCGAGGACATCGGCCGGAAACTCGCCGCCTCACTGGCCGAGGAGTACGAGGGGTCCGGTGCGGGTGAGGAGTATCTGGAGCTGCCGCCGGAGGTCGTGCGCATCGTCATCCGGATCACGTCCGAGCGGGTCACGGGAAGCGCGATCACACAGGCGTAGCCGGGTCCGCGGGCCGTGGGAAGCGCCGTCACGCCGTCACAGCCAGGTCCACGGGCCGCTTTTCAGGCGGCCGTCTCCAGGCGCAGGTTCCAGCGGCCCGCCTGCCCGGCCAGGATGATGGTCGACAACGGACGTACGTCCACATTCCAGTACGACGAGGGCGGCGCATTCAGCGCGTACACCAGAGCGGCCCGCACGACCGAGGGTTCGGCGACGGCGACGATCCTGCCGCCGTCCTCGACGGGCCGCGTGTCCAGCCAGCCCCCTATGCGCCCTATGAACGCGAGCAGCGGCTCACCGCCGTGCGGCGCCGAGCGGGGGTCGGCCAGCCAGGCGTCGACGGCGGCCGGTTCGCGCGCCGTCACCTCGGCGAAGGTGAAGCCGCGCCAGCGCCCCATGTCGCAGTCGCGCAGGGCGGGCTGGGCCATCGGCGCGAAGCCGAGGGCCTGGGCGGTCGCGCGGCTCCGGACGGTCGGCGAGCAGTACCGGAGCTCGGCGGTGTTGAGGGGCACCAGGGCATGCGAGGCGAATTGCACCTCCTGCCACCCCGCCTGGTCGAGAGGCCGGTCGTCGTCGAACCGCTCGGCGAGCAGGGAGGAACAGCGGGCGGCGGCGACCAGCGTGATCCGGACACTCATGGCGAGATCGTGGAGCCGAATCCTCCGCGGGTCAAGAGGTGACCGTGGCGGCCGGCCGCGACGCCTCACGGGGCATCGCGGGGCGAGGGACGGAGCCGATGCCGGTGGCGGCCGCGATGCTCGCACCATGGCAGAGGCGACGGCAGCCGACCATCGTTGGTCCGCAAGGGAGTTCGGCCTTCCGGTCGATGAGACCGCACCGTGCCGGTGCACGGCCTCGTGCCCGAGTGCCTCCCGGAGCGCCCGGCGGCACGGAGGAGTCAGGTCCCGGGGAGGCCGACCCGGCAGGCAGGAGAGTCTCCGGGAGGCGGTTCAAGCGTCCGGTGGGGCCGCGCCGCCCGGCCGGTGAGCGCTCCTCAGCCCAGCACCTCGTCGCAGGCGCTCCGCAGCCGCCGCACGCCCTCGGCGATCTCCGCTGCGCCCGCGACGCCCGCGAAGCTCAGACGCACATGCGCCGCCGGGGGCTCGGCGCAGAAGTAGGGACGGCCGGGGGCAAGCGCCACACCCGCCCGCAGGGAAGCCGAGACCAGGGCCGCCTCGTCCGTGCCGTCCGGCAGGCGCAGCCAGAGGTGATAGCCGCCGGAAGGGATGTGCGGGAGGGACAGTTCCGGCAGGCCGAGCCGCAGGGCGGCGGCGATCGTGTCGCGGCGGGCCTTCAGCTCGGCTGCCACGGTGCGCAGATGACGATTCCAGGCCGGAGAGCCGACCAGTTCCAGCGCCGCTTCCTGGAGAGGACGGGGGACGAAGAAGTTGTCGACGACATGGATGGCGCGCAGCCGTTCCAGGACGGGGCCGCGGGCCGCCAGCATGCCCACCCGCAGGCTGGGCGAGGTCGCCTTGGTGAGCGAGCTGACGTGGACGACGACTCCGTCGTGGTCGTCCGCCGCGAGCGGGCTCAGCAGGGGGCCCGCGTCCTCGTGGCCCAGTCGGCGGGCGAAGTCGTCCTCGACGACGAAGGCTCCCGCCTCGCGGGCGATACGCAGCACTTCGGGCCGGCGTCCGGGCGAGAGGACGGCGCCGGTCGGGTTCTGGAAGAGCGGCTGGCAGACGAAGACACGGGCTCCGGTGGCTTTGAAGGCTGCGGCGAGCAGTTCCGTACGCACTCCCTGGGAGTCCACCGGCACCGGTACGGGCCGCAGCCCGGCGGCCCGTGCGATCGCCAGCATGCCGGGATAGGTGGGTGACTCGACGAGGACGGGGGCGCCGGGCGGGGCGAGCGCGCGCAGGGCGGTGGTCAGCGCGGACTGGCCGCCGGCCGTGACCAGGACGTCGGCGGCGCCGATGGTGTCGCCGAGACCGCGGGCGAACCAGTCGCGCAGTTCGGGCAGCCCGTCGGTCGGCGGCCTGCCCCAGGCCCCGGGCCGGCGTCCGGCGCGGGCAAGGGCGGCGGCCATCGCCCGCTCGGGCTGGAGCGAGTGGTGGAGGTAGCCGCCGTTGAACTCCACGACTCCCGGCGGCGGTACGGCGAGGGTGACCAGGACCCCGGACGCGTCCACCGCTCGCGGCACGAGCTCGGTCGTGGTATCCGCGCTGAGCGTGACCTCCTGCCAGGAGGTGTCCCCGAGCGCGGGGGTGTCCGCGCGGGGCTGCGCCCGGAACGCTCCGGCTCCCGGGCGGGTGACCACCAGACCTTCGGCGGCGAGCTGGGCGAGCGCACGCGACACGGTCACCGGTGAGACCCGGTACCGCTCGACCAGGGCCCGACTCGACGGCAGCTTTCCACCAGGTGAGTAGCGGTCGAGCTCCCGTTTCAGGGAATGTGCCAGCTCCGCCACACTGCTACGCTCATACATGACAGTACAGGATAGCGCTACTCCCCCCATCTCGATAGCGGTCAGCAGCGGAACCCTTCTGGCCGCGCTGGGCGTCGTCGCCTTCTCGCTCACCTTCCCGTCCACGGCCTGGGGCCTGGAGAGTTTCGGCCCCTGGTCCCTGGTCGCCGTGCGGAGCGCCCTCGCCGCCCTCGTCGCGGGTGTCTTTCTCCTGGCGCTGCGCGTCGCGCTGCCCGACCGCCGCCACTGGGCGGGCCTCGCCGTCGTGGCGGGCGGGGTGGTCGTGGGGTTCCCGCTGCTGACGACGCTGGCTCTGCAGACCTCCACCACGTCGCACGCCGCTGTGGTCGTGGGACTGCTGCCGCTGACGACCGCCTCCTTCGCCGCCCTGCGCACCGGCCGCCGCCCCTCGCGCATCTTCTGGCTGGCGGCCCTCGGGGGCGCGGCCGTGGTGATCGCCTTCACCGTGCGCGAGAGCGGCGGCTCGCTCCAGAGGGGCGATCTGTACCTCTTCGGCGCACTGCTGGTCTGCGCGGCCGGGTACACCGAGGGCGGCCGTCTCGCCGGTCTGATGCCGGGCTGGCAGGTGATCGGCTGGGCACTGATCCTCTGTCTGCCGCTCGCCGTGGCGGGAGCGGCCGTCTCGCTGAGCGTCGAGCCGGTCCGGCTGACGGCGCACGGCGTGATCGGACTGCTCTGGGTCTCCGCCGGATCGACCTTCCTCGGTCTCTACGTCTGGTACCGGGGCATGGCCGCCATCGGCATCGCCAAGGCCAGCCAGCTTCAGCTCGCCCAGCCGCTGCTGACCCTGGTCTGGTCGGTGTCGCTGCTGGGCGAGCGGCTCTCCCCCGCCGCCCCGGTCGCGGCGGTCGCGGTCCTGGTGTGCATCGCGGTGACCCAGCGTGCCCGCAGCTGAGGGTGCAACTCCCGGCCCCGGCCGTAGACTCGAAACACGGACCACCGCTTTCGAGGAGGAGACTCCCGATGCATGCGAACGTGGGCGACAAACTGCTGATGCACGGCAGGACCGTGGGACAGCACGACAGGGTCGCCGAAGTCGTCGAGGTACTGGGCCAGAAAGGCGATCCCCCGTACCGCGTCCGCTTCGACGACGGGCACGAGGCGCTGATGTCCCCGGGCCCCGACACCGTCGTACGCCACATCGAGCGGCCTTGACTCAGCCGGAGGGCCGCACCCTGGTCGGATAGTGATCGGCCACCACCCGGGCCATCGCGCCGACGCGATCGGTCATGACCTCTTTCGCGGAGAAGAAGCAGTGGCCGTGGACACCGCGGTAGCCGCGCGCGAGTGACAGATGCCGGGAGAGTTCGGCGGGGTCCTGCCAGGGCGCGGGCTGCGCTGGGTCCCCCGCCTTGTAGAGGGCCTCACCGATGTAGAGGTCGACTCCGGTGTCCCGTACGACCTCGTGCCACCAGGGGAGCAGCTTCGCGTAGTCCGCCGGGGCGAAGCCGATGTTCCAGTAGATCTGCGGGACGACATAGTTGATCCAGCCCTCCCTGACCCACCTCCGGGTGTCCGCGTGGAGATCGTCGTAGGTCTGAACCCCCGCGGTGGTGTCGGAGCCGAGGGGATCGGTGGCGATATTGCGCCAGACCCCGAAAGGGCTGATCCCGAACGGGACGTCCTTGCCCGTCCGTCTGATCCGGCGGGCCATCCCGCGCACGAGCCGGTCGATGTTGTCGCGCCGCCAGGACGCCTTGTCGGGGAAGCCCGCGCCGTACCGCGCGTAGGTCTCGTCGTCGGCGAAGACCTGCCCGGCGACGGGATACGGGTAGAAGTAGTCGTCGAAGTGCACACCGTCGACGTCATAGCGGCGGACGGCGTCCATCATCGCGTCCTGGACGAAGCCGCGGACCTCGGGTATGCCGGGGTTGTAGTAGAGCTTTCCGCCGTACGGCAGAACCCACTCGGGGCGCGTCCGTGCGGGATGCCCCTCGGCCAGCCGCGACAGGTCGGTGTGCCCGGCGACGCGGTACGGGTTGAACCAGGCATGCAGCTCCAGACCGCGCCGGTGGGCTTCACGGACGGCGGTCCCGAGCGGGTCCCAGCCGGGGTCCTGCCCCTGCACCCCGGTGAGGTACTGCGTCCAGGGCTCGTACGGTGAAGGCCACAGGGAGTCCGCGGTCGGCCTGACCTGGAGGACGACGGCGTTCAGCTTCCGGGCCACGGCGGTGTCGAGGTGGGCGAGGAGTTCGGTGCGCTGTTCGGCGGGAGCGAGGCCGGGCCTGGACGGCCAGTCGCGGTTGGCCACGGTCGCGAGCCACATCCCGCGGAACTCCCGCCCTCCGGCATGCCGCCGGCTGCCCCCGCTTCCGGCGTCGGGCGCCGCGACCGTGCCCCGTGGGGACATCGGTGCGGCGCCGGGGGACGTCAGTGCGGCCAGCGCTCCGGCCGCCGCGGTCACGAACCCTCTTCTCCCTGTGCGCTGCATGTGTCGCCTCTGGCTCTCTCCGTGCGGACGGCCGTACCGGCTCAGCATGCCCGCCCCTGGGCGTCGTGCGCATGCGCATCCGGAGTAACGTCCAAGGGTCGAGGCGGGCGCCGGAACCATACGGGGCCTCGCCGCACTGAATGAGCGAAAGGCACGAGGTGACGGACTCAATGGCCGACATTGCACGCGTCGGAGTGGTCGGCTGTGGCCAGATGGGGGCAGGCATCGCGGAGGTGTGCGCCCGCAGCGGCCTCGATGTGATGGTCGCCGAGACCACCGGCGAGGCCCTGGAGATCGGCCGTACCCGGCTCTACAACTCCCTCTCGAAGGCCGCCGAACGCGGCAAGATCACCGAGGACGAGCGCGACGCGACGCTGGCACGGCTCAGCTTCACCACCGACCTCGGGGAGTTCGCCGACCGCGATCTCGTCATCGAGGCCGTCGTGGAGAACGAGCAGGTCAAGACGGAGATCTTCCAGGTGCTCGACCAGGTGGTGACCCGGCGGGACGCGATTCTCGCCTCCAACACCTCCTCCATCCCGCTGGTGAAGCTGGCCGTCGCGACCTCGCGTCCGGACCAGGTCATCGGCATCCACTTCTTCAACCCGGCCCCGGTGCAGAGGCTCGTCGAGCTCATTCCGGCGCTCACCACCTCCGAGGAGACGATCAAGCGCTCCGAGGCCATGGTGCAGCAACTGCTCGACAAGCACCCGATCCGCGCCCAGGACCGCTCGGGCTTCGTGGTGAACGCCCTGCTCATCCCGTATCTGCTCTCGGCGATCCGGATGTTCGAGTCGGGCCTCGCCAGCCGCGAGGACATCGACAACGGCATGGAGCTCGGCTGCGCGCACCCGATGGGCCCGCTGAAGCTCTCCGACCTGATCGGCCTGGACACGGTCGCCTCGGTCGCCGACTCGATGTACGCGGAGTTCAAGGAGCCGCTGTACGCCGCTCCCCCACTGCTGCAGCGGATGGTGGACGCGGGCCGCCTCGGCCGCAAGTCGGGCTCCGGGTTCTATCCGTACTCCTGATTCACACGGAGTGTGCGGGGCGTGCCCGCATATGCCGTGCGCACACGCTCCCGCCCTCCTACCAGGAAGAGTTGACTCGGTTCCGCTCGTGAAGGGTCCGTCGTACCACCTTCCGAAGAGGAGCTGTATCCGTGACCACCGACCCTGATCATTTAGTGGTCGTCGAGGAGTTCGCCGAGTTGCGCCGCTGTCTCGACGTCGGCCTCGCCCGCATCGACGGGCATCTGGCACTGCTCGCACAGCGCAACGACCAGATCGACCGAGATCTCACCGACCTGGCCGCGCGCGTCGGGGCACTGGAGCATGCCAGATGGCCGCTGCCCGCCGTGGCCGCGCTCACGGCGGCGGGAGCACTGGCGGTGACGGTCTGGCAGGCGCTCGGACACTAGGGTCCTGTCCTTTGGATCCTGCCGGTCTCAGCCCAGCCGCAGATGATGGAGCATCAGCAGCCCGGCCGCCATGTTGGCGGCCGGGATCTCACCGCGGGCAACCATGTCGGGGACCAGTTTCAGCGGGATCCACTCGCGGCGCGAGGACTCGAAGTCGTCCTCGGGGTGCCCGATGTACGTGGCGTCCTCGGCCCAGTAGAGGTGGTGCCGGGCGTCGGTGAGGCCGTTGGACGGCTCGACGGTCATGAGGTGCTGGAGGCGGCCCGGCCGCCAGCCGGTCTCCTCCTCCATCTCCCGGGCGGCCGCGGCCTCGATGTCCTCGCCGTCCTCGACGACTCCCGCGGCGAGCTCCCAGCCCCAGGTGTTGGTGATGAAGCGGTGCCGCCAGAGCATCAGTACCTCGTTGGCCCTGTTGACCACCGTCGCGACGGCGACCGGGCGGAGCCGTATGAGGAAGTGGTCCAGGTGCCGGCCGTCGGGGAGCTTGACGTCGGCCAGGTTGACCCTGAACCAGCGGTTTTCATACACAGTTTGTTCGCTTAGGTTCGTCCACTGCACTTTTCTGCCACCTTCCGACAAGTAGATGGCAATATCGCAGCAGGAGCTAGGTCACAGGGGAACGCGCAGTGCCCCGTCGATGAGTTCGGCCGCCTCGTCGGCGTCGGTGCAGCCGCTCGCCACGAGATGCTCGCGCACCGCGCGCAGCCGGTCCCTCAGGCGCTGCGACTCCATCCCCCGCGCCCGCTCGACCATCTCCGCCGCCGTGTGCGCCGCCCGGTCCACCTCACCCTGGCGCAGCTCGATCTGGCTGAGCATGGCCAGCCGGTGCACCCGGCCGCGGTCGTGCGCGGGAGTACCGACGGCCGCCGCCGCGTGCGTGCGCGCCGCCGACAGGTCGCCCAGGCTCAGCAGGGCTTCCGCGACCTGGACGTTCACCAGGCCGGGCTGGACGTATCCGGTCTCGTCCGGCTCGTACCCCGGCCGGATGCGCTCCGCCTCGAGCTCCGCGCGCCTGATGCACATCAGTGCGCTGCCGCCGTCGCCGAGGTGTGCGTACGCCTTCGCCTGCATCGCGTACAGATCGGCGGCCAGCGCGGGCGTGATCTGCTGTCCGGCGGCCCGCAGCGCCGCCTCGGCGAAGGCGACGGCCTGCCGGTGCTCTGCCATGAACAGCGACTGGTTGACCAGCAGCGCGATGACGTATGCGCCAAGTCCCCGGTCTCCGCTGGCCTTGGCGAGCCGCAGCGCCTGATGGAAGTAGCGCTGGGCGAGACCGTGCGCGTCGGAGTCGTAGGCGCAGATGCCGGCCACCGCCACGAGTCCGCCCGTCGCACGGTGCAGCTGACGGCCGAGCGCGTCGCTGTACGCCCCGCGCAGCAGGGGCGCGGTCTCGGCATTGAGAAAGCCGACAACACGGGCGCGGGTCGCTATCCCGCCCGCCTTGCGGTACATCAGCTCGTAGTGCGCCCGGGCCGCCCGCAGCATCTTGATGTCGGCCATGCAGACGCGGGTCTGTCCGGAGCGGGAGACGTCCGAGTCCTCCGGGGGGTTCTCCCACTCCCACACGGGCATGACGGCCGGGGTTCCCGTGACCGCGGGCGCCTCGATGATGTGGGGGCGCTGCTGTTCGTCGGAGCGCCACAGCGCGGTGGCGCGCTCCACGAAGCCGGAGAGCGGTGAGCCGGGCGGAATGCCCGAGTCGCCGGCCACTCCGAGACCGATGTCGCCGAGTGTGACGGCCCGGTGGAGTCTGCCCGCGAGTACCTCGCAGATCAGATCGGGGACCTGGCCGCGCGGGCGCTGCCCCTTCAACCAGCGGGCCACGGCCGTGTGTTCGTACCGCAGTGACAGGCCCCTGGCCCGGCCCGCCTGATTGACGCGGGCCGCGAGGCCCGCGTTGGAGATGCCCGCCTCGTCGAGCAGGGCGTCGAGCAGGGTATTGGGCTGCATGTGCCCCTCCGGTGCCTCGGTGCGCTCAGCGTAGTGGAGGGCGATTCGCACGGGGTGTGAACGGAGTGCCCCGATCTGTGCCGCGCGCGCTCTGCCGCCGTGCCGTGTGCGCCGGTTGACTGAGATGCCTCTCACAGAGGCGGCCGGGCCGCCGGCTCCCCCTCGTACAGTGCGGCGGCCCCTTCTCGCGTCGTCTGCCCTGCTGATCTGCCCGACACTCCGCGGCAGGGCGGGCGGCGCCGGCCGCACGGCAATCCCTTGGTTGCCGATGGCTGCACCGATTGGAGGGTTCCCGCCGGGCGCGGCGCAGTGTGGCGTCCCCGCACTGCGCCGGCACCCGAGAAGGGTCGTTGCGCAGCACCAGCGGCGCCACGTCGTCGGCGATCCGGCCACGGGTGTGCCGAAGCAACTCCGAGTGAACGGTGGTGATCACGGCGGCGGGCGAGACCGGAGAGCCGGCGGCGAGCGCCAGCCCGTCCAGGCGCGCCGGCAGCGGGCGCGGAGCACCTGCTGTGCGGCCTGGGCGATCTCGCGGAACCGCCGCGGTTCGCGGCCGAGCTCGTGTCTGATGCCCAGCACCAGAGCGATGCCGACGGCGAAGAAGACGACGGCCGTGCCGACCCTCCGCCTCAGACTCTCCGGCTGCGCGTGCGGCCAGGCGATCTTCCAGACGAGGGCGGCAACGCCCCAGGCCACTGGAAGCGCCAGTAAGCAGTCGGCGCATCCGTGAGTCGACGGCGCGCGCTGCCCTCGCCCGCCGCGAGGACCGAAAGGGGGCGCGCCCGGTGTTCCGGGCGCGCCCCTCGGTCGCTCAACAGGCCGGGAGCCGTCAGGCTCCGCGCAGGACCGCCCCCACACGCTCCGCGGCGAGCGCCACGGCGGCGTCACGGGCGGCCGAGGCCTCCTCGACCGTCAGCGTCCGGTCGGGAGCGCGGAACCGCAGCGCGTACGCCAGCGACTTCTTGCCCTCGCCGATCTGCGACCCGACGAACACATCGAACAGCCGGATGGACTCCAGCAGTTCGCCCGCGCCCTCGGTCAGAACCCTCTCGACCTCGGCAGCGGGGACGCCCTCGGCCACGACCAGCGCGACGTCCTGGGTCGCCACCGGGAAGGCGGAGATCCTCGGCGCCTGGAGCACGCCCCCGGACGCCTGCTCCAGCAGGTTCAGGTTGAGCTCCATCGCGCAGGTGCGGTCCGGCAGATGCAGCGCCTTGACGACCCGCGGATGCAGTTCACCGGCGTAGCCGACGGTCCGCTCCTCGCCGTCGACGACCACGGCGAGTTCGGCGCAGCGGCCCGGGTGCCACGGTCCGTACTGGCCCTTGCGCACGATCAGGTCGGCCCCGGTCTCGCGGGCGACCGTGCGGGCGGACTCGACCGCGTCGGCCCAGTCGGCCGGACGGCCCTTGCCCCACCAGCCGGCCTGCTCACGCGCACCGGCGAGCACGACGGCGGCATGGCGCGGCTGCTCGGGGAGCACGGCGTTGATCGATGCGATCTCCTCGTCGGTCGGGCGGCGGTCGACCGGCAGCCGGACCGCGATGCCCTCCTCGGCGGGAGCCTTGAAGACCAGGCCGGTCTCGAACAGGGCCAGGTCGTGGCTGCCACGGCCGTCGTTGCGGCGCAGCGCGCCGAGCAGGCCGGGCAGCAGCCCGGTGCGCAGCGCGGGCTCCTCGTCGGAGAGCGGGTTGACCAGCCTGACCACCTGGCGGCACGGGTCGTCCGCGGGGATGTCCAGCTGGTCGAGGATCTGCTCGCCGATGAACGGGTAGTTCAGCGCCTCGACATAGCCGGCGCCGGCCAGCGCGCGGCCGACACGGCGGTGCAGTCGCTGACGCTCGGTCAGCCCGCGGCCCGAGGGGGGCGTGGGCAGCGTCGAGGGGAGGTTCTCGTACCCCTCCAGCCGGATGACCTCTTCGGCGAGGTCGTTCGGCTCGTTGAGGTCGGGACGCCAGGACGGGACCGTGACGACCAGTTCGTCCTGTCCGTAGACGTCGCAGCCGATCTCCTGGAGGCGGCGCACGACGGTCTCACGCCCGTAGTCCACGCCCGCGACACGGTCCGGGTGGTCCGCGGGCATGGTGATCGCGCGAGGCGCGGACGGGGCGAGGACCTCGGTGACCCCGGCCTCGGCGGTGCCGCCCGCGAGCAGCACCAGCAGGTCGACGGTGCGCTGCGCGGCGGCTGCCGCGGCCTGCGGGTCGACGCCCCGTTCGAAGCGCTTGGACGCCTCGGAGGCCAGCTTGTGGCGGCGCGCGGTGCGGGCGATGGTGATCGGGTCGAAGTGCGCGGCCTCGATGACGACCTCGGTGGTGGCCCCGGCCTCGTCATGATCGGCGATCTCGGTGTTGGCGCCGCCCATGACACCCGCGAGGCCGATGGCCCCGCGGTTGTCGGTGATGACCAGATCGTGGGGGTCCAGCACCCGCTGGGCACCGTCGAGGGTGGTGAGCTTCTCGTCCGGCGCGGCGCGGCGCACTCCGATCGGCCCGTCGAGACGGGAGCGGTCGTAGGCGTGCAGCGGCTGGCCGAGTTCGAGCATCACGTAGTTGGTGATGTCGACGGCGAGCGAGATCGGACGCATCCCGGCCTTCTGCAGTCGGCGCCGCAGCCAGATCGGGGAACGGGCCTCGGGCTCCAGACCGACCACGGTGCGCGCGGTGAAGCGGTCGCAGCCGATCGGGTCGCAGACGTCGACCGAGTGGCCGAAGGAGTTCGGGGCGGGCACGTCGAGCAGCGCCGGGTCGCGCAGCGGCAGGCCGTAGGCGATGGCGGTCTCGCGGGCGACCCCGCGCAGGGAGAGGCAGTAGCCGCGGTCGGGCGTGACGGCGATGTCGAGGACCTCGTCGACCAGTTCCAGCAGCTCGATCGCGTCGGTGCCGACCTCGTGCTCGGGCGGCAGGACGATGATGCCGCCGCTGCCGTCGTCACCCATGCCGAGCTCGTCGCCGGAGCAGATCATGCCGTGCGATGTCCTGCCGTACGTCTTGCGGGCGGCGATCGCGAAGTCGCCGGGCAGGACGGCGCCCGGCAGGGCCACGACGACCTTGTCCCCGACGGAGAAGTTGCGGGCGCCGCAGACGATCTCCTGCGGCTCTCCGGTGTCTCCCTCGGAGCCTTCGGCCTGGGAGGTGCCCCCGGCCTGGCCGACGTCGACGGTGCAGAAGCGGATGGGCTTCTTGAAGTCCGTCAGCTCCTCGATGGTGAGGACCTTGCCGACGACCAGGGGGCCCTTGAGCCCGGCGCCGAGTTGTTCGACGGCCTCGACCTCGAGGCCGGCGGAGACGAGCTTGGCCTGGACGTCACGGCCGGTCTCGGTCGCCGGCAGGTCGACGTACTCCCGCAGCCAAGAAAGCGGGACCCGCATCAGATCTCCATCCCGAACGGCCGGGTGAACCGGACGTCACCCTCGACCATGTCTCGCATGTCTTCGACGTTGTGGCGGAACATCAGCATCCGCTCGATGCCGAACCCGAAGGCGAATCCGCTGTACTTCTCGGGGTCGACGCCGCAGGCGATGAGCACCTTCGGGTTGACCATGCCGCAGCCGCCGAGCTCGATCCAGCCCTCGCTGCCGCAGGTGCGGCAGGGACGGTCCGGGTTGCCGACGGACTCGCCGCGGCAGACGTAACAGACCATGTCCATCTCGGCGGACGGCTCGGTGAACGGGAAGAAGTTCGGGCGGAGCCGGGTCTTCATGTCCGGGCCGAAGAGCGCCTGGACCATGTGGTCCAGGGTGCCCTTGAGGTCGGCCATCGTCAGACCCTCGTCGACAGCGAGCAGCTCGATCTGGTGGAAGACCGGGGTGTGGGTCGCGTCCAGCTCGTCGGTGCGGTACACACGGCCGGGGCAGACGACGTACACGGGCGGCTCGCGGTCGAGCAGTGTGCGGGCCTGCACCGGGGAGGTGTGCGTACGCAGCACGACACCCGACTCGTCGTCCGTGGTGGCCTTCCCGTCGGAGGAGGTTCCCTGGACGAAGAAGGTGTCCTGCATCTGGCGCGCGGGGTGGTCGGGCACGAAGTTCAGGGCGTCGAAGTTGAACCACTCCGCCTCGACCTCGGGACCCTCGGCGACTTCGTACCCCATGGATACGAAGATGTCCTCGAGCCGCTCCATGAGCGTGGTCAGCGGGTGGCGGGCGCCGGCCGGGACGCGGTCGTGGGGCAGCGTGACGTCCACGGCCTCCTCGATGAGCACCCGGGCGTCCCGCTCGGCCTCGAGTTCGGCCTGGCGTGCGGCCAGGGCCTTGCTCACGACGCCGCGGGCCTGGCCCACGCGCTTGCCGGCCTCGGCCTTGGCCTGGGGCGGCAGCGCGCCGATCTCCCGGTTCGCGAGCGCGAGCGGCGAGGCGCCTCCGGTGTGCGCGACCTTCGCGTGAGCGAGCGCTTCGAGGTCGCCCGTGGCGGCGAAGGCGGCGAGCGCCTCGTCCCGCATGCGCTCGATCTCTTCCGGTTTCAGTGCCTCGACCTCAACAGGGTCGTACGACTTATTGGGTGCGGACATCTCTTCCCGTACTTCCGATGGGCTGGCTGGGGCCCCCGCTCGTCGACCTGCGGCGGACCGAGGACGCAAAGGTGCCAAAGGCCGAGTCTAACGGGGTGTGGAGAGGCTGATGAGCCCGCGGGCTGCTCAGGCCCCCTGTTTCAGGTAGGCCGGGGCACCGACGGGCAGAATAAATCGGAACTCGGCGCCGCCGCCGGGTCCGCGGCCGACGGTGATCGTTCCGCCGTGCGCCTCGACGATGCCCTTGACGATGTAGAGGCCCAGGCCCGTGCCGCCGCGCTTGCTTCCCCGCCAGAAGCGGGTGAAGACGCGGCCCATCGACTCCTCGGGGATGCCGGGGCCTTCGTCGCTCACGGTGACGGCCGTACCCTTCTCGTCGTCCTTCGCCGCTGCCGGCGCCACCTCGATGGTGACCGTTCCGGCGCCGTGGCGCACCGCATTTTCCAGCAGGTTCCCCAGCACCTGGTCGATCTTGTCGGGATCGGCCCACAGATCGGGCAGCTGACGCTGGATGCGGACGAAGAAGCGGTCGGGGGACTGACCGCTGGCTATGTGGGCCTGGACATGGCGACCGACGGCGGCGGCGGCATCGACGGGCTGACGGCGCACTTCGAGCCGTCCGGAGTCGATGCGCGAGATGTCGAGCAGTTCGGCGATGAGCCGGGTGACCCGGTTCGCGTCGGCGTCGACGGTCTCCAGCATCAGCCGCTTCTGGTCGTCCGTGAACCGCTCCCACTTGGCGAGCAGGGTGGCCGTGAAGCCCTTCACGGAGGTGAGCGGCGAACGCAGCTCATGGGCGACGGTGGCGATCAGCTCGGCGTGGCTGCGCTCGGTACGGCGCCGGGCCTCGGTGCCGCGCAGGCTGACGACGAGGCGGCGCACCGGCCCGGTGGGGTACTCGCGCACATAGCGGGCGGAGACGAGGACCTCCCGGCCGCCGGGGAGCAGCAGATTGCGCTCGGGCTGGCCGACGCGGGTGGCGAGGCCTCCGTACGGATCGGTCAGGGTCCACCAGCGCCGCCCCTTGAGGTCCTCCAGGGGCAGCGCGCGCTCCAGGGGGTGTCCGAGCGCATCGGCCTCGGCCACGGCGGTGATCCTCACGGCGGCGGCGTTGAAGCAGATGACCCGGCCCCGCTCGTCGGCGACGACGAGCCCGTCGGGAAGGTCGTCGGGGTCTATCCCGAACATCCCGGGACCGCCGGAGTGGCACAGCAACGCCCCGTGTGTCTCCGCGGGCCTGCTCGTCCCGACAGCCATCCCCGTACCCCACCTCTCCGCTCGCGCAGTGGGCCCCCGAGCCCGTCACCCTACTAGCTGGAAGTGACCGGACGGACCCCCTGAGCGAGTACTCGGGCCTCAGCCGGTACTGCTGCCCGCGCGCTGCGCGCGGGCCGAGGCATAGAGGCATACGGCTGCGGCGGTCGCCAGGTTCAGACTTTCGGCCTTTCCGTGAATCGGTACGCGCACGACGGCATCGGCGAGCGCGCGCGTCTCCTCCGGGAGCCCCCATGCCTCGTTGCCGAAGATCCAGGCGGTGGGTCCGCCCATGGTGCCAGCGTCCAGTTCGTCGTCGAGGTCGTCCTCGCCCGCGCCGTCGGCCGCCAGCACCCGCACCCCTGCGTCGCGCAGGCCCCGCACCGCCTGCTCGACGGGGACACCGACGGCGACGGGCAGATGGAAGTGCGAGCCGACCGAGGCGCGTACGGACTTGGGGTTGTAGAGGTCCACCGAGGCATCGGTGAGGACGACGGCGTCGGCGCCGGCGGCGTCCGCGCAGCGCAGCACGGTCCCGGCGTTCCCCGGGTCACGGACGTGCGCGAGTACGGCCACGAGCTTCGGCCTCGCCGCCAGGATCTCCTCGAACGGCGAGTCCAGGAAGCGGCAGACGCCGACGAGGCCCTGTGGGGTGACGGTCTGCGAGACCTCGGCGAGCACGGCGTCGGAGGCGTGGTGCACCCGGGCTCCGGCGTCCCGGGCGGCGTCGACGATGTCGGCGTAGCGCTCGGCGGCCTCGACGGTGGTGAAGACCTCGACCAGGGTGTGCTCGCCGCCCGGGCCGCGGTGGGCGACGGCCTCGCGCACGGCCTGCGGGCCCTCGGCGATGAACAGACGCTCCTTGCCCCGGAAGGCGCGCTTGGCGAGCCGCCGGGCTGCGGTCACGCGCGGGGATCGCGGGGAGATCAGCTCAGGGGTGCGCATGTCGCCTGTGGCTCTCTGGTTCGGCGCCCGGCCTCGGCCGGACGGATGTGAAACAACCCCGAACACGCCGAACACGCCGGACCCGCAGGCCAGAAGGCCTGCGGGTCCGGTCGGTACGACGCGGCCGTCAGGCCGCCGACGCGGCCTTCGGCGCGTTGACGTCGCTCGGCAGCGCCTTCTGCGCAACCTCGACGAGCGCGGCGAACGCGTTGGCGTCGTTGACCGCGAGCTCGGCCAGGATCTTGCGGTCCACCTCGATGTTGGCGGCCTTCAGACCCTGGATGAGGCGGTTGTACGTCATGCCGTTCTGGCGGGCAGCGGCGTTGATGCGCTGGATCCACAGCTGACGGAAGTCGCCCTTGCGCTTCTTGCGGTCGTTGTAGTTGTAGACCAGGGAGTGGGTGACCTGCTCCTTGGCCTTGCGGTACAGGCGCGAACGCTGACCGCGGTAACCGCTGGCGGCCTCGAGAATTGCCCGGCGCTTCTTGTGGGCGTTGACTGCCCGCTTGACGCGTGCCACTAGTTAACTCCTTGTAGCGGGGCCGTGGTTGGACTCACACGGCCCGGAAACGAATTGGTCCCGGTATCGGCGTGTGTCCCCGGTCACAGGGGACACGAACGTCACTTGCCGAGAAGCTTCTTGATGGTCTTCGAGTCACCCGGGGCCATCTCGGCGTTGCCGGTGAGGCGACGCGTCAGCTTGGACGACTTGTGCTCGAGCAGGTGGCGCTTGCCGGCGCGCTCACGGAGCACCTTGCCGGAGCCGGTGATCTTGAAGCGCTTCTTGGCACCGCTGTGCGTCTTGTTCTTCGGCATCGCGCCGTTATCTCCTCGTCAGTGGCGCTCCCCCGGCGGGCACCGGACAGCGGGAGCGTCAGATCTTGGTTTGTGGTTCCGGACGGGACCAGGGGCGCCTGGATGGCAGCCCCTCGGATCACGCCTCGGAGGTCTCGGAGGGTGCTTCGGCCGGAGCCTCCGCAGCCTCGTCCGAGGACTCTTCGTCGTGCGTGTAACCCTGACGCTCCGCCTTGCGGGCGGCCTGGGCCTCACGCGCCTCGGCCATGGCCTCGGTCTTCTTCTTGTGCGGGCCAAGAACCATGATCATGTTCCGGCCGTCCTGCTTCGGGTTCGACTCGATGAAACCGAGGTCCTCGACGTCGGAAGCGAGACGCTGAAGCAGGCGGAAGCCAAGCTCGGGGCGGGACTGCTCACGACCACGGAACATGATCGTGATCTTGACCTTGTCACCCTGCTTGAGGAACCGGACGACGTGACCCTTCTTGGTGTCGTAGTCGTGCGGATCGATCTTCGGCCGGAGCTTCATCTCCTTGATGACCGTGTGCGCCTGGTTCTTGCGCGCCTCACGGGCCTTCATGGCCGACTCGTACTTGAACTTCCCGTAGTCCATGAGCTTGCACACGGGCGGCCGGGCGTTCGCCGCGACCTCGACCAGGTCGAGGTCGTACTCCTGCGCAAGCTCGAGGGCCTTGGCAAGCGGAACAATCCCGACCTGCTCGCCGCTGGGACCGACAAGTCGCACTTCGGGAACGCGAATCCGGTCGTTGATGCGGGGCTCGGCGCTGATGGATCCTCCTAAGTAGCACCACACGACTGTCTGGCAGGCAGCCGCGTAACGTCTGTTTCGTAAGACCAACCGCACCGGAACGTGAAAAATGCCCCGGACGGGACACAGGCGGCAGCTCCTCGAATACCGGAGCACCGCCGCGGTCAACCGCGGGGCGCACATCGGGCGACTTCCATCGTCCGTACGGAACGATGGGCGCCGCCTGACCGGTGACCCGCCGTCCTGAGGACGGTCAGGTGGGAGATCGGAGCCTCCACTTGTGGGCCGGGCACACAGATGTCCGGCCGGTCATTACGCAAGGTTAGCAGCTCCGGGCGGAAGGGGCTAACTCAGGCCATGGCCGGGTCCCGGCGCCGCGGGGCATATCGTATGCGGCATGAGTGACGCGACCACGCCCCACGAGTCCCCCGACTTCGACGACATGACCCGCGACATCGCGGAGGTCCCGGCTGTCGAGGTGATCGTCACGGTCGCGGTGAACCTGATGAGCGCCGCCGCCGTGAAGCTGGGCCTGACCGAGGACGGCGCGGAGCACAAGGACCTGGACGAGGCCCGCAAGCTGGTCCACGCCCTGGCCGGACTGATGGACGCGAGCGCCACCGAGATCAGCTCCTTCCACGCGGCACCGCTGCGGGACGGGCTGAAGTCCCTGCAGCTGGCCTTCCGCGAGGCGTCCCTGGTGCCGGACGAGCCGGGCCAGGGTCCGGGCGAGAAGTACACCGGTCCCGTCTACGGCTGACCGCAACCGCTCACGGGTCGCTTTACCCGCGTACGAACAGGGGCTCGCCCGGAGGGGTGGCCTCGGCAGGCAGCAGTGCCAGGTCGAGGCCCCGCACCAGGCGGGCCCTCAGCACGTCGTCGGCCGCCAGCGCCTCGGCGACCCGGCGGACGGCCTGCGCCGGGACGGCGTCCGCGGCCAGGACCAGCGCGAGGGTGCCGTCCGCGTTGCCCGGGCCGAGATGGGCGCGGAGCACCGCGGGCTCGGCGGCGACCGCGTCGCGTACCGCCGTCGTGACGGCCGGGTCGTCGAGCGGGTCGGCGCTCGTACGGCCCTCGGCGAGGGCGAGCAGCGCCGGACCGGTCAGCTGGTACGGAACCGGACCCGCCAGGTCCAGCACCAGGGTGTCCGCCTTCTCGTGGGCCGCGGCCCGGAGCGCCTGGTGGAGCGGAACGGCGACGGGCCGGGCCTCGGAATTCCAGCGCGCCAGCGAGGCGATCGAGGTGAAGGCCGGAAGCGCGCGGCGGTCGCCCGCGGTGAGCGTGGGCACGGCCATGTCGCTGGTCTTCTCGCGACGCAGCCCGTTCTCGTGGACCTCGACCTCACCGAGGACGGCGACGACGGGGACCAGCAGCCGGGCGTCCTTGAGGGCTTCGAGCACCGGGCCGTGCGCCGTCCGGTCCACGGCCCAGGCGGCGAGTGCCGCCGTCAGCCGTGGGTCGGCGGTGCCGTCGTCGTCGGAGAAACCGGGGTCGGGAATGTTCTTGAGCGCCACGCGAGGAGCCTAACCTCCCCGTATGAGTGCCAGTGTCTCGGTCGCCCTGCCCGGCCGCTCGTACGGCGAGCACCGGACCTATCCCTCGGCGAGCATCGTGAAGGTCTCGATCCTGGCCGCGCTGCTCCTGGAGGGGCGCCCGCTGACCGGACGGGAAACGGAGCTGGCCAGGGCCATGATCGTACGGAGCGACAACGACGCGGCGACGGCGCTCTGGGAGAAGGCCGGCGGGGCGCCGGGGCTCGACGCGGCGCATACGCGGTTCGGGCTCACCCGGACCCGGGCCGATACCGCGTGGGGGCTGACCCGTACCACCGCGAGTGATCAGCTCATTCTGATGCAGGCCGTGTTCAGCGGCGGGTACCCGGTTCTCACGTCCCTCATGGAGCAGGTGGCGAAGGGGCAGGACTGGGGGGTGTCGGCCGCCGGGGGACCGTGGGCGCTGAAGAACGGCTGGATGCCGATGCGCGAGAGCGGGCTCTGGGTCGTGCACTCCGTGGGCCGGGCCGGTGCCCTGCCGATCGCCGTACTCTCCGACGGGCATCCGACGAAAGAGGCCGGGGTCGCTTGTGTCGAGGCGGCGGTGCGGGAGGCGGTCAGGAGCCTCTGACACGGCCGCCGCGCCAGAGCACGACCGCGCCCGCGAGCACCAGTGCGCCGACGCCGCCCGCGAGGAGAGCGAGCCAGCCGACCGGTTCGGGTTCCTTGCCGACGGGGTCGGGACCTGCGCCGAAGTACTGCTTGCCGTAGCCCGCGGACGCGGGATTCCGATCCATGGGGCGCAGCTTGGCGCCTTCCTTGATCGCAGCGGCCGGGTCCACGGTGCCGTACCCCTTGGCGTCGTCGCGTCCGCCCCTCGGGCCGTTGCGGGCGGTGTCGGCGAGCAGCTTCTTGATCTGGACGGGGGTGAGCTCCGGATGGGCGGCGCGGACGAGCGCGACCGCGCCGGAGACGAACGCGGAGGCCGCGCTGGTTCCCCAGCCCTCGTAGTACTTACGGTCGGGGTCCGCTATGACGATGTCGACGCCGGGGGCACTGACGGTGGCGTACCAGCGGCGGGTGGAGAACGAGGCGTGGGTGCCGTAGCGGTCGACGGCCGTCACGGCGATCACCCCGGGGTAGGCCGCGGGGTACGAGATGTGGTCGCCCTTCTCGCCGCCGTTTCCGGCCGACGCGACGACGACGGAGCCCTTGGCCAGGGCGTACTGCACGGCGGCGTCCTCGCCCGCCACGGGGTGCGCGGACTCGCTGTCGTCGCCGAGCGAGAGGTTGATGACGTCGGCGCCCTGGTCGGCGGCCCAGCGGATGCCCTGGGCGAGGGCCGTGCCATGCGACTTGCGGGCCTGATCCCGCGCCTTGTCGGTGCCTTCGAGGATGACGCGGACGGGGAGGATCTTCGCCTCGGGGGCGATGCCGAGGACGCCCTCCTCGCGGCCCGGACCGTGGCCGTGGGCGGCGACGATGCCGGCTATCGCGGTGCCGTGGCGGGCCCAGGCACGTTCGCCGCGCCGGGCCCCCAAGCCGATGAAGTCCCTGCCCGGCAGGACCGAGCCCGCGAGGTCGGGATGGCTGTCGTCGACGCCGGTGTCCAGGACCGCGACGGTGATGCCCTCGCCCTTGGTGGTGTTCCAGGCCCGTTCGGTGTGCAGGGCGTCGAGCCCCCACTGCTGGGCCCGGATCTCGTCCGCGTGCGCGGGCGTCGCCGGCAGGAACGCGAGGGCGACGGCGGCGAGAGCGGCGGCGATGCGGTGGCCACGAGGGAACCGGCGGCTGTGGCGGCGGATCATTCAGGACTCCCCGTGGCCGGGCTGATCGCCCTGCGCAGTCCGTCCTCGATACGGTCCGCTATGCCCAGGGCCTCGTGGCCGAGGCCGGCCTGCGCGGGCGCGGACGTGGCGCCCCGCGCCTTGGCTTCGTCGGCGGACTGCGGGTCGGTGACGGTGCGGCCGTCGGCGAAGCCCGACACGGCGTAGACGATGACCGGCATCTCGGTCAGGACGCTCACGGTCCAGCTCGCGCGCTGCCGGTCACCGAAGCGGGCGGCGATGGTGTCCCTGGCGGGAAGGGCCCGCGGCATCAGGTCCGGGCGCTCGTCCAGACCTTGCTCGGAGAAGCGGGTGCTCAGCGCGCGCATGGCGTCCGGGTCACCCTCGGTGAAGATCATTCCGACGGTGGTGACGCTGCTGGCGGTCGCGTCGGTGTAGGTGGCCCGCAGCACCCGGACGCAGCCGACCGGCTGGAGCACCATGGCGAGCAGTCGTTCGAGTGCGGGCGCGCAGGGGCCGTCCGGCGCGACCGCTATCCGGGTCCAGACCCGGTCCGCGCCGCCGGGGCCCGCGCCGGTGCCCTTGAGGGTGCGGGGGAACAGCGTGTCCACGGGGACGCTGTGCCACAGCGCGCGGGCTTCGGTGTATCCGGTGCGGTCGGCGGAGTCCGCGCTGGAGTTGCCGGTCAGCCAGCTGCCGGTGGCGGCGCCGCCGATCAGGCCGAGTCCGAGAACGACACAGGCGAGCGCGCCGACGGTGCGCGCGGTGCGCCGGGTCCGTACGGGACGGAGCCGGGTCGTCGTCTCGGCGGGTGTCTCCGGCGGCGCCCAGTGCTGGAGCGCGGGCCCGGGGTGGGCGGGGCGTGAGCCGGGGGGCGGCGGGGTGAGATCGACGGAGCCGACGGGCCTGCGCCGGGTGGGCGCGACGGGGGGCCGCGGCGGTGGCTCGGGCGCCGGGGGCGCGGTGGCGGGAGGGGGTCCGGGGTACTCGGGGGTGGACCGGGGTCCGGGGTACTCGGGGGTGGACCGGGGGTCGCCGACGGGACGCAGGCGGGCGGTGGTCTCGACGGGCGGTACAGAACCGGCGGCGGGGCGTGGCGGCTCGGTGGGGGCGGACGTCGCCGGGCGGGCGGTGGTGGGCGGACGGGAGCCCGCCGGGCCGGGAGCTGCGGAGGGCCGGGCGGGCGGGATGTCGGCAGACGGGCGCGGGCTCGTGGCGGGACGGGCCGGGCGGGCGTCGGACGTCGCCGGGCGGGCATCCGGGCGCTGCGGAGGGCTGGACGGTGCCGGGGGTGCGGCCGGGGTCTGCCCCGCGGGGACCGCGGCCGGGCGGGTACCGGAGGCACGGCCAGGAGGGGTGTCAGGGCCGGTCTGCCCCGCGGGGACCGCGGCCGGGCGGGTACCGGAGGCACGGCCAGGAGGGGTGTCGGGGCGCGGCGGTACGGGGGGCGCGACGCCGGAGGAGCGGTCGGCCGCGGAGGGGTGCGGGGGCCGTGCGTCCCGGCGCGGGGGCGGTGTGATCCGGCGCGGGGGCGCGAAGGGCTCGCTCCGGCTCGCGCCCGCGCGCGCGGGCGGCACCTCGGGTGTGCTCTCGGGGCGGTCCGCGTCACCGGCCTGCGCGCCCGCGACAGGCGGTGCGCAGGGGCGGGGCGGGGGTCCGGACGGCCGCTGGGCAGAGTCCTGGTCCGCCGGGTCCGGGTGCAGGAACTGCGTGATGCCCGAGGTGCGGAGCGCGGAAGGGGCGGTCTCCTGCGGAACCAGCGCGTCCGTGATACGTGAGGTGCCGGGCGCCGCGTCCCCGTCCTCGGGCCGGGGGGAGGCCGGCGGACCGGGCGGGCGGTGCGCCTCCGTGCTCATCCCGCCCCCCAGTTCCTGGTCTACGTGTACCGGCGGATCGCCTTTCGGGGCAGGCCCGTTCGTCACCGCGTGTGCGTCACTCTACGGGCTGGAACGCGCCGGGCGGCACAGGACCGAGAGTCCGGACGGATCTGCCCAGAGCATCCCCTACCCTGCGGTAATCAGGTCTGGCAAGCTCGGCCCATGACTCCCCGTGCCGCTGACCGGGCCCGCTACGACCGGGCTACCGCGCATCTCGACGCCCCGCTCGCGATCGTGGATCTCGACGCGTTCGACGCCAACGCCGACGATCTGGTGCGCAGAGCCGGCGGCAAGCCGATCCGGGTGGCGAGCAAGTCCGTGCGCTGCCGCGCACTGCTGGAGCGGGTCCTGGCGCGGGACGGATTCGCGGGGATCATGTCGTTCACGCTGGACGAGTCGATGTGGCTGGCCCGGGCCGGGTTCGACGACGTGCTGCTGGCCTATCCGTCCGCGGACCGGGCCGGTTTCGCCGAGCTCGCGGCCGATCCCAAGCTCGCGGACGCTGTGACGGTGATGGTCGACGACGCGGCCCAGCTGGAGTTGATCGACCGCTCGCGCGCGGGTGGCAAGGAGGAGATCCGGGTCTGTCTGGAACTCGACACGGCGTTGCATCTGCTCGGCGGGCGCGTACGGATCGGGGCCCTGCGTTCGCCGCTGCGTGAGCCTGCCCAGCTGGCGGAGCTGGCCCGGTCGATCGGGCGGCGTCCAGGCTTCCGGCTGGTGGGGCTGATGGCGTACGAGGGGCATGTGGCGGGCGTCGGCGACGCGCTGTCCGGGCGTCCGGTCCGCTCCCGCGCCATCCGCCTGATGCAGGGCGCGGCCCGCAAGGAGCTGGCGGCCCGTCGGGCGGCGGTGGTGCACGCGGTACGGGCGGTATCGCCTGATCTTGAGTTCGTGAACGGGGGCGGCACCGGCAGCGTCCAGCACACGGCCGCCGAGGACGCGGTGACCGAGATCGCCGCCGGTTCCGGCCTGTACGTCCCGCGGCTCTTCGACAACTACACCTCTTTCACCGGGCGTCCGGCCGCCCTGTTCGCCCAGCCCGTCGTCCGCAGGCCCGGCGTGGGCGTGGTGACCGTTCTCGGCGGCGGCTATCCCGCTTCGGGCGCCGCGGGCCCGGACAGGCTGCCCTTCCCGTATCTCCCCGAGGGCCTGCGCTACGACGCGCAGGAGGGACCGGGTGAGGTGCAGACCCCGCTGCTGGGCTCCCCCGCCGACGATCTGCTGATCGGTGACAAGGTGTGGTTCCGGCACGCCAAGGCCGGGGAGATGTGCGAACGGTTCGACACGCTTCAGCTGATCGAGGACGACCGGGTGACGGGGACGGCTCCGACCTACCGTGGTGAGGGCCGCGCGTTCCTCTGAGGGCCGCACGTTCCTCGGCGGTTTCTAGGGACCGGCCTTGCCTCTCAAGGGACAGGTTCTGCCTCTGGGGAACGTGCGGCCTGCGCCTGGACCGGGCGTGTGTGCGCGGTCCAGGCGGTCCCCTCCCACCAGCGATCGGTGCCGGGCACGCTCGGGTCCGGAAACCGGCCGGCCGGGGTCGTCACGCCCATCCGGCCAGCCCGTGGGCCCGGTTGTGGCCTTCTACAGCGGCGTGACGTACGCGCCCGCGATGCCGCCGTCGACGAGGAAGTCCGTCGCGTTGATGAACGAGGAGTCGTCGCTGGCGAGGAAGGCCACCGCGGCGGCGATCTCGTCGGCCTCCGCGAACCGTCCGGCAGGAATGTGCACCAGCCGACGTGCGGCACGCTCGGGGTCCTTGGCGAACAGCTCCTGGAGCAGCGGGGTGTTGACCGGCCCGGGGCACAGCGCGTTGACGCGGATCCCCTCTCGGGCGAACTGGACGCCGAGCTCGCGCGACATGGCGAGCACGCCGCCCTTGGAGGCGGTGTACGAGATCTGCGAGGTCGCCGCGCCCATGATCGCCACGAAGGACGCGGTGTTGATGATGGAGCCGCGACCCTGGCGCTGCATATAGGGGATGGCCGCCTTGCAGCACAGGTAGACGGAGGTGAGGTTGACCTCTTGGACGCGCTTCCAGGCCTCCAGGCCCGTGGTGAGGATGGAGTCGTCGTCGGGCGGCGAGATGCCGGCGTTGTTGAAGGCGATGTCGACGCTGCCGTAGGTGTCGTAGGCCGTCTTGAACAGCGCCTCGACCTGCTCGGGATCGGTGACGTCGACCTTGACGAACGTGCCGCCGACCTCGTCGGCAGCGGCCTTGCCCGCCTGCTCGTCGATGTCGCCGCAGACGATGCGGGCGCCCTCGGCCGCCAGGCGGCGCGCGGTGGCGAGGCCGATCCCGCTGCCCGCGCCGGTGATGACTGCGGTACGGCCGACCAGCCGGCGGCAGATGGGGGTCTCAACGGTCATGGTGCTCAGGCCTCCGTGCTGATGAAGACGTTCTTGGTTTCGGTGAAAGCGGTGAGGGCGTCGGGGCCCAGTTCGCGGCCGAGGCCGGACTGCTTGTAGCCGCCGAACGGCGTCGAGTAGCGGACGCTGGAGTGGGAGTTGACGGAGAGGTTGCCGGCGGCGACGGCCCGGGAGACGCGGATCGCGCGGCCGATGTCGCGGGTCCAGATCGAGCCGGACAGTCCGTACTCGGTGGCGTTGGCGAGCCGGATCGCGTCGGCCTCATCGTCGAAGGGCAGGACGACGGCGACCGGGCCGAAGACCTCTTCGCAGGCGGCCGGCGCGTCCGGTGCCAGATCGGTGAGCACGGTCGGCGGGAACCAGAAGCCGGGGCCGTCGGGCGCGCTGCCCCGGATTCCCTTCGGCTCGTCGGGGACGTAGGCCCGTACCCGATCCAGTTGGGCCTGCGAGATCAGCGGTCCCATCTGGGTGTTCTCGTCCGCCGGATCGCCGACGACGATCGACTCGATCGCCGGGGCGAGGAGGTCGAGAAAGCGGTCGTACACGGAGCTCTGGACGAGGATCCGGGTGCGGGCGCAGCAGTCCTGTCCGCTGTTGTCCAGGAAGGACATGGGAGTCGCGGCGACCGCGGCCTCCAGGTCGGAGTCGGCGAAGACGATGTTGGGACTCTTGCCGCCGAGTTCGAGTGTCACGCGCTTCACCAGCGCTGCGCTTTTCTCCATGATCTGCTTGCCGACCCGCGTGGAGCCGGTGAACACGATCTTGGCGACACCCGGGTGTTCGACCAGCGCGTTGCCCGCTTCGCCGCCGGCGCCGGGCAGCACCTGGAACAGGTGCTCGGGCAGCCCCGCCTCCAGGGCGAGTCCGGCGAGGCGCAGCGCGGTCAGCGGGGTGGTCTCGGCCGGCTTGAGGAGCACCGCGTTGCCCGCCGCCAGGGCCGGGGCGGTTGCCCAGGCGGCGATCGGCATGGGGAAGTTCCAGGGCGCGATCACCCCGATGACGCCGAGCGGTTCGAGGATGGTGATGTCGAGTCCGCCGGCGACGGGGATCTGGCGTCCGCTCAGGCGCTCCACTCCCCCGGCGGCGAAGTCGAGCAGGTCGCGGACGTTGCCGGCTTCCCAGCGGGCGTTGCCGATGGTGTGGCCGGCCTCCCGCACCTCCAGCTGCGCCAGTTCTTCGAGGTGGCCGTCGACGACCGCGGCGAAGCGGCGCAGCAGTCTGGCCCGGTCGGCGGGCGAGGCCGCCGACCAGGCCCGCTGGGCCTGCGCGGCCAGGGCGACGGCCTCGTCGACCTCGGCGGCCGTCGTCGCCCGGACCCGCTCGACCACCTGCCCGGTCGCCGGGTTGAGCACTTCGTGGTAGGCGTACGACACAACGTGCCTCACAGACGTTCGAAGGAGCGGCGGAGCTCCCAGTCGGTCACCGCGGCGTCGAACGCTTCGAGTTCGACCCGCGCCATGTTGCGGTAGTGCGCCACGACTTCTTCGCCGAACGCGGCCCTGGCGATGGGGCTGTTCTCCCAGAGTTCGGCGGCCTCGCGCAGCGTCGTGGGGACCTGGGCGTATCCGGCGGTGTACGCGTTCCCGGCGCACTCGTCGGGAAGTTCGAGCTTCTGCTCGATCCCGTACAGACCGGCGGCGACCAGGCCCGCGACCGCCAGGTGCGGGTTGACGTCGCCGCCCGGCAGCCGGTTCTCGAAGCGCATCGAGCGGCCGTGGCCGACGACCCGGAGCGAGCAGGTGCGGTTGTCGTATCCCCAGGCCACGGCGGTCGGCGCGAAGGAGCCGGGCTGGAACCGCTTGTAGGAGTTGATGTTGGGCGCGTACAGCAGCGAGAAGTCACGCAGCGCGGCGAGCTGTCCGGCCAGGAAGTGCCGCATGACCGGCGACATTCCGCCGGGTCCTTCGCCCGCCATCACATTGCGGCCGTCGGCGTCCTGGAGCGAGAGGTGGATATGACAGGAGTTGCCCTCGCGCTCGTTGTACTTGGCCATGAAGGTGAGCGAGACGCCCTCCTGGGAGGCGATCTCCTTCGCTCCGGTCTTGTAGACGGCGTGCTGGTCGCAGGTGACCAGGGCCTCGTCGTACTTGAACGCGATCTCGTGCTGGCCGGGGTTGCACTCGCCCTTGGCGGACTCGACGGTCAGTCCGGCCGCGGCCATCTCGTTGCGGATGCGGCGCAGCAGCGGTTCGATACGGCCGGTGCCGAGGACGGAGTAGTCGATGTTGTACTGGTTGGCGGGGGTGAGATCGCGGTAGTGGCGGTCCCAGGCCTGTTCGTAGGTGTCCTTGAAGACGATGAACTCCAGCTCCGTGCCGACGTGGGCGGTGAAGCCGTGCTCGGCGAGCCGCTCCAGCTGGCGGCGCAGGACCTGGCGGGGAGCGGCGACGACGGGCGAGCCGTCGTTCCACGCGAGGTCGGCGACGAGCAGAGCGGTGCCCTGGTTCCACGGGACGCGACGCAGTGTGGTGAGGTCGGGGTGCATGGCGAAGTCGCCGTAGCCGCGCTCCCACGAGGACATCTCGTAGCCGTCGACGGTGTTCATCTCGGTGTCGACGGCGAGGAGGTAGTTGCAGCCCTCGGTGCCGTGTTCCAGGACCTCGTCCAGGAAGAAGGTTGCGGCGAACCGCTTGCCCTGGAGCCTTCCCTGCATGTCGGGAAAGGCCAGGACGACTGTGTCGATCTCACCGCTCGCTACGAGAACGCGAAGCTCCTCGACCCCGAGCGGGGGTTTGCGGTCTGCCACGGGATTACGCCTCCTTGGGTCAGCCGGAAGCCATAAGGTATTACTGAAGACCATTGAATGGGAAGAGGAAACGGCGACGTGGTGAAGAAGATCGAGGCAGCCGACCCGCTGACACCGGTACTGCGCCCCGTGCGCGCGGGCAACGGATTCGAAGAAGCCCTGGAACAGATTCTTCAGCTGCTGCGCCTCGGCCTCGTCCCCGGCGGCGAGCGGCTGCCGGCGGAGCGCGAGCTCGCCGAGCGGATGGGAATCAGCCGGGTCACGCTGCGCGAGGTGCTGAAGGTCCTCACCGACCAGGGTCTGGTGGAGAGCAGGCGCGGCCGGTACGGCGGAACCTTCGTGCTCCAGCGCCCCGACGCCCACGGCGAGGACGAACTGCGCCGGCGGGTGGCGGCGGTCGACGTCGAGGACACCCTGCGGTTCCGGGAGGTCCTGGAGGTGGGGGCCGCCGGCCTGTGCGCCGCGCACGGCCTGACCGACCAGGACGCGGACCGGCTGCGCACGGCGCTGGCGGCGACCCATGACGCGCCGCTCGCCGAGTACCGGCGCCAGGACACCCTCCTGCATCTGACCATCGCGGAACTCTCCGGCTCCCCCACCCTGACCGCCCAGTACGCCGCAGTGCGGGCGACGCTGAACGACCTGCTGGACTGCATTCCGCTGCTCGTACGGAACCTCGAACACTCCCAGCACCAGCACACGGCGCTGGTCGAGGCGGTGCTCGACGCCGACGCGGACGGCGCGCGCGAGGTCATGCGGGAGCACTGCGAGGGAACCGCGGCGCTGCTGCGCGGCTTCCTCTCCTGACGCCCCTCCGAGGCTCATCCGTAACCACAGGTTTACGCACGGGGCTTGCGCATCCCTGACAGCTACCGCAATGGTGTCCGCACAAACCATTGACCTCTGCCAGGAGCGACTCATGGCCGAAGGCACCACCACGCGCGAATCCTCCCCAGCCGACGACGCATATCTGAAGGCCCGTACGCTGCGCCGCGGCAGCGCCGGCTGGCTGCTGCTCACCGGACTCGGCGTCGCCTATGTCGTCTCCGGCGACTTCTCCGGCTGGAACATCGGCCTGTCCAAGGGCGGCTTCGGCGGCCTCGCGATCGCCACCCTCCTCATGGGCGTGATGTACGCCTGTCTCGTCTTCGCACTCGCCGAACTGTCGGCGATCCTGCCCACCGCGGGCGGCGGCTACGGCTTCGCCCGCCGCGCGCTCGGCACCTGGGGCGGCTTCCTGACCGGCACCGCCATCCTCATCGAGTACATCCTCGCCCCCGCCGCCATCTGCATCTTCATCGGCGACTACGTCGAATCGCTCAAGCTGTTCGGCCTGGAGTCGGGCTGGCCGGTCTATCTCGCCTGCTTCGTGATCTTCATAGGCATCCACCTGTGGGGCGTCGGCGAAGCGCTGCGCTTCAGCCTGGTGGTCACGGCGATCGCCGTCGCGGCGCTGCTGATCTTCGCCGTCGGCGCGTTCACCGACTTCAGCGCCGGGAACCTGGACGACATCGCGGTCGACAAGGACGCGTTCGGCTCGGGTTCATGGCTGCCGTTCGGGTTGCTGGGCATCTGGTCGGCGTTCCCCTTCGGCATGTGGTTCTTCCTCGGCGTCGAGGGGGTTCCCCTGGCGGCGGAGGAGGCGAAGGACCCGGTGCGCTCGATGCCGCGGGCGCTCGCCATCTCGATGGGGATCCTCGTCCTGCTGGCGGTGCTCACCTTCTTCGCCTCGACCGGCGCGCGGGGCTCCGCCGCGATCCAGGAGGCCGGAAACCCGCTGGTGGTCGCCCTCCAGGGCGACGGCGACCCGACCCCGCTCAGCCGCTTCGTCAACTACGCGGGCCTCGCCGGACTGGTGGCGTCCTTCTTCTCCCTCATCTACGCGGGCTCGCGCCAGCTCTTCGCGCTCTCACGGGCCGGCTACCTGCCCCGCTTCCTCTCCCTCACCAGCCGCCGCAAGTCTCCGTACCTCGGGCTGCTCATCCCCGGGGCCATCGGTTTCGCGCTGGCCGCGGCCACCGGGAACGGCGCGCGGATGCTCAACATCGCGGTCTTCGGGGCGACGATCTCGTACGCGCTGATGGCCCTGTCGCACATCGTGCTGCGGCGCCGCGAGCCGGAACTCCCCCGGCCCTACCGCACTCCCGGCGGCGTCCTCACCTCGTCCGTCGCCTTCGTCCTGGCACTGTCCGCCCTTGTGGCGACGTTCCTGGTGGACAAGGATGCGGCGTTCATGGCGCTCGGCGTCTACGCCGTCGCGCTCGCCTACTTCGCGTTCTACAGTCGCCACCACCTGGTGGCGCGGGCTCCCGAGGAGGAGTTCGCCGCACTGGCGGCGGCCGAGGCCGAACTCGAACGGAACTGAACGGAGTCACTGTGTCCAAGCCGCTCATCGGCGTCACGACCTATCTGGAGCCTGCCAGGTGGGGCGTGTGGGACATGCCCGCCGCGCTGCTGCCGGCCGGCTACCCCCGCATGGTCCAGGCGGCGGGCGGCCTCGCCGCACTGCTTCCGCCGGACGACCCGGCCCACGCCGAGTCGGCCGTGGCCCGGCTGGATGCCCTGGTCGTCGCGGGCGGCGCGGACGTCGAGCCCGTACGGTACGGGGCCACCCCCGAAGCGCGTACGGGCCCGCCGGCCCGGGACCGTGACGCCTGGGAACTCGCCCTGATCCGCGCGGCGCTGGCGGCGGGAACGCCGCTGCTGGGGATCTGCCGGGGCATGCAGCTGCTGAACGTCGCACTCGGCGGGACGCTGGTGCAGCACCTCGACGGCCATGTCGGGGGTGTGGGTGTGTTCGGCCGCCACACCGTCAAGCCGGTGCCGGGGACGCTGTACGCCTCGATCGTCCCGGAGGAATCGTCGGTCCCCACCTACCACCACCAGTCGGTGGACCGCCTCGCCGATCCGCTCACGGCGAGCGCGCACGCGGAGGACGGGACGGTGGAGGCGGTGGAGCGGACGGGGGCGGGCTTCGTACTGGGGGTGCAGTGGCATCCGGAGGCGGGGGAGGACGAGCGGGTGCTGTCGGCGCTGGTGCGGGCCGCGCTCTGAGCCGGGCTCCGCGCCCGGCCCCGGTCGGGAACCGATAGCGAAGGCGACCCCCACCCGCGCGAGCGGCCGGTCTGCGAGAAGTCCCCCGCAGACCGGCCCTCGCCTCGTCCGGGCCGGGGACTCTGCCCCCGGCCCGACCCCCTCACCCCCCTCTCGTCAGCGCGAGCAGATCCCGCGCCGGCCCCGTCGGCCTGTGCGATGTCGGCCAGACCGCCCGCAGGCCCCTGCGCAGGTCCAGCCCCTCCAGCGGAATCCGCGTCAGCCTGCGCGCCGACAGTTCCTCCGTCACCGCCAGCTCGCTCAGCACCGCCGGCCCCGCCCCGCTCACCGCCGCCGCCTTCACCGCCGTCGTGGACGCCAGCTCCAGCAGCGGCTCCTCCAGACCGCCGTACTCCGACAGCGCCGCGTCCAGTACCTGCCGCGTTCCCGAGCCCCGCTCGCGCAGGATCAGCGGCGCGGTCGCCAGTTCCGCCGCCGACAGCGGCGCCCGGCGCCTCGCCCACGCATGGCTCGGCGCCGCCACCACCACGAGCCGGTCGTGGCCGATGACCGTCCCGTCCAGCCCCTCCGGCACGGACAGGCCCTCCACGAAGCCCAGGTCCGCCTCGCCCGAGAGCAGCCGCTGCGCCACCGCCGCGGAGTTTCCGGCCAGCAGCGACACCGCCGTGCCCGGCCGTTGGGCGCGCAGCGCGATCAGCCAGCCCGGCAGCAGGTACTCCGCGATGGTCATCGATGCGGCCACCCGCAGCCGCGAGTCCCGCCGCCCTCGCAACGCCTGCGCCCCCGCGTCGAACGCCTCCGCCGCCTCCACCACCCGGCGCGCCCAGTCGGTGACGAGCGCCCCCGCGTCGGTGAGCCGGGAGCCGCGCGGGGAACGGTCGACCAGAGCCACCCCGAGCAGGCGTTCCATCGAGCGGATGCGGCTGCTCGCGGCCGGCTGGGTGATACCGAGCTCGCGCGCGGCCCGCCCCAGGCTGCCGTGCCGCGCCACGGCGAGCAGCAGTTCCATCGCACCCAGATCCGGCACCCGGTGCGACAGCGGTACCCGCTCAGCTTCGTCGTGGCTCATCAACCCAGCTTATGGGGCCATAGGGGAAGGATCCCTGGTGGGGAGCCGCACACGCCGTGACAGTGGAAACATGGTCATAGCCGTTCAGCCCCGTGCTCACTGCGCCGCGTCCGTGTCGGCGACCACTCTCACCACCGTACGGCTGCCGTCCCTCCGCCATTTCGGCCCCCACTGGTACGCGACCGTCATGGGCACCGCGATCGTCGCGAGTGCCGGTGCCGGCCTCCCCGTCGACGTGCCCGGCATGACCACCGCGTGCGCCGTCGTGTGGGCGCTGTCCGCCGCGATACTGGCCGTCGTGGCGAGCGCCCGCGCCGCCCACTGGATCCACCACCGGGACCAGGCCCGCGCCCATCTCTTCGACCCCACGGTCGCGCCGTTCTACGGATGCCTCTCCATGGCGGTGCTCGCCGTCGGCATCGGCGCCCTGACGGTGGGCCAGGACGTGATCGGTGAGAGCGCCGCGGTCGCGGTGGCGGGCACTCTCTTCGGCGTCGGCACGCTCATCGGCCTCGCCGCGTCCGTCGTCGTGCCGTATCTGATGGTCGTACGCCAGCGCGTGGCACCGGGTACCGCATCCCCGGTGTGGCTGCTGCCCGTCGTCGCCCCGATGGTCTCCGCGTCCCTCGGCGCGCTGCTGGTGCCTCGTCTGCCGGCCGGGCAGTGGCGCGAAGGCATGCTGCTGGGCTGCTACGCGATGTTCGGGGTGAGCCTGCTCGCGACGTTCGTCATCCTGCCGCTGGTCTTCTCCCGGCTGGTCCACTACGGCCCGCTGCCGCTCGCGCTCACGCCGACCCTCTTTCTGGTGCTCGGCCCTCTCGGGCAGTCGACCACCGCCGTGAACAAGCTCGCCGACGTGGCCCCGAGCGCGATCCCCGCTCCGTACGCGGACGGCCTCGGCGCGTTCGCCGTGATCTACGGCGTCCCGGTGACGGGCTTCGCCCTGATGTGGCTGGTGCTCGCCGCCGCGATGGTGACGCGGGCGGTGCGGCGGGGCATGCCGTTCACCATGGGCTGGTGGGCCTTCACCTTTCCGGTCGGCACCTGCGTGACCGCCGCGGAGAGCCTGGCGCGCCACACCGGCCTGGTGGCCCTCGAATGGCTCGCAACCGGTCTGTACGTACTGCTGGTGGCCGCCTGGGCGGTGACCGGTTTCCGTACGCTGCGTGGCCTGTACGCCGGATCGCTGCTCGTGGCACCCGCGCCGCCCCTTCCGGTCCCGTCCGGTGAGGGGCCCGCCGGTGAAGCGCCCGCCTCGGCTAGTGAAGTGCCACCCGCAGCGCCGCGTTCAGTACCGCCGGCGCCTCCGCGAGTGACGGCCCGTACCAGGTGAGATGCCGGCCGCTGACGAGCGCGGCCGGCAGCCCGGGAAAAGCCTCGGGCCCGTCGTTCGCCGCGAAGCGGTACGGCTCGTCGGGCAGGACCGCCACCTGGGCTCCGCACTCCCGCAGTTCCTCCAGCGGAATCCGCGGATAGCGCTCGGCGTGCCCCGCGTACACATTGCGGAAGCCGAGCCTTGCCAGCAGATCCCCGGCGAAGGTGTCCCGCCCGAGGACCATCCACGGCCGCCGCCAGACCGGCACGACCGCCGGCACCTCTCCCGGCGGCGCGAGGGCGGACCACGCCGCCTCCGCGTCGTCCAGCCAGCGCGGCCGCGTCAGCGAGCAGCCGGCCACCAGGACCCGCTCCAGTTCGCGGAAGGCCTGGCCGAGGTCGCGGATCTCGGTCTCCAGGACCTCGATGCCCGCCGCACGCAGCGCTGCCAGGTCGGGTGCCCGGTTCTCCTCCTCGTTCGCGATCACCAGATCGGGCGCCAGCCGCATCACGGCCGCCACGTCGGGATTCTTGGTGCCCCCGATCCGGATGACGTCGAGGCCCGCGGGACGGCTGCACCAGTCGGTGGCACCGACCAGCAGACCGGGAGCGCTGACGGCCACCGCCTCGGTGAGCGACGGCACCAGTGAGACGACCCGCATGACTGCTCCCTACGGCTGCTGCGCCGGCCGTGGCGGCTACGGCCCCGGCGTCTCGATGTGGTCGGAGACCGTGACCACCAGGATCCGGGTGTCCGGGGCGGTCGCGCGCCACCGGTGCCGTACGCCGCCGGAGAGGAAGAGGGTGTCTCCCCGCCCCAGGCGGTAGGCGCGTCCTTCCGCCTCGACCTCGACCGCACCGTCGGCGACGTACATCACCTCGTCGTTGCGGTGCTGGAACTCGCGTCCCGCGTCCTGCTCGCCGGTGAATTCCAGGGCCTGGAGCTGATGCTGTCCGCGCACCAGGCGACGGGTCCCCGAGGCCCGGCGCGCGGCCTCGGAGGCGGCGCGTACGACGCTGACGGTGCGGGCGGCGGCGGAGGCGGCGAGCAGTCGGCCGGGAGTGGTCTCCAGGGCGTCGGCGACCCGCTGGAGCGAGCGCATGGAGGGGCGGGCCCGTTCGTTCTCGACCTGGCTGAGGAAGGGCACGGAGAGTCCGCTGCGCTCGGCCACCGCGGCGAGGGTGAGGTCCAGGGCGCGACGGCGTCTGCGCACAGCAGTGCCCACCCGAAGGGGTTCTGTCTCCTTCGGGTCCTTCGCGTCCTTCGCGTCCATCTGCCGGGCTCCCCTTCCCTGGTCCTGTCTCACCTTACGCAGCTTCCGGCCCGGGTTTCCCGTCCAGCTCCGGGCTGCCCGTGCGTGCGGGCCCGGCGGACGGCCGGACAGCCCGAAGGGGTGATCCCCGCCCATGGCGGGGATCACCCCTTGTGCGGTGAGCAGGCTACTGCGGAGCGATCCGGTCCGCGCGCGGTTCTGCTTCAACCAGGCGCGTTCAACCAGGCGCGTTCAACCAGGCGCGGACGGCGTCCTGCTCCTTGCCCTTGCCCGTCTCGGTTTCTTCCCGCGGCGCCCGTCCGGCCACGGTTGAACATCGGACGGGGTCCACTCCGACGCCCCGCCTGCCCGCACGTCTCCGCACGTCTCCGCACGTCTCCGCACGTCTCCGCACGTCTCCGCACGTCTCCGCACGTCTCCGCAGCAAACAGGATGGGGATCCAGTTCACTCGCGGAGACTGTCAGTGGTGTGCGGCATCATCGGGGTTGTGACGCGACGCCTGATGCTCCTCGACACCGCTTCCCTGTACTTCCGCGCCTACTTCGGAGTCCCCGACTCGGTCCGGGCTCCCGACGGCACCCCGGTCAATGCCGTGCGCGGGCTGCTGGACTTCATCGCACGGCTGGTCCAGGACCACCGCCCCGACGATCTGGTGGCCTGCTGGGACAACGACTGGCGGCCGCACTGGCGGGTCGAACTGATCTCTTCGTACAAGGCGCACCGCGTCGCCGTCGAGACGGAGACGGGGCCGGACGAGGAGGAGACCCCCGACACACTCTCCCCCCAGGTGCCGGTGATCGTGGAGGTGCTCGACGCGCTGGGCATTGCCCGCGTCGGCGCCGACGGGTTCGAGGCAGACGACGTCATCGGTACGCTCACCGGCCGGGCGACCGGACCGGTCGACATCGTCACCGGCGACCGGGATCTCTTCCAGCTCGTCGACGACGCGCGCGGCCGGCGGGTGCTGTATCCGCTGAAGGGCGTCGGGACGCTCCAGATGACCGATGAGGCATGGCTGCGCGAGAAGTACGGCGTGAACGGTCCCGGCTATGTCGATCTGGCGCTGCTGCGGGGCGACCCGAGCGACGGGCTGCCCGGTGTGCCCGGGATCGGCGAGAAGACCGCCGCGAAGCTGCTGGACGCCTACGGCGATCTGGCCGGGATCATGGCGGCCGTCGACGATCCGCGGTCGAAGCTGACGCCTTCGCAGCGCAAGCGGCTGGACGAGGCGAGGGACTATGTCGCGGTCGCGCCGAAGGTGGTGAGGGTCGCCGCCGACGTGCCACTGCCCGGCTTCGACCCCGCGCTGCCGTCGGAGCCGCGCGATCCGGCGACGCTGGACGAGCTCGCCGCGCGCTGGGGGCTCGGCGGGGCGCTGACACGGCTGCTGTCCACACTTCAGGGCTGAGGTGTTAACTTAGGCAAGCCTAAGCAGCACACATGAGCCCAAGGAGACCGTCGTGGCAGACCGACCGGCCCGCAAGGCACCGAAGCCGTACGAGACGCGGGTGGTGCGCACCGAGCGGCTCACCCCGCACATGGTGCGCGTCGTCCTGGGCGGCGAGGGTCTGGCCGGATTCACCCTGGGCGCGTTCACCGACCACTACATCAAGCTGCTCTTCGCCCCGGAGGGCGTGAGCTATCCGGAGCCGTTCGACATGGACCGGATCCGTGAGGAGTTCCCGCGCGAGCAGTGGCCCGCCAACCGCACCTACACGGTCCGCAGCTGGGACCCGTCCCAGCGTGAGCTGGCTGTCGACTTCGTCGTCCATGGCGACGAGGGCTTGGCGGGCCCCTGGGCGGCGCGGGCGCAGGTCGGCGACATGATGCGCATCCAGGGTCCGGGCGGTGGTTACGCCCCGGCGCCGGAGGCGGACTGGCATCTGCTGGTGGGCGACGAGAGCGCGCTGCCCGCGATCGCCGCGTCCCTGGAGCAGATGCCGGCGGGAGCCGTGGTCCATGCCTTCGTCGAGATCGAGGGCCCGCAGGAGGAGCAGAAGGTCGTCACTCCCGACGGGGTCGAAATCACCTGGCTGCATCGCGGGGACCGTCCGGCGGGCGAGGCGCTCGTCGAGGCGGTGAGGACGCTGGACTTCCCCGAGGGCTCCGTCTGCGCCTTCGTCCACGGCGAGGCGGCGTTCGTGAAGGAGTTGCGCCGCCATCTGCGGCTGGACCGGCAGATCCCGCGCGAGCAGCTGTCGATCTCCGGGTACTGGCGGCTCGGCCAGACGGACGAGGCGTGGCGCGCGGTGAAGCGCGACTGGAACGAAGCGGTGGAGCGCGAGCAGGAACAGGCGAGTTAGGGCCTGGTCCGGGCCAGGCCCCAGGGACCTGGCCCCAAGGGCGAGCGGAAGCGGGCCGCGCGGGGTCTGCTCAGAACGCCGGGCTCCCGTTTACTTCACCCGCCGCCCCACACGGACCCCCGGCCGATGTCAGCCGGGGGTCCTGCCGTTCCCACGCACACGGGCCCTCCTCGCTTCGACGCGGCTCTCACTCTCGTAGAGTCGGGCCGAGCCGTCGGCCTGCGCGAGTCGCCGCAGCGAAGCGAGCAGCGTGTCCCCGAGCACGGTGCCGACGACGACGCTCTCCACGAGATCGTCCAGCCCTGCCCGGCGCGCGGCATACGCCAGATCGGCCTCGGCGACCTTCTCCGCGGCATCCGCGTACGCGTCGAGCACCTCCGCGAACGCCCCGTGGCCGACCCTCTTCAGCGCGGCCAGCGCCATGGCGAGCGCCTCGGCGGCGGGTGAGTCGCCGTCGGCGAGCCAGCCGCGCCGGGCGATCAGTTCGCGGACCTCCTTGCGCGCCGTGTCCAGTTCGGCGTCCGGCTCCGCGTCGCCGTACCGGGGCACGACGAGATCCGTCGCCACTCCCAGCACCTTGTGCACGGACGTGGTGGGGTCGTCGACCGCCGCGAGGACGTCGGCGATGGCGGCCACTTTGAGCCCGCCCACATCGAGCAGTGCGCGGATCAGCCTCAGCCGCCGCTCGTGCGAGTCGTCGTAGCTGGCCTGGTTCGGGCTGGTCAGCCGCCCGGCGGGGAGCAGGCCCTCCCTTATGTAGTACTTGATCGTCGGCACCGGAACTCCGGTCCTGCGACTCAATTCGCCCATGCGCACTGTCCGTTCACCCTTCCGCCCTTGCCAACGCCACGCACCATCATAGATAGTTTCACTACCGGATAGCAGATGGTGTCACTATCCATTCTACGAGGGGGTCCACCATGCCTTCATGGCGCACTTGGCACCGGCCGCTCATGACTTTCGCCGCTTCGATGGCCGTACTGACGGTGGTGTCCGGCCTGGGCATGATCGTCGACGACCGGACCCTGGTGGGCTCGCCGATCTGGTTCAAGCCGTTCAAGTTCTCGGTCTCGCTGATGATCTACTCCCTGACGCTCGCCTGGATGCTCTCGCTCACCACGCGTGGCCGCCGGGCGGGCCGGTGGGCGGGCACCGTCGTCGCAGCGGCCGGCGCGATCGAGATGGTGGCCATCACCGGTCAGGTGATCCGCGGCAGACGCAGCCACTTCAACTACGCGACCGGGCTCGACACCGCGCTGTACAACGTCATGGGAGCCACGATCATCACGCTGTGGATCAGCTCCATGGTGATCGCGTTCCTGCTGTTCCGCTCCCGGCTCGCCGACCGGCCGGCCGCCTGGGCGATGCGGCTCGGGTCGGTCATCGCCCTGGCGGGAGCCGGTCTGGGCTATCTGATGACGCGGCCGACACCGCGACAGAGGGCCCTCGACGGCGCCTCCGACATCCGCGGGTCACACAGCGTCGGCGTCCCCGAGGGCGGCCCCTCCATGCCGCTCACGGGCTGGTCGACGACCGGCGGCGATCTGCGCATCCCGCACTTCGTCGGAATGCACGCCCTCCAGCTGATCCCGCTCTTCCTGCTGGCACTGACCGCCCTGGCACCACGAGTCGCCCGGCTGCGCGACGAGCGGGTCCGCCTTCGGCTCGTACTGGTGGCCGCCGGGCTCTACGCCGCAGTGGTCGCGCTCGTCACCTGGCAGGCGCTGCGCGGTCAGGCCCTCGTCCATCCGGACGCCGCGACGCTCACCGCCGCGGGCGGCGTCGCCGTCGCCGGCGCGGCCGGCCTGTTCGCCGCCCTGCGCCCGAACCGCCCGACCGATCCGAACCGTCCGACCGATCCGGACCGCCTCGCGGACCGCGCGGCGCGGGGCACCCGCGAAGGCACCGCCCCGGACACGGACAGCCCTGCCGACAGCACCGCCCCGAACACCGACAGCACCGCCGACAGCGCCGCGAAGGAGCATGCGCCATGACCGAGTTCCTCTTCGACCTGACCTTCTGTCTGGCAAGCCCCGTCTGGCTTTTGATGATCTTCGCGCCCAACTGGCGGCCGACCACGCGTATCGCCGCATCGCCGCTGACCGTCCTGCCGGTCCTCGTCGTCTACCTCACCATGGCGACGTCGGTCTTCCCCGAACTGTGGGCGGCCGTCAGCAGCCCCAGCCTCGACGGATTCCGGGACCTGGCGACCCTGGCGAACGGCGCCGGCGCCGTCTGGGCGCAGGTCATCGCCTGGGACCTGCTGATCGGCCAGTGGATGTTCCTCCAGGCGCGGCGGCTCGGGATCCACCCGCTGGTGACGGGCCCACTGCTGGTACTGACGATCCTGCTCTCGCCCTTCGGCCTGCTGGTGTTCCTCGCGCTGCGCGCGGCCAAGGCCCGGTCCACCGACGGAGCCGACGACCGGGCCGTACAACCGCTGGCGCGCTAGGGTCTTTCGTTGGGAGAACGCGCCGAAGACCGCGCCCGGCAGGACGGACGCCAGGACAGGAACCGCGATTCCCCGCACGCCTCCCGGATACCGCGCTCCCCCGGCCGGCGGGAACTGCTCCGACAGCGACCGCCGGGGTCTTTCCCGTGTTACGTGTCCGTGGGGCCGCCCTCTACGTGTCCGTGGGGCGGCCCACGCATGTCTGTTGAAGGTCCGTGAACTCCTTGGGCAGTTCACCGGTCGCGTGGAACATCCGCCACCCGTCGACGCCCTCGTAGGTGCCCTGTTCGATCTCCTTGAGGAAGCCGCGGATCCACTCCACCTCGGCCTCGATCATATGGAGCTGGTACTCGTTCTCCACGACGAGGATCCGGGGCAGTGTGGCGTGCAGCATCTGCAGCGCGCCGCGGGCGGCGGCGATCTGGAGATCCAGCGTCGCCAGCCGTGCGGTGAGCAGGGCGACCACCTCGTCGGGCGGCAGCACACCCATGAGCGAGAGCGCCGTCTCGAACAGGGGGTACTCGCGATCGGGTACGGCGAGCAGGTCGGAGAGCCACGCGGCCATCTCCTCCCGCCCGGCATCGGTGATGCCGTAGAGCGTGCGCTCCGGCCGGTTGCCCTGCCGCTGCACAGCGGTGACCTCGACCAGACCGTGTTTCTCGAGGTTCTGCACCACGGTGTAGAGCGAGCCGAGGTTGACCTTGACGCTGTTCTCCTTGCCGCGCTGACGAATCGTCTGCGCGATCTCGTACGGATGCGTCGGCCGCTCGGACAGCAGCACCAGGACCACGAGCGCCAGCGGGTTGCCGAGCCTGCGCCGTTTTGCCACCATCTCGACCACCTCGCCCGCAAATACTCGTAGCCGAATATATCGCGAAGTCCCGGCACGGTCAGCCACGACATATCGCGAATATGTGAGGCGGGGTGCGCCACACGTGCAACCATCTGCGGATCCTGACCAATCCACCCCCCGTCGGGCTCCGAATGCCTGGTGAAATCCTGTCCGGACAACATGCCCGCACAGTGGAGGAAAGCCGCGTGAACAAAGCCGTGCCCATTGGAGGACCCGCCTCGGCGGGACGCGATCTGCAGGAGCTTCTCGGCCTGGTAGCCCGCGGGGACCACGAGGCCTTCTCCCGGCTGTACGACGCGGTCAGCGGACCGGTTCTCGGGCTGGTGCGCGCGGTGTTGCGTGACCCGGCCCAGTCCGAGGAGGTGACCCAGGAAGTGCTCATCGAGGTGTGGCGCGGCGCGGCGCGATTCCAGCCGTCCCGTGGCTCGGCGATGACCTGGATCCTCACGCTCGCGCACCGCCGGGCCGTGGACCGGGTACGGTCCGCCCAGTCCGCCACCGACCGCGAGCGCCGGGCGGCGCTGCTGGAGCAGACGCCGGCCTACGACGATGTCACCGAACAGGTCGAGGCACGGCTGGAGCGGGAACAGGTCCGGCGCTGCCTGCGCAGCCTGACCGAACTCCAGCGCCAGTCGGTGACGCTCGCGTACTACCGCGGACTGGCCTACCGCGAAGTGGCCGAACTACTCGCCGTGCCGCTCGGCACGGTCAAGACACGACTGCGCGACGGGCTCATCCGACTGCGCGACTGCCTGGGGGTGAGCGCATGACCAACGCTGATCTGCACACGCTGACCGGCGCCTATGTGCTGCATGCGTTGGCGCCGGAGGAGCGCGCCGAGTTCGAACGGCATCTGGGGATGTGTCCGGCCTGCACCCAGGAGGTGCGCGAACTGGCCGCCACCGTGGGCAAGCTGGGCCTCGCGGTGGCCGTGACGCCTCCGCCCGCGCTCAAACAGCAGGTGCTGCGGCGGATCTCCGCCGAGCGCCAGGACCCGCCGCGTATCGCCCGCCAGGGCCGTGGCGGCGCCCACCGCGGCCGGAAGATGTCGCGCTTCGCCCTGGCGGCCTGCGTCGCCGCTGCCGCCGCCTTCGGCGGGGTGTCCGTCTGGCAGCACCAGGAGGCGCAGGACGCACGCCAGGAGGCGCAGCGGGCTCAGCAGCATGCGGAGGAGCTGGCCTCGGTGCTGGCCGCGCCCGACGCCCGGGTGAGCAGCGCGAAGCTGTCGGACGGCGCACGCGGCACGGTCGTGGTCTCGCACAGCAGGAACAAGGCGGCCTTCCTCACCTCGGGGCTGCCGAAGCCTCCGGAGGGCAGGGTCTACCAACTCTGGTTCGCCGACGCGGGGAAGATGCGCTCGGCCGGACTGATGGATCCAGACGCCACCGACAACGCCGTGCTGATGGAAGGACCGCTGAACGCGGCGTCGGGCATGGGCGTCACCGTCGAACCGGCGGGCGGCTCCGCCCAGCCGACCACCGCCCCGCTGGCCCTGGTGAAGTTCCCCGCCTGACAGTCGTTCGCCCGTTCGACACCCGCTTCGAAGCACGTCCGATGCCCTGTCCCGTCCGAGGAAGGACGCCGCATGAGCGTTGCGGTCATGCTCTTCACCTCCGATCTGCGACTGAACGACCAGCCGGCGCTGCGTGCCGCGCTGAGCGAGGCCGACGAGGTCGTACCGTTGTTCGTCCTGGACAGGGGAGTAAGGGAAGCGGGTTTCGACGCGCCCAACCGCCGTGCCTTTCTGGCCGACTGTCTGCACGAGCTGGACGCCGGGCTGCGAGAGCGCGGCGGCCGGCTGGTGATCCGTACGGGGCACGTCACCGAGCAGGTCTGCCGGGTGGTGACGGAGAGCGGCGCCCGCTCGGTGCACGTCGCGGGCGGGGTCAGCGCCTACGCCCTCCGCAGGGAGGAGCGGTTGCGCGAGGAACTGGCGGCGCTCCGGTGCGCCCTCCACGTCCACGACGGGGTGGTCACCGCGCTGCCGCCGGGGCGGGTGACACCCACGGACCGCGACCACTTCGCGGTCTTCACCCCGTACTTCCGCAGATGGGAGGCCGCCGGCCTGCGTGAGCCGATGGCCGCGCCCCGCGCGGTGCGCGTCCCTGAGCTCGCGGGCCATCCGATGCCCCGGCGCACCGCGGTGAACGGGGTGTCGCCCGGGCTCGCCCCGGGTGGCGAGACGGAAGCGCGCAGGCGGCTGCGGAGCTGGCTCGCCGACGAGACCCACGGCATCGCGGCCTACGACCGTCGGCACGACGATCTGCCGGGCGACGCCACCTCCCGGCTCTCGCCGCACCTCCACTTCGGCACGCTCTCCGCCACCGAGGTGGTCCAGCGGGCCCGCGCCAAGGGCGGTCCGGGTGCGGAAGCGTTTGTACGGCAGCTGGCCTGGCGGGACTTCCACCACCAGGTGCTGGCTGCCCGGCCCGACGCCTCCCGCGCCGACTATCGCGGTCGCGGCGACCGCTGGCGCAGCGACGAGAAGGAGATCCTCGCCTGGAAGGAGGGGAGGACCGGCTGTCCGATCGTGGACGCGGCAATGCGTCAGCTGCTGCACGAGGGCTGGATGCACAACCGGGCACGGCTGCTGACGGCGAGCTATCTCGCCAAGACGCTGTACGTGGACTGGCGCGTCGGCGCCCGGCACTTCCTGGAGCTGCTGGTCGACGGTGACATCGCCAACAACCAGCTGAACTGGCAGTGGGCCGCGGGTACCGGGACGGACACCCGCCCCAATCGTGTCCTCAACCCACTGGCGCAGGCCAAGCGGTTCGACCCGGACGGGGACTATGTGCGCCGCTGGGTCCCCGAGCTGGCGGAGCTGGCCGGTCCCGCCGTCCATCAGCCGTGGAGGCTGGACGGACTGGAAAGGGCCAGACTGGACTACCCGGATCCGCTGGTGGACCACGCGGAGGGAAGGGCGCGCTTCGAGCATGCCCGAGGCCTGGACTGAGCGGCCCGGGGCCCGGACCGAGCGAGGGGGCAGTGCGTGCAGCGTGCCCGCCCCGCCCCGGGCCTGTCCCGCCCCGCCCCGGGCCTGTCCCGCCCCGCCCCGGGCCTGTCCCGCCCCGCCCCGGGCCTGATCCGCCCCCGCCCCGGGCTTGCTCCGGGGTTCTGCTCAGCGCTGCCGGAGGCCCTCCCCTCCCGGGCGTCAGGCCTTCTTGGGCGGTCGCGGAAAGAACCCGCTGGTGCGGGCGGCGTACTCGGCGAAGCCGGGTCGCCGCCCCATCTGCCTCTCCAGGACGGGTTTTCCGCTGCCCCTGGTCAGCAGAGCGCTCATGACCAGCGGGCTCACCACAGTCGCCGCCGCCACCGCCCAGTCGTCGCAGACGATCAGGAACAGACCCCACCACACACAGAAGTCCCCGAAATAGTTCGGATGCCGGGTCCAGCTCCACAGGCCCCTGTCCATGATCCGTCCCTTGTTCGCCGGATCGGACTTGAAGCGTGCGAGCTGCCAGTCACCGACCCCTTCGAAGAAGAGCCCGGTCAGCCAGACCGCGCAGCCCGCCCAGCCGATCGCGCCGACCGCCCCCGGGATGTACATCGCCCCCTGCACGGGCAGCGAGATCAGCCAGACCAGCGCGCCCTGCAGCAGATAGACGATGCGCAGGGCGTAGAGACGGCGGCTGCCGGGGGCTTTGGCCAGCAGTGCCTCGTACCGGGGGTCCTCGCCGTGCCCCCGCCCCCGGCGGGCGATGTGCGCGGCCAGCCGCAGGCCCCACACCACGGTCAGCATGGTGACCAGCAGCCGCCGCCCACTGTCCCCCTCCCCCGCCGACATCGCGTACGAGACGAGCGCCACGGCCGTGAAGCCGATGCCCCACGCCACATCGACGATCCGATGCATGCCCAGGCGCACGGCGACGGCGAAGGTGATCAGCATGACGGCGAGCGCGGTCAGCGCCGAGAGGCCGAGCCCCTGCGCGAACTGGCCCCATGGGTAGCCGTTCACCCGGGCCCACCGTGCTCGTACCAGTGCCGTGGCATGGCGTGCATGCCGCTCTCCCCTGATGCCGTGGGCCGTACGGCGAGAATCTGGCCGACCCCCATCCGCCGTCCCTCGAAGGCCAGTCGACCGCCCACGAGGTACAACTGCCAGACCCGGCGCGGGCGCAGGTGCATGCCGGGCGCGATGGACGACTCGATGAAGGCGCCGCCGCCCGGGGCGTTGGCGCACCGGGACATCTGCTGGACCAGCGCCCGGCCCCGCGGGCGCAGCATGGTGTGCGGGGTGCGGGCGAAGGCCGGGTACTCGGCGTCGCCGACGTGCTCGCCCATCTCGATGGTGGAGACGGCGTCGCAGCGGCCCCCCACGCCCGCCGGGCCCGCCTCGGAGCCGTCCCAGGCGCGCAGCCGCAGCGGAAGTCGGCCGCCGAGCAGCTGCTCGATCAGCGAGGCCGGCCGCTGGGCGGCCCCGCGGGTGCGGCGGTCGATGCCTCTCACGCGACCGGGTCCTCCTTCGTCAGCAGCATCTGCTGGACATCGAGATAACCGGAGCGGAAGCCCGCCTCGGAGTAGGCGAGGTAGAAGGTCCACATCCGGCGGAAGGTCTCGTCGAAGCCGAGCGCCTCGACCGCGGTGGCCTGCGCGGTGAAGCGTTCGCGCCACAGCCGCAGCGTCTCGGCGTAGTGCGCGCCGAAGCCGTCCCGCTCGGTGAGCCGCAGCGCGGTGCGGCGGGTGACGATCTGTTCGATGGCCTCGGTCGAGGGCAGCAGCCCGCCGGGGAAGATGTACTTCTGGATCCAGGTGTAGGTGCCCCGGGAAGCCATCAGCCGGTCGTGCGGCATGGTGATCGCCTGGAGGGCGGCCCGTCCGCCGGGCGCGAGCAGCCGGTCCAGGGTCATGAAGTACTCCGGCCAGAACTCCTCGCCGACGGCCTCGATCATCTCCACGCTGACGATCGCGTCGAACCGGCCGAGGACCCTGCGGTAGTCGCGCAGCAGCACCGTCACCCGGTCCTCCAGGCCCGCCGCCCGGATGCGCCCGCGTGCCAGCTCCTGCTGCTCCCGCGAGAGGGTGACGGTCAGCACGCGCGCGCCGCGCCGGGCGGCCCGGATCGCCAGCTCGCCCCAGCCGGTGCCGATTTCCAGGAGCTGGGTGCCGTTGCCCACCTGCGCGAGGTCGAGCAGCCGGTCGATCTTGCGGTGCTGAGCGGCGGCCAGCAGATGCTGCTCGGCCGGAAAGCCGCGGAAGAGCGCGGAGGAGTACGACAGGGTCTCGTCGAGGAAGAGCGCGAACAGGTCGTTGGAGAGGTCGTAGTGGTGGCTGATGTTGGCGCGGGAGCCCTCGTCGGTGTTGCGGTGCTCGGCCGGCCGGCGCTGGGCCCAGAGTCCGCGCAGCCGCTGAAGCGACTCCGGAACGAGCGTGGCGGCATGCTCGGCGAGGACGGTCAGCACACCGACGAGATCGCGGGAGCCCCACTCCTGGGCCATGTACGACTCGCCGAAGCCGATGAGGCCGCGGGCGCCGACCCGCTGGAAGAAGGCGTCCGGGTCGTGGATCTGCATCAGGGGTCCGCCCAGGCCGACCGGGTCGCCGGCGCCGAGCCGCGCCCGCAGCGGCAGCCGGCCGAACGCATGCCGCACAAGGCGTTCGGCGACGGCCGTCCGCAGGCGTGAGTACGGGGGCAGGCTGGCCACGTCGGGCCACGTGTGTGCGTCGACGGACGCGGTGCGCCGGGGTGCCGAGGACACGGACAGGCTCATTTCACACCCTCCTGGGGAAGCTGACGGGGACGGGGTTGTACGGGCAGTCCGCGCAGATACAGGCGGATGCCGTGCAGCCGGATTCCGGCGGACACGGCGAGGGTGGACCAGGGATGGTGCAGCGCCGCACGGAGCAGAGCGCGGACGGTGGCGGGGCGGCGCTCACCCCGTAGGGTCGCGGTGAAGGGCCGCTGCTCCGACCGCTCCAGATGCACCGTCACATCGAGCCGCCGGTCCGGTTCGGGCAGCCGCATCCGGTAGGCGCCGTCGACCGGGAAGAACGGCGAGACGTAGAACTCCTTGTCCACCGTGGCCCGGTGGGCGTCGTCGGGGCGCAGCAGGTAGCAGTGCCGCTCCCCGTAGGTGTTGTGGACCTCGGCGACGACGCAGAGGGGACTGCCGTCCCGGCGGCGGCACCAGTACAGGGTCAGCGGATTGAAGACATGGCCCAGCACACGCGCGTGGGCGAGCATCGTGACCGGTCCGCCGTCGAGGTCGACTCCCCGCGCGGCGAGGAACGCCTCCAGTCCGGCGCGGATCGTCGGCCGGGTGCCGCCGAAGTGGTCGCGTGCCTCGAAGCGTGCGAGGGGCCGCAGAAGCCGGGGCAGTCGTGGCGGCGCGTCGGGGTCGGTCAGCCACATGTAGGTGCGGTGACGCAGGGCGTACCGGGAGGGAACGGTCCGCACATGGGTGACCGTGCACAGATACAGGGCCGCTCCGGCGCTCACCAGGCCACCCCCAGTGCTCTCGCCGCCTCGACGCCCGAGCGGCAGCCGTCCTCGTGGAAGCCCCAGCCGTGGTACGCCCCCGCGTAGACGGTGGCCGGGCCGCCGAGCCCGGGCAGAAGGCCTTGTGCGGCCACCGCCTCCGGGGTGAAGACGGGGTGCTCGTACTCCATGCGGGCGAGCACTCGGCCCTCGGCGATCCGGTCGCAGGCGTTGAGCGTGACGAGATACGGCTCGGGGGCGTCGAGGCGCTGGAGGCGGTTCATGTCGTAGCTGACGCGGACGCGTTCCGCGCCAGCGTCGCAGGTGGGCATCAGATAGTTCCACGATGCGCGCGCGCCCCGGCTGCTGGGCAGCACGGAGGTGTCGGTGTGGAGCAGGGTGGTGTTGCGGGAGTAGCGGAACGCACCGAGCACCTGTCGCTCACGGTCGGTCGGATCGCCGAGCAGCCGCAGCGCCTGATCGGGGTGGACGGCGATCACCACGGAGTCGTACTGCTGGATGGTGCCGTCGTCGGCGGTGATCTCGACGCCATGGGCACGGCGGTGGACCGCGCGGACGGGGGTGGAGGTGTGCACGGCGGAGAGCCGTTTGCCGATGCGGTCGACGTACTCGCGTGAGCCGCCGGTGACCGTACGCCACACCGGTGAGCCGCTGATCGACAGCAGTCCGTGGTGGTCGAGGAAGCGGAAGAGATGGCGTACGGGGTAGCGCAGTGCGGTCGTGGCGTCGCAGGACCAGACGCAGGAGACGAGCGGCGTCATGAAGTGGGAGGTGAAGTACCGGGAGAAGCGTGCCTGCGCGATGAATTCCCCGAGCGTCGGGCTGTCATCGCCCTGGCCGTCGAGAAGCCGGCGCGCGCGGCGGTGGAAGCGGGGGACCTCGGCGAGCATGCGGAGATAGGGGATGCGCAGGGCGTTTCGGCGCTGTGCGAACAGGCCCGCGGGCCCGCGTGCACCGGCGTATTCGAGGCCGCAGCCCTCGCACCGTACGGACATGCTCATCTCCGACTCCTGGGTGGCCACGCCGAGTTCGCCGAAGAGCCGCAGCAGATGCGGATAGGTGCGCTCGTTGTGGACGATGAACCCTGAGTCGACGCGGTGCACCCGTCCGTCGGAGGACGGTATGTCGTGGGTGTGGGCGTGGCCGCCCAGCCGGTCGTCCGCCTCGTACAGCGACACCTCGTGCGAGCGCTGCAGTACGTACGCGGCGGTCAGCCCGGCGATGCCGCTGCCCACCACGGCCGTACGCCGCCGTTGCGCTGTCATTCCGCTCCTTCCGGGCCGGCACCGTCACCGCCCTCACTGCGCATTCGGCGCAATGGGGTCGCCGGATTGGTCGGTGGGAAGATCTTTCGCGGCGGAAATACGAGGCCGGGGGGCGTGAGGACTTGTGACCGGTCCGGACATGGCCGCCTGACGCCGGCGTAACAGCCCGAATCAGTGACAGGGGCTGCCATGACCGCTACCGCACCCTCGGACGTACGGCCCGGTGCACCCGGGTCCGGCGACGACGACTCGGCCGCGCTGGCCGGATTCGGCTCATGACCGGCCGCGCGCGTCTTCGCCGAAGGCCGCGGGCTGCTACCCAGCCCCGGCACCTCCCGCATCGCTTGCTCGCATCCGAGGGCGGTCGACAGGCGAGCCGTCGCCTCCGGCAGCTCGTCGGCGGTCACCGGGGAGCGCGGGTCAGGTGCGTCTGACGTCTACGCTGGGCCGATGCAGCGCAGGGAACGGGTCATCGGCACGGTCGTCGGATCGGCGGTCGGCGACGCGCTGGGGGCACCCTTCGAGTTCCGCGAGCCGGGTGTCTACGGGCTGCAATTCCCCGACGGCGTCGGGGAGATGTGCGGGGGCGGCGGCTGGGACCCCGGGGAGGCCACCGACGACACGCAGATGGCCGTCCTGGTCGGCGAGTCCCTGCTGGAGCTCGGCGGCTTGGACCCAGCCGACATGTTCAGGCGGTTCCAGCGCTGGGCGGCGGCCGAGCCGAAGGACATCGGCCTCCAGACGGAGGATGTCCTCACCAACGGCGAGCCGTGGGATCTTGCGGCACCGCTGCACTTCCAGATCACCGGCCGAGCGGCGGGCAACGGTGCCCTGATGCGCGCCTCCACAGCGTCCGTGCACTACGCCTGCGCGGGCCGCGAAGCCACGATGGCGGCGGCCCGCCGCATCACGGCCCTGACCCACGGCGACGGCGCGGCCTGGGAGGGAACAGCGATCCTCCACGACCTCGTCCGCGTCGCCCTCGACGGCGAGGACCCCGTGGCCGCTGTTCCCGCCGCCCTCGCTCACACGGCCCCGGCCCACCGCACCCGCTGGGCGACAGTGCTCGCCCCGGACTGGCACCCTGACGCGGCGACGGAATTCAACGGCGCGGCATGGCCCTGCCTCGGCTCGGCACTGTGGGCGCTGCGTACGACCGCGTCGTACGAGGAGTCCCTGGCAGCGGCGATCGACCTGGGCGGCGACACCGACACGGTGGCTGCGGTGACGGGGATGCTGGCGGGAGCGGTGTACGGGGTGGGGGCGATCCCGACGAGATGGCTGGAACGCCTGCACGTTCCGCTTCCCGGTTACGGCGACAGGGTGCTGCGCACGGCCGAGCTGGCGAGACTGGCGGAATGCCTGACAGAGTGAGCGCGCCCGGTGCACGGACGAGCGCCTCGCCGGGATCGCGAGCGGCCTCACCCCGCCCTCCCGGCTCGCCGTCGTCGGCGCCCATCTCAGCGGCCAGCCCCTCAACCATGAACTCCTCGCCCTCGGCGGGAGGTTGGCCGCCACAACCACCACCGCAGCCGCGTACCGTCTCTTCGCCCTCCGCACCGACCCGCCGAAGCCCGGCTGGTCCGTGTCGAGGAGGGCGGCCGGCCGATCGAGGCGGAGGTCTGGGACCTCCTCCCGGAAGCTCTCGGCACGCTCGTCGCCGCGCCCCCCGTCCCATGGCGATCGGCCGCGTCGAACGCTCCGACGGGACCACCGCATCCGGTTTCCTCTGCGAGCCGGCCGCCCTGGACGATGCCGAGGACATCACGTCGTACGGCGGGTGGCGGGTGGCGGGTGGCGGGCGTACGGGAATAGGTGCGGCGAGAGCGGCGGAGGGCCCGGAGGCGGCAGCGCACGCGTGCATGGACAGCCTTCCGCACCCGGCGGAGGATGGAGGCAAGACGGGACCATAGGGACGGAAGGTGTGAACCGCTATGGCTGAACACCCGGACAGCGCCCTGATTCGCCGGGGTTACGCAGCGTTCGGTACGGGTGACATGGAGACACTCGGCTCCTTGATGACGACGGATGTCGTTCACCATGTGCCTGGAAACAACCCCCTCTCCGGGCATCACAAGGGCCGCGACGCGGTTCTCGCGCTCTATCGGCGACTGGGTGTGGAGACGAAGGGCACGATGCTGGTCGAGCTCGAAGCCGTCCTGGCCGACGGGCGCGGACATGTCATGTCCTTCCATACTGCCAGGGCCGACCGGGGTGATCGCGGCATCGAGATCCGCGAGGGGCTCTTCTTCACCATCGTCGGCGGCAAGATCACCGACATCGACCAGTGCACCGAGGACATCGACGAGGAAGACGACTTCTGGAACTGACCTTCAGGCCGGGAGGCGGAGGGCCCCTGTCACCACCGGCCGGTGGTGACAGGGGCCCTCGCACGTCCCTTGCCGTGCCGTCCCGTCGGCCTCAGCCGACCGAGCTGTAGGCCACCACTCCGCGCAACAGCGCGTCGACCGCCTTGCGGGCGTTCTTCGCGACTGTGCTGCCCTCGCGCGGAGCCGCCGCCGCGATCTGCCCGAGGACGTCGATGACCTGCTTGGACCACCGTACGAAGTCACCGGCGGGCATCCCCGCCTCGCGCAGCACCTCGTCCAGACTCCGGTCGGAGGCCCATTGGTAGGCGGCCCAGGCGAAGCCGAGATCAGGTTCGCGCTGTCCGACACCCTCCGCCTGGTTGATCGTGAACTCTTCCTCCAGGGCGTCCAGACGGCCCCAGATGTGGATCATCTCGCCGAGCGCCTCCTTGGCCTGGCCCGCCGGGACCTTGGGGGCGACGGCATCGTCCGACTGCCGCGACTCGAACACCAATGCCGAGACACACGCGGCCAGTTCGGCCGGGCTGAGCCCCTCCCACACTCCGGCGCGCAGGCATTCGCTGGCCAGCAGGTCCAGCTCGCCGTAGAGCCGGGCGAGCCGCTTGCCGTGCTCGGTGACCTCGTCCCCGCGCAGATAGTCCAGCTCGGTCAGCAGCGCGACGATCCGGTCGAAGGTGCGGGCGATGGTGTTCGTCCGGCCCTCGATGCGCCGCTCCAGCTGGTGGGTGTCCCGCTGCAGCCGGTGATAGCGCTCGGCCCAGCGCGCATGATCCTCGCGCTCGTCGCAGCCGTGGCAGGGATGCGCGCGCAGCTCCGTGCGCAGCCGCGCGATCTCACGGTCGTCGGCCGCGGCGGCCCGCTCCCTGCGGTGCCGCTCGGGCACGATGTGGCCGGCCTTCGTCCGCAGCGCGGAGGCCAGATCACGCCGCGACTGGGGAGAGCGCGGATTGAAGGACTTGGGGATCCTCATCCGCTCCAGGGCCTCGACCGGCACCGGGAAGTCCATCGACGCCAGACGCTTCACCTGCCGCTCGGCGGTCAGCACCAGCGGCCGGGGGCCGTCGTGGTGTTCAAGTCCGCGGTGGCCGTTGCTCCGTCCGGCCGGGATGCCCGGGTCGAGGACGAGCGCGAGTCCCGCGAACTTGCCCGTCGGGACATGGATGACATCGCCCGGCTTCAGCTTCTCCAGCGAGGAGGCGGCTGCCGCACGCCGCTGCGCCACGCCCTGCTTGGCCAGTTCCGTCTCGCGGTCCTTGAGCTCGCGGCGCAGCCGCGCGTACTCCTCGAAGTCCCCGAGGTGGCAGGTCATGCCCTCGCGGTAGCCCTCCAGCCCCTCTTCGTTCCTCTGCACCTGACGGGAGATGCCGACGACCGACTTGTCCGCCTGGAACTGGGCGAAGCTCGTCTCCAGCAGTTCGCGTGAGCGGTGCCGTCCGAACTGGTGCACAAGATTGACGGCCATGTTGTACGAGGGCCTGAAGCTGGAGCGCAGGGGGTACGTGCGTGTGCCGGCGAGGCCCGCGAGCGCGCCGGGGTCCATGGCCCGCTGCCACAGCACCACCGCATGGCCCTCGACGTCGATGCCGCGCCGTCCGGCCCGGCCGGTGAGCTGGGTGTACTCACCGGGGGTGATGTCGGCGTGCTGTTCGCCGTTCCACTTGACGAGTTTCTCCAACACCACGGAGCGCGCCGGCATGTTGATGCCCAGCGCCAGGGTCTCGGTGGCGAACACGGCCTTCACGAGACCGCGGACGAAGAGCTCCTCGACCACTTCCTTGAAGGTCGGCAGCATGCCCGCGTGGTGCGCGGCGATACCCCGTTCCAGGCCCTCCAACCACTCGTAGTAGCCCAGGACATGAAGGTCCTCGGCCGGAATGGAGGCGGTCCGCTCCTCGACGATTTCGCGCACCTTGGTGCGCGACTCCTCGCCGTTCAGTCTCAGTCCCGCATAGAGGCACTGCTGGACGGCGGCCTCGCAGCCCGCACGGCTGAAGATGAACGTGATGGCGGGCAGCAGTCCTTCGGCGTCGAGCCGCTCGATGACCTCGGGCCGTCCCGGCGTCCAGATCCGGCTGCGCTGTCTGCGCTCCCGCTCACGGTCCGCCTCGCGCACCATCTTTCCGCGCCGGCGGTCCCGGGGGTTGTACGTGCGCTGGTTCTCCATGCGGGCCATGCGCACGAGATCGGGGTTGACCTCACGCCGGCCGGCGCCGCGACCGCCGTGGTCGGTCTCCTCCTCGAAGAGGTCGTACATCCGGCGGCCTGCCATGACGTGCTGCCACAGGGGAACGGGACGGCTCTCGGAGACGATGACCTCGGTGTCGCCGCGGACGGTGTCCAGCCAGTCACCGAACTCCTCGGCGTTGGAGACGGTCGCCGAAAGGGACACGAGCGTCACCGACTCCGGGAGGTGAATGATCACTTCCTCCCAGACGGCGCCCCGGAAGCGGTCGGAGAGGTAGTGCACCTCGTCCATCACCACATGGCCGAGGCCCAGCAGCGACTGCGAGCCCGCGTAGAGCATGTTCCGCAGCACCTCGGTGGTCATCACGACCACGGGCGCTTCGGAGTTGACGCTGTTGTCGCCGGTGAGCAGGCCAACTTTGTCCGCGCCGTAACGCCTGACCAGGTCCGTGTACTTCTGGTTGGACAGGGCCTTGATGGGCGTGGTGTAGAAGCACTTGCGGCCCTGTTCGAGGGCGAGATGGACGGCGAATTCACCGACGATCGTCTTGCCGGAACCGGTGGGCGCGGCGACGAGCACGCCCTTGCCCGCCTCCAGGGCCTGACAGGCCTCGATCTGGAACGGGTCCAGGTCGAAGTCGTACAGCGCGCGGAAGGGGGCCAGCGCAGTGGCCTCCTCAGCGGCGCGGACACGGGCAGCGGCGTAGCGCTCAGCGGGAGAGAGGTCCTCGGTCATCTTGCTCACGAGCCTACCCGCCACCTCTGACAGTCAGCGCGATCTTTATTCGACCGGGGCAGGCACAGGAACGAGCACCCGCAGCGCGCCGGGCACACACACGGCGGTCAGCGGCAGCGGGCCGAGCGGCTCGCGGTCGGCGCAGCCGCAACCCCATGATCCTGGAGCGTGATCGGCCGGACACGGTGTGTGGTCACCTCGGGTGGCCCGAGACGCGACGAACCCGAGCGGAGCGACTGGCCCGCCACGACTGACGAAGGCCCACCAGCTTGCTGGTGGGCCTTCGTCAGTCGTGGCGGGCCAGTCGCGTCATGTGACGTCGTCGTAGCCGTTGAGCCGCTCGGACCGGCTGCCGTCCGCCTGCTCCGGGACGCTCCGCGAGGCGAGGACGGGCTCGACGTCGCTCACGGACTCGGGCGTCAGATCGACGTCGGACGCCTCGTCGTCGTCCAGCTCGGCGTCCGGGTTGTTGCGCCGCCTGCGCTTGTCGTTCAGGAGCGAGAAGCCGACAGCCATGAAGTAGAGGATGCTGATCGGTCCGGCCAGCGCGAGCATGCCGATGGGGTCCGTCGTCGGGGTGATCACGGCGCCGAAGACGAAGACACCCATGATGACTCCGCGCCACCAGCGGGCCATGCGCCGGCCGCTCAGCACGCCGGTGAGGTTCAGCATCACCAGCACCAGTGGCAGCTCGAAGGCGAGTCCGAAGACGAGCACCATCCGCAGGGTGAAGTCGAGGACGTCACCGAGCGAGAGGATGTTCGCCGAGCCGTTCGGCGTCAGGCTGATCAGGACCTTCACGCTGACGGGAAGGATGAGGTACGCGAGGTAGGCACCGGCCGTGAACAGCGGAACGGCTGCGGCGACGAACGCGTAGGTGTACCGCTTCTCGTTCTTGTGCAGCCCCGGTGCCACGAAGGCCCAGAGCTGGTAGAGCCAGACCGGACTCGCGACTACGAGACCGGTCGTCAAGCTCAGCTGGATCGTCGTGCTGAAGGGCGCGATCAGCGTATTGAAGGAGACGATCGCGCAATTACCGCCGTCGCTGGTCACTCCCGGCGGGCATTTGGGCACCGACTTCGTCAGGAACTGCATCAGCTGCTCGCTGTAGACGAGCGCCACGATCGTGACCGCCGTGACGGCGAGCAGCCCCTTCGCGAGCCGGTTGCGAAGCTCTCGCAGGTGCTCCACGAGAGGCATACGCCCCTCGGGGTCCTTCTCCTGCTTGCGGGCAGACTTGAGCAACCCACGTCCTCATCTCATGCGGCACGCCGTCACCGTTGATCTCGGTGCCTGCGCGGCCCAGGGTCAGCGCTTGGTGGTGTCGGTCGGCTCGTTCACGGGACGTGAGCTGGTCACATCGCCGGGGGCGGCCTGGATCGTGCGCGGCGCGGGCTGGTCCTGGGTGGCACCCGGCTGCGGCGGGTCGGCCGGGGCGCTCTGCGCGTCGTCCGACTTCATGGCCTTGGCCTCACTCTTGAGGATTCGGGCCGACTTGCCGAGTGAACGGGCCATGTCCGGAAGCTTCTTGGCACCGAACAGCAGAATGATGACGACAAGGATGAGAATGATCTCGGTGGGGCCGAGCCTACCCATAGCTTTTTACCTTCTTCACCGAGGCGACAGGGTGTCTATGCCCGACTGCCGGACAAATGTCCGACCTCCGCGCTACTTGCGATCGTAACCCGCAGGAGTAAACACAGGGCAATGCCCGTGCATACGCATGATTGCAGCCCAGGCTCGCTCTACCTGGGCCGCTACGACCAGCAGCGTACCGCCGGCGGGGAGCCGTATTCAGCGCCCGCCCGTACCGGCCGGGGCCCTCAGGGCTGTCCCCGCAGGGACTTTCCGTTTGGATCAGCCCGGCAAGATCCAAACGAGAGGCCCCTAACGCAGCGCCTCGCCCGTCCGCACCAGACCCGTCGCCGCCGTCTCCAGATCCTCCGCCGCGCGATTGATGCGTTCCGTCGTGCGGGCCACCTCGCGGCCCAGCCGCTGGGCCTCGATGAAGACACGGACTGCGAGGATGCCGAGGACGGCGATCCCGACAAAGCCGAGGGCGATGGCGAGCATGGGCCAGAACATGCGCTGAGCCTAGACCGTTTCTAGACGGTGGAGTGCAGGCGCAGCGTCCGCACTCCACCGCCGGTGAGAAGCTCGATGATCCGCTCACCGGCCGGCTTGCGGACGGCCGAGTCGCACTCGGGGCAGGTGAAGGAGTAGAAGGTGGTGCGCCTGCTGCCGCCGATCGCCAGCCGCAGCGATCCCGCCGCGAGCTCGAAGCGGGCCCGGCACTCGGGGCACGCGGCCTTGAAGAGGACCGGGCCGATCTGGGCCGGAAGGGAAGACATCAGAGACATGCGGTGCGAATCTCCTTATTCTTGACCGTCATACGCCGAGAGCGCCTCACGCGCCGCCAGCCGGGCACTGTCCGCCAGGTCCTGGGGCGAGACGATCCGCCCGTCCTGTCCCAGGCGCAGAGCGAGCCGTCGCAGTGAGGCGGGTTCGGGTGTACGCAGCGTGATGCGGAGCCCCCCGTCAGGCAGCTCCTCAGCACTGTCGTGGGGGTAGTACTCCGCCACCCAGCGCCCGCCGGGGCCCACCTCGACCACGACCTCAGGATCGTCGGCGGACGGCTGCACCAGCCCCTCCGACAGATCACGCAGCTCGATCTCCGGCGGTGCCGAGGGGGCGTCCAGCAGTCTGATCTCCGCGACCCGGTCGAGCCGGAAGGTCCGGCGCGCCTCGGAGAGACGGCACCACGCCTCCATGTAGGTGTGCCCCACGGCGAACAGCCGGATCGGGTCGACCTCCCGCTCGGTGAGCTCGTCACGTGCCGGCGAGTAGTACTTCAGCCACAGCCTGCGCCGCTCCGAGATCGCCCGGTCGACATCGGCGAAGACGCCGCCCTCGGACTCGAAGGTCACCGAAAGCCGGGAGCTGGCCCCGGCGGCCTCGCCGGCGGCGGTCTCCAGCTTGGCGGTGGCCCGCAGCAGCGCCTCGCGGTCGCCCTCCCGCAGCCCCGGGAGCGTGGCCACGGCACGGGCGGCGACCAGCAGCGCGGTCGCTTCGTCGGCGGCGAGCCGCAGCGGCTCGGCGACATCGTCCGGGTTGTGCCACCAGATGCGGTCGCCGTCGGTGTCGATGTCGAGCAGATCGCCGCCGCGGAAGCTGGTTCCGCACATCGGCAGTACGTCGAGATCGGCGATCAGTTCGTCCTCGGTGATCCCGAAGGCACGGGCGACGTCGCCGACGCGCGCACCGGGGCGCTCGCGCAGATAGGTCACCAGCGAGAGCATCCGTCTGGTCTGGTCAATGGCGTTGGCGGCCATGGTCGTGCGACTCCCCCTCAGCCCTTGGCCACGGCACGCAGCCGGTCCACCACATCGGCCCGCAGGTCAGCGGGTTCCAGTACGACGACGTCCGGGCCGAACTCCACGAGCCAGGCATCCAGCCCGTGTCCGTACGGAATCTCCAACTCGTCCCAGCCCTCCCCCAGTTCCCGAATCGACTGTGCTCTCGACCTCAGCGGGTAGCCGCACCCGGTGCGCAGCCGGATCCGGGCGGAGCGGGTCGCGGTCTCACCGGCCCAGGTCTCGACGGTCTCCCGGACGGTGACGACATCGGGAACGGGCGCGGTGAAGGAGCCGGCGCGTGAGCGGACCCGGCCGGTGATACGGGAGAGCCTGAAGACCCGTTCGGCGCCCCGGTCCCGGTCCCAGCCCGCCAGATACCAGTGGCCGCGCCAGCATTCGAGGGTCCAGGGTTCGACCTGGCGCTGCTCGGGGCGGGCCGCGTTGGCCTTGCGGTAGTCGAACACGACGGGGCGGCGGTCGCGGCAGGCCAGCATCAGCGGTTCGAAGGCCGCTTCGTGCACGGGGATTCGGGGTTCGAGTGCGCTGTGCTGGGCTTCGTAGGAGTTTTCGGCCTCGGGCATACCGGCCGCGCGCAGCTTCTGCAGGGCTCCGCTGGCGGCTCCGGCGAGCCGGGCCTGCTGCCATACCTTCGCGGCAAGTCCGAGGGCCGCGGCCTCTTCGGCGTCGAGGGTAATGGCGGGGAGCCGGTTGGAGTCACGGCGGGCGAGGTAGCCGGTCTCGCCTTCGAGATTCTCCACCGTCGCGATGACCAGGCCGAGTTCGCGCAGATCATCCTTGTCGCGCTCGAACATCCGGTTGAAGGAGTCGTCGGAACCGGCTTCGAGATAGGCCTCGATGGAGCCGCGCAGTTCGCGCTTGCTGAGCGGGCGTCGGGTCCCGAGGAGGCACAGCGCCAGATTCATCAGCCGCTCGGCCTTGGCAATGGCCATCGACGCCCTGCACCTCTTCTGATCGAGTCACTTCCGCCCCGATGACCGTACCGCCCCGGGGTGTCGGGGCAAAGCCGAGGGCCCATGCCTGACCGGCACGGGCCCTCTTCCTGTCCGTATGCGATCAGACGGATACCAGGTCGCAGACGAAGATCAGCGTCTCGCCGGGGGCGATGGCGCTGCCCGCGCCACGGTCGCCGTACGCGAGGCGCGCGGGGATGGTCAGCTGGCGGCGACCGCCGACCTTCATGCCCTGCACACCCTGGTCCCAGCCGGAGATGACCTGGCCGACACCGAGCTTGAAACGCAGCGGGGTGCCGCGGTTCCAGGAAGCGTCGAACTCCTCGCCGGTGGAGAAGGCCACGCCCACGTAGTGGACGGAGACGGTGTCGCCCGCCTTGGCCACCGGGCCGTCGCCCTCCCAGATGTCCTTGATCTCCAGGTCGGCCGGCGGCTCGCCACCCGGGAAGTCGATCTCGGGCTTCTCGATGCTCACTGAACTGCTCCTCTAAATGATGAACGGGGCAACCCGGACAGTCTTACACCTTCGTCAGGAGGTCGATGGCGAAGACCAGCGTGGAGTTCTTCGGAATGCCCTGAGCCTCCTTGGCGCCGAAGCCCTGGTCCGGCGGGATGACCACCAGAATCCGGCTGCCGACCTTCTTGCCGACGATGCCGTCCTTGAGACCCTTGAGGGTCACCTGCGCCAGCGGGAAGGTCTGGGTCTTGCCCACGTCGTAGGTGCTGTCGAACTTCTTGCCCCCCGCCCAGAGGAAGGCCTCGTACTTGACGATGACGGTGTCCTTCGCCGTCAGCACCGGGCCCGTGCCCTCGATCACGTAGTTGGAGACGAGCTTCGTCGGCGGGTCGGCCTGCTTGGGGAAGGTGACCGAGGGGGCCTTGCCGTCGGTGTTGGTGCCCACCTTCGGCAGGTCGATGTTGTCCTGGGCGACATCGGTGCCCTTGGCGGAGACCGGCACGACAATGGCCTTCACGATGTCCATGACGAACACCAGCGTGGCGTTGGGCTTGATCTCGCCCTGGCCCTGTGCGCCGTAGCCGAGGTCCGGCGGGATCGACACGAGGAGGCGGCTGCCGACCTTCTGGCCGTCGAGGGCCTTCTGCCAGCCCTCGATGACACCGCCGCCGCCGATCGTCACCGAGAAGGGCTGGCCGCGGTCGAAGCTGTTGTCGAAGGGCTTGGTGGAGTCCCACATCTGGCCGAGGTAGTTGATCTGGGCCTGGTCGCCCTTCTTCAGCTCAGCGCCCTTGCCCTCGCTGATCACCTCGATCTTCAGCTTCTTGGGCGGATCACCCTCGCCCTTCGCCAGGGTCGGCTTCTCACCGAACTTGGCACCGGCGGTGATCGCGGGCAGACCGTTGTTCGAACTGGAGTCGGAGCTCTTGTCGTCGCTGCCGCACGCCACTGCCGACAGCAGCAGCAAGGGGATGACGAGAAGGCCGGCTAGTCGGCGCACGTGTTCCTCAGATCTCAGACGGCACAGTAGTTCCCCGACACTCTAGGGCGTGCCGAGGGCCCCGTACGAGGAACGCACGGGGCCCGAGTCGCGTTGCGCCGGCTCGTCGCAGGCTGCGGCTACATGCCGGCGATCAGTTTTTCCACCCGGTCGTCGACGGACCGGAAGGGGTCTTTGCACAACACGGTGCGCTGTGCCTGATCGTTGAGCTTGAGGTGCACCCAGTCGACGGTGAAGTCCCTGCGCTGCTCCTGGGCCCGGCGGATGAAGTCGCCGCGCAGCCGTGCCCTGGTGGTCTGCGGGGGCACGGACTTGCCCTCGAAGATCTTCAGGTCGTTGCAGATGCGGGCGGCCTGACCCTTGCGCTCCAGGAGGTAGTAGAGCCCTCGCCGGCGGTGGATGTCGTGGTACGCGAGGTCTATCTGGGCGACACGCGGATGCGACATGGTCATGTTGTGCCTGGCGCGGTACCGCTCGATGAGCTTGTACTTCATGACCCAGTCGATCTCGGTGCCGATGCGGTCGAGGTCTTCCGCCTCGATCGCGTCGAGTGTGCGGCCCCAGAGCTCGAGAACCTGCTCGACCGTGCCGGTGCGGATCCCGCGGCGGTCCACGAAGTCCACGGCCTTCTCGTAGTACTCGCGCTGGACTTCGAGGGCGGAGGCCTCGCGCCCGCTGGCGAGGCGCACCTTGCGCTGGCCGGTGATGTCGTGGCTGACCTCGCGGATCGCCCGGATCGGGTTCTCCAGGGTCAGGTCACGCATCACGGTGCCCGCCTCGATCATGCGCAGGACGAGGTCGGTCGCGCCGACCTTGAGGAGCATGGTCGTCTCGGACATGTTCGAGTCGCCGACGATGACATGCAGCCGGCGGTAGCGCTCGGCGTCGGCGTGCGGCTCGTCGCGGGTGTTGATGATCGGGCGGGAGCGGGTGGTGGCGGAGCTGACGCCCTCCCAGATGTGCTCCGCGCGCTGGCTGACGCAGTAGACCGCGCCGCGCGGGGTCTGGAGCACCTTGCCCGCGCCGCAGAGCAGCTGACGGGTGACCAGGAACGGGATGAGGATGTCCGCCAGCCGGGAGAACTCTCCATGGCGTGCGACGAGATAGTTCTCGTGGCAACCGTAGGAGTTTCCCGCCGAGTCGGTGTTGTTCTTGAAGAGATAGACGTCGCCCGCGATTCCCTCCTCGTGCAGGCGGCGTTCGGCGTCGACGAGCAGGCCTTCGAGAATGCGCTCGCCGGCCTTGTCGTGGGTGACCAATTCGGTCACGTTGTCGCATTCGGGCGTTGCGTATTCCGGATGCGAACCCACGTCGAGGTAGAGGCGGGCGCCGTTCCGCAGGAAGACATTGCTGCTGCGGCCCCATGAGACAACACGGCGGAAGAGGTAGCGCGCCACTTCGTCAGGTGACAGTCGGCGCTGTCCCCTGAACGTGCACGTGACGCCGTACTCGTTCTCCAGCCCGAAAATGCGGCGGTCCATGTCTGAACATTACGCCTCACGGCCGGAGCTGAAACCGGGTTCGGCAGCACCGTTTCGATCATTTTCCGATGAGCCCGCGAACGGGCCCGTCACGGCCTTGGTGCGGCCGGGAACTGCGAGGACCCGCTGAGTGACCATCAGAACCAGCCACGCGGCGATGCCTCCGGCCCCCGCGACGGCGAAACTCCAGGCGGTTCCGCCGAGCTCGACCGCAGGTCCCGCGACGGCCGTCCCGACCGCCGCGCCGACGCCGAAGGTGGTGACAAGCCAGGAGAACGCCTCGGTGACCGTGCCGCTCGGGGCGTGCCGGTCGACGACGATGAAGGCGCAGGCGATCGCGGGTGCGAGAAATATGCCGGACACGGCGGCGAGCGCGGTCATGGCGGGCACGCCAGGGGTGAGCGCGAGCGGCAGATAGCCGAGGGCGAGCAGGGCGACGATCGCGCGCAGCCGGCGCTCGGGGGCTCCGGCCCACTGCCGGGCGCCGTACGCCACGCCTCCGAGGAGTGCGCCCAGGCCGAGGGCCGCCATCAGCCAGCCGTAGACCGACTCGCTGCCGTGGTCGTCGGCATAGGCGACCCCGGCGACCGTGATCGAGCCGAGGGCAAGCCCGACGAAGAAGAAGGCGCCGAGGAGCGCGAGGAGTCCGGGAGAGCGCAGGGCACCGAGCCAGTGGGCCTCGCGCGGGGCGGAGCGCCAGTCCCTGGACGGCGGGGACACCACGACGGAGAGCGCCCCGAGGACGCCGAGGGCGTTGATGACGAGGAGCGCTGCGCCGGCCGACCAGAGCGAGACGAGCAGGGTGACGAGCAGCGGACCGACCGTGAACATCACCTCCTGGGCCACGGCATCCATGGCGTAGGCCCGGTGCACCCGCTCCTCACGGCCCAGCACGCTCGGCCACAGAGCTCGCAGGCCGCCTTCGAGGGGCGGGGTGAAGACACCCGCGAGGGCGACGGCCGCGTACGCGAGGGGCAGGCTGCCGATTCCGACGGCGGCGAGCAGCACCATGCCGATCGCGGAGACGAGGGCGGCGGGGAGCTGCACGCGCGGCTGTCCGCGCAGGTCCACGGCGCGGCCGAGGAGGGGCTGGCCCACGGCGGTGGCGATGCCGTACATGGCGGCGAGGCCTCCGGCGAGGCTGTAGCTGCCGCCCTCGGCGCGGGTGAACAGGACGATCGCCACGGGGGCGGTGGCGTTGGGAAGCCGCCCTATGAGCGTCCCCGTGAGCAGCCGCGCGGCGTGCGGCGCCTTGAGGATGTCTGCGTAGCCGGTGGCTCCCGCCGCCATGATCAGCCCCTCTCTCGGGATGCAACCCGGAGTTTTACGTATAACGTCCTCGGACATACGTACCATGTCGGCAGTCCGCGGGTCCACGGCTGCGGCGTGACGGTACGAGTCGACGAGCGGCGATCGGGTTGAGGACGGCACGGATGGCACATGGCTTTCCCGAGGACGACCCGAGGGCTCCGACGGCCCCGGGGGACGGCCTCGCTTCGTCCGCGCGGGACGGCGAGGGGCCCGTGCCCGGCCACGCGCGCGTGGAGCCTCCGAGGGGCGCGACGGGCCCTGCCGGGGCCGCCGGCACTCGTTCCGGCCCCGGCGGGCGGGGAGGTCCGCGTTCCGGCGGCACGACGGACGCGGCGCCGCCCGCGGCCGACAGCGCGGGGCAGGGCACCCACGACGGGGCGACGGGCGGGGCGGCGGCGGGGAAGCTGCCCGCCGAGCACGCGGGGAGGAGCTCCGAGGCGGGAACGCCGGGAGAGCCGCGCACCGGCGAGGTGGTCAGGGACTCCCGTGGGGCGGGAGATGCGGGTCCGGGTTCCGCACCGGCCCGCCCGACCAGTCGGGATGTGGCCCGTCTCGCCGGGGTCTCGCAGGCCACCGTCTCCCTCGTCCTCGGCGAGAAGTGGCGCGGCCGGGTGTCCGAGCGCACCTCCGAGCTCGTGCGGAACGCGGCCCGGGAGCTCGGGTACCGGCCCAATCTCGCCGCGCGCAATCTGCGGCTCGGTCGCACCCGTACCGCTCTGCTCGTCGTGCCTGCCCTCACCAATGAGTTCTTCGCCCGCGTGTACACCGGCGCGGCGTCCCTCGCCGCCGAGCACGGCTTCGGCGTGGTCCTCTACCCCTCCCCCGAGGGCGTCGGCCCCGCCAGGGACCCGTTCGCCTCGGCGCGGGCGGCACTCGACGGTGTGATCGCCTCCTCGATGGCCGCGGAGGCGCTCGCCGCCATCCGCGGCACGGATCTCCCCCTGGTGATGCTCGACAGCGATCCGGCGGATCCGGGGGCCGTGGCCCATGTGAATCTCGACATCGCCGACGGCATGCTGCAGATGACGGACCATCTGCTGGCCCTCGGGCACCGCCGTTTCGTCCACCTCGCCTCCGCCGTGGCCTCGTGGACCTTCGACGTACGGGCCCGTGCGCTCCGGGAAGCCCTGCGCACGGTGCCCGACGCGGTCGTACGGACCGTCTCGGCGCCCCTCGAAGTGGACGGCGCGCGCGAGGCCGTGGAACGGGCGCTCGGGCTCCCCGGACCACGTCCCACGGCGATCGTCTGCGACGACGACATCATGGCCGCCGGGGCCTGCAAGGCGGTCCGCAGGCTGGGCCTGAGCGTGCCCGAGGACGTGTCCGTCACCGGTTTCGACGACCTCGCGCTCGCCACCGCGGTGGAGCCCGAACTCACCACCCTGAGACTGCCCGCCGAACGCGTGGGCGAGCGCGGTATGTCCGCGCTCCTCGCGGTCCTCGACGGCCGCCGGCCCGAGGAGGGCGACCTCCCCGTTGAGCTGGTCGTCCGGGGCTCCTCTGCCCCGGCCCCAGCCGTCTGAACCCACCCGAACGGACCACACCCCGCGGCCTTGAGACCACGACACCCGCCGTGGAACGATCACGATCATGATGAGTACGGCGGAGACCCCGATCGACGCGACACTGATCGGAACGGCCCCGGCGGCGGGCTCCGTGACACCCCTTCCCGGCGGACGGCTCTCGCTCAGAACGGACGAGGCGCTGGAGACCCACGACGCGGAGGTCTTCCTCTCCGGCACGCTCTCCCCCACCCGGAGTCTGCGCCTGCCGCCCTGCGCGACGGCGGCCCCGCTGGCAGGTGGCGGGGCCGTCGTGGCTGAGGGCACGAGGGTTCGCGTCCTGGGTCCGGAAGGCAACACACGCTGGGAGCTCGCGCACGCGCGCTGGCATGGGGGCCACCGCGACCCCCGCCCGCCCGGCAGACCCGCGGTGAGCCCCGACGGCCGCCTCGTCAGCGTCCTCGTGCCGACACTCGCCACCGACGAGCGCGCCCCCATACTGATCCACGACGGCCCGCCGCGGCATCGCTATGCCCGTGACACGCTCCTTCTGCTGGACACCGCGTCGGGCGAGATCCTGGCCCGCCGCCCGATCGGGGCGGTCTCCTCGGACGTGACACAGCGGTGGCATCCGGACGGCTCACTGCTTGCCCTGTCCTGCTGGACGGCCTGGTACAGCTGGTCGACCTGGTGGATCGAGCCCCGCCACGACGGCCTGCACATCCGCGGTGGCACCACGATGCGCGAGGTGATCGACTTCCTGCCCGGCGCCGGCCGGGTCCTCACCCTGCGGCGCGCCGAGGGAATCGCACACAACGACGACCGTGACGAACTCGCCTCGCACGATGTGGCCGCCGACGACCCGGCAGAGCTGTTCGATCTCAGCGAGCTGGCGGTCGACCGCGAGAACGACGAGTTCGCCGGCGCGTATCTGATCGACGCGGCGCACGTCCTGGTCACCGGACGGATCTATCTGCCGGGCCGCCCCGTCTCGGTCCGTCACTGGCTGTGCGACACGGCGACGCTGCGCCCGCTCGGCAGGCTGCGGTATCCGGTGGCGGTGGGCGGTGATGTGACCCCGCTCGGCGACGGAAGCTGGCTCACCCGCGACCGCGAGAGGCTGCACCACTGGACGCTGCCCTGAGAGCCAGACCCTGAGGCAGCGCGCGGGGCGAAGTGGCCGGGCCCGTGCCGGCGGGGCGGAGGACCGGCGGCAGGAGGACCGGTGGGCGGAGGACGGGCCGGAACAGCGGCGCCGAGGGCAGGGGCGGCCGAGCATACGGCTGGCCCCGGTCCGCACGGGCGGTCCGGGGCGCAGGCGCGTCAGCGGCCGGGGCTCGGGCAGCAACTACTTCCCGTCGTCCTCGGTCTCCTCCGTGTCCGACGGCGCATCCGTCGGGGTCGATGCGGCACCGTCCGCCTCCAGCAGCCGCGAGAGCTGCCGTCCGACGATGCGCTTGAACTTCCGCTGCTGCGGTCGCGTACGGTCCAGGACCGCGACCTCCAGCCGCTCCGCGGGGATCTCCCGCTCGCTGCCGTTGCTCTGGTTGGACAGGGCTTGGACGGCCAGCTTCAGCGCCTCCGCCAGCGACATCCCGTCGCGGTGGCGCTGGTCGAGGAAGGTGCTGATCTGTTCGGCGCTGCCGCCTACCGCGACCGAGCCGTGCTCGTCCACGATCGAGCCGTCGTGCGGCAGACGGTAGATCTGGTCGCCCTCGGGAGTCGCTCCGACCTCGGCGACGACCAGTTCCACCTCGTACGGCTTCTCGGCAGCGCTGGAGAAAATGGTGCCCAGCGTCTGGGCGTAGACGTTGGCGAGCCCACGCGCCGTCACATCGTCACGGTCATAGGTGTATCCGCGCAGATCGGCGTAGCGCACACCGCCGATGCGGAGGTTCTCGTACTCGTTGTACTTACCGGCGGCGGCGAAGCCGATCCGGTCGTAGATCTCGCTGAACTTGTGCAGCGCACGGGACGGGTTCTCGCCGACGAAGACGATGCCGTCGGCGTACTGCAGCACAACGAGGCTGCGACCGCGGGCGATGCCCTTGCGGGCGTATTCCGCCCGGTCGGCCATGGCCTGCTGGGGTGAGACATAGAACGGCGTCGACACCGGCTATCCGTCCCTTTCTGTCAGTGGCATTTCGGTTCCAGAGAGGGGGTCAGAGCAGCGCGGCGCGAGGGCCGTCGGGCTGCTCGAGCCGGCGCTCCAGGATCTGGCGGGCGATCTCCGAGGACTCCGCCTCGGTGAGCCTGCGGAAGCCCTCGTCGGTGATGACGGTGACGATCGGATAGATCCGCCGGGCCACATCGGGGCCGCCGGTCGCCGAGTCGTCGTCGGCCGCGTCGTACAGCGCCTGAATGACCAGGGTGGTCGCCTGCTGCTCCGTCAGATCGTCACGGTAGAGCTTCTTCATCGCCCCGCGGGCGAAGATCGAGCCGGAGCCGGTGGCCGCGTAGCCGTGCTCCTCGGAGCGGCCGCCGGTGACGTCGTACGAGAAGATCCGGCCCTTCTCGCGGTCGACGTCGTATCCCGCGAAGAGCGGGACGACGGCAAGGCCCTGCAGGGCCATGCCCAGGTTGCTGCGGATCATGGTGGAGAGCCGGTTCGCCTTGCCCTCCAGGGAGAGTTGGGCGCCTTCGACCTTTTCGAAGTGCTCCAGCTCGAGCTGGAAGAGCTTGACCATCTCCACCGCCAGGCCGGCGGTGCCGGCGATGCCCACGGCCGAGTACTCGTCGGCCGGGAAGACCTTCTCGATGTCGCGCTGAGCGATCATGTTTCCCATGGTCGCCCGGCGGTCACCGGCGAGCACCACACCGCCGGGGAACGTCGTCGCGACGATGGTCGTGCCGTGCGGTGCCTCGATGACGCCCTGCACGGGAGGCAGGACACGCTTTCCGGGAAGCATCTCCGGGGAGTGCTGGCCCAGGAAGTCCATGAACGAGGAAGAGCCGGGCGTCAGGAAGGCTGCCGGCAGACGCCCGGTGCTACGAGGGTTGGCTTCCACGCGATTCCTTCCGGATGGGCGGCGGCCCGCCATGTCGGGCGCGGGCCGATGTTTCGAAGAACTGTGCACGGACATTACCCGCGCCGTCGCCGGTCATCCGCCCCGGTACCACCGGCTTTCACCGACGGCCCGAGGACGGACAACAGGAGGTGCCCCCAACGAACTTGGGGGAGGTTACTCTCCGCCCTTTTGGACGAAGGAACGCACGAAGTCCTCGGCGTTCTCCTCGAGGACGTCGTCGATCTCGTCGAGTACGGAGTCGACGTCGTCCGACAGCTTTTCCTGGCGCTCCTTGAGGTCCTCGGAAGCCTGCGCCTCCTGTGCCTGCTCCTCGACCTCCTCAGTGGAACGCGTGGCCTTCTGCTGTCCGCCGCCGGTGTCCTTGGTCGCCATATCCCTCACCCCGCTCAGTTTGCCCTGACGTGAGTTCGTTCGGTCAAGATCAGACCCTACAAGCAGGGTCCGACATCGGCCCCGCACTTTCCTCAACGTCCGGGGACTACCTCGATGATTCCCGGACCTGAGCCATTTCAGCCGCCGGACAGGACCCGGACCAGGTCTTCCGCGGTCCGGCACCGGTCAAGGAGCTCCTTGACGTGATTACGCGTTCCGCGTAGCGGTTCCAGGGTTGGCACCCGCTGCAGCGAGTCACGCCCCGGCAGATCGAAAATCACGGAGTCCCAGGAGGCCGCGGCCACATCGTCCGCGTACTGCTCCAGGCAGCGTCCGCGGAAATATGCCCTGGTGTCCTCAGGCGGCTTCGTCCCGGCCCGTACGACGTCCCGCTCATCCAGGAGCCGTTTCATCTTGCCCCGGGCCGCCAGCCGGTTGTACAGGCCCTTCTCGGGGCGTACGTCGGCGTACTGGAGGTCCACCAGGTGCAGCCGGGCCGCGTCCCAGTTCAGGCCGTCCCGCCTGCGGTAGCCCTCCATGAGCTCCTTCTTGGCGATCCAGTCCAGCTCACCGGAGAGACTCATCGGGTCGTTCTCGAGCCGGTTGAGAGTGTCCTCCCAGCGGACCAGGACGTCCTTGGTCTGTTCGTCGGCGTCCGCCCCGAAGCGTTCCTCGACGTATTTGCGGGCGAGCTCGAAGTATTCCATCTGGAGCTGGACCGCGGTGAGTGTCCGGCCGCTGCGGAGCGTGACCAGGCGTTTGAGGCTCGGGTCGTGCGATACCTGGTGCAGGGTGCGCACCGGCTGCTCGACGGCCAGGTCGACGGCGATGAAACCGTCCTCGATCATGGACAGGACCAGGGCGGTGGTGCCCAGCTTGAGGTAGGTCGAGATCTCCGAGAGGTTCGCGTCGCCGATGATCACATGGAGCCTGCGGTACTTCTCGGCGTCCGAGTGGGGCTCGTCGCGGGTGTTGATGATGGGCCGCTTCAGCGTGGTCTCAAGCCCGACCTCGACCTCGAAATAGTCGGCCCGCTGGCTGATCTGGAACCCGTGTTCATGGCCGTCCTGGCCGATTCCGACCCGTCCCGCGCCGGTGACGACCTGGCGGGAGACGAAGAACGGCGTCAGATGGCGCACGATGTCCGAGAAGGCGGTCTCCCGCTTCATCAGGTAGTTCTCGTGCGTGCCGTAGGACGCGCCCTTGTTGTCGGTGTTGTTCTTGTACAGGTGGATGGGCTGGGCACCGGGGAGCTGGCCCGCGCGCTCGGCGGCCTCGGCCATGATCCGCTCGCCGGCCTTGTCCCACAGAACGGCGTCGCGCGGGTTGGTGACCTCTGGAGAGCTGTATTCCGGGTGCGCGTGGTCGACGTAGAGCCGGGCACCATTGGTGAGGATGACATTGGCGAGGCCGATGTCCTCGTCCGTGAGCTGGCTGGAGTCGGCGGCCTCGCGGGCGAGGTCGAAGCCGCGGGCGTCCCGCAGCGGATTCTCCTCCTCGAAGTCCCAGCGAGCGCGCCGCGCCCTGTGCATCGCCGCCGCGTAGGCGTTGACGATCTGGGACGAGGTGAGCATGGCATTGGCGTTCGGGTGCCCCGGGACGGAGATGCCGTACTCCGTCTCGATGCCCATTACTCGCCGTACGGTCATGCGGCCCTCCTTGCCCGGCGGCGCTCCCCTGCGGGAACGGCGCTCAAGTACCGCTCTGGCTCCGGTGCGTGTGCGGTGCCCGTCCCCGCACTGTGTGACTCCGCGGTACCGAAGAGCCTAGAACGCCTCTGCGCTGGTGGGGAGATCAATTTCGTCATTGCTGCGGTCTGGCCGGACCTGTCGGAAAAGCGTTCGGCTGCGGATGCCCGACCCCCCTCCCATGGGCGGGGAGCCCCAGCATCCGCAGCCGGTCTGCGTCCCTACAGGTACTGACCGGTGTTGGCCACCGTGTCGATGGAGCGTCCGGTGTCCGCGCCCTGCTTTCCGGTGACAAGGGTGCGGATGAACACGATCCGCTCGCCCTTCTTGCCGGAGATCCGAGCCCAGTCGTCCGGGTTGGTGGTGTTCGGCAGGTCCTCGTTCTCCTTGAACTCGTCCACGCATGCCTGGAGGAGATGGGAGACCCGAAGGCCCTTCTGGTTGTGGTCGAGGAAGGCCTTGATGGCCATCTTCTTGGCACGGTCGACAATGTTCTGGATCATCGCGCCGGAGTTGAAGTCCTTGAAGTACAGGACTTCCTTGTCGCCATTGGCGTACGTGACCTCAAGGAAGCGGTTCTCCTCGGTTTCCGCGTACATCTGCTCCACGACGGACTGGATCATCGCGTGGGCCGCCGCGTCCTTCGAGCCGCTGTGCTCGGACAGGTCGTCCGCGTGCAGCGGCAGCGAGGCCGTGAGGTACTTGGCGAAGATGTCCTTCGCGGCCTCCGCGTCCGGACGCTCGATCTTGATCTTCACATCGAGCCGGCCGGGGCGCAGGATCGCGGGGTCGATCATGTCCTCTCGGTTGGAGGCGCCGATGACGATGACGTTCTCCAGGCCCTCCACACCGTCGATCTCGGCCAGCAGCTGCGGGACGATGGTGTTCTCCACGTCCGAGCTGACGCCGGAACCACGGGTGCGGAAGAGGGATTCCATCTCGTCGAAGAAGACGATGACGGGGGTGCCCTCGCTCGCCTTCTCCCGGGCACGCTGGAAGACGAGGCGGATGTGCCGCTCGGTCTCACCGACGTACTTGTTGAGGAGCTCGGGGCCCTTGATGTTGAGGAAGTAGCTCTTCCCCGCGGGCTGGCCGGTCACCTCGGCGACCTTCTTGGCAAGGGAGTTGGCGACCGCCTTGGCGATCAGCGTCTTGCCGCATCCGGGCGGGCCGTAGAGCAGGATGCCCTTCGGCGGCCGCAGTTCGTGCTCCTTGAAGAGGTCCGGGTGGAGGTACGGAAGCTCGACTGCGTCGCGGATCATCTCGATCTGGCCGCCCAGACCGCCGATCTTGTCGTAGTCGACGTCCGGGACCTCTTCGAGGACGAGCTCTTCGACCTCGCTCTTGGGAACCACTTCGTAGACGTAGCCGGAGCGGGGCTCGAGCAGGAGGGCGTCGCCGGGGCGGATGGTGATGTCCAGCAGCGGCTCCGCGAGCCGCACCACCCGTTCCTCGTCGGTGTGCCCGACCACCAGGGCGCGCTCGCCGTCCTCGAGGATCTCCTTGAGGGTGACGATGTCCCCGGCGCGCTCGAACTCCATGGCCTCGACCACATTGAGTGCTTCGTTGAGCATGACTTCCTGGCCGCGCCGGAGCTCTTCGAGCTCGACGCTGGGGCTCACATTCACCCGGAGCTTGCGGCCCCCGGTGAAGATGTCACATGTGCCGTCCTCATTTGCCTGCAGGAAGACACCGAAGCCTGCCGGCGGCTGCGCGAGCCGGTCGACCTCCTCCTTGAGGGCCACGATCTGGTCGCGGGCCTCGCGGAGTGTGTTGGCGAGCCGCTCGTTCTGTGCGGACACGCCGGCCAGGTTTGTCTGCAGCTCGACGATCCGCTCTTCGAGAATCCTCGTATGACGCGGAGAGTCGGCGAGCTTGCGGCGCAGGACGGCGATTTCCTGCTCGAGATAGGCAACCTGGCCGGCGGGGTCTTCAGACCCCCGCCCCGGCCGGATGCCGCGGTTGATGTCGTCGTCGTGGGCTGCCACGGTCCTCACCTCCTCCAAGGGGAGCTGGACGCTTCCTGACCCTACCTGGGTGGGTGGTGATTGAAACCCCTAGATCACAAAGACGGTAGGGGCGTGTCCGATCTTCACCCTTGCGCTCTCCCTCACGCCAGGGGAATACCCACCCATCAACATCGGAAAGCGGGCGGAGGTATCGTCGAAGTGTTCAACACCCGTCAGGGCTGGCGCGACTTGCTTCACATTGCTACACCCGACGAAGGAAACGGCAGGAGATATGACCGTGCAGCACGACGTCCCCGAGGAAGCTGTCGCCGAGGCCCTCGAGGTCTGGATCGACCAGGACCTGTGCACCGGGGACGGCATCTGCGCGCAGTACGCCCCGGAGGTCTTCGAGCTGGACATCGACGGGCTCGCGTACGTGAAGGGCTCCGAGGACGAACTGCTCCAGAACCCGGGCGCCACAACGCCGGTGCCGCTGCCACTGCTGCGGGACGTCGTGGACTCCGCGAAGGAGTGCCCGGGCGACTGCATCCACGTTCGCCGGGTTTCGGACAGGGTCGAGGTCTACGGCCCCGACGCTGAGTGACGGATCACATACCGCGTGCTTCCGGCTGCGCGGTCCGTACGAACTTCCCGCCCCGCCACTGCCACTTGACCGTCTCCTGCTGGTCGGGGCAGCAGCTCGGCACCTCGGGCGAGGAGTAGCCGAGCAGGGTCGCGGTGATCACTCCGTCACGCAGGGCGAGGTCCTTCACGCTGAGCGTCTGGGCGGGCTCCACCAGCGTCGCCACGACACGGGGAGGCTCCCCTCGGCCCTGCGTCAGCACGTAGACGCCACTGGGCGGGGTGCCGGAGCCCGCGTCGCAGCGTGCCGCCGCCACGGTCTCCTGGGAGCCGTCCCCGTCGAGGTCGCCTGACACCTTCTTGGTCACCACGCTCTTCGCCCCGCCGCACTGGAGCGGCAGCTGGACCCCTGTCGGGTCGGGGGCGGGCGCCGGGGCGGTGACGGTACCGGTGTCCGGCGGGCCCGCCTGTGAGGCCGCCTGTGCCTTGGGCTGGAGCAGTCCGGCGGCGGCGACGACCGCGGCCATCGCCGTCGCCGTGGCCAGCCAGTGCACCGGGCGGGCGTGGGTGTGCGCGAGGTCCGGGACGACGGCGGTCTGCACGCGGGATGTCTCCTGTGAAGGCGGTGCCGGGTGAGGTGGCCTGCATCGTGCCATACGTCACAGCGCGCGCGGAACAGCGGGGTCCGAGTGTGTTCGTCAAGAACGGGTCAACGCGAATACGCCGCCGCGCAGTTCCCTGTGGTCCTGGGGAACTGCGCGGCGGCGTGCGTGCGTTGTACGGGACGTCAGCCCTTGTTGGGGCCTTCGTAGTCATCGCCGTACGCGCCCTTGGCGGGCCGGCGGCGGCGCATCGGGGGCTCCACACCGTCGGCGAGACGGCGGGCCGTGACAAGGAATCCGGTGTGGCCGATCATCCGGTGGTCCGGGCGGACGGCCAGGCCCTCGACGTGCCAGTTGCGGATCATCGATTCCCACGGCTGGGGCTCGGCGAAGCAGCCGATCTCGCGGATGGACTCGACGGTGCGCGCGAGCTGGGTGGTGGTCGCGACGTAGCAGCAGAGGATGCCGCCGGGCACGAGCGCCTTGGAGACGGCCTCCAGGCACTCCCAGGGAGCGAGCATGTCCAGGATGACGCGGTCGACGTCGGCGTCGGTCAGGTTGTCCTGGAGGTCGCCGACGGTGAGCTGCCAGGCGGGGTGCGGCCCGCCGAAGTAGCGCTCCACGTTCTGCTGGGCGATCTCGGCGAAGTCCTCGCGGCGCTCGTAGGAGTGCAGCATGCCGTGGTCGCCGATGGCCCGCAGCAGGAAGGCGCTGAGCGAGCCCGAGCCCACACCGGCCTCGACGACGCGGGCGCCGGCGAAGATGTCGGCGAAGGCCAGGATCTGCCCCGCGTCCTTGGGGTAGACCACGGCGGCGCCGCGGGGCATGGACAGGACGTAGTCGGGGAGCAGGGGGCGCAGCGCGAGGTAGGCGACGTTTCCCGTGGTTCGGACAACACTGCCCTCGGGAGCCCCGATCAGCTCGTCGTGGGGGAAGGAACCCTTGTGGGTGTGGAAATTCTTCCCGGCCTCGAGCGTGAACGTGTAGTGGCGTCCCTTGGGGTCGGTGAGCTGGACCTGGTCCCCGACCTTGAAGGGCCCGCGTCGGCGGGCGGCACCGGTCGGTTCGGACATGTGACCAGCCTACCGGGCCCGGTGGCCCACGCAGACCACCCGGATCGCGGACGCCGCCCGAGAGGCCGAGTGTGCGTACACGGCCCTATGGCCTCTCGTTTGGATCTTGCCCACTCGCGTGCCCCGGCACCGCGCCTCGCCGCGTTGTCGAAGGTCGGCAAGGCTGCCTCCGCCGCCTTGCGATCCACGGCACCGGCCCCCGCTCACCGATCGGGCCCGATCCAAACGACCGATCCGGCCCGATCCAAACGAAGAACCCTAGGACGACGCAGCGGGGCGGGCCATCGCCGCCACGAAGGCGCGTTCCACATCGGCCGTGGACAGCACTCCGTAGATCTCGCCCGACTCCTCCACCACCAGGTACTCCGTCGCCGGCGACGCCCTGAGCTTGTCCAGAAGCGCCTCACCCGCCAGTTCCGCGGGGACCTTCATGCCCTCGGTCAGTTCCTGGGCGAGGCCGCTGACGGCCACCCAGGGACGGCGGTGCTCCGGAACGCCGACGATGGCCGTTTCGCGGACCAGGGCAGTCGGTTCCCCGTGGCCGTCGACGACGACCAGGGCGCGCGCACCGGCCTCGTTCGCTCGGCGAAGGGCTTCGGAGAGCGGGGTGTCGGACTCGACGGGGACGGCACGCCGGGTGAGCGTGCGGGCCTCCAGCTCCGGGAGGTGTTCGCGCAGTCGCGCCATACGCAGGCTGTTGCCGGCGCCCGTCCAGATGATCGCGGCCAGGATCGCGGCGAGCAGGGCGTCGGTGACCGTCTCCAGGCCGCCGATGTCCTCGGTGGCGTTGCCGAGCGCTCCGGTGTGGGTGAGCAGGGGGAGCCCGATAAGGACGGCGACGGCGAGCGCCCGGCCGACCCAGGCGGCGGCCACGGTGCCCGCCATCGGCCTGCCGGTGATCTTCCACACCACCGCCCGCAGCATCCGGCCGCCGTCCAGCGGCAGACCGGGAAGCAGGTTGAACGCGGCGACGATCAGGTTGGAGATCATCAGCCCGGCGAGCAGCACACCCGGGACGGTGCCCGGCTCGACGGCCTGCATGCCCAGCCAGAAAAGGCCGGACAGGACGAGCGAGAGCAGCGGTCCGACGAAGGCGAGGACGAATTCACGGCCCGGGGTCTCGGACTCCTTCTCGATCTCGGAGACGCCTCCGAAGAACTGGAGCTGGATGCGGCGCACCGGCAGTTTGAAGCGCAGTGCCGCGACGGTGTGGGCCAGTTCGTGGACGAGTACGGAGGCGTAGAAGGCGACCGCGAAGAAGAGCGAGACCAGGTAGCGCGCGCCGCCGAGTTCGGGGAGCACGCGGTCGAGCTGACCGCCGAAGACCCAGGTGATGAGGGCTGCGACGATGAACCAGCTGGGGGCGACATAGACCGGCACACCGAAGGGACGGCCCATGAGGATGCCACCGCCCGGGCCGTCGGAGCGCCGCGGTTTGCCGCCGCCGGGGTTCGTTCCCCCGGCCCCGGACCGCGCCCGTTCGCGCTCACCGCTTGTGTCGTCCTCTTTCACGGGTTCCCTTCGTTGCGAATGCTTCGCTCGCTCGATCATGCAGTGCGCGAGGGTCTGACGTCGATGGTATTCCGCTCGCTGTCAGTGGCGGGCCGTAGGGTCTGCGTCATGAGTACGAGTCAGCAGCCCACATCGCTGTCGCCGTCGCGCGCGAGCGACTTCATGCAGTGTCCTCTGCTGTACCGGTTCCGGGTGATCGACAAACTGCCCGAGAAGCCCAGCGAGGCGGCTACCCGCGGCACGCTGGTGCATGCGGTGCTGGAGCGGCTCTTCGACGCCCCGGCGGCGGAGCGGACGCCTCCGCGTGCCAAGGCGCTGATCCCGGGCCAGTGGGACCGGCTGCTGGAGACGAAGCCGGAGCTGAGCGAGCTGTTCGCCGAGGACGAGGGGGGCGGGCGGCTGACGCGCTGGCTGGGCGAGGCCGAGCAACTGGTGGAGCGGTGGTTCTCGCTGGAGGACCCGACCCGTCTGGAGCCGGCCGAGCGCGAGATGTTCGTGGAGACGGAGCTGGAGTCGGGTCTGCGGCTGCGGGGCGTCATCGACCGGGTGGATGTGGCGCCCACCGGCGAGGTCCGGATCGTCGACTACAAGACGGGCAAGGCCCCGCGCCCGGAGTACAGCGAGGGCGCGCTGTTCCAGATGAAGTTCTACGCGCTTGTGATCTGGCGTTTGAAGAACGTGGTGCCGCGCCGGCTTCAGCTCGTCTATCTGGGCAGCGGCGAGGTGCTGACATACGACCCGACCACCGAGGACCTGGAGCGTATGGAGCGCAAGCTGCTCGCGCTGTGGGACGCGATCAGCACGGCGACGGAGACGGGTGACTGGCGTCCGCGGCCGACGAAGCTGTGCGGCTGGTGCGACCACCAGGCGGTCTGTCCGGAATTCGGCGGCACTCCCCCGGTTTATCCGCTGAGCGTCTCCCCGGCCGAATCGGCAGAGGATGGTCAGGGCAGAATGGACCCGGTCTAAAGAAGGAGTACCCGTGGCTATCCGCGTCCTACTGGTCGACGACCAGCCGCTGCTGCGTACCGGCTTCCGGATGATCCTGGAGGCGGAGCAGGACCTCGCGGTGGTCGGCGAGGCCGGGGACGGCCTCCAGGCCCTCGACCAGGTGCGGGCGCTGCAGCCCGACGTGGTGCTGATGGACATCCGGATGCCCCGGATGGACGGTGTCGAAGCAACCCGTCAGATCACCGGCCCGGGGCGCGACGGTCCGGCGAAGGTGCTGGTGCTGACCACTTTCGACCTCGACGAGTACGTGGTCGAGGCGCTGCGGGCGGGCGCGAGCGGTTTCCTGCTGAAGGACGCGCCGGCCAATGAGCTCGTCCAGGCGATCAGGGTGGTCGCGGCGGGCGAGGCGATGCTGGCGCCGAGCATCACCCGCAGGCTCCTCGACAAGTACGCGGACCATCTGCCGTCCGGCGAGGAGCCGGTCCCGGACACGCTGCACACGCTCACCGACCGCGAGGTCGAGGTGCTCAAGCTGGTCGCGCGCGGCCTGTCCAATGCCGAGATCGCGGCGGATCTGTTCGTCAGCGAGACCACCGTCAAGACGCATGTGGGCCATGTCCTGACGAAGCTGGGCCTGCGCGACCGGGTGCAGGCCGCGGTGTACGCGTACGAGAGCGGTCTGGTGCGCCCGGGCGCGCAGTAGCACCGCACCCCTCACCGTGCCCCGCGGGACCTCGCAAAGCGGCATCCGGCACGAAACACAGCGTCACAACGAGCGGCGGCGGCGGGCAGATGCCCGCCGCCGCTGTTTCATCCGGATGCCGCGGAGGTCACGCGGTGCCGCGGCTCACCTCCCACAGCATGAGCTCCGAGCTGGAGTTCAGCATCCGCTCGACACCACTCACGTCGTTGCGGGAGGCGATGTACTGCTTGCCCTGCCACAGCGGCAGCACCGGGACGTCCGCGGCGATGATGTTCTGGATCTGTGTGAACGCGTCGGACGCGGACGTCCGGTCGGCCGCACGGCGGGACTCGGGTATGAGCCGCCGGATGTCGGCGTTCACATACGGAGTGTTGAGGAAGTTGTCCTTGTCCAGGAACGGGGCGATGTAGTTGTCCGGGTCCGGGAAGTCGGGGAACCAGCCGAGGCCGTACACGGCGTATTCACCGCGCTTTTGAGCGGGTGAGAACTTCGACCACTCGGTGCCCTCGATGCTGACGTCGAAGAGCTTGCTCTGGTTCAGCTGCGCCTTGAGATTCGCGAACTCCTTGGCGGTACCGGGGCCGTAGTGGTCGGTCGTGTAGTGAAGCTTCAGCTTCACGGGGGTGGTGATGTTGGCGTTGGCCAGGAGTACCGCGGCCTTCTTGCGGTTCGGATCGCCGTACTTGTTGAAGAAGGAGTTGGTGTGAGCCGCGATGCTCGTCGGGATGAGCGAGTACAGCGGCTCAGCGGTGGAGCCGTACACCTGGCCCGCGATACGGCCCCGGTCGACGACCGCGGCCATGGCCTGGCGGACGGCCTTGTCCTTCACCGACGGGTCGTTGGTGTTGAAGCCCAGGTAGCGGATCTCCAGGCCGGGCATCTCGGTGAGCCTGATGCCTTCCTTGGGCGCCTCGGTGAGGTTCCTGATCTGCTCGGGGGACATCGCCCGGCTCATGATGTCGATGTCGCCGGAGTCGAGCGCCTCGCCCATGGACTCGGCGTCCGGGAAGGTCCGCAGCTCGACCCGGTCGTTGCGCAGCTTGAGGTCGCCCTTGTAGGCGTCGTTCTTGGTGAAGACGATCTTGCTGACCCGACCGTCCTTGACCTCGGGCTTCATGGTGTACGGACCGGAGCCGTCGACCTGGAAGCCACTGCGAAGCTTGTTGCCCTCGTAGTTCTTCTTGCTGACGATCGCGGCGGCAGGCGTGGTGAGCTTGTACGGGAACGTGGCGTCCGGCGTGGCGAGGTGGAAGACCACTTCGTCGCCGTTGGCCTCCATCTTGTCGATGTTCGTGAGAAGACCGGAGACGCCGTTGTCGTCGTGGATGTCGAGCACGCGCTGGACGGAGAACTTCACGTCCTCGGCGGTGATGGGGGTGCCGTCGGAGAACTTCAGGCCGCTCCGCAGCTTGCAGCGGTAGCTCTCGCTCACCTTGTCCGTGAAGCCGCAGGACTCGGCGGCCTCGGGCACGGGCGTGCCGCCACTGGCAGGGGTGCGCATCAGCGTCTGGAGGGTCTGCCGCAGTACGTTCCAGCTGGCGGTGTCGTAGGTGTAGGCCGGGTCGAGGGGAGCCTTCGTCTCCTCGGTGGCGACGAACTTGTCCGTGGTGCCCACGACGATGGCATCACCTCCGCCGGACCCGCCGTCCGTCCCGCCGCATGCGACGAGCACGGGCGCGAGCAGGCCGACCACGGCCGGCAGCACCAAAGTCTTACGGTTCATCCTGGACGTTCTCCTCATCCGGCACTGGGATACAGCGAGGCCTTCGGGATACTCCGCAACCGCCGCCCGGTCGGAGCGGAGCGATCGGGCCGGGGAAGCAGAGCGATCGGCACTGTGTTCCCAATGGCTGAGGGGCCTCCGAGACACATCGATGACGCGACGAAGTACTCGCGATGAGATTAGTGGGCAGCGCCAGTAAAGCGTGAACGGGCCCGAGTTGAGCCGTATTCGCTCAGTGATCAGTTACGCCGGAGAGTAGATGGCCAGGCCATGGATGTTTCGTGCACCCCTCCATCAATGCGGACAGATCGGCGCGTCATACACCTCCAAGATGGGGTGGTGAGCGGTTCGCGCCATCACCGCCAGAGGTACGCAGGGTGACGAACATCACTCCATGGATGCCGAATGACTGGAACCTTATAAGCGCGGATCCGGTCACGGAAAAGGCACGTTCGGCTGCCCAGAGTTTCCAGTGCATTTGAGGCGCACGGAAAGTACACGCATCAGTTCATTGCAGTGATGAGCGTGCGCAGAAAACCGAGATCCACTTCTTCGAGCGACCGTACGACGACACGCCCGTCGGCCGGGGCGATCGGCGCCACGGACGGGACGGCCACCACCCGGCAGCCCGCGGCCTCGGCCGAGGCGACACCGGTCGCCGTGTCCTCGATGACGGCGCATCTCGCCGGCTCGGCTCCCAGGCCCCGCGCGGCCAGCAGATACGGATCGGGGTGCGGCTTGGTGCGGGCCACCTCGTCGCCCGCGACCGAGAGGGCGAAGTACTGAGGGCCGAGCGAGGACATCACCCGGTCGATGATCCGCCGGTGGGAGGCGGAGACCAGTGCGGTGGGCACATTGTGGCGGGCCAGCTCGGCGAGCAGCCTGGCGGCGCCCGGCATCAGGGGGACTCCGCGTCCGATGCGGGCCTCGAACCGCTCATTGAGCAGCACGGTCAGCTCGGCGAGCGTGATGTCCGCGCCGGTCGCCTCGATGAGATAGCCGGCGCTGCGCGTCATGGGGCCGCCGACCACCACGTCGCGCCATGACTCGCGCAGCTTATGGCCGAGGTCCGCGAACACCTCCACCTCGGCGTCCCACCAGAAGCCTTCGGTGTCCACGAGGGTGCCGTCCATGTCGAGAAAAACGGCCTGAAGGGCTGACCCTTCGGCCGAACGGGTCAAGGACGCGGGGACCGTACTGGTCATCCGGCACACCTCCACTAGGGACGACAAGGCCGGCCGCCTTCCCAGGTGGGGAGGCAACCGGCCTGCACTGGACCGACAAGTGTACGACTTGACCGACTAGCGTGCGTTGAAGTACTTCGCTTCGGGGTGGTGGATGACGATGGCGTCGGTGGACTGTTCGGGGTGGAGCTGGAACTCCTCGGAGAGCTGGACGCCGATCCGCTCGGGTTCCAGGAGGGTGGCGATCTTCGCGCGGTCCTCCAGGTCGGGGCAGGCGCCGTAGCCGAGCGAGAACCGTGCGCCCCGGTACTTCAGGGCGAACATGTCCTCGACGTCGGCCGGGTCCTCGCCCGCGAAGCCGAGCTCGGCACGGACCCGGGCGTGCCAGTACTCCGCCAGCGCCTCCGCCAACTGCACCGACAGACCGTGCAGTTCGAGATAGTCGCGGTACGAGTCCGACTCGAAGAGTTCCGCCGTGGCTTCGCCGATCTTCGAGCCGACGGTCACCACCTGGAGCCCGACGACGTCCCGCTCGCCGGACTCCTCGGGGCGGAAGAAGTCGGCGAGGCAGAGGCGGCGGCCACGGCGTTGGCGGGGGAAGGAGAAACGGGTGCGTTCGGAGCCGTCCTCGTTGAGCAGGATCAGGTCGTCGCCCTTGGACACACACGGGAAGTAGCCGTAGACCACGGCCGCCTCCAGCAGACCACGGGTGTGCAGCTGGTCCAGCCAGCCCCGCAGCCGCGGCCGGCCCTCCGACTCCACCAGCTCCTCATAGGACGGACCGTCACCGGCCCTGGCCTGCTTCAGCCCCCACTGCCCCTTGAACAGCGCACCCTCATCCAGCCAGGACGCATACTCCTTCAGCTGAATCCCCTTGATCACCCGGGTACCCCAGAACGGCGGCCGGGGCACCCGGTTGTCGACCACCACATCCGACCGCACCGCGCCCTCCTCAGGACGCTCCTCGACCACCGTGCCCGCAGCCGCACGGACCCGCCGCTGCCGAAGCTCGGGCAGCACAGCACCCGGAACCCCCCGCTTGACCGCGATCAGAGCATCCATCAGACGCAGTCCCTCGAACGCATCCCGGGCGTAGCGGACTTCGCCCTCGTAGATCTCGTGGAGATCCTGTTCCACATAGGCCCGGGTCAGCGCCGCCCCGCCGAGGATGACCGGATAGTCCGCGGCCATCTTGCGCTGGTTCAGCTCCTGAAGGTTCTCCTTCATGATCACAGTGGACTTCACCAGCAGCCCCGACATACCGATCACATCGGCCCGGTGCTCCTGCGCCGCCTCCAAGATCGCCGAAACCGGCTGCTTGATCCCCAGATTCACCACGTTGTAACCGTTGTTGGACAAGATGATGTCGACCAGGTTCTTGCCGATATCGTGCACATCACCCCGGACCGTGGCCAGCACGATCGTGCCCTTGCCCTCCGCGTCCGACTTCTCCATATACGGCTCCAGGAAAGCCACCGCGTTCTTCATCACCTCGGCCGACTGCAGCACAAACGGCAACTGCATCTGCCCCGACCCGAACAGCTCACCGACGACCTTCATACCGTCGAGCAGCGTCTCGTTGACAATCTCCAGCGCGGGCCGGACCCGCAGAGCCTCCTCCAGATCCTGGTCAAGGCCGTTCTTCTCACCGTCGATGATCCGCCGCTTGAGACGCTCATCCAGCGGCAGAGCAAGAAGCTCCTCGGCCTTGCCCGCCTTCATCGACTGCATATTGACACCCTCGAAAAGCTCCATGAGCCTCTGCAACGGGTCATAACCCTCCGCGCGCCGGTCATAGATCAGATCCAGAGCGACCCTGACCTGCTCCTCCTCCAGCCGCGCAATCGGCACGATCTTCGACGCATGCACGATCGCCGAGTCCAACCCCGCCTTCACACACTCATCCAGGAACACCGAGTTCAGGACCACCCGCGCCGCCGGATTAAGACCGAAGGAGATGTTCGACAGACCCAGCGTCGTCTGCACCGCCGGATGCCGCCGCTTCAGCTCACGAATCGCCCCGATCGTGGCCACACCATCCCCACGGGACTCCTCCTGACCCGTGCAGATCGTGAACGTCAGCGTGTCGATCAGGATGTCGGACTCCAGCACACCCCACCGGCCCGTCAGATCACCGATGATCCGCTCCGCGACAGCCACCTTGCTCTCAACCGTCCGGGCCTGCCCCTCCTCATCGATCGTCAACGCGATCAACGCCGCACCATGCTCAACCGCCAGCCCAGCCACCCTCGCAAACCGCGACTGCGGCCCGTCCCCATCCTCATAATTCACCGAATTGACGACCGCACGGCCACCGAGCTTCTCCAGACCCGCCCGCAGAACCTCCACCTCGGTCGAGTCCAGAACAATCGGCAGCGTCGAAGCAGTCGCGAAACGGCCCGCCAACTCCTCCATATCCGCCACACCGTCCCGGCCCACATAATCCACACACAGGTCGAGCATGTGCGCACCCTCACGGATCTGCTCCCGCGCCAGCTCCACACAGTCGTCCCAGCGGCCCTCCAGCATCGCCTCCCGGAACTTCTTCGACCCGTTCGCGTTCGTCCGCTCACCAATGGCCATAAACGAGGTGTCCTGCCGGAACGGCACCGTCTGATACAGCGAAGCCGCACCCGGCTCCGGACGCGGCTCCCGCCCACCAGGAACCACACCACCCACCCGCTCCACCACCTGCCGCAGATGCTCCGGCGTCGTACCACAACACCCACCCACCAACGACAGCCCGTACTCACGCACAAACGTCTCCTGCGCATCAGCAAGCTCACCCGCCGACAACGGGTAATGCGCACCATCACGGCCCAGCACCGGCAGACCCGCATTAGGCATACACGACAACGGAACACGCGCATGACGGGCCAGATACCGCAGATGCTCACTCATCTCAGCCGGACCCGTCGCACAGTTGAGACCGATCATGTCGATACCCAACGGCTCCAACGCAGTCAAAGCCGCACCGATCTCCGAACCCAGCAGCATCGTCCCCGTCGTCTCCACCGTCACCGAACAGATCACCGGCAGACACACACCCACGGCCTCCATCGCACGACGAGCACCCAGAACAGCCGCCTTCGTCTGCAACAGATCCTGCGTCGTCTCCACCAGCAGAGCATCCGCACCACCCGCGATCATGCCCTCCGCGTTCTGCTGATACGCATCCCGCAACGTGACATACGGCGCATGCCCCAGCGTCGGCAGCTTCGTACCAGGACCCATCGACCCCAGCACCCACCGCTGCCGCCCCGTCGACACCGAGAACTCGTCCGCCACCTCCCGCGCGATCCGCGCCCCCGCCTCCGACAACTCGAACACCCGCTCGGGAATGTCGTACTCCGCCAACGCCGCAAAGTTCGTACCGAACGTGTTCGTCTCCACACAGTCCACACCGACCTCGAAATAGGCCGAATGAACCGAACGCACAATATCCGGCCGCGTCACATTCAAGATCTCGTTACAGCCCTCAAGATTCTCAAAATCCTCAAGCGTCGGATCCTGAGCCTGCAACATCGTGCCCATCGCACCATCAGCCACCACCACCCGCGTGGCCAGCGCCTCACGGAGAGCGTCGATTCGGGTCCGGCTGTCAGCGGAGGGGGTCGGCAACGCGGCCATGGATGTGCTCCCTGGGATGCGACGGCTGTCGGCTTTGCGTCTTCGGATGGAAGGCGCACGGAGTCAGCGTAGCCGGGAGGACCGCAAAGGGCGTGGCCGTCCCACGGGACGGGACGGCATCATGTCGAGAACGTCCCCGATGGCTTCCAGCCACCAAGGCCTCGCACAGCGGTGACCAAGGTCGGCATCGACCGATAGTGTTCAGCATTGTCGAACCGCAGTGGAGAAGGGCCGAGGCGATGGCGAAGAACATCCAGTCACTCGAGCGGGCGGCGGCGATGCTGCGACTGCTCGCCGGTGGAGAGCGCCGACTGGGCCTGTCGGACATCGCCTCCTCGCTCGATCTGGCCAAGGGCACGGCCCACGGAATCCTGCGCACCCTCCAGGCCGAGGGCTTCGTGGAACAGGACGCCGCGTCGGGCCGCTACCAGCTGGGGGCCGAGCTGCTGAGGCTCGGCAACAGCTATCTGGATGTCCACGAGCTGCGTGCCCGCGCCCTGGTCTGGACGGACGACCTGGCCCGCTCCAGCGGCGAGAGCGTCCACCTCGGAGTGCTGCACCAGCACGGCGTGCTCATCGTCCACCACGTCTTCCGCCCAGACGACAGCCGCCAGGTGCTGGAGGTGGGGGCCATGCAGCCACTGCACTCCACCGCCCTGGGCAAGGTGCTCTCGGCGTACGACCCGGTGGCGCACACCGAGGTCCTGGAGGTGGAGCGCAAGGGCTTCACGCCGCGCACCGTGACCGACCTCGCGGAGTTCGAGTCGGTGCTCGACCACACCCGGGCACGCGGCTGGGCGGCGGATGTGGAGGAGACGTGGGAGGGGGTGGCCTCGGTGGCCGCACCCATTCACGACCGTCGGCGCATGCCGGTGGGCGCCGTGGCCATCACGGGCGCCGTGGAGCGCGTCTGCGACGGGCCCGACCTGCGATCGGAACTGATCGCCGCGGTGCGCGACTGTGCCCGCGCCGTGTCCCGGGATCTCGGCGCCGGGCGTTTTTGACGCTTTTGTCGCATCATCGGTAACGATCGCGTTTCCGACCACACACCCCTTGACGCCGTGTTAACCGGAGGGCAAAACTTCCGTTCATCGGTCGGCATTGCCGAACACCTACCGGCTATACGCGTTAGGGTGTGGCGATGCCAAGGGCCGGACGCCCTCACCTGAGGGCGCGAACCACCGGAGGGACCCGGGGTTCGCCTTCCCCTGGACGAAGGACAAAGGAGTCGCGGGTGTCCAGCTCCGACATCTTCATCGGCGAGATCATTGGTACTGCCGTACTCATCCTGCTCGGCGGCGGCGTGGTTGCCGCAGTCGTACTCAAGCGCTCGAAGGCACAGAACGCCGGCTGGCTGGCGATCACCTTCGGGTGGGGATTCGCGGTCCTGACCGCGGTCTACATGACCGGCACTCTGTCCGGCGCTCAGCTCAACCCGGCCGTCACGGTCGGCATCGCGATCAAATCGGGTGACTGGAGCGATGTTCCGGTCTACTTCGCCGGCCAGATGATCGGCGCCATGGTCGGTGCCGCTCTGGTCTGGGTCGCTTACTACGGACAGTTCCAGGCCCACCTCACGGACCCGGAGATCATCTCCGCGGCTCCGCACGAGGAGGGCATGGTCAGCGAGCAGGCCGCTCCCAAGGCCGGCCCGGTACTCGGTGTCTTCTCCACGGGTCCTGAGATCCGTGTGGTGTGGCAGAACCTGGCGACCGAGATCATCGGCACCACGGTGCTGGTCCTCGCGGTCCTCACCCAGGGCCTCAACGACAGCGGCAAGGGCCTCGGCGTCATCGGCGCCCTGATCACCGCGTTCGTCGTCGTCGGCATCGGCCTCTCCCTCGGCGGCCCGACCGGATACGCGATCAACCCTGCCCGCGACCTGGGCCCGCGCATCGTGCACGCCCTGCTTCCGCTGCCCAACAAGGGCGGCTCGGACTGGGGCTACGCCTGGATCCCTGTTGTCGGACCGCTGATCGGCGGCGCCCTGGCAGCGGGTATCTACAACCTCGCGTTCGCCTAAGCCGACCATCCGACCTTGCAGGAGAACTCCGTGACCGACGCACACACCACCGGCCCGTTCATCGCCGCCATCGACCAGGGCACCACCTCCAGCCGCTGCATCGTCTTCGACACCGACGGACGCATCGTCTCCGTCGACCAGAAGGAGCACGAGCAGATCTTCCCGAAGCCGGGCTGGGTGGAGCACAACGCCGCCGAGATCTGGACCAACGTCCAGGAAGTCGTCGACGGCGCCGTCGCCAAGGCGGGCATCACCTCCGCCGACGTCAAGGCCATCGGCATCACCAACCAGCGCGAGACCACCGTGCTGTGGGACAAGAACACCGGCGAGCCCGTCCACAACGCCCTGGTCTGGCAGGACACCCGTACCGACGCCCTGTGCAAGGAACTCGGCCGCAACGTCGGCCAGGACCGCTTCCGCCGCGAGACAGGCCTGCCCCTGGCCTCGTACTTCGCCGGCCCGAAGATCCGCTGGCTGCTGGACAACGTCGAGGGCCTGCGCGAGCGCGCCGAGCGCGGCGAGATCCTCTTCGGCACCATGGACTCCTGGGTCATCTGGAACCTGACCGGCGGCGTCAACGGGGGCGTGCACGTCACCGACGTCACCAACGCCTCGCGCACCATGCTGATGAACCTGCGCACCCTCGACTGGGACAAGAAGATCCTCGAGTCGATGGGCGTACCGGCGGCGGTGCTGCCGGAGATCCGTTCCTCGGCCGAGGTGTACGGCGCCGCGGCCGGCGGCGCGCTGGCCGGTGTGCCGGTCGCCTCCGCGCTCGGTGACCAGCAGGCGGCCCTGTTCGGCCAGACCTGTTTCTCCGAGGGCGAGGCCAAGTCGACCTACGGTACCGGCACCTTCATGCTGCTGAACACAGGCAGCGAGCCCGTCAACTCCTACAACGGTCTGCTGACCACCGTGGGCTACCGGATCGGCGACCAGGACCCGGTCTACGCCCTTGAGGGCTCGATCGCCGTCACCGGCTCGCTCGTCCAGTGGATGCGCGACCAGATGGGCCTGATCAACTCGGCGGCCGAGATCGAGACGCTCGCGCTGAGCGTCAAGGACAACGGCGGCGCGTACTTCGTGCCGGCCTTCTCCGGTCTCTTCGCCCCGTACTGGCGTGACGACGCCCGCGGTGTGATCGCCGGTCTGACGCGCTATGTCACCAAGGCGCACATCGCCCGTGCGGTGCTCGAGGCCACCGCATGGCAGACCCGCGAGATCAGCGACGCCATGACCAAGGACTCGGGCGTCGAGCTCACCGCCCTCAAGGTCGACGGCGGTATGACCTCCAACAACCTGCTGATGCAGACCCTCTCGGACTTCCTGGACGCACCGGTGGTGCGCCCGATGGTCGCCGAGACGACCTGCCTCGGCGCTGCATACGCCGCCGGCCTTGCCGTCGGTTACTGGCCGGACACCGACGCGCTGCGCGCCAACTGGCGCAGGGCAGCCGAGTGGACCCCCCACATGGAAGCGGACCAGCGGGACCGCGAGTACAAGAGCTGGCTCAAGGCCGTCGAGCGGACCATGGGCTGGCTCGAAGACGACGCTGACGAGGAGTAACACGAGATGACCACCCTGCAGAGCGTCCCTGCCCTGGGGACGCACCCGGCCTCCGGCTCTCACCCGAGCCGCGCCGCGACTCGGGAGCAGCTTTCCAAGGCGACATACGACCTCCTGGTGATCGGCGGCGGCATCCTGGGCATCTCCACCGCCTGGCATGCGGCGCAGTCCGGGCTGCGGGTGGCTCTGGTGGACGCCGGCGACTTCGCCGGCGCCACCTCCTCCGCCTCCTCCAAGCTTCTCCACGGCGGTCTGCGCTACCTGCAGACCGGAGCGGTGAAGCTGGTCGCGGAGAACCACTTCGAGCGGCGTGCGGTCTCCCGCCAGGTGGCCCCCCACCTGGCCAACCCGCTCACCTTCTATCTGCCGGTCTACAAGGGCGGCCCGCACGGCGCGGCGAAGCTCGGCGCGGGTGTCTTCGCGTACTCGGCGCTCTCGGCGTTCGGCGACGGCGTCGGTCATGTCATCAGCGCCGGCAAGGCGCAGCGTGACGTTCCCGAGCTGCGTACGGAGAACCTCAAGGCCGTCGCCGTCTATGGCGACGACCAGATGAACGACTCCCGGATGGCGCTGATGACGGTCCGCGCGGCCGTCGACTCGGGCGCCACCGTGCTCAACCACGCCGAGGTCACCGGCCTGCGCTTCACCAGGGGCCGGGTCACCGGCGCGGAGCTCAAGGACCGCGCCGACGGCACCGAGTTCGGGGTCAGCGCGCGCCTCGTGCTCAACGCCACCGGCCCGTGGGTCGACCACCTGCGCAGGATGGAGGACCCGAACGCGGCTCCGTCCATCCGGCTCTCCAAGGGTGCGCATCTGGTGCTCAAGCGCACCTCGCCCTGGAAGGCGGCGCTCGCGACCCCGATAGACAAGTACCGCATCACTTTCGCCCTCCCGTGGGAGGACATGCTGCTGCTCGGCACGACCGACGAGGAGTACGAGGGCGATCCGGCGGATGTCGCGGTCAACGACAAGGACGTCACGCAGATCCTGGACGAGGCCGCGTTCTCCATCCGGGACCAGCAGTTGTCCCGCGATCTGATCACGTATTCCTTCGCCGGTCTGCGGGTGCTCCCGGGCGGGCCGGGCAACACCTCGAAGGCCAAGCGCGAGACGGTCGTCAGCGAGGGCCGCGGTGGCATGCTGTCGGTGGCCGGCGGCAAGTGGACGACCTTCCGCCACATCGGCCGTACGGTGATGAACAAGCTGGCCGCCCTTCCGGGTCAGCCGCTGGCCGACGACATGGAGCCGATCTCGCGACTGCCGAAGAAGCTCCCGCTGCCCGGTATCGCGAACCCGAACGCGGTCGCGCACCGGCTGCTGATCGACGGCGGCACACCGGGCCCGCGGATGGCCGCGGACACGGCACGGCACCTGGCCACGCACTACGGCTCGCTGTCGTTCGACATCGCGCGCCTGGCCAATGACGACCCGGCGCTGGCCGAGCGGATCCACCCGGACGCGCCGGAGATCTGGGCGCAGGTCGTGTACGCACGCGACCACGAGTGGGCCGAGACGGCCGACGATGTGCTGCGCCGCCGTACGACCCTGACGATCCGGGGCCTCGCGACGGACGAGATCCGTGGCAAGGTCGACGGTCTGCTGGGCAAGAAGGCCTGATCCGGGCCCGAATCTCGTCGACGTGGGCGGCTGCCGGGGAGCCGCCCACGTTGTACTCTCAGACATCGGATGTATTGAGGGGACGAGGGGGGAACGTCATGGCGGTGACCGACGAGGCCATCGAGAAGATCAAGGGCATGATCGTCTCGGGTGCGCTGCGCCCTGGCGATCGGCTGCCCAAGGAGAGCGAACTCGCGGCCGAGCTCGGCCTCTCCCGCAATTCGCTGCGCGAGGCCGTGCGGGCACTGTCGCTGATCCGGATCCTGGATGTGCGCCAGGGCGACGGCACCTACGTCACCAGCCTGGACCCGCAGTTGCTGCTGGAGGCGCTGAGCTTCGTCGTGGACTTCCACCGGGACGACACGGTGCTGGAGTTCCTGGCCGTACGCCGCATTCTGGAGCCCGCCGCGACGGCGATGGCCGCGGCGCGGATCAGCGAGAGCGAACTGGACCTCCTGAGCGCCCAGTTGGACGCGCTCGGATCGCAGCCCTCGGTGGAGGAACTGGTCGCGGCGGACCTCGAATTCCACCGCGGGATCGTGCAGGCCTCCGGCAACTCGGTGCTCTGCTCCCTGCTGGACGGGCTCTCCGGCCCGACGACGCGTGCCCGGGTATGGCGTGGCCTGACCCAGGAGGACGCGGTCAGCCGCACGCTGCACGAGCACCGGGCGATCCTGTCGGCGCTGCGGGACCGGGACGGGGAGGCGGCGAGATCGTGGGCGACGGTGCATGTGGCGAGCGTCGAGCAGTGGCTGAGGTCGACACTCTGACCGGGGCTCCGCCCAGGAGCTCGGCCCCTGACGGGCAGGTCGGGCCGCACGCTCCGCCGGTCGGCCCCGGAGCGCGGCCGACCGGCGGAGCCATGCTCAGTCCTGCTTCTCCCCGCTCGCGAAGCGGGAGATCACCAGCGCCACAATGATGATCGCCCCGTTCAGGAACTGGTTCCACAGCGCCGGCACCCCGCCCAGGGTCATCACATTGACCACCAGCTGAAGCGTCAGCACGCCCGTCAGCGCACCGAACAGTGTCCCGCGGCCCCCCTTCAGGCTGATCCCGCCGATCACCGCCGCCGCGAACACCTGGAAGATCCAGCCGTTGCCCTGGGTCGCGGCGACCGAGCCGTAGTGGCCGGTGTAGAGGATGCCCGCGAAGGCGGCCAGCAGCCCGCCGATCGCGAGGACCGTCCAGGTGAGCCGGTCCACGCGGATGCCCGCGGCCCGCGCCGCCTCCGGGTTGCCGCCGATCGCGTACAGCGCGCGCCCGTGGCGCAGATAGGCCAGTGCCCCTCCGCCGATGGCGAAGAGCGCCAGACAGATCCAGACCGCGGCCGGCGCGCCGAACCAGTCGGTCTTGCCGAGGTAGCGGAAGGACTCCGGGACATCGGTGATCGACTTGCCCTCGGTGATGCCGATATGGAGGCCACGGAGCATCGTGAGCATGCCGAGCGTGGCGATGAAGCCGTTGACGCGCAGCTTCAGCATCAGGAAGCCGTTGATCGCGCCGATGGCCGCGCCGACCAGCAGACAGACGGGTATCGCCATCGAGACGGGCAGCAGGTCCAGGCCCGCGAAGCGGCCCCCCTCCGCCGGGAGGACCAGCCACATCGCGATGACCGGCGCGATGCCGATCGTGGACTCCAGTGACAGGTCCATCCGGCCGCAGATCAGGATCAGCGCCTGTCCGAGCACCAGCAGGCTGAGCTCGGAGGACTGCTGGACCACGCTGATCAGATTGTTGGAGGTGAGGAACACCGGCGAGACGATGAAGCCGATCACCATCAGCACCAGGATCACCGGGATGAGCGAGAAGTCGCTCCACCGGATGAGCCGCAGCCGGTTCAGCGGGCTGTCGCTCCGGGTCTCGTCCGCCGTCAGCGGTTGTATCGTGCCGGTCATTCCCTCTCCCCCACACCTTCCATGGCGGCGACCAGTTCCCGGTCGGTCCACCCGCTCCCGAACTCCTGGACCACCCGCCCGTGGAACAGGGCGAGCACCCGGTCGCAGACCCGCAGATCGTCCAGCTCGTCCGAGATGATCACGGCCGCGCTGCCTTCGTCCGCCACCCTGCGTACGACGCCCAGCAGAGCGTCCTTGGACTTCACATCCACTCCCGCCGTGGGCCTCAGGGCCACCAGCGCACTCGGCCCGCGGGCCAGGGCGCGCGCGACCACGACCTTCTGCTGATTTCCGCCGGAGAGCCCCGAGACGGGCTGCTCGGGACCCTGTGTCTTGATGTCGAGCGAAGCGATCATGGACTGGGCGAATTCCCTGGTCCGAGAGGGCAGTACGGTCCCCCAGGGGCCGAGCTGGTCGGTGACGGTGAGCGTGGCGTTCTCGGCGACGCTGCGGTCGGCGACGAGCCCCTGGCGGTGGCGGTCCTCGGGGATGTAGCCGATACCGGCGTCGAGCGCGTGCGGAACACTGCCCGGCTTCACCTCACGGCCGCGTACGGTGATCCGTCCCGCACCGGCCCTGCGCATCCCGGCCAACGTCTCGCCGAGGGCGGTGTTTCCGCTGGCGGCGGCGCCCGCCAGGCCCAGCACCTCGCCGGGACGGACCTCCAGGTCGATCGGCTCGAACTCGCCTTCGAGTGCGAGCCCTTCCGTCCTCAGGACGGGCTCCTCGTCCCGCGCCTGGCCGGCCGGAGCGTGCCAGGTCGAGAACCCGCCGCCGGACTCACCCGTCATGGCCTCGACCAGGTCGTCCTTGGTGAGGTCGGCCACGCGCGCGGTGACGACATGGCGGGCGTCGCGGTAGACGGTGACGGCGGTGCACAGTTCGTACACCTCCTGCAGATGGTGGGAGATGAACAGGAACGCCACGCCCTGGTCCTGCAGTTCGCGCAGCTTGGTGAACAGGCGCTGGATGCCGCGGGCGTCGAGCTGTGCGGTGGGCTCGTCGAGAATGATCAGGCGTGCGCCGAAGGACAGGGCGCGCGCGATCTCGACGAACTGCCGCTGCTCGACCGCGAGATCCTTTGCCCTGGCCTTGGGATCGACGCTCACTCCGTACCCGGCAAGCAGATCCTCGGCGCGGCGGCGAAGCTGCCGCCAGCTGATGAGGCGGCTGCCCGTGTCGAAGCGGTTCAGGAACAGGTTCTCGGCAACGGTCAGATCGGGCACGACCATCGACTTCTGGTAGACGCAGGCGACCTTGGACTGCCAGGCCGCCGTGTCCCCGAAGGCCGGTGCGGGCTCCCCGCTGAAGGTCACCGCGCCCGCATCCGGCTTGTGCAGCCCGGTGAGGACGCTGACGAGGGTGGACTTGCCTGCGCCGTTGCGTCCGACGAGTGCGTGCGACTCGCCGGGGGCGACGGTCAACCGGACACCGTCGAGCGCCACGGTGGGACCGAAGCGCTTGACGATGCCTTCCGCGTGGACGGCGGCGGGCGGAACATGGTGCGCCATGGCTAGCTCTTCTTCTCCAGCTGGTTGGCCCACAGCTTCGGGTCGTCCACGTTCTCCTTGGTCACCAGCGGCGCGGGCAGCTGGTCCTCGAACCCGTTGGGGATCTTGATGACGGTGGACTCGTGGTCGGTCGCCCCCTCCTTGGGGGTCTTGCCGTCCAGTGCCTGCTTGGCCCAGTAGAGCGCGTACTTGGCATAGAGATCGGCGGGCTGGGAGACGGTGGCGTCGATCTTCCCGGCCTTGATGGCATCCAGCTCCTCCGGGATGCCGTCGTTGGAGATGATCGTGATGTGGCCCGGGGTGCCCGGGGCCTTCAGCAGCTTCTTCTGCTCCAGCAGGGCGAGCGTGGGCTGGAGGAAGACGCCTCCGGCCTGCATGTAGATGCCGTTGATGTCGGGGTGCGCGGCGAGCGTGGACTGGAGCTTGGCGGAGGCGACATCGCCCTTCCAGTCGGTGGCCAGCTCGAAGACCCTGATGCCGGGGAAGTTCTTGGTCATGCAGGACTTGAAGGCCTCGGAGCGGTCGCGGCCGTTGATGGAGGACAGGTCGCCCTGGAACTCGACGACCTTGCCCTTGCCCTTCAGCTGCTTGCCGAGATAGGTGCAGGCCTTCTCGCCGTACGCACGGTTGTCGGCCCGGACCACCATGTAGACATTGCCCTTGTCGGGGCGGGTGTCGACGCTGACGACCGGGATCTTCTTCTCCTGAAGGCTCTGGAGCGATTCCGCAATCGCACCGGTGTCCTGGGGGGCCATGACAACGGCCTTGGCGCCCTGGTCGGTGAAGGTCTGGACGTTGGCGACCAGCTTTCCGATGTCGTTCTGGGAGTTGGTCAGGGACAGCGCGTCGACATCGCCGTCCTTGACGCCCTTCTCTATGTACTGCTGGTAGGAGTTCCAGAAGTCGCTGTCGCTGCGCGGCAGGTCGATGCCCACCTTGCCCCCACCGGACTCGCTGTCCGATGCGCGGTTGCAGCCCGCCAGGGCTGTCACGGCCAGCAGCACCGCGCAGGCCGCGGCACTTGTCGTACGCACTCTCATGGGTGTCCCGTCCTTCGGTGATGTCGGCTCAGATGGTGCTCAGGCGTGCTCAGTTCAAGGGGCGCAGGCGCAGCCCCTGCATTCCGCCGTCGACGGCAAGGGCAGTGCCGGTGACGGCGGCAGCCGAGGGGCCGGCGAGGTAGACGACGGCCGCGGCGACCTCGTCCGCCGAGACGAGCCGTCCGGTGGGCTGGCGTGCTTCCAGGGCGGCGCGTTCGGCAGCGGGGTCGCCGGCCCGGTCCAGCAGGCGGCCGATCCAGGGTGTGTCGGCGGTGCCAGGGTTGACACAGTTGACGCGGATGCCTTCTCGCACATGGTCGGCGGCCATGGCGAGCGTGAGGGAGAGGACCGCCCCCTTGCTGGCGCTGTAGAGGGCGCGCTGCGGCAGTCCGGCGGTGGCGGCTATGGAGCAGGTCTGGGTGATGGACACGTGGCCGGGGCGCTCGGCTGCGGCCCGGCGAAGATGGGGCAGGGCGTGCCGGGCGACCCGCACCATACCGATCACATTGATGTCCAGCACGCGCAGCCACTCGTCGTCGTCGTTGTCCGCGACGGTTCCGGTGGCGCCGACGCCGGCGTTGGACACCAGGGTGTGCAGGGCCCCGAACTCGGCCGCCGCCCGGTCGACCGCGCCGCGTACGGCGTCGTCGTCGGTGACATCGGCCTTCAGCGCAAGCGTGCCTTCGGGTGCTCCGGCGATCTCCCGGTCGAGTACGGCGACGCGCGCGCCTCGGCTGAGCAGCAGCCGCGCCACGGCCGCCCCGATGCCGGAGGAGCCTCCGGTGACCAGCGCCGACAGCGACTCGAAGTCCCTCGTCCCCGTCATGAGTTGACCTCCTCGATGGTGCGCCGGGCCTGCCAGACGGGACCCTGCGGATAGCTGTGGGCGGTGATCGACTCGGGAAGCATGCGGGCCGAGAAGCCCGGTGCGCGGGGCGCGACATAGCGTCCGGAGACGATCACCGCGGGGTCGGTGAAGTGCTCGTGGAGGTGGTCGACATACTCGATGACGCGGTCCTCCCAACTGCCGGAGACGGCGACATAGTCGAACATGGCCAGGTGCTGGACGAGCTCGCACAGGCCCACCCCTCCGGCGTGCGGGCACACCGGAACCTGGTACTTGGCGGCGAGCAGCAGGACGGCGAGGTTCTCGTTGACTCCGGCGACGCGGGCGGCGTCGATCTGGACGAAGTCAACGGCTCCTGCCTGGAGCAGCTGTTTGAACACCACGCGGTTGGCCACATGCTCGCCGGTGGCGACCTTGACCGGTTGCCCGGCCCGCACGGCGGCATGGCCGAGGATGTCGTCGGGGCTGGTGGGCTCCTCGATCCAGTGCGGTTCGAACGGCGCGAGCGCAGTCATCCAGCGCACCGCGTCGGCCACGTCCCAGCGCTGGTTGGCGTCCACGGCGATGCGTATGGAGGGTCCGACGGCGGCGCGGGCGAGCTTCATACGCCGGATGTCGTCGTCGATGTCCCCGCCGACCTTCAGCTTGATCTGGCCGAAGCCGTCGGCGACGGCCTCCTTGGCGAGCCTGACCAGCTTCTCGTCGGAGTAGCCGAGCCAGCCGGGCGAGGTGGTGTAGGCGGGATAGCCCTGCCGGCGCAGCCGTTCGGCGCGCTCGGCCCGGCCCGGTTCCGCGGCACGCAGGAGGGCGAGGGCCTCGTCGCGGGTGAGTACGTCGGTCAGGTAGCGGAAGTCGACGAGCGAGACGAGATCTTCGGGGGACATCGAGGCGAGGAACTCCCAGACCGGCAGGCCCGCGCGCTTGGCCGCCAGGTCCCAGGCGGCGTTGACGACCGCGCCGGCCGCCATGTGCATGACGCCCTTCTCGGGACCGAGCCAGCGCAGCTGTGAGTCGTGGGTGAGGTCCAGGTGGAGCGAGGCGAGATCGGCCGCCGTGCGCGGTGCCTCACGCCCTATGACGTAGGGGCGCAGGGCCTCGATGGCGGCCGCGGTGACATCGTTGCCGCGCCCGATCGTGAAGCAGAATCCGTGCCCCTCGGCGCCGTCGTCGGCGCGCATCACCACATAGGCGGCGGAGTAGTCGGGGTCCGGGTTCATGGCATCGGAGCCGTCGAGCTGTTCCGAGGTGGGAAAGCGGATGTCGAGAACCTCGAACTCCGTGACGGTCTGACTCATGCACACCCCTGGGAGAAGAACATCGGACCTCTTGCGGTCATCCGATGTATAGCGCCGCTCACGCGCCAACGTCCAGGGTTTTGACGAAATTACTCCCATACAGCTCGGATGAATCGATGGCTGGATGCCGCGGTTCTCCGACGTATGCCCTATCGAGCGGAAGTTCACCCGGCCGTGCAGGGGGCTGCGGAGGGGCACCTCATAAGCCGTAAGGTTGGGGCGTACGAAAGGGAACTTCGGAAGGAGGCACTGGGTGATCGAGCTCGAGGGGGTACCCGAGCTGATCGACCCGGTCATGGTGGCCGCGTTCGAGGGCTGGAACGACGCCGGCGACGCCGCCTCCACCGCGGTCGCACACCTTGACCGGGAGTGGAAGGGCGAGGTGTTCGCGGCGCTCGATGCCGAGGACTACTACGACTTCCAGGTCAACCGGCCCACGGTGTGGCTGGACGGCGGGGTACGGAAGATCACCTGGCCCACCACCCGGCTCTCCGTGGTCCGCATCGGCGGCGACAAGCCGCGCGACCTGGTGCTCGTGCGCGGCATCGAGCCATCCATGCGCTGGCGCTCGTTCTGCAACGAGATCCTGGGCTTCGCCCATGAACTGGGCGTGGAAATGGTGGTGATCCTGGGCGCGCTGCTCGGCGACACTCCGCACACCCGGCCGGTGCCGGTGAGCGGGATCACCTCGGACCCGGACCTGGCCAGGACGATGGATCTGGAGGAGACCCGGTACGAGGGACCGACCGGCATCGTGGGCATCCTCCAGGAAGCATGCACGCACGCGGGCGTGCCCGCGGTGAGCCTGTGGGCGGCGGTACCGCACTATGTCTCTCAGCCGCCCAACCCCAAGGCCACGCTGGCGCTGCTCAACCGCCTCGAGGACCTGATCGGTCTGCGCATTCCGCTGGGCGAACTGCCCGAGGACGCCCGGGCATGGCAGCTCGGTGTGGACCAACTCGCCGCCGAGGACAGCGAAGTGGCGGAGTACGTCCAGACGCTGGAGGAGGCGCGGGACACCGCGGAACTCCCCGAGGCATCGGGCGAGGCCATCGCCCGGGAATTCGAACGGTATCTGCGGCGGCGCGACGGCGGTCCGGGGCACGCGACCGACGGCGGCGAAGGCAGTTCGTATCTGCGTGACACCACCAGCGGGCGGACCCGTCCGCCGATGCCGCCCCGCGTGGAACCGGACACGGACGAGGATCGCGCGCCGGAGGCCGGGACCGGCGACGAGGAAGATTCCTCGGACGACTGAGGAGGCCGCGCGCAACGGGTGAGGGGCCGCGCCGGTCGGACACTGTTGGTTCGGCGCGGCCCCTACGCGTACCGATCGGCTCACCCAGTGGCGTGTCTCAGCTCATGGGGTGGCGGACCTGGTCCACCACCACCGCGTCGTACGTCGTGTCCGCAGTGGGCTCCACATCGAAGCGCGCATTGGGCAGATAGACGCGGTCGCCCCAGGCAGCGGCCGTCGTGGGAATCCTGAATCGCGCCGGATCGGTGATCCGCGCGATCGCCCTCCCCCGGGTGCCCCGGTCGTCGAGCAGGAGCACATCGACCGCGTTCTGCTGCTGCTGTACGACATAGAGGACGCGGCCGAGCAGCAACAGGCCGTCGCCGTTGGGAAGTCTGGTGTCGCCGATGTCGACGCGCCTCGCCACTCCGGTGCGTGGGTCGACCCGCATCAGACCGCCGCCGCCGGCGACCGTGTTGACCATGAGCAGGGCGCTGCCGTCCGGTGTGCGCTCGATCCCGTTGGCCGTGAAGCCCGGTTCCCTGCTCCCAGTCACCGCTCAGCGGGAGGGTGGTCACCATCCCGCCCGGCCCGTCGTGGCGGTCGAGCGGAAGCCGGTAGATCGCGGTGCGAAGGAATCCGTGAACCAGGCGGCGCCCGGAGTGAGGATCACATCGTTGACGAAGGTGGAGTCCGAGCCGACCGTGAAGGTCTTCAGCAGCTTCCCCGAGCGGATGCCGGCGACCCGGATCTCCCGGCTCGGACCACCGCAGAGGAACAGCAGCCGCTCGCGCCGGTCGGTTTTCAGCCCGATGACGGGGTGAGCGGCGCCGCCGCCCTGGCTGATGACGCGTCCGCGGCCGGTGGCCAGGCTCGCTCGGTAGATGTCGCCGTTGGCGATCGAACCGAAATAGGCGTACGGGCTCGCCCCGATGGTGATGCCCTCGGGCTGAAAGCCATTCGGCAGGGGGATTTGGGTGGGCCATCGGGCATCGGTGGATCCGGCCGCGCTGGCCACCCCCTCCAGGGGGCTGAGCAGAGCCGCTCCGCCGGCCGCCGCGAACGCCCCGAGAAGTGTTCTACGTGCTAAAGGACGGTGCATGTGTGCGTCCTTCCGACATGTGTTCCGCAGACGCTCTCACCTCAGCACACAGCAGGCGACTCCGCTGTGTTTGGCCGAATTGATGCGTGACATCGGCTTCAAGCCGAATTGCACGGGCTGCCCATCCAGCTTGATTTCAAACGTAGTTCACGCAAGCGGGGTGGACGTCAGGCGGCAGCGGTAGCAGGGTGGGCGACCACGGCACGACACGCACAGACCGGACAGACACGGAGCACGGCACCCGAAGGGAGCGGTCATCGCGATGACCGATCAGAAACTCCCAGGTCGAAGCCCCGGAACGACGGGGCCAGGACCCGACGGAGCTGGATTCACCTATCAAGGAGCCGAGCCGGAGCTGATCGTCGTCGCCCGGGCCGAGGCCCGGCTGCGCGCCGGCACCGACGGCGTACGGTCGGCCTCCGGGACGGACATCTCCGCCCTCAGCATGTTCCTCAGCGACGAACAGCTCGCTCTGGAGCCCGTGTTCGGCAATGAGGAGCGCACCCGCTCCGCCCAGCCCGCACCACCCGTCGGCCAGGCAGGCGACCGGGGCTCCATACCGGACCTCTCACTCTTCTATCGCGTACGGGGCGCGGGCGACCGGACCCAGGAGCTGACCGCCCGGCTGGCGGCTCTCCCCGAGATCGAAACGGCGTACGTCAAACCAGGCGCCGTGCCCGCGCGGAGCGCGCCCGAAGGCTCCCCACCCCTGGGCACCCTGCCCGACGAGGCCAAGCGGCTGAAGGAGGGCGCGCCCGCGACCCCCGACTACACCGGCCGCCAGGGCTATCTGGGTCCTGCGCCCGAAGGCGTGGACGCGCACTGGTCCTGGCAGCGGCCCGGCGGCTCGGGACAGGGCGTCACGGTCGTCGACGTGGAGGGGGCCTGGCAGCTGGGGCACGAGGACCTGGCGGGCAGGCTCGCCGGAGTCGTCGTCGGCAACCCGGTCCAGGACATCGCCTGGCGCAACCACGGCACGGCCGTTCTCGGCGTCATCGGCGGCGACCGTGACGAGAAGGGGATCACCGGGATCTCCCCCGAGGCGGTGACCGCTGCCGCCTCATTCCAGGGCATCGGCTCGGCCGCGGCCATCCACGCGGCGGCCGACCGGCTCTCCCCGGGCGACATCCTCCTGGTCGAACTCCACCGTCCGGGACCGCGGTTCGACTTCGCGGACCGCGACGACCAGTGCGGCTACATCGCACTCGAATGGTGGCCCGACGACTTCGCGGCGATCCGCTGGGCGACGCAGAAGGGCGTCCTGGTCGTCGAGGCCGCCGGCAACGGAGCCGAGAGTCTGGACGACGCGGTGTACGAGCGCCGGCCGGACGAGTTCCCCGAGTGGTGGCGCAACCCCTTCAACCCGTCGAACCGGTCCTCCGGAGCGATCCTCGTCGGAGCGGGCGCTCCCCCGCCCGGGACGCACGGCCGCGACCACGGTCCGGACCGTTCGCGGCTGGCGTTCTCCAACTACGGAGCGCGCATCGACGCCCAGGGCTGGGGCCGCGAGGTCACCACGACCGGCGGTTTCTGGGACCGGGCGGGTGATCTCCAGGGCGGCGCCGAGGAGATCGCCTGGTACACCGACACCTTCTCGGGAACCTCCTCGGCATCACCGGTGGTGGTCGGCGCCCTGGCGTGCCTGCAGGGGATCCTGCAGGCCGCGCAGCTGGCCATGATGACTCCCGAGCGGGCGCGCGACGTGCTGCGCACCACCGGATCTCCGCAGCAGGACGCCCCGGGACGGCACGCCTCGCAGCGGATCGGCAGCCGTCCCGACATCAAGGCGGCCGTCACCCGTCTGATTCCGTCGTCGGTCGGCTCGGGCCGGGCGGAGCGGTACTGGGACGAGCTGATGCCGTATCCCCGGGAACTACCGCCGCGACTGAGGCTGTTCGTGGCCGGCGCGTGGCGCAACCTCAACCACCCCGCCCCCGAAATCCGCCAGGCGGTCCACGCCGCCTTCGTGGGGGGACGCCCGGACGTTCGCGTCTGGTACTCGGACGACGAGGTCGTGGGCCTGGTCGTCGCCGGATGAATCGAAGTCGCCGGATGAATCGAAAGGGAAGGTGAACATGGTATGAGCACCACCCCGCAGATGAACCCCAGCACGATGGGACAGCAGTACGGACAGCAGTACGGACAGCAGCAGTTCGGACAGCAGCACGAGCAGCAGCATCTGCAGCAGGGCCCGACGACGGCCCCGATGTCCGCGCAGGGTCAGCAGGTCCAGTTCCCGCTCGCGCAGCAGATGCGGCAGCTCGGCCAGCAGCAGCCCTACCAGCAACTGCTCCAGCAGCTCGGCGGACAGCACCAGCAGGGCCTGCCCCTGGTGCTGCCGAGCACCGTCGACGTCCAGGCCGTCGTGAGCGGCATCGCCACGAAGTACTGGGACGTCGTGACCCCGCTCCCCGGCCAGCCGTCGATCCTCTATCTGTTCATCAACAACGCCTGGCGGCAGCTGGTCAACCCGAACCAGATCACGCACGACCAGGTCCAGGAGGCCTTCGCCTTCGGGCACCAGGTCATCGCCTGGTACGACGAGGCCACCGGCTCGATCCAGGCCGTGGTGATCAACAAGCAGTAGGGGGCCGACGGACGGCGGCAGCAACTCCCCTGCGAAGGGCGCCGGGTGGGCAGCGGCCCGCCCGGCGCCCGTGCGCTCAGGAGGAGTACGCCCGAGTGCTCAGGAGGAGTACGCCCGAGTGCTCAGCGGCAGTACGCCGGTGCGTGATGTGTGTCCGGCTGCTCCTGGGCGTCGGTGCGTCCAGGAGCAGCCGGAGCGTCAGTGCGTCAGAGCGCTACGCCGAGGAGGGCGTCGACGGCCCGGGACAGCAGCCCCGGCGCGCCCTCGTCCGTACCGCCGTCGGAGTGCTGGAGCGCTGCCCAGCGGTCCACGGCGGCCAGCGCGGCGGGGGCGTCGAGATCGTTCGCGAGGGCGTCGCGGATCTCCTCGACCACCGCGTCCGCGGACGGCCCGTCGGGGCGGGACACCGCCGCGCGCCATCGCCCGAGCCGCTGCCGCGCCTCTTCGAGCACGGCGTCCGTCCACTCCCAGTCGGACCGGTAGTGGTGCGAGAGCAGCGCCAGCCGGATCGCCGCGGGGTCCACGCCGTCGCGTCGCAGCGTGGAGACGAAGACGAGGTTGCCCTTGGACTTGGACATCTTCTCGCCGTTGAGCGCGACCATGCCGGCGTGGACGTACGACCTGGCGAAGGGGTACTCACCGGTGAGCGCCTGGGCGTGCGAGGCGCCCATCTCGTGGTGTGGGAAGGCGAGATCGGATCCCCCGCCCTGCACGTCGAAGCCCATGCCGAGGTGGTCGAGGGCTATGGCCACACACTCGATGTGCCAGCCGGGGCGCCCGGGTCCAAGACTCCCGCCGTCCCAGCTCGGCTCGCCCTCACGGGCGGCCATCCAGAGCATCGGGTCGAGAGGGTTCTTCTTGCCGGGCCGGTCGGGGTCGCCGCCGCGCTCCGCGGAGAGCGCCTTCATGACCTCGGTGTCGTAGTGGGAGACCCCGCCGAAGTGTGGATCGGCCTCCACCGAGAAGTACACGTCCCCGTCGAGCTCGTACGCGGCGCCCGCGTCCCGGAGCCGCTCGACGAGCGGCACGATGCCGGGTATGGCCTCGACGGCGCCGATGTAGTGCTGCGGCGGAAGCATCCGCAGGGCTGTCATGTCCTCGCGGAAGAGCGCGGTCTCGCGCTCGGCGAGCTCGGTCCAGTCGTGCCCGTCGCGGATGGCGCGCTCAAGGAGCGGGTCGTCGACGTCCGTCACGTTCTGGACGTAGTGAACCTGCCGCTTGGTGTCGAGCCACACGCGCTGAACGAGGTCGAACGCGTTGTAGGTCGCCGCGTGACCCATGTGGGTCGCGTCGTACGGCGTGATGCCGCAGACGTAGATACGGGCGACAGGACCGGGGTCGAGGGTCACAGGACCACCGGTCGCGGTGTCGTGGATCTGGAGGTCGCGGCCCTTGCCGGGCAGGGCGGGGACCTCAGAAGCGGGCCAGGCATGCATGCCATGAGCCTAACCGGACGGATGTTCCGCATACGAACCGGATCACGCACTCGGCCGGTTGGGCGGTTGTCCGGGTGGGGGCGGGGGTCCGGGCGTTGGCCCCCGGTTCCGGGAAGGGGCGGGGTGCGGTGGGACAGGCACCCCCGGTGCATCAGACAGGTGGCCAGGGAATCGCCGGCCACTCCCCCGACGGCCCCGGATGCGTCCCCGCCTTCCTCAGCGCCTGCACCCTCCCCCTCAGCGCCTCGACCTCCGCCGCCGTCAGCAGTTGCGCCAAACGGGTGGTGAGCGACCCGCCGTCCGACAGCTCCTTTGCCAGCGCGGCCAGTGCCGTCAGCGCCTCCGCCGGGAGCGGCTCACCCGCCCACCCCCACAGCAGGGTCCGCAGCTTGTCCTCGACATTGAAGGTGACCCCGTGGTCGATCGCGTACAGATGGCCGTCCGCCGTCGGCAGCAGATGCCCGCCCTTGCGGTCACCGTTGTTGATCACCGCGTCGAGCACCGAGAGCCGCCGCAGCCGCTCGTCGTCCGCGTGGACCAGCAGTGCCGTGCGCCCCTCGCCCATGTCGGCGAAGCCGACCGCTTTCCAGCCCTCGCCCGGCTCCTCGTCCTCGACGAGCGCGAGCAGGGACGCCGACGGGTCGGCCTCGACCCAGAGCTGGACCATTCCCTCGCCGTACGGGCCCTCACGCAGAACGGTGGGCGGGACCAGGCCCCACCCGGTCGTCTCGGAGATCCGGTACGCCGCCACCTCGCGGGCCGCCAGCGTCCCGTCCGGGAAGTCCCAGAGCGGCCGTTCGCCGGCGACCGGCTTGTACACGCAGTGGGCCTCTTCGCCCTCGTACGCGACGGAGCAGTACAGCACCGCGTTGGACGCCTCGCGTACCCGTCCGCGGACGGTGAGCTCTCCCCTGGCGAGGAGGTCCAGCGCCGTCAGACTCCGCGGCGGTATCCGTTCTGGCGCGGGCATACGTGTCCTTCCGGATCGAGCGGCAGGCTGCACAGCGGGCACGGCGGCCGGCCGGCGTTCACCACGTCGAGCGCACGTTTGGCGAAGGCCCTGGCCTGCGATCCGGTCAGCCGGACACGCAGCATCGGCGGCCCGTTCTCCTCGTCCTGGAGCAGCCGCTCCTCGGCCTCCGCGAGGTCCTCCTCGGACTCCGCGTCCAGCTCCACCAGCGCCTGTGCCTCGACGATCATGCGCTGTTCCTCGCCGTCCCAGGCCAGCGCCATCGTGCCGACCCGGAACTCCTCCTCGACGGGAGCGTCCAGCGGCGCGGTGTCCGCGACGTCGGCGGGTGCCACGGCCGGAACGGGCGCATTGCCCCCGGTGCGGCGTACGACCTCGTCCAGCAGTTCGTCGATCCGCTCGGCGAGCGCGGCCACCTGGGTCTTCTCCAGGGCCACGCTGGTGACGCGCCCTGAGGCCGAAGCCTGCAGGAAGAACGTACGGCGTCCAGGCAGCCCGACCGTACCGGCCACAAAGCGGTCCGGTGGGTCGTAGAGGAACACCTGACGGGACACGTTCGGTCTCCCTCGGGTCTGGGGGCGGTCGGTTTCGACTGCTGCGGACGGCTGACGGTGGTCATCGAGCGGGCATACGGGTTTTCGGCCCGTCCACCCTACTGCGCGGAGCGATCACGGTGCGCCAGCGCCGCCCCCGACGACTCCGGCCCCGCCCCCGGCCTCGCCTGCGGCGGGTCCGCGCGGTGCCAGCGAGCCGAAGTCCCCGGTGTCGCCGAGGCGGAGAAGGAAGGGACGGGTGCGGGTGTAACGGATCGCGGTCACGGAACACGGCTCGACGGACACCCGCTGGAAGAGATCGAGATGCATGCCGAGCGCGTCCGCGACCAGGGACTTGATGATGTCGCCGTGCGAGCACATCACATACACCGCGCCCTCGCCGTGCACCGCCTCGACACGCGCGTTCCAGTCGCGCACGGCGTCGACGGCGCGCGCCTGCATCGCCCGCATCGATTCCCCGCCGGGGAAGACCGCCGCCGAGGGGTGCTGCTGCACGACCGCCATGAGCGGATCGTCGGCCAGCTCGGCGAGTTTGCGGCCGGACCAGTCGCCGTAGTGGGCCTCGCCGATCCGCTCGTCGGTCTCCAGGTCGAGGCCGGGCCGGGCGTCGAGCAGCGGCTGAAGCGTCTGCACACAGCGCTCCAGCGGGCTGCTGACGACCGCGTCGATCGGCACGTCGGTGAGTCGTTCCGGCAGTGCCGCCGCCTGGGCGGCGCCGCGCTCGTCGAGGTGGACACCGGGCGTCCAGCCGGCGAGCACCCCCGCGGTGTTCGCGGTGGAGCGTCCGTGGCGTACGAGGATGAGCGTGGCCATGCCCGCCAGCCTAAAGGTGCGGCGGGGCCGTATGCGGGGAAGAATGCCCGCCGTGATCGTGGACTGCGCTATCTACCGGGCCGGGCGCCGCACGGAGGGTCCCGCGGACTTCTCCGATGCCCTGGCCGAGGCCAGGGCGGCCGGAGACGCCTTTCTCTGGATCGGGGTCCATGAGCCCACCGAGAGGGAGTTCGACCTCGTCAGAAGCGAGTTTGGACTGCATCCACTGGCCGTCGAGGACGCGCTCACCGCCCATCAGCGGCCCAAGCTCGAGGTGTACGACGACTCCCTGTTCATGGTCCTCAAACCGGTCGTGTACGAACCGGCGTCGGACACGGTCAGCACGGACGAGCTGATGGTCTTCATCGGCGACTCGTTCGTGGTGACGGTCCGGCACGGCGAGAGCGCGCCGCTGCACGCTGTGCGCATGCGCCTGGAGGCAGAGCCCCATGTCCTCAGGCACGGCCCGACGGCGGTCCTGTACGCGATCAGCGACGCGGTCGTCGACCACTACATCGATGTCGCCGGCGAGCTCCAGCTGGACCTCGAGGAGCTGGAGGCGCAGGTCTTCGCACCCTCCGGAAGCGACACCAGGAACACCGCGGAGCGGATCTACACCTTCAAGCGGCAGGTGCTGGAGTTCCGCCGCGCCAGCGGGCCGCTGGCGGCACCCATGGTCCGGCTGGCGAGCGCCGGCGTGCCGTTCGTCCATGAGCATTCGCAGCCCTTCTTCCGGGATGTGAACGACCATCTGATCCGGGCGAACGAGCAGGTGGAGGGCTTGGACAGACTACTGTCGGACGTACTGTCGGCCCACCTGGCGCAGACGGGCCTGCGTCAGAACGACGACATGCGCAAGATCTCGGCCTGGGCGGCCATGGCCGCGGTCCCCACCATGGTCGCGGGGATCTACGGCATGAACTTCGACCACATGCCGGAACTCCACCAGGTGTGGGGCTATCCGGCGGTCCTGGTGCTGATGGCGGGCGCGGTGTACGGACTCTTCAAGCTGTTCAAGCGCCGCGGCTGGCTCTAGTACTACAGGGCTAGCTAGGGCTAGCTAGGGCCTCTCGTTTGGATCTTGCCGGGCTCGCGTGCTCCGGCCCTCAGAAGGCCGGAGCGGGCGTGGGCGGTCCGTCGAGCGCGCCCCTGCGCGCCGGCATCCGCAGGCTGACCATGCGGTGCCAGCCGCCGAAGCGCTCGTACGCGTACATCCCGTGGATACCCGCGGCCAGGGCCGTGGACTTGGCCGCGGGCCAGTGGAGGAGGCGACTCATGTGCTCCGTCACGGCGAGACTGACATCGCGGTAGACCTTGATCTCGGCGAGGGCGCTGGCGCGCAGGACCCGGTGGATCGTCCTGCCGTGTCCCTGTGCGGCCAGACTCAGCAACTCCTCGTGGCAGTAGGCCAGGTGGTTGTCCTCGTCGTTGCAGATCATCCTGATGGCCCTGCCCAGTTCAGGATGGTCCCCGAAGTACCGCACAAGCATGTCCATCTGGTCGGCGGCCCGCTGTTCGGTGACCCGGCTGTGCGAGAGGTAGACGACGATGTCCTGCTCGGACAGCGGCTCGTCCCTGCGGAGCTTCTCGTGGGTGAGCCCGATGCCCTGCCGTTCGAGCAGCATGGTGTAGTCGGTCTCGGGAGGGACCGGGACCGGCTCCAGGTCGCGCTTCCTGAGCAGGGCGTTGAAGAGCCTGCCGTGCTTGTCCTCGTCGGCGCCGTGCCGGGTGATCTTGGGAGCGAGGCCACGCATGCTCTCGGGGACGAGGGCGGCGATACGGCCGTTCTCCCAGCCGCCCTGGGCCTCGCCGCTGGCAGCTATCGAGCAGAAGAGCTGGAAGGCGTCGTCGCTGTCGACGATTTCCTGGAAAAGACTTCGGGCCGAAAGCATCACTGCCACCTCCATGAAGATGTCCGCAAATAAAGAGTCAAATGCGGTACTGGAGACGAGGCAACAGGTGAGTCATACAACTCCGCCGAACGGACGAGGGCGCGAGTGAACAGGAAGCGGGCTTCGGGGAGTAACCCGGAAGGCCTCTCGGGCGTTGTGCTGCATGACGGCCGTGGCGGGGAAGACCCCCGAGCCCCCACCACGGCCGCAGACTTCCTGACAAGGTCCCCCTCTGTACCCCCTAAGCGAGGCCCGCGGCCTCCAGGGCCTCGGTACCCGCCCGCAGCGCCGCCAGCCGCTCGTCGAGCGTGAAGCCGGCCGGGGCGAGGGTCAGCGTCGTGACACCGGCCTCGGCGTAGGCCGTCATCCGCTCGGCGATCCGCTCCACCGGGCCCAGCAGCGTCGTGGAGTCGATGAGCTGGTGCGGGACCGCGGACGCCGCGCCCTCCTTGTCGCCGGACAGGTATTTGTCCTGGATCTCCGCCGCTTCCTTCTCGTAACCCATGCGCTGCGCGAGCTGGTTGTAGAAGTTCTGCTTGCGGCTGCCCATGCCTCCGACGTAAAGCGCGGTGTACGGACGGAACATGTCGGCCAGACCCTTGACGTCGTCACCGACCGCGAGCGGCAGCGTCGGACAGACGTCGAAGCCCTCCATCGTCTTTCCGGCCTTCTCGCGGCCCGCCCGCAGATACTTGATCGCGGTGTCCTCGAGGGTGTCGGCGGAGGGGAAGATCAGCAGCGCGCCGTCCGCGATCTCACCGGTCTGCTCAAGGTTCTTGGGGCCGATCGCGGCGATGTAGAGCGGAATGTGCTCGCGCTCCGGGTGAACGGTGAGCTTGATCGGCTTGCCCGGCCCGTCCGGGAGCGGGAGCGTCCAGTGCTCGCCCTGGAAGGACAGACGCTCGCGGGTCATCGCCCTGCGGACGATCTCGACGTACTCACGGGTGCGGGAGAGCGGCTTGTCGAACGTGACGCCGTACCAGCCCTCGGAGACCTGGGGACCGGAGACGCCGAGGCCGAGCCGGAAGCGGCCGCCGGAGAGGGAGTCGAGGGTGGCGGCGGTCATGGCGGTCATGGCGGGCTGGCGCGCCGGGATCTGCATGATCGCGGAACCGACGTCGATGCGTTCGGTCTGTGCGGCGACCCAGCTGAGGACGGTGGGGGCGTCGGAGCCGTACGCCTCGGCGGCCCAGCAGACGTCGTAGCCGAGCGTGTCGGCCTCCTTGGCGACCGCGAGATTGTCGCTGTCCATCCCCGCGCCCCAGTAGCCGAGGTTGATGCCGAGCCGCATAACCGCTCCCTTTACTGATCAGTAACGTCCCTGTTCCGGGGGACTCTAGCGCGGGTTGGGGCTGTCCTGCAGGGGAGGTTGTCCACAGGTTCTCTCAGGGTGGGCCCCTGGCCAGTAATCTCAGCGCCCATGGAGCAGAGGCATCTCGGCCGCACCGGCCTGCGCGTGTCCCGGATCGGACTCGGCACCCTGACGTGGGGCCGGGACACCGATGAGCATGATGCTGCCGACCAGTTGAAGGCGTTCTGGGAAGCGGGCGGGACACTGGTCGACACCGCAGATGTGTACGGCGGCGGGGAGGCGGAGTATCTCCTGGGGCAGCTCGTCGAGGGGCTCGTCCCGAGGCGCGATCTCGTCATCGCGACGAAGGCGGGCAGCGTGCCCGATCCCGACCGGCGCTTCGACGGCTCGCGCGGGCATCTGCTCGCCGCCCTCGACGCGTCGCTGGAGCGCCTCGGCACCGACTACGTCGATCTGTGGCAGGTCCACGCGTTCGATCCCGGGACTCCTCTGGAGGAGACACTCCAGGCACTGGACATCGCGGTGGCAAGCGGGCGCGCCCGCTATGCGGGCGTGTCGAACTTCTGCGGCTGGCAGCTCGCGAAGGCGGCGACCTGGCAGCTGGCCGCGCCGGGCGTGCGGACCCGGCTCGCGAGCACGCAGATGGAGTACTCCCTGCTGCAACGGGGAGTCGAGCGGGAAGTGCTGCCCGCGGCCCTGGATCTGGGGGTCGGGCTGCTGCCGTCGTCGCCGCTCGGCCGCGGGGTGCTGACCGGCAAGTACCGTCATGCGACGCCCGCGGACTCGCGGGGCGCCTCCGAGCAGTTGGCGCCCTTCGTGGAGCCCTATCTCGACGAGACCGCGAGCAGCATCGTGGACGCCGTGGCGACGGCGGCGGACGGGCTGGCGGCGACGGCCCTCCAGGTAGCGCTCGCGTGGGTGCGCGACCGGCCGGGCGTGGTGGCGCCGATCGTCGGCGCGCGCAACGCCCAGCAGCTCGCGGCGGCATTGTCAGTGGAGACGCTTAGTCTTCCTGACGAGATCTGCCAGGCGCTCGACGATGTGTCGGCGCCCGTGCACCGATATCCCGACCAGGACTGGAGCACGCTGTGACCGCGCCTTCCGAGGGGACGCCGCCACCGTCAGCCGCTGAGCGGCCGGCCGAGCCCCCGGCCGAGGACCGCACCACCGCGGACACGGCCGCCGACGTGGCACCGGACGCCGAGCAGGCGTCGGCTTCGGCCGAGCCGGACGCCGAGAGCGCCGGGCCCGACGAGCCCGGGGCCGAGGAGCCCGGGGCCAACGACGCCACCCTCGGCGACGGCTCGAAGGCCGCGAGCGAGGGCGAGGAGGCGGAGTCCACGCCCGAAGGCGAGGAGACGGGCCCGGCCACGAGCGGGGCCGCTGACAGCGGGCAGACAGCCCAGCCGTCCGAGGCCGAGGCCGAGCTCTCCGCGCAGCGGGAGCTCCGGGCCAGGATCGAGCAGCGGAAGGCCGAGAAGGAAGGACCCATCGAGAGCGGCACCAAGCTGAGCGGGACGGCCGCCGATCTGCTCGCCGCCGTGCGGGCCGTGGAGAGCGGCGAGAAGTCCGGCACGGCCTTCTTCGACTCACCCGCACCCGCGCCCAGGCGGCCCGCGCCCTCGGCGGCCGAGCCTGTGCGCCCGCGGGTTCCGGAGCCCGCCGGACCGCCTCGGACGAGTGCGCCGGAGACCCTCTCGGCCGTCCGGTCCGTGCTCGTCGAGGGCGGAGCACCCGAGGCGCTCACGGTGCAGGTCGCCGAGACGCTCGGGGATCTGGCCGCGGACACCCTGCGCGAGGACCCCTGGCGGCTGCTGTCCGTGCCCGGCGTCCTGCCCGAGCAGGCCGACGGCTTCGCGCGGGCGCTGCTCGGCACGGAGTGCGGACCCGGTGACGAGCGCCGGACGGCGGCCCTGGTCAGGTGGCAGCTGGAGCGCGCGGCGGTGCGGGGCCACACGGCGCTGGAGTTGTCGGCCGTGCGCGGCGCGCTGGCCGAGCGGTCGGTGCCCGACCCGGACGAGGCGCTTCAGCAGGCCATCGCCGAGGGTGCGGTGCTGGTCTTCCAGGACGGCGTCGACGAGAGCCCGCCGGCGGCGGAGAACGAACAGGGCGAGGAGGGTGCGGAGGGTGCGGAGGGTGCGGAGGGTGCGGAGGGTGCGGAGGGTGCGGAGTCCGGGCGGCCCGCCGTGCCGGTGCTCCTGGGGCTCGACCGGTACGCACTGGCCGAGGAGAGCCTCGCCGACGGCCTGGCGCGGCTCGCCAAGAGCGGCGCCGACGCCACCTGGGAGGCGGCGGAGCGCACCGGGCTGACCCGTGCGCTGGCGGCGAGCGGCCTGGTCGCACACACCGGCGGCGAGGCGGCGCGCGCCGAACCGGTCGCGCTGGCAGAGGCCGCTGCCGCGCTCGGGCTGCGCGCGGTGATCGCGGTCCACAGCGCGAACGGTGTCAGAAGGCTCGGCCCCTCCGCGGCGGCGGTCACCGTCGCCGGACTGCTCTCCGGCTCGGAGGGACCGGGCAGGGAGGCGGACGGTGCGTTCGCTCTCGATCTCCTGGTGGTGCTGGACGCACCGCAGCTGGATGTGGAGACCGCGGCGATGCTGGTCGAGTCGTTGCCGGACGGCAGCCGTCTGGTGCTGAGCGGCGACCCCGGTGTGCTGTACTCGGCGGGCGCCGGGCGGGTGTTCGCCGATGTGCTGGCAGCCGGGGTGTGCCCGCAGATCGCCTCGCGGACGCCGGACCCCGGGCCGATCGGGGAGCTGGTCTCCGGCATCGGCATCGGCGAGCTGAACCAGGTGGAGGCACCGGGCAAGGAGGTCGTCATCGTCCCGGTGCGGGACGCGGGCGAGGCGGTTCACCGTACGGTCCAGCTCGTCGCGGACTCGGTTCCGCGTGCCTTCGGCGTGTCCCCCGAGCAGACCCAGGTGATCACGGTGGGGCACGGCGGCTCGGCCGGGACCCGCGCGCTCAACGCCGCCGTCAAGCAGCGGCTGAACCCCGGCCCCGGCCGGTTCGGCGGGTTCGACGTGGGCGACCGGGTCGCCTACACGCCGGCGCCGGGGCGGACACTGTCCGGTGCCGTCGTCTTCGCCGACGCGGACGGCCTGCACCTCGACTGCGAGGGCACGCCCGTCGTCGTCCCGCAGGAGCGGGTCGAGTCGGCCGTGCGTCACGGCTGGGCGCTCACCGCCCATCAGGCCGTGGGGATGCGCTGGCCCGCCGCTGTCGTCGTGCTGCCGGGCGACGCGGCCCAAGGTCTGAGCAGGCCATGGGTCTACACCGCGTTCAGCTGCGGTGAGCGCCATCTGTCCGTGGTGCACGGAGTGGACCAGGCGCTACCGCGTGCGGTGGCCGGGATCACGTCCCAGGAGCGGACGACCCGGCTGCGGACGCTGCTCGAAGGACTGCTGGCCCCGACACCGTAGCCGTGGGAGGCGACAGGACCCCGCCGCGTTGGTGCGACGGGGCCCGCGCCGCTCACGCGCCGGGTGGGTCAGGACTCCCCTTCGTCGAGGTCGTCCAGCTCCTCGTCGAAGACCGAGCTCACGTCGAAGCGACAGACGATCCGCTCGGGGTCCGCCTGGTCGAAGGGGGTGCTCAGCCACTCGCCCGGCTCCACCGGCTCGTCCGCGGCCGATACCCAGAGCGTGGAGTCGCCCTCCTCCAGACCGAACTCCTTGTGCCTGGACGCGATTTCGTCCGGTTCGTACTCCCCGAAGAGCACGCCGAGCGCCGCGTGCACGCTTGTGCCGACCACCGCGGCGTTCTCGGGCCGGTCCTCGTCGGGGTCCAGATCGGCGATGCGCTGCGCCTGTGCGAGCAGCCGCTGCGGCTCGACCACCGCATAGTCCCGACGGATCAGCACACTGAGCGCGTTGGGCTCCTCCGGGCCCGTGTACGGAGGCAGTGAGTCGTCCGCGCCCGGGATCTCGAAGGGGGTCACCTCGTCGTAGCGGTCGTAGAGGCGTTCGTCGTACGCCTCGGCCGCGGCGGCGAGGACGTTGAACGCGTCGTAGACGGCCGGGTCGTCCTCGCCCGTGCGGTTCTCGACCGCCGCGAGGTGACGGTCCAGTGCGGCTTTGACCGCCTCGGCGGCGGCACGTACCTCGGCAGCGGTGGGCTGCGCAGCATCAGACATAGTGCAGACGCTATCCGTACAGGGCCTCTGCCCGCACAATAGATGCGATGCCGGAATACGAATTTGTCGACGTGTACGTACCGCGTGGGGTCTCCCGCAAGGAAGCGACCCGTCTGCTGACCGACCATGCCGAGTACGGACACTGGGAGTTGGACCGACTGAGTCTGCACCGGGACGGCAGCCGTCGCGTGCGGCTGCGTCGGCGCATCATCCGTCAGGTGCGCGCCACCTGGTGAGCGGTTGAGTGGGAAGGAGCGGGCCCCGCGACCGCGAGACCCGCTCCGTTTCATCCCTGTTCGTGCAGCTTCGTACGACCTCTCCCTTCGGTGACCGGTCGGTTACGCGGAGGCACGGGAGCGGCGGTACAGCACCACACCCGCCAGCAGGAGACCCGCACCCGCCGGGGCCAGCATGCCGAGCGGACCAGAGCCGGTGTGCGCGAGCTCGTCGATACCGACGGACGAGTTGCCGGACTGGGCGCCGGGGGCGTTCGGCTCGTCCGGGGTAACCGGTGTTTGAGGCGTTCCGGGGTTGCCGGGCGTTCCAGGGGTGCCCGGGTTGCCGGGGTTGCCTGGGGTACCGGGGGTGTCCGGGTTACCAGGGTTCCCCGGGTGACCGGGGTGACCGGGAGGCATGCCGGCGTCCGTGCCGTTGCCGCACTGGTTGCCCAGCGCCGGGTTCCCGAGGCCACCGATGGTGACCGTGTTCCCGCAGGCGTTCACGGGAACGTGGACCGGCGCCTGAATGTGGTTGCCCGAGGCGACACCGGGTGAGTTGCTCGTCCCGCCTCCCGCGTGCGCTCCGCCGGCGTTCGAACCGCCGCCGTGAGACCCGCTGCCGTGCGATCCGGCGTGCGATCCACTGCCGTGCGATCCACTGCCATGGTTGCCGGACCCGTTGGCACACTTGTTGCCGGCGACGGGATTGAGCAGCCCGATGACATTCACGGTGTTGCCGCAGACATTTACGGGAATGTCCACTGGGGCCTGGATCGAATTCCCGGACGCGACGCCCGGTGAATTCGACGCGACCGAATGTGCTCCGGAATCCGCCTGTGCGTAGCTGCCGCCCAGGGCAATGACGCCGCCCGCGGCCGCCATGGTGATCAGGCCCTTGCGAGTGACCTGTCGCATGTGGTTGTCCTGCCTTCGCGCTTCAGGAAATCCCCCGGCCGTCGTGACCGGGGGCGGAAAGCCCGACGGTCCCGGAGTGCATGGCACGCACTCCGGGACCGCCCGGGTTCAAACCCAGACCCTCACGGGCCGAGTCACAACGTCACTTGTTGACGCAGTAGTTGCCGAAGGCGGGGTTCAGCAGCCCGATCACGGAGACCGTGTTGCCGCACACGTTCACCGGCACGTGGATCGGCACCTGGACGACGTTGCCCGAGAGCGCGCCGGGGGAACCCACAGCGGCACCCTGAGCACCGGCGTCGGCCATGGCCATGCCCGCGCCGGCGAGCACCAGACCACCAGTGGCAGCCGCAGCAGCGACGACCTTCTTGATCATTATTCCTCCTTGTTGGCAATGCGATCCCAGCCGCGGACCGCACCACCTGTAACGAGGAGGAGGCAGGTGGGCTACGAGCCGATGGCTCCTTTCACCCTTTTCAGTCAAGTGCGCACGCACTGACGATTATTGGAGTTTCGTTTCAGCACATCTTCACCCGGCGGGCTCAGCAACGGTCCAGGAATCGGTCAAGCACCCGCACACCGAACTTCAGGCCGTCGACCGGCACGCGCTCGTCCACGCCGTGGAACATCCCCGCGAAATCCAGCTCCGGTGGAAGTTTCAGCGGCGCGAAACCGAAGCAGCGGATGCCGAGGTCGTCGAAGGACTTTGCGTCGGTGCCGCCGGAGAGCATGTACGGCACGGCTCGCGCGATGGGGTCCTCGGCCTTGAGCGCGACCTGCATCGCGTCCACGAGATCTCCGTCGAAGCTGGTCTCCAGCGCTTTGTCGCCGTGGACGTCCTCCCGCTTGACCCGGGGCCCGAGCAGCCGGTCGAGATCGGCGAGGAACTCCTCCTCGTACCCCGGCAGGAAACGCCCGTCGACATGGGCGGTCGCCTGTCCGGGAATGACGTTCACCTTGTACCCGGCGCCCAGCATGGTGGGGGCCGCCGAGTTGCGCAGGGTCGCGCCGATCATCTTCGCGATGCCGCCGAGCTTGGCGAGCGTCGCGTCCATGTCCTCGGGGTCGAGCGGGGTGCCGAGCGCGTCGGAGAGCTCGTCCAGGAAGGACCGTACGGTCTTGGTCATCCTGACCGGCCACCTGTGCCGGCCGACCCGGCCGACGGCCTCGCAGAGCTCGGTGATGGCGTTGTCATTGTTGGTCATCGAGCCGTGCCCCGCGGTGCCCTCGACGGTGAGGCGCATCCAGTGCATGCCCTTCTGGGCCGTCTCGACGAGATAGAGGCGCAGGTTCTCGTTGACGGTGAAGGAGAAGCCGCCGACCTCGCCGATGGCCTCGCTCACCCCCTCGAAGAGGCCGGGGTGCTTGTCCACGAGGTATCGCGCGCCGTAGGCGCCGCCCGCCTCCTCGTCGGCGAGGAAGGCCAGCACGACATCGCGCGGCGGCTTCCGGCCGCTGCGCAGTCTGTCCCGTACGACCGCGAGGGTCATCGCGTCCATGTCCTTCATGTCGACCGCCCCGCGGCCCCAGACACAGTCGTCGGCGATCTCACCGGAGAAGGGGTCGTGCGTCCAGTCGTCGGCGTTCGCCGGTACGACATCGAGGTGACCGTGGATGAGCAGCGCCGGCCTGGACGGGTCTTCGCCCTCGATCCGGGCGACCGTGGAGGCACGCCCCTTGTGCGACTCGATGATCTGCGGTTCGAGCCCGACCTCGGCCAGCTTCTCGGCGACGTACTCGGCAGCGCCCCGCTCGCCCGGCCCCGAGTGGTCGCCGTAGTTGCTGGTGTCGATCCGGATCAGCTCACGGCAGAGGTCGACCACCTCATCCTCGCCCGAGACGGTACGGGCCGTGTTCGACTCGCTCACGCTGATTCCTCCCACTGTCGCTGCTGGTGGTTCCTTCACATACTCCCGTGCGCGTGCCCTGGGCCCAAGGGCGACTGTCCGCCGTCATGCGCACTTCACACGGATCGGGCAGTGGTCGGGCACGTCCGAATGTTTGCTATGGTTTTCCACGTCGCGACGGCCCAGGGCCGCGAGACAGACACCTTGTCCGGGTGGCGGAATGGCAGACGCGCTAGCTTGAGGTGCTAGTGCCCTTTATCGGGCGTGGGGGTTCAAGTCCCCCCTCGGACACCAGCAAGATCCCCACGGGTTGCCCGTGGGGATCTTCTCGTTAAGGCGTCTTCCGAGGCACTGCGCCTAAAGTCACCTCGGTGAGACGCAGACACAAGGCTCCCCCCGCGCCGCTCCCCCAGCGCGACGGCATCGATCCGGTGCGGCTTCGGCTGCCCGCCGATCCCGAGGGCGCGTGGGCGACGGTGTACGACCATCTCGTCGAGCGGTACGGCGACGCCATCGGGGCCGACAAGGTCGACACCCTGTTGCGGGAGGGGCGCGTCGTCTCCACGGACGGGCCGGTCACCGCCGACGAGCCGTACACCCCCGGGCGCTACCTCTGGTTCCACCGGGACTTCGCGCCCGAGGAACCGGTGCCCTTCGAGATCGGGATCGTCCACCGTGACGAGCGTCTGGTGATCGCGGACAAGCCGCACTTCCTCGCCACCACCCCGCGTGGCCGGCACATCACCGAGACGGCACTGGCCCGGCTGAGGCGCGATCTGGAGCTGCCGCAGTTGCAGCCCGCGCACCGGCTGGACCGGCTGACCGCGGGCCTCGCGCTTTTCGTCGTGCGGCCCGGGGACCGGGGCGCGTACCAGACGCTGTTCCGGGACCGGCAGGTGCGCAAGGAGTACGAGGCGGTGGCGCCGTACGAACCGGCGCTCACCCTGCCCCTGACCGTGCGCAGCAGGATCGTGAAAGAGCGGGGTGTGATGGCCGCGCGCGAGGAGCCGGGCGAGCCGAACAGCGAGAGCCGGATCGAGCTGCTGGAGCACCGGGACGGTCTCGGCCGCTACCGGCTGCTGCCTGCCACCGGCCGCACCCATCAGTTGCGGGTCCATATGAACAGCCTCGGCCTGCCGCTCCTGAACGACCCCGTCTATCCGGTCGTCCAGGAGCAGGGGCCCGACGACTACTCCCGGCCGCTCCAACTCCTCGCGAAAGTGCTGGAGTTCACCGATCCGGTGACCGGAGAGCCGTACCGCTTCGAGAGCGGGCTGCGGCTGTCTCAGTGGCCGCGCTGAATCCACTCGTCGAGGTGGGGCGCCTCCTCGCCGATGGTGGTCGAGTCTCCGTGGCCCGTGCGCACCACGGTGTCGGGCGGCAGCGTGAGCAGCCGGTCCCGGATCGAGCCGATGATCGTCGGGAAGTGCGAGAAGGACCGCCCGGTCGCTCCGGGGCCGCCTCGGAAGAGGGTGTCGCCGCTGAACAGGGCGCGCAGCTCGGGCGCGTGGAGGCAGATGGCTCCGGGGGCGTGGCCGGGGGTGTGGAGGACGGTGAGTGTGGTGCCGCCGATGGTGAGGGTCTGTCCGTCGGACAGGTTGCCGTCGGGGGCGCGTTCGGGGTGGGTCTGTTTCCACAGGGGCAGGTCGTCGGGGTGGAGCAGGATGGGTGCGCCGGTCGCGGCGGCGAGTGCGGGGGCGGCGTCGATGTGGTCGTTGTGGGCGTGGGTGCAGACGATGGCGCGCAGAGTTCGTCCGTTGAGGGCGGCCTGGATGGCGGCTGCGTCGTGTGCGGCGTCGATGACGATCGCTTCCGAGGTGTCGCCGACGATCCAGACGTTGTTGTCGACGTCCCAGGTGCCGCCGTCGAGGGAGAAGGTGCCCGAGGTGACCAGGTGGTCGATGCCGGTGGAGGTCACAGGACCACCACCGAGCGCAGCACGTCGCCCTCGTGCATGCGGGCGAATGCTTTTTCGATGTCGTCGAGTGCGATGGTCTCGGTGACGAATGCGTCCAGGTCGAGGCGTCCTTGGAGGTGGAGGTCGATGAGCATGGGGAAGTCGCGGGAGGGGAGGCAGTCGCCGTACCAGGAGGACTTGAGTGCGCCGCCGCGGCCGAAGACGTCGAGGAGGGGCAGTTCCAGCTTCATCTCGGGGGTGGGGACGCCGACGAGGACGACGGTGCCGGCCAGGTCGCGGGCGTGGAAGGCCTGCTGGTATGTCTCGGGGCGTCCGACGGCCTCGATGACGACGTCGGCGCCGAAACCGCCGGTGAGTTCGCGGATCGCCTCGACGGGGTCGCTCTGTCTGGAGTTGACGGTGTGGGTGGCGCCCATGGTCTTCGCCGTCTGCAGTTTGCGGTCGTCGATGTCGACGGCGATGATCTTCGCCGCGCCCGCGAGGCGGGCTCCCACGACCGCGGCATCGCCCACACCGCCGCAGCCGATGACGGCGACCGAGTCACCGCGGCCCACCTTCCCGGTGTTGATCGCGGCACCGATACCCGCCATCACACCACAGCCGAGAAGACCGGCGACCGTCGCCGAGGCACGCTCGTCGACCTTCGTGCACTGCCCGGCAGCCACCAGGGTCTTCTCCGCGAAGGCACCGATACCAAGCGCCGGAGACAGCACAGTGCCTCCCCCTGAGCCTCCGGCCAGGGAGGTGCCCCCAGCGAGGGTCATCTTCTGCCGGGCGTTGTGCGTGTCGAAGCAGTACCAGGGACGGCCCCGCAGACAGGCCCGGCACTGGCCGCAGACCGCACGCCAGTTCAGGACGACGAAGTCACCCGGTCCCACCTCGGTGACGCCCTCACCGACCGCCTCCACCACACCCGCCGCCTCATGGCCGAGCAGGAACGGAAAGTCGTCACTGATCCCGCCCTGCTTGTAGTGGAGATCGGTATGGCACACCCCGCATGCCTGCACCTTCACCAGCGCCTCACCCGGCCCCGGATCGGGCACGATGATCGTCTCGACCCTCACCGGCTCGTTCTTCCCCGGTGCGATCACGCCTTGCACCCGCTGCGACATCGAGAACCTGCCCTTCTTCGCGCATGAAGTCGAGCACCACTATGGACCGTCGGGGCGGCGCCGGCACGGCTCTCACCACGGCCGACGTCGTCGTACATACGACTGCGGCTCCCACGGAAGAGATCCCGCGGGAGCCGCAGCCACTGCTGAAAGGTCAGGCGTCCTGGCGCTCCGCCGCGATCGCGTTGACCCGGCCGCGCACGACGAACCAGCCGCCGACCAGCGCCGCCGCGATCAGCGGCAGGAACATCACGGTCGTCCGGCCGATGCCGCCGCCCCACCACATCAGGACGACGACGCTTGCGAGGAAGAACAGCGTGACGATCTGCGTGTACGGGGCCCAGGGCAGTTGGTAGGACGGGCGGGTGACCCGGCCGTCCTGGGACCGGTGCCAGAACAGCAGCGAGCAGAGCATGATCATGCCCCAGGTGCCGAGGATGCCGATCGAGGCGAAGTTCAGGACGATCTCGAAGGCCTGGCCCGGCACGACGTAGTTGAGCGCGACGCCCAGCACGCCGAAGCCGGCGGTGAGCAGGATGCCGCCGTAGGGCACCTGGCCCTTGTTCATCCGGCCCGTGAACGCCGGCGCCGAGCCCGAGAGTGCCATGGAGCGCAGGATGCGGCCGGTGGAGTAGAGGCCGGAGTTGAGGCTGGAGAGGGCAGCGGTGAGAACCACGAGGTTCATCACACCGGCCGCGCCCGGGACACCGAGCTTGTCCATGACGGTGACGAAGGGGCTCTGGTCCCCGGAGTACGCCGTGTACGGGAGGATCAGCGCGAGCAGCACCACCGAGCCGACGTAGAACAGACCGACCCGCCACATGATGGAGTTGATCGCCTTGGGCATGATCTTCTCGGGGCTCTCGGTCTCGCCGGCTGCGACGCCGCACAGCTCGACGGAGGCGTAGGCGAACACGACACCCTGGATCACCAGCAGCATCGGCAGCATGCCCGTAGGGAAGATGCCGCCGTTGTCGGTGATGGTCGAGAAGCCGGGGGTGTGGCCGTCGACGGGGTGCTGCGTGACCACCAGATAGATGCCGACCAGCATGAACGCGACCAGGGCGGCGACCTTGACGATCGCGAACCAGAACTCCATCTCGCCGAAGTACTTCACCGAGATGAGGTTGGCGGTGAGGACGACCGCGAGCGCTATCAAGGCCAGGACCCACTGTGGGATGTCGCTGAACATGGCCCAGAAGTGGGCGTACGTCGCGGCGGCGGTGATGTCCGCGACGGCGGTGGTCGACCAGTTGAGGAAGTAGAGCCAGCCGGCCGCGAAGGCGCCCTTCTCCCCCATGAACTCACGGGCGTAGCTGACGAAGGCGCCCGAGGAAGGCCGGTAGAGGACCAGCTCGCCGAGCGCGCGGACGACGAAGAACGCGAAGACGCCGCAGACCGCGTAGGCGATGGCGAGGGAAGGGCCCGCGCCGGCCATCCGGCCGCCTGCTCCGAGGAACAGGCCGGTGCCTATCGCTCCGCCGATCGCGATCATGTTGATGTGGCGGGACTTGAGGTCCTTGCTGTAGCCGGCGTCGCCTGCGTCGACGTGGGGGGAGCTTGTCGCCGGTGCCCCGGCGGCGAGCCTTTCGGCCGCAGTGGTGCGCTCACTCATATGAGGGTTCGCCTTCGTGTGGGGAGGGTGTGCGGTCCCGGCCATGGCCGGTGGGGGCGTCGCGCCCGGGGGCTGGCCTGACGGCACATCTCCAGGGCAACCCTGGGATTCTGACAGTGGCACAGGTCACTCAGATATAGATCTGAGGTGTTTCAGAGGTTACGGCACAGTAAACCAAGGTCATCTCGCATCGCACCACACGGCGGCGACGCGGCTGTCCACGCCGACGCGGACCGCCGGCCTCAGGGAGCCAGTACGTCGAGTTCCGCGAGCGCGCCGACGGCGATCTGCCGGGTGATCGTTTCGGCCCGGTCGGCATCGCCCTCACGTACCGCCTCGGCGACCTGGACATGCAGCGTCACGGCGGCCGGATCGGGGTCGTCGAACATCACCTGATGGTGCGTACGTCCGGCGAGGACCTCGGCCACCACATCGCCGAGCCGCGCGAACATCTCGTTTCCGGAGGCGTTGAGCACGATGCGGTGGAAGGCGATGTCGTGCTCCAGATACCTCTCGAGCTGGTGTCCGCGCGAGGTGGCGACCATACCGAGTGCGCACTCGGTGAGTTCGGCGCACTGCTCAGGGGTGGCGTTGCGGGCGGCGAGCCCGGCCGCGACCGGTTCGATCGCCGAGCGGAGCACGGTCAGCGACCTGAGCTGGCGCGGACGGTCGGAGCCGGCGAGCCGCCAGCGGATCACCCGTGGGTCGTAGACGTTCCACTCCTCGGTGGGACGCACCGTCACGCCGACCCGGCGCCGGGACTCCACGAGGTGCATCGACTCCAGGACCCGGACCACTTCGCGCACGACGGTGCGCGAGACATCGAAGCGCTGGGCCACCTCGTCGGTGCGCACCACACTGCCCTGTGGATACTCGCCCGCGGTGATCGCGAGGCCGAGGGTGTCCAGCACGTGCGAATGGAGCCCCTGGCCCTCTGTGGTCATGGGGCAAGCGTACGGGGGCACAGTTCCTGACGAAAAGTATGACGTTTACGTCCAGGGTCTTGAATACGTCATACCTAATGGGGTTCAGTGGCGCGACTGACCGATGTCGACGAAGACCGAGGCACGTAATGAGCACCCCCCACGTCGTCGTGGTGATGGGCGTGGCAGGGACCGGCAAGACCACGATCGGCCCCCTGCTCGCCGCCGCCCTGGGCGTCCCGTACGCCGAGGGCGATGACTTCCATCCCCCCGCGAACATCGCCAAGATGACGGCCGGCACCCCGCTGGACGATGCGGACCGGTGGCCCTGGCTCGATGCGATCGGCGCCTGGGCGCACGGCAGGGCGGGGCTCGGCGGCGTCGTCTCCAGCTCCGCGCTCAAGCGCGGCTACCGGGACCGGCTGCGGGCCGCCGCACCGGACGCCGTCTTCCTCCACCTCACAGGCGACCGCGCGCTCATCGAGCGGCGGATGTCGCGGCGCACGGGCCACTTCATGCCCACCGCGCTGCTGGACTCTCAGTTCGTCGCGCTCCAGCCGCTGGCGGACGACGAGGCAGGAGTGCCGGTCGATGTGTCCGGCACCCCCGAAGAAATCACCGAACGGGCCGTCGCCGCGCTGCGCCGGCTCAGGAACTGAGGAATCGCCACCATGATCAGTCTCAGCGTCGAGACGCTGGCAGCGGACGCCACCGAACCGATCACTTCGGCCGGCAACGCACAGCTGGGCGTCGCCGTCATCGCGGGCATCGCCGTCATCGTCCTGCTCATCACCAGGTTCAGGGTCCACGCCTTCCTCGCGCTGACCATCGGCTCGCTCGCGCTCGGCGCGTTCGCCGGCGCGCCCCTGGACAAGACCATCGCCGGCTTCACGGCCGGCCTCGGCGCCACCGTCGCCGGTGTGGGCGTGCTGATCGCGCTCGGCGCGATCCTCGGCAAGCTGCTCGCCGACTCCGGCGGCGCGGACCAGATAGTCGACACGATCCTCGCCAAGGCGGGCGGGCGCGCCATGCCCTGGGCGATGGTGCTCATCGCATCGGTCATCGGGCTGCCGCTCTTCTTCGAGGTCGGCATCGTGCTGCTGATCCCGGTGGTACTGCTCGTCGCCAAGCGTGGCCACTACTCGCTGATGCGGATCGGCATCCCCGCCCTGGCGGGTCTCTCCGTGATGCACGGACTGATTCCCCCGCACCCCGGCCCGCTCGTGGCCATCGACGCCATCGGTGCGAACCTCGGTGTCACGCTGGCGCTCGGCGTTGTGGTCGCCGTCCCGACCGTGATCATCGCCGGTCCGGTGTTCTCCAGGTACGCCGCGCGCTGGGTGGACATCCAGGCGCCGGACCGGATGATCCCCACCCGGCCCTCGGAGGATCTGGAACGGCGTCCCGGCTTCGGCGCGACCGTGGCCACCGTGCTGCTGCCGGTCGTCCTGATGCTGGCCAAGGCGCTGGTGGACATCGTCGTCGACAACCCGGATAACGCACTCCAGCGCGTCATGGACGTGATCGGCTCGCCGCTGATCGCCCTGCTCGCCGCCGTCTTCGTCGCCATGTTCACGCTGGGCCGGGCAGCGGGCTTCACCAAGGAGCGGATCTCGACGACCGTCGAGAAGTCCCTCGCCCCGATCGCGGGCATCCTGCTGATCGTCGGTGCGGGCGGCGGCTTCAAGCAGACGCTGATCGACGTGGGCGTGGGCCGGATGATCCTGGACTTCTCCAAGGACTGGTCGGTCCCGGCCCTGCTGCTGGGCTGGCTGATCGCCGTGGCGATCCGCCTGGCGACCGGCTCGGCGACCGTGGCGACCATCTCCGCCGCGGGCCTGGTCGCTCCGCTCGCGGTCGGCATGTCGACCACGCACGCGTCCCTGCTGGTCCTGGCGATCGGTGCGGGATCGCTCTTCTTCAGCCATGTCAACGACGCCGGATTCTGGCTGGTGAAGGAGTACTTCGGGATGAGCATCGGCCAGACGATCAAGACCTGGTCGGTGATGGAGACCATCATCTCCGTGTGCGGAATCGGCTTCGTGATGCTGCTGTCACTCGTCCTCTGAGGCCCTACCGCCCTTCGGCCGGCCGTCTCCGCCGCGCTTCCCGGGCTGCGGGTCGTCCTTCAGCCACAACGGATGCTCCACATTCGCCCACGGGCGCTCGACCGATCCGGTGCGCATGCCTCTGCGTGCCTCCGGGTCGGCGAGCGCCATTGCAATGTGTCCGGCGAGCACGATGCCGACGGCCAGCGAGAGCCAGTCGTGCACGAACGTCGCGCCCGTACGCCACACCAGCGGCGTCAGATGCGTGAACCACATCAGCAGTCCGGTCGCCAGCATCACCAGGACCGCGCCCGCGATCCAGGCCGAGTACACCTTCTGCCCGGCGTTGAACTTGCCCGCCGGGCGGGACTCGGGCCGATGGTCACGCCGGCGCGCGGCCCGCAGCCACGTCCGGTCGTGCGGTCCGAAGCGGTTCAGCCTGCGCAGGTCGGCCCGGAAGGCAGGCGAGGCCAGCCCGAGAAGGAAGGGCGCGGGCAGCAGGATCCCCGCCCACTCGTGGACGGTGACGACCAGATAGCGGCGGCCGACCAGTTCGGCGATCTGCGGTACGTACAGCGCCGCCGCGGTCACCACACAGGTCAGCATCAGAGCGGCCGTCGTCCGGTGCACCCAGCGCTCGGCGCGGCTGAACCGCTTGACGCGCACGGGCCGTTCAGACGGTGGGGGTGTCGGTACGGCCGTTGGACCGGCCGACCCAGGCGTCGACGTCATAGCCCCGCTCCTCCCAGTAGCCGGGCCGGACGCCGGAGGTGACGGTGATCCCGGAGAGCCATTTCGCCGACTTGTAGAAGTACATCGGCGCGACATAGAGCCTGACCGGACCGCCGTGCGAGTGGCTGAGCGGCTCGTCCTGCATCCGCAGGCAGACCAGGACGTCGTCGCGGCGGGCCTGCGGGAGGGTGAGGCTCTCGCTGTACGTGCCGTCGAAGCAGCTGAACCGGATCGCCCTGGCATCCGGTCGTACCCCGGCCGCGTCGAGGAGCAGCGAGAGCCTCACCCCTTCGAAGGCGGTGTGCGGGACCCGCCAGCCGGTGACGCACTGGACGTCGCGCACGACACGGGTCTGGGGGAGTCTGCCCAGTGCGGCGAGGGTGTACGTCCCCGGACGGTCGACCAGGCCGTCGACGGTCAGCCGGTAGTTCCGCTCACTCCTGTGCGGTACGGAGGAGGCCACCGAGTAGTAGCGGAAGCCGCCGCCGTTGGGCAGCAGCCCCGTCAGACCGGTGGGGTCCTTGTCCGAAGCCGAGCTGAGAAAGGCTTCGAGCCCGCGCTGGAGATACGGCGCCGCCGCGACTCCGGCCGCGCCGAGGCCGAGCATGCCGAGCACCAGACGTCGCCCGACGGGGGTGCCCTCGGCGTGGGGATGTTCTGTGGTCACCCCTCGATTCGAACACCATGGGACTCCAGATGCCAGGGCAACCGGCCGCACGTCAGACTTCCGTCACACTCGGCGCATGGAGACGCGCGAAGACCGTGAACCGTTGAAGCCCCATCTGCTGGCCTACCCCGGCCCGCTGCGCGACCGCCTCGTCGCCGCGGTGCTGAGCGGCGAGAAGGTCTCGACGACGGGGCTCCTGGCGGAGTACGAGGCCGAGAAGGAGGAGCTGCCTCCGGTGGGCGAGCGGTCGGCGCTGATCGACTCGGACGGTCACGAGGTGGCGGTGGTGGAGCTGACGGAGGTACGGGTGCTGCCGCTCGGCGAGGTCGATCTGCGGCATGCGCTGGACGAGGGTGAGGGATACGTCTCGGTGTCCGAGTGGCGCGCGGCGCACGAGCGGTTCTGGCACAGCGAGGAGATGCGGGAGGCGCTCGGCGATCCGGGGTTCACCGTCGACGACTCGACGCCGGTGGTGGCCGAGCGGTTCAAGGTGGTGGAACGGCTGGTCCCGGAGGGTCCGGTCGGCGGCTGAGGCGCGGAGCCGTCACCGGAGGGCCTGATCCGAACGAAAGACCCTGGCTCTAGCCCACGGCCTTCGCCGCCGCGCGTCCTGCCGCACGCCCCGAGAAGATGCAGCCGCCGAGGAACGTGCCCTCCAGCGAGCGGTAGCCGTGCACCCCGCCGCCGCCGAAGCCCGCGGCCTCGCCCGCCGCGTACACCCCCGCCAGCGGTGCGCCGTCCACGTCGAGCACCCGCGAGGAGAGGTCGGTCTCCAGCCCGCCGAGCGACTTACGGGTGAGGATGTGCAGCCGTACGGCGATGAGCGGACCGGCCGCGGGGTCGAGGATGCGGTGCGGTGCCGCCGTTCGGATGAGCTTGTCGCCGAGATAGTTGCGCGCCCCGCGGATCGCGGTGACCTGGAGGTCCTTGGTGAACGGGTTCTTGATCTCCCGGTCCCGCGCGGTGATTTCGCGCCGCAGCTCGGCCTCGTCGATCAGCGTCTCCCCGGTGAGCTGGTTCATGCCCCGTACGAGTGCGGAGAGTTCCTTCTCGACGACGAAGTCGACGCCGTTGTCCATGAACGCCTGCACCGGGCCCGGCACACCGGCCCTGGCGCGGCCCAGCACGTCCCGGATCGACTTCCCGGTCAGATCGGGATTCTGCTCCGAGCCCGACAGTGCGAACTCCTTGCCGATGATCTTCTGGTCCAGCACGAACCACGTGTAGTCGTGGCCGGACTTCATGATGTGTTCGAGCGTTCCGAGGGTGTCGAAGCCCGGGAAGAGGGGGACGGGCAGACGCTTGCCGCGCGCGTCCAGCCAGAGCGAAGAGGGCCCCGGCAGGATGCGGATGCCGTGCCGGGCCCAGATCGGGTTCCAGTTCTCGATGCCCTCGGTGTAGTGCCACATCCGGTCGCGGTTGATGTGGCTCGCGCCGGCGCGCTCGGCAATGCCGAGCATCAGCCCGTCGACATGGGCGGGGACACCGGAGAGCATCTTGCGAGGCGGTGTGCCCAGCCGGTCGGGCCACTGGGCGCGCACCAGGTCGTGGTTGCCGCCGATGCCTCCGGACGTGACGATCACCGCCTGCGCCCGGAACTCGAAGGCGCCGGCGACCTCACGGGTGCTCGCCGTGCCGCGCTCGGCGGCCGCGGGCTCCAGCACCTCGCCGCTGACCGTGTCGAGGGTGCCCGCGCTGCCGCTCAGGCCGGTCACCCGGTGGCGGAACCGCAATTGGACGAGCCCCCGGGCGGCGCCTTCCCTGACCCGCCGCTCAAAGGGGGCGACGACGCCGGGACCGGTCCCCCAGGTGATGTGGAAGCGCGGTACGGAGTTGCCGTGCCCGGTGGCGTCGTAGCCACCGCGCTCGGCCCAGCCCACCACGGGGAAGAACCGCATCCCCCGGGCGTGCAGCCAGGCCCGCTTCTCCCCGGACGCGAAGTCGACGTACGCCTCGGCCCACCGGCGCGGCCACCGGTCCTCGTCACGGTCGAAGCCCGCCGTGCCGAGCCAGTCCTGGAACGCCAGCTCCCTGCTGTCCTTGATCCGCATCCGGCGCTGCTCGGGAGAGTCCACGAGGAACAGCCCGCCGAAGGACCAGTGCGCCTGCCCGCCGATGGACTGCTCCGGCTCCTGGTCGAGCAGGATCACCGTGCGTCCGGCGTCGATGAGCTCGGCGGTGGCCACGAGGCCCGAGAGTCCTGCCCCGATCACGATCACATCAGCGTCGTACGCCATGGGGTTCCATCCTTGTCGGGCCGGGCGGGTCGGGGCGAGTGCGGTGGTCCGATCTTCTGTACGGGCGAGTAACTAGTCAACCGTTCCGGATGACCTGTGTGGGCAAGGATGGGTCCATGGATCCCGCAGACGAAATCCTCGACATCGTCGACGAGAACGACGAGGTCATCGGCCAGGCCCGGCGCGGCGAGGCATACGCGCGCGGGATGCGTCACCGCTGTGTGTTCATTCTGGCCAGGGACGCGCGGGGGCGGATCTTCGTCCACCGCCGCACACCGACGAAGCTCGTCTTCCCCTCGATGTACGACATGTTCGTGGGCGGCGTCGTCGGCGCGGGCGAGAGCTATGACGCCGCGGCGCTGCGGGAGGCCGAGGAGGAGCTGGGGGTCTCGGGGCTGCCCCGGCCGGCGCCGCTCTTCAAGTTCCTGTACGAGAGCGGTGATCAGACCTGGTGGTCGGCCGTCTACGAGGTCCGCTGCGAACTGCCGGTGAACCCGCAGGCCGAGGAGGTCGCCTGGCACACCTTCCTCACGGACGCGGAGCTGGAGCGGCGGCTCGGCGAGTGGGACTGGGTGCCGGACGGTCTCGCGGCGTACGAACGGCTGCTGGCGCACCGCGGGCGGCCCACCTAGGCCGGTGCCGGCGCGTGTTGCGAACAGCTCCGCAGGTAGGGTGCGTTGCGTGAGCGACTTCGGACAGGGACTGCGGCTGTGGCTCGCGCCCGAGCGGGTGCGGGAGGAGGGCGAGACTCCCGACTACCGGTTCTCGCTCGCCAATGAGCGGACCTTCCTCGCCTGGCTCCGGACGGCGCTCGCCCTGATCGGCGGCGGGTTCGCGGTCGCTCAGTTCCTGCCGGACCTGGCCTATGGCATTCGGGTGGGGATGGCACTCGGGCTGCTGGGCGCGGGGGTGCTGTGTGCGCTGCGGGCCGTGAATCACTGGGTGCGCTGTGAGCGGGCGATGCGGCGGGGCGACGATCTGCCCGTTTCGCGGTTCCCGACCCTGCTCAGCCTGGTGGTCGCGGTCGTCGCCCTGGCCATGGTGGTCGTGGTGCTCTTCGGCTGGGAGGGCGGGCGTTGAGCGCTGCGCCGGAGCGGGACCCGGGGCTGCAGCCCGAGCGGACCCGGCTGGCGTGGCGCCGTACCACGCTTGCGTTCACCGTGGCATCGGTGCTCGCGGCACGGCAGGTGGCGGGCGGGGATCTGAGTGCGGCCGGGTTCGTCGCGGCGGCGCTGAGCGCACTGGTCTGGCTCGGCTTTCTGCGCGTCGCCCATCGCCGGGTCCGCGCGCTGGACGCGGGTCCGCAGCCCCGGGCGCTGCCGCCCCGGGCCGCGCTGGCGGCTGCGACCTGCACGATCGCGCTGGCCGGGTTCGCCGTGGCGATGGTCGTCTGAGGCTGTCCCGGTGGGACACCGGCCGTGTCGGGAGCGTCCGTGTGCGGGCCACAACAGTCGTCCGGACGCGCCCTCCGAGAGACCACAACGGTCGTCCGGACGCGCCCTCCGAGAGACCACAACGGTCGTCCGGACGCGCTCTCCGAGAGACCGCGACGGTCGTCCGGACCTGTCCCCCGAGAGACCGCGACGGTCGTCCGGACCTGTCCCCCGAGAGACCGCGACGGTCGTCCGACGCGATCCGCGTGGGAGGCCGCCCCTGCCCGGTCCTGGCGATTACCCTATGGGCGACAGAATGCCGCATATCCCATCAAAGGTGAGCGATATGACCGTCCTCCATCATGAGCACGCCGCGCACGAGCACACCCACGGTCCGGCCTGCGGCCACCCCGAGGTCCCGCACGGCGACCACGTCGACTACGCCCACGACGGACATCTCCACCGTTCCCACTCCGGCCACTGGGACGAGTGCGAGCCGGGCGAGCATGTCTCGCACAGCGGCCATGTGCACGATCACGGGCCCGGCTGCGGCCATCCGGCCGTCCAGCACGGCGACCATGTCGACTACATCCACGACGGACACCGGCACGCCGAGCACGACGGGCACTGGGACGACCACTGACCACCACCCCGGCTACCCCCGCACCCTGGCGAACTGGCACTCTCCTTCTGACCAGTTGGCCCAGAACCGAGGGAATTCGCTTGTCCGCCACGGATCCGTACACCGTCCAACTCACTCCGGAAGTCCATGCCTATGTCCAGCCGGACGGAGGCTGGTGCCTGAACAACGCGGGGTTCGTCAGTGACGGGGAGTCCACGCTCCTCGTCGACACCGCGGCCACCGAGCGGCGCGCGCGGGCGCTGCGTGAGGCGCTCCTCGCCACCGGCGTCCCGCTCCCGCGCACGCTCGTCAATACGCACCACCACGGCGACCACACCTACGGCAACACGGTTTTCACACCCGGGGCCGTGGTCATCGGTCACGACTCCTGCCGCAGTGAGCAGCTCGCGGCCGGTCACCAGCTCCATCTCATGTGGCCGCAGACCGACTTCGGCGACATCTCGATCACCGCCCCGACCGTCACGTACAACGACCGGCTCACGGTCCACGTCGGCGACATCGAGGTGCGGCTGATCCACCCGGGCGGGGTGGCGCACACCCTCGGTGACACCATCATGCATCTGCCCCGGCAGCGGGTTGTCTTCACCGGAGACCTGATCTTCCAGGGCGGTACCCCCTTCGTGCCGATGGGCTCCCTGAGCGGGTCGCTGCGCGCCCTGGACGTGCTGCGCTCGCTCGATGCGACGACGGTCGTCCCGGGCCACGGACCGCTCACCGACCCGTCCGCGTACGACGCGACCGAGCGCTATCTGCGGTTCGTCCTCCGGGTGGCCGAGCAGGGGCACGCCAAGGGACTCACTCCGCTGGAGACCGCACGCCAGGCGGATCTCGGGGTCTTCGCCGAGCTGCGGGAGAGCGAGCGGCTGGTGGCGAATGTGCACCGGGCGTACGCGGAGCTGGACGGGCATCCGGACGGCTCCCCGCTGGACGCCGTCACGGTCTTCGGGGATATGGCTGCGATGAACGGCGGAGTTCCGGTGGCGTGCCACGCGTGAGCCGCCCCACGACCACAGGGGCCGTCTCCCCGGCGTGAGCGGGCCCTCCCCCGTGCGCGATCGGCCCTCTCTCCAGGCGTGAGGGCTGCCGCCCGCCATGCGTGAGCGGCTGTCTCCGCAGGTGACGCACGCACACGAGCAGGACCCGGGCAGTGTGATCCCTGCCCGGGTCCCGGGTGCGCACTGGACGACATACCGACTGGTCGGTCATCATAAGCGGGATGTGTTCCACCGCCCCGGAGGTGCCAACGATGAGCGCAGTCCCCCCGCCAGGCCTCGACCCCGAGCAGCTGCGCGGTTATCTCGACCGCGAGCGGCCGGGTCTGGTGAGCGGACCGCTCAGCGCCCGGCTGATCCAGGGCGGTCGTTCCAACCTCACGTACGCCGTCTCCGACGGCACCGACCGCTGGGTCGTCCGGCGCCCGCCGCTCGGGCACGTACTGGCCACCGCACACGACATGAAGCGTGAGTTCCGGGTGATCAGCGCGCTGCGCCCGACCGCGGTGCCGGTGCCCGAGACCGTGCTGCTGTGCGAGGACGAGTCGGTGATCGGATCGCCGTTCTACGTCATGGACTTTGTGGACGGCACGCCGTACCGCACGGCCGAGGAGCTCGCCCCGCTCGGCCCCCGGCGGACCCGCGAGGTCGTCCTCGCTCTGGTCGACACCCTCGTCGAACTGCATGCCGTGGACCCCGAGTCGGTGGGCCTCGGCGATTTCGGCCGCCCCGAGGGCTTCCTCGACCGGCAGCTGCACCGCTGGGGCAAGCAGCTCGACGCCTCCCGCAACCGCGAGCTGGCCGGGATCGACGAGCTGCACGCGGCGCTCGGCCGCTCGCTGCCCGACTCCCCCGCGCCCACCGTCATCCACGGCGACTACCGCCTGGACAACGTTCTGGTCGGCCCCGACGACCGGATCAAGGCGGTGCTGGACTGGGAGATGTCGACTCTCGGCGACCCGCTGACCGACCTCGGCCTCCTGGTCGTGTACAGCGTGAGGCTGACCCTGCCCGACTCGCCCATCAGCACCACCGCGGGGGCGAAGGGCCACCCGGAGGCCACCGAACTGATCGAGCGGTACGCCGAGCTCTCCGGCCGCGACACCTCCGCCATCTCCTGGTACACGGCCTTCGCCTGGTTCAAGCTCGCCGTGATCCTCGAGGGCATCCACTACCGCTACACCCTCGGCCAGACCGTCGGCGCCGGCTTCGACCGGATCGGCGAACTTGTTCCCCTCGTCATCGAGCACGGCCTCACCACCCTCCAGGAAGGCTGAGTACACCCATGGACTTCGCATTCGACGCGCGCACCGAGGAGCTGCGGGCCAAGCTGCTCGCCTTCATGGACGAGCACGTCTACCCTGCCGAGGCGACCGCGCACGAGCAGCGCGCGCAGCTGGCCTCGCCGTGGGACACCCCGGCGATCGTGGAGGACCTCAAGGCCGAGGCACGCAAGCAGGGTCTGTGGAATCTCTTCCTGCCCGACGCGGAGCACGGTGCGGGACTCACCAATCTGCAGTACGCGCCGCTCGCCGAGATCACCGGCCGCAGCCCGCAGCTGGCGCCGACCGCACTGAACTGCGCGGCTCCCGACACCGGGAACATGGAGGTGCTCGCGCAGTTCGGCAACGAGCAGCAGAAGAAGCAGTGGCTGGAGCCGCTGCTGGCCGGGGAGATCCGGTCCGCCTTCGCGATGACCGAGCCCGAGGTCGCCTCGTCGGACGCGACGAACATCCGGACGCGGATCGACCGGGACGGCGACCACTACGTCGTCAACGGCCTCAAGTGGTACATCTCCGGGGCGATGAACCCCGACTGCAAGATCCTCATCGTGATGGGCAAGACCGACCCGGACGGCGCGGACATCCGCCGCCAGCAGTCGATGATCCTGGTCCCGCGCGACGCTCCGGGCCTTGAGGTCCGGCGTGCGATGCAGGTGTACGGCTACGAGGACCACAGCCACGGCGGCCACGCCGAGGTCGTCTTCGACGACGTCCGGGTGCCCGCGTCGAACCTCATCGGCGAGGAGGGCGGCGGCTTCGCGATCGCCCAGGCGCGCCTGGGTCCCGGCCGTATCCACCACTGCATGCGGCTGATCGGCATGGCCGAGCGGGCCATCGAGCTGATGTGCCGGCGGGCCGTGTCCCGGCAGGCCTTCGGCAAGGCCATCGCCCAGCAGGGCGTCGTGCAGAACTGGATCGCCGACGCGCGGGTCACGGTCGAACAGCTGCGGCTGCTGGTGCTGAAGACGGCCTGGCTGATGGACACGGTGGGCAACCGCGGGGCGCACACCGAGATCCAGGCGATCAAGATCGCAACGCCGCGCGCGGTCGTGGACATCCTCGACAAGGCGGTGCAGGTGCACGGCGCGGGCGGGGTGAGCCAGGACTTCCCGCTGGCGGAGCTGTGGGCGGGGGCGAGGACGCTGAAGCTGGCGGACGGTCCGGACGAGGTGCACCAGCGGTCGCTCGCGCGGCGCGAGCTGAAGAAGTACGTGTAGCCGTCCCCGGGGCACACCCCCGGGGACCCCGCGCGTCTGTCGCCCGCGGGGCTCAGTCGACCGCGACCGGTACTCGATCGCCGGACGGAGCGGATGCAGGCCCGTCCGGCGATGTGGTGCGCGCCGACGGTCAAGACCGGCCACCACAAGCCCCTTGGATCGATGCACGGCCCCGCGTACGCGAAAACGCGCCGGCGATCGAGTCACGGGCCGGGCACACGAACACGCGCGCCCGGCAGCGGAACAACGCCCCGAGCACCGTGCCGGCCCCGGGCTCAGGGACGGAGCGCTCGGAGCAGCATGTCCGCCAGGTGGTCCGCGACCTGCTGCGGCGTGAGCGGGCCGTCCGGGCGGTACCACGTCGACAGATGGTGGACCGAGCCGAAGTGGTAGTCCACCACCAGGTCCGCCGGCGTGGCCGAGCTGAACACTCCGCTCTCCTGGCCCTCCTCCACCAGCGCACGGAACCGCTCGTGATAGCGCCGCCGCTCCGCCCGCACCTGCTTGTGCTTCTCCGGGCTCAGATGGTGCATGGAGCGGAAGAAGATCGCGGCGTCGTCGAGGTTGTCGATGGTCGTGACGACCACGTCGGCCGCCGCGCCGCGCAGCCGCAGCTCCACCGGCTCGTCCGCGTCCGCAAAGGCGTCGAGCCGCTCCTGCTGGATCCGCAGCATCCTCGCGTAGACCTCCTGGAGCAGGTCCTCCTTGGAGCCGAAGTAGTGGTAGAGGGCTCCCTTGGTGACACCGGCCGCCTCGACGATCTCCTGGACGGAGGTGCGGTCGTAGCCATGCTCGGCGAAGAGCCGGGTGGCAGCGGCCAGCAGCCTCTGCGGGACGGGGGTGCCGTCCCCGTCCGTCGTCCTGGCCATTGCCGCCACCCGCCTTTCGTTCCGTAACCTGGTTCTACCCGCGAAAACGCGGTTCCCGCCCGAGGATCTTCCCACTTGTCGTCTTCGGGAGCTCCGGCAGGATCTCGACTGAGCGCGGGTATTCGTACGCCGCGAGCCGCTCCGCGCAGTAGGCGGAGATCTCCCGCGGCTCCACGCTCGCTCCCGGCTGCCGGCTGATGTACGCCTTGACCGGCTCGCCGCGGTAGTCGTCGGGGATGCCCACGACGGCCGCCTCACGCACCGCGGGATGGGTGTAGAGGACGTCCTCGGCCTCGCGCTGCCAGAGCTGACAGCGGGGCGAGCGCGAAGCGCGCCGAGTCCCTGCCGGGCCACGGCGGTGTGCTCGGGGCGCGGGCGACGGCCGCGCGGAAGGAGGCACGAAACTCGCGGGCGGGGTGACGGGCGCCCGCTGGGCTTCGCTGAGCTGCCCGAGCCGGGGCTTGACCGCGTACAGAGCCGCGTACAGAGACGTCACCGCTTCACCTCTTCCCACTTCTGCTGGATGTGGTTCATGCCGGCCAGCCAGCGTTCCGGCGTGGCGGCGCGTGCCTGGTAGAAGCTTGCGACCTCGGGGTGCGGAAGGATCAGGAACCGGTCGGCCGCGATGCCCTCGAACAGGGCGTCGGCCACGTCCTCGGGCTCGATCGCGGTGGGGGCGAGGACCAGTTCGCCCGCCGATCCGGCGGCGGTGAGCATGTCCGTCCGCACGCCCTGCGGGCAGATGGCGTGCACCTTCACGCCGCGGTGGCGGTAGGTGAGCGAGAGCCATTCGGCGAAGGCGTACGCACCGTGCTTGGTGACGCTGTACGGCGCCGCGCCCACCATGGTGAGCAGTCCGGCGGCCGAGACGGTGGAGACGAAGCGGCCTCGGCCGCGCTCCAGCCAGTCGGGCAGCAGGGCGCGGGCGGCTCGGACGTGGGCCATGACGTTGACGTCCCAGGCGGCGGCCCAGACGTCCTCGTCGGCGAACGGGCCCCCGGGCGAGGCGAGTCCGGCGTTGGCGCAGTAGACGTCCACGGTGCCGCCCAGCGCGTCGCGCGCCTCCTCCACGATCGTGGAGGCGTCACCGGGTACCGCCGTCGCGCCGATCTCGTCGGCGACGGCCTTGGTCCTGTCCGGGTCGATGTCGTTGACGACGACGCGCGCGCCCTCCGCCGCGAACCTGCGGGCAAGAGCGGCGCCTATTCCGCCTCCCGCACCCGTGACCACAACGCCAGCGCCCCGCACCGCACTCATCAAGCTCCGCCTTTCCGCGTGCCGACCTCAATAGCAGACTAACCAGTCGGTATGTCGCTGGGGAAGAGGGCGCGAACCCGCGGCTGATCCAGGAGATCGGCGGAAGGGGCGGCGGGGTGAGCCGCGCCGCCGCAATCGTTCCGTACGCCCGCCGTGCACGCTAGCGTGCGTGGCCATGACAGACAGCGATCACGGAGGTAACCCGATGAGCCTGTCCAGACGGGGTCTGCTGGCCGCCGGCGGCGCGGTGGGCGCGCTGGCCGCGACGTCTTCGGCGGCAGCGGCGCACACGGGCCGCGGCCGGGTCCGTACCGGTTTCGACCGGCTGGCCGCGAGCGGCTACTCGTCCCTGACCGGCGAACGGGTCGGGGTGGTCACCAACCCGACCGGGATCACCCAGGACGTGCGGCACATCGTGGATGTGATGCACGCCGACGACCGGGTGAACCTGGTCGCCGTCTTCGGGCCCGAGCACGGCTTCCGCGGCACGGCCCAGGCGGGCGGCTCCGAGGGCCGCTACGACGACCCGGCGACCGGCCTGCCGGTGTACGACACCTTCACGAAGAGCGGGCAGGCCCTGGCCGACATCTTCACCACCTCGGGCGTGGACACGGTCGTCTTCGACATCCAGGACGCCGGCGCGCGCTTCTACACCTACATCTGGACGCTCTACGACTGCATGGAGTCGGCCGCGCTCGCGGGCAAGCGCTTCGTGGTCCTCGACCGGCCCAACCCCGTGACGGGCCGGGCGGCACTGGGCCCCGTCCTCGACAAGGCGTTCGCGACGTTCGTCGGCCGCGAACCGATCTCGCAGGCGCACGGCATGACGGTCACCGAGCTGGCGCTGCTCTTCAACGGCGAGTTCCTGAGCCGTCCGGTGGAGCTGGAGACGGTACGGATGTCGGGCTGGCAGCGGTCGGACTTCTTCGACGAGACGGGCCTGCCCTGGGTCCCGCCCAGTCCGAACATGCCCACACCGGAGACGGCGCTCGTGTACTCGGGCACCTGCCTCTTCGAGGGCACCAATCTGTCCGAGGGCCGCGGCACGACCCGCCCCTTCGAGCTGCTGGGCGCCGACGGTGTCGACCGTGCCTGGGCGTCGGCCGCGAACGCGCTGGAGCTGCCGGGCGTCCACTTCCGTGAGGCGTACTTCGCGCCGACGTTCTCGAAGTTCCAGGGGAAGACGGTCGGCGGGGTCCAGTTACACGTCCATGACCGCCGGGCGTACGACCCGGTGCGGACCGGAATCGGACTCCTGGTGACGGCGAAGCGGGCGTGGAGCGGTTTCGCGTGGCGGCCCGACAACTGGATCGACAAGCTCACCGGGTCGACGCGGGTGCGGACGATGATCGACGCGGGAGCGGGGACGGCCGAGGTGGTGGCGGCCTGGCAGCGCGAGCTCACCGCGTTCAGGGCCGTACGGAAGAAGTACCTGCGGTACTGACGGCAATCCGCACCCGGGCCGGGGGCCGACGCGGGGCAGCAACGAGGCGACCCTGCGTGCCCGCGGCGCGGAGCGGGTCGCGCGTCGCGACTACTCCATGGACATGCGTTTCCGCACCCGTAGTGGCCCGTGATTGGCTTGATGTGGTCAGGCAGACCCGGACCATCGGCAACGCGTGGCCGGCCGGGCCCGAGCCGGTCCGGCTCGGAGCGACGTACGACGTGCCGATCCGTCTCCGCCGTGTCGAAGCCACCGACCGGCTCTGACCGGCCTCGACCGGCCTCGACCGGCCTCGACCGAAGACCGCCGTGGGTATGGCCGTTCCTCCCTTCCCGCAGGATGCTGTGCCATCAGCGGACAAAAACGGGGAGGGCCGGTCATGCCGGAAATGAGCGTGGAGCCGTACCGCGAAATAACCTTCGACAAGGACGGCGATGTGAACGCCGCGCAGCGCGATCGTCTGGCTGAAATGGATGTCACCGATCTGGTGATGTTCGCGCATGGATGGAACAACTCGCCGTCGGTCGCGGGCCGGCTGTACTCGTCCTTCTTCGCGCCCTTTCCCGGACTGGTCGGCGACGGGGTGCGGCTGGGCTACGTGGGGGTCGTCTGGCCGTCGATGAAGTTCACGGACGAGCCGGTTCCCGACTTCCGGCCGTCCGCGCTCGCGGATCCGGACGACTTCACGCTGGACACGGCGACGCAGGACGCCCTGGTGGAACTCTTCCCCGGGCACGACGCGACCGTGCAGCGGCTGGCGCGACTGCTCGACGAACAGCCCGAGTCGGAGGCCGCCTTCGCCGAGTTCGGCGCGCTGGCGCGCCGGCTGGCGGAGGCACCGGCCGGTGGTCTGGAGAGCCCCTTCACGGACGATGTGCCGCACGACGAGCAGGGTCCCCCCGCCGTGCTGTTCGAGGACTCCCTGACGATGTGCCGCAGGTTCGCACTGGCTCTGGAGGAGAGCGTGGAGGTGACGGAGAAGGAGCCGGCGCTCCCATCGTTCTCCATCGGCGGGGGTCTGAAGAAGGTGTGGAGGGGCGCGAAGGAACTGCTGCGGCAGACGACGTACTACGCGATGAAACGGCGCGCCGGGACAGTGGGCGAGCGGGGGCTCGGGCCACTGCTCGGGCAGCTCGGCCGCTCGTCCCCCGGTGTGCGGGTGCATCTGGTCGGGCACAGTCAGGGGGCGCGGCTCGTCTCCTTCGCGCTCCGCGGCCTTCCGGACGGCGTGCACAACGTGAAGTCGGTGACTCTCCTTCAGGGAGCGTTCTCCCACTACGCGTTTGCTGCGCATCTGCCGCACGCGCCGCACAGCGGCGGTGCCCTGCGCGCCATGGAGCACCGCGTCGACGGACCGGTCGTGGCATGCTACTCACGGCACGACAGCGCCCTCGGGGTGATCTATCCGCTGGCCTCCAGCCTGGCCGGGGACGACGCGAACGCGGTCGGCCTCGACAAGCGGTGGTGGGCGATCGGCCACGACGGCATCCAGGCCGTCGCACCGCTGACCAGGCTGACCCTGGACGAGGCGCTGGTCCACGGGATTCCGGGCTCGGGGTGCGTGAGTGTGGACACGGCGGCCGTGGTGCGGCGCGGCGGCCCGCCCTCGGGTGCGCACAGCGACATCTGCCATACGGAGCTGGCCCGCGTGGTGCTGGCGGCGGGCCGCATCGGACGCTGAGCTTCCCGGGCGTCCGCGACATGCGTCACCTCTTCCGGATCGCGGCACGGCGCCCGCCTCGCCCCACGGACCCCACGGCGGGCCGCGCCGCGAGGACGGCGGGGCATCTTAGGCCACGTCCCTCGGACGGCCACCACCGGATAGTGATGACACCCATCGAATATTCGATGGAGCCGGATCGGGTACTCGTACGTCCATTCTTCGACGCCGATGTACCCGTGACGGAGGTGGCAGTGCGATGGCCGGTTTCCGGAGTCTTGCGAGACAGGTGCGCGACGCGCGGTGCGATCTGGCGCTTCGGCGCTATTCGCTCCGCAAGTGCCTGGAACGATTTGCCCCTTATGGGCACCGGGCAACCTGGGATCATCTGTGCGCGAGGCACAGCATCGAACCCGAGGACCGTGCGCCCGATCCTGTGCGGCTGGTGGCCGCGCTCGAAGAGTTGGAGCAGGCGCGGGCCGTCTGGCTCGCGTACGAGGAGAGTTTCGCGGACCGCCGCAAACGGGAGAAGCACGAAGGGCTGCGGCGGCCGGCGTCCATCGACGACTGGCACCGGCGGACCTGGGGCGGTTACGGGGTCGCGCGCTGCGCCCGCCCGCGCGCCCATCCGGCGGCACCGCTCGACGAGGTGCTGCGGAAACTGATTTCCGCACTGGAGGCCGAGCCCGGTGCAGGCTGCCCGGTGTGCGGGGGAACGCACATCGTGTGGCGGCAGGACCTCGCGAACGAGCCGTGGTTCGGGCCGGTTTGCACAGGCTGCGGGATCGTGGTGCCGCAGCCGGTTCTGACGTCCGAGGCCGTGGCGGCGGCCAAGCGGGCGGGACGCAAGGCGCTGGCGTCGGTGGCCTGAAGTCCCTGCCGGGGGCTCCCGCCCCGGGCCCGCTCCTCGATCGCCGGAGGGGTGAAGTGCTGCCTGTCCGGCGGTCGGGGGACGCGCCGCGCCACCGGCGCGGCGCAGGTTGTCCGTACGGGCCGTGCCGGGCCGTCAGGCGTACCGCGTTGTCAGTGGCGTCGGGCACTCTTGAGCGCATGATCCAGGTCTGTCTGAACGGGCCCCGGTCGGCCGCCGACGGCGCAGCCGTGCCGCTGTCCCCCGGAGCGATGGCCGAGTCCGCGGCCGGCGCTGTCGCCGCCGGTGCGGCCGAGGTGCATGTACACCCCAAGACCCCCTGCGGTGACGACACGCTCTCGCCGCGCGCCGTGGCCCAGGCACTCACGGCGATCCGGGCCGTGGTCGACGTACCCGTCGGTGTCTCCACCGGAGCGTGGGCCGAGCCGGATCCCGGACGCAGGGTGGACCGCGTGCGCTCCTGGACGGTCCTGCCCGACCATGCCTCGGTGAACTGGCACGAGCCGGGAGCCGAGTCGGTCGCGGCAGCACTCATGGAGCGCGGTGTCGCGGTGGAGGCGGGGCTGTGGTCGGGCACCGACGGGCCTCGGCGTTTCCTCGCCTCCACGTCGGCTCCGCGCGCCCTGCGGGTGCTCGCCGAGGTGATGGACACCGACCCGGACACGGCCGAGGAGTCGGCGCGCTCCCTCCTCGCCGAACTCGCCGCGGTTCGTGGTGTGCCGGTGCTGCTGCACGGCGAGGACGGCGGGGCGTGGCCGGTGCTGCGCCACGCGCTGGCTTCGGGCCTGGACACCCGGATCGGGCTGGAGGACGTGCTCTTCCTCCCCGACGGACGGCGTGCCGCCTCCAACGCCGAACTGGTTCGCGCGGCCCGTGGCCCGCTCGATATTCGGTGGCCGCCACGGGGCCACGGCCCGCACAGTGGTGGCGGAGATCCGTAACCGAGGAGACGCCGATGTCCACGCTGCGTGTCACCGCAGAACTGCTGACCGTCCATGAGCATCCGAACGCCGACGCGCTCGAACTGGCCCAGGTGGGCCTGTACCGCGCCGTGGTCGCCAAGGGCGCCTATGTCAGCGGTGACGCCGCGCTCTACATCCCCGAACAGGCCGTGCTTCCCGACACGTTGATCGAGGAACTGGGTCTGACCGGGCGGCTGGCCGGAGGGGCGGCCAACCGGGTCAAGGCGGTGCGGCTGCGCGGCGAGCTGTCCCAGGGCATCGTGTGCAGGCCTCGGGCGCTCGCGGACGTGGATCTGGCGCAGGCCGCCGCCGACGGCACGGACTTCGCCGAACTGCTGTCCATCGCCAAGTGGTGCCCGCCCATCCCGCCCACGATGGACGGCGATGTGGAACGGGCGCCCGGTCTGCTTCCCTGGGTCGACATCGAGAACATCCAGCGCTTTCCCGCGATCTTCGAGGCGGGGGAGCCTGTGGTGCTCACCGAGAAGCTGCACGGCTCGGCCTGTCTGCTGACGTACGCCGCCGCGGAGGAGGGTCCCGGCCGGGTCCAGGTGTCGTCGAAGGGCTTCGGTTCCAAGGGGCTGGCTCTCCAGGAGGACCCGCGCAATCTGTACTGGCGCGCGGTCCTCGGCCATGGCGTCCCGGAGGCCGCGGCACGCCTCGCCGAGAAGCTGGGGGCAAGCCGCGTCGGGATCTTCGGCGAGGTGTTCGGCGCCGGCGTGCAGGACCTGTCCTACGGGGCCAACGCCCGTTCCGAGGAGTTGGGTTACGCCGTTTTCGACGTGTCGGCGGAGATCGACGGCCAGGTCGTCTGGCTGGATGCGGCCGAACTGCTGGAGGGTGAACTGCCGCTGGTCCCACGGCTGTACGAGGGGCCGTACGACATCGACCGCGTACTGGAGCTGGCGAGCGGCCGGGAGACCGTGTCCGGACGTGAGCTGCATCTGCGCGAGGGCGTCGTGATCCGTCCCGTGCCCGAGCGTTACAGCCCGGTGGTGGGTGGCAGGGCGATAGCCAAGGCGGTCAGCCCCGCCTATCTCACCCGCAAGGGCGGCACGGAGTACGAGTAGGACCGGCGCGGCCGGGAGGGCAGTGGGCCTGTCACGGGGGTGCGGGCCCCCGCCTTCCCGGTCGCGTCCTCAGTCGGCGGACGGGCTCGCGGCGCTGCGGCGTTCCGGCAGCAGTCGCGAGCCGGTCAGCCGGTCGCCGAAGACATCGTCCGGGTTGGACAGGACGCAGGTCCTCAGGGAGAGACAGCCGCAGCCGATGCAGTCGGTGAGATGGTCGCGGAGCCGGCCGAGCCGCTGGATGCGCTCGTCGAGCCCCGCCCGCCAGGCATGGGAGAGCCGCGCCCAGTCGTCACGGTCGGGGGTGCGCTCCTCCGGCAGTTGGGCGAGCGCCTCCCTGATGGTGGCGAGCGGGATGCCGACGCGCTGCGCGGCGCGGACGAACGCCACCCGCCGCAGCGTGTCCCTGCTGTAGCGGCGCTGGTTTCCGCTGGTCCGGCGGCTGCTGATCAGGCCCTTGGACTCGTAGAAGTGCAGGGCGGACACGGCGGCGCCACTGCGCGCGGCGAGCTGGCCGACCGTGAGCTCGTGAATCTTCTCTGGAATCTGTGGCACTCCTCGAACCCTACTGGCCGTCCGTTGACAGGACGCCGCCCGTCCAACCATGCTGAGCAAGCGCTTAGACACAGTGATGTCCGGCAGGGACGAGACACAGGGAGCAGGACATGGCCGAGCCGAGGATCTTCACCTCCGCCGACGAGCTGCGCGCCGGGGTCGGCGAGCAACTGGGGCACAGCGACTGGCTGGAGATCGAGCAGAAGCGGATCGATCTCTTCGCGGACGCGACCGGCGACCACCAGTGGATCCATGTGGACCCGGAGCGGGCGGCGAGCGGCCCGTTCGGGACGACGATCGCGCACGGCTATCTCACCCTGTCGCTGCTGCCGGTCCTCGTCCCGCAGGTGCTGCGCGTCGAGGGCATGAAGATGGGCCTCAACTACGGCACCAACAAGGTCCGCTTCCCCTCCCCCGTACCGGTCGGCTCGCGGCTTCGCGCCACGGCGGTCCTGCAGAACGTGGAGGACGCGGGCGGTGGCGTCCAGGTGACCGCCCTCGTCACCGTGGAGCGTGAGGGCGGCGACAAGCCGGTGTGCGTGGCCGAGTCGGTGTCCCGCTACTTCTTCTGAGGTCCGCCGCCTCGTGCGAGGTCCGCTGCCTCCGCTGAGGTCCGCCGCCGCCGAGGCCCGCCGCTTCTGCCGAGCCCGCTACTTCGTCTCGGCGGAGACCATGCGCAGGACGAGGTCGGCGTAGAGCGCGCCGACCTCGTCGGGCGTGCGACGCCCCTGGGTGTTGAACCAGCGCGCCACATCGATGCAGAGCGACAACACGGCCAGCGTGGTGCCGGGCACGTCCGGGACGTCGAACTCCCCCGACTCCACGCCGTCGCGCAGAATCTCGCGCACAACGGCGTCGCTGCGCCGCCGCAACCCGATGATCTCGGTCCGGTGCTCCTCGGAGAGCGCGTCGAGTTCGTACTGCACCACGCGCGCGGTGTCGTGCCGCCCCGCGTGCCAGCGGACGAAGGAGCTCACCGCCTCGGCGAGCCGCTCGGAGGGCGTGCCCTCACCCGCGGCCGCCGCCGCCAGAACCTCAAGGGCCCTGTCGTGCCCGATCCGGCTGATCCGGTGGAGCAGCTCTTCCTTTGTCTTGTAATGGATGTAGAGCGCGGCGGGGCTCATCCCGGCGCGGCCCGCGATGTCCCGGGTCGTCGTCGCGTGATAGCCCCGCTCGGCGAAGGCTTCGACGGCGGCGACCAGCAGCTTTCTTGCCGCTTCGGGCGTGACCTCGCCCCACGGCATGTCCTCGCCGGCCGTGTCCTCCGCCGTGCTCATCGCTCGCCCCTTCCGTTCAGCAGGCGAACACCATACCCCGCCGGTGAGCAAGCGCTTAGCGCTTCCGGCCGGAGCGCCGTCTCTGATCATCTGATCAGAGTTTATGGAAGGGGTCATGCTCGGCCAGCAGCTTCTCCAGCCGGGCCTGGTCGACCCGGCTGACGATCTGCCCGGCCTCCTGGCGGTCTCTGACCACCTTGGCCAGAGTGAAGGCGGAGGTCGTCAGATAGAGCACGGCGATGGCGAGGAAGCCGCGCACCCAGGAGCTTGCGTCGAGGCGAAGGATGCCGAGGCCCACGGCAGCCAGGGCCACGACGAAGGAGGCGACGGCCTGTCCGTAGAAGGCCGCGGTGTTCTGCTGTTTGACCGGTGTCTCACTCATGCGGGACAGGATCGGCGGGATGTGGCCCCGGCCACATCCGCTCGTGTACTCAGGACGTACTCAAAGGGAAGGGAGGGCCGGCCCAGAAGGCTGCGCGGGCCCAGAAGGCGGAGACTCGACCAGCCGGCGGACGGCTCTCTGCTCCTCACCGAGCTCCAGGTTCATCGCCAGGCTCATCGCCACACCTCCTTTTAACTACCAGTGCTAGTTTCTTCTCGGCAGGCCCTACTATGTGCCGCATGGCCCGCCCGCGCAAGCCCCTCCTCAGCAGAGAACGCATCGTCGAGACGGCGAGCGCGCTCGTGGACTCCGAGGGCCTGGACGCCGTCTCCACCCGCAGGCTCGCCGCCGAACTCGGCGTCAGCGGGCCCTCCCTGTACAACCACTTCCGCAACAAGGACGAGATCCTCGACGCCGTCGCCGACGCGGTCAGCACCCAGGTCGATCTGTCGATGTTCGGGGAGGACGACGGCCGCGACTGGCGCACGGCCCTGCACGACTGGGCCGTCTCATACCGCGCCGCCCTCAAGGCCCACCCCAACACCGTCCCCATGCTCGCGCGCGGACCGGGCCGTCGCCCCGCGGGCCTCAAGGTGGCCGACGCGGTCTTCGGCGCGATGGTCCGGGCGGGCTGGCCGCCGGCCCAGGCAACCTCCATCGGCGCCCTGATGCGGTACTTCATCACCGGATCGGCCCTCGGCTCCTTCGCCCGTGGCTTCGTCGACGACGAAACGGCCTACGACCCGTCCGACTATCCGCACCTCGGCCAGGCCCATCTGCTCGCCGACCGGCAGCAGAAGGTGGACGAGGGTGCCTTCGAGACCGGCCTGCGGGCGCTGATCGACGGCCTGGACGTGCAGTACGCGGCCCTGGCACGAAAGGACGCTTCGGCGACGGCCGAACAGTGAGTGTCGGATTCCGCCGTGGGTTCGGTGCTGGGTTCGGTGCTGGGTTCCGCGTCGGGGCCGTGCCGGGTTCCGCGCTGGATTCGGTGCTGGATCAGGTCGCGGGCGCGGGCGTCACGGACGCGGCCGAGCCCGGCAAGATCCAAACGAGTGGCCCTAGAAGACCACCAGCGCCCGGCCCCCCTTGCCTGCCAGCATGGTGTCGAACGCCGCCGGGATCCCGTCCAGCCCGATCCGGTCCGTCACCAGCGCGCTCAGGTCGAGGCGGCCCGCGCGCACATGGTCCGCCAGGATCGGGAGGTCGCGTGCCGGGTGAGTGTTGCCGTAGACACAGCCGGAGAGCGTGCGGCCCCAGTGGAAGAGCTCCAGCGCGTTGAAGGTGACCTGCTGGTCCCTGCCGCCGATGCCGACGACCGTGGTGCGTCCGCCCCGGCGGGTGGACTCCCAGGCGGTACGGATCGTCGTGGCCCGCCCGACGCATTCGACGGCCACGTCCGCACCCCGGCCGCCGGTGAGCTTCCGGATCTCCTTGGCTGTGCTGTCGGAGGCGACGACGTACTCGGTCGCGCCCGCCTCCCGCGCGAGGGACTCCTTCTCCGGGGAGATGTCGACGGCGACGATCGTCGCCGCGCCCGCGATCCGCGCCGACTGGAGGGTGGCGAGGCCGACCCCGCCGACGCCGAAGACCACGACCGATTCACCGTCGCGAACCCGGGCGGAGTGGTGGATCGCCCCGTACCCGGTGAGCACCGCGCAGCCGAGCAGGGCCGCGTCGGTGAGCGGGACTCCGTCCGGGAGGGGCAGGAGGCAGTTCGCCGCGACGACGGTCTCCTCGGCGAAGGCCGCGACGTTCAGGCCGGGGTGCAGTTCGGTCCCGTCGGCGCCGATGGCGTGGACGTTGGCCGCACCGGTGAGGGCATCGACGCACAGCCAGACCTCGCCCATCGCGCAGTAGTCGCAACTCCCGCAGGAGGGTGCCCAGTTGAGAATGACCTCGGCTCCGGGGGCGAACGGTGCGACGCCCTCGCCGACGGAGACGACCGTGCCCGCTCCCTCGTGGCCGAGGACGCACGGAGTGGGCACCCGCAGGGTGCCGTTGGAGAGGGACAGATCGGAGTGGCAGACCCCGGCGGCGGCCAGGCGGACCCTCACCTGGCCGGGGCCGGGCTCGGGCAGTGCGATGTCGGCGATCTCCAGCGGAGAGCCGACGGCGGGCAGTACGGCGGCGCGGACCATGAGGGTTCGTTGCTCCTGCGTCAGAACTGGAGGGACTTGGTCTGAAGGTATTCGGACAGACCGTGGGGGCCGAGCTCGCGGCCGACACCCGACTGCTTGTAACCGCCGAACGGGGCGAGCGGGTTGAACCGGCCGCCGTTGATGTCGACCTGTCCGGTGTCCATCCGGCGGGCGAACGCGACGGCCTCCGCGTCGTCGGCGGCCCAGACCGCGCCAGCCAGGCCGTAGACCGTGCCGTTGGCGATACGGAGGGCGTCCTCCTCGTCCTCGTACTTGATCAGGGCGACGACCGGGCCGAAGATCTCCTCCTGGGCGATGGCCATCTCCTCGGTGACGTCGGCGAAGACCGTGGGGCTTACGTAATAGCCCCTCTCGTGCGGTGCGTCGGGGCCGCCCGCGACCAGCCGTGCGCCCTCGGCGACGCCCTTCTCGATGTAGCCGCGTACGCGCCGCTGCTGCTTGGCGTTGACCAGCGGGCCGACCCGGTCCCCCGGTACGTACTTCGCGACCGCATCCACGGCGAGGGCGACCGCCTCGTCGTACTGGTCCTTGTGAACGAGCATCCGGGTCCACGCGCTGCACGTCTGGCCGGAGTTGGACATGACGTTGGCAATGCCGACCTTGACGGCCTTGGCCAGGTCGGCGCTCGGCAGGATGACATTGGCGGACTTGCCGCCGAGCTCCAGGGCGACCCGTTTGACGGTGGCCCCGGCCGTGGCGCCGATCTGGCGGCCCACCGCGGTGGAGCCGGTGAAGGAGACCAGATCCACTCCCTCGTGCGCGGCGAGAGCCTGTCCCGCGACCGGGCCGAGGCCCGTCACCAGGTTGAACACCCCGGCCGGCAGCCCCGCCTCCGCCACGGCCTCGGCGAAGAGCTGCGCGGTCAGCGGGGTGTCCTCGGCGGGCTTGAGCACCACGGTGCAGCCCGCCGCGAGCGCCGGAGCCACCTTGGCGACGATCTGGTGCAGCGGATAGTTCCAGGGCGTGATCGCGCCGACGACACCGACCGGCTCCAGGAACACCGTGGAGTTCCCGATCTTCTCCTCGAAGGTGTACGAGGCGGCCAGCTCCGCGTACGAGCCGGCGACCAGGACCGGCAAGCCCGCGTGGACGGTCTGCGACAGGGCGAGCGGGGCCCCGAGCTCGGCGGTGACCGTCTCGGCGATCTCCTCCGCGCGGGCCGCGAGCACATCGCGCAGGGCCGAGATCCCGGCGGCGCGCTCGGCGGGAGCCGTGGCCGCCCAGCCGGGGAACGCCTCGCGCGCGGCGCGCACGGCGTCGTCGACGTCCTCCGCCGTACCCGCCGGGACATGGGCGATGACCTGTTCGTCCGCCGGATTCACCACCGCGATCGTGTCCGGGCCCGCGGCGGGCCGCCACTGACCTCCGATGTACATCCCGTCGTGGGCCTTCATCGCACTCCTCCAGAACCTGCCGACGTCGTCCGCCCCTCAAACTAGCGGTGTTAATTTTGGGACGCCAGAGGTACTCGGAGCGGACGCCAGAGGTACTCGGAGCGTACGGGGAACCCTCAGGCGTCCAGGCCCGGGAGGTCCATCGGCGTGGGGCAGATCCTGCGGCCGTGTTGGTCGAAGACATACAGATGCGCGAGGTCGACCAGGAGCGGCACCTGGGCGCCGGTGCGCAGCCGGACATCGGGTCCGGTGCGCACCACCAGGTCGCTCGTGGCCACGGAGGGCCGCTCGGGGGCCACGGTCGCCGGGCCTGGCTCCGGATCGTCCAGCGCCACCGCGGATCCCGGGACATGCGCCACCGCGCGCTCCCTGATCCGGGTGAGCACGCCCTGACCGCTCCTGCCTCTTCGGCGGCGCGCCGGGGCCTGGGGTCTGGGCGACTCCAGGTCGGCGACGACGGCGGGCCGCGAGCCGGTGTTGAAGTGCACCAGTGCCTCGTGCCCCTGGTACTCCATGTGCTCGACGAGCCCGGTCAGCGCGACCTCGCCGGGGCGGGCCTGGCTGCGCGGGGCGATCCGGGTGGCCTCGGAACGCAGTCCGACGATGATCTGCCTGCCCTGCTGGATACGGAGCAACTGGTGGTCGGTACTGAGCGGTTCGGGGAGCGGAAGCCGCTGTCTGCCGAGGTCGATGGACATCCGGCCGTCCAGCGCCGCGTGGACCACGGCCTGGAGCAGATTGATCCGCGGCGTGCCGATGAACGCGGCGACGAAGACGTTCGCTGGCAGGGCGTAGGTCTCGCGCGGGGTGCTCACCTGCTGGAGTACGCCGCCGCGCATCACCGCGACCCGGTCACCGAGCGACATCGCTTCGGCCTGGTCGTGTGTGACGTACACCGTCGTCACCCCCAACTCGGCGGTGAGCTGGGCGATTTCGGCCCGCAGATGGTTGCGCAGCTTGGCGTCGAGGTTGGACAGCGGCTCGTCCATCAGAAAGACGGAGGGCCGCCGGGCTATGGCGCGGCCCATGGCGACCCGCTGGCGTTCGCCGCCGGAGAGCTGGCTGGGGTAGCGGTCCAGGACGTCCTCGATGCCGAGCATCCGGGCCGTGGCCTCGATCTGCGGGCCGTTGTCCAGCCGCGGATTCTCCAGACGCAGCGGAAATCCGATGTTCTCGCGGTTCGTCATGCTCGGGTAGAGCGCGAAGTTCTGGAACACCATCGCCATGTCGCGCTCGCGGGGCGACATGTGGTTCGCGTACTCCCCGTCCAGCAGCAACTCCCCTTCGCTGATCTCCTCCAGACCCGCGATCATGCGCAGCACCGTCGACTTGCCGCAGCCCGAAGGCCCCAGCAGCACCACGAATTCCCCGGGCTCGATGTCGAGGGAGAACCGGTCGACGGCGCGCTGTGCTCGTTCGTACCTCTTGCTGACGCTTCGCAGAGAAATGGCGCGACTCATAGGGTTCCGCCTGGGAAGAGGGGGAGCGACTGAGACGCCTGAAACTAGCCGACTACTCCCGGTCAGGGAATGAGTCGCGCGAAGGTTGGGGCCGGGCTTTTTGTACGGAGCCGTCTTCGGCCGACGGGCACGGCCGCCCACGGCCCCGGTCACACTCACTCCCCCCGGGGTCGGGGCGGCTCGGCTGCCGGGCGGCGAGGGCCGCCGCCTGCGCGAAGCCGAAGGCGATGGCGAGGCCCAGCAGCCGGCCCCTGGACCGCATCAGATGATGCCGAAGAGGATTCCGGCGCCGAGCACCACCAGCGAGGTGAGCGCGGCCCATTTGACGGTGAACCTGGTGTGGTCGCCGAACTCGACCTTGGCCATGCCGACGAGGACGTACACCGCGGGGACGAGCGGGCTCGACATGTGCAGGGCCTGGCCGACCAGGGACGCGCGGGCGATCTCCAGGTTGGAGACGCCGTGGGCGGCGCCCGCCTCGGCGAGGACGGGCAGGACGCCGAAGTAGAAGCCATCGTTGGACATGAAGTAGGTCAGCGGGAGGCTCAGCACCCCGGTGACAAGGCCCATGTGGGGGCCCATGCCCTCGGGGATGGCACCGACGAGCCAGTCCGCCATGTGCTTGACCATGCCGGTGCCGGTGAGGACGCCCGTGAAGACGGCGGCGGCGAAGACCATGCCGGCGACGTTGAGGACGTTCTCGGCGTGGGCCGCGATCCGGGCCTTCTGGTCGGCCATCTTCGGGAAGTTGACGGTGAGGGCGAGGGCCGCGCCGATCAGGAAGAGGACCGGGATGGGGAGAAGCTCCATGATCATGGCGGTGAGCAGGGCGACGGTGAGCCCGGCGTTGAACCAGTACAGCCCCGGGCGCAGGGTGGCGCGGTGCGGGTCGAGGCCCTGGAAGCCCTCGTCATCGGAGCCTGAGCCCGTGCCGGACGCGGGAGCGGCACCAGCGCCGGAAGCGGGAGCCGCACCGGCGCCGGTGGCCGGGGCGCCGCCGGTTCCGCCGGCCGCGTTCGCGCTCTCGTCGCCGCCACCTGCTTTGACCAGGAGGGTCTCGCTCTCCGGCGCCAGGACCTCGTCCAGGGAGAGGTGTCCGAGGCGCTTGCGCTCGCGCCTGCCGAGTACGAAGGCGAGCACGAAGACGAAGAGCAGTCCGACCGCGAGTGCCGGGATCATCGGGATGAAGATGTCGGCCGCGTCCACCTTCAGCGCGGTCGCCGCACGGGCGGTCGGGCCGCCCCACGGCAGGGTGTTCATCACGCCGTTGGCGGTGGCCGCGACGCCTGTCATCACGACCAGGCTCATCTTGAGGCGCTTGTAGAGCGGATACATCGCCGAGACAGTGATCATGAAGGTGGTGGAGCCGTCGCCGTCCAGCGAGACGATCGCGGCGAGCACGGCCGTACCGACCACGACGCGCAGCGGATCCGCCTTGCAGAAGCGCAGAATCCCGCGGACGACCGGGTCGAAGAGACCGACGTCGATCATCACGCCGAAGTAGACGATCGCGAACATCAGCATCGCCGCGGTGGGGGCGAGGTTGCCGACGCCTTCGAGGACGTAGTCCCCGAGGTGCGCCCCCTTCCCGACGAACACACAGAAGAGGGCCGGGATGAGGACCAGCGCCGCGATCGGCGACATCTTCTTCATCATGATCAGGACCAGGAAGGTCGCGATCATGGCAAAGCCGAGGACTGTCAGCATGGGGACACCTAACGTTCATCCTTGAACTCCCACCGGAGCGGCGGTGCGGATGACGTTAGGTTCCGCCAAGAGCCGTTAACAAGATGTTGACGTGTGAGCAATAAGAGCAAAACCCCAGGTCATCGCACCGGTGCCAGTTCGACGGGGAATGCGTTGAGCACTGCGGTGCCGGACAGCGGGTCCAGCCGCGAGCCGTCGAGCAGCTGGTTCACATTGACTCCGGGACGCGCCGCCGCGACCGACATCCGGGTGCCGGGCCGGCTGTGTCCCCATCCGTGCGGAAGGCTCACCACTCCGGTCCGTACCGCGTCGGTGATCTCCACGGGCGCTTCGACCTGGCCTCCGTCCGCGGTGATACGGGCGGAAGCGCCGTCCTCCAGTCCCAGCCGGGCCGCGTCGGCCGGGTGGACCTGAAGGGTGCAGCGGTTGGAGCCGCCGTTCAGCGTGGGGACGTTGTGCATCCAGCTGTTGTTGGAGCGCAGATGACGGCGTCCCACCAGCAGCAGGGAGCCGGGCCGCCCGGCGAGGGCGCTCCTCAGCCGGGGCAGGTCGGCGGCGATGGGCTCCGGCAGCAGTTCGACATGACCGCTGCGGGTCTTGAGCACCTGCGGCAGCCGGGGCCGGAGCGGCCCGAGGTCCACGCCGTGCGGGTGCGCGAGAAGCGTGTCGAGGGTGAGGTCGTACGGGCCGAGGCGCAGCATCATGTCAAGCCGTCGCTCCGGTCCGCTGTTGCCGCCGAGCTGAGCGGTCAGCTCCTTGACGTCCTGGTCGTGGACCGGCGAGTGGGGGTCTGCGACGGCCTTGGTGAGGGTGTTCTCGATGACCAGGTCGTCGACGGCCTCGGGCGGCGCGCCGTGCATGCCGCCGACGGCCAGTACCAGCCGCGCCTGGATCTCGCACTCGCCGAGTCTGCCCTCGTCCAGGGGCACTGCGGCGGGGCTGTAGCGGGCCTGGTTGTGTACGGCGAAGGCGTTGAACGCGAAGTCGAAGTGCGCGCTCTGGGAGGGCGGCGGCGGGGGCAGCACCACATCCGCGTGCCGGGACGTCTCGTTGAGATACGGGTCGACGCTGACCATGAAGTCGAGGCCGTCCAGCGCGCGGTCGAGCCGGTCGCCGTCGGGGGCCGAGAGCACCGGGTTGGCAGCCAGTGAGATCACCGCGCGGATCCGTCCGTCGCCCGGTGTGTCGATCTCCTCGGCGAGCGCGGCCATGGGCAGTTCGCTCTTGGCCTCGGGGTGGCCGCTGACCCTGCTGGTCCAGCGTCCGAGTGTGAAGCCCTTGCCGGGTGCGGCGGGGCGGGGGGCGTGGTCGGTGGCGGCGAGGGGGAACAGCGCGCCCCCGGTGCGGTCGAGGTTGCCGGTGAGCACATTGAGCACGTCGACCAGCCAGTTGGCGAGGGTGCCGTACTCGACGGTGGAGCTGCCGACGCGTCCGTAGACGGCGGCGGTGGGCGCGGCGGCGAGCTCGCGCGCGATGGCACGGATCTCCTCGGCGTCCATGTCGCACGCCTCGGCGACCGCTTCGGGTGTGAACTCCCGTAGGGCGTGCTCGACTTCGGCCAGCTGCTCGACCTGTGCGGCGAGCGGCCCGAGGTCGGTGAGCTCCTCCTCGAACAGAACCTGGGCGAGGGCGGCGAGCAGCAGGGCGTCGGCGCCGGGGCGGATGGCGACGTGCCGGTCGGCGAGCTGGGCCGTGCGGGTACGGCGGGGGTCGACGACGGTGAGCGTGCCGCCGCGTTTGCGCAGCGCCTTGAGCTTGCCGGGGAAGTCGGCGGCGGTGCACAGACTGCCGTTGGAATCGAAGGGGTTGGCGCCGAGCAGCAGCAGATGGTCGGTGCGGTCCAGGTCGGGGACGGGGATCGCGAAGGGGTTGCCGAAGAGCAGTCCGCTGGAGACGTGCTTGGGCATCTGATCCAGGGTGCTGGCGGTGAAGAGGTTGCGGGTGCGCAGCAGCGAGAGCAGCACGGGCGGGTAGAGGGCACCGGCCATGGTGTGGACGTTCGGGTTGCCGAGGACGACTGCGACCGCGTTCGGCCCGTGTTCCTCGATCAGCGGCCTGATCCGGGCCGCGATCAGGTCGAAGGCCTCGTCCCAGGTCGCGTCCCGCAGTTCCCCGTCCTCGCGTACGAGAGGGGTGCGCAGGCGGTCGGGATCGGCGTCGAGCTCGCCGAAGGACGCACCCTTGGGGCAGATGAATCCCCGGCTGAAGACATCCTCCCGGTCGCCGCGGGCGCCGGTGACGCGACTGCCCTCGATGGTGAGGGTCAGCCCGCAGGTGGCCTCGCAGAGGGGGCAGACGCGCAGGGCGGTACGGGTATCGGCGGTGCGGGACATGGGCCCTCCCCGGGGCGACGGCAGTGGCGCGCGGATCTCCACCGAGCATACCGACCGGTACGGACGGATGGGAGGGCCTGAGCGGTACGGGTGTCCGTCTCAGGACCGGCCCCGCCCCGCGTGCGGGGTTCGCCTCGGGACCGGCCCCCGGACCGGCTGCGGGGTGCTCGTTTCAGGACCGGGCCGGGACCGCGTACGGGGTGCTCGTTGCAGGACCGGGCCCCCGGACCATCCTTCGGGCGGTGTCCGCCGAACGGTCCCCGGCCCCGGACGCCCCGGTCAGTCCAGCACCCGCGCCAGATACGCCCGCAGCAGTTCCCTGGCCTCCCCCACGATCTCCCCCTCCCCCTGAGGCCCCATCCGTGACGCCAGCTGCAGCAGCGCGTCCGCGGCCTCGACCGAGACCAGGACCGCCCGCCTCAGCTCGGCGTCGGCGTCGCGCCCGAGATGCCGCGCGAGCAGCGCGGCGAGACGGTCGGCGACCTGATGGTTCGCTCCGGCCGCGGGCACACCCACCGGGACGCGGTGGCCGAAGTCGATGAGCGCGAAGCCGGGAACCGTCCGCCGCATCGCCAGGTACTCGTCCAGCGCCACGTCGAGGAGACCCCGCCAGTCGCCCGCCGGGAGCTCGGCGAGACGGCCTCCGATGCGCTCGGCGTATCTGTCCAGATTGCGATGGGCCAGTGCGTCGGCGAGCGCTCGCTTGTTGCCGAAGAAACGGTAGACGGAACCGATGGGCACCCCGGCCCTGGCCGCCACCGCGCGGGTGGAGAGCTCCTCGTATCCGATCTCGTCGAGGAGCCCGGCGCAGGCGTCCAGTATCCGGGTGAGCCGCTCGGCGCTGCGCTGCTGGACGGGCGTACGGCGGAGATGGGCGTGGGACACGCCGTCCATCATGCCGTCCCGTCCCCGTTGACGGGGCGGGTCCGGCAATCCTACGGTGATGCATAGGATTCCTTCGGCACCGGGAGCGGACGATGAGCGGCATCGAGCAGGCGCGGAAGACGGCCGAGGGCCTTGGACACCTGGCCGGCTTCGGCAACGAACACAGCTCGGAGGCCGTACCGGGCGCGCTTCCGCACGGGCGGAACTCCCCGCAGCGCGCCCCCCTCGGGCTGTACGCGGAGCAGCTCAGCGGCAGCGCCTTCACCGAGCCGCGCGCCCACAACCGCCGGTCGTGGCTGTACCGCATCCGTCCCTCGGCCGCCCACCCGCCGTTCGTCCGCATCGACAACGGCGGCGTACGCAGCGCGCCCTTCACCGAGACCGTCCCGGACCCCAACCGGCTGCGCTGGAACCCCCTGCCCGAGCCCGCGCCCGGGACGGACTGGCTCGCGGGCCTGTGGACGCTGGGCGGCAACGGCGACGCGACCCAGCGCACCGGCATGGCCGTGCACCTCTATCACGCCAACTCCTCCATGACGGAGCGGGTGTTCAGCGACTCGGACGGCGAACTGCTGATCGTTCCCGAGCGCGGGGGCCTGCTGCTCCGTACGGAGCTGGGGCTGCTCGCCGCCCGCCCCGGCGACGTGGCACTGATCCCACGCGGGGTGCGGTTCCGGGTGGAGCTGCTCGACGAGAGCGCGCGCGGCTACGTCTGCGAGAACTACGGGCAGCCGTTCCAGCTGCCCGACCTGGGCCCGATCGGCGCGAACGGTCTGGCCAACGCCCGGGACTTCCTGGCTCCCCTGGCGGCGTACGAGGATGTGGAGCGCCCGGTCGAGGTCGTCAACAAGTTCTGCGGCAACCTCTGGGCCGCGACGTACGACCACTCGCCCCTCGATGTCGTCGCCTGGCACGGCAACCATCTGCCGTACGTCTACGACCTGCACCGCTTCAATGTGATCGGGACGATCTCGTACGACCACCCGGACCCGTCGATCTTCACCGTGCTGACGTCGCCGAGCGACACCCCCGGCCTCGCCGGAGTGGACTTCGTGGTCTTCGCGCCCCGCTGGCTGGTCGGCGAGAACACGTTCCGGCCGCCGTACTTCCACCGCAATGTGATGAGCGAGTACATGGGGCTGATCGAGGGCGCGTACGACGCCAAGGCGGAAGGCTTCGTCCCGGGCGGCGGCTCGCTGCACAACATGATGTCCGCGCACGGCCCCGACCGGGAGACCTTCGACCGCGCGAGCGCCGCCGAGCTGAAGCCCCAGAAGATCGACGACGGGCTGGCGTTCATGTTCGAGACGCGGTGGCCCCTGACCGCGACCGGGCAGGCGGCGAACGCCGACCATCTGCAGCAGGGGTACGACGACGTGTGGCAGGGTCTTGAGCGCCACTTCAGGTCGTAGTACGGAGTACCCCGTGACCGCCTTCGCCCCCGACTCGCTGGTCCTGAACCGCAAGCTGCCGCTGTGGTACCAGGTCTCGCAGTCGCTGCGCGCCTCGATACTGGGCCGGACGCCCGAGGCGTCGCTGCGGCTGCCCACCGAGGAGCAGCTCGCCGCGCACTACGGCGTCAGCGTGCTGACCATGCGCCAGGCGCTCAAGGAGCTGGAGGCGGAGGGCCTGATCAGCAGGCACCGGCGGCGCGGCACCTTCATCGAGCCGGGGGCGCGGCGGAGTGCTCCGAGGCGGCTGCTGGGCTCGATCGACGCGATCGTGGCCCAGCAGTCGGGCGAGCGGACGACGATCCTGGGGCACGGCCCCGAGCCGGTTCCGGGCGAACTGGCGGAGTACTTCCCGGACGCCGCCGAGGTCGTCACGTACCGGCGGCTGCGCTGGGACGGCGAGAGCGGCGAGCCGAGCAACTGGGCGGAGAACGCCGTACGGCCCGACGTCGCCGCCCGGCTCGACCTCGCCGACCTGGAGCGGTGGCCGATGACGAAGGTGCTGCGGGACGGGGTGGGGGTGCGGATCAGCCGGATCACCGACACGGTGGAGGCACGGCTGGCCGACCCCGCGACGGCGGAGCTGCTGAAGGTGCCGCTGCTGAGCCCGATCCTGCACTACACGGGCGTGACCTACGACGAGGCGGGCCGCGTGGTGGACGTGGCAAGGATCCGGTACCGGGGGGACCGTTTCTCCTTCACGGTCACCGTCGACGCGGAGTGAACCCCCTCGGGGCCCGCCGCTAGCATTTCGGCATGCCGAAGCTGGACGAGCTGATGCCCTGGGGCACCGCACCCCTGCGGCTGGGGCGGCCCTGGGTGATGGCTCCGGACGCCGCCACCCTCAAGGCGCGCTGGGATGCCGTGGTTCGGGCCGAGGGCGCGGCGCGGGACGCGCTCTTCGGGTGCACCCGTGCCCGTACACCGCACGGCGCCGTCAGTCAGCTGCCCGGTCAGTCCACCGGGACGGGCAGGTTCGCACGCGAGGAAGGCCCCTGCCCGGCGCCGGTGCGGGTGTCGCACGGCGCCTTCGACGAGCAGTGGCTGATACCCGACCACCGGCTCATCGACGTGGCCCGGCCGGAGTTGTGGCGGGTGGCCGACGGGCACCAGATCTTCGTGGTGGAGCAGGGGTGGGTGGCCCGGTCCGCCGGCCCGGCCGTCAGCGTCTCGGCGCCCCTGCCCGACGGGCACTCCCCCGCCGGACGGCCGGGCCGGATCAGGCCGCTCTACCGGCGGCCGGGTGGTGCCGATCCCAATCTCGCCCCCGGGCTGCTGTCCGAACTCGGCAGCCGCTACGGACACGAGGTCGATGCGGGCGAGGCCGTGGCCTGGATCGTCGCGGCGGCCCAGCCGTCGTCGGCGGGATGTGTGGTGCCGCTTCCGGCCGACCCCGAGGTATGGCTGTCCGGCGTCGAGTTGGGCCGGCGCATGATCGAGGTCCAGCTGAGGGGTGCGCACAGTGGGGAGCGGCCCCGGCTGCCCGGGGGACGCAGGCCCTATGTGCGGGCCGCCGTGCCTGCCCGGCCCCGCACGATCTCCTACGACGCCGAGGAGGAGACGCTCGGCCTGGGTGACGGCCGCATCTCGCCCGTGCCCGCGGCGGCCTGGGACTTCCATGTCGGCGGCGTACGCGTCCTGGAACTGTGGTTCGAGCGCCGTAGCGCCCCGGCCGAGCCCGGTTCGCTGGAGGCGGTCCGTCCCGCGGTGTGGCCCCAGGAGTGGACCTCCGAGCTGTTGGAGCTCATCACCGTGCTGGCCCTCATGAGCGAACTTCATGAGGAGCAGCGGGAGCTGAAAGTGGGGGCGGAGATCACCGAGCTGCCCGGCGTGCTCCCGCCGCCCGCTGCGGCGCGGCGCCCCGCATCCGTTCTCGATCACCACGAAGAGGGTCCCGAGGGACAGTTTGCGCTGCTCTGAGACCCGCAGCGGCGGGGCACCCAACGGCGGTCCGGGGTGACAAAGGTGGTACGTACACGGTAGGCACGGCTCATGAGCCACCCTCTTCCCCTCGACGGGATCACGGTCGTCGCCGTCGAGCAGGCCGTCTCGGCGCCCTTCGCCACGCGCCAGCTCGCCGACCTCGGTGCCCGCGTCATCAAGATCGAGCGCCCCGACGGGGGCGACTTCGCGCGCGGTTACGACACCGCCGCCCGCGGGCTCGCCTCGCACTTCGTCTGGTGCAACCGCGGCAAGGAGTCCATCGCGGTGAATCTGAAGGACCGCCGCGGCCTGGAGATCGTGCGCCGGCTCGTCGCCGACGCCGATGTGTTCGTACAGAACCTGGCCCAGGGCGCGGCGGCCCGGCTCGGCCTGGACGCGGCCACCCTCTGCGCCGCGCACCCCCGGCTGGTCGCCGTGGACATCTCCGGCTACGGCGCCGAGGGTCCGTACGCCCACAAGCGCGCGTACGACATGCTCGTGCAGTGCGAGGCCGGCCTGGTGTCCGTCACCGGCACCAGCGAGCACCCCGTCAAGGCGGGTATCCCCGCGGCCGACATCGCGGCGGCGATGTACGCCTTCTCGGGAGTGCTGGCCGCCCTGCTGCGGCGCGGCACCACCGGACTCGGCGGCCCGGTGGAGATCTCGATGCTGGACTCGCTGGCGGAGTGGATGGGGCATCCGCTCAACCACGGGATGCATGGAGGTGAGTCCCCGGCGCGCACCGGGGTCGCGCACGCCGTTATCGCCCCCTACGACGCCTACGCCACGGCCGACGGCGGCCAGGTGCTGCTGTCCGTGCAGAACGACCGTGAGTGGCGGCGGCTGGCCGAACAGGTCATCGGCCGGCCGGAACTGGCGGACGCCCCGGACTTCTCGACCAACACGGCCCGTACGGCGAACCGGCAGAAGACCGACGCGGTGGTGGCCGGGGCGCTGGCGACCCTGAGGCGCGACGAGGCGATCAGGCGTCTGGAGGCGGCGGGCATCGCCTGCGCACGGCTCAACAGCGTGGCGGATGTGGCCGAACACCCGCAGCTCGCGGCACGCGACCGCTGGCGCGAGGTGGACTCACCGGCCGGACCGCTGCGGGCCCTGCTGCCGCCGATCATCCTGCCGGGCGGGGACGAGGCACGGATGGGGGCGGTGCCCGCGCTCGGTGAGCACACCGACGCGCTGCTGAGGGCCCTGGGAACGACCGAGGCGGGGACGGCGGCGCTTCGCCGGGACGGGGTGGTCGCCTGAGCGCGGGCCGAACGGCCCGGTCGGGTCAGCGGGTTCCGGTGGATCGGGGTGGGGTGAAGATGCGCGGAGGCTACGCCGTCGCGCCCGGAGCGGGGAGCGCGGCGGCGACGCGGCCGACGAGCGGGCACCGTCCGCCGCGGACCTCCGCGGCTCGTATGACCGGAAGATGACCCCCTAGCGGCGGCTGCCGAAGAGTGAGCGACGCAGCCGCTTGAGCGGCGCGAAGAGCGAGACCCGCGCACTCTTGCTCTTGCGGGTGTGCGCTACATCACGCGAGGTGAGCTCGCGCATCAGCGACGTCGCCTCGGCCGACTCGCGCTGCGGGACGGCAGGGCCGCCGAGCACCGAGAGATGGCGGTCGAGACGCGAGCTGGTCGCGCTGCTCCCACACGTGATCGCAGGCACTCGCGGCCTGCTGCGCACCGTTATCTGTTCCATGTCACTCCCCACCCGTACGAGGGCACCCGGCCCGGGCAGGTTAACCCTATCGTCCCGTCATGACACTCGTGTATCCCGGTCACGGGATTCACCACCCCCGTACGCGAGTTGACGCCACTTTGCCGAATCTGACCTATTCCAGGGCGAGTTGGTCGAGTCGGACAGTGCGTGATCAAAACCTCCTCGCAAAAATTCTCGGGATCCCGACCAATCCGTTCCGCCCTCGGCTCCGAATGGCTGACATCGAAGCAGGAACCAGCACTGGCGAAGGACGGATTCGATGACCGCAACGAGCAGCAGCGGGCGGGGGCCCAGGCGGCTCGCCGCGCTTACGGGCGTGGCGCTGGCTACCGGGACACTCGTGGCCTCCGGCGTGACAGGCCTGGAGCCCGGCACGGCCCGCGCCTCCAGCCACCGTGAGGCACCGCTGATCTCCGGGCAGCCCCAGTACGACAACACCGACGTGTACGCGTTCGTCAGCCCCGACAAGCCGGACACCACCACCATCGTGGCCAACGTGCTGCCGTTCGAGGAGCCGGGCGGCGGACCGAACTTCTACAAGTTCGCGGACGACGCCCAGTACGACCTCCACATCGACAGCGACGGCGACGCCCAGGGCGACCTGATCTACCGCTGGACCTTCAAGGACCACATCAAGAACGGCAACACGTTCCTGTACAACACGGGCGCGGTCACCTCGCTGGACGACCCGGACCTCAACGTCACGCAGACGTACGACATCGAGCTGCTGCGGCTGAAGAACCAGCGTGTGAAGCACAGCACGAAGATCGCCGACGATGTGCCGGTGGCGCCCTCGAACGTGGGCAAGGCGTCCATGCCGAAGTACGAGGCCCTGCGCGACCAGGCCGTGCGCAAACTCCCCGGCGGGACGACGTCGTTCGCCGGCCAGGCCGACGACCCCTTCTTCGCGGACCTGCGGGTCTTCGACCTGCTCTACGGCGGGAACCTCACCGAGATCGGCAACGACACGCTCAAGGGCTACAGCGTCAACTCGCTCGCCCTGCAGGTGCCGACCGCGTACATCCGTGAGTCGGAGAAGCAGCCCATCGTCGGCATCTGGGCGACGACCCAGCGCAAGAGCGCCAGCGGTCACTGGAGCCAGGTCTCCCGGCTCGGCAACCCGCTGGTCAACGAGGTCGTCCTACCTCTGAAGGACAAGGACAAGTTCAACGCGTCCCACCCGAAGAACGACGGTGACTTCCTGAAGTCCGTCACCGAGCCGGAGGTGCCCAAGCTGATCGAGGGCATCTACAAGATCAAGGCCCCGGCCGAACCGCGCAACGACCTCGTCTCGGTCTTCCTGACCGGCGTCGACAAGCTCACCAAGCCGCCGAAGGTCAAGCCCGCCGAGACCCTGCGGCTCAACACGGCGATCCCGCCGACCGCCAAGCCCAAGAGGCTGGGCGTGCTGGACGGTGACAACGCGGGCTTCCCGAACGGCCGCCGACTCACGGACGACGTCCTGGACATCGCGCTCCAGGCGGTCGAGGGCGAACTGGTCGGAACCAAGAACGACCTCGGTGACGCGGTGAACGAGAACGACCAGAAGTTCGGGAAGTCCTTCCCGTACCTGGCAGTGCCGACCGAAGGCTCCCGCGGGCCGCTCGCCAAGCCGGCCACCAAGGACGCCCAGGGCAATCTCCTCAGCGGTGGCGCGTCGACGGCCTCCTCCAGCGGCTCCTTCGCCGACGACACGCTGATCGTCTCCGCGGTCGCCGCTGCTGCCGGTGTCCTGCTCGTCGGCCTCGGTGTCGGCTGGTGGCGGACGCGCCGCCGCAACTCGTACGTCTGACCGGCGCGGCGCACCGACGATAGGAAAGGTCGAGAACATGTCCCTGCGAAGGGCGACAGACACGACCGCGGCCGACGGCCGCGACCCGGAAAGCCGGGGGCCCGGCTCCCGGTTCGGGGCAGGACGGCTGGCGGGAGCGATACTCCCGGCCACGGTGCTGGCCGTCGCCCTGACCGTGGGCATCGTCGTGGGCGGAGGTGCGGCCGACGAGCCTCCGGCGGCCCGCACCTCCGCGCCCCTGGCGGACACGCCGTTCGACCGGATCGGGACCGGTGACCTCGCCCGGGGGATCACCGGCCTCCAGGCGCATCTGCGCGCCCAGCCCAAGGACGCGCGGGGATGGGCGACGCTGGGCGCCGCCTATGTCGAGCAGGCCAGGACCAGCGGCGACCCGACCCGGTATCCGCAGGCCGACAAGGCCCTCGCCCGGTCCCTGGCACTCCAGCCGCGGGACAACGACACGGCACTCGCGGGTCGTGCGGCGCTCGCGGCGGCGCGGCACGACTTCCGCGGCGCGCTGCGCGAGTCGGAGGCGGCGCTGAAGGTCAATCCCTACGGCGAGCGTCCCCTCGCCTCCCGGATCGACGCCCTCGTCGAACTGGGCGAGTACCCCAAGGCGATGGCGGCGGCCGAGGAGGCCGACGGCCGCCGTCCGGGCATTCCGGTCTTCACCCGCTACGCGTATGTCCTGGAGCTGCGGGGCGACCCGGCGGGCGCCCGCCGGGTGCTCCGCAATGCGCTCGACTCGGCCGCGTCCTCCCGCAGCGACACCTCGTACGTGGCCACCGCTCTGGGCCAGCTGGAGTGGAGCCAGGGGGCGTACGCCCAGGCCCAGCGGTACTTCACCACCGCGCTGGGCGCGGACCCCGGCTACCTCCCCGCCATCGAGGGCCGGGCCCGTACACAGGCGGCGCAGGGTGATCTCACATCCGCGGTGTCCGGGCTCCAGACGGTCGTGGACCGGCTGCCGCTGCCGGGTCAGCTGGTGGCGCTGGGTGAGCTGTACGAGGCGACGGGCCGCAAGGCCGATGCCCGCGCCCAGTACGAGCTCATCGGCACCTGGACCGAACTGGCCCGCGCCAATGGCGTGGACACCGATCTGGACACCGCTCTCGCGCTGGCCGAGCACGGTGACAAGGCCGAAGCCCTGAGGGCCGCCCGAGCGGAGTGGGCCCAGCGCAGGACCGTGCACACGGCGGACGCCCTCGCTTGGGCGCTGCACGTCAACGGCCGCTCCAAGGAGGCCCTGCCCCTGCTCGCCACCTCGGCTCCGGGCAGTTGCCGCAACGCGGCGTTCCTCTACCACCGCGGCATGATCGAACGGGCTGTGGGCAGGACGGCCGCCGCCCGCGCTTCTCTCGCATCGGCGCTGAAGATCAACCCCGGTTTCTCCCCCACCGGTTCACGCGCGGCACGGGCCGCGCTGCAGGCTCTGGAGGCGTCATGAACAGGCGTACGACCGCCGTCGGCGCGGCGGTCCTCGTCGCCGGGGCCGCGCTGGCGGTGCTGCCCGCGGGAACTGCCGCGGCGCATCCCCTCGGCAACTTCACGGTCAACCGCTACGACGGGCTCCTCGTCGCGCCCGGGCGGCTGACCGTCGACCACGTCGAGGACCTGGCGGAGATACCCGCCGCCCAGGCCCGTACGAAGATCGACCGCGACGGCGACAGGAAGATGTCCCCGGGCGAGCTCTCCGAGTGGGCGGTCGGCCGGTGCGGGGACGCGGCCCGGGCCAGCCGGGTCACCGCCGGGCAGCGCACGGTGGTACTCGCCTCCGGCACGAGCCGTGCCGAGGTCCGCCCGGGGCAGGCCGGACTGCCGACGCTCCGCGTCGAGTGCAGGCTGACGGCCGAACTGCCCGACGGACGGCAGCCGATCGGCTTCACCGCGGCGGGCGAGGGCCAGGGACCGGGCTGGCGGGAGATCACCGCGGGCGGCGACCGGATGACCCTCACCTCGTCCGACGTACCGAAGGCTTCGGTCTCGCGGAGGCTGACCCGCTACCCCGGCGGCGAGCTGGACTCGGCGCCGGATACGACGAAGGCGGCGCTCACGGTCACGCCGGGCGGGGCACCCGCGGCCGCGGACCGGCAGGAGGCGGCGCCCCCGGCATCGGTGCTGCCGCGTGGCGCGGACCGCTGGACGCGGGCGCTGACCGATCTGGTGGCCAAGCGCGACCTGACCGCCGGGTTCGCGGCCCTGGCCCTCGGAACGGCGCTGCTGCTGGGCGCGCTGCACGCGCTCGCGCCCGGCCATGGCAAGACCGTGATGGCGGCGGCAGCCGCGGCGGGCGGGCGCAACTCCCTGCGGGACGTGCTCTCGCTGGGCGCATCGGTGACGATCACTCACACGCTCGGGGTCTTCGCGCTCGGCGGGCTGATCGCGGTGGGGTCGGCGGCCGCGCCTTCCGTGGTGGCGTGGCTGGGCGTGGTGAGCGGGGCGCTGGTGGCGTTCGCGGGGGCCGTGCTCGTCCGCAGGGCGTGGCGGAACCGCGGCGCAGGACACGGGCACAGCCACGGTCACGGGCACGGCCATAGTCATGGCCACAGCCATAGTCACGGTGACGAGCACACCCACGGGCACGGGGACGACCAGAAGCCAGAGCACGGGCACGACCACGGGCACACGCACGGCCACGGGCACACCCACGACCACCGCTCCCTAGGGCTCCGCTCCACCATCCTGCTCGGCTTCGCCGGCGGACTCGTCCCCAGCCCCTCCGCCGTCGTCGTCCTGGTCGGCGCCGCCGCTCTCGGACGGGCCTGGTTCGGGCTTCTGCTCGTCCTCGCGTACGGCGCCGGACTCGCCCTCACCCTTGCCGCGGCGGGATTCGCCGCGGTCAGGCTCGGCGAACGCGCCACCCGGCTGCTCGCCGACCGGACCCGCCGCAAGGGCCCCCTGTTCTCCGCCGCGCAGCGCGCCCTGCCGCTCGGCACGGCTTGCGTGGTGCTCGCGATCGGATGCGGATTGGCGCTCAGGGGGGCGGCAACGGCTCTTGCGTGAGTTAACTTGGGGTAGTTCCTCTGCTACCGATGGGGGCCCGCTGTGAGCGAAGTTCCGGGCGATGAGCGGCTGGTGGCAGGGCGCTACCGACTGCTGAGCCCTCTGGGCGAAGGCGGGATGGGCGTGGTGTGGCGCGCCCGCGACGAGGTGCTCGCCCGTGAGGTCGCCGTCAAGGAGGTGCGCGCCCCGGCGGGGTTCGGCACCACCGACGAGCAGCGTCTCTACGCGCGCTTGGAGCGTGAGGCCTGGGCCGCCGGCCGTATCTCGCACCGCAATGTGGTGACCGTCTACGACGTGGCGACCGAGGACGGCCGGCCGTGGATCGTGATGGAGCTGGTCCGCGGGCTCGCGCTCTCCGACGTGCTGGACGCGGAGGGGCCGCTCACTCCGCAGCGCGCCGCGCACATCGGCGCGGAGATCCTCGCGGCTCTGCGCGCCGCGCACGAGGCCGGAGTGCTGCACCGGGACGTGAAGCCGGAAAACGTCCTCATCGGCAACGACGGCCGCGTGGTGCTCTCCGACTTCGGCATCGCCGTGGTCGAGGGAACCTCCAACCTGACCATGACGGGCGAGCTGATCGGCTCTCCCGAGTTCCTCGCTCCCGAGCGGGCGCTGGGGCGCACACCGGGACCCGAATCGGATCTCTGGTCGCTCGGGGTGCTGCTGTACGCGTCGGTCGAGGGCAACTCCCCGTTCCGCCAGAACACTCCGCTGAGCACGCTGCGGGCCGTCGTCGACGAGGAGCTGCCGCCACCGCGCAGGGCCGGGGCGCTCGCACCGGTGATCGCGGAGCTGCTGCGCAAGGATCCGGCGCAACGGCTGTCCGCGGCGGAGGCCGAACGCCGGCTGCGGGTGATCGGGGCGGGTGGCACGGTCGGTACGGCCGCGGCGCCGGGACCGCACAGCCCCACCGTCTCGTCGGCATCCCCCACACCTGCCGGGCCGGGGCCGGCGTTCGGACCGGCTCCGGCTCCCGTGTCCGGCCAGGTGGTCACGGACACGACGGGTCTCCCACCCGACCGCGCCCGGCGGGCGACGTTGGCGGTGGTGACGGGGGTGGCGGTGCTGCTTCTCGCGCTCGGCGGACTTGCCTGGGCGCTGGTCGAGCGGAACCGGGGCGGCGGCGACAACGCCGGCAGTTCGAGCCCGGCACCGGTGCGTCCGAGTTCCGGTCCGGGCAGCATCGCCTCAGTGCCGGGCGCGGGGGCCGACGGCGGCGACTCGGACGGCAACGGTTCGAGCGGCAACGGTTCGGGCGGCGGCACGGACGAGGGCGGCAACAGCGGTACGTACACCCCGCCGCAGACGGTCAAGGTGTACGCCCGGACCGTGCACGGCAGTTACTCGGGCACCTGTCCGCCGCCCGAGGCCGAGGCTCCGGCCTTCCGCGCGACGATCACTGTGGGCCGCACTCCGGAGACCGTCGACTACCGCTGGGCGACGAAGAGCGGCGAAAGCTCCGACGACGGCTGGAAGACGCTGGAATTCTCTTCCGGAGGCTCGAAGCAGAAGCACGTCAGCCATGTCGAGCTGACATACCGGCAGGGCGGGACGTACCACGACCGGATCCGGGTGGAGACCCGGAGTCCGGTCGAGGTGCGCTCGAACTGGATCGGCTTCTCGGTCACGTGTGACCCCGGGACCCCGAGCGGATCGGGCTCCTCCTACACCGCGAACGGCGCGGTCACGGCTCTCAGGCGTGAGCGGTGAAGACGGGCAGGTAGCCGCCGGACTGTCCGGAGGCCGTGGGGTGGTACGACTCACCGATGTTGAGCAGGTTCAGGCTGTGCAGCCAGGCCGACCCGGAGCAGATCTCGTGCCCGGTGAAGGCGGGGACGACATCGGCGAAGTCGTAGCCGTGGTTGGCCGCGCGCTTCGCGATGGCGGTGTTGAGGTAGTCCGCGGCCCCGTTGATCGCGGCCCGTTCGTTCTCGCTCAGTCCGGCGATGCAGCTGCCGCCGAGCTTGTAGAAGCGGGGATAGCCGATGACGACGACCCGGGCCGAGGGGGCCTTGGTGCTGATCGCCGAGTACACCGAGTCGAGCTTCCCGGGCAGGGTCGAGTCGACGTAGCTCCTTGCCTGGTTGATCCGGCTGATGCAACTGGACTCGGACTGCAGGACGCAGGTGGTCATGACGTCGGAGAAGCCCGCGTCATTGCCGCCGATGGTGATCGAGACGAGGTCGGTCGCCGAGCTGAGGGGGGCGAGCTGACCGGCCGTGACATCACCCGTACGAGCGCCCGAGCAAGCGGTGAACGCGAACGACGAGGGTGAATGGGCGGCTGCCCAGAGCCTGGGGTAGGCCTTGGTGCTGCGCTTGCAGTTGCCGCTTGCGCTGTCGTAGCCGCCTGCGCCGAGTCCCGATGAGTAGGAGTCCCCCAGGGCCACGTAGTCAAGGGCTGCGGCGCTGTCCGAGGCCTGTGCCTGGCCGGCTCCGGTGAGAGCGAGGACGGCGCCGAGGAGGAGTGAGGATGAGAATGCCGCGATTCGGGACAGTTTCATGGAACCTCCCTTTAGCAGGATCTCTGCCTCAACTTTCGTAGCAAAGCCCATACTTCACTGGAAGTGTCCATGCCAAGAAGAATCTGCGAGAGCTTCTTGACGGGGCGTCGCGTGCTGCGGAGCATGGAGGCTCAGCAACGACGCAACCGACGCCTTGGGGGGCAAGTCGGTCATGCAGACGATCAGAGACAGGCCGCCCGCGCCCGGGACGGATCTCCTGACGGTTCTCGCGGGGGCAGCGTTCGCCGTTTCGGGGGTCGGCGTCGGTCTGGCGCTCACCGGCGTCCAGTCGCCGCTGCGCGCGCCGTTCATCCTCTTCTTCCTCTTCGCGGGACCGGCCTGCGCCCTGGCCGCCGCGCTCCCGCGACTGGACCCGGCGGCGCGTGCGGCCGTGGCCGCGGCCGGCGCGGTCGTCATCGACCTGCTGATCGCCCAATTGCTGTCGTCGTCGCACGCGCTGACGACCGGCCAAGGCATCACGGCAGTCGCCGTGATCACCGGCCTACTCTTCCTCGGATCACCGGCACTCCGAAAGCGGAACCCGGAACACATCGATCCGGCCAGCCGGTTGATGAAAGGGATCAAGGGAATTCGATCAAGCCGGTCCGTAACAGATCACCGAATCGGTATCAAAAAAGCAAAAAAGTGAGTCCTTGTCCAGGTCTTGCCATAGAGTCCCCGTCATCAATACCGTCGTACATCCACCCGCAACGGTCCATCATGCAAGGCGACTCTAGGGGAGGGCTCAAGCGTCGCGATGGTTCCGGAGCGGAGCGCGGTAGGGGGGTGCCGTGCTCGGTTTTCGCGCTCTTGCCGAGCCGTACGCCGCGCGGCCATTTTCACCAGCTCACCCACCAGGCACGGAGCCGCTATGCCGTCATGGCCGGGGTGAGAACAACCCCCCTTTCGAACCGGAAACTCATCCGGACTGCCCGGGGGCGGGCGGTCCACCGGTGGAGAGGGAAAAGACTCATGAGTTCAGTCCTGCGCCCGGCCGTTCCGGGGCAAGATCCTTATCTCGAACCGTCGCACCGTGAGACCAGCACCGAATCAGCCGCAGCACCAGTTCCCGAACCGGAAGTTCCGGTGAAGGGGGTCAGCCGAATATCAGCCGCCTACCGGCCGATCTCCTCACATCTCGCGATCACTCCGCCCGTGAGCGTCGTGATCCCCGCCATGAATGAGGCGGAAAATCTCCCGTACGTCTTCAAGACACTGCCCGACTGGATTCATGAAGTCGTGCTGGTCGACGGGAATTCCAGCGACAACACCGTCCAGGTCGCCCGCGAACTGTGGCCGGACGTCAAGGTCGTGAAGCAGGTCGGCAAGGGCAAGGGGGATGCCCTCATCAGCGGATTCGCCGCCTGCACCGGCGACATCATCGTGATGGTGGACGCGGACGGCTCGGCCGACGGACAGGAGATCGTCTCCTATGTCTCGGCCCTTGTCTCCGGTGCCGACTTCGCCAAGGGCTCCCGCTTCGCCAACGGCGGCGGCACCGACGACATGACACCGATCCGCAAGTTCGGCAACTGGGTGCTGTGCTCCGTCGTCAACGCCAAGTTCGGGGCCCGCTACACCGATCTCTGCTACGGCTACAACGCATTCTGGAAGCACTGCCTCGACAAGATCACGCTGGACTGCACCGGCTTCGAGATCGAGACCCTGATGAACATCCGGGTCGTCAAGGCCGGACTGCGGGTGCAGGAGGTCCCCAGCCACGAGTACCTCCGCATCCACGGCGTGAGCAACCTCAGCGCCGTACGGGACGGCCTGCGGGTCCTGAGAGTGATACTCAAGGAGAAGGGTGTGAGCCGCGCCGAGCGCCGCCGCGAGGCGGCGCTGAACCTCCGGATCCCGCGGGGAGAGGTGTCTTGAGCGACCGACGCTTCTCGGTGGTGATCTGCGTCTACACCGAGGACCGCTGGGACGACATCCTCGCGGCCGTCGACTCCGTACGGCGCCAGTCGCTGCCGGCGCTGGAGACGCTGCTCGTCGTCGACCACAATCCGCCGTTGCTGGACCGGCTCGGCAAGGAGTTCAAGGAGTACGGGGCCGAGGGCGGATCCGCGCCGCAGGGTGAGGAGGTGCGGGTGCTCGCGAACGCGGGCCCCCGCGGCCTCTCCGCCGGCCGCAACACCGGCATCGCCGCGGCGCGCGGCGAGTTCGTCGCCTTCCTCGACGACGACGCCGTGGCCGAGCGGGACTGGCTGCGGTACTTCGCCGAGGGGTACGCCGACCACCGGGTGATGGCCGTCGGCGGACGGACGATGGCCGCCTGGGCCTCCGGGCGCAGGCCCCGCTGGTTCCCCGAGGAGTTCGACTGGGTCGTCGGCTGTACGTACCGGGGTCTGCCGCCCGGCAAGGTGCGGGTGCGCAATGTGCTGGGCGGGAACGCCTCCTTCCGGCGCAATGCGTTCGACGCGTCGGGCGGTTTCGCCACCGGCATCGGCCGGGACGGCGACAAACGGCCACTGGGCTGCGAGGAGACCGAGCTGTGCATCCGGCTCGCCAGGGCACTGCCCGAGGCGGTGCTCCTCATCGACGACCGTGCGGTCATCCACCACAAGGTTCCGGCCGCCCGCGAACAGTTCGGCTACTTCCGCACCCGGGCCTACGCCGAGGGCCTGTCCAAGGCCCTCGTCGCTCGGAGCGTGGGCGCGGCCAAGGGGCTTGAGTCCGAGCGCCGCTACACCACCCGGGTGCTCCCCGCGGGAGTCGTGCGCGGGCTGCGCGACGCCCTGCTGGGCCGCCGGGGTGGCGCGGGCCGGGCGGGCGCGATCGTCGCCGGGGTCGTGGTCGCCGCCTGCGGCTATGCGGTGGGGAGCGTGCGGGCGCGCCGGGGCGGCGCGACCTTCTCGTCGGGACCCGTCACACCACTGCCGAGCACAGGAGGTACGTCCGGGTGACTGCACCCGTCCCCATCCTGATGTACCACGCCGTCGGTCACCGGCCGGCCGAAGCCGCCTACGGCCTCTCCGTCGCGCCCGACGCCTTCGCCGAGCAACTGCGACTGCTCGGCGAGCGCGGGTTCACTCCGCTCACCACCGCGCAGCTCGGCGAGTCCTGGCGGTCGGGCGGACGCCGTCCCCTGCCGCGCCGGCCCGTGCTGATCACCTTCGACGACGGCTACGAGGGCGTGCACCGGCACGCCCTCCCCGTCCTCGCCGAGCACGGCTTCGCGTCCACGCTGTTCGTCTCGACGGGCTGGCTGCGCGGGGCCCACGACGAGGGCGGCGCGCTCGACACGATGCTCGACTGGGACCAGGTGCGGGAACTGGCCGCCGCGGGCACCGAGATCGGCGGCCACACCCACACCCATCCGCAAATGGACCAGCTCGACGACGACCGGCTGCGGTTCGAAACGGTCCGCTGCCGGGACCTCGTCGCCGACGAGCTGGGCACCCCGCCCGTCTCGTTCGCCTACCCCTACGGCTACTCCAGCCGCCGGGTCCGCCAAGCGGTCCGGGCCGCGGGCTTCGCACAGTCGCTCGCCGTCGGCAACGCCCTCGCCCTGCCCCGGCAGGGGCCGTACGCCCTCCGGAGGGTGACCGTGCGGCGCACCACCTCGATCGAGGAGTTCGAACGGCTCGTCGAAGGCCGGTCGGTCGCCCTGAACTTCGCCAAGGACCGTGCGCTGACCAAGGGCTACGCCGTGGTGCGCCGCACGCGCCGGGCCCGCACGCTGATCCGCCGGGCCCGCGGCTGATGCGGCAGGCGCGCGGCAGCCGGCGCCGGGCGCGCCGCCGCTCAAAACATCGTGCGCGCGGCGGTCCGGTGCCCGATCATGGGCGCATGTCTGCAAAGCCTCAGGACGCACTGCCGATCCGGCTCAACGTCGACGACAGCGATTCGCCTTCGGACGTCGTCGACGCTCTGTTCCTCGGCCGTTTCGCGACGGGCGAGCAGCCGTACTCCCACAGCTCCACCATCGACCGCGTCAAGCCGGGCGCCACCCTGCTGCCCCCGGCCGCGTCCGTGCTGCGCGCGGCGCGCGACGACGACCGCAGTGCCACGCTCGCCGAGGGCGAGGGCTGGACACTGCTCGTCTCCCGCTGGAACCGCGGCGCCGATGTCACGGTCACGGCCGTCAGCTCCGAGCTGGCGGAGAAGGTGCTGGGGCAGGCCACCGACGGTGCGGCCGACGAGCCGGAACCTCAGCCGGAGAACGTCACCATGGGGTTCTGGTACGTGTCACCGCGGCGCGGCCCGCACCGCACCACCCGCCAGATCGCCGCCGGGACCTGGGACGAGGTCCGGCCCAACTACACGGCCCCGGTGGCCGATGCGATGGACCGGCTGATGAAGGTGACGCCGGACGACATCGCGGGCCGGCTGCTCCTGCTGCACGGCCCGCCCGGCACCGGGAAGACCTCCGCGCTGCGCACGCTGGCCCGCTCCTGGCGCGACTGGTGCCAGGTGGACTGCGTGCTCGACCCGGAGCGGCTCTTCAACGACGTCGGATATCTGATGGACATCGCGATCGGCGAGGACGAAGGCACGTCGAAGGGCCGCTGGCGGCTGCTGCTGCTCGAGGACTGCGACGAGCTGATCCGCGGCGAGGCCAAGCACACCGCGGGCCAGGCACTGTCCCGGCTGCTCAACCTCACGGACGGTCTGCTGGGCCAGGGCCGCAATGTGCTGGTGGGGGTGACGACCAACGAGGACCTTGAGCGCCTCCACCCGGCGGTGGTGCGCCCGGGACGCTGTCTGGCCCGGATCGAGGTGGGGGCACTGACCCGCAAGGAGTCGGTGACCTGGCTGGGCACGGAGGAGGGGGTGGGCCGCGAGGGCGCGACGCTGGCAGAGCTGTACGCCCTGCGCCGCGGCACCAGCCCGGCGTCGGTACCGGCACAGCACGAGGGCGCGGACGCGGGCCTGTATCTCTGATACCGGGTCGGCACCCGGTCCCCCGCTCCCTGAGCGGGAACCCGGCGCCTCAGCCGCCGTACACCGCCCGCAGCGCGTCCCGTACCGCGGACAGTGCCGCGTCCTGCGTCCTGCCCAGCCTGCGCGCCCGGTCCGCGAACACCCGCGCCGCAGCGGCCAGCTCACGTTCCGCCGCGTCCCCGGCCGCCGCGACGAACGTCCCGTTCCGGCCCCTCGTCTCGATCACCCCGTCCGCCTCCAGCGCGCGGTACGCCTTGGCGACGGTGTTGGCGGCGAGTCCGAGATCCTCGGCCAGCCCGCGCACCGTCGGGAGCCGGTAGCCCACCGGCAGCGCGCCCGACCGTGCCTGCTCGGAGATCTGGGTGCGCAGTTGTTCGTAGGGAGCGTCGGCGGCGTCCGCATCGATGGCGATCTTCAGGGTCACGCCCCCGATTCTCCCCCACCGCCGGAAATTGGGAGGCGACACGGCCGGCCGGGACATAGCGTGCGTCCTCATGACTGTGATCGTCCGTGACTTCCGCCCCGAGGACGCCGTGTCCGTGTCCCGCGTCCGACGTGCCATTCTCCCCTTCCTCGTGACGACTGAGGAGGCCGTCCTCTTCGGCTTCGAGAGCGCCAACCCCGCCAAGAAGTACCGGCTGCTGATCGCGGAGAAGGACGGGGAGATCATCGGCACGGCGCATGTGGGGATCGCGTACGAGGCGAGCGAGCCGGGACAGTCCTTCGTCACCCCGCACATCCACCCCGACCACCGCGGCCAGGGCGCCGGAGCGCTGATACTGCGCGCCGCCGAGGAGCATCTGGCCGCGGCGGGCGCCCTGACGGTGTACGCCTGGGCGCTGGACAATCCGCACTCCCGGCGCTTCGCCCGGAAGCACGGTTACCGGCCGACGCGCTCGGCCGTCTTCCAGCGCCTCGACCTGGCAGCCGGCACGCTGCCGCCGCCGCCCGCACTGCCCGCGGGTGTCGAGCTGAGGACCGCCAGGGACTTCGAGGCCGATCCCCTGCCGCTGTTCCGGGCCGACGCGGAGGCCACGTCGGACGAGCCGAGCGACATCGCGGTGGAGCTCGAGGACTACGAGGACTGGTGCCGCCACACCTGGAGCAACCCGCTGCTCGACCGCGAGCTCACCACCGTCGTGGTGGTGGACGGCGAGGTCGCGGCGTTCACCGCCGCACAGACGGACGGCGCCACCCGATACGCCTCCGGCATGACAGGCACGCTCCGCGCGCACCGCGGCCGGGGCTTGGCGAAGCTCGCCAAGGCCGACTCGCTCCGCCGTGCCCGCGCCGCCGGCTACACGGACGCGTTCACCAGCAATGACGCGGACAATGGCCCCATGCTGGCGATCAACACATGGTTCGGCTACCAGGTCTGCGCCACGGAGGTACGTCATGTCCGCACCCTCGGTTGAGGTCCGCCTGGTCAAGGCCGGCCGAACCAAGATCACCTATCCCGCCGAGCTCCTCGCGGACGACGGCGACCACATCACGGTCCGCGCGCCCTGGGCGGGCGAGGAGGCACGCGACTTCGGCTTCGTACGGTTCGAGCACGGCGATGTGTTCACCGAGCACTACTGGCGCAGCCGCTGGTACTCCGTGAAGGAGGTCCGCGCCGCGGACTCCACCCTCAAGGGCTGGTACTGCGACATCACCCGCCCGGCTGTGCCGGGGGACGGCGTGCTCACCGTCGAGGACCTGGACCTCGATCTGTGGGTGTCGGCGGACGGGGCGGACGTGCTGCGGCTGGACGAGGACGAGTTCGCCAAGAGCGGTCTGACCGCCCGCGACCCGGATGCCGCCGGGCACGCCGTACGGGCCCTGGACGAGCTGGAACTCCTCGCCCACAGAGGCAAGCTGACCAACCTGCTCGACTGAGGGCGGACCCGCGGCCGCGCGGAACACCCGCTCAGTGGCCGGAGGGCGGGGCGAGCCGCTTACGGAAGCGGACGCGGTCGTACGGCCCCTCGGCCCGCCGCTCCACGGCCTCGTACCCGAACTTCGGATAGAGCTTCCGGTTCTCCCACATCATCGCGTTCGTGTAGAGCTGTACCTCAAAGAGGCCCAGCTCGCACGCGTGTTCATCGACGAACTCCAGCAGCCGGCGGCCCACCCCGCGCCCGTGGGCGTCGGGGTGGACCGCGACGGACTCCACGAAGAGATGGTCCTCGTGCGGAACGAGCACCAGGACCCCCGTCACCGGGTCGCCGACGACGAACACCCGCCCCTCCGCCACATCCGCCGCGTGATCCCGGTCCATCGGCATCGGGCGGAGCCCGATGCGCGCGATGTAGGGGCGGTACGCCGCATCGGTGACGGCCTTCACGGCGGGTACATCGGCGGCGGTGGCGGGGCGGATGTCGTCGCTCATACGGATACGGTACGGCGGCGCGCGATCAGTTTCCCGAAGGAGCCTCACTGTCGCGAGGTGAGTGCGCGACGACATCCCCGTCGAACATGCGCGCGATCACCCAACTCCCTTTTGTGTGACCGGAGATGGATCCGTCGTCATGGGCCGGGAGCACGAGCGCAAGGCCCTATCGTGGATGCCATGTCCACCCCTGACCTGATCCGCATCGTCTCCCGCGACTCGCCCATGGCACTTGCCCAGGTGGAGCGCGTGCGCGCCGACATGGCCGCGCTCCACCCCGGCATCCGCACCGAGGTCGTCCCCGTCAAGACGACCGGCGACAAGTGGATGGGGGACCTCAGCCTGGTGGAAGGGAAAGGCGCGTTCACCAAGGAGGTCGACGCGGCGCTGCTCGCCGGCGAAGCCGACCTCGCGGTGCACTGCGTCAAGGACGTCCCGGCCGACCGGCCCCTGCCCGCGGGCACGGTGTTCGCCGCTTTCCTCAAGCGCGACGACATCCGCGACGCCCTGATCCACCCCGCCGGGCTCACCCTGGACCAACTCCCGCCCGGCGCAAGGATCGGCACCTCCTCCGTACGCCGCATCGCCCAGCTCGCCGCGTCCCACCCGTATCTCGACTGCGTACCGATGCGCGGCAACGCCAACCGCCGCCTGGAGAAACTCGCCGCGGGCGAGGCCGACGCGCTGCTGCTTGCCGTCTCCGGCCTGGAGCGCATCGGCCGTACGGACGTGATCTCCGAGGTCCTCTCACCCGAGACGATGTGCCCGCCGATCGGCGCGGGCATCCTGGCCCTCCAGTGCCGCGAGGGCGACTTTGACGTGATCGACACGGCGAGCTCCCTCGGCGACCCCGCCGCCCACCGCGAGGCCACCGCGGAGCGCATGTTCCTCCATGTCCTGCAGGGCCACTGCAACAGCCCGATCGCGGGATACGCGAAGTCGGAGCGCGGCGGTGATCTGTCTCTGCGGGCGTGTGTCTTCTCCCCGGACGGCAAGACGGTTCTCAACGCCCACGAGTGGGCGGGCCCCTTGGACCCGGCGACGCTGGGCACGTCGGTGGCGGTGGCGCTGCTGCGCCAGGGGGCGCGGGAGCTGATCGACTCGATCGCCCACTGACGGTCGAAGGGGAGGCCGGGATCTCCTCCCCGCATGACCGGGAACAAGCGGGAGGTCGGGATCGGTGTGCTCGTCCATGGTGCTGACAGGCGCCGATCCCGCAATGCCGCCGCTTCCTGTGCCCCCACTTACCCCGGCCTTAAAGCCACCATAACGATGGCCATCACCCCCTCCCAACAGGCGATTTCGGCGTTCTGAGCGGCTAGCTTGCTCAAGCCGGGGCCAGTTCGAACGGTCGGTGCCGCAGTCCTACGGGGGGCCGCACCGCCCCTTCGAACGCGGCCCCCGGTCCCGCCGGATTCCGCCTGAAGGAGTACGTTCCATGACCGCTCGCCGCAAGGTCACCTCCGTCGCGGCCCTCGCGTTCGCGCCGCTCGCGATCGGTGGGCTGGCCGCCATGCCCGCCTTTGCGCACGGGTCGATGACCGCCCCGGTCAGCCGGGTGTCCGCCTGTTTCGCCGAGGGGCCGGAGAGCCCGAAATCCGCGGCGTGCAAGGCGGCGGTCGCGGCCAGTGGGACGCAGGCTTTCTACGACTGGAACGAAGTCAACATCGCCAACGCGGCAGGCAACCACAAGCGGTTGATCCCGGACGGCAAGCTGTGCAGCGCGGGCCGTGCCAAGTACAAGGGGCTCGACCTGCCGCGGCGCGACTGGCCCTCGTCCAAGCTCGCCTCCGGAAAGCACACCTTCCGCTACAAGGCGACCGCGCCGCACAAGGGGGCCTTCGCGCTGTACGTCACCAAGGACGGCTACAACCCGGCCAAGCGTCTTGCCTGGTCGGACCTGGAGGCCAAGCCCTTCGCGAAGGTCACCAACCCCAGGCTCGTCAAAGGGGAGTACGTCTTCGGCGGTGTCGTCCCGAAGAAGTCCGGGCGTCACCTGATCTACTCCATCTGGCAGCGCTCGGACTCCCCCGAGGCCTTCTACACCTGCTCCGACGTGGTCTTCGGCAAGGGCAGCGGCGGTAAGGGCAACGGCGGTAAGGGCGGCCCCGCCGCGACCCCGTCCGCGCCCTCCGATAAGGAGATCGCCGGCGGGGCCGGCAAGTCCACCGTCGACCACGACGGGCACGGGGGTGACCATGTCGAGCACTCGGCGGCTCCCAAGTCGGCGGCTCCCAAGGGCGCTCCGGCCGGAAACGCTCCCGAGGCCAACGGCGCAGCCGCCGCGCCCGCCCAGGCGCCCGCCGCCGGGAACGAGAATCTCGCCGAGACCGGTGGTGACAGCGGCGTCTCGTACCTCGCCCTCGGCGGGGCGGGCGCCCTCGCCCTCGGCGCGATGGCGACGTTCGGCACCGTCCGCTGCGGCCGTCACAGCCGCTGAGGCGGGGCCCGGCACCACGGACATGGAGTGGGTCCGCTTCCCCGGGGTTTCCGGGGAAGCGGACGGCAGTTGTGCGTTGCTCAGGAGAAGACCGACGCGCAGTTCGTCGGCTTCGCGTGTGCCGGGTCCAGCGCGTTCACGACCTCGTGGTAGGCGATCCGGTCGAACAGCCCTATCGCCAGATGCTCCGACAGGTCGACCACGCACAAGTCCTGCAGCAGGACATTGCGCACGTTCGGCCCCTCCAGGAACGCCGTGCGGTACGGGGTCACCACCTCGTCGTACTTGGTGGCGATGATGGTGTAGCGCACGCCGGGCACGGTGTCGCCGCCCGCGTTGAGTTTGGTGATGAACGCGGAACCGACCATCTGGTCGGCCAGGCCGGGGGTGGCGGCCTTGAGGAGGTCCTCCGCGCCGGGGAAGTACGGCAGGAGCTTGGCCAGGCCCGACAGGGTGGTGCCGTGGTTGTCGGGGCCGAGGCCGATCAGCGCGTTCACCTTGTCCGCGCCGCCCAGGAACTTGAGGTAGTAGCGCGGCATCATGCCGCCCTGGGAGTGGCCGACCAGGTCGGCCTTGGGGGCGCCGGTCGCGTCGAGCACCTTGTCGACGTACGCGTCGAGCTGTTGGGCCGACTTGTCGATCGGGCCGAGGCCGTTGAAGAAGGGCACGCCGGGGAGCTGCCCGTAGTCCAGGCTGAAGACGCAGAAACCGCGGTTCACCAGGTACGGAGCGAGTGCGAGCCAGTTGTCCACCGAGTTGCCGAAGGTGCCGTGGACGAGGACGACGGGGCGGGGATGGGCGGCGGAGGGCTTGCAGGAGTAGTCGTTCCAGCCGCTGTGGGGGGCGGATTCCACGGCCTGGGCGCCGGTTGAATCGGCGTTGGCGGCGACGGCGGGAGCGAGGGCGGCAGACAGCGCCAGCAGTAAGGCAGCGGCCGGTCTGCACGCACGTTTCCATGGCAGCATCGGGCAATCTCCTTGCGGCTCAAGGGAGTAGCGATGACTGGATTGGGATTGTGGTGCTCACGCCAACCTACGCACCAGTAACCAGGATTGGGAAGTTACGCGTCGGTAAAAACTGAATCCCTGTCAATAGCAGATAGCCCCGGTGGGCAACCCGAGGCGACCCGCCCCATCACGCGGCGAGTGAGCCCGGCACGACCGCCCTCGGTCCGAACCTGGCCCGCGCCCGGTCCGCCACCGCCTCGATCCGCCGCGCACGTTCGTCCGCGGGGTCGAACGTCAGCTGCCGCGCGGCCCGTTCGACCGGCGTCAGATCCTCGGCACGCAGCGAGAGGCTCCGCACTCTGGCCCGCTGGAGCCCCAGCGACTCATGGATGCGGTACGCGGCACCGGTGAGCGCCACCGAGTGCGCGGTCGGCTCGCGCAGGATGCGCGCCCGCGTGGTCGTGGACCGGTCGGCATACCGCACGGTCAGGCTCAACGAGCGGCACACCTGTCCCTCGCCGCGCATTCTCAGCCCCAGCTCCTCGGCGATCGAGAGCAGCGCCCTGCGGTGGGACCCGGGGTCCAGCTCGTCGTGGGAGAAGGTCCGTTCGGCGGCGACCGAGCGCGCGGCGGCGTTCGGGACGACCGCCGTACGGTCGATGCCGCGCGCCCGCTCCCACAGCTCCCGCCCGGCCCGAGCGCCGACGATCCGCTGGAGCACGGCGAGCGGCGCCCCGGCGACCCTGCCGATGGAGTCGAGGCCGTACGCGCACAGGGTGCGGGCCGTCGCCGTCCCGGCACCGTCCAGCGCTGCTACCGGCTTGCCGGCCAGGAACGCGGCGGCTTCGTCGCCCGTCACCACCAGGGTCGTCCCGGGCGCCGCCTCCCGCGCCGCCATCCTGGCCAGCATCGGGTTCGGACCCGCCCCGATCGCACAGTCCACTCCACAGTGGGCGAGCGCCCGCACCCGCAGCAGCGAGGCGAGGCGGGCGGCGTCCTGGCCGAAGTACCGTTCGGCGCCCCGGACATCGATGAGTGCCGCGTCCGGAGGGAGCGCCTGCACGAGGGGGCTGATGCCCTCGGCCAGGCCGAGGAGCGCGGGCAGCGCGGTCTCGACACCGCCCGTCCCACCTGCGGCGGGCGACCGGAACCGCACATAGAGGATCATCCCGCGCTCCCCGGACTCTGATGCCACAACTTCCGTCCCGTGGCGCCCTGTTGCTCACCCGGCGGCTGGAGGTCGGCCCAGGGGTTCAGCTCGTAGCCCGTCGGCAGCTGGATCCGGCGGTCACTGCCGGCCGGGGCTTCCTCCTCCGGCGCCTCGGCCAGCCGCGCCGCGACCGCGTCGAGTCCGCCCGTACGCCGAAGCTCCACCAGCTCCGCCAGATTCCAGGCCGCCGCGCCGACCACGCTGAGGCTGCGCGGTCCGCGCCGCTGCACCACGCCGCGGACCAGCAGCAGCCAGGAGTGGAAGACGGTGTGGGCGCACGCGGGGTGGCTGTCGTCGAAGAAGGCAAGGTCGACCAGGCCCGTTCCGTCGTCGAGCGTGGTGAAGATGACCCGCTTGCCGGACCGGATCGGCGGTGTCTGGGTGGCCGCCTTCGCGCCCGCGACCAGCACTGTCTCCCCCTGCCGCGCCGAGCGCAGCCGCTGCGCGGAGTGCACTCCGAGCTCCTTGAGGAAGGCGTGGTGATCCCCCATCAGATGACGGGACGCGTCCATGCCGAGAACACCCAGCTCGGCGCTGAGGCGTTCCGCGTCACCCAGGTCGGGGAGTCCGACGGGGGCGGTCTTCAGGCCATCCCCCAGGGGGAGCTGACTGCCGTACGCGCCTCTGCCCCGCTGTCCGCGGTGGAGTTCGGCAAGGTGCAGCAGCAGGTCCCGGCGGTTGGCGCCGAAGGTGTCCAACGCGCCGACCTGGGCGAGCCGTTCGGCAACCGGACGGCCGGGGCGGGACCGCTGCCAGAAGTCCAGCAGCGAGGTGTAGGGCTGCCCGGCCTCGATCCGCGCGACCTCGGCCTCGCTGATGCCATGGACGTCCGAGAGCGCGAGCCGCAGACCCCACCGATCAGGCGAACCAGACACCAGTTCGATTCGATGGGAGGCCGCGGACCGGTTCACATCCAGCGGCAGCACCGGCACCCCGCGCCGCCGCGCGTCCGCCAGCAGCAGCCGCTTCGGATACATCCCGGGGTCATGGGTGAGCAGCCCCGCGTAGAAGGCCGCGGGGTGGTGCGCCTTGAGCCATGCCGACTGGTAGGTCGGCACGGCGAAGGCCACCGCGTGCGCCTTGCAGAAGCCGTACGAGCCGAAGGCCTCGATGATCTCCCAGGCACGGGCGACCACATCGGGCGCGTACCCCTTCGCCTCGGCGTGCCGCGCGAACCAGACCTTGATCTTCCCCTGCGACTCGGGATGGGAGAGCCCGCGCCGCACCCGGTCGGCCTCGTCGAGCCCGCAGCCGGTCATGATGTCCACCATCGCGATGATCTGCTCATGGAAGACGACCACTCCGTACGTCTCCTTCAGCGGCCCCTCCAGATCGGGATGCGGATAGCGCACGGGCGCCCTGCCGTGCCGGGCCTCGATGAACGGCCGCACCATGTCGGCGGCGACCGGCCCCGGCCTGAAGAGCGAGATGTCGACGACCAGATCGTGGAAGTCGGACGGCTGGAGCCGGCCGACCAGGTCCCGCTGCCCCGGCGACTCGATCTGGAAACAGCCCAGCGTCTCGGTGGACCTGATGAGCCGGTACGTCGCCGGGTCACCCGGCGGCACCTGCGCCGGGTCGTCGAGATCCAGCTCCTGTCCCGTCGCCCGCCGCAGCTCGGCGACCGCGTGCGCCATCGCCGACTGCATCCGTACCCCCAGGACGTCGAGCTTGAGCAGCCCGAGATCCTCCACGTCCTCCTTGTCGAACTGCGCCATGGGAAAGCCCTCGCCGCTGGTGGGCATCACGGGTGTACGGGTGAGGAGCGTGGCGTCCGAGAGCAGGACCCCGCACGGGTGCATGGCGATCCCGCGCGGCAGCGCGTCCAGCGCCTCGACCAGCTCCCACAGCCGGTCGTACCGTGCCCCTTCCTGCTGATGCTCCTTGGCCAGAGAGCGCAGTTCGGGCAGTTCCTCCATGGCGATGCGGGCGTCGCGGGCGCGGATGTGGGGAAAGGACTTGGCGATCCGGTCGATCTCGGCCGGGTCCATGGAGAGCGCGGCGCCCACGTCCCGTACCGCATGACGCACCCGGTAGGTCTCGGGCATGGCGACGGTCGCGACCCGCTCCTCGCCGAAGCGGCCGATGATCGCGCGGTAGACGTCGAGCCGGCGCGCGGACTCCACGTCGATGTCGATGTCGGGCAGTACGGAACGCCGCTTGGACAGGAAGCGCTCCATCAGCAGCCCCTGCTCGACGGGGTCCGCGTGCGCGATGCCGAGGAGATGGTTGACGAGCGAGCCCGCCCCGGAGCCGCGCGCCGCGACCCTGACGCCCATCTTCCGTACGTCGTCGACGACTTGAGCGACCGTCAGGAAGTACGAGGCATAGCCCCAGTGCGCGATGATGTCCAGCTCGTGGTGCATGCGCTCCCAGTAGTCCCGGCGGCCGTCGTAGCCGCGCAGCACCATGCCGGCGGTTGCCCGGGAGGCGAGTACCCGCTGCGGGGTACGGCGTCCGGCGCCGACCAGATGCGGTTCCGGGAAGTGGACGGAGCCGATCCCCAGATCGTCCTCGGGGTCGACCAGGCACCCGGCCGCCGCCTCCTCCGTCATGGCGAGCAGCCGGTGCGCGGTGTCGCGGCGGAAGCCGGCGGCTTCGGCGACCTGCTCGGCGGTACGGGCCATCCCGGCCGGGTCCTTGAGCCAGCGCTCACCGGCGTCGAGACCCTTGCGCGGGTCGATCGGGACCAGGTGGCGGGCCGCGTCGAGGACATCGGCGACTGGGCCCTGCCCCGCGTCGGCGTACCGGACGGCATTGGTCAGCACCGCTTGTACGCCCTGTTCGGCGGCGAAGCCGAGGGTGCGGGCGGCCTGTCGCAGCGAGCCGGGGCCGGTGCCCCGCAGCCCGTGGTGCACGACTTCCAGGCGCAGCTGGTTGCCGAAACGTTCCTGCCATGGCGCGAGCAGCATCGCCGCGCGGTCGGGACGCCCCGCGGCCAGCGCCCGGCCGATCTCGGAGGCCGGCCCGAGCAACACGGTCAGACCCTCGCCGTGATTGTCGGCCCAGGGAAGCAGCGGGCCGGCGCCCTGCGCCGCATGGGCGGCGGTGACCAGCCTGCACAGCTGGGCCCAGCCCTCGCGGGACCGGGCGAGATAGACCGTCCGGGGCGCGGACTCGTCCACGAACGCGCCGCCGCGCACGGGGGTGCGCCGCCGCTCGGTGGGCCCCTCTCCGCGCACCCGCTCCCCCACCGCGAGGTCCACACCGAACAGCGGGCGCACGCCGTTCTTGGCGCAGGCCTTCGCGAAGCGGACCACACCCGCGACGGTGTCGCGGTCGGTCAGCGCGAGGGCGTCCATGCCCCGCTCGGCGGCGCGCTCCGCAAGCCGCTCCGGGTGCGATGCCCCGTACCGCAGGGAGAACCCGGAAACGGTGTGCAGATGCGTGAACCCGGGCACCCGCACCTCCTGGATCAGTCCGTCTCACCTCCCCCGTCTCCACCATAGACCAAGTTTCGAACATTCGTGCGATACGCGCCGCGTCGGCCCCACCGCCGCCCGCGTCAGCCATTCGGCCCCGTCCCACCTGCGTGAACACCGGGTGACACGGAGCGTGGGGCCCATGACCCAGACATCCGACGGCGGCCCCCGCACAGGCTTCCTCGACGAGCTCAAGGACGCGGTGAGCGTGCGAGCAGCGGTCCTGGTCATCGGGGTGCTCGCGCTCCAGCTCGCCTTCATCACCTCGTACATCGGCGCCTTCCACCAGCCGAAGCCGCACGAGATCCCCCTCGCCGTCGTCACACCCGCGGCGCAGATCACCGATCAGGCGGTGCGGCAGCTCTCCGCGCTGCCGGACGACCCGCTCGATCCGCGCGGCGTCACGGACGAGGCGACAGCGCTCCGGCAGATCGAGAACCGTGATGTCGACGGGGCCCTGATCATCGACCCGCGGGGCACCGCCGACCGGCTGCTGGTCGCCAGTGCCTCCGGCGCCTCGCTCTCCGGGGCCCTCACCGAAGTCATCGCCTCGACGGAGCGGGCACAGCGGCGCACGGTGGTCGTCGTGGATGTCGTCCCCGGCTCCGCGGGCGACGCGCGCGGGCTGTCCTCGTTCTATCTGGTCATCGGATGGTGCGTGGGCGGCTATCTGTGCGCGGCGATCCTCGCGATCAGCGCGGGCGCACGGCCCGCCAACACCGCGCGCGCCCTGATCAGGCTGGGGGCGCTGCTGCTGTACTCGATCACCGCGGGCCTGCTCGGGACGGTGATCGCGGGCCCGATCCTCGGGGCCCTGCCCGGCAGCGTCATGGCCCTGTGGGGCCTCGGCACCCTGGTGGTCTTCGCGGTCGGGGCGATCACCCTCGCCTTCCAGGGCCTCGCGGGCGTCGTCGGTATCGGTCTGGCGATCCTGCTGGTGGTGGTCCTCGGCAATCCGAGCGCGGGCGGGGCATACGCCTATCCCCTGCTGCCTCCGTTCTGGCGGGCCATCGGGCCCGCGCTGCCTCCGGGCGCGGGCACCTTCGCGGCACGTTCGATCGCGTACTTCCAGGGCAACGGCGCGGGCGGCCCGATGCTGGTCCTCGCCGCGTGGGCGGTGGCGGGGGCACTGGTCACACTCGCCTGCGGGATGTTCCGCCGAGGCCGCACGACAGAGTCCGCAGTGGGTACGGATCCCGCCGTCCGTCCGGCGACGGCCGGCTGAGGACGGAGCCGATGCCCAGAGATCCCATGCCCAGAGATCCGTCCGAGGAGCCGCCCGGGCAACGGCGGCTCCGACCCCGCACGGGCCGGCGCGGCACAGCCCGCACCGGGGCTCACCCCCGGCCCCGGCGCATCCGTGGCGGAGCGCAGCCGGCCGGCGGACCGGCGGTGTCCCCCCTGCTGCGGACTGCCGCCGCCTACGCCTGGCGGATCCTGGTGGTGGGCGGCCTCGTCTACGCCGTCTTCGCGATCCTGGGGCGCTTTCACGAGCTCGGCGTCGCCGTCTTCCTCGGTCTGGTCATCACCGCGATGCTCCGGCCGGTGGTTGATCTGCTGGCCCGCCGGCTGCCGCGGCCTCTCGCCGTGGCCATCGCGCTGATCGGCAGCATCCTTGTCGTCCTCGGCACCCTGGCCCTGGTCGGCCAGGCGGTCGCCGGGGAACGCGCCGGGTTGCAGCGCGAGTTCGGGGCGGGTCTGCACAGAATCGAGCGGTGGCTGGAAGGGCCGCCGTTCAGGCTGAATCCCGACGCGCTCAACGATCTCCAGTCCCGGATCGGGCAGTTCCTCTCCAGCCACCGGTCCACGCTCATCAGTACCGCGATCAGCGGCGGCCGCCGGCTGGTGGAAGTGCTGACGGCGCTTGCGCTCGCACTGTTCTCCTCAGTGTTCTTCATGCAGTCGGGCGACCGGCAGTGGTCCTGGTTCTGTGCCCAGCTGCCGGAGTCGGTACAGGACCGGGTGGCGCTGGCGGGCCGGGCCGGCTGGCAGACGTTCACCGGTTACACGCACGGCATCGTGCTGGTGGCGGCCACCAACGCCGTCCTGGTCGGGGTTGCCCTGTTCGCCCTGGGGGTGCCGCTGGCCGTGCCCCTGGCGCTGCTGGAATTCTTCGCCGCCTTCATTCCGCTGATCGGCTCGCCCGTCGCGCTCGCCGTCGCGGCAGTGGTGGCGCTGGCGGCGAAGGGGCCGGTGATCGCGGCGGTCGTCATCGCGCTGATCGTGATCATCGGTCAGATCGAGGGGCATCTGCTGCACCCGATCGTGATGAGCTGGGCCGTCCAGCTGCATCCGGTGGTGGTCGCGCTGTCGGTGATCGGCGGAGCCATCGCGGCCGGGGTGGTGGGAGCGGTGGTGGCCGTACCGCTGGTGTCGGTCATCTGGTCGGCCCGTGAGGCCCTGCGCCGGGCGCGTGAGGGAGACCCGGCCTGATCCCAGGTCGACTTCAGGACGGGCACACGACAACACGGGTGCGTTCACAGGGCTTTCACCGAAGCTTTCACACGAGTCGATTCCGACTGCGAACACCGCATGCAATCAGGTCATGCGCAATGGGCGGGACTACTCCCGCCCCGTTCCCGACTGCGTAGGCCCGGAATCCGACGGCGGCACCGGCTGCTGGGCGCGCTCAAGGAAGCGCAGCAGCTCCACCGGGAAGGGCAGCACCAGCGTGGAGTTCTTCTCCGCCGCCACCGCGACAACGGTCTGGAGCAGCCGCAGTTGGAGCGCGGCGGGCTGCTGCGACATCTCCTTCGCCGCCTCGGCCAGCTTCTTGGAGGCCTGGAGCTCGGCGTCGGCGTTGATGACCCGCGCCCGGCGCTCACGGTCCGCCTCGGCCTGCCGCGCCATCGACCGTTTCATCGTCTCGGGCAGCGACACGTCCTTGATCTCCACACGGTCGATCTGCACCCCCCACCCCATGGCAGGGCTGTCGATCATCAACTCCAGCCCCTGGTTGAGCTTTTCGCGGTTGGAGAGCAGATCGTCCAGATCGCTTTTCCCGATGATCGACCGCAGCGAGGTCTGCGCCATCTGCGAGACCGCGAAACGGTAGTCCTCCACCTGCACGATGGCCTCGGAGGCGTCGACGACCTTGAAATAGATCACCGCGTCCACGCGCACCGTCACGTTGTCCCGGGTGATCCCGTCCTGCGCGGGCACAGGCATCGTCACGATCTGCATATTGACCTTGCTCAGCCGGTCCACAAAGGGGACTATCAGGGTGAAACCCGGGCCGCGAACCGAGGATCTGACTCTTCCAAGGCGGAAGACCACGCCCCGCTCGTACTGCTTGACAACCCGGGCCGCCGCCATCACCCAGACGGCTCCCACGGACGCGACGGCCGCTGCGGTCGTCACCAGTGCCTCTACCATCAGGGCCCCCCTGGGGTGCGATGTGGACGCGCGCGCACGGTCCACTTCGACGGTAACCCCCAAATGACGTCAAAGGGAGTCCCGGTCGACGCCTCTGATGGGTAATCATCGAACGGGCTGGGAATGCCTGGCTCACCATGTCTGCACAGGGCACTTACTGGGGCAGCTACGACGGAGGGGGCGCGGGAGTGCGACGTCGGGTGCACGCGACGGACGGGCGGCATCTGATGGTGGAGCGGCTGGGGGATCCGCGTGGCAGGCCGGTCTTCCTGCTGCACGGCACCCCCGGCAGCAGGCTGGGCCCGGCGCCGCGCGGCATGGTGCTGTATCAGCGCGGCACCCAGCTGATCGCGTACGACCGCCCCGGCTACGGCGGTTCGGACCGGCTGGCGGGCCGCAGCGTCGCCGATGTCGCCCAGGACGTACGGGCGATCGCCGATGAGCTCGGTCTGGATCGGTTCGCGGTGGTGGGCCGCTCGGGCGGCGCGCCCCATGCGCTGGCCTGCGCGGCCCTGATGCCGGAACGGATCACCCGCACCGCCGCCCTGGTGACGCTCGCGCCCAGGGACGCCGACGGGCTCGACTGGTTCGAGGGCATGGCCGCGTCCAATGTGCTGGAGTACACCACCGCGTCGGACGATCCCGCGGGGCTGACCGAGCGGTTCATCCTGCGCTCCGCCGAGATCAGGAAGGACCCGATAAAGCTCCTCGACGATCTGCGCCGGGAGCTGACCGAGTCCGACCGGATGGTGGTGGCCGATGCCGGGGTCAGGTCCATGTTGCTGCGCAACTACCAAGAGGCGCTGCGGACCTCGGCGTACGGCTGGATCGACGACGCACTCGCCTTCTGCAGCCCATGGGGCTTCGACCCGGCCGACATCAAGGGTCCGGTGATGCTGTGGCACGGCGAGAAGGACGTGTTCTCGCCGGTGGGCCACTCACGGTGGCTCGCACAGCGCATCCCGGGCGTGACGGCGGTCCTGGAACCGACCGCCGCGCACTTCGACGCGCTGCACGCGCTGCCCCGGATCCTGACATGGCTGCTGGAGTGACCGGGGCCGTCCGGTGGCCCACCGTGTCGCCGGACGCCGGACGGGCCTGACACCAGACCCGTCCGGCAGAAGCGGTCAGACCGCCAGGGGCTCCAGGTCGCGGTGCACCCGGCGCTCGTCCCGAGCGATCCGGGTCAGCGCGTGCTCCTCACCCAGCTGCCGCTGAAGCTCGTCCACCGTCTCCGCCCGCAGCTGCGCCGCCTCGTCCTTGCGCCCGAGCATGCCGAGCGTGACCGACATGTTGGAGGCGACGGCCAGCACCTCGGGATGGTGCGAGCCCAGCACCTCGCGCAGCCGTGTCACGGTCCGCTGCTCGATCTCCAGCGCCTCTTCCAGACCACCCAGGTCCGCAAGCGCGTTGGCGAGGTTGATGGTGCAGTACAGGGCGTGCGGATGGTCCTCGCCCAGCACCTCCCGCATCGTCCTGGACACCCTCGCCAGCAGGACCTGGGCGGCCTCCGCGTCACCGCAGCCCCACTGGTATATCCCGAGGTTGTTGATGGCGGCGAGGGTGTACGGATGCCGCTCCCCCGGCACCTTCGTGTACTGGTCGGCGACCTCCTGCGCCAGATCCCGCGCGGCCACCGGCTCCCCGGCCGCGAACAGGTCGGCCGCCAGATTCAGGTCGCAGGCGAGCGAGTCCGGGTTGGCCGAGGTGTACTTGGCGCGATAGCGGTTGCGGGTGGCCGTGGTCAGCCTCCGTGCGTCCTCCAGGCGGCCGGCCCTGCGCAGCGACACGGCAAGGCTCTTGGCCGCCGCCAGCGTGCCGGGGAAGGTCCGGCCCAGCTGTTCCTTGTAGAGCTCGTACGTCCGGCTGAGGAGGGAGACCGAATCCTCGTACCGCCCGACCTCGCGCAGATCGCGTGCGAGGTTCATCGCCGAGGAGAGGGTGTACGGATGCTCCGGGCCGAGCACTTCGGTGCGCCGGTCGAAGACCTCCTGGTCGATCTCGCGCGCCCTGGCGTACTGGCCGACCATGCGCAGATTCAGCGCCAGGTTGTTGGCGGCCGCGAGCGTACGCGGATGGGACTCGTGGAAGATCTGGCTGAACCCTTCGTGCGCCTCGGTGGCCAGCTCCATCGCCCTGCCGTACTGCCCGAGGGTGCCCAGGTCCATCGCGAGACCGCTGGTGGTCATGTACGTGTGCGGATGAGAGGTGCCGAGCACGGCCTGCTGGCGCTCCAGGGTGACCTCGTCCAGCTCCTTGGCCTCCACATAACGCCCCTGCGAGCGAAGGATGTTGGAGAGGTGGAAGCGGAGGTAGAGGTACTGGAGGTCGTCGTTGCCCAGCATCTCCTTCCAGCTGTCGCGCACCTCGCTGGCGAGGGTGTACGCGGTGTTCCAGTCACCGCGCTTCCACAGATAGCGCACCCGGTCGATAATCAGCCGGCGTGTCTCCGGCTCCTTGCAGTACCGCGCCTCCGACGTGCCGAGGTGCGGCCAGATGGTGGCGAATCGCGGCCAGGTCTCGGGGTTGTCGATCGGTTCGTCGTCGTCGGGCCTGGCGCCCGCGAGGACCCGGTGGACGGCGTGCCGAGCGTCCCGCTGTTCCTGCTCGGTCAGCTGGGACCGGATGACCGCCTGCACCAGGCGGTGCACCTGGATGGAGTTGGAGACCTGGTCGACCTTGGCCAGCGCGAACCGGCCGATCTCCCGGATCACCCGGCCGAGCACCAGCTTCTCCTGGAGCGAGGAGTCGTACGGTTTGAGGGCGTCGATCATCTCCTTGCTGTAGAGGAGGTTCGCGGAGATCGGCTCGGGGGCGAAGAAGGCGCAGAGCTGGAGCAGTCGCACCGCGGCCGGCGAACGCTCTTTGAGCCGTTCGATGGAGACGTTCCAGGTGGCCGCGACCGGTTCGGGATAGCCGGCGGGCTGGTTGAGCGCGAGCACGCTCGCGGCCTGCTCCTTGAGCTGTTCCAGATAGGCGGCGACCGGTGTGGCGGTCTCCGCGATCCACGCCGCGGCCTGTTCGACGGCCAGGGGCAGATCACCTACGGCGGTGGCGACCTGGTCGGCGTCCTCGAAGGTCAGTCCGCGGGCGCGCCGCTGGAGGTGCTCGATGGACTCCTCGCGCAGGAAGACGTCGACGGGCAGCGCGTCCCCGTACTGCGACCAGCTCTGGTTCCTGGAGGTGACCAGGATGTGCCCGGGCCCCTGCGGTGGGAAGAAGCGCTTGAGCTGCTCGGGGTCGTCGGCATTGTCGAAGACCAGCAGCCAGCGCGAGGACGGTACTCCGCGCCGCAGCAGGTCGATGGCCTCCTGCGAGGCCGCCGCCATGTCCTCGCCGCCCTGGGCCCCGAGCCGGACGGCGAGTTCGGCGAGTCCGGCGACGACGTCGTCGGGCTGCTCGGAGGAGATCCACCACACCAGGTCGTAGTCGGCCATGAAGCGGTGGACGTACTCCAGGGCGACCTGGGTCTTGCCGACGCCCCCGAGTCCGTACAGGGTCTGCGGCTGGGGCAGTACGGCGGCCACCGCCATCCCGCCGCCGAGCTGGTCGCGCATCCGCTCAAGGACCACCGAGCGCCCGGTGAATCCGGCGTTGCGGGGAGGCGCGTTCCAGATCTTGGGCACGGTGCCGGGGAAGCGCGGTCCCGGCGAGGAGCTGTCGGAGAGCTGGACGGGGCGGTCGAGCGCGCGCATCAGCGCGGTGGTGGCGTGCACCTCGTCGAGGCGGAAGAGATCCACCGGGTTGCGGTCGATGTAGGGCGCGGTGAGTCTGACGTCGCCGACCCTGATCGGCAGCAGATGGTGGCGGCCTCCGCCGGGGTCCTCGGCCGCGGCCCGGGACCAGACCTCCACCGCCCGTGCGGACTTGAGATAGGCGCTGGACAGCAGCACCACCGTGCGGGCGGCACTCTCGGCGGCGAGTTCGCCGGCGTCGGCGGGCTCCCGCTCCGCGGAGACGTCGCGCGGTACGACCCGGAAGCCGGCCCGGGTGAGCTGGTACTCCACCCAGTCGGCCCACATTCGGTTCTCGGCGACATAGCTGAGGAAGAGGTCTGCGGGCAGGGCCGGCCGGCGGCGGGTGAACGCGTCCCTGATCCGGAGCCTGACCTCCTCGCCGACCGCGGGCATCGAGGTGATCCGCTGCTCGGTGACCACGGAGGTCAGCCGCTCGAAGGCGGAGAGCAGGGAGTTGGTCAGTCCCGCCTCGTCGCCGAAGGTGGCGAGGGTCTCCTCGTAGGCGTAGTACGGCCGGTACGGAATCTCCACCGCGCCCCAGTAGGCGGTCAGTTCCTCTCCGGAGAGACCGGTGGGGAAGCGGTCGAACTTCAGCCGGGCCAGCGCGCGGCCGGCGTCCGCCTTCTCCTTCTCGCCCTCGTCGATGCGCATCGGGACCGGGAAGATCTTGATACCGCGCCCGCCGTAGCGCTCGTCGATCTGCCGGGCCACCGAAGCCGCGCCGTCGATGGACTGGTCGCTCAGGGTGAAGCAGTCCACCAGGATGTCGGGCAGATGGACGGTGCAGATGTCGGCGATGTCGCTCAGGCCCGTACGGCTGTCGATGAGGACGTAGTCGTAGTTGGCCTTCATGTCGTCACGCAGCGCGTCGAAGAAGGCGCCGCCGCCGAGCCGGTCGTAGAAGTTGTCCCAGTCGAACGTGGAGACCGTGGCGGAGTACTCGCGGTTCTGTTTGCCCGCGGAGACGAAGTCGAGGGTGCCCCCGTCGGGGAACTCCCAGCCCAGGCTCTCGGGGGTGAGGGAGACCGCGTGCGGCATGATGCGGGCGTAGTCGACGTGCCAGTCGTCGCGGCGCGGATCCGGACTCGTCGCGGCCCAGGCGTACTCGGTGATCAGGTCGATGACGCCGGTGGTGGCGCCGAGCGTGGACGGGTCCAGGAAGGGATGGAAGAAGCGGTGCAGGCCGGGCGCTTCCAGGTCCCAGTCGACCGCCAGGACCCGCTTGCCGTTCGCGGCAAGGATCCACGCCGTGTTGGCGAGGGCCATCGTGCGGCCCGTACCTCCCTTGTACGAATAGAAGGTGACGATGCGTCCGTCACGACTGGCTGTCATCCGTGTCCTCCGCATCGGGGGCGATGTCACGCGTGTTCGGGACGTAGTGGGTGGTGCCGTACTCGGCCATCGGGCCACGGAGCCTGGGCCGTTCGGACGAGCGTGCTCCGGGTGGCGGGGGCGCGGCCGGCGGGAAGACCTCGGCGTGCCGCAGATACTCCTGCGCCGCCGACTCCACCACCTGGGGCAGGATCTGGCCGAACGCCTCCATGCTGAGCACCCCTCTCGCGGCGGCCCGGCACGCGGCCCGGCCCTGACGCATCTGATGCGGCATGGTCTGCTCCAGCTTCTCGACCAGCTCGGCCTCGGAGACCCGGCACTGCGGATCCTCGCGGTTCCAGGGGACGACGACGCTCACCCAGGGGCGCGGCTCCGCGTCGTACGCGGCCAGACGGCGGCGCCGGTCCTCGTCCTCCAGTGCCCAGCGGTCGACGAGGAGGATCTCGGGCCGGGTGGGCGGCTGGCTCGGGTCGGGTGGCGACTCATGGTCGAACGAGGAGACCGTCGCCTGGTAGTTGAGGGAGCGCACGAGGTCCTGGGCGACATACGCGAGCGGCCGTGCGGAGTCCGGATGGTACGGGTTCCAGTCCTGCGACTGTTTGCCGTAGTAGTCCGGGGCGCGGCCTTCGGGCAGGTCGTGGCTGGTCGGCGCGGCCACCGTCACATGCATCGGGCGTGGTCCGCCGGTGGGCTTGCCGAAGGCGCTGGGCGCCTGCCGGTAGTCCACGGGGCTGCCGGATCCGACGCGCGTCGTGTCGGCGACGCTGACGATGCGTTTGGCGAGTTCGTAGACGGCAGCTTCGTACTCCTCTGCGAATATTCGGAGCTTGATCAGCCCGTAGAGGCCGTCGGTGACATAGCGGTCACCGAAGGCGCGGTGGTTGAACTGCAACCGCTCGGCGGGACCGGGCAGTTGCTCCGGAGGCATCGGCACCCACAGCGCGGGCACGATCGCCTCGGCGGGCTTGTTGCTCTTGGCGTGGTGGTAGATCGCCCGCTGGGCGAAGGCGTACCACTCCTTGCCGCACATCTCGCTGGCGAAGTACCGCGGCGAGAAAAGCGGAACGAAGACCCGGCAGGTGGCCAGGACTTCGCCCAGCCGCTCCGACCAGCCCTCGCCCGAGCGGATCTCCCGGTCCATGAAACCGGCAGGTGCCCCCGCCGGCAGATCGGTCATGGCCATCACATGGCCGCACAGATCACGGAAGAGCCGTTCCACCCACATGTCCGGGTCGGGTCCCCCGGCCCCGTACCGCGGTGTATGCGCATAACTCAAGAAGAAGTACGGCCGATGGTCCGCCGCTCTCTGCGCTGGATCTGACACACGACCCCCGTCCTGTGTGAACGCCCGCCCTCACACCCGACATCGATGAGAGATGCGAGCGAATTAATCATTCCGGAGCCGGACACCCTCCATCCCCCCGACGTTCAGTCAATCAACACCGCTTTTCGGTCATCCAGCTCTCCGCGTGGTCGACTGCGTCCTTGATCGAGAACAACCGTGCGGTTCTTCCGCCCAGTTGTCCCTTCTGCTCCACGCCCCAGGTGAAGGCGGCGCCGATGGCGTCGAAATCACTGTCGTCGAGCGCGACGTCCTCGTACTCCACCCATTGCCTGTTCCCGTCCGGTTGCTGCACCACACAACGGTAGGTGCGCCGAGGTGATCCGGTCCGGTATTCGGCGAGATGGAATGCGGTGCACACATCGAAATCCACATTGATCATCAATACCCGCGCGCCGGCGCGGTACAGCGCTCCGAGCGGCGAGCGCTCACCGAGGTGCGAGGTGAGCGGGTGCGAGGCCAGCAGTTCTGCCGCCCGCCGCCCCACCGCCGCGAAGGAGGTCTGCGGATGGGCGCTGCGGACGGCCCCTTCGGCGGTCCGCACCGACTCGGCCAACCGGCCCATCCCCTCACTGGGGCTGGCTGCCGCGTCGAAGGCCGGCATGTGCGCCCGGAAGGCCGTCACCTGCTCGGGTGTCATGTCGCGCACGCGGGTCAGATGTGCGTGGGACGTGTCGGAGTTGGCCTCGGTGAAGGCGGGCACCACCAGCGTGCCGTCTTCGCCCAGTACGTCCAGCAGCGCGTCCCTGAGGGTGTCCGCGTCGAGGCCGGTGCCGCGCAGTGCGGAGTGGACGAGCAGTGTCATGCCCTTCTGTATGCCCAGTCCCCGCAGCATCCGCGCCGGCTCCCCTCCAGAACCGGCCTCACCCACGGCCCGTTTCCTTCCAGAGGTCCTCCACCAGGGCCTGCCCGGAGACCGTCAGCTCCGCGGCCCGCTCCAGGGTCTCCAGCGCGCGCCGGGCGTGGTCGGCGGCCTCCGGCTCGAAGGCGACAAGTCCCACCCGTTCGTAGGCACCGGCCAGCAGCTCGGACGCGGTGACCGGTGCGTCCTGCCAGGGCGCCGGATGGCGCCACCAGCCGTCCTGTGCGTAGAGATCGGTGACCTCGAGCAGCGCGTGCAGTCTGGCCCGCCGGTATCCGCGCAGCAGCGCGGAGGCGAGTTCTTCGGGCGTGCCGGCCAGAGCGATGCCGAGCGCTCCGAAGCCGTGCCCGTGCGCGGACGGCCGGCCGGACGCGAGGGGGGTCAGGGTGGTCAGACAGTCGGCGGCCTGCGCTGCCTGCTCGGGTGCGGTCCGCCGCAGCAGATCCCAGGCGCCGGCGATCCGCGCGCTCCACAGCGCGGCCTCCTCGGCGCCGAGCCGCTCGCGCACCGGGACGCCGAAGCAGTCGCGGTACGGGTCGAGGTCATCGAGCCGCAGCGCGGGCGTACCGTCGCCGCCGAGCGTTCGTACGGGCCGCCAGCCGGCGCTCTCCCCGGCGGAGCTCACCAGCCGCGGCGCACGGCCGTCCAGACGTAACCGGAAGCCCTCCTCGGCCCCCCGCACCTCGGCGGTGCCGTCCCTGTCCGGACCCGTCAGCCGCAGCTCGCCGAGGGTGGGCAGCCGGAGCGTGCCCACCCGGTACGGCACCCGGACGGGGACGTCGAGCCCGGCCCGTACCGCCGCGGCGGCGAGATAGGCCGGCAGCCGGAGCGCGCGCCCGACCGCGCCGGGGCGCTCCTCGCGCAGCGCGGTCCGGCAGTCCCGCAGCCAGGTGTAGGTGTAGGGATGGCCGTACACGGCGTCGAGCGCCTCGGAGCGCTCCTCAAGGGCCGACGCCAGCTCCCAGGCCTCGTCCCACGCTTCGCCGCCGCGCCCGCCGAGTTCCCGGTGCACGTCGGCGAGCAGCGTGCGCGTCACGTCCTGGTGCTCGGCCATGAGCACGCCGGGGTCGGTGACCGCGAGGGAGACGCTCGAGGAGGCCGTACGCTCCTCGATGCCGCGGATCAGGGCTTCGAGGTCGGTGCAGTACACCGAGGTGTTGTCGAAGTCGTTCCGGGAGCTGTAGCGGTGGGTGTAGAGCCCGCCGCCGCAGGAGCGTACGACCGGGCACTGCCGGCAGGTCTCGCTCACTCCGGCGAGTCCCAGCTGGCGCGCCCTGACCCCGGGATGGGCGGCGACGTCGTCGAAGGCGTGCGTGAAGACGTCGAAGCCGGTGGCGGCGGCGCCCTCGTAGGCGCTCTTGAGCGAGTCCACCTGCTCCAGGGTGCCGTCGGTCTCCACGACGACGAGGTCGGTGGGGGCGAGGCCGAGGGACTCGGTGAGGCTCGGGCCGCCGCCGAGGGTGGAGAGCACGGACTCGAAGAGCCGCACCGGCACGTTCCTGCCCCGCTGGTTCCAGCGGTCGAAGATCGTCAGGATCCAGTCGGCGTACGCGGTGGGCGAGCCGTCGGGGCGGGCCGGCGGGTCGTCCCAGGTGGCGTGCGGCAGAAGGAAGTCGATGCGCGGGGGTTCGAGCTCGGTGAGCGCGTCGTACACGCGGACGGGGTCGTTGGCCACGTCGATCGTGCACAGGAGACCGAGGTAGAGGTGGCGGTAGCGGTCCTGCCGGAGCAGGTCGACGGCTCTGAGGACCAGCGGATGGCTGGTGCGCCCGTCGGCGAAGCGGCGGTGCCGGTCGTTCGCGGACTTGTCTCCGTCGAGGGAGATCCCGACCCCGACGTCGTACTCGTCGAAGAGGTCGAGGTAGCGGGGGCCGAGCTGTAGGCCGTTCGTATGGATACGGAGGTCGAGCCCGGCGACTCCGTCGAGGGCTCTCGTGAGCTCCTCGCAGACGCGCCGCAGTCGTGCGGGTCCCGCCAGAAGTGGCTCCCCTCCGTGCAGGATCACTGACACGGAGGGCAGGGCATGGCTCTTGGCATGCTCGGCCAGTCGCAGAGCTGTCCAGGAAATCGCTTCGTCAGAGATTGCCTTTGGGCGGGTACGCCAGCTCTGATCAGCGTGTTCGTAGATATAGCAATGGTCACAAGCAAGATCGCACCTGCTGTGGACCTTCAATACGATCTCGCGGAATGGGACCAGGGGTCCTGTCATTCCACCAGTCTAGAGCGCCGAGTTGAAGCTGGAGGGACGCGGAGTGCGGTCGGTGGCGGCAGGCAGGACCCTGGCGAGCTTCCTCGCGGCATCCGTGCCTGTCACATCGATCTGCGCGAGTGGAACGCGGTTCTTCTTCGCGGCGGCGAAGGACGCGGAGGTCTGAAAGGTCATGGGGGCCGTCCTTGATGTTGTGTGCAGCACAGATACCACGCACCGTTGCGATGCTGGCGGCACGACTTTACTCTCATGGCCACCCGCAGCAACTCAGCACGTGGAGACGGAACAGAAGCGTTGCACCGCATTCTCGCAGGACGGTACGGAACAATCCATTCCGCCTAAAGAGTGAAGGCAAAACAACTGCAGACGGGGGTGCACATGACCGGGTTTCCCGGCCCACTGCAAAGCATGGTCTTCCGTAACTCGGATCTACCCGATCTCTTCCATCACACTGACAAGATCGCCATCTCGCGTCAGCGGGAGGCGGTCGGTGCCATACGTCATCAGCTTCTGCTCTTGGTGGCGGGCGCGGCCCTGGCCGCGCTGCCGTCGTCATGGACGCTCGGTGACACTTTCCGACTACCCAGCGCACTCAGTGCGTTGGCCTACGCCGGCGTACTACTGCTCAGCTTTCGCTCGTCCAGGCGGCGAGCAAAGTCGCATTGGCAACTGAACCGCTCCGCAGCTGAGTTCATCAAGTCCATGTGCTGGCGGTACGCGGTCCATGGCGCGCCCTTCGACTCCAACTCGACCGACGCGGATGCTCTGTTCACCACGCGGCTGGAGGAGGGGCTGCGGGAGCTGACCAAGGTCGGCTGGGAGGACCCGCGGACCGGCACCGAAGGGGGGCCGGTGGCCGGGGAGCTGATCACCACACCCATGCGGCGATTACGGGCCAAGGCATTCAGCGTCCGCAAGGAGACCTATGTGAGGGACCGGCTGATCGAACAACGCAATTGGTATCACCGTCGCAAGGAAATATCCCGGCGGGCGACCCTGCTGTGGTCCGCGTCCATCGGACTGCTCACGATGCTCGCGCTCTTCCTCGCCCTGCTGCGGACTCTCTCGCTCGCCGGATCCGTCGACCTGGCGGGCCTGTTGTCGGCGTCGGCCGCAGCCTGTCTGGCGTGGAGCGAGATCCGCCGCCATCAGCCCCTCATAGCGGCACACTCGTTGGTCGAGGAGGATCTGGCGGCGATGCACACGGCGATGGAGACCACGGTGAGCGACGTGGAGTGGCCGTCCGCGGTGTACGAGACCGAACGCATCGTGTCGCCGCAGCACACGGACTGGCTCGTCAGACACCGGAGTTGACAACGGGGGCGATGGTGCGGTGCCGAATTGCGTCGCAAGGGCAACGCGGCACCGCTCAGCACCGCTCAGCACCGCTCAGCACCGGACTTCATGGCGACTCGGCTGCCCGGCCGCCCGGAGCGAGCCGGGAACCGGGAGCGAAATGGGAGCGTGCGCCGGGGGCGGATGTCAGAGCCGTTCCAGGCCCTCGCGCCAGATGACCGTCACCGGCCTGCCCCGGTCGCGGGCGTAACGGACGATGTCGCCCGTTCCGCCGAGGCCGCGGGCGGGCCGGCCGTCCCAGACCGCCAGCAGGCGGTCGCAGTTGTCGGCGATGTAGGCGCCGGCCGCGTAGTACGCCTCGTCGGTGGAGTACGGAAAGGCCAGCCGGACCTCCCGGGTGGCCAGGCCACGCAGGTGCTGGAAGCGGGCCAGCTCGTCCGGGACGGTGAAACCGGCCTGGTAGTCCCCGCTGGGGATGACGACGGTCAGTTCCGCACCGCACGCCAGGGCGATGTCCGCGAAGAGCTGGTCGGCGCCGACCGCCAGACTGGACAGTGCCTCCAGCGAGCCCCGGTGGCCGCACAGGGCCGCATGCATTCCGGCGCGGATATGGGCGTATGCCTCGGGAGGGATTCCTCGGTGGCCGGTCACTCCGATGCGTTTCACTGATCCGCAACCCCCGTCCTCCGCGCCCGACCGCCCTCACATCCTCTCAAACAGGGACGCGTCGTCGAGCCCCCGTCCTGAGCCAAGGACGGGGGCTCGACTGCTGTCGATGCGCGCGGTGCGTCAGTAGACGCTGACCCCGTAGGCGCTGAGCGCCTCGGTGACGGGCTGGAAGAACGTCGTGCCGCCGGAGGAGCAGTTGCCGCTGCCGCCGGATGTCAGGCCGACGGCCCGGCTGCCGGAGTAGAGCGAGCCGCCGCTGTCGCCTGGTTCGGCGCATACGTTGGTGCGGATCATGCCGTAGACGATGTCGCCGCCACCGTAGTTGACCGTGGCGTTCAGGCCGGTGACGGAGCCGCAGTGGGTACCCGTGGTGGACCCGCGGCGGCAGACGGACATGCCGACGGTCGCGTTGGCCGCGCTGGTGATGTCGACACTGCCGACGGTGCCCGGGTGGGCGATCGAGGTGTTGGAGTACCGCACGATGCCGTAGTCGTTGCCCGGGAAGCTGGATCCGGCCGTGGGACCGATGCTCGTGCTGTGCGAGGAATTGGTGTACCAGGGCGGATTGCCGTCGGTGCAGTGTCCCGCGGTCAGGAAGTAATAGGTGCTGCCGCTGCGGACGTTGAAGCCGGCGGAGCAGCGCCAGCTGGTGGCGTAGATCGCGTCACCGCCGGAGATGAGCTTGGAGAACTTTCCGGCGGTCCGCTCGATCCGCAGGGCGCCGGCGTTGGCGCCGGCCTCCTGCCTGATCCTGGCGATCTCGGCTCGTGAGACGGTGCTGTCGGCCGTGACGACGAGCGTGTTGGTCGCCTTGTCGACGATCCAGGCGGTGCCTGCCACATCCGCGTCGAGTACGGCGTCGCTCGCGGCGGTGAGCTGCGCGGCACTGAACGTCTGTGTCTGGTTGGCGTTGGCGGCGGGGACGGCCAGCGCTGCGGCGGCGACGAGGCCAGTGGTGACGGCGAGCAGACGCGTATGTCTCGCCGTACCACTGCGGGGGGTGGTGCGCTTGATCCTCACTTGTCGTTCCTCCAGGGGGGAATCGGGGACCCGGTGTGGGGTTCCGGGCCCGTGAGGCGCAGCCAGAAATCGCGTCGGACATGTTCGGTTTCCGGACAAGCCGTGCTCCTGACAAGCGCTGTTCGGGAGTGTTCCGGCCGTCAACTTCCCGCGCAAGGGCTCCTTTCGGCCGCTCCGCGCGCCTACACCGGACGGCCCCGGTGGCTCGGGTGCCACCGGGGCTGTGCGTGCATGTCCGGCCGGTGAGACGGGTCAGCGGCTCCGGAGGTTCCGCTCACCCGCAAGAACGCCGGCCGTCGGGGTGTTGCCGGGCCGCGGGAGGGCCGGACGAAGTGGTCGCGGAAGGCGAACGGAGGCAGCGGCGGGCGGTTGAAGTCCACGGCCACGGAGGCGACCGCGGCCGGTGCGGCGGGACGCGGGAAGCGGAGTCACTACGAGCTGTCCCCGCTGGTGGCGTCGGCGAAGGCCGCTCACGGCGAACCGTCCGGCTCGATGGCAGCGTGCGGACCGAGTTGCTCACCCCCCGGCTCGAAGGAGATCGCGCCACCGGGGCCGAGAGCCCCTCTTGCGTCGGTCGGCGTTCTTCACCCGCATGCTGCGATGTACCTCGTACGGGTGAATCGTCCCGGCAGCACCCGGCGGTCGGCGTGGGCCGTGGCCCGGTGCCGCGCCGGGCCGTGCGCGCCGGGGCGCCGGGGCGCCGGGCGGCCGCGGGTGAAGTCCCGTAGCGCCCCCACCCCTTCGAGGCGCGGCACACCGGCCGCCGTTCCGCGTGCGCGACCCGCGCGCCGAGGGCCGGCCCTTGGTCCGCGGTGAGCCGGATCTCGCCGGTCAGGGGGTGTCCGTCGACCGTGAGACCGTCCTCGGCGACCCCCGTCGGCACCACCTCGTCACCGTCGGCGCGTCACCGCCCCGGGACGGCCGGAATTCGCCCCTCCGGGTGGTCGGGGAGCCAGTGGGTCCCGGTGAGGGAGAGGTGTCCGTACGGCTTCGAGCGGGTCGCCGTGCGCCGCTCGTGCCCGCTCTTCCACTCCTGGGCGGCGTCCGCCGGTGCGTCCGCTCCTCGACGAGCCGGCGCGCGAGTACATCAGCAGGTACACCTCCGCCTTCGATCTGGAGCGCTACCCGTCCGAGAGATTCGCTCCCCCGGGGCGGCGCGTTCCCGGGCCTCCTGACGCAAGGTCAGCAGTCACAGCAGCCGCCGTCGCAGCAGCAGCAGCCGTCACAGTTGCAGCAGTCGCAGCCATCACAGCAGTTGCCGCAGTCGCACTGGCCGCAGAGACCCTCGCGGCGCTGACGGTTCCACGGGTCCTCGAACGAGCCGCAGCACATCTGGCACGTACAGGCCAGCCCCGCCCAGACCAGACAGCCCGCGATCAGCCCGCGCCGGTCGCGGCGCGGCGGCTCGGGAGGAGCGGGCGGCCCGTACGGGCCACCGGGGGGAGGTGCGTACGGGCCGCTCAGCTCCGGCGCGTGCGAGCAACTCGTGGTGCCGAACGCCCGGTCCACCGAGTTGCGCAGCTCATGGGCGAGCAGCACATGCACCAGCTTGTCGTCGACGAAGGCGGCGTCGCGCAGCGCGAGACGCACCCCGTGGACCGCGTCGTCCGCGAGCCGACGGGCCTCGGCGAGCGGGGTACCGGTCGCGGTGAGCGGGTTCCAGGCGCCCGACGCCGCGTCAGCTTCCCTGTCCTCCACGGCATCCAGCAGATGGGCGAGCCGCCCGAAGAGCCTTCCGGCCTCGGCCAGCGGGGCGATGTTCTCGGGCCGCCCGGCCAGGACCGCGGTGTGTGCGAACGCCGCGGCGGTGGCCGTCTCGGTCGGCTCGGTGACGGTGAGCAGTGACGTTCCCGGGCCTGCCAGCGCCTCGATGCCGGTCTGCCGGTCCACCGCGTCGAGCAGGACCGCCGTGTCGAAGCCGAGCTCCGTGCCGGTGCGCGCCCCGGCACGGTCCCAGCCCGCGGCGACGCGGCGGGCGGCTGCCGCAACCGGCTTGCGGGCCAACACCCCGTCCCGGTCGGCGACGTGGTCACGTACCTTCGACGAGGCGAGGACCAGCGAGACGGCCGCAGCCAGGCGCGCTCCCTCGCCCCGGGCGACGGGCGCCGTCTTCATGGCGCGCAGTGGACAGGGGCCCGCGGTGCGCCGCGCGGCCGGGGTGCGCTCGATCTGAGCCTCCGTCAGAACGGAGACGATCAGGCCGTCGTAGTTGGTCACGACCCGGGCGAACTGCCCGTGGTCTGCCCTGAGCGCTAGGCAGAGCCCGCAGAGATGAGCCATCCACTCGGTTTTCAGCCCATCCGTGAGCCGGTGGGTGCATGGCCTGACTATTCCGAACACGACGAACCCCCGTGGAGTCGTTCAACAGTGCGACAGGCATCGTATCGAGCCATCCGTTCACCCGTACGTCCCCGGTGTCACCCGTCTGGCCCGGACTTTCATATGGTGTTCAGAACACGGCCCCTACACAGGAAGAACCTTGACGAATCGCCACATCTTCTGCACCAGTACCGTCACGAACCCCCTGCGCGGCGACTATCCGCTTGGCGCGCGATCCGCATTATGGACGACGATGGGGACAGGAAAGACGAAGGACCGCGGTGAGCGGACTGGAGTGGAAGGAGGCGTCCATGGGATCTGTGCGCAAGGCGAGCGCCTGGCTGGGACTCGTCGAGGACAACGACGAGCGTTACTACGACGACGAGTACGCCGAGGGTGCGGAGTCGGGTGACGCGTGGGTCACCGACCCGCGGGTACGTGTGGCCGCCGAGTCCGCCCAGGAAGAGGGCCGCCGTATCGCCACGGTGTCGCCGGACAGCTTCCGGGACGCCCGCGCCATCGGTGAGCTCTTCCGGGACGGCGTTCCGGTCATCGTCAACCTCACGGCCATGGAGCCCTCCGACGCCAAGCGCGTGGTGGACTTCGCCGCGGGACTGACCTTCGGGCTGCGCGGCTCGATCGAGCGCGTCGCCACCCGCGTCTTCCTGCTGAGCCCCGCCGACACCCAGGTGGTCAGCGGGGAAGCGGGCCGCATGCAGGACGGCTTCTTCAACCAGAGCTGAGCAGGGCGCTCGCCGGCTGGCGAGCCTTTCGGGCAACGGGGCCGACAGGCCTCCGGGTCACGGCGTCACCGGGTCACCGGAAGGCGTCCAGGCCGGTGAGCGCCTTGCCCAGCACGAGCTGGTGCATCTCGACGGTGCCCTCATAGGTGAGCACCGATTCGAGGTTCGTCGCATGCCGCATCACGGGGTACTCCAGCGAGATTCCGTTCGCACCGAGGATGGTGCGCGAGGTGCGGCAGATCTCGATGGCCTCCCGCACATTGTTGAGCTTCCCGAAGCTGACCTGCTCGGGACGCAGCTTCCCCGCGTCCATGCGCACACCCAGATGGTGGGCGAGCAGGATGCCCTTGTGCAGTTCGACGGCCATGTCCGCGAGCTTGGCCTGGGTGAGCTGGAAGCCTCCGATCGGCCTGCCGAACTGCTCACGTGTCTTCGCATACTCCACGGCCGACTCGAAACTGGACCGGGCGGCCCCCATCGAGCCCCAGACGATTCCGTAGCGGGCGTGCGTGAGGCAGCTCAGGGGTCCCTTGAGGCCGGTGACGCCCGGCAGCACCGCGTCGGCGGGCAGCCGCACCTCATCCATGACCAGTTCGCTGGTGACGCTCGCGCGCAACGACCACTTGTGCTTGATCTCCGGGGCGGAGAAGCCCGGGGTGTCGGTCGGGACGGCGAAGCCGCGGATGCCCTCGTCGGTCTGTGCCCATACGACCGCCACCCCGGACACCGAGCCGTTGGTGATCCACATCTTGCGGCCGGTCAGCACCCAGTCCGAGCCGTCGCGCTTGGCGAAGGTGCGCATACCGGCCGGGTCGGAGCCGTGGTCGGGCTCGGTGAGACCGAAGCAGCCGATGATCTCGCCCGCCGCCATACCGGGCAGCCAGCGCTGCTTCTGCTCCTCGGAGCCGAAGCGGTGGATCGCGTACATGGCGAGCGAGCCCTGGACGGAGACGAGCGAGCGGATGCCGGAGTCGGCGGCCTCCAGCTCCAGACAGGCGAGGCCGTACTGGACGGCGGTGGCTCCGGCGCAGCCGTAGCCCTCCAGCGACATACCGAGGGCGCCGATCGAGCCAAGCTCGCGGGCCAGGTCGCGGATGCCGGGGAGCTCACCGCGTTCGTACCAGTCGGCGATATGGGGCATGACGCGGTCGGCGGCCCAGCTGCGGACGGTGCCGCGAATCGCCAGATCCTCGGGTTCGAGCAGATCGTCGATGCCCAGGGGGTCGCTGGGGTCGAAGGGCGCGGGCTTCGAGGGTGCGGACATGACGGGGCCTCCGGCGGCGCTCACTCGGCGGAACATGGAAAACTAGCAGCGTTAGTTACAGCTCGGCCGACGTTACGACTCAGTGTGCCGCGCGTCCAGACCTGGTTGCCTCCGCGGGCTCGCGGCTCGCCGGGAGGGAGACCTCGGGGCGCCTCGGCGCCGGGCACTTCTCGGCCGGCGTCGCGCAGTCCATCACCCGCGGCAGCCTCAGCGCGGCGAGCGCGCCGAGGAGCAGCAGGCCCGCACTGACCAGCAGCGTGACATGGAGACCGTTGACGAAGGAGTGACGCGCCGTGGTCCGCAGCATCGCGCCGCCCGCACCGCCGAGCCGGTCGGCGACCTGGTAGGCCTCACCCAGGGAGTTGGACGCGGCGGAGCCGGCCGAGCCCGGGACTCCGTCCAGCGAGGTGAGCGCGGGAGCGTAGGCGGCGTTCATCACGCTGCCGAGGAGCGCGATGCCCATGCCCGCGCCCAGCTGGTACGACGTCTCGCCGATCGCGGCAGCGCCGCCGGCCTGGTCCGGGGGGGCCTCGCTGAGCATGGACTCGTAGGCCGCGAAGAGTGTCGTCTGCAGTCCGAAGCCGAGCAGGACGAAGCCCGTGGTGAGCAGCCAGGGGCGGTCGTGCTGCCCCATCAGGGTCAGAAGCAGCACGGACACGGCGGTCAGCACGAACCCCCAGCCGACCATCCGGCGCGGGCCGATGCGGTGCAGGGTGTGGGAGCCGGTGGCTCCGGCGGCCATCGCGGCGAAGGTCAGCGGGAGGAGCCGCAGGCCGGTCTCCAGCGGGCTCAGTTCGAGCACCAGCTGGAGGTACTGGACGGCGATCAGTTCGAGGCCCACCAGCGCGAGCATGGCGATGATGATGCAGCCGACCGACGTGGAGAAGGCGGGCCTGGCGAACATCCGCATGTCGATCAGCGGGTGTTCGCGGCGCTTCTGCCGGCGTACGAACAGCGCCAGCAGCGCGGCCCCCACCAGCAGCGGGCCCACGGCCTTGACGTCGAGGACGCTGGCCCCGGCTCCGAGCCGCTTGATCCCGAGGACCGCGCCGAGCACTCCGGCCGCGGCCATCAGCGCGCCGAGCACGTCCCAGGGCCCGTCGGAGCCGCCGCGGGACTCGGGAAGCAGCCAGCGGCCGACGGGCAGGATCAGCGCCATCAGCGGAATGTTGATCAGGAAGACCGAGCCCCACCAGAAGTGCTCGACGAGGAATCCGCCGAGGACCGGACCGGTGGCGGCACCGACCGCGGCGACCGCGGTCCATATGCCGATCGCCATGGCCCGCTCCCGCCGGTCGGGGAAGACCGCGCGAAGTATGGAGAGCGTGGCGGGCATGATCATCGCGCCGCCGACCCCGAGCAGTGCGCGCGCTCCGATCAGCACTTCGGGGGTGGCCGCGAGGGCGGCGACCGCCGAGGCGATTCCGAAGATCCCGTAGCCGAGCAGCAGCACGCGGCGCCGGCCGACCCGGTCGCCGAGTGTGCCGAAGAGGATCAGCAGCGCGGCGCAGATGAGGGGGTAGGCATCCACGATCCAGAGCAGCTCGACGCCGCTCGGGCGCAGATCCTCCGTGACGACGGGCACGGCGACATGCAGCACGGTCGCGTCGAGCGCGACGAACAGCAGGCTGATACAGAGGACGATGAGGACGACCCAGCGGTTGGCACCGCCGCCGGCGGCACGCAGCCGTGCTCCGGCTGTGGTCGTCCCGGACATCTACGTACCTCCCAATGAGTCCCTCGCGCGCGGCGGGCCAGCCGGGGACGGTGGCGCTGTCCCGCAGGGCGGTCCGGCATCGACGGGCGAGTGAGCCGCCAGAGTACGCGAGTTCGGGCTCCCGGCGCGTGGTCCAGCTCCCACCTCTTGATCCGCGCGCGTGTGGCGTACGCCACGCCACGCCCGGGCCGAAAGAAGATCTCGGGCAGTCCGGAGCGGGTGGAAAATTCCCGACGAGCCCGTGCTGGACCATTATTTGGGCCGTATAAAGAACCCGATGTGACGTGCTGCTGAGCATTACGAAGCACGGTCGGCGGGATTTCCGAATTGGCCCGGAATAAACGCCGATCTGAGACATAGTCCACATCACATCGTCATCACAAAGCCGCTGGATCGGCCTAGCCGCTCGCTCACTCGCTGTAACGTCGATTGGGTGCGTACCGACATCTTTGCCCGCCTGGACCGGGAGCCGGAACCGCCGAAGATAGAGATCCCGCGGATGAGCCGCACCCGTCTCACGCTCTTCGGCGGGACGTTGGCGTTCTATCTCGCCATCGTCGTCGCGGTCCTCGCGTCCACCTGGCTGGTGATCATCGACTGGAAGGTCATGCTCTTCCGGCCCTATCAGCAGTGGCCGGAGCTCCACGCCTTTCTCGACTACTTCGTAGTGCTCGGCCAGCGCGGACCGACGGCCGTGATGGTCGCGGCCTGGCTGGGCTGGCGCTCCTGGCGTCAGCACACCCTGCGCCCGCTGCTCGCTCTCGGCGCCGCGCTGCTGCTGCTCAACGCGACGGTTGGCGCCGTCAAGATCGGTCTCGGCCGTCTCGGCCCCCACTACGCGACGGAGATCGGATCGGCCGAGCTCTTCGCGGGCGGCGATATATTTCCCTCCGGGCACACCGCGAACGCGGTCGTGACCTGGGGAATCCTGGCGTATCTGGCCACCACTCCGCGGGCCAGGCGCTATCTGTCGGCCCTGTCCGCCGTGGTCTCCCTGGGTGTCGGCCTGACCACCGTGTACCTCGGTACGCACTGGCTGAGCGATGTTCTGCTCGGCTGGGCGGCCGGGCTGCTGATCCTGCTCGCGCTGCCCTGGTGCGAGCCGCTGATCAGCAGCTCCGAAGCCTGGATCTTCTCGATGCGCGAGCAGTGGCGTGCGCGCCGGCGGCTCGCCCCCTCGTTCCCGGTCGCCGTGGGCGGCCCGAGGCCCGGGATGTTCCCGCAGCGTGGTCCTTCGGAGGAGCAGGGTCCGGCGCGCGAGCCGGTGGGCGCGGTCGGTGGGCACTCCACCGGCCGGACGACCGCACAGCTCGCCCAGCCGAGAGCGCACACGGCGGTCCGCTCCGAGCGGTCCCCGGTCACGCCCTCCGGCAGCCGCCGTCCGCCCACGTCGCGGCCGGCCACGGGAGGCTGAGCCCGGCGACATTGTGCTCATGACGAAGGCCCCGGCCAGGACGGACGGGGCCTTCGTCATGGGCGGACGGAGCGGGTCAGCCTTTCCAGCAGCGGATGACCGTGCCGCTCTCCACTTCGAAGTTGAGCCTGCCCACGAGGTACTCCATGGTGATGATCGCGCCCGGCGGCAGCGCTCTCACGGTCGTCCAGCCGCGCTTGCGGGCCAGCCGCTCCGCCCCGTCGGCGTCGAGGCCGACATAGGTCTCGGGTGCCTCGTCGGGCTGTGCGGGAGGGGTCGGTATGGGTGCCATGCAACCCACCGTAAGCGGCGGCGGACGGTGACGGAAGCGGGACCGAGGCAGGCTTCAGCAGCACCACATGCTCCACCGGTCACCGTTCTGTCACAGGATCACGACACGCGTTTAGCCCAAACCATGTCACTCGAACGAGCAGTTCAACGCCACCCGCGCGGTAATTCCACACGCCTTCGCGATCATGCTAAATTCCCCCGTGGAATTGTCCGGGAGGAGCGCCGGAGGGTGAATTGACGGACCGTTGAGAATTCACCGGTCCTTACACAATCCCCCGCTGCGCTCGCACCCTCCCGTCGCCGGACATCCGCTCCCCAGGGCTCGCACCCTGTCGGAGCGGACCGGGCGGCGAGCACCATGTCCCCAGCCCGATACCGAAGTGACGAAGCCCGAGCCGCGAACAGCGAGGGGGCAGCGATGGGTACCGAGACCGCCGAGGCGAAGGCGCTACCACCGCCGGTGCGGAAGCGGGGCCGGGTGGTGGTCGACTGGCTGACCACCACCGATCACAAGAAGATCGGGCACCTCTACCTGGTCACCTCGTTCGCCTTCTTCCTCTTCGCCGGGCTGCTGGCCATGCTGATGCGGGCCGAGCTGGCCCGCCCCGGGCTCCAGCTGATGAGCAACAACACCTTCAACCAGGCCTTCACCCTGCACGGCACGATCATGCTGCTGCTCTTCGCGACCCCGACCTTCGCGGGGTTCGCCAATGAGCTGGTGCCGCTGCAGATCGGCTCGCCCGACGTCGCCTTCCCGCGGCTGAACATGTTCTCGTACTGGCTGTTCCTCTTCGGCGGCCTCATCGTGCTCGGCTCACTTCTGGCCCCGAGCGGCCCCGCCGCCTTCGGCTGGACCGCCTACGCGCCGCTCAACTCGCTGGAGCGCTCGCCCGGCATCGGCGCGGACCTGTGGATCATGGGCCTCGCGCTCTCGGGCTTCGGCACGATCCTGACCTCGGTGAACTTCCTGGCCACGATCGTCGGGATGCGCGCGCCCGGCATGACCATGTTTCGGATGCCGATCTTCACCTGGAACATCCTCTTCACCACGATCCTGGTGCTGATGGCCTTCCCGGTGCTGGCGGCAGCCCTGCTCGTCCTGGAGGCGGACCGGCGGCTCGGTTCGGTGGTCTTCGACGCCTCGAACGGCGGCGCACTGCTGTGGCAGCACCTGTTCTGGTTCTTCGGCCATCCAGAGGTCTACATCATCGCGCTGCCGTTCTTCGGCATCATCACCGAGATCATCCCGGTCTTCTCCCGGAAGCCGATCTTCGGCTATGTGACGCTCGTCGGCGCGACCATGGCGATCACCGGGCTCTCGGTGGTCGTGTGGGCGCACCACATGTTCGTCACCGGTGCGGTGCTGCTCCCCTACTTCTCCCTGATGTCGTTCCTGATCGCGATCCCGACCGGGGTGAAGTTCTTCAACTGGACGGGCACGATGCTCAAGGGCTCGCTCTCGTTCGAGACACCGATGCTGTGGGCGGTCGGCTTCCTGGTGTCGTTCCTGTTCGGAGGCCTGACCGGAGTCATCCTGGCGTCGCCGCCCATGGACTTCCAGGTCACCGACTCGTACTTCGTGGTGGCGCACTTCCACTACGTGGTCTTCGGCACCGTCGCCTTCGCGACCTTCGGCGGCTTCTTCTTCTGGTGGCCCAAGTTCACCGGCAGGATGCTCGACGAGCGGCTCGGCAAGATGCAGTTCTGGACGCTGTTCGTCGGCTTCCACACGACGTTCCTGGTCCAGCACTGGCTGGGCGCGGAGGGTATGCCCCGCCGGTACGCCGACTATCTGGCCGCCGACGGCTTCACCGTCCTCAACACCATCTCGACCATCGGCGCGTTCCTGCTCGGCCTGTCGACGCTGCCGTTCCTCTACAACGTCTGGAAGACCACCAAGTACGGCGCGAAGGTCGAGGTGGACGACCCCTGGGGCTTCGGCCGTTCGCTGGAGTGGGCGACGTCGTGTCCGCCGCCCCGGCACAACTTCACCGCGCTCCCCCGCATCCGCTCCGAGTCGCCCGCCTTCGACCTGCACCATCCGGAGTTCGCGGTGGTGGAGCGGGCGGTGGCGGCGGCAGGAGCCGCGGAGGGGGAAGGGGACGCCATCAACCCAGGGCGCGGGACAGACGGTCCCGCATCGTCCTGATGTGATCGGCCAGCTCCGGCGGCTCGATCACGTCGAAGTCGACGCCCATGAGCATCACATGAATCACCATCACATCGAGGCTCGCGGCCCCGGTGCGCAGCAGACAGGTCCGCTCGTCGACGGCCTCCAGGACGCCGTCGGACGGCCCGACGACCTGTGCGGCCTGTTCGGCCGAGGTGTGGAGCCGGATGACCGCCTGGGCCGCATACGCCCCCATGGAGACGCCCTCGGAGACATACGACGCCAGGTCATCGGCCGGCGGGGTACGCGGCTCGAAGCGCGGACCGTGCGGCGGCTTCGGAGTGATGCGGTCCGCCCGGAACGTGCGCCAGTCGGCGCGGTCCAGGTCCCAGGCGACGAGGTACCAGCGGCGCTCGGTGCACACCAGGCGGTGCGGCTCGACGGTGCGACGGCTGGCCGCGCCGCTGTGGTCGCGGTACTCGAAGCGCAGCCGCTCACCGTCCCGGCAGGCGTTGGCCAGGTCGGTGAGCACACTCGCGTCCACGGTGGAGGCGCCGGGGCCGCGCAGCATCGGGACCGTGAAGGCGTTCAGCGCGCCGACGCGGCGGCGCAGCCTGTCCGGCAGCACCTGCTCCAGCTTGGCCAGTGCACGGACGGAGGTCTCGCCGATACCCTCGATGCCGTGGCCCGCGGCGGTGCGCAGACCGACCGCGACGGCCACCGCCTCCTCGTCGTCGAGCAGCAGCGGCGGGAGTTCTGCCCCCGCGCCGAGCTGATAGCCGCCGCCCGTGCCGGGGCTGGCGTTCACCGGATAGCCGAGCTCACGCAGCCGGTCGACATCGCGCCTCACCGTGCGCGGGGTGACACCGAGCCGGTCGGCGAGATCGGCGCCGGACCATGCGCGGTGGGCCTGGAGCAGTGAGAGCAGGCGCAGCAGGCGTGCGGAGGTCTCCAACATGGAGCTGAGTCTGCCAGCCCTTGAGGACAGCCACTGTCCTCAAGGGCGCGGGTTCACGGCGCAGGTTCAGGCGCCTTGCCTCAAGGGCGCGGGTTCACGGCGCGGGGGCGCAGGGCGCCGGCCTCAAGGCGCGGGCTTCAGGGCGCCTCGGCGCAGGGCGCCTGCCTCGATGCCCGTGTCAGGGCGCCGCCGTGAGGCGGACGCAGAGCTCGTTCTCGCTGGTGTAGCAGGGGGTGGCCAGCCATGCCCCGACCTGCTGGCCCGGGTAGATGTAGACGTTCCGCCGGTCCCAGACGTCGTCGAGGATGCGGGCGATCCGGATCCCGGAGGCGTCCTCGGCGGGCAGCAGCCACAGGTCCCACAGCCGCTCCTTGCCGGTGTCCTCGCCGCCCAGCGCGGCGAACGGCAGGGTGAAGGCGAAGGTCCGGCCCTCGCCCGTGACCGGCACCCGCCGCACCTGGCTGCCGTCGCGGCGCAGCCGTGCCTCGGCGACCGCCCCTTCGGCCAACTCGGCGCCGTACAGCCGTCCCTCCAGAGTCATCGCGCCCCGCTCCTGCGCCACGCCCACGTCGCCTGCCTCGGCGTGCGGCCCGCGCACCCAGCAGCGGAGCGCGAGCCTGCCGTCGGCCTCGGGATACGGCACGCGCACGGCGACCCGGTCGGCGTCGGGCACCCGGTCGAGGAGCGCCCGCACATCCCGGATGCCGGACTCGACGGCTTCCTCGCCCGCGTACGCGTCCCAGCGGCCCTCCGCCAGCCCGGCCGCGGCGGTCAGGAACGCGCGCGACTTACCGTCGCCCGAAGCCGTCAGCGGCAGCGACACCTCGTCGTGCGGGCCGTCGCCACCGCGCCGTTTCAGTACGAACTCGGCGTCCGGCGCCGCGCCCGCCACGTCGAAGGTGATACCGCCCTCGGCGTCGGCGACGCAGTCGGCCCGCGGCGCGCGCCGCTCGGTGGACGTCATCGTGACTTCCTCGCCTTCCGGACGATCTCGCCGGTCCGGTAGCGCACGGCATACGCCCCGTCGTGCAGCGCACCCCGGCCACGGTGCACGGCGTCGCGCAGCACCCCGCGCGAGCCGCCGGCCACGGCCCTGCCGACCAGGCCGGTGAAGAGAGCCTCATGACGCTCGGCGATACGGCCCGGGTCGAAGCGGGCGGAGGCGGCGAGCGCCGCCTGCCCGGTGCGCCGCCGCAGCTCGTCGTCGTTGATCAGGGCGAGCAGCGCGTCGGCGATCGCGTCGACATCCCCGACCGGGACCAGCCGCCCGTCGACACCGTCCTCGATGATCTCCCGGGGTCCATGCGGGCAGTCCGTGGAGACGACGGGGAGGCCGCAGCGCATCGCCTCGACGATGGTCATGCCGAACGACTCCTGGCTGGAGGTCACGGCGGCGATCGAGCCCTTGACCCACTCCGGTTCGAGCGGGTTGGCGGGACCCATCAGAAAGACGTGGTTGTGCAGTCCGTGCTCTTTGACGAGGGCGCGCAGCGCCTCCCTCTCGTTGCCGGTCGCGTCTCCGCCGCCGTAGATCCGCAGCCGCCAGTCGGGGCGCGCGGCGACCACCTTGGAGAACGCCTCGACCAGCAGGTCGTACCGCTTGATCCTGGTCAGCCGGCCGGCCGCGACGATCCACCTGCTGGTGGAGTCGGCGGGCCGGACTGCCGGCACGGGCACGCTGTTGGGCACGGACTCGATCCGTACGCCGGGCAGCCTCAGCCGCTCGCGGTAGGCGCGGGCGTCCGCCTCGGTGACGGTGGTGAGCGCGTCGAGGAGGGGATAGCGGTACGCGATCTCGCGGCGCAGCCGGATGCCGTGGCTGTCCAGCGTGAGGTGTTCCTGGGCGACGCGGACGATTCCGCTGCGGGACTGGCGGGCGATGTGCACATTGAGTCCGGGGCGGGTGCCGACCACCACATCGGCCCGCAGGGACCGCAGGTGGGCGGCGATCCGGGCGTCGGTGAGGCGGCTGTACTGCTTGTAGCGGCCGTCGCCGAGCGGGAAGACCCTGGCGGGCCGTTTGTGGTCCGGGTGGTCGCCGTCGTAGCCGGGGCTCTTCGTCCGCAGGTCGACGAGGTGCTTCATGGTGACGCCGGAGGGTGCGCCCATGGAGGGTTCGTCACGGTGGCGGAAGACGGAGACGATCTCGACGTCGTGCCGCTCGGCGAGGCCGCGGGCGAGGTTGAACGTCGTACGGATCGTGCCGCCGATGCCGTACGCGTTGTGGAGCAGGAAAGAGATGTGCATACGCCGCCGCGTCCCCCAGGTCCGTGTGTTGTACAGGAGTGGACTGTACTTGTCCGCGCGTGTCCGGTGCGGGCGCGGCCCGCGGCACCCGGTGGGGATTACGGGAGGCCCTCAGGGCATCCCGTTTGGATCTTGCCGGGCTGATCCGGACGAAAGACCCTGGCTAGGGCCGGTACGGGAGCTGGGGCACGGTAGCTAGGGCCGGTACGGGAGTTGGGGCACGGTGAAGCAGTTCTTGGTCATGTCGCCCTGGCCGACCCAGCCGCTGCCGTCCTGCCAGCGTGCGACGGACAGGCAGGTGTGGCGGGTCTTCGGTGGCTCGGCCAGTTCTTTGTAGACGACGGGCAGCAGCAGGCCGTCGGCGGTGTACGGCTCGGGGCGGTTCATGAACCGCTCCACGCACGCTCGGGTGAGCTCCGTCCCGCAGGAACGGGCGGCGTCGGTGAACCACATGGCGGCTGCCCAGCCCTCCAGCTGCCACTGGGAGAGCTCGCGGCCCTTCATGGCCGTGCGGAAGGCGCGTACGGCCGGATCGCCCGCGTCGTCGTGGTTGCGGCTCGATCCGGTCACCCACAGGGCGTTGCGGCAGCTCGGCGCGTCCTTGTAGTCCTTCGGCACCGATGAGGTCCAGTTCTGCACATTGGTGACCTTGGCGGTGACGTGGACGCCGAGCGCGTCCATCGCCTCACAGAGCTGGGCGTTGCCGTGGGTGTCCATCGCGTCGAAGACAAGGTCCACGTCCTGCTGCTGGAGGTCGGCGGCGACGGCTCGGAAGTTCGGCAGCGCGAAGTCGACGGTCTCGGGGACGACGCGATAGCCCTCGGCCTTCAGTCCTTGAGTGATGAGGCGGGCGTACGCGGCGGACGAGGCCTGGTTGTAGGAGACGACGGCGGCGGTGCGGGCCCCCTGTGCCCTCTTGAAGTAGCGGTAGACCTCGGTGCCGCCGTAGAGGGTGCCGTGCCAGCCGGGGGCCTCGCCGGTGCGCGGGGCGAGGCTGCCGTAGATCCCGTACAGATGCGGATAGGTGTCGTACGCGGGGCCGATCGGCTGGCCGCCGATGTCGGGGACACCTGCCCGGGAGACGAGGGGTGCGCCCGCGTAGTCGAGCGAGGCCGTGGCGACGAGGGCGAAGACCTTCTTCTCGTCGACCAGTTTGTGCACGCACTCGTTGTTGCCGACGCTGCTGCCGCCGTCGTCGCAGCCGATCACCTCGATGCGGCGCCCGTCCAGCCCGCCCTTGGCGTTCAGGTTGTCGAAGTAGGCCCTGGCGCCCTCGCCCGGCCCGGTGAACGCCGCACCGCCGACCGGGCTGGTGGCGCTGCTGATGATCCCGACCCGGATCGGTTCGCCTCCACTGCTGCGAACGGGTGACGAGGACTTCTCGAAGGCGCTCTCCGGCAGTCGGCTGCCGCAGGCGGCACTCCCGGTCAGGAGAGCCACGAGCAGCAGTGCTTCAGCAGCCCGGCGCGGCCGCATTGCCGCTGAGCTTGACCAGGGCACAGAGGGCCTTGACGGAGACCTTCCAGGTCTGGTCCTGGTAGACGGCCGTGCCCTTGGAGCCGGGGAGGGCAGGGTTGCCGCCGACCAGCAGGTCGTAGGTCACGGTGGCTTCGGTGGGCGAGGTGAACTGCACGTCCGTGACCTTCACCGAGGTCTGCGCGGCGTTCTTGTCGTTGGCGAACGCGGCGAGCAGTGGCCGCAGCTGGTCACCGTTCTCCAGCGTGCTGACCTTCGCGTCCGTGGACGCCTGGGGATCGAAGAACGTCGTCCAGTTCTTCTCGATCTCTGCCTTGGCCGCGGCGGGGTCCGCGGGGCCGTTCCCGGCCGGCGCGCTGGCGGAGGGGGACGGCTCGGCCGAGGCGGTGGCGGACGGGGTCGGCGTGGCCGATGTCGACCCTCCGTCGTCCGAGCATCCCGCTGCGGCGGGTACGAGTATCAGCATCGCGGCGGCAGCCCATGCCGCGGTTCTGGGGTGCCTGACACGGACCATCTGGCTCACCACCGATTGTCGGCTTCCAGCGTCTGTCGGTTCAGGGCATAGTGCAAGGAATCGGCGTACATCACCAGAGCGGGAGGCTCCCCATGCCGACGTCCCGACTGCTGTGGTGGGGCGGGCTCGCGGCTGCCGCCACGGGGGCTGTGCTGTGCGTCATCGGCTGGTACCAGATCTCCGGCGAGCGCTTCGCCGAACGGCAGATCCCCTATCTGGCCTCCTGCTCCGTGCCGGGTGCCGCGCTGCTGGTTGCGGGGGCGGTGCTGCTCGCGGCCGCGGGGCGCGCCGCGTCGCCCGGCGAGGCCCCCGCCGAGGTCGCCGACGAGGAGGCGACGGCCCCGCACGAGGTGCCGCCCTCCGCCGCCCCTTCCTCGGACGGGCCGTTGCTGTGCGTGCCCGGCGGGACGCTGGCGCACCGGCCCGACTGCCCGCTGGTCGCGGGCAAGCCGGAGGCGGAGCCGGTGGGCGACCGGGCGCTGGGGCCGTGCCCGGTGTGCGAGCCCCAGGTCTGAACGAGTGAGCTCACTGACGTACGAACTCACCCTCGCGGGGCTCGCGGTCGGCAGTGCGGCGGCGCTCACCGGCATCGGGCTGATCGTCACCTACCGGGCGACCGGCGTGCTGAATCTGGCGCAGGGCGCGATCGCGATGGTCTGCGCGTATGTGCTGCGGCAGCTCTCGGTGGAGTGGGGATGGCCGCTGCCGCTCGCCGCGGCCCTGACGCTGCTGGTTGTCGCGCCGGGGATCGGGCTGGTCCTCGACACCCTGGTGTTCCGGCCGATCTCCGTGCCGGTGGTGGACACCACACGTGCGCTCGTGGCCTCGATCGGTGTGTTCGTCCTGCTCGTGGGGGCCGCGGCGCTGGTGTGGGGCAGCGGGGCGCGCGCGGATGCGCCGAAGCTGCTGCCCGACGATCCCTGGGCGCAGCTGGCCGCGGTGCTGCTGCTCGCCGCGCTGGTCACGTCGGTCGGCCGGTGGACGCGCTTCGGGCGTGAGGTGCGCGCGGTCGTCGACAACCGTGCGCTGGCGGCGCTGGGCGGGATCGACGCGGACCGGGTGTCGGCGGTGGGCTGGTCGTTCGGCTCGTTCACGGCGGGCCTGACCGGAGTGCTGCTCGCTCCCTACGTACGGCTCGATCCGTACGGTCTGCCGCTGCTGGTCGTCGAGGTGATCGCGGTCGCGGTGCTGGCCCGGATGCGGAGTCTGACCGTGGCGGTGGGCGCGGCGCTCGCGATCGGCGTGGCCCAGGCGCAGCTGACCCGGCTGCATCCGGCGGGCTGGGGCGAGTCGCTCCTCCAGGCGGTGGGGGCGAACCTCTTCGTGGTGGCCCTGCTGATCGCGGCGCTGGTGCTGCCGGGGGTGGGGGCGCAGGGGGCGGAGGGCCGCGCGGCGGCGCCCGCGGTCCGCGTTCCCGGGGTCGTGTGGCTGGTGGCCGGGATCCTCTTCCTGCTGCCGCTCGGCTTCGCGGGCGCGGACCTGCACACCGCGATCCAGGTCCCCGCGCTCGCCGTGATTCTGCTGTCGCTGGTGGTGGTGACGGGCCGGGGCGGCCAGATCTCGCTGGGCCAGGCGGCCTACGCGGGCCTGGGCGCGCTGTTCACCGCGCTGCTGGCGGCCGGGCGCTTCCCCTGGCTCGGGGCTCTCCCGGAACTGCTCGCGCTGGTGGTCGCGGTGCTGCTGGTCGCCCCGCTCGGCCTGCTGACGGGATGGCCGGCGATCGGCCGCCACGGTCTGGCGCTGGCGCTGGCGACACTGGCCGTCGGGGTGGGGGTGAGCCGTTTCGTCTTCGCCCAGCCGTACGCGACGGCGGGACTGTCCCTGTCCCGCCCGGCGGGCCTCATGTCCGACCGGGCCTACTATCTCGTCGAACTGTCCGTCCTGGCAGCCGCTTTGCTCGCCGTCTCGGCGCTGCGCCGAGGACGCATGGGACGCGCCCTGGCCGCGCTGCGCGACCACGAGCCCGGAGCGTCCGCGGCGGGCGTCCCGGTCCCCGCGCTCAAGGTCCTCGCCTTCGTCACGGGCGCCGCCCTCGCCGCGCTGGGCGGCGGCCTGCTCGGCATGGGCCTGCGCGCCTTCGACCCGGCGGCGTTCGACCCGGTGCGCGGTCTGCTCTGGTTCGCCGCGGTGGTGGTCCTGGGCGCGGACAACCTCGTGGGCCCGCTGGTCGCCGCCGCCCTCCTGGTGGGCCTGGACGCGGGCGCCCGCGGCGGCGTGGCGGCGGCCCTCATCGGCGTCCTGGCGGTCCTGGTCGGCCGCTTCCCCGACATCCCGGGCCGGATCCTGAGAGCGCTGGGCATCTCCCCGCGCCGCCCGTCCGAACGGCCCGCACCGGGCAGAACGACGCCGCGCGCCGGCATCTCTCCGACCCGGGGAGTGCTCTCCGGTGGCCGCACCGCCGCCGATGCCCCCCAGTCGGGCGCCGCACGCACCCACACGCTCGTGGCCCGCGGAGTCCGGCTCCGCTACCGGGACTTCACCGCGCTCGACGGCGTCGACCTCACCCTTCCGCCCGGTCGGGTCACCGCCCTCGTCGGAGCCAACGGGGCCGGAAAGAGCACCCTCTTCCACTGCCTGTGCGGGACTCTGAAGCCCGACGGCGGGCGGGTCGAGCTCGACGGGGTCGACATCACCCGGCGGTCCGCCCATGCGCGGACCCGGCTGGGGATCGCGCGGACGTTCCAGCAGCTGGCCGTCTTCCCCTCGCTGACCGTCGAGGAGAACGTACGGATCGGCTCCGAGCAGGGGCGGCGGCGGGACCCCGGCGCCGTCCTGCCCGTACTGCGGCTGCTCGGGCTCGACGGGCCCGTACGGGATCTGCCGGCGGCCGGGCTGTCCACCGGGGCACTGCGCCGCGTCGAGCTGGGGCGCGCGCTCGCCGGGGGGCCGCACACGCTGCTGCTCGACGAGCCCGCCGCCGGACTCGACGCCGTGGAGGCCGAGGCGCTCGCCCGTATCCTCGAAGCGCTCGCCGCGGACGGGATGGCCGTGCTCGTCGTCGAGCACGACCTCGATCTCGTCACCCGCATCGCGCACACCGTGCATGTGATGGAAGCGGGGCGGATCGTACGATGACCGTCGAGATCGAACTGTGTGCCGCCCGGGTCCGCTACGGGCCCCTGGAGGCCCTGCACGGTATCGACCTCCGCGTGCCCGCCGGCGCCCTCACCGTCCTGACCGGGCGCAACGGTTCGGGTCGCACCACCGCACTGCGCGCCCTCGCCGGGACCGTGCCGCTCTCCTCCGGGCGGGTCGTGTGGCGCGGGCGCGACGTGAGCGCCTTGCAGGCCCACGAACGCGCCCGCCGCGGCCTGTGCTTCGTCCCGGATCTGCGGGCCGTGTACGACAGCCTCACGGTCGCCGAGAATCTCGGACTCGCCGTACCGGACGGCGACTTCACCCGGGCCGTGGAGGGCTATCCGGCGCTCGGGCCGCTGCTCGCCCGCCGCGCCGGCACCCTCTCCGGGGGAGAGCAGCGCATGCTCGCCGTCTCGCGCGCGCTGCTGTCGTCCGCCCGGGTCGTGCTGGTCGACGAGCCCGTCCTGGGCTTGTCGCCGCCGGCCGCGGCCCGGACGTACGAGCTGCTGCGGGCCCTGGACGCCGCGGTCGTCGTCGCGGAGCAGCGCCTGCCGCCCGGCTTGGACGAGGGCCCGGGGCCCGTCCTCGTCCACGAACTGCGCCGCGGCTCGGTGGTGTTCAGCGGGGAGCCCGCCGAACTCAGCCGATAGCGAGCATCACACCGACGGCCAGCCGGTCGGGCGAGGCTCCGATCACGCCCTTGTTGGCCTCGTACAACGCCTTCCAGCCACCCTCGATCCCGAAGCGCTCGGCGATGGAGCTGAGCGTGTCGCCGGGCTGCACGGTGTGGACCCGGCCGCTGAGCCCGTACCTCTTCGAGCAGACGGGCCAGGCTTCCCAGCCCTGGGTGCGCAGTACCTCCTCCGCGACCTTGATCTGCTGCTCGCGCGTCGCCAGGTCGGCACGGCGGGCATGGGCCAGGCCGCCGAACGCCTCCCAGGTCGGCTGCCAGAACTGCAGTCCTCCGTAGTAGCCGTTGCCCGTGTTGGCGTTCCACCGGCCGCCGCTCTCGCACTCGGCGACGCAGCTCCAGGGCCAGCCGGTGGAGGCGCAGTCGGTGGCCGCGGGGCCGTCGACGGTGACGAGACGGCTGCCGGGTGCGGACGAAGCCGGGAGCGGGGGCGCGGCATGGGCGGCGCCGGGGGGCACGAGCCCCAGCAGGAGCGCCGTCAGGGCCGCGGCGGGCCAGAAGCTGATCTTCGACATCGGGTCACGCTAGGCAGAAACGCACCCGCGGACACCGGCGCCGCGCGCGGGAGGCGGGCAGCCCCACCCGGTCGGACCCGGGTGGGGCTGCCCGTCGGCGCCGCGAAGGAGCTGTGCGGAGCCTCAGAGTGCGAGCTTCTGCCCCGGCACGATGAGGTTCGGATCACCGCCGATGACAGCCTTGTTGGCGGTGTACAGGGCGTGCCAGTCCTGACCGTGCTCGGCTGCGATCCGGCTCAGGGTGTCGCCGCGCTCGACGGTGTAGTCACCACCGCGGGCGCCGCTGCGATTGGCGCGGGACGGTGTCCGCTGAGGCGCCTTTGCCGGGGACGCCGCCTTGAACGCGGCCTTCGCCTTGGCTCTGGTCCTGTTGGAGGAGGACTTGGAGCCGGAGGACTTGGAGCCGGAGGACTTGGAGCCGGAGGACTTGGAGCCGGAGGACTTCGACGCCGAGGACGAGTGCGTCCCGGCCTTGTGGGCGGGCGCCTTGCCGGACGCCCCGGCCCGCGCCGAGCAGGTGGGCCATGCGCCCCATCCCTGCGCCCGCTGGACCTTGGTCGCGACGGCGATCTGCTGCCCCTTGGTCGCCCGGTCCGCGGTGGACGCGTACGCCCCGCCGCCGTAGGCGCGCCAGGTGCCGGCGGAGAACTGGAGCCCGCCGTAGTAGCCATTGCCTGTGTTGATGTGCCAGTTTCCGCCGCTCTCGCATGCAGCGATGCGGTCCCATACCCCACTGTCCGCAGCCTGGGCCTCGCCCGTGGCGCTCAGCAGAGCCAGCGGCGCCATCAGTGCGGCACCGACCAGTGCCGCCGTGTCACGCCTGCGCATGGAACGGGAACTCGTGAACATCAAATCCCTCTCAAAGGACCCGGGGTTCCTCGAAGCGGAGCGGACTTGGACGCATCCGGCGTCGTCGTCCGCCCGCCCAGCCCGCCTGAGGCGGTGGTGCTCCGGTGGTGCTGCGGCCGCACTGGCTGTGCGGCCGGGCGGGCTGTCCCGGGCGGTGCTCTCTGCACACGGCGGTGAAATCTAGGGAGCGCAGGGCACTGGTATCAACCAATCCCTTGTCATTCCAGGCCAGTTGCCTGTTACTCGGAGTAGCGGCGAAATCCAGCCACCCACTTGATTCCCTGATTTCATGATTTGTCCACCAGTGGGCCGAGGGACCTGTGACCCGGTTCACCGGACCAACTTCCGCACACCCAGCGGTTGCTGACATGGAGTAATCAATTCCGCCGGTCTGCTCACGCATTGCGCCGGATGGTTCGATTCCGTTCCTCCTCGCGCGTGACTCCGGCCACAGATCACCCGTTGAGTTCTTTACGAGCCGGGACCCTCCCGGCACATGTATCAAGTCCGACAAGTCCGAGGAGCCACCCGTGCCGCGCATGCTCGACGTCAGCGAGGACGTCCGCGCCGAGATCGGTGACGAAGAAGCCGACCGGCTGCTGGCCGGCGAGAACGCCCCGGGCAGCTATGACTGCACCTCATGTCGTACCCCGGGCGACTCCGAGCAGGAACGCACCAGCACCGTGCTGTTCGTCGGCGAGGAGACCGCCGTTCTCGCCTTCGCCCATGCCACCTGCATCCCCTCGCAGGTCGTCCAGGTCGCCGAGGACCAGCTCCAGGGCGCCGTACGGTCCATCACCGGTGAGGAGCCGGCCGCCCCCGGCGCTCCGAAGCAGGCCGTCCTCGGCATCACCAGCGGTCTGGTGCTGATCGACGGCGAGTTGCACCCCGCCCTGGTCGTCGAACCGACCGCGCCCATCGCCCGCCCCGGCACCACCGGCAACGGCGGGGACGACTTCCTGCCGCTCCTCATCGAGCAGGGCTTCGTACCCATCTCCGAGGTCAGCGCCCGGCCGGCCGGCCAGCTGCCCGGCTGGTCCGTCCTGGTCGCCATGGGCCAGCTGCACGCCGTGCTCCAGCCCGGCACCGGCGGCGGGAGCCCGGTCGCCTGGTGGCAGGCTCATCAGCCGCTCCAGGTCACCGAGGGCTGGCGCGCGGCGGCCAACAAGTCCAACACCGTCCTGGTGTTCGCGGCCCCGGTCGGCTCGATCGGCCAGCAGCCGCGCGAGGACCTGCTGCGCGACGCGCTGGAGAGGGCAGCGGCGGGCGGCCGACTGGTGGCCGCGACGATGCCCCTCGCCGGCACCTGAGCCGCTCCGTCGGGCAGATGAGGCACGCCGGGGGTGCACGCCCGCACCCCCGGCGTGCCTTTCCTCATGTCCGCACGTACCCGGAGGAATGCGGCGGGGTGCAGACCGCATCCGACCGACCGCCGTGTCGTTGCAGGTACGTGCACTCATACGACCCCTCCCGCCAGCGGTATCAGAGTCAGATCCCCGCCATGCGCCCCGCGCGTGACGCGATGGCAGACCCGTCGCCCACGCCGATCTACGACGCGCTGTACTCCGAGTACCGCAGGGCGTTCAAGGCGCTGCCGGGCGATCGGAGCGGGGAGGAGGATCTCGACTTCCGGGGCTTCGGCACGGGGCTGCACAACAGCCGCGGGGCAACCGGTGGGCAGCTGAGCCACCCGCACCATCCGGGGACGGGGTGGCAGCCGTACACACCGGGCAGGCCGCAGCAGGGCACGCACGTGCCGGCCGCGCTGCCCCCGGCCCCCCGCCGGGGCATCTGAGCCAACGGCGCTGCCCCCGGACCGGTCACCGGTCCGGGGGCAGCGCCGTTCACGTCATTCCCTCACGTCATGCAGTCACTTCTTGCGGCCGCGCTTCTCGCGCACGCGCACCGAAATGTGGATCGGGGTGCCGTCGAAGCCGAACTCCTCACGCAGCCGACGCTCGACGAAGCGGCGGTAGCCGTGCTCGAGGAAGCCCGACGCGAAGAGCACGAAACGTGGCGGCTTGGTCCCCGCCTGCGTGCCGAAGAGGATGCGGGGCTGCTTGCCGCCACGGATCGGGTGCGGGTGCGAGGCGACGATCTCACCGAGGAAGGCGTTCAGCCGGCCGGTGGGGACACGCGTCTCCCAGCCCGCGATCGCGGTCTCGATCGCGGGGACCAGCTTCTCCATGTGACGGCCGGTGACGGCCGAGACGTTGACCCGCGGCGCCCAGGCGACCTGCGCGAGCTCGGTCTCGATCTCGCGCTCCAGGTAGTAGCGGCGCTCCTCGTCGAGGGTGTCCCACTTGTTGTACGCGATGACCATGGCGCGGCCCGCCTCGACGGCCATGGTGATGATCCGCTGGTCCTGGACGCTGATGGACTCGCTTGCGTCGATCAGGACGACCGCGACCTCCGCCTTCTCGACGGCGGCGGCGGTGCGCAGCGAGGCGTAGTAGTCCGCGCCCTCCTGGAGGTGGACGCGGCGGCGGATGCCGGCCGTGTCGACGAACTTCCAGGTGACGCCGCCGAGTTCGATCAGCTCGTCGACCGGGTCACGGGTGGTGCCCGCCAGTTCGTTGACGACGACACGGTCCTCCCTGGCCACCTTGTTCAGGAGCGAGGACTTGCCGACGTTCGGACGGCCGATCAGGGCGATGCGGCGGGGGCCGCCGACGGCGTTGCCGAAGGTCTGGGCCGGGGCCTCGGGAAGGGCCTCCAGGACGGCGTCGAGCATGTCGCCCGTACCGCGGCCGTGCAGCGAGGAGACCGGGTGCGGCTGGCCGAGACCGAGCGACCAGAGGGCGGTGGCGTCGGCCTCGCCGCTCGGTCCGTCGACCTTGTTGGCGCAGAGCACCACGGGCTTGCCCGCCCGGCGCAGCAGCTTGACGACGGCCTCGTCGGTGTCGGTCGCGCCGACCGTGGAGTCCACGACGAAGACGACCGCGTCGGCGGCCTCGATCGCGTACTCGGCCTGGGCGGCGACGGAGGCGTCGATACCGAGGACGTCCTGCTCCCAGCCGCCGGTGTCGACGAGCTTGAAGCGGCGGCCCGCCCACTCGGCCTCGTAGGTGACACGGTCGCGGGTGACGCCCGGCTTGTCCTCGACGACTGCCTCACGGCGGCCGATGATGCGGTTCACCAGGGTCGACTTGCCGACATTGGGGCGGCCGACGACGGCGAGAACGGGCAGCGGACCGTGACCGGCGTCGCCGATCGCGTGCTCGACGTCCTCGATGTCGAAGCCCTCTTCCGCGGCGAGCTCCATGAACTCCGCGTACTCGGCGTCGCCAAGTGCTCCGTGCTCGTCGCCGGAGTGGATCTGGTCGTTCATGAAGTGCTTACCTCGTTACGTTGCATCATCGGTGCGGAGACACTCTGGGCTCCGCCGCGTGGCCGATCGCACGATCCACCACTCAAGTCTTACCTAGCGCCCGGTGAGGCGCTTGGCGTTTTCCAGGTGGGCGGTGAGCCGGTCCTGGATGCGTACGGTCGCCTCGTCCAGCGCCTTGCGCGTACGGCGTCCGCTGCCGTCGCCCGCCTCGAAGGCGTCGCCGAAGACGACGTCGACGCGGCTGCGCAGCGGAGGCAGTGCCCGTATCAACCGTCCGCGGCGCTCGGTGCTTCCCAGCACCGCCACCGGGACGATCGGGGCGCCGGAGCGCACGGCGAAGTACGCGAGGCCCGCGCGCAGTGAGGCGAAGTCTCCCTCGCCCCGGGTGCCCTCCGGAAAGATCCCGAGGACCCCGCCGTTCGCCAGCACGCCGAGCGCGTTGGTGATGGCGGTGCGGTCGGCGCCCGTACGGTCCACCTTCACCTGACCGATTCCCAGCAGGAACGGGTCGAGCGGGCCGACGAACGCCTCCTTCTTGATCAGGAAGTGCACGGGCCGGGGCGCGGTGCCCATCAGCATCGGACCGTCGAGTGCGTGCGAGTGGTTCACGGCGAGGATGACGGGCCCGGCCGCCGGAAGCCGCCAGGCGCCGAGCACCCGCGGTCTCCACAGGCCGTACATCAGGCCGATGCCGATGCCCCGCCCGATCGCCGCGCCCTTCTCGGACGGGAGGCCCTTCTGGGACGGTTCGCTCACCGTGCCGCCCGCTTCTCCTCGACGAGGGTGACGACACATTCGATGACCTGCTGGAGGGTCAGGTCGGTGGTGTCCACCTCGACCGCGTCGTCCGCCTTGGCGAGCGGGGAGGTCTTGCGGCCGGCGTCGGCCGCGTCCCGCTTGATCAGGGCTTCCCTGGTGGTGGCGATGTCGGAGCCCTTGAGCTCGCCGCTGCGGCGGGCGGCGCGGGCCTCGGGCGAGGCGGTCAGGAAGATCTTCAGATCCGCGTCCGGCAGGACGGTGGTACCGATGTCGCGCCCCTCGACGACGATGCCCTTCTCGGCAGCCGCCGCGATGGAACGCTGCAGCTCGGTGATCCGGGTCCGCACCTCGGGCACCGCGCTGACCGCGCTGACCTTGGCGGTGACCTCCTGCGTGCGGATCGGCCCGGAGGCGTCCTCGCCGTCGACCGTGATGGCGGGCGCGGCCGGGTCGGTGCCGGAGACGATGGCGGGCTTGCCGGCGGCGGTCGCGATCGCGCCGGGGTCCTGGGTGTCGACGTCGTTGCTGATCATCCACCAGGTGATCGCCCGGTACTGGGCGCCGGTGTCCAGATAGCTGAGCCCCAGGGCGGCGGCGACAGCCTTGGAGGTGCTCGACTTGCCCGTGCCGGAGGGGCCGTCGATGGCGACGATCACGGAATCCACGGTGTCGGACACCTTCCTGAGTACGCGGAGAGGGCAGGCGGAATTGCCGGGGGGCCCGCAACAAGGTTACCGAGTGCTGAGGCCGCCTTTTACACACGGACGGCGGCACCCGTCCGAAGGACGGTGGGTCATGCGCCGGCGGCCCCGCCCGCAGCCCGCTACTGGCGGATCGACCAGCCCCGTTCCCTCAGGGACGCCGTCAGGACCGTCACCGCCGACGGCTCGACCATCAGCTGGACCAGGCCCGCCTGCTGGCCCGTCGCGTGCTCGATCCGGACGTCCTCGATGTTCACGCCCGCACGGCCCGCGTCCGCGAAGATCCGGGCCAGCTCGCCGGGCTGGTCGCTGATCAGGACCGCCACGATCTCGTACGACGCGGGTGCCGCGCCGTGCTTGCCCGGGACCCGGACACGGCCCGCATTGCCCCGGCGCAGGACGTCCTCGATGCCCTCCGCACCCCCCTGGCGCTTGGACTCGTCCGAGGACTGCAGGGCCCGCAGCGCCTGGACGGTCTCGTCGAGGTCGGCGGCGACCCCGGCGAGCACGTCGGCGACCGGGCCCGGGTTCGCGGTGAGGATCTCGACCCACATCCGGGGGTCGGAGGCCGCGATCCGGGTGACGTCGCGGATGCCCTGGCCACAGAGCCGTACGGCCGTGTCGTCCGCCTCCTCCAGACGCGCCGCGACCATCGAGGAGATGAGCTGCGGGGTGTGGGAGACGAGGGCGACCGCCCGGTCGTGGGCGTCGGCGTCCATGACGACGGGGACGGCCCGGCACAGGGCGACCAGTTCGAGGGCGAGGTTGAGCACCTCGGTGTCCGTGTCGCGGGTGGGGGTGAGCACCCACGGGCGGCCCTCGAAGAGATCCGCCGTCGCGGCCAGCGGGCCCGAGCGTTCCTTGCCCGACATGGGGTGCGTGCCGATGTAGGACGACAGGTCCACGCCGAGCGCTTCCAGCTCGCGGCGCGGGCCGCCCTTGACACTGGCCACGTCGAGGTAGCCGCGCGCGACCGAGGCCCCCATCGCCTCGGCGAGCGCGTTGGCGACGTGCGCCGGCGGTACGGCGACGATCGCGAGGTCGACCCGGCCCTCCGGCGGCTCGTCCGTCCCCGCCCCGAGCGCGGCGGCGGTACGGGCACGCTCGGGATCGTGGTCCGCGAGGTGGACGGCGACGCCGCGCCCCGCGAGGGCGAGGGCCGCGGACGTACCGATCAGTCCGGTTCCGATGACGACGGCGGTTCTCACTGGGCGATGTCCTTGCGCAGGGTGGCCGCGGCACCGAGGTAGACATGCGCGATCTCCGACTTGGGCAGATCGCACTCGACGTGCGCGAGTATCCGCACGACGCGGGGCATGGCCCCGACGATGTCCAGCTCCTGGGCGCAGATGAGGGGCACGTCGACGATGCCGAGCTTGCGCGCCGCTGCGGCCGGGAAGTCGCTGTGGAGATCGGGCGTGGCCGTGAACCAGACGCTGATCAGGTCGTCAGCGCCGAGTCCGTTCCGCTCCAGGATGGCGGTGAGCAGGTCGCTGACCTGCTCGTCCATGTGTCCGGCCTCGTCCCGTTCGAGCTGGACGGCTCCACGGACCGCTCGTACCGCCACGGCATGCTCCTTCAGTGTGCGAGTGCTCCGTTCAGCGTAGTCAAGCCGCCGGGGCACACGAGCGCGGCGACCGCCCTCCGAGACGGGGCGTCGGGAGGGGCGACGGCCGCGGGCGACGTGACGCGGGGGGCGGGTGCCTCGGACCGTCGCTGTCCGATGAGGGCGAACGGGCTGTACGGATGCCTGCCCGAGCCCCGGACACGGTCGATGTGACCCCGGAGCGGGGTAGGCCGCCACCTGGGGGGACCCGCCGGGCGACCGGCCTTGCGTTACAACTGACGGCATGCTCTTTCATGTCGTTCCCGCGGACGAATGGACGGCGGACATGGAACGTCCGTACGCCCCGGCCTCCCTCTTGGGCGAGGGCTTCGTGCACTGCTCGCCGGACGGGCCGGCCGCGCTCGCCATCGCCGACGGCCCCTACCGGGACGTGCCGGACCTGCTGGTCCTCCAGATCGACGAGAGCGTGCTCGGCGCCGAGGTCCGCTGGGAGGGCTCCGAGGACATGCTCTTCCCCCATGTGTACGGGCCGATCGAGCGGACAGCGGTCACCGCGGTGTTCGCGGTGTGCCGGGACTCGGACGGGCACGCCAGGGAGCTCACGCCCTGGGCGTGAGGGAGCGCACGACTGGACGCGGCGCTGCGGGAGCGGTTGCATGAGAGGTCTGCGCACGCCCCACCGCTCGGGGAAGGACGCCGATGAAGCCATCGGGACCGCTGTTCACCCTGCTGGCCGGTCTGCTGCTGGGCGTCTTCATGCTGTCGCTCAACGCCACGACGGGGAAGAACACCACGGCCTCCGCCTACGGGGACACCGCGACGCCCACGCCGGCCGCTTCCGCCCCGGCACCGTCACAGACGCCCGCGCGGACCCCGTCGCAGACGCCCTCACCGAGCCCATCGGCCACCGCGGTGGCCGATGCCGAGTACGCGGGCCGCACCAACGACGACGCAGCCGCCGTCTCCGTGTCCGTACGCGGCCGGAAGGCGATCGGGTACTACTGCGACGGCCGCAGTCAGGAGTCCTGGCTCAAGGGCGATGTCGAGGACGACGGCAGTCTGCGGCTCACCGGCGCGAACGGCGCGCGGCTCGACGGCGTCCTGCGGGCCGGGAAGATCGCGGGTACGGTCGTGATCCAGGACCGGACCCGGAAGTTCAGCGCTGCCAGGGCGGTCAAGCCGTCCGGCCTGTACCGCGCGACCGCAGAGGTGCGCGGCGCGAGGATCGACGGCGGCTGGATCGTCCTGCCGGACGGCCGCCAGGTCGGCATCGTCACCCGCGACGGCAAGCCCGCCGCCGCGCCCCGGATCGACCCCGCGTCCGGTGTCGTCACGGTGGACGGCACCCGGCTCACCGCCCGCCCCGTCGTCCCCTGAGGTGCGTCATGAGCTTCGGTCCTCCCGTCGACCCCAACGCCCGCACCACCTCGTTCCCGGCAGGGTCCGGCGGTCGGTCCCGGCCTGGTGCGGGGCGCTTCCTCGTCCCCGCGCTCGTGGCCGCCGCGGTCGCGGTGGCCCTCGGGGCGTACGGAAAGGTGCACGACCCGGCGGGCACGGCCTTCAACCTCGCGGGCTTCAGCAGTACCGGGGCCGTCAAGTCCTGGCTGGCCACGGGAGCCTTCGCGTTCGCCCTCGTCCAGCTCGTCTCGGCGCTGGCGATGTACGGACGGCTGCCGGGCCTCAGAGCGGTGTCCTGGACCCCCGCGCTGCACCGCTGGTCGGGACGGATCGCGTTCCTGCTGGCCGTGCCGGTCGCCGTCCACTGTCTGTACGCACTGGGCTATCAGACGTACGACTCACGCGTGATGTGGCACTCACTGGTGGGTTGCTTCTTCTTCGGAGCTTTCAGCGCCAAGATGCTCCTGCTGCGGGCGGAAAGGCTGCCCGGCTGGCTGCTGCCGGTCGTCGGCGGAGCGGTCTTCACGGCCCTCACGGTGATCTGGCTGGCTTCGGCGCTGTGGTTCTTCCGCACGGTCGGGGTCACGACGTAGGGAGACAGCCATGGACGCGCGACGACGGACGGTGCTGGCGGCGGGTGCCGCGGGTGCCGCCGCTCTGGCGGCGGGGTGCAGCAAGTACGGGGACGACCAGGGCTCCGCCGCGTCCGAGGAGCCCTCATCGGCCGCGCCGAGCAGCGAGCGGAACGCCACATCGGGCAGCGGTACGCAGGGCCCCGGGAAGCCCGCGGGCGAGGAGCTCGCCAAGACCTCCGACATCCCGGTCGGCGGCGGCACGGTGTTCAAGGACCAGAAGGTCGTGGTGACCCAGCCGGTGTCGGGCGACTTCAAGGCCTTCTCCGCGATCTGCACCCATCAGGGCTGCACGGTCAACAAGGTCGCCGACGGCACCATCGACTGTCCCTGCCACGGCAGCAGGTTCAGTATCGAGAGCGCCGAGGTCGTGGGCGGGCCCGCCCCGAAGCCGCTGCCCCCGAAGCAGATCACGGTGTCCGGGGACACCATTGTGCTGGCGTAGGGCCTCCCCGCCCTCGCGTAACCTCTCCGGAATGACCCCGGAAGACCTGGTGCGCGACCACACGATCTACTCCTGCGTCATGGGTTCCCGGGCCTTCGGACTCGCCACGGACGGCAGCGACACCGACCGGCGGGGCGTCTTCGTCGCCCCCACACCGGCCTTCTGGCGCTTCGGCAAGCCGCCGACCCACGCGGACGGCCCGGCCGAGGAGCAGTTCTCGTGGGAGCTCGAACGGTTCTGCGAGCTGGCCCTTCGCGCCAACCCCAATGTCCTGGAGTGCCTGCACTCGCCTCTCGTCGAACGCATCGACGACACCGGTCGGGAACTGCTGGACCTGCGCGGGGCGTTCCTGTCCCGCACCGCCCATCAGACCTTTGTGCGCTATGCGGTGGGCCAGCGCCGGAAGCTGGACGCGGACGTGCGGCAGCACGGCGCCCCTCGCTGGAAGCACGCCATGCACCTGCTGCGGCTGCTCGGCAGCTGCCGGGACCTGCTGCGGACCGGCGAGCTGGTGCTCGATGTCGGTGCGGCGCGCGAGCGGCTGCTGGCGGTCAGGCGGGGCGAGGTGCCGTGGCCGGAGATCGAGGCGTGGATGACCCGCCTCTCCGACCAGGCGGATGCCGCTGTGGCGGGCTCCCCGCTCCCGGCGGAGCCCGACCTGGCGCGGGTCGAGGACTTCCTCTTCCGTACCCGCCGGGCGTCAGCGCTCCAGGCGTACGCGGACCACGAAGTCGCGCAGGGCGTTGTAGGCGGTGGGCTCGCCGGGTAGCGGGGTGGCGAGCCGCGCCTCCTCCAGGGCGGCGTGCAGCGCGTCCACGTCGGCGCGCGCCCGCCCCGGGTCGACTCCGGCGGCGGGTCCGTGTTCGGCGTCGGCCTTGGCCGCGATCAGCCCCGGCAGCCCGCCCGGTGCGTCGACCTCCCCGAGGAGCGTGGGCAGATGGGCCTGAACCTCGCCGCTGCGCATCAGATGGATGCCGGTGAGCAGCGCGCGGAAGGTGTACAGCAGCGGCTTCAGCTCCCCGGTCTTCTCGTAGAGCCGCCACTGGGTGTTGGCGAAGCCCCGGTAGTGGTGGGCGTGGTGGCTGGTGAGCACGCCCGGGGCGAGCGCGGTCAGCTCCGCGTGCGCGTCCGAGGTGTGCACCACCAGCGGGGACAGCAGTTGCTCCAGCACATAGCCGTTGCGCCGCAGCATCAGCCGTACGAACTTCCGTACGTCGTGCGTGACGAGGTCCATCTCGACACCGTCGCGGTCCCACATCCGCGACCTGGTCTCGTCCGGCTCGCCCAGTCCCAGGAGCTCTTCGACGGGCAGCAGATGGACCCCGCGCAGATCGACGTCCGAGTCACGGGAGGGGAATCCGTACAGATGCGCTCCCGAGACGGTGGCGAAGAGCAGCGGGTCGGGCTGTTCGGCGACGACCGGAGCGAGCTCCATGGCCAGGGGGTCGGTCGAATGCAGTGAACCTGTCATGGATCAAGAGTCCCAGAGCGCCCCCAGCGACATCAGATCGCTGCGGTATTCGATCCGCTCGGACCACTCCTTGGGCCAGGCGCCCGCTCCGAGGTGCGCACCGGCGAACGCGCCCGTGAGGCAGGCGATGGAGTCCGAGTCGCCCTTGGTGCAGGCGGCCCTGCGCAGCGCCGTCACCGGCTCCTCGGGGAAGAGCAGGAAGCACAGCAGGCCGGTGGCGAGGGCCTCTTCGGCGATCCAGCCGTCGCCGGTGGCCAGGCAGGGGTCGTTCTCGGGGTCGGGCGTGCGCAGGGCCGTCGCGAGCCGCTCAAGGATCCCAAGGCACTCGTCCCAGCCGCGCGAGATGAACGCCTCGGGCGAGGAGTCGTGGGAGTAGGTCCACAGATTGCCGAGCCAGTGGTGGTAGTAGCGGCTGCGCATCTCGTACGCGTACGAGCGCAGTTTCTCCACCAGGCCCATCGGTTCCGCGCCCTGCGACAGCAGGTACACGGCGCGGGCCGTCAGATCGCTCGCGGCCAGCGCGGTGGGGTGGCCGTGGGTGAGCGCGGACTGCAACTGGGCCGCCCCTGCCCGCTGCTCCTCGCTCAGCCCGGGTACGAGCCCGATGGGCGCGACCCGCATATTGGCGCCGCAGCCCTTGGAGCCGATCTGGCTGGCCTCCTGCCAGGGCCGGTCGCTGTCGAGCTTCTGGCAGGCGACCAGGCAGGTGCGGCCGGGGGCCCGGTTGTTCTCCGGGGAGTGGTACCAGTGGACGAACTCCTCGCGCACCGGCCGGGTGAGCCGGGAGGCGACGAGCAGCCCGCGGTCCATCGCGGTGCGGATCCCGCGGGCCAGGGCGAGTGTCATCTGGGTGTCGTCCGAGACGATCGCCGGCCTGGCGAGCTCCATCTGCCGCCACGGCCCGAATTTCGCGAGGATCTGCGGCACATCGTTGAACTCGGTCGGGAAGCCCAGTGCGTCCCCGAGCGCGAGCCCGATCAGCGAGCCCGTCGCCGCTTGCTTGGTGACGGTCCTTGTCGTCCTCGTCGCGGTCATTGGTGCCGTCCTTCCGGTCGCAGGAGTGGAGGGTGCAGGGCCGAGGCGGCTCCTGCCCGGTACAGCGCGGCCGGTTTCCCGCGGCCGCCGGTGCGGCGCGGCGGACCCTCGACCTGCTCGACGAAGCCGGGCGTGGTGAGGACTTTCCGCCGGAAGTTGGGGCGGTCGAGTTCGACGTCCCAGACCGTCTCGTACACCCGCTGGAGCTCGCCGAGGGTGAACTCGCGCGGGCAGAAGCTGGTGGCGAGGCAGGTGTACTCGAGTTTGGCTCCGATGCGGTCGTGCGCGTCGGCGAGGATGCGTTCGTGGTCGAAGGCGAGCGGGGCGGCGTCCGACAGCGGCACCCACTGGGCGTGTGCCGCGTCCCCGCCGCCCCGAGGCTCCGGAAGATCCGGGAGGAGCGCGGTGTACGCCACGGACACGACCCGCATCCGGGGGTCGCGTTCGGGGTCGCTGTAGGTCCGCAGCTGCTCCAGATGGAGGTCCGCGACGGTCTGCTGCGACAGACCGGTCTCCTCGGCCAGTTCGCGCCTGGCGGCCTCTTCGGCGGACTCGCTGGGACGTACGAAGCCGCCGGGCAGCGCCCAGGCTCCGCGGTAGGGCTCCTCGCCGCGCTGGACCAGCAGGACGTGCAGCCGCTGCTCGCGGACCGTGAAGACGGCGAGGTCGACGGTGACCGCGAAGGGCGGGAACGCACCCGGGTCGTAGCCCTCCATCATCGTTTCTCCGGAATGGGGGTCCCCCCACGCCCGCAGGGCGTGGCGAGAGGGTCGGCGAGGTCCCAGCCCTCGTCGAGCAGCGCGTCCACGGCGGCGACGGCGGTGGCGAGCCGCAGCTCGTGCGGTCCGGTGAGGGTGATGAACCTGCGCCCGGTACGGGTAAGTTCGTCCCTGAAGCGCCCGGTCATCCAGGGGCGCAGCTCCTCGCCGTCCCGCAGTCCGTCGTCCTCGAAGTCCACGCCTTCATGGTCGGTGAGCAGCCACAGGTGGTGGGTGACCCGGTCGGCGATCTCCTCCACGAGCGGATGCCGTCCGCCGAGGTACCGCTCGCGCCAGACGGTGGTGGCGAAGGAGTCCGTGTCGCAGAAGAGCACGGGTGAGCTGTTGCGCGCGGCCCGGTTCTCCCTGCGGTTCTGGCGCCGGGCGATGACGGGGAACTCCCCGGAGGTGAACTCCACGTCCTCCCACTGGATCTGCGGCCACCTCTCGCGCAGCGCGGCCAGCTTCTCCACGCTGTAGTCCCGGCCGCACTCGGGCACCCAGCGGGTGCTCGACCAGACGCCGCCGCGCCGCTGATAGTGCTCGGCGAGCGCGCGGGCCATGGTGGTCGTGCCGGTGGACTCGGCCCCGAGGACCACGACCCGGCGGGTCAGCCAGGCCCGCACCGGCCGCTCCAGGTAGTCCCAGCAGCCGACCGGGTCTTTGCGGACGGCGGTCCCCGAGACCGGGAAGAGCGAGCGCTCCGGGTCCACGCAGATGTGCTCGGCGCCGAAGCGGCGGGCGAGTTCGTCGCCGTACGGCTCCGAGGTGAAGACCGCGTCGACGGCTTCGCCCTCGCCCGCGACGGCCTCCCGGAAGATCTCCATGTGCGCGTCCCACACGGCCGGGTCGGTGAGGTCGACGGGGATGTCGTCGACGGCGCCGACGACCCGGACGTCCTGGTGGACCTCCCCCATCCAGCGGACCCGCTCCGCCAGCGGGATCGACTCCACGGAGGAGGCGCAGACCAGCACGGTCAGCCGCTCGCAGCGGTCCTTGGCCGTCCGTACGAGATGGTGGTGCCCCGCGTGCGGCGGATAGAACTTGCCGAGCACCAGCCCGTGCCGATGGCGCGTCATGCCCTCACCGCCGCCAACTCCCGGTGCCCGGAGGCCGGATCACGCGACCAGTTGCGCAGCCCGACCACGCAGAGGGCCATGAAGGCGACGTACAGCAGCGAGGTGAGGTAGAGCTCCTTGTAGGCGTAGAGCGGGATGTAGACCACGTCGGCCGCGATCCACAGCCACCAGGACTCGACGCGCTTGCGGCACTGGCCGTAGGTCGCCATCAGCGAGAGCGCAGTGGTGAGAGCGTCCCAGAACGGGACGGCGGAGTCGGTGGCCCGGTCGAGGAGAAGCGTCAGGCCAAGCGTCCCCATCACCCCCGCCGCGAGCAGCCAGGTCCACTCGGTGCGGCTGGTACGCCGCACCGGGAGCCTGTCGGGCCCTGGTCCACCCCCGTGGGTCCAGGTCCACCAGCCGTACACGGCGAGGGTGATGAAGACGACTTGCAGGCCCGCGTCCGCGTACAGGCCCGTCTCGGTGAAGAGCAGGACGAAGAAGGCGTTGTTGGCGATCCCGATCGGCCAGTTGGCGACGTGCTGGCGGGCCACGAGCCAGACGCAGAGCGCTCCGCTGCCGAAACCGAGGAACTCGGTCCAGCTCACCAGGGTGTCGAGCACGGTGAACAGCGGTTGCCGCAAAGGGTCGAGGATGTCCGCGAGACCCACACCCGCCTCCTTAATAGTCATGTTGACTATAAAGTGCGGGAGGCCGGTCCCACAAGATGCGGGAAGCCCGCGGCCTGAGGGCCGCGGGCTTCCTTCGAGACGGACAGGACAGGCTGGAGTCCCTAGAGTCCGACTTCCTTCATCAGCATGCCGACTTCGGTGTTCGTCAGGCGGCGCAGCCAGCCGGACTTCTGGTCGCCCAGGCCGATCGGGCCGAAGGACGTCCGTACGAGCCTGTCGACCGGGAAACCGGCCTCGGCGAGCATGCGGCGGACGATGTGCTTGCGGCCCTCGTGGAGCGTGACCTCGACGAGGTAGTTCTTTCCGGTGTTCTCGACGACCCGGAAGTGGTCGGCGCGGGCATAGCCGTCGTCGAGCTGGATACCGTCCTTGAGCCGCTTGCCCAGCTCACGCGGGAGCGGGCCCTGGATGGCGGCGAGATAGGTCTTCTTCACGCCGTACTTGGGGTGGGTCAGCCGGTGGGCCAGCTCGCCGTGGTTGGTGAGCAGGATGATGCCCTCGGTCTCGGTGTCGAGCCGGCCGACGTGGAAGAGACGCGTCTCACGGTTGGTGACGTAGTCACCGAGGCACTGACGGCCGTCCGGGTCCTCCATCGTGGAGACGACACCGGCCGGCTTGTTCAGGGCGAAGAAGAGATGCGACTGGGTCGCGACGGTCAGGCCGTCGACCTTGATCTCGTCCTTGTCGGGGTCGACACGCAGACCCTGCTCGACGACGACCTTGCCGTTGACCTCGACACGGGCCTGGTCGATCAGCTCCTCGCAGGCGCGGCGCGAGCCCATGCCGGCCCGGGCGAGCACCTTCTGCAGCCGCTCCCCCTCCTGCTCGGCGCCGGGGAAGGTCTTGGGCGTCTTGATCTGCGGCTTGCCGGCGTACCTGTCCCGGTTGCGCTGCTCGATCTTGGCGTCCAGCTCGCGGGGCCGCGAAGGAGCGCTGCCGCGCCGGGAGCCGCCCTGCGGCTTCTGCGCGGGCTTCGGTCCGCCCTTGGCTCCGCCGCGCGCAGCCGCGCCGCGGCCACGGCGCGGGCCGCCCTCCTCGGCGGAACCGCCCACGTCGTAGCGGCGCTCCTCGGGCCGGGGCCGACGGGGGCGCTGCTCCTGCTTGTCGTCGCGCCCCTTGCCCCCGGCGCCCCGGGAATCCCGGTTTCCGCCGGAGTCCCGGCTGCCGCTTCCGCTGTTCCTGCCGCTGCTTCGCATCAAAATTCCGTCTTGTCGTCTGCGTCGGTGTCCGGTGCGTCCGGATCGAACGACGGCACACCCTCTTGCGTCTCGGCCTCGATCGCCTCCGCCTCGGGGAGGAAGGGCGCGAGCTCCGGGAGCTCGTCCAGGCCTCGCAGGCCCATCCGCTCCAGAAAGTAGTTCGTCGTCCTGTACAGGATCGCACCTGTTTCGGGTTCCGCGCCCGCCTCCTCGACCAGACCGCGCTGGAGGAGGGTGCGCATGACGCCGTCGCAGTTCACTCCGCGTACCGCGGAGACGCGCGAACGGCTGACCGGCTGGCGGTACGCGACGACCGCGAGCGTCTCAAGGGCCGCCTGGGTGAGCCGGGCCTGCTGCCCGTCCAGGACGAAGCGCTCCACGGCGTCCGCGTGCTCCGCGCGTGAGTAGAAGCGCCAGCCGCCCGCGACGAGCCTGAGCTCGAATCCACGGCCCTGGACGGTGTACTCGTCCGCGAGCTCCCGCAGCGCGTCGGCCACGGCCCGGCGCGGCTGCTCGAGCACCTTGGCGAGATGTTCCTCGGTGGCCGGCTCGTCCACGACCATGAGGACAGCTTCGAGCGCGGGCTTGAGATCACTCACGCGGTCTCCCCCTCCGGGTTCTCGTGAACCTCTTGATCGAATTCGTCGGTGACGGTGGCACCGGACTCGCCGCCGGTCCACTTGACCGTCAGCTCCCCAAGGGCCTCCTCCTGCTCCAGGACGACGGCCTTGTCCCGGTACAGCTCCAGCAGCGCGAGGAAGCGCGCGACGACGGTGAGGGTGTCGGGGGCGTCCGCCGCCAGCTCGCGGAAGCTCGCCTGCCCCGACTCCCGCAGCCGCGCCACGACCACCGCGGCCTGCTCGCGCACCGATACGAGCGGGGCATGGATGTGGTCGACGTACACCTGGGGTTTGGGCCGGGGCTGCATGGCCTTCACGGCGAGCTTGGCGAACCCCTCGGCGCCGATGCTGATGACGACCTCGGGCAGCAGCTCGGCGTGGTGCGGTTCGAGGCCGACGGTCCGCGGGTAGCGCTTGCCCTCCTTCTCCAGGCGCACGCTGAAGATCTCGGCGATCTGCTTGTACGCGCGGTACTGGAGCAGCCGCGCGAAAAGCAGATCACGCGCTTCGAGCAGGGCGAGGTCGGCCTCGTCCTCCACCTCGGCGGAGGGCAGCAGCCGGGCGGCCTTGAGGTCGAGGAGGGTGGCGGCGACGACAAGGAACTCGGTCGTCTGGTCGAGGTCCCAGTCGTCGCCCATGGCGCGGATATGGGCCATGAACTCGTCGGTGACCCTGGAGAGTGCCACCTCGGTCACGTCGAGCTTGTGCTTGGAGATGAGCTGGAGGAGGAGGTCGAAGGGCCCCTCGAAGTTGGCGAGCCGCACCGTGAAGCGGCCGTCGTCGACGGGCGGCTCACCGTCGGCGGCACTCGGCTTCGCCCCCGGCGCCTCGGGGGCCGGGGGCGCGGTGTCGGCGGGCGCCTCGCTGCCGGGCAGCGACCGGGGCGCCTCGGGCGCGGCAAGCGGGCCCGGAGCTGTGTCCTCGCCGCCGGGAACCAGGGGCTCGGCGGCTGCCCGGGCCACCGGTCCGGGCAGCGTGCTCGGCCCGCGGCCCGTGTCGGGGCCCGTGTCGGGGCCCGTGTCGGGGCCCGTGTCGGGGCCCGTGTCGGGGCCCGTGTCGGGGCCCGTGTCGGGGCCCGTGTCGGGGCCGCTCCGCGGTCCGGGTGCCTCAGACGCGCCGGAGGACCTGGTGGCTTCCCGGACGGCCACCGGCTCGGCCTCCGGCCCCTCCTGGGGGTCGGACAGGGAATCCCCCTGGGCCCGTGCCACCTCGGGTGCCCCCGGCTCCACAGGCGAACCACCCCGGTCCGTGCCGGGGCCGCGCCCCAGCGAACGGCGGGGCGAGCGGGGAACGTCATCGGTCGGCGGCATCGTGGTCCAGGGGCAAAAGGAGCAGGCAGGGCAGCGCGCAGGCTACCGTCAGCGCCCGCGCAGGCGTCGTACGAGGATGCTCGCGTCGCCGCGCTGCTCAAGATCCGCCAGCACCACCGCGACCGCCTCGCGGACGATCCGCCCGCGGTCGACGGCCAGTCCGTGCTCACCGCGCAGCACCAGCCGCGCGTGTTCGAGGTCCATCAGTTCCTCGGCCGAGACATAGACCGTGATCTTCTCGTCGTGCCGCTCACGCCCGCTGGGCCGGCGGTTGGCACCACGGCCGCCCCGGCGGCGGGCCTGCCCGGCGGGCGGCGCGCCCGATGCGCCGGCCTCGGCCTCCTGCGGACGCCGTCCCTTGGCTGTGGCGGCCGGCCCCTCTTCGGCGTCCGACCCACGGCTTCGCCCCTGTGCCGAGGAGTCGTCCGCCGCGGAGTGCTCCTCCGAGGACGCGGGAGCCGCGGGAGCGGGGGCTGACGAGGAGGACGGCTCGGCCGCACCCTCGCCCACCGGATCGCTCTCTCCCGCCGGTGCCGGCACCCGGGGCTCACCGTTCGCCTTGCGGCGCTGAGACGCAGGAGAGGATGCCTGAAGTGCCATGCCCCCGGTCGTACGGAACAGTTCGTCGGCCCCGGGCAGACTCACTCGGCGTGACACCGGGCGAGCACCTCCCTGGCGAGCTGACGGTACGCGGCGGCGCCGACCGAGTTCGACGCGTAGGTCGTGATCGGCTCACCGGCGACCGTCGTCTCCGGGAAACGGACGGTGCGTCCGATGACCGTGTGGTAGACGTGGTCGTCGAACGCCTCGACCACCCGCGCCAGCACCTCGCGGCTGTGGACCGTGCGGGAGTCGTACATCGTGGCGAGGATGCCGTCGAGCTCCAGGTCGGGATTGAGCCGCTCCTGGACCTTCTCGATCGTCTCGGTCAGCAGCGCCACTCCGCGCAGCGCGAAGAACTCGCACTCGAGGGGCACGATCACCTTGTGTGCGGCGGTCAGCGCGTTGACCGTGAGCAGGCCGAGCGAGGGCTGGCAGTCGATCACGACGTAGTCGTAGTCGGACATCAGCGGCTTCAGCGCACGCTGGAGCGTCGACTCCCGCGCGACCTCGCTCACCAACTGCACTTCCGCGGCCGAGAGATCGATGTTGCTCGGCAGCAGGTCCATGTTGGGCACGGCCGTCTTGAGCAGAACCTCGTCGGCCGACATGCCCCGCTCCATGAGCAGGTTGTAGACGGTGAGGTCGAGCTCCATGGGGTTGACGCCCAGACCGACCGACAGGGCTCCCTGCGGATCGAAGTCGACGAGGAGCACCCGCCGTCCGTACTCGGCGAGCGCGGCGCCCAGGTTGATGGTCGACGTCGTCTTGCCGACGCCGCCCTTCTGGTTGCACATCGCGATGATCTTCGCGGGCCCGTGGGAGGTCAGCGGGCCCGGGATCGGGAAGTACGGCAGTGGGCGCCCGGTGGGGCCGATCCGCTCGCGGCGCTGACGGGCTGCGTCAGGGGCGAGCGTGGCCGCGTACTCGGGATCGGGCTCGTACTCGGCGTCGGGGTCGTAGAAGTGCCCCTCGGGGACTTCCTCGTAGGCGGCGAAGTGGGTGGACTCTCGGCCACTCTCGTTGCCGGCCATGGCGTTCACGTGTTGGCCGTCCATCATCTTCATCGTGTGGGCTGTCGTCATGCGCGTCGTGTGCTGATGCGTGTCGAAGGTGCGGACAGCAACGGAGCCGACAGCCTCGGGCCCGGACTGTTCCCTTGACGGGACCTGGCCTCGCGCGGGCATTCCAGGTTGACCACCCCCGGGAGTAAATGTCGACTCATTCACAAGTCGTCTTACCTCCTTGGACGTGACCAGGACTTTATCGATAGGTCAGCGTGGCACTATGCCGACGGTTGGCGACTCTATGGCGTGTCACCGCTCCGCAGCAACACAATCCGCCGGACCCGGCCCGATGTGTCGGCAACCGAACACCCTCCTGTCAAGGGCGCTCGGCGCTCCCGGTGCGACCCGGCCCTCAGGTTTCGAGGGTTCGCGAAACGGTTAAAGGGTTACGTTCGAGGCGACTTGAACGAGCATCGCACATGCGGTCGGACGCACGACCGGCCGGACCTTGCTCGGCAAGGTCCGGCCGGGGGCGTGATGTTGACGACGCGGGTTGACTGTCAGCCGATCAACGTGCTCAGTTCGACGCTCTCCAGGCCGTGGGCCTCGGCAACCTCACGGTAAACGACTTGGCCGTCATGGGTGTTGAGGCCCTTGGCGAGCGCGGGGTCACGGCGCAGCGCCTCGACCCAGCCGCGGTTCGCGAGCTCCACGATGTACGGAAGCGTCGCGTTGGTGAGCGCGTAGGTGGAGGTGTGCGGCACCGCGCCCGGCATGTTGGCGACGCAGTAGAAGACCGAGTTGTGGACCTTGAAGGTCGGCTCGGCGTGGGTGGTCGGACGCGAGTCCTCGAAGCAGCCACCCTGATCGATTGCAATGTCGACAAGTACACTTCCTGGCTTCATCTTGGCGACGAGCTCGTTGGTGACCAGCTTCGGGGCCTTGGCGCCCGGGATGAGGACGGCGCCGATGACGAGGTCGGCCTCGACGACGGCGGCCTCGAGCTCGTAGGCGTTGGAGACGATCGTCTGCACCTTGGTACCGAAGATCTTGTCGGCCTCACGGAGCTTGTTGATGTCACGGTCGAGCAGCGTGACGTGGAAGCCCATGCCAACGGCTATCTGGGCGGCGCTCCAGCCGGAGACACCGCCGCCGATGACGACGGCCTTGCCCGCGTGCGTGCCCGGGACGCCGCCGGGCAGAACGCCACGGCCGCCGGCCGAGCGCATCAGGTGGTAGGCGCCGACCTGCGGGGCCAGCCGGCCCGCGACCTCGGACATCGGGGCGAGCAGCGGAAGGGCGCGGTTCGCGCTCTCGACCGTCTCGTACGCGATGGCGGTGGTGCCGGACTCCAGCAGGGCGTCCGTGCACTCGCGGGAGGCGGCGAGGTGCAGGTACGTGAAGAGTGTCTGGCCCTTGCGGAGGCGGTGGTACTCCTCCGCGATGGGCTCCTTGACCTTGAGCAGCAGGTCGGCGGTGGCCCAGACCTCGTCGGCGGTGGGCAGGATCTGCGCACCCGCGGCGACGAACTCGTCATCCGTGATCGAGGAGCCGGCACCGGCGTTCTGCTCGATGAGGACCTGGTGGCCGTGGCGCACCAGCTCGTGCACGCCGGCGGGGGTGATGGCCACCCGGAACTCGTTGTTCTTGACCTCGCGGGGGATACCGACCTTCACGTCGATCACGGTCCTTGGCTCAGGGGATACAGGGGGCAATGCCATACATACCCGGATACGCGCGGCGCACCGGAAGACACCACGAGAACACGTGGCGGAGCCAGTCTAATGAAGGACTTCGCGCTGTCTAGCCTTACAAAGCATTAATCTTTTGGCGAAGCACTGCGGATTTCGTAGGTTGAGTCACCCCTCTCCCAGCAATCTGTCCGCAGCGGCGCGATGCAGCCGGGCCGCCGCCGGATCGCCCAGCCGGTCGAGCGCGTCCGCCATCCTGAGCTGCAGCGCAGCCTGCAGTCGGGCATCCCCGGCCTGCCGCGCCCACTCCACCGCCTCCTGGCACGTGCGCAGGGATTCGTCGGGCCTGCCCGCGTACTCCTGTACGCGTGCCGCCTCGCTCAACGCTCTAGCCTGGGACGGGAGATCGCCGATCCTGCGGTAGCCGGCCACCGCTGCGCGCCAGCTGCGCAGCGCATCGCCGTACCGGCCCGCGTAGGTGTACGCGGTGCCCAGCCGTCCGTGGAGCCGTGCCTCGTCCGCCCGCTCCTCCCGCGCCTGTCGCTGCGCAAGGGCCCGCCCGTACCAGTCGGCGGCCCGCTGCCAGTCCCCCAGCTCCTGGTACGCGCCGCCTACGGATTCCATCGCGCGGCCCGTGGCGTAGGGATCGTTCGCGGCCCGTCCGGCGTCCAGTGCCGCCCGGTAGCGGGCCAGCGAATCCTCGGTACGGCCGGTGCGGGCATCCAGATCGGCGAGATTGAGCAGAGCGGCGGCCTCTTCGCGGTGCAGCCCGCGGCGCTCGGCGACAGAGAGCACCAGCTGGTGCAGGCCGTACAGCTCGGGGGCCGCCGCCTCGGTGCCCCGGTGCGCGGCCAGCGCCCGGACCAGCGCGGACACCAGCCGTCGGGCCAGGGTGTCCAGATCGCCGTCCTCGACCGCGAGGCGCGCCGACGCCAGCAGCACCGGCTGCCGCTCCCGCAGCCAGTCGGCGGCAGCAGGCACATTGCTGAAGCGCAGCGCGCGCGGCAGCCCGGCCAGCTTCAGCCGGGCCGGGGAGCCGTTCGGCTCGGTGATGGCGCGGCAGGACTGCAGCCGGCGCACGGTCCGCTCCAGCATCCGGGCCCGGGCCAGCTGCACCTCGGCCGGTCTGTCGTGCGCCTCCATCAGCGCGCGCATCAGAGGCGAGAGCGCACCCGGCACCTCGTACTGGCCGCCGTCGCGGGGGTGCAGAAAGCCCAGGGCCGCGAGGTCGTGCAGCGTCGAATCGGCGGCCTGGACAGAGCAGCCGACCAGCGCGGACGCGGTGTGGGCGTCGGCGGTCCCGCAGGGCGCGAGCGACAGCAGCCGCAGCATCTGGGCGGCCGACGGGGGCAGGGACTCGTACACCAGCCGAAAAGCCCGGGCCAGGGGCCGCGCGCTCTGGGGCTGTTCCCCGTCGTCCGGCAGCGCCCGCAGCCGCTTGGCGGCGTCGGCGACCGATGTCTTGGGCCGGGCCGCGAGCCAGCCGCCGACCAGCACCAGGGCGGCGGGCTGCCCACCGCACTCCTCGGCGACGGTCTCGGCGGCCTGCGGATCCACGGTGATACGGACCGACCCGGTGAAAGTGGCGAGCAGCTCGATCGCGGACTTCGCGTCCATCCCGCCGAGCGTGCACGGCCGGACGTCGCGAATGCCGGTCAGCGGACCCTGGGCGACTGCCACGACCAGGCACTCGGAGTTGTCCGGCAGTAACGGGTCGACCTGTTCCGCGTCACCGGCGTCGTCGAGGAGCAGCAGCATCCGGCGTACGGCGAGAGCGTCGCGGACCATCCCGGTCAGCTCGTCCTCGTCGGCGCCGGGCGGGGCCGCGATACCGAGGCCGTCGAGGAGTTCGCGGGCCGCGCGGTCCATCGGGACCCGGTGTCCGCCGGGTTCGGTCAGCCGGGTGCGCAGTACCCCGTCGGGGTAGTCGTCGCCGAGCCGCACGGCGAGTTCCCGGGCGAGTGCGGTGCGACCGGATCCGGGCCGCCCGGCGATCAGGAGCACCCGGGCGCGGGGGGCCTTGCGGCCGGCGATGGTGTCCAGACCGGCCCGTTCGATGTCGGCGCGCAGGGACTTCAACTCCCGCTGACGGCCGAAGAACTGACCCCTGGACGCACTGAGCCGGCCGCCCACGTCCACCGCCTGATCCGCCACGGGCCACGCTCCCGTCCAGTCCGCGCACGAGCTGAGCCCGCAGGGACTCCGCACGGGCGTTCCGAGCGTAGTTCACGCTCTGCGACGAACCGTGCGGAGCAGGGCGGGGGCATCGCCCGATCGGTTCAGCAGATCGTCTGACCGGAACCGCTTCAGGCGTCCGTTCGGGTGGGGAGCATGCCGTGGCCGGGCCGCTGTTCGCGGCCCCGCGCCCGCGGCCGGTCTCGGTGGGCCGCGTTTCACGGCCCCGGTCAGGGTGTGGTTCAGGCCTCGAAGGGGCGGGCCGGCCAGGGGGCCTCGGCGGGGCGCAGCGCGTCGAGGCCGGGGCCGTTCAGTACGGCCGTCAGCGACATCACGCCCACCACCAGGCAGTTGTTGTGCAGGTCCCCGGCGAGCACGCCCTGCACGAGCTCGTCGAGCGGAACCCTGGCGAGCTCCATGTCGGCCTCCTCCTCGGAGACCTCGAAGCGCTCGCCCTCCGCCTCGGAGAGATCACGGGCGAGAAAGATCCGTACGGCCTCGTCGCAGCCGCCCGGCGTGGTGTAGACGTCGGTCAGCACCCGCCAGTCCTCGGCCTTGACGTGCGCCTCCTCGTACAGCTCCCGCTGTGCGGCGTGCAGCGGGTTCTCGCCGGGCACGTCCAGCAGGCCCGCCGGGATCTCCCAGAGCTTGTGGCGCACGGGGTGGCGGTACTGGCGCAGGACCAGGACACGGCCGGTGTCGTCGAGGGCGAGCACCGCCACCGAGCCCGGGTGGACCTGGTAGTCGCGCCGCGCGACCGTACCGTCGGGCATGACCACGTCGTCGGTGCGGATGCCGGTCTTGTTCCCCCGGAACGGCGTCGCGGTCGCGGCGACCTGCCACTGTTCGGGCGTGTCCTTGATGGCCATGAAAGCGTCCTCCCGCGACGTGCAACAGCAACCGGGGTACGCGCCCTGCGGGCTCGTACCCCGGTCAACCGTAGCGCCTGTGCGTTACTTGCCCGTCTTGCGCTGCACCGCGGCCTTCACCAGGCCGGCGAAGAGCGGGTGCGGGCGGGTCGGGCGGGAGCGGAGCTCCGGGTGTGCCTGGGTGGCGACCAGGTAGGGGTGCACCTCGCGCGGGTACTCGACGTACTCGACGAGCTTGTTGTCGGGAGAGGTGCCCGAGAAGAGGATGCCCGCCTTCTTCTCCAGTTCCGCGCGGTATGCGTTGTTCACCTCGTAGCGGTGGCGGTGGCGCTCCTCGACGTAGGGCTGGTCGCCGTAGACCTCGCGGACGATCGAGCCCTCGGCGAGCTTCGCCGGGTACAGGCCCAGGCGCATCGTTCCGCCCAGGTCCCCCGCACCCTCCACGTACGCCAGCTGCTCCTCCATGGTGGAGATCACCGGGTGGGCGGTGGCGGCGTCGAACTCGGTGGAGTTGGCCTCGGGGATCTCGGCGAGGTTGCGCGCGGCCTCGATCACGATGCACTGCAGGCCCAGGCAGAGGCCGAGCAGCGGGATCCGGTTCTCGCGGGCGTAGGTGATCGCGCCGACCTTGCCGGTCACGCCGCGGTCGCCGAAGCCGCCGGGGATCAGGATTCCGTCGACGTCGCCGAGCTGCTTCGCGGCGTCCGCCGGGGTCTTGCAGTCGTCGGAGGTGACCCACTTGACCTTGACGCGGGCCTTGTTGGCGAAGCCGCCGGCGCGCAGCGCCTCGGTCACCGAGAGGTAGGCGTCGGGCAGGTCGATGTACTTGCCGACGAGGGCGATCGTGACCTCGTGGTCGGGGTTGTGGACACGGTCCAGCAGGTCGTCCCACGTGGTCCAGTCGACATCGCGGAACGGCAGGTCGAGCTTGCGCACGACATAGGCGTCCAGGCCCTCGGTGTGCAGCACCTTCGGGATGTCGTAGATCGACTTGGCGTCGATGGCGGCGACCACGGCTGCCTCGTCGACGTCGCACATCAGCGAGATCTTGCGCTTGATCGCGGTCGGCACCTCGCGGTCGGCGCGCAGCACGATCGCATCTGGCTGAATACCGATGTTCCGCAGCGCCGCGACGGAGTGCTGGGTCGGCTTGGTCTTCAGCTCGCCGGACGGTCCGATGTAGGGCAGCAGCGAAATGTGCACGACGAAGACATTGTCCCGGCCGACCTCGTGACGGACCTGGCGGACCGTCTCCAGGAAGGGCAGTGACTCGATGTCGCCCACCGTGCCGCCGACCTCGGTGATGACGACGTCGACGTCGTCCGTGGCCATGCGCCGGATGCGGCCCTTGATCTCGTTGGTGATGTGCGGGATGACCTGGACGGTGTCGCCCAGGTACTCGCCGCGCCGCTCCTTGGCGATGACCTGGGAGTAGACCTGCCCCGTGGTGACGTTGGCCGAGCCGTCGAGGTCCACATCGAGAAAGCGCTCGTAGTGGCCGATGTCCAGGTCGGTCTCGGCGCCGTCGTTGGTGACGAACACCTCACCGTGCTGGAACGGGTTCATGGTGCCCGGGTCGACGTTCAGATACGGGTCGAGCTTCTGCATCGTGACCCGCAGGCCCCGCGCCTTGAGCAGCGCGCCCAGGCTGGAGGCTGTGAGGCCCTTGCCGAGGGAGGAGGCGACACCCCCGGTGACGAAGATGTGCTTGGTCGTCATGGATTTGGGCGGCATCGCCAAGAGGGGGCTCCCGTGGTCGCGAAGTGAGGTGCTTACCGGCGTCCCTCCCGGAGGTGTCGGAAGGTGCCGTCGCTGCGGTTTCGGGGCCTCTGATGAGCACAGGACGGCCACCGGTCCACGGGGTACCAGGGTATCAGCGACGACGGGAGGCTGCTTCCGGCCACGCGACCTCCCCTCCGTACACCGCTCACCTGGGACTCACCCTTGGCTCACCCGTTCGGCGGATTCTTGTTGCCGGGACCGGCGCGCAGATCATTACCGTGCGTCGTATTCTGCTCGGACACTCGCTTGCCGAGCAGATGCAGAGGGGCGCGCGAAGCGCATCGAGCAGGGTGGTGGGCGACGGGTGGGACGGCAGACGACTCCACCCAGGTCCGTCACGCGAATTCACGCGCGTCGACGACCCTTGACCGCAGTAAGCGCCCCGCGGGGCGGACGTGGCCGTTCGACTGGAGATGCACGTGGCCGGGCGCATCGAGGATTACGCACTCATCGGAGACATGCAGACCGCAGCACTGGTCTGCAGGGACGGAACAGCGGACTGGCTGTGCCTACCCCGCTTCGACTCGCATGCCATTTTCGCCGGCCTGCTCGGCACCGAGGAACACGGTTTCTGGAGACTGGGACCCGCTCATTCCGCCGAGGCCGGCCCGCCGGCCGCCGACCGGCGCCGCTACCGCGGGGACTCCTTGATCCTCGAATCGGAGTGGGACACGCCACGTGGCACGGTCCGTGTGACGGACTTCATGCCGCCGCGTGACGGCGCACCCCAGCTGATCCGGATCGTGGAGGGCGTGAGCGGGCGCGTCCCGATGCGCTCCGCGCTGCGCATGCGCTTCAGCTACGGGCGTGTGGTGCCGTGGGTCCACAAGGTCGACGGGCGCACGGTCGCCGTCGCCGGCCCCGACTCGGTCTGGCTGGACACCTCCACGGAGACGTACGGCAAGGACCTCACCACGTACTCCGACTTCACCGTTTCTCCCGGCGAGCGGATCGCCTTCACCATCAGCTGGCAGCCCTCGCACCACCAGCCGCCCGCACTGCCGGACCCGGAGGGCTCGCTGGAGGCCACCGAGGACTTCTGGCGCGAGTGGGTCGAGCACTGCACGTACCACGGGCCCTACCGTGAGGCCGTGGTCCGCTCGCTGATCACACTGAAGGCCCTGACCTACGCGCCGACGGGCGGGATCGTGGCCGCGCCGACGACCTCGCTGCCGGAGGAGATCGGCGGCGTACGGAACTGGGACTACCGCTACACCTGGCTGCGCGACGCGGCGATCACCCTGTCCTCGCTGCTGCGCACCGGCTACCGCGAGGAGGCCCGCGCCTGGCGCGAGTGGCTGCTGCGCGCCGTGGCCGGCGACCCCGAGAACCTGCAGATCATGTACGGGATCGCGGGTGAACGGGAGCTGGGCGAGGCCGAGTTGGACTGGCTGCCGGGCTACGAGGGATCGGTTCCCGTCCGCGTCGGCAACGGCGCCGCGCACCAGCTCCAGCTGGATGTGTACGGCGAGGTCACCGAGGCGCTGCATCTGGCCCATATGACGGGCCTGGCCCGTAACGACTACGCCTCGCTGCTCCAGCTCAAGCTGATCCGCTATCTGGAGAAGCACTGGGACCAGCCCGACGAGGGCATCTGGGAGGTGCGCGGCCCGCGCCGCCACTTCGTGCACTCGAAGGTGATGGCCTGGGTAGCCGTCGACCGGACCATCAAGCTGATCGAGTCCGGGGACGCCGACGGGCCGATCGAGCGGTGGCGCGAGCTGCGCGACGACATCCACCGCGATGTCTGCGAGAAGGGGTACGACAAGGAGCGGAACACCTTCACGCAGTCGTACGGCTCCAAGGAGCTGGACGCCTCCCTGCTGCTGATTCCGCAGATGGGCTTCCTGCCACCGGACGACAAGCGGGTCATCGGCACGATCGAGGCGATCCAGCGCGAGCTGGCCACGGAGGACGGCTTCGTCCTGCGCTACCCCACGGCGGGCGAGGACGCCGGAGTGGACGGTCTGGAGGGGGACGAGGGCGCGTTCCTCGCGTGCTCGTTCTGGCTCGCCGACGATCTCGCGATGATCGGGCGGGTGGACGAGGCGCGACGGCTGTTCGAGAAGCTCCTCTCGCTCCGCAACGACCTCGGGCTGCTGGCCGAGGAGTGGGATCCCCGGCTGCAGCGGCAGGTGGGGAACTTCCCGCAGGCCTTCAGCCATGTGCCCCTGATCGACACGGCCCTGCGGCTGACGGCCTCGGGGGCGTACGGGGGATAGGGCCTTTCTCCTGGAGAAAGCCGGGCACCAGGGCACCGGAGCCCGGCCTGATCCGAAGGACGGGCCATCGGGGCGGCAGTCCGAAGCGCGGCAGGACCGCTCGACCGATCACGTCCGTCCCATCGGGACTACGATGAGAAGGTCCTGTCGCGCCCTCGGAAGGGGGCCACCATGGCGCCCCAAAGCATCACGGAGGCGGCGTTGTCCGGCCTCCGCGGAGAACTGACCGGCGATGCGATCGCCCCCGGAGATCCGGGATACGACGAAGCCCGCGCGGTCTTCAACGGAATGATCGACCGTCGGCCCGCCGTCATCGCACAGTGCGAGACGGGGCCGGACGTGGCCAAGGCGATCCGCTTCGGCCGGGAGAACGACCTGGAGATCGCCGTCCGCGGCGGCGGGCACAGCGTCGCCGGCATGGCCCTGACCGACGGCGGAATCGTCGTCGACCTGCGGCGCATGCACACCGTGGTCGTCGATCCCACCGTCCGCGCGGCCCGCATCGGCGGCGGCGCCACCATGAGCCATCTGGACCGGGCGACCCAGCCCCACCATCTCGCGACCACCGGCGGACGCGCCTCCACGACCGGGGTCGGCGGGTTCACGCTCGGTGGCGGCTCCGGCTGGCTGGAGCGCAAGTTCGGCCTGGCCTGCGACAACCTCATCGCCGTCGAGCTGGTGACCGCCGACGGCGAGACCGTGCACGCCGACGCGGACGAGAACCCGGAGCTGTTCTGGGCCCTGCACGGCGGCGGCGGCAACTTCGGCGTGGCCACGGCCATCACCCTGAGACTTCACGACCTGCCCGCCATGTCGATCGTCATGCTGATGTTCCCGCCGGAGGCCGGACCCGAAGTCCTGCGTACCTACCGCGACTTCGTCGAGTCCGCGCCGGACGAGGTCGGCGGAGGTGTGCTCTATCTGACCGGGCCGCCCGAGCCGTTCGTGCCCGAACGGCTCGTGGGCAAGCTGTTGTGCACATTGCTGGTGACATACGCGGGGCCGGAGGCTGAGGCCCGCGATGTGAGCGAGCCTCTGATGAAGCTCGGCCACCAGGCCGAGGTCATCATGGAGCTGCCCTACGCGGAGCTGCAGTGCATGCTCGACGACCCACCCGGAATGCGGAACTACTGGTCCGCGGAGTACCTCGCCGGCCTCTCCGACGAGGCCTTGGACGTCTTCTGCGCCCGCGCCTCCACCATGCCGGTGCCGTCGGGATCGCAGCACATCCTCTTCCCGATGGGCGGCGCGGTGGCGAGCACGCCCGACGACTATCCGGTGCCGTGGCGCACCGCGCCGTGGGCCGTGCATCCCTTCGGGATCTGGGACGACCCCTCCGACGACGAGCGCGCGAAGCAGTGGGTCAAGGCCGTACGCAGCGATGTGGCGCCGTGGTCGATCGGCGCGACCTATCTGAACTTCATCGGTCACGAAGGGCAGGAGCGGGTCGTCGCGGCCTTCGGCGAGGGCAACTACAAGCGCCTCGCGGCGGTCAAGGCCGAATTCGACCCGGAGAACGTGTTCCGGCTGAACCACAACATCCGGCCGGCGTCCTGAGACGGAGCGCCGGGCCGAGGCCCGCGTGGGCCGAGGGGGTTCGGCCCGTGCTCGGGCGATTTCGGTCCGCAGGCTCCGGGTGATGTGCACGAGTGTGCGAGGCCGGTACCGTCCCGACAACGGGGCACTCCGGGATCTTCCAGATCGCGTGGGCCCCGCCCGGTCCGAGTGAAAGCGCGAGGCAAGAGCCAGTGGAGACGACGCAAGGTGGAATCACGGTGCAGCGGGCGCTCGAACTGCCCGGGCTGCGCGCCGGACTCCCGGAGGTCGTCGCCTGTGCGGAACGGCTCCAGCGCACGGTGCGCTGGGTCCACGCGGGCGAAGTGCCCAACATCGCCTCGCTGCTGAAGGGCGGGGAGCTGCTCCTCACCACGGGCCTCGGACTCGGCACCCGGCCCTCCGAGCAGCGCGCCTTCGTCCGCCAGCTGGCGGACCGCGGGATCGCCGCGCTCGTGGTGGAGCTGGGGCCACGCTTCAGCCGACTGCCGACGGCGATCGTGGACACCGCACGGGCGGCCGGGCTGCCGCTGGTCCAGCTCCACCGCGAGGTCCCCTTCGTCTCGGTGACCGAAGAGGTCCACACCGAGATCGTCAACGGCCACTACGCGCTGCTGCGACGGGCCGAGGAGGTGCACCGGCGGTGTACGGAGGTCCTGCTCGACGGGGGCGGAGTACCCCAAGTGCTCCGGATCCTCGCTGACTTCACCGCGAACCCGGTCTTCCTGGAAACGGCCGACGGACAGCTCCTGTACGCGGCCGGCTCCGATTCCGGGCAGGCCGGCGACGCGGATCCGCTCCAGGTGTGGGACGGACTGCGCGGCCAACGAGAGGCCCGCGAATCCCCGCCGGCGGGGACGGTACTGGTGGACATCCCGGGCGGCGGGCAGGGAACCGCCTCCGTGCGGGCCCGGCTGGTCCTGCTGGCCGTCGGCTCCCCGCTGCTCACCGTCCACCGCATGGCGGCCGAACGGGCGGCCGGGCTGCTGGCCGTCGTTCTCATGCAGGCCCGCCAGGAGGAGGAACTGGCGGCTCGGGGCCGCGGCGACTTCCTGACGGACCTGGCCGAGGGCCGCATCACCGCCGAGGACGCGCCCGCCCAGGCGCGGGTGCTGGGCTTCAAGCCGGGCGACGGGCCGCTGCTGCCGGTCGTCATGCGGCTGGCCCCGGAGCTCTCGCCGTCGGGCAACTGGGCGCTGCTGGCCCGCGCGGTGCTCGAAGAGCTGTCCTCGGTGGGTGTGCCGGTCCTGCTGGGCGTACGGCCCGTGGAGGGCCGTGTGCCGCTGCTGCTGGGCCTGCGCACCGAGTCCGAACGCCTGGCGGTCGCGGACCGGGTCGCGGCGGCGCTGCGTGCGGGTGTGGAACGGGCCGGCCTGGAGCGCGCGGGCGCGCACCCCCCGGTCGTGGTGGTGGGCATGGCGGGCGGCTGGGCGGCGGCGTCCGCGGGCCTGCGCCACGCCTCCGAAACGGCGACGGCGGCGCAGGGCCTGTCCGACCGCCCGTGGTACGACGCCCGCCGCCTGGACATCGATCTGCTGCTGTGGCGGCTGCGGGACCACCCGGATCTGGCGGCCTTCGTGGAGCGCGCGATCGGCCCCCTGCGCGATCACGACGCGACCTCGCGCCCGCCGCTGCTCCCCACGCTCCAGACGTTCCTGGCCCACGCGGGGCGCAAGGCGGAAACGGCCCGCGAACTCCACCTGAACCGCCAGACGCTGTACAACCGCCTGGCCCGCATCTCCGAACTGCTGGGCACGGACCTGGACGACCCGCAGACGGTCCTGGCACTGAGCCTGGCGCTGCGGGCGAGGAGGCATGTGGGGTAGGCGGGGCACGTGGGATGGGCGGGGCGCGGGGCTTGCGGAGTGCCTGCGGAGTGCCTGCGGAGTGCCTGCGGGGCAGGGGATCACCCCCTCGCCACCACCTCGTCGTACACGCTCAGAACCTGCGCAACCGTCTCGTCCTCCGTCGGCCACATCCCCGCCTGCACCCGGCCCGCCGCCGCCAGTTCGCCCCGCCGCTCCGGGTCACCCAGCAGCCGCGCCACCGTTTCGGCCAGCGCCACCGGGTCGCCGTACGGGATCAGTTCCGCCGCGTCGCCCACCAGTTCCGGGATGCCGCCGACCGCCGTCGCGACCAGGGGGGTCCCCAGGCGCAGGGCCTCCTGGGCGAGCAGAGAGCGGGCCTCCCAGCGGCTCGGCAGGAGGGCGACGTCCGCCACGGACAGAAGATCGGCGATGTCGTCCCGGCAGCCCACCAGCCGTACGGGCAGTTCCTCCACGTCGATGCGCCGCTGGAGCGCGCCGCGCCCGGATCCCTCCCCCGCGACGACGACCAGCGGGACGGGGTCCATGCCGCGCCACAGCCGGGCCGCGTCGAGCAGTGTCTCGTACCCCCGGTGCGGTGCCAGGCTGCCCACGGCCAGCAGCAACGGCCGGTCCACCGAACCCAGTTCCGCCCGTGCCTTGCTCTCGGCGTCCGTGCCGCCGTGGGGCGCGGGCAGGGCGACGGGCGCGAGACGGGCGTCGCGCGCACCCCGGCGGCGGGCGCGGTCGACCAGTTCGGAGCAGGTGCCGAGCACGACCGACGCCGCCCGCGCGGCCCTTCGTTCGAGGAGGCGCAGCACGGGGCCCCGCGCGCCCTCGTGGTGGGAGCGGGTGTGCCAGGTGACGACCAGTGGCACGCGCTGCCCGCTGAGCGCCAGTGCGGCGCGTAGGGCGGCGTGCAGCCCGTGCGCGTGGACCACGTCCGCGTCCGCGCAGGCCGCCCGCAGCGCCCCGACGGCGCCCGGGTCGCTCCGCCGCGGCACTGGTGCGAACCGCGCCCCGGCGCCGGGAAAGTCGTAGATGTGGTCCAGTTCGGCGGGGGCGCACACCGTCACCCGCACGCCCCGCGCCACCAGGCCCGCGGCCAGCGACCGGACATGTGCGCTGCTGCCCGCACTTCCACCGCCCAGCACTTGGACCGTACGCAGCTGTGTCACGGGCCAAGGATGCCAGCCCGTACGCACGTTCCGGCACCGTCCGGGTTTCGTGGCCGTGTCCGGGGACCGTCGAAGCGGGCCCGGGATCACTCACACAGGTGATCCGGCGAGGCGGCTGACCTCGCCTCCGTACGCGGCGGCCACGACGAGGGCCGCCGCGTGGAGGGCCAGCCCCGTACGGCCGTTGCCCGCGGCGATCGCGGTGCCGAGCGCCGCGCCCAGGGCGTGGGCCCCGGCGTCACCGATCATGGTCCGCTCGCCCAGGTCCTCGGTGAGGACCGCGGCTGCGGCTCCCATGGGCGCCGCGGCCAGCGCGCCCGCGCCGCCCCTCCGCAGCAGTCCGGGCGCGCCGATCCCGAGCACGGCGAGGCCGGCCCGGCCGGGAGCGACGTCCACGAGATTGACGAAGTGCGCGGTGCCCGCGATGACGATCCCCGCGAGGAGCTTGTCGGCGGGCCGCTCCTTGAGCAGGGCTCCCGCGACGAGCCCGGCCGTCCCGATCCCGAACAGCTTCACGGCCCCACTGGTGACCTCGCCGCCGCGAAGTGCGGACAGATGCGCCCTGAACCCGCGGCGGGGGTCTGCGGCCCCGGCGAGGTCGTCGTACGCCCCGCACGCTCCGGCCACGACCACGGCGATACCGGCCGCGCCACGGGTGCGCGGGGGCAGGGCCGTCCCGAGGGCGGCTCCGACCGAGGCGGCGGGCCCGGCGTAGAGGTCGACGGTGCGGCCCGCGTAGTTCTTCCGCTGCCACTGACCGGGGTCGCCGGGGGCGTGTCGGCGCAGCGCTTCGTACACCCCTCGGGTCGCGCCGGCGGCGGTGAGGAACGCGGCAAGACGACCGCCGGGCAGGGGACTGCGCACTGATGGCATACGGCCAACCCTAGGGTCTCTCGTTTTGACCGGGCCCCCGCGCGGCGCCGGCCCGCCGCGTCGGCACGCGCCGCCTTCGGGGACCGCCCGTTCCCCCGCGCTATCCGTCCGCCCGCGCCGTCGCGAGGAGTTCCTCCGCATGCGCCCGCGCCGTTTCGGAGTCCTCCTGGCCCGCCAGCATCCGCGACAGCTCGCGGACCCTGTCCTCCCCCTCCAGCACCGTCACACCGGACCGGGTCACCGTGCCGTCGTTCGTCTTCTCGACCAGCAACTGCCGGTCGGCGAAGGCCGCCACCTGCGGCAGGTGCGTCACGACCACCACCTGTGCCGACTTCGCGAGCTTCGCGAGACGGCGCCCGATCTCGACCGCCGCCTTGCCGCCCACGCCCGCGTCGACCTCGTCGAAGAGATACGTCGGCACCGGGTCGGTCCCGGCGAAGACGACCTCGACCGCGAGCATCACGCGCGAGAGCTCACCGCCCGAGGCCCCCTTGGCGATCGGCCGCGGGGGCGCGCCCGGATGCGGGGCGAGCAGCAGCTCGATCTCGTCGACGCCGGAGGGCCCGTAGACCACCGACCGGCCCCCGACCTCGACGCCGGACGCCTCGTCGACGGCCTCCGTCTGGCGGATGTCGAACGCCACGCGCGCGTGCGGCATGGCGAGGGACGCCAGCTCCGCGGTGACCGCATCGGCGAACCGCGCGGCGGCTTCCGTACGGGCGTCGGTCAAAGCCTGGGCCAGACCCGACAGTTCGCCGCGCAGCGCGTCCCGCTCCGCCTCCAGCTCCCCGATCCGGTCGTCGTCGCCGTCCAGTTCAAGGAGCCGCTCGGCCCCCTCCTCGGACCAGGAGATGACGGTGTCGATGCTCTCGCCGTACTTGCGCGTCAGCGCGGTCAGTGCCGCCCGCCGCTCTTCCACCGCGGCCAGGCGCAGCGGATCGGCGTCCAGATGGTCGGCGTATCCGGCGAGTTCTCCCGCGACGTCGCCGAGCAGGATGGAGATCTCGCCCATCCGGTCCGCGAGCGCCGCCAGGGCCGGGTCGTGGGCCCGTACGGCGTCCAGCGCCCGTCCCGCGCCCGCGACGAGGGTGGTGGCGTCGACGCCCTCGGGGTCCTCGGGATTGCCGGCGAGCGCGGCATGCGCGACCGACGCGGCCGACGCGAGAGCCTCCGCGTGGCCGAGCCGTTCGGCCTCGGCGGCGAGTTCGACGTCCTCGCCGGCCCGCGGCTCGGCGCCCGCGATCTCGTTCAGCCCGAAGCGCAGCAGATCGGCCTCCTGCGCCCGCTCACGTGCGCGGGTGGTCAGTTCGTCCAGCTCCACGCAGACGGCCCGCAGCCGCCGGTAGGCGGCGACGTACTTGGCGTGCGGCCCGGTGACCGCCCCGCCGGCGTACCGGTCGAGCGCCTCGCGCTGCCGCGCGGGCCTCAGCAGCCCCTGCTGGTCGGTCTGGCCGTGGACGGCGACGAGTTCGTCGGCCAGCTCGGACAGCGTGCCGACCGGCACGGACCGCCCCCCGAGGTGGGCGCGCGAGCGGCCCTCCGCCCAGACGGTTCTGCTGATCAGCAGGGTGCCGTCGTCCAGTTCCGCCCCTGCCTCCTCGGCACGCAGCGCGGCGGGGCCGCCGGAGGGCACACTGATCCGGCCCTCCACCACCGCCGCCTTGGCGCCGATCCGCACCAGCGCGGGGTCGGCGCGCCCGCCGAGCAGCAGCCCCAGACTGGTGACGACCATGGTCTTGCCCGCGCCCGTCTCGCCGGTCACCGCGGTGAAACCGGGTGACAGCTCGACGACAGCGTCGTCGATGACCCCGAGCGACCGTATCCGCATCTCCTCCAACACGGACATGACCATACGAGGTCCGGGGCCCTGTGTGCGACGGACCCCGGCCTCCGATTCACTCTCCCGGGCACCGGCCGGGCGGCCGGTCACCGAGCGTGCGCTAGTGAGGCGCTCCCCGCCACCCCGACACCGGAAGCGCGAATTTCGCGACCAGCCGGTCAGTGAACGACGCGTGGTGCAGCCGGGCCAGCCGCACGGGAACCGCACCGCGCCTGACCTCCACCCGTGCGGCATGCGGCAGTTCGATGGTCCGGCGCCCGTCGCACCAGAGCACACCGTGGGGTGTGTTCGGCTGCACCTCCACGGCGAGCACGGACGTCGGGGAGGTCACCAGGGGCTTGGCGAACAGCGCGTGCGCGCTGATCGGCACCATCAGCAGCGCCTCCACCTCCGGCCACACGACCGGGCCGCCCGCCGAGAAGGCGTACGCCGTCGAGCCGGTCGGCGTCGCGCAGACGATGCCGTCGCAGCCGAAGCCGGTCACCGGCCGCCCGTCGATCTCCAGGACGACTTCCAGCATCCGGTCGGGCGAGACCTTCTGCACGGCCGCCTCGTTCAGTGCCCAGTCCCGGTGCACGATGTCGCCGTTGGTGTGCACGACGACATCGATGGTCATGCGCTCCTCGACCTCGTACGCGCGCGTGACGACCCGGTCGACCACCTTGTCGAGGTCGTCGCGCTCGGCTTCGGCGAGGAAGCCCACCCGGCCCAGGTTGACGCCGAGCATCGGTACCCCCGAGGCGCGGGAGAACTCGGCGCCGCGCAGCAGCGTGCCGTCCCCGCCGAGCACGATCAACAGCTCACAGCCGTCGAGCACGTCGGGTGTGGCCTCGCTCACCGTTTCGACGGACGGTGGCAGCGGCAGATCGGCCGCCTCCGCCGCGAGAACGCGTACGCCGAGGCCGCTGCGCAGCAGTCCCTGGACGACGAGTTCGGCGCTGCGGATCGCCGCCGGCCGTCCTGTGTGCGCGAGCAGGAAAACGGTACGTCCTGGTGTCACTGCCGGTGTCGTTGTCAACGAGGTCCCTCCGCCACTGCACGGTCGACATCAGCCGGATCGAGCTGGGGCGCTCCGGCCCGGAGCCACAGAAAGTACTCGACGTTTCCGGAAGGACCCGGCAGGGGGCTGGCCGTGACGCCGAGGACACCGAGACCGAGCCCGGCGGCCTTGTGCGCCACGTCCCGCACCGTCTGCGCCCGCAGCTCGGGACTGCGGACGACCCCGCCGCTGCCGAGGCGGTCCTTGCCCACCTCGAACTGCGGCTTCACCATCAGTACCAGGTCCGCGTCGGGCGCCGAACAGCGCGCCAGCGCGGGCAGCACGAGACCGAGCGGGATGAAGGACAGATCACCCACCACAAGGTCCACCGGCACTCCGTCGATCGACTCCAGTGTCAATTCACGTACGTTGGTACGGTCCTTGACGGTGACCCGTTCATCACTCTGAAGAGACCATGCGAGCTGGCCGTAACCGACGTCCACGGCCACGACGTGCCCGGCGCCCGCGCGCAGCAGTACGTCCGTGAAGCCGCCGGTGGACGCGCCCGCGTCCAGGGCCCGCCGTCCCTCGATCTTCAGGCCGTGCGGCACGAAGGCGGCCAGCGCGCCGGCGAGTTTGTGACCACCGCGCGAGACGTAGTCGGGGTCGCTGTCGTCGGAGGCGACGACGACGGCCGCGCTGGTCTCGACCTGGGTGGCGGGCTTCGTCGCCGTGTTGCCGCCGACGGTCACCCGCCCCGCGGCGATCAGCTGACTCGCGTGCTCGCGCGAGCGCGCGAGGTTGCGGCGTACCAGCTCGGCGTCGAGGCGGCGGCGGGCCACTCCTGCCACGTTCGGTTCAGCTCCTGTGGTCGTACGAGGGTGAGGACGAGGGCGAGGGCCCCGCGGGCGTCGGCGGACGGGCGTCGAGCTCGGTCAGCGCGTCACGCAGGCCCCGGTGTACATCCTCGTACACCTCCAGATGTCCGTCCGCCGGGAGGTGGTCGGCGTCGGCCAGTCGCTCCAGGCGGGCGTCCACGCCGGCGTTGCCGGTGGGCGTGCGCCGGACACCCAGCGGCGCGGGCGCCGCGGGTTCGTGCGCCTGGGGGGCTGTCGCCGCGGGGGCGGTGGATTCCTCCTGGATCCCCTGCTCATCGCTGTCTGGGCCCGGCATCGAGTCGCTCATGCCCAGACGCTACCGCGAAGCCCTGCGGTACCGTCGGGCACGATGGCGACGACGCAAGAGTGCCGCAGCGCACTCGACAGACTCTCGGACAACCTGGCCAAGGCGGACGGCGACGTAAAGGGCGCGGCCGCGCTCGACCGTTCCCTCAGCTGCCACATCAAGGACCTGGACATCACCTTCTCCGGCCGTCTCGACGACGGCCGGATCAATGTGATGGACACCTTCCAGGGACCGCCGCGCGAGAAGGCACAGATCCGCCTCGCGATGACCGGCGACGACCTGGTGGCGATGGTGAACGGCCAGCTGAACTTCGCGAAGGCCTGGGCCTCGGGCCGGGTCAGGCTGGAGGCCGGCTTCCGCGACCTGCTGCGGCTGCGGACGCTGCTGTAGCGCTTACGGGAGAGGGGCGGCGCCACGCCTGCGCGCCGCCGGCACCACGAGCGGAGTGCCGGACTCCGGGTCTTCGATGACCTGGCTCCTCACTCCGAAGACCTGTTCCACCAGCGCGGCGGTGACCACGTCGGAGGGCGCGCCCTCGGCGACGACCGTGCCCTCGCGCAGGGCGATGAGATGCGTCGCGTACCGGGCGGCCTGATTGAGGTCGTGCAGTACGGCGACGAGCGTGCGGCCCTGGGCCTCGTGGAGCTCCGCGCACAGGTCGAGCACTTCCAGCTGGTGCTGGATGTCCAGGAAGGTCGTCGGCTCGTCGAGCAGCAGCAGCGGGGTCTGCTGAGCCAGCGCCATCGCGATCCAGACACGCTGACGCTGTCCGCCGGACAATTCGTCGACATAGCGCTCTGCCAGGTCTCCGACCCCGGTCGCGGCCATCGACTCCTCGACAATCCGCTCGTCCTGCGGCGACCACTGGCGCAGCAGTCCCTGGTGCGGATAGCGGCCCCGGGCGACCAGATCGGCGACCGTGATCCCGTCCGGGGCGATCGAGGACTGCGGCAGCAGGCCGAGCGTCTTGGCGACCTTCTTCGCGGGCAGGGAGTGAATGACCTGGCCGTCGAGAAGAACGCGGCCCTGGGTGGGTTTCAGCATCCGGGACAGGGCACGCAGCAGGGTGGACTTGCCGCAGGCGTTCGGCCCGACGATCACCGTGAAGGAGTTGTCGGGGATCTCCACCGAGAGATTCTCGGCGATCACACGCTGGTCGTAGCCGAGGGTGACCGATTCCGCGGTGAGGCGCTGCATGGGGGGCGTACTCCTGGATTCGGGGTTCACGGGGTTCATATGCGTCCGGCCTTGCGTTCGGTGACCAGCAGCCAGAGCAGGTAGCAGCCGCCGAGCACGCCGGTCACCACACCGACGGGCAGTTGGCGCTCGCCGAAAGCGTTGCTCGCGACCCAGTCGGCGAGCAGCAGCAGCGCGGCGCCCATCGCGGCTGCCGCGGCGAGGTTGGGCCCGGGCGAGCGGGTCAGCCTGCGGGCGAGCTGGGGTGCGCTGAGCGCCACGAACGAGATCGGTCCCGCCGCGGCGGTCGCGACCGCGATGAGCAGGACGCCCGAGCCCATCAGCACGAGGCGGGTGCGCTCGACGGGCGCCCCCAGCGCGTACGCCGCGTCGTCGCCCATCTCCAGTATCCGCAGCGGACGGGCGTGCGCGAACACCAGGGGGAGGACGAGGACGAGCATCCCCAGCAGGGGCCAGACCTGCTCCCAGTCGCGGCCGTCCAGCGAGCCGGTCATCCACAGGGTGGCCCGGGCGGCGTCGACCAGGCTGGCCTTGGTGAGCAGATAGTTGTTGCCGGCGGTGAGCATGGCGGCGACACCGATACCGACGAGGACGAGCCGGTATCCGTGGACACCGCGCTTCCACGCCAGCACATAGACCCCCACGCCGGTCACCAGGCCGCCGACGACGGCTCCGCCGGCCACCGCGAACGCTTCGCCGTGAAAGAGGACGATCACGCTCAGCGCGCCGACCGTGGCACCTTGTCCGAACCCGATCACGTCCGGGCTGCCCAGCGGATTGCGGGAGACGGACTGGAAGATGGCGCCGCTGAGGGCGAGCGAGGCGCCGACGAGCAGTCCGACGAGTACGCGCGGCAGCCTCAGGTCCTGGACGATGAACTCCTGCGCGGGGGTGCCGTTGCCGAGCAGTGTGGCGATGACGTCGGCGGGGGCGATCGGGAAGTCGCCGCTGCCGATCAGCACCACCCCGGCGGCCAGGGCGACCGCGGCCAGCAGCAGGACCACGACGGCTGAGCGGGGTTCGGCCCGGAAGGAGAGCCCGCCGGGGGTGTGTATCGCCTTCACGGCCTTCACAGCTGGGCCATCCTCTTGCGGCGTACGAGATGGATGAAGACGGGTCCGCCGATCAGAGCGGTGACGATGCCGACCTGGAGTTCGGCGGGGCGTGTGACGACCCGTCCGACAACGTCGGAGCCGAGCAGCAGGACGGGCGCGAGTACGGTGGCGTACGGCAGGATCCACCGCATGTCGGGGCCCGTGAGGGAGCGCACGAGGTGCGGAATCATCAGCCCGATGAAGACGATCGGCCCGCAGGCCGCGGTCGCCGCCCCGCAGAGCAGGGTGACGGTGAGCATGGCGAGCGCACGGGTGCGGTTGAGATGCGCGCCGAGCGCGCGGGCGGTGTCCTCGCCCATCTCGATGGCGTTGAGCGGCCGGGCGAGCAGCAGCGCGAGCACCACACCGATGCCGATGAACGGCGCGACCCTGCCGATGGTCTGCATGTCGGCCGAGGCGAGCGAGCCGACGGTCCAGAACCGGAGCCGCTCCATCGCGGCCGCGTCCAGCAGTTCGACGGCGCTGATGTAGCCGTAGAGCGCTGCGGTGGCAGCGGTTCCGGCGAGCGCGAGCCGTACCGGTGTCGCGCCCCGGCTGCCGCCGAGGACATACACGAGCACGGAGACGACTGCCGCGCCGATGAACGCGAACCACACGTATCCGGTCAGCGAAGTGACGCCGAGAAAGCTGATGGCGGAGACGACGGCGGCCGACGCTCCGGCGTTCACACCGAGCAGCCCCGGTTCGGCCAGCGGATTGCGGGTGAGGGCCTGCATCACCGCGCCCGAGAGGCCGAGGGCCGTGCCGACGATCACTCCGAGCAGGGTTCGCGGTACGCGCACATCGTGGATGATCACGTCGTTGCCGACGCCCGCGTTGTGGAAGAGCCCGTGCCACACGTCGGAGAGCGGAATCGACTTGGCACCGACGGCGATGCTCGCGACACAGACCAGCAGCAGGACACCGACGGACACCAGCAGCCCGGCGGCGCGCAGTGCGTGGCGCCTCCGGGGCCGGGGTTCGGACTTCGGCTCCGCGCTCTGTTTGGGGGGACTGTCGACCAACACGAGGTTAGGTTAGCCTACCCTCTTATCGCTCCTTCCAGAGGGAGGTCACGCACGTCTGCGGGGACGGCGGACCCGGCCCCCGGGCGGGCACCCTCATGTCACCCGGCACGGCCGCGAGGCCGCCGGTATCAGAGCCCCAGCCGGGACAGCGCCTTGCCCGCGTCCAGCGTGCATGTGCCGTCGCCCGCCCAGGTCCAGGCCGCCGCGCACAGCGCCCGCAGCCCGTCCAGCGGCTCACCCTCGCCGTCGAGCGCGAGCGCGTCGTCCCGTACGGATGCGGCCCACCCCCCGCAACTGAACCCGCCGTCCTTCTCGACCACCTCGGGCTGCCCGGTCAGCATCCCCCTCAGATCGCGGTCCACATAGGTCGGCCGGTGCTCGGGCGGCGCGGCCAGGAGCTGAGCCCCGTCGGTCACGCCCGTCAGGACGAGCAGCGAGTCCACACCCCCGTTGAACGCGCCCTCGATGTCCGTGTCCAGCCGGTCCCCGACGACCAGCGGCTTGCGCGCCCCCGTGCGCAGGATCGTCTCCTTGTGCATCGGCGGCAGCGGCTTGCCCGCCACCTGCGGCTCCGCTCCCGTCGCGAGCCGCACGACCTCCACGGCCGAGCCGTTGCCCGGCGCGATCCCCCGGGCGCTCGGGATCGTCAGATCGGTGTTGGACGCGAACCACGGCACCCCGCGCGCGATCGCATAGCAGGCCTCCGCGAACCGCCCCCATGCCAGATCCGGCCCGCCGTACCCCTGCACCACCGCCGCCGGATCGTCGTCGGCGGACTCCACCGGCTCCAGCCCGCGCTCGCGCAGGGCGACCCTCAGCCCCTGCCCGCCGATCACCAGCACCCTGGACCCGGCAGGCACCTGCTCGGAGATCAACCGCGCGACGGCCTGCGCGGAGTTGATGACGTCCGACGCATCGGTCGGCACACCCAGCGCGGTGATGTGCGCGGCCACGGCCTCGGGCGGTCGCAGCGCATTGTTGGTCACATACGCGAGGTGCATACCGCCCTCGCGCGCCGTCAGCAGCGAGTCCACGGCGTACGCGATCGCCTCGCCGCCCGCGTACACCACCCCGTCCAGATCGAGCAGTGCCGTGTCGTACGCCTCGCTCAGCGCCGTCACGCTTCCGTCCGGCCGGGTCCTGCTCCGCTGACTCATTCGCTTCTGCTCCTCGCTCGGTGCCAGTCCCCCGATCATCGCTCATCCGCACGCCCACATACGATGCACGGATGAACACCGAAGGTCCTGCGGCCAACGACGGTCTGCACCTGATCCCGTTCCGTGGGCTGCGCTATGTCCCCGAGCGGGTGGGCAGCCTTGCCGCCGTGACCTCACCGCCGTACGACGTCGTCGTACGGCCGGACGGCCTGCACCATCTGCAGTCGGCGGACCCCTACAACATCGTTCGCCTGATCCTCCCGCAGGCCACGACCCCCGGCGCCCGCCATCAGCAGGCCGCGGAGACCCTCAACCGCTGGCTCGACGAGGGCATCCTCGCCGCCGATCCGGAACCGGCGCTCTATGTGTACGAGCAGCGCCAGGGCGAGCTCCTTCAGCGCGGCGTGATCGGTGCGCTTGCCCTGTCCGAACCCTCCGAGGGGGTCGTCCTCCCCCACGAGGACGTGATGCCGGACATCGTCGCGGACCGCGCGGCCCTGATGCGGACGACCGCCGCCAATCTGGAGCCGCTCCTTCTCACGTACCGCAGTACGGGCAACGCGACCGGCGCGACCAGCGTCATCGAACGCACCATCCTGCGCTCCCCCCTCCTGTCGACCACCACGGAAGACGGCTTCAGCCACCGTCTGTGGTCGGTGACGGATCCAGCCGATCTCGCCGAGATCCGCTCGGACCTGTCGGACCGTCAGGCTCTGATCGCCGACGGCCACCACCGCTGGGCGACGTATCTGCGGCTGCGCGCCGAACATCCCGCGCCCAGCCCCTGGCACTACGGCCTCGTCCTGCTCATCGACACCGCCCGCTACCCGCTGCGGGTCCGCGCCATCCACCGGCTGCTGCACCGCTTCCCGGTCGCCGACGCACTCGCCGTCCTCGGCGACTCCTTCCGTGTCCGGCGCCTGGAAGCCCCGCTTCCTGAGGCATTGAAGGCGCTCGCGGACGCGGCGGCCGAGGGGAACGCCTTCCTCCTCGCGGGCGACGGCGCGTTCCATCTCCTCGACCGTCCCGACGGCCGGCTGCTGGCCCGTACGGTGCGCACGGACCGCCCCGAGGCCTGGCGCACCCTGGATGCCACGGTTCTCCACTCCACGCTCCTGGACGACATCTGGCGGATCCCGGACACCCCGGAATACATCGCGTACATCCACGACACCGCAGCGGCCGTGGAGCAGGCCGAACGCCACGGAGGTACAGCGGTATTGATGCACCCGGTACGGGAGGAGGTCGTACGGGACCTCGCCCGAGAGGGAGTCACAATGCCCCGCAAGTCCACCTCGTTCGGCCCGAAGCCGGCGACGGGTCTGGTCCTTCGGAGCCTGACGGTCGGCTGAGACGACCCCGCCGCCCCTGCACACCGGGACACCGGGCATACGAAAGGGGGGGGCTCCCGGTACCGGGAGCCCCCCCCTTTCGAGCTGTCAGGTCCTACTCGGCCCTGTCACCCTCGACGTCGCCGGACTCGTCGTCCTGCTCGTTCTTGTCGTCCTTGTCGTCCTGCTTGTTCTTGTCGTCCTTGTCGTCCTGCTCGTTCTTGTCGTCGTTCGCCTGGCCGTCGTCCAGATCCTCGTGGCCGTGGCCGTGCTCGTCCTCGTCATCGATGGCGTCGACGAACTCCACGCCGTCCATCTCGGCAAGACGGTCGGACGCATCGGTCGCCCCGTCCTTGTCCGCCTCCAGAGCCTTGGCGAACCACTCGCGCGCCTCACCCTCACGCCCGGCGGCCAGCAGAGCGTCCGCGTAGGCATACCGCAGCCGAGCGGTCCAGGGCTGTACGGAGTTGGACGCCAGCTCCGGGCTCTGCAGGGTCACGATGGCCGCGTCGAGCTGGCCCATGTCCCTGCGCGCACCCGCGGCGACGAGCCGCATCTCGACCTGACCGGCCTTGTCGAGCTTCTGTACCTCGGGTTCGCCGGCCATGGCCATCGCCCGCTCGGGCCGGCCGAGTCCGCGCTCACAGTCCGCCATCACGGGCCACAGCTCGACGCTGCCGGTCATCCGACGGGCAGCACGGAACTCGGCCAGCGCCTCGGAGTACTTCTGGGTGGCATACGCGGCGAAGCCAGCGGCCTCGCGCACGGCCGCCACACGCGAGGCGAGCCGCAGCGCCACCTTGGAGTAGGCGTACGCCTGCTCGGGGTCCTCGTCGATCAGGTTGGCGACCATGACGAGGTTCCTGGCGACATCCTCGGCAAGGCCCTTCGGCAGGCTCTGGAGCTCCTGGCGTACGTCCTGGTCGATCTCGTCGCCCGAGACGTCGTCGGGAATCGGCAGCCGCTTGATCGGCTCACGGTCGCCGCGCTCACGTTCGTCGCGCCGTCCGTAGCCACCTCGGTCGTCACGGGAGCCGCGGTATCCACCGCGGTCACCCCGACGGTCGTCACTGCGGTCACCCCGACGGTCGTCACTGCGGTCGTCACGCTGTCCGCGGTAGCCACCACGGTCCCGGTCGTCATCACGGCGAGGTCCGCTCGGCCGGTCGTCACGACGGCCGTAGCCACCGCTGCTGGGACGGCCACCACGGTCATCGTCACGACGGGGACCACTGCTCGGCCGGTCATCACGACGGCCGTAGCCACCGCCACCACTGGGTCGGGAGCCGCGGTCGTCCCGCTGTCCGCGGTAGCCACCACGGTCACGGTCATCATCACGACGGAAGGAGGGCCGGTCGTCACGCCGGTCGTCACGACGCGGCGGCCCGCTCGGCCGGTCGTCGCGGCGGAAGCCGCCCTGCCTGTCGTCACGCCTGTCGTCACGACGGTCATCACGACGGTCATCGCGGCGGTCGTCACGCTGTCCGCGGTAGCCACCACGGTCACGGTCGTCATCACGGCGAGGTCCGCTCGGCCGGTCGTCACGGCGCCCGTAGCCACCGCTGCTGGGACGGCCACCACGGTCATCGTCACGACGGGGACCACTGCTCGGCCGGTCATCACGACGGCCGTAGCCACCGCCACCACTGGGTCGGGAGCCGCGGTCATCGTCACGACGAGGTCCGCTCGGCCGGTCATCACGACGGCCATAGCCACCGCCACCACCGCCGGAACGGTCGTCGCGCCGGAAACCGCCACCCCCACCGCCGCCGCTGCTGGGGCGGGAGCCACCGTACCCACCGCCGCTGGGACGGCCACCACGGTCATCGTCACGACGAGGTCCGCTCGGCCGGTCATCACGACGGCCATAGCCACCGCCACCACCGCCGGAACGGTCGTCGCGCCGGAAACCGCCACCCCCACCGCCGCCGCTGCTGGGGCGGGAGCCACCGTACCCACCGCCGCTGGGACGGCCACCACGGTCATCGTCACGACGGGGAACGCTCGGCCGGTCGTCACGGCGCCCGTAGCCACCGCTGCTGGGACGGCCACCACGGTCGTCCTCACGACGGGGACCGCTCGGCCGGTCATCACGACGGCCATAGCCACCGCCACCACCGGAACGGTCATCCCGCCTGTCGTCGCGGCGGTCCTCACGCGGTCCGCGGTACCCACCACGGTCGTTGTCACGACGGGGGCCACGATCCCGGTCGTCCCGGCCGCCGCGGAAGCCGCCCCGGTCGCCACCGTCCCTGCGACGCGGCTCGCGCTCCGGACGATCGTCGGGAGAGTTGGTGGACATCGGCGTGACTCCTGTCTTCGGGTACTGCAGTCATTCTCGCGCAGTCGGCAGTCCGACGCGCTTCGGAAAAACAAAGCAAAAACAAAAAGGACCCTTGGTCCCAGCATGAACGCTGGGACCAAGGGTCCATAAATATTGTTCGGCGGTGTCCTACTCTCCCACAGGGTCCCCCCTGCAGTACCATCGGCGCTGAAAGGCTTAGCTTCCGGGTTCGGAATGTAACCGGGCGTTTCCCTAACGCTATGACCACCGAAACCCTATCGGTTTCGAGCGAACAAGCACACTTTTCAATTAAGGTGGTTCTGCTCAAACCAGCATATGAAACCTTTACCGGAGTCCCGGCCATGGGGACTCGACGGTTCGTTGTTTCAGAACCAACACAGTGGACGCGAGCAACTGAGGACAAGCCCTCGGCCTATTAGTACCAGTCAGCTCCACCCCTTGCGGGGCTTCCACATCTGGCCTATCAACCCAGTCGTCTACTGGGAGCCTTAACCCCTCAAAGGGGGTGGGAGTCCTCATCTCGAAGCAGGCTTCCCGCTTAGATGCTTTCAGCGGTTATCCTTTCCGAACGTAGCCAACCAGCCATGCCCTTGGCAGGACAACTGGCACACCAGAGGTTCGTCCGTCCCGGTCCTCTCGTACTAGGGACAGCCCTTCTCAAGACTCCTACGCGCACAGCGGATAGGGACCGAACTGTCTCACGACGTTCTAAACCCAGCTCGCGTACCGCTTTAATGGGCGAACAGCCCAACCCTTGGGACCGACTCCAGCCCCAGGATGCGACGAGCCGACATCGAGGTGCCAAACCATCCCGTCGATATGGACTCTTGGGGAAGATCAGCCTGTTATCCCCGGGGTACCTTTTATCCGTTGAGCGACGGCGCTTCCACAAGCCACCGCCGGATCACTAGTCCCGACTTTCGTCCCTGCTCGACCCGTCGGTCTCACAGTCAAGCTCCCTTGTGCACTTACACTCAACACCTGATTGCCAACCAGGCTGAGGGAACCTTTGGGCGCCTCCGTTACCCTTTGGGAGGCAACCGCCCCAGTTAAACTACCCATCAGACACTGTCCCTGATCCGGATCACGGACCCAGGTTAGACATCCAGCACGACCAGAGTGGTATTTCAACGACGACTCCACAACCACTGGCGTGGCCGCTTCACAGTCTCCCACCTATCCTACACAAGCCGAACCGAACACCAATATCAAACTGTAGTAAAGGTCCCGGGGTCTTTCCGTCCTGCTGCGCGAAACGAGCATCTTTACTCGTAGTGCAATTTCACCGGGCCTATGGTTGAGACAGTCGAGAAGTCGTTACGCCATTCGTGCAGGTCGGAACTTACCCGACAAGGAATTTCGCTACCTTAGGATGGTTATAGTTACCACCGCCGTTTACTGGCGCTTAAGTTCTCAGCTTCGCCACACCGAAATGTGACTAACCGGTCCCCTTAACGTTCCAGCACCGGGCAGGCGTCAGTCCGTATACATCGCCTTACGGCTTCGCACGGACCTGTGTTTTTAGTAAACAGTCGCTTCTCGCTGGTCTCTGCGGCCACCCCCAGCTCAAGCAGCAAGTGCTCTCACCAGTGATGGCCCCCCTTCTCCCGAAGTTACGGGGGCATTTTGCCGAGTTCCTTAACCATAGTTCACCCGAACGCCTCGGTATTCTCTACCTGACCACCTGAGTCGGTTTAGGGTACGGGCCGCCATGAAACTCGCTAGAGGCTTTTCTCGACAGCATAGGATCATCCACTTCACCACAATCGGCTCGGCATCAGGTCTCAGCCCCATGTGTGACGGATTTGCCTATCACACGGCCTACACCCTTACCCCGGGACAACCACCGCCCGGGCTGGACTACCTTCCTGCGTCACCCCATCGCTTACCTACTACCACCTTGGGCCGGCGGCTCCACCACTCCCCTCAACTCCGAAGAGATCAGGGCGGCTTCACGGCCTTAGCATTAATGGGCTCGATACTGGGCGTTTCAAAGCGGGTACCGGAATATCAACCGGTTGTCCATCGACTACGCCTGTCGGCCTCGCCTTAGGTCCCGACTTACCCTGGGCAGATCAGCTTGACCCAGGAACCCTTAGTCAATCGGCGCACACGTTTCTCACGTGTGTATCGCTACTCATGCCTGCATTCTCACTCGTGAACCGTCCACCACTGCCTTCCGGCGCGGCTTCACCCGGCACACGACGCTCCCCTACCCATCCACACTCCCGTTGGGGATATATGCGTGAATGACACGACTTCGGCGGTACGCTTGAGCCCCGCTACATTGTCGGCGCGGAATCACTTGACCAGTGAGCTATTACGCACTCTTTCAAGGGTGGCTGCTTCTAAGCCAACCTCCTGGTTGTCTCTGCGACTCCACATCCTTTCCCACTTAGCGTACGCTTAGGGGCCTTAGTCGATGCTCTGGGCTGTTTCCCTCTCGACCATGGAGCTTATCCCCCACAGTCTCACTGCCGCGCTCTCACTTACCGGCATTCGGAGTTTGGCTAAGGTCAGTAACCCGGTAGGGCCCATCGCCTATCCAGTGCTCTACCTCCGGCAAGAAACACACGACGCTGCACCTAAATGCATTTCGGGGAGAACCAGCTATCACGGAGTTTGATTGGCCTTTCACCCCTAACCACAGGTCATCCCCCAGGTTTTCAACCCTGGTGGGTTCGGTCCTCCACGAAGTCTTACCTCCGCTTCAACCTGCCCATGGCTAGATCACTCCGCTTCGGGTCTTGAGCGCGCTACTGAATCGCCCTATTCGGACTCGCTTTCGCTACGGCTTCCCCACACGGGTTAACCTCGCAACACACCGCAAACTCGCAGGCTCATTCTTCAAAAGGCACGCAGTCACGAGACACCAAGCAAGCTTGATGTCCGACGCTCCCACGGCTTGTAGGCACACGGTTTCAGGTACTATTTCACTCCGCTCCCGCGGTACTTTTCACCATTCCCTCACGGTACTATCCGCTATCGGTCACCAGGGAATATTTAGGCTTAACGGGTGGTCCCGCCAGATTCACACGGGATTTCTCGGGCCCCGTGCTACTTGGGTGTCTCTTAAACGAGCCGTTGATGTTTCAGCTACGGGGGTCTTACCCTCTACGCCGGACCTTTCGCATGTCCTTCGCCTACATCAACGGTTTCTGACTCGTCTCACAGCCGGCAGACCGTGAAAAAGAGATCCCACAACCCCGCATGCGCAACCCCTGCCGGGTATCACACGCATACGGTTTGGCCTCATCCGGTTTCGCTCGCCACTACTCCCGGAATCACGGTTGTTTTCTCTTCCTGAGGGTACTGAGATGTTTCACTTCCCCTCGTTCCCTCCACACTGCCTATGTGTTCAGCAGCGGGTGACAGCCCATGACGACTGCCGGGTTTCCCCATTCGGAAACCCCCGGATCAAAGCCTGGTTGACGGCTCCCCGGGGACTATCGTGGCCTCCCACGTCCTTCATCGGTTCCTGGTGCCAAGGCATCCACCGTGCGCCCTTAAAAACTTGGCCACAGATGCTCGCGTCCACTGTGCAGTTCTCAAACAACGACCAGTCACCCATCACCCCACCCCATCAGGCGAGTTCACTGGGACCGGCATCCCGAAGGACGAGCTCACGCTCGCACCCTCAGACACCCAACAGCGCGCCCGGCACGACCAGTCGAAGACACACGTTCCACGCCGAAGCAGTACTAGTGATCCCAACCAACCGTGCCGAATAGTCAACGTTCCACCCATGAGCAACCAGCACCGGACATTCGCCGATGAACTGGCCTCTGACCAGGCCAGGCCTGGTAAGAAGTGCTCCTTAGAAAGGAGGTGATCCAGCCGCACCTTCCGGTACGGCTACCTTGTTACGACTTCGTCCCAATCGCCAGTCCCACCTTCGACAGCTCCCTCCCACAAGGGGTTGGGCCACCGGCTTCGGGTGTTACCGACTTTCGTGACGTGACGGGCGGTGTGTACAAGGCCCGGGAACGTATTCACCGCAGCAATGCTGATCTGCGATTACTAGCAACTCCGACTTCATGGGGTCGAGTTGCAGACCCCAATCCGAACTGAGACCGGCTTTTTGAGATTCGCTCCGCCTCACGGCATCGCAGCTCTTTGTACCGGCCATTGTAGCACGTGTGCAGCCCAAGACATAAGGGGCATGATGACTTGACGTCGTCCCCACCTTCCTCCGAGTTGACCCCGGCAGTCTCCTGTGAGTCCCCATCACCCCGAAGGGCATGCTGGCAACACAGAACAAGGGTTGCGCTCGTTGCGGGACTTAACCCAACATCTCACGACACGAGCTGACGACAGCCATGCACCACCTGTATACCGACCACAAGGGGGGCACCATCTCTGATGCTTTCCGGTATATGTCAAGCCTTGGTAAGGTTCTTCGCGTTGCGTCGAATTAAGCCACATGCTCCGCTGCTTGTGCGGGCCCCCGTCAATTCCTTTGAGTTTTAGCCTTGCGGCCGTACTCCCCAGGCGGGGAACTTAATGCGTTAGCTGCGGCACCGACGACGTGGAATGTCGCCAACACCTAGTTCCCAACGTTTACGGCGTGGACTACCAGGGTATCTAATCCTGTTCGCTCCCCACGCTTTCGCTCCTCAGCGTCAGTAATGGCCCAGAGATCCGCCTTCGCCACCGGTGTTCCTCCTGATATCTGCGCATTTCACCGCTACACCAGGAATTCCGATCTCCCCTACCACACTCTAGCTAGCCCGTATCGAATGCAGACCCGGGGTTAAGCCCCGGGCTTTCACATCCGACGTGACAAGCCGCCTACGAGCTCTTTACGCCCAATAATTCCGGACAACGCTTGCGCCCTACGTATTACCGCGGCTGCTGGCACGTAGTTAGCCGGCGCTTCTTCTGCAGGTACCGTCACTTTCGCTTCTTCCCTGCTGAAAGAGGTTTACAACCCGAAGGCCGTCATCCCTCACGCGGCGTCGCTGCATCAGGCTTTCGCCCATTGTGCAATATTCCCCACTGCTGCCTCCCGTAGGAGTCTGGGCCGTGTCTCAGTCCCAGTGTGGCCGGTCGCCCTCTCAGGCCGGCTACCCGTCGTCGCCTTGGTAGGCCATCACCCCACCAACAAGCTGATAGGCCGCGGGCTCATCCTTCACCGCCGGAGCTTTCAACCCCTCCCCATGCGAGGAAGAGTGGTATCCGGTATTAGACCCCGTTTCCAGGGCTTGTCCCAGAGTGAAGGGCAGATTGCCCACGTGTTACTCACCCGTTCGCCACTAATCCACCCCGAAGGGCTTCATCGTTCGACTTGCATGTGTTAAGCACGCCGCCAGCGTTCGTCCTGAGCCAGGATCAAACTCTCCATGAATGTTTTCCCGTAATCGGGATGAACACCACAAGAGCGGAACAGCCGGTCGGAATAAGACCGACTGTTCACAGCGTCCTCGCTGTGTCATTGCCTACCCGCCCAAAGGGCCAAGATAGGACTTTCAAAGGAACCACGCCCTGCCGAAGCAGAGACGGGGTATCAACATATCTGGCGTTGACTTTTGGCACGCTGTTGAGTTCTCAAGGAACGGACGCTTCCTTCGTACTCACCCTCTCGGGCTTTCCTCCGGGCGCTTCCCTTCGGTCTTGCGTTTCCAACCCTACCAGACTCTGTTTCCGTTCCGTTTCCGGTGAGGAATTCGAATCCAGTGGCCGTTGGAAGGCCTTTTGCCTTTCGGCGTGTTCACTACTTTAGCCGATTCCCTTGGCAACTCATAATTGAGTGGCTGGGGCTGAATTTCGGCATACCGAAATTGCACCCTGCTGGGTTCGTCGTAAGGAGTGGATGGCCACTTCGGGTTGCTGAACAGCAGGGCCCGTTTCAAGCGGCTCGGGCTACGTTAGGCGTCCGGCCGGGCCGAGTCAAGTTGCCCTGCGGCGAGGCACATGGGCCCGGTACGGGCTGACCGTGGGGTCCCCGTCGATCCAGTAGCGCCAGGGGTGACCGGCGCCGTCGCCGCCCACTCCCGTCCGGGGGCCATTGCGCACCAGGTCAGGGTCTGGTGAGGTGCCCGGCAGCAGAGACAGGGGTGCATCCCCGCCGGCGCAGAGGTCGGTTCCGTTCAGTGCGCGGCCGACATCGAGGGCCGCGGCCAGGCGTGCGGGCCCTTTGGCCAGTTCCTTGTCGTGGCGGGCCGAGATTCGACGATTGCGGGCGAGCTCGGCGCCGACAACGATCTCTCCGGCACGCAGCAGGATCCCGCTCGCCCGGCCTTCGGGACCGCACACCACATTGAGGCAGTGCCACATGCCGTAGGTGAAGTAGACGTACGCGTGACCGGGCGGTCCGAACATCACCTCGTTTCGAGCGGTGCGACCGCGGTACGCGTGGGATCCGGGGTCGACCTCCCCCGCGTACGCCTCCACTTCGGTAAGTCGTACGTGGATGGGGCCGTCGTCGGTGAGGCGTGCCAGGGTGCAGCCAAGAAGCTCGGGAGCGACCTCCAGTACCGGTCGGTCGAAGAACTCCCGGGGCAGCGGCGTACGGTCGGGGCTCGCGATCATGGCGTACGAGAGTACCGGGGAACCGACTACGGTCGTCGCGCGTATGTAGAGGTCAGGACCAAGAAGGAGTGGACATGGGCTTCAAGAAGCTGCTCGCGAGCCTGGGCGCCGGCGGTGCGTCCGTCGAGACGGTGCTCACCGAGGAGAACGTCGTACCGGGCGGTGTCGTCCAGGGCGAGGTGCGCATCCAGGGTGGCTCGGTCGACCAGCAGATCGAAGGGCTCTCCGTCGGTCTGCAGGCGCGGGTCGAGGTCGAGGGTGGTGAGCAGGAGGTCAAGCAGGACATCGAGTTCACCAAGCAGCGGCTCGGCGGCGCGTTCGAGGTGAAGGCCGGGGCGGTGCACGTGGTGCCGTTCGGGCTTGAGATTCCTTGGGAGACCCCGGTGACGAGCATCGCCGGGCAGCGGCTGCGCGGGATGAACATCGGTGTGACGACGGAGCTGGAGATCGCGCGGGCGGTGGACTCGGGCGACCTGGACCCGATCAATGTGCACCCGCTGCCGTCGCAGCTGGCCATCCTGGACGCCTTCATCCAGCTGGGCTTCCGCTTCAAGAGCGCGGACATGGAGCGCGGGCACATCCGTGGGACGCGCCAGCGGCTGCCGTTCTACCAGGAGATCGAGTTCTTCCCGCCGCAGCAGTACCGCGGGCTGAACCAGGTCGAGCTGACCTTCGTCGCGGACGACCGCGAGATGGACGTCATCCTGGAAATGGACAAGAAGCCGGGTCTGTTCAGCGAGGGCAGCGACTCGTACAAGTCCTTCCAGGTGCGGCACCACGACTTCCAGTCGACCGACTGGGCGGCTTACCTCAACCAGTGGCTCGCGGATGTCGGCGGGCGGCGTAACTGGTTCTAGGCTCGATCCGGCAGGCAGGCAGAACAGCCGAATCGGAGGTTCAGACGTGACCGAGCTCAACAAGGCGCCTCTTCCGCACGACTTTCATCCCGAGGTGCCGTCGTTCACGGTCGTGAGCGACGACGTCGCGCCGGGGTCGGTGCTGAAGGACGCCCAGGTCCACGCGGCGGGCAACACCTCGCCGCAGCTGCGGTGGGAAGGTTTCCCGGCGGAGGCCAAGAGCTTCGCCGTGACGTGCTTCGACCCTGACGCCCCGACGGGCAGCGGGTTCTGGCACTGGGTGCTCTTCGACATCCCGGCTTCGGTCACGGAACTGCCCGCGGGTGCGGGCAGCGGCGCCTTCAAGGGGCTGCCGAAGGGCGCGGTCCAGGCCCGGAACGACTACGGGTCCAAGGACTTCGGCGGGGCTGCTCCGCCCGCCGGTGAGAACCACCGCTATGTCTTCACCGTGTACGCGGTGGACAGCGAGAGGCTCGGTCCGGATGCGGATGCGTCGCCTGCGGCCGTGGGGTTCAATCTGCGGTTCCACACGATTGCGCGTGCGCAGCTGATCGGAGAGTACGAGGGTCCTTCGGACAGCTGATCGTTCGTTTGTTGTTTGCCCTGCCCTGGTCTTGGAGAGATCAGGGCAGGGCATCTTTTATTGCGTTGTCCATCTCGGCGCGCCCGGCCAGAGTTGATCCAAGCCCAAGGCCCGCAACGGGCTGGGCCGGCGAACGGGAGGTGGGCGAGATGCGGGACACGCTGGTGCTGAATGCGAGCTTCGAGCCGCTGTCGACGGTGACACTCAACCGGGCAGTGGTTCTGGTGCTCCAGGACAAGGCCGTTGTCGAGCAGGCCCACCCCGGACTCCGTGTGCGTGCGGCCGCCGTTGATCTTCCGGTGCCCCGGGTGATCAGGCTCTGCCGTTATGTACGGGTGCCCTTCCGAAGACAGGCGCCGTGGTCGAGGCGGGGAGTGCTGGTGCGGGACCAGCACCGGTGCGCGTACTGCGGAAGGCGTGCGACCACCGTGGACCATGTGGTGCCGCGGTCTCGTGGTGGTGCGGACAGCTGGCTGAACACGGTGGCGTCCTGCGCCGAGGACAATCACCGCAAGGCGGACCGCACGCCGGAGCAGGCGGGGATGCCGCTGCTGCACGAGCCGTTCGTACCGTCTCCGGCGGACGCGATGCTGCTGGGGATGCGCGCCGGTGAGCGTTGCGCGCTGCCGGACTGGCTGGCGGCGCAGCCTGCCGCGTAGACGTTCTTGCGCTGGGGCCCGCTCTCTTGGGAGGGCGGGCTTCTGCGTGGGTCAGCGCAGGAGCAGTTGGACGATCGCGCAGGTGCCGACCACCACGATCAGGGCGCGGAGCGCCGTCGGCGGGAGGCGGCGGCCGATCTTGGCGCCGAGCTGGCCTCCGAGGGCGGAGCCGACCGCGATCAGTACGACCGCCGTCCAGTTGAAGTCCGCGACGAAGAGGAAGAAGAGCGCGGCGATGCTGTTGACGACGGCGGCGAGGACGTTCTTGGTGGCGTTGAGACGCTGGAGGGTGTCGTCGAGCAGCATGCCCATCAGGGAGATGTAGATGATCCCCTGGGCGGCGGTGAAGTAGCCGCCGTAGACGCTGGCGAGCATCAGGCCGATGAAGAGCAGCGGGCCGCCGTCGGGGTGTGCGGGGGTGTTCTTGCGTTCGCGGCGGCGCTGGACGGCTTTGGTGATGCGGGGCTGGAGGATGACCAGCACGAGCGCGAGCGCGACGAGGATCGGGACGATGGTCTCGAAGGCCGTCGAGGGGAGCATCAGGAGCAGGACGGCTCCGCTGATTCCGCCGATCGCGGCGGCGATGCTCAGGCGCAGGACGCGCCTGCGCTGGCCGGTGAGTTCGGCCCGGTAGCCGATGGCTCCGCTGATCGAGCCGGGGATCAGGCCGAGGGCGTTGGAGACGGTTGCGGTGACCGGGGGCAGTCCGGTGGCGAGGAGCACCGGGAAGGTGATCAGTGTCCCCGAGCCGACGATGGTGTTGATCGCGCCGGCGCTGATACCCGCGGCGAAGACGGCGAGCATCTCCCAGATCGTCACGCTGTTCCCCTCGATGATCGGTGCCGGATGCACCGATCATGCCCGAGGGTTCCTCGCGTCAGTCTATGGGGGGCTGTTCCCGGCGTTCCGTGCCATTGCCGCCGCCGGAGCCTGAGCCACCCCCCATGCCCGCCATGGGGTTGAAGTTGCCCATGGCTCCGCTGAGGCCCTTGAGCGCGTCGCCGATCTCGCTGGGGACGATCCAGAGTTTGTTGGCGTCGCCCTCGGCGATCTTGGGGAGCATCTGGAGGTACTGGTAGGCGAGGAGCTTCTGGTCGGCGTCGCCGGCGTGGATGGACTCGAAGACCGTACGGATCGCCTGGGCCTCGCCCTCGGCCCGCAGGGCGGCTGCCTTGGCCTCACCCTCGGCGCGCAGGATCGATGACTGCTTCTCACCTTCGGCGGTGAGGATCTGCGACTGGCGGATACCTTCGGCCGTGAGGATCGCGGCGCGCTTGTCACGGTCGGCGCGCATCTGCTTCTCCATCGAGTCCTGGATGGAGGTGGGCGGTTCGATCGCCTTGAGCTCGACACGGTTGACGCGGATGCCCCACTTGCCGGTGGCCTCGTCGAGGACGCCGCGCAGGGCCGCGTTGATCTCCTCGCGGGAGGTCAGGGTCCGCTCCAGGTCCATGCCACCGATGATGTTCCGCAGGGTGGTGACGGTGAGCTGCTCGATCGCCTGGATGTAGCTGGCGACTTCATAGGTCGCGGCCCGGGCGTCGGTCACCTGGTAGTAGATGACCGTGTCGATGTTGACCACCAGGTTGTCCTGGGTGATCACGGGCTGGGGCGGGAACGGGACGACCTGTTCACGGAGGTCGATCCGGTTGCGGATCGAGTCGATGAAGGGGACGACGATGTTCAGGCCCGCGTTGAGGGTGCGGGTGTAGCGCCCGAATCGTTCGACGATGGCGGCACTGGCCTGTGGGATGACCTGGATCGTCTTGATCAGGGCGATGAAGACCAGCACCACCAGAATGATCAGGACGATGATGATCGGTTGCATCGCGTTCCCCGTGTCCTTCGCTGCCGGATGAATCTGATGATCGAGTTTCCCAGAACTCGGGCTGGTGTGGGGGGCGTTCGGCTCCGATCGGCTACATCACGACGGCCGTGGCTCCGTCGATCTCGACGACATCGACCTGCTGGCCCGCCTCGAAGGACTGTTCCGCGTCGAGCGAGCGAGCGGACCAGACCTCACCTGCGAGTTTGATACGGCCGCCGCCGGCGTCCACCCGTTCGAGGACGACGGCCTGACGGCCTCTCAGCGCGTCGACCCCGCTGGCGAACTGGGGGCGTTGGGCACGGTGGCGGGTCGCGATGGGCCGGACGACGGCGATCAGCGCGACGGACACCGCGGCGAAGACGAGCACTTGGGCGACGGTGCCGCCGCCGAGTGCCGCGACGACGGCCGCGGCCACCGCGCCCGCGGACAACATGCCGAACTCGGGCATCGCGGTGAGGACGAGCGGAATGCCGAGCCCGACCGCGCCGATGAGCCACCACACCCATGCGTCGATTTCCACATGGTCATGGTAGTTCCGCCGGTCGTGGCAGGGACAGAGGGCGACGGCAGGAGCCGGATCCCGTCATCCGCTCCCGTGCCGCCGCCCCGGGCGGGTGTCCGGTCAGCCGAGCGGGAGGCCCTGGGCCATCCAGCGCTCGCCGTTGCGCTCGACGAGCAGCGGGAGGCCGAAGCAGAGCGAGAGGTTGCGGGAGGTGAGCTCGGTCTCCATGGGTCCCGCGGCCAGCACCTTTCCCTGACGGATCATCAGGACATGGGTGAACCCCGGGGCGATCTCCTCCACATGGTGGGTCACCATGATCATGGAGGGGGCGTACGGATCGCCGGCGAGGCGGCCGAGGCGGCGGACGAGGTCCTCACGGCCGCCGAGGTCGAGTCCGGCGGCCGGCTCGTCGAGCAGCAGCAGTTCGGGGTCGGTCATCATGGCGCGGGCGATCAGGGTGCGCTTGCGCTCGCCCTCGGAGAGGGTGCCGAACTTGCGCTCCAGGTACTCGGTCATGCCGAGGCGGTCGAGGAAGGCGCGGGCGCGCTCCTCGTCGACGGCGTCGTAGTCCTCGTGCCAGGTGGCGGTCATGCCGTACGCGGCGGTGAGGACCGTCTGGAGCACGGTCTGACGCTTGGGGAGCTTCTCGGACATGGCGATGCCGGCCATACCGATACGGGGGCGGAGCTCGAAGACATCGACTCCGGCGGTGCCGAGGCGCTCGCCGAGGATCTTCGCCGTGCCCGTGGACGGGTAGAGGTAGCTGGACGCGATGTTGAGGAGGGTCGTCTTGCCCGCGCCGTTCGGGCCGAGGATGACCCAGCGCTCACCCTCCTTGACCGACCAGGAGACGTCGTCCACCAGAGCGCGTCCGTCGCGGACCACGGATACGTCCACCAGCTCCAGTACATCGCTCATGAGCGCGTTGTCTCCCCATGCAATCGTCTTGAGGTATTCGGGGCGTTTTATGCACCTGTGGGCACAGCTCCCAGGGAAAACCTACGCCACCGGCAGGGTGGCCCAGTGCCCCGGTCCGGTACCTAGGCTGGGTCCATGCATTCCGAACCACGCTCAGGACGGCTGGCCGCATGGGGAAATGCCCTGTTGGCCGGACTTGTATCGCCGGATGACGCGGCGCTCACGATCGTCGGCGACGACGCGGTGCACCGGGTGGAGGGCCTGCCGGGCGAGGCCGGTCCCGTGGGGCTCACCCTCGCGCTCGGTCGGCTGCGGGCGCTCGGGGTCACCGGGTACCGGATCGCGCTGCCCGCCCCGGGACACCCGCTGGGACTCAGCGGGCCTCCGCAGTTCAATGCGCGGGCTCTCGAGGCCGAGGAGGCCGTGGTTGCCTCCGGCGCTGCGTACGGGCTCGTGCCCGAGGTGAACGAGGCCGGACCCGTGGGCGATGTGCACGTGGACGTCGTCTGGCACTGCTTGCCGGTACGGGAGGCCCCGCCCGCGGATGTGCCCTCGCTCGGCGAGGCGGAGCGGGAGCTCGCGGAGGCTCTGCGGGAGGCGACGGAGGTGCTGTCGCGGCTGGATGTGGCGGCCTCGGGTCCGGTGGCGGAGGCGGCGATCGACGCGTACCGGGCGCGGGCCGAGCGGGGTGCGGGCGAAAGGCTGGCACCGGGCTATCCACCGCGGGCGGTACGGGTCTTGGAGCTGGCCCAGCGGGTCGGACTGCTGATCTCGGTGGCATACGAGAACGGGCACGGCGGGGCGGTGAGCGCGTCGGAGATGGCCGCGCGCGGCGAGGCCCTGCGACCGGTGGAGCGGGTGGCTCGGCGGGCGCAGGTGGCCGCGTACAACGCGTACGTGGAGGAACGGGAGCGGGGCTGAGCCAGGCGTCGAACCCGGCCCGGGGGCGGGGGACGAACCCGGCCCGGGGCGGGGGCGGGGGCTTTCGCGCCCGGTGCGTGCCGCGGCACGGCGGAGGACCAGCCACCGGCGGTCCACGATCCGCCGTGCCGGGTCGCTGGTCACCGCGAGGTCTCCGCCGTGCCGCGGCACGGCGGAGGAGCGTCCTTGCGCCGGAGGTGCGCGGGCGTGCGTGCCGGGTGTGCCGGGGTGGGCGGGATGCTCGTACGCCCCTGAGCAGGCCCCGGGCAGCGCACGCACCGATCGCCGGGGAGGCTCCATGGGGGCCTCCCCGGCGATCGGGGTCGCGCGGGCGGACGGTCAGCCGTTGAGGCCGACGTTGCCGAACGCGGGGTTGAGCGCGCCGATCACGTTGACGCTGTTGCCGACCACGTTCACCGGGACGTGGACAGGGGCCTGGACCAGGTTGCCGGAGACGACACCCGGGGAGTTGAGGGCCGCGCCCTCCGCGTACGCACCGTCCGTGGCGGAGGCGACACCCGCGCCGGCCGCGACGATGGATCCGGCGATCATGGCGAGGGCAGCGGCCTTCTTGACGTTCTTCACTTCGACATCCTCCTGAGCGATCGCTGCGGCCGGCCGCCGCAGCACGTCATGGAGAACGGCACCGGGACGATCAGGATGCGCCGTACGGGTGACATACACCCGACAGTATGAATCTCTGACCGGAACAAGACCGTCCGGTCAGCCCGCCAAACCGTGCCTCACCGCCCACAGGGCCGCCTGCGTACGGTCCGAGAGGTCCAGCTTCATCAGGATGTTCGAGACGTGCGTCTTGACGGTCTTCTCGGACAGCACGAGCGCCCGCGCGATCTCGCGGTTGGAACGGCCGTCGGCGATCAGACCGAGGACTTCGCGCTCCCGCTCGGTGAGCGTGCCGCCGCGGCCCGTGCCGTTGGCCGGGTCGTCCTGGGACAGCAGGGCCCCCGCGACCTCGGGCTGGAGCAGCACATGGCCCGCGTGCACGGACCGGATCGCACCGGCCAGCGCCTCCGGGTCGACGTCCTTGTAGACATAGCCCGATGCGCCCGCGCGCAGGGCGGGCACGACCGTGCGCTGCTCGGTGAAGCTGGTGACGATCAGCACCTTCGCCGGGTTGGACAGCTCACGGAGCTTGCGGAGCGCCTCGATGCCGTCCATGCCGGGCATCTTGACGTCCATCAGCACGACGTCCGGCGTCAGCTCCTCGGCGCGCGCCACGCCCTCCGCGCCGTCGGCCGCCTCGCCCACCACCTCGATGTCGTCCTGGACCTCCAGGAAGGTGCGCAGACCGCGCCGGACCACCTGGTGGTCGTCGACCAGGAGCACACGAATAGTCCTGTCAGCCACCGGGGACCTCCATCTCGATCGTGGTGCCCTTCCCGGGCGCCGATTCAACGGTGAGACTGCCGCCGACGCCATTCGCCCGGTCCCGCATCGAGACCAGCCCCAGATGGCGGCCGGCCCGGCGGACCGTACGCGGTTCGAATCCCGTGCCGTTGTCGGTGACGCTGAGGACCGCGCCCTGGCCGCGGCGGGCCAGGACGACATCGACCCGGTCGGCGCCGGAGTGCCGCAGGGCGTTGTGCAGCGCCTCCTGGGAGACCCGCAGCAGGGCCTCCTCCTGGGCCGCGGGCAGCGCCCGTATGCCGCACGTGTCGAAGGTGACCCGGGCGCTGTGGGCGCGGTCGAGGACCTGGATCTGCGTACGGAGGGTGTTGACCAGGCCGTCCTCGTCCAGGGCGGCGGGGCGCAGCTCCACGACCGCGGCGCGCAGTTCGTCCGCGGCCTCGGCCGCCAGCGCGGCGACCTGCTGGAGCTCGCCCTTGGCGCGTGCCGGGTCGCGGTCCACCAGGGCGGCGGCGGCCTGGGCCGTGAGCCTGAGCGAGAACAGCTTCTGGCTCACCGCGTCGTGCAGTTCGTGCGCGAGGCGGGAGCGCTCCTCGGCGATGGTGAGCTCACGGCTGCGCTCGTACAGCCGGGCATTGGTCAGGGCTATCGCGGCGTGCTGGGCGAGGATCGACAGGAGCTCCTCGTCATCCTCGGTGAAGCCGCAGCGGCCCGCGGGCTTGGGGCAGCGCTTGTTGGCGAGGAACAACGCCCCGATCGTCTCGTCGCCGTCCTTGACCGGCAGGCCGAGGAAGTCGGACATGTCGGGGTGGGCCGCGGGCCAGCCCTCGAAGCGGGGGTCCTTGCGTACATCCGCCAGGCGCTCGGTCTTCGCGTCGCGGAGCATCGCGGCGAGGATGCCGTGCTGCCGCGGGAGCGGGCCGATCGCCTTCCACTGCGCCTCGGTGACGCCGTCGACCACGAACTGTGCGAAGCCACCGTGGTCGTCCGGCACGCCCAGCGCCGCGTATTCCGCGTCCAGGAGTTCGCGCGCCGAGGCGACGATCGTCTTCAGCACGTCGCGCACCTCGAGATGCCTGCTCATCGCGAGGAGCGCGGTGCTCACGGCCGCGAGCCCGGAGCGGGGTCGATGACTCATGACCTCACCGTACCGGCGGGGTGTGACGGTCCGTATCCGACCGGGGACGGCCGCCGCTTAGGGCCCGGGACGTAGGTCGAAGTGCCTTGTCCGGTGGGGCCCCGGGTACGAGGCGGCGGCCGGGGCCGCGTTCCTACGTTGGGCTCAGCAACGTGACGAGGACGTGACCGAGGGGATGGACATCATGCCGGTAGCGGTGATCACCGGGGCTTCGAAAGGGCTGGGGCGCGCTCTCGCGGCGGCGCTCGCCCGGCGCGGCTGGGACCTGGTGCTGGGCGCCAGGACCGCGGACGTGCTGGAGGAGAGCGCACGGGACGTCGGCGCGTACGGGACACGGGTGGTGCCCCGCGTCGGTGACGTCACCGACGCGGGGCACCGCAAGGAACTGGTGGACGCGGCCCGCGGGCTCGGGGGGCTCGATCTGCTGGTGAGCAATGCGAGCGCGCTCGGCGCCGAGCCGCTGGTGAGGCTTGAGGCGCTGGCGCCGGACGGTCTGCGGGCGGCCCTGGAGACCAATGTGGTCGCGGCGCTCGGACTCGTACAGGAGGCGCTGCCGCTGCTGCGGGCGGCCGGTGCGGGGACGGTGATCGCCGTCAGCTCCGACGCGGCGGTCAAGGCGTACGAGACGTGGGGCGGCTACGGGGCGTCGAAGGCGGCGCTCGACCATCTCGCGGCGGTCCTCGCGGTGGAGGAGCCGGGACTGCGGGTGTGGGCGGTCGACCCCGGTGACATGCAGACGGATCTGTACGCGGCGGCCGTGCCGGACGACGACGATCCCCGGCCCTCACCGGACTCGGTGGTGCCGGGCTTCCTGCGCCTGCTGGACGAGCGGCCGGTGAGCGGGCGGTACGCGGCTTCCGCCCTGGCGGGGGAAGCCCGATGAGAGCGGCGCCGAGAGGAGGAGCGGCCGTGCTGGAGGCGCTGCAGGTGCCCGACGGGCTCTCCGCCCGGGTGCCCGCCGAGGTGCGGGGGGCGGGCCGGGACGATGTGCGGCTGATGGTCTCGCGGGGGAAGCGGGTCTCCCACCATGCCTTCCGCGATCTCCCCGGGCAGCTGCGGGCCGGCGACGTCCTCGTCGTCAACACGTCCGCCACCCTGCCCGCCGCGGTCAACGGGAGAGTCGGCGGTGAGGCGGTCGTCGTGCACTTCTCCACGGGTGGGGACGACGGGCGCTGGGCGGTGGAGCTGCGCCGCCCGGACGGGACGGGAAGCACCCTGCCGCGTGCCGGGGGCCCGCCGGGGGCCCTGGTGCGGCTTCCGGGGGGCGAGCAGCTCGTGCTGGAGGAGCCGCTGGCTCCCGGCGCGGACCGGCTGTGGTGGGCGACGGTGTCGACGGCCGTGCCGCGGCTGCTCTACCGGTACGGCCGGCCGATCCGGTACGGGTACACGGCGCAGGATCAGCCCCTGTCCGCGTATCAGACGGTCTTCGCGCTCCCTTCGCCCGGCGGCGCGGGCTCGGCGGAGATGCCGAGTGCCGCGCGGCCCTTCACCGCGCGGCTGGTCGCGGAGCTGGTGAGCCGTGGTGTGCGGTTCGCTCCGATCAGGCTGCACACGGGGGTGGCCTCGGCGGAGGCGCACGAGCCGCCGTATCCGGAGCGCTTCGAGGTGCCCGCGACGACGGCCTGGCTGGTGAACGCGGCCCGTGCGGGCGCAGGGCGCATCGTGGCGGTCGGCACGACGGCCGTACGTGCCCTGGAGTCGGCGGTGGACGACGACGGCGTGGTGACGGCGGTCTCGGGCTGGACGGATCTGGTCGTTACGCCGGGGCGCGGAGTACGGGCGGTGGACGGGCTGCTCACCGGGCTGCACGAGCCGGAGGCCTCGCATCTGCTGATGCTGGAGGCGATCGCCGGGCGGGAGGCGCTGGGCCGTTCGTACGCCGAGGCGCTGCGAACTCGCTATCTCTGGCACGAGTTCGGCGATATCCACCTCATACTCCCGGACAAAAAACCTCACTCCTTGAATTGCTTGAGCAACGCACGGTGAGACCACGCCGGGCCCGGTGTGAGCCCGGGCATAGGACCCACGTCACTTACGAACGTCACTAGTGGATACATAAAGGGCATGTGAGCGGGGATTCAGTGGGCTAAAGGGGGCTATTGGGACACCCCGCTCAACTACCGCGGATCGTACGTCACACCGTTGCCACAGCATTTTGCTGCCGCTAAGAATTGCAGCCGTCGCCCGCCGAGGGGCGCAGCGCCGCCCCGGCCTGATGCGACTTCCGCTATTCGAAGAGGTATCTGTATGTCCGCGTCCAGCACCCGCCTGACCAAGACTCACAAGGTCTCGATCGCCGGTATCGCCGCCGCCGCCGTCGCAGCCCTCACGTTCTCCCTCGTCCCGGGCAACGCCTCGGCCGAGACGGAGGGCCTCTCCAACGCGCAGACGACCGCCGCGCACCACAACGTCGTCAAGCAGACCGCCGCCGAGGCCCACGCCAAGGCCGTCGCCCACGCCAAGGTCGTGGCGCACGCCAAGTCCGAGGCCCACGCCTCGGCGAAGGCTCACGCCGTGGCCAAGGCGAACGCCGCCGCCAAGCACAAGGCCCACGTCGTGGCCAAGGCGAACGCCGCCGCCAAGCACAAGGCCCACGTCGTGGCCAAGGCCAACGCCGCCGCCAAGAAGAAGGCCGCCGCCAAGGCCGCCATGAAGAAGCGCACCAAGGCGCAGGCCGCCAACCGCTCCACCGCTCGCAAGCCGATCTACGCCAACAACCTTGACGGCTGGATCCGCGAGTCCCTCGACATCATGAAGAAGCACCACATCCCGGGCAGCTACAACGGCCTGCACCGCAACATCATGCGTGAGTCGAGCGGCAACCCGAACGCCATCAACAACTGGGACATCAACGCCATCAACGGCGTGCCGTCGATCGGTCTGCTGCAGGTCATCAAGCCGACCTTCGACACCTACCACGTCCCCGGTACGGTCCACAGCCAGTACGACCCGGTCGCCAACATCACGGCCGCGGCCAACTACGCCGCCGACCGTTACGGCTCGATCGACAACGTCAACAGCGCCTACTGAGACTGATCAGAAGGCTGCGCACGACTGCGACGCCGCAGGACACAGGACACAGACGCCGAAGGGCGGCACCCCGTGCGGGGGTGCCGCCCTTCGGCGTCGTGCGTGCCTGCGTGCGTCCGCTGTGCTCGACCGCGTCCGCTGCCCGCGTCCGCGTGCCTGCGCCGGCTTGCTCACCGGCGCTTGCTCACTTGCGCATGACCTCGGGCTCGTGGCGCCGCAACAGCCGCGCGACCGCGACACCGCAGACCACACTGATCAGGAGCAGGATCGTGATGTTCAGACCCCACTGGCCCGCCGAGTGCTCCCACAGGGGGTCCAGGTCGGTCGGGTTGCCCGGGTCCCACGGCGGCATCAGGTGCGACAGGTCGAGCGTCGCGCCGGCTCCGGCGATGGCCCAGCGGGACGGCATCAGCCAGGCGAACTGCTCCAGGCCGGGCGAGCCGTAGACCTGGAAGAGGATGCCGGTGAAGACGACCTGGACGATGGCGAACATGACCAGCAGGGGCATGGTCTTCTCGGCGGTCTTCACCAGCGAGGAGATGACCAGACCGAACATCATCGAGGTGAAGCCGAGCGCGATGACGACCAGGCAGATCTCGACGGCCGGCGGCATGATCAGACCCTCCGCGGGCAGATCGCGGGTGGCGAAGCCGATGCCGCAGATGATCACGCCCTGGATGGCCGTGATCACACCGAGGACGATGACCTTGGACATCAGGTACGCCGAGCGGGCGAGGCCGGTGGCCCGTTCCCGTTCGTAGATGACCCGTTCCTTGATCAGTTCTCGTACGGAGTTGGCGGCGCCGGAGAAGCACATGCCGACCGCGAGGATCAGCATGATCGTGCCCGCGTCGCCGTTGAACCTGCTCGGCGCGCTGGGCGGCCCGAGGCCGAACTTCGCCGGGATGACCACGCTGACCAGGCCGAGGACGGCCGGCAGGACCACCATCAGGCCCATGAAGCCCTTGTCGGACGCGATGACCGAGGAGTACCGGCGGATCAGCGTCCACAGCTGGGAGCCCCAGCTCTGCGGCTTCGGCGGCCTCATCTGCTGCGGGGGCGGCATGTTCACCGACTGCGCGGCGACGGCGTCGATGTCCGCGGCGTACATCTGGTAGTGCTGCGAACCGCGCCAGCGGCCCGCCCAGTCGTAGTCGCGGTAGTTCTCGAACGCCGAGAAGACGTCGGCCCAGGTGCTGTAGCCGAAGAAGTTGAGTGCCTCCTCCGGCGGACCGAAGTACGCGACCGAGCCACCGGGGGCCATGACCAGGAGCTTGTCGCAGAGCCCCAGTTCGGCCACGGAGTGGGTGACCACCAGGACCGTGCGGCCGTCGTCGGCGAGGCCGCGCAGCAGCTGCATCACATCGCGGTCCATACCCGGGTCGAGGCCGGAGGTCGGCTCGTCCAGGAATATCAGCGACGGCTTGGTCAGCAGCTCCAGGGCGACGGAGACGCGCTTGCGCTGGCCACCGGAGAGCGAGGTGACCTTCTTTTCCTTGTGGATGTCGAGCTTGAGCTCGCGCAGCACCTCGTCGATACGGGCCTCCCGCTCGGCCTCGGCGGTGTCGCCGGGGAAGCGGAGCTTGGCCGCGTACTTGAGCGCCTTACGGACGGTGAGCTCCTTGTGCAGGATGTCGTCCTGCGGGACCAGACCGATGCGCTGGCGCAGTTCGGCGAATTGCTTGTAGAGGCTGCGGTTGTCGTAGAGGACATCGCCCTGGTTGGCGGGCCGGTAGCCGGTGAGCGCCTTGAGCAGGGTGGACTTGCCGGAACCGGACGGGCCGATGACGCCGATGAGCGACTTCTCCGGCACGCCGAAGGAGACGTCCCGAAGGATCTGCTTGCCGCCGTCGACCGTCACCGTGAGGTGGCGTGCGGAGAAGGAGACCTCACCGGTGTCGACGAACTCCTCAAGGCGGTCGCCCACGAGGCGGAAGGTCGAGTGACCGACGCCGACGATGTCGTTCGGGCCGATGAGTGCGGTGCCGGACTTGGCGATCGGCTGACCGTTGACGTAGGTGCCGTTGTGAGATCCGAGGTCGTGGATCTCGAAGCGGCCGTCGGGCGTGGCGGTGAACTCGGCGTGGTGGCGCGAGACCTGGAGGTCGGAGACCACCAGTTCGTTCTCGAGCGCACGGCCGATACGCATCACGCGGCCCAGCGACAGCTGGTGGAAGGTGGTCGGGCTGCGGTCCCCGTACACCGGCGGAGCCCCCGCGACACCGCCCGCGCCGCCCGGTCCCTGCTGGTGCGGGACCTGTGCCTGCGGTTGCTGTTGTTGCTGTGGCCACGCCTGCTGCGGCTGCGGCTGGGCCGGAGCCTGCTGCTGCGGCCAGCCCTGCTGTGGCTGAGCAGGGGCCTGTGCCTGGGCCGCTGCCTGCGCCTGCGGTGCCGCGCTGTATGCACCGGCACCCGCACTGGCCGCCTGGCCGGAAAGGCTCAACCGGGGGCCGTCGGTGGCGTTGCCGAGGTGCACGGCGGAGCCGGGGCCGATCTCCGTCTGATGGATGCGCTGGCCCTGCACATATGTACCGTTGGTGCTGCCGTGGTCCTCGATCACCCAACTGCGGCCGCTCCAGCTGATGCTGGCGTGCCGCCACGAGACCCTTGCGTCGTCGATCACCAGGTCACCCTGCGGATCACGTCCAAGGGTGTATGACCTGGACGGATCGAGGGTCCAGGTCCTTCCGTTCAATTCCAGTACGAGTTCCGGCACTCCATGCCCCACTAGTTGTCCCCCGAGTTACCCCCACACGGGGAGTCTAGGGATGGCGAACATCGTGAGGAACTATTTCAGGCCCGGTCCCGTATCCGAAAGCCGGGCCAGGTGAAGACCGAGTCCGGGTTGACCGTTGACGGAGGAGAAACGCGCACGGAGCATGGTAAGCGCCCACGAGAGCGTACGGATCATGCGTGAGTGGGGGCAACTGGGTCAAACCCAGCAAGGATCGGGGGGTCCGGATGGATGCAGGCGTGGGTGCCGAGAAGGTGCCCTGGGTCGATGTACTGCTGGCGTCCGTCGCGGCGGTGAGCTGGGCGCTGGTGGGAATGGCGGGCGCGGCGGCGCTCGGGCTGCATCTGCTGGGCGCGGATTCGGCGGGGTCGCTCGGGCCGATGACCGCGGCGGCGGTGGTGCTCGCGGTGGGCGGATCGGTCACACCGACAGGTGAGGTGTCCGCGTTCGGGCTGGAAGGCGCGCAGGCGCGGACCGCCGTCGACATCGCGCCACTTGGGGTGGGTCTGGTCGGGGCGCTGTTCCTTGCGTACTTCTTTCTACGGTCGCTGCGTCGCGCGTCGCCGTTCATCTCGGGGAGCGAACTCGCCGCGCGGGCGGGCGGGGTGGTGGCGCTGTTCGTCGCGACCGTCGGAGGCTTGGCGTGGGCAGGTCACGACGTGATCACGATCGACGGGGCGCGGCTGGGGCTCGACGTCGGCAGGATCCCGGGAGTGGGCGGCGGCGACGGTGGCGGTATCGAGGTGCCGGGGCTCGGCGACGTCGGCGACATCGGTGGGCTGCTGCCGGACCGCCTCGGGGATCTCGTGGACGCCAGGGCGGCGGTGGGGTTCAGCGTGAACACCGCGGATTCGCTGGCGGGAGCGCTGATCTGGGTGCTCGGGGTGCTCGTCGTCGCACTGCTCGCGTCCCGGCGTTCGCCCCTGCCGCCGGGGGCGGCGTGGGAGACCCTGCGCCGATGGGTCAGGCCGGCGGTGTCCGCGGTGGTGGCCGTACTGCTGGTCGCGGTCCTCGCGGGGTACGCGGCGGCGGCGTACGCGGCCATCGGCGACGACCATCCGAAGCGCATCGCCGGCGCGGCGCTGCTCGGTGCTCCGAACGGGGTGTGGCTCGGAATTCCGCTGGGGCTGTTCGTGCCGTGGGACGGCCGCGCGACGGGGCAGCTGGTGAATCTGCTGCCGGATCCGCTGGACGACCTGCTGGGGGTCTCGACGGACCAGCCGGTGACGGTGGGGCGGCTGGCCGGGCTGGACGGGCGGGTGTGGCTGCTGGCGGTCGCGGCGGCGGTGATGATGCTGTACGCGGGTGTGCTGACGGCATCGCGGACGACAGCGGTGACGGTGGCTTCGCCGGTGACGGTGGGTGGTCCCGGTGTTCTCGGGTTCGCCGGGTGGTGTGCGGTGCGGCTGGGCGCGGTGACCGGGCTCGCGCTGCCCCTGCTGGTGTGGCTGACGGGTGTGTCCGCGGACGCGTCGCTGTCGGTGCTGGGCTTCGACACATTGGGCGCGGGGGTGGAACTGCACGGGCGGCTGGGCGCCGCGCTGGTGCTGGGGGCTGTGTGGGGGGCGGGAGCGGGGGCGCTGGGGGCGGTGCTGGTGTGTGTGGTGCGGGGCGGGGTGCCGGTGGTGTCCGTTTCCGCGCCCGGTTCGGGGGCGGGGGCGGGGGCGGTGGATGTGCCGGGGCCGTATCGTCCGGCGCCGCCGTATCGTCCGTCGAACGACTCGACGAATCCGTATCTGCGCCTGCCACCGGAGATCCACGGTGCCCCGACGATGGCGGGCCCGACCCCACCGCTGCCCCCTCCACCTCCACCTCCGCCCCCGGAAGGGGAAGGCCCGCCACCCCCGGGGAGGCCGAGGTCAGGGCGGTGACCGGGTTCCGCTCCGTGCCGCGAAGCCGGGTACGGAGCCCTGGGGGCGCGGCCCCCGGTTCCGGGAAGGGTCGGGGCGGGGAGCACCCCCACCCGCCGTCCGGCAGGCGGGACAGGTCGTCTCACCCCCACCCGCGCCAGATACGGTGGAATCACCATGAGCGCATCGCAGACTTCCGACGTACGCACCCTCCTCGTCAAGATCTTCGGGAAGGACCGTCCCGGGATCACCGCCGGACTCTTCGACACCCTCGCCGCCTACGCCGTCGATGTCGTCGACATCGAGCAGGTCGTCTCCCGGGGACGCCTCGTGCTGTGCGCGCTCGTCACCGCGCCGAGCGCGGGCGGGACCAGCGAGGGCGACCTGCGGGCCACCGTGCACAGCTGGGCCGAGTCCATGAAGTTGCAGGCCGAGATCATCTCGGGTACCGGCGACAACCGCCCCCGTGGTAGCGGCCGTTCGCATGTCACCGTTCTCGGCCACCCACTGACCGCCGAGTCGACCGCCGCCATAGCGGCCCGGATCGCCGCCACCGGCGGGAACATCGACCGGATCTTCCGGCTCGCGAAGTACCCGGTCACGGCGGTGGAGTTCGCGGTGTCGGGCGTCGAGACCGAGGCCCTGCGCACCGTGCTGGCGACCGAGTCGGCCGGGATCGGTGTCGATGTGGCGGTCGTGTCGGCCGGGCTGCACCGCCGGGCGCAGCGGCTGGTCGTCATGGATGTGGACTCGACACTGATCCAGGACGAGGTCATCGAGCTGTTCGCGGCGCACGCGGGGTGCGAGGACAAGGTCGCCGAGGTCACGGCCGCGGCGATGCGCGGAGAGCTGGACTTCGAGCAGTCGCTGCACGCGCGCGTGGCGCTGCTCGCCGGCCTCGACGCCTCCGTGGTGGACAAGGTGCGCACCGAGGTCCGGATGACTCCCGGCGCCCGCACCCTGATCCGTACGCTCAAGCGCCTCGGTTACCAAGTGGGGGTCGTGTCCGGCGGTTTCACCCAGGTCACGGACGATCTCAAGGAGCGGCTCGGTCTCGACTTCGCCCAGGCGAACACCCTGGAGATCGTGGACGGCAAGCTCACCGGCCGGGTCACGGGCGAGATCGTGGACCGGGCGGGCAAGGCCAGACTGCTGCGCCGGTTCGCCGCGGAGGCGGGTGTGCCGCTCGCGCAGACCGTCGCGATCGGCGACGGCGCGAATGATCTGGACATGCTCAACGCTGCCGGTCTGGGCGTTGCCTTCAACGCCAAGCCCGTAGTCCGCAAGGCCGCCCACACCGCGGTCAACGTGCCGTTCCTGGACACCGTGCTGTATCTGCTGGGCATCACCCGCGAAGAGGTCGAGGCCGCGGACGACCCGGGCGCCGAACACTGAGGGCTGTCCCGCAATCGCCCGGCGGGGGATCGCGGGACAGCCCTGAGGGCCTCTCGTTCGGATCTTGCCGGGCTCGCGTGCTCCGGCACCGCGCACTGATCCGGTCCGATCCAGACAGAAGACCCTGGGCCGCGAACCAGGTGAGACGTCGCGGACACGACCCAGTCCTGACAGACAGGAGGCCCCGACGCTCGGGCGCCGGGGCCGATCTGTCTGCGGGGCCGATCTATCGGGCGGGCGGCGGCATCACGTGTGGGGGGCCCAGTAGTCGAGCAGCGTGCCCACGCCGTGCTCCACCGACTTCCAGGAGCCCGTGAAACCGACCACCGCGATCGCCGCGGCCGGGAAGCCGGTCTGGGTCATCCGGGCCAGGGTGTCGCCCTCGGCCTTGCCCGAGAGCGCGTCCGCAAGGGCGTGCATCCCCGGGTTGTGTCCGATGACCAGCAGGTCGTTCACCTCGTCCGGGGCCTCGTTCAGCACCGCGAGAAGATCGCCGAGGGAGGCTTCGTACAGCCTCTCCTCGTACACCGTCTTCGGTCGGTGGGGCAGCTCGTGCACCGCTAGCTTCCAGGTCTCGCGCGTTCTGGTCGCGGTCGAGCACAGAGCCAGATCGAAGGCAATACCAGTATCGGCCAGCCTGCGGCCGGCCGTCGACGCGTCCAGACGTCCGCGCTCGGCGAGCGGGCGATCGTGGTCGGGCACCTGCGGCCAGTCGGCCTTCGCATGCCGGAGGAGGACGATCCTGCGGGATTCGGGGGATCCGGGGGTCGTCCCCCCGGAAGACACGGCGTCGCTCATGCACCCCAGCTTCGCATGAAATGCGCCAGCGGGCGCAGGGTGTTGACGGGCTCCCCCCGTCACGGGTGAACGCCTCACCGGCCGAGCGTGTGCTGAATGCGCTCCAGGATCTGTCCGACCGCGTGCTCACTGCCCACGGCCTGTGCCTGGCCGGGGTCGGCGATCAGCAGCAGCAGAACGACGAAAGCGATCATCGGCAGGGCGAGGGCCCACCACGGCAGCCTGATGTCGACGCTGCCCGTGGCCTGGGCCTGGGACGGGGTGTGCGTGTGCGCCGACATGGCCGCCTCCATGGCTCCGTAGGTCTGCGGTTCGATGCTTCAAACCTACGGATCATGGGCGTACGGGCCCATCCGGCGACCCACCCACTTCACCCTGACCCTGGCCCCCTAGGGGATGGTGGTGCTGGCACCACCATGGGCCGTCGGGAGCCCAACACCGCGGTCAGGGAGAGGCGATGGACGCGATGATCCCGATCAGGACCGTGATGGCGATCATGGCTCCGAAGACATAGAGAAGCTTCTTCTGGCCGTTCTGGGGACTGGGGTCGAGCAGAGGCATGGGGCCAGTCTCGCACCTCAGCATTCGTCCTCGATCGTCCGGTCCCTTCCAGCGAGGATGCCGACCGCGATCTGGGGCACGATCAGCCCCGCCATCAGCGCGACCGGCGGCCCCCAGCCGCCGCTGTGCTGGTAGAGGACGCCGACCAGGAGCGGGCCGGGGATGGAGATCAGATAGCCGGTCGACTGCGCGAAGGCCGAGAGGCGTACGACTCCGGCGCCGCTCCTCGACCGCATGCCGATCATGGTGAGGGCGAGAGGGAAGGCACAGTTGGAGATGCCCAGCAGCAGCGCCCAGGCCCAGGCTCCCGCGGCGGGGGCGAGAAACAGGCCCGCGTAGCCGGTCAGTCCGCACAGTCCGAGGGCGACGACGATCGGGCCCTGGGTCTTCATCCGGGTGGCGAGCCTCGGGATGACGAAGGCGAGCGGCACGCCCATCACCATGGTCACGGCGAGCAGCACTCCGGCCGTGCCGGCCGGGACACCCGCGTCCCGGAAGATCTGGGGCATCCAGCCCATGGTGATGTAGGCGCCGGTGGCCTGGAGTCCGAAGAAGCAGCCGAGGGCCCAGGCGGTGGGGCTGCGGGTGATCCTGGGGGCCGGGGACTGCTGGTCCCGTGCGGCCGGGGTGCTCCGTGCGGCGGCGCTCCGGTCGCGCAGGAGGGCCATCCAGGGCAGTACGGCGAGGACGGCGGGGAGGGCCCAGATCCCGAGTCCGGCGCGCCAACTGCCGCCCAGCGCCTCGGTCATGGGCACGGTCGCGGCGGCGGCCATGGAAGTGCCGAGCGCCAGGGCCATCGAGTAGAGGCCGGTCATGGAGCCGACGCGATCAGGGAAGTAGCGCTTGACGATCACCGGCATGAGGACGTTGCTGACGGCGATGCCCATGAGGGCGAGCGCGCTGGCGGCGAGGAAGCCCGCCGTGCCTCCCGCGAAGGGCCTGATCAGCAGTCCGGTGGCGATGGCCGCCAGGCCGGCGCAGACGACGGCGCCCGGTCCGAAGCGGCGGGCCAGCCGGGGCGCCGCGATCCCGAAGAGCGCGAAGCAGAGGGGTGGCACGGAGGTGAGCACTCCGGCCACGCTGCCGCTCATGTGCAGCCCGGTCCGAGCCTCTTCCAGGAGCGCGCCGAGACTGGTGATGGCGGGCCGGAGGTTGAGTGCCGCGAGGACGATCCCGGCGATCATGAGCCGGGTGAGCCAAGGGCGCGGGGACGCGGCCGCCTCGGCGGTACGGTCCGTGGTGGCGGGGCTCGGGGTCCGGGTCTCGGCCAGGGTCTGTGTCCGGGTCACGTCGGGCATGAGGCCATCATAGAATCATGGGATGATTGATTGTCCAATCCTCAACTCGTTTCGTACGCAAGGAGCACCATGGCGTTGACCTCCCCCCGGCGTTCCGCGCTGTCCGACCAGGTGATCACCGAGCTGCGGAACCAGATCACCTCGGGCGAGTGGCCGGTGGGCTCACGCATCCCCACCGAACCGGAGCTGGTCGAGCAGCTGGGCGTGGCCCGCAACACCGTCCGCGAGGCGGTCCGCGCCCTCGCGCACAACGGTCTTCTGGACATCCGCCAGGGCTCGGGGACGTATGTCGTGGCCACGAGCGAGCTGGCCGGAGTGATGCACCGCCGCTTCGCCGACGCCGACCCCCGCCATGTCGCCGAGCTGCGCTCCACCCTGGAGTCATCGGCCGCGAGGCTCGCCGCCGAGCGTCGTACCCCTCGGGATCTGCGGCAGCTGGACACACTCCTCGCCCGCCGCGAGGAGGCGTGGGCGACGGGTGATGCCGAACGGTTCGTCGCCGCCGACGCCACCTTCCACCTGGCGGTGGTGGCCGCCTCGCACAACGAGGTGCTCACCGAGCTCTACGCCGACCTCGGCGATCTGCTCCGGGACTGGCTGCGCGACGACGTAGGCCATGAACTGCGCCCGGAGAACCACATGGACCACGCGCGGATGGTCGAGGCCATCCGCGCGGGCGACGGCGACGCCGCGGCCACAGAGGCGGCCGGTTACCCGTTCATGTGCCTGCGGAGTCCTTCAGAGGCTGATGACTGACCCAGACCGTGCGGACCTCTTTCCAGCAGCGGTCGGTGAGCTCGGCGTAGTCGGCCGGGCCCACCTCGACGGGCGCGCTGTCCACGTCGATGTCCCACCAGCGATCGCACTCGACATGCAGGCGGACACGGTCGGTGGAGGGGTACGGATTGTGGCAGTAGGCGGTGGCGCGGGAGCCGTCGACGACGGTGCGGCAGTCGGCCTCGTAGGTCGGGGGCTTGACCGGTGTCCGGGGCAGAGGCTCTTGGCTGTACGGCAGCGAGGCAGCGGTGGGCGCCGCGAACAGCGTCACTGTCACCGCGATCAGTGCGGAGGCGAAACGCCAGGTCGTAGGCACAATCAGGACCTCCTCGGCTGTACTGCGGCCCGCCGGGCCGCGGCTGCACCACAAGGGGGATTGCCTCTCAAGCCTCGCCGCCGCGGAGGCACACCGCGCGCGCTGGCAGCCGAACGGGCGACGCCCCGCTCCCCGGCACGGAGCGGGGAGCGGGGCGTCGTCGTACGAGGGGCTATGCGCCCATCATGTGCACGCCACCGTCGACGTGGACGATCTCGCCGGTGGTCTTCGGGAAGAAGTCCGAGAGCAGCGCGACCACGCCGAGACCGGCCGGCTCCGGGTCGGACATGTCCCACTCCAGCGGGGAACGGTGGTTCCACACGTCCGCCAGCTCCGAGAAGCCCGGGATGGACTTGGCGGCCATCGAGCCGATCGGTCCGGCCGAGATCAGGTTGCAGCGGACATTCTGCTTGCCGAGGTCACGGGCCAGGTAGCGGCTGGTGGCCTCCAGGGCGGCCTTCGCCGGGCCCATCCAGTCGTACTGCGGCCAGGCGAACTGCGCGTCGAAGGTCAGGCCGACGACGGAGCCGCCCTCCTGCATCAGCGGCAGGCAGGACATCGTCAGCGACTTCAGCGAGAACGCCGAGACGTGCATCGCGGTGGACACCGACTCGAAGGGCGTGTTGAGGAAGTTGCCGCCGAGCGCGTCCTGCGGCGCGAAGCCGATGGAGTGGACGACTCCGTCCAGACCGCCGAGCTCCTCGCGTACGACGTCCTCGACCCGGGCCAGGTGCTCGTCATTGGTGACGTCGAGCTCGATGACCTTGGCGGGCTTGGGCAGCTTCTTGGCGATGCGCTCGGTGAGGGTGGGCCGCGGGAACGCGGTGAGGATGACGTCCGCGCCCTGTTCCTGAGCCACCTTGGCGGTGTGGAAGGCGATGGAGGACTCCATCAGGACACCGGTGATCAGAATGCGCTTGCCGGCGAGGATTCCACTCATGTGATCAGTGACCCATGCCCAATCCGCCGTCAACGGGGATGACGGCTCCAGTGATGTACGAGGCGTCGTCGGAGGCGAGGAAGCGCACCGTGGCGGCGACCTCCTCCGGCTGCGCGTAGCGGCCGAGCGGCACCTGGGCGACGATGCCCGCGCGCTGCTCGTCGCTGAGGACCCGGGTCATGTCGGTGTCGACGAATCCGGGGGCGACAACATTGAACGTGATGTTCCGCGAGCCCAGCTCACGGGCGAGGGAGCGGGCGAAGCCGACGAGGCCGGCCTTCGAGGCGGCGTAGTTCGCCTGCCCCGGGGAGCCCTGGAGCCCCACGACGGAGGAGATCAGCACGACGCGGCCCTTCCTCGCGCGCAGCATGCCGCGGTTGGCTCGCTTGACGACCCGGAAGGTGCCGGTGAGGTTGGTGTCGAGGACGGAGGTGAAGTCCTCCTCGGACATCCGCATCAGCAGCTGGTCCTTGGTGACGCCGGCGTTGGCCACCAGCACCTCGACGGGACCGTGCTTCTCCTCGATCTCCTTGTAGGCCTGCTCCACCTGCTCGGCGTCGGTGATGTCGCACTTGACGGCCAGGAAGCCGGCCGGCGGCTCGCCGGATCGGTAGGTGACGGCGACCTTGTCGCCGGCATCGGCGAACGCGCGGGCGATGGCGAGGCCGATGCCCCGGTTTCCTCCGGTGACGAGAACCGAGCGGCTCAACGGATCACCCTTTCGATAGTGGTCTGGTACTGCGAAAACCTATCGGTCCCCTCCCCTTCACGGAGAATCGGGCCCTGACAGCGCCTTCATCCAGTCACTGTCGGGTCCCTACAGAATGCCGCTGGGCAATGGCCACTCCGGCGCGACATGATCGGGGGCGACCCGTCTCGACGACAGGAGACATCCGTGCCTCATTCCATCGACGAAGCCTTCACAGCGCTGCCGCTGCGGGCACTCGCCGACGCGGCGCTCGCCCGGGCGCGTGCGCTCGGCGCCGAGCATGCCGACTTCCGATTCGAGCGCGTACGCAGTGCGGCGTGGCGCCTGCGCGACGCCAAGCCCGCCGGATCGTCGGACACCACCGACCTCGGTTACGCGGTGCGTGTGGTCCACGGCGGCGCCTGGGGGTTCGCCTCCGGGGTCGACATGACCATGGACGCGGCTGCCAGGGTCGCGGGCCAGGCGGTCGCGATGGCCAAGCTGTCGGCGAAGGTGATCGCGGCAGCGGGCTCCGACGAGCGGGTGGAGCTGGCGGACGAGCCGGTGCACGCGGACCGCACCTGGATCTCCTCGTACGAGATCAATCCGTTCGAGGTGGCCGACGAGGAGAAGTCGGCGCTGCTCGCGGAGTGGAGCGGCCGGCTGCTGCGCGCGGACGGCGTGGCGCATGTGGACGCGTCGCTGCTCACCGTCCAGGAGAACAAGTTCTACGCGGACACCGCGGGCACCGTCACCACGCAGCAGCGGGTGCGCCTGCATCCTCAGCTGACCGCGGTCGCCGTCGACGAGACGACCGGCGAGTTCGACTCGATGCGCACGATCGCCCCGCCGGTGGGGCGCGGCTGGGAGTATCTGTCCGGCACGGGCTGGGACTGGGACTGGGAGCTGGAACGGATCCCGTCGCTGCTCGCGGAGAAGATGCGCGCGCCGAGCGTCGAGGCGGGTCGGTACGACCTGGTGGTCGATCCGTCGAACCTGTGGCTGACCATCCATGAGTCGATCGGTCACGCGACGGAGCTGGACCGGGCGCTGGGGTACGAGGCGGCCTACGCCGGGACGTCCTTCGCCACGTTCGACAAGCTGGGGAAGCTGGCGTACGGCTCCTCGGTCATGAACGTGACGGGCGACCGGACGGCGGAGCACGGTCTCGCCACGATCGGGTTCGATGACGAGGGCGTCGAGGCGCAGTCGTGGGACCTGGTCAAGGACGGCACGCTGGTGGGCTACCAGCTGGACCGGCGGATCGCGAAGCTGACGGACCTCGGCCGGTCCAACGGCTGCGCGTACGCGGACTCCCCCGCCCATGTGCCGGTGCAGCGTATGGCGAACGTCTCCCTCCAGCCGGACCCGGGCGGTCTGTCCACGGACGATCTGATCGGGGGCGTCGAGCGCGGGATCTATGTCGTCGGCGACCGGTCGTGGTCGATCGACATGCAGCGGTACAACTTCCAGTTCACCGGGCAGCGTTTCTTCCGCATCGAGAACGGCAGGCTGGCCGGTCAGCTGCGCGATGTGGCGTACCAGGCGACGACGACGGACTTCTGGGGCTCGATGGAGCAGGTGGGGGGCCCGCAGACCTATGTCCTGGGCGGCGCCTTCAACTGCGGCAAGGCCCAGCCGGGCCAGGTCGCGGCGGTGTCCCACGGCTGCCCGTCCGCGCTGTTCCGCGGAGTGAACATCCTCAACACCACGCAGGAGGCCGGTCGATGAGCCGCAGCAGCAAGCCGCACGAGATCGTCGAGCGGGCCCTGGAGCTGTCCACGGCCGACGGTTGCGTCGTCATCGCCGACGAGCACTCCTCGGCCAATCTGCGCTGGGCCGGCAACGCGCTGACCACCAACGGCGTCACCCGTGGCCGCACCCTGACCGTCATCGCCACCGTCGACGGCGCCGAGGGCACCGCGTCCGGTGTCGTCTCGCGGTCCGCCGTCACCGACGACGACCTCGCACCGCTCGTACGGGCCGCGGAGACCGCCGCCCGTGGGGCCGGTCCCGCCGAGGACGCCCAGCCGCTCGTCACCGGCGTCCCTGACTCCCCCGACTTCACCGACGCGCCCGCCGAGACCTCCTCCGGTGTCTTCGCGGACTTCGCCCCCGCGCTGGGTGAGGCCTTCGCCCGCGCACGGGCCGGTGGCCGTGAGCTGTACGGCTTCGCCAACCACGAGCTGACGACCACCTATCTCGGCACGTCCACGGGGCTGCGGCTGCGCCACGACCAGCCGAACGGCACGCTGGAGGTCAACGCCAAGTCCCCCGACCGCTCCCGGTCCGCCTGGGCGGGCCGCTCCACCCGGGACTTCAAGGACGTGGACCCGGGCCTGCTCGACGCGGAGCTCGCGCAGCGGCTCGGCTGGGCCGAGCGCCGTATCGATCTGCCCGCCGGCCGGTACGAGACGCTGTTGCCGCCGACCGCGGTCGCGGATCTGCTGATCTACCAGCTGTGGTCGTCGACCGCCCGGGACGCGGCAGAGGGCCGTACGGTCTTCTCCAAGCCGGGTGGCGGCACCCGCGTCGGCGAGAAGCTCTCCGAGCTTCCGCTGACCCTGCGCAGCAACCCGAACGAGCCGGGGCTCGAGTCCGCGCCGTTCGTGATCGCGCACTCCTCCGGGGACGACGCCTCCGTCTTCGACAACGGTCTGCCGCTGTCGGCGACGGACTGGGTGCGCGGGGGGACGCTGGAGCACCTGGTCACCACCCGGCACAGCGCCGCCCTGACCAAGCTGCCGGTCGCGCCGGGGATCGGCAATCTGATCCTGGACGGCGGCGGGGAGCGTTCGCTGGACGAGATGGTCGCGGCCACCGCGCGCGGTCTGCTGCTGACCTGCCTCTGGTACATCCGCGAGGTCGACCCGGCGACGCTGCTGCTGACGGGGCTGACCCGGGACGGCGTCTATCTCGTGGAGAACGGCGAAGTGGTCGGCGAGGTGAACAACTTCCGGTTCAACGAGTCGCCCGTCGATCTGCTCTCGCGGGCGACCGAGGCGGGCCGGACCGAGAAGACGCTGCCGCGCGAGTGGGGTGACTGGTTCACCCGGGCCGCGATGCCCGCGCTCCGGGTCCCGGATTTCAATATGAGTTCGGTCAGCCAGGGCGTATAACCTCGTACACGTCTATTGGCACAGCGAAGGAGACGCGAGAGACGTGACGGACATCGTCGACGAACTGCAGTGGCGCGGGCTGATCGCCCTCTCCACTGACGAGGACGCATTGCGCAAGGCGTTCGCGGACGGTCCTGTCACGTTCTATTGCGGCTTCGACCCGACCGCGCCCAGCCTGCACCTCGGCAACCTGGTCCAGATCCTGACCATGCGCCGGATCCAGCTGGCGGGCAACCGCCCGCTGGGTCTGGTCGGCGGCGCGACGGGTCTGATCGGCGACCCGAAGCCGAACTCCGAGCGCACGCTGAACGCGCCGGAGGTCGTCGCGGGCTGGGTGGAGCGGCTGCGGGGGCAGATCGAGCGGTTCCTCGACTTCGAGGGCCCGCACGCCGCGACCATGGTCAACAACCTGGACTGGACGTCGGGGCTGTCGGCGATCGACTTCCTGCGTGATGTCGGCAAGTACTTCCGGGTCAACAAGATGATCGCGAAGGAGGCGGTCGCCCGGCGGCTGAACTCCGACACGGGCATCAGCTACACCGAGTTCAGCTACCAGATCCTGCAGGGCATGGACTTCCTGGAGCTGAACCGCCGGTACGGCTGCACCCTCCAGACCGGCGGCAGCGACCAGTGGGGCAACCTCACCGCGGGCACCGACCTGATCCACCGGGTCGAGCCGCAGGCCGAGGTGCACGCGCTGGCCACTCCGCTGATCACCAAGGCCGACGGCACGAAGTTCGGCAAGACGGAGAGCGGAACGGTCTGGCTCGACCCCGAGCGGACCACTCCGTACGCCTTCTACCAGTTCTGGCTGAACGCGGACGACCGTGATGTCTCCAAGTTCCTGCGGATCTTCAGTTTCACGTCCCGCGAGGAGATCGAGGAGCTGGAGAAGCTGACCGAGGAGCGGCCACAGGCGCGTGCTGCCCAGCGGGCGCTTGCGGAGGAGCTGACGACACTCGTCCATGGCGCGGACGAGTGCGCGGCGGTCGTCCATGCCTCGAAGGCTCTGTTCGGTCAGGGCGAACTGGCCGAGCTCGATGAGCCGACGCTGCGCGCCGCGCTCTCCGAGCTGCCGAACGCCCAGGTCACGGAGCTGGGACCGGTGGTGGACCTGTTCGCCGAGGTCGGTCTGGTGCCCAGCAAGTCGGCCGGCCGCCGCACCGTGAAGGAGGGCGGGGCCTATGTGAACAACGCCAAGGTCACCGCCGAGGACGCGGTGCCGGCGACGGAGGATCTGCTGCACGGCCGGTGGCTGGTACTGCGCCGTGGCAAGAAGAACCTCGCCGCGGTCGAGGTCACCTCGGCCTGAGGCACGGCTCGCGGAACGGCGTCCGGGCATCCCGCCCGGACGCCGTTCGTTCAGGCGCGCTGTCTCTTGTTGCCCTTCACCGCCGTGTAGGCCTTCTCCCCCAGGTAGACGATCAGGACGGCCGCTGCGATCTGCAGGACGTGCCGACCCCAGTCGATCCCCTTGGTCTCGTCGATCCCGAACAGCACTGCGAGCCAGTTGCCGATGACGGCACCGCCGATACCGCAGATGGTGGCCAGCCAGAGGGGAATGTGCTGCTTGCCGGGGATGATCGCCTTGGCGATCAGGCCCAGAACGAATCCCACGATGATGGCCCACAACCAGCTCATGGCTGCCTCCAGGTACGGCTCTGCGTGAGCAGTGATGCCGCCAGTCTCGGGCCACCCGTCATACAGCGCATGTCGGGCAAGCCCATACACGCTACGCCGCAGCCCGGGCACGCAGCCGGGAGGCGACCCGCTCTCGTAGCTGTCGGATGCGCGGCGTACCGTGGAAGGCGTCGGGACCGGGGAGCGTCCGGCGCGGAAACTCGGGTGGTGGAACGTGATGCGGAAGCATGGCAGTGCGGAGGTCTTCCGGATCACCGGCGCGCGCCAGGGTCTCGCCGACGATGTGCGCGGCAGGCAGCGTCGCTATGTGATCTCGATGTCGGTGCGGACCGTGGCGGTGATTCTCGCCGCCGTCCTGTGGAGCGTGGAACGCCATGTGGCGATTGTGGCGCTGGTGGTCGGTGGCATACTCCCCTACATCTCCGTGGTGATCGCGAACGCGGGCCGGGAGAACGCCCCTTCACTGCCATCGACCTTCGTCTCCACCCCCTCCCGGCCCATGATCGCGCCCTACACCGAGCCCACCGTTTCGGAGCCCGGGACGGAATCGGAAAGCGGTCCGCAGAGCTCGAAAGAGCGGGAGCAGAGCTGACTCCAGGGGGCCTGCCAGGTCCTTTGAAGCTCACGAAAAGCTCAGATCAATCGTGAAGTTCCGGTGCACCGCACCCCACTCCCCGTGACATACTTCGTAGGCGCTCCGCATCCCCCGTCGGAGCGACGGACCGACGCCGGGCAGCTCCCCCCGTGGCTGCTCGGCGTCGCCATGTGACGGCCTTCCATACGGACGTAAGAGTGCGCCAGAGTGAGTGACGAGACCCCGATCTGCTCCGCGAAGGGCTGCCGCGCCGACGCCGTCTGGGTGCTCGCGTGGAACAACCCGAAGCTGCACACTCCCGAGCGCCGCAAGACCTGGCTCGCCTGTGACGAGCACCGTGAGTATCTGTCCAACTTCCTTGGCCTGCGCGGCTTTCTGAAGGATGTCGTGACGCTCGACGAGTGGGAGAAGGGTCCCGGCTCCGGCTCAGCCGCCGATCGCTGACATCGGGCGGTCGGGCTGCAGGAACGACGGGTCGTCGAGGCCCGAGCCAGCCTTCTTGCCCCACATCGCCAGCTTCCAGATGCCGGCTATCTCCTCGTCCGGCGCGTCCGAACGCAGCGCGGACCGCAGGTCCGTCTCCTCGCGGGCGAACAGACAGGTGCGGACCTGTCCGTCGGCGGTGAGCCGGGTGCGGTCGCAGGCACGGCAGAAGGGGCGGGTGACCGAGGCGATGACCCCGACCCGCTGGGGTCCTCCGTCGACGATCCAGCGCTCCGCGGGCGCCGAGCCACGGGCCTCGTCGCCCTCTGCGGTGAGCGTGAAGCGCGTCCGCAGGGAGGCGAGGATGTCACCCGCGGTGATCATGCCGTCACGCTTCCAGCCGTGCTGTGCGTCGAGCGGCATCTGCTCGATGAAGCGCAGCTCGTAGTCGTGGGCCACGGCCCACGCGAGCAGCTCGGGGGCCTCGTCGTCATTGAGGCCCGGCATCAGGACGGTGTTGACCTTGACGGGGGTGAGGCCCGCGGCGCGGGCGGCCTCCAGGCCGTCCAGCACATCGTGGTGGCGGTCACGCCGGGTGAGGGTCTTGAAGACGTCGGGCCGCAGGGTGTCCAGCGAGACATTGACACGGTCCAGGCCGGCGGCCTTGAGGGCGCTCGCCGTGCGCTTGAGCCCGATGCCGTTGGTGGTCAGCGACATCGTGGGGCGGGGTGCCAGGGACGCGCAGCGCTCGACGATCCCGACCAGGCCGGGCCGGAGCAGCGGCTCTCCGCCGGTGAAGCGGACCTCGGTGACACCGAGGTCGGTGACGGCGATGCGAATCAGCCGGACGATCTCGTCGTCACTGAGGAGATCGGGCTTGGCGAGCCACTGGAGCCCCTCTTCGGGCATGCAGTACGTGCAGCGCAGATTGCACCGGTCGGTCAGTGAAACGCGCAGGTCAGTGGCCACACGGCCATAGGTGTCGATGAGCACTGTGGGCCCCCTCCCCGCTAGGCGGATCATATTGCTTCCGAGCCTACGCCAGCGGTCCGACAACGCGTGGGGCCGATTGTCACGAGGCGCTGCAGGGCCGTGTCGTAGGACTCTACGACACGGCCCTGTCCTCGATGCGTACGATGCCCGGTCAGTGCGCTCCGATCCCGGTGAGCGACTTGACCTCGAGCTCCGCGTACTTTCCCTTGTCGGGCTCCCCCTTGGAGAGCAGGGTGCCGAGCCAGCCGAGCAGGAAGCCCAGCGGAATCGAGACGATGCCCGGATTCTCCAGCGGGAACCAGTAGAAGTCCGCTCCCTTGAACATGGAGGTGGGCTTGCCGGAGACGACCGGCGAGAACAGCACCAGCACCACGGCCGAGGCCAGGCCGCCGTAGATGGACCACAGGGCGCCCTGGGTGGTGAACCTCTTCCAGAACAGGCTGTAGAGGATCGTCGGCAGATTCGCCGACGCGGCGACCGCGAAGGCGAGGGCGACCAGGCCTGCGACGTTCAGGTCGCGGGCCATCGCGCCGAGTGCGATGGAGACGATACCGATGGCGACGGTCGCCCAGCGGGCGGCGCGTACCTCTTCCTTCTCGGTGGCCTGGCCCTTGCGGATGACGTTGGCGTAGATGTCGTGCGCGAACGAGGACGAGGACGCCAGGGTCAGGCCCGCCACCACCGCGAGAATCGTGGCGAAGGCCACCGCGGAGATCACCGCGAGCAGGATCGAGCCTCCGGTGGAGCCCGAGCCACCGCCGATCTCCAGGGCCGCCAGCGGTGCCGCGGTGTTGCCCGCCTTGTTCGAGGCGATGATGTCCCCGGGCTTGAGGATGGCCGCGGCGCCGAAGCCGAGCACGATCGTCATCAGATAGAACGCGCCGATGATGCCGATCGCCCAGTTGACGGACTTACGGGCGGCCTTGGCGGTGGGCACCGTGTAGAAGCGGATCAGGATGTGCGGCAGTCCCGCGGTGCCGAGGACCAGCGCGATACCGAGCGAGATGAAGTCCAGCTTCGACGTGCCCGTGGCGCCGTACTTGAGTCCCGGCTCCAGGAAGGCCGCGCCCTTGCCGCTGTTCTCGGCGGCCTTGCCGAGCAGGTCGGAGAGGTTGAAGTTGAACTTCAGCAGAATCAGGAAGGTGATCAGGACGGTGCCCGCGATGAGCAGGACCGCCTTGACCATCTGCACCCAGGTGGTGCCCTTCATGCCTCCGATGGTCACGTACACGATCATCAGGACGCCGACCAGGGCGACGATCGCGATCTTGCCTGCGTCGCTGGTGATGCCGAGCAGCAGCGAGACCAGCACACCGGCGCCCGCCATCTGCGCCAGCAGATAGAAGATCGAGACGACGATGGTGGAGGTGCCGGCGGCGGTGCGGACCGGACGCTGGCGCATCCGGTAGGCGAGGACGTCTCCCATCGTGTACCGGCCGGAGTTGCGCAGCGGCTCGGCGACCAGCAGCAGCGCGACCAGCCAGGCCACGAGGAAGCCGATGGAGTAGAGGAAGCCGTCGTAGCCGAAGAGAGCGATGGCGCCGGCGATACCGAGGAACGACGCGGCGGACATGTAGTCGCCGGAGACCGCGAGCCCGTTCTGGAACCCGGTGAACTGGCGCCCGCCCGCGTAGAAGTCGGCGGCGCTCCTGGTCTGGCGTCCGGCCCACACGGTGATGACCAGGGTGGCGACGACGAAGCATGCGAAGAGCGTGATGATCAGCGGGCGGTGCTCGCTCGCGCCCTCGGCGGCGAGGAGGACGGCGGGACTCGCGGCGTGCGGCGCGCTCATGCGTCGGCCTCCATGCGGGACTTGATCGCCTCGGCCTTCGGGTCGAGCTCGGCCGCGGCATGACGCGAGTAGAGCCAGGCGATGAGGAACGTGGTGGCGAACTGGGCGAGTCCGAAGACGAGGGCGACGTTGATGTTGCCGAACAGCTTCGTGCCCATGAAGCCGCCGGCGTAGTTCGACAGCAGTACGTACAGCAGGTACCAGGCGATGAACGCGACGGTCAGCGGGAAGGCGAAGGAGCGGTACGCGCGGCGCAGTTCGCCGAATTCCGCGCTCTCCTGCACCTCGACGAACGACTCTGTCGTGGGTTGGGCGGGGCTGGTCTCCGCTACGCCCGGGGGCGGCGGTGCATCGGTGGCCACGGAATCTCCTCGCGACACGGGTGCGGTGGGAAAGGACATGGGGACGACCTCACTGTCGGGGGTGGTTTTGATGTTGCTCCACCCCCTGACAACGGCACGGAGAGCACGCCGAACCGGTTCAACGTCGGCCTTTTTCTTCCGCTTTCCTCATGAACTCATTGCTGGCGGCGCGTGATCGGCGATAGCTTCGCTGGTCATGTACCCGCCCATTCGCACCCTGTGTCCGGGCGGTTGTCACGGATGATGTGGAGAACCCATGGCTCATCTGGGATCCAGACGACGACGCGCACTCGCCCTGCCCATCGGTCTGGCGCTCACTGCCTCGCTCGGCTTCCTTCCCGCGGGAGCCGCCTCGGCGGCCCCGGCGGACGAGGTCCCCGCCACGGTGGTGACCGACGGCCCGAAGCTGTCGTACGTCGTGAACGTGAAGGGCGGCCACAGCACCGCCACGTCGGTGAAGAAGGCGATAGCCAAGGCCGGCGGTTCGGTGGTGATCGCCTATGACCAGATAGGCGTCATAGTCGTCCACTCGCAGAACCCCGACTTCGCCAAGACGATCCGTAAGGTCCGGGGCGTGCAGTCGGCCGGCGCGACGCGCACCGCGCCGATCGCCGCCGCGAGCGACAACTCGATCAACTCCGAGCGTCCGCTGACCGCCCAGGAGGCGAAGGCGGCAGCGTCGCAGGCCGAGGCGGGCCAGGACCCGCTGGAGCCCCTTCAGTGGGACCTGCCGGCCATCAAGGCGGACAAGGCCCATGAGAAGACCCTGGGCAGCAAGAAGGTCACGGTCGCTGTCATCGACACCGGCGTCGACGACACGCACCCCGACCTCGCGCCGAACTTCGACGTCAACGCGTCGGCCAACTGCGTGACCGGCAAGCCGGACACCACCCCGGGCTCCTGGCGGCCCGCCGTCGGCGAGAGCGACCACGGCACGCACGTCGCGGGCACCATAGCCGCGGCCAAGAACGGCGTCGGTGTCACCGGTGTCGCCCCGGGCGTCAAGGTCGCCGGCATCAAGGTGGCGACCACGGCGGGCTTCTTCTACACCGAGTCGGTCGTCTGCGGCTTCGTCTGGGCCGCCGAGCACGGCGTCGATGTGACCAACAACAGCTACTACACCGACCCGTGGCTGTTCAACTGCAAGAACGACCCCGACCAGGGCGCCCTGGTGGAGGCCGTCACGCGCGCCACCCGGTACGCGGAACGCAAGGGCACCGTCAACGTCGCCGCGGCCGGCAACTCCGAGACGGACCTCGCCTCCGACGCGATCACGGACACGACGAGCCCGAACGACACCACCCCGGTCGAGCGGGTCATCAACCCGCGCGAGTGCCTGGACATCCCTTCCCAGCTGCCCGGAGTCGTCACCGTCTCGGCGCTCGGCGCGAAGGGTCTGAAGTCCTCGTACTCCAACTACGGCCTCGGCATGATCGACATCTCCGCCCCGGGCGGTGACTCGACCGCCTTCCAGAAGCCGGACGCGCCGGCCGTCGACGGCCGGATCCTGTCGACGCTGCCGGGCGGCAAGTACGGTTACAAGGCCGGTACGTCCATGGCGTCGCCGCATGTCGCGGGCGTCGTCGCGCTGATCAAGTCGAAGCACCTGCATGCCTCCGCGGCGGCGATCAAGGCGCTGCTGTACGGGGAGGCCGACGACACGGCCTGCACCGACCCGTACGACATCAACGGCGACGGCACGATCGACGCGGTGTGCGAGGGCGGTAAGCGCTACAACGGCTTCTACGGCACGGGCGTCGCGGACGCTCTGGACGCGGTCCGCCGGTAACAGCCGCTCACCGCGGCACTTTTCGGGGCCGGACGCGAGTTTCGCGTCCGGCCCTTGGCGGACAGAGCACCTACGGCTTGATGAGGACCGTCAGCGCGGTGCGCTCGTCCATGGCCCGGTAGCCCGCGGGGACACCGTCGAGGCCGACCGACAGGTCGAAGACGGGCGAGGGGGCGAGGGGCGCGTCCAGGACGTCGGGGAGCAGTTGCGGGATGGACGCGCGCACGGGCGCGGCGCCGCCGCGCAGGGCGATGTCAGACGCCCACCGCGCCGAGCAGGGATCCGGCCGCATAGGTGACCGCCATCGCCAGCGCTCCCCCGCCCATGTTCCGCAGCACCGCGGGTGCCACCGCCGCCGCGCCGAGGCGTGCGCTCCACCAGCCCGTCAGAGCCAGGGCCGCGAGCACCGACAGGACCGTGACCGTCAGCCGCAGCCAGGAGGGCGGCAGCACGATCGCCAGCAGCGGCAGCAGCGCCCCCACCGTGAAAGCGAGGAAGCTCGCACCCGCCGCATGCCAGGGGTTGGCCAGCTCGTCCGGGTCGATGCCCAGCTCCACGCGCGCGTGGGCGCGCAGCGCGTCGCGTTCGGTGAGCTGCTCCGCCGCCTCGCGTGCCACCTCCCGCGACAGACCGCGGGCCGCCAACAGCCCGGTCAGCTCATCGAGTTCCTCCACCGGCTGTTCGCGCAGCTCGCGCCGCTCCTGCGCCAGGGCAGCCTTCTCCGAGTCGCGCTGGGTGGAGACGGAGACGTACTCACCTGCCGCCATGGACATCGAACCGGCCAGCAGTCCCGTGAGGCCCGCCGTGAGCAGGGCCGAGCGCGAGCCGGTGGCCCCGGCGACACCGACGACGAGGCCCGCGGTGGAGACGACGCCGTCGTTGGCGCCGAGGACCGCGGCGCGCAACCAGTTGAGGCGCGTGCCGAGCCCCCCGCCGTGGGCTTCGTCGTGCGGTGTGTCAGTCACTCCGGGAGGGTCTCACCCTCCTCCTCACCACACGCGCACCGACCCGCCCCGCGCGAACGCGGGGCTGGTCGCCCGCACCGGGATCGCGGTCAGCGGCCGGGCGATCTCCTCGACGGTCGGGCCGACTTCGGCCGCGATGGGATCGAGGAGGCCGAGGTCGAAGCCGTAGACGCGGGCGGCGTTGCCGCCGGCCATCGCCGCGACCTCGTGCCTCGGCAGCCCCGCGTAGGCGATGCGGAGGCCTTCGCGGGAGTACGGGGTGGTGCCTTCGTCGTGTGGATAGTCGCTGCCCCACATGATCTTGTCGAGGCCGATCCGGTCACGCAGCGGAACCTCGTGCGGGCGCATGAAGCTGGCGCCGACGAAGCAGTTGTCGCGCCAGACCTCGCTCGGTCCCCGGCCCATCGAAGCGGCCAGCCCCGCACCGAACTTGGACTCGGCCGTGGAGGCGCGGGTCGCCGCCGCGACGAGCCGCCCATGGTAGTAGTCCAGCATGTCGAGCACGCCCGGGATCCACCCCGAGCCCTGCTCGGTGAGGACCAGTGTCAGGTCCGGGTGACGGCGGAAGGCCCCGCCGAAGATCAGATGCCACAGGGCCCGGTGCGAGAACCAGGTCGTCTCCACCATGAACACCGCACGGGCCGCGGGCTCCTCGCCGAGCGGCGGCGAGGCCGAGCCCCCGTGGTGGTTGACGGGGACGCCCAGCTCGTCGCAGACCGCCCAGATCGGGTCGTACGTCTGCGAGTACAGCTCGGGAAGTCCGGAGCCCGGCGGGGTGCCCGGCAGCAGGATCCCGCCGGTGAGACCGGACCGGTGGGCGCGGCGGATCTCACGGACCGCCTCGTCGACGTCGTTGAGCAGGATCTGCGCGACACCGGCGCGCCGCCCGGGCGCCGCCGCACAGAAGTCGGCGAGCCAGCGGTTGTGGGCGCGCAGACCCGCCCAGCGCCGCTCGTACTCCTCCCGCGTGGGCGCCGGGGCCAGCAACGAGGCACTGGGGAAGAACGGCGGGATGGTGTTGGGGAAGACGACCTCGGCGACGATGCCGTCGGCCTCCAGCTCGCACAGCCGGCGCTCGGAGTTCCAGTTGCGGTCGGCGGTGTCGGCGACCAGGTCTTCGTACGGGTTGACATAGCCCGCCGCCCAGACGTCGAAGTCGTCGTGGTACGTCTTCTCCAAGTACGGCTTGTAGTCCAGGAGATCGGCCCCGGCGTGGCAGTCGGCGGAAATGACGGTGTAGCGGTCCGTCATGACGAGGCCCCAAGGACCGGGAAGTCGTGGTCGGTCAGCCAGTGGCGGCCCACCTCGCGCGACCTCGCCCACGATGCCTCGACGGCACTCTGGTCCTGCGACTGGCCCAGTTCGCCCGGGGTCGGTCCGATGCGGCGGGCGAGCGGGGCGAGGGCCGCGGTGTCGAAGCCGAAGACGTCCGCCGCGGCCAGGCCCAGCATGCGGCGGGTCTCGGCCACCGGGATGTCGTGGAAGGTTCTCGCCAGCCACGCGCGCGTGTCGGGCCAGGTCCCCTCCGGGTGCGGGAAGTCGCTGCCCCAGAGGATGTTGTCGACGCCGATCTCGTACCGCTGGGCAAGTTCGCGCCGCTTGGTGTTGGTGGCGCAGATGAAGATCTGACGGTCGAGATACTCACTCGGCGGGCGCTTCAGCTCCGCGAACGGCGACAGCTTCTTGCCGCCGTGCGCCCCGAGGTAGAGCCGGTCCATGAACCACAGCTGGTTGGGCAGCCACCAGCAGCCGGACTCGGCGATACCGAACCTCAGGCCCGGGTGGCGCTCGAAGACGCCGGACCAGAGCAGGAACCACAGCGGCCTGGCCGGCCACCAGGTGACCTCCGAGACATAGATGCCGAGGTGGTCGCCGTACTCGTGCCGGGGGGCCGCGCCGGAGTGGGTGAGGACCGGCATGCCGGTCTCCGCCGCGGCCGCCCACACCGGGTCGTAGCGCCGGTCGTGATAGGGCGCCCTGTCCACCCACATCGAGGGGATCATCAGCGCGCCGAGCCCGGACTCCTTGGCCCGGTGGACCTCGGCGACCACCGTCGCGGGCTCCGCCGTGATGGGCAGCAGGGCGACGCCGCAGTGACGCTCGGGGTTCTCGGAGACGAACTCGGCCAGCCAGCGGTTGTGCGCCCGTGCTCCCGCCATGCCGAGTTCCGGGTCCTGGTCCCCGGAGAGCCCGAGCCCCACCCCGAAGGGTGCGGCGGTCTGGCTGTCGACGGCGTCCGCGTCGGGGAAGACGACCTCGCCCGCCACTCCGTCGCCGTCGAGCTCCTTGAGCCGCTGAGCCGGGTCCCAGCCGCCCTTGAGGCCTTCCTCGTTGTCGCTGAACCACTTCTCGGCGAACGCCTCGTTGCGTACGCCGAGCCGGGTCATCTCCTCGTGGCGGCGGTCGCGCCCGGCGAGGAACACGTCGAAGTCCCGGTGGAAACGGGAGTCGAGATAGGGCCGGTACCGCTCGGTGGGCAGCCCGGCGTGGCAGTCGGAGGAGATGATCAGGTACGGGTCGTTCGGCTCGGTCATCGTCGCTCCTCAGCCCAGGATGAAGTGCTCGAGATACGAGGGGTCGGCACGGTCGAGCATCGACTGCGACCTGGCGCGGATCTGCCGGTCGCTGTGCTCACTGGCCGGCAGCATCCAGAAGCGGGCGGCGCGGATCGACTCCACGACGAACGCGGCGACCTCCTCGACCGGTGTGAAGGTCACCTCGTGACCGGCGTCCTTCATCGCCGTCTCCCACTGGTCGAGGCTGCGGTAGGGCGTCCGGCGGGGCCGCTCCTTGGCGTACCGCTCGGGCCTGTTGCGGTGCGACTCCCACAGCCTGGTGCGCAGCATGTGCGGCCCGGGGAAGAGCACGGACGCGCCCACGCGCGCGTGCTCAGCCCTGAGATGCGCGTACAGGGACTCGGTCATCGTGACGACGGCCGCCTTGGTGACGGCGTACACGGACGCGGTCGGCAGGGGCGCGATTCCGCCGTCGCCCGAGGAGGTGTTGACGACGTGGCCCGGCTCGCCGCTCGCGATCATGCGCGGAACGAAGGCCTGGATGCCGTGGAAGACTCCCCAGACGTTGACGGCGAAGGCCCACTGCCAGTCGTTCGGCTCGTGCTCCCACATCCGGCCCTCGGCGCCGGAGCCGACGCCCGCGTTGTTGCACAGCACATGGACGGCGCCGAACGTCTCGTACGCGGCGTCCGCGAGCGCGACCACGGAGGCGCGGTCGCCGACGTCGACGGCGTGGGCGAGCACCCGGGCGCCGTCGGCGGCGAGTTCGCCGGCCGCCTTGCGCAGGGCCGCCTCCTCGACGTCCGCGAGGACCACGTTCAGCCCCTCGGCGGCGAACCGCCGGGCCATGGCACGCCCGACGCCGCTCGCCGCGCCCGTGACGACGGCGACCTGTCCCCGCCTCAGTTCCATCAGACGCTCCCGGCGGGAGGGCCGTCGAGGATCTGCTGCGGGTCGTCGTAGCGCTGATGGACGAAGGGCAGCAGCGCCCGGGCGCTCACCCGCTCGGCGACGTAGCCCTTCTGGTCGGTGGTCTTCTCGCCGATGGTGAGCTCGACGATCCGCCGTACGGGAAGGTCGGCGACGGGGTCGTACACCGACTCGCGGAGCACCACGTCCCCAACGAGCCGCTCCAGCTTGCGGACCTTCTCGTTGCGGACACAGTGCACGAGGACGGGGTCGGCGTCGAAGCCCCGGCCGTCGACCGCGGGCAGGAACTTGAAGTAGAAGTCGAGCTTCTCGGCGGGCTCGGGCAGCGGAAGCGGTCCCTCCACCGCGCCCCGCACCTCGACGAAGGCGATGCCGTGCCGGGCGAGCGCGGCCCGGACGACCAGACCGTCGCGCTCCACGCCGACCTCGCCCAGTTTCTTCGGCTCGCCGAAGACCTCCCGCCCGCCGATCAGGGCGCGCTCGTGGGTCATCGGCATCACGAGGGGGTACCAGCCCTCGCGCCCGTCGTGCCGCGCCGCGACCGCCACCGAACCCGCGCCGAGCGGATGGCCGGGCAGCTCGACCCTGCTGATGGCCGCCCGGACGAGCGGGCGCTCGGTGGGCTTGAGCGGCGGCGGCAGGACGGCCGCCACCGCGTCCGGGTCGCTCTCCCACACCGCCACCACTCCGGTGGACCAGATGTCGGGAAGTCTGGAGCTGGATGCGCGGGCCGCGGCGATCTCCGCCTCGGTGCGCGCGCCGTACCGTACGCGTGCCATGGGTGCCGCCCTTCGTGGTGGATGCCTTTCCGGGGGGTCTGTAACACAGTTACACCGCGGCCGATGAAGGGTAAAGAGCCGTGCACGCACGAGAAGTTGCCGTGCACGCAGGAGAGTTGGGGGCACCATGCCACGCACCGCCCTGACCCGCGACGAGGTCCTGGAGGCGGCCGCGGCACTCGTGAAACAGCACGGCCCGGCCGCGCTGACGATGCGGGGGCTCGCCGCCGAACTCGGCACGGCCGTCACCTCGATCTACTGGCACGTCGGCAATCGCGAGTCGCTCCTCGACGCACTCGTCGAGCGCACGGTCCAGGAGATGGGCGCGATCCGGCCGACCGGCCGCACGCCCGCCCGGCGCGTGGTCTCGGTCGCCGTACGGCTGCGCCGTGAGCTGCGCGAGCGGCCCCATCTGATCGCGATGGTCCATGAACGAGGGCTCACGGAACGGATGTTCCTGCCCGCCCAGCGGGCGCTCGTGCACGAGGTGCACGCCGCCGGGCTGCGCGGTGCGCGCGCCGCCGACGCGGTGCGCGCCGTGCAGTTCCAGGTCGTCGGCTTCGTCCTGGTCGAGCGCAACCGGGAACGCTCACCGGTCCAGTCGCCCGGCGAGCGCGACCTGTGGGACGCCGGGACGGCGGAGCACGACCCGGCGCTGGCCCGCGCGCTGGCGAGACCGGCAAACCCTGAGAAGCTTTTCGCGTCGTCCGTACGGGCGTTGGTGCGGGCCCTGCTGGAGACGCCTGCCACCGACGTCGGTTGAGACCTTCGGCCCTGTGGCCTGGGCCGGTGCCGGGCGCCCCGAGGGGGCGCGCGAGGCAGGCGGCCCGCGCCCGGGAGCGGGCGCCTCGGGCGCTGTCAGTGCGGACCCGTATTCTCTGTGACCATGCTCGACGACCGTACAACCGCAGCTACAGCGTGGCCGACCGCGTATCCCGAGGGGTACGCGGTCGTCGACGTGGAGACCACCGGACTCGCCCGTGACGACCGGATAATCTCCGCTGCCGTGTACCGCCTCGACGCCCGGGGCAATGTCGAGGACCACTGGTACACGCTCGTCAACCCGGAGCGGGATCCGGGTCCGGTGTGGATCCACGGTCTGACGAGCGATGTGCTGGAGGGCGCGCCGCTCTTCGGCGACATCGCCGGTGAGTTCGCCGAGCGGCTCGACGGCCGGGTCCTCGTCGCGCACAACGCCATCTTCGACTGGTCGATGATCGCCCGGGAGTACGCCCGCGCGCGGCGCACCGCACCCACCCGGCAGCGGCTGTGCACCATTGCCTTGTCCAAGGAGCTCGGACTGCCGCTGCCCAACCACAAACTGGAGTCGCTCGCCGCGCACTTCGGCGTCATCCAGCAGCGGGCCCACCACGCCCTGGACGACGCGCGCGTGCTGGCCGAGGCGTTCCGGCCGAGTCTGCACACCGCCGCCCGCGACGGAGTGCGGCTGCCGCTGCTCGAATGCCGTCCGCTGACCGAGTGGTCCGACTCCCCCGCGACTCCCCGGATCGGCTACCAGGCGTCGTACGGCCGGAGTTCGTACGGCCAGAACAGCTGGCGGCCCTCGCGCAGGCGCCCCGCCTGCCCCTACCCCAACCCCGGCCGGTACGTCATGGGCAAGCCGCTGGTCCAGGGGATGCGGGTGGCCTTCTCCGGCGACACCTCCGTGGACCGGGAGCTGCTGGAGGACCGGGCGATCGAGGCGGGCCTGCACGTCGCCACCAGCGTCTCGCGGCTGACCAGCCTCCTGGTGACCAACGACCCCGAGTCGGCGACGTCCAAGACGGTCAAGGCGAAGGCGTTCGGCACGCCCGTCGTCGACGAGGCGGCCTTCACCCAGTTGCTGCGTGATGTGGCCCCGGCAGACGGGTGACGGCCGGGCGTGCCGCCCGCTGATCGGCCGGCCCGCCCCGCACCCTGTGGCGCATGGCACGTTGCGAGGTATGCGGAAACGACTACGGCATGTCCTTCGAGGTGCACGCGCAGGGCGCGGTGCAGCCACCGGCCAAGAGCCGGGGTGGTCGGTTCGATGCCGGACGGGTGGAGCCGGTCTTCCCCGCAACCTGACCAAACACCGAGGGCCCCTCCCGCACGGGAGGGGCCCTTCTGCTGCCTGGCCTATCTCCTCACACTTCCCACCCTGTCCACGATGCCCGCCTTGCCTTCTGCGCGGGCGCAGTGCCCGCCGCAGTACCAGTGGCCGTCAGCTTCAACACCCTGGCCGATGATCTGGACCCGGCAGTGCTCACAGATGGGCGCCATGCGGTGAATGGCGCAGGCGAACGAGTCGAATACGTGGCGCGCACCGTCCTGGGTCTCCACGGTGAACGCCAGCTCGTACTCGTTTCCGCACACTTCGCAACGTGTCATACGCGGCATCGTTGAGGGCAGGGAGAGCGCTGGCAAGCTGACGGCGCTCTGCCGGCCGGGGATTCTACCCGGTCAGCGTAGCGGCCATGGAGCTCACCCCGACTTCGCCTCTGTCACTTCAGATTCACTATTTCAAGGATCTCTTCGACCTGATCATCAGTCAGGATTGGGGCTCGGGAGGAAGCGGGGAAGGCTGGCCAGATCGCTCACAATCCGTCCCCGCTTCGGCGCACGGCCCCCGTCATTCCTCCAAGGAAAGTCTTCCGCAAGCGTCCCCGATTCCACTCGGCGAAGGCGTCAAGGGGGCGAACCGGACGCCTATTGATGCCTCACATGGGGTGCGCTAACAATAATTGTCGACTGGCTCACACTTCGGACCTGTGGCATCCTGGTGCGGCTCAGAGGACACGTACGTTATTTGTGACGGGGTTGGTCATGCCCCCCGTCGCGTATATACACCAGACATGCGAAAGAGTCTGCCAGGAGTCGGCCACCCCGCTAGACTTGACTCCCCGCAGCTCTACCGAGCGTCCAGTCCTAAGAGGGATGGAACCTCCGAGATGACTCAAGCCATCAGGCAGGGCGGACGGGTTGTTCGTTTGAAGAACCCGAGCCCTCCCGGATTGTCACCTAACCTCCGTGCAGCAGAATTTCCCAGAGACGGCCTAGAGGATGATGTGATCCTCAAAGGCATCAAGTACGAGGGAACCCACTTCATTGGGATCGAGGCTGAGGCTGCCGAGGCGGAAGGCTGCATTTTCGAGAACTTGCGTTTCACGGGTTCCCGATTTCGTCAGAGCCAGTTCAGTGACTCCCATTTCAGGACGTGTGACTTCTCGCAAGTAACAGCACTGGACGTATCGCTGATTCGCTGCACTATGAGCGGTAGTCGAATTACTGGATCTTCATGGAAGTCCGGCACGTTCCGAGATGTGCGGCTTGACGGCTGCATTGCTTCGCCAGCAATGATGCGGCACATGAAGCTCTACGCGGTCGCCTTCACTGACTGCAAGATGGCCGGAGCTGACTTCCAAGGTGCTGAGATGCACAACGTGCGTTTCGTGAACTGTGATCTCACTGGAGCCCAGTTCGCCAATGCCAAAATGGGCAGTGTGCGTTTCGAGAACTGCACCCTAATCGACGTTGGAGGGGCTGCAAGCCTGAAAGGGGCAACCGTACAAGGCACAGGGTCCATGGAACTCGCCCTGAGCCTTGCACGGGAAGCGGGGATTCTGTTTGAGCCCTAGGCGGCCACGGACGGCCGATATCCTGCGAACTCCGCACCGCGGATGGCTCGGGCTACGTCAGCGAAGTTGATCGCCTCACCGAAGCCGCAAAGCTCGTCCAGCAACATGCGCCCGTACTCGGTGAAGTGCGGGCGCTGCCGCTTCAGGTCTTCGCACGCGTCGCGGAGCGATTTCCTGTAGATGTCAACCAAAATCGTCTTTCCTTGGTGGTTCTCCATGAACATGAGTGGCACCGTGACGACGGCAGCGTGAAACGCCTTGTCGAGCGGCCTTCGTTGGCCGATCTTGACGGCCGAGAGAGCGCGGTACTGCTCGGCCTCCAGCTCGCTGGACGGCAGATTGAAAGTCCCATACACCGCGTCGCCCACGAACAGGTTGAGGTGCATTCCTTCGTGCACGAGACACATGGCGTAGTCGAGAATTCCCCACTTGAGGCCAGGGCTCATGACAACCACGCCGGGGATGTGAGAAGCCGATCCGCCACCGTCAGCGCCGGAATTGACGATCACGAGATCGCTGACCAGGAGGTCAACCATTAACCGCAGCTCCGGACTGATTGCCTCGATGAGCGCCAGGGCCTCGTTCACCTTCTCGTCCCAGACTTCCCGCGTGGGGCCCTCCGTGGGGCTTGCACCCTTGAAGATGTGCTCAAAGACCCTGTTGTTCACGCAGTGGGCCGCCCAATCCCCATCTTCGTACGAGATGGAGAGCCCTGCTTCGTTCGCCGGCATCGGCCGCATCTGCGAAATAGTCGCCCTGTAGGCGCTGGGCAGTTCGGAAGCGCTGGGAACCTCCCCCAGCACTGCTCGGGCGAGCCTGGCCACATTTTCGCAGGTGTGGCCGATGTTCATGAAGTGCATGTGAGACCTCTTTGGAGTCGCGTGCGCCCGGGGCACAGAGCTGCCCCGGGCACACTTGGTTCAGCGCGGCAGGGCCGATGTCAGGAGGTCCAGCCGCCCATCATGCAGTTGTTCACGTCCTGCTGAGAACGCTGGACGGACTCCCGGACCGAGGTGACCACGGGGGCCGGGTCATCCTTGACGGCCTCCACCAGGGAGGTCAGCGTGTCGGCGGAGACGCCCGCCGTTTCGAAAGCAAGGCTGTGACGCATGGGTCACTCCTTTTCGTCGAATGAAGAACGGCACTTTCCTGACCCACCTGGTTGGTAGGCCCGTTCCCTTGCCCGGACTTGAACCGGGGTCTCCCGCTGATGTGACGTCCGCCCTGGATCGGCGTGTTCGGGGCTCTGCCTGACTGAGCTACAAGGGAGTTTGGAACCGCGGCCCCCTACCGGGCTCGAAACGCGGGGGAACATTTCGATGGGCTCATCCGGTAGGAGGCCACGGGGCTATAGGGGCTTGGCTAGAGTCACGCCAAGGACGAATCCGACTGAGCCGGAAATCATCATGATTAACAGGGGACCCGTGAAGGCCGCCAACCGACTGATCATCGCCCGTCACGGCTCCTCGTGTTGACCACTGTCAACTTCGCTTGCATCCGTTCTTGCGGAGGGCACTCCCTGATTTCAGGCGGATTCACGTCCCATTCCGTGCCTCCACCAATGGGGCGGAGGTGGCACTTACCGAGCGTCTCGCCCATGTACTCGCCGAGGTTGCCTTTGGCGTCCTTCACGATCTCGTGAAGTGGTTCGTGCCCCGCAAGAAGGAGGCAGATCCTGTGCACCGACGTACGTTCCTCAACGCAGCGAGCGGCTCAGCCATAGCTCTCGGGACCTCAGGTATCAGCGACCATGGGCGACTTGGCATCAGTGATGTCCGGCGCTTCCATCGGGACTACGTGGCCATTCTCCGGGCTGACGATGCGGGACGGGGCTCGACGAGGGTGGAGAACCTTGCGGTGGAACTGGCTTCTCGAATCGAGTCCGCTCTAGCAGTGTCCACGGCCTCGACGCGCGTGCGGGACATGCTGCATCGGCTCGCCGCGGAAGTCATCAGCTCCGCTGCCTTCGCTTCGCTCGACGCCAGCGCCCCACAGCGGGCGCGCGTACACCTCGACAGGGCCTTGACCTTCGCTGGTCTGTCTCAGGACAGTGAGGCGATGTTTCACGTCTGGAACCACATGTTCCTGACGTCCAGCATGCGGGAGAACCATCCTGAGGCCGTGGCAGGGGCAGAGGTGATGAAGCGCTCGTCAATTGCGCGGCGAGATCCGCTGTATGCCTCTCTCGGGCACGTACGCACCGCCAACGGACTAGCACGCCTGCCGGCGCGGCGGTCCGACGCGCTGCGTGCCCTCAACGATGCCGAACGCGCCTTTGCGCGGGCCACCGAGCAACAGCGCCCCGAGTGGGTCAGCTTCTACGACAGCAGCGAGTTTGACGCCCTGTCCTCGTTCATGTGGACGGCACTAGGGGATCACGGAAGGGCTGAGTACTGCTTGCACCGCACCCTTGCGAGCCTGCCAGATGGCATGGTCCGTAACCGGGCCTTGTACACCGCGCACTTGGCCCTCGCTCAGGCTAGGCAAGGAGATTTGGAACTCGCCAGCGCGACAGGTCGCAAGGCGTACGTGATGCTGCCTTCAGCGTCTGGGTCACGGCGCACGACCAACACTCTGGTTGCCACACGCAACGTGCTCGTAGCCTCGCGCTCGAAGGCACCCGAAGTTGCCGAGTGGATCGAGGAGTCTGCCCAATGGATCTGAAGCGCTACACGCACGAAGACGCACGCGACGTACGTTCTCTGCTGCTGAACATCCACGACGAGGCATACGCTGACGATTCGGACCCGTTCCACTCGCGTGAGCGCTTCTCCTACTACGTTGATCTCTGGTCTTCACGAGAAGACTGGCAATGCGTTTCAGGCTGGGAGGAGGGCGGCCCGGTTGGCTATGCCTATGGCTCTGTGTTCAAGCCGGGTGGCTGGTGGAAGGGTCACCGGCGTCCTTCTGGCCTCAGGGGTTCCGTGTTCGCTTTGTCTGAACTCATGGTGATTCCCAAATGGCGCGGTACTGAACGGGCACAGCAGATCCATGACGCGCTGCTCAAGGAGGTGACGGCCGACATGGTTACGCTCCAGGTGGAGACTGGGCACCCCAGGGTGCAGGCCCTGTACGAGCGTTGGGGCTACAGCAAGGCAGGCGAGGCAAAGCCCTCCGACGACTCACCTCTATACGCGGTCATGGTCAAGGCGCTCCATCTGCACGTTGAAGCGGAGCAGCACTGAGCTCTGTCTCAGGGGCCGCCTTCAGGACGGCCCGAACAGACCTGGGGCGGATCAGCAAAGAGACAGGCCGATGAGCTGATCCCTGAGCCGACGGAGGTGCACCCCTGGCGCCCAGAGGACGGGCCGGAGCCGAAGGTATCGGTGTGGCCGAAGGGCGACCGTCCAGCGCTGAGGGTGTGGTCACACGGACGTGGCGGTACGCGGTGGTGGAGGCCCGACACACTGCGCCCGCGCGGAAGGGAGGGCCGGCATCGTCGACAAGGTGTGACCGGCCCGCGGCCGGGCCGGTCCGACGGCGGGGCCGCTCCCGTACCCCACTCCCCGCACCCCATGCCCCCGGTTGTACGGTCATGGGGTGTACCGCTTCCTGTTGTCCCGCCAGTGGGTGATCCTCACCCTCATCGGCCTCGTACTCATCCCCACGATGATCGAGCTGGGCTTCTGGCAGCTTCACCGGCACGAGCACCGGGTCAGGCAGAACGCACTGATCGCGAAGAACGTCCGGGCCGCACCCGTCCCCGTGACCGGGCTCACCTCCCCCGGGCACACCGTCCCCCGCGCCGACTACTGGCGCCGGGTCACCGCGACCGGCACCTTCGACACCGCGCACGAAGTGGTCGTACGCCGCCGCACCTCCGCCGACGAGCGCGTCGGCTTCCATCTCCTGACCCCGCTCGTCCTGGCCGACGGCCGGGCGGTCCTCGTCAACCGTGGCTGGATCCCGGCCGCCGCCGACCAGAAGGCCTTCCCCTCCGTCCCGCCCGCTCCCAAGGGCACGGTGACGGTGACCGGGCGGCTCATGGCCGACGAGACGACGAAGGCCAGCGGCATCAGGGACCTGGCCGGTCTGCCGCCCCGCCAGTTCATGCTGATCAGCAGCGCGCAGCAGGCGAAGTCGCTGGGCCGACCGGTGCTGGGCGGCTATCTGGAGCTGACCGCTCCGGGGCCCGCGGGCGACAGCCCGGAACTGGTACCGGACCCCGACCACGACTCCATCGGCCCGCACATGGCGTACGCCGTCCAGTGGTGGCTCTTCGCCGCGGCGGTACCCGTGGGCTGGGTGATTCTCGTACGCCGTGAGAAGCACGACCGCGCGGCCGGCGCGCCGCGCACCGAGCCCGAGCCGGCCCCCGCGAACGCGTAGCCGCCCCCGACAGGTCCTGCCGACTGCTTAACGGCAGCTCGCTGCGGGAACAGGCGAAAGCGTGAACCTACGCATCGAGGACTACGCGCTCATCGGCGATCTGCAGACGGCCGCGCTGGTCGGCGCCAACGGCTCCATCGACTGGCTCTGTCTGCCCCGTTTCGACTCGGCGTCCTGCTTCGCCGCGCTGCTCGGCAACGAGGAGAACGGCCACTGGACGATCGCGCCCAAGGGCGCGGGCGCATGCACCCGGCGCGGCTATGTCGGGGAGTCACTCGTCCTGGAGTCGGTGTGGGAGACCCGCACCGGCACAGTCAAGGTGATCGACTTCATGCCGCAGCGCGACACCAGTCCGGACGTCATCCGGATCGTGGAGGGCGTCAGCGGCAGTGTCGAGATGAGCGGCACGCTCCGGCTGCGCTTCGACTACGGGTCCGTGGTGCCGTGGATGCGGCGCGCGAACGGCCACCGAGTGGCGATCGCGGGCCCCGACTCCGTGTGGCTGCGCAGCGAGCCGGAGGTCAAGACCTGGGGTCAGCAGTTCAGCACCCGTTCGTCGTTCACGGTCGGCGCGGGCGAGAAGGTGGCGTTCGTCCTCACCTGGCACCCCTCGCACGAGGAACGGCCGACGCTCATCGACCCGTACGAAGCGCTCGAATGCAGCCTGGACGACTGGCACGAGTGGTCCAGGAGCTGCGCCACCAACGGCCGCTACCGCGAGGCCATCGTCCGTTCGCTGATTACCCTCAAGGCCCTTACCTACGGGCCGACCGGCGGGATCGTCGCCGCGCCCACCACGTCCCTGCCGGAGGAGATCGGGGGCGTACGCAACTGGGACTACCGGTACTGCTGGCTGCGCGACTCCACTCTCACCCTGGGGGCGCTGCTGCTGGCCGGCTACAAGGAGGAGGCCGGGCGCTGGCGCGACTGGCTGCTGCGGGCGGTCGCCGGCGACCCCGCCGATCTCCAGATCATGTACGGGCTGTCGGGCGAGCGCCGGCTGCCGGAGACAGAGCTGACGTGGCTGAGCGGCTACGCGGGCTCCGCTCCGGTCCGCACCGGGAACGAGGCGGTCGAACAGCTCCAGCTCGATGTGTACGGAGAAGTCATCGACTCCCTCTTCGTGGCGCGGGAGGCGGGGCTTCCAGCGGAGAAGCACGCCTGGAATCTCCAGCTCAGCCTGCTCGGCTTCCTGGAGTCCAAGTGGCGCGAGCCGGACGAGGGGCTGTGGGAAGTGCGGGGGCCGCGCCGCCACTTCGTGCACTCCAAGGTGATGGCGTGGGTGGCGGCCGACCGCGCCGTACGCACGCTGGAGACATACCCGACGCTGCGCGGCGACGCGGACCGGTGGCGGGCGATGCGGGACGAGGTGCACGAGGAGGTCTGCGAGAAGGGGTACGACCCGGTCCGGAACACCTTCACGCAGTCGTACGGCTCCGTCGACCTCGACGCGGCGGTACTGCTGATCCCCCGGGTCGGGTTTCTGCCGCCGGACGATCCCCGGGTGATCGGGACGGTCGACGCGGTCCGCGCGGAGCTGGGCACGGGTGGTCTCGTACGCCGCTACAGCACCGCCGGGGTGTCGGTGGACGGGCTGCCCGGGAACGAAGGGGCGTTTCTGGCCTGCTCGTTCTGGCTGGTCGACGCACTGCGGATGACGGGACGGGCGAAGGAGGCGCGAGAGCTGTTCGAGCAGCTGCTCGCCCTGCGCAACGACGTCGGTCTGCTCGCCGAGGAGTACGACCCGGTATCCGGCCGGCAGGTCGGGAACTTCCCCCAGGCGTTCAGCCATATCGGACTGGTGACCTCGGCCCTCGCGCTGGCCGGGGAGGACCCGGCAGGATAGACCCATGGATCTTGGACTGAGGGACCGCGTCTATGTCGTCACGGGTGCGTCGCGGGGGCTGGGCAACGCCGCGGCGCGCGCGCTCGCCGAGGACGGCGCGAAGGTCGTCATCACCGGGCGCGACAAGGAGTCCGTCGCCGGGGCCGCGGCCGAGCTCGGCCCGAACGCCATCGGCATCGCCTCGGACAACGCCGACCCGGCGGGGGCCGAACGGCTGATCGCGGCGGCGCGGGCGCACTTCGGGCGCTTCGACGGCATTCTGATCAGCGTGGGCGGCCCGGCGCCGGGCTTCGCGGCGGACAACACGGACGACCAGTGGATGACGGCCTTCGAGGCGGTCTTCCTGGGCGCGGTACGCCTCGCCCGGACCGCGGCGGCGGCGCTGGACGAGGGCGGTGTCATCGGCTTCGTCCTGTCGGCGTCGGTCCATGAGCCGATCCCCGGTCTGACGATCTCCAACGGTCTCCGCCCGGGTCTGGCGGGCTTCGCGAAGTCCCTCGCGGACGAGCTGGGCCCGCAGGGCATCCGGGTCGTGGGCCTGCTTCCCTCGCGCATCGACACGGACCGTGTCCGCGAACTGGACTCGCTCTCGGGCGACGCGGAGGCGGCCCGGGCATCGAACGAGTCCCGCATCCCGCTGCGGCGGTACGGCACGCCGGAGGAGTTCGGCAACACGGCGGCGTTCCTGCTGTCGCCGAGGGCGTCGTACCTGACGGGTGTGATGCTGCCGGTGGACGGCGGGGCGAGGCGGGGGTTCTGAGGGCGGTCCCGCGTCGGGGCCGGACGGGGCGCTGACCGCCCGTCGCCGGGGTGCCGCCCGGCGGGGTGTGTCCCCGCCGGGCCGCACACGGGGGTGTCCCCCACCCCGCCGAATCAATCAGTCCCCACGCGGGCGGCCCAGGGCACCCACCCGCCGGGTCCAGGCCGCAGCCGAGCGTCGCCGCAGCTGCGGACAGCCTCCCGTACGCGCGGCGCGAAGCTGCCGCTGCGGGGGCCGGCCCGCACCCCCGGGTCGTACCCCCCATCGGCCACCAGGGCGGCATTCGCAAAGGGGCGGGCCGGGGAGAAGGCCCCTCGCGGCCCCCGCCTCAGCTCACCCTCCGCGCCCCATGCTTCGCCGACTTCAGCCTCACCTCCGCCGGCAGCACCTCCAGCCCCGCCGAATCCCGCGCGTGCCCCACCGCCTCCTCCGTCAGCCGCGTCAGCGACTCCCCGGGGGACGCGTACGGTTCCAGCAGCAGAGCCACCCGCGCCGACGGCGTGCTCCGCCGGCCCGTCAGCGCGACATGGGCGCGGGCCACGCCCTCCAGGGATTCCGCCTCGCCCGCCAGGACTCCCTCCAGCGCCCGCCCCCGCAGCAGTGCGCCCTCGCCGTCGCCGCTGTCGACCAGGACCTCCGACAGCCGGGCACGCCGCAGTTGGGCGATCACCCACCACAGCGCGAGCAGTACGACCACCGCGAGCACGGCGATGACCGAGGGCCACCACCAGCCCTCGTCGCGCCAGCGGTCGCGGTCCGCCTGGCTGAGCAGGACGTCGTTCGGGCCTTCCCACAGCCACCAGGACGGCACGGGCCAGCCCGCTCCCGCCGCGACAGCCGCGCCGCCGAGGAACACAAGCACCAGCCCGGCGAGGCCGAGCAGTACGCGATTGACCGTCGAGAGCATCCGGCTCACCTCTTCTTCGCCGGCGGCCGGGCGACGTGCACGGTCAGCGCCGGCGGCCTGGCGAGGCCCAGTTCGACGATGCCCGCGCCGAGCGCCGTGTCCAGATCCGCGCGTACGTCGTCGAGTTCACGGAAGTGCGACTGGGCGCGCACGGAGACCTTCGTACGCCGCATGCGCACCCTCACGGACTGCACACCGGAGACCTCCATCGCCCGGTCGCGCAGCACGAGCGCCGCCGCGTCCCGGTCGAGCCCGGCCCGTACGGCTGCGACGTCGCGCCGCATCGGCAGCAGCGACCGCAGTCCGGGCGTGGCGGCGATGACGATCAGACAGACGCCGAGGAGCATGGCAGCCGACGCGACCGCCATCACCCAGGGGTTGTCGAGCGGCCACTTCGCGAGGTCGGCCGCGAGCACCCGACGCCAGTGCATGGCGGGCCGGTCGGCCCGTACCGCGGCGACGTCGTAGAGCAGCAGTCCCGCGGCGCCGAGCACGATCGCGGCCACCACCCCGGCCGGCACCCTGCGCACGGACCAGAATCGTCCGGCCCTGCCCCCCTCGCCGTCCTTCTGCGACGGGCCCGGGTGATAGGCCGCCGCCGACGCCGACTGGTCCAGGTCGAGTACGGGCCGTACGGGCTCGCTCATCGGATCCTCCCCTGTGCCGCGGTGCGCGAGTGGACCGAGTGCAGGCGCTCGACCTGGACCACCACCTCGGGCACCTCCATGCCCGCCAACGCGTTTACCCGCTGGGTGACCCGGCGACGCACGGCACCGCACTGCCGTCCGATGTCGGAGGGGTAGTCGAGCTCCAGACTGACCCGCACGTGCGCGACGTCATGGTGGACCGTGACCATGGCACGGGGCTGTGTGCCGCCCTCGGGCACACGGGGGAGCGCCTCCCGCGCCGCCTGCGCGGCGATCTTCGCCACGACGCGGTCGGCGATCGTGGTCGCCCCGCGCTCGGCGGGTTCGATGTTTCCCCTGCCGCGGGCGGGGGGACCCCCAGGGGCCACCGCGGTCACCGCCGCCGGTCGCCGCGCTCGCGACCGCGGAAGAAGTCGCCGGGTTCGAGGTCACCGTCGAGGAAGCGGCCGGCCACGAAGCCGACCGCCCCCAAAGCGGCGACCAGCAGAAACGCACCGAATCCGCCGAAGTATCCGGCAAAGCCGAGCGCCATGCCGGCGATCAGGCCGGCCACAGCCATGCTCATCGTGGGCTCCTCTGGTGGATGCGCGGCTACTGGATGCGCGGCTCAGGCTCGTCCTCTTCTTCATCCGGCAGCTTGACGTCACTGACCGCGATGTTGACCTCGACGACTTCGAGCCCGGTCATCCGTTCCACCGCTGAGACGACGTTCTCGCGTACCGCCCGGGCGACATCGGAGATCGACACGCCGTAGTCGACGATGATCTCCAGGTCGAGGGCCGTCTGTACCTCGCCGACCTCGGCCTTCACTCCTCTGGTGACGCTGGACTTGCTGCCGCCCGGAACCCGGTCGCGAACCGCGCTGAAGGTGCGGGACATGCCGCTGCCCATCGCGTGGACGCCGAGGACGTCACGGGCGGCGAGTCCGGCGATCTTCTCGACGACGCCGTCGGCGATCGTGGTGCGTCCACGGGATGCGGGATCACCGATACCCCTTTTGGTGGTGGACGTCCTCCGTGGTTCGTCGCCTGAGCCCGACGACACGCTGCCAGGGTTCTCGGGCCGGTTCGACTGAGCGGTTTCCGTCATCGCCTTGCGTCCTTTCCGAGCGTCTTGGACTCCGTTGTCCACATTAAGTGCGGTTGCCCGCTCTCGCGCCGGGGATGCGGCAGGCTGGAGCAATGACCACCGCTGATGCAGTACGGCGACGGCTCGGGCTCGGCAGGCTGCTGCCGCTGGGCGGGGCGGCCGACGGGGCCTGGCTGACCGAGCAGGCGGCCGAGGCAGTGCTGCGGCGCGCCGCGGCCGGTGTGCCCGGTGTGGCGCCGGGCGGGATGCGGCTGGCGCCGGTGGATCCGGGCGCCGCGGACCGGCCTGCCGTGCCGCCTCCGCCGAGCGCGCTGCCGCCGGGGCCGCTGCGGATCGAGACGGATTTCGCGGCCGTGGCGGGAGAGCCCTTGCCGGTCTTGGCGGACGCGTTGCGTACGGCACTGTTCCTGGCGGCGCGGGAGCTGCTGGATCTGGCGGTCACGGAGGTGGATCTGCGGGTGACGGAGCTGCTGGACACCGCTGCGGATACGTGGGAGCCCACTGCGCCACCCGGCGTACGGGCGGTCACCGCCACGGATCTTGCGGGCGAGGCGGCGTCGCGGGCACCGGGCGTTGCCCATCTGACGGCGACCCTGGGAACGGCGGTGCATCTCGCACCGGACCATGTCCGCATCGAGCTGGCGACGGCGTCGGGGCACCGCCCGCTGGAGGTGGTCCGGGCGGTCCGCGAGGCGGTGACGGACGCGCTCGGGGACGGACGCCCGGTGTCGGTGCTGGTCACTGCCGTGGCCGAGTGAGGGGCACGGATCCGCCGGGGCTGCTTGAGCGGCTGGGATCAGTGGCCGGTGGATCGGACCGGCCGACGGGATCGCATGACCGGCCGGACCGGCGGACCTGGGCCAGCCGGACCGGCCGGACCGGCCGGACCAGAAGTCGGTCGGTCGGTCGAGAGGACCAGTCGGATCAGCCGGTCGAGTGGACCGGTCGGATCAGTCCCCGATGCCCGCGAGGTCGCGCAGCCGGCGCGCCTGCGCAGCACGCTCGGCGGTGCGCTGCTCCTCGTACGAACGCCCGGTGACACCCTGGAGCAGCGCTTTGGTCTCGATCACGGCGTCCCGCGGCGCGGCGAGCAGAGCGGAGGCGAGATCCCGTACGGCACCGTCGAGTTCGTCGGCGGGCACGACAAGGTTGGCGAGCCCGGTGCGCTCGGCCTCCTCGGCATGGACAAAGCGGCCCGTGGCGCAGATCTCCAGCGCGCGGGCATAGCCGACGAGCGACACCAGCGGGTGAGTGCCGGTGAGGTCCGGGACGAGCCCCAGGCTGGTCTCACGCATGGCGAACTGCACGTCCTGCGCGACGACCCGCAGGTCGCAGGCGAGAGCGAGCTGGAACCCGGCGCCGATCGCGTGGCCCTGGACGGCCGCGATCGTGACGACATCACTACGACGCCACCAGGTGAAAGCCTCCTGGTACTCGGCGATGACCGCGTCGAGCTCCTCGTCCGAGCCCCGTGCCAGATCGAGGAAGGACGGCTCGCCGTCGAAGCCCTCGGGCGTGAACGCCTGCCGATCGAGCCCCGCGGAGAAGGACTTGCCCTCGCCACGCAGCACCACGATCCGCACATCGCCCGGCAATGACCGACCCGCCTGCACCAACGCCCGCCACAGAGCGGGAGATTGGGCGTTGCGCTTGTCCGGGTTGGTCAAGGTCACCGTGGCGACCGCGTCCTCGACGGTGAGCCGTACGCCGTCCTTGTCGAGCACAGAGTCGAGCGAAGTCATGGGGCGCCTCCGGTTCGGGTGCAGTCACTGCGGACAAAAGATAAGTGACTGCACAGTAACCACCCGGCCGACCCTGCGACCGACCGGGTGACCACCGCGGAAACCGGTGGACCGGTGGAGCCTCGATGACCAGACCGAGGCGAATCAGGCGGTGGCCCCGATCAGGCCGTGGCCTTCTTGCCTCGCGTCGCTCCGCCGCGTCCGCGCAGCGTGACTCCGGACTCGCTGAGCATCCGGTGGACGAATCCGTAGGAGCGGCCTGTTTCTTCGGCCAGCGCCCGGATACTCGCACCGGAGTCGTACTTCTTCTTCAGGTCTGCCGCGAGCTTGTCGCGCGCGGCGCCGGTAACCCGGCTGCCCTTCTTCAGAGTCTCGGCCACCCGTGCCTCCTCATGGGAAGTGCGCTCTGGACTTCTCATGATCACCCCTCAAGGGCTTCCTGGCCACCCATTCGGCAAGGTCCGTGCGACAAGCTTTGCCGCGCACGGAGCGCTCACCACGACCGGAATCCAGAATTCCGAGTGCTCGTATTCGCACGTCCGAGCGCCTTGACGGCAGAAGTGCCAGGTCAGAGGCGCGCACACAGGCCGTGCGGCGCGTGGCACCGGACGGAAGGGATCCGCTCGGCGCCACGCCGAGGTACGAGACGTTCTCATCCAGATGATGGATCACCCGTAGGCCGAATGATCCATATGGAGTGGATCAGAGCCGGACCGGCACACAGATGCCCGTCCGGGCCGGTCAGGCGAGCGCCACCAGGTCCGCGTAGTCCGCGCCCCACAGGTCCTCGACCCCGTCCGGGAGGAGGATGATCCGCTCGGGCTCAAGGGCCTCGACCGCTCCCTCGTCGTGCGTGACCAGGATCACCGCGCCCTTGTAGGTGCGCAGAGCGCCGAGGATCTCCTCGCGGCTGGCCGGGTCGAGGTTGTTCGTCGGCTCGTCGAGCAGCAGGACGTTCGCGGACGAGACGACCAGGGTGGCCAGCGCCAGCCGGGTCTTCTCGCCACCGGAGAGAACCCCGGCCGGCTTGTCGACGTCGTCGCCGGAGAAGAGGAACGAGCCGAGCGTCTTGCGGACCTCGACGAGGTCCAGGTCGGGCGCGGAGGAGCGCATGTTCTCCAGCACCGTGCGCTCCGGGTCGAGCGTCTCGTGCTCCTGCGCGTAGTAGCCGAGCTTGAGGCCGTGGCCGGGGGTGACCGCGCCGGTGTCCGGCGTCTCCACGCCGGCGAGCAGACGCAGCAGGGTGGTCTTGCCCGCGCCGTTCAGGCCCAGGATGACGACCCGGGAGCCCTTGTCGATGGCGAGGTCGACGTCGGTGAAGATCTCGAGGGAGCCGTACGACTTGGACAGGCCCTCCGCGGTCAGCGGGGTCCTGCCGCAGGACGCGGGCTCCGGGAAGCGCAGCTTGGCGACCTTGTCGGAGACCCTGGCGTCTTCGAGACCGGCGAGCAGCCTCTCGGCCCGCCTGGCCATGTTCTGCGCGGCCACGGTCTTGGTGGCCTTGGCGCGCATCTTGTCGGCCTGGGAATTGAGGGCCGCGGCCTTCTTCTCGGCGTTCTGGCGCTCGCGCTTACGACGCTTCTCGTCGGCCTCGCGCTGCTGCTGGTAGAGCTTCCAGCCCATGTTGTAAATGTCGATCGTGGAGCGGTTGGCGTCCAGGTAGAAGACCTTGTTGACGACGGTCTCGACGAGATCGACATCGTGGGAGATGACGATGAATCCGCCGCGGTAGGTCTTGAGGTAGTCGCGCAGCCAGACGATCGAGTCGGCGTCGAGGTGGTTGGTCGGCTCGTCGAGCAGCAGGGTGTCGGCGTCCGAGAAGAGGATGCGCGCCAGCTCGACACGGCGGCGCTGACCGCCGGAGAGCGTATGGAGCGGCTGGCCGAGCACCCGGTCGGGCAGCCCGAGCGCGGCGGCGATGGTGGCGGCCTCGGCCTCGGCGGCGTACCCGCCCTTGGTGAGGAACTCCGTCTCCAGGCGCTCGTACTTCTTCATCGCCTTCTCGCGGGTGGCGCCCTGGCCGTTCGCCATCCGGTGCTCGTTCTCCCGCATCTTCCTCAGTACGGAGTCGAGGTCACGGGCCGAGAGGATGCGGTCGCTCGCGAGGACGTCGAGGTCGCCGGTGCGCGGGTCCTGCGGGAGGTAGCCGACCTCGCCGGAGCACGTGATGGTGCCGGAAGCGGGGATGCCTTCGCCCGCGAGGCACTTGGTGAGGGTGGTCTTGCCCGCTCCGTTGCGGCCTACCAGGCCGATGCGGTCGCCTTTGGCGATGCGGAAGGAAGCGGACTCGATGAGGACGCGTGCGCCGGCGCGCAGCTCGATGCCGGAAGCGGTGATCACGGAAAGACTCCAGGGCGGTATGGACGGCGGAAGGGACGGGCGCGGGAGCTTCGACGCCGCCTAATGCGCAAGGAGAATTGCCATACGGGCCAGTCTAGCGGGACCGTGCAAGTGGTTTTGCGTCGGCTTCGGAGCTGCCGGCCGGGGTCGACGGCCGCCCGAAGCGCTCCGGCGGGGCGCTCTCGGGGCACCGCCACGGCACCGGCAGGGCACGGTCGAGGCAGCGTCAGGGCAGGCGGCAAAAGGGGCAGTACGGTCCGCACTGATCGATACTCGGCCCAGGGCGGCGGGCTGCCACCGCCGTGGAGCGGAGGTGGTGGCCCGTGCAGTTCGACGACGACGCCGATCTGGACACTTCCGAGGTCCAGGATGTGCGCGGCAGTCGCGTCCCCGGCGGCAGGGCCACCGTCGGCGGCGGCATCGTCGGCCTCATCGCGCTGGTCATGGGGCTGCTCTTCGGCGTGGGACCCGAGCAGCTCGGACTGTCGTCGGGCGACCCGGCCCCGGTCGCGGCCTCCTCCTCGCAGGCGCAGGTGAATCAGGCGTGCAGGACGGGCGCGGACGCGAACACCCGGGAGGACTGCCGGATCGTCGCGGTGGTCAACAGCGTGCAGGACTTCTGGCGGGCGGAGTTCGCGCGCCGTCAGGGGCGCTACCCCGACGCGCCCACGGTGATGTTCACGGGCCGGGTCGGTACGGCGTGCGGGACCGCGACCTCGGCGGTCGGGCCGTTCTACTGCCCCACCGACCGGAAGGTCCATCTGGATCTCGGCTTCTTCGACGAACTGCGGACCACGTTCGGGGCGAGCGGGGGACCGTTCGCCCAGGCCTATGTGGTGGCCCATGAGTACGGACACCATCTGCAGAACCTGATGGGCACGCTCCAGCGCGCACAGGACGGGCGGCAGGGCGCCAACAGCAACGCGGTGAGAGTGGAGCTCCAGGCCGACTGCTACGCGGGGGTGTGGGCGCGCCACGCGACGACCACCCGAGACGAGAAGACGGGGCGACCGCTGCTGAGGACACTGACGCGGCAGGACATCAGGGACGGCCTGGACGCGGCGGCGGCGGTCGGCGACGACCGGATCCAGGAGAGCTTCCAGGGGCGGGTGACTCCGGAGACCTGGACACACGGCTCGGCCGCGCAGCGCCGGCAGTGGTTCACCACCGGTTTCCGCACGGGCGACGTGGCCGCGTGCAACACCTTCGGCTGAGTGTCTGCGGGAGTGTCAGTGGCGGCTGCCAGACTGAGACACAGATCACATCCCTGTCGTCGAGCCTGAAGGAGTGATCGAGATGACTCAGTCACCGAGCATCTGTCCCACGCTGGTGTACGCGGACGCGAAAGCCGCGATCAAGCAGCTCACCGAGGCATTCGGCTTCACCGAGCACGCGGTGTACGAGGACGAGTCGGGCGCGGTGATGCACGCCGAGCTGTCCTTCGGCAACGGCATGGTGATGCTCGGCAGCAAGGGGACCGGCAGCGAGTTCGACAAGCTGATGGAGGGCGGCGGGCCGACCGGGGTGTTCGTCCATGTCGACGATGTCGACGCGCACCACGGCAGGGCGGTGGAGCACGGCGCGGACATCGTGATGCCGCCGACCGACCAGGACTACGGCGCGCGGGACTACATGGCGCGGGACATCGAGGGCAACGTCTGGAGCTTCGGCACGTATGCGCCCGGGGCGGAGGGGTCCTAGGTGTTCTGTCCGGGGAGGTTGTGGACAGGTGAGCGGTCCCCGCCGCCGGGCCGGCCCGTCTTCGAGCCCGACCGGCGCCGCAGGACCGCCTGCCGGGTCACGAGCCTCCGGTGTGCACCTGGAACGCTGCCCGGCGCACGGCTTTGGCAAGGGCCGGGTCGGGGTGCGCGGCGGCCAGGGCGACCAGGACCTGGACGGTGCGGGGGTGGCCCCCGGCCCGGACCGCGTCGAGCAGAGCGGGCACGGTGCCTTGGACCGCCGAGTCGAGATGGCGCAGCAGCAGTTGGGGCTCGCCGTGGTCGGCCACGGCCGCCGCGGTGTCCACCCAGAGCCAGGTCGCTTCCTCCCGGGTGAGGACGTCCGCGGCGTCCTCGGGGTCCGCGCCCTCGTACTCGGCGAGCCAGAGCAGGACGTAGGGGCGCAAGGAGGGCTCGTCGACGGCGGCTCGGACCTCGGGCTCGGCAGGGGCGCCGACGACCCGCAGGGCCTCGAAGGCGAGCCCACGCAGCAGTGCGTCCTCGCCCCGGGCGACGGCGAGCAGTTCGGTGACCGCGCCGGAGACCGTCCGGGCGGCGAGCCACGCGCGGTACTCGACCCGCGCGGGGCCGGGGGTGAGGCGGGCGCAGCCGCGCAGCATGTCCTCGGCGGACTGCTCGATATTGCCCGCGGGGCTCTGGGCGGCGACGCAGATCTGCTCCAGCTTGACCCAGACCGCCCAGTTGCCGAGGGGAGTCAGGGTGGCGGACCGGCCCTGGTCGAGGGTAAGGGCCCCGACGGCGGACAGGCCCTGAAGGGCCCAGGCGAGGAGGAGGGAGACAGGTACGTCGGCTCCACCGCCGGAGTCGGCGGGCACGGCAGCGGAGTCGGTACCCGAAGCGGCACCCGACTCGGCGTCCGGCTCAGGACCCGACTCGGCGTCCGACTGCGGGCCGTAGGGGACCTCGCACCGCTCCTCGCGCAGCTCCGCCACGCGCTGCTGGAGCAGGTCGAGCAGCACCGGCACGAGCACGGGTCCGGCCGACAGCTGAAGGAGGGAGAGCACCTGGGGCACGGCCTCGACAACCTCCGCCACCGCGGTCGGCGCGATGTCGTCGGGGGCCGGGTGGACCAGCGACCAGGCGTCGAAGAGGGCGACCCAGCCGCGCAGGACGGCCATGTCGTCGCGGTCCCAGGCGCGCAGGCGCCAGCCGGGGCGGGCCGTGTCGCCGTGCAGCTCGACCAGACCGGCGAGACGGGCCCGGTCCCAGCCCGCGCGGACCTGGAGCGGGGTCAACTCCAATGCGACAGCGGCTCGTTCCTGCGTGCGGTCCGTGAGCTGTGCTGTGCTGGGGTCCCGCTCGACGGCGGCCCAGCGGGCGATGCGTACGGCGTCGGCGAGGACCACCCTCGCCTGGCGGGCCAGTTCCGAGGGGGCGGGAGTGCCCTCGGGCGGCCGGGGGGCCGGACGGGTACGCCGGGTCGTCACTGCCCGCCGTGCGGTGGCCAGCGATCGCGGGCGGACAAGACGGAGTCTGGAGTTGCGCGCCAATTGCTCATCAGGCTTTCGGGACGTCACAGGGAGCAGTCTTCCCGCTGACAGCCCGAAAGCCCAAACGGAACCTGGTCGGCCCGCTGATCGACTCGCCCGCCGGGCGGTGCGCGGGGCGAGCGGGGCCGCGCCCGGGCGTCGGATCGGGGGGCGCTACATCAAGGGGGTGAGGAAGCGTCGCAGGGCTTCCTCGTACCGCTGCGGGCCGGCGTTCCACATCGCGGCGTGCGGGGCGTTGCGGACGGTGTTCAGGCTGATCAGATCGGGGCGCCGGGAAGCGAGTTCGCGGGAGAGCTGCCAGGAGGCGAGCGAGTCCTCCGGGCCGTGGAAGATCAGCGTCGGCACCCGCATGGCCCCCGGGTCCGCGGCTTCCAGAAGCCGGTCGCCGTGCAGTCCGGTCCTGCCCTGGGCAGCCCTGACGGCAAGGGGCAGCAGGGGCGTGGGCGCGCCAAGGGCGGCGGCGAGGCTGCGCAGGGTGCCCTCCCAGTCCAGCACCGGGGAGTCCAGGACGAGGCCGCTGATCCGGTCGCGCAGCGCGGAGTTGGCCGCGGCGTGCAGTGCCATCGAGGCGCCGGTGGACCAGCCGTGCACAACCACGTGCTCGGCTCCGTGGCTCACCGCGAAGCGGATGGCGGCGTCCAGGTCACGCCATTCGGAGTCGCCGAGGTGGCAGAGGCCGTCGGGGGAAGCGGGGGCGCCGGGGTCTCCCCGGTAGCCGAGGTTGAGCACCGGGAGCTGCTGGCGGTGCAGGAACGGCAGGAGGTTCAGCGGGTGCTCCCGGGTGGTGCCCAGGCCGTGGACCGTGATGACCCAGGTCTCGCGGGCGCCGGGCACGAACCATGCGGGCAGGGCACCGAGTTCGCCGGGAATGTCGACATCACGGTGGTCGAGGCCCAGTGCGGTCGCCGGGTCTCCCCGGTGGAGCTGGGGCGTGAGCCGTACCCGCATGCGAGGTTCCAGGCTGCCGAGGACGACCCGTTCCAGCCGGCGTACGACGGTGTCGGCGGAGTGCTCGACCCCGTCGATGACGGGGCCGATGACGGCGTGGACGTCGTCGCTCTCGATTCCGTACGTGCCCGGGCGCTGGGTGGCGAGGCTGCGGGTGAGTGTCACATGGCCCTCGGCCGCGGCGTGCACGGTGGGCCGGGGGTCGCCGGGCAGCGGCCTTCTCGGCCGCGCCTTGAGCGCGACGTCGCTTGCGTAGCGGCCGGCCGCTATGGCGGCCGCGCCGACGCCGATCACTGTGGTGACGGCTGCTGCCGTCGCGATAACCGGGCGCACCAGTCCAGTGTCGGCACCCGCGGGCCGCCCTGCCAGTGGACGGCCGCCGCCGGTGCCCTCGGGGGCACCCCGGCCGCCGGAAGTCACCGAGGGGCGCAGACGCGGCGGGGTCGCGGTGCTCCGCGGAACGCCGGCGTCACCCGAGCGCCCGCCCGACGTGACCGGCGACCCCTGTCGCCCGAGCGCCCGCCCGACGTGACCGGCGACCCCTGTCGCCCGAGCCCACCCCCACGCGACCGGCGACCCGTGTGCCCGAGCCCACCCCCACGCGACCGGCGACCCGTGTGCCCGAGCCCACCCCCACGCGACCGGCGACCCGTGTGCCCGAGCCCACCCCCACGCGACCGGCGACCCGTGTGCCCGAGCGCGGCTCAGCCGCGCTGGCCGTAGCCGCTGAGCTTCTCGCCCGCCTCGCGCAGCTGCGCGGCGGAGAGCAGGCTCGGCGCGCGCCCGGGCACCGACGCGGCGGTCAGCCAGAGCCGGCACATCCACTCCAGCTGGGCGGTGCGGTCGTAGGCCTGGTCGAGGCTGTCGCCGTACGCGACGGTTCCGTGGTTCTGGAGCAGACAGGCGGTGCGCCCGCGCAGGGCGCCGAGCATGTTCGCGGCCAGCTCCTGGGTTCCGTACAGGGCGTAGGGGGCGACGCGGACGCTCCCGCCGAGGGCCGCGGCCATGTAGTGGACGGGCGGGAGCTCGGGGACGAGGGTGGAGACCGCGGTGGCGTGCACGGCGTGGGTATGGACGACCGCGCCCGCGCCGGTGTGACGGTAGACCTCCAGATGCAGCGGCAGCTCACTGGTGGGGGCCAGGTCGCCGAGAAGCTGCCTGCCGTCGAGTCCGACCCCGATCGCGTCCCCGGGCGTGAGCCGCTCGTAGGGCACTCCGCTCGGGGTGACCAGGACCAGCTCGCCGACCCGCACCGAGACATTGCCCGACGTGCCCACCACCAGGCCCTCCGCCGCCGTCCTGCGGGCGGTGGCCACGAGGTCCTGCCACGCCTTCTCGATCACTTCCTGTCGCACCTGATCGGTCATGCGCCGATCCTGTCAGGCGGGGACGGAATGCCACAGGGCGGATGGATGATGGAGATCACTTGAATCACCATAAATACGGCATTTCCCCGACGCCATCGCGGCCGTCACAAGCGGAGCGAGGAATCCTCACCCGAGGACACTCCAGAGCCGATCACAGTTCATCTTCCGTTCACCCAGGTTAACTACGTTCGCCGGGCCACTGACGTCAAACGATTGCCTGGGTAAATGGAACACATCACCTTGCTGCTCGCGATTGTGATCGTGACAGCGCTCGTGTTCGATTTCACGAACGGTTTCCACGACACCGCCAACGCGATGGCGACGACCATCTCGACCGGCGCTCTGAAGCCCAAGACGGCGGTGGCCATGTCCGCCGCGCTCAACCTTGTCGGGGCGTTCCTGTCCGTGGAGGTCGCCAAGACGATCTCCAGCGGGATCGTCACCGAGTCAGGCATCACCCCCGAAGTCATCTTCGCGGCGCTCGTCGGCGCCATCCTCTGGAATCTGCTGACCTGGCTGATCGGTCTGCCCTCCAGTTCCTCGCACGCCCTGATGGGCGGACTGATCGGCGCCACCGTCGCCTCGGTCGGCGTCAGTGGGGTCAACGGCGGCACGGTCGTCACCAAGGTTCTGATCCCCGCGATCGCCGCTCCTCTGGTGGCGGGCCTCGCCGCGTTCCTGGCCTCCCGGCTCACGTACAAGATCGGCAAGAACGCCGACGAGAAGGCCACCGCGAAGGGCTACCGCTCCGGCCAGATCGCCTCGGCGGGCCTGGTCTCCCTCGCCCACGGCACCAACGACGCCCAGAAGACGATGGGCATCATCACGCTGGCGCTCGTCGCCGGGGGCGTGCTCTCGCCCGGCTCCAACCCTCCCCTGTGGGTCATCCTCTCGGCCGGACTCGCGATCGCGATGGGCACCTACCTCGGCGGCTGGCGCATCATCCGCACCATGGGCAAAGGCCTCACCGACCTCCAGCCGCAGCAGGGCTTCGCCGCCCAGACCAGCGCCGCCAGCGTCATCCTGGCCTCCTCCAACCTCGGCTTCTCGCTGTCGACCACGCACTCCTGCTCCGGCGCCGTGATGGGCGCGGGACTGGGCCGCAAGGGCGGTGTGGTCCGCTGGTCGACCGCCACCCGGATGTTCGTCGCGTGGGGCCTGACCCTGCCGGCCGCCGGGCTGGTGGCCGCGGGCTCGGAGTTCGTGACCAAGCAGGGCGGTTGGGGTGTTGCGGTGGTCGCCGCGTTCCTGATCGGCGCCTGCGCGGCGATCTGGCTCGTCTCGCGCCGCCAGGTCGTCGACCACACCAACGTCAACGAGGCGGACGCCGACGCCGAGCCCGCCGGTGTCGTGACGGCCGCGATCGCCGCCGTCTCCCCGCCGCCGGTCGGCACGCCCGCGCAGGATCTCAAGACGACCATCTCGGCTCCGGCCCCCGCGGCCGACTCCGAGCCGCCCCAGCCGGCCACGGTGTAAGGACAGATCAGCATGAACATCGACTGGGCAGCACTCGGCTCCGTCTTCGGCGTGAGCCTCGTGGCCACGGTGGCTCTCGTGAGCCTGTTCACCCTCGGCGTGGTGGGCATGACCAAGCAGGAGTCCGCCGCCGCGCAGGGCGGCTCCGCGGCGCTCGCACGCACCGGCGCGTACGCCTGCTTCGCGCTGTGCGCCGGGGCCGTGGCGTACGGCATCTATCTGATCGTCACCTGAGGGCGCGCCTTCACCACCCGTCCCACCAGCCGGGCCGGTCACCCCTCCCGGGGCGGCCGGCCCGGCGTGTGTGCCGCAGCACACTCTCCCTTCGCAGGTCAAAGGCAAGTTGACGGCCGTTCTCGCAGCGTGGTGGACTGCCGAGGCCATCTGGGACATGTCGTGGGAGACACGTCCCTGGGCGGCAGAAGAGGAAGCCGGTGCGAATCCGGCGCGGTCCCGCCACTGTCACGGAGGAGCACTCCTCCGGAAGCCAGGAACTCTCGCCGCCCGTCACGTCGAACCAGGGCGCGGACACCCTGAGTGAGGACATATCGCCATGCCCGGCTGCGGTTCACTTCCTGCTGTGAGTACGAAGGCCCTACCAGGCGGAACGCCGGCCTGAACCGATGCGTGCCGACCGTGAATTCGTGTACGGCGCCGCCGCCGGCCTCGCCGGTGACCTGCTTCTCGGTGACCCTCGCCGGGGACATCCGGTCGCCGCGTTCGGGCGGGCCGCGTCGCGTGTCGAGCGTGCACTGTGGCGAAACCACCGGGGCTGGGGTGCGCTGCACACCGCCGTGTGCGCCGGGGGCGCCGTCGCTGCCGCCGCGCTTCTCGGCCGCGCCCTGCGGGGCCGCCCCGCCGCTTCCGTCGCGCTGAACGCCGCCGCCACGTGGGCCGTCGTCGGCGGCACCTCGCTCGGCCGGGAGGCGCGGACCATCGGCGGCGCACTCGCCGCCGGGGACGTGGACGCGGCCCGGGAGCGGCTGCCGCATCTGTGCGGGCGTGATCCGCACTCCCTGGACGAACAGCAGATCGCCCGAGCCGTGGTGGAGTCCGTCGCCGAGAACACCTCCGACGCGGTGGTGGGCGCCCTGGTCTGGGGCGCGCTCGCGGGTGTCCCCGGCCTCGTCGGTTTCCGCGCGGTCAACACCCTGGACGCGATGGTGGGGCACAAGTCGCCCCGCTACCGGCGGTTCGGCTGGGCCTCGGCCCGCGTCGACGATGTGGCCGGCTGGCCGGGCGCCCGGCTCACCGCCGCTCTCGCTGTGCTCGCGGGCGAGGACGCGCGCGGGGCGGTGCGCTCTTGGCGGAACGACGCGAAGAAGCATCCGAGCCCCAACGCGGGACCGGTGGAGGCCGCGTTCGCGGGGGCGCTCGGCGTACGGCTCGGCGGCACCCTCTCGTACGGCGGACGTGTTGAGCACCGGCCGGTGCTCAACAGCGGGGGCCGCCCGGTGGAGTTCGGGGACATCGAACGCGCCGTGCGGCTCTCCCGCCGCGTCGGCTGGCTGACTCTGGCGACCTGCGCGGCGGGCCGCGTCGCGGGGCACGCGCTGCGCGCGCGGCGCGCCGGAAAGGGGCGGGGATGAGCAGGCGCAGGGGCGGCGGACTGCTGGTCGCGGGGACCACGTCGGATGCCGGAAAGAGCGTCGTCACGGCCGGGATCTGCCGCTGGCTGGTGCGGCAGGGGGTGAAGGTCGCGCCCTTCAAGGGACAGAACATGTCGCTCAACTCGTTCGTGACGCGCGAGGGCGCGGAGATCGGGCGGGCGCAGGCCATGCAGGCGCGGGCCGCGCGCGTGGAGCCGAGCGCGCTGATGAACCCGGTGCTGCTCAAGCCCGGCAGCGACCGTTCCAGCCAGGTCGTGCTGATGGGAAAGCCGGTCGGTGAGCTGAGCGCCCGTGGCTACCACGGCGGACGCCAGGAGGCCCTGCTCGGCACCGTCCTGGAGTGCCTGGAGGAACTGCGGGGCACGTATGAAGCCGTGATCTGCGAGGGGGCGGGCAGTCCGGCCGAGATCAATCTGCGGCGCACGGACATCGTGAACATGGGCATCGCGCGGGCCGCACGGCTGCCGGTGCTGGTGGTCGGCGACATTGACCGAGGCGGCGTGTTCGCCTCGTTCTTCGGTACGACGGCGCTCCTCGCCCCCGAGGACCAGGAGCTGATCGCGGGTTACCTGGTCAACAAGTTCCGCGGCGATGTGTCGCTCCTCGAACCGGGCCTGGAGATGCTGCACGGGCTCACCGGTCGGCGCACCTACGGGGTGCTGCCGTACGCGCACGGTCTCGGCATCGACGAGGAGGACGGGCTGCGCGTCTCGCTGCGCGGGGCCGTACGCGAGTCGGTGGTCGCGCCCCCGGTCGGCGAGGACGTGCTGCGCGTCGCCGTGTGCGCCGTGCCGCTGATGTCGAACTTCACGGACGTGGACGCGCTGGCCGCCGAGCCGGGCGTCGTCGTGCGGTTCGTGGACCGGGCCGAGGAACTGACCGACGCCGACCTGGTGGTCGTGCCCGGCACCCGGGGCACGGTCAGGGCACTCGAATGGCTGCGCGAGCGCGGTCTGGCCGCGGCTCTGGCACGCCGGGCCGCCGAGGGGCGGCCTGTGCTCGGCATCTGCGGCGGCTTCCAGGCGCTGTCCGAACAGATCGACGACGAGGTCGAGTCGAAGGCGGGACGGGTCCCCGGGCTCGGACTGCTGCCCGTACGCGTACGGTTCGCGGTCGACAAGACGCTGGCCCGCCCGGTCGGCGACGCGCTCGGAGAGACGGTCGAGGGCTACGAGATCCACCACGGGGTCGCCGACGTGCTCGGCGGGGACCCTTTTCTGGACGGCTGCCGGGTCGGCTCGGTATGGGGCACCCACTGGCACGGCTCGCTGGAGAGCGACGGCTTCCGCAGGGCTTTCCTGCGCGAGGTGGCGTCGGCCGCCGGCCGGCGTTTCGTACCGGCACCCGGCACCTGCTTCGACGCGCTGCGCGAGGAGCAGCTGGACCGGCTCGGCGATCTGATCGAGGAGTACGCCGACACGGACGCCCTGTGGCGTCTCGTCGAGTCGGGGGCCCCCGCCGGCCTTCCGTTCATCCCGCCCGGAGCGCCCGGAGGCTCGTCATGAGCACCGGCAGGCCGGCGGACACCGTCGTCAAGGAGGCGTTGTGAGTACCCCGTATCCCTTCACCGCGATCGTGGGGCAGGACGACCTGCGGCTCGCGCTGCTGCTGAACGCCGTCTCCCCGGCGGTCGGCGGTGTGCTCGTACGCGGTGAGAAGGGGACCGCCAAGTCGACCGCGGTGCGCGCCCTTTCCACGCTGATTCCCGAGGTCGCGGTGGTCTCCGGGTGCCGGTTCTCCTGCGACCCCGGCCTTCCGGACCCGGCGTGCCCCGACGGTCCGCACGAGCCCGGGGGCGGTCTCGCGCGGGCCGCCCGGACCGTCGAGCTGCCGGTCGGCGCCTCCGAGGACCGTCTTGTCGGCGCGCTCGACATCGAACGGGCGCTGGCCGAGGGTGTGAAGGCCTTCGAGCCGGGGCTGCTCGCCGAAGCGCACCGCGGGATTCTCTACGTCGACGAAGTGAATCTGCTCCACGACCACTTGGTGGACCTGCTCCTCGACGCGGCGGCCATGGGCGCCTCGTACGTCGAGCGTGAGGGCGTCTCGGTGCGGCACGCCGCGCGCTTCCTGCTGGTGGGCACCATGAACCCCGAAGAGGGCGAGCTGCGGCCTCAGTTGCTGGACCGCTTCGGGCTCACCGTCGAGGTCGCCGCCTCCCGCGAGCCCGACCAGCGGGTGGAGGTGGTCCGGCGGCGGCTCGCGTACGACGACGATCCGGCCGCCTTCGCCGGGCGCTGGGCGGAGACCGAGGCGGCCCTGCGGGAGCGGATCGTGGCCGCGCGGGCGCTGCTTGGCGGGGTCCGGCTCGGGGACGGCGCGCTGCGGCAGATCGCGGCGACCTGCGCGGCCTTCGAGGTGGACGGCATGCGCGCGGACATCGTGATGGCGCGCACGGCGACGGCGCTGGCCGCGTGGGCGGGGCGCGCGGACGTCACGTCCGAGGACGTGCGCCAGGCAGCCCTGCTGGCGCTCCCCCACCGTCGTCGGCGCAACCCCTTCGACGCTCCGGGGCTGGACGAGGACAAGCTCGACGAGACGCTGGAGGAGTTCGGCGACGACGACCCGGAGCCGGACCCGGGTCCGGAGGGGCCCGGGTCCGGCGGTGGGCAGCCGCCGCAGGACGGCCCCGGCACACCGCCGGATGCCGGCGGCGGCCAGGACGACCCTTCCGTGCCGCCGCAGGAGGCCCCGCTGCCACCGGCTCCGGTCGGCGCCGAGCAGCAGGCCGTACGAGCCGCGGAGCCGTTCCGTACGAAGATGCTGACCGTGCCCGGTCTCGGCGAGGGCGCGGCCGGGCGCAGGTCCCGGGCGCGGACCGAGCACGGCCGGACGACGGGTGCCCGGCGTCCCCGGGGGGCGCTCACCAAGCTGCACCTGGCGGCGACCGTGCAGGCGGCGGCGCCGCACCAGCGGGCGCGGGGACGCAGCGGGCGCGGTCTTGTGGTCCGGCGCGACGATCTGCGCCAGGCCACGCGTGAGGGGCGTGAGGGAAACCTCGTGCTGTTCGTGGTGGACGCGTCGGGGTCGATGGCCGCCCGGCAACGGATGAGCGCGGTCAAGGGCGCGGTCCTTTCGCTGCTGCTCGACGCGTACCAGCGACGCGACAAGGTCGGGCTGATCACCTTCCGCGGCAAGGAGGCGGAGGTGGCCCTGCCGCCGACGTCTTCGGTGGACGCGGCGGCGGCCCGGCTCGAACTGCTTCCGACCGGCGGCCGTACGCCGCTGGCCGCCGGGCTGCTGAAGGCGCACGACGTCCTGCGCGTGGAGCGGATGCGCGATCCGGCGCGCCGCCCGCTGCTGGTCGTGGTGACGGACGGCCGCGCGACGGCGGCCGGGAGCCAGGCGGGCACCACCCGGTCCGGGGCCGCCGGCCCCGGCGGACGGGTACGCGTCCCGGGGGCGCACGGCGATGCCGTCGCCCTCGCGTCGCGGGCCGCCCGGCTGCATGCCGCCGAGGGCACCGCCGCCGTTGTCGTGGACTGCGAGTCGGGGCCGGTGCGCCTCGGGCTCGCCGGGGAACTCGCACGTGATCTCGGCGGCACCGCCGTCACCCTGGACGAGCTGCGCGCCGACAGCATCGCCGGGCTTGTCAGGGACGTCACCGCAACCGGAAGGGCCGCCTGATGCCGCAGGGACAGCCGACCATCGTGCCCAGGGACGGACTCACCACCCGCCAGCGCCGAAACCGGCCGCTGGTGATGGTCCACACGGGCATCGGCAAGGGGAAGTCGACAGCCGCCTTCGGGATGGCGCTGCGCGCCTGGAACCAGGGCTGGCCGATCGGGGTGTTCCAGTTCGTCAAGTCCGCGAAGTGGAAGGTCGGCGAGGAGAACGCGCTCAAGGTGCTCGGCGCGAGCGGCGAGGGCGGCACGGTCGACTGGCACAAGATGGGCGAGGGCTGGTCGTGGATCCAGCGTGCTCCCGCGGAGGGCGAGCTCTCCAACGAGGACAAGGCGCGCGAGGGCTGGGAGCAGGTCAAGCGCGATCTGGCCGCGGAGAGCTACAAGCTGTACGTCCTCGACGAGTTCGCCTATCCGATGCACTGGGGCTGGGTGGACCCCGCAGAGGTGGTCCAGGTGCTGCGGGAGCGTCCCGGCCACCAGCATGTGGTGATCACGGGCCGCAACGCGCCCGCGGAGCTGGTCGACTTCGCCGACCTCGTCACCGACATGTCCAAGGTCAAGCACCCGATGGACGCGGGTCAGAAGGGCCAGCGGGGCATCGAGTGGTAGCACGTCTCGTCATCGCCGCTCCGGCCTCCGGCAGCGGCAAGACCACCGTCGCGACGGGCCTGATGGCGGCCTTCGTCGCGGCGGGGCTCACCGTGTCCCCGCACAAGGTCGGCCCGGACTACATCGACCCGGGCTACCACTCGCTGGCGACGGGCCGCCCGGGACGCAATCTGGACGCGTACATGTGCGGTACGGAGCTGGTCGCACCGCTGTTCGCACACGGTTCGGCGGGCTGCGACCTGGCCGTGGTCGAGGGTGTGATGGGGCTGTACGACGGTGCCGCGGGCGCGGGCGAGCTGGCGTCCACGGCCCAGGTGGCGAAGCTGCTCCGGGCGCCGGTGGTGCTGGTGGTGGACGCCTCGTCCCAGTCACGGTCGGTGGCGGCGCTCGTGCACGGCTTCGCCTCGTGGGATCCGCTGGTACGGATCGGGGGCGTGATCCTGAACAAGGTCGCCTCCGACCGTCACGAGGCGCTGCTGCGGGAGGCGCTGGAGGAGTCGGGCGTCCCGGTCATGGGCGTCCTGCGCCGGGCCCCGGCGGTCGGGACGCCGAGCCGGCACCTGGGGCTCGTCCCGGTGGCGGAGCGGCGCACGGACGCGGTGGGCTCGGTGGCGGAGATGGCGGAGGTGGTGCGCCAGGGGTGCGACCTTCCGGCTCTGCTGACGCTGGCGCGGTCGGCTCCGGGGCTGCCGGACGAGCCGTGGACGCCGATGGCTGTCCGCGGCGGTCCCGTGTCGCGGGCCCGTCCTGTCGTCGCCGTCGCGGGCGGCCCCGCTTTCACGTTCTCGTACGCCGAGAACACCGAGCTCCTGACCGCCGCGGGCGCCGATGTGGTGACCTTCGATCCGCTGCGGGACGAACAGCTGCCCGACGGCACCGCGGGCCTGGTCGTCGGCGGCGGCTTCCCGGAGATGTACGCGCCCGAGCTGTCCGCCAACGAGCCGCTCCGCAAGGCCGTCGCCGAGCTGGCGCTCTCCGGGGCTCCCGTGGCGGCTGAGTGTGCCGGGCTGCTGTATCTCGCGCGCACGCTGGACGGGCAGCCGATGTGTGGTGTGCTCGACGCCAAGGCGCGGATGACGGAGCGGCTGACGCTCGGCTACCGCGAGGCCGTCGCGGTGAGCGACAGCGCGCTCGCGGCGGTCGGCACGCGTCTGCGTGGCCACGAGTTCCATCGCACCGCCGTCGAACCGGGCGCCGGTCCGGCCCCCGCGTGGGGAATGCATCTGCCCGAGCGGCGGGTGGAGGGATTCGTGCAGCGGGGCGTGCACGCGAGCTATCTGCACACCCACTGGGCCGCCGAGCCCGGTGTGGCCCGCAGATTCGTGGAGCGGTGCGCGCGGTGAGCACCTCACTGTCCGAGGCCCACCACCAGCCAGATGAAGCCCACTCCCCCGGCCGTGCACAGGAGGGTGGAGCGGGCCGGGTGCGTGTGGTGGGCCTCCGGAAGGATCTCGGCCGCGGCGAGATAGAGCAGGGCTCCGCCGAAGAACCCCAGGTAGCTGCCGAGGAGTTCCGGTGGAATCGTGAACAGCAGGGTGGACGCGGCTCCGACCACGGGCGCCAGCGCGTCGGCCACGAGCATCGCGATCGCCTTGCCGCGGGTGTTCCCGTACAGGCTGGTGATCGTGTACGTGTTGAAGCCGTCGGCGAAGTCATGGGTGATGACGGCGAGGGCCACGGTCGCGCCCATGCCGCCGCCGACCTGGAAGGCCGCGCCGATCGCGATGCCGTCCATCAGGCTGTGGCCCACCATGGCGGCGGCGGCCGTCAGCCCCACCTGCGGCATGCGCTCGTCGGCGCCGTGTGCCGCCTGCCGGACGGCCAGCAGCCGTTCGACCAGGTGCGCGACGAGGAAGCCGCCGACGAACAGAAGCAGTGCCTGCGGCACCCCGAACACCTTCTCGCCCGCCGCCTCCAGGGCTTCCGGCAACAGATCCAGGCCGACGACGCCGAGCATCAGCCCGCCGGCCAGGCCCAGCACGAGGTGGCGGCGGTCGGTGACGCGTTGCGCCGTCCAGCCGCCGAACAGCGTCATCAAAAACGCGCCGAGCGCGACGAACACCGCCATGCGCCCTTGCTAGCGGATCGGCCCGACTCTGTGTACGTCCGGAAGCCAGAGCCACCCGAATGGCAGGCTCCGGACGGCACCGCGCCGCTCGTCGTGGGGGTCGGGGCGTCCCGGGGCGTGTCCGTCGAGGAGGTGCTCGGGCTCGTCGTGACGACGCTGCGGGAGGCGGGACTCGCGGTACGGAGGGTGAGGGCGCTGGCGACCGTCGACACCAAGGCGGACGAGCCGGGCCTTGTGGAGACGGCCCGGCGGCTGGGCGTGCCGCTGGTGTGCCACCCCGCCGAGCGCCTCGCCGGGATCGCCGTGCCGAACCCGTCCGCGGCTCCGGCCGCCGCCCTGGGCACGCCGTCGGTCGCCGAAGCCGCGGCGCTCGCCGAGGGCGGGGAGCTCCTGGTGCCCAAGCGTGCCTCGCGGCCCGCAAAGGGGCCCTCCAGGGCCACGTGCGCCGTGGCCCGTACCGCACAGCGGACGGACGGATCCGGCCGTGTGAGCGCACGGGGCGGAGTGGATCCGGCCACGGTGGACATGATGTCCGTCGTGACGGCCGGCGCCACGGCCACCAGGGCGAATCCCCGCACCACTCTCGCCTCGGTCCTCGCCCAGCGCGAAGCTCGGCCGTGCCACCCCCACTTCAAGGAGTACCCGTGACAACCCCCCTCACCGATACCGCCGACGGTCACAGAACCCGCGTCGGTCTTCCACGCCACCACAGCTGCCATGCACACGCACACTGACCCACACGACCTGCGTCACCACGGTGACGCGGAGGTACTGGACGTCGCTCTCACCGACCTCGCGGTCAATGTCCGCACCGGGACTCCGCCCGAGTGGCTCCGGGAGCGCATCGCCGCGTCGCTGAGCGGGCTCGCCACCTATCCCGACGGGCGGGCGGCCCGGGAGGCGGTCGCGCAGCGGCACGGTCTGCCGGTGGAGCGGGTCCTGCTGACCGCCGGGGCGGCCGAGGCCTTCGTACTGCTGGCCCGTGGCTTGCCGGTGCGTCACCCTCTCGTCGTGCACCCGCAGTTCACGGAGCCCGAGGCGGCCCTGCGGGACGCGGGGCACCGGGTGGCCCGGCTGCTGCTGCGGGAGGAGGACGGTTTCCGGCTGGACCCGGGTGCCGTGCCCGAGGAGGCGGACCTGGTGGTGATCGGCAATCCCACCAACCCGACGTCCGTGCTGCATTCGGCCGGGGCCATCGCGGCGCTGGCCCGTCCGGGGCGGCTGCTGGTGGTCGACGAGGCCTTCATGGATGCCGTGCCGGACGAGCCGGAGGCGCTGGCGGGCCGGACCGACATCCCAGGCCTGGTGGTGCTGCGCAGCCTCACCAAGACCTGGGGACTTGCCGGTCTGCGCATCGGTTACGTACTGGCCGAGCCGCAGACGGTGACGGCACTGCAGCGGGCCCAGCCGCTGTGGCCGGTGTCGACTCCGGCGCTGGCGGCGGCCGAGGCGTGCATGGAGCCGTCCGCGCTCAAGGAGGCCACGCAGGCGGCGCTGCTGATGGCGGCGGAGCGGACCCATCTGCTGGCGGGACTGGCGGAGTTCGACGAGGTACGGGTGGTCTCGGCCGCCGAGGGCCCGTTCGTCCTGGTCCATGTCCGGCGCGGCGCCGAGGTGCGGGAGCGGCTGCGCTCGCTGGGCTTCGCGGCCCGCCGCGGCGACACGTTCCCGGGGCTCGGTCCGGGCTGGCTGCGCCTGGCGGTACGGGACAGGGTGACGACCAACCGCTTTCTGCAGGCGCTGGACCAGGCTCTGACGATGGTCGGCGAGTAGACCGTCCCCGACGCGGCCGGACGTGCTCCCAGGAGCACGTCCGGCCGTCGTCGCGACCGGTTCGCGGCTGTTCCCGGTCAGCGCCGGGTGCCCGGTCAGTCGCGGGCGCGGACGCGGGCCAGCACCATCGCGCCGCCCCCGACTGCGAGCAACAGCGCCGCCCCGCCCACCACATAGGACGTCGCTCCGCTGCCGCCGGTCGCGGCCAGGTCCTCCTTGGCCTCCTCGGCGCCGGACTGCGCCTCGACGACGGAGCCGGGCACGGTGGACGGCTCCTGCTCGACGGGCGCCTCGGGCGCCTCGCATGTCGCCTCCGCGAGGGTGACCGTGCCGCCCACCTCGGCGACGTTCAGTTTGAGCGGGTTCACCGAGACCTTGAGCTCCAGCGCGGTGGCCGCGGCGGTGCGGGACGTGGTGCGCGTCTTCGACAGATCGAGCGTCACCTCGCCGACTCCGGGCACCTCGACCCGGGTGGTGCCGCCGGTGGTGAGCGTGGTCCGCTCGCCGAGCACGGAGACACGGCCCAGCAGATTCGATTCGGCGACGGGCTGCTTCCCCGCCTCGCAGACCGCCTTGGACGTGACCTGCTCGACTTCGACGAGGGAGAGCAGCGGAAGGCCGGGCACATGGACGCGCGCATGGGCGAGATTGCTGTACCCCTCGGCCCGCTGCCGGTCGGCGGTCGCTTTCGCGGTGGCCACGTCGGCGCGCAGCACCTGGAACGGCCTGCCCCGGTCGACGCCGTCCAACCGCACGCTCAGCGCGGTCTTCTCGGCGCTCGCGGGCGCCTGGACCTCGTTGAGCGTGGCTTTGAGCGGGACGTCGACGGTCTTGTCGAGCAGGGACACACCCAGCCCGGTACGGAGCACGACCGCGCCGGCCCTTCCCTCACCGCCCCCGGTGGCGTGCGCCGGGGCGGCCAGGAGCACGGGTCCCGCGACCAGTGCGGCGGCGGCTGTCGCTGCGGCACAGCGGCGTGCGGGCATGCGGAAGGCGTTGCTGTTCACGGCAGTGGAACCCCCACGGGAGACACGGCGCTGCCGGCCGTCCCACGGGGACTCGGGGACGGCGGCGGCTTGAGACACCGGAATCTTTACGCACCAAGAGTGAACCGACAGACACCCGGCGTGAGTTCACCCCAAAGTGCGGTTTCCGCGCCCGCATTCGATTCTGTGGGTACGGGCGTTCCCCTTGGCCCCGCGTGTCGCGGAAACCGGGTGGTGCGCCGGTCGACTTCACCGGATCGCGCGTAAAAGAGTTCAACGAACGGTGGCCGTATCGCGTCACGCCCGGTCAACACAGGGGCGATTTCAGGCCGACTTCCGGTCAGCCGATCACCCGGCCGTCGAGGACCACCCGGTGCGGTGCCGCGAGCAGCCGGACGTCCGCCCGCGGGTCCTCGTCGTACACCACGAGATCCGCCGGGGCGCCTTCCTCCAGCGCCGGGCGGCCCAGCCACCGGCGTGCGCCCCACGTGGTCGCCGACAGCGCCTGGAGCGGCGGAACACCGGCCTTCACGAGCTCGGCCACCTCCGCGGCGACAAGGCCGTGGGGGAGCGATCCGCCCGCGTCCGTGCCGACGAAGACGGGGATGCCGGCGTCGTACGCGGCGCCCACCGTGTCGTACCTGCCCTCGTACAGCCGCCGCATATGGGCGGACCACCGGGGGAACCTGGACTCGCCGCCCGCGGCGAGGTCCGGGAACGTGGCGATGTTGACGAGGGTCGGCACGATGGCGACCCCGCGCTCCGCGAAGAGCGGGATCGTGTCCTCGGTGAGTCCGGTGGCGTGCTCGACGCAGTCGATGCCCGCTTCGACGAGGTCTTGCAGGCTCTCCTCGGCGAAGCAGTGCGCCGTGACCCGCGCACCGAGCCGGTGCGCCTCGGCGATCGCCGCCTCGACCGCGCCCCGCGGCCAGCAGGCGGTCAGGTCCCCGGCGTCCCGGTCGATCCAGTCGCCCACGAGCTTGACCCAGCCGTCTCCCCGCCGGGCCTCCCGGGCGACGTAGGCGACGAGGTCGTCGGGTTCGATCTCATGGGCGAAGTTGCGGATGTAGCGGCGGGTGCGCGCGATGTGCCGGCCCGCGCGGATGATCTTCGGCAGATCCTCGCGGTCGTCGATCCAACGGGTGTCCGCCGGGGAACCCGCGTCCCGGATGAGCAGTGTGCCCGCGTCCCGGTCGGTGAGCGCCTGCTTCTCGCTGGTCGCCTCGTCCACCGCGCCGTGACGGTCCAGCCCCACATGGCAGTGCGCGTCGACGAGTCCGGGCAGTGCCCACCCCTGGACCGTCACGGCCTCGGCGCGTGGCCGCTCGTAGGAGATGCGGCCGTCCACCACCCACAGCTCGTCCCTCACCTCTTCGGGCCCGACGAGCACCCGCCCCTTCACATGCAGCACCACGCGATCGCTCATGTCCAGCACTGTACGAGGCCCTCGGCGCCCTCGGCCGGAGAGCCCGGACACACCTTCGGCAAGAGAGCACCGGGGCGACGCACCCCTTCCCGGATCTCGCCCCGCCGACCACCGAGCCGGTCACGCGGGCGCTCGCGACCGACCCGTCGCTGCCACTGATCGCCGGGGTGGCGGATCGCCGGCCAGGGAGATGGTCCGGCCCATCACTACGGCGTGGACGCCACGGGCGCCCTTTGGCCGACCAGGGCAAATCGAATAGGGTGAACGGCATTTCTCCGGGCGCTAAAATCTGCGTTAATCAATAAATCCAGGAGACGCTTTACTGCGGGCAGTTTCCCATAATCTTGTTCCCCCATCCTCCGATCCTAAACGCCAAGATTTCATCAGGATCGAGAGCCATAATTCGGGCAGATCTCACCGCGGTTACGCGTATGTGATCGACTCCACAGCGCGCCTGATTTGCGCCTTATTTCCCGCGCAAATCACCCAAACTATCGCCCGATTTGCCTGGCGCCCGCGCTCGCGCGATAACACAGAAGAGCACTTCACCCAACCCCTCCCCTCCATGCATTTTCCGAAATTGCTCGGTAAATTTCCTCTGCATGACCGCCGCACAGGAAGACCTTGTACAAGCCACCCCCCAGAACGAATTCACCGAGATCGGCACCCCACGAGTGGAGGACGGAGCCGCGATCTGGCGCATCGCCCGCGACTCCGAGGTCCTGGACCTGAACTCCTCGTACAGCTATCTGCTGTGGTGCCGTGACTTCGCAGCCACCTCCCTGGTGGCACGCGACGCCGACGGCGAGCCCATCGCCTTCGTCACCGGCTATGTACGCCCCGCCCGGCCCGAGGCCCTGGTCGTCTGGCAGGTCGCCGTCGACCACGCGCACCGCGGCCGGGGCCTGGCCGGTGTGCTGCTCGACACGCTGACCGCCAAGGTCACCGGCGGGCAGGGGGTGCGCGAGATCGAGACGACCGTCACCCCCGACAACACCGCGTCCGACCGGCTGTTCACCTCGTACGCGGAGCGCCACGGCGCCCCGCTCGCACGCGAGGTCCTCTTCGACGGCCCGCTGTTCCCCGAGGGAACGCACCAGCCGGAAGTCCTGTACCGCATCGGCCCCTTCTCCGCCTGACCCTCACTTCAGGAGACTGCTGTGACCATCACCCCGCCCGCCCTGAGCGTCTTCGAGACCCTGGAGTCGGAGGTGCGCAGCTACTGCCGCGGATGGCCCGCCGTGTTCGACCGCGCGCAGGGCAGCCACCTCCACGACGAGGACGGCCACACCTACCTCGACTTCTTCGCCGGCGCCGGATCACTCAACTACGGGCACAACAACCCGGTGCTGAAACGCGCGCTGATCGACTACATCGAACGCGACGGCATCACCCACGGCCTGGACATGGCCACCACGGCCAAACGCGCCTTCCTGGAGTCGTTCCAGAACGTGATCCTGCGTCCGCGCGATCTGCCGTACAAGGTCATGTTCCCGGGCCCGACGGGCACCAACGCCGTGGAGTCCGCGCTCAAGCTGGCACGGAAGGTGAAGAGCCGCGAGTCCGTCGTCTCCTTCACCAACGCCTTCCACGGCATGTCGCTCGGATCGCTCGCCGTGACCGGCAACGCCTTCAAGCGGGCGGGCGCCGGCATCCCGCTGGTGCACGGCACACCGATGCCCTTCGACAACTACTTCGACGGCCAGGTCCCGGACTTCCTCTGGTTCGAGCGCCTGCTGGAGGACCAGGGCTCCGGGCTCAACAAGCCCGCAGCCGTCATCGTGGAGACCGTGCAGGGCGAGGGCGGCATCAATGTGGCCCGTCCGGAGTGGCTGCGCGCGCTCCAGGAGCTGTGCCACCGCCAGGACATGCTGCTGATCGTCGACGACATCCAGATGGGCTGCGGCCGCACCGGCGGTTTCTTCTCCTTCGAGGAGGCGGGCATCACGCCCGACATCGTCACCCTGTCCAAGTCCATCAGCGGTTACGGACTGCCCATGTCGCTCTGCCTGTTCAAGCCGGAGCTGGACATCTGGGAGCCGGGCGAGCACAACGGCACCTTCCGCGGCAACAACCCCGCATTCGTCACCGCCACCGCGGCGCTGGACACCTACTGGGCCGACGGGCAGATGGAGAAGCAGACCCTCGCGCGCGGCGGGCAGGTCGAGCAGGCGTTGCTGGCCATCGTCGCCGAGAGCGCCGACACCGGGCTGAGCTTCCGGGGCCGCGGCCTCGTGTGGGGCCTGGAGTTCGAGGACAAGCCACGTGCCGCTGCCGTGTGCACCCGAGCCTTCGAGCTGGGGATGCTGCTGGAGACCTCCGGCCCCGAGGGCGAAGTGGTGAAACTCCTGCCCGCGCTCACCATCTCCCGCGACGAGCTCGACGAGGGCCTGCGCATCCTGGCCCGCGCGGTCCGCGAGACCGCCTGACACTCCCGTACACGAAGGAAAGGCATCGACTCACCGTGATCGTCCGATCGTTCAAGGACATCGAGAACACCGAGCGCCATGTGAAGGCCGCATCCGGCACCTGGGAGAGCAAGCGCATCGTGCTCGCCAAGGAGAACGTCGGCTTCTCGCTCCACGAGACCGTGCTGTACGCGGGTACGGAGACCTCGATGTGGTACGCGAACCACATCGAGGCCGTGCTCTGCGTGGAGGGCGAGGCCGAGCTCACCGACGACGAGACCGGCGAGACCCACTGGATCGAGCCCGGAACGATGTATCTGCTGGACGGCCATGAGCGCCACACCATGCGTCCCAAGACCGATTTCCGCTGTGTCTGCGTCTTCAACCCGCCCGTCACCGGACGGGAGGACCACGACGAGAACGGCGTCTATCCGCTGCTCACCGAGGAGGGCTGAACCATGACCACCGCCCCTGTACGCACCGACCTCTACCCGACCCGAGGCGTGGGTGAGGTGCTGACTCCCCGCCAGGACCCGGTCGTGTGGTCCGCGCCGGGGTCACCCGGGCCCATCAAGCCGTCGGAGCTGATGGGCTACGAGCGGGACGGCTTCCTCGCCGTCGAGGAGCTGATCTCGCAGGACGAGGTCGCGCTCTACCGTGCCGAACTGGACCGGCTGATCGCCGATCCGGCGGTACGGGCCGACGAGCGCTCGATCATCGAGCCCAGGTCCCAGGACGTACGCTCGGTCTTCGAGGTGCACAGACTGAGCGAGGTGTTCGCCGCCCTGGTGCGCGACGAGCGGGTGGTGGGCCGGGCCCGGCAGATCCTCGGGTCGGACGTCTACGTCCACCAGTCCCGGATCAATGTGAAGCCGGGCTTCGGCGCCTCGGGGTTCTACTGGCACTCGGACTTCGAGACCTGGCACGCCGAGGACGGCCTGGCGAACATGCGCGCTGTCTCGGTCTCGATCGCGCTGACCGAGAACCGTGACACCAACGGCGGTCTGATGATCATGCCCGGTTCGCACAGGACGTTCCTGGGCTGCGCGGGCGAGACGCCGAAGGACAACTACAAGAAGTCGCTGCAGATGCAGGACGCCGGCACCCCTTCGGACGAGGCGCTGACCCGGTACGCCGACCGGCACGGCATCCGCCTGTTCACCGGCCCGGCGGGCTCCGCGACCTGGTTCGACTGCAACTGCATGCACGGCTCCGGGGACAACATCACCCCGTATCCGCGCAGCAATGTCTTCATCGTCTTCAACAGCGTGGAGAACGCGGCCGTTCAGCCGTTCGCGGCTCCGGTGCCGCGTCCGGACTTCATCGGGGCGCGGGACTTCACTCCGGTGCGCTGAGGCCCGCCCCTCAGAAGGCCGGGCGGCTCCTCTATATAGAGGAGCCGCCCGGCCTTCTGACGCACCTGCCCTACAGGGTCGGGTAGTCGGTGTAGCCCTTGTCGTCGCCGCCGAAGAACGAGGACGTGTCCGGGGTGTTGTACGGGCCTTCGGACGCGAGCCTCGCGGGCAGGTCCGGGTTGGCCAGGAACAGCGAGCCGAAGGCGAGGACGTCCGTGGTGCCGTCCTCGACGAGAGTGAGCGCCCGGTGATCGGTGGGGCCCTCGGTCGCCGGATTGAGGATGAAGGTGCCGCCGAACTGCTTGCGCAGCTCCAGCGTGATGTCCCGGAAGCCCGGCACCATCTCGACGACGTGCAGATAGCCGAGGCCCAGCGGCTCGAGCTCCTTGATCAGGGCCGGGTAGGTCACCTCGGGGTCGGTCTCGGCGATGTCGTTGTACGTGTTGCCGGGCGAGACCCGCAGTCCGGTCCGCTCGGCGCCGATCGCCGCGGCCACCGCCTTGGTCACCTCGACGGCGAAGCGGATGCGGTTCTCGACGGAGCCGCCCCAGTCGTCGGTGCGCAGGTTGGTGTTGGGGGCGAGGAACTGGTGGATCAGATAGCCGTTGGCGCCGTGCAGCTCGACACCGTCGAAGCCGGCCGCGACGGCGTTACGGGCCGCCTCCGCGAACTCCTCGACGATGGCGGGGATTTCGGCGGCTTCCAGCTCACGCGGAGGCAGGAAGTCCTTGGGCCCCGCCTGCGTGAAGAGCTGGCCGGCGGCGGCTACGGACGAGGGCGCCACGCTGACCTGCCCGTCCTCGAACAGCACGGGGTGGCCGATGCGTCCGGCGTGCATGATCTGGGCGAAGATCCGGCCGCCCTTGGCGTGCACGGCGTCGGTGACCTTGCGCCAGGCGGCGACCTGCTCGGCGGTGTGCAGCCCGGGGGTGTCCGGGTAGCCCCGGCCGATGACGGAGGGCTGGATGCCCTCGGTGACGATCAGACCGGCGGAGGCGCGCTGGCTGTAGTACTCGACGGTGGACTCGGTGACGGTCAGACCCTCGCCGTATGCGCGGCTGCGGGTCATGGGCGCCATGGCGATACGGTTCGCGAGCTGCGAGCCGGACAGTTCGATGGGGTCGAACGCGGTGGTCATGGGTACTCCCAAAGAGTTATGTGGTCGGCCAAGCATTTACGCCGAGTGCCACTGTAGACCATTAATTGGCCGACCAAGGTAAAATTATCGGAGACACTGTCCGCGAGACAGTCGCACCCTGCCCGAGGAGGCCCCGATGACGCCCGAGACCGCGGCCGATCCCGTCTGTACCGAGGCGATGCCGGCCGCCGCGCTCGGCGGACCCGTGAGCCTTGCCGTGTCCCGGCTCGCCCGGCTGCATCGCATGGCCGCGGGGAAGCTGCTGCGCGGAGCCGGGCTCTACCCCGGGCAGGAACTGCTGATGATGCATCTGTGGGACGGGGGCCCGGTGCGCCAGTCCGAGCTGATCAAGGCCGTTGAGCTCGACCCGTCCACCGTGACGAAGATGCTCCAGCGACTGGAGCAGGCCGGGCATGTCCGCCGCAGCCCCGACCCCGGCGACCGGCGCGCGGTGCTCGTCGAGGCAACCGCGGAGAGCTGTGCCCTGCACTCCGCGGTCGAGGCGGCCTGGGCGAGTCTGGAGGAGTACACGCTCGCCGGGCTCGACCCCGAGGAGCGCCGTGAGCTGACCCGGCTGCTGGGAAAGGTGGAGGAGAACCTCTGCATCCAGTCCGGTGACTGCCCGGCCCTCGCTCAGCCGGACAGCACGTCCAGCACCCGGTCCACCTCCGCCGCCGAGTTGTAGAGGTGGAACGCGGCGCGCAGATGGCCCGCCCGCTCCGAGAGGATCACACCCGCCTCGGCCACTGAGGGGACCCGGTGGCCGAGACCCGGCACGGCCACGATGGCGGAGTCGCCGGGCACCGGCCGGTGGCCGAGAGCGGACAGTCCCTCCCTGAATCGCCGGGCGAGCGCCGTGTCGTGCGCGTGCACGGCATCGATGCCCACCTCCTCCAGGAGCGCGAGCGACTCCTTGGCCCCGTGGTACGAGAGGAAAGCCGGCGGCTCGTCGAACCGGCGGGCCGAGCCGGCCAGTTCGCTGATCGGCCCGTAGGTGGTGTCCCACAGCTTCTCGGCGGCGAACGTGCCCGCGTGGATCGGCACCAGACTCCGCTGGGCGTCCTCGGTCACCGTGAGGAACGAGACCCCGCGCGGGCAGAGCAGAAACTTGAACCCGCCCGTGACCGTGAAGTCCCAGGCACCCGCGTCCAGCGGGAGCCAGCCCGCGGACTGGCTGGCGTCGACGAGCGTACGCGCGCCGTGCCCGACCGCCGCGGCCCGGATCGCCGCCAGGTCGGCGATCCGGCCGTCCGCGGACTGCACCGACGAGAACGCCACCAGCGAGGTGCCCGGCCGCACCGCATCGGCCAGCCCCTCCAGCGGCGCGTACCGCAGCTTGAGGTCACCGCGCACGGTGAACGGCGTGATGACCGAGGCGTACTCCCCCTCCGGGAAGAGGACCTCCGCGCCGGGCGGCAGCGAGGAGGCGATCAGTCCGACGTGGACCGACACCGAGCCGCCGACGGCCACCCGCCCGGCGTCCACCCCGGTCAGCCGGGCGAACGAGCGGCGGGCGGCGGTCACCTCCGAGAACTCTCCGGCGCCGCCGGCCCGCCCGGCCGCGAGCTCGTCGACCAGCCGCTTGACGGCCGCGACACTCCGGCGCGGCAGCAGCCCGCAGCTGGAGGTGTTCAGATACGTCGTGTCCGGCGCGAATTCGGCGCCGCCCAAGGTCTCCATGAGATCACCCTGCGGTGCGGTCAACGCCGGGTCAATCGCGAATCGTTGAGCGCGCCTCGAAGACGTCTCTCCGCGACCCGCGCACAGGCTCCCGTCAGCCACTCCCGCCGGCGGCGTCACCCGGCGGCGTCACCCGGCGGCGCTCAGGCGCCGGCGCCGCCCGGCTGCGGTACGTCGCAGCTGCCGTCAGCGCCGCAGGCCGCCGCGTCCGCGCCGCCGACCGGAGTGAGCACCCTGCCCTGCCACGCCTGCTCTCGCCGTGACGCGGGGCCCACTCATTGTGCCGCGGGCGGCACCGTGAGGCGCAGCACGAGGTGGTCGCCCGCGCGTGGCTCGTCCGGGTCGGGAATCCAGCCCCGGCGTGCGTAGAAGGACTGCGCACGGGCGTTGTGCTGGAAGACCGTCAGCCGTACGTCACTCACTCCCGCGCCCCGCCAGCTCTCGACGCAGGCCGCATGGAGCGCGGTGCCGATGCCTTCGCGCCAGTGGTCGGGGGCGACATGCAGCTGGGTGAGGGTCATGAACGCCTCGACCTCGCGGAAGGCCGCCACGCCGACCACCGTGCCCCCCTTCTCGGCGCACAGCACCGCTCCCCGCCCGATGGCCGCGGCCCAGTTCTCCCGGGTCTGCGCGTGTTCGGCCGGGCTGTCGAAGGCCTCGTCCGGGATGTGGCCGCGGTAGTAGGTGGCGCGTGCCTCGGCGTGGAGTGCGGCGATGGCGTCGAGGTCGGCGGGGAGCGCTGTTCTGATCATGACAGTGAGGACGTCCGGCTGCCGGCCCGCGGTTGCGGCATCCGGTGCGATCCGCCCTCGGTTGCGGCATCCCGTACGGGCCGCCCTCGGTTGCGGCATCCGGTGCGGTCCGCTCACGAGCCGTCGCGCAGTCCCTCCGGCCAGCCCTCGCGGAACTCGATCCGGTCGAAGGTCGCCACACAGCCCTCGCCCACCGGCGACTGGGCGAGGAAGCCGACGAGGGCGGCACCGGCCTCCTCCTCGGTGCCCAGCGCGAAGATCCGTACGAATGTCCACCGCTCGCCGTCCGTCGACGCGTGGAAGGCGAACGCCTTGCCGGTGCGGCTGATCCGCAGCCAGGCGCTGTCGCCGTCCACCACGAAGGAGTTGGCGTCGTCGGAGTGGCCGCGGGTGACGACCGTGCAGACGGTGGGCTTGTCCGGGCAGAGCTCCAGGCAGAGCTTGGCCCACTCACGCTCGCCGACGTGCAGATAGAGCACGCCGGCGTCGAAGGCCGCGGCGAAGCCGACGGTGACCCGTGCGATGAGCTGGAAGTCGCCCTTCGGAGCGCCGAGCAGGCGCGGTGCGTCGGACACGGGGTCCAGGGACTCGTCGGCGGGCGGGACGAAGCGGTCCTGCCGGGCGCCGGCCCAGCCGGTCAGTGCCCCCTTCTCGTACGACCAGTTGGCCTCGGGGCCGTACGGGCGCAGCGGGAAGGGGAGTTCGGGCAGTTCGAACAGGTCGGTCACGGTCCTCAGCTTCGCCCAGTCTCCTGGCGGCCGTCCACCCGACGCGGCAGACCGAGCGGATTCGCCTCGCGCAGCTCGGGCGGGAGCAGGGCCTCGGGCGTCGTCTGGTACGTGACCGGGCGCAGCCAGCGCTCGATCGCGGTCGCTCCGACCGAGGTGGAGGTGGAGGTGGTGGCCGGGTAGGGGCCGCCGTGGTGCTGCGCGGGGGCCACGGCGACGCCGGTGGGCCAGCCGCCGACCAGGACGCGTCCGGCGAGGGGGGTGAGTTCGGCGAGCAGCTCCGCGCCCCGACCCTCGCCCGCGCTCTCGCCGTCGGAGAGCTGGAGGGTGGCGGTGAGGTTGCCGGGCAGTCGGCCGAGCACGGCAGTGATCTCGGCGTCGGACTCATAGCGCGCGACGACGGTGACCGGGCCGAAACACTCCTCCAGGAGCAGGTCGTGCGGGCCCTCGGCGGCCAGCAGCCGGGCCGGTACGGACAGGAATCCCGCGCTGACGGTGTGTTCGCCGCCCGCGCCCGGGGTGATCGGCGCCTCCACGTCGGGCAGCGCGGCCCGCTCCCGTACGCCCTCGACGAAGGCCGAGCGCATCCGGTGGTCGAGCATCACACCGGGCTCGGTCTCGCTGACGGCGGCCGTCAGGGCCTTGAGCAGCCGGTCGCCGGCTTCCGAGGCGGGGGCCAGGACGAAGCCGGGCTTGGTGCAGAACTGCCCCTCCCCGAGGGTCATCGAGCCCGCGAGTCCGGCCCCGAGCTGCTCGGCCTTCTCGCCGGCGGCCCCCTCGGTGACGACGACGGGGTTGAGGGAGCCCAGTTCGCCGTGGAAGGGGATGGGCGTGGGCCGGGCGGCCGCGGCGTCGAACAGGGCCCGGCCGCCGCGCACGGATCCGGTGAAGCCTGCGGCGGCGACCAGCGGGTGCTTCACCAGCTCGACGCCCGCCTCGAAGCCGTGGACGACGGTCACGACGTCCTCGGGCAGGCCGACGCGCTGCGCGGCCCGGCGCAGTACGGACGCGCACAGCTCGGAGGTGCCGGGGTGGTCGGGGTGCGCCTTGACGACGACCGGGCAGCCCGCCGCGAGCGCGCTGGCGGTGTCGCCGCCGGGCACCGAGAAGGCGAGCGGAAAGTTGCCGGCGGCGTAGACGGCGACGACGCCGAGGGGGATCTTGTAGCGGCGCAGGTCGGGCCAGGGCGGCGTACGGCGGGCGTCGGCGTGGTCGATGTGGATGTCGAGGAAGGCGCCCTCGTCGACGACAGCGGCGAAGGCGCGCAACTGTGCGGTGGTGCGGGCGAGTTCGCCGGTGAGGCGGGTGGGGCCGAGCGCGGTCTCGGCGTCGGCGGCCTCGATGACGTGCTCGCCCGCCTCGTCGAGGAGGTCGGCGGCGCTGCGCAGCAGGAGCGCGCGTACACTCCGGTCGGCAAGCGTGGGGCGGGCGGCGTGAGCCGCGCGGACCGCGCGGTCGATCTCGTCGGCCGTGGACTCCACCGCCACTTGCTCGCGCGGGTTCCCGGTTCGGGGGTCGACACTCCAGACTGGTGCTGCTGCCACCGCGGCTTCCTTCCCGGTCTACTGCCACCCATCAGGGGATTTGTTCGGTATTCTGAACAGTGTTCCCGATGGTGAATATGTGGGGACTCTATTTCCGGGCGTTCTGCGCGGTCAAGAAGGGCGAAGGGCAATGTCAACTGCGGATTCCGGTGGGGCACAGGTCAAGTCCGCAGTGCGGACGGTCGAATTGCTCGAATACTTCGCCGGACGCCCCGGCATGCACTCGCTCGCGGCCGTGCAGGAGGCCGTCGGCTATCCGAAGTCCAGTCTCTACATGCTGCTGCGCACCCTGGTGGAACTCGGCTGGGTCGAGACGGACGCCACCGGCACCCGGTACGGCATCGGCGTGCGGGCGTTGCTCGTCGGCACCTCGTACATCGACGGCGACGAGGTCGTGGCGGCGGCCCGTCCCACCCTCGACCGCCTCTCCGACGACACCACGGAGACCATCCACCTTGCCCGCCTCGACGGCACCAATGTCGTGTATCTCGCCACCCGCCAGTCGCAGCACTATCTGCGCCCCTTCACCCGGGTCGGCCGCCGGCTGCCCGCGCACTCCACCTCGCTGGGCAAGGCGCTGCTCGCCACCCACAGCGACGAGCAGGTGCGCAAGATGCTGCCGGAGACCATGGTGTCGCTGACCGAGCACACGATCACCGACCGCGAGAAGCTCATCGAGCAGCTCCGACTGATCCGCGAGCAGGGCTATGCCGTGGACCGCGAGGAGAACACCCTCGGGCTGCGCTGCTTCGGCATCGCGATCCCGTACCGCACCCCGGCACGCGACGCGATCAGCTGCTCGGTGCCGGTGGCGCGGCTGACCCCCGCCCACGAGCAGCTGATCAAGGACGCGCTCTTCGACGCGCGCGACCGGCTGACGCTCGCCACGAGGAGGCTCTGATGGACCCGGCCGTCACCTTGCGCGAGGTCGTCGACGACGATCTGCCGGTCTTCTTCCGGCACATGCGCGATCCGGAGTCGAACCGGATGGCCGCCTTCACCAGCGAGGACCCCACCGACCGGGCCGCCTTCGACGCCCACTGGGCCCGGATCCGTGTCTCCGACGCCGTCATACGGACCGTCCTCGCCGACGGCGTGGTCGTCGGCCACACCGCGGTGTACGGGCCCCCCGAACAGCGCGAGGTCACCTATGTCATCGACCGGGCGCATTGGGGCCGGGGCATCGCCACGGCCGCCCTGCGCACCCTGACCGCGCTCGTGACCACCCGGCCCCTGCACGCCCGCGCCGCCGCCGACAACGCCGGCTCGGTCCGGGTGCTCGAAAAGTGCGGATTCACGGTCACCGGCACGGACCGCGGCTACGCGAACGCCCGCGGAGCAGAGATCGACGAGGTGCTCCTCACCCTGGCGGGCTGAGCGCTCTCCCTCTGCGGCGGAGACGGTTCGTCGCCACGCACGAGGTGCGCGGCGCTGATGGTCCGCACGGCCCTGCGGGTCATTCTCGACGCCGAGCCCGATCCCGCAGCGACTCGCTGCTCTTCCCGTCCGCCGTACGCTCACTCGCCGCCGTGGGCGGCCCGGCTGACCGAGCGTCCGGTGCCGCTGCCCGCACCGCGGCGACGGCGGCCTCCGCGTCCGGGTCCCCGACGACGTCCCAGAGGTAGAGGAAGGCCGAGGCCATCATGCGCCGTCCTCCAGCAGGGCGCGCCCGCGCTCGATCAGCGCGGCGAGGGCCTCGACATGAACGGCGAGGGGCTCGCTCAGCGGTGGACGCACTTCGCCGACGTCGAGACCTTCGAGCCGTACGCCCGCCTTGACGAGCGAGACGGCGTACCCACGGCCGAGGTTGCGCAGCTCGACCAGCGGTACGTAGAAGCCGTCGAGCAGCCGGCCCGCGGTCTTGTCGTCGCCGGTGGCCAGCGCGCGGTGGAAGGCGAGCGCGATGTCGGGGGCGAAGGCGAAGACGGCGGAGGAGTAGAGCGTGATGCCGATGCCGCGGTAGGCGAGGCCGGTGAGTTCTGCGGTGGGCAGGCCGTTGACGTAGAGGAAGTCCTCGCCGGGCAGTTCGCGGCGTACGGCTCCGACGATGCGCTGCATCAGATCGATGTCGCCGTGTCCGTCCTTGAGTCCGATGATGCCGTCGGCCCGGGCGAGTTCGACGACGGTCTCGGGGGTGAAGACGGCGTTGTCGCGCTGGTAGACGATGACGTCCAGGGAGGTGGCGCGGGCGATGGCGGTGTAGTGCCGCAGCAGTCCGGACTGGTCGGCGGCGACGAGATAGGGCGGCATGACGAGCAGCCCGTCCGCGCCCGCGGCCTCGGCGGTCTTCGCGAACTCGACGGCGAGCGCGGTGCCGTAGCCGGTGCCGGCGACGACGGGCACCTCGCCCGCGGTCTCCGCCACGGCCGCGGCGACGCACACCCCGAACTCCTCGGGGGTCAGGGCGGGGAACTCCCCCGTGCCGCAGCAGGCGAAGACCGCCGCCGCGCCGGAGTCGATGCCGCGTCTCACATGGGCACGGAAGACATCCAGGTCGAGGGCACCGTCCGGTCCGTACGCGGTGACGGGGAAGAACAGCGGTCCTTGGACCCGGGTGAGCCGGGCGGCGAGCGGGGCTGATGTCACGGGCGCTCCCTGGGCCGTGCAGCGAGCCCAGGGACCCGTGCACAATTCTGATCGACGTCCACATTCCTGAACGCCGCCACGCTAAGACGGCCACACAGGGCAGGTCAAGACGGAAAACCGCAACGCAGACGCGGATTCACCCCCTCCGCGCAACACTTGACGGTGCCAGGACCGCCTCCCTAGCGTTTCCATGCATGTGAATATCGTCTACGAACCTGAGCAATTCGAGGAGATCCGCCCATGCCCACTCCCCACACCGTCCTGCTCACCGGCGCCGCCGGCGGCCTCGGCACACTGATGCGGGGGCTGCTGCCCGCGTACGGCTACGAACTCCGGCTCTTCGACGCCACCCCCCTCGGGGGAGTGCCGGACGCGATCACCGCCGACCTCGCCGACAGGGCGGCACTGCGCGAGGCGGTGCAGGGCGTCGACGCGGTCATCCACCTCGCCGGCATCTCCCTGGAAGCCTCCTTCGAGAAGATCCTGCGGGCCAATATCGAAGGGACCTACAACCTGTACGAGGCGGCACGCGAGGAGGGCGTCGAGCGGATCGTCTTCGCCTCCAGCAACCACGCGGTCGGCTTCACCCCGCGCCCGCCCGGCCACGCGCCGCACGACCCCGCGGACCTGATCCCCATCGACACCCCGCGCCGCCCCGACACCTTCTACGGCCTGTCCAAGTGCTTCGGCGAGGATCTGGCCCAGCTCTACTGGGACCTGCACGGCCTGGAGACCGTCTCCGTCCGCATCGGCTCCTGCTTCATGGAGCCGACGTCGGTGCGGATGCTGTCGGTCTGGATGAGCCCTGGCGACTGCGCCCGGCTCTTCCACGCGGCGCTCACCGCCGAGCACGTCGGCCACAGCGTCGTCTACGGCTCCTCCGCCAACACCCGCCTGTGGTGGGACCTCACAACGGCGCGCGCCCTCGGGTACGAGCCGCAGGACGACTCGGAGCAGTACGCCGAGAAGCTCGTCGCGGAACAGGGTGAACTCGACGCGGACAACCCGGACCACGCGCATCTGGGCGGCCACTTCACCACCAACCCGCCCCGGTGGCCGTACTGACCGATGCCCGCAGCATGGCGCACGCCCCGAGGAAGGTCCATGTCAGCGGTGGTGAAGGGATGCTCGGGGACAATATTGGCGTGCGGCGGGGACCGTGCCAGGCCAGGATGTCGGCCATGGCCAAACCCTTCGGATTCAGCTACGCCCAGCACGGCGACGGGAGCGTCGTCATCACTCACCGCGGCCGCGCGGCCGGGACGCTGCGCGGCGGCCGGGCCGAGAAGTTCCTGGCCGAGGTGGAGTCGGGCGACTCCCAGCTCGTCATGGCCCGCTGGACCGGCGCCTACAAGTTCGGCAACGAGCGCGCGGCCCGCGACCACCCGAGGAACCGATAGCCGAAGGTAAGGGAACGGTAAAGCGCCCTCGCTCGTTACGTCTGGCATGACAGCTATGACCCCCGGCTCGAACATCCCTCTCTCCGCCGCCCGAGTCGCGGTGGACGTCGCCGCCCCGGTGCGGCTCGACGTATCGGGCCTGCTGCTCACCGCCGACGGCAAGGTGCGCTCCGACGACGACTTCATCTTCTACAACCAGCCGGCGGGCCCCGGCGTCAGCTACCGCTCCGGCGGCGGCTCCTCGCCCGACGCGATCGTGGTGGACACCACCGCGGTCCCACCCGGCATCGAGAAGATCGTCGTCACGGCGAGCCCGGACGCCGCGGGCCAGAGCTTCCAGGGCATCGAGCCGACCGCCACCATCCGCGATGCCGACGACGGCAGCGCGCTCGCCACCTTCACCCCGCCCCGGCTCGGCGCGGAGACCGCGCTGGTCGTGGTGGAGATCTATCTGCGCAACGGCGCCTGGAAGGCCCGCGCGGTCGGCCAGGGGTATGCGAACGGCCTCGCGGGCATCGCCACCGACTTCGGCGTCTCGGTCGACGAGGAACCCGCGGCAGCGCCCACCGCCACCCCTGCTCCCGCACCCACCCCGGCTCCCGCACCCGCCCCTGCTCCCTCCGCACCGGCCGACCCGCGTCTCGCCGCGTCCATGCCACCGCCGCCCGCCGCTCCCCCGGCCGCTCCCGCCCCGGGCGCCGGAAAGATCAACCTGGACAAGGGGCGGGTCAGCCTCCAGAAGAACCAGACGGTGTCCCTGGTCAAGGGTGGCCGCCCGCTGCTCTCCCAGGTCAAGATGGGCCTGGGCTGGGAGCCTGCCTTCCGCGGCAAGGACATCGACCTCGACGCCTCCGTGATCGCGTACGGCCCCAACCGCAACCACCTGGACAGCTGCTACTTCGGCAAGCTCTCGATCCTGAACGGCGCGATCAAGCACTCCGGCGACAATCTGACGGGCGAGGGGGCGGGCGACGACGAGGTGATCGTCGTGGATCTCGGCCGGCTGCCCGCGGAGGCCACGGGGCTCGTCTTCACGGTCAATTCGTTCTCGGGACAGAAGTTCACCGAGGTCGCCAAGGCCTACTGCCGGCTGATCGACGCCGGGACAGGCGAGGAACTGGTCCGCTTCGATCTGACCGGCGCCGAGCCGCAGACGGGCGTGATGATGGCGAAGCTGATCAAGCAGTTCTCCGGTGAGTGGGAGATGACCGCGATGGGCGACTTCGTGAAGTCCCGCACGGTGCGGGGCATGGTCAAGCCCGCCGCCCAGTCGCTGTGACCGACGCTGCCGGGCCCGCCACCGATTCAGGTGATGGCGGGCCCGGCGGCCACGGTCCTCAGAGTTTGGCCAGCTTGGAGTAAGGGCTCAGGATTCTTCCCTGACGCCCCGAGAAGTCGACAAGCACTGCGGCATTGTCGCCTTCGACTGCGATGACTCTTCCGAGTCCGAACTGGTCGTGCGAGACCCGGTCGCCCACTTCGTACTGCTCAATCGGCGGGGCAGCCGCGGCCGGTTTGTTGAAGGGACTGGAGGGCAAATAGCGGCGAGATCCGGCTGACTTTGTCATTACCTGGAGTATGGGCCCTCGGGGGCCACCTTCGCCACGTCAGAACAGCTCGCTGTACGCGTTGAGCGCCGGCTGACCGCCGAGATGGGCATAAAGCACCCGCGAACCGGAGCCGATTTCTCCCCGTATCACCAGGTCGATGAGGCCCGCCATCGACTTCCCCTCGTACACCGGATCCGTCACCATCCCCTCGGTGTGGGCCGCCAGCCGCATGGCATCCAGCGTCGCCTCGTCCGCGATGCCGTACGTCCCCGCGTGGTACCGCTCGTCCAGCTCGATGTCGGTGTCCAGCAGTTCTCGCTCCACCCCGATGAGTGAGGCGGTACTGCGAGCGATGCGCCCGATCTGTTCCCTGGTGCGCTCCGGCGCGGCGGACGCGTCGATGCCGATCACCCGCCTCGGGCGGCCGCCCGCCTCTTCGAGTGCCGCGAATCCCGCGACCATCCCGGCCTGGGTGCTGCCGGTCACGGAGCACACGACGACGGTGTCGAAGAACACACCGGCCGTCCGCTCCTGCTCGGCCACCTCGTACGCCCAGTTCGCAAAGCCGAGGCCGCCCAGCGGATGGTCGGAGGCCCCGGCGGGGACGGCGTAGGGCCGGCCGCCGCGCTCCTCGACCTCGCGCAGCGCCTGCTCCCAGCTCTCCTTGACGCCGATCCCGAACCCGGCGCGCACCAGCCGGACGTCCGCCCCGGCGAGGCGGCTGATCAGGATGTTCCCGACCTTGTCGTAGCCCGGATCGGGCCAGTCGACCCAGCTCTCCTGCACCAGCACGCAGCCGAGCCCGGCGCGGGCGGCGACCGCGGCGACCTGCCGGGTGTGGTTGGACTGCACGCCGCCGATCGACACCAGGGTGTCGCAGCCCCGGGCCAGGGCATCGGCGAGGAGGTACTCCAGCTTGCGCGTCTTGTTGCCGCCGTAGGCGATGCCGGAATTGCAGTCCTCGCGCTTGGCCCACAGCTCCGCGCCGCCGAGACGGCGGGTCAGCCGGTCGAGGCGATGCACCGGCGAAGGGCCGAAGAGCAGCGGAAACCGCTCGAACGATGTGATCGACATACGGGCTCCCCGGGGTCAGTTCATACCGGATTCATCGCGCACATCCGATGTGCGCGATCGAAACACTTCGCCGGATTTGTCTTGTTCATGCGACTCATCCGCGAGTTCTTCGAGTGCGCGCCAGATCCGCGCGGTGATACGGGCGGCCTCCTCGGCGTCCGCACCGGCGCACGCGTCGATGAGCCGGGCGTGCAGGGCGGCCGACTCCAGCGCGCTCGCCTCGGCGAACTGCCGCCACTCCAGGCGGCGGATCAGCGGGGTGTGGCGGGCGATGGTGGCCGCGACGGCACGGTTGCCGCAGACCCGTACCAGCACGTCGTGCAGCTCGTCGTCCGCCCGCAGGGCCTCCCCCACGTCACCGCCGCGCGTCGCCTCCTCGAAGCGGGCGTTCGCCCGGCGCATGGCGGTGACGTCCTCGGGGGTGAGCCGGGGCACGGCGGCGCGGGCGGCCAGCTCGTGCATGGCGCGCACCACCACGGCTGCCTCACGCACGGCCCGCGGATCGAGCCGGGTCACGCGCGTGTAGCTCTGCGGCTTGGTCTCGACGAGCCCCTCCTCGGCGAGCCGCGCAAGCGCCGCGCGCACCGGGGCGCGGGAGAGCCCGAGCCGCTCGGCGAGGTCGGCGTCGCGGACCGCGTCCCCGGGGGGAAGTTCACCGCACACGATGGCGTCGCGGATGGCCGCGTACGCGGTGTCGCGCAGCAGGGTCCTGGGTACCGGCCGCAGTGCTTCCATGGACTGACATGTTAGATACCAGTCCACGGGAGCACAACGGCCGCGAGCACCCCGCCGCGCGACGGGCGACCGGTGCTACGCCCAGGGCCAGTCGGCGTCCCGGCCCCGTTCGAGGAGGGGGACCATCCTGAAGGCCGCGTCGCTCAGGCCGCCGAAGGTGTGCCGCATCGGCCTGCCCGACGGGGCATGGCCCGCCCGGTAACCGGCGAGGTTCCAGGTGTAGACGGGGATGTGCTCCGGGATCTGCTCGGTCGGGTCGCCGTGGTAGCTGTACGCCGCCTGCTCGTCGGTGACGATCAGCACCCGGTCGTGCGCGCGGTAGTGCCTTCGGACCGCCTCGGTGGTATTGGTGCCGCCGAGCTCGCCGAAGCGTCCGAGGACCTTCAGCACGGACTCGCCCGAGCGGAACCTCACCGGCGCGCTGCCCGTACCGAACTCGACGAGGTCCGCATGCTCGGCCCGGATGGCCACCGCGGCGCCGAACACCGCTGCCGCATCAGCGCGGTTGAGCTCGGAACGGTCCGAGAGCGGCGACCACATCGAGCCCGAGCGGTCGACCAGGACCAGGGTTTTGCCCGGCAGCGAGGGCACATGGGCCAGCGAGTGGCCGAGCGCCCGCTCCAGCGCGTACGACCAGCGCAGCGACGGGGCGTGCCGGTACGCGGCGAGGTAGCGGAACGGGAACTGCCGTGCGTCCGCGACGACCTCGGGGTCCGAGATCTTCGCCGCGACCTGTGCCGCGACCTCGTCCGAGACCCCCGCCTCGTCGAAGTTCCGCAGATTGCGCAGCAGCGCCATCGCTCCCATGGACGGGACGACGGCCTCCCAGGCCGTCGCGTCCATCGGGCCCTGCAGCCAGCCCGCCAGCGCCTCCCATGTCATGCCCGCCTCGGCGAGGCGCGCCGCGGCGCCAGGCGCGGCGATCACCGCACGCCGCTCGTCCACCGGTATGTCCAGCAGCGCCCGGTGGGCGGTGAGCGTACGGATCGAAGCGGGCGGCACGGCCGTCTCCGGATTGTGCCGGCGGTCGAGCGCGTACTGGAACAGCGCGCCCTGCCACGGCTTTGCGGGATCGGGTGCGGCGTGCACCAGATTGAGAATGTCGCCGAAGCGGTAACCCTTGGAAGCCGTGTCGTACTTCAGCAGCGACTTTCCGCTGTAGAGGCGCGCGACGGCGTCGGCGATGCCGCGCTTGACGGGCTTGGGCACATTACGGCCGTACCGCGAGGTCCAGTAGCCGAGCATTTCGCCGGGCTCGTCCGCGCGGCGCAGCACGGAGTCGACGACCTGGCGGTTCGTCGGTCCCGCGGTCACCGACGCGTCGAGCCGCGCCTTCACGTATTCGGCGGCTCCCACGATCGCGGCGGTGCGCATATTGCCCTCGCCGCGCAGCCAGCCCAGCAGCGACGCGGTCCACTCGGGGTCCTCGACGGCGAGGGTGCGCACGAGACGGGTGAAGCGGTCGTCGCGGGCGCCGCCGGACTCGTAAAAGGTCTGCTGCGCAACGAAGTTGGCGACGGCGAGCAGAAAGAGCTCGGAGCGGGCGTCACGCTCGGCGCCCGTGCCGCCCTGGTGGGTTCGTGTGGTGCGGCCGGTCGAGCGTACGGGCGAGAGGGCTCCGGCGCGGGCCCTGCGCGTATTGAAGCGTGCCATGTGAATTCCCCCGAATTCCTGGGGGAAGCGCAGCAGAGGAACGCCCGAGATCAGAGGTCGGCGACGGACTGTAGCCGGGCGAGCTTCCTGATTGCTCCACCAACCGTGGCCGGGCGGGATTTGAACCCGCATCCTCCCGGTCCGAGAAGTAACCGTCGCCTGCGCACCGGGCATTCCCGAATGCTGAGCCTCCCGAGATCAAAGGTGGCGGCGGCGTGATTTCTGGAAAAGAAGTAGCCGCAGCCTGCGCACCGGGAGGTGCATGTCGTTGTGGTGTCCCGTGAAAGGCTCTGCCTTTCCCTTCGGACACGCATCACTTTAGGAGCGCAACGCCGGCCGGCGCCAAGGATTTTCCCGGGAAGCGGAACGCCCGTACCGCCGGGGCGGCACGGGCGCAGGACCACCGACAGCCCTCAGCGGTGCGAGTGGCGCTTCCAGGGACCCGTGATCGCCAGCATGATGCCCGGGGTCTGGATGTTGGCGTACAGCGTCCGTCCGTCCGGCGAGAAGACGACACCGGTGAACTCGCTGAATTCCGGATCCTCTTCGGTGCCGATGTTCAGCTCGTTGCGGGCGATCGGGTACGTGCGCCCGCGTTCGGTCGCTCCGAAGAGGTGCTGAACGCCCTCGCCGTCCTCGGCGATGATCAGTCCGCCGTACGGGGAGACCGTGATGTTGTCGGGACCGTCGAAGGCGCCGTCCTTCGACGGGTCCGCGTTGACGCCGAGCAGCACCTTCAGGGTGAGGGTGCGCCGCTTGGGGTCGTAGAACCAGACCTGGCCGTCGTGCTGCACCGGGCTCTCCGCGCGCGCGAACGAGGAGACGATGTAGACGCCTCCGTCGCCCCACCACATGCCTTCGAGCTTGCGGGCGCGGGTGATGTCCGTGTCGGCGAACTGCTTGCGCACCGACTTGGTACGGCCGTCGCGGTCGGGGACGTCGACCCAGTCGACGCCGTAGACGGTGCCGATCCGCGTGGCGCGGGACAGGTCGTCGACGAATCGGCCGCCGGAGTCGAAGCACTTGGTCGCCTGGAGGACGCCCGCGTCGTCGGCGAGCTGCCGGAGGTGTCCGCGCCCGTGCTTGAAGCCGTGCGGCGGGACCCAGCGGTAGAGCAGGCCGTTGGGGGTGTCGGCGTCCTCGGTGAGGTAGGCGTGGCCGCGCTTGGGGTCGATGACGACGGCCTCGTGGGCGTACCGGCCGAAGGCCTTGATGGGCTTGGGCGCACGGTTGGCCCGCCGGTCGCACGGGTCGACCTCGAAGACGTAGCCGTGGTCCTTGGTCATGCCGTTCTTGCCTGCCAGGTCCTCGGTCTCCTCGCAGGTGAGCCAGGTGCTCCACGGCGTGCGGCCGCCGGCGCAGTTCTGCGAGGTACCCGCGATGCCGACCCACTGGGCGACCTCGCCGCCGCGGTGGACCTCGACGACGGAGCAGCCACCGGACGCGGCCGGGTCGTAGACGAGCCCCTCGGTGAGCGGGACCGGGTACTTCCAGTTGGCGCGGGGGCCTTTGAGCTCGTGGTTGTTGACAAGGAGGGTCACTCCGCGGGGGCCCTCGAAGGTGGCGGTGCCGTCGTGGTTGGAGGGAGTCCACTCCCCCGAGTCCAGCTTGGTGACGCCGCTGTGCGTGATGATCCGGTACGAGAATCCGGCGGGCAGCGCGAGGATCTTCCTGGGGTCGGGGAGCAGCGGTCCGTAGCCCGGCTCGTGGTGGCCGTGGTCACCGTGCTCCTCGCCGACGGTTTCGGCTGTCCCGGCGGTGTCCTCTGCGGCAAGCGCGCCGGGCGCGGTGGCGAGAGAGCCCACGGCGCCGGTGAGGGCGACTCCCGCGCCGGTGAGCGCGGACTGTCTGGCGAATTCCCTACGGGTGAGCGGCATCGAGTACTCCTGGAGATACGCGTCCGGCTGGGGCGATGACAGGCACACACTTTCGGTGACGCACAAACGGCAATTGAACTCCCGCCGACATCGAGAGGCCACGCTGTCCATGAATGTCCCTGCGGGCAGGACCGCGAATGGCCGAATCTCAACGGACGGACCGGCCGACGCGGCTGACGACCCGTCCGGCGGAGCGCCCTCCCGCCTCGGCGGAGCCCTCACGACCGGGGGGAGACCCCCTCAGCCACTCACCCGCGACCGTGCCTTGAACGCGGCCTTGCGCGCCTCCTTCGCCACCCGCTTGTCCGGATGCAGCCTCCCCATCGCCTCCAGCACCTCCGCCGTCCCCGGGTGCTCCACCCGCCACGCCGCCTCGAAGAAGCCCCTGTGCTGGCCCACCAGGCCTTCCACCAGTTCCTTGAGCTCCGCCAGGTCCCCCTCCGCGTCCAGCTGCGCGGCAATCGTGTCGATCGCCAGCCAGAAGATCATCGACTCCGGCGGTGCGGGCACATCGCCCGCGCCGCGCTCCGCGAGCCAGACCCGCGCCAGGCCGCCCAGTTCCCTGTCGTCGAGTACCGCGCGTACCGCCGGTTCCGCCTGGGGGCCCACCAGGGTCAGGGCCTGCTGGGCGTTGAGGCGCCGCAGTGGCGCGCGCCGGTCCACACCCCTTGCCGCCGCAAGGAGTTCGCGCGCCGCGTCGACGGGATCGCGCCGGGCCAGCCACTGTTCGGTCTCGGCCCGTGCCGCCACCTCCGGGAAGCCCGCGAGCCCGTCCAGGAGCACCTCCGCGCCCTTGTCGGCCAGGTCGCCGACTGCCGGCGCGTCGATCCCCGCCTCCAGCATGCGTGCCCTGATGCCGTACAGACCGAGCGGGGTGAGCTCGACCATGCCGTAACGGGAGACGTCCTCGTCGTCCACCGGCGGAGCCGGCTCCTCGCCCTCCTCCGCCATCAACGCCTCGTCCACCGGCCGGTATTCGACCAGGCCGACCCCTTCGAACAGCCGGAACTGCTCGTCCAGCCGCATCATCGCCACCGACACCTGCTCCAGCACGTCGTCGGTGGGATCGCCCATATCGTCGGGCACGATCATCGATGCCGCGAGCGCGGGCAGCGGCACGGGGCCCTCGCCCGCGCCGCCCTCCGCGACGGTGAGCAGATACAGGTTCCCGAGGACGCCGTCGAGGAAGTCGGCCTCGCCGTCCGGGTCCCAGTCGAGCGCCTCGTAGTCGATCTCGCCGTCCTCGCCGATCGCGTTGGCGAGGTCGTCCAGGATCGGGGCGATCGCGTCGGCGTGCACGGCCTCCAGGGCGTCCAGCCAGACAGCGAGGATGTCCTGCGGTCCACCCGAGGTGATCACCGCGAGATTCTCGCCCGCCCTGGCGGTTCCGTGCTCCGCGGCGTCGTCGGCCGGGTCGCCGACCTCGACGAGCCCGGTGTCGATGGCGGCACGCCATGCCTCGCTCGCGTAGGCAGGACCGTCCTCGTCGGCCCCGAGGCCGAGCTCCTGGGCGGCCGCGGTCAGCTGCTCGTCGACGAGCTCGCCGCCCGCTCCCACCCGTGTGTCCGGGCCCGCCCAGCGGGCGAGCCGGACGGCCCGGGTCAGCAGCGGTGTGGCGAGCGCGTCCCGCGCCAGCTCCGCGTCCGAGTGCAGCCGCACCGGCGGCAGGGTGGGGCGGTCTTCGGACATCTGGTGGTTCTCCTCGGAGGCGTACGGGGTGCGGGCGGCCCTGTGGGCGGCCCCCAGCGTAGACGTATTTCACCGGGTTTCGCCGCCCGCGCGGACACCGTGCGGGCGGCGGGCGCGGGTGTGCCCGGCCCGCCCGGCGTCGGCCCCCGGCACGGCCCGCGCCCGGCCCCGGAAGGCACGCCCGCCCCGTCCTCGCGCCCCGACCACCCGGGCGCGAGGGCGGGTTCACCGGTCCGTCCCCCTCCGTACACCCGTCGACCCTTGACAACTCCCCAGTACAACCAAGAGATTGACGCGCGTAGAACCATCGAACGCACCCCTCACCCTCACTTCCGGAGTTCCTTGATGCCTTCCTCCGTCGTACCGAGAACGGCCGCCGTCGCGGCCGTCGTGTCCGCCGCGCTGGCCGCCGGCCTCCTCGCCGGCTCCTCCGCCTCCGCCGACGCCTCCGCCGACGCCGATGTCCGGATCCATGACATCCAGGGATCCACCCGGATATCCCCGCTGGCCGGCCGGCAGGTGACCGAAGTCCCCGGCATCGTCACGGGTGTACGGACCTACGGCTCCAAGGGCTTCTGGTTCCAGGACCCGCAGGCCGACGCCGACTCCGCGACCAGCGAGGGCGTCTTCGTCTTCACCAGCTCCAACCCGGCCGTGGCCGTGGGAGACGCCGTCAAGGTCTCCGGCCTCGTCGGCGAGTACATCCCCGGCGGCACCTCCTCCGGCAACCAGTCGGTCACGCAGATCTCGAAGCCGACCGTGACCGTGGTCTCCTCGGGCAACGCCCTGCCCGCGACCGTCACCATCACCGCGCGGTCCGTCCCCCGCGCGTACGCGCCCGACGGTGACCCCGCGGCTGCCAACAGCATCAACGGCCTGGCTCTTGAGCCGCGCACGTACGCGCTGGACTACTACGAGTCGCTGGAGGGCGAGAACGTCCGCATCGGCTCCTCCCGCGTCGTCGGCGCGACCGACCCGTACTCCGAACTGTGGGTGACGGTCAAGCCGCACGAGAATGACAACCGCCGCGGCGGCACGGTCTACGGCTCGTACACCGCGCAGAACACTGGCCGGCTCCAGATCCAGCAGCTCGCCCCGATCGCCCAGCAGCCCTTCCCCAAGGCGAACGTCGGCGACCGGCTGACCGGCACGACCGAAGGACCGCTGGACTTCAACCAGTTCGGCGGCTACACGCTGGTCGCCCGCACCCTGGGCACCGTCGTCGACCGCGGTCTTGAGCCCGAGACGACCCGCCCGCAGCGACGCGGGGAGCTCGCGGTCGCCACGTACAACGTGGAGAACCTCGACCCGAGCGACCCGCAGACGAAGTTCGACGCGCTCGCCAAGGCCGTCGTCGAGAATCTCGCCTCGCCCGACATCGTCGCCCTGGAGGAGATCCAGGACGACAACGGCGCCAAGAACGACGGCACCGTCTCCGCCGAGGAGACGGTGAAGAAGTTCACGACGGCGATCGTGGCGGCCGGCGGTCCCGCGTACCAATGGCGGACGATCAACCCCGAGAACAACAAGGACGGCGGTGAGCCCGGCGGCAACATCCGCCAGGTCTTCCTCTTCAACCCGGCGCGGGTCTCCTTCACCGACCGCCCTGGCGGCGACGCGACGACCGCGACCGCCGTCGTCAGGGAGAAGGGGGAAGCGGCCCTGACGCTCTCCCCCGGCCGGATCGACCCGTCCAACGCGGCGTGGGCCGACAGCCGCAAGCCGCTGGCCGGTGAGTTCGTCTTCCGCGGGCGCACTGTCTTCGTGATCGCCAACCACTTCGGCTCCAAGGGCGGCGACGAGGGCCTGACCTCCGTCCACCAGCCGCCGAACCGCTCCTCCGAGGCCAAGCGCCTGCTGCAGGCGCAGGCCGTGAACACCTTCGTCAAGGACATCCTGAAGGCCGACCGCCACGCCGACGTCCTGGTCCTGGGCGACATCAACGACTTCGAGTTCTCGGCGACGACGAAGGCGCTCACCGACGGCCGCGCGCTCAACGCCGCGGTCAAGTCGCTGCCGCGCTCGGAGCGTTACTCGTACGTCTACCAGGGCAACGCCCAGGTGCTTGACCAGATCCTGACCAGCCCCGCAGTCGACGACTTCACGTACGACAGCGTGCACATCAACGCGGAGTTCGCGGACCAGAACAGCGACCACGACCCGCAGGTGCTGCGCTTCCGCCCGTAGTCGCCCGGCCCTCACCCGTCCGGTTCGTCCGGCCGCCGGACGGGTTCAACCGGGCCTGCGTGTCCTGCCGCACGCCCGCGCCGAGGCTCGGGCGCCCCCGGGCGCTAGCCCTGGCTTCGCCCTGGCCCCGTGAGACGGGCCAGTTGGGACTGGAACCAGTCGAGCCTGGCCTGCAACAGCGCGGCCTCGGCGACCAGTTCGGGCACGGAACGCTCCGGCGGCGGCGCGATGGCGGACGCTGCGCCAAGGACGCGGAGCCCCTCTCCGGCGCGGGCCCCGAAGTCGGTCGGCGACAGGGCGGGACGCTCGCGGACGCATCCGGCGCAGGCCGCCTCCAGGGCGCGCCAGCCCGGCCGCCCCCATCCCGCATCGGCCAGCAGGGTCGCCTCGTGGTGGCAGGGGCAGGGGCCGACGGTCATGCTGCGGACGCGCTGGCGGCCGTAGCGGAAGCCTCGTTCGAAGCGGATGTACGCGCCGAGCACGGCCACGTCCAGCAGCACGGCCATACGGTGCTCGGCGGTGCAGACGAGCCCCGAAGCCTCGGTGCGCGAGTGGAGGCAGTGGAAGCCGCAGTCGCAGAAGCGGGACGGGGCGCGATGGCGCCACCCGTAGGCGCAGCGCGCCTCGGCGAGCACGCCGTACGGCTCACGGCCGCCCAGCGAGACGCCGAGAAACGCGGCCCGTGTGCCGTCCTGGGACAGCACAGGGTGGGCGACCTTGTGGCCTACGGGCGGCTCCTCCGGGCGTTCCTCGGGGAGCCGCAGTCTCATCGGGCCGCTGCCGCCCCGACGGGCTGCTCGGCCGCGGGCTGCTGTGCGGTCTGGGGCTCCCGCGCCTGGACGTGCTGCCGCTCGACGTGCTGATCGGAGTGCTGATCGGACAGCAGGTGTTCCTGGGGCTGCTCTTCGGCGATGCCGGTGGCGAGTGCCTTGCCGAGCCTCATGACGACCTCCGTAGGGACGAGCCCTGGACGAACTCTGGACGAATGCGGACAGCGATTCCGCCATGGTGACCCATGTGAGGCCGCCCTGCCAGAGCACACTCCCATCCAACCGTTCAGCATTGCTTGCTGTTCACTCCAAGAAGAACTAAGTGGACCTTCACGGTTGGAGAGACCGACACTGCGGAGCATGACCACACCACGCCCCTTCGGCCGCGCCCTCTGCGCCATGATCACGCCCTTCACCAGCACCGGGGAGCTGGACCTGGGGGCGGCTGCCCGCCACGCGGCCCGTCTGGTCGCCGACGGCTGCGACGGGCTCGTCCTCAGCGGCACCACCGGCGAGTCCCCGACCACGACCGACGCGGAGAAGACCGCGCTGGTACGGGCCGTGCGCCGGGCCGCCGGCGGGCGCGCCCACATCGTCGCGGGGGTGGGAAGCGCGTCCACCCGGCACACCGTCGAGCTGGCCCGCGCCGCCGAACGGGCGGGCGCGGACGGCCTGCTCGTGGTCACTCCGTACTACAGCCGCCCGCCACAGGACGCGATCGAGGCGCACATGCGCACGGTCGCGGACGCCACCGCCCTCCCCGTGATGCTGTACGACATCCCGGGCCGCACCGGCGCCCGGATCGGGACCGCGGCCCTTCTGCGGCTGGCCGAGCACCCGCGCATCGTGGCGGTCAAGGACTGCGCGTACGACCTGCTCGGCTCGTCCACGGTGATCGCCCGCACCTCGCTGGCGTACTACTCGGGTTGCGAGGAGCTGAATCTGCCGCTGTACGCGGTGGGCGCGGCGGGTTACGTCAGCACGGTCGCGAATGTGGCGCCGCGGCAGCTGCGCGCGGTCCTGGACGCCTTCGACCGCGGGGACACCGGCGAGGCCGCCCGGCTCAACGGGCTCACGCTCCCGCTGGCGGAGCTGATGATGGCGTCGGGCCTGCCGGGCACGGTGACGGCGAAGGCGCTGCTGGACGCGGGACCGGTCCGTGAACCACTGCAGCCCGCCGACCGCGGGGCGGTGGACGGGCTGCGCGTGGCGTACGAGGAGCTGCTGGCGAGGTCGGGCGCGTCCCTCCGCTGAGGGGCGGGCCCTGTGCTCGCCGGGGTCCGGCCCGGGCCTGCGTTTCGGATCGTGCCCGGCCCGATCCGGAAAAGGCCCTAGTTGTGGCTGTGCAGGACGTCGTTGAGACCGCCCCAGACCGCGTTGTTCGGCCGCGCCTCGACGGCACCCGTCACGGAGTTGCGGCGGAAGAGGATGTTGCCCGCGCCGGAGAGCTCGCGGGCCTTGACGATCTGCCCGTCGGGCATGGTGACCCGCGTGCCGGCCGTGACGTACAGCCCGGCCTCGACGACGCACTCGTCGCCCAGCGCGATGCCGACGCCCGCCTCGGCGCCGATCAGGCAGCGCTCGCCGATGACGATGCGGACGTTGCCGCCGCCGGAGAGGGTGCCCATGGTGGACGCGCCGCCGCCGATGTCGGAGCCGTCGCCGACGACGACGCCCGCGGAGATCCGTCCCTCGACCATCGACGTGCCGAGCGTGCCGGCGTTGAAGTTGACGAAGCCCTCGTGCATGACGGTGGTGCCCTCGGCGAGGTGCGCGCCGAGGCGGACCCGGTCGGCGTCGGCGATGCGCACACCCTTGGGTGCGACGTAGTCCGTCATCCGCGGGAACTTGTCGACGCTCGTCACGGCCAGATGCAGGCCCTCGGCACGGGCGTTCAGCCGTACGGTCTCGACCTGGTCGACGGCGACAGGGCCGAGCGACGTCCAGGCGACGTTGGCGAGCAGCCCGAAGAGGCCGTCCAGGTTCTGGCCGTGCGGCTGGACCAGCCGGTGGCTGAGCAGGTGCAGTCGCAGATACGCGTCGTGGGCGTCCAGCGGCTTGTCGTCGAGCGAGGCGATGACGGTACGGACGGCGACGACCTCGACGCCTCGGCGGGCGTCCGGGCCGATCGCCTTGGCGGCGCCCTCGCCGAGCAACTCGGCGGCCCGCTCGGCGGTCAGCCGCTCGCTCCCGGCCGGGCCGGGCCCGGCGGTCAGCTCGGGGGCGGGGAACCAGGTGTCGAGGACCGTGCCGTCGGCGGCGAGGGTGGCGAGTCCGGCGGCGACGGCGCCGGTGGTGCGCGTAGCGGTGGTGCTGTCGGGCGAGTCAGTCATGGTCGAACGCTAACCGGCGAGGGCCCGCGGGAGCGAACCGGTCTCAGGTGACGGGCGGGTGCGCAGCCGCCCGGCGGCGAGGACGGCAAGTCCTGCCGCTCCGGCGAGGACGGCGCAGGCGGGCCAGAGCAGGGCGGGCGCGGTGGAGTAGAGCGCTCCGCCGAGCGGCGGGGCGAGCACCCGGCCGCTGACGGAGGCTCCCGCGTACAGGCTCCGGGCATCCGCCTTGGGGCCCACCCGGGGGGATCCGCTCCCGGTCGGACCGTCCCCTCGGCTGCCTCCGAGGCGCTCGGCCCGCTCGCCGCCGGGCTCCGAGCTCAGTCCACCCCGTTCCCCGCCAGGACCCTGTTCAGCATCTCCCGCGCATATTCCGCCTCGTACCGCACGTCGGTGAGCAGCACCTGGAGACAGATCCCGTCCATCAGCGCCACCAGCGCCCGCGCGGTCACCGGGTCCGTGCGTCGGGCGAGGATGTCCGCGAGCCCCTCGCACCACTGAGCAGCGACCGGCCGCAGCGCGGGCCGCCGCAGGGCCGCCAGGTAGAGCTCGTACTCCAGCTCCACTCCCGTGCGCTCCCCCGCGAGCCACTCCCCCATCAGCCGCGCGAGCTCCTGCGCGACGTCGGCGGCCGGGTCGGCGAGCGCGCCGCTGTCCCTCACCGCCGCCGCGAAGCCCTCGTTGGCCTGGCGCAGCGCGGCGACCAGCAGCTCGTCCAGTGAGGCGAAGTGATAGGTCGTGGAGCCGAGCGGCACATCCGCCTCCGCGGCGACCGTGCGATGACTGAGCCCGGCGATCCCGCTGCGGGCCACCACGCGGAGCGCGGCGTCGATGATGCGCTGGCGCCGCTCCGGGTCGTATCGCCGCCCCATCAGTGCGCGCCCCCCACGTTGAGCACGATGACCCCGGCGATCACCAGCGCAATGCCGGCGAGCTTGACCGGACTGGCCGACTCGCCGAGGAAAAGCATGCCGATGGCGGCGATCGCGGCCGTGCCGACGCCCGCCCAGATCGCGTACGCGGTGCCCACCGACAGGGTCTTGAGCGTCTGCGCGAGCAGGGTGAAGGCGAGCACATAGCCCGCGACGGTGAGCAGCGAGGGCCACAGCCGGGTGAAGCCCTCGCTGTACTTCATGGCCGTCGTGCCGGCCACCTCCGCCGCGATGGCCGCGGCCAGCAGTCCGTATCCCATGCGTACGAGTGTACATATCGTTGCGTACGCCCGTACACAACAGCGACATCGGGCACTATGTGTACGGCCGCAGGCAACCAGCCACACGACACGGCGAAAGGTGACGGACGATGTCCGACCAGGAACACGGGCCTCTGCTCGGGCAGCTCGCCGACGTCTACCGCCACTATCTGACCGCCGTCGTCCTGCACGGCCAGGCCGCCGCCGAGACCCTCGGCCAGAACCCGACCGACGTCTACGCCCTCAACGTGCTGGAGCTCGCCGGCCCGCTGACCACCGGCTCACTCGCCGAGCGCATCGGCCTCTCCCAGAGCGCCACCACCCGGCTCGTCGACCGGCTGGAGCGGGCTGGCTGGGTCCGCCGCGGACCCGACGCGGCCGACCGCCGCCGGGTCGTGGTCGAGGCCGTGCCCCTCACCCCGGAACAGGACGAAGAGGCCTTCGGCGCGGCCCGCCGCCGGATGGCCGAGGTCTTCGACGGCTTCAGCGCCGACGAACTGCGCGTCCTGTCCCGGTACTTCGAGCAGGCGGCCCCCGCCCTGCGCGCGGCGACGACCGAGACGCGGAACGCCGCCCGGGGGTGACCGGGCCCGGTGCCGCTCGCTAAGTTGTCCCGGCCGACCAGGCACTTCACGCCCGAGCGCTCGACGCCCCGGGCTGACAACACGCGGGAGACAGCCCAGTGGCACACGGACACACGCCTCCGCCAGGACCGCCTCCGGGCTGGGGCGGCTGGATGCCCCCGCCCCCGCCCAGACCCGGGGTGATACCGCTGGCTCCGCTCGGCCTCGGCGACATACTGGGCGGGGCGTTCACCACGATCGGCCGCTACTGGAAACCGCTGTTCGGCATAGCCCTGGCCGTGTACGGCGCGGCGACCGTCGCCTTCGGGGCAGCACTCGCGATCGCGTACGCCCTCGTCGACGACCACCTGCGCGCCGTCTCCGACGCGTCGCGCGAGACTCCTCCGATGTGGGACGACATCCGCCCTCTGCTCCTCGCGTTCGTCGCCGTCTGGCTGATCGGCGTGATCACCATGCTGCTGGCCACCGCGATGGTGTACGCCAGCTGCCCCGCGATCCTCCAGGACGCCGTGCTGGGCAGGCCGGCCACGTTCGGTGTCGTCTGGCGCCGGGCCGCCGCGCGCGTACCGGCGGTGATCGGCACCGTGTTCCTCACCGGCCTGATCTTCCTGGTGCCCCTCGCCCTCTTCGTCACGGCGTTCGTCTCCCTGACGGTCACGCTCATCGCCTCCGACGGCGGCGGATACATCCTGCCCCCGCTGGCCTTCCTGGGCGCCCTCGCCACCGCACCGCTCGGCGTCTGGCTGTGGGTGAAGTTCTCGCTCGCCCCCGCCGCGGCGGTCTTCGAGGGGCAGGGTGCGGTCGCCGCGATGCGCCGCTCCGCGCAGCTGGTCCGCGGCGACTGGTGGCGGATCTTCGGCATCACGGTGCTCGCCGCGATGACGGCGGCGGTCACGAGCTATGTGATGCAGATTCCGCTCAGCGTCCTGGAGGTGATCCCCGGCCTGCTCGGCACGGACGACCTCCGCTCCGGCGCGACGGTTTCCCAGGTCCTGGTCTCCCTCGGCGGGACGCTGGCGGTGGGGGTGGCCGGCCAGCTGATCACCCAGATCGCCGTCGCCGCCTTCCCGCAGCTGGTGACGAGCCTGCTCTATGTCGACCGTCGCATCCGCACCGAGAACCTGGCCGCGGCGCTCGCCGAGGCCGCCGCCGTGCCGCGGCCGGGCGTCTGACCGAGCAGACTCCGGTCCCCGCGCCGGCCGCGGGCGCACGCCGCGGGTACGGCACACGAACAGCACCGGCCACGACGAGGCCCCCGGCAAAATGCCGGGGGCCTCGTTCACCCGCGCTCGGAACCGGACGACGATCAGAGCGTCGAAAGGGCGCCGGTCGGACCGGTCAGACGTTGAAGCCCAGCGCGCGCAGCTGCTCGCGCCCGTCATCCGTGATCTTGTCCGGACCCCACGGCGGCATCCAGACCCAGTTGATCTTCAGCTCGGCGGCGAGGCCGTCCGTCGCCGCCTTCGCCTGGTCCTCGATCACATCGGTCAGCGGGCATGCCGCCGACGTCAGTGTCATGTCCAGGGTCACGACATTGGAGTCGTCGACGTGGATGCCGTAGATCAGGCCGAGGTTCACGACGTCGATGCCCAGCTCAGGGTCGACGACGTCGTACAGCGCCTCGCGGATCTCTTCCTCGGTGGCCGGCTTCAGCGCGGCCCCTGCGTTCTCGGTCATGCCGTCTTCCTCTCGGGGCCCTCGCCCAGCGCCTGGGCGGTCGCGTCCTTCCACGCCATCCAGCTCAGCAGAGCACACTTCACCCGGGCGGGGTACTTGGAGACGCCGGCGAACGCGACCGCGTCCTCCAGCACCTCCTCCATCGCGTCGTCCGGCTCGATCTGGCCCTTGGACTGCATCAGCTCCAGGAACGTCGCCTGGATCTTCTGCGCCTCGGCCAGGTCCTTGCCGACCAGCAGTTCGTTCAGCACGGAGGCGGAGGCCTGGCTGATCGAGCAGCCCTGGCCCTCGTACGACACGTCCTCGATACGAGAACCGTCGTACTTCACGCGAAGCGTGATCTCGTCACCGCACGTCGGATTGACGTGGTGCACTTCGGCGTCGCCATCGCGAAGACCGCGCCCGTGAGGGTGCTTGTAGTGGTCCAGGATGACTTCCTGGTACATCGAATCCAGCTTCACGCGTCAGTCCCTCATCCGAAGAAATTACGGACGTGCTCCAAGCCGTCGATCAGGGCATCGACCTCGGCCGGCGTGGAGTACAGATAGAACGACGCCCGCGTGGTCGCAGGAATTCCGTACCGGAGGCAGACCGGCCGCGCGCAGTGGTGGCCGACCCGGACCGCGATGCCCTGCTCGTCGAGGACCTGGCCCACGTCGTGCGGGTGGATGTCTCCCAGCGTGAAGGAGATCGCCGCACCGCGCTCCTCGGCCGTGGTCGGGCCGATGATCCGCAGGTCGGGGACTTCGAGCAGCCGCTTCACCGCGTACTCGGTGAGGATGTGCTCATGCTCGGCGACCTTGTCCATGCCGATCGAGGTCAGGTAGTCCACGGCCGCGCCGAGGCCGACGGCCTGGGCGATCGGGGGCGTACCGGCCTCGAACTTGTGCGGCGCCGGAGCGTAGGTCGAGGAGTGCATCGAGACGGTTTCGATCATCTCGCCGCCGCCCAGGAAGGGCGGAAGGTCCTCAAGGAGCTCCTGGCGGCCCCACAGCACACCGATGCCGGTCGGGCCGCACATCTTGTGGCCGGTGAAGGCCACGAAGTCGGCGCCGAGCGCCTGGACGTCCAGCGGCATGTGCGGCGCGGCCTGCGAGGCGTCGAGCAGCACCAGGGCGCCTACGTCCTGCGCACGGCGGACGATCGCGTCGACGGGGTTGACCGTGCCCATGATGTTGGAGACCAGCGTGAAGGAGACGATCTTCGTCTTCTCGGTGATGATCTCTTCCAGATTGGACAGGTCGAGCCGGCCGTCGTCGGTGAGGCCGAACCACTTCAGCTTCGCGCCGGTGCGCTGCGAGAGCAGCTGCCACGGGACGATGTTGGAGTGGTGCTCCATCTCGGTGATGACTATCTCGGTCTCGCGGTCGACCCGGTAGGGCTCGTCCGCCCAGCCGAGCATGTTGGCCACGAGGTTGAGCGACTCCGAGGCGTTCTTGGTGAAGATCACCTCGTCGCGGCTCGGCGCGTTGATGAAGGCGGCGACCTTGTCACGGGCACCCTCGTACAGCGCCGTGGCCTCCTCGGCGAGCACATGGACACCGCGGTGGACGTTGGCGTTGTGCTGCTCGTAGTACTCGCTCAGCACATCGATCACCTGGCGCGGAGTCTGCGACGTCGCCGCGTTGTCCAGGTACACGAGCTTCTTGCCGTCGTGGAGCACCCGGTCGAGGATCGGGAAGTCCTTGCGGATCGCCTCGGTGTCGAGGAGGCCGGGGAGCCCCTGGCGGGCCACAGTCACGCGGATACGCCACCCTTCGTGTATGCCTCGTAGCCCTCGGCCTCAAGCTTGTCGGCGAGCTCGGCGCCGCCGGACTCGGCGATGCGGCCGTTCGCGAACACGTGAACGAAGTCGGGCTTGATGTAGCGCAGGATGCGCGTGTAGTGGGTGATCAGCAGGGTGCCGACCTCGCCGGTCTCCCGGACGCGGTTGACGCCGTCGGAGACCTGACGCAGCGCGTCCACGTCCAGACCGGAGTCCGTCTCGTCGAGGATCGCGATCTTCGGCTTGAGGAGCTCCAGCTGAAGGATCTCGTGGCGCTTCTTCTCACCGCCGGAGAAGCCCTCGTTCACATTGCGCTCGGCGAAGGCCGGGTCCATCTGGAGCTGCTCCATGGCGGACTTGACCTCCTTCACCCAGGTGCGCAGCTTGGGGGCCTCGCCGCGGATCGCCGTCGCGGACGTCCGCAGGAAGTTGGAGACGGACACGCCGGGGACCTCGACCGGGTACTGCATGGCCAGGAACAAGCCGGCGCGGGCGCGCTCGTCGACGGACATCTCCAGCACGTCCTCGCCGTCCAGCGTCACGGTGCCGGAGGTGATCGTGTACTTGGGGTGGCCCGCGATGGAGTACGCGAGGGTCGACTTGCCGGAGCCGTTGGGGCCCATGATGGCGTGGGTCTCGCCCTGCTTCACGGTCAGGTCGACGCCCTTGAGGATCTCCCTGGGGCCGTTCTCGGCCTCGACGGAGACGTGCAGGTCGCGGATTTCAAGCGTTGCCATGGGTGACTCAGGACTCCTGGGTGACGGAGACGAGCACATCGTCCCCTTGGATCTTGACGGGGTATACGGGGACGGGGCGCGTCGCGGGAAGGCCGGACGGCTTGCCGGTGCGGAGGTCGAAGCTGGAGCCGTGCAGCCAGCACTCGATCTGGCAGTCCTCCACCTCGCCCTCGGAGAGCGAGACATTCGCGTGCGAGCAGATGTCGTGGATGGCGAACACCTCGCCCCCGGTCCTGACGACCGAGACCGGCGTGCCGTCGAGTTCCACCCGCTTCGGGGTGTCCTCGTCCAGCTCGCTCAGCGCACAGGCTTTGACGAAGGCCATCAGACGGAGGCCTCCAGCTCGGCGTCGATCTTGGCGAGCAGACGCTCTTCGACGTCCGGCAGTCCGATCTGCTGGACCAGCTCGGCGAAGAAACCGCGGACCACGAGCCGGCGCGCCTCGTCGGCGGGGATGCCGCGGGACTGCAGATAGAAGAGCTGCTCGTCGTCGAAGCGACCGGTGGCCGAAGCGTGCCCGGCGCCGACGATCTCGCCGGTCTCGATCTCCAGGTTCGGCACGGAGTCGACCCGCGCGCCGTCCGTGAGGACGAGGTTGCGGTTCATCTCGTATGTGTCCGTGCCCTCGGCCTTCGCCTCGATGAGGACGTCACCGATCCACACCGCGTGCGCGTCCTGGCCCTGCAGCGCGCCCTTGTAGGCGGCGTTGGACTTGCAGTGCGGGGTGTTGTGGTCGACCAGAAGGCGGTGCTCCTGGTGCTGGCCCTGGTCGGTGAAGTACAGACCGAGGAGCTCGGCCTCGCCGCCGGTGCCCGCGTAGGAGACGCGGGGGTGCAGGCGTACGAGGTCGCCGCCGAAGGTGACCACGACCGACTTGAAGGAGGCGTCGCGGCCGACCAGCGCATTGTGCTGGGCGACGTGGACGGCCTTGTCGTCCCAGTCCTGGACCGAGACGACGGTGAGCTTGGCGCCGTCGCCGAGCAGGTAGTCGACGTTGGCGGCGACTACCGCGTCACCGGTGTGGTCGATGACCACGATCGCCTCGGCGAACGCGCCGAGCTCGATGATCTGGTGAGCGAAGGCGGTGCCGCCCTCGCCGTGGACGGCGATCCGGACCGGCTCGGTGAGCACGGTCTCCTTGGGCACGGTGACGACCGAGGCCTTCTCGAAGGAGGAGTACGCCTGGGCGGCCACCCGGTCCACGGGCGTACCGGCCTTGCCGAGCCGCGCGTCCTCGCGGCCGACGGTCTCGACGACGACGCCCTCGGGCGCCTCGATCTCGACCTTGATGCCGGTACCGGTCGCGACGGCGGTGCCGTCGTGCAGACCGGCGAGGCGCTCCAGCGGAGTGAAGCGCCACTCCTCCTCGCGGCCGTGCGGGACCGGGAAGTCCGCCACGTCGAACGACGGGGGCGCACTCATGCGCGTGGCGACCGTCGACTCGGCGGCAACCGCGATCGAGCCGGCAGTGGTGGATCCCGCCGGGATGTTCTGAGCCTCAGCCATGGCTGTCGTCTTGCTCTCTTCCTACGTCAGAAATCTGTCGCTGCCTGGGACCGGTGCGGCGTCAGCCGACCGAGCCCTCCATCTGCAGCTCGATCAGCCGGTTGAGCTCCAGCGCGTACTCCATCGGGAGTTCCTTGGCGATCGGCTCGACGAAGCCGCGCACGATCATCGCCATGGCCTCGAACTCGGTCATGCCGCGGCTCATCAGGTAGAAGAGCTGGTCCTCGGAGACCTTGGAGACGGTGGCCTCGTGCCCCATGGAGACGTCGTCCTCACGCACGTCCACGTACGGGTACGTGTCGGAACGGGAGATCGTGTCGACCAGCAGCGCATCACAGAGAACGTTGGACTTCGCGCCCGGCGCGCCCTCGCCGATCTCGATCAGACCCCGGTAGGAGGTACGGCCGCCGCCTCGCGCCACCGACTTGGAGACGATGTTGGACGAGGTGTTCGGGGCCATGTGGACCATCTTTGCGCCGGCGTCCTGGTGCTGGCCCTCGCCCGCGAAGGCGATGGACAGGGTCTCGCCCTTGGCGTGCTCGCCCATCAGATAGACGGCCGGGTACTTCATGGTGACCTTGGAGCCGATGTTGCCGTCGACCCACTCCATGGTCGCGCCCTCGTACGCCACGGCGCGCTTGGTGACCAGGTTGTAGACGTTGTTCGACCAGTTCTGGATCGTCGTGTAGCGGCAGCGGCCGCCCTTCTTGACGATGATCTCGACGACGGCGCTGTGCAGGGAGTCCGAGGAGTAGATCGGGGCGGTGCAGCCCTCGACGTAGTGGACGTAGGCGTCCTCGTCGACGATGATCAGCGTCCGCTCGAACTGGCCCATGTTCTCCGTGTTGATACGGAAGTAGGCCTGGAGCGGGATGTCGACGTGCACGCCCTTCGGCACGTAGATGAACGATCCGCCCGACCACACGGCGCTGTTCAGCGAGGCGAACTTGTTGTCGCCGACCGGGATGACGGTGCCGAAGTACTCCTGGAAGAGCTCCGGGTGCTGCTTCAGCGCGGTGTCCGTGTCGAGGAAGATGACGCCCTGCTCCTCCAGGTCCTCACGGATCTGGTGGTAGACGACCTCGGACTCGTACTGGGCGGCGACACCGGCGACGAGGCGCTGCTTCTCCGCCTCGGGGATGCCGAGCTTGTCGTAGGTGCTCTTGATGTCCTCGGGCAGGTCCTCCCAGGACTCCGCCTGCTTCTCCGTGGACCGCACGAAGTACTTGATGTTGTCGAAATCGATGCCCGACAGGTCGGATCCCCAGCTCGGCATCGGCTTCTTGCCGAACAGACGAAGGCCCTTCAGCCGCAGCTTCAGCATCCACTCCGGCTCGTTCTTCTTCGCCGAAATGTCGCGGACGACTTCCTCGGAGAGACCGCGCTTGGCCGCGGCGCCTGCCGCGTCGGAGTCGGCCCAGCCGAATTCGTACGTACCCAGGCCCTCGAGTTCGGGGTGGGCAGTCTCCGTGGGGAGAGTCATGCGGGGTTCCTCCCGGCCGTGCTGGTGGATGCTGATGGTGTGGTGGTCTGTGGTGCGCCGCGCGGGATGAACGTGGTGCAGACGCCGTCGCCGTGGGCGATGGTGGCCAGACGCTGCACATGCGTTCCCAAGAGACGGGAGAAGACTTCCGTCTCCGCCTCGCACAGCTGGGGGTACTGCTCGGCCACATGGGCGACCGGGCAGTGGTGCTGGCAGAGCTGTTCGCCGACCGGTGCGCTACGCGCCGTAGCAGCGTACCCGTCGACACTCAGGGCCTTGGCCAGCGCTTCGGTGCGCTCCTCGGCGGGCGCGGCGTCGACCGCCTTGCGGTAGGCCTCAGCCTGCGCCTCGATCCGGTCGCGGGCGAACGCGGCGACGGCCGCCTCGCCCGCCGTCCCTCCACCCGCGGTCCGCTCGATCCAGCGGAGCGCGTCCGCGGCGAGCGTGTCGTACGACTGGTCGAAGGCATCCCGGCCGCAGTCGGTCAGTACGAACACCTTGGCGGGCCGCCCGCGCGTACGCGCACCGTAGACCCGCTGCTCACGGGGCTCGATGACATTCTCGGAGACCAGGGAGTCCAGGTGTCTGCGGACGGCGGCCTGTGTGAGGCCGAGGCGCCCGGCGAGTTCGGCCACGGTCGAGGGGCCGTGATCCAGGATGGAGCGCGCGACACGGTTGCGTGTGGAGCGCTCACCGGTCGCGAGTTCCTCCTGCGGAGCCTCGCCGACGTTTTTCACAACGCCATTGTTGCGTAATTCCTCTGGCCCTGACAACCGCCGTCCGAGGCGTGAGCCGGTGCGCTTCATCACTAAGGGTTACCTAAGAGCAGAGCGGGCAGCCGGGCTCGCCCTTCCTCTGCGGAACAGGCTCCGACCTGCGAATTCACCGAAAATCGCCGGGCGCCTCCGGGGCGGGCGGCACAGGTGGTCACACAGCACGCGACCCGGCACGGAATTCGCCCCGAAACTGGTGGCTGAGCAGGCTGTCCATGACCTTGGACCGGTTTATTTCCGCTCGGTGCGCTCACCATGGGCCAAGCGGTGGACGGCGCACTCGCGCGTGGCCTCGGAGGGGGCGCACCGGGTGGGGGCCGCCCGGCCATCCACGCGCCCCGGCCCCGCCCCTCGGAGCCCGAGGCTCCCCGCCTAGACTTCCCGCCATGCGAAGCGAGTCGGTCGTCCAGATCCGGGGCCTGGTGAAGCGGTACGGATCCAGGACGGCCGTCGACGGCCTCGACCTGGAGGTCCCCCGGGGCTCCGTGACCGCCGTCCTCGGCCCCAATGGAGCCGGCAAGACCACCACGGTCGAGACCTGCGAGGGCTACCGCCGCGCCGACGCCGGCACCGTGCGCGTCCTCGGTCTCGACCCGGTCGCCGACGCCTCGAAGCTGCGCTCCAGAATCGGCGTCATGCTCCAGTCCGGCGGCGTGTACTCCGGCGCCCGCGCCGACGAGATGCTGCGCCACACCGCCAGGCTCCACGCCCATCCACTGGATGTGGACGCGCTGATCGAGCGCCTCGGCCTCGGCAGCTGCGGCCGTACGACCTACCGGCGGCTCTCCGGCGGCCAGCAGCAGCGGCTCGCCCTGGCCATGGCCGTCGTCGGCCGCCCCGAACTGGTCTTCCTCGACGAGCCGACCGCCGGCCTCGACCCGCAGGCCCGCCGCTCCACCTGGGAGCTGGTGCGCGAACTCCGCCGGGACGGCGTCTCCACCGTCCTGACCACCCACTTCATGGACGAGGCCGAACAGCTCGCGGACGACGTCGCGATCATCGACGCGGGCCGGGTCATCGCCCAGGGCAGCCCCGAGCAGCTCTGCCGGGGCGGCGCCGAGAACACCCTGCGGTTCACGGGACGGCCCGGCCTCGACGTCGGCTCACTTCTCAAGGCACTGCCCGACGGCACGGAGGCGGTGGAGCTCACGACCGGCGCGTACCGCATCACCGGCCAGGTCGACCCGCAGCTGCTGGCGACCGTGACGTCCTGGTGTGCGCAGCACGGGGTGATGCCGGACGGCATCTCCGTCGAACGCCACACGCTGGAGGACGTCTTCCTCGAACTGACCGGCAAGGAGCTGCGCTGATGAGCGCCGGTACATACACGCCGAAGCCCGGTGCGGCTCCGGTCGGGCGGATGGTCGCGGCGCAGACCGTGTTCGAGACGAGGATGCTGCTGCGCAACGGCGAACAGCTGCTGCTCACGGTCGTCATCCCGTCACTGCTCCTGGTGCTGTTCTCGACGGTCGACATCATCGACACGGGCAGCGGCGAGCCCGTCGGCTTCCTGGCTCCCGGCGTCCTCGCACTCGCCGTGATGTCCACGGCCTTCACCGGCCAGGCCATCGCGACCGGTTTCGAGCGCCGCTACGGAGTCCTGAAGCGGCTCGGCGTCTCGCCGCTTCCCCGCTCGGCGCTGATGACCGCCAAGACACTCTCCGTGCTGGTCACCGAGGTCCTGCAGATCGTTCTTCTGACGGGCATCGCGTTCGCACTCGGCTGGTCGCCGCAGGGCAGTCCTGTGTCCGTACTGCTGCTTCTGGTCCTCGGGACCGCCGCCTTCTCCGGCCTCGGTCTGCTGATGGCGGGGACGCTCAGGGCGGAGGCGACACTGGCCGCGGCCAACCTGGTGTTTCTGCTGCTCCTGGTGGGCGGCGGGGTGATCGTGCCGCTGGACAGGTTCCCGGACGCCGTAGGGTCGGTGCTTGAGCTGCTGCCGATCTCCGCGCTCTCCGACGGACTGCGCGATGTGCTCCTCACCGGTGCCTCGGTGCCGTGGGGCGATCTCGGCGTCCTCGCCGTGTGGGCGGTGCTCGGACTGGGTGCGGCCACCCGTTTCTTCCGCTGGGAGTAGCTCACGCGTCTTCCGCTGGGACTGACTCACGGGCCAGTATGTGCCTGCCGAGATCCGCCTTGTGGGAGGCCTCTATGGAGCGGACTGCCGCACTGCGCCTGGACGCGGAATGGGCCAGGATCAGGTCGGGCAGGGCCGGTGTCGCGCCCCGCGAACGCGAGCGCGTGCTGACCGAGCTGATCGCCGCTCTGGCCCCGCACGCGGAGGACGATCCGGCGCTCACCGCGCGGCTCGGCCTGCGCTACGGGGATCTGGCGCGGCACCACTTCGACACCGGCCGGCGCGACAAAGCGCTGTACGCCGTGGGCGAGGCGCTCCGCCGCTGTGCGGAGCCGGCCGGCCGCGACGGCGAGCACGCCCGCTGGTACGCCAGGGCCCTGATCAGTCAGGCCGTCTATCTCGCCGAGCCGCTCAGCGACGAGCTGGGCATGCCGCGGTACGCCTTCCATCCGGACGGCGAACGGCCACCGCCCGCCGATCTGGAGGACGGGCTCGCCGCGCTCGCGTCCACCCACCGGGCCATCGAGGTCTGGGAGAGCCTCGACCAGGCGGATCCGCGCAACCGTGAGGGCCTGGCCCAGGCCCATGTCTTCCTGGGCGACCGGCTGGAGGAGCTGGGGCGGCCGGCGGACGCGGCGGCCTGGGCCGTACGGGCGGAGCGCGAGTTCCATACCCTGTGGTCGACGCCCGAGGTGCCCGTGCCGACCCGGACGGCGTCCCTGGAGCACCTCGGCGACCAGCTGGAACGCAGGTTGCGCCGCTGCCCTTTCGACGGCGGTCTGACGCGGCTGCGCGCGCAGGATCTGCTGCCCGAGCGGCTGCTGCCCCTCGCGGTGGTCGCGGCCCGCATCGAGGGAGTGGAACCGGACGTGATCGCCGAGGGGCTGCGGCTGGACGGCCAGGAGGTGCGGCGGATTCTGCGGGCCAGGTCCTGGCGTGCGGTGTGGCGGTTCGACGTACGGGACGCGACCGACGGGTCCTGGAAGCCGATGACGTACCCCTGGCGAGGCAATGACGCGGTGACCGACAGCAGCGCGGAGGCGGTCGCGGCCGAGCTCGCCGACGCGCTGCTGCACTCGCCCGACCGCCCGCCGCCGTCCGCGCACTGGCGGATCGCCGTGTGGTGGGAGGACGAGGACCATCTCGACGGCTCACGCTTCCGACGGACGTTCGAGCCGTCCTGACCGAAACGACCCCTCGTGAAAACATGCACAAAGGCCCCGCCTACCATAGGCCCGTGCAAACGCCCCTCGCCCACATCGCCAAGCGCTGGACGCCCGCCCCCGAGACGGTCCGGCGCGCCGCGCTCAGTGCCGTCGTCATGAGCGTGGTCATCATCGTCACCGGCGGCGCGGTCCGGCTGACCAGCTCCGGACTGGGCTGCGACACCTGGCCCAAGTGCACGGACGACAGCCTCTTCGCCACACCCGAACAGGGCATCCACGGTGCGATCGAGTTCGGCAACCGGATGCTGACGTACGTCCTGTCGGCCGCGGTCGGCTGGACGATCGTCGCGGCGCGCGCGGCCGAGCCGGTACGGCGCTCGCTGACCCGGCTCGGCTGGGCCCAGTTCTGGATCGTGGCCAGCAACGCCGTCATCGGCGGCATCACCGTCATGGCGGGCCTCAACCCGTGGACCGTGGCCGGCCACTTCCTGGCGGCCAACGCACTGCTCACGGTCGCCGTGCTCACCTGGCAGCGCGCCCGCGAGGGCGACGGCGTACCGCGTCCGCGTGTCCCGCGCCCGGTCCGCAAGCTCTGCTGGGCGATCGTCGGCTGCTCAGCGCTCCTGATCGCCCTCGGTACCTCGGTGACCGGGTCGGGCAAGCACGCGGGCGACAGCAGCGATGTGCCCCGCATGCCCTGGAGCTGGGTGGACGCGGCGCACGTCCATGCGGCTGCCGCCTGGGTCGTGTGCGCGCTGGCCGTCGCGATGTGGCTGGTGCTACGGGTGGTCGACGCCCCCGACGACACCCGGGCACGCGCGCGCGACCTGTTGATCGTGCTGCTCGCCCAGGGCGGGATCGGCTACGTCCAGTTCTTCACACACGTCCCCGAGCTCCTGGTCGCCGTCCATATGCTCGGCTCCGCGCTGATGTGGATCGCGGTCGTCCGGCTCGCCCTGAGCCTGCGGGAGCGTCCGCGGGCGAGCGCCGGGATCCCGGCACAGAGCGATCCCGCGCTGTCGAACGCCTGAGAGAGAGCTGCCGAGCAAGCCTGTCCGGCCGGGTCAGGCGGCCTGAAGTGCATAGACACGGCGGGCATTGCCCGCCGCGATCATCCCGGCGACCCGGTCCGCGTCGGCCCGGGACCAGGCGCCGTCGCGTACCCAGCCGCTGAGCACCTGCGCCAGCGCCTCCCGGAAGATCCGCGCGCCCACCACGTGCAGCTCGGGCAGCCCGCGGGCGCCGCTGGAGAAGAGCAGCTTCCCGAACGGCGCGAGTTCCAGGATCTCCGCGAGCACGGCCGCCGCCCGTGCCCCCGTGTGCACGAGCGCGGGTCCGAGGTCGGCGTAGACATGCGGAAACACGCTCGCCAGATGGGCGGCGTGGCGGTGGTACGGATAGCCGTGGAGCAGCACCAGATCAATGCCGAGGCCGGCGGTGGCGGCGGCGAAACCGGTGATCAGCATCGGGTCCTCCACGCCGACGTGCAGTTGGATCGGCAGTCCCGACGCGACGGCGATCCACAGCAGATGCCGTACCAGCACCGGATCGGTGAGCCGGCCGCCGACCTGCCGTCCGGCCATCCAGCGCCCGGCTGCCCCGCGCACCTCGCCCGGGCCCGGCGGCTCGGGGGCGAGCGCGAGACCGTGCCCCACGGCGGCCACCGAGGTGAACGCGACGGCGGACGCGGCGGCGCCGTGCACGGCCTCGGCGAGGTTGGCCAGCAGGCTCTCGACAGTGCCCGAGGTGTCGGCGACCTGTTCGGCAAGCAGTTCGAGCCGGACGATCTCGCGTGCTTCGGCATCGCCCGCGGCGGCGATCTCGGGCGGGCCGGTGAGGTCCCCGGGCAGCCCGGTGTCCACCAGATAGGTGGAAATGCCGCTGCCCCTCAGCAGCCGTCTGCCCGCCTCCAGTACACCGAGCTCACGGCGGCGGGCGAGATAGCGGGCGGGCGTGCAGTGCGGCTCGAGCCCCAGCAGCGGCGGGCACCAGCGCCGCACGGCGAAGCCGGTCTGGGTGTCGAAGAAGGTGGTGCCTGGTGCGGGCGGGCGGGCCGTCCTGCCCAGGTGCGCCTCGAAAGTGCCGAGACCCAGTTCCGTGCGGAGCACACCGTGGCAGTACTGGTCCACGAGGGTCGGGGTGTCGATCATCCGGGCTCCCAGTCATGGACCGTGCTTCCACAGTCCTAACGGGTCACACCCCGGCGAGGTGTTGCTCAGCCGCCCGACGGGCCGCCGACCTGGATGCCCGCCATACGGCTCCATTCGTACGGGCCGGTGCGGACCTTCGCGGCGAACTCGCCGTCGAACGACTCGTGCAGTGTGATCCCGGCCTTCTCGGCCGCGGCCTCGGCGGTGGCGTGGTCCGGAGCGACGAGGTCGCCCCAGCCGCCGTCCTCGCCGACGAGCACGATGCGCGTACCCATCTGTCCGATGTACGCGAGCTGCCCCTCGGCGCCGCCGTGCGCCTTGGCGAAGGCGCCGATCTGCTGGGCGAGCCTGGCCGCCTTGCGCTCTGCCTGCTTGGCCTGCTTGGTGTCTGCCATACGGGCGATGCTACTCGTGGGTAGAGCGCCGGCGCGACGGCGGGTTCGCGTGGCGTGGGCCACTGGCCCGAGCGCGGGAGAACGGGGAGATCCGGGCCTGGCGAAGGAACGGGGCCTAGCGAAGGAACGGGTCCACGGCGACGGCCACGAAGAGCAGCGACACATAGGTGATGGACCAGTGGAACAGCCGCATCTCCTTGAGCCTGCCGCCCGTCTCGCCGGCCTTCGCGCGGTTCTGCAGGGAGTGCGCCTCCCACAGCCACCAGCCGCCCGTCACCAGCGCCACCGCGGTGTAGAACCAGCCGGTGTAGCCGAGCGGCGTCAGCAGCAGCGAGACGGCGACCATCACCCAGCTGTAGAAGACGATCTGGCGGGCGACGACCCTGTTGGAGGCGACTACGGGGAGCATCGGCACGCCCACGCGCGCGTAGTCCTCCTTCACCTTCATGGACAGCGGCCAGTAGTGCGGCGGAGTCCAGAAGAAGATGACGAGGAAGAGGATGACCGCGCCCCAGGACATCGAGTCGGTGACGGCCGACCAGCCGATCAGCACCGGCATGCAGCCGGCGATGCCGCCCCAGACGATGTTCTGCGCCGTGCGGCGCTTGAGGATCATCGTGTAGACCACGACGTAGAAGAGCAGCGCACCGAGCGACAGCGCGGCGGACAGCCAGTTGACGAGCAGCCCGAACCAGAGGGTGGACACGACGGCCAGGACGAGACCGAAGACCAGGCCCTCGCGCGGCGACACCATTCCGGTGACCAGGGGGCGCTGCGACGTACGGTCCATCAGGGCGTCGATGTCGCGGTCGATGTACATGTTGAGGGCGTTGGCGCCGCCCGCGGAGAGGTAGCCGCCGACGCACGTCGTGAGCACGAGCCAGAGGTCGGGGACGTCCTGCGCCGCAAGGAACATCACCGGGACGGTGGTGATCAGCAGAAGCTCGATGATCCGCGGCTTCGTCAGCGCCACGAATGCCTTGACGCGGGCCCCGAACGGCCGGTGGCCCCCCGGGCTGGGAGTCAAGACGACCCCTGCGGGTCGGGACTCGACGGCCGTCACGCACACCCCTGACAGAGAAATCCCAGCAAGCTCCCGGCATGAAGACCCGGTAAAGACTTGCGCGTACCACGCCACTCTAGACGTTGCCCAGACACCGATCTTCGCGGGGGTGGGCTCGTGTTGAGCCACAGCGGGACCTGGCGCGTATACATGGCCGACAGGCGGACACCCGGCTGTGACGGCACCCTGGCAGTGTCGGATCTTTTGGCTGACCCGACACCGCTTGTGGCCGCACTCGGCTCCTTGCGGAAAGGCGGGCACTCAAAAAAGATGCGTGCTGCTCCGGGGGTAGGCTCGACAACGCCCGGTGCTTCCGTCGTCACCGGGATACGAACATGTGGAGAGGAGCCCTGACCCAGGGTGAGCACCAAGCCGACGACCACAGACCTCGAGTGGACCGATCTGGACCAGCGGGCTGTCGATACCGCCCGCGTCCTGGCCATGGATTCCGTACAGAAGGTCGGCAACGGCCACCCCGGTACGGCCATGAGCCTCGCGCCCGCCGCGTACGTCCTGTTCCAGAAGCTGATGAAGCACGACCCGGCTGACCCGGACTGGACCGGCCGCGACCGCTTCGTGCTGTCCGCGGGCCACTCGTCGCTGACCCTCTACATCCAGCTCTACCTGGCCGGGTACGGCCTGGAGCTCGACGACCTGAAGGCATTCCGGACCTGGGGCTCCAAGACCCCCGGTCACCCGGAGTACGGGCACACCGCGGGCGTCGAGACGACGACCGGTCCGCTGGGCCAGGGTGTCGCCAACGCGGTGGGCATGGCCATGGCCTCCCGCTACGAGCGGGGTCTGTTCGACCCGGACGCCCCCGTCGGTACCTCCCCGTTCGACCACACGATCTGGGCCATCGCCGGTGACGGCTGCCTCCAGGAGGGCATCTCCGCCGAGGCGTCCTCGCTGGCCGGGCACCAGAAGCTGGGCAACCTGGTCCTGCTGTGGGACGACAACCACATCTCCATCGAGGGCGACACGGAGACGGCCGTCTCCGAGGACACCCTCAAGCGGTACGAGGCGTACGGCTGGCACGTCCAGCGCGTCGAGCAGCTGCCGAACGGCGACCTCGACCCGGCGGGCCTCTGCCAGGCCTTCAAGGCGGCGCAGGCCGAGACGGAGCGCCCCTCCTTCATCGCCGCCCGCTCGATCATCGCCTGGCCCGCCCCGAACGCGCAGAACACCGAGGCCGCGCACGGCTCGGCGCTCGGCGACGAGGAGGTCGCGGCCACCAAGCGCGTCCTCGGCTTCGACCCGGAGCAGAGCTTCGAGGTCTCCGACGCCGTCCTGGCGCACACCCGGGAGGCGCTCGACCGCGGGCGCGAGGCCAAGGGCGAGTGGGAGAAGCGCTTCGCCGCCTGGCGCACCGCCAATCCCGGGCGCGCCGCCGAGTTCGACCGGATCCGCGCGACCGAGCTGCCGGCGGGCTGGGAGGACAAGCTGCCGGAGTTCGAGACGGGCAAGGGCGTGGCCACCCGCGCCGCCTCCGGCAAGATCCTCCAGGCGCTGGGCGCGGTCATCCCCGAGCTGTGGGGCGGCTCCGCCGACCTCGCGGGCTCGAACAACACCACGATCGACAAGACGTCGTCGTTCCTGCCCGACGGCAACCCGCTGCCCGGTGCGGACAAGTACGGCCGCACGATCCACTTCGGCATCCGCGAGCACGCCATGGCCGCGACCATGAACGGCATCGCGCTGCACGGCAACACCCGCGTCTACGGCGGCACCTTCCTGGTGTTCTCCGACTACATGCGCAACGCGGTGCGGCTCTCGGCGCTGATGCACCTGCCGGTGACGTACGTCTGGACGCACGACTCGGTCGGTCTCGGCGAGGACGGCCCGACCCACCAGCCGGTGGAGCACCTGGCCTCGCTGCGCGCCATCCCGGGCCTGAACATCGTCCGTCCGGCCGACGCCAACGAAACGGCGATCGCCTGGCGCGAGATCATGCGCCGCTACACCAAGAAGTTCGGCGTGGGCGCCCCGCACGGCCTCGCGCTGACCCGCCAGGGCGTGCCGACCTACGAGCGCAACGAGGATGCCGCCAAGGGCGGTTACGTGATGTTCGACGCCGAGGGCGGCGCGCCCGAGGTCGTCCTGATCGGCACCGGTTCCGAGGTCCAGCTCGCCGTCGAGGCGCGTGAGCAGCTGCAGGCCTCGGGTGTCCCGACCCGGGTCGTCTCGATGCCGTCCGTCGAGTGGTTCGAGGAGCAGGACCAGGCGTACAAGGACAGCGTTCTGCCGCCGTCGGTGAAGGCGCGGGTCGCGGTCGAGGCCGGTATCGGTCTGACCTGGCACCGCTTCGTCGGCGACGCCGGACGCATCGTTTCTCTGGAGCACTTCGGCGCTTCGGCCGACGGCAAGGTCCTCTTCCGTGAGTTCGGCTTCACTGCCGAGAACGTGGCCGCCGCCGCCCGGGAATCTCTCGAAGCCGCCGCGCGCTGACGCCGGTATACGACAAGTAGGAGATGCAATTCTCATGACAGACGCACTCAAGCGCCTCTCCGACGAAGGCGTCGCGATCTGGCTGGACGACCTGTCGCGCAAGCGGATCGCCTCCGGCAACCTCGCCGAGCTGATCGACCAGCAGCACGTCGTGGGCGTCACCACCAACCCGTCGATCTTCCAGAAGGCCATCAGCAGCGGCGACGGCTACGAGCAGCAGCTCGCCGACCTCGCCGCCCGCAAGGTGACCGTCGAGGAAGCGATCCGCATGATCACGACGGCGGACGTCCGTGACGCCGCCGACATCCTGCGTCCGGTCTTCGACGCGACCGGCGGCCAGGACGGCCGGGTCTCCATCGAGGTCGACCCTCGCCTGGCGCACAACACCACGGCGACCATCGCCGAGGCCAAGCAGCTGGCCTGGCTGGTGGACCGCCCGAACACGCTCATCAAGATCCCGGCGACGAAGGCCGGCCTGCCGGCGATCACCGAGGTCATCGGCAAGGGCATCAGCGTCAATGTCACGCTGATCTTCTCGCTGGAGCGCTACCGCGAGGTGATGGACGCCTACCTGGCCGGTCTGGAGAAGGCGAAGGCCGCCGGCCTGGACCTCTCCAAGATCCAGTCCGTGGCGTCCTTCTTCGTGTCCCGCGTGGACACCGAGATCGACAAGCGCCTGGACGCGCTGGGCACCCCCGAGGCCAAGGAGGCGCGCGGCAAGGCGGCGCTGGCCAACGCACGGCTGGCATACGAGGCGTACGAAGAGGTCTTCGGCAGCGACCGCTGGGCGGCCCTCGACAAGGCGCAGGCCAACAAGCAGCGTCCGCTGTGGGCCTCGACCGGCGTCAAGGACCCGGCGTACAAGGACACGCTGTACGTCGACGACCTGGTCGCGCCCGGCACGGTGAACACCATGCCGGAGGCGACCCTGGAGGCCACCGGCGATCACGGGCAGATCACCGGTGACACGGTGCGCGGCACGTACGAGCAGGCCCGCGCCGAGCTCGCAGCCGTCGAGAAGCTCGGTATCGCGTACGACGACGTCGTGCAGCTGCTCGAGGACGAGGGCGTCGAGAAGTTCGAGGCGTCCTGGAACGATCTGCTCAAGTCGACCGAGGCCGAGCTTGAGCGCCTCGCTCCTTCGGAGGGCTGACCAACTTGTCCGGTCTTAGCGGATCCAATCCGCTTCGTGACCCCGCAGACCGACGGCTCCCGCGTATCGCGGGGCCGTCGGGCCTGGTCATCTTTGGCGTCACAGGCGATTTGTCACGTAAGAAGTTGATGCCTGCGGTCTACGACCTGGCCAACCGCGGTCTGCTGCCGCCGGGCTTCTCCCTCATCGGGTTCGCCCGCCGCGAGTGGAAGGACGAGGACTTCGCACAGGAGGTCCACGACGCCGTCAAGGCCCACTCCCGCACGCCGTTCCGCGAGGAGGTGTGGCAGCAGCTCATCCAGGGGATGCGCTTCGTCCAGGGCACCTTCGACGACGACAACGCGTTCGAGACGCTCAAGGACACCATCGAGGACCTCGACAAGAAGCAGGGCACCGGCGGCAACTTCGCCTTCTATCTGTCCGTGCCGCCGAAGTTCTTCCCCCAGGTCGTCCAGCAGCTGAAGAGGCACGGGCTCGCCGACCAGAAGGAGGGCTCCTGGCGCCGCGCGGTCATCGAGAAGCCCTTCGGCCACGACCTGGCCTCCGCCAAGGAGCTCAACCAGGTGGTGCACGAGGTCTTCCCGGGCAACGAGGTCTTCCGGATCGACCACTACCTGGGCAAGGAGACCGTTCAGAACATCCTGGCGCTGCGCTTCGCCAACACCCTCTTCGAGCCGATCTGGAACCGGTCGTACGTCGATCATGTCCAGATCACCATGGCCGAGGACATCGGCATCGGCGGCCGCGCCGGCTACTACGACGGCATCGGCGCCGCCCGTGACGTCATCCAGAACCACCTCCTCCAGCTGCTCGCCCTGACCGCGATGGAGGAGCCCGCCTCCTTCGACGCGGACGCGCTCGCGGCGGAGAAGACCAAGGTGCTGGGCGCGGTGAAGATCCCCGCCGACCTGTCCAAGGGGACGGTGCGCGGGCAGTACGCCGCAGGCTGGCAGGGCGGCCAGAAGGCCGTCGGCTATCTCCAGGAAGACGGCATCCCGCCCGACTCCAAGACCGACACCTTTGCCGCGATCAAGCTGGAGATCGACAACCGGCGCTGGGCGGGCGTCCCCTTCTACCTCCGCACGGGCAAGCGGCTCGGCCGGCGCGTCACCGAGATCGCGGTGATCTTCCAGCGTGCCCCGCACTCCCCCTTCGACCACACGGCCACCGAGGAGCTGGGCCAGAACGCCCTGGTCATCCGTGTCCAGCCGGACGAGGGCGTGACCGTGCGATTCGGTTCCAAGGTGCCGGGCACCTCGATGGAGGTGCGGGACGTCTCGATGGACTTCGCCTACGGCGAGTCCTTCACCGAGTCCAGCCCCGAGGCATACGAACGCCTCATCCTCGACGTCCTGCTCGGCGACTCCAACCTCTTCCCGAGGGTGGAGGAGGTCGAGCGGTCCTGGATGATCCTCGACCCCATCGAGGAGTACTGGGACAAGCACGGCAAGCCCGCGCAGTACCCGGCCGGCACCTGGGGTCCGGTCGAGGCGGACGAAATGCTCGCACGAGACGGACGGAGCTGGCGTCGGCCATGAACATCGACCTCACGGACACCACGTCCAGCAAGATCAACAAGGCGTTGGTGCAGGGACGGCGCGCCATCGGCACGCCGGCCGTCGGCATGGTCCTCACCCTTGTCATCGTCACCGACGAGGAGAACGCCTACGACGCTCTCAAGGCGGCCAGCGAAGCCTCCCGCGAGCACCCCTCGCGCACGCTCGTGGTCATCAAGCGCATTTCCCGCTCGCCGCGCGACCGGGCCAAGCCGCGCCTGGACGCCGAGGTGAAGGTCGGCGCGGACGCGGGCACCGGGGAAACGGTCATACTGCGGCTGTACGGAGAGGTCGTCAACCACGCCCAGTCGGTCGTCCTGCCGCTGCTGCTGCCCGACGCGCCCGTCGTGGTCTGGTGGCCGGTGAACGCTCCCACCGACCCGGCCAGTGACCCGCTGGGCGCGCTGGCTCAGCGCCGGGTGACGGACACGTACGCGGCCGAGCAGCCGGTGCACGAACTGGCGGCGCGCGCCGAGGCGTACAACCCCGGCGACACCGATCTGGCCTGGACACGGATCACCCCGTGGCGCTCCATGCTCGCGGCCGCCCTGGACCAGGTGCACTGCGACGTCACCTCTGTCGAGGTGGAGGGCGAGGAGTTCAACCCGAGCTGCGAGCTGCTCGCGATGTGGCTGGCCGACCGGCTGAATGTGCCGGTGAAGCGCTCGCAGTCCTCGGGCCCCGGCCTCACGGCGGTGCGGATGGAGACCAACTGCGGGCCGATCGTGCTGGACCGGGCGGACGGGTCGCTGGCGACGCTGTCCATCGAGGGACAGCCGGACCGGGCGGTGGCGCTCAAGCGGCGCGAGACGGCCGAGCTGATCGCGGAGGAGCTGCGGCGGCTCGACCCGGACGACACCTACGCGTCGGCGCTGCGGTTCGGAGTGGACCGGCTGAGCGACGGGGAGGACGCCGCGGGAACCACCCAGGCCGCCTCCTCGGCCAAGTCCGGCGCAGGGGCCGAGCAGGCGACCGCGAAGAAGGCGACCGCAAAGAAGGCGGCGGCAAAGAAGGCGACGGCAAAGTGAGTGCCCCGCAGCTCGTCGTCCACCGTGACAAGGAGCTGATGGCGCAGGCCGCGGCGGCCCGGCTGATCACGAAGATCGTGGACGCCCAGGCCGCCCGCGGCTCGGCGTCGGTGGTCCTCACGGGTGGCCGGAACGGCAACGCCCTGCTGGCCGCCCTCGGGAACTCGCCGGCCCGGGACGCGATCGACTGGCCACGGCTGGATCTGTGGTGGGGCGACGAACGGTTCCTCCCGGAGGGGGACCCGGAGCGCAATGTCACGCAGGCCCATGAGGCACTGCTGGACCACGTCCCGGTCGACCCGGCGCGGGTGCACGCGATGCCCGCGTCGGACGGCGCGTACGGCAGCGACGTGGAGGCCGCCGCCGCCTCGTACGCCGCCGAGCTGTCCGCTGCCGCGGGCCCGGAGGACCACGGCCCGGTGCCGGGCTTCGACGTCCTGATGCTGGGTGTCGGGCCCGACACCCATGTCGCGTCGCTCTTTCCCGAGATGCCCGCCGTCCGTGAGACGGTCCGTACGGTCGTCGGCGTCCACGGCGCGCCCAAGCCTCCGCCCACCCGTATCTCCCTCACGCTCCCGGCGATCCGGGCGGCCCGTGAGGTATGGCTGCTGGCGGCGGGCGAGGACAAGGCGAAGGCGGTGACGATAGCGCTCTCGGGTGCGGGCGAGGTCCAGGCTCCCGCGGCGGGAGCGTACGGTCGCAGCCGGACGCTCTGGCTTCTGGACGCCGCTGCCGCGTCCGGACTCCCGAGGGATCTCTATCCCCCGGCGTCGGCCTGATCGCGCCCGACGGGCTTGATTGCCGCCGGTCGGCCCGAATCTTCGGGCCGACCGGCGGATCATGAGCTTCAGGCCGACCGGCGGGCCTGGTGAGCCGCGCCCGGTAGTCGGCGCAGGGAGCAGGGGCGAAGCCCCGGCTCCACCCCGCCGCGGGCTCACTGAGACCGGTTGCCCACCCGCCGGACGAACTTCAGCCCCGACCAGTCCTCCCCCAGCGCGGCAACCTTCACATCCACCACGCCCAGCGGCAGAAAGAGCTCCCGCAGGTCGTTCTCCGCGATGTCGCTCCGGTGTCCCGCGGCCTTCCGCGGCCACGCGATCCAGAACATCGCCCGGTCACCCAGTTGTTCCACGAGCGTCCCGGCGTCCGCCGCCAGATCATCGTGCGTGCGGTAGAAGGCCACGGTCACGTCGGCGTCCCGCGAGGCGCGCTCGCCGACCGTGACCCCTTGGGGCAGATCCAGGAGCGCCCAGCCCGGTGGCCGGTGCCTCAGCGCGACCCGCCCGCCCGGCTTGATGCCGAGCTTCTTGGCCAACGGCGTCCCCGAATACCCGGATGCGGTCATGGGTGGATTGTCGCGCCGCCCTCGGCCGTACCGCATCCCGTCGCCGGGTCCTCCCGTATCGGAAACGGCTCCAGCATCCCCGGCACCCTCTCGGCGGCGAAGGACAGGCCCTCGTCCTCCGCCGCGTCGGAGACGAGTGCGCGCCCGCGGCCGTCGCCGCCGTGAGCGTCAGCGCCCGCGGCCCGCGCCGGTAGTGCGCACCGCCGGCACCGCCGCCATCGCGCCGGCGCCGTGCCGGGCGCGACGAGCGCGCCCGGCACGGCCGAAACCACAACAGGGGCCGCGGTCGTCAGCACCCGCCACCAGCCGACGACCCGCTCATCGAGCGGGCGTTCGGCGGCCCGAGCCGGACCGCAGCCTGACCGCCATCCCCCGTCATCGGCTCAGCGACCGCGCAGTGTGCGGTACTTGGCCACGAGCGCCGAGGTCGAGCTGTCCAACTGCTCGCCGCCCGTCCCCTCGGTGAGCACCGGCTCGATCTTCTTCGCAAGGACCTTGCCCAGCTCGACGCCCCACTGGTCGAAGGAGTCGATGTGCCAGACGGCGCCCTGGACGAACACCTTGTGCTCGTACAGGGCGATCAGCTGGCCGAGGACGGACGGCGTGAGCTCCTCGGCGAGGACGGTCGTCGTCGGGTGGTTGCCCTGGAACGTCTTGTGCGGCACCAGTTCCTCGGGCACCCCCTCGCCCCGGACCTCGTCCGGGGTCTTGCCGAAGGCGAGCGCCTGCGTCTGTGCGAAGAAGTTGGCCATCAGCAGATCGTGCTGGGCGACGAGTCCCGGCAGCAGGTCGTCGACCGGCTTGGCGAAGCCGATGAAATCCGCGGGGATGAGCTTGGTGCCCTGATGGATCAACTGGTAGTAGGCGTGCTGCCCGTTGGTGCCGGGCGTGCCCCAGACGACGGGGCCGGTCTGCCACTCGACGCGGTTGCCTTCGCGGTCCACGGACTTGCCGTTGGACTCCATGTCGAGCTGCTGGAGATAGGCCGTGAACTTGCTCAGATAGTGAGAGTACGGCAGGACGGCATGCGACTGCGCGTCGAAGAACTCGCCGTACCAGACGCCCAGCAGGCCGAGCAGGAACGGTGCGTTGGCCTCGGGCGGGGCCGTGCGGAAGTGCTCGTCCACGAGGTGGAAGCCGTCGAGCATCTCCCGGAAACGGTCCGGGCCGATCGCGACCATCAGCGAGAGGCCGATGGCCGAGTCGAAGGAGTACCGCCCGCCGACCCAGTCCCAGAACTCGAACATGTTCGCCGTGTCGATGCCGAATTCCCCGACCTTCTCGGCATTGGTCGACAGCGCCACGAAGTGCTTGGCGACGGCCTCCTGGCCTGCCTTCAGCTCGGTGAGGAGCCAGTCGCGGGCCGAGGTGGCGTTGGTGATGGTCTCGATGGTGGTGAACGTCTTCGAGGCGATGATGAAGAGCGTCTCGGCCGCGTCGAGGTGCCGTACGGCTTCGTGCAGATCGGCCCCGTCGACGTTCGAGACGAAATGGAACGTCAGATCCCGGGCGGTGAAGGAGCGCAGCACTTCGTACGCCATGGCCGGGCCGAGATCGGAGCCGCCGATGCCGATGTTGACGACGTTCTTGATGGGCCTGCCGGTGTGTCCGGTCCACTCTCCCGACCTGATCCGGTCGGAGAAGGAGCCCATCCTGTCCAGCACCGCGTGCACCGCCGGCACCACGTTCTCGCCGTCCACCTCGATGACGGCGTCCCGCGGAGCGCGCAGCGCCGTGTGCAGGACGGCACGGTCCTCGGTGGTGTTGATCTTCTCGCCGCGGAACATCGCGTCGCGCAGCCCGGCGACGTCGGTCGCCGCGGCCAGTTCGCGCAGCAGCCTCAGCGTCTCGTCGGTCACCAGGTGCTTGGAGTAGTCGATGTGGAGGTCACCGACCTGGAGGGTGAATCCGCTGCCCCGTGCGGCGTCGGCCGCGAACAGCTCCCGCAGATGTGTCCCTCCCAGCTGCTCGCGGTGCTTGCCGAGAGCGGTCCATTCGGGCCTCTGATTGAGCCTGGTCCGGCCTTGTGTACTCATCTTGGACATCAGCCCACTTCTTCTCGTACCTGCCTGCGTGCCCCGCTGCGTATCCCAACCTAATTGATCAGCGGGGCGAGCGATGCGACTGCCGGAACGAACAGTCCGGCTGCCAGCAGAGCGGGTGTGTTCGGCCCCCAGGCTGCCGCCGCCGCGCCGCCCAGCAGCGCGCCCAGCGGGGCTCCGGCGATCGCGAGCGTGCGGAAGGCGGAACTGACCCGGCCCAGCAGGTGCGCCGGGCTCCGCTCCTGCACGAGCGTCGTCTGGTTGACGTTCCACACCATGCCCATGACGGCGAACACCGCCATCGCGGCGACGGTCGCCCAGAGCGCGCGCACGGACCCCATGGCGACCAGGCATCCGGTCTGCACGAGTCCGGCGGCGAAAACGCTCCGTATTCGCCCGAACCGGTCGGCGAGCCGCCGGGCCAGCAGGCCGCCCATGACGCTGCCCGCCCCAAAGGCCGTGATCACCGCGGCATATCCGCTGTTCCCCGCGTCCAGCCAGCCGGTGACATGGACGACCAAAGTGGCGATCAACGCACCCATACCGATGTTGCAGAGGGTGGTGGCGATACAGAGCCCGCGCTGTGCGCTGTCCCGCCACAGGGTGCGCAGCCCTTCCCCGATCTCGCCGCGCAGGGTGCTCCCGGCCGCTCCGGGCGCCCTCTTCGGCGGCCGCGCACCGAGGGAGGCCACCAGGACCGCCGCCACGGCATAGGTCGCCGCATCCGTCGCGTACGGCGTGGCGGCGCCCGCAACGAGCAGTACCGGCACCAGGGGCGCGGCCAGGAAGCCGCCGACGATCTGCTGTGCGGTCATCAGCCGGGCATTGGCACTGCCCAGCGCGTCGGCGGGAACCAGCGAGGGCAGCAGCGCCGCGGCGGCGTTGTCGAAGAGTGTCTGGAGCGAGGTGAGGGCGAAGGCGAGCGCCAGCAGCAGCGCGATCGAGGCGAGGTCCAGCCGGACGGCGAGCGCGAAGCCGGCCATCAGCAGGCCGCGCAGAAGGTCGACGGCCCACATCGCCCGCCGCTGGTCGACCCGGTCGGCGACCGCGCCGCCGAGCAGTCCGAACAGCAGCCAGGGCAGATAGCCGCACGCGGTCACCGACGCGATGAGCAGGGGGTCGTCGGTCAGCGACGCGGCGAGCAGCGGCATCGCCGCGGTCCGCAGCGAGTCACCGAATTTCGAGACGACGGCAGCCGTCCACAGCCTGCCGAACCCCCCGCGCCACGCGGGTGTCCGTACGGCGGCCACCTCGGTCGTCGTCACAACATCCCCCTCCGGTCCGGTGATTCAACCGTAGGGGGTGCCACTGACAGTCAATGAAAAAGTCCGGTCGGTCACCCTCGGGGTGTCCGGCCGGACCACAACTCCTAGATCTCGCCGCGCAGTTTGGCGAGCGCCTCGGCGAGGATCGCCTCACCGTCCGCGTCACTGCGACGCTCGCGCACATAGGCGAGGTGCGTCTTGTACGGCTCCGTACGCGGCGGGTCCGGCGGATTGTCCCGATCCTGGCCGGCCGGGAACCCGCAGCGCGGGCAGTCCCAAGTCTCCGGGACCTGTGCGTCACTGGCGAAGCTGGGCTGCGTCTCGTGCCCGTTGGAGCACCAGAAGGAGATGCGCAGGCGCGGCGCGGACTCGCCCCGCTCGGCCTCACCCATCGGCCCCGCTCCGACCCGGCTTCCCCGGATCGCGTTGCCACTTGCCACGGTCGTAACTCCCTGCGTGATGGTGCTGCACAGCGTCTCACAGCGGCTGCGCCGCGGTGCCCCAGTCTACGTAAGGCCCAACGCTCGTCCAGTGGTGGTAGTTACACCCCAGCCCGGAACGCGGAAGGCTGCGGTCAGCTGTCCAGCTTCATCAGCAGACCAAGTACGACAATGCACGCGAACCACAGCAGACCGATCACGACGGTGATGCGGTCGAGGTTACGCTCGGCGACCGAGGAGCCACCGACCGAGGACTGCATTCCGCCACCGAACATGTCGGAGAGGCCGCCGCCCTTCCCCTTGTGCATCAGCACCAGCAGCATCATCAGCAGGCTGAAGACGATCAGGGCAATCGAGAACCCGACAATCACGGCTGGACCAACTTCCTAGGACTGATATGGACTACGGGGGCCGGGTGGCATCCGATGACGCCTGCTCGGCCCCCGCAAGGGTACGACGGATCCGCGCTACCGCATACTTACTGGTCGCGGAACCGGACGATCTTGACGAACTCGTCGGCATCCAGCGCCGCACCGCCCACCAGGGCACCGTCCACGTCGGGCTGCGCCATGATCGCGGCCACGTTCCCGGCCTTCACCGAGCCGCCGTACTGGATGCGGACCTTGTCGGCCAGCTCCTGGGAGTACAGCTCGGCGAGACGCCCGCGGATCGCACCGCAGACCTCCTGCGCGTCCTCGGGGGTCGCTACCTCGCCGGTACCGATCGCCCAGACCGGCTCGTACGCGATCACGATGGACTCGGCCTGCTCGGCCGGGACGTCCTTGAGCCCGCCGTCGAGCTGCGCCAGCGTGTGCGCGACCTGGTTGCCCGCCTTACGGACGTCCAGGCCCTCACCGACGCAGAGGATCGGTGTCAGGCCGTGACGGTAGGCCGCCTTCACCTTGGCGTTGCACAGCTCGTCCGTCTCGGCGTGGTACTGCCGGCGCTCGGAGTGGCCCACGGCGACATAGGTGCACTTCAGCTTCGCCAGCATCGGCCCGGAGATCTCGCCGGTGTACGCGCCCGCGTCGTGCGCCGAGATGTCCTGCGCGCCGTACTTGATCTTGAGCTTGTCGCCGTCGACCAGGGTCTGTACGGACCGCAGGTCGGTGAAGGGGGGCAGTACGGCGACCTCTACGGCGTCGTAGTCCTTGTCCGCCAGGGCGAAGGCCAGCTTCTGGACGTGGGCGATGGCCTCGAGGTGGTTGAGGTTCATCTTCCAGTTCCCCGCCATCAGCGGGGTGCGGCCGTTGTCGACTTCGGTCATTGAGGTTCAGTCCTCCAGTGCGGCGAGCCCGGGGAGCGTCTTGCCCTCGAGGTATTCGAGGCTGGCGCCACCGCCGGTGGAAATGTGGCCGAATGCATTCTCGTCGAAACCGAGCGTGCGCACGGCAGCGGCCGAGTCGCCGCCTCCGACGACCGTGAAACCGGTGCTGCCGAGCAGCGCCTGGGCGACGGCCTTGGTGCCCTCGGCGTAGTCGGGGTGCTCGAAGACGCCCAGAGGGCCGTTCCAGAAGACGGTCTCGGCGTCGGCGATCTTCGAGGCGAACAGTTCGCTCGACTTCGGGCCGATGTCCAGGCCCTCCTTGTCAGCCGGGATCTTGTCGGCGTCGACGGCGATGAAGTCGGTCGGGGCCTTGGTCTTCAGGTCGGGGAACCCGCCGGAGGCCAGGACATCGACCGGCAGCACGAGCTCGACGCCGTTCTTCTCGGCGCGCTCCATGTACTCGGTGACCTTCGGGATCTGGTCCTCCTGGAGGAGGGAGATGCCGACCTCGTGGCCCTTGGCCTTGAGGAAGGTGTAGGCCATGCCGCCGCCGATCAGGATGCGGTCGGCCTTGCCGAGCAGCTGGTCGATGACGCCCAGCTTGTCGGAGACCTTGGCGCCGCCCAGTACCACCACGTACGGGCGCTTGACCTCGTCGGTGAGCTTCTTCAGGACGCCGACCTCGGTGGCGATGAGGTGGCCGGCGGCGTGCGGAAGCCGGGCCGGGAGGTCGTAGACCGAGGCGTGCTTGCGGTGGACGGCGCCGAAGCCGTCTCCGACGTACAGATCGGCGAGCTCGGCGAGCCGGTCGGCGAAGGCTCCGCGCTCGGCGTCGTCCTTCGACGTCTCGCCGGCGTTGAAGCGGAGGTTCTCGATGACGGCGACCTGACCGTCCGTGAGGCCCGAGACGACTGCCTTGGCCGACTCGCCCACGGTGTCCGTGGCGAAGGCGACATCGGCGCCGAGCAGTTCGCCGAGGCGCTCGGCGGCCGGGGCGAGGGAGAAGTCGGGGTCCGGCGCGCCCTTGGGGCGGCCCAGGTGGGAGGCGACGACGACGCGCGCGCCCGCCTCGGCGAGCTTGGCGACCGTCGGCACAACCGCTCGGATACGGCCGTCGTCGGTGATCGCGGTGCCGTCGAGCGGCACATTGAGGTCGGCGCGGACGAATACCCGCTTGCCGGCGACCCCGTCGGCGAGAAGTTGATCGATCGTCTTCATGGGATTACGGCTCCTCGGAGGACTGGGACGTGCGACAGGGCTCGAACCGCGCTGCTGTGCGCCGGCCGAGCCCTGTCGCTCACATCGTGGTGCTCTCGTTGCAGATCAGACGGTGCAGATCAGAGCTGGCCGCCGACGAAGACCGTGAGGTCCACGAGGCGGTTGGAGTAGCCCCACTCGTTGTCGTACCAGCCGATGACCTTGACGTTCTTGCCCTGGACCATGGTCAGGGAGGAGTCGAAGGTGCAGGAGGCGGGCCAGTTGACGATGTCCGAGGAGACGATCTGGTCCTCGGTGTAGTCCAGGATGCCCTTGAGCTGGCCCTCGGCGGCCTTCTGGAACGCGGTGTTGACCTCGTCCTTGGTGACCTCACGCTCAAGCTCGATGACCAGGTCGGTCACGGAGCCCGTGGGCACCGGGACGCGCATCGCGATGCCGTCGAGCTTGCCCGCCAGCTCCGGGATGACCAGCGCGGTGGCCTTGGCGGCACCGGTGGTGGTCGGAATGATGTTCTCGGCGGCGGCGCGGGCGCGGCGCAGGTCCGAGTGCGGGAAGTCCAGGATGCGCTGGTCGTTGGTGTACGCGTGGACCGTGGTCATCAGGCCCTTGACGATGCCGAAGTTCTGCAGGAGAACCTTGGCCATCGGCGCCACACAGTTGGTGGTGCAGGAGGCGTTGGAGATGACGTGGTGGCTGGCCGCGTCGTACTTGTCCTGGTTGACGCCCATCACGATGGTGATGTCCTCGTCCTTGGCCGGAGCCGAGATGAGGACCTTCTTGGCGCCGCCCGCAATGTGCTTCTCGGCGTCGGCCTTCTTGGTGAAGATGCCGGTCGACTCGATGACGATGTCGACGCCCAGCTGACCCCACGGAATGTCGGCGGGGTTGCGCTCACGGAGCACCTTGATGGTGTGGCCGTCGACCGTGATCGTGTCGTCGGTGTGGGTCACCTCTGCCTTGAGGCGGCCCAGGATGGTGTCGTACTTCAGCAAGTGAGCCGTGGTCGCAGTGTCACCCAGGTCGTTGACAGCCACGATCTCGATGTCTGCACCCTGCTCCAGCAGCGCGCGGAAGTAGTTACGACCGATGCGGCCAAAGCCGTTGATGCCTACGCGGATCGTCACGAAACCGATCTCCTCGTTGGTACGCCGGGTTTCGACGCCGGCGAGCTGTATGGGATGTCCCCGACCGCCTACGACCCTACCTCCCTGAGAGCCCCGGAGTGACATCGACAGGGGCCGGAAGCGCCCCGGCGACTCCTACCCCCCAGTAGGGGTGGGAGCCGCCGGGACCTGCGGCGTCAGTGGCGGAGGGCGCTCAGCGCCTTTCCGATCACCTGCTTGCGGTCGGCCGCACCGGGCACATGCTCCAGGCCGAAGCCGAGGAGCACGGTGTCCTTGGTGGTGACGGCCGCCTGGGAGTGGAAGAGCGCCTGGGCGCGATTCCAGTCGAGGGCGTTCCCGGGGCTGCCTGCCGGGGGTCCGGGCACGGCCCACGGGCCGAGCGCGGTCTCGAAGCCCTCCGGACCCTGGGGGGTGCCGGAGACGACGAGCCGGGTGTCGTCGACGAAGGCGCCGATTCCACCGGTGCCCGGGTCGGAGACGTACGAGACGGAGAGCTCGACCTGCTTTCCGGCGTAGGAGCTGAGGTCGACCGCGATCTGCTGCCAGCCGTTGGAGGAGCCGGTGAAGCGGTTCCAGGCGCCACTGGTACCGGTCGCGGTGCAGCCGTCGTTCGTGACGGTGAGGTAGTGGGCGAGGAACGGGTGGCCCTGGACGTAGTAGCCCTGCTCGCACTGGACGGGCACCTCGTTGGTGGTGCCGCCGTTGGCGTCCGGCAGGGTCGTCCAGTCGTCCTGGCCGACCGTGTGCGCCTCGACGACGACGTTGTCGAAGCCGCGCTCGGTGTCGTAGCTGAGCTGGAACTGCAGGCTCGGCTTCTCCGTGGCCGCCGTTGCGGACAGGTCCACCGTGCGCGCGAGGCGCATGTACGCGTCGTCCTGGTGCTTGGCCGCCGCGAACCAGTCGCCCACGGCAGGCTCGAAGGGCGTGCGGATGCCCGGATAGGTACCCGCGGACGCGCTCTTGAACTGCGGGAACAGCTCGGGCTTCAGGGTGTCGGAGGTGACGGTGTACGCACCGGCCAGATCGAGCGGGTTGCCGGGCGCGTCACCGAGCGAGGCCGACGCGCCGAGAAGCGTCCCTGAGCCCCCGAAGGAGGGCGGGGACTTGAGCCCGACACGGTTGTAGGCCCCGAGGTAGTACTGGGCGAAGTCGTTGGAGTCGGCGCCACCGAGGTCGATGTCGCCACCGGCCTGCTCACCGGCGTTGATCAGCGTGCCGCCCTCGTTGAGGAAGTCGCGTACGGCTCGTGTGGTCCCCGCTGAGGGACGGCCCGCGCCGGTGTACCAGACGGCCGTCCTGAAGTGACCGAGGACCCCGTGGGGGTTCGGGACGCCCTGGGTGGCGACGTCCCAGACCGCGGCCTTGCGGCCGTTGTCGGCCAGGGCCTTGGTGTAGGCGGCGGTGTTCTTGGCGGGGGCGGTGCCGCCCTCCTCCGCAATCACCAGCGTGTCGGCGCGCGGCCGTTCGGCGACGGTGTACGTGAAGTGCTCGCTGGAGGTGGGCTTTCCGGCCCTGGTCTCACCGGTGAACCAGACCTCGACCTTGTCGCCGACGTCGCCGTCCTGGACCTTGGCGCGGTACTCGTCGAAGCGGATGTTGTCGTCACCGCCGTACGTCTCGCCGCCCTTCCAGGGCCTCAGCGCCTGGTCGTGCGTGCGGCCGCCGTTGACACGGTACTTGAGCTCCTTGTCACGCACCGACTTGCGGGCGACGACGGAGACTTCCTGGTCGGCTCCGCGCGAGTACGACGTGGTGAAGACGTCGGGGGTGAAGTCGGCGGCCTTCAGACCGAGCGAGGAGGAGGGCTGGTCGGGATGGGCCGCGGTCTCGGCGACGGAGAGCGCGAACGGGATGTTCTTGGCGAACTCCTGCTGGATCAGCTTCTCGTCGTCGGGGAAGGTGAAGACGGACGCGCAGTCGGCCGCGTTCCACGGGTCGTTCGGGTCGATCCGGGAGGCGGTGGCGCAGGTGGACATCTCCGGGGTGTACATCATCATCCCGTTGACGTTGCCCGCGTGGCCGTCGGCCTCGCCGTTGGTGGTGTACAGCTCGGAGGAGACCTGCGGGCGGTAACCGGGGATCGCGGAGTTCGCGGGCGTGCCGGCGAGCGACTGGTAGAGCACGTCGTCCGGCGTCGGGGTCGCGACCTGCCAGCCGACTCCGTAGAGCAGCAACTGGGCGGCGGAGTGGTAGTTGATGCCGTACTCGAAGCCGATGCGCTTCTGGAAGGCGTCGAGCGCCTTGGTCTCCGGCTCGGAGGCCGGGCCGGTGCCGCGGAAGGTCTCGTCACCCGGGTCGGGGGACGACCCCTCGTTGTCGTAGCCCCACTTGTAGGCGAAGTTGCGGTTGAGGTCGACGCCGTCGCCCGGCGTGATCTTTCCGTCGCCGTTGTTGTCGTGGAGGTTCTTGCGCCACTGGCGTTCGTCGGTGCCGGTGAAGGTGTAGTCGTAGCCGTCCGGGTTGGCCGAGATGACGAACCACAGCTCGGTGGAGTCGACGATCTTGGTGATCCGCGGGTCCTTGCCGTAGTTGGCGAGGTAGTAGTGCATCAGCCGCCGGGTCATCTCGGGGGTGATCCACTCGCGGGCGTGCTGGTTGGACATGTAGAGCGTGGCGGGCCTGGAGCCGTCCCTGGACTTCTTGGCGCCCTTGCTGACCTTGAGGGCGAGGATGTCCTGGCCCTTGATCGTCCTGCCGATGCTGACGACCTTGGTGAGGGCGGGGTTGGCCTGCGCGGTCGCGAGGATCTCCCGCTTGAGGCCGTTGTCGCCGCCGTACGGGCGGAAGACTCCGTCGCCCGCGGCCGCCACACGCTTCTCGGCCGCGGCGGAGACGGTGTGCTCGGTGAGGCCGATGCCCTGCTTGCGCAGATCACCGGCCTGCTTGTCGGTGAGGTAGAGCTCGACGGTGGCGGCGCCCTTGTCGGGTACCTGCTCGGTCAGTTCATGGCCGTCGGCGCCCGCCGCGAGGATCAGCGGGACCTGGGCCTTGGTGACTTCGGCGCGCCATACGGACAGTCCCTCACCGTCGTCGCCCGGTTGCGCCTGGGCGAGCGGTGCGGCCGTAAGTCCGGCTGTCAGCAGTGAAACCGCGGCGAGGATCGATCTCGCTCTGCGTCTCATTGGCCCCCCTTGCAGTTGTGTGCCACGGAAGTGGACAGACGCCAGGCTCATGTTGCTTCATGATCATGTCAAGAGCGCCATTCGGGTGGATATGCCGCCGCTGCCGGCGCCCGGTGGGCGGCGGCAGCGGCCGGGGATTCATGGAGGCGGACATTCAGCCGACGAGACCGTCCGCCATCTCCTCGCTGAGATTGGATTCCGTGCCCGGAATGCCGAGATCCTGGGCCCGCTTGTCGGCCATGGCGAGCAGCCGGCGGATGCGTCCCGCGACGGCGTCCTTGGTCAGCGGCGGGTCGGCGAGCGCGCCCAGCTCCTCCAGGGAGGCCTGCTTGTGCTCCATCCGCAGCCGGCCGGCCGCCGCGAGGTGCTCGGGCACCTCCTCGCCGAGGATCTCCAGCGCACGCTGGACGCGGGCGCCCGCGGCGACCGCGGCACGGGCCGAGCGGCGCAGATTGGCGTCGTCGAAGTTGGCGAGGCGGTTGGCGGTGGCGCGGACCTCACGCCGCATCCGCCGCTCCTCCCAGGCGAGGACGGACTCGTGCGCCCCGAGGCGGGTCAGCAGCGCGCCGATCGCGTCCCCGTCGCGCACGACGACCCGGTCGACGCCGCGCACCTCGCGCGCCTTGGCGGCGATGCTCAGTCTGCGGGCGGCGCCGACGAGCGCCAGCGCGGCCTCCGGTCCCGGGCAGGTGACCTCCAGCGAGGAGGAACGGCCCGGTTCGGTGAGCGAGCCGTGCGCCAGGAACGCACCGCGCCAGGCGGCCTCCGCGTCACAGGTCGCGCCGGAGACGACCTGCGGCGGCAGCCCCCGGATCGGGCGGCCCCGGCCGTCGACCAGACCGGTCTGGCGCGCGAGCTGATCGCCGCCGCCCACCACCCGTACGACGTAACGCGAGCCGCGGCGCAGTCCTCCGGGCGCCATCACCATGAGCTCGGAGCTGTGCCCGAAGATCTCCAGGATGTCCCGCTTCAGCCGGCGCGCCGCGATGCCGGTGTCCAGCTCCGCCTCGATCACGATGCGACCGCTGACCAGGTGGAGTCCGCCCGCGAACCGCAGGATCGCCGAGACCTCTGCCTTTCTGCAGCAGGTCCGGGTGACGGGAAGCCGGGAGATTTCGTCCTTCACCGCTGCCGTCATCGCCATGGGCCGATCCTTCCATGCATCCGAAAAATACGGTCGTACGCGGCGGCCAACAGCTCCGGGTCGTGCTTCGGAACGCCATCGGGCGAGGCCACGGGGGCCAGCTCGACCGCCGCGCCGAACCGCTTGGCGGCGTCGGCGAGGGACTCGCGGTCGGGCACGGCTGCCTCGTCGGCCAGCACCACGTCCAGGGCGAGTTTAGGCGCGTGTCGTCCCAAAACCTCCAAATGACGCTGCGGTGAGAAGCCATCTGTTTCACCGGGCTGGGGCGCGAGGTTGAGCGAGAGGACGCGGCGGGCCTTCGTCTCGATCAGCGCGTCCAGCAGCTCGGGCACCAGCAGATGCGGAATCACGGAGGAGAACCAGGAGCCGGGACCGAGTACCACCCAGTCGGCGTCCAGGACCGCGGCCACGGCTTCGGGGACGGCGGGCGGGTCGTGCGGAACGAGGTGAACGGACTGCACCTCGCCCGGGGTGAGCGCCACCGTCGCCTGACCGCGGACCGTGTCCACCTCGTCCGGACGCTCCGGATCATGGCCCCGCACCAGGGCCTGCAGCTCCAGCGGGACGGCGGACATCGGGAGTACCCGGCCGTGCGCGCCGAGCAGCTTGCCCACCAGGTCCAGTGCCTGGACATGGTCGCCGAGCTGCTCCCACAGGGCGACGATCAGCAGATTGCCCACGGCGTGTTCGTGCAGGTCGCCCTGGGACTGGAAGCGGTGCTGGATCACCCGGGCCCAGGTCTGGCCCCAGTCGTCGTCGCCGCACAGCGCCGCCAGGGCCTTGCGCAGGTCGCCGGGCGGCAGCACGCCGAGCTCCTCCCGGAGCCGGCCGCTGGAGCCTCCGTCGTCGGCGACGGTGACGACCGCCGTGAGGTCGCCCGTGATCCGGCGCAGGGCGGTGAGCGAGGCGGACAGCCCCATGCCGCCGCCGAGCGCGACGACCTTGGGCTGCGCACCGCGCTTGCGTGCCGTCGGCGCATGCGCGGACCTGCGCAGCCGCCTCAGCCGGAGGTTACGTCCGGTCACTCGCGCCCCATGTCCCGGTGGACAACGACGGTCTCGACCCCGGCGGAGGAGAGACGGGCGGCCAGCTTCTCGGAGGTGGCCACGGAGCGGTGCTTGCCGCCCGTGCAGCCGACGGCGATGGTGACGTAGCGCTTGCCCTCGCGGCGGTAGCCCGCGGCGATGAGCTGCAGCAGCTCGGTGTAGCGGTCGAGGAACTCCTTGGCACCGGGCTGGTTGAAGACGTAGTTCGACACCTCTTCGTTCAGACCGGTGAAGGGGCGCAGCTCCGGGACCCAGTGCGGGTTCGGCAGGAAGCGCATGTCGACCACGAGGTCCGCGTCGACCGGCAGTCCGTACTTGAAGCCGAACGACATCACCGTCGCACGCAGTTCCGGCTCCTCGTCGCCCGCGAACTGGGCGTCCATCTTGGCGCGCAGCTCATGGACGTTGAGGCTGGAGGTGTCGATCACCAGGTCGGCGTCGCCGCGCAGCTCGCGCAGCAGATCGCGCTCGGCAGCGATGCCGTCGACGATCCGGCCGTCGCCCTGGAGGGGGTGCGGACGGCGGACCGACTCGAAACGGCGGACCAGGGCCTCGTCGGAGGATTCGAGGAAGACGATCCGCCGCGTGACCTGCTTGGAGTCCAGGTCGGCGAGGGATTGGCGAAGGTTGTCGAAGAACCGTCGGCCGCGCACGTCGACGACGACGGCGATCCGGGCGACATTGCCCTGCGAGCGGGCGCCGAGCTCCACCATCGTGGGGATCAGCGCGGGCGGCAGGTTGTCGACGACGAACCAGCCGAGGTCCTCGAGACACTTCGCGGCCGTACTGCGCCCGGCACCCGACATACCGGAGATGATGACCAGCTCGGGGATCGCCGCCTCCGCGGCTCCGCCGGGCTCGGTCGTGGTGCCCGTACTCACGTCTGCTGCTCCGTCTCCATCGTGCTCAGTCATGTCGTACTGCCCCCGTCGTTCTCTTCAATGATCTCTCCTGTTGCCGTATTCACGGCAGGGGCGGCCGGAGCCGCCTGGGCGAGGGCCGCCACCACGGATTCCGCGGTCTTACGGCCCATGCCGGGAACCTCGCAAATCTGCTCGATTGTCGCCTGCCGCAGCCGCTTCACCGAACCGAAGTGCTTGATCAGCGCCTGTTTGCGGGTCTCGCCGAGGCCGATGACCACGTCCAGGGGACTGGTCCTGATGCGTTTGGTCCGCTTGGAGCGCTGGTAGCGGATGGCGAAGTCGTGAGCCGTGTCACGGACCCGCTGGAGGAGATAGAGCCCTTCGCTGGAACGGGGCAGCACCACCGGGTCGTCGTCGCCCGGCAGCCAGACCTCCTCCAGGCGCTTGGCCAGTCCACAGACCGCGACGTCGTCGATGCCGAGCTCGTCCAGGGCACGCTGGGCCGCGGCGACCTGCGGCTGCCCGCCGTCGACGACGACGAGCTGGGGCGGGTACGCGAAGCGCCTGGGCTTTCCGTCGTCCTCGGGGGCATCCTCGCCGATCCACTCGCCCGTGCGGTCCTTCTCGGCCAGATACCGCTTGAAGCGGCGGGTGATCACCTCGTGCATCGAACGGACGTCGTCCTGCCCCTCGAAGCCCTTGATCTGGAAGCGGCGGTACTCGCTCTTGCGGGCCAGACCGTCCTCGAAAACGATCATGGATGCGACGACGTCCTCGCCCTGGAGGTGGGAGATGTCGAAGCACTCGATCCGCAGCGGCGCCGAGTCGAGGCCGAGCGCCTCGGCGATCTCCTCCAGGGCCCGTGAGCGGGTGGTGAGATCGCTGGCGCGCTTGGTCTTGTGCAGCGCCAGGGCCTGCTGGGCATTGCGCTGCACCGTCTCCATCAGGTCCTTCTTGTCGCCGCGCTGGGGAATGCGCAGCGAGACGTTCGACCCGCGGCGGTCACCCAGCCAATGGCTGACCGCCGCCGTGTCCTCGGGCAGGGCCGGGACCAGGACCTCCTTGGGGACCGCGTCGCCCTTCTCCTCGCCGTACAGCTGCTGGAGGGCGTGCTCGACAAGGCCCGCGGTGTCGACCGCCTCGACCTTGTCGGTGACCCAGCCGCGCTGGCCGCGGACCCGGCCGCCGCGGACATGGAAGATCTGTACGGCGGCTTCGAGCTCGTCCTCGGCGACCGCGATCAGATCGGCGTCGGTGGCATCCGCGAGCACGACGGCGTTCTTCTCCAGGGCACGCCTGAGGGCCTCTATGTCGTCGCGCAGGCGCGCGGCCCGCTCGTACTCCATCTCCTCGGCCGCCGCCGTCATCTGCTTCTCCAGACGGCGGATGTAGGTGCCGGTGCGGCCGGCCATGAAGTCGCAGAACTCCTCGGCCAGTTCGCGGTGCTCCTCGGGGGTGACCCGGCCGACACAGGGCGCGGAGCACTTGCCGATGTACCCGAGCAGACAGGGGCGGCCCTTTTGCTGGTGGTTCCTGAAGACCCCGGCGGAGCAGGTGCGCACGGGGAAGACGCGCAGCATCAGGTCGACGGTCTCGCGGATCGCCCAGGCGTGGCCGTACGGACCGAAGTAGCGCACGCCCTTCTTCTTGGCACCGCGCATGACCTGCACCCGCGGGAACTCCTCGTTCAGGGTGACCGCGAGATACGGATAGCTCTTGTCGTCCCGGTACTTGACGTTGAACCGGGGGTCGAACTCCTTGATCCAGGAGTACTCCAGCTGGAGCGCCTCGACCTCGGTGGAGACGACGGTCCACTCGACGGAGGCGGCCGTGGTGACCATGCTGCGGGTGCGCGGGTGCAGACTCGCCAGATCCTGGAAGTAGTTGGCAAGGCGCTGGCGCAGGCTTTTCGCCTTGCCGACGTAGATCACCCGGCGGTGTTCGTCGCGGAATTTGTAGACCCCCGGCGAGTCGGGGATCTGTCCCGGCTTGGGGCGGTAGCTGGAGGGGTCTGCCATGCCGTCCACCCTACTGGCGGGCAGTGACACCGCGGTCATGTCCGGACGCCCGGCACCGTGGGGAGATGCCGGGCGTCCGGGGCCTCAGGCCCGGCGGCGCATCCGGAGGTAACCGGCACCGCACAGGGCGAGGGCGGCGAGGCCGCCCGCCCCGGCTGCGGCGGAGGGGCGGTGGCCGTGCGGTCCCCTGGTGAGCGGGGTCAGGCGTCGTGCGGTCCCCTGGTGAGCGGGGTCAGGCGTCGTGCGGCGCGGCGGTCGCCGTCGACAGCGGCCGGATGTCCCGTGCGGTCAGGACGGCCGATGCGGCGGGCCGCCGTCTGCGTAGGGTGCGCATCGCGTTCCTCCCGGTGAGGGTGGGGGTGGAGGAGCGCGTCCGGACGCTGCGGTTGAGCATCAGTGCTTGTCGGAGGCAGGTCAACACGCTTCAATGCGGGGTGACACGGCGTTGTGAATGCCACGGCCGGGATGTGAACACCTCCGTCCCGCGCCACCAGGACGCCCGTCGCCGCCCACCCACAGCGGCTCACCCCTCGTCGTGAATGTTCACTCGCATCCGCCTAGCCGCTGGAGGCACCATGGGCCACACCGACGCCGATCTGGCACAGGTGCTGCACACCGGCCCCTTCCACTTGGCGCTGCGCACCGCCCTCGCGGTGCGCGGGCTGCCTCTCCAGCGCGTCCAGCACCACCTCGCGCACCGCGGCATCACAGTCGGTGTGACCAGCCTCAGTTACTGGCAGCAGGGTGCGCGGAGGCCGCAGCGGCCCGAGTCGCTGCGGGCGGTACGTGCCCTGGAGGAGGTGCTCGGCCTGCCCGGGAATTCACTGATCCGGCTGCTCGACACCGGCGGGGGCGGCACACGCACGGACGCCGAGCGCCCCGCCGCACGCTCCTACCGCTCGCTGATGGAGGCGTCCGGCGCGATCGAGCAGCTGCTCAGTGACCTGGAATCACCGGCGGACGGCGGACTGCACACGGTGGGCCACCATGAGCGGGTGCGGATCGGGGCGGGTCGTCAGCTGCTGGGGCGCGACTCGGCGCATGTCGTACGCGCGCACCGCGACGGCATCGACCGCTATCTCGCCATCCACCACGGCGACCCGGGCTGCGACCCCGCGCGGGTGGAGGTCAGCGCGCTGGAGAACTGCCGGACGGGACGGGTGCGGTGGCATCGCGAGACCGGTGTGCTGATCGCGGAGCTGCTGTTCGACACCCGGCTCCGGGCGGGTGAGACCTACCTCTTCGGCTACGCCTTCGAAGACGGGACCGGCGGCCCGAGCGGTGAGTATGTGCGCGGCTTCAGCTTCGCGGGCGGCCAGTACGTCCTGCAGATCCGCTTCGACGAGGGGGCGCTTCCGGTGCGGTGCAGACGGTTCGCGCAGGCCACCACAGGTGCGCCACGCGGCGCCCGGACGGATCTCACCCTGAGCGGCCGGCATCGCACGGTGCATCTGGTGGAACAGGGCGTGCGGCCCGGGATCCTGGGGATCGACTGGGCCTGGGAGTGAACGCCGGCGCGCCGCGTCCTATGCGGCCGGACCGGCGATGAGCCTGCCGCCCTCGGCCCTGATCGGGACCTCGGGAAGCGGCACCGTGGCCGGGCCCTCGACGGCCTTGCCGGTCGTCACATCGAAGCGGCTGCCGTGGCAGGGGCAGTTCCCCACCGTGTCCTCCAGCTTGTCGAGGACGCAGCCCGCGTGGGTGCACTGGGCGCTGAACGCCTTGTACTGGCCCTTGGCGGGACAGCTCACCACCAGACGCTGCTCGCGGTAGAGCTTGGCTCCGCCGACCGGGACGGCGTCGGCCGCGCCGAGCTCGACCGGCGCGGTCGGCGTGGGGTTCTGGGCGTGACCGAGCTTGGACTCGGTGGAGCAGGCGGCGACCCCCAGGCCGGCGGCGCCGGCGAGGGCGGCGCCTTTCAGCACAGTGCGACGGGCAGGCGGCAGGCCGGACATGGGAACTCCACAGTTCAGAGCAATGGTCGTGGCACGGGGTCGGTAACAGAACCGACCATACCGGCGGAGATCCGCCGGCTTCCCGGCGGGCTCCCCGGCGGGAGCCTCGCTGTCGCCGGTGAGCGGCCATGGGTTACGTTCGGGCCGTGATCGTCGTCGCAGGTGAAGCCCTTATCGATCTGGTCCCGCAGGGGGACCGCGAGCCGCTGCCCCTGCTGCTGCCGCGGCTCGGCGGGGGGCCGTACAACACGGCCGTCGCGCTCGGGCGGCTGGGCGCACAGGTCGCCTTCTGCTCCCGCGTCTCGACGGACGGATTCGGCAAGGCGCTGCTGGCCGGGCTCCATACGGCGGGGGTCGACACGGGGCTCGTCCAGCGCGGCCCGGAGCCGACGACCCTGGCCGTGGCGACCATCGGAGCGGACGGCTCCGCCGGGTACGGCTTCTATGTGGAGGGCAGCGCGGACCGGCTCTTCGAGCTTCCTCCGGCGCTGCCGGATTCGGTACGGGCCCTGGCGCTCGGGACCTGCTCCCTGGTGCTGGAGCCCGGTGCGAGCGCCTATGAGGCGCTGCTGCGACGGGAGGCGGGGCGAGGGGTCTTCACACTGCTCGACCCGAACATCCGGACCGGTCTGATCCGGGACCCGGACGCCTATCGGGCGCGTTTGGCGAGCTGGCTGCCGGACGTCTGTCTGCTGAAACTCTCCGAGGACGACGCGGCGTGGCTGGGCGGTGTGCCTGAGGGGCCGGCCGCGGTGGTGGTCACGCGGGGCGGAAAAGGACTCGAGGTACGAACGCGGGCCGGGCTGGAGGTCGCTGTCCCGGCCTCGTCCGTCGCCGTCGCGGACACGATCGGCGCGGGCGACACGGTGAACGCCGCTCTGCTCCACGGCCTCGCGGCCCGGGGAGCGCTGTCGGCGGACAGGTCGGCCGCACTGGACGAGCAAGGCTGGCGCGAGGTCCTGGACTTCGCGTCCCGCGCGGCCGCGGTGACCTGCTCCCGCACGGGCGCGGAACCGCCGTACGCCTCGGAACTGGACGGCTGAGGCTTCGCCTCGCGCGGGGGCCGGTTCCTCGCCCATCAGCGGCTGCGCCCCTGCCGCCCTGACCGCTCTTTGCCGGAACGGATGTCTCGCCCTCGGCCGGAGGCCCCTTCCGACGACACTCTCGTCCACGGTCGCCGGGCGGGCTCGCCTTCGAGCACACCCGGCGTCCGGGGACAGCGCGTCCTGGACCGGGCCGTGCCAGGACCGGCAAGGCCCGGGCGCTACGGGCCCGGGCCTCGGGCCCTTGCGGGCTCAGGACTTGCGGGCTCAGGACTTGCGGGCCCGGGCCGTCCTCGCCGTGGCCGTCTTCTTTGCCGGGGCCTTCGCGGCGACCGTCTTCTTGGCGGCGGTCCTCCTCGGCGGCTTACGGGCCGCGGGCACCATCGCGTCGCTGATCCGCTCGGCGTCCAGGATGTCCCGCAGGAACTTGCCGGTGTGACTCGTCGGCACCCCGGCGACCTGCTCCGGGCTGCCCTCGGCGATCACCAGACCGCCGCCGCTGCCGCCCTCGGGGCCCATGTCGACGACCCAGTCAGCGGTCTTGATCACATCGAGGTTGTGCTCGATGACGATGACCGTGTTGCCCTTGTCGACCAGACCGGACAGCACCTTGATCAGCTTGCTGATGTCCTCGAAGTGCAGACCGGTCGTCGGCTCGTCCAGAACGTAGACCGTACGGCCGGTGGAGCGCTTCTGGAGCTCCGAGGCCAGCTTCACCCGCTGGGCCTCACCGCCCGAGAGCGTCGGCGCGGACTGGCCGAGCCGCACATAGCCGAGACCCACCTCGTTGAGCGTCCGAAGATGGCGGGAGATCGTCGGAACGGCCTCGAAGAAGTCCAGGGCCTCCTCGATCGGCATGTCCAGCACCTCGGCGATGGACTTGCCCTTGTAGTGGACCTCCAAGGTTTCCCGGTTGTAGCGCGCGCCGTGGCAGACCTCGCACGGGACGTACACGTCCGGCAGGAAGTTCATCTCGATCTTGATGGTGCCGTCGCCCGAGCAGTTCTCGCACCGGCCGCCCTTGACGTTGAAGGAGAACCTGCCGGGGAGATAGCCCCGGACCTTGGCCTCCATCGTCTCCGCGAAGAGCTTGCGGACATGGTCGAAGACACCCGTGTACGTCGCCGGGTTGGACCGGGGCGTACGCCCGATGGGCGACTGGTCGACATGGACGACCTTGTCGACCAGATCGTCGCCGTCGACCCGGGTGTGGCGGCCGGGCACCGACTTCGCGCCGTTCAGCTCGCGGGCGAGGTGGGTGTAGAGGATGTCGTTGACCAGCGTCGACTTACCGGATCCGGAGACACCGGTGACCGCGGTGAGCACACCGAGCGGGAAGGAGACGTCGATGTCGCGCAGGTTGTTCTCACGGGCGCCGTGGACCGTGAGCCGGCGCGTCGGATCTACGGGCCTGCGGATGTCCGGCGTCGGAATGGACCTCTTCCCGGCGAGGTACTGGCCGGTGATCGATGCCTTGTTGGCCAGCAGTTCCTTCAGCGAGCCGGAGTGCACGACCTTTCCGCCGTGCTCGCCCGCCCCCGGGCCGATGTCGACGACCCAGTCGGCCACCTTGATGGTGTCCTCGTCGTGCTCGACGACGATCAGGGTGTTGCCCATGTCGCGCAGCCGGATGAGGGTCTCGATGAGCCGGTGGTTGTCGCGCTGGTGCAGTCCGATCGACGGCTCGTCCAGGACGTACAACACGCCGACCAGGCCGGACCCGATCTGGGTGGCGAGCCGGATTCGCTGGGCCTCGCCGCCGGAGAGCGTGCCGGCCGCGCGGTTGAGCGAGAGATAGTCGAGGCCGACGTCGACCAGGAACCTCAGCCGTTCGTTGACCTCCTTGAGCACCCGCTCGGCGATCTTCTTGTCGCGGGCGTTCAGTGTGAGGCGGCCGAGGAAGTCGGCGCACTCGCTGATCGACATGGCGGCGACCTCGGCGATGGACTTCTCCATCACCGTGACCGCGAGGACGATCGGCTTCAGCCGGGTGCCCTGACAGGTCGGGCAGGGCACCTCGCGCATATAGCCCTCGAAACGCTCCCTGCTGGAGTCGCTCTCGGCCTCACTGTGGCGCCGCTTGACGAACTGCACGGCTCCTTCGAAGGCGGGCGTGGTGTAGGCCCGCTCCCTGCCGTAGCGGTTTCGGTAACGGACCTCGACCTGGGTCTTGTGGCCGAACAGCAGGGCCTTCCTGGCGCGCTGCGGGAGCCCGGCCCACGGCATGTCGGTGGTGAAGCCGAGCGCCTGGGCGAGTCCGCCGATCAGCCGTCCGAAGTACTCCTTGGTGTGGCCGTGCGACCAGGGGTGGATCGCGCCCTCGTCGAGGGACTTCTCCCCGTCCGGGACGATCAGCTCGGGGTCCACCTCCATGCGCGTGCCGATGCCGGTGCAGTCCGGGCAGGCGCCGAAGGGCGAGTTGAAGGAGAAGGAGCGGGGCTCCAGCTCCTCGAAGGACAGGTCGTCGTACGGGCAGTAGAGGTGCTCGCTGTACATCCGCTCGCGCTCGGGGTCGTCCTCGGAGAGGTCGACGAAGTCGAGTACGACCATGCCGCCGGAGAGTCCGAGCGCGGTCTCGACCGAGTCGGTGAGCCGGCGCTTGGCGCTGTCCTTGACGGTGAGACGGTCGACGACCACCTCGATCGTGTGCTTCTCCTGCTTCTTCAGCTTGGGAGGCTCGGCGAGCTGGATGGTCTCTCCGTCGACCCGCGCCCGGCTGTAGCCCTTGGTCTGGAGGTCGGCGAAGAGGTCGACGAACTCTCCCTTGCGCTCGCGCACGAGCGGCGAGAGGACCTGGAAGCGGCTGCCTTCCGGCAGTTCGAGCACCTTGTCGACGATGGCCTGCGGCGACTGGCGCGAGATGGGCCTGCCGCACTCGGGGCAGTGCGGCTTGCCGATACGGGCGAACAGGAGGCGGAGGTAGTCGTAGACCTCGGTGATGGTGCCGACCGTCGAGCGGGGGTTGCGCGAGGTGGACTTCTGGTCGATGGAGACGGCCGGGGAGAGGCCCTCGATGAAGTCGACGTCCGGCTTGTCCATCTGGCCGAGGAACTGGCGGGCGTACGAGGAGAGCGACTCGACGTACCGCCGCTGGCCCTCGGCGAAGATCGTGTCGAACGCGAGGGACGACTTGCCCGACCCCGAGAGCCCGGTGAAGACGATGAGTGAGTCACGCGGGAGATCGAGCGAGACGTTCTTGAGATTGTGCTCGCGAGCGCCACGGACGATGAGACGGTCGGCCACGCCGGTCCGGACCTTTCTTGAGAGAAGCGGGGGCACAGCCCCCGTCACCAGACTATGGGGGCCGTCGGATCGTTTGGATTCCAGGCTGTGAAATGACTGCACCAACCAGGATGCCTCCACCGAGCCTATAGCACGCGCATTCGATTTACGGCCGCGCTCTGCCACCTTCACCCGATCGAGTGGCCGGGCTATCGTCGGGCCCATGATCGATCCCTTGCGCGACCTGGCCTCTGTACGCGAAGCCACCGATCGGCTCCTCGCCGCAGCCGCCGGGCTGGACAACGCCGCCACCGCAGGACCGTCACGGCTTCCGGGCTGGAGCCGCGGTCATGTGCTGGCCCATCTCTCCCGTAACGCCGAGGCGCTCGTCAATGTTCTCCAGGGCCGCCCGATGTATGTCAGCGGCGAGGCGCGCGAGGCGGACATCGAACGGGACGCGCCCCGCCCGCTCGCCGAGCACATCGCCGATGTCCGTGAGACCGCGGCGGGCTTCCAGACCGCCGGCGCGGTGCCCGCCGACTGGAGCCGCACGGTCGAGCTGCGCAACGGCGTCACCGATGCCGCGGCCCGCCTCCCCTTCCGCCGCCTGATCGAGGTGGAGCTGCACCACGTCGATCTGGACATCGGCTACGAGCTGGAGGACCTGCCCGAGGAGTTCACCGACCGGGAGATCTCCTTTCTCGCCCAGCGTTTCTCCGGCCACGCGGACGTGCCGCCGACCCGGATCGTCGCGAGCGACCGGGACTCCGCGAGCAAGGACGCGGGCGAGTGGCACACCGGCGGCACCCAGGGCAGCCCGATGACGGTGACAGGCCCCGCGCCCGCTCTGCTGGGCTGGCTCGCGGGCCGCCGCGACGGGACGGGGCTGGACACCGCCGGCGCCGCACTGCCGAAGCTGCCCCCGCTATAGGCTGAGTCCATGACGTACAGCGGAGTGGTGAAGGTCGGCGGTCGGGCTGATGTGCACGAGCTGACGGACCTGATGATCTCCAAGGTCGCGGTCGGCCCGATGGACAACAACTGCTATCTGCTGCGCTGCCGGGCCACCGGCGAGCAGCTGCTGATCGATGCGGCCAACGAGCCCGAGACGCTGCTCCACCTGATCGGCGACGACTCGATCGCGTCGGTCGTCACCACCCACCGGCACGGCGACCACTGGCAGGCGCTGGCCGAGATCGTCGAGGCGACCGGCGCCCGCACCTACGCGGGCCGGTACGACGTCGAGGGCATCCCCGTCCCGACCGATGAGCCGGTCGAGGACGGGGCCACCATCAGGGTCGGCCGCGTCGAGCTGACGGCACGCCATCTCGTGGGTCACACCCCGGGCTCGATCGCGCTGGTCTATGACGACCCGCACGGCCCGCCACACCTCTTCACCGGCGACTGCCTGTTCCCCGGCGGCGTGGGCAACACCCACCAGGATCCCGAGGCCTTCGCGCGCCTGATCGGCGATGTGGAGAGCAAGCTCTTCGACCGGCTGCCGGACGAGACCTGGGTCTACCCGGGGCACGGCAGGGACACGACGCTGGGCGACGAGCGGCCTCATCTGACCGAGTGGCGCGAGCGCGGCTGGTAGCTCAGCGGCCGTCCATCGTCCGGATGTCGACCGGACCGAGGTCGTCGAAGCTGTCTGCCACCACCGGCGGCAGCGGTCCCAGCCGCAGCAGCCCGGCGACCAGCCGGGTCGTGAGCGCGTGCCAGCTCCGGGCGCCGCGGAGCATGGCGTGATCGCCTCCGGGCATCCGCAGTGCGCACGACTCGGCACCGGCCACACGCGCTCTGTCCGCCAGGTCCCAGGAGCCGCGCGGGTCGGTCACACGGTCGCGGTCACCGTGCACCAGGACGATGCGCCGGCCCGCGAGATGGTCCACCGGTTCACCCTCGGGACACCACGGGGCGAGTCCGACCACGGCCTCGACCAGGGGATGGCTCGCGGCCCGCAGCGCGGCCCGTCCGCCCATGGAGTGGCCGACGAGGACGACCGGCAGAGGCCCGGTCAGGAAGGCCAGTTCGTCCAGGGCTCGCAACGCGTCACGGGCCGCGTCGGCGCGCGTCCCGTTCCAGCCGCGGTGGCGGTAGTTGACGCCGCCGAGCACCACGTCGTGGTCGGCCGTGGCTCGCGCGATGGCCCGGCCGAAGGGGCGCATCCGGATCCCGGGCAGATTCAGCGGGGTGGGCGGCTCCAGGGCGTCGGCCCGGCCGCCGTGCAGCAGCAGGACGGCGGCCCGCGGCGGCTCGGCGGCTCGGTCCAGCCGTAGGGCGGGTTCGGGCTGCCGCTGTTCCGGTGCGCCTATGGGAGTCACATCCTCGGTGGGTCGCCGGGTGGGTCGCTGGGTGGTTCGGTCGGGCAGTCGGTTCGGTCGGGCAGTCGGTTCGGTCGGGCAGTCGGTTCGGTCGGGCAGTCGGTCGGAGCGTCGCGTGGCGCGCCGGTTCCGTCCGCCCGACTATTCGTAGCCAAGGATCGCGCGGATGGGTCCCGGCCGGACGATGCCCTGCCGGTACGCCGGGCGACCGGCGACGCCGCGGAAATCGATGTCGGGGCACGGAAGTGCCCGGCTACGCTCCCGATCATGCCCGAGCCGATGCATCCGCTCTATCCGCCCAAGGCCCGCCCCGGGGACAGGGTCGCCGTGATCTCGCCGTCGAGCGGGCTGCCGGGGCTCTTCCCACTGCCGTACGAACTCGGCCTCGACCGGCTCCGCAACGACTTCGCGCTGGTGCCCGTCGAGTATCCGACGACCCGGAAGATGGGCTCGACGCCTCAGGAACGGGCCGACGACATCCACGCGGCCTTTGCCGACCCGTCCGTCGCCGCGGTGCTGTCCAGCATCGGCGGGGACGACCAGATCACCGTGCTTCCGCTGCTGGACCGCGAGGTGATCCGGGCGAACCCCAAGCCGTTCTTCGGCTTCAGCGACAACACCAACCTGCATGCCTTCCTGTGGAACACCGGGATCGTCAGCTACCACGTGCGAGCGTGATGTGCGAGCTCGGGCGGCCCGGAGCCATGGCCTCGCTGACCGCCGACTCTCTGCGGGCCGCACTGTTCACTTCCGGGCCGTACGAGCTGCGTCCCGCCGAGCGGTTCCGTGACATCGACCGCGACTGGGCAGACCCGGCCTCCCTGGCGACCGAGCCGGATACGGAGCCGGGCGACGGCTGGATCTGGCACCGGCCCGAGACGGTCGTCGAGGGCCGCACCTGGGGCGGCAATCTTGAGATCCTGTCCTGGCTGCTGATGGCCGACCGTGAGATACAGGCCGATCTCGATGCCTACGACGGTGGCGTGCTGCTCCTGGAGACCTCCGAGGAACTGCCCTCCGCGGACGAGGTGTTCCGGATTCTGCGCTGCATGGGCGAGCGCGGACTGCTCCGGCGCTTTCCCGCACTGCTCATGGGCCGCGCCAAGGCCTGGTCCTTCGCCAGACCCGGCGACGCCGCGGAGCGGGCGCGGTACGCATGGGAGCAGCGCGAGGCGGTTCTGCGGGCGCTGGAGGCGTACGCGCCGCGGACGATGGCCGTCTTCGATGTCGACCTCGGGCACACCGACCCGCAGCTGGTCGTGCCGTACGGCGGCTCGGCACGGGTCGACGGGCCGGGCCGACGTATCACGGTGACGTACTGATACGTACTGACGCACCGACGGGGGCGGGGCGTGGGGGCGGCATCAGCCGACCCGGCACGCCCGCCGACGCCTTCCGCCTCAGGCCTCGATGCTGTCCTTCCGGGACTCCTCCTCGCCTTCGGCGGCTTCGCGTTCCGCCTGCCGCTTGGAGGCGATCAGGCTGGTGATCGTGGTGATGATCAGCACGCCGCAGATGAACGCGAGGGAGAAGGGGATGGAGATCTCGGGGACGTCCACTCCGCTCTCGTGCAGGGCGTGGAGCACGAGTTTGATGCCGATGAAGCCGAGGATCACCGACAGGCCGTAGCTGAGGTGGACCAGCTTCCTGAGCAGACCGCCGATGAGGAAGTACAGCTGGCGCAGACCCATCAGCGCGAAGGCGTTGGCGGTGAAGACGATGTACGGGTCCTGGGTGAGGCCGAAGATCGCGGGGATGGAGTCCAGCGCGAAGAGCACATCGGTGGTGCCGATGGCGAGCATGACGACCATGAGCGGGGTCAGCACGCGCTTGCCGTTGACGCGGATGAACAGCTTGGTGCCGTGGTACCTGTCGGCGACACCGAACCGCTTCTCGATGGACTTCAGGAGGCGGTTCTCCTCGAATTCCTCGTCCTCCTCGTCCGAGCGGGCCTCCTGGATGAGCTTCCAGGCGGTGTAGATCAGGAACGCGCCGAAGATATAGAAGATCCACGAGAAGCTGGCGATGATCGCGGCCCCCGCGGCGATGAAGATGGCGCGCAGGACCAGGGCGATCAGTACGCCGACGAGCAGTACGCGCTGCTGGAGGTGTGAGGGCACCGCGAACTTCGCCATGATCAGGACGAAGACGAAGAGGTTGTCGACGCTGAGCGATTTCTCGGTGATGAAGCCCGCGAAGAACTCGCCCGACGCCTGGCTGTCGCCGAAGACCAGCAGCCCCAGACCGAAGAGTCCGGCCAGCACGATCCAGACGACGGTCCAGATGCCGGCTTCCTTGATCGATACGTCATGGGGTTTGCGCCCGATGAAGAAGTCGACCGCGATCAGGGCACTCAGACCAAGAATGGTCAGCACCCACAGGGTCCATGAAACGTCCACTGCGCCTCCGGCGTCGTACGGCTACTTGATCAGCGTCGTCGCTGCCGGAGGTCTCCTCCACCCGGGCGGTCTCTCCCCGCCACGGGCCGGCGCCCCGGGACCGATGTCGGTCCGTACTGACGGGAACGCCGCATCCGGGAGTACTCCCCTCCGTTCAAAGGAGAGTACAGGAATCCCCAAGGAACGGTAAAGGGCTCGGTAAAGATGTCTTCAAGTACGCAGGTCAGCGGCCCCATGAGCGACGTGCGGCAACCACCTGGTCCAGCACCTGGCGGAGCACACCGCTGCCCGGCGGCACCGTGAGCGGCTCGTAGGTCCAGGCGTGCCGGACCCAGGGATCGGCCAGGTGGTCGTCGGGGACCGGAGTGATCCGCAGCAGGGAGCGCCAGAGCGGGTCGAGCACCGGGCCGTACGCACTGGCGTCCTCGCGGTCCGCGACCATCATGAGATGGACTCCGACCGCCGGGCCCTCGTCGGCGAGATAGCGCAGCTGCGTCACGGCGCGGTCGTCGAAGCCGTGCGGGAAGTCGTTGACGATCAGCAACTGCTCCGCCGTGTCCAGATCCGGCGGGAGCGCGTCGGACGCGCCGCCCCGGACCGCCATGGTCACGAGGTCCACCCGCTGGGTGAGGGTGGCGAGTGTGGCGCTCACGCCCTGGGCGCCGGCCGCCGGTGGCCCCGCGAGGGCCCCGGAGTCGACCAGCGGGGCGAGCGAGGCGGTCGCGGCGCCCGCGGGGTCGATGACATGGACCGTGAAGTCGCCGGGCGGATAGACCGCGAGCAGCCGGGCCGCGTGCGCGACCGCGCTGTCCATGGCGAGCCTGCGCAGTTGCGCCTCGTCCAGGGTCATCGCCGCCTCGGAGCCGGTGCCTCCGCTGTCCACCCACAGACCGCGCTCCAGCGGAAGCCGCACCAGCAGCGGAATGCGCAGATCCGGAGTCTCGGGCAGCTGAAGGTCGCCGAGGCGCAGCGCCATCGGAACCTCCATCGGAACGCGGTAGGCGTGCCAGACGGGATTGTCCCAGCGGGCGAAGGAGGGCGGAAGCGCGGGCTCGACGACGTCGGACTCGGCGGTGAGCTGGGCGAGATCGCGGTCGAGGACCTGGCGTGCCTGGTCGGTCAGCTGCTCGCACTTGGCCCTGGCCGACTCCCGGGCCGTGTCCCCGGCACCGCCGATACGGCTGCGCGGGTCGGAGAGCGCCTTGTCGAGCTCCTGGTCCATCCGGGTCTCGGCGAAGTCCACGGCACTGCGGTACGCGGCGACGCTGCGGGCCAGGTCCTCGAACATGCCCCAGATCTGGTTGTAGAGCCGCTCCTCCATGGACCAGCCTGTGGCGTCGCCCGCGACGGGCGGGGCCGGCTGACCGGGACGTGCGGGCGGCGCTGCCGGGGGCGGCGGCGGGGGCGCGACCGACTGGCGGCGCGGGTGCGCGTAGTTGATGGGCCCGCCCGGAGCCGACGGCGCGTCGGGCGTGGGTGTCTGCGGGTCGTCGGCGGTCGGGGCGGGCTGGCCGGCCGCCGTGAGCGGGTCGGGCAGCGTGGCATCCGCCCCGGGCGCGGCTGTCCGGTCGGGCCGGTCCAGGCTCGGCCGGGTGTGGGTACCGTCCGCGCCGCTGGTCCGCAGCTGCGCCGGTTCGGCCCGGGGCGTGAGCGGGGCCGCCGACTGCTGGATGGCCGTGGCCTTCTCACGAGCCGTGGCCAGCCCCTGGTCGCCCAGCAGCTCGGTGAGCCCGCCCGCGTACCCCTGGCCCACGGCGCGCACCTTCCACGCTCCCTGGCGGCGGTAGAGCTCGACCGCGACGAGCGCGGTCTCGGCGTCCAGGCCGGTGATGGTGAACGTGGCCACCTCGGTGCCGTCCTGGCCGGCGACGGCGACGAAGGGGGCGGCCGTGGCGCCGAAGTGGGCCGGTCCCGCCGCCCCTTCAGGGAGCGCGAGGAGCACATTGACCTGTTGGACCGCCCCGGGCACCGCGTCGAGGTCGACGGTGAACCGGGGGGCCTCGGTGGCGCGCTGGGGCACCTCGACGCCGGATAGCGCGGGCGCGCCCGGGTGCGCGATCCATACGTCCCTGACGGTCCCCTGCTCGTCGGAGCAGGTGGCGCAGGCGACGACAGGATGGCCGGCCGACACCCGGATCTCCAGGCGCGTGTCCGGCAAGGGGTGGTTCTGCCCCCGGACCAGCTCGGCGGTCATCCCTGTGTCCCCTCAGTGCTGTGCGGTGGTGGTAGCGGTGCAGCTCCCGGCGGCCTGATGCCTCCGGGAGCTGCGTGTCGTCCGTACGAGCCGTGCCTACAGATGCGGCAGGATCGACGGCATCAGGTCCTGGAAGGTACGGCCGTTGGCGGGGTTGCCGAGGGCCGTCATCTGCCAGCCGCCGCCGACGCGGTGCACCTTCGCCATGATCTGCGCGGTGTACTGACCGCCGCCGTCGAGGGTGTAGCGGGCGAGCTCCTGACCATTGGTCTCGTCGACGATGCGGCAGAAGGCGTTCTGCACCTCCTGGAACGTCTGGCCGGTGAAGGAGTTCACCGTGAAGACGATCTGGTCGATGTGGACCGGCACCCGCTGCAGGTCGACGAGAATCGCCTCGTCGTCGCCTCCGGAACCCGCGCCGCCGACCAGGTTGTCGCCGGTGTGCTTGACCGAACCGTCGTCGCTGACGAGGTGGCGGAAGAAGACCACGTCCACCGGCTGCTTGTCGGCGAACAGCACCGCCGACGCGTCCAGGTCGATCTCCCGGGTACGCGAGCCGAACAGACCGCGGCGGGGCGCCGCCTGCCAGCCGAGCCCCATCCTCACCGCGGTGAGAGTGCCCCCGTCGCTCTTCTGCAGGCTGATGGCCTGACCCTTGGTCATGTTGACCGTCACGCGCTGTCCCCTTCTCCCGAATAGCTGCCGCCCATACGTGCGGTTGCCCAGCACCCTACGCAGTAGGGCCAGAGGCGCATCACAACCGGCTCGTTTTTGTGTCGGTCTTGAAACACACCAGGTGCGCGAGGATCAGGCGATACCGGCCTCCTTCATCTGGCGCAACTCCTTCTTCAGCTCACTCACCTCGTCACGCAGGCGTGCTGCCACCTCGAACTGCAGGTCCGCGGCGGCGGCGCGCATCCGGTCGGTCATCTCCTCGATGATCCCGGCCAGTTCGGCGGCGGGCCGGTCGGTGAGCACCTCGCCCTTCCTGCCGGCCTTGCCGCCGAGCGCGGGCACCGGGGCCTTGGCGCCCTTGCCCGGCTTGTCGGCCTTTGCCTGGCGGTAGCCGGTGCCGAGCAGTTCCTCGGTGTCGACCTCCTCGCGGGCGATGGTCGCCACGATGTCGTTGATCTTCTTGCGGAGCGGCTGCGGGTCGATGCCGCGCTCGGTGTTGTACGCGATCTGCTTCTCCCGGCGGCGATTGGTCTCCTCGATGGCCTTCTCCATCGCCGCGGTGATCTTGTCCGCGTACATATGGACCTGGCCGGAGACATTGCGCGCCGCGCGGCCGATGGTCTGGATCAGTGAGGTGCCGGACCGCAGGAAGCCCTCCTTGTCGGCGTCGAGGATCGCCACCAGGGAGACCTCGGGGAGGTCGAGGCCCTCGCGCAGGAGGTTGATGCCGACCAGCACGTCGTACTCGCCGGCGCGAAGCTCGCGCAGCAGCTCGATCCGGCGCAGGGTGTCGACGTCGCTGTGCAGATAGCGGACCTGGATGCCCAGTTCGAGGAAGTAGTCCGTGAGGTCCTCGGACATCTTCTTGGTGAGCGTGGTGACCAGGACGCGTTCGTCCTTCTCGGTGCGCTCGCGGATCTCGTGCACCAGGTCGTCGATCTGGCCCTCGGTGGGCTTGACGACGACCTCCGGGTCGACGAGGCCGGTGGGGCGGATGATCTGCTCCACGAAGCCGTCGCCGCGCGACAGCTCGTACTTGCCGGGGGTCGCGGAGAGATAGACGGTCTGGTCGATCCGCTGCTGGAACTCCTCCCACTTCAGCGGACGGTTGTCGAGCGCCGAGGGCAGCCGGAAACCGTGGTCGACCAGGGTCCTCTTGCGGGAGGCGTCGCCCTCGTACATCGCGCCGATCTGGGGCACGGTGACATGGGACTCGTCGATGACGAGCAGGAAGTCCTCGGGGAAGTAGTCGAGGAGGGTGTTGGGCGCGGTACCGGGGCCACGGTCGTCGAAGTGCATGGAGTAGTTCTCCACGCCCGAGCAGGAGCCGATCTGGCGGAGCATCTCGAGGTCGTACGTCGTGCGCATGCGCAGCCGCTGCGACTCCAGGAGCTTGCCCTGTTTGTCCAGCTCGGCGAGGCGCTCCTCGAGCTCCTTCTCGATGCCGTTGACCGCCTTCTCCATGCGCTCCGGGCCCGCCACATAGTGGCTGGCCGGGAACACGTACAGCGACTGGTCCTCGCTGATGATCTCCCCGGTGAGGGGGTGGAGTGTGGAGAGCGCCTCGATCTCGTCGCCGAACATCTCGATGCGGACGGCGAGCTCCTCGTAGACCGGGAAGATCTCGATGGTGTCGCCGCGGACCCGGAAGGTGCCGCGCGCGAAGGCCACGTCGTTGCGCGTGTACTGGATGTCGACGAAGCGGCGCAGCAGCTGGTCGCGGTCGATCTCGTCGCCGACCTTCAGGGGCACCATCCGGTCGACGTACTCCTGCGGGGTGCCGAGGCCGTAGATGCAGGAGACGGAGGCGACCACGACCACGTCCCGACGGGTGAGCAGGGAGTTCGTCGCGGAGTGACGCAGCCGCTCGACCTCTTCGTTGATCGAGGAGTCCTTCTCGATATACGTGTCCGACTGCGGGACGTACGCCTCGGGCTGGTAGTAGTCGTAGTACGAGACGAAGTACTCCACCGCGTTGTTCGGCAGGAGTTCGCGGAATTCGTTCGCCAGCTGGGCGGCCAGGGTTTTGTTCGGCGCCATCACCAGGGTGGGGCGCTGAAGCTTCTCGATCATCCAGGCGGTGGTCGCGGACTTGCCGGTGCCGGTCGCGCCGAGGAGGACCACGTCCTTCTCGCCCGCGCGGATTCGCCGCTCCAGGTCGGCGATGGCCGTCGGCTGGTCGCCGCTGGGCTGGAAGGGGCTGACGACCTCGAAGGGCGCCACCGTACGTTCGATCTTGGAAACGGGCCGCATGGATCCACCGTACGACCCACCACTGACAGCCGGGGCCCGATCAGGGGTGGACCCGGCGCTCGCGCGGGGTCCGGGCACGCCGGTCACGGACCGGTCGCCCGGGGTCAGCGGTCGTGCGTGCCCGGCGGTTCCCTGCGGGGCGAGCGGTCGGCGGCCCAGGCCGCGGGCTGCCGCTGCGGGGACCGGGTGCGCTGGGCGGGCACGCCGGGGCGGCCCGCCGACGGGTCGGCGGGCCGCCGCCCGTCCGGGTCCCCCATCACGAGCAGCGGATCGAACATCACCACCACGCCCGCGATGAGCAGGAAGACCACGGGGCCGACCAGCATCGGGGCGAGCAGCGCGGCGGGCGTTTCACCGCTGCCCGCCGAACCGGCCGCCCCGTGCAGATGCACGCTGACCGCCGCCATCCCCGTGTAGTGCATTCCGCTCACCGCGACACCCATCACCAGGCTGGCGCCGAGGCTCGCCAGGAAACCGTGGATCGACACGGCCGCCCACAGGGCCGAGGTGGCGGCGACGACGGCGATCACCACGGAGAGGGCGACGGTCGGGGTGTCGTAGACGAGGCTTCCCCGAAGCCGCATGCCGGCCATGCCGAGGTAGTGCATGGAGGCCACCCCGAGGCCGGTGATCGTGCCTCCCGTGCCCAGCGCCATCGGGGTGGCTCCGCGATAGCCGACGATGAAGATCCCGATTCCGACCATGCCGATCGCCACGCCGAGGCTGGCGAAGGTCGTCGGCCTGTCGTAGCCGACCGGGGCCTCGGCGACCTTGAAGCCCATCATCGCGATGAAGTGCATGGTCCAGATGCCCGAGCCGATCGCTGTGGCGCCGAGGGCGAGCCAGCCCGGCTTGAAGGACCGGCGGTTACGGACGGACCGGGTGGTGCAGCGCAGGCCGAGGGCCCCGCCGAGACATGCCATGAAGTAGGCCACCACGGGCGTGACGAGTCCATAGCTGAATCCGTCGACAGTTCCCTGCATCCGGCACGCCCCTCGCTCCTTGTGATCCCCGTGATCCCTGACGGAACGTCTGGTTCGGGCGAGAGTAGGGAGACCTCGCCGCCGTAGGCAAACACTTGACCGGAGATTTGTCGACACGAAAACGGCGCCCGGTGCGTTCTGTGTGGATCCGTTCACGTTCTGGCCATACTTCGCCTGTGCCTCGTCGGCCGTCGGCTGTCACCCTCGGCCCGTCCGTAAACCCGACGCCCGTGGGAGTCCAGGTGTACGCACGCCTCGCCACAACTGCCGCCGCTGTCCTGGGAGTCGGCGCGCTGCTGCTGCCCGGCCCCGTCCAGGAGACCGCCCATGCCCAGGGCGGGGCCGTCTGCCGGCCCGGCGAGCCGCTGGTGATCGCCCACCGCGGCGCCTCCGCGTACGCGCCGGAGAACACCCTCGCGGCCGTCGATCTCGCCGCCGACATGGGCTTCTCCTGGGTCGAGAACGACGTCCAGCGCACCAAGGACGGCGTACTGGTCGTCGTCCACGACGACAATCTGGCGCGGACCACCGATGTGGAACAGCGCTTCCCGGACCGCGCTCCCTGGAAGGTCAGGGAGTTCACGGCCGCGGAGATCGCCACGCTGGACGCCGGCAGCTGGTTCGGCGGGAAGTGGGCGGGCGCGCGGGTGCCGACGCTCACGCAGTACCTGAAACGGGTTGACGGCAACGGCCAGAAGTTGCTGCTCGAGGTCAAGAAGCCCGAGGCGTACCCGGGCATCGCGAAGGACACCCTGCGGGTGCTGGGCGAGGAGGGCTGGCTCGACCGCGCCCACGTCGCGCGCAGGCTGGTCGTGCAGAGCTTCGGCGCACAGAGCGTGAAGGAAGTGCACGCGCAGCGGCCGGACATCACCACGGGCTTTCTCGGTACGCCCGCGGTGGCCGACCTTGCCTCGTACGCGGAGTTCACCGACCAGATCAATCCCACGCACACCTCCCTCACCGCGCAGTATGTGGCCGCGGTGCACCGGTTCCGGGGTCCGCACGGCAGACGCCTACAGGTCAGCACATGGACCGTGAACGACGCGGCGGGCGCTGTCCGCGTGGACGGCTTCGGGGTGGACGGGATCATCACGAACAACCCGGACGTCGTACGGGACGCGGTGGCCTGCGCCGATTACCGAAACCGGCTCTGACCAGGCGCAAGGCACGACTGTCAGTGCCCGGTCGTACGGTGGTCGGCATGAAGAGCTTCGAGTGGACCGTCGTGGACAGCGACATCGGACCGCTGCTGCTCGCCGCGACCGGCGAGGGTCTGGTGAGCGTGGTCTTCCATGCCGACGCGGCGGTGCGGGACAAGGCGCTCGGACGGCTGGCCGGCCGGCTCGGGGCCGAGCCGGCCGAAAGGGCGGACGGTCTGCTGGCCGAAGCGATACGCCAGCTGGAGGCGTATTTCGCGGGCGGTCTTCGGGAGTTCGACCTGCCGCTGGACTGGTCGCTGTCCGGTGGGTTCAACCGGCAGGTGCTGCGGGAGCTGGCGGAGGGCGTTCCGTACGGCGCGGTCGTCGGGTACGGCGACCTGGCGGCGCGGGTGGGCCAGCCGGGCGCGGCACAGGCGGTGGGCACGGCCATGGGGTCCAATCCGCTGCCGGTGGTGGTGCCGTGCCACCGCGTGGTGGAGACGGACGGCGGGCTGGGCGGGTTCGGGGGCGGACTGGAGACCAAGCGGAAGCTGCTGGCGCTGGAGGGGGTGCTGCCCGAGCCGCTGTTCTGACCGGAGTGGTTCCATCCGGGCCACGGGTGCCCGGGACGCGGTTTCGCACGCCCGTACGGACTGACACACTGCGCCAGTGACCACCTGCCCTGACGCACCCGAGACGATTCCGCGGCGAGCTGCCGATGGCAGGCTCGCGGACCGGCCCGCCCCCCGCGGTGGATCGGCGTACACGCGGTGACCGCGCTGGACAAGCCCGCCGCCCGCACGCCCGTGTCCGCGGACGAGCTGCCCGCGCTGCGGCGGCGGATCACCGCCGTGCTCATAGGCAGCCAGATACTGGGCGGGCTCGGCGTCGCCACCGGTGTCGCGCTCGCCTCGGTGCTGGCGCAGCAGGTGAGCGGGACCGAAGCACTGTCCGGGCTGGCACCCACCGCGACCGTGGCCGGGACCGCGGTGCTGTCCATGCCGCTGGCAGCGCTGATGACGGCCCGCGGCCGACGACCGGGACTCGTCCTCGCGTATCTGCTGGGTGCGTCGGGTGCGGGCGTGGTGGTCCTTGCGGCGGTCGTCGTGAACTTCCCGCTGCTGCTCCTCGGCATGGCCCTGTTCGGAGCCGCCTCATCGGCGAATCTCCAGGCGCGTTTCGCCGCCGCGGACCTCGCGGAGCCCGAGCGGCGCGGGCGGGCCATCTCCAATGTCGTGTGGGCCACCACGATCGGCGCGGTGCTCGGTCCCAATATCGCGGCGCCCGCGGGTCGCAGCGTCTCCGGGCTCGGTATACCGGCGGCCGCGGGTCCGTTCGTCTGGGCGGCCGGGGTGTTCCTCGTCTCCGCGGCGCTCGTCCTCGTACTGCTGCGCCCCGATCCTCTGCTCACCGCACGCGCGCTGTCGCCGACCGACCGCTCCCCCGAGGGGCGTTCACTCAGGGCCGGCATGCGGGCCGTGCGTGCGTCGCCGATGGCCCGGCTCGCGCTGGTCACCGTCGCCGTCTCGCACACCGCGATGGTGTCGATCATGTCGATGACGCCCGTCGCCCTCAGCCACCACGGCGCGGACATCCAGCTGATCGGTCTGGTCATCAGCGGCCATATCGCGGGCATGTACGCGTTCTCACCGGTCATGGGCTGGCTGGCGGACCGCATCGGCCGGCTCGCCGTGATCGGACTCGCGGTCGGGCTGCTCTCCTTGGCGGCACTGCTCGCCGGCACCGCGGGAGCGAGTCACGGACAGACAGCCTTCGGACTCTTCGTGCTCGGCCTCGGCTGGTCGGCGGGCCTGGTGTCCGGCTCCACGCTGCTCACCGACTCCGTGCCACAGCCCGCCCGCGCCGCCGTACAGGGCCTGTCGGACCTCACCATGAACACCTCGGCGGGCCTCGGCGGCGCGGCGGCCGGACTGATCGTCGCGCAGGCGAGCTACGGGTGGCTGAATGTGGTCGGCGCCTGCCTGCTCCTGCCGATGGCGGCACTCGCGGTCCGCAGAGCGCTCGGCTGAGCGACGCCCCGACGCTCCGGCGGCGCGCAGCGGCACCGGGGCACGCGGCAGCAGGTCACCGGGTCACGTGGTCACCGATCGGCCTCGCGCCTCGCCCTCAAGAGGGGGCTGGAAGACCTCGTACGGTCCGGTCGTGCCGCACCAGTCCCAGAACCACCGCCCAGGACCTCCGGGGTTTGGATCCGCCCCTCCCGTGCCAGGGATGGGACATGCTGCTGACCAAAGTGACCGAGGAAGTCAGGGAAGCGCTCGCCGCGCACCGGCCCGTCGTCGCCCTGGAGTCGACGATCATTGCGCACGGACTGCCGCGTCCGCGCAATCTGGCCGTCGCCGAGGAGCTTGAGGAGCTCGTGCGGTCGCAGGGCGCCGTCCCCGCGACCGTGGCCGTGCTGGACGGGACGGTCCATATCGGACTGGACAAGAGGCAGTTGGAGCGTGTCGCGGGCGACGAGGACATACGCAAGCTCGGGCACCGCGATATCGCGCCCGCGCTCGCGGCAGGGGCGAGCGGGGCCACCACCGTCTCGGCGACGGCGTTCCTCGCCGCGCGGGCCGGGATCCGCGTCTTCGCGACGGGCGGCCTCGGCGGGGTGCACCGCGAATGGACCCGGACACAGGACGAGTCGGCCGATCTGCGCCTTCTCGCACACACCCGGATCACGGTGGTGTGCGCGGGCGTGAAATCGGTGCTGGACGTCCCCGCCACACTCCAGCGGCTGGAGACGCTGGGGATCGGAATCCTCGGATACGGCACCGAGGAGTTCCCCGGCTTCTATCTGGCCTCCTCCGGCCAGCCCGTCGACTGGACGGTCCGCACGCCCGAGGAGACGGCCGAGGTGATCCGGGCCAGGGACGCACTGGGCGGGCCGGACACGGCGTTGATCGTCGCCAACCCCGTGCCGGAGAGCGAGCAGCTGGATCCGGTGCTGCACGACCGTGTGCTGGCCGAGGCTCTGGACGAGTGCCGGGAGAAGGGCATCGAGGGCCAGGCCGTGACTCCCTTCCTCCTCGAATATCTGACACGGCGCACCGAGGGGGCGTCGCTGGAGGCCAATGTGGCGGCGGTGCGGGGGAACGTACGGCTGGCGGCCATGATCGCGGCGGCGCTGTGACCCAGGCGGACGGAGCGGCGAGCGGGGAGGGCGGGCTGACGGGCGAGGGTGGGGGTGAGGGCGGGGAGGGCGAGGTGAGCGGGGAGGGCGAGGTGAGGGGGCAGGGCGAGGTGAACGGCGGCACCACGTCCGCAGACGGCGGCGCGCTGCTCGTCATCGGCGATGTGGTCACCGATGTGGTCGCCCGGCACCACGCCCCTCTCGCCCACGGGACGGACACGGCGGCCACGATCCGCATCCTGCCGGGCGGGGCAGGGGCCAACGCGGCGTGCTGGGCGGCCCGGTGGGGCTGCGCGGACGTACGGCTGCTCTCCCGCGTCGGCCGGGACGAGGCCGGCTGGCACGACGTACGGCTGCGCGCCGCGGGCGTACGGCCGCTCCTCGTCGCCGACACCGAGACGCCGACCGCCACGGTCATCGCCCTCGTCGACGAGACCGCCGAACGCACCTTCCTCACCGACAGCGGCGCGGTGCTGCGCCTGTCCCCCGCCGACTGGTCTCCGTCACTGCTCGACGGCGTCGGTCATCTGCATCTGTCGGGCTATCTCCTCTTCGCCGACACCAGCCGTCAAGCGGCCCTGCTCGCCCTGGAGTCCGCGCGGGACCGTTCCATCCCCACCAGCGTCGACCCCGCCTCGGCGGGCTTCATCGGCTCCCTCGGCGTGGACCGGATGCTCGCCTCGTTCGCCGACGTCGACGTCCTCGTCCCGAACGCCGACGAGGCCCGGCTGCTGACCGGCCTCCCCGACCCCGCCGACGCGGCTGCGAAGCTGAGCCTGAACGTCCCGCTGACCGTGGTGACCCTGGGCGCCGAGGGCGCCCTGGTGGCGGAGTCGGGCACGGTGACCGCACGTGTTCCGGGCACTGCGGCCGTCGCGGTGGACTCGACGGGCGCCGGCGACGCGTTCACGGGCGCGTTCCTCGCGGCCCGGCTGGCGGGCGCGGACCCGGCCTCCGCCGCGGCCGAAGGGTGCCGTGCCGGCGCGGAGGCCGTAACCCTGATCGGCGGGCGACCGGCCCCGCCCGGGCCGCGCGGAGCCGGGTGACGCCGCGAAGGGTGCCGTGCGGAGCCGGGTGACACTCCTGCGCCGGGACGCGCCTTTCGGCCGGCGCGTTTCAGCGCGGGCCTCCCCTGCCGTTCCATGCGGGGTGGCGCGGGTCGTCGGCCCGTACGAGCACATCGGCGACCTCGCCGGGTCCCACCTCGCTCTCGTACCGTTCGAAGGCGGGCAGGGTCCAGCGCTCGTCCTGCGGTGTGCGCCGGAGCAGCGCGGCGGGCGACAGCCGCAGATGCACACTCAGGTCGAACGGGAACCAGTGCCCGAGCAGAAACGGACCGTGCAGCACCAGCACGCCGCCGGGCGGGAGTTCGACGTGCAGGCTGCGGGTGGCGCGGTCGGTCACGGGATCCCACAGATCGGGCAGCACCCGCCCGTTCCCCTGCGCCTCCAGGGGTCCGAAGACCTCCCGCCACAGCGCCCCCGTGTCGAACCAGCCGCTGTAGTACGTCTCGGGGTCCTCGCGCCCGTACTCGTACCGCAGCGACGCGGGCCGCAGAAACCCGCCGGTGCCGACCACGAGGACGCTGCGCCCCCGCAGCCGGAGAGCCTCTCCGACGCGCTCTGCCAGGTCACCGGGGTGAACGCCGGGCGCCCCGTCGACACCGATCCGCAGCCAGTGACTCCCGTCCCCTGCCTTGCCCTCCACCGCCCTTGCGGCGACGGCCTCGGTCAGCCGCTCCCAGGTGATCGCCTCGAATTGCATGACTCGACCTTGTCATGGGCGGCAGGGCCCGAGCGGCGCCCGTGAAGGGGTCGCCAGACCGGCCACCAGGTCTCGGATGGGGAGGCGGTTCCGGGCGAAGAGGAGCGGGCCCGAGCAGGAAACGGGAGCATTCAGGGCATGGAAAGGAGAGCGGGCCCGGGGGCGTAGCCGGCCCCCGAGCCCTGTGATGCCGCCCATGTCGCACGCCGGCACGCTTGAGAACCCAGGTCAGTCGTCATGTCGCCGCGTCCTGCCTTTGGACCACCGCACATCGAGCTGTGCGGGCCGGACTTGAACCGGCATTTCGACGCCCCAGGGCCTGGGCCCGGTCGATCCGGCGATCGGCGGCGAATGCTGAGTCTGGAGCAATAGTCTGAGATTGATCGCGGTCTGCCTCTGCCGAGTTGGGCTACCGCGGCCCGTAAGAGTGCCGCGGGGAGGACTTGAACCTCCACTGGAACCGCTTCATCACGACAAGCCTCAGTTTCAGCTTGCGCTCCTCGCGCACCCCGTCCGCTCAGCGGCGGACGGGGAGTCATTGAGGCTACCCGAACAGGTAGCCGAACACGGCGTCACCCACCCGCTCGTCGGTGACCTCCGCGCCATTGGCCTCCTCGCGGGCGAACTTCACGGCCTGCTGAAGCTTCTCCACCCGCTCCAGGAGTTCGTTCACCCGGCGGGCCGGCAGCGCGCCGGAGAACTTCACGGTCGTCCAGTACCCGACCGGAATGTCCTCGTAGTACACCTCGACCTGCGCCGGGTGCTTCTCGGTCGCCTCGGCCTTCACATGGTTGCGCGGCACCTTCTTGGTCCGCAGCGTGCGCACCGCCTCCGTCTTCCACGCGTCGGTCGACGGGTCCTGCGTCCACGACTCCGATGCGTCGAGCACGGGGAGCTTGCGCACAAAGGTGTTGATGTCCGTCAGCTGCTTCTCCAGGAAGAGGAGATACGCCACCGGCACCTCGCCGACCAGGACACGGCCGTCGACGGTGATGTCGGCGCGTGCCGCGCAGTTCGCCCAGTCCTTGGTGGCGGTCACATCGAACAGCCGGGTGAGCGTCTTCGCGGTCTCGCGCAGCACATCCTCGGCCTTGACCTGGACCCGGGTCGACTCGGGCGGCAGCTGCTCGCCCTCCTCGTCCTTGGGCTGGTACGTCCGCGAGATTCCGGCCAGCAGCGCAGGCTTCTGGAGCCCGTGATGGGCGGCCGTCAGGTCCTGGTGCGCCTTGGACTTGACGCCTTTCTCGACTGCGATGATCTGATTGGGCTTGATTCAACGATGTCGAGTTCAGAGTCAAGCAGCAGCGCCCACGGCCTGATGCCCCCCTCGATCTTCAGCTCCGGGACCAGGTCCGGTTCCCCGGCCGCCGGAACGCCCGGCGCACCCGCCAGCGCCGCCATGATGTCGTCCCAGCGGCCCGTCTCCCGCCAGCGGCCCCAGTACGTCCTCACGGACCTGGACCCGACCTGCGTGAAGACCTCCCGCCAGGTGTCCCCCGAGTGGGCCTTGTGGAGGATGCCTTCCAGCATTTGTCGCGGGTTCACGCCCCAGTGGCCCTTCATGAGGGGCCTCACGGTCGCCCAAGCCTCGTCTGTCAGGTTGGGAACCGTCTGCCCACGGTCGTGGAACCACTTCACCACGGCGCACGGCCGGCCTGGCTTCCGCGCCAAAGGGCGACCGGCCACCTTGACCGAGATGTGCAGCAGATCCATGTACCGCGCCTGCTGCTCCGGGGGCACATTGTCGAGCCGGGACTTAGCCAACTCGACAAGGGCCAGGATGTCCCGGGTCTGCCCCTCTGCTGCCTCCGCCTCCGCCTGCCATCCCCTCGTCTCCGTCAGCGTGGCCTCAAGTCTGGCCAATTCCTTGTTCAGGGGGGCCACGGCACGCTCAACGGCCCTTTCTGCGTCCTCGCGGGAGAGGTTCCGCCGGGTGGCCTGCTTGGCCGCCACCATCATGGTCAGGTCGATGGTGTCGTACTGCTCCTCGATTTGCCGCTCGAACTCCCTGATGCGCTTGGCGTAGTCGACCTTTCCTTTGGCGTGCTTGGCCGCCTGGATATCGGCCAGCTTCTCCAGCCGTTCGGCGTCACCGAGCATCACGCAGATCTGCTGCCAGACGGCGGCTTCCAGCGCCGCAGCATCCAGGTTCGGACAGTCACAGCGCGGCGAGCCTGCGTATTCCGGTTCCTTGCCGCTGCACCGGTAGGAGCGAAATTCTTCGCCCCCTCCTCCGGTGTAGTGCCTGCCGCACTCCCCCCTCATTCGCCGGGACAGCGTGTATGTACGCCCCTTGGTCACCGGCGCACGCGTGACGGTGACCCGCTTCAGCTCCAAGACCTCTTCGCGAGTGAAGATCGACGGTAGCTTGATGGTCACGGTTTCCCCGAAGGCGGACGACTTGCCGTCGCGTGCCAGCGTGACGCCCCGGCGCTTGCCCTTCTTCACGTTCTTCGGGTTGCGCCAAGTGATCTTCGGGTCAAGCAGCTCTTGCCAATTCAGCTTGGCGCGCAGGTTGTCGCGGGTCCATGGCCTACCGCCGCGCCCCAGAAATCCTTCAGCGTTGAGCGCGAGCGCCGCCCTCTCCCAACTGCCGTACTCCACTACCACCTTTCGGGCCTGGCGCAGCACGTCCGCCTCATGCAGGAGAAAGCACTCACCGCGGCACCCGCAGTCATCCACGACCAAGCGGGACTCGCCCTTCTGGCCCTTGTTCTCGACGCGGTAGCCGTAGCGGGGGCGACCGCCGGCGTACCCGCCTTGCTCCGCCTTCTCCTGGATGCCGTTCTGGGTCCTGGCCCGAATGCGCTTGTACTCCTTGAAGGCGTAGTCCGCCTCTTCGCGCATGGCCTCTTCGCCAGCCTCGGTCGTGTTGTCGATATCCCGGCGGGCATCGGCCACAAAGATCCCGAGATCTTGCAGCTCCCACACCCATTGGTAGTACGCACGGTCCGTACGGCCGATGGCGCGGCCTTCGTTGACCACCACCACGTCAAAGGGCCGGGGCTCCTGCCTCGCCAGCCGCATCAGGCGCTTAAGGTTCGGGCGCTCTTCCGCGCCCAGTGAACCGGAAACTCCACCGTCCTCGAAGGTGTCGACGTACCCCCAGCTCTTCTTCTCAACGTATTCCTTGGTCCTCTTGTCGGCATACGAGATGCCGTACCCCTTCAGCTGCTCCTCGGTGCTGACCCGCAGATAGCAGACGGCCCGAAGCTGCGGTTCTGTAATCCGGTCCAGCACGTCCGTGGCGCGCGTGAGAGTCTTGGTCACGTCAGTCCCTTCGCGACTGTCTGACCCCGGGGCGCTGCAACGCTGCCGGGGTCGCTTGTGTGTCCGCATCGTAGGTCCAACGACCGTGGTGCGGTGGACAGTCCAGCGATCAGGCACCCTGATCGGGTGCATGAGGGCCGTCGCCAAACAGCAGAGCCAGAAGTTCGTTCAACGTTCCGTCGTCGTCGGATTCCTCTGGTTCAGCCGTCCATGTGATGCGAATTCTGGGCTCGGGCCTGCCGCCGAAGTGCTCGCGCAGCCAGGCGCTGGCCTCGTCGCCGGATATTGCTGTCCCGTCCTCCATGACTCCTCCTTCCCACCCCTCAAGGGCGGGGTGTGTGGTGCTCCTCTGCCCATAGCCCCGGCGTCCACCGGGCCACCGCTTCGGCGATGTGCGCCGGCGGCGGCTGGAGCAGGTTCATGGGCTCGGTCTCGCGCCTCGTCGGGCCGCGGTAGAAGTCCCAGGCGTCCTGTGGGCGACGGAAGGGGGTCTGGTATCCGGCCTGGCTCTTGCCGGCCATGAGGCCGCGCCTATAAGCCAGCTCCAGGTGCCGGAGTGCAGCCGTGAGGACGGCGGTCACCGCCGGATAGCTAGTCTCTGTGTCCATGAACGGCGCCAGAGCCTCGCGGAAGTCCTCGCGGAGATCCAGGCGGCCTCTGTCTCTGGGCATGGGGCCTCCAATGCCAAGAGCCACCGCGGTTGGCGGTGGCTCTTGGGGTGTTGTCTCTGGTCAGACGGCTAGGGCGATGTTGAACTTAAAACGACATCGCCGAACGATGCCGTTGAGTTTCGCCACGTCGATCAAGGTAACAAGCGGCTCGCGCCCGTTCGAACGATTATTCAGTCGAGCTTGTTCCACTGCCTTGTTCAGATTCCTCGGGGAGTACGCACCAATGGAGACAGCCGTCATCGCGGTCATAGGCACCCTGCTCGGCTCGGTGGCCACTCACTTCTTCCAGCGGCAGACGGCCGAGCGCACGGCGGCCCTCAACCGCGCCGAGCAGCTGCGCCAGGAGCGGATCTCCGCGTACAGCGCCTTCGCGGGCGCGCTCGTCGACTACCGGCGCGGGCAGAACGACCGCTGGCACCGGGCGCAGGACGCGCCGGGAAGCACGGTCGCCGAGGAGGCGCGCATCGACTCCTACCGGCTGCGATCAGCCGCTCATCAGGCACTGATCCGGGTCCAGTTGGTCTGTGACGACCCCCAGGCACTCGGACTCGCGGCGTCCGCGTTCGACGTCACGAACTGCCTGCACGAGGCGCCGGACGAGTCGGACCGGTCGCAGCGCTCGGAGCAGGCCCGCGAGACGCTGTCGGAGTTCATCGGGGCGGCGGCGCCGGGCGTGCGCTGAGGGTGCGCAGGGGGCGGCCGTTCGAGATGGGCCGCGATGTCCTCGACGGCTCCCCGGAAGTACCCCTCGTAATTGCGCCGGGTGACATAGCCGAGGTGCGGCAGCCCGAGTTCTGGTTCCAGGCGGTGACCTCCATACCGAAGGCCTGTCCGACGCGGGCGACCTTCGCGCCGATCTCGCCAAGGCCGAGGAGAGCGAGTCGGCTGCCGTGCAGATCGGTGCCGATCGGTGCCGATCGTGGACTGCCAGGGGCCGCCGTCCCGCAGGGCGGAGCCCTCGCGCACCACATGGCGTGCCAGACCGAGGATGAGCGCTCAGGCCAGCTCGGCGGGCGGCTCGGAGCTGCTGGGTGTGCCGCACACGGTGACGCCGTGCCGGGCGGCTGCTTCGAGGTCGATGGAGGCGTTGCGCATCCCGGATGTGATCAGCAGCTTCAGCCGCGGCAGCCGGGCGAAGGGCGTTGCGGGGAAAGGGGTACGCTCCCGCATCGCGACCAGGACCTCGCGGTCGCCGACCGCTTCGGCCACCTCGTCCTCGCAGGTGAAGCGGGTCTCCACGGAGCGGACTTCCACGTCCTTGGCGAGGGAGGACCAGTCCGCCATGGACAGGGCGACGGCCTGGTAGTCGTCGAGTACGGCACAGCGCAGGGGCATGGGAGCGGAGCGTACCGGCTGGGTACGCTGCGGACATGGACCTGGTGGTGCTCGAACCACTGAAGGGACGGCACTGCGCGGAGTGCCGTCAAGGGCCGCTCACGATGCATCTGCTGGAGTTCAACGCGCCTGTCTGTCTGGACTGCGCGGACCTCGCGCATCTGGTGTACCTGCCCCGGGGCAGTGCGTCGCTCACCCGGCGCGCCCGCGAGGCAAGTTCGCTGAGCGCCGTCGTGGTGCGCTTCAACCGACGCCGAAGACGGTACGAACGCCAGGGGCTGCTCGTGGAGGAAACCGCTCTGGCCCGCGCCGAGTCGGCGTGTCTCGCGGACGCTGAGGCGCGCTCCCGGCGCCGGAAGCGGGACGCGGTACGCCGGGCGGCCGAGGACATACGGTTCACCGCCGTCCTCGGGGCCGAGATTCTGCGGCTGTTTCCCGGCTGTCCGCCCGCACGCGCCCAGGACATCGCCGTCCACGCCTCGGTGCGCGGCAGTGGCCGGGTGGGCCGCACCACGGCGGGCCGCTCTTTGGAAGAGGGAGCGGTCACAGCTGCGGTGCGGGCCTCCGTCAGGCATCTGGACACCGCGTACGACACCCTGTTGACGGCAGGAGTGGCTCGGCACGAAGCGCGGGCCAGGGTGGCCACGGTGATCGACGAGGTCCTGGCGGCCTGGCGTACTCGGCCGTGACCGTGAACCCGTACGCCGGACGGGGCGGACCCCAGGGCCGGAAGTCTGGGGCCCGGCCGGACGATCCCGCGCCTCAGCGCTCCCCGGCCACCCGGGTGCGGCGGTAAAGAACAACGCCGCCGAGCAGCAGGGCCGCGCTCGCGGGCACGCCGTAGGCGATCGACCCGGCACCGGTGTGGGCGAGGGACACCTTGGTGCCGCCCACCTCGGAGCTGGGCGTCTCGGGAGCCGGCGCGGGGGCGTGAGTGCGCGGGTGGGGGTGCGTTGCCGCGGGCTTCGGCGGGGTGGAGGGCCGCGTACGGACGGGCGGCTTGCCGGGGGTGTTGGACGAGGAGTTGCCGACAGCGGGGTTGGCGATGCCTACGACGTTCACGGAGTTTCCGGTGACGTTGACCGGGAGGTCGACGGGGAGCTGTACCCCATTGCCGGAAAGGACACCGGGTGAATCCTTTGCGCCGCCCTCGGCTGTGGCGCCGCCGGACGAGTGCCCGTGGTGCGGGCCGCCGGATGTGTGCCCGTGGTGCGCGCCGGACGTGCGCCCGTGGTGCGGGCCGCCGTCCGAACGGTTGGCGCAGGTGTTTCCGGCTGCCGGGTTGAGCAGTCCGACGACGTTGACGGTGTTGCCGCACACGTTGAGCGGGACGTCCACCGGAAGCTGCACCGTGTTGCCGGCCAGCAGTCCGGGCGAATCGGCCGCACCGCCGTCCGCGTGGGAGTCGGCCTGCGCGTACCCCGCCATGGCGAGCACGCCGCCCGTGAGCATCACGGTGGCCAGACCCTTTCGGTGAACCTGCCTCATGGGTTCCTGCCTTCGGGAGAAGTTCGCGGGCAATCGCCCGCACCCGAATCAACGCCGGTGAAGCTTTCCGGTTATGGCACGTACGCCTTTCACCCCATCGAGTGCGCGGCTGTTCGAACCACCCGCTCCCACCTCGTACAGCCCGCCGGCTGCGCACCGCCGTGGCCCAGCGCGTGCGGCACAGGGTTCAGCCGTCCCAGATGCAGCCGTGACGGTGGCGGATCGGCGGGAAGTCGAGATCCTCGGTGGCCAGGGACGAAGCGCGCAGCTCCTTGTGCGCGCGCGTACAGAAGAGACGGAGCGCGGCGCGGGCGGACGCTTCGCGTTCGTCCTGGCCCGTGATGGGGGTTCTGCCGTGGGCCCGCGGATAGGTGTACGAGGCGAAGGCGCGGACCACCCGGCGCGGGACGGGTCGACGGCCGACGCGACGGGACTCCTCCAACTCCGCGGAGGGGTAACGGAGTTCCACGAGGGAATGCGCGGTCCACGGGCCGGTGGGGGGCGACCACCAGCTCGTGTCCCGGTGTTTGAGGGGAATGTGGTGAACAGTGCGGGACATGGCCGGACCTCTGCCGGCCCGCCGGTACTTCCGGCGTGGCCGAGCTAGAAGTCGGCCGCCGTGAATCGTCCCCGTCGCTTTGTGCGCATGGCCGAAGACTGACAGGCCGGGACAGGCACTGTCGAGCGGCCTGCGGTCTTCGGCGGGAGCGGCGGGCGGGTCAGCCCGGCGGCTCACCTCCCCAGCAGAGCGGTGAGCGCGCCCACCGGGTCGGCGTCGGGGGTGCCCCGGGGCCACCAGTCCTCACGGTCCGGGTCCGACTCGTAGCCGTACCAGAGGCCGTCGCGGCCGAATCTGAGCTGGAGCGAGCGGGTGGAGAGGTGGTTGCGCCAGGGACGGAAGTGCGGGAAGTCCGCGGCGATCAGGGCGGGACGGGCGCGGTCGAAGGGGCCCGCGGGCGGGTCCCAGGGCTCTTCCAGGACCGCGAGGGCCGCGCGGCCGCCCTGTCGCCAGGCGGCCACGGCACGCGCCAGGTCGGTGGGGGTGTGGTCGGTGGCGGCGGCGAGATCGCGGTAGAGGGCACGGGTGGACGCAGTCAGGCCCGAGCCGGGGTGAGCGGCGGCAAGCCGGACCGCGTCCTGCCACTGGGTGAGCCGGGCGGTGGGATCGGTACCGGTCGTCAGGAGGGTGTGGGCGCGGACGGCCGCCTCGGTGGCGAGAAGGTCCAGGCCCAGAGGGTCGGGGGAGCCCGGTGTGTGGGGGTAGGCCGGCGGGCGGCCGGGGTGTGCGGGAGCCGGGAACGGCGGCGGGAGCGCGGGCAGGGATCGGTCGGCCAGCGCCTCGCGGGCCAGGACCGTCGGCAGGGGCGTCGCGGTGGCCGTCCTGGTGCACTCGTCGGCCGACCGGGTCGCATTGCGGTGGGAGAGGTCGGCGAGGATCTCACGCTCGCCGCGTCCGCGCATCAGAAAGAGCACGAACGGATCCTCGTCGAGCAGCCGTGCCGTCTGATAGCAGAGCGCCGCGGCGTGCTTGCAGGGGAAGCCGTCGTCGGGGCAGGAGCAGTCGGGGATCAGATCACCGGGGGCGGGCAGCAGGTCGGCCGTGGCCGCCAGGGCGTGGGGCACGTCCTTGTCCAGCAGCGCCGCGATGTGCTCGGGGCGGGCGGCCGCCGCGGCCAGGAAGTCGTCCCAGTCGTCGTCGCCGAGCGTCCGGAGGCGGATCTCCGTGCGGTACGGGCGCGGTCGGGTGCCGTGGACGTACGCCATGACCCTGCCCGGTGTCACGGTGATCGCGTCGACATGGCCACGGCCCGCGTACGCCCGCCCCCGGGCGAGACGGGCCCCGTCCAGGGCTGTGTCCTCCAGCGCCTCCACCCAGGCGTTCCCCCACCAGCTGGACGCGAACTCCTCGCCGGCGAGCGGTTCGAGGGCGGGGAAGGTACGCCTGTGGTCGTCGTGGCGCGGATCGGTGGACCGGGCGGGGGAACGCGGTGTCATGACGGCCTCCGCAGCGAGACGAGGTCGGCCAGCTCACGGTCGGTCAGCTCGGTCAGCGCGGCCTCTCCCGAGCCGAGGACCGCATCGGCCAGCGCCCGCTTCGAGACGAGCATCTCGGCGATCCGGTCCTCCACCGTGCCCTCCGCGATCAGCCGGTGCACCTGCACGGGCTGCGTCTGGCCGATGCGGTAGGCCCGGTCCGTCGCCTGCTCCTCGACCGCCGGGTTCCACCAGCGGTCGAAGTGCACGACGTGGCCGGCCCTGGTCAGATTCAGTCCGGTGCCGGCTGCCTTGAGGGACAGGATGAAGACCGGGACCTCCCCGGACTGGAAGCGGTCCACCATCCGTTCGCGCTCGGGCACGGGTGTGCCGCCGTGGAGGAGCTGGGACGGGATCGCCCGGGACGTGAGATGCGCCGACAGGAGCCGGGCCATGGAGACGTACTGGGTGAAGATCAGGACCGAGCCGTCCTCGGACAGGATCGTCTCCACCAGCTCGTCGAGCAGGGCCAGTTTGCCGGAGCGGCCCGCCAGGCGGGCCCTGTCCTCCTTGAGGTACTGCGCCGGGTGGTTGCAGATTTGCTTCAGCGCGGTCAGCAGCTTCATCACCAGTCCGCGGCGCGCGATGCCCTCGGCCCCCGCGATCGCCGCCATCGCCTCCCTGACCACCGCTTCGTAGAGCGATGCCTGCTCGCGGGTGAGTGCGACGGGATGGTCGGACTCCGTCTTCGGCGGCAGCTCGGGCACGATCCCCGGGTCGGACTTCTTGCGGCGCAGAAGGAAGGGGCGGACGAGCCGGGACAGCCGCTCCACCGCGTCCTGGTCCTCTCCGTTCTCCACCAGGCGGGCGTGGCGGGAGCGAAAGGCCTTGAGCGGGCCGAGCAGGCCGGGAGTCGTCCAGTCGAGCAGAGCCCACAGCTCGGAGAGGTTGTTCTCCACGGGCGTGCCGGTCAGCGCGACCCGGGCGGGGGCGGGGATGGTGCGCAGCGCCTTGGCCGTCGCGGAGAACGGGTTCTTGACGTGCTGCGCCTCGTCGGCGACGACCATGCCCCAGATGTGTCCGGCCAGTCGTTCCGCGCTGGTGCGCATGGTGCCGTACGTGGTGAGGACGAATCCGCCGTCGCCCTCGGGCAGGGCCCGGTCCGCGCCGTGGAAGCGGCGCACCGGCACTCCGGGGGCGAAGCGGGCGATCTCCCGCTGCCAGTTGCCGAGCAACGAGGCCGGGCAGACGACGAGCGTGGGGGCCTCGCGGTCGCGGTGGAGGTGGAGGGCGATCACGGTGACCGTCTTGCCAAGGCCCATGTCGTCCGCGAGACAGCCGCCGAGCCCGAGCGAGGTCATCAGGTCGAGCCAGGCCAGACCCCGCAGCTGGTAGTCGCGCAGGGTGGCGGTGAGGCCGGGCGGCGCCGCGACGGGGGCCGAGGCGGCGGTGAGCCGGTCCCGCAGGCTCGCGAGTGCGCCGGTGGGCACCGCCTCCACCGTCTCGCCGTCCACCTCGGCGGTGCCGGTGAGTGCCACGGCCAGCGCGTCGACCGGTTGCAGGAGCCCCAGTTCCCGCTTGCGCGCCTTGCGTACGAGATCGGGGTCGACGACGACCCACTGGTCCCGCAGCCGCACGATCGGGCGGTGCGACTCGGCGAGCGCGTCCATCTCGCGCTCGGTCAGCGGGTCTCCGTCGAGTGCCAGCTGCCAGTTGAACTTCAGTAGTTCCTCGCTGTCGAAGAACGGTGTGCCGTCCGTCGCCGAGCCGGGAGCCGGGCGGACGACCGCGGCGGCCGAGAGCGTGCGTGCCAGCTCCTTCGGCCAGTGCACCGCGACCCCGGCCGCGGCGAGGCCGGTAGCGCCGGGTCCGAGCAGTTCGTACAGCTCGTCCTCGGTCAGCGGCAGCACATCGGGCACGTCCCGCTCCAGCAGCCGGGCGAGGGGCGGCCAGACTCTGGCGGCGCGGCGCAGCGCCAGCACCGCGTCGATCCGGGCGCGCGGTCCGAAGTGCTCGTCCGCCTCCCCCGCCCACAGCCGGGACGCGTCGGTGACGAGCGTCGGGTCGGCGAGGCTGTGCACCTGGACGAGTGCCGCGCCCGCGTTGCGCTCCGCGCCGTCCTCCTCCGCGATGTCGAACAGCTCGAACGCCGAGAGATCGAGGCGGAGCGAGACCCGCACGCCCGCGTCCATGCCCGCGGCGGCTTCCGCGGCCCACTCGCGGGCGCCGGGCAGATACTGGGCGGGGACGGCCGCGAACGGTGCCCCCGCGGCGTACGCGGCGGCGGGCGTGCGCGGCAGGGTGTCGGCAACCGCGTCGAAGAAGGACCGCACCAGCGCCTCGGGGTCGGGCAGCCGGGCGGGCCCCCGGCCGGGCACGGGGGTCGCATGCGCTTCGTACGGCATGGCGGCGGCGATGGCCCGCAGCTGGGCGATGTCGTCGGCGTCGAGGGGGCCCGCGCGCCAGGCGTCGTGGTCGGTGGCGGTCAGGCCGGGCAGCAGTCTGCCGCGCGCCGCCAGATGAAGGGCGTGCACGGCGGCGGCGCCCCAGCAGGCCGCGGCGGGGTGTGCTGCCGGGTCGTGGCGTGCCCGGGTCAGCAGGGGGAGTGCTTCGGTGACGGGGAGCAGCACGGCGGGCACGGTGCGGTTGCGGGCGCCGTTGCCGTGGCGGCGTACGACGGTGAGCTCGTCGGCGGCCTCCCGGAGCCGGCCGCCGTCGGGGTCCCAGAAGGCGACGCGCCCCTCGCGCGGCAGGGCTGCCGGGACGAAGACGGCGGCACAGGTGTGCAACAGGTCGCGCACAGCGGTCACCTCCCCTCCCGTCCGGTCGCGGCTGAAGTCTGGATCTCCGACCTTACGGGTGGGCTCTGACAATCGGCTCCGACCCAGCCCCGCATCGCCCCGGCACCCGCACCCACCAGGGCTTCAGCGCACGCCGTCCCAGAGCTCCCGTTCCGCCGGCCTGGGGTCGTCGACCGCCCCGGACTCCTCGTCGAAGATCATCGTCGTACGCGACCCGGCCGCTTCGTACCGGGACCAGCCGGGGTCCCCTGTCGTCGCGAACGCCACCCACGCACCATGCATCGCGTCCGCCACAGCCTGTGGCGGAGAGTGCCCGGTCAGCTGCGCGTAGCCGGGCTCGCGGGGGTTGTCGAAGACGTACGCCAGCTCCGAGCCGTGGCAGGCGCCGAGCCGCCCGCCGAAGGAGGGCGAGCGCAGGGCGAACTCGTACATGTACGAGCCGGGGACGGCCTCGGCCAGCCGGATCGCGGGAATCCGGTAGAACCAGTCCGTCGTCACGGCGTCGAGGATCTCCCCTGCAACAGCGCCCGGCCGCGCCTCGCGGTAGACCGGGAGCGCCTTGTCGGGATCGAGGCCGTACGCCTCGGCCACCGCCCGCAGCCTGGGCTCCGGCAGGACGTCCAGCCGGCCCGTGGGCACGAGGAACAGCCGGTACTCCTCCCGGTTGCTCCCGACGAGCAGGTCGACGCCGCAGTCGGGTTCCGGCAGCCGGAGTCCCTCGGTCACGGGCTCGAAGGGCATCATGTTGAGCGCGGCCTCGCCCCACAGGTCCGGATGCGGGCGCGCACCGATCTCGCCCCTCAGCTCGCCTTGGGAATCGAGCAGTTCGGGCAGCGGCACGGAGGCGAACGCCTCGTGCGTCGGCTCGGCGAGAGACAGTTTCTCCGCGAGCCGGGCCGTGATCAGCCGCGCCGACGCGGGGCGCAGGAAGTGATGTGCCCCGCCGCTCTGCAAAATCGCCCGCCGGAACAGCCCGCGTGCCTCCTCCATCGCCAGCAGGACGCCGATGCTCATCGCCCCGGCCGACTCGCCGCACACGGTCACCCGGTCGAGATCGCCGCCGAAGGCCGCGATGTTGTCGCGCACCCACGTGAGGGCCGCGATCTGGTCGAGCAGTCCGCGGTTGTCCGGGACCCCGTCCAGATGGAGGAAACCGGCAGCGCCCAGGCGGTAGTTGAGCGTCACGCACACCACGCCGTCGCGTGCGAAGGCGTCTCCGGCGTACGCGGGCGAGGATCCCGATCCGTTCGCGAACGCCCCGCCGTGCAGCCACACCAGGACGGGCAGTCCGCCGCCAGGCCCCGGCGACGGCGTCCAGACATTGAGGTTGAGGAAGTCGTCGCCGGGGATCGAGTCCTCGGGTATGAGGGCGTCGAAGGGTGGCGGGTAGGGGACCTTGGGTGCGGTCGGGCCATAGGTCACCGCGTCTCGTATGCCCTCCCACGGCCCGGGCGCGACGGGTGGCGCGAAGCGGGGCGCCGCCGCGTACGGGATGCCCAGGAAGGCCGCCGCCCCCGAGGCGGTGAGGCGGCCGCGGACCGCGCCCTGGCGGGTGGTGCAGACCGGTTCTCGCTGCGTCACGCGTCAGGCTCCTTCGGCCGGGGAAGGCGTCCGTCGACGGCGGCGCCGCGACGACTCCTACCCCGGCCGGACCCGCCCCGCACCCGCCGGAGCCTCAGGCGGCGGGCGGCAGTGGCAGCTGCTGGACGGGCGGCGGGTCCGGCGTGGGAGCCGTAGACCTGGGCGGCGCTGCCGCGGGGTCCACGGAGCCGGGCGGCTCGGCGGTGCCGTCGGGCGCCGCGGTGCCCTCGGACGGCACGGTGCCCTCGGACGGCACGGTGCCCTCGGACGGCACGGTGCCCTCGGACGGCACGGACTCGATGGACGGCTGCCCGTCGGACCCGGCCGACTCGATGGAGGGCTGCTCCGCGGCCCGCAGCTCGGGCTGCTCGCCGGATGCCACCTCGGGCGGTGCGGGATGCCCGGACGCGCGCCGGTCCGCGGACTGGTCGGGTCCGGGCTGCTGGGCGCGCTCAAGGAAGCGCAGCAGCTCCACCGGGAAGGGCAGCACCAGCGTGGAGTTCTTCTCCGCCGCCACCGCGACGACGGTCTGGAGCAGCCGCAGTTGGAGCGCGGCGGGCTGCTTGGACATCTCACCCGCGGCCTCGGCCAGCTTCTTGGAGGCCTGGAGCTCGGCGTCGGCGTTGATGACCCGGGCCCGGCGCTCACGGTCCGCCTCGGCCTGCCGCGCCATCGAGCGCTTCATTGCTTCGGGCAGCGACACGTCCTTGATCTCCACACGGTCGATCTGCACCCCCCACCCCATGGCGGGGCTGTCGATCATCAACTCCAGCCCCTGGTTGAGCTTTTCGCGGTTGGAGAGCAGATCGTCCAGATCGCTCTTGCCGATGATCGACCGCAGCGAGGTCTGCGCCATCTGCGAGACCGCGAAACGGTAGTCCTCGACCTGCACGACCGCGTCGGAGGCGTCGACGACCTTGAAATAGATCACCGCGTCCACGCGCACCGTCACGTTGTCCCGGGTGATCCCGTCCTGCGCGGGCACAGGCATCGTCACGATCTGCATATTGACCTTGCGCAGCCGGTCCACGATCGGAACGATCATGGTGAACCCCGGGCTGCGCACCTGCCTGCGCAGCCGGCCGAGGCGGAAGACCACGCCCCGTTCGTACTGCTTGACGACCTTGGCCGCCGCCATCACGTACACCGCGCCGGCGGACAAGGCCGCTACGCCCGCAATCACCAGGTCCTCGACCATGAGGGCACCCCCTATCGTCCGAACCGGATGCCAAATACCACGGTATGTCTGGTATACCCACCTGGTCGAGCCTCTAGCCTTCACCCCGGGCCGCCCGCGCCTCGCCCCCGATCCCCTGTTCCCGGACCGTCCGCGCCCAGGGAACGGGGGAAGGCCGCACCCTGACGACACGGGTGTGGCCCTTCCCGTCCGGATTCCGGGCCGCGCGGTGCCCCGTGGGTCCAGGGACCTTCTTCGCAGGACGATCACTCAGACGTGCCCTGGACGCGCTTACGGACCAGGGCGACGAGCTCCGCCGTGTGATCGCGGCGCACCCAGGCGATCCCGCCGAAGAGGAGGAAGAGGATCACGGGTGTGATCGCGTACTGCCCGTCGAACACCGTCACCTGAGTGATGAAGGCGCCGATCATCAGACCCATGAGGGCGAGCGCCGAAAGTCCGGAGAGAACCGGGATCACCAGGGCGATCGCGCCGGCCAGCTCCAGACCGCCCGTCAGGTACATGAACCAGTCGCCGAAACCGATCTTGTCGAAGGACTCCGCGGCGGAGGAGTGGCCGATCAGCTTGGGCGCGGCGCTCGGGATGGCCATGAACAGCGCGAGCACGATCTGGAGCGTGCGCACGGCGAGGTGCGAGCGGCGGCTCAGAGTGGATCCGTTTGCGGTTTCCGCTGCGGCGTGGGCGGTGGTGGCGGCGGTCGTGACGGACATGATGATCTCCTCCGGTAAGCGTTCCCCAGTGCTTTCGAGAGGTAGACCGGAAGGCGCCCCGGGAGTCATCGCTCACATGGCCCCGACTTCAAGAACGTCAACATCCCCGGGGCGAGGGGGCTTTGGGCACCGCCGGGGCGAGGGCGCTTGGGGCGCCGCCCTGACCCAGGTGCCGCCGTCCGTCGGACAGGCGTCCACGGCCGGACCGCCGCGGGAGAGCCCCCGCGAGTGTGCCTGCTCATGTCCCCGTGAACGAGGGAGAGTTGGCGGCCGTTCCCGGGCAGCCTGCCGAACCCGCCGCCGGTCGGCTCAGAGTGCCAGCCAGCCGTGTCCGCAGTACCAGTGGCGGCCCGCCAGCAGATGGTCGCCGATCGCCCGCTCCAGCGTGGTGCGGCGCGGCAGTGCTTCGGGTGCCAGCCGCTGATCGCCGAACACGAAGCCGACCGGCACGGCGTCGTCGGCCTCCTCCATCTCGTACGCGGTCCGGAAGCGGTCCTGGAAGCGGATGATGTTGGAGTCCTTCGGCAGATACTCGGCGAGCTGCCGGTCGAGAAGCCAGGAGTGGCAGACGGCGACGCGGTACGGCTCCTCGGGGAAATGGCGTGCGAAGAACTGCCTGGCGCGGGCGAAGGACCGGTCGCACGCCCCGGGAGTGACCGGCCCGAGGAAGTCGGGGATGTGCACATCGAGGGCGGGGTCCTCGGGCCCGAGCGGAAGCCCGGCCGCCCGTACGGCCCGGCCGGTACGGGCGCCGAGCCGGGAGCGCTGGAACTGCAACCGTCCCAGCTGGTAGATCTCGCCGCGGAAGTGCAGCCCGAGCCAGCCCGGTATCGGCAGACCGCTCGTGCCGTGGCGCCTGCGGTGAACGGCCATGTGGCGGCCGAGGTCGGCGAGCGTGCGGCGCGAGACGACGTCCGGCACCTCGCGCTCGCGGTGGTACGCCCGCACGCCCGGCAGCGCCGCGACAAGGACGTACACCGGGAACAGCCGGCCCATCGCGCCGGAGCCCTCGGGCATCCGCGGCAGTTCTCCCCCGCCGCCGGGCCGGCCCATGTCCTGGACGAGCCTCTGGACACCCGCCTCCAGCAGCCGGCGCAGCCCGGGGTCCCTGGACACCCGGCCCCGCAGCGCCAGGAGTTCATTGATGTCCTCGTGCGGCACGGCCAGATCCAGCAGCGCCTCGGCCAGCTCGTCCGTCTCCGGCAGCTCCACCCACGGCGGTCTCACCCTGAGCCCCCTTCGTCGGGTCAGTTGTACCGGCTGCGGGTGCATCCTGGGAGTAGGAGATGCGACGCCATGCGTACTGGGAGTGAACCGACGACCGCGCGCAGTCCACTGCGGCTGCGGTTCTGGCTGAGTCTGTGGGGCCTGGTCTGGGCCGCCGGGGGCACGGCGCTCTTCACCCTCGCCGAGCGCCCCGGCTGGGCAGCGGCATGCGGCGTACTGCTGCTGATCACCTCGGTCGACCTGCTCATGGTCGTCCACCACATCCACCAGGGTCCGCACTGGCAGCCCGGCCCGGACATCCCGCCCTACGAACCCGACCACGGGAACCGCGGCCCGCGGCCGGGCCACTGAGGCCACGAGAGCCAGGGCCGCGGCCGGCCGGGCGGACGGGTGTCACGCCTCAGCGTCGAAGCGTGCCGCCTTCAGATACTCCGGCTTCGGGTCCAGCGCCGCCGCCAGGCGGAAATGGCGCGTGGCCTGCTCGGGGCGGCCGGATCGCTCGAAGGTGCGGGCCAGTGCGAAGTGGGCGAAGGCATTGTCCGGCTCACGCTCCAGGACAAGTTCGAACTCGATCTCGGCCGGGCGCAGTTGGGCCGCGGCGAAAAAGGCGCGGGCCCGCAGCAGGCGGGCCGCGGTGTTCTCCGGGTGGGCGGCGATCACCGAGTCCAGCAGTTTGACGGCGCCGCGCGGGTCCCGGGCGGCCAGCAACTGCTCTGCCGCGCGGTAGTCGATGACGTGCGTCTCCGGGTTGTTCTTGGGCACGGTCGCATCCTTCCCCTCGCTGAAGGGTTCCAACACCGCCTCGGGGGACGGTATTCCGATCGGACGACCGCGCCGCCCGGCCTTCCGGTCTCCCGCAGGCCGTGCGTCCGGTGTGTCCGTGCGGAGGCCGCCGCCTTGCGGACACTCCCTACCGCGCGCCTCGCGCCGCCTCGGCCCGCTCGGTGAGCTCCGCCCAGACCGTGCGGACCTGCGGCTCCAGCTGCTCCATCGGTCCGTCGTTGTCGATGACCAGATCGGCGATCTTCCGCCGCTGCTCACGGGTGGCCTGCGCGGCCATCCGCGCTCGTGCCTCCGACTCGGGCATGCCCCGCAGCCGCACGAGCCGGTCCAGCTGCGTTTCGGGCGAGGCATCGACGACGACCACGAGGTCGTAGAGCCCGGCGAGGTTGTTCTCCGTGAGCAGCGGTACGTCATGGACCACGACCGCGTCCCGTCCGGCAGTCGCTTCCAGCTCCATCGACCGGGCCCCGACGAGCGGGTGGACAATGGCGTTGAGCGTCGCCAGACGGTCGGCTTCGGCGAAGACGACCGACCCGAGCTTCGGCCGGTCCAGTGTGCCCTCAGGGGTGAGGATCTCCGGGCCGAAGGCCTCCACCACGGCCGCGAGCCCGGGCGTCCCGGGCTCCACCACCTCCCGGGCGATCTTGTCGGCGTCGATCAGGACGGCTCCGTACGACGCGAGGAGACGGGAGACTTCGCTCTTGCCGGCACCGATTCCACCGGTCAGACCCACCTTCAGCATGAGCCGCAGCCTACGCGAGCCCGCACGGACGCCCTCTGGGACCCATCCTCCCGCTCCTAGGACCCGTCCTCCCGCTCCGCGAGAAAGCGCTCGAATTCGCGGCCGATCTCGTCGGCGGACGGCAGGTCCACCGCCTCGGCGACCAGACTGCCCCTGGTCTCCGCGCCCGCCACCGCGTCGTACTGGTGCTCAAGGCCCCGTACGAGCGCCACCAGCTCCTCGTCGCCCTCGCCGATCTGCCGATCGATCTCGGTCTGGGTGCGGTGCGCTTCGGTGCGCAGCGAGTGGGCGACGCCCGGCAGCACCAGGCCCGTGGCCGCCGTGATCGCCTCCAGGGCCGTCAGTGCCGCGTCCGGGTAGGAGGAGCGGGCGACATAGTGGGGCACGTGTGCGGCCACGCCCAGGACATCGTGGCCGGACCCCATCAGGCGGTACTCGACCAGCGACTCGGCGCTGCCCGGCACCTGCGCCTCGTCGAAGGGGCTGCGGTGGCCAGGCATGAGGTCCGTGCGGTTGCCGTGCGGGGTGAGGCCGACGGGGCGGGTGTGCGGGACACCCATCGGGATGCCGTGGAAGTTGACGGCGAGCCGCACGCCGAGTCGCTCGACGATCTGGCCGACAGCTGCCGCGAAGCGCTCCCACTCCACATCCGGCTCAGGACCCGACAGCAGCAGGAACGGCGCGCCCGTGGCGTCCTGGACGAGCCGGACGTCCAGGCTCGGGGTCTCGTACGCGGTCCAGCGGTCGCGGCGGAAGGTCAGCAGCGGGCGGCGGGCACGGTAGTCCACCAGCCTGTCGTGGTCGAAGCGGGCCACCACCTGGTGGGGCAGCGTGTCCAGAAGATTGCCGACGATCTGCTCGCCGGTCTCGCCCGCGTCGATGTATCCGTCGAAGTGGTACAGCATGACCAGGCCGGCCGACTCCTGCGCGAGCGCCGTGTCGACGACCGCGAGGCCCTTCGGCTCCCATTCGTACAAACTCTGCGGATCAAGCACGATTACCGCTCCTCCTCGTGTTCCTCTGGAAGAACGCCTGGTGGCGGCCGGGCATTCCCGCGGCGCGCGATGAACACCGCGAAAGCGAAGCCCAGTTCACGGCTCAGCTCGCGGCCCGGCTCCGGCGTCATCAGGAACTCGCGGATCTACGACACCGTCAACGACGGCAGCGGCATGGGCGAGGGCGTCTACGTCGGCAGCGCCGGCGGGACCTCCGACAGAAGCGACAACGTGCAGATCATCGGCAACGCGGTCGGCCCGGACGTCGGTGGCGAGGCCGTCGACATCAAGGAGGGCACCACCGGCGCGAAGATCATCGGCAATACCTTCGACGGAGAATGCGGTAAGGCCCGCCCCCCAGGGGGAGCGGGCCTTACTTTCAGCTGGTCACCAGCCGGGGCAGAGCGTCAGCTCTGGCCGCCGGCCAGCTTCTCGCGCAGGGCAGCCAGGGCCTCGTCCGACGCCAGGGCGCCGGAGTTGTCGTCCGACTCCGAGGAGTACGAACCGCCCGAGACACCCGCCGGGGCACCACCGGCCGGGGCGGCAGCGCCCTCGGCGGCAGCGGCCTCGTCGGCCTCGCGGGACTTGATGACCTGGGCCTGGTGCTGCTCGAAGCGGGTCTGCGCCTCGGCGTACTGGGTCTCCCACGCCTCGCGCTGCGTCTCGAAGCCCGACAGCCAGTCGTTGGTCTCCGGGTCGAAGCCCTCGGGGTAGATGTAGTTCCCCTGGTCGTCGTACGACGCGGCCATGCCGTACAGCGTCGGGTCGAACTCGACCGAGGCCGGGTCGGCACCGAAGGACTCGTTGGCCTGCTTCAGCGAGAGGCTGATGCGACGACGCTCGAGGTCGATGTCGATGACCTTGACGAAGATCTCGTCGTTGACCTGGACGACCTGCTCGGGGATCTCCACGTGGCGCTCGGCCAGCTCGGAGATGTGGACCAGGCCCTCGATGCCCTCGTCGACGCGCACGAACGCACCGAACGGAACGAGCTTGGTGACCTTACCCGGGACGACCTGACCGATCTGGTGGGTCCGGGCGAACTGCTGCCACGGGTCTTCCTGCGTCGCCTTGAGCGACAGCGAGACGCGCTCGCGGTCCATGTCGACGTCGAGAACCTCGACGGTGACTTCCTGGCCGACCTCGACAACCTCGGAGGGGTGGTCGATGTGCTTCCAGGAGAGCTCGGAGACGTGGACGAGACCGTCGACGCCACCCAGGTCCACGAAGGCACCGAAGTTGACGATCGAGGAAACGACGCCGGAGCGGACCTGACCCTTCTGCAGGGTGGTGAGGAACGTCTGGCGGACCTCGGACTGGGTCTGCTCCAGCCAGGCACGGCGGGACAGGACCACGTTGTTGCGGTTCTTGTCCAGCTCGATGATCTTCGCCTCGAGCTCCTTGCCCACGTAGGGCTGGAGGTCGCGGACGCGGCGCATCTCGACGAGGGAGGCCGGCAGGAAGCCACGGAGGCCGATGTCGAGGATGAGACCACCCTTGACGACCTCGATGACGGTACCGGTGACGATGCCGTCCTCTTCCTTGATCTTCTCGATGGTGCCCCAGGCACGCTCGTACTGGGCGCGCTTCTTCGAGAGGATCAGGCGGCCTTCCTTGTCCTCCTTCTGGAGAACAAGGGCCTCGATCTCGTCGCCGACCTTGACGACCTCGTTCGGGTCGACGTCGTGCTTGATCGAGAGCTCGCGGCTCGGGATGACACCTTCGGTCTTGTAACCGATGTCGAGCAGGACCTCGTCCCGGTCGACCTTCACGATGACGCCGTCGACGATGTCGCCGTCGTTGAAGTACTTGATCGTCTCGTCGATCGCGGCGAGGAAGGCTTCCTCGTTACCGATGTCGTTGACCGCAACCTGCGGGGTGGTGGCGGTGGTCTCGGTGCTGCTCGTCATGTGGGAAAGGGCTCCGGTTACGGACAGAAGGTCGTAGGTACTGCTACGCCGGGAGCCCGTATCGCAGCTGCAGAAGACCGGACAGCCTTGGAAGCGCCGCTCCCGTGAAGGGGTGGCGCCTCGTGAACCGAGGGGACATACATACAGATGCGAGCGCGACCTGCTCCGTCTGAGGCGCGCAGGCCCGCAGCGCAACTTGTAGCATACGGGGGCAGCCGGACAGGGTCAATGCGCGAAGGCGCACACCCGGGGCGGAACGCCCCATACCCGGCACAACTAATGTTTGCCGAGGCCACCATGGCCGCCATTGTTCGCGCTGAACTGGTCGCGCTGAACGCAAACTACAACGACGGTGACGATGTTCCAAGATTTCGAACCGGAAGCGACTCGCCGTAACACCGGCGACTCGGAGAGCAGCCGCGCCAGCCGGGGCTGGTGGGACCGGAACGCCGACGAGTACCAGAGCGAGCACGGAGCCTTCCTCGGCGACGACCGTTTCGTCTGGGGCCCGGAGGGACTCGACGAGGCGGACGCCGCGCTGCTGGGCCCGGCCGGCTCGCTGAAAGGCCTCGACGTCCTGGAGATCGGCGCCGGCGCGGCGCAGTGCTCGCGCTGGCTGGCCGCCCAGGGCGCACGCCCGGTGGCGCTCGACCTCTCCCACCGCCAGCTCCAGCACGCGCTCCGTATCGGCGACGACGTCCCGCTGGTCGAGGCGGACGCCGGGGCGCTCCCCTTCCGCGACGGCTCCTTCGACCTCGCCTGCTCGGCATATGGAGCGGTCCCCTTCGTCGCGGACCCCGTGAACGTCTTCCGCGAGGTGCGGCGGGTGCTGCGGCCCGGCGGGCGCTGGGTCTTCTCGGTCACCCACCCCGTCCGCTGGGCCTTCCCCGACGAGCCGGGACCGGAGGGCCTGACGGTGTCCGCCTCCTACTTCGACCGCACTCCTTATGTGGAGCAGGACGAACAGGGGCGCGCGGTGTACGTGGAGCACCACCGGACGGTCGGAGACCGGGTACGGGACGTGGCGGCGGGCGGTTTCCGGCTGGTGGACCTGGTGGAGCCCGAGTGGCCCGCGTGGAACAGCCAGGAGTGGGGCGGCTGGTCCCCGCTGCGCGGGCATCTGATCCCGGGCACCGCGATCTTCGTATGCGTACGGGACTGACCTTGCCGCGGACCGGGGCGCTGGACGCCCTTCCGGTACGGGAGGCCGTACCCGCGCTGATACGGGCGCTGGACACGCACGGCACGGCTGTCCTGTGCGCACCGCCGGGCACGGGCAAGACGACGCTGGTCCCGCTGGTTCTGGCGGGACTGGTCGGCGGCGGGCCCGCGCGCCGGGTGGTCGTCGCCGAACCACGCCGGATCGCGGCGCGGGCCGCGGCGCGGCGGATGGCGTGGCTGCTGGGCGAGGAGCCGGGCGCGTCGGTGGGCTTCACCGTGCGCGGCGAGCGGGCCGTCGGCGCCTCCACCCGGGTCGAGGTGGTCACCACGGGCGTGCTGCTGCAACGGCTCCAGCGCGACCAGGAGCTCGCCGGGGTCGACGCGGTGATCATCGACGAGTGCCATGAGCGGCATCTGGACGCGGACACCGTGGCGGCCTTCCTGGTGGATGTACGGACCGCGCTGCGGCCGGAACTGCGGCTCGTGGCGGCGTCGGCTACCACGGACGCACAGGGCTGGGCCCGGCTGCTCGGGGACGCGCCGGTGGTGGAGGCCGCCGGGGTCGCGCATCCGGTGGAGGTGGTGTGGGCGCCTCCGGCCCGGCCGGTGCGGCCACCGCACGGGATGCGGGTGGATCCGGCGCTGCTGACGCATGTGGCGTCCGTGGTGCGGCGCGCGCTGGCCGAGCGTGCGGGAGATGTGCTGTGTTTCCTGCCCGGTGTCGGCGAGATCGGCCGGGTGGCCGGAGCGCTGAGCGGTGTGGGCGCCGAGGTGCTCCAGGTCCACGGGCGCGCGCCCGCCGCTGTGCAGGACGCGGTGCTCTCCGGGGGATCCGGGCGCCGGGTGGTGCTCGCGACATCGGTGGCCGAGTCCTCGCTGACCGTCCCCGGTGTACGGGTCGTGGTGGACTCGGGGCTGGCGCGGGAGCCGAGGACCGATCACGCACGGGGGCTGAGCGCGCTGACGACGGTGCGCGCCTCGCAGGCGGCGGCCCGGCAGCGGGCCGGGCGCGCCGGGCGCGAGGCTCCTGGCGCCGTGTACCGCTGCTGGTCCGAGGCCGAGGACGCGCGGCTGCCGCGCTTCCCGTCTCCGGAGATCAAGGTGGCGGACCTGGCGGCGTTCGCCCTTCAGACTGCCTGCTGGGGCGATCCGTCCGCCGAGGGCCTGGCGCTGCTGGATGCGCCTCCGGCGGGCGCACTGGCGGCGGCGCGGTCGGTGCTGACCGCGATCGGCGCGGTCGGGGCGGACGGCCGGGCGACCGAGCGCGGGGCGCGCATGTCCCGGCTGGGCGTCCACCCCCGGCTGGCTCGGGCGCTCCTCGACGGCGCGCGGAAGGTGGGCGCGCGCCGGGCGTCCGAGGTGGTGGCTCTGCTCAGTGAGGAGCCGCCGAGGGAGTACGGAGACGATCTGGCTGCGGCCTTGCGTACGGCTCGCAGGGGCGGGGACGCTTACGCGGGCCGCTGGAGGGCAGAGGCGGGCCGGCTGGCGTCTTCCCTGTCCGGCTCCCGGCGCCCGGAGCGTGACGGGCCGCGCGCTTCGCACGAGGGGGCCGACGACGCCGTCGCCGGGCTCGTCGCCGCGCTCGCCTTCCCCGAGCGGGTCGCCAGGGCCCGCGGCGAGGGGGCGTTCCTGATGGCCTCGGGAACCGGTGCCGAACTCACCGGCGGTTCCGGACTGCGCAGCGCGCCCTGGCTCGCGGTCGCCGTCGCCGACCGCCCCGCGCATGCCGCGTCCGCGCGGGTGCGGCTCGCCGCCGTGATCGACGAGGACACGGCACGTACCGCCGCCGCGCATCTGCTGACCTCGGGCGAGGAGGTGCATTGGGAGAACGGCGATGTCGTCGCCCGCGCTGCGGAGCGGCTCGGTGCCGTCGAGCTGTCCGGGCGCGCGCTGAGGAACCCCGACCCCGCTCTTGTACGTGAAGCCCTCCTCGACGGGCTGCGGCGCGAGGGGCCTGCTCTGCTGCGCTGGACGCGGGAGGCCGAGGACCTGCGCCGGCGGCTCGCCTTTCTGCACCGGGAGAGCGGCGCGCCCTGGCCCGATGTGTCGGACGCGGCGCTGCTGGACCGTGCCGAGGAATGGCTGGAGCCGGAGCTTTCCCGGGCCCGGCGGCGGGCCGATCTGGGTCGTATCCCTGCGGGCCAGGCACTCTCGCGGCTGCTGCCGTGGGCGAGCGGGGACGCGGCCCGGCTCGACGAGCTCGCCCCGGAGCGCATCGAGGTGCCGAGCGGTTCGCGCGTGCGGGTCGAGTACGGCGGAGAGCAGCCTGTCCTGGCGGTCAAGCTCCAGGAGCTGTTCGGTCTGCGCGAGACGCCGACGGTCTCGGGCGTTCCGGTGCTGGTGCATCTGCTGTCGCCCGCGGGGCGGCCCGCGGCGGTCACCGCGGATCTGGCGTCGTTCTGGAAGGACGGATACCGCTCCGTACGGGCCGAGTTGCGCGGCCGCTACCCCAAGCACCCCTGGCCGGAGGATCCTTCGACGGCGGAGCCTACGCGGTACACCAAGGCGCGGTCCGGCCGGGAATCGAGCGCCTGACGCGGCCATGGGTCATATGGCGGTGTTTGGTGTGAGGTATCTGGCGTGAGCGCGAAGCATCAGGCATCAGGCATGTCCTCAGGCGTCAGCGTCAGGCGTCAGGCAGGAACGGGCTCCGGGTCGCGTGTCCCGGCAGGAGCCCGGGGCCGGCGGCTGCGGGCCTCCAGGACGAGCGCGAGGGTGAGCAGTCCGCCGCCGAGGACGAGGAAGCCCCATGGCAGATACGAGGTCATCAGCAGCACCGTCCGCCGGTTGGACGTGACCAGCCTGACGGTGGAGTCCACATAGTCGGGGCGCATCTTCACATGCCCGGCGAAGGCGGTGACCTTGTCCCGGCCGCCGAGGAGCGTGCCGCCGCGCAGCTCCTCCCGGTGGATCTCCTCGCCGTTCACGGGACCGCCGGTGACCGGGTCGACCCAGAACATCCGCTTGGTGGTGTACCAGCGCGTGGTGCCGGTCTGCTTCTCCAGCACGCTCGCGTCGATGCCGGGCATGGGCATCTTCTTCGGGTACGGCACCTTGGTCCACGGGATCGTCTGCTCGAAGTAGTAGACCTCGAGCCCGCGGAAGGTCCGTGTCCCTTGGTAGTGGATGGGCGCGGAGGTCCTGGCCTGGGCGTCGAAGTACTCGTAGTCGCGTTTCTCGGTGAGGAACGGCCACTTGAACTCGATGCCCTCGCGCCGTACGGCGTCGCCGTCGACCATCTCACCGGTGGCGTGCACGGGCGCCTGGCTGTGCGCGTCGAAGATGTAGCGCTCGGGGATCGCGGAGACCATCTTGCCGTCGGGGCCCTGGACGTAGGAGAGCGAGTCCCAGACGACGACATCCCGGCCGGCGCTGCGCTCGATCTTCTCGGACTCCTCCACATTGCCCTTGAGCGTCTGCACGATGGTGATCTTCTCGACCTGTCTTGGCTGCATGGTGCCGTAGTCGAGCAGGGTCGCGGGCTTCGCCTCCAGCACCATCTCCTGGTACTGGCCGGGCGGGATCTTCACCAGCCGTGGGAAGGCGTACCAGCGCAGCAGAGGCGCGAGCGCGGCGAAGAAGACGGCGAAGGCGAGGAGTACGAGGCTTGCTCTGCGGCGCACGGTCCGTCCCTTCTACTTCTTGGGGCCGGGGACGGTGGTGAGCAGCGGCTTGGGCGAGGTCTCACCTGGTGGCGCGCCGACGGCCGAGATACCGACGACAAGGACGAGGGCTGCCGCGAGCCCGATGGCGGCAGCGACGAGGGCGCGCATGCTCGGCCTCCCGGGAGCTCGGATCTGATACGGCGTCAGGGCGGGGGCACCGTAGCAACGGAGTCGCAAGATGAGAACACGTAGCACCGCCCCTGTGCCGGACGGGCGGCTCAGGGGCGGTGCAGCGGGCGTGCGCGGTGGTGTGCGTGCTGAGGGTCAGGCCGCCGGCGCGGCGACCTTGAGCTCGACGGTGACGGTGGCGCCGCCGTCGGTGGTGAGGCGGAGCAGGAAGGTGCCGCTCTGGTCGTCCGCGAAGATCTTCGGGAGCTTCAGGACGCCGTTGGCGTCGGTCTTCAGGCCGGTGAGGGTGCGGACCGTCTTGCCGTCCGCGTCCTTGAAGAAGGGGCCCTTGTCGTTCACGGCCGGGTTGTCCGCGGCGGTGACCATGGTCGCGGTGACCTCGACGCCCGGGGCGACGGCGCCCTTGTAGGTGGCCTTGACCACGCAGACGTCCGCGAACTCCGTACCCGGAGCGGCTGTCAGGACCTTGTCGTCGGTCCGGGCGATGGCGTCCGCCGCCCGGACGGTGACGGTCGCGGCGAAGTCGACGGCGGGCACGGCGCGGACGGTCTGGACCGTGGCCCGGAGGGTGAAGGAGCCGGTCTTCTCGCCGGCCTGGAGTGCGGGCGAGGCGACGGTGCCGTCGGCGCCGGTCTTCAGGACGGCGCTCGCCGACCCGTCGGCGAAGCGGGCGTCGGTGTCACCGACGATCTCGAAGCGGACGCTCTGCGAGGGGACGGTCTTGTCCGCGGAGTTCTTCACCCGCACGGTGGCCCGGCCGGTGAAGGCGTGGCCGGCCATGGCGGTCAGCTCGCCGGTGCCCACGCGCTCGATACGGGTGACAGGCGCCGGGGTCGGCGTCGGGGTCGGGGTCGGGGTGGGCGAGGGCGAGGGAGTGCCGCCGCCGGGCTTCGACGGTGTGGGCTTCGGCGTCCGGGTCGGCGTGGGCACCGGCGTGGGTGTGGGCGTCGTGTGCTGCGTCGAGTTGGGGCTGTCGGGCACGTTGGAGACCGGCAGTACTCCGGTGCCGTCCGGAACCTCGTGGGTGCCGCGCTTGTAGTACTCGAACCAGGACAGGACCGTCCGCAGATACTCCTGCGAGTGGTTGTAGCCGAGGATCGCCTGGTCACGGTCGGCGGCGACGGCGAGGTCCCTGTTCCCCGCGCAGAGATAGCGCCCGGCGGCCAGAGCCGCGTCGTAGATGTTGTTGGGGTCGCGGCGGCCGTCGGCGTTGCCGTCCTGGCCCCATGTCTCCCAGGTGGAGGGGATGAACTGCATCGGGCCGACCGCGCGGTCGTGCGTCGCGTCGCCGTCGTAGGCGCCCTTGTCGGTGTCCGAGATGTTCGCGAAGCCGACGCCGTTCAGGACGGGGCCGAGGATCGGCGAGAGGGTGGTGCCGTTGGCGTCGACCTTGCCGCCGCCCGCCTGGCCCGACTCCACCTTGCCGATGGCGGCGAGCAGTTGCCACGGGACGTGGCAGCCGGCGTCGGTGCCCGCGATGGTCTGCTCGGCCTGCTTGTAGGCGGCGAGGACCGTGGCCGGTATGCCTGATTCGGTCGGGCCGTTCGCGGGGAGATTGATGGACGTGCCCGGCTTGTCGGGGGTGTTCAGCGGCGGAAGGTCCGTGTAGTACGGGGAGTTGCCGGTGACCGGAGTGCCGGGTGGCGGGGTCGAGTCCGAGGCGCCCTGACTGTCGCCCACCGTGGTATGCGTGACGCCGGGCGCCTGAGAGGCGGAGAGTGCGGCCACAGCGGCCGCGGCTACAGCAGTGGTGGTCGCTCCCCTGCGCAGCCGGCGGCCGAATTGCGCTGCCATACGTCTGTTCCCTCCCCGAAGTGGCTGTCCGCGCTCCCCAGCGCCGGACTCAGGCGACCCTACGGCAACTACGGGCCCCAGAACACCGGCCCTTGACCGTTTTTCACCACTTCGCCATCTCCGCGTCGTCCGCAGTCTGCAGTTCGAACCCGAAGTTCGAACCTCGCGCATACTGGCGGAGTTGATCGACAAGGACTCCGGGGGCACGACCATGCCGTTCACACTGAGCCACGCCGCGGCGGTGCTGCCGGGCATCCGACGCGACGGGACCGCACGCGGTCCGCTCGTCGCGTCGGCACTCGTCACCGGATCCTTCGCCCCCGACATCACCTACTTCGCGGACAGCGCGATCCCCGGCGCCATGGAGTTCGGCGACTTCACTCACTCGCCGGCCGGTGTCGTCACCGTGGACACGCTGATCAGCGCGGCTCTGGTGGGACTGTGGCTTCTGCTGCGGGAACCGCTGCTGGCCCTGGCGCCGCGAGCGTGGCGCGGCAGGGCGTACGCGTTCGTGCGGGGACAGCAGTGGCGGGGGCGTGGACCTGCGGGTCTGGCCGCCCTGTTCTACCTCTCGGCGGCCCTCGGGGCGGCCACCCATGTGGTGTGGGACAGCTTCACGCATCTGGACACGTGGGGCACGCGAGTCTTCCCGGTGCTCGGCGAGATCATCGCCGGCTTCCCGTTGTATCTGTACTTCCAGTACGGCGGCTCGGCGATCGCCCTGCTGTGCATCGGCTGGTTCACCTGGACCGCGCTGCGTCGTACGCCCCGCTCACCGGTACCCGTGTCGCTACCCGTGCTGCGTCGGCGGGAGCTCTGGTGGGCCGCCGCGCTGCTGGCGGTGTGCATGGCGGGCGGAATCCTGCACCGGTGTCTGCGCTTCTATGCGTACTGGGGAGAGATCCGCACGCCCCTCGACATCATTCCGACAGCCTGTTTCGGGGCAGGCGCAGGGCTCGTCCCGGGGCTGGTGCTGTACGCCGTGGGAGTGCGGCTGCTGCACCGCTCCCGCGATGCGAGGACCGAGCCTCCCCGGCAGCCGGTGCACTCCGGTACGACATCGCGCTGATTGCGTACCGGAGCGCCGCACGGCTGCGGATCAGTGGGCCGCGGACTCCCAGTCCGCGCCCACGCCGACCGAGACATCCAGCGGCGCGCTCAGCGACACGGCCAAGGACATCTCCCCGCGGACCAGTTCCTCCACCTGCTCGCGCTCGCCCGGCGCGATCTCCAGCACGATTTCGTCGTGGACCTGGAGCAGCAGCCGGGACGAGAGTGCCGCCTGCCTCAGCGCACGGTCGACCTTGAGCATGGCGACCTTGACGATGTCCGCCGCGGTGCCCTGGATCGGGGCGTTGAGCGCCATCCGCTCGGCGGCCTCACGGCGCTGGCGGTTGTCGCTGTTCAGGTCGGGGAGGTAGCGGCGGCGGCCGAGCATCGTCTCGGTGTAGCCGGTCACCCGGGCCTCGACCACCACGCGGTGGAGATAGTCGCGCACGCCGCCGAACCGCTCGAAGTAGGTGTCCATCAGACCGCGTGCCTCGGCGGGCTCGATGTTCAGCTGCTGCGAGAGTCCGAACGCCGAGAGGCCGTACGCCAGTCCGTAGGACATCGCCTTGATCTTGCGGCGCATCTCGGCGTCGACGCCGGACTTGTCCACGCCGAACACCTGGGAGGCGACAGTGGTGTGCAGGTCCTCGCCGGACGCGAAGGCCTCCAGCAGGCCCTCGTCCTCCGACAGATGCGCCATCACCCGCAGTTCGATCTGGCTGTAGTCGGCGGTCATCAGGGACTCGAAGCCCTCGCCGACGACGAAGCCGCGGCGGATCGCCCGGCCCTCGTCGGTGCGTACCGGCACGTTCTGGAGATTCGGGTCGGTGGACGAGAGCCGGCCCGTCGCCGCCACGATCTGGCTGAAACTGGTGTGGATCCGGTCGTCCGGCGCGACCGTCTTGATCAGGCCCTCGACGGTGACCCGCAGCTTCGCCTGCTCACGGTGGCGCAGCATAAGGACCGGCAGCTCGTGCTCGGTCTGCGCGGCCAGCCAGGCCAGCGCGTCGGCGTCCGTGGTGTAACCGGTCTTGGTCTTCTTGGTCTTGGGGAGGTTCAGCTCGCCGAAGAGGACTTCCTGGAGCTGCTTGGGCGAGCCGAGGTTGAACTCGTGCCCCACGGAGGCGTGTGCCTCCTTCACGGCCTGCTGCACGGCGCCGGCGAACTGCTGCTCCATGGCCTCCAGATGGGGGCGGTCCGCCGCGATGCCGTGCCGTTCCATGCGGGCGAGCAGCGCGGAGGTGGGCAGCTCGACGGCGTGGAGCAGTTCGACGGCGCCGACCTCCGCCAGCCGGTCGGTGAACACCCCGCCGAGATCCAGGACGGCCCGTGCCTGGGCCATCAGGGCGTCGGCCTCGGCCTGTTCGTCGGCGCCGAACGCGAGCTGGCCGTCGGCGGCCGCCGGGGCGAGCTCGCGGCCCAGATACTCGACGGAGAGCGCGTCGAGGGCGAAGGAGCGGCGGCCCGGCTTGACCAGATAGGCGGCGAGTGCGGTGTCCATGGTGACGCCGTCGATGGTCCAGCCGTGCTCGGGGAAGACCCGCATCGCGTTCTTCACGTTGTGCATGATCTTCGGACGGGCGGCGTCCGCGATCCACTCGGCGAAGGCACGCTCGTCCGCTTCGTTCAGCTGGGAGGGGTCGATCCAGGCGGCCGGGCCGCTCGCCGCGGCGAGCGCGATCTCGGTGACGCTGCCGGTGCCGAGCTCCCAGGTGTCGGCGGTGGCCACGCCGAGCGGCGCCGTGGCGTGCTCCTGGAGCCAGTCGGCGAGCTCGCCGGTGCCGAGCACGGTGCCTTCCAGCTCGACGCCTGCCGCGGGGGCCGGTGCCTCGTCCTCCTCCGCGCCCGGGTCCACCGCGAGGAGCCGCTCGCGCAGGCTCGGGTTCCTGATCTCCAGGACCTCCAGGAAGCCCTTGAGCGCGGTCCTGTCGTACGGGGCGCGCTCCAGGTCGGCGACGGACTTCTCCAGCTCGACGTCCCGCACCAGCTCGGTGAGGTGGCGGTTGAGCTTCACGGACTCCAGGTGGTCACGCAGGGCCTGCCCGACCTTGCCCTTGACCTCGTCCGCGCGCTCCACCAGCTCGGCGAACGACCCGAACTGACTGATCCACTTCGTGGCGGTCTTCTCGCCGACGCCCGGAATGCCCGGAAGGTTGTCCGACGGGTCGCCCCGGAGCGCGGCGAAGTCCGGGTACTGCTGGGGAGTCAGTCCGTACTTCTCCTGGACCTTCTCCGGGGTGAAGCGGGTCAGCTCGGAGACGCCCTTGGTGGGGTAGAGCACGGTGGTGTGCTCGCTGACCAGCTGGAAGGAGTCCCGGTCGCCGGTGACGATCAGCACGTCGAAGCCGGCTGCCTCGGCCTGGGTGGCGAGGGTGGCGATGATGTCGTCGGCCTCGAAGCCGTCCACCGCGAACCGCACGGCGTTCATGGTGTCCAGGAGCTCGCCGATCAGCTCGACCTGACCCTTGAACTCGTCGGGGGTCTTGGAGCGGTTGGCCTTGTACTCGGGGAAGTCCTGCGAGCGCCACGTCTTGCGCGAGACGTCGAACGCCACCGCGAAGTGTGTGGGCGACTCGTCGCGCAGCGTGTTCGCCAGCATCGACGCGAAGCCGTAGATGGCGTTGGTCGGCTGGCCGGTCGCGGTCGTGAAATTCTCCGCGGGCAGCGCGAAGAACGCCCGGTACGCCAGGGAGTGCCCGTCCATGAGGAGCAGGCGCGGTCGGTTGTCTGCGATCTTCTTCGATGCCGTCTCAGCCACGTCCACGATCCTGCCACGTACCACTGACATTCCCGACCGTGACAGGATCTGCTGCGTACCGCAGCAGACGCAGGCTCAAGGGAGAGCGCGATGGCCACCAAGCCGCCCGCAGGTGATCCGGTCCAGGACGCGCCGCAGATCGCGCCTCCGCAGCATGCGGCGGCCGGTCTCCCGGCGATCGGGCACACCCTGCGCATCGCACAGCAGCAGATGGGCGTGCGCCGCACCGCGCAGACCCTGCTCAAGGTCAACCAGAAGAACGGCTTCGACTGTCCGGGCTGCGCATGGCCCGAGGAGGACAAGCGGCACACGGCGGAGTTCTGCGAGAACGGTGCGAAGGCCGTCGCCGAAGAGGCGACGCTGCGCCGGGTGACGCCCGACTTCTTCGCCGCCCACACCCTCGCCGACCTCGCGTCGCGCAGCGGGTACTGGCTGGGGCAGCAGGGCCGTATCACTCAGCCCATGTACCTCCCGGAAGGCGCCGACCGGTACGAGGTGGTGACCTGGGAGCGGGCCTTCGCGATCATCGCGGAGGAGCTCACCGCGCTGGCCTCGCCCGACGAGGCGCTCTTCTACACGTCGGGCCGCACCAGCAACGAGGCCGCGTTCCTGTTCCAGCTCTTCGCCCGCGAGTTCGGCACCAACAACCTCCCCGACTGCTCCAACATGTGCCACGAGTCCTCGGGCTCGGCGCTCACCGAGACGATCGGCATCGGCAAGGGCAGCGTCTCGCTGGAGGATCTCCACCGGGCGGATCTGATCATCGTCGCCGGGCAGAACCCCGGTACGAACCATCCCCGCATGCTCAGCGCCCTGGAGAAGGCCAAGCATGAGGGCGCGAAGATCATTTCGGTGAATCCGCTGCCCGAAGCCGGTCTGGAGCGGTTCAAGAATCCGCAGACCCCCCAGGGCATGCTCAAGGGGACGGCACTCACCGACCTCTTCCTGCAGATCCGCATCGGCGGTGACCAGGCGCTCTTCCGGCTGCTGAACAAGCTGATCCTTCAGACCGAGGGCGCGGTCGATGAGCAGTTCGTGCGCGAACACACCCATGGCTACGAAGCGTTCGAGGCGGCGGCCCGTGCCGCCGACTGGGACGAGACGCTCGCCGCGACCGGGCTCGGCCGCGACGAGATCGAGCAGGCCCTCGCCATGGTCCTCGCATCGAAGCGCACCATCGTCTGCTGGGCGATGGGGCTCACCCAGCACAAGCACTCCGTGCCGACCATCCGTGAGGTGGTCAACCTCCTGCTGCTGCGCGGCAACATCGGCCGCCCCGGCGCCGGCGTCTGCCCGGTGCGCGGGCACTCCAACGTCCAGGGCGACCGGACCATGGGCATCTTCGAGCGGCCCGCCCCGTCCTTCCTGGACGCGCTGGAGAAGGAGTTCGGCTTCGCTCCGCCGCGCCACCACGGATTCGACGTCGTACGGTCCATCGAGGCGCTGCGCGACGGCGAGGCCAAGGTCTTCTTCGCCATGGGCGGCAACTTCGTGGGCGCGACGCCGGACACCGAGGTCACCGAGGCGGCCATGCGCCGGGCCCGTCTCACCGTCCATGTGTCGACGAAGCTGAACCGCTCGCACGCCGTGACCGGCGCCCGGGCGCTGATCCTGCCCACCCTCGGCCGCACCGACAAGGACATACAGGCGGGCGGGCGGCAGGTGGTGACCGTCGAGGACTCGATGGGCATGGTGCACGCGTCCCGCGGCAATCTCGCCCCCGCGAGCCCGCATCTGCTCTCCGAGCCGGCGATCGTGGCCCGGATGGCGCGTGCGGTGCTCGGCCCGGCGTCGGCGACGCCCTGGGAGGACTTCGAGAAGGACTACTCGGCGATCCGTGACCGTATCGCGCGCGTGGTGCCCGGTTTCGAGGACTTCAACGCGAAGATCGCCCGGCCCGGCGGCTTCGCGCTCCCCCACGCCCCGCGCGACGAGCGCCGCTTCCCGACGGCCACCGGCAAGGCGAACTTCACCGCGGCTCCGGTGGAGTACCCGGAGGTACCGCAGGGCCGGCTGCTGCTGCAGACCATGCGCTCGCACGATCAGTACAACACCACGATCTACGGCCTCGACGACCGCTACCGCGGCATCAAGGGCGGTCGCCGGGTCGTCCTGGTGAATCCGCAGGACGCCCGCGAGCTGGGTCTGGCCGACGGCTCGTACACCGATCTGGTCAGCGAGTGGAAGGACGGCGTGGAGCGGCGTGCCCCGGGCTTCCGGGTGGTGTTCTACCCGACCGCGCGCGGCTGTGCGGCCGCGTACTACCCCGAGACCAATGTGCTGGTGCCGCTGGACTCCACCGCCGACATCAGCAACACCCCGGCCAGCAAGTCCGTGATCGTCCGGTTCGAGCACGGGGAATGAGACCTCCCGTCTAAGCGTTCGCTCAGGCATCTGATAAGACGGTGCACACAGCACACGTACCGAGATCGGAGCCGGGCCCCATGGGCGAGCAGAGAACCGTGAACTTCCCGCAAGAGGTCATCGACGAGTACGCCGAGCTCGGGGTCGACCTGCCCGCGCTCTTCTCGGCCGGGTCCCTGGGCGAACGCATGGGCGTGGAGATCGTCGAGGCCTCGGCGGAGCGCGTGGTCGGCACGCTGCCGGTCGAGGGCAACACCCAGCCGTACGGACTGCTGCACGGCGGGGCGTCCGCCGTGCTGGCCGAGACGCTCGGCTCGATCGGTTCGATGCTGCACGGCGGCAGCACCAAGGTCGCCGTCGGCGTGGATCTGAACTGCACGCACCACCGTGGCGTCCGCTCCGGCACGGTGACCGGGGTGGCCACCCCGGTGCACCGCGGCCGGTCGACGGCGACGTACGAGATCGTCATCACCGACGAACGGGACAAGCGGGTGTGCACGGCACGGCTGACGTGTCTGCTGCGGGACGCGGCGGGGCCGACCGGGTTCTGACCGCTCCCTCCCGCCCGTTGTCCTTCCCCTCGGCGGCGGTCTAGCGTGCCTCGCATGAGGCCAGGATCGTCGCCGAGGGGCGCGGGATCGCTCGTGTGCGCGTTCGCGCTCACCCTCGCCTTGGCCGGCTGCGGGAGTGGTTTCTCCTCAGGTTCCTCCTCAGGTTCCTCCACGCAGCCGCGGCCGTCCCCCGCACCCGGCACGACATCGCCCCAGACCCTGTGCTCCAAGCTGATCTCACACTGGGCACGGGTCGTCGTCGACGGCGGCGCGCAGGCCGATCTCGACTATCAGGCCATGGGCCTGTCGGGCGGGCAGAACGAGATCCTGCTGGCCGTGGTGGCCGCCGCCCGCACCGAGGAACGCACCCAAGGGCGCCCTGCCGCAGAGAAGTTGATTGACCGTCAGGCGAGCGGCAGATGCGCGGAGCGCTATCGAGACGGAGATCCGACAGGCGGCCCCTGGCAATGAGCGGAGTGGGCCCGGTCGAGCCGGGCGAGGACACCTGCGCCTCCGACGACGCGCTCACCGCTCCGGGCGACCGGTGGCCACCGGGACGCCTCCACACCTTCGCGAACCGCCATCGCCGCGCCGCCGTCGCCGCCGCCGCGGCGATCACGCTGACGGCCGCGGCGGCCTGGCTGTACGCGACCCGGCCGCTCCCGCCGCCGCCTCCCCCGACCCCCTGGCCCGCCCAGGCGGTCGCCCTCGCCTACACCGGGCCCGCGCCACCGGCTCACGGACGGCACAGGTTCGGCTTTTCGGTCACGGTCACGACGACCGCCGGACCCCCGGTAACGGTCGAGCGGATCACCCAGCCCTCCCAGGCGCTCACCGTCGCCTCCGAGCCCGCCGCCCCCTTCACTGTGAGTATCGGGAAGCCACATACCGTAATCGTGCGGATTCGTGTCTTGGATTGCCAAAAAGTGGCACGGAATGCCGGACTCCCGTTCCTCGATGTAACGCTGCGTAATGCGCACGCAATGCAGCAACAGAGCTTCATTCTGGGCGAGCACTACGCCGCGGACCTGGCCAGAGCTATCGGCACCCAGTGTCCTCACGATCCAATGTCAGTACCCAAAGTAACTAACAGTCCTGCACGTTCTCAGTATGTGGACTAGACGAAACGGCCCGTATTCCCCCGTTCCACCCTCGAAGTTCCGCTATGCATTAAGCCGTGGCATAACAAGAGCGTCACGCCTTGGCCAGACCACTCCTCGATGCCCTTATTCCCCGCTTAGAGTCACGGCCAGTCACCGCGCCACCGGATTACCTTCAGTTCGGTTCCCGCGCTCGACTCGGTACGTCCCAGGGGGGACGGCCGTGCCAGGTGAAAGGACTGATCGTGCGTCAACGTTCGCTCATAGCCATTACGGCTGCGCTCGCCGCGGGAGCCCTCACGCTCACCGCTTGCGGTTCACGCGACGACAAGAACAGCAATGCCGAGGGCGGCGCCGGGACCACGGTCGTCATCGGCATCGATGCACCGCTGACCGGTGAGCTCTCCGCTCTTGGACTGGGCATCAAGAACTCCGTGGACCTCGCGGCCAAGCAGGCCAACGCGAAGAAGACCGTCCCCGGCGTCACCTTCAAGGTCGAGGCATACGACGACCAGGCCCAGCCGTCCTCGGGACAGCAGAACGCCACCAAGTTCGTCGCCAACAAGGACGTCCTCGGTGTCGTGGGCCCGCTGAACTCGTCGGTCGCCGAGTCCATGCAGAAAGTCTTCGACGACTCCAAGCTCGTCCAGGTCTCGCCGGCCAACACCAACCCGGCCCTGACCCAGGGACCGAAGTGGAACGGCGGCGAGAAGGCTCGTCCGTACAAGTCGTACTTCCGCACCGCGACCACGGACGCCATCCAGGGCCCGTTCGCCGCGCAGTACCTCTTCAACGACGCCAAGAAGAAGAAGGTCTTCGTCATTGACGACAAGAAGACCTACGGCGCCGGTCTGGCCGCCACCTTCAAGGCCGAGTTCACCAAGCTCGGCGGCACTGTCGCCGGTGAAGAGCACGTGAACCCGGACACGAAGGACTTCGCGGCCGTCGTCACGAAGATCAAGAGCTCCGGCGCCGACGTCGTCTACTACGGCGGCGAGTACCCGGTCGCCGGCCCGCTCAGCAAGCAGATCAAGAAGTCCGGCACCGCCATCCCGCTCGCCGGCGGCGACGGCATCTACAGCGCCGACTTCATCAAGCTCTCCGGCAAGGAGGGCGTGGGCGACCTCGCCACCTCCGTCGGTGCGCCGGTCGAGACCCTTCCGTCGGCCAAGGAGTTCGTCGCCAACTACAAGGCGGCCAACTACAAGGAGGCCTTCGAGGCCTACGGCGGCTACTCGTACGACTCCGCCTGGGCGATCATCGAGGCCGTCAAGAAGACGGTCGAGGCCAACGACGGCAAGCTGCCGTCCGACGCCCGCGCCAAGGTCCTCGAGAACATGCAGGGTGTCTCCTTCGAGGGCGTGACCGGCAAGGTCTCGTTCGACGAGTTCGGTGACGCGACCAACAAGCAGCTCACGGTCTACAAGTACGAGGGCGCTGCCTGGAAGCCCGTCAAGTCCGGCACCTTCGCCGGCTGACCTCGGCCCGCACACCAACCAGCCGCGCGGGGCGCTGCAAACAAGCGCCCCGCGCGGTGTCACATCCGTCGAAAGACTCGGAGGACCTGCGGTGCACGAACTGCCGCAACAGCTGGTCAACGGCCTGCTACTGGGATCCATGTACGGGCTCGTCGCCATCGGCTACACGATGGTTTATGGCATTGTCCAGCTCATCAACTTCGCCCATGGCGAGATCTTCATGACCGGTGGCTTCGGAGCCCTCACGGTCTGGCTCATCCTTCCCACCGGCACCACCATGTGGCTCGCGCTGCCGCTCATGCTCATCGGCGCGATCATCGTCGCCACCACCATCGCGGTCGGAGCCGAAAGGTTCGCCTACCGTCCGCTGCGCGGCGCGCCACGCCTCGCCCCCCTCATCACCGCCATCGGCCTCTCGCTCGCGCTTCAGCAGGCGGTCTGGGCCTGGTACCCCGAGGCGAAGTCCTCCCGCACGTTCCCCGAGATTCCCGGCGGACCGTTCCACATCGGCAACGTCACCATCCAGACCGGTGACATCTTCCTGCTGATAGCCGCCCCCATCTGCATGGCGATCCTGGCCTTCTTCGTGATGAAGACCCGCACCGGCCGCGGTATGCAGGCCACCGCGCAGGACCCGGACACCGCCAAGCTGATGGGCATCAACACCGACCGCATCATCGTGGTCGCGTTCGCCCTCGGCGCCGCCTTCGCCGCCGTCGGAGCCGTCGCGTACGGCCTCAAGTACGGCGAAGTCAACTTCCGTATGGGCTTCATCCTCGGCCTCAAGGCCTTCACCGCGGCCGTCCTCGGCGGCATCGGCAACATCTACGGCGCCATGCTCGGCGGCCTCGCCCTCGGCATCGCCGAGACCATGGCGACCGCCTACATCAGCGACATCCCCGGCATGCAGCAGCTCGGCGGCCAGTCCTGGGCCGACGTCTGGGCCTTCGTACTTCTCATCGTCGTGCTCCTCGTGAGGCCACAGGGCCTCCTCGGCGAGCGCGTCGCGGACAGGGCGTGACACCGATGACGACTCAGACCACCACCGCGGACACTCCGCAGGTCCCGGCCGGCACCGCACAGACCGGCCTCGTCTCCCTCCCCCCGCACATCGGGCGCGCTCTCGCGACCGGTGGCGGTGCCCTCACCGTCGTCTCGTCCTTCCTCGCCTGGACGTGGACGGCCGCCTTCCCCGGCGACCTCACCGTCTACGGCTACCCGGGCGGACTCCAGTGGCTCGTGCTCATCGCGGGTGTCCTGACCACGCTGTTCGGGCTCTCCTCGTACGGCGTGAAGGGTCTGCGCTGGCTGACGCCGGCGGGCGCGGACAGCGCCATCAAGCTCGCGGCCCTCGGCGGCTTCGCCACCGCCTGGTTCACCGTGACCGCGATCAGTTACCAGCTCGGTGGACTGGCCAACCTGGAGCCCGGCGGCTTCATCGCCGCGCTCGCCACCCTTGCCGCCCTCGTCGGCGCCCTCGCCCTGCCGTTCGAGCGCCCCGCGCCGGACCCGGTGGACCCCGAGGACTCCGCCTGGGACCAGAGCAAGCAGCGCAGGCGCAACGGCCGGGCCAATTTCAAGGCGGCCTTCGCCACCGGCACCCTGGCTCCCGCCCGCAAGCTGCCCTCCTACGTCGAGATCCTGATCATCGTCGCGGCTCTCTCGGTCGGCCTGGTCGTCTTCACGTACGGCATCGGCACCGAGTACGACGAGCTCTTCATCGGCTTCCTGATCACCGCGGGCTTCGGTTTCGCGGCGGTCGCCAAGTCCGGACTGATGGCGCGTGTCTCGGCCATCACCGCCCGCCACCGCAACGTGACCATGGCGGGTGCCTTCGCCGCGGCCGCCGCCTTCCCCTTCACCCAGTCCGACGACCAGTACGCGACCATCGGCGTCTACATCCTGATCTTCGCCACGGTCGCCCTGGGACTGAACATCGTCGTCGGCCTCGCGGGCCTGCTCGACCTCGGATACGTCGCCTTCCTCGGTGTCGGCGCCTACGCCGCGGCCATGGTCTCCGGCTCGCCCTCGTCGCCGTTCGACATCCACCTCCCCTTCTGGGGAGCGGTCCTGGTCGGCGCCACCGCGTCCATGGTCTTCGGCGTCCTCATCGGCGCCCCGACCCTGCGACTCCGCGGCGACTACCTGGCCATCGTCACGCTCGGCTTCGGTGAGATCTTCCGGATCACCGTCAACAACCTCGACGGCACATCCGGCCCGGACATCACCAACGGCTCCAACGGCATCTCCTCGATCCCGAACCTGGAGATGTTCGGCTTCGACTTCGGGATCGAGCACAGCCTCTTCGGCATCACCATCGGCCGATTCGCGAACTACTTCTTCCTGATGCTGCTGATCACCCTGATCGTCGTGGTGGTCTTCCGCCGCAGCGGTGACTCCCGCATCGGCCGCGCATGGATCGCGATCCGTGAGGACGAGACCGCGGCACTCGCCATGGGCATCAACGGCTTCCGGGTCAAGCTCATCGCGTTCGCCCTCGGCGCCGCTCTCGCCGGCCTCGCGGGCACCGTCCAGGCACACGTCACCTACACGGTGACGCCGGAGCAGTACCAGTTCGCGCACGTCGTCCCGCCGAACTCGGCGTTCCTGCTGGCCGCGGTCGTCCTCGGCGGCATGGGCACCATCAGCGGACCGCTCGTCGGCGCCGCCCTGCTCTACCTGATCCCGGCCAAGCTGCAGTTCCTCGGCGACTACCAGCTCTTCGCCTTCGGCCTCGCGCTCGTCCTTCTGATGCGCTTCCGGCCCGAGGGACTCATCCCGAACCGGCGCCGCCAGCTGGAATTCCACGAATCCGCGGAAGCGCCCGCAGTCCTCAGCAAGACAGGGGCCTGATCCATGACCACCGACACCACGACGAAGGGCACCTCCCCGGCCGTCACGCCCGGCGAGACCGTCCTCGACGCCCGCGGCGTCACGATGCGGTTCGGCGGCCTCACCGCTGTCCGCTCGGTCGACCTCACCGTCAACAGCGGCGAGATCGTCGGCCTCATCGGCCCCAACGGCGCCGGGAAGACCACGTTCTTCAACTGCCTCACCGGTCTCTACATCCCGACCGAGGGCGAGGTGCGCTACAAGGGCAACGTCCTGCCCGCCAAGTCCTTCAAGGTCACGGCGGCCGGCATCGCCCGTACGTTCCAGAACATCCGGCTCTTCGCCAACATGACCGTTCTGGAGAACGTGCTCGTCGGACGCCACACCCGCACCAAGGAGGGCCTCTGGTCCGCCCTGCTGCGCGGTCCCGGCTTCCACAAGGCCGAGGCCAAGTCCCGGGCCCGCGCCATGGAGCTCCTGGAGTTCATCGGACTCGCGGACAAGGCCGAGCACCTCTCGCGCAACCTGCCCTACGGTGAGCAGCGCAAGCTGGAAATCGCCCGTGCCCTCGCCAGCGAGCCCGGCCTGCTGCTGCTCGACGAGCCCACCGCGGGCATGAACCCGCAGGAGACGCGAGCCACCGAGGAACTGGTCTTCGCCATCCGCGACATGGGCATCGCCGTTCTCGTCATCGAGCACGACATGCGCTTCATCTTCAACCTCTGCGACCGGGTCGCCGTACTCGTCCAGGGCGAGAAGCTCATCGAGGGCGACAGCGACACCGTCCAGGGCGACGAGCGTGTCATCGCCGCCTACCTGGGCGAGCCGTTCGAGGGCGCCCCCGGTGACGAGGAGGTCGCAGAAGTGGAAGCGGCCGAAACCGGCGCAGCGAGGTCCACCGGACCCGCCGAGTCCGCCAGCAAGGAGAACGACTGATGACCGCACTTCTCGAAGTCGAGGACCTGCGCGTCGCCTACGGCAAGATCGAGGCCGTCAAGGGCATCTCGTTCAAGGTCGAGGCCGGCGAGGTCGTGACCCTGATCGGCACCAACGGCGCCGGCAAGACCACCACGCTGCGCACCCTCTCGGGCCTGATCAAGCCGCTCACCGGTCAGATCAAGTTCAACGGCAAGTCCCTCAAGAAGGTCCCGGCCCACGAGGTCGTCTCCCTCGGACTCGCCCACTCCCCCGAGGGCCGGCACATCTTCCCCCGCATGTCCATCGAGGACAATCTGCGGCTCGGCGCCTTCCTCCGCAAGGACACCGAGGGCATCGCCAAGGACATCCAGCGCGCCTACGACCTCTTCCCCATCCTGGGCGAGCGTCGCAAGCAGGCCGCAGGCACGCTGTCCGGCGGTGAGCAGCAGATGCTCGCGATGGGCCGGGCGCTGATGTCCCAGCCCAAGCTGCTCATGCTCGACGAGCCCTCCATGGGTCTCTCCCCGATCATGATGCAGAAGATCATGGCGACGATCGTCGAGCTCAAGGCCCAGGGCACCACGATTCTGCTCGTCGAGCAGAACGCCCAGGCAGCGCTCTCGCTCGCCGACCATGGGCATGTGATGGAGATCGGCAGCATCGTGCTCTCCGGCACGGGCCGGGATCTGCTCCACGACGAGTCCGTCCGCAAGGCGTACCTCGGCGAGGACTGAGCCACGGCAGTGCGAAGTGCCCGCACCCCGAGACCGGGGTGCGGGCACTTCGCCGTGTCCGCATGCGGGCGGCGGCCTTCGTCCCTCCGGGCGGGGGCCGTTCGCCGTGCCTACTGGCCCTTCGCGGCCTTCTTCTCCTCGGCGTCCTCGATGACGGCCTCCGCGACCTGCTGCATCGACAGCCGCCGGTCCATCGACGTCTTCTGGATCCAGCGGAACGCGGCCGGCTCGCTGAGTCCGTACTGCGTCTGGAGAATGCTCTTCGCCCGGTCGACGAGCTTGCGCGTCTCCAGTCGCTGCGAGAGGTCCGCGACCTCCTGCTCCAGCGCCTTCAGCTCGGTGAAGCGCGAGACCGCCATCTCGATGGCGGGCACCACGTCACTCTTGCTGAACGGCTTCACCAGATACGCCATGGCACCGGCGTCCCGGGCCCGCTCGACGAGGTCGCGCTGCGAGAACGCGGTCAGCATCAGGACGGGCGCGATGGACTCCTCGGCAATCCTCTCGGCCGCGGAGATCCCGTCCAGGACGGGCATCTTCACATCGAGAATGACCAGGTCGGGGCGGTGCTCACGGGCGAGCTCGACGGCGCGCTGACCGTCTCCGGCCTCGCCGACGACCGCATAGCCCTCTTCCTCCAGCATCTCTTTGAGGTCGAGCCGGATGAGGGCCTCGTCCTCGGCGATCACGACGCGGGTGGTCAGTGGAGGGACGTGCGACTTGTCGTCGTCGGCGACGGGCTGGGGCGAGTCGGGGGCGGTCACGGGAGCTCCTCGTTCAAGGCAGTTGCTGCTACATGAGCCTACCCAGCTCCTGTAAGGTGGTGAGCCACGGGTCGCGCTTGACCCTCCCTTTCTAAGGCCCCAGTACTCCAACTGGTCAGAGAGGCCGCTCTCAAACAGCGGACAGTGTGGGTTCGAATCCCACCTGGGGCACTTTTCCTTCTTTTCCAAGGTCACCCCGGAAACGGCGGAGTTCACGTGAACGTGTGAACGCATCGCCCTTCTGCACCAGGGCGGCCGGGTTTCGACAAGGCTCGGCCGCATGTACGACGTTGAAACGCGCAAGCTCGCGCTTGCTCTCGTCGCCCAAGGCCGGAGCCTCAACTCGGTCAGCAAACACACAGGTATATCGCGGGCTGCGATCCGCGAATGGCAGACCCGGATCGAGCCCCTGCCGCGCATGCTCAGCCAATCCGCCCCCTGCCCGAGATGCCTTCCCGCTCCAGAAGTCCCCGCTGATACCCCCAAGTACGCCTACTTGCTGGGCCTCTACCTCGGCGACGGGTGCATAAGCCCCCATCCGCGCACCGGCTACTACCTGCGCGTCGCGTGCGCCCACGTCTGGCCGGGGCTGATCAACGAGTGCCGCATCGCCATCACGTCCGTCCTCCCCGGGAGCCGGGTTTGCATCCTGCAGCAGCAGGGATGTGTGGCGGTCACCAGTTACAGCCGGCACTGGCCATGTCTTTTCCCACAGCATGGCCCCGGAAAGAAGCACGAACGACTCATCGCCCTCGAAGCCTGGCAGCAACAGATCGTGGACGCGCACCCCTGGGAGTTCATTCGCGGGCTGATCCACTCCGACGGCTGCCGGAACATGAACTGGACCACCCGCCTGGTCGGCGGAGAGGTGAAGCGCTACGAATACCCGCGGTACTGGTTCACCAATGTCTCCGACGACATCAGGCGGCTCTACACCGACACCCTGGACAAGCTCGGAGTCGAGTGGAAGCACTGCACGCGGGCCGGGAGGCCGCACAACATCTCCGTCGCCAGGCGCGCCTCCGTCGCACTCATGGACAGCCACGTCGGGCCGAAGTACTGATCCGCGCACCGTACCTCGGCCCGTCCCTATTACTTGGGAGCGTCGTCCTCACCGATGTGGTGCACACGCACCAGGTTGGTGGAGCCCGCGACTCCGGGCGGGGAGCCGGCGGTGATCACCACGATGTCGCCCTTCTTGCAGCGGCCGATCTTCAGCAGCTCCTCGTCGACCTGGGCGACCATGGCGTCGGTGGAGTCGACGTGCGGGCCGAGGAACGTTTCCACTCCCCACGTGAGGTTGAGCTGCGAGCGGGTGGCCGCGTCCGGGGTGAACGCCAGCAGCGGGATCGGCGAGCGGTAGCGCGACAGTCGCTTCACGGTGTCGCCGGACTGTGTGAAGGCGACCAGGAACTTCGCGCCCAGGAAGTCGCCCATCTCAGCGGCCGCGCGGGCCACGGCGCCGCCCTGCGTACGGGGCTTGTTGCGCTCGGTCAGCGGCGGCAGGCCCTTGGCGAGGACGTCCTCCTCGGCCGCCTCGACGATGCGGCCCATCGTCTTCACCGTCTCAACGGGGTACTTCCCGACGCTCGTCTCGCCCGAGAGCATGACCGCGTCGGTGCCGTCGATCACGGCGTTGGCGACGTCGGACGCCTCGGCGCGCGTGGGACGCGAGTTGTCGATCATCGAGTCGAGCATCTGCGTCGCCACGATGACCGGCTTGGCGTTGCGCTTGGCGAGCTTGATCGCCCGCTTCTGGACGATCGGCACCTGCTCCAGCGGCATTTCGACGCCGAGGTCGCCGCGGGCGACCATGATCCCGTCGAACGCGGCCACGATGTCGTCGATGTTCTCGACGGCCTGCGGCTTCTCGATCTTGGCGATCACGGGAAGGCGACGGCCCTCCTCGTCCATGACGCGGTGCACGTCCTCGATGTCGCGTCCGCTGCGCACGAACGACAGCGCGATGACGTCCGCGCCGATGCGCAGGGCCCAGCGGAGGTCTTCGATGTCCTTCTCGGACAGTGCGGGGACGGAGACGGCGACGCCGGGGAGGTTGAGGCCCTTGTGGTCGGAGACCATGCCGCCCTCGATGACGGTGGTGCGGACCCGGGGACCGTCGACCGCGGTCACTTCCAGACAGACCTTGCCGTCGTCGACGAGGATGCGCTCACCGGTGGTCACATCGCCGGCGAGACCGGCGTACGTGGTGCCGCAGGTGTGACGGTCGCCCGCGGTCTCCTCGACGGTGATGGTGAATTCATCCCCGCGTTCAAGCAGTACGGGGCCTTCCTGGAAGCGGCCCAGGCGGATCTTCGGACCTTGAAGGTCGGCGAGGATGCCGACGCTGCGGCCCGATTCGTCGGACGCTTTGCGAACGCGCTGGTAGCGCTCCTCGTGCTCGGCGTACGTGCCGTGGCTGAGGTTGAAGCGGGCGACGTCCATTCCGGCCTCGACCAATGCCTTGATCTGGTCGTATGAGTCGGTGGCGGGCCCAAGAGTACAGACGATTTTTGCTCGGCGCATGGTTCGAGCCTAGGGCTTACCGGTGGGTAGAGAATTCGTCCAGCATGACCACTCAACAACCTTTGCGTGAAGGGTTATTGACAAGTGTTGAATTGTGCACGGGGGTGCTCCGATGAGCATTCTCGGCCGTCGGAGCACCCCTGCGTCTAGAGCACCGGCGGGGTCATCGTGAAGCGGGCGTTGACCTGGGCGTACACGGTCTGACGTTGCGGTTCGAGGTCCAGCGCCGGGGCCATCTCAGCGTTTTCCGTACCGCCGTACGCCGCCATGCGCATCGCACCGGGGGCCTGGGGCATTCCATACGCAACGGCGTTCTCCGCGCCGAGATCCGCCAGTTCGACCAGCGCGGCGAGCCGCGCGCCCAGCGCCTCGGCGTACTCGCGCGCTCGCTGCACCGCTTCCTTCACCGCCTGGCGGCGGGCCTCTCCATGGGCGGGCGAGTCCGGGCGCAGCGCCCACCAGGGGCCGTCGACGCGGGTCAGTTCCAGATCGGCGAGCCGGGTGGTGAGTTCGCCGAGCGCGGTGAAGTCGCCGAGCTCGGCGGTGATGTGGACGCGGCCCATGTACGCGCGGACGCGTTCGCCGCGGCCGTGGCGGGTGAGCTCGGGGGTGATGGAGAAGGCTCCGGTCTCCAGTTTCTCCACGGATTCGCCGTACGACTTGATCAGGTCCAGGACCGCGGAGTTGCGCCGGGTGAGGTCCTCCAGCGCGCTGCGCCGGTCGGTGCCCCGCGCGCTGACCGTGACGCCGATCCTGGCGATCTCCGGGTCGAATTCCAGCCGCGCCTCTCCGCGCACGGCGACCCGCGGGGTCTCGGGGGTTCCGTAGGGTGCGGCGGCGGTCGGTGCGTCGGTGGTCACTGCGGGGCTCCCTCGTGCGTCCGGTCGTCGTGCACCCACTCTCCCATTCGCCCGCGGCAACCGGCGGACACCGGATGGAAACGCGCGAGGGGGTGTTGCGGGAGGGTGCTCCCGCGCCAGGATCTACGCGCGTTGTCGGGACGGTGTGCCCGTCTTCCAGGTGTCCTGACCTGGGACGGTCCGGTGTGCCGCGAGGCGTTCAGAGTCCCTGGGCGAGGGGTGTCAGTTCCAGCGCCTGCCCGGGGATGGTGGTCGCCTCGCGGCGTTCGAGACCGAAGCTGGTGAAGGCGGTGCGCCGGGGCAGCGGGTAGGGCTCCTTGCCGGTGAGGGAGTTGAGGATGCTCGCCGCGCGCCACGCCGCGAGGCCGAGGTCGGGCGCGCCGACACCGTGGGTGTGCCGCTCGGCGTTCTGTACGTACACCGAGCCGGTCACCAACTCGTCCGTGATCAGGCGGAACCGCTCGTCGATGCGGGGCCGTCCGCCCGCGTCGCGGCGCAGATACGGGTCGAGGCCGGCCAGCATGCGCTCCAGCGGCCGCTCGCGGTAGCCGGTGGCGAGGACCACGGCGTCGGTGGTCATCCGGGAGCGGGTGCCCTGCTGGATGTGCTCCAGATGCAGTTCGACCTTGGTGGTGGCGACCCGCCCGGCGGTACGGACGCTCACCCCCGGTGTGAGGACGGCGTCGGGCCAGCCGCCGTGGAGCATGCGGCGGTAGAGCTCGTCGTGGATGGCGGCGATCGTGTCGGTGTCGATGCCCTTGTGGAGCTGCCACTGGCGCGGGACCAGTGCGTCGCGGGTCTGCTCGGGCAGTGCGTGGAAGTAGCGGGTGTAGTCCGGGGTGAAGTGTTCCAGGCCGAGCTTGGAGTACTCCATCGGCGCGAAGGCTTCCGTACGGGCCAGCCAGTGGATCCTCTCGGCCCCGGCCGGGCGGGCCCTGAGCAGGTCGAGGAAGACCTCGGCGCCGGACTGGCCCGAGCCGATGACGGTGATGTGCCCGGCGGCCAGCAGGCGGTCGCGGTGGTCGAGATAGTCGGCGGAGTGGATGACCGGGACGGTGGGAGCCTCGACGAGCGGCTTGAGGGGCTCCGGGACGTACGGCTCGGTCCCGACACCGAGCGCGATGTTGCGGGTGTACGCCCGGCCGAGGGCCTCCGCCTCGCCCGCGGCGTCGAGCTGGGCGAAGTCGACCTCGAACAGGGCCCGTTCCCCGTTCCAGTGGACGGCGTCGATCTGATGGCCGAAGTGCAGCCCGGGGAGGCTGTCGCTGACCCAGCGGCAGTAGTCGTCGTACTCGGCGCGGTGGATGTGGAACCGCTCGGCGAAGTAGAAGGGGAAGAGCCGGTCCCGGGCGCGGAGGTAGCTCAGGAAGGTCCAGGGGCTGGCCGGGTCGGCGAGGGTCACCAGGTCTGCCAGGAAGGGGACTTGGAGAGTGGCGCCCTCGATCAGCAGGCCCGGGTGCCAGGTGAAGGAGCGGCGCTGCTCGTAGAAGGTCGCGGCCAGACCTCCGGGGACGCCGTCGGCGAGTGCGGCGAGGGCGAGGTTGAAGGGGCCGATGCCGATGCCCACGAGGTCGTGGGGCTGGTCCAGTTCGGTTGCGGGCGTGGCGGTCATCGCGGGGTGCTGCCTTCCACGAGTGCGATCAGGGCTTCCAGGTCACCGGGGGTGGCGTGGGGGTTGAGAAGCGTGGCCTTGAGCCAGAGGCGTCCGTCCGCCCGGGCCCGGCCGAGCACGGCGGAGCCTTCGTCGAGGAGGGTGCGGCGGATGGCCGCGGTCTCCTCATCGGTGGCCACGACGGGGCGGAAGAGGACGGTGGTCATGGTGGGCCGCTCGTACAGCTCCAGGCCCGGATGCTCCGTGATCAGATCCGCGAGCCGCTGGGCGGTGGCGCAGGTGCGGTCGACGAGCGCGGCGAGGCCGGTGCGGCCCAGTGCGCGCAGGGTGACCGCGACCTTGAGGATGTCGGGGCGGCGGGTCGTCCGCAGGGAGCGGCCCAGCAGATCGGGCAGTCCCGCTTCGGTGTCGTCGTCGGCGTTGAGATAGTCGGCGGTGACGGCGAGCGGGGCGAGGCGGGCGCGGTCGGGTACGGCGAGCAGTCCGGCGGCGACCGGCTGCCAGCCCAGTTTGTGCAGGTCGAGGGCGACGGAGTGGGCGCGCTCCAGGCCGGCCAGCTTGGCTCTGTGTGCGGTGCTGAACAGCAGGGGGCCGCCGTAGGCGGCATCCACGTGCAGCTCCGCGCCGTGCCGCTCGCACAGAGCGGCGACATCGGCGAGTGGATCGATGCGCCCGGTGTCCGTGGTTCCGGCGGTCGCGGCGACGAGGAGGGGGCCGGGCAGATCCGTCAGGGCCTCGTCGAGCGCGGCGAGGTCGAGGGCGCCGGAAGGGGCGGGGACGGTCACCGGCTCGGGCAGGCCGAGCAGCCAGGCGGCGCGGCGCAGGGAGTGATGGGCGGCCGAACCGCAGAGCACCTGGACCGCGCCGTGGCGTTCCCTGGCGAGGAGCAGGCCGAGCTGGTTGGACTCGGTGCCGCCGGTGGTGATCAGGGCGTCGGGGTCGGGTCGCTGCGGATACACCTCGGCGGCGAGGGTCCTGCTGACCACGGCCTCCAGTTCGGAGGCCGCCGGGGCCTGGTCCCAGGAGTCGAGGGAGGGATTGAGCGCGGAAACGGCGAGGTCGGCGGCGACGGCGAGCGCGAGGGGTGAGGTGTGCAGATGGGCCGCGCAGCGCGGGTCCGCGGGGTCGGCGGCACCGAGCGCGAGGGTACGGACGAGGGTGCGCAGGGCCTCCTCGGCCCCGGTGCCGTCCTCGGGGAGGACGGGCTCGGCACTCTCGCGCACCAGCGCGGCGACGGCTTCGGGGCCGCCGACGGGGATCGGCCCGCCGCGCTCCGCCGCGCCGTCGTGCAGCGCGGCGAGCACGACGGCGAGCAGCGGCCGCAGGGCGTCGGGACCTTTGGTTCCTCCGGCGAGGGGCGGCGGCATGCTCATGCGGGTCCTTCGGTGAGCGCGGGGTGTCACACCAGGGTGAAAGGGGGACCCGTGGTGGGTGCCCGCGTTGCTCAACGATCCGGACCCGAAAGTGGTATTGCGTGGCGAGGGGCGGGGGTTGCGGTGGGGTGCGCGGGCGGGGCGGGTGGGGCCGCTGCGCGGGGCGTTCCCCTGCCCGCCCCTTCCCGAGCCGGGGCTCCGCCCCCGCACCCCGCTCCTCGATCGCCGGCGGGGCTTGATCGATCCGGCCCGTCCGGCGATCGAGGACACCGCCCGAAGGGCGGTCCGGGTCGTGGGTCAGGCCGTGCGGACCGAGAGCGCTCGGCGGAGGTCGTCCAGTTGGTCCGCCAGCTTGCGGCGGAGCGCCGGAAGCATGTCCGTGTCCCGCAGCCGGTCCTCGCCCAGTGCCAGCGCCTCCGCGTCCACCGCGTGCAGCGGAAAGGCGTAACGGCCCGCCGCTTCGGCGATCGCGGGGCCGCGGCGCGCGGCCAGCGCCACCGCGTCGGGGAAGTACCGCGGCACGTACTCCCGTACGAGATCGGCCTGTTCGGGCTGCCAGAAGCCCTGCGCCGTGGCGGTGAAGAGGTAGTTGGACAGCGTGTCCGTGGTGAACAGCCGCTGCCAGGCCGCCGCTTTAGCCTCCGGTGTGGGCAGCGCCGCACGGCAGCGCGCCGCGCCTTCCTGGCCGGTGGCGCTCGGGTCGCGGTCCAGCTCGGCGTCGATCGCCGACTCGTCGGTCGCGCCCAGGACGGCCAGGCGGTACAGGATGCGCCAGCGCAGCTCCGGGTCGAGCTCGGGGCCGCCGGGCACGCTTCCGTCGGCGAACCATTCCTGGAGGGTCTCGGGCTGCGAGGCCGCGTCGATGAAGTGACGTACGGCCGTCAGCCGCAGGCCCGGGTCGCTGCCGTCCTCGGTGCGGCGCAGCAGATCGCGGCAGACGGCGCGGAGCGTGCCGAGCGCGGCGGGCCGCCGGTCGGCCGGGAGGTAGCGGTCGGCGACCTGGTCGGCGGCGAAGGTGAGAACACCCTGGACGACGGCGAGATCCGATTCGTGGGGAAGGTGGGCGCGGGCGGCCTCCAGGTAGGCGGTGGGGGCCAGTTCGCCGTCGCGGACCATGTCGCGGGCGGCGTTCCACACGACGGCGCGGGTCAGCGGGTCCGGGATGCCGGAGAGGGAACGTACGGCCGTGTCCCAGGAGGTGGCGTCCAGACGGACTTTGGCGTAGCTGGCGTCGCCGTCGTTGAGGACGACGAGGGCCGGGCGGCGGCCGGGCCGGGGGCCGCTGCCGTTCTGTGGGACGTCCATGTCGAGCCGGTCGCGGAGCACGAGCCTGCCGGGGGCGACCGGATCGGCGTCGTACGCGCCGACGGCGATGCGGTGCGGGCGGCTGCCGTCGCGGGCGACGGTGAGCGTCCACGTGCCCCCGGACTCGGCGACGGTCGGGGTGAGGGTGTCCACGCCGGTCGTCCGCAGCCAGGAGTCGGCCCATGCGTGCACATCACGGTCGGTGGCGCCCGCGAGGGAGTCGATGAAGTCGGCGAGGGTGGCGTTGCCGAACTTGTGCCGGGCGAAGTGGGTGTTGATGCCGGCCAGGAAGTCCTTCTCGCCCAGCCAGGTCACCAGCTGGCGCAGGGCGGACGCGCCCTTGGCGTACGAGATGCCGTCGAAGTTGAGCATCGCGGACGAGGTGTCGGGGACGGCGTCGGGGTCGGGGGCGACCGGGTGCGTGGAGGGCCGCTGGTCGGCGTCGTAGCCCCAGGACTTGCGGCCGATGCCGAAGTCCACCCAGGTGTCGGTGAAACGGGTGGCCTCGGTCAGGGTCTGGTATCCCATGTACTCGGCGAAGGACTCGTTGAGCCAGATGTCGTCCCACCACTTGAGGGTGACGAGGTCGCCGAACCACATGTGGGCCATCTCGTGGGCGATGACCATGGCCCGGGTCTGCCGCTCGGTGTCGGTGACGGCCGAGCGGTAGATGAACTCGTCGCGGAAGGTGACCAGGCCCGGGTTCTCCATCGCCCCGGCGTTGAACTCGGGCACGAAGGCCTGGTCGTAGGAGTCGAAGGGGTACGGCTCCTCGAACTTCTCGTGGTACCGGTCGTAGCACTGACGGGTGATCTCAAGGATCTCCTCGGCGTCCGCGTCCAGGTACGGGGCGAGCGCGCGGCGGCAGTGGAGACCGAAGGGCAGTCCTGCGTGCTCGGTGCGCACGGAGTGCCAGGGGCCGGCGGCGACGGCGGCGAAGTAGGTGGCGAGCGGCGGGGTCGGGGCACAGGTCCAGGTGCCGTTCTCGCCCCGGGTGGCGACGCCGTTGCCGAGTACGGTCCAGCCCTCGGGGGCGGTGACGGAGAGTTCGAAGACGGCCTTGAGGTCGGGCTGGTCGAAGGCGGCGAAGACGCGCTGGACATCTTCCATGAACATCTGGGTGTAGACGTACGTCTCGCCGTCGCTGGGGTCGGTGAAGCGGTGCATGCCCTCGCCGGTGCGGGAGTAGCGCATGTCCGCCTCGACGCGCAGCTCGTGGTCGCCGGCGCTCAGGCCGGTCAGCGCCAGCCGGTTCTCGACCAGCGACTCCGGATCGAGGGGCTGCCCGTCGAGGGTGACGGAGCGCAGCACGGCCGGCTTGAGCTCGACGAACGTGTCCCCGGCGACGCGCGCCGTGAAGTGGATCACGGTCCGGGAGTCGAAGGTCTCTTCGCCGGTGGTGAGGTCGAGGTCGATCGTGTAGCGATGGACGTCGAGGAGCTGGGCTCGGGTCTGCGCTTCGTCGCGCGTCAGTACGGACATGGGATCCATGCTGCCCGATGGTGCCCGTCCCGCACACGGGGGATCGGTTCCGCTGTCAGCGCACGCGGTGCACGCATCGGCGCCTGCGCCGGGGGGTGTTCGCGCCCCTGTCCGGTGCCGCGGCCCCGGGCGGGGTGCCGCGCGCCGATGTGCTCGGCCGCGTCCGCGAGCGCCGGGCGCCGGGTTCCGGGCGCCGGGTGATCAGGCGCCGGGCGCGGCGGACGGCCCATCCGCGATCTGCTCGTGGTGGCGGATCACCTCGGCGATGATGAAGTTCAGCAGCTTCTCCGCGAAGGCCGGGTCCAGTTTGGCGCTCTCCGCGAGCTGCCGCAGGCGCTCGATCTGCCGGGACTCACGGTCCGGGTCGGCAGGCGGCAGATGGTGCTCGGCCTTGAGGTGGCCGACCTGCTGGGTGCATTTGAAGCGCTCGGCGAGCATATGGACGACCGCCGCGTCGATGTTGTCGATGCTCTCGCGCAGACGGTTCAGTTCGGCGCGCACACTCTCGTCGATGTCCCTCGTGGTCATGGTCATCGAGCTTACGTGGAGCGGTGGGCGCCGATCACGTCGCGATGGTCGGGGGGTGCTCGGGGTCCGGGATCCGGTTGCTCCAGCCGCCGGGGACGGCGCGGCCCTGCTGCTCACGGAAGCGGACGGGTGCCGTGCCGACACGGCGGGTGAACAGCCGGGAGAAGTAGGCGGGGTCCTCGTAGCCGACGCGGCGGGCGACGGCGGCGACGGGCAGTTCGGTGGCAGCGAGGAGTTCCTTGGCCCGGCCGAGGCGGATGCCCAGGAGGTAGTCCTTGGGGCTGCAGCCGGCGCTCCGGCGGACGGCGGCGCGCAGTTCCGCCGGGGTCATGCCGTGGCGCGCCGCGTGCTCGGCCACGGAGAGCGCCAGGAAGGCGTCACGGGCCAGTGCGCCGAGCACCGGGTCGCCGTCGGCGTTGGTGTCGGTACGGGCCCGGCGCAGGGCGACGAGCAGTTCGTGCACGGCCGCGCCCGTCTCGACCTCCAGGAGAGGATTGCCGTGGCGTGCGGCGCGGGCGATGCGGCCGACGGCGGCGCGGGCCCCGGCCGCGTCGGAGAGGGGGACGACGGGCCGCTCGGGCTCTATGTAGCCCAGTTCGGTGTACGTGGCGGTGGCGGGTCCGGTGAAGTCGACGAAGCCCTCGTCCCAGCCACCGGCCGGATCCGGGCCGTAGTGGTGGGGGACGCCGGGCGTCAGCCAGATCAGGGCGGGCGCGGTGACGGTGGTGCGGCGCCCGTCGGTGCCGCGGAACCAGCCGCTGCCCGCGCTGATCACGACGGCGACGTGGTGGTCGAGGGTGCGGGGTCCGACGGCGGGCAGCGAGCCGTGCTGAAGGCCTACGCCGAGGCAGGCGAGACCGAGGCGGTGATGGACCGGACTGGGGGTGAAATAGCGCATCCAGGTGTGGTACATCCGTTTTCGCTCCTTCCCCGGGCTCCGCGCACCCTCGGCCTCCGAGCACCGAGTTGCGTCCAAACACCGCCGATCTTTGTCCATGGACCGGCCCGCCGCCAGGGGGCGAGGGTTGGCCTCGGAAGGTGACCGGGCGAGGGGCGGGGACCGTGACTGGGTTCACTGTGGGTGACGAGGACTTCCTGAGGGACGGGCGGCCCGTACGGCTGCTGTCCGGGGCTCTGCACTACTTCCGGGTGCACGAGGAGCAGTGGGACCATCGGCTGGCGATGCTGCGGGCCATGGGCCTCAACTGCGTCGAGACCTACGTACCGTGGAATCTCCACGAGCCGGAGCCCGGCCGCTACGACGACGCGGACGCGCTCGGCCGCTTCCTGGACGCGGCGCACGCGGCGGGACTGATGGCGATCGTGCGGCCGGGCCCGTACATCTGCGCCGAGTGGGAGAACGGCGGGCTTCCGCACTGGCTGACCGGCAGGCTCGGGCGGCGGGTGCGCACGGAGGACGCGGAGTATCTGGGGCATGTGGAGCGCTGGTTCACCCGGCTGCTGCCGCAGGTCGCGGAACGCCAGTACGGCTCCCGGGGCGGCGGCCCGGTGATCATGGTGCAGGTCGAGAACGAGTACGGCAGCTACGGCAGCGACCAGGTCTATCTGCGCCACCTCGCCGACCTGCTGCGCGGCTGCGGAGTGACCGTGCCGCTGTTCACCTCGGACGGGCCCGAGGACCACATGCTGACCGGCGGCTCGGTGCCGGGGGTGCTCGCGACCGCCAACTTCGGTTCGGGGGCGCGTGAGGCGTTCGGGACACTGCGCCGCCACCGGCCCGAGGGGCCGCTGATGTGCATGGAGTTCTGGTGCGGCTGGTTCGACCACTGGGGCGGGGACCATGTCGTACGAGATCCGCGGGACGCCGCCGCCGCCCTGCGGGACGTCCTGGAGTGCGGCGCGTCGGTCAACATCTACATGGCGCACGGCGGCACGAACTTCGCCGGCTGGGCCGGCGCGAACCGGGGTGGCGGGGCCCGGCACATGGGAGAACTCCTGCCCGATGTCACGTCGTACGACTACGACGCGCCGATCGACGAACAGGGCCGGCCGACCGAGAAGTTCTGGCTGTTCCGGGAGGTGCTCGCGCGGTACGGGGACGGGCCGCTGCCGGAACTGCCGCCCGCGCCCGCCGCGCTGGGCGCGCCGGTGCGGGCCGAGCTCCCCCGGTGGGCGCCGCTGGAGGAGGTGCTGGACACGCTCGGTGACGAGGAGAGCGAGGCGCCCGTCCCGCCGACGTTCGAGGAACTCGGCGTGGACCGGGGTCTGGTCCGCTACCGGATGAGGGTGCCGGGCCCGCGGCAGCCGTATCCGCTGAGTGTGGACGGGCTCCGGGACCGGGCGGTCGTGTACGTCGACGGCGTACGCGCCGGTGTGCTCAGCGAGGGCCACGCGGAGCTGGACGCGCCGGTCGCGGGTCCCGCGGAGGTCGAGCTGTGGGTGGAGTCGCTGGGGCGGGTGAACTACGGGCCGCGGACGGGAGAGCCGAAGGGCATCGCGGGCGGTGTGCTCCACGAGCGCCAGTATCTGCACGGTGTACGGGCCCAGGGCCTGCGGCTGGCCGCCTTCGAGGCGTCGGCGGTCGACAAGGTCCCGTTCCGCGCCGCACCGGCGGGTGCGGCTCCCGGCGGCGCGGCGGGACTGTACGGCGGGACGCTCGACGTGGCCCAGCCGGGCGACGCGTCGCTCGAACTGCCCGGCTGGATCCGGGGGTTCGTGTGGGTGAACGGCTTCTGCCTGGGCCGCTACTGGTCGGCGGGGCCGCAGGGCACGCTGTACGTACCCGGACCGGTCCTGCGCGAGGGCGCGAACGAGGTGTGGGTGCTGGAGCTGGAAGGGGCGGGAGCGGGGGCGGCGGTCTGTCTGCGCCCACCCGCCCCCGCCTGATGTGGACCGGGGCTCCGCCCCGGGACCCGCGCCTGGGCCGGACAGGGGTCCGAGGCGCGTGCGGGTCCCGGGGCGGAGTTCAGCTGCTACAGTCCGGCCGCCGCTGACTTGATGGCGGCGGCGAACGTGGACACCTCGGTGTAGACACCCGGGTAGTTGGGCCGTGCGCAGCCCTCGCCCCAGCTCACGATGCCGACCTGGATCCACGCGTTGTTGTTGTCCTTGCGGAACATCGGGCCGCCGGAGTCACCCTGGCAGGTGTCGACACCACCCTGCTGGAACCCGGCGCAGATCTCCTCGCCGGAGACGAGCTCGGGGTACGCCTGCTTGCAGCCGGCGTCGGAGACGAAGGGCACGGTGGCCTTGCGGAGGTAGCGCTGCTGGCCACCACCCTCGGTGGCCGCGCCCCAGCCGGCGACCGTGAAGGTGCCGCTGTCGTACGCCTTGGTGTCGGCGATCTTCAGCAGGGGCAGGTCGATCGGCTGGGCGAGCTTGATGAGTGCCCAGTCCTTGCCCGTGCCGTTGTAGCCGGGGGCCTGGAGGACCTTGGTCGACTTGACCTTGATGGCGCTGGAGCTCTGCAGGTCGACGACGCCCGCGGTCGCGGTGATGCTGGTGTTGGCGCCCGACCCGTTCACACAGTGGGCGGCGGTCAGGACGATGTCCTTGGCGTACAGCGCACCGCCACAGCCCATGGAGAGCCGGACCATGAAGGGGAACTCGCCCTGGGCGGCGCGGGTCCCGCCGACGACGGGCGGTGTGGCGGCCGAGGCCGACGAGGAGGGCTGGAGGCTGATCGCCGCGAGGACGACGGCGCCGGCGGCGGCGCATCTCTGCAGCGCGCGCACGATCTTCTTCTTCAACGGACTGCCTTTCGTGGGGGGTTGAGAGGTACGCCGCGCCGGGTCCGCGTCACACCGAGCATCGAATGACATGGGCCCGACAAAGCGTGATCCGGATTATGGAGAGTGGATCACCGCTCCACAAGGCGCAGTTTTCGGCCATCGCCACCAGTGAGGTTCGCCGTCGGCTCCCCGTAGAGTTGGGTGGGGCCGACCGTCGTGCAGGGGGTACGGGACGTGGTGACGAAAGACAGCGAGGTCGTGCACGGCTATCCGCACCTCGACACCGTGCGGGCCGCGATCACCGCGCTGCACAGACGGCTCTCGCCCGAGGGCGTGCGCTCCTACGCGCCGAGCGTGCTGCCGGGCGACGTGGCCTTCGCCGACCAGGACGACCTGCATCTCGGCGCGCAGCGCGTCGCCCGCGCCCTGGTCCAGCATCTGCGCCTGCCGGACGCCCGGATGATCGTGAGCTTCCGCGAGATGGAGCACGCGGCGAGCGTCGAACTCACCGCGGGCCCGGAGTACTTCATCGAGCTGAACGACCGCTTCCGAGCCCACCGCAGGGACATCGGCGCGGCCCTGGCCCACGAGATCATGCATGTGCTGCTGCACAGGCTCGACCTCTCGTTCCCGGGCACCCGCGACAACGAGATCCTCACCGACACCGCGACGACCTATCTGGGCGCGGGCTGGCTGCTGCTGGACGCCTTCCGGCAGGACGACGTCTCACGCCAGAAGCTGGGCTACCTCACCCCCGAGGAGTTCGGGTACGTCCTCGCCAAACGGGCGATCGCCTTCGACGAGGACCCCTCCGCCTGGTTCACCAGCCCGCAGGGCTACACGGCCTACACCAAGGGCCGGGCCGAGGCGCTGCACGACGCCCGGCAGCCGCCGCTCACCGCCGCCGGCTGGTCCGGCCGCCACCGCTACGCCAAGGACCGGCGATACGCCCGGGAACACCCGGGGGCCGCCGCCCACCACCCGGACGCCGCGCCGTCGGCGTACGCCTTCGAACACGGGCCGGACGGGCTGCTCGTCTGTTTCCCGTGCCCCACCTGCCATCAGCGCATCCGCGTCCCGGTGCGCGGGCGGGTGCGGGCGCGCTGCGGGCTCTGCCGCACGATTCTCGAATGCGACACCTGACCGATCTTCCGTAGGCTCGAAGCATGACGAAAGAGCCGACGACGGACGTCCGCGCACTCTTCGAGGCGGTGTACGGCGGCGCGGACGACGCCGTCGTACGGCTGCTGAGGGCCCAGACCCCCGCGGACGCGACCGACGAGGACGGGCAGACGCCGCTCTACCGTGCGGCGGTGAGCGACGAAGTGGGCATTGTGCGGCTGCTGCTGGCGGCGGGCGCCGACCCCGGGCGGGCCAGCGGCCCCGAGGCCGGGGATCTGCCGCTGTGCGGAGCCGCCGTCGGTGGGCACACCGAGGTCGTGCGGGCCCTGCTGGCGGCGGGCGCGCTGCCCGATCAGCAGGAGGCATTCGGCTTCACCGCGCTGCGCTGGGCAGTGACGCTGGGACACGCGGCGACCGCGGAGGCGCTGCTCGAACACGGCGCCGACCCCGATCTGCCGGGACCGGGCGGTGAGGCCCCGCTGGTACTCGCGGCCCGCCGCGGCTCCCCCTCGACGGTGCGCGCGCTGCTGCGGCACGGCGCCACGGCGAAGGAGGAAGCGCTGGCGGAGGCCCGGGAGTGGCTCGCCCGGGACGTGGAGCAGGAACTGCGCGACGGACTGCTCCAGGCGTTCGGGAGGGACGGCGAGTGCGAGGCAGTGGTTCGCCGGGTCGAGGAGGACGGCGGGGTGACCGTCATCGTGGAGCTGCTGCGGGAGGGCGCGCCGACCGCGGGCAACGAGCAGCAGACCGGGCACGCGGCGATCGTCACCCTGCTCGAAAGCGACGTGGGGATCAAGACGCCCTATGCGGAACTGGCCGCACGAGCGCTGAGCTGCGGCGATCCGGACCAGGACGACTGGGTCGAGGCCGTGATGGCACTGTGGGCCCGCGGCGACGAGGAGACCTTCCAGGCGGCGGCCGCGTGGTGCGCCAGCGACGATCCGATGCGGCAGGCGTTCGCGGCGGATGTGCTGGCGCAACTGGGCGTCGGGGAGGAGGGCTTGCAGCCCTTCTCCGCGCGTGCGCTGCCGCTGCTGCGCGAGCTGTCCCGCGAGGCGCGGGAGCCGGAACTGATCCAGGCGGTCGTCCTCGGGCTCGGGCACCACGGTGATCCCTCCGCGCTGCCGGAGATCCTGCGGCACGCCCGGCATCCTGACGCCGACGTGCGCAACCAGGTGGCGCTCTCGCTGTTCGGGCTCGTACCCGCCGGCCACGCGGAGGGCATCGCGACGCTGATCGAGCTGAGCCGGGACACGGACGCCCATGTCAGGGACTGGGCGACCACGGCGCTCGCGGATCTCGACGCCGACACCGAGGAGATCCGCGAGGCGCTGGCGGCGCGGCTGACGGACGGGGACATGGACACGGCGGCAGAGGCGGCCCGGGGCCTGGCGATTCGTCAGGACTCGCGCGCGGAGGCGGCCCTGGCCCGGATTCTTGCCGACGGGGCCCCGGACGGGTATGCCCGCGAGGCGGCGGCCGAGGCGGTCGGCCACATAAGGGACGCGAAGCTCAGGCGCAGGCTGGAACGGACGGCACCGAGGCACCGCTGAGGGGGCGGGCGGCGGAGAGGGCGGCGGCCGGGGCAGGACAGCCGCCGGCCGGGACAGGGCCAGGGCCAGGGACCAGGGCAGAGGCAGGGGCGGGGTACGGGAGCGGGCCCGACCGCCCCGCCGCGGGCACCGCCGAGCGGTGCAGCTCGGGAATCCGCCCTCAGCGAGCCCCGTAGACCTGCCCCGGCGGCTCGGCGTCCGCCAGCAGCTTCAGCGCCGCCTCGCCCGCCTCCGCCGGAGTCCAGCGCGCCCCCTTGTCGATGCCGGGGCCCGGCCGCCACCCCTCCATGACGGTGATACGGCCCGCCTCCGCCTCGAAGACCCGGCCCGTCACGCCCGCACCGGCCGCCGACCCCAGCCAGACGACGAGCGGTGAGACATCCTCGGGCAGGGCGGCGAGGGAGGCGAAGGTCTCCTCGGTCATCCGTGTGCGGGCCGCCGGAGCTACGGCGTTGACCTGGACGCCGTACCGGCCCATCTCGGCGGCCGCGACGAGCGTCAGACCGACGATCCCCGCCTTGGCGGCCGCGTAGTTGCCCTGTCCGACGCTGCCCAGGAGCCCGGCTCCGGAGGTGGTGTTGACCACCCGGGCCGCGACCGGCGCTCCCGCCTTCGCCTCGGCGCGCCAGTGCGCCGCGGCATGCCTGAGCGGCAGGAAGTGGCCCTTCAGATGCACGCGCATCACCGCGTCCCAGTCGTCCTCGTCGAGATTGACGAGCATGCGGTCCCGCAGGAACCCGGCGTTGTTGACCAGGGTGTCGAGCCGCCCGTACGTCTCCAGCGCGACGGCGACGAGGGACGCCGCGCCCCGGCCCGTCGCGATGTCGCCGTCGTGCGCCACCGCGTCACCGCCGGCCGCCCTGATCTCCTCGACGACCTCACGGGCCGGGCCCGCCGACGCACCCGCGCCGTCCGGAGCGACCCCCAGGTCGTTGACGACGACCTTGGCCCCCTCGGCGGCGAACGCGAGGGCGTGGGCACGCCCGAGCCCCCGCCCGGCGCCCGTCACGATCACCACACGCCCCGCACAGATCCCGGTCCCGGTCATCTCATCTCTCCTTGTCCACAGCCGAGTTGTCGGCAGTCGGGTTGTCGCCGGTCGAGGCGTCAGCGGTCGAGGCGTCGGCGGTCGGGTTGTCCGCGGTCGAGGCGTCGGCGGTCGGGTTGTCCGCGGTCGAGGCGTCGAGGAAGGCGGGACGCTCCCCGCCCCCGTGCACCAGCAGCGAGGCGCCGCTCACATAGGCGGCCCGGTCCGAGGCGAGGAAGACGGCCGCGCCGCCGACCTCCGCCGGCTCGGCCAGCCGCCCCAGCGGGACCGTGCGGCCGACCGCCGCGACGCCCTCCGCGTCCCCGTAGTGCAGATGGGACAGCTCGGTGCGGACCATGCCGAGCACGAGGGTGTTCACCCGCACCTCGGGCGCCCATTCCACCGCCATGGAGCGGGCCAGACCCTCCAGTCCGGCCTTGGCTGCTCCGTACGCCGCCGTGCCCGGGGAGGGGCGGCAGCCGCTCACGCTGCCGATCATCACGATCGAGCCGCGGGAGGCCCTGAGGTGGTCGTGTGCGGCGAGCGACGCGGTCAGCGGCGCGACGAGATTGAGCTCGATCACCCGGGCATGGCGGACGGCGCCGCCGTCGCCGAGCAGTCGGTACGGCGTACCGCCCGCGTTGTTCACGAGGGTGTCCAGTCGGCCGTACCGGGCCGCGACCGAGTCGAAGAACTCCCCCACCGCCTCAGGATCGCGCAGCTCGACCGGTATGAAATCGGCTCCCGGGAGCGGCACTTCGGGTGGTCTGCGGGCACAGATCACCACCTGGGCGCCCGCCCGCAGGAACGCCCCGGCGATGCCTGCGCCGACACCGCGGGTACCGCCGGTCACGACGGCCACCCTCCCGTCCAGCTCCATCGGCTGCTACCTTCCTCACCTAACAAATGTTTGGTGGAAAGGTAGCTGATCCGCCCATGGGTGTCTCCACCGCACGCCCCGAGAAGGGCATCCGCGTCCTCACCGTCGACTTCCCGCCCGTCAACGCACTTCCCGTGCGGGGCTGGTACGACCTCGCCGACGCCCTGCGCACGTCCGGCCGCGACCCCGACGTCCGCTGTGTCGTCCTCGCCGCCGAGGGCCGCGGATTCAACGCGGGCGTCGACATCAAGGAAATGCAGCGCGACTCCGGCCACAGCGCGCTCATCGGCGCCAATCGCGGCTGCTACGAAGCCTTCGCCGCCGTCTACGAGTGCGAAGTGCCCGTCGTGGCGGCGGTGAACGGTTTCTGTCTGGGCGGCGGCATCGGCCTCGTCGGCAACGCGGACGTGATCGTCGCCTCCGACGACGCCGTCTTCGGACTTCCGGAGCTGGACCGGGGCGCACTCGGCGCGGCCACCCATCTCGCCCGGCTCGTCCCCCAGCATCTGATGCGCGCGCTGTACTACACCTCGCGCACCGCGACCGCACAGGAGTTGCACGCCCACGGCTCGGTCTGGAAGGTCGTCCCACGCGGCGAACTGGCCTGCGCCGCACTGGAGCTGGCGCGCGAGATCGCCCGGAAGGACGCTCTCCTCATCCGGCTGGCCAAGGCCGCCATCAACGGCATCGACCCCGTAGACGTACGCCGCAGCTACCGCTTCGAGCAGGGCTTCACCTTCGAGGCCAACCTCAGCGGCGTCGCCGACCGCGTCCGCGACAGCTTCGGGAAGGAACCGCAGCCGTGACCGACAAGACCATGACGCCCATGGACGTGGTGGGACGGCTGAGCAGCGGGATGACCCTCGGCATCGGCGGCTGGGGCTCGCGCCGCAAGCCGATGGCGCTGGTGCGAGCGCTGCTCCGCTCCGAGATCACCGATCTCACCGTCGTCTCCTACGGCGGCCCCGACGTCGGACTCCTCGCCGCCGCCGGGAAGATCCGGAAGCTCGTGGCGGCCTTCGCCACCCTCGATTCCATCCCGCTCGAACCCCACTTCCGCGCCGGCCGCGAACGCGGGGCGTTCGAGCTGACGGAGATCGACGAGGCGATGTTCATGTGGGGGCTGCACGCCGCCGCCAACCGGCTGCCGTTTCTGCCGGTCCGCGCCGGGATCGGCTCGGACGTGATGCGGGTCAACCCCGATCTGCGCACGGTGACGTCACCGTACGAGGACGGCGAGGAGTTCGTCGCCGTACCAGCGCTGAGGATGGATGCCGCACTCGTCCACCTCAACCGTGCCGACCGGTTCGGCAACGGCCAGTATCTGGGCCCCGACCCGTACTTCGACGATCTGTTCTGCGAGGCCGCCGACGCCGCATACCTGTCGTGCGAGCGCATCGTGGAGACCGCCGAACTCACCAAGGACGCGCCGCCGCAGTCCCTGCTGGTGTCGCGCCACAGCGTCACCGGTGTCGTCGAGACCCCGAACGGCGCGCACTTCACCTCGTGCGCCCCGGACTACGACCGGGACGAGCCCTTCCAGAAGCTGTATGCGACCACCCCCTGGCCCGAGTTCTCCGGGCGCTTCCTGTCCGGCGCAGCCGAGCGGGACTACCAGTCCGCCGTCCGGGCCTGGCACAAGGAGCAGCGGTGACCATCAGTCGTTCCGAGTACTGCGTGATCGCCTGCGCCGAGGCCTGGCGCGACAACGGCGAGGTGCTGGCCAGTCCCATGGGCCTGATCCCGGCGTTCGGGGCGCGGCTCGCCCGGCGCACGTTCTCGCCCGACCTGCTGCTGACCGACGGCGAAGCGATGCTGGTCGACTCGGACGGGGCGGTGGAGGGCTGGCTGCCGTACCGCAGGCATCTGGTCATGGTCACCGGTGGACGGCGGCACGTGATGATGGGCGCGAGCCAGATCGACCGCTTCGGCAACCAGAACATCTCCTGCATCGGCGACTGGGCACAGCCGAAGCGGCAGCTTCTCGGGGTGCGCGGAGCGCCCGTCAACACGCTGAACAACCCGGTCAGTTACTGGATTCCGCGGCATTCGCCGCGGGTCTTCGTCGAGCGCGTCGACATGGTGTGCGGGGTCGGCCACGACCGCGCCCGGGGCGCCCGCTACCACCGCATCCCCCGTGTCGTCTCCGACCTGGGTGTGTTCGACTTCGCGACCGAGGACCGCTCGATGCGGCTCGCGTCCATGCATCCGGGAGTCACGGTCGGGCAGATCGAGGAGGCCACGGGCTTCACGCTCACGATCCCGTCCGGCGTCCCCTACACCCGGGAGCCGACCGCCGCCGAACTGCGGCTGATCCGCGAGGTCATCGACCCAGGCGGGCTGCGCGAGCGCGAGGTGCGCGGCTGATGAAGACCGCGCTGACCGAGCTCACCGGCGTGCGGCACCCCGTCGTACAGACGGGCATGGGGTGGGTGGCCGGCCCCCGGCTGGTCTCGGCCACGGCGAACGCGGGCGCGCTCGGCATCCTCGCGTCCGCGACGATGACGGCCGACGAGCTGCGCGCGGCGGTCCGCGAGGTCTCCTTGCGCACGGACGCGCCCTTCGGTGTCAATCTCCGGGCGGACGCGGGCGATGCGCGTGAGCGCGTACGGATCATCATCGACGAAGGCGTGAAGGTGGCCTCCTTCGCCCTCGCCCCCTCACGCGAGCTGATCGCCGAGCTGAAGGACGCGGGCGTGATCGTGATCCCGTCGATCGGGGCCCGACGGCATGCGGAGAAGGTCGCCGCGTGGGGCGCGGACGCGGTGATCGTGCAGGGTGGCGAGGGCGGCGGTCACACGGGCGATGTCGCCACGACCGTGCTGCTTCCGCAGGTGGTGGACGCGGTCGGCATTCCGGTGATCGCCGCGGGCGGCTTCCACGATGGGCGGGGTCTGGTCGCCGCGCTGGCTTACGGGGCCGCGGGCATCGCCATGGGGACGCGGTTCCTGCTCACGTCCGACTCGACCGTGCCGGACGCGGTCAAGGCGAAGTATCTGGCCGCGACGGTCAAGGACGCCACCGTGACCAGCGCCGTCGACGGTCTGCCGCACAGGATGCTCCGTACGGAACTGGTCGACGCGCTGGAGCGGGCCGGCCGCGCGAGAAGACTGGCGCGGGCCGTCCGCCGGGCCGCCGGCTTCAGGAAGATCTCGGGGCTGTCCTGGCGGCGGATGATCGGCGACGGGCTGGCGATGAAACACGGCAGGGAGCTGACCTGGAGCCAGGTCCTGCTGGCCGCGAACACCCCGATGCTGCTGAGAGCGTCCATGGTCGAGGGCCGCACCGATCTGGGTGTGATGGCGTCCGGGCAGGTCGCGGGGCTGATCGAGGATCTGCCGAGCTGCGAGGAACTGATCGCGCGCGTGATGCGCGAGGCGGATCAGGTGCTGGGGCGGCTGGGGACTTCGCTCGGCATGAGCCCCTCCGGCGACTGAGGAACGGGGTCGGGCGGAGCACCGAAGTCCGGGCCGACCCGGGCCGACCCGGTCCGGCGTACGGCCGCCGTGCGGTAAGGCCCGGCCAGCGCCGTACGGCGAGGCGAGGCCGGTCCGCACCGTACGGCGACCAACGGGAAACGCTGGGGCCTCTCGTTTGGATCTTGCCGGGCTCGCGTGCCCTGGCACCGCGCACCGATCCGGCCTGATCCCAACGAAAGACCTCAGGCCGCGGTGCGGCGGCCGCCCTGAGCGCCACCGCGGGCGGGGCGGCTTCCCTGGCCGCCCTGTCCCTGGGCGGCCTGGCCCCCGCGTCGGCCACGGCTCCGGCCACCCCCACCGCCACTGCCGCCGCCCTGCGCACCACGGCCACCGCCACCGCCTTGCGCACCACGGCCACCGCCCTGTCCGGGCGTCTGGGCACGGCGGGTCCGCGGCGGACGCTGCTGCACGACCGGCTGCGGCACCTCGACGGTGACCGCGACACCGGAGGGCTCGCGCGCGCCGGTGATACGGCTGAGCTCCTCGTCGCTGGACTTGACCCGGGCGGTGTTGGGGCTGATGCCCGCGTCCGCCATCAGCCGGGTCATCTCACGCCGCTGCTCGGGGAGCACCAGCGTCACGACGCTGCCGGACTCGCCGGCCCGCGCGGTGCGGCCACCGCGGTGCAGATAGTCCTTGTGGTCGACGGGCGGGTCGACGTTCACGACCAGGTCGAGATCGTCGACATGGATGCCACGAGCCGCGACGTTGGTCGCTACCAGCGCGGTGACCTGCCCGTTCTTGAACTGGTCGAGGGTGCGGTTGCGCTGCGGCTGCGAGCGCCCGCCGTGCAGGGCGGCTGCCCGTACGCCGCTGGACAGCAGCCGCTTGGCGAAACGGTCGGCGGAGCGCTTGGTGTCGACGAACAGGATCACCCGGCCGTCGCGGGCGGCGATGCGGACGGCGACCGCCTTCTTGTCGGTCTCGTCCACGACGTGCAGCACATGGTGCTCCATCGTCGTGACCGCGCCGGCCGACGGGTCGACCGAGTGGACGACGGGGTCGGTGAGGAACATCCGCACGAGGCGGTCGATGTTCTTGTCCAGCGTCGCCGAGAACAGCATCCGCTGACCGTCCGCCTCGACCTGCTTGAGCAGGGCGGTGACCTGGGGCATGAAGCCCATGTCGGCCATCTGGTCGGCCTCGTCGAGGACGGTGATCGCCACCCGGTCGAGCATGCAGTCGCCGCGCTCTATGAGGTCCTTGAGCCGTCCGGGCGTGGCCACGAGCACCTCGGCGCCGCGCCGCAGCGTGCCGGCCTGCTTGCTGATGGACAGGCCGCCGACAACCGTGGCGATGCGCAGCTGGACTGAGGTGGCGTACGGGGCGAGGGCGTCGGTGACCTGCTGGGCGAGCTCACGCGTCGGTACGAGGACCAGCGCGAGCGGTGCCCTCGGCTCGGCGCGCCGGCCCGCCGTACGGGCGAGGAGCGCCAGCCCGAAGGCGAGCGTCTTTCCGGAGCCGGTACGCCCGCGGCCGAGGATGTCCCGGCCGGCCAGGGAGTTCGGCAGGGTCGCTGCCTGGATCGGGAAGGGCTCGGTGACGCCCTGCGCGACAAGGGTCTTCAGCAGGGCGGCCGGCATGTCGAGCTCGTCGAACGCCTGGACGGCGGGCAGCGCGGGGGTGATGGTCTCCGGCAGTGTGAACTCCTGCGGGGGCGCCGCCTTGCGGGCGGGAGCCTTTCCGGAGCCCTTCGCGGGGCTCTGGGCGCGGGAGTTGACCGGGCGCTTACGGGCGGGACGGGCCGGGCGTTCGGAGCGAGTCATGCGGATATTGCCTTCCTGGGCCTGTGGACAGCACAAGCCGGGGCCCGCACCACGACGGTGCGGGCCCCGGCTGCGAGAAACGCGTCCAGCAATTAGGCCGGGACGATGTTCTCCGCCTGCGGGCCCTTCTGGCCCTGCGTGACGTCGAACGAGACCTTCTGGCCTTCCTGGAGCTCACGGAAGCCCGAGGTGGCAATGTTGGAGTAGTGGGCGAAGACGTCGGCGCCGCCGCCGTCCTGCTCAATGAAGCCGAAGCCCTTTTCCGAGTTGAACCACTTCACGGTTCCAGTAGCCATGTCATTCTCCTAAAACGGGGCAAGCCGGAAACCCACACCTCGTGGATTCCCCGTTGTTGTTATTGAGCCCCATCCGGAGAACCGGAAACAATAATGTGCGCCTGAGGAAGCATTCCCGTCAGGCGCACATAAAGTTCATGGGTACCAAAACTGCAACGCAGTCACCGTAGCATGCCTCGCTCCGAAAGGCTCGTGTTCACAGCCGTTCGATGATCGTCACGTTGGCCTGGCCTCCTCCTTCACACATCGTTTGCAGTCCGTACCGCCTTCCTGTGCGCTCCAGTTCATGAAGCAGCGTGGTCATCAGCTTCACGCCCGTGGCGCCCAGCGGATGGCCGAGCGCGATGGCCCCGCCGTTGACGTTGACCCTGCCCGGGTCCGCCCCGGTCTCCTTCAGCCAGGCGAGGACCACCGGGGCGAAGGCTTCGTTGATCTCGACCAGATCGATGTCGTCGATCGACATGCCGGTCTTCTTCAGCGCGTACGCGGTCGCCGGGATCGGCGCGGACAGCATCCTGATCGGGTCCTCGCCGCGTACGGACAGATGGTGGATGCGGGCCCTCGGTGTCAGGCCGTGCTCGGCGACGGCGCGCTCGCTCGCGATCAGCATCGCGGCGGCGCCGTCCGAGACCTGGGAGGAGCACGCCGCCGTGATGGTGCCGCCCTCCAGGACCGGCTTCAGGGCCGCCATCTTCTCCAGGGTGGTGTCCCGGCGCGGGCCTTCGTCGGCCGTCATATCGCCGTACGCCACGATCTCCCGCCCGAAGCGGCCCTCGTCGATCGCGCGGACGGCTCTCCGGTGCGAGAGGAGCGCGAACTCCTCCATGGCACGGCGTGAGATCCCCCACTTCTCGGCGATCAGCTGGGCGCCGTGGAACTGGTTGACGGGCGCGTCCCCGTACCGGGCGCGCCAGCCGTCACTGCCCGCGAACGGCCCCGCCGTCAGCCCGAGCGGCTCGGCGGCCTGCCGGGAGGCGAAGGCGATCGGGATCTGCGTCATGTTCTGGACACCGCCCGCTACGACGAGGTCCTGGGTGCCGGAGAGCACCGCCTGGGCCGCGAAGTGCACAGCCTGCTGGGACGAGCCGCACTGGCGGTCGATCGTCACCCCGGGCACCTCCTCGGGCAGCCCCGCCGCCAGCCATGCCGTACGGGCGATGTCGCCGGCCTGCGGGCCCACCGCGTCCAGGCAGCCGAAGACGACGTCCTCGACGGCGGACGGATCGGCCCCCGAGCGCTCGACCAGCGAGCGCAGGACATGCGCGCCCAGGTCCGCGGGGTGGACCTGGGACAGACCGCCCCCGCGCCTGCCCACGGGAGTGCGAACCGCGTCGACTATGTAGGCCTCGGCCATGACAACTCCAGATTCGGTTACTGACGTTGGGCGATCCCGTCCAGCACCATCGACAGGTACTGCCGGGCGATCTCCTCGGGGCTGTGTCCGCCGCCCGGCCGGTACCAGGACGCGGCGACCCAGACGGTGTCGCGCACGAACCGGTAGGTGAGCCGGATGTCCAGGTCGGCACGGAAGATGTGGTCGGCGACGCCCCGCTCCAGCGTCCCCAGCCACGCCTTCTCGAACTTCACCTGCGAGTGGGCGAGGTAGTGGAAGCGTGGCTGCGCGGCCAGATGACGGGCTTCCTTCTGGTAGATGGCGACGGCGGCGCGGTGCCGGTCGATCTCCCGGAAGGACTCGGTGACCAGGGCCTCGATCGTCTCCCTGGGGCCGAGCCCGGCGGCGAGCACCGCGTCGTACCCCTGCCAGAGCTCGTCGAGGAAGGTCGAGAGGATCTCGTCGAGCATCGATTCCTTGGAATCGAAGTGGTAGTAGAGGCTGCCGGCGAGCATGCCGGCCTGGTCCGCGATGGTGCGGACGGTGGTGGCGTTGTAGCCCTGGGCGGCGAACACCTCGGCGGCGGTGGCCAGGAGCTCGCCCCGTCGCTCGGGCGAGGCGGTCACCTGGGTCTTCTTCTTGTTCGGCACACGGTCATTCTCCGGCTAAGGGTGCTGACTGCTGACGGAGACCACCTCACCGGTCAGATACGAGGAGTAGTCGCTGGCCAGGAAGACGATGGTGTTGGCGATCTCCCAGGGTTCGGCGTACCGCCCGAAGGCCTCCTTGGCGGTCAGCTCCCGAAGCAGTTCGTCCGAGGTGACCTTCACCAGGTGCGGGTGCATGGCAAGGCTGGGGGCGACGGCGTTGACACGTACGCCGTACTCCGCGGCCTCGATCGCGGCGCAGCGGGTGAGCGCCATGACTCCCGCCTTGGCGGCGGCGTAGTGGGCCTGGCCCGCCTGGGCGCGCCAGCCGACGACGGAGGAGTTGTTGACGATGACGCCGGTTCGTCCGGTGTCACGGAAGGAGCGCAGGGCGGCACGGGTGCAGCGGAAGGTGCCGTTCAGGGTGACGTCGAGGACCTTGTGCCACGCCTCGTCGCCCATGTCGACGAGGGCGGCCGTGCCTCCGAGGCCCGCGTTGTTGACGACGACGTCCAGGCCGCCGTGCTCGCTCACGGCCGCCTCGAACAGTGCCAGGACCTGGGACTCGTCGGTGACGTCGCAGGGCAGGGACGCCACGCGTCCGCCGCCGAACTCTCCGGCGAGCGCCTCCTCGCTCTCCCCCAGGCGGCGGGTGTGCGCGTCGCTGATGAGGACGCGGGCGCCCTCCTCCAGAAATCTGCGGGCGGTGGCGCCGCCGATGCCGGCGCCGGCGGCGGCGGTGATGACGGCCGTACGTCCCTTCAGCAGGCCGTGGCCCGGTACGTACTGCGCCCTGTTGTTCATCACAGCGGCACGTTAACCTACCAAACACTTGTTAGGGAAGGATGCGCGCATGGACCTGCACCACTCCGCCGACGAGGAAGCCTTCCGTGCCGAGGCCCGTGCCTGGCTCGCCGCGCATGTGCCCGCCGAGCCGCTCCCCTCCCTGGAGACGGAGGAAGGCTTCGCGGCGCACCGGGTGTGGGAGGCGCGGCTGTCCGCGGACCGCTGGTCGGCCGTCTCCTGGCCGCGCGCCTACGGCGGCCGGGGCGTCGGCATCTTCCACTGGCTGCTCTTCGAGGAGGAGTACTACGCGGCCGGCGCGCCCGGCCGGGTCTCGCAGAACGGCATCAACCTGCTCGCCCCCACGCTCTTCGACCACGGCACCGAGGAGCAGCGCGCCCGGGTGCTGCCCGCGATGGCGAGCGGCGAGATCGTCTGGGCGCAGGCCTGGTCGGAGCCCGGATCCGGCTCCGACCTCGCGTCGCTGACCTCCCGGGCGGAGCGTACGGACGGCGGCTGGCTGCTGAGCGGTCTGAAGACCTGGTCGTCGCGGGCGGCCTTCGCCGACCGCGCGTTCGGCATCTTCCGCACGGACCCGGAGGCGGCGAGGCCGCATCACGGTCTGACGTATCTGATGTTCGACCTGTCCGCGCCGGGGGTGACCGTGCGGCCGATCCGACGGCTCGACGGCAGGCCCGCCTTCGCCGAGCTCTTCCTCGACCAGGTCTTCGTACCCGACGAGGACGTGATCGGGGAGCCGGGACAGGGCTGGCGGATCGCGATGTCGACGACCGGCAACGAGCGCGGTCTGACCCTGCGCTCACCCGGCCGTTTCCTCGCCGCCGCGGACCGCCTCGTACGGCAGTGGCGGACGTCGGCAGCCGCCTGCCATGACACGGCGCTGCGCGACCGGGTGGCGGACGCCGTGATCGGGGCGCGCGCGTACCAGTTGTTCACCTACGCCAACGCCACGCGCTTCGCGTCCGGCGAGAGCATCGGCGCCGAGTCCAGCATGAACAAGGTCTTCTGGTCGGAGTACGACATCGCGCTCCACGAGACGGCGCTCGATCTGCTGGGCGCGGACGGCGAGCTGGCGGACGGCGAGTGGGCCGAAGGGTATGTCTTCTCGCTGGCGGGCCCCATCTACGCCGGTACGAACGAGATCCAGCGGGACATCGTCGCCGAGCGGCTGCTCGGCCTTCCGAAGGGGCGCCGCTGATGCGTTTTCTGCTCACCGACGAACAAAGGGCGTTCGCCGGGTCGCTGGACGCGATGCTGACCGCGGCGGACACTCCGGCGGTGGCCCGCGCCTGGGCGAGGGGCGACCATGCCCCGGGGCTGGCGCTGTGGTCGCGTGTCGCCGAGGCGGGGGTGTTCGCGCTCACCACCCCGGAGGCGTACGAAGGGGTGGGCCTGCTGCCGGTCGAACTGGCAGTGGCTTTCGTGGAGTTGGGGCGTCATGCGGTACCGGGACCGCTGGTGGAGACGGTCGCGGTGGCGGGACTGCTGGCACGCCTCGCGGAGCTCGGTGACGCGGCACCGGCGAAGCGGCTGCTGCCGGGGCTGATGGCGGGCGACCGGGCGGCGACTCTGGCGATGCCGGGAGAGGGGTTGGGGCAGCGGCAGGGACCGTATGCGCTGGACGCGGATGCGGCGGGGGTGACGCTGGTGGTGACGGACGACGCGGCGGGCCACGGCTCCGGGCGGGCCGCTTCGGGGACACACGCGGACGGCCCTGCATGGGATACGGACGTGAGGGGCCCCGGCCGCTCCGGACCTGCCGCTGCGGACCGGGCCCGTCCGGCGTCGCTGACCACCGCTGCCGGACACGGGCCCGTACGGCCCTCCGCGGACCCCGTGCGGCGGCTCGCCGAACCGTCCGGAGCCGGCGAGGTACTGGCCGAAGGTCCGCAGGTGCGGGACGCCGCCGCACACGCGGCCGGCATCGCCCGACTGGCCACCGCCGCGCAGGCACTCGGCGTCGGGCTCGCCCTCCTCGACCGGACCGTCGCCCACGTCAAGCAGCGCACCCAGTTCGGCACCGCCATCGGTTCCTTCCAGGCGGTCAAGCACCGGCTGGCGGACACCCTGATCGGGCTCGAATTCGCCCGGCCGCTGCTGTACGGCGCCGCGCTGTCCCTGGCCCCCGCCGATGTCGCCGCCGCGAAGGTGACCGCCTGCGAGGCCGCCTGCGAGGCCGCACGCACCGCGCTGCAGCTGCACGGCGCGATCGGCTACACCGATGAGCTCGACCTCTCGGTCTGGCTGCGCAAGGCGCGACCGCTGCGCTCCGCATGGGGCACTCCTGCCCAGTGCCGGGCCGCGGTGCTCCTGGCATGAGTGAAGGCCTGAGCGTCAGCGCCGCCGGTGCGTGCGCACGGGGGCGCCCGGCCGCCAGGCCCGTACCACCAGTTCCTCGCCGACGACTGCCGTGTGCACCACCTCGCCGAGCTCCGTGCGGAAGAGATGGAACGGCTGCGGCGGCCCCACCTCTTCGACGAACCGGGCGAGCACATCGGGATCGGTCTCCTCCACGGCACGCCCGGCGACCTTGACGTCCCCGCCGCCCATGGAGTCGTCCGGGCCGGGGTTCGCATGGACCGCGAACCGGGGATCACGCCGCAGATCCTGCGCCTTGCGGGAGCCCGGCATCATGCCGAGCCACAGCTGTCCGAAGCGGAAGTCCACTTCGAGTCCGCTCACCCGTGGCGAACCGTCGCTGCGCACGGTGGCCAGGACATGAAGCTTGTACAGCTGGAAGCGGCTCTGCACGGCGTCGGCGAAGTCGGGTTCCGCCGCCTGGAAGTCTGCCCATGAGCTCGGTGTCATGACACCATCGAACCGCTGAATCCGGACATCTTCTGTCGCGTTTCCGTCCGGCGGCGGATCGGATGCCGTCCCGGGGCCGGCGTGCTCTGCTGGAAGCGGATGGAGGCCGCCGCCGTGGCGGCGACCAGGAACCACACCCGGGAACCGCACCGGCCGGCCGAGGAGAATCCGATGGCGATCTTCATGCATGCCACCCTGACGGGCGTCACCACGGACCAGTACGACGCCCTCAACCGCGAACTGCAGTCCATGTCGGGAGACCTCTTCGCGGGGTGTCTGTCGCACGCATGCGTCGCGACCGGCTCCGGCCTGGAGATCTACGACATCTGGGAGTCCGAGGAGGCCATGAACACGTTCACGGAGCGGATGATGCCGGTCGCCGAGAAGCAGGGCATGATCCCGGGACCCGGCGGCGGTCCGGAGATCAGGGCGGTCCACAACTACTGGACGCCCGGGATGGCATAGCCGCGGGCTCCGGCCACGGGCTCGGGCCACGGACGGGCCACAGCCCGGGCCACGGGTTCAGGGACTCCTCAGCGTGACGACCGCGGCGCGGCCGTCCGTACGCAGCGACAGCGGCGCGTCGTCGTCCCACGCCGCCGCGTCGTACCGACCGAGGGTGACACCGGCTTCCTCCACGCGGGTGGATCCGTCCAGTGCGACGACCACGACCGTCGAGCGGGACGGCACGGCGACCGGCAGTCCCCCGCGCACCACCGAGACCAGAGCGGCCGTACGCCCCCTGTGATACATGACGTTGAAGTTGACGACGGGCCCGCCGAGCAGCCGCCCGTCGGTCTCCACGTCGCCGGGGAAGGCGTAGGGCCGGTAGCGCTCATCAGCCCGGATGTGCTGCCCGCCGACCGTGAGGTCCATGCCGTCCCCCTCGACGACAGTCAGGATCCGGTCCACGCCCGGGAACGCCGAGAAGGGCCCGTCCCCGCCGACCTCGGCGAGGCTGATCCGCCAGTCGAAGCCGCCCGTCGTGGCGCCCCGGGGCGAGACGGCGATCTCACGGGTGACGCCGCCACCGTTCTTCCACGGGAGGGCCATCCGGTCGGCGGCCCGCAGCAGTCGTACCGTCATCGCACGATCCCCTGCGCGCGTGCGGCGGCGAGCCAGAGCGGGAACTCGGCGACGAGCCGGTCGTACAGCTCCGTGTCGGGGACCTGCCGGGGGTCGGGTCCGGCGTGGAAGAACCCGGCGTTGTCGACGGCACGCCGGGCCGGGACGGCGAGTTCGTCGAGCTTGCGCAGGAAGTCGAACTGCGAACTCCGCTTGTTCCCGAAGCCGATGAACTGCCAGAACAGCGGCAGCTTCGCCGCCTTGCACAGGTAGCGCTCCGCAGCGTGCTTGCTGATCGGGCCGCCGTCCGTCTGGAAGACGACGAGCGCGGGTGCCGTCGAGCCGCTGTCGATGTAGTGGTCGATGACCGCGTCCATCGCCAGGTGGTAACTGGTCTTGCCCATATGGCCGAGACCCGCCACGATCGCGTCGATCCGGCCCCGGTGGTTGTCGAGGGCTATGTCGGTGACCGCGTCGATGTCCGTGGAGAAGAAGACCACCGGCACCCGGCCGTCATCGTCGAGATGTGCGGACAGTCCGAGCACCCGGTCGGCGAGCGCCTGGACACTGCCGTCCTTGTAGTACTCCCTCATCGAGCCGGAGTAGTCGAGGACCAGATAGACGGCCGCGCGCTCCTCGCTCAGCCGGTGCTTCTCCAGACAGACTCCGGCGCTCTTGTAGAGGCTCACGAGCGCGGGCGCCCGCTCCTCGACCTTACGGAGGCTGATGGCCGCCATGCCGGGCTCCGTTCTCGCTGTGGTCTGGGTGACGGAAGTGCCGAGAGTACGTCACACCGACGGGCGGGAGCGCCGAGCAGCCCGAAGGCAGGACGCAGCGCGGCGCCCGCCCATGTCCGGTCGGGGACGGGCAGGCGCCGCGTTCGTTTCCGTACGCCGTTGTACGGGACGACTATTGAGGTGGAGCGTCAGACCGTCAGCGCACGGTCGGTCGGGCGGATCGGGGCCGGGAGCTCGCTCGCCCCGGTGAGGAACCGGTCCACTCCGCGCGCTGCCGAGCGGCCCTCGGCGATCGCCCAGACGATCAACGACTGGCCGCGGCCGGCGTCACCCGCGACGAAGACTCCGGGGACATTGGTCTGGAACTCGGCGTCGCGCGCCACGTTGCCGCGCTCGTCGAGGTCCAGTCCGAACTGCTCGACGAGACCGTTGGACCGGTCCGTGCCGGTGAAGCCCATGGCCAGGGTGACCAGCTGCGCCGGGATGCGGCGCTCCGTGCCCGGCTTCTGGGTCAGCTTGCCGTCGACGAACTCGACCTCGATCAGGTGCAGGAACTGCACGTTGCCGTCCTCGTCGCCCTCGAAGTGGGTGGTCGAGACGGAGTAGACCCGCTCGCCGCCCTCCTCGTGCGCGGAGGTGACCTTGTAGAGCATCGGGAAGGTCGGCCACGGCTGGCCGGCCGCACGCTCGTCGCCCGGCCGCGGCATGATCTCCAGCTGGGTGACCGAGGCCGCGCCCTGGCGGTGCGCCGTGCCCACGCAGTCGGCGCCCGTGTCACCGCCGCCGATGACCACGACGTGCTTGCCCTCGGCGGTGATCGGCGGGGCCACGAAGTCGCCCTCCTGCACCTTGTTGGCGAGGGGCAGGTACTCCATCGCGAAGTGGACGCCGTTCAGCTCACGGCCCGGGGCCGGAAGGTCCCGGGAGACGGTCGCGCCCGCGGCGATGACCACCGCGTCGTACCGCCGCCGCAGCTTCGCCGCGTCGACGTCGCGGCCGATCTCCACCTCGGTACGGAACTTGGTGCCCTCCGCGCGCATCTGCTCGATGCGGCGGTTGATGTGCACCTTCTCCATCTTGAACTCGGGGATGCCGTAGCGCAGCAGTCCGCCGATGCGGTCGGCGCGCTCGTACACCGCGACCGTGTGGCCGGCCCGGGTCAGCTGCTGGGCGGCGGCCAGGCCCGCGGGGCCCGATCCGATGACCGCGACCGTCTTGCCGGAGAGGCGGTCCGGGGCCTGCGGACGGACGTCGCCGGTGTCCCACGCCTTGTCGATGATCGAGACTTCGACGTTCTTGATGGTGACGGCCGGCTGGTTGATGCCGAGGACGCACGCGGCCTCGCAGGGAGCGGGGCACAGCCGCCCGGTGAACTCCGGGAAGTTGTTGGTCGCGTGCAGGCGCTCGCTCGCCGCGGCCCAGTCCTCGCGGTAGGCGTAGTCGTTCCACTCGGGGATGAGGTTCCCCAGCGGACAGCCGTTGTGGCAGAACGGGATGCCGCAGTCCATGCAGCGCCCGGCCTGCTTGCTGATGATCGGCAGCAGCGAGCCGGGAACGTAGACCTCGTTCCAGTCCTTCAGACGCTCGTCCACCGGACGGGTCCGGGCGACCTCGCGGCCGGTGGTCAGGAAGCCCTTGGGGTCAGCCATGGGTCGCCGCCTCCATCATCTTCTCGGTGGTCTCCTGCTCGGAGAGACCGGCGAGCTCAGCGGCGTCCTTGGCGGCGAGCACGGCCTTGTACGTGGTCGGGATGATCTTGCTGAAGCGGTCCACGGCGACGGGCCACTCGGCCAGCAGCTTCTCTGCGACGGTCGAGCCCGTCTCCTCCTGGTGGCGGCGCACGACATCGTGCAGCCACTGCTTGTCGGAGTCGGACAGGGCCTCGATCGCTTCCAGGTTCCCGGAGTTGACATTGTCCCGGTCGAGGTCGACAACGTACGCGACGCCGCCGGACATGCCGGCCGCGAAGTTGCGTCCGGTCTCGCCCAGCACCACCGCGTGGCCGCCGGTCATGTACTCGCAGCCGTGGTCGCCCACGCCTTCCGAGACGACCGTGGCGCCGGAGTTGCGGACGCAGAACCGCTCGCCGGTGCGGCCTCGCAGGAACAGCTCGCCGCTGGTCGCGCCGTAGGCGATGGTGTTGCCCGCGATGGTGGAGTACTCGGCCAGGTGGTCGGCGCCCCGGTCCGGGCGGACGACGATACGGCCGCCGGAGAGGCCCTTGCCCACGTAGTCGTTGGCGTCGCCCTCCAGCCGCAGCGTCACACCGCGCGGGACGAAAGCGCCGAAGGACTGGCCGGCAGAACCGGTGAAGGTGATGTCGATGGTGTCGTCGGGCAGGCCCGCGCCGCCGAACTTCCGTGTCACCTCGTGGCCGAGCATCGTGCCGACGGTCCGGTTGATGTTCCGGATCGCGACCTGCGCGCGAACGGGCTGGGCGTCCTCGGCCGTGGCCACCTTCAGGGCCTCGGCGGCGAGCTCGATCAGCTCGTTGTCGAGGGCCTTCTCCAGACCGTGGTCCTGCTCGATCAGCTGGTGGCGCACGGCGCCTTCCGGCAGCTCGGGGACGTGGAAGAGGGGTGCCAGGTTCAGGCCCTGCGCCTTCCAGTGGCTCACGGCACGCTCGGTCTCAAGCACCTCGGCGTGGCCGACGGCCTCCTCGATCGTGCGGAAGCCCAGCTCGGCGAGGATCTCCCGGACCTCTTCGGCGATGAAGCGGAAGAAGTTGACGACGTACTCGGCCTTGCCGGAGAAGCGGTCGCGCAGGACCGGGTTCTGGGTGGCGATGCCGACCGGGCAGGTGTCCAGATGGCAGACGCGCATCATCACGCAGCCGGAGACGACGAGCGGCGCGGTCGCGAAACCGAACTCCTCGGCGCCCAGCAGCGCGGCGATGACGACGTCCCGGCCGGTCTTGAGCTGACCGTCCGTCTGCACGACGATGCGGTCGCGCAGGCCGTTGAGCAGAAGGGTCTGCTGGGTCTCGGCGAGGCCGAGCTCCCACGGGCCGCCCGCGTGCTTCAGCGACGTCAGCGGGGAGGCGCCGGTGCCGCCGTCGTGGCCGGAGATGAGGACGACGTCCGCGTGGGCCTTGGAGACACCCGCGGCGACCGTGCCGACGCCGACCTCGGAGACCAGCTTCACATGGATGCGGGCTGCCGGGTTGGCGTTCTTGAGGTCGTGGATCAGCTGAGCCAGGTCCTCGATGGAGTAGATGTCGTGGTGCGGCGGCGGCGAGATCAGGCCGACGCCCGGGGTCGAGTGCCGGGTCTTGGCGACCCAGGGGTAGACCTTGTGGCCGGGCAGCTGGCCGCCCTCGCCGGGCTTGGCGCCCTGCGCCATCTTGATCTGGATGTCGTCGGCGTTGACCAGGTACTCGCTGGTGACACCGAAGCGGCCGGAGGCGACCTGCTTGATCGAGGAGCGGCGCTCGGGGTCGTAGAGCCGGTCCGCGTCCTCGCCGCCCTCACCGGTGTTGGACTTGCCGCCCAGCTCGTTCATGGCGATGGCGAGGGTCTCGTGAGCCTCGCGGGAGATGGAGCCGTACGACATCGCGCCGGTGGAGAAGCGCTTGACGATCTCGCTGACCGGCTCGACCTCGTCGAGTGCGATCGGCTCGCGGTCGGACGTGAAGCCGAACAGGCCGCGCAGCGTCATCAGCCGCTCGGACTGCTCGTTCACGCGGTCCGTGTACTTCTTGAAGATGTCATAGCGCTTGCTGCGCGTGGCGTGCTGGAGGCGGAAGACCGTCTCCGGGTCGAACAGGTGCGGCTCGCCCTCACGGCGCCACTGGTACTCGCCGCCGATCTCCAGCGCGCGGTGCGACGCGGCGATGCCGGAGGCCGGGTAGGCCTTGGCGTGCCGGGCGGCGACCTCCTTGGCGACGACGTCGAGGCCGGCGCCGCCGATCTTGGTGGCGGTGCCGTTGAAGTACTTCTCGACGAAGGAGTCGTCCAGGCCGACGGCCTCGAAGACCTGGGCGCCGCGGTAGGAGGCGACGGTCGAGATGCCCATCTTGGACATGACCTTCAGGACGCCCTTGCCGAGCGCGTAGATCAGGTTGCGGATGGCCTGCTCGGGCTCCAGGCCCTCGATGAAGGTGCCGGCGCGGACCAGGTCCTCGACCGACTCCATCGCCAGGTAGGGGTTGACGGCTGCCGCGCCGTAGCCGATGAGGAGTGCGACATGGTGTACCTCGCGGACGTCACCGGCCTCGACCAGCAGACCCACCTGGGTGCGCTGCTTGGTGCGGATGAGGTGGTGGTGCACGGCGGAGGTGAGCAGCAGCGACGGGATCGGCGCGTGCTCGGCGTCCGAGTGGCGGTCGGAGAGGACGATCAGGCGGGCACCGTCCTCGATGGCCGCGTCCGCCTCGGCGCAGATCGCCTCGATGCGCTCCGCGAGGGCGTCGCCCCGGCCGCTGACCCGGTAGAGACCGGCGAGCGTGGCGGCCTTCATGCCCGGCATGTCGCCGTCGGCGTTGATGTGGATGAGCTTGGCGAGCTCGTCGTTGTCGATCACCGGGAAGGGCAGTGTGACACTGCGGCAGGAGGCCGAGGTCGGCTCCAGGAGGTTGCCCTGCGGGCCCAGCGAGGACAGGAGCGAGGTGACGAGCTCCTCGCGGATGGCGTCCAGCGGCGGGTTGGTGACCTGCGCGAAGAGCTGGGTGAAGTAGTCGAAGAGCAGTCGGGGGCGCTCGGAGAGGGCCGCGATCGGCGAGTCCGTGCCCATGGAGCCGAGCGGCTCTCCGCCGGTGCGGGCCATGGGCGCGAGGATGACGCGCAGCTCTTCCTCGGTGTAGCCGAAGGTCTGCTGGCGGCGGGTGACCGAGGCGTGGGTGTGGACGATGTGCTCGCGCTCGGGGAGGTCCTCCAGCTCGATCTCGCCGGTCTCCAGCCACTCCGCGTACGGGTGCTCGGCGGCGAGGGCGGACTTGATCTCGTCGTCCTCGATGATGCGGTGCTCGGCGGTGTCGACCAGGAACATCCGGCCGGGCTGGAGGCGGCCCTTGCGGACGACCTTGGCCGGGTCGATATCGAGGACGCCGACCTCGGAGGAGAGCACGACGAGTCCGTCGTCGGTGACCCAGTAGCGGCCGGGGCGCAGACCGTTACGGTCGAGGACCGCGCCGACCTGGGTGCCGTCGGTGAAGGTGACACAGGCCGGGCCGTCCCAGGGCTCCATCATCGTGGAGTGGAACTGGTAGAAGGCACGGCGGGCCGGGTCCATCGAGTCGTGGTTCTCCCACGCCTCGGGAACCATCATCAGCACCGAGTGCGGCAGCGAACGGCCGCCGAGGTGGAGCAGCTCCAGGACCTCGTCGAAGGAGGCGGAGTCGGAGGCGTCGGGCGTACAGACCGGGAAGATGCGGTCGAGCTTGTCGGGGCCGAAGAGGTCCGAGACGAGCTGGGACTCACGGGCGCGCATCCAGTTGCGGTTGCCCTTGACCGTGTTGATCTCGCCGTTGTGCGCGACGAAGCGGTACGGGTGGGCCAGCGGCCAGCTCGGGAAGGTGTTCGTCGAGAACCGCGAGTGGACCAGGGCGACGGCGGTGGCGCAGCGCCGGTCGGAGAGGTCCGGGAAGAAGGGCTCCAGCTGGCCGGTGGTCAGCATGCCCTTGTAGACGATGGTGCGGGCGGAGAGCGAGGGGAAGTAGACCCCCGCCTCGCGCTCGGCGCGCTTGCGCAGGACGAAGGCCTTGCGGTCGAGCGCGATGCCCGTGCTCTCGCCGTCGGCCACGAAGAGCTGGCGGAAGGCGGGCATCGTGGCGCGGGCGCCGTTGCCGAGGAGCTCCGGCGTGACGGGGACCTCGCGCCAGCCGACGACCGCGAGGCCCTCCTCGGCGGCGATCGTCTCGATCCGTGAGACGGCGTCCTCGCTGTCCTGTGCGGGGAGGAAGGCGATACCGACGGCGTACGAGCCGGCCTCGGGGAGCTCGAATCCGCTCACCTCACGCAGGAACGCGTCCGGCACCTGAAGCAGGATGCCGGCGCCGTCCCCGGAGTCGGGCTCGGAGCCGGTGGCGCCGCGGTGCTCGAGGTTCCGCAGTACGGTCAGCGCCTGCTCGACCAGCTCATGGCTGGCAACACCGGTGAGGGTGGCCACGAACCCGACACCGCATGCGTCGTGTTCGTTACGGGGGTCGTACATCCCCTGGGGGGCGGGGCGACCGTCCATGGGCGACCAGGCGTCGGAACGCATCGGCACTCCCGTCGTCGTCGTGGCATATGCAATTGCCGAGGGACGACGTTGGCCCTCTGCGAAATTTCGTGCAGGTTACATGATGGAGTGCTTCTCGAAAAGCGGATAGCTCATTCCAGCATGCGGACACCGCGCGAAGCGGTGGAGGTGGGTCACAAGCGGACAGATCGATATCCGCAGGGCCCTTCGCAGAGCAGGCCTCATTGCCCGCCGCGCTACGGCTCATGCCCGGTGGTTAAGGACTCGAAACCGCGGAGTTACGGCTGCTTATGTAGCGCCACGCATAGTGTCTCACCCGGAAGCGTTTTCGCAGAGGGGGCGTTCGTCACAACCTTCGGCACTCCGCCCGCCGGGCGCACGCCGAAGCACCGGCCCCAGGCGGGAGCCGGTGCGGGCCGCGGCCCGGAGCCCGGCGGCGGAAGCCGCGAGGGCCGGGGTACGGCGTCCGGGGGTGGGGAGCGGGATCAGACGGCGGCGCCGAACAGCGCCCCGAGCCCGTATGTGACGGCGGCCGCCGCACCGCCGAGGACCAGCTGGCGCAGTCCGCTGTACCACCAGCTGCGCGCGGTCACCCGGGCGACGAGCGCACCACAGGCGAAGAGACCGACGAGCGCGAGCAGCACCGCGGGCCACAGGTCGGTGGCGCCCAGAAGATAGGGCAGCACGGGCAGCAGCGCGCCCAGTGCGAACGAACCGAAGGACGAGACCGCGGCGACGAGCGGTGACGGCAGGTCGTCCGGGTCGATGCCGAGTTCCTCGCGGGCGTGGATCTCCAGCGCCTGCTCGGGGTCCCTGGAGAGCTGCATCGCCACCTCGCGGGCGAGCGCGGGCTCGACACCGCGCGCGACGTACAGCGCGGCGAGTTCCTCCATCTCGTCGACCGGGTGCTTACTCAACTCCCGGCGCTCGACATCGAGTTCGGCCTGTACGAGCTCGCGCTGGGAGGCGACGGAGGTGTACTCGCCGGCGGCCATGGAGAACGCGCCCGCCGCGAGACCCGCGAGGCCCGTGATCACGATGGTCTGCTGGGACACGGCACCACCGGCGACACCGGTCATCAGGGCGAGGTTGGAGACGAGTCCGTCCATCGCGCCGAAGACCGCGGGACGCAGCCAGCCGCCGTTCACATCACGGTGGGTGTGGTTGTCGCGGTGCGCCTCGTGCAGCGCAGCCTCGGTTTCGATGATGGACACGGCTCTCCCCTTCTCCGGCAGCGGACTTGAGGGTCCGCTCCCCCTCTGCACCCTCAAAAATACGCACTATGTAAGGGGCGCGCCAGCAAGGCAGGCCGTACTTACCTGGGCCCCTCCCCGGGGCCCGCCCCTGGGACAGTTCGGGTGACAAGTCGGGTGACAGGCACGTTTCTCAGACTCGTCGGGCGCCCGGTGTGGCACAGATGCAGGAACAGGCTCGGTGCGCGCGAAAGGGGCCCGCCCCATGGAGTTGATTGCATGCGATCCCGCCGATCCGACAGGTAAGGGGTCCCTGCTCAGGGATCGGGCCTGTGGGGCCCTGCTCGGCCTCGCGGTGGGCGACGCGCTCGGCGCGCCCGCCGAGAACATGCGGCCGTCCGAGATCCGCCGCAGATGGGGCCGTATCGAGGGCTTCGTGAGCGACGACCCCGCGGGCACGGACGACACGGAGTACGCGATCTTCTCCGGTCTGCTGCTCGCCCGGCACGGCTCGGCGCTGACCGTCGCCCATGTCGAGAAGGCGTGGCACCACTGGATCGCGGATCTGGACGAAGGCCCGTTCCGGGGAGCGGGATTCAGCGAGCGCGGCACCCTGGAGAACCTTCGGCGCGGTCTCGCCGCCCCCATCTCGGCGCAGCACCGGCACGCCTGGAGCGACGGACTGGCGATGCGCGCGGCGCCGTTCGGCGTCTTCGCGGCCGGCCACCCGGCGGAGGCGGCCCGGCTCGTCGCCATCGACGGCACGGTCAGCCACGACGGCGAGGGAATCTACGGCGGGCAGGCCGTCGCGGCGGGGGTGGCCGCGGCAATGGCGGGCGCCGGCCCGGCCTCGGTGATCGGCGCGGCGCTCTCGGTCGTCCCGATGGACTCCTGGACCGCCCGGTCGCTGCGCCGCGCGGTCGTGGCGGCACAGCGCACCCACACGGACACCCTGACGATGGAACGCGCGGTCCGCTCGGCGGTCGTCATCGGCGGCTACCCCTGGACGGACCTGGCCCCGGAGGCCGTGGGCCTGGCGTTCGGGGCGTTCGCCGCGGCTCGCGGCGACTTCCGGGCGTCCGTGCTGACGGCGGTCAACATGGGCCGCGACGCGGACACGACGGCGGCGGTGGCGGGCGCGCTGGCGGGCGCGATGTCCGGGACCACCGCGATCCCGGCGGCCTGGTCCGCGGCGATCGGCCCGGTCCGCGGCAGCTGCCTGCCCTCGATGCGGGGCTACCACGTCCTGGACATCGCGGAGCTGCTCACCCCCGACGACGACCCGCTGACACCGGACACCTGCTCCTCGCTACCGGATCCCGGCCGCCCGAAACCGGGCGCCTGCTGCGCCTCGCCGCACTCGGGCCGGCTGACACCGGGCGCCCGCTCATCGGGACCCGGCTCCGGCGCGCTCACGCCGGGCGTCGACGGCCAGGCGGCGTCATGACTCCCGGGCGGCGGGCCGCGCCCCGCCCCATCGAGGGGCTCCTCCTCGGACTCGCCGCCGGTGACGCCGCCGGATGGCCCGCCGCCCGGCACCGGGCCGCGCGGATGCCCGAGTGGACCCGCCGGCTCACCCGCGAGCTCGACACGTTCGCCGAGCAGAACGCAACCACCACCCTCCCCGTACCCATCGCCCTCAACCAGCCCCCCGAGCCCTTGCGCCTCGGCCCGTCCGATGACGCCGAGTGGGCCGCCTTCGCCGCCGAGACCGTGCTCACCGCCGCCGGTCATCTCTTCGCCTGCCTCGCCCCGGCCCGCCGGATGCGCGCCGCCGTCGACCTCGCCTGGAACTCGCTCGCCAGCGAGGTCGCCGCCGCCGCGGACCGCGCCCCCGAGGTCGAGTCCGCCGTACTCCCCCTGCGGGCCCGGATCTCCGTACGCGCCGGGCTCGGCAATCTCGCCACCGGCCTGCGCCCGCCCGCCACCGGGCACGACAACCCCCACTACTTCGACGACGCCGCCTGCGTGCGCGCCGTGGTCCTCGCCGTCGTCCACCCCGGCGACCCGGCGTCCGCCGCCGGACTCGCCGAGTTCGACGCGCGGTACACCCAGGACGGCGACGGGGTGCACGGTGCCCGCGCCATGGCCGCGGCGATCGCCGCGGCGCTCGGGGGCGCTGACGTGGACGACGCCGTGGACGCCGCACTCGCCGAACTCCCCGACACCACCGAGATCGGGCGCAACGCCCAGCACGCCGTCAAGCTCGCCCGGGACGCGGCGGGCGCCTTCGAACTCGTACCGCTCCTGGAGCACCAGATCGTCGACCACGTCTACAGCTACGGCATCGCCGCCGCCGAGACCGTCCCCGTCGCCCTTGCCGTCGCCACCGCGGCCCGCGGCCGGGTCGCCGAGGCCGTGCCCGCCGCCGCCTGCCTCTCCCGTGTCGCCGACTCCGCGCCCGCACTCGCCGGCGCCCTGACCGGAGCACTCGGCGGCGGCGGGTCCATCCCCTCCACCTGGCGCGACGCCTGCCGCACCCTGGCGGGATGTGCGCTCCCCCGTCTCGCCGGCACGGATCTCGTGGAACTCGCCGGGCTGCTGGCACACACGGAACTGACCGCCCCGGGTGGACAATTCCGACATGACGACGACACTCGCGACGCTCACACTCGATGACCGGATCACGGGATGCCTGATCGGCGCGGCGGTCGGTGACGCCCTGGGCGGCCCGGTCGAGGGCTACTCCCCCGAGCAGATCGTGGAGCGGCACGGCGGCCGTGTCCACGGCATCGTCGGGCCCTGGCACGGCGACGCATGGCGCACCGCCCGCCCCCTCGCCCCGTACCACAAGGGCGACGGGCACATCACGGACGACACCCTCATGACGCAGGCGCTGATCAGGGTGTACGCCACCGTCCGCGACCATCTCGACGCGTTCTCCGTCGCCGACCACCTGGTCCCCGACCTGATCGCCCACCCCCGCTGGATCCCCGAACTGGAAGCGGAGGCGCTGCCCCTGCAACGCGTCTTCCTCGCCGAGAAGTGGATCGTCACCCGCCTCCACTACGGCCACAACGACCCGCGCGAGGCGGGCGTCGGCAATATCGTCAACTGCGGCGCGGCGATGTACATGGCCCCCGTCGGCCTGGTCAACGCGGCCCATCCGACGGCCGCGTACGCCGAGGCCGTCGACATCGCCTCCGCCCACCAGTCGTCGTACGGCCGCGAAGCGGCCGGTGTCTTCGCCGCCGCGGTCTCCGCGGCCTGTCTTCCCGGCGCCACGCCCGCCAGCGTGGTCGAGACCGCGCTCGCCGTCGCCAAGGACGGGACCCAGGCCGCCATCGAGGCGGTGGCCGAAGTCGCCGCCGAGCACTCGGACTTCGAGTCGGCACTGGTCCCGCTGCGGGCCGCCGTGGCCCCCTTCGACACGGTCGGCCCCGACTACCGCTCCCCTTCCCTCGCCGCCCGGCGGCCCTCCCGGCTGCATTCCATCGAGGAGCTGCCCATCGCCCTGGGCATGGTGCTGGTGGGCGGCGGCGACTACCGCCGTACGGTCCTCGGCGCCGTCAACTACGGCCGCGACTGCGACTCGATCGCCACCATGGCCGGGGCCGTCGTCGGCGCGCTGCACGGCGCGTCCGCGGTGCCGGTGGACTGGGCGAAGACCGTCGCCGAGGCCAGCCGTATCGATCTGCACGCCCCGGCGGCGGAACTGGCCGCGGTCACCCGCGAGATCTTCGCCCTCGACGGTGAGCGCCGCCGCGCCCACGAGGCGGCGTTCGCCCGTCTGACGCGATCGTGACGGCGGATCTGCGGCTGACCTGGGTTCAGCCCGAGGATCTGATCGGCCACGAACTGCGCCAGGCGGAGGAGGACGGCCGCGACGCACGGCGGATCCGCAGCCGCTGGACCGAAGCGGGCGGCTCCCCGGCCCCGCCCTCCGCGGGGGCGTCCCCCGCCCCGGCGCCTCCGCACCTGCGCGCCCTGGCGCATCGGCTCCTGGACGAACTGGCCCTGCTCCCGTGCCCGTTGTCCGGGTACGAGCCGACTCCCCTGTCGCTGATCGCCGCGTCCTGCCCCGACTGGCCGGCCCTGTCTCCTGAGCCGGGAGGACACAGAGGCGCGGGGCGGCGCGGGACCCGGGAAGCGGGCCCCCTTCACGCCGCCTGGCTCGGCCGGGCCGTCGGCTGCCTGCTGGGCAAGCCGGTGGAAAAGCTCCCCCTCCACGCCATCCGCGCCATCGCCCGCGCCACCGGCAACTGGCCCCTCACCACCTGGTTCACCGCCAAGGGACTCCCTGCGGACCTCGCCACCACCCACCCCTGGAACCGCAGATCCGCGGCCACCTCGCTCGCCGAGAACATCGACGGGATGCCCGAGGACGACGACCTCAACTACCCTCTGCTCAATCTCCTTCTCCTCCAGCGCCACGGAAAGACGTTCACCACGGCCCAGCTCGCCCAGCTGTGGCTGGACGAGCTCCCGGCCGGCCGTACGTTCACAGCCGAGCGCGTCGCCTACCGCAATCTCCTGTCGGGCGTCGAGCCCCCGCTCACCGCGGCCCGCCGCAACCCCTTCCGGGAATGGATCGGCGCGGCGATCCGCGCCGATGTCCACGGCTGGACGCACCCCGGCGACCCCGCGTCCGCCGCCGCCCAGGCGCACCGGGACGCATCGCTGACCCACACCGCGAACGGCGTCTACGGCGCCATGTTCGTCGCAGCGGCCATCGCCGCCGCGGCCGGCGGCACGGCCGATGTGCACCAGGCCCTCGCCGCAGGACTCACCGTCGTACCCCCGCGCTCCCGCCTCTCCCGAGCCGTCCGCTTCGGTATCGAGACCGCCCGTGCCGAGCCCGGCTTCGACAGTGTCGTGGACCGGCTCCACTCGGTGCTCGGCCACTACCACTGGGTGCATGTGATCCCCAACGCCGCCCTTCTCGCCGCCGCCCTCACCCACGCCGACGGAGATTTCACCGGCTCCATCTGCCGTGCCGTCTGCGGCGGCTGGGACACCGACTCCAACGGGGCGACCGCCGGATCGCTCGCGGGACTGCTCGCCGGCCACCCCGACGCACTCCCCGACCGCTGGACCACCCCGCTCAAGAACCGTCTGGCCACCTCGGTCGCGGGTTTCGACGGCATCGGCTTCGACACCCTCGCCCACCTCACCCTCCAGGAGGCACTCCGCCCATGACAGGCATCGCGGTGCTCGGCAGCACCAACATGGACCTCGTCGCCTATGCCGCCATCGCCCCGAAGCGCGGGGAGACCGTGACGGGACGGGAATTCCGTACGATCCCCGGCGGCAAGGGGGCCAACCAGGCCGTCGCCGCCGCTCGCGCCGGCGGTGACGTCTCGATGATCGGGGCGGTCGGCTCGGACGAGTTCGGCGTACGGCTGCGGCACACGCTCGAATCCTCCGGAGTCGACACCGACCTCCTGCACACCGCGGAAGGCCCCTCCGGCACCGCGCACATCGTCGTCGACGACGAGGGCGGCAACTCGATCGTGGTGATCCCCGGCGCGAACGGCACCATCACCGCCCTCGCCCCCGGCGAAGAGGCTCTGATCGCCACCGCCGACACGCTCCTCCTTCAGCTCGAACTCCCTCTCAGCGCCGTGCTCGACGGCGCGCGTGCGGCCCGGCGCCACGGCGTACGGACCGTCCTCACCCCGGCCCCCGCCCAGCCGCTGCCTCTCGAACTGCTCTCCGCCACCGATCTGTTGGTGCCCAATGAGCACGAGGCCGCCACCCTCGCCGGCGTCGCCGACCCGCACCGCGCCGCCGAGACGCTGCTGCGCCAGGTCCCCGAGGTGGTGATCACGCTCGGCTCGGCGGGCTCCCTGTACGCAAGCCGGGACACGGCCCCGCTGACCGTCCCCGCCCCCCAGGTCACCGCCGTCGACACCACCGGCGCGGGCGACACCTTCGTCGGCGCCCTCGCCGTCGCGCTCGGAGAGGGCAAACCGATCGAACAGGCCCTCGCCTGGGCCTCGGCCGCCGCCGCCCTGTGCGTACAGCGTCCGGGTGCCTCCACCTCCATGCCCTACCGTCCCGAGATCGACGCCTCATGACCCGGCCACCGTCCCCGCTCCAGGGACTGCGCGTCCTCGACCTGGCCACGCTCTTCGCCGGCCCGCTCGCCGCGACCATGCTCGGCGACTTCGGCGCCGAGGTCGTCAAGATCGAGCACCCCACCCGCCCCGACCCCTCACGCGGCCACGGCCCCGACAAGGACGGCGTGGGCCTGTGGTGGAAACTCCTCGGCCGCAACAAGCGGACCGTCACCCTCGATCTGTCGACGCCCGGCGGCCGGGAGACCCTTCTGCGCCTCGCCGCCACAGCCGATGTGATCATCGAGAACTTCCGCCCCGGCACCCTGGAGAAGTGGCAGCTCGGCTGGGAGGCGCTGAGCGGTGCCAACCCCCGTGTCGTCCTGACCCGCGTCACCGGCTTCGGGCAGTTCGGCCCGTACGCCCACCGGCCCGGCTTCGGCACCCTGGCCGAGGCGATGAGTGGCTTCGCCTCCATCACGGGCGAGCCCGACGGTCCGCCCACGCTCCCCCCTTTCGGTCTCGCCGACTCGATCGCCGCCCTCGCCACCGCGTACGCCGTGATGACCGCGCTGGCCGCACGTGCCACCACGGGCCGTGGCCAGGTCGTCGACATGGCGATCATCGAGCCGATCCTGACGGTCCTCGGCCCACAGCCGCTCTGGTACGACCAGCTCGGCCATGTGCAGGCCCGCACCGGCAACCGCTCCCTCAACAACGCCCCGCGCAACACCTACCGCACCGCGGACGGCTCCTGGCTGGCCGTCTCCACCTCCGCCCAGTCCGTCGCCGAACGCGTGATGCGCCTCGTCGGCCGCCCGGAACTGATCGACGAACCGTGGTTCACCACCGGCAGCGGACGCGCGCAGCACTCCGACGTGCTCGACGAGGCGGTCGGCCACTGGATCTCCCGCCGGACCCGGGCCGAGGCCATGGACGCCTTCGAGAAGGCCGAGGCGGCGATCGCCCCGGTCTACGACGTCCGCGATGTCATGGAGGACCCGCAGTACCGGGCACTGGGCACCATCACCGAGGTCCCCGACCCCGAACTCGGCCCTCTCCGCATGCAGAACGTCCTTTTCCGGCTGTCCGAGACCCCCGGCTCCATCCGCTGGGCGGGCCGTCCCCACGGCGCCGACACGGAAGCGGTCCTGACCGAACTGGGCCTCACGCAGGCCGATATCGCCGCACTGAGGTCCCAGGGCGCCCTATGACCACCCCCCTCACCTATCTGTACGCCCCCGGGGACCGTCCCGAGGTCGTGCGCAAGGCACTCGCCTCCGGCGCCGACGCCGTCATCGTCGACCTCGAGGACGCCGTCTCCCCCGACCGCAAGCGGTACGCGCTGGCCGCGACGGCCGAACTTCTCGCTTCCCCTCAGACCCTGCCGGTCCATGTCCGCATCAACACCCCCCGTGACATCGAGGCCCTCATCGCGCTTCCGGGCCTCTGTGCTCTGCGTATCCCCAAGGTCGCACACGCCACTGACATCCGGCGGGTGGCCGCCCTCGCCCCGGGCGTCCCCCTCTGTCCACTCCTGGAGTCGGCACTCGCCATCGAGCACGCGTACGAGATCGCCACCGCGCACCCCGCCGTGCACGGCATCGCGCTCGGCGAGGCCGACCTCCGGGCCGACCTGGGCGTACGCGACGGCAGCTCGCTCGACTGGCCGCGCACCCGGATCGTGGTCGCCGCCCGCGCGGCCGGTCTCGCGCCCCCCACCCAGTCCGTCTTTCCCGACATCCTCGACCTGGACGCCCTCTACGCCTCCTGCACCCACGGCCGCGCCCTCGGCTTCCTGGGCCGGGCGGCCATCCACCCCCGCCAACTGCCGGTCATCGAGCGGGCGTTCCGTCCCACACCCGAGGAGATCGAGGCGGCGGAGGAGATCGTCAAGGCCGCGGCCACCGACGGGGGCGCCCTGGCCCTGCCGGACGGCCGCTTCGTCGACGCCGCGATCGTGGCCGCGGCACAGCGCACGCTCGCCCTCGCCCGACGGGAGGTGCCCTAGAACAGGGACCGGCCCTGGAACAGAAGGAGCCCGGCAACTGAAGGGCCCGGAAAGCGGGGCGGAAAGCGGGGCCGGGGAGCGGCCCGGAAGAAGGGGCAGAGGCCGGAGAAGCACCAGGCCGCCGGGACCCATCGGTCCCGGCGGCCTGCCGCACATCCGTCCGCCGTCAGCCCTTCTTGGCCGACTCCGCGTCCGTGTCCGCCACCGCGGTGGCCTGGTCCGTGCCGTCTGCCGCGCCGGCAGGCGCGTCGTCCGCCCCGGTGTCCTCCGCGGGAGCGTCGTCCGCGTCCTTCTCGGACGAGGCGTCTGCCGCGGGCTTCGCCACCGCCTTCTCCGCCCGGTCCGGCTCGACGACCTCCTCGCGCCCCGGCCGCACCCGCGCCGAGATCACCAGGTACACCACGGCCAGCACGAAGACGACGATCGCGGTCCACACATTGAGACGCAGCCCCAGCACATGATGTGCCTCGTCGACACGCATGTACTCGATCCAGGCCCGGCCCACGCAGTACGAGGCGACATAGAGCGCGAACGCCCGGCCGTGTCCCAGCTTGAAGCGCCGGTCGGCCCAGATGACCAGCAGCGCGACACCGACGCACCACAGGGACTCGTACAGGAAGGTCGGGTGGTACAGGCCCGCCTCTCGGTTCGTCCCTTCGGTGATCTTGAGGGCCCAGGGCAGATCCGTCGGCTTGCCGTACAGCTCCTGGTTGAACCAGTTGCCCCAGCGTCCGATCGCCTGCGCGAACGCGATGGCGGGGGCGAGGGCGTCCGCCCAGGCCGGGAGCGGGATCCCACGGCGACGGCAGCCGATCCAGGCGCCGACGGCGCCCAGCGCGATCGCGCCCCAGATTCCGAGGCCGCCCTCCCAGATCTTGAAGGCGTCGACCCAGTTCTCACCGTCGCTGAAGTACAGCTGGTAGTCGGTGATCACGTGGTAGAGCCGGCCGCCGACCAGACCGAAGGGCACCGCCCAGACAGCGATGTCGGCCACGGTGCCGGCTTTGCCGCCCCGAGCGATCCAGCGCTTGTTGCCGTACCAGACGGCCACAAATACGCCGATGATGATGCAGAAGGCATAGCCGCGCAGCGGGAGCGGTCCGAGGTGGAGCACTCCGGTCGACGGGCTGGGAATATAGGCAAGTGTCATGGCAGGTCCGACGCTACCCTGCCGGGTGGGACGTACCGCAACCCACCCGGCAACGTCTGGGTAACGAGCCTCGATCGCGGCAGCCGCCCCGGACCCGTCAGGAGGCGGGGGCGCTCGGGCTCGGCGTGGACCGCTCGGTGCCCGGCTTCTTGCCCTTGTTCGCCTCGTCGATCCATTTCTTGAAGTTGGGCACGGTGATCTGCTCGCCGGCCTTGTCCGGGAAGATCGACTCGCCGTTGAGCAGCACGGTCGGCGTGCCGCGGAAGCCACCGGTCTGGAAGGCGTCGTTCGACTTCACCACCCAGCTGTCGTGCTTGCCCTCCTCCACGCAGGAGCGGAAGGCGGGCGTGTCGAGACCCTCGACCTTGCCCGCGAGCTCGATCAGCCTGCTGTTCTTGCCGAAGGCGTCGTCGGGCTCCGGCGGCTGGTTCTGGTAGAGAACGTTGTGGTACGGGACGAACTTGCCGGCGTCCTGCGCGCAGGCCGCGGCATTGGCGGCGCGCAGCGATCCGCTGCCTCCCATGTTTCCGTCGATGATCGTCGCGAGGTGGTACTCGACCTTGATCTTCCCCGCGGCCTCAAGCTCGGTGATCGTGTCCCTGAACAGGTTCTCGAACTGGGCACAGACCGGGCAGCGGAAGTCCTCCCACACCGTGAGCGTGGAGGGCGCGTCGCTCGCGCCCACCGGGATGGCGAGCTGGTCCTTGCCCTGCACCCCCGCGGGGGCGAGGAGGGGTCCGGAGTCGGAACCGCCGTCCTTCTTCCCCGCGTTGGCCGCGATCACCCCGACGACGGCCGCGAGGCCGAGAACACCGACCACCGCTGCCGAGACGATCAGCAGCCGCCGGCGCTTCTCGCGCGCCTTGTCCTGCTCGCGTTCTTTCTGGAGCCGCTCGCGCGCGGTCCGCTTCCGTTCCTGGTTGTCGCTCACACCCCGCAAACGAACCGGGGAGGCACGTGCATGCCTCCCCGGTCCGAGATCCACCCGTACGAGCTACGCGCCCCTGCGGACGCCCTTGGCGAGGTCGGCCGCCAGTTCACGCACCGCCACCAGGCCCTCGGCCTCGTCCGGGGCGTCGAGCATCCGCTTCACGAACGCGGACCCGACGATGACGCCGTCGGCGAAGGCGGCGACCTCCGCGGCCTGCGCCGCGTTGGAGACCCCGAGGCCGACACAGACCGGCAGGTCGGTGGTGGCACGGGTGCGCGACACCAGGTCCTGAGCCTGTGCCCCGACCGACTCACGGGTGCCGGTGACACCCATCAGAGAGGCCGCGTACACAAAGCCGGAGCCGGCCGCCGTGATCTTCGCCAGCCGGGCGTCCTGGCTGCTCGGGGCGACGACGAAGACCGTGGCGAGGCCCTGCTTCTCCGCGTGCTCGCGCCATACTCCGGACTCCTCGACCGGCAGGTCGGGCAGGATGCAGCCCGCGCCGCCCGCCTCGGCGAGCTCGGCGGTGAACCGCTCGATGCCGTAGCGGTCGATCGGATTCCAGTACGTCATGACGAGGACCGGCTTCCCGGTCGCCTCGTGTGCCTCGCGGACCGTGCGCATCACGTCGGCGATCTTGACGCCGCCGCGCAGGGCGATGTCGTCGGCGGTCTGGATAACGGGCCCGTCGAGGACCGGGTCGCTGTGCGGAAGGCCGACCTCGACCACGTCGGCGCCGCCGTCGAACGCGGCCTTGACCGCCTCGATCCCGCCTTCGACGGTCGGGAAACCGGCCGGGAGGTACGCGATGAGCGCGGCCCGGTTCTCGTTCCTGGCCTGCGCCAGGGTGTCGCTCAACAGCTGGATGTTGCCGCTCACTTCGCGTCCCCCTCGCCGTCGTACAGCCCGAAGTAACGGGCGGCGGTGTCCATGTCCTTGTCACCGCGGCCGGACAGGTTGATGAGGACCAGCCCGTCCTTGCCGAGTTCCCGGCCCACATCGAGCGCTCCGGCCAGCGCGTGCGCGGACTCGATCGCCGGGATGATGCCTTCCGTGCGGGAGAGCAGCCGCAGGGCCTGCATCGCCTCGTCGTCGGTGACCGCGCGGTACTCCCCGCGCCCGATGTCCTTGAGGTAGGAGTGCTCGGGGCCGATGCCCGGGTAGTCGAGTCCGGCCGAGATGGAGTACGGCTCGGTGATCTGGCCCTCCTCGTCCTGCAGGACGTACGACCGCGAGCCGTGCAGGATGCCCGGCTCGCCCGCCGTCAGGGTGGCCGCGTGCTCGCCGGACTCGATGCCATGGCCCGCGGGCTCACAGCCGACGAGCCTCACGGAGGCGTCCGGGATGAAGGCGTGGAACAGCCCGATGGCGTTGGATCCGCCGCCGACACAGGCGACGGCCGCGTCGGGGAGACGGCCGGCCCGCTCCAGGATCTGGCGGCGGGCCTCCACGCCGATGACCCGGTGGAAGTCCCGGACCATCGCGGGGAAGGGGTGCGGCCCGGCGACCGTGCCGAAGAGGTAGTGCGTACGGTCCACATTGGCGACCCAGTCGCGGAACGCCTCGTTGATGGCGTCCTTGAGGGTCCTGCTGCCGGAGGTCACCGGGACGACCTCGGCGCCGAGCATCCGCATCCGGGCCACGTTCAGCGCCTGGCGCCGGGTGTCGATCTCGCCCATGTAGATCGTGCACTCGAGACCGAAGAGGGCGCAGGCGGTCGCGGTCGCGACGCCGTGCTGGCCGGCACCGGTCTCGGCGATGACCCGGGTCTTGCCCATCCGCCGGGTGAGCAGCGCCTGGCCCAGCACGTTGTTGATCTTGTGCGAGCCGGTGTGGTTGAGGTCTTCGCGCTTCAGGAAGACGCGCGCGCCGCCCGCGTGCTCGGCGAACCGGGGCACCTCGGTGAGGGCGCTGGGGCGGCCCGTGTAGTTGACCATCAGGTCGTTGAGCTCGGCGGCGAAGACCGGGTCCGCCTTGGCCTTGTCGTATTCGACGGCGACCTCGTCCACGGCGGCGACGAGCGCTTCGGGAATGAACTTGCCGCCGAAGGCGCCGAAGTAGCCGTCCGCGCTGGGAACGTGGCCGTCCGGGTCGGGAATGAAGAAGTCAGAAGTCATCCGACGTACTCCTCAGAAGGGGCTGACGCCCCTGAAGTCTGGTGTGCGATGGACACGGTATGCGCGCGCGGCCGCGCGCCGGGGCTCCGCCCCGGATCCTGGGACCCGATCGCCCGGCGTGAGGGGCTTTTCAGCCCGTCGGGGGATCGAGGACCCGCCCGGAAGGAGACCCGGGAGTCAGCGCGCGCGGGTGGCGCGCCATCGCATGCCGTTGACCTGGCCCGGCTCGGAGCCGATGACATACCGCACCCGCCGGCCGTGCACCCGCCGGGCCGGGGCCCGGCAGCCGCGCGGCTTGCAGCCCCGCGCCAGCGGTGCGTGCGGGTCGCGTGCGGGCAGTCCGGCGCGCACACCGGCCAGACCGGGGCGGTGGCCCGGGTCGGTCGGTCGGCAGGCGCGGCGGGCGGTCATGACCGGTCAGCTCCGCCCGTGCCGCAGGGCGGGGTGGGCTCCGGCGGCGACCAGATCGGCGACGGCGGACTTGGGATCGCGGCCCGTGACCAGGGACTCGCCCACGAGCACGGCGTCGGCGCCGGCATTGGCGTAGGCGATCAGGTCGTGCGGACCGCGGACACCCGACTCGGCGATCTTGACGATGTGCGCCGGGATCTCGGGAGCCACCCGCTCGAAGGTGGAGCGGTCGACCTTGAGCGTCTTCAGATCACGGGCGTTGACGCCGATGATCTTCGCGCCGGCCTCCACCGCACGCTCGACCTCGTCCTCGTCGTGCACCTCGACGAGCGGGGTGAGCCCGATCGACTCGGCGCGCTCGATCAACGAGACCAGGGCCTCCTGCTCCAGCGCGGCGACGATCAGCAGCACGAGGTCGGCGCCGTAGGCACGCGCCTCCCACAGCTGGTACGCGGTGACGATGAAGTCCTTGCGCAGCACGGGGATGTCGACCTTGGCGCGCACCGCTTCGAGGTCGGCGAGCGAGCCACCGAAGCGGCGCTCCTCGGTCAGCACGGAGATGACGGCGGCGCCGCCCGCCTCGTAGTCCGCGGCGAGCCCGGCCGGGTCGGCGATCGCGGCCAGCGCGCCCTTGGAGGGGCTGGAGCGCTTGACCTCACAGATCACATGGACGCCCTCGCCACGGAGCGCGGCGACGCCGTCCTTGGCCGCAGGAGCCTTGGCGGCGCGCTCCTTGAGCTCGTCGAGGCTGACGCGCGCCTGCCGCTCTGCGAGGTCGGCGCGCACGCCTTCGATGATCTCGTCGAGCACACTCACGCGAGCGGCCCCCTTCCGGGACGGTGTGATGGTTCAGGATCAGCCATGTCGATGGTATCCGCAGGAGGGCCCGAGGCTCGCATCCGGTCGGCCGCTGTCCCACTACCTGGGACTTTCGCGGCCCGGGGCCAAGGCGCGGGAGCGCCCTCAGGGGGCGAGCGCGGAGCCGAACGGCAGGTTCCGCACGACGCTGAAGATCAGCAGAACACCCCCGAGACCCCACCACCACACGGGCGCGACGGCGATCGTCATGGGCACGCCCCGTACGGCGCGAATCAGCCACACCGCCCACACGACGGCGAAGATCCCGTAGCCCACGACGGCCGCCGCGTTGGATCCGAGTGCGGCGGCCAGATCGCCGTGGACGACGGCGTGCGCGCTGCGCAGTCCGCCACAGCCCGGACAGTAGATCCCCGTGACGCGCAGCAGCGGGCAGACCGGATAGTGGCCCGGTTCATTGGGGTCGACCGTGCCGACGTACGCGAAGGCCGCTGCCGTACCGGCGAGGGTGGCCAAGGGCGCGGCCAGGCGCCGCGCGAGCGGGGCGGGACCGGGGCGGCCGGCGGGTGCGGCGGGGGAAGGCATGGCGTCCACCCCGTGATTCTGCCCGTTCGCACGAGAAGGCGCAGCCCCGCCGTGGCGGGCTGCGCCTTCTCGCGAGGCTGTGGTGCGGGCGTCAGGCGGAGGTCTGCGCCGTGGCGGGCTGCGCCTTCTCGCGAGGCTGTGGTGCGGGCGTCAGGCGGAGGTCTGCGCCGTGGCGGGCTGCGCCGTGGCGGTGACCGCCTGGGTCCGGGCCCGGACCTGGGCCTCGGTCTCCTTCGGCATGCCCAGACCCGCGGCCTTCATGGCTCCGCCGACGACGCCGCCGAGCAGGACGACGACCAGGCCGCCCCAGAAGCCGAGCGGGTTGGCCGCCACCATGAAGACGCCTGAGATGCAGAAACCGATGAAGGCGATGGTGACACCGGTCCAGGCGGCCGGGGTGTGTCCGTGGCTGCTGCCCGCCATGAGTTAGCTCCTCGTTGATGCTCTGGGGTGACCTGTTGCGCTGGGGCGAGCCGGAGGCTCGTCCCTCATTGTCCCGTACGCCGAGGCGTGCCAGGACGTGGGGTGCCTCACGCTGCGCCGGTCGGGTCCTCGCCGCGGTCCAGGGCCTTCCAGAGGTCCTCGGGGCGGTCGGGGTCGACGACCGGGGCCTTGCGGGGCCGCGGGGTGCCGTCGCGCTCGTAGCGGCCCGACATGGCCGGCCACCGCTTGCCGTACCGCAGCGCGAGCAGGCCCGCGAGCAGGATCAGCAGGCTGCCGGCCACGGTCACATAGGGCCAGACGGTATGGGAGAGCGCGTCGACCGTGGCGGCCGTGTCACCCGTCGTCCTCGCCGCCTTGGCGCCGAGGGCCGCGCTGTCGGAGGCCCCGAGGAAGGCGGCGAGCGCGGCGCCCGCACCGCTCAGGGCGAGCAGCGCGGAGACGAGCAGCCGGCCCGCGCGGCGGACCGCGAAGACGGCGACGAGGGCGGCGAGGCCGACGATGGCCAGTGCGGTGGGGACGCCGGTGACATCGCTGCCGTCGGCGTCGAGCGGCACCGTGCCGCCGCCGACGGCGGCCGTCCCCTCGGCCCAGATGCGGCCGGAGGCGAGCAGCACGACGGTGGCGCCCACGGCACCGAGGAACAGTGCCGCGGCCAGACTGCGGCGGCTGCTGTCGACGGGGGTGGCGGACTCGGCGCGGGGCTGGGGTACGGGTACAGCACTCACGTACCTCACTATCCCTTACTGCCCCGCGGCGGTGTTCAGCCGGTTGGCCGTATGGACCGCGCGGAGTACCGCGGCGGCCTTGTTGCGGCACTCCATGTCCTCGCCGACGGGGTCCGAGTCGGCCACCACTCCGGCTCCGGCCTGCACGAACGCCGTCCCGTCGCGCAGCAGCGCGGTCCGGATGGCGATCGCGGTGTCGGAGTCGCCCGCGAAGTCGAGATAGCCGACGCAGCCGCCGTACAGCCCGCGGCGTGAGGGCTCCAGTTCGTCGATGATCTGCATCGCGCGGGGCTTGGGCGCTCCGGAGAGCGTGCCGGCCGGGAAGCAGGCGGTGAGCACGTCGAAGGCGGTACGGCCTTCGGCGACCTTGCCGGTCACGGTCGAGACGATGTGCATGACGTGGGAGTAGCGCTCGATCGACATGAAGTCGACGACCTCGACGCTGCCGGGCTCGCAGACCCTGCCGAGGTCGTTGCGGCCGAGGTCGACGAGCATCAGGTGCTCGGCGCGTTCCTTGGGGTCGGCCATGAGCTCGTCGGCGAGCGCCTGGTCCTCCTGCGGAGTGGCGCCACGCGGCCGGGTGCCGGCGATCGGATGGACCATGGCGTGCCCGTCCTCGATCTTGACGAGGGCCTCGGGGCTGGAGCCGACGACGTCGAAGCCGTCGAACCGGAAGAGGTACATGTACGGGCTGGGGTTGGTGGCCCGCAGCACGCGGTAGACGTCCAACGCGCTCGCGCCGCACGGGGTTTCGAAGCGCTGGGACGGCACGACCTGGAAGGCTTCGCCGGCCCGGATGCGCTCCTTGATGTCCTCGACGGCCAGCTGGTAGTCCTTGCCGCCCCACTGCACGGTGAACTCGGGCAGTTCGGAGGGCGGCAGCGCGGCGGGCGCGGAGGCCAGCGGGCGCGTCAGGTCGCGTTCCATGGCGTCGAGACGGGCGACGGCGTCCGCGTACGCCTCCTCGACACCGGTGTCGAGGTCGTTGTGGTTGATCGCGTTGGCGATCAGCAGGACGGTGCCGTCCCAGTGGTCCAGTACGGCCAGGTCCGAGGTGAGCAGCATGGTCAGCTCGGGCAGCTTCAGGTCGTCGCGCTCGCCGGGGCCGATCTTCTCCAGCCTGCGGACGATGTCGTAGCCGAGGTAGCCGACCATGCCGCCGGTGAAGGGCGGCATGCCGGAGGCCAGGTCGCGCGGGGTGTGCAGTGCCTCGACGGTGGCGCGCAGGGCCGTCAGCGGATCGCCGTCGACGGGGACGCCGATCGGCGGGGTGCCGAGCCAGTGCACATGTCCCTCACGCTCGGTGAGGGTGGCGGCGGAGCGTACGCCGATGAAGGAGTAACGGGACCACGACCTCCCGTTCTCGGCGGACTCCAGCAGGAAGGTGCCTTCGCGCTCGGCCGCCAGCTTGCGGTACAGCCCGACCGGGGTGTCGCCGTCCGCGAGGAGTTTGCGGCTGACGGGGATGACACGGCGGTCGGCCGCCAGCTTGCGGAAGGTCTCGAGATCCATGGCGCCCGACCCTACTTGCCCAGAAGTACGTCGGCGTCGAAGCAGGTGCGGTCTCCGGTGTGGCAGGCGGCGCCCACCTGGTCGACCTTGACGAGGATCGTGTCGGCGTCGCAGTCCAGGGCGACGGACTTGACGTGCTGGACGTGGCCGGACGTGTCGCCCTTGACCCAGTACTCCTGACGGCTGCGGGAGTAGTACGTGCAGCGGCCGGTGGTCAGGGTGCGGTGCAGGGCCTCGTCGTCCATCCACCCCAGCATCAGCACCTCACCGGTGTCGTACTGCTGGGCGATGGCCGGAACCAGGCCGTCGGCGCTGCGCTTGAGGCGGGCGGCGACGGCGGGGTCGAGGGAACTCGCGGGGACACTGCTGGTCATACGCCCATTGTGCCGTGCCTGACAGGTACGGCGGACGGTGCGTCCACTGGGCGGACCCACTGTGCCCGCCGTACCCTGGCGGACATGTCGACCCATGCGAAGCGTGAACGACTTCTCCTCGCCGAGCTCTTGGAGACGGCGGGCCCCGATGCCCCGACCCTGTGCGAAGGCTGGCGGACCCGGGATCTGGCCGCCCATGTGGTGGTGCGCGAGCGACGCCTGGACGCGGCGGGCGGGATTGTGCTCGGTGCCCTCCGTGACCGTATGGAGCGGGTGCAGGAGGAGTTCGCTGCCAAGCCGTACGAGGAGCTGATCCAGCTGATCCGTACGGGGCCGCCGAAGATGTCGCCGTACGGGATCAAGCAGCTCGACGAGGCGGCGAACACCGTCGAGTTCTTTGTCCACGCCGAGGACGTGCGCCGGGCGCAGCCGGACTGGACGCCCCGGGAGCTGGACCCGGTCTTCGAGAACGCCCTGTGGTCGCGGCTGGAGAAGGCGGCCCGGCTGCTGGGCCGCAAGGCTCCGGTGGGCCTGGTGCTGCGACGGGCGGACGGTCAGACGGCGGTCGCCCGCCGCGGCACCCCGGTCGTGACGGTCACCGGGGAGCCGAGCGAGCTGACGCTGTTCACGTTCGGGCGCCAGGACACGGCCCGGGTTGAGCTGGAGGGCGACAAGGACGCCGTGGCCCGGCTGCACGAGATGGGTCAGCTGGGGATGTAGCGCGGGCGGCACGCACGCGGCCGGCCCCTCGGTCCCGGGCGGCCGTCACCAGCGCACGGGCAGCCTCCGCACTCCCCTGATCAGCAGCCCCGGCAGCCAGAGCAGCTCGGCCTCGTCCGCGTCGAGGGCCAGGTCCGGGCAGCGCTCCAGCAGCGAGCGGATCGCGATCCGGCCTTCCAGCCGCGCCAGCGGTGCGCCCAGGCAGTAATGGAGTCCGTGGCCGAAGGCGATGTGGCCGCGGGCGTCCCGGCGGATGTCGAACCGGTCCGGGTCCTTGAAGCGGTCCGGGTCGCGGTCGGCGTCGGCCATCGAGATCAGCACGGCGGAGCCCGCGGGGATGATGACGCCGCTCATCTCCACGTCCTCCAGGGCGAGCCGCTCGGTACAGGTCTCGACCGGGCCGTCGTAGCGGAGCATCTCCTCGACCGCCCCGCCGAGGAGGGAGAAGTCGGCGCGCAGGTCGGCGAGTTGAGCGGGATGCGCGAGCAGCGCACGCATGCCGTTGCCGATCAGGTTGACCGTGGTCTCGTGGCCGGCTATCAGGAGCAGGACGGACATGCCGATCAGTTCGTCGGGCGAGAGCCGGTCCCCGCCCTCGTCGACGGCGTGGATCATCGCACTGAGCAGGTCGTCGCCGGGGGCCGCGCGCTTGTCCGCGATGAGCTGCGAGAGATACGCCGGCAGCTGCTCGTAGGCCAGCGCCTGCGCCTGCGGGCTGGTGCTCGCGACGATCTCGCCGGACCAGCGGCGGAAGGCGTTCCGGTCCAGCTCGGGCACGCCGAGGAGCTCGCAGATCACCGTCATCGGCAGCGGGAAGGCGAAGGAGTCGATCAGATCGGCCTGCCGCGCGCCGCCCTGCACCATCGCGTCCAGGAGTTCGTCGGTGATCTGCTGGACGCGCGGCGCCAGAGCGTCGATACGGCGGGGTGTGAACCGCTGGGCCACCAGCCTGCGCAACCGGGTGTGGTCGGGCGGGTCGGACATCAGCATGTGCATGAGTGCGGGCTGGTCCTGGCCGGTGTTGATGATCTGGCCGATGTTCCCGGACTTCATCCAGTCCCGGCTGAGCCGTGGGTCGGTGAAGGCGGCGCGGCAGGCCTCGTGGCCGACGACGAGCCACCGCTCCGCGCCGTCGGGACCGCGCACATGGTGCACGGGCGCCTCGGCCCGCAGCCGGGCGTAGACGGGATATGGGTCGCGGACGAAGTCGGGGCTGAGCTGCAGCAGATCGACGATGGGCCGGGCCACCATGACGTTCCCCCTGTTCACATGGGTCGAACGGCACGCTAGCCCGGCCGGTGGCGTCAACGGACTCCAGTTTTCGGTCAGTTGTTCGCGTCTCGGCGGCCTGATGTCAGCGGACGGGGTGTCCGGCCTCGCGCAGGGCGTCCTTGACCTGGGAGATCCGCAGATCGCCGAAGTGGAACACCGAGGCCGCGAGGACCGCGTCCGCGCCCGCCGCGATCGCGGGCGGGAAGTCCGACAGTTTGCCCGCCCCGCCGCTCGCGATGACGGGGACCGTGACGTGCTCCCGCACCGCCGCGATCATCTCGGTGTCGTAGCCGTCCTTCGTGCCGTCGGCGTCCATCGAGTTGAGCAGGATCTCGCCCGCGCCCAGCTCGGCCGCGCGGTGCGCCCATTCGACGGCGTCGATGCCGGTCCCACGGCGACCGCCGTGGGTGGTGACCTCGAAGGAGCCGTCCGCGCCGCGCCGTGCGTCGACCGAGAGCACCAGCACCTGGCGGCCGAAGCGCTCGGCGATCTCCCGGATCAGTTCGGGCCGGGCGATGGCCGCGGTGTTCACGCCCACCTTGTCGGCGCCCGCGCGCAGCAGCTTGTCGACGTCGTCGGCGCTGCGCACCCCGCCGCCCACGGTCAGCGGGATGAAGACCTGCTCGGCGGTGCGGCGCACCACGTCGTACGTCGTCTCACGGTTGCCGGAGGAGGCCGTGATGTCGAGAAAGGTCAGCTCGTCGGCACCCTCGGCGTCGTACAGCTTGGCCATCTCGACGGGATCGCCCGCGTCGCGCAGATTCTGGAAGTTGACGCCCTTGACGACCCGGCCGCCTTCCACGTCCAGGCAGGGGATGACTCGCACCGCGAGCGTCATTCGGCACCTCCTCGGTACGCCTCGACCTCGACCTCGACGACCAGACTCGGGTCGATGAAGCCGGAGACGATGAGCATCGACGCGGCGGGTCGGACGGCGGCGAACAGTTCCTTGTGGGCCCGGCCGACCTCGTCCACGTCACGGGCATGGGTGAGGTACATACGTGTACGCACGATGTCCTCGGCGCCGAGGCCGAGCTCTTTGAGCGCGTCGAAAGCGACGCCGAAGGCGGTCACCGTCTGCTCGTAGGGACCGCCGGCGGCGATCTGGCCGCCCACGGTGGAGGTGCAGCCGGAGACCAGCACCAGGCCGTTCGGCAGCTCGACGGCACGGGAGTAGCCGAAGGCCTCTTCCCAGGGCCCGTCGGAGCCGACGCGCCGTACCGCAGAAGAATCCGAATCGGTCATTCCGCCACCGCCGCGAGGGCCTCTTCCAGGGTGAACGCCTTGGCGTAGAGCGCCTTTCCGACGATCGCGCCCTCGACGCCCTGCCCGACCAGCGAGGAGATCGCGCGCAGGTCGTCGAGGGACGAGACGCCGCCGGAGGCCACGACCGGCTTGTCGGTGGCCGCGCAGACATTGCGCAGCAGCTCCAGGTTGGGGCCCTGGAGCGTGCCGTCCTTGGCGATGTCGGTGACGACGTAGCGGGCGCAGCCCTCGGAGTCGAGGCGGGCGAGCGTCTCGTACAGGTCGCCTCCGTCACGGGTCCAGCCGCGTCCGCGCAGCGTCGTACCGCGCACGTCCAGACCGACCGCGATCTTGTCGCCGTACTCCGCGATGACCTTGGCGACCCACTCGGGCGTCTCCAGCGCGGCGGTGCCCAGGTTGACCCGGGTGCAGCCGGTGGCCAGCGCCGCCGCGAGCGAGGCGTCGTCGCGGATGCCGCCGGACAGCTCGACCTTGATGTCCATGGCCCCGGCGACCTCGGCGATCAGCGCCCGGTTGTCACCGGTGCCGAAGGCCGCGTCCAGGTCGACAAGGTGCAGCCACTCTGCGCCCGCGCGCTGCCAGGTCAGGGCGGCCTCCAGGGGGGAGCCGTACGAGGTCTCCGAGCCGGATTCGCCATGGACGAGGCGGACGGCCTGTCCGTCGCGGACGTCGACTGCGGGAAGGAGTTCAAGCTTCGGCATTACAGCGTCTCGATCCAGTTGGTCAGCAGCTGGGCGCCGGCGTCGCCGGACTTCTCGGGGTGGAACTGGGTCGCCCACAGCGCGGCGTTCTCCACGGCGGCCACGAAGCGCTCGCCGTGGGTGGCCCAGGTGACCTGGGGCGCGCGGATGGCGGGGTTGGTGACTTCGAGGTCCCACCGGTGCACGGCGTAGGAGTGCACGAAGTAGTACCGCGCGTCGGCGTCGAGGCCGGCGAAGAGCCGGCTGTCGGCGGGCGCCTCGACGGTGTTCCAGCCCATGTGGGGGACGATCGGTGCCTTGAGCGGGCCGACCGTGCCGGGCCATTCGTCGAGGCCCTCGGTCTCGACCCCGTGCTCGATTCCCCGCTCGAAGAGGATCTGCATACCGACGCAGATGCCCATGACCGGACGGCCGCCGGAGAGTCTGCGGCCGACGATCCACTCGCCGCGGGCCTTCTTGAGGCCCTCCATACAGGCGGAGAACGCGCCGACGCCGGGCACGAGCAACCCGTCGGCGTTCATGGCCGCGTCGAAGTCGCGGGTGATCTCGACGTCCGCGCCGACCCTGGCCAGCGCGCGCTCCGCGGAGCGGACATTGCCGAATCCGTAGTCGAACACGACGACTTTCCTGCGGTCGCTCATCCCCAGATCCCCTGAATCCGCAGGACCCCCGCCGCCAGGCACATCACGGAGCCGATGCCGAGGAGCACGATCAGGCCGATCGGCATCTTCTGCTTGAGGAAGGAGTAGACACCGCCGGCGAGGAAGAGCCCGACGACGATGAGGATGGTGGAAAGGCCGGTCATGGGGTTACAGCGCGCCCTTCGTGGAGGGGAGGATGCCGGCGGCACGCGGGTCGCGCTCGCTGGCGTAGCGCAGGGCCCGGGCCAGCGCCTTGAACTGGCACTCCACGATGTGGTGCGCGTTGCGCCCGTACGGGACGTGGATGTGCAGCGCGATCTGTGCCTGCGCGACGAAGGACTCGAAGATGTGCCGGGTCATCGTCGTGTCGTACGAGCCGATCATGGGCGCCATGTTCTCGGGCTCGGTGTGCACGAGGTACGGGCGGCCCGAGAGGTCGACCGTGACCTGGGCGAGGGACTCGTCCAGCGGCACCGTGCAGTTGCCGAACCGGTAGATCCCCACCTTGTCTCCGAGCGCCTCCTTGAAGGCGGCGCCCAGTGCGAGGGCGGTGTCCTCGATGGTGTGGTGCGAGTCGATGTGCAGATCACCCTCGGTCTTCACCGTGAGGTCGAAGAGGCCGTGGCGGCCGAGCTGGTCGAGCATGTGGTCGTAGAAGCCGACCCCGGTCGACACGTCGACCTTGCCGTGGCCGTCGAGGTCGATCTCGACGACGACGGTCGTTTCCTTGGTGGTGCGTTCCGCTCTTCCCACACGACCCTCGCGAGTCATACGTCGTACTCCTTCTTCAGCTCACGAACCGCGTCGAGGAACGCGTCGTTCTCATCGGGGGTACCGGCGGTGACGCGCAGCCACCCGGGCACTTGGTTGTCACGGACCAGGACACCCCGGTCGAGGATCTTCTGCCACGCCTCGTGGCTGTCGGCGAAGCGGCCGAACTGGACGAAGTTGGCGTCCGAGTCGGTGGCCTCCCAGCCGATCGCCCGCAGCTCGGTGACCAGCCGGTCCCGCTCCCGCTTGAGCTGTTCGACGTACCCGAGCAGCGTATCGGTGTGCTCCAGCGCGGCGAGCGCGGTCGCCTGGGTGACGGCGGAGAGGTGGTACGGCAGGCGTACCAGCTGGACGGCGTCGACGACGGCGGGGTGCGCGGCCAGGTAACCAAGGCGCAGACCGGCCGCTCCGAAGGCCTTGGACATGGTGCGCGAGACGACCAGGTTCGGCCGGCCCTCGATCAGCGGCAGCAGCGAGTCGCGGTGGCTGAACTCGACGTACGCCTCGTCGACGACGACCAGCGACGGCTTCGCCGCCTGGGCCGCCTCGTACAGGCCGAGGACCGTTCCGGCCTCGACCGCCGTGCCCGTGGGGTTGTTGGGCGAGGTGATGAAGACGACGTCCGGCGCGTTCTGGGCGACGGCCTGCTCTGCCGCCGCGAGATCGATGGTGAAGTCGTCGTTGCGCGGGCCCGAGATCCAGCCGGTGCCGGTGCCGCGGGCGATGAGCCCGTGCATGGAGTACGAGGGCTCGAAGCCGATGGCCGTGCGCCCGGGGCCGCCGAAGGTCTGGAGCAGCTGCTGGATGACCTCGTTGGAGCCGTTGGCCGCCCACACGTTCTCAAGGCCGACGTGGTGCTTGCCGGTGCGGGTCAGATAGGCGGCCAGCTCGGTGCGCAGCTCGACCGCGTCCCGGTCGGGGTAGCGGTTGAGCCCGCGCGCGGCCTCGGCGACCCGCTCGGCGATCCGCTCGACGAGCGGCTCGGGCAGCGGGTACGGGTTCTCGTTGGTGTTCAGCTGTACGGGTACGTCCAACTGGGGTGCGCCGTATGGGGACTTGCCCCGCAGCTCGTCCCGTACGGGGAGGTCGTCGATGCCGGTCATGCCTTCGGGACCTTCCAGTCGAACCGTGCCTTCATGGCCGCGCCGTGGGCGGGCAGGTCCTCGGCCTCGGCGAGCGTCACGACGTGGTGGGTGACCTCGGCGAGCGCGTCGCGGGTGTAGTCGACGATGTGGATGCCACGCAGAAAGGACTGCACGGACAGACCCGAGGAGTGGCAGGCGCAGCCGCCGGTCGGCAGGACGTGGTTGGAGCCCGCGCAGTAGTCGCCGAGGGAGACGGGCGCCCAGGGGCCGACGAAGATCGCTCCGGCGTTGCGGACGCGGGCGGCGACCGCTGCGGCATCAGTGGTCTGGACCTCCAGGTGCTCGGCGCCGTACGCGTTGACGACCCGCAGGCCCTCCTCGACGCCGTCGACGAGCACGATCGCGGACTGCTTTCCCGCCAGCGCCGGGACGATCCGGTCCTCGATGTGCTTGGTCGCCGCGACCTGCGGCTCCAGCTCCTTCTCGACGGCGTCCGCCAGCTCGACGGAATCGGTGACCAGGACGGCGGCGGCCATCGGGTCGTGCTCGGCCTGGCTGATCAGGTCGGCGGCGACGTGCACCGGGTCGGCACTGTCGTCGGCGAGGATCGCGATCTCGGTCGGTCCGGCCTCGGTGTCGATGCCGATCCGCCCCGTGAAGTACCTCTTGGCGGCGGCGACCCAGATGTTGCCGGGGCCGGTCACCATGTTCGCGGGTGCACAGCCGTCGGGTCCGGTGGTGCCGTACGCGAACATCGCGACGGCCTGGGCACCGCCCGCGGCGTACACCTCGTCCACACCGAGCAGCGCGCACGCGGCCAGGATCGTGGGGTGCGGAAGCCCGCCGAACTCCGCCTGGGGCGGTGAGGCCAGCGCGATGGACTCGACGCCCGCCTCCTGCGCCGGGACCACGTTCATGATCACGGAGGACGGATAGACGGAACGGCCGCCGGGTGCGTACAGCCCGACGCGCTCGACCGGGACCCACTTCTCGGTGACGGTGCCGCCGGGGACGACCTGGGTGGTGTGCTCGGCGCGGCGCTGTGCGCGGTGCACGATCCTGGCGCGCCTGATCGACTCCTCCAGGGCGGCCCGGACCTCGGGGTCGAGCTGCTCCAGCGCACCACTGAGGGCCTTCTCGGGCACCCGCACCCGCTCCAGCTTCACCCCGTCGAACTTCTCCGCGTACTCGATCAGCGCCGCCGTGCCCCGATGATGCACGTCCTCGCAGATGGGCCGCACCTTCTCCAGGGCGGCTTCCACGTCGAACTCGGCACGGGGCAGCAGGTCGCGCAGAGCGCCACCCTCGGGGAGGGCGTCGCCGCGCAGATCGATTCGTGAGATCACGGAACCAATTCTCTCAGACCGGAATCAGCTGCTGGTCGCCCGTATCACTGGCTGATACATGCCCCGCACCCCGGCCCCGAGTCCCAGAAGTCGACCATGACCACTAGCGTTCAGTCCGTCACTCAGCGGGAAGAACAGCTGTACGAGCCAACGAAGCGGAGGAGCGGCATTGACCGAGCCGCTGGACAACGGGCCTCCGGACGGACTGAGCCGGACCGAACAGCACATGTGGAACGCGTTCAGAAACGGGAGTACGTACGACCTCAGTGACCCCAATCCCCTGCTGAACGACCCCTTCTCCCCCCGCCCCTGGGGGCCGGAGCGCAGCGTGCGGGCGACCATCGTCGCCCGGCTGCTGCTCAGCGGTCCGCCCGCGCGGCCCGGCCGGGTCGCGGCCCTCAAGCTCCGCGGGGTCCAGATCACCGGCACGCTCAAGCTCGCGGGCGGCAGCGTCGCTCCGTACGTCGAGCTGAACGGCTGTCGTTTCGACAGCGAACTGCTGATGCCCGAGGCGCACTTCACCACCGTGCGCATGGTCGGCTGCGCGATCCCGCGGATCGAGGCGGCGCGGCTGCGCACCGAGGGTGATCTCCATCTGCCGCGCTGCCGGATCGAGCACGGCATACGGCTCACCGACGCGCAGATCGGCACTGATCTGCTGATCAACCAGATCCATGTCCGGCCGGACCGCAGGGGCCGGGCGATCACCGCCGACGGAATGTCGGTCGCCCAGGACTTACAGGCCGAACTGATCGAGACATACGGCGAGTTCAGTCTGCGCGGCGCGAAGGTCGGAGTCTCGCTCAGCCTGCGCGGCAGCCGGCTGCGGGCGGCCGGGGAACGACGTGCGCTCAACGCCCCGCAGCTGAGCGTGGAGCGGACGCTCTATCTGACGGGCGCGTGGGTGAGCGAGACCACCGGCAATCAGGGTGCCACTCCTCCGTTCGGCACCGGCATCCGCGGCGGCGCTCCCACCCCCTCGCGCGGCACCAGGCTCCAGCCGTTCCAGTGCCACGGCGGGGTCCGCCTGGACGACGGGCGCTTCGGCGACGCGGTCGATCTGCACCGCGCGCGGTTCGTGCTGAGCGCGCGCGAGGAGCTGTCGCTGCGCCGGATCGTCACACCCGAGCTGCGCTTCAACGCCGAACGCCCCGAGGAGGGGCGGGTCGTGCTGAACGGCGCGAAGGTGATCACCCTGATCGACCTCGCGGCGAGCTGGCCGGGACCCGGCGGTCTCGCGATGGGCGGTTTCGTCTACGAGAACCTCGTTCCGTACGAGGAGTTCCCGCTCGGCCGCCGTCTGGAGTGGGTGGCCTCGGCGACCCCCGAGTACAGCCCGGAGCCGTACGAACGGCTGGCCACCGTACTGCGCAACAGCGGCGAGGACGCGGACGCCCGCGAGGTGCTGCTCGCCAAGCAGCGGCGCCGCAGGGAGACGCTGCCGCTGGCCGCCAAGCTCTGGGGCTACCTCCAGGACTGGACGGTGGCGTACGGCTACCGGCCGGGCCGGGCGGCCCTGTGGATGGCGGTGCTGTGGGCGGCCGGGACCGTGGCCTTCACACAGGTGGAACCGGCGCCCATCAAGGCCGACGAGCATCCGCAGTGGAACGCCCCGCTCTACGCCCTGGACCTGCTGCTGCCGGTGATCAATCTCGGCCAGGACAGCTACTGGCGGCTTGACGGCCACTGGCAATGGGCTGCGACCGCGTTGATCCTTCTCGGCTGGATCCTCGCGACCACGGTGGCGGCAGGCGCGTCCCGTCTTCTGCGGCGCGGCTGACCCACATTCTTTGCGTTCTCTTGGCTCTTGCCAGGACAACCATTCGGCCCCTACCAAAGCTTCACAGCTGTGCTCTGGCGCGGCTCCCACCTGCAGTTTTCAATGGTTCACACCATGTCATTGCTCAGGGCCCTGATGCGCACAGCGCGCATGATCCGGCATACGCCGCCGCTGGCCGACGGCCTGCCGCCCGCCGAGGCGGTGCTGCTCGACGCCCCCGACGAACGACTGAGCCCGGCGCTCGTCTCGGCAGCGCTCGGTGACTGGGAACCGGCCGCCAAGCTCCTGGCGACCACACGAGAATCAGCCGAATGGGAGAACCGCGACCGGTACGTCATGCGGCTCGCCGCATTCGCCCACAACCGCGAGGAATGGCTGACGACCTGGCTCGCCGCCGCGCCGCGCGACGCCGACGCACTCGTCGTCAAGGCGGAGCTCGCGGTCCGCAGGGCCTGGGAGTCGCCGGCCCGCGCCGAGCGGCTGCGCGAGGTCGGGCCACTGATCGACGCGGCGGCGGAGGCCGATCCGAGCGACCCGGTGCCGTGGCGGATCTCGCTGGACCACGCCCGGGGCACGCATGCCACGCACACGGCCTTCGAGTCGCTGTGGGAGCAGGCGGTCCGCCGGTCCTCGCACCACTACGGCTGCCATGTCGCGGCCCTGCAGTATCTGTCCGCGCAGTGGTACGGATCGCACCGCGAGTGCTTCGACTTCGCCGAACAGGCTGCGGCGGACGCGCTTCCGGGCTCCTTGGTGCAGGCGCTGCCGGTGCGGGCGGCCTTCGCCCAGCTGCTGAAGGGGGACACCACCGCCGTACTGAACGACCGCATCGACGCGGCGGCGGATCTCGCCATCGTGCTCTCCGCGGACTACCGCGCCGGGGATCCGTGGCCGGCCGAGGTGCGCAATCTGCTGGCGTTCGTCCTCATGGGCCGAGGGCGCTGGGAGGAGGCCCTGGAGCAGTTCCGGCTGATCGGGCCCTGTGCGACGTCGTTTCCGTGGACATCGGTCACCGATGATCCGCTGGGTCAGTTCCTGGCAGCGCGCGACGGCGTGCGGATCGAGATCGCCTCGATGACGCCTCTGCGCACCCGGGCCGAACGAAGCAGCTCCGCGGGCCACTAGGCTTCACCCCTGTGACCACCGCACGTCTCCCTCTCTTCCCGCTGAACTCGGTTCTGTTCCCGGGCCTCGTCCTGCCCTTGAACGTCTTCGAGGAGCGATACCGCGCCTTGATGCGCGAGCTGCTGAAGACGGACGAGTCCGAGCCGCGCCGCTTCGCCGTGGTCGCCATCCGCGACGGGCGTGAGGTCGCACCGACCGGACCCGGCCTGCCGGACCAGACCGCCGTGCCCGAGCGCGGGCCCGCGGCGGGCTTCGGCGACGACCCGATCCAGGCCTTCCACCGGGTGGGCTGCATCGCCGACGCCGCGACGATCCGCGAGCGCGACGACGGCAGCTTCGAGGTGCTCGCGACCGGTACGACCCGGGTCAAGCTCCTGTCCGTCGACGCGAGCGGCCCGTTCCTTAACGCCGAGCTGGAGGAGATCCCCGAGCAGTCCGGGGACGGTGCGGGCGCCCTGGCCGAGGGCGTCCTGCGCGCCTTCCGCAGCTATCAGAAGCGGCTGGCGGGCGCGCGGGAGCGCTCACTGTCCACGGGATCGGATCTGCCGGACGAGCCGTCGGTGGTGTCGTATCTGGTCGCCGCGGCGGCGGTGCTGGACACCCCCGCGAAGCAGCGGCTGCTCCAGGCCCCCGACACGGCGACCCGGCTCCGCGAGGAACTGACCTTGCTGCGTGCGGAGACCGCGGTGATCCGCCATCTTCCGTCGCTGCCCGCGGTCGACCTGACCAGGTCGCCGACGAGCCCCAACTGAGCGCCGCCGGGCGCCTTCCGACCAGAGGACACGGACCGTGGCGAAGAAGTCCAGGAAGCACCAGGGCGGCACACCCGCGACGGTGGCGCTGACGGCCGCGGGCACCGCCTTCACCGTCCACTCCTACGACCACGACCCGGCCACGCCCTCGTACGGCGAGGAGGCCGCGGAGGCACTCGGTGTCTCACCCGACCGGGTCTTCAAGACCCTGGTCGCGGACATCGACGGCGAACTGACCGTGGCGATCGTCCCGGTCGCGGGCCAGCTGGATCTCAAGGCACTGGCGGCAGCGGTGGGCGCGAAGCGGGCGACGATGGCCGACCCGGCGGCGGTGGAACGCACCACCGGCTACGTCCGCGGGGGCATCTCCCCCCTGGGCCAGCGAAAACGCCTGCGCACGGTCCTCGACGCGTCGGCGGCGGACCATCCCACGATCTGTGTCTCGGCGGGACGCCGGGGCCTGGAGGTCGAACTCCCACCATCCGACCTGGCGACGCTGACAGGGGCGGTGCTGGCGCCGATCGGCCGCGCGTAGGGGGTCGACGGGAGAGAGCGAGGTCCGGGGCCGCAGCCTTCAGCCGTGCGGTCCCGCGCCGTACGGAGGCCACTCCGGCTCCGGGTCCCGCGGACCGAACAGCGCCGTCAGCGCCAGGTGAACCACCATCGCCGCGACCGGCCACGCCAGCAGCGCCCCCCGCGCCCTCAGCTCCAGCGGCGCGTCGAACGTGACGCCCTCCCCCACCGCCCGCGCATGCGCCACCACGTCGTCCGTCGGGCCGAACCACACCCCGATGCCCCACGCCAGCAGCGAGGCGAACAGGCCGCCGAGCGCCAGTGCCACCACCAGTCCGACGCCGCCCCGCCTGCGGAACCAGAAGACCGCCGCCGCGCTGACCGCACCGAACGCGAGGCCCAGCAGCGCGAACGTGCCGTCCGCGCCCACGGCCTCCTCGCTCTCCGTGTCCTTGAGGAAGACCGCCCTGTCGTTGGAGATCAGCGGCACCCGGGGAGCCAGCCACAGCCACAGCAGACCGAGCGCCACACCCAGGACCGCCACGGCCAGCACCACGACGGCCGCGTCCCTGAGGTCCGCCTTCATGTCGATGCCCTCCTCGGCCTCATGCGCGCAGAGCGGGGCCGACCCGGTTGGCGGGGACTGCCACGGGTCGTTGTCCGGCGGAGGCTGGTGCGGCGGAGTCAGAGGTGCGGTCACACCGCCATCGTGCCAGGCGTCACGGGGCGCTGCCTCATCGGACTGCCGCCCGACGGTACGCCCATGTCGCGACCGTCAGCGAAACGACACTCACGACCGCGCAGACGGCGAGGTCCAGTCCGACAACGGCCCAGTCGGGGTGTGCGCCGAAGGTCCGTGCGAGAGCCTCCACACCGTAGGTGGAGGGCAGCAGGTCACGGGCGTACGAGACGGGCCCGGGCAGCCGGCCGGCCGGGAGTACACCGAGCAGCAGGGCCGCTGACATCCCCAACTGGCCCAGCAGCGTGGCCAGTTCCTGGCGTGGCGCGAGCAGCCCGAGCGCCGCGCCGAGCCCGGCGAGGGCCGCGCCGGAGAGCGGGACGACCGCGGCGAGCACCCACAGATGTGTCAGTGGGAGCTGGAAGAGGATGCTGCCGGTGACGGCCGTGACGACTGTGCCGGGCACCGTGAAGGAGGCGTACGCGCCGGCCGCGCCGAGCACCACGGCCGCCGGCGGCACCGGCAGCGTGGCGTAGTGGTCGAGCCCGCCGCCGGCACGCAGCTGTCCGAAGTACTGGGCGAGCAGATTGAGCGCCACGAACGCGACCACCAGCACCGAGGACCCGGCGACCACGGCACGCGCCTCGGCGCCCCCGTCGACGACCCCGCGCATCAGGACCATGATCCCGATGGACTGGAAGGTCGCCACGAAGAGCAGCGGGATCCGGGCGACGCGCGCCCGGGACAGCTGCGCGCGGTACACGGCGCCGAGCGCCGGCAGCAGCCGCGCACGCGGCGCGAGCGGTGCCTCGGTGGTCACGGCCGCGCCCTGCGCCCTGATCTGCCCGGTCTTCCCGGACACCGCCTCCGCGGGCACGATGCTCACGCCTTGACCAGCCCCTTCGTCGCGTTCCCGCCGAGCGCCAAGTACACGTCCTCCAGACTGGGAGTGGCGAGCGTGAAGTCGTCGAGCGCCGCGAACGCCGCGCCCCCGGTCACCGCCGCGACCGCGGCCCGCGCCTCGTCCGGCGCGAGCCTGAGCACCCAGCGGCGCCCGGACTCCTGGGCCGAGGCGCGCAGCGCCGCGACTTCGGGCACGTCCAGCGGGGCACGCTCGCGCCACACCAGCTCGACCCGCACCTCGCCGGCGATCAGTTCCTTGAGCCCGGCCGGGGTGTCACAGGCGATGACCCGGCCACGGTCCAGTACGGCGACCCGGTCGAGCACGGTCTCGGCCTCGATGACGTTGTGGGTGACGAGCAGCACCGTCGCCCCGTTCTGGGCCCGCCGCCGGTCGACGGCGGCCCACACCGCGCGGCGCGCGACCGGGTCCATGCCGGTGGTGGGCTCGTCCAGGACGAGTACCGGCCGCTCCCCCACCAGCGTCGCCGCGAAGCAGGCCAGTCGGCGCTGTCCGCCGGAGAGTTTCTTCAGGGCACGACCGGCGATGCCGGTCAGCCCGAGTTCCTCCAGAACGGCGTCCCGCTCGGCGCGCGCCTCGCGTACGGACAGTCCGCGCAGCCGCCCCGTGGTCTCGGCCGCGAGCGAGACGGTCAGTTCGTCGAGTGCGGTGGATTCCTGGCCCAGATAGCCGATGAGCCGCGCCGCCCGCTCGGGGTGGCGCACAAGATCGTGGCCGAGTACCTCGACGCTGCCGGAGTCCGGGCGCATGAGGCCGGTGAGCTGGCGTACGAGGGTGGACTTGCCCGCGCCGTTGGGTCCCAGCAGCCCGAAGATCTCGCCGCCCCTGACATCGAGGCTGATTCCGTCGGTGGCGCGCACCTCGGGCGTCGCGGGAACCCCGCGACGGGCGCGCGCGGCGGGGTACGTCTTCACCAGTCGCCGCACCGCACACACCGTACTCACGAGGTACGAGACTACGGGGTCTTCGGGGCTACTCCCCGGCCGGGGCGTGTTCCGCCGCCGCCCGTACGTCGATCTCACGCCAGAATCCGGCCCGGATCGCATAGCGGTCGTGCTCGTCGATCTGGTCGTCCTTGTGGGCGAGAAGCCCGAAACGTGCCGCGTACCTCAGCAGTTCGCCGTCGATGCGGTGCGGAATACGCGGATACATGGTCGACAGCTTCTGCACATGCCCGGACTCCGGCAGCCGTTCCATCCAGCGCCGGGCGAACACCTGGCCGACCTCGAACGGGTCGCCGCCGACCGTGGTGATGTCCTCCTCGCGGTCGGCCCAGCGCTGCTCGGCGCTGGTGAGCTGGGCCAGCGTGGGCAGCGAGGCGGTCTCCGGCGGTTCGCCCAGGGGGCCGCCGCCGGGGCGCTCGACCCAGCCCTTGTCGGAGGACCAGCGCAGGGTGGCGCTCGTCGGGTGGGGCCCGGGGTGCGGGCCGGGGGCGCGCATACCCGCCAGGTCCTTGGGGGTGGGGACGCCCTTGGCCGCGGGGGCCGGGTGCGGCTCGGATCCGTTCTCCGCGGGGGCGGGCTGCGAGCCGTTGCGTGCGGCTGTGTCGGCGCGTTCCTGCGAGGCCGCGAGCGCGGATTCGGGCAGCGGCGCGGAGAGGATGGCCGCGATCTCGGGGCGCGGTACGGGCGGCGGGGCGCAGATGCCGGTGAGTTCCTTGGCCCGGACTGCCCGGGTGATCCAGACGCGGTCGAGCACCCGTCGTTCGTCGGCCTCGGCGACCAGGTCCTCGGACTGGTTGTAGTCGCCGTCGGCGGCCTGCACGGCCCAGAGGTGGACGGCGACGCCGTGCTCCTTGGCGGACATCAGCCCGGGGAGCAGATCGCCGTCGCCGGTCACAAGAACCACATCAGAGCAAGCGCGATTTCTGGCCAGCTCGGTGAGCTCGGCATGCATGGCCGCGTCGACGCCCTTCTGCGCCCAGCGACCGTCGCTGCGGGTCAGCGCGCCGAGACGGACCGTCACGCGCGGCATGACGCGCAGTCGGCGGTGCTCGGGCTGTGGTACGCGGTCGGGGGCGCCGTCGAACCAGTAGATACGCAGCAGGGGGCGTTCCGTATCGGCCTCGGCGAGGTCGCGCAGACCCTGGATGAGGGCGGCATGGTCGACGGTGATCCGGGAACGTGCCGGTTCCCCGGCGAGCAGGCTCGCGGCGGCGCCCAGCAGATATCCGGCGTCCACCAGGACAACGCAGCGGTCCACGCGTTCCACCCTCTTTCGGGAACCTCGGGATCGGGGAAGGGTCCGGATCTGGGATTGTTCCGGGTTTCCTTCGAGTCTGCCCGACCACGTGAGGGTTAACGGCCGGAACTCGATCATCGGCGTGGCGGATCCCTCGATCGTCGACCGATCCTCGGCACAACAAGCATCCCTTACGCCCCGCAGTGATCCAAAATGCGGCGTTTAGCCTGGTATGTGAATCTGGTCGCGGCCCTGGCCCCGAGACCCCCCACAGGAGGCATCACCATGGCCAAGAACAAGAATCGCAAGCAGAGCGGCCAGCAGGACCGCTCGTCGGCCGCCGCACACTCTGGCGAGCAGGCCAAGTCGACCGCATACGAGTCGCAGGCACAGCCCCAGTCCCAGGCACAGGGCAGCCCGGCGGATGTTGCGCGTAAGCACCAGCGGCGCTTCGGCCACAACTGATCTGCGTACGACGCAAGGGGCGCGCCCGTGACGACGGGCGCGCCCCTTGCGCATGATGCGGGTCGCTGTCCGTAGGCGGCCGTACGCACCAGGGCGTAGGCCTCCTCGTTAACCGGCCAGGCAGGACGGGCCGAGCAGCACCTTCAGATCACCGAAGAGCGCCGGGGCTGGCTGGACGCGGTGCCGGTCGAGCCTGAGGACCGTGGTCTTGCGGGGGCCCTGCAGCTTGATCCGGACCTCGGTGTTGCCCTTGTGGTGGCTGAGGATCTCACCGAGCCTCGTGACCATCGGCGGCGTGACCTTCACCGTCGGAATGGTGACGATCACCGGGGCGTTGGTGCCCGCCGACGACAGGTCGGGGACCATCAGCTCCATGGCGACCAGCCGCGGGATGTCCTCGCGCTTGTCCAGCCGTCCCTTGACGAAGACCACGGTGTCCTCGACGAGCTGGGTCGACACCAGCTGATAGGTCGCGGGGAAGAACATGCACTCGATGGAGCCCGCCAGGTCCTCGACCGTGGCGATCGCCCATGCGTTGCCCTGCTTGGTCATCTTGCGCTGGAGGCCGGAGATGATGCCGCCGATGGTGACGACCGCGCCGTCCGCGTGCTCACCGCCGGTGAGCTGGGAGATCGCCGCGTCCGTCTTGTCGCTCAGGACGTGCTCGATACCGAAGAGCGGGTGGTCGGAGACATAGAGGCCGAGCATCTCGCGCTCCTGCGCGAGCAGATACGACTTGTCCCACTCGATGTCGGAGAACTCGACGTCGAGCCCGAAGCCGGGCTCGTCGGTCGCTTCGTCGCCCATCCCGCCGAAGAGGTCGAACTGGCCCTCGGCCTCCTTGCGCTTGACCGCGACCACATTGTCGATCATCGGCTCGTGGTGAGCGACAAGCCCCTTGCGGGTGTGGCCCATCTCGTCGAAGGCGCCCGCCTTGATGAGCGACTCCACGGTCCGCTTGTTGCAGACGACGGCCTCGACCTTGTCCAGGAAGTCCGGGAAGGAGATGTACTTCCCCTTGGACTTGCGGCAGCGGATGATCGAGTCCACCACGTTCGTGCCGACGTTCCGCACGGCGGAGAGACCGAAGAGAATCACGTCGTCGCCCTGGGCGGCGAAGTTCGACTGCGACTCGTTCACATTGGGCGGCAGCACCTTGATGCCCATGCGGCGGCATTCGTTCAGATAGACCGCCGACTTGTCCTTGTCGTCCTTCACGGAGGTGAGCAGCGCGGCCATGTACTCGGCGGGGTAGTTCGCCTTGAGATACGCGGTCCAGTAGGTGACCAGGCCGTACGCCGAGGAGTGCGCCTTGTTGAAGGCGTACCCGGCGAAGGGGACCAGCACGTCCCACAGAGCCTGGATCGCCTCGTCCGAGTAGTTGTTCTTGCGCGCGCCGGCCTGGAAGATGCCGAAGTTCTTCGCGAGCTCCTCGGGCTTCTTCTTGCCCATCACACGGCGGAGGATGTCGGCCTCGCCGAGGGAGTACCCGGCGATGATCTGGGCGGCCTTCTGCACCTGCTCCTGGTACACGATCAGGCCGTAGGTGAGGCCGAGGACCTCCTTGAGGGGCTCCTCCAGCTCCGGGTGGATCGGTGTGATCTCCTGCTGGCCGTTCTTGCGGAGCGCGTAGTTCGTGTGGGAGTTCATGCCCATCGGGCCCGGCCGGTACAGGGCCGAGACGGCGGAGATGTCCTCGAAGTTGTCGGGCTTCATCAGCCGCAGCAGCGAGCGCATCGGGCCGCCGTCGAACTGGAAGACACCGAGCGTGTCACCGCGGCAGAGCAGTTCGTACGTCGTGGGGTCGTCGAGCGGGATGGCGAGCAGGTCCAGCTCGACGCCCTTGTTCGCCTTCACCATCTTGACGGCGTCGTCCATGATCGTGAGGTTGCGCAGGCCGAGGAAGTCCATCTTCAGCAGGCCGAGCGACTCACAGCTCGGGTAGTCCCACTGCGTGATGGTCACGCCGTCGGTGTGCCTGACCCAGACCGGGACGTGGTCGGTGATGGTCTCGCTGGACATGATCACGCCGGCGGCGTGCACGCCCATCTGCCGGACCAGGCCCTCGACGCCCTTGGCGGTGTCGATGACCTTCTTCACGTCCGGTTCGTTCTCGTACATCCCCCGGATCTCGCCCGCCTCGCTGTAGCGCGGGTGCTTGGGGTCGGTGATGCCGTTCAGGTCGATGCCCTTGCCGAGGACGTCGGCGGGCATCGCCTTGGTGAGCCGGTCGCCCATGGCATACGGATAGCCGAGGACGCGGGCGGAGTCCTTGATGGCGTTCTTCGCCTTGATCTTGCCGTACGTACCGATCATGGCGACCTTGTCGGCGCCGTACTTCTCGGTGACGTACCTGATCACCTCACCGCGCCTGCGCTCGTCGAAGTCGATGTCGACGTCGGGCATGGAGATGCGCTCGGGGTTGAGGAACCGCTCGAAGATCAGGCCGTGCTCGATCGGGTCGAGGTCGGTGATCCCCATGGCGTACGCGACGATCGAGCCGGCCGCGGAGCCCCGGCCCGGGCCCACCGCGATGCCGTTGTTCTTGGCCCACATGATGAAGTCGGCGACCACGAGGAAGTACCCCGGGAAGCCCATGTCGATGATGATGCCCATCTCGTACTCGACCTGCTTGAGCCGGTCGTCCGGGATGCCGCCGGGGTAGCGACGGGCCATGCCGCGCATGGCCTCCTCGCGGAACCAGGTCACCTCGGTGTAGCCCTCGGGGACCTCGAACTGCGGCATCAGGTTGCGCTCTTCGAACCAGCCCTCGGTGTCGATCTGCTGGGCGACCAGGAGGGTGTTGGCGCAGCCCTCCTGCCAGGCGTCCGAGGAGTCCACCGCGTACATCTCGTCCGTGGACTTGAGGTAGTAGCCGGTGCCGTCGAAGCGGAAGCGGTCCGGGTCCGAGAGGTTCTTGCCGGTCTGGATGCACAGCAGGGCGTCGTGGGCCGTCGCCTCGGCCGCATACGTGTAGTGCGAGTCGTTGGTGACGATCGGCGGGATGTCGAGCTTCTTGCCGATCTCCAGGAGTCCGTCGCGGACCCGGCGCTCGATCTCGATGCCGTGGTCCATCAGCTCCAGGAAATACCGGTCCTTGCCGAAGATGTCCTGGTACTCGGACGCGGCCTTGAGCGCCTCGTCGAACTGGCCGAGGCGCAACCGGGTCTGGAGCTCGCCGGAGGGGCAACCCGTGGAGGCGATGAGCCCCTCGGACCACTGGGCGATGGTCTCCTTGTCCATCCGCGGCCACTTCTGCAGCCAGCCCTCCGCATACGCGTCCGAGGAGAGGCGGAAGAGGTTGTGCAGTCCCGTCCTGTCGGCCGCCCAGATCGTCTTGTGGGTGTAACCGCCCGAGCCGGAGACGTCGTCCCGCTTCTGGTGCGGCTGGCCCCACTGGATCTTCCGCTTGTTCCGCCGGGACTCCGGAGCGACATACGCCTCGATACCGATGATCGGCGTGACGTTCGCCTTCTTCGCCGAGTGGAAGAAGTCGTACGCGCCGTGGAGGTTGCCATGGTCGGTCATGGCGATGTGCGTCATGCCCATCTCGTTGCAGGCGTCGAACATGTCCTTGAGCCGCGCGGCACCGTCCAGCAGGGAGTACTGGGTGTGGACGTGAAGGTGCGTGAAAGGCGGCTTGGTCACGGCGGAATGCCTCCGGAGAAACGGTGGGTGACAGGCTGCGGGCAGTCTGGGGGAACAGCGTGGAAGTCTACGTCTTGGCACTGACAGTCCGCGGGCACTCCCGAGTACCGTCGTGCGTTGAAGGGGCGGAACCACCCGCCCCGTTTGCATGCACCAGGAGGCACCCAGCGATGTCGGTACCGCGATCCGCCGAGGTCACAGCTGAAGAGCGCGGCGATCAGATTCTCGCCGTGTTCGACACCGCTTTCGGCCAGCTGCTGGCCGCCGATCCCGCGGCCTTCCGGGTCAAATTCCGGAAGATGGCCTCCTCGGCGTTCGCGTTCTACCGAGGCACCGCCTGCCTCTTCTACAACGACCTGGAGCGGGAGCAGCACGGCGGCCCGTTCCTGGACGACCGCACCGGCCGGGTATGGGTCCACGGCGACCTGCACGCCGAGAACTTCGGCACGTACATGGACGCCAACGGCCGTCTGATCTTCAACGTCAACGACTTCGACGAGGCGTACGTCGGCCCCTTCACCTGGGACCTCAAGCGACTGGCCGCGTCCCTGGCGCTGATCGGCTACACCAAGGCGCTCAGCGACGAGCAGATCACCGAGCTGGTGCGGACCTACGCCGCCGCGTACCGCGAGCGCATCCACGCACTGGCGACGGGCGCGAAGAACGACGAGGTGCCGCCGTTCACCCTCGACACCGCCGACGGCCCGCTGCTGGACGCGCTGCGCGACGCCCGTTCGCTGACCCGCTTCTCGCTGCTCGACTCGATGACCGAGATCCGTGACTTCGAGCGCCGGTTCGCGCCCGGCGGCGGCTCGATCGAGCTGGACGCGGCCACCCGCTACAAGGTGCTCGCCGCGTTCGACGGCTATCTGGAGACGCTGCCCGAGTCCAGCCTGACCCGGCCCGACTCGTACCGCGTCAAGGATGTCGTGGGCCGCCGCGGCATCGGCATCGGGTCCGCCGGCCTGCCCTCGTACAACATCCTCCTCGAGGGCAACAGCGACGCCCTGGAGAACGATGTCGTCATCTATATGAAGCAGGCGCAGACCCCCGCGGTCTCCCGGCACATCACCGACGCCTCCGTGCGGGAGTACTTCCAGCACGAGGGCCACCGCACGGTGATCTCGCAGCGCGCGCTCCAGGACCACGCCGACCCGTGGCTGGGCTGGACTGAGCTCGACGGCACCGGTCAGCTGGTCGCCGAGGTGTCTCCGTACGCCGTGGACCTGGACTGGTCGGACATCGACGACCCGGAGGAGATCGCGGCGGTCGTCGCCGACCTGGGCCGGGCGACGGCCACGATGCACGGCGCGGCCGACGACGAGAGCGGTCACTCCCTGGTGCCGTTCTCCACCGAGCGGGCCATCGACGCGGCGATCGCCGCCGACGAGGACGGCTTCCCCGAGCTGCTGGTCGAGTTCGCCCACAGCTACGGCGCGCGGGCCCGTGCGGACCACCAGATCTTCGTGGACCTCTTCCGTAACGGTCTCATTCCGGGCCTGTAGTACCGGCCGGATCTTTAGGGATCTCCTACCGGCGCGCATGGGACACTCCCGGTGATGGACGTAACGGCGACACAGCTCAGGTGGCTGCGGGCAGCGATCTTCACGGCTCTGGTCGTGACGCTGTCCGCGGCTTCCCATGTGCTGCTCTCGCAGGTGCCGCTGCCGCTGACCACCGTCGCGGGGCTGTCCGCGGGCGTCTTCGCCCTCGCGTTCGCCCTTTCGGGCCGGGAGCGCGGCTACTGGCGGATCGCGAGCCTGCTCGTCCCGCTGGAACTGGCAGCGGACACCGTCTTCACCACCGGCCAGGACGTCTGTTACGGCCCCGGCGGCGGACCGGTCGCCGGATCGCTGCGGTCGGTGGGCTTCGACGTGCTCTGCGGCGGCAGCGTCGGCACCCGGCTGGCAGGAGTGTCCCCCGACAGCCACGGCGCTCTCTCCCTGCTGCACTCCGACGACCCCGCCCTGCCCTGGCTGCTGCTCGCCGCGCACATGACGGTCGGGCTGTTCGCCGCGGCCTGGCTGCGGCGCGGCGAGTCCGCGCTGGCCGGGCTGGTGCGGGCGGTGGGCGCGTTCGCCTTCCGGCCGCTGCTGCTGGCAGTCGCGGCGGCCGGCACGGCCCATCGTTCCGTACGCCGCGGAGCGCGCCCCGCGCTCCGGCGCCCCGTCCTCTCCCGCACCCGGCTGCTGGTGCACTCCGTCGGACGGCGGGGACCGCCACGCTCGGCCGCTGTATTCGCCTGAGCCCGCAGTCCCCTTTTTTCGTATCCCCTTCCGCATCCCGGCCACAACATCGCCGGATGCGACCTCACACGGAGTGAACCAGCATGAGTGCACGCAACAGCCAGGCCAACAAGGCGGCGGCCCGCGAACGACTGCGCCAGGAGCGTGAGCGCCAGGCCAAGAAGGACAAGACCCGCCGCCAGCTCGTCGTCATCGGCTCGACGATCGTCGTCCTCGCCATCGCGGGCGGCGCCGGATACGCGATCATGCAGGCCAACAAGCCGAGCCACTGGGAGTCGGTGAAGGACGAGAAGAACGTCACGGCGCCGAAGAACACCGAGGGCGAGAACGGCACGACCGTCGTCATCGGCAAGCCGGCCGCGAAGAAGACGCTGGAGCTGTACGAGGACTCGCGCTGCCCGATCTGCGCGACGTTCGAGCAGACGGTCGGCCCGACGGTGAAGAAGGACGTCGACGCCGGCAAGTACAAGATCAAGTACGTCGGCGCGACGTTCATCGACGGCGCGAAGTCCATCAACGGGCAGGGCTCGAAGAACGCGCTCAGCGCGCTGGGTGCGGCGCTGAACGTGAGCCCGGAGGCGTTCTCCGAGTACAAGACCGCGCTGTACTCGAAGGCGTTCCACCCGCAGGAGACGGACGACAAGTTCGCCAAGGACGACTACCTGCTGAAGGTCGCCGACTCGGTGCCCGCGCTGAAGAACAACAGCGAGTTCAAGAAGAACGTGGAGGACGGCACGTTCGACGCGTGGGCGCTGAAGATGTCGGACGCGTTCAACAAGAGCGGGGTCACGGGCACGCCGACGCTGAAGATGGACGGCAAGAAGGTCACGGTGGAGGGAACGGACAACCCGCCGCTGACGGTGGAGGCGTACAACGCCGCGATCGCGAAGGCGCTGAAGGGCTGACGGACTGACGGACTGACGGGTCGGGCGCGTCCCTCGGACCCCGGGTCGGCCGGGCTGCCGAGGCCGGGTTACCGAGGCCGGGCTGCCGAGGCCGGGCTGCCGAGGCCGGGCTGCCGAGGCCAGGTTGCCGCGGGCCGCGCCGGCGCCCTGCGGATGAGGTGCGCGCCGGGCCCGCCGCGGCTGGCCCGGTTCAGCGCGCGCCGCCGGCGGGCGGGCCGGGTCCGCCGCCGTCGCCACCTGTACGGTCGCGCGCCGCCCACTGGGCCCGGTCGGCCCCTCGCTCCTCCCGCCCCGCCCAGCCGACACCCGGCGCACCGCGGGACGAGGCTCGCCCGTCACCCCCAGTCCTGCGCAGCAGTGGGCGGCACCCCGCGCAGTACAGGCTCTCCGGCCCACCCGATCGGTTCGTCCCCGCGCCGCGAAACCGGCCGCCTTCCCCACCAGGTGTCAGGGAACTGCCCCTCGTTTCGGGAAGCGGCGGGGGTGGGGGAAAGATCCCGCCCGAACCCATCCGCCCCGGTGCGCCCCCACCCCATCGCCCAACCCCCGGCAACCTCCCGGTTGCCCCGCCCCCATCTCCCGACGAACTTTCTCCCCGACCCTCGCCCATTCCTCTACCGGCCAGTAGTCTCATCGGCCGTGACCAGTCGAAGCCCGTCAACTCCCAGTCGCCGCACGGTCGTCAAGGCCGCAGCCGCCACTGCCGTCGTCGCCGCGCCCACCCTGAATGTCGCCACCTCCGCCACCTCCGCCACCGCCGCGTCCGCCCAGGAGGCACCCGCCTTCCTGCACGGCATAGCCTCCGGCGATCCTCTGCCCGACGGCATGCTGCTGTGGACGCGCATCACCCCCGCCCCCGACGCCGTGCCCGGCTCGGGCAAGGGCCCGGACACCGCCGTCAGTTGGGAGGTCGCCGAGGACAAGGGCTTCACCAAGATCGTCGCCCGGGGCACCACCACCTCGAAGGCCTCCTCCGACCACACCGTCAAGGTGGACGTCAGGGGCCTGCGCCCGGCGACCGTCCACTACTTCCGCTTCACCTCGGGAGCGAGCGTCTCCCCCGTCGGCCGCACTCGCACGGCCCCGGCCACCGATGCCGCCACGCCCGGCGTCCGTTTCGGCGTGGTCTCCTGCGCCAACTGGGAGGCCGGTTACTTCTCCGCGTACCGCCATCTCGCCGCCCGAGCCGACCTGGACGCGATCCTCCACCTCGGCGACTACATCTACGAGTACGCGACCGGCGGCTACCCCGAGCCGAAGTACGTCGTGCGGCAGCACTCGCCGAAGCACGAGATCATCACGCTGGCGGACTACCGCTTCCGGCACGCCACGTACAAGACGGACGCCGACCTGCAAGCCATGCACGCCGCGCACCCGGTCATCGCGATCTGGGACGACCACGAGTTCGCCAACGACGCCTGGTCGGGCGGCGCGGAGAACCACACGCCGGGTGCCGAGGGCGACTGGGCCGCGCGCGCCGCCGCCGCCCGCCAGGCCTACTTCGAGTGGATGCCGGTTCGCGCCTCCACCGAGGGCACGGTCTACCGGCGGCTGCGCTACGGCAAGCTCGCCGATCTGCATCTGCTGGATCTGCGCTCGTTCCGCTCGAAGCAGGCGAGCGTGGGCAGCGGCGAGGTCGACGACCCGGAGCGCAGCATCACCGGGCGGGCCCAACTGGACTGGCTGAAGGCGGGGCTGGCGGCGTCCGACGCCTCGTGGAAGCTGGTCGGCACATCGGTGATGATCTCGCCGGTGGCCTTCGGTTCGCTCCCAGCCCGTCTTCTGGAGCCGATCGCGGAGTTACTGGGACTGCCGAAGGGCGGCCTCGCGGTCAATGTGGACCAGTGGGACGGCTACACGGACGACCGCAGGGAACTGCTGACACACCTCAACCGGCGCGGCATCGAGAACACCGTCTTCCTGACCGGCGACATCCACACGGCCTGGGCGAACGATGTGCCCGTCACGGCGGCCACGTATCCGCTGTCCCCGTCCGCCGCGACCGAGTTCGTGGTGACGTCGGTGACCTCCGACAACCTGGACGACATCCTTCATGTCGCACCCGACACACTCTCGCTGATCGCCGAGACGGCGATCAAGGCGGCCAACCGCCATGTGAAGTGGCTGGACATGGACGCGCACGGGTACGGCGTACTGGATGTCACGGCCGAGCGATCGCAGATGGACTACTACGTGCTGTCCGACAAGAGGAAGCAGGACGCTTCGGCCTCGTGGGCGCGTTCGTACCGGACGCTGAGCGGCACACAGAAGATCGAGCGCGTGCACCAGCCGGTGGCCTGATCTCGGCGGCTGGCTTGGATGGGCTGATTCCAGCCATTCGACGGTGTGTTGACTGGAAATCACATTGTTGCGACGGGTGGTGTCTCCGGTGGCGTGAAACCGGAGACACCACCCGCTACTTTTGCATCTCGCGTTACTTCGGCACGCCGGCTCCTTGGGGGCCGCGGAGCTTTCTCCTGTAATCGCCGTGGTTATTCGCGAGTTCATTGGGCTTGATTGCCCCTCCCTGAAACATGTCATGCACCCGTAATCTCCCCGCGATGGCCAGAAAGGCCCCCTCCCCAACCCCCCACGCGAGGAGTTACTATGCGCATGCTCGCCCGTATATCGCCACGAATGCGCAGCCGCGCGATCGGTACCGCAATCATGGCCGGAACCCTGGCTCTTTCCCCGCTCTCCGCTCCCGTCGGCGTCGCCGCAGCCGGCCAGGCCGCCACCTCCGCCACCAAGGCCGCGGCCACCGCCTCCGCCGCCGAGTGCGAGGAGGGAACGGGCACCGCCGCCCGTAAGTCGCGCGTCGGCGCCGCGGCCCACACGCACGAGCCCAACGACGTCACCGCGGCCCAGGCCCGGGCCATGGAAGCGGACCTGAAGAAGAGACTCGCGGCGGCCGGGCCCAAGGCCCGCAGAGTGTCCGCGGCCGCGAAGACCACCATCCCGGTCTACTTCCACGTCCTCCACAGCGGTTCGAGAGGCAAGCTCAGCTCGACCGCCGTCAAGAAGCAGATCGCGCACCTCAACGCGACCTACGGGGGCAAGGGCGCCGGCAATCACGACTCCCGCTTCCGGTTCACCCTCGCGCGCACGGACTACACAAACAAGGCGACCTGGTTCAACCTTCAGCAGGGCACCTCGGCCGAGAGGGCCATGAAGAAGAGGCTGCACAAGGGCGGCGCGAACGCGCTCAACTTCTACACGGCCCGTATCCGCTACCTGCTCGGCTGGGCGACCTCCCCGGCCGGGTACGCCTCCCGCCCGACCGACGACGGTGTGGTCGTGCTCGACACCTCGCTGCCCGGCGGCACCGACCCACACGCCAACGAGGGCGACACCGCCACCCACGAGGTCGGCCACTGGCTGGGGCTGCACCACACCTTCGAGGGCGGCTGCTCCGGCAACGGCGACTACGTCTCCGACACCCCGGCGGAGAAGACCCCCGCGGAGGGCTGCCCGACCAACCGTGACACATGCAAGTCGGCGGGTAAGGACCCGATCCACAACTTCATGGACTACTCGGACGACGCGTGCATATACCAGTTCACCTCGGGCCAGGTGCGGCGGATGAAGGACAGCTGGACCGCCTACCGGGCGGGCTGAGCCGAAGGCTGCCCGCCGTGCGCGGCGGGCAGCCCTGCCCGCGGACCCAGGTCCGGCTACAGCGTGGCGAGAAATCCCAGCGCGATCCGCCAGGTCTGGTCGGCCGCCCGCTCGTCGTAGTCGGGCAGATCGGGATCGGTGTAGAGGTGCCCGGCACCCGGGTACCGGTAGATCTCCACGTCCGCGCCCGTCCGCTGCATCTGCAGATACCAGGTGCTCAGCCAGTCGTGCGTCTCGAACGGATCGGGGTCCGCGACATGGAGTTGCACGGGCAGCTCGTCCACGGTGCTCCCCTCCGCGATGTCGGAGGTGCCGTGCAGAAGCAGCAGACCACGCGCCTTCTCGTCGCCCAGCGCGAGGTTCTGCGCGATCGAACCGCCGAGGGAGAATCCGGCATACACCAGCCCCTCGTCGGAGTGGGGCGCGGCTGCCACGACCGCCCTGCGGAGCAGCTCGTCCGTGCCGATCTTTTCCTTCAGCGCCCCGCCCTCTTCGACCGTGTCGGCGGTTTGCCCCTCGAAGAGGTCGGGCACGTGAACCTGGTGCCCGGCGTCCCGCAGCCGGTCGGCTGCGGCATGCACCGCCGGGCGCAGACCGTAGACCGAGTGGAAAAGCATGATGTTCATTCGGCCATCCTGCCAGTTAGCGTCGGAGACATGGAGAACGTACTGCGCCCGTTGATCGTGCTCGGTGGCTCGGTCCTGCTCACGCTGCTGCTCGGCTGGGCACTGGACCTGCTGCTGCGCCGCATCGACGACCGCCACCCCGAGACCCCGCTCTGGGGCCTGCTACGCCGCTGCCGCGTTCCCTTCCAGGTCGTGCTGCTCACCGCGGCGCTCAGAGGGAGCTTCCGCGAGACGGGCTGGCGACCGGTCGAGGAGCACGAGGCGGGCATCGGCCATGTGCTGTCACTCGTGCTGATCGGCGCCGGGGCGTGGCTGGTGACCAGGATCGTCTGGGCCGTCGTGGAGTCGTCGTACGCCCGGTACGCCTCCGCGACGCGCGATCCCGCACGCGTCCGGCGGGTGCGCACACAGGTCACGCTGATCATGCGCATCGTCACGGCGATCGTCGTGGTGGTGGCGGTCGCGGCGATGCTGCTGACCTTCCCCGGGATGGAGAAGCTCGGTGCGTCGATGCTGGCGTCCGCGGGCGTCATCGGCATCGTCGCCGGTGTCGCGGCCCAGTCCACGCTCGGTAACCTCTTCGCCGGATTCCAGATCGCGTTCGGTGACATGGTGCGCATCGGCGACACCGTGGTGGTGGACGGGGAGTGGGGTGTCGTCGAGGAGGTCACGCTCACCTTCCTCGCGGTACGGACCTGGGACGAACGGCGGATCACGATGCCGGTCTCGTACTTCACCGGCAAGCCCTTCGAGAACTGGTCGCGGGGCGGAGCCCAGATGACCGGGACCGTCTTCTTCCATCTGGACCACTCGGCACCGGTGGGGCTGATGCGCGAGAAACTCCAGGACATCCTGCGGGAGTGCCCGGCGTGGGACGGCCGGGACTGGAGCCTGGCGGTCACCGACACGACCCCGACCACGATGCAGGTCCGGGCGGTGGTGACGGCGAAGGACGCGGACGACATCTGGACGGCTCGGTGCACGGTGCGCGAGCAGATGATCGCCTGGCTGTACGAGAAGCATCCGTACGCACTGCCCCGCGTCGCGACCTCACCCGGTGCGCAGCCGGCGCCGGAGACGAGGGCCGCGCCCCTGCTGCCCTCCCCGGCGGACGGCGAGCACGACGACGACCACGACGGCGACAGCGCGCGGCCCCGCACGGGTCGTGGCTGACGTGGGCAGGCCGACGGGCGACGCATTCCCCCTTGCCGACGCTCGGGGCGGGGTGGGGGCGCGGGGGCCGGGGCTCCGTCGCGGATTCCGGGACGGAGCCCCGGCCCGCGCGCCGGGAAGGATGCCCTACAGACCCCGCCGCATTCCGCGGTGACCGATCCCCGCGTCCAGGAACTCCGCCCCGTACGCCACGTACCCCAGCCGCTCGTAGAACCCGGTCGCATGCGTCTGCGCATGCAGATCCACCGCCGAGAGCCCCCGCTCGCGCGCCGCGTCCTCGATCGCCCGCACCAGGGCCACACCCACACCGAGCCCCCGCGCCGCCCGCGTCACCGCGAGCCGGCCCAGGGAGCCCACCGAGAGGTCCCCGCCCGTCCTGTCCGCCGCTGCGGGGCCGTGCAGCAGCCGCCCCGTGCCCACGGGCTCCCCGTCGTCCGTGACCGCCAGGACATGGATCGTGTCCGCGTCCTCATCGTCGAACGCGTCGTACTCGATCTCCGCCGGGACTGCCTGCTCGCCGACGAAGACATCCTTGCGGACCGCGAAGCACGCCTCGCGGTCGGCGGGACCGACCGCGACACGCACCACGTACCCGCTCACGCGCTCTCCGCCGCGATCCTGTCCAGCGCCGACCGCAGGTCCTCGGGGTAGGAGCTCTCGAACTCCACCCACTGCCCGTCCGACGGGTGCTCGAAGCCCAGGCGCACCGCGTGCAGCCACTGCCGGGTGAGCCCCAGCCGCTTCGCCAGCGTCGGGTCCGCGCCATAGGTCAGATCGCCCGCGCAGGGATGCTTGTGCGCGGCCATGTGCACGCGGATCTGGTGCGTGCGACCCGTCTCCAGCTTGATGTCCAGCAGCGACGCGGCCCGGAACGCCTCGATCAGGTCGTAGTGCGTGACCGAGGGCTTCCCCTCGGCCGTCACCGCCCACTTGTAGTCGTGGTTCGGGTGCCGTCCGATGGGGGCGTCGATCGTCCCGCTCATCGGGTCCGGGTGGCCCTGGACCAGAGCGTGATACCGCTTGTCCACGACCCGGTCGCGGAACTGCGCCTTCAGCAGGGTGTACGCCCGCTCCGACTTGGCGACGACCATCAGCCCCGACGTGCCGACGTCCAGCCGGTGCACGATCCCCTGCCGCTCCGCGGCGCCCGACGTCGAGATCCGGTACCCGGCGGCCGCGAGACCGCCGATGACCGTCGTCCCGGTCCAGCCGGGGCTCGGGTGCGCGGCGACGCCGACCGGCTTCACGATCACGACGATGTCGTCGTCGTCGTGCACGATCTCCATGCCCTCGACCGGCTCGGCCACGATCTGCACGGGCGCGGGCGCCTGTGGCATCTCGACCTCAAGCCAGGCGCCGCCGTGGACGCGCTCGGACTTTCCGACGACCGAGCCGTCGACCTGCACCTTCCCGGCGGCTGCCAGTTCGGCTGCTTTCGTGCGGGAGAACCCGAACATCCGGGAGATGGCGGCGTCGACGCGCTCGCCCTCGAGGCCGTCGGGTACGGGCAGGGTGCGGATCTCGGGAACTGTACTCACCCGTCGAGTATGCCTTGTCAGTCCTTGTGGACAGTGCCGTCGGGGTCCAGCCCGCGGAACGACAGGATCACGATCAGGAAGCCGCCGCAGACGATCGCGGAGTCGGCGAGGTTGAAGACGGCGAAGTGCGCGGGCGAGATGAAGTCGACGACCGCGCCCTCGAAGACGCCCGGCGAGCGGAAGATCCGGTCGGTGAGGTTGCCGAGCGCCCCGCCGAGCAGCAGCCCGAGGGCGATCGCCCACGGCAGGCTGTACAGCTTGCGCGCCAGCCGCACGATCACGGCGATCACCGTCGCCGCGATGAAGGTGAAGATCACGGTGAAGGCCTCGCCCATGCCGAAGGCCGCGCCGGGGTTCCGCACCGCCTCGAACTTCAGCAGGTCACCGACGATCTCGATCGGCTCGTGGTGCTCCAGCTTGGCCACCACGAGCATCTTGCTGACGAGGTCGATCAGGTAGGCGACGACGGCCACCCCGAACAGCACGAGGATCTTGCGCCTGCCCCTGGGCTGCTCGGCGGGCGCCGCAGCCTCGTCGGCTCCAGCTGAATCCGACGTACCGATGATGCGCTCCGCCTCTGCCACGTGTGTCCCTCAACCTAGGTGCCTGACTGAGCACGAGGGTACGACACACACGTACGGGCTCAGCCGCGCCGTTCCTGCTTCTGCTTGTCCTCCACACAGAGGGTCGCGCGCGGGAACGCCTGCATCCGCGCCTTGCCGATGGGCTTGCCGCAGATCTCGCAGAGGCCGTACGTCCCCGCGTCGAGGCGCAGCAGCGCCCGCTCGGTCTGCTCCAGCATCTCGCGCGCGTTGGCGGCCAGCGCCATCTCGTGTTCGCGCGTGATGTTCTTGGTACCGGTGTCGGCGTCGTCGTCGCCCGCGCCGTCCCCCGAGTCCCGCATGAGTCCGACCAGCGCCTCCTCCGAGGTGCTGATCTCGCTGGTGAGCCTGGCCACCTCGTCGGCCAGCTCCGCGCGTGCCTCGGCGACCTCCTTGGGGGTCCAGGGGTCCTCCCCGGGCCGTACGGCAAGCTCCCCCGGCGCTGTCGCGGCCACTGTGCGGGCTGTGGGCACCGGTGCGGCACTGCTGTGTGCGGCCGCTGTCCCGCCCGCGGTCCTCTTCGCTCCCACGGTCCTGGCTCCTGTCTGCTTCGCGGCCTCGGCCGCCCCCTCGGCCGCGGGTGCGGCCTTCTTCGCGGCCTTCTTGGCCGCGGCCTTCCTCGCAGGCGTCCTCTTGGCAGGCGCCTTCCGGGTGGTCGCTCCGGCCTCGGACGGTTTCTCCGCGGACGCCTTCCGGGTGGTCGCTCCGGCCTCGGACGGTTTCTCCATGGACGCCTTCCCCGCGGTCCTCCCGTCCGTGGCCGCTCGGTCCACGGCCCCCTTCGCCGATGTCTTCTTCTTCGTCCTCTTCGCCGGCGCCTTCCTCGCGGGCTCCTCCGCCACCGGCGTCCCGGCCGCGGGTGCGGCCGTCTCCTCCACGGCCGTCGCCTTCATCGCGCTCGCCTTCGCAGTCGTCTCGGTGGTGGTGGCCGGCTTGTTCGCCGCCGACTTCTTCGCCGCCGCTTTCTTCGCCGACGTCTTCTTCGCCGCTGCCTTCTCGGTCGTCTTCCTCGTCGCCTTCTTCGTCTTCGTCGTCGTGGGCTTCCCGGCGTCGGCGCGCTTCCTCCCGGCCGGCTTCCCGGACGGAATCCCGGCCGGTTCCGACGCCTCGGGTGACGCCACCGCCGACACCTTCTTCACCGTCGCCGTGGCCGCCGACGCCTTCTTCGCCGACTTCGCCCCGGCCTTCCTCGGGACCGTGCTCTTCCCTCCGCTCGCACCACCCTCGGCCGCCGCCTCGGCGGCGGTGGATCTCGCGGACGCCGACTTCTCGGCGGTCTTCTTCGCCACCATGGCCGCGGCCCCTTCACATATTGTGATTTTGCTCGCGAATCGTGCTGGGACGATAAATCGACCCAGGCCCCGCGGCAAACGGGCCACGCCGCTTCCTCGGCCCGCCCCGGCCTGCGAGAAGGCGAACCTGCATCCGTTGTGCCCAGCTCCCCGCCCCGTAACCCGCCGGAGGGAAGCAGCCGGACTCCGCAGGCCTGCGTATGGCCATTCGGGTCAACCGCGCGGCTCGCGCAAGGACCGCGGGCGGCCCGGTGAAATCCGGTCGGCCGCCCCGCGTAGGGGCCCGTACACTGGGCGGAGCGAAAGGCGTGGATGGGGACGAGTAGCTTCGTACGCAGCCATGAGCGACCCGGGGACGGTGAGAGCCCGGGGGCGAGCACGAGGTGAAGCATCACCCCTGAGCCGCCGGAAGAAAGCCCTCGGGACGACCGTGGGCGACTAGACCCGGCATCGCGACCCAATGAGGGGGCTCACCGGCCACGGCCGGCGGGCCAAGGAGGGTGGTACCGCGGGAGCGCAGGCTCTCGTCCCTCCGACGGCACAGACACTGTCCGTTGGAGGAGCTCGTCGATGACACCACCCCAGTACCGCCAGGTGCCCGCCCAGGTCGACCTTCCCGCGCTCGAGCACGCCGTGCTCGACTTCTGGCGCGAGGCCAAGGTCTTCCAGAAGAGCCTGGAGCAGTCCGAGGGCCGCCCCGAGTGGGTGTTCTACGAAGGCCCGCCCACCGCCAACGGCATGCCGGGCGCCCACCACATCGAGGCCCGCGTCTTCAAGGACGTCTTCCCCCGGTTCCGCACCATGCGCGGTTACCACGTCGCCCGCAAGGCCGGCTGGGACTGCCACGGCCTGCCGGTCGAGCTCGCCGTCGAGAAGGAGCTCGGCTTCGCCGGCAAGAAGGACATCGAGGCGTACGGCATCGCGGAGTTCAACGACAGATGCCGTGAGTCGGTGACCCGGCACACGGACGCGTTCGCCCAGCTCACCGACCGTATGGGCTACTGGGTCGACCTCGATGACGCGTACCGCACCATGGACCCCTCGTACATCGAGTCGGTCTGGTGGTCGCTGAAGGAGATCTTCAGCAAGGGCCTGCTGGTCCAGGACCACCGCGTCGCTCCCTGGTGCCCCCGCTGCGGCACCGGCCTCTCGGACCACGAGCTGGCGCAGGGCTACGAGACGGTCGTGGACCCGTCCGTCTTCGTCCGCTTCCCGCTGACCTCGGGACCGCTCGCGGGCGAGGCGGCACTGCTGGTGTGGACGACGACCCCCTGGACCCTGGTGTCCAACACCGCCGTCGCCGCGCACCCCGACGTCACCTACGTCGTCGCGACGGACGGCGGGGAGAAGCTCGTCGTCGCGCAGCCGCTGCTGGAGAAGGCGCTGGGCGAGGGCTGGGAGGTCACCGGCGAGTCCTTCACCGGCGCGGAGATGGAGCGCTGGACGTACCAGCGCCCCTTCGAGCTCGTGGAGTTCCCGGCCCCGGCCCACTACGTCGTCAACGCCGAGTATGTGACGACGGAGGACGGCACCGGTCTCGTCCACCAGTCCCCCGCCTTCGGTGAGGACGACCTCAAGGTCTGCCGCGCCTACGGCCTGCCGGTCGTGAACCCGGTCCGCCCGGACGGCACCTTCGAGGCGGACGTGCCCCTGGTCGGCGGCGTCTTCTTCAAGAAGGCCGACGAGGCACTCACCAAGGACCTCGACGACCGCGGCCTGCTCTTGCGGCACGTTCCGTACGAGCACAGCTATCCGCACTGCTGGCGCTGCCACACGGCCCTGCTCTACTACGCGCAGCCGTCCTGGTACATCCGCACCACCGCCATCAAGGACCGGCTGCTCGAAGAGAACGAGAAGACCAACTGGATCCCGGATTCGGTCAAGCAGGGCCGCTTCGGCGACTGGCTGAACAACAACGTCGACTGGGCGCTCTCCCGCAACCGCTACTGGGGCACGCCGCTGCCCGTCTGGCGCTGCGAGGAGAACCACCTCACCTGCGTCGGCTCGCGCGCCGAGCTCACCGAGCTGACCGGCACGGACCAGTCGGCCCTTGACCCGCACCGCCCGTACATCGACGAGGTCACCTTCCCCTGCCCGCAGTGCTCCGGGACCGCGACGCGTGTCCCGGAGGTCATCGACGCCTGGTACGACTCGGGCTCGATGCCGTTCGCGCAGTGGGGCTATCCGTACAGGAACAAGGAAATCTTCGAGAAGCGCTACCCGGCGCAGTTCATCTCGGAGGCGATCGACCAGACACGCGGGTGGTTCTACACGCTGATGGCCGTCGGCACCCTGGTCTTCGACAAGTCCTCGTACGAGAACGTGGTCTGCCTCGGCCACATCCTCGCCGAGGACGGCCGCAAGATGTCCAAGCACCTCGGGAACATCCTTCAGCCGATCCCGCTCATGGACCAGCACGGCGCCGACGCGGTGCGCTGGTTCATGGCGGCGGGCGGCTCCCCGTGGGCGGCCCGTCGGGTGGGCCACGGCACGATCCAGGAGGTCGTGCGCAAGACGCTCCTGACGTACTGGAACACGGTGGCCTTCCAGGCCCTGTACGCGCGCACCTCCGAGTGGGCGCCCTCCGCGGGGGATCCCGCCCCCGCGGAGCGCACGGTGCTGGACCGGTGGCTGCTGAGCGAGCTCAACGCCCTGGTGGACCAGACGACCCAGGCGCTGGAGTCGTACGACACCCAGCGGGCCGGCAAGCTCCTGTCGGCCTTCGTCGACGACCTGTCCAACTGGTACGTACGCCGCTCGCGCCGCCGCTTCTGGCAGGGCGACAAGGCGGCGCTGCGCACACTGCACGACGTCGTCGAGACCGTGACCCGTCTCATGGCTCCGCTGACCCCCTTCATCACGGAGCGGGTCTGGCAGGACCTGGTCGTCCCGGTGGCGCCGGACGCGCCCGAGTCGGTCCATCTGTCGTCCTGGCCGGCCGCCGACCTCGACGCGATCGACCCGGCCCTCTCCTCCCAGATGGCGCTCGTCCGCCGCCTGGTGGAGCTGGGCCGCGCCACGCGCGCGGAGTCCGGGGTCAAGACGCGTCAGCCGCTGTCGCGTGCGCTGGTCGCGGCCTCGGGCTTCGGCACGCTCTCGCCGGAGCTGCACGCGCAGATCACGGAAGAGCTCAACGTCTCCTCGCTCGCGTCGCTCTCCGAGGTCGGCGGCTCGCTGGTCGACACGACGGCCAAGGCGAACTTCCGCGCTCTGGGCAAGCGCTTCGGCAAGGGTGTCCAGGCGGTCGCGAAGGCCGTCGCCGAGGCGGATGCCGCGGCGCTCTCCCTCGCCCTGCGCGAGGGCAATGCGTCGGTGGTCGTGGACGGCGGGACGGTGACGCTCTCCCCGGACGAGGTGATCATCACAGAGACGCCGCGCGAGGGCTGGTCGGTGGCCTCCGACTCGGGTGCGACGGTCGCGCTCGACCTGGAGATCACTCCGGAGCTGCGGCTGGCGGGCCTGGCGCGTGACGCGATCCGCCTGATCCAGGAGGCCCGCAAGAACAGCGGCCTGGACGTCGCGGACCGTATCGCGGTGACCTGGACGTCGACGGATCCGTCGACGGCGCAGGCGCTGACGGAGCACGCGGGGCTGATCGCGGACGAGGTACTCGCGACGGAGTTCGGGCGGGACGCGGCGGCCGAGGGGTTCGGTGACGCGTTCACGGACGAGGGCCTGTCGCTGACGTTCCGTCTGCGCAAGGTCTGACGCGCCGCGCCACGAGACGAAGGGCCCGGGACGAGAGTCCCGGGCCCTTGCTTTTCCCGCCTGCCCCCTCACCGAACCGGTGCTTCGCCCCCGGGCGCCCTGTCAAGCGCGTCCGGCGACCGAGGAGAGGACCGGGGCCCGGGGGGGGCGAAGCGCCGGTCAGGGCCGCACGCCCAGGCCGAGGCGGCTGAGGAGCGGGAGTGGGGCAGAGTCCCCGAGCGCGGTGACGCGCGGCACGGCAAGGCGGCACGGCAAAAGGGCCGGGCCCGGGACAGATGTCCCGGGCCCGGCCCTCAGCCTGCCGACGGCTACGCGCGATACGCGCGGCCCGCCGTCAGTTGTCGTCCTCGTCGATCAGGAACCCGCGCATCGGCGACGGCGCCTGCTGCATCGGCTGCGGCGCCTGCGGCCGCACCGGTGCCATCGGCTGGGTCATCGCCGGGGACATCTGCTGCTGGCCACCGTACGACGGGCCAGCGCCCATGGACTGCCCCATGGACGGGTTGCCGCCCATGGACTGCCCCATCGAGGGGTTGCCGCCCATGGTGTGACCCATCGCACCCGCGCCGGCCGGAGCCATCGAGGGGGACGGCGGCAGCGAAGCGGTCGCCGGGGTCCGCGGCGGGGCCAGGGAGTCGTCCGCCTGGGTCTCCAGCTGACGCAGCTGGCTCTCCAGGTAGGACTTCAGGCGCGTGCGGTACTCGCGCTCGAAGCCCCGCAGGTCCTCGACCTTGCGCTCCAGCGTCGCGCGCGCGGACTCCAGGGAGCCCATGGCGACGCGGTGCTTCTCCTGGGCGTCCCGCTCCAGCGCGTCCGCCTTGGCGCGGGCGTCGCGCTCCAGGCCCTCGGCGCGGCTGCGGGCCTCGCCGACGATCTTGTTGGCCTCGGAGCGGGCCTCGGCGATCGCCTGGTCGGCGGTCTGCTGGGCCAGCGAGAGCACACGCGCGGCGCTGTCGCCGCCGGGTCCCTGCTGCGGCATCTGCGGAGCGTGACCCATGGGACCGCCCATCGGGCCACCCATCGGACCACCCATCGAGCCGCCCATCGGACCGCCCATGGGGCCGCCCTGCATCGGGCCGGGGCCCATCTGGCCAGGACCCTGCGGGCCGCCGTGGCTCGGGCCCGCGGGCAACTGCGGCGGACCACCGGGCAGCTGGGGCGGACCCATCTGCGGGGGCTGCTGCTGGACCGGCGGTCCGGATATGGCGGCGGGCACCGGGGCGCCGGGACCACGGCCGTCCTGCGGCTCCGGCGGCTTGCGCATGCCCTGCTGCTGGTTCTGCGCGGCCGCACGGGTCGCTGCGGCCAACTTGGCGCGCAGGTCCTCGTTCTCGCGGAGCAGGCGGGTCAGCTCGGACTCGACCTCGTCGAGAAAGGCATCGACCTCGTCCTCGTCATAGCCTTCTCGGAGGCGGACAGTCGTGAACTGCTTGTTCCGCACGTCCTCGGGGGTCAGCGGCATCTCTTCTTCACCTCTACGTAGTCGTCGGCAGTCGGCAAGACCGTATCGCTCACATCAGTTCCCCAAGCCCGTCACGACGGAGATCAGGATGTAGACGATGATCATCAGAACGAAGAAGGACAGGTCGAGTGCCACGCCCCCGAGACGCAACGGCGGAATGAACCGCCGCAGAAGCTTGAGCGGTGGATCGGTGACAGTGTAGGTGGCCTCCAGAACGACCACCATCGCCTTACCGGGTTGCCATGAGCGCGCGAACTGGAAGACGTAGTCCATGACCAGCCGGAAGATCAGCACGACCAGGAAGCACACCAGCACGATGTAGACCACCTGCAGTGCGACGCCCATTCTGCGCTTCCCTCTCCCCTGGCTCTCGTGTGCTACCGGCCTCGCGGCCGGGTCGTTCCCGGTGTCGGTTTCTCAGCTCTGGTTGAAGAACCCGCCCTCTGCGATGCGGGCCTTGTCCTCCGCCGTGACATCGACGTTAGCAGGCGACAACAGGAACACCTTCTGCGTCACTCGCTCAATGCTGCCATGCAGACCGAAGACGAGTCCCGCGGCAAAGTCGACAAGTCGCTTTGCATCCGTGTCGTCCATCTCCGTGAGGTTCATGATCACGGGGGTGCCCTCACGGAAGTGTTCCCCGATAGTACGGGCCTCGTTGTAGGTCCGGGGGTGCAGTGTGGTGATTCGGTAGGGCTCCCGCTCGGACACGACCTTGGGCATGATCACCGGTGCGTTCTTCTCCAGGCTCGGACGTTCGGGTGTGATGGATGCCACGGGGGCGATTCGCGCCGGACGTCCACTTTCAGCGGGAAGCGGAACAGGCTCGCGCTGTGCGGGAGGCTGCACCACCCGCACCGGTTCTTCCCTCTCCACCTGGTGCGGGGGCTGGTGGCGCCGGTGGTCCCGCTCGGGCTCCGGCTCGGGTTCGAAGTCGTCATCGGGATCGAAACCCCGGCCGTCGTACCCATCGTCCTCCACGAGGCCGAGGTAGACCGCCATCTTGCGCATCGCGCCGGCCATTCTCTGAGTCCTCCGCTCTGTGGTGGATCGGCCTCGTCACCAAGTGCCCGCGATCCACTCGGCCTGCCCGCTTTAGGCGGGAATGACCATATTTTCTGCTGTGGTCCGACTTGCTTCGCGACGTTACCCGAGCCGGGGTCGGACTCCGAGTACCGCAGTGCCGACGCGTACATGTGTCGCTCCGGCCGCCACCGCCTGTTCGAGGTCCGCACTCATCCCTGCTGACACCATGTTCGCAGCCGGATGCCCCGCGCGCAGGCTGGATGAAAATTCCATCAGCCGCTCGAACGCCGCCTGTTCCCGGCCCGCGTACGGACCGGCCAGCGGCGCGACGGTCATCAGACCGTCGAGCCGCAGTCCTGGTGAGCCGTCCACCGCGGCGGCCAACTCCTCGATGCCGTCCGGCGCGACGCCGCCCCGCTCCCCGCGCTCGCCCGACTCGGCGTCGAGGGCGACCTGGATGAGGCAGCCGATCTCGCGCACGGAGCGGACGGCCGCGGTGGACAATGAGGTGACGAGCTTCAGTCGGTCAACGGACTGCACAATATCGGCATAACTCGCCACGGAGCGGACCTTATTGGTCTGCAACTGGCCGACGAAGTGCCAGCTGATGTCCAGATCCGAGCAGGCGGCGGCCTTGGGAGCCGCGTCCTGGTCACGGTTCTCGGCCACATGCCGCACACCCAGCTCATGGAGCAGCCGCACGTCACTCGCCGGGTAGGTCTTGGTGACCACGACGAGGGTCACCTCCTCCCGCTTGCGGCCGGCCGCCACGCAGGCGGAGGCGATACGTTCCTCCACTGCGGCCAGATTGTCGGCGAGTTCGGTTCTGCGGTCGGTCATGAGCCATCCAGCCAGACATAGGCGGCGAGCCGCCCGGTGGTGCGGTCGCGGCGGTACGAGTAGTGGTCCCGCGATTCCAGTGTGCACACCGGTGAGCTCTGCCGGTCCCGGACACCGAGCGCCTCGAGCTGGGCGTGGACAGCGGCGGTCACATCGACGGCCGGGGTGCCCCAGCTCGTCTCGGACCACGCGGCCGGTTCGACCGCGCTCACGTCCGACCGCATCTGCTCGGGGACTTCGTAGCAGCGACCGCAGACGGCCGGCCCGGTGCGGGCGATGATCCGGGCGGGGTCCGCGCCGAGCGATGTCATCGCCTCGACCGTGGCGGGCACGATCCCCGCGATCATCCCCGGCCTGCCCGCGTGGGCCGCGCCCACGACACCCGCGACGGGATCGGCGAGCAGCACGGGAGTGCAGTCCGCGGTCAGTACGGCGAGCGCAAGCCCGCGCCGGGCGGTGACCTGGCCGTCCACCGCCGGAACCGGCCCGTCCCCCCACGGACCGTCGACCTCTGCGACGTCCTTTCCGTGGACCTGGTTCATCCAGACGACGCGCTCCGGGTCGAGCCCCAGGTCCTTCGCCGCGATCGCCCGGTTGGCCAGTACGGCTGCGGGGTCGTCGCCGACCGCTCCGCCGAGGTTGAGCTCCTCGTACGGAACGGCGCTCACCCCGCCCCACCTGTCGGTGAAGGCGAAGTGCGCGCCGCTCACGATGTCGTACTGGCCTATCACTTCAAGAAGTCCGGGACATCCAGCTCTTCGGCCTGGCTGTCCGGGTACGGACGGGCGGTCGGGACGTGTGCGGGCCCCGACGGGGAGTTCAGGTCGTTCGCGACCGGAGCGGGCTCGGCCGGGGCCGAGGACTCTTCGCGGGCGGGAACGGTACCGAGGGACGAGCGCGAGGTCTCGGTGCCCCGGGACGGGGTGGCCGACGGCTCCTCGCGCTTGCTTGCGCCCGCGCCGAGGACGGTGTCCCGGCGGGCGGGCGGCTGCCCGCCGTCGAAGCCGGCCGCGATGACCGTGACCCGTACCTCGTCACCGAGCGCGTCGTCGATGACCGCGCCGAAGATGATGTTGGCCTCGGGGTGGGCCGCCTCACTCACCAGCTGGGCCGCCTCGTTGATCTCGAAGAGACCGAGGTCCGAGCCGCCGGAGATGGAGAGCAGCACCCCGCGGGCGCCGTCGATGGAAGCCTCGAGAAGCGGCGAGGAGATGGCCATCTCCGCGGCGGCCACCGCGCGGTCGTCGCCGCGGGCCGAGCCGATGCCCATGAGCGCCGACCCCGCTTCGGACATCACGGACTTGACGTCCGCGAAGTCGAGGTTGATCAGGCCGGGCGTGGTGATGAGGTCGGTGATGCCCTGGACACCCGACAGCAGCACCTGGTCCGCGGACTTGAACGCGTCGAGCACGCTCACCTGGCGGTCCGAGATGGACAGCAGTCGGTCGTTCGGGATCACGATGAGGGTGTCGACCTCTTCGCGGAGCTCGGCGATGCCGTCCTCCGCCTGGTTCGCGCGCCGACGGCCCTCGAAGGTGAACGGGCGGGTGACCACGCCGATCGTCAGGGCGCCGAGCGAGCGGGCGATGTTGGCGACGACGGGTGCGCCACCGGTGCCGGTGCCACCGCCTTCGCCTGCGGTGACGAAGACCATGTCGGCCCCCTTGAGGACCTCCTCGATCTCCTCACGGTGGTCCTCTGCCGCCTTGCGGCCGACTGCCGGGTTGGCTCCGGCCCCCAGGCCGCGGGTGAGTTCGCGACCGACGTCGAGCTTGACGTCGGCGTCGCTCATCAACAGGGCTTGCGCATCAGTGTTGATCGCGATGAACTCGACGCCCTTGAGACCGACCTCGATCATTCGGTTGATGGCATTGACACCACCGCCGCCGACACCGATGACCTTGATGACTGCGAGGTAGTTCTGCGGTGCTGCCACGTCGAAGGCCTCTCGCCTCGAGTTACGTGTCGTCGCTTCGCGGTTGTCGCGCTGCGACGACGGATGCCGATGGGACGGTCCGGAACGCCGACCCAAACCCTAACGCTGAAGTTTAGGGTTACCAGTGTGTCTGCTTCTTGGACTCTCCGAACAGGACACTAAGTCGACAAGTGGCGCACGTTCAACGAACACGCCGAACCTCCCGTTTTTCTTTTCACCCTATGTGATCACCCATAGCGATGACCAACCAGGGTGCTGGCCAGCGCGGATGCGCGTCAACTCCTTGACGCGGCAGGGGCGGTTGGCGCACTCACGTCGAAGTGCCGCGCCTTCGGCGCCGCTTTCAGCAGCGCAGTCAGTGCGCGCGCCTTCGCCTCTCCCTTCTCCGCACTGCCCCAGACCACCGTACGTCCCCGGCTCAGCTCCAAGGTGATGTAGTCGTACGAACGGACTGTCACAACTCTTGTGTCCGCGGCGACGCTTCCGGGGAGTTCGCCGCTGACCCGGACCGCCTCGGCCACGAGCCGGTCCGGGCCGAAGCGGCGCAGACTCGGCGATCGCGCCGCGGACAGTTCGAGCCGGGGAACGGCTCCGGGAGCCTTGTCCACGGTGGCGAACCGAACGCCCTTGGCGTCCACTTCGATGAACTTTGCGCCCTTCTCCATCACCAGTACGGGCTTTCGCTCGGTCACGTTCAGACCGACCCCGTGCGGCCATGACCGGACGACATCCACCGAGTCGATACGGGGCAGTCCGTGCAGCAGCCGGGCCTCAATGGCATCCGTATCGATGGAAATCAGCGGCGAATCCATCGGGACGGCCGCCACCGCCGTCACCTCCTCGGGGGTCAGAACCTCGGTCCCGGACGACGTCACCTGCTCCACGCGCAGCCACGGGGAGCCGTAGAGCACCCACATTCCGGCGGCGACGAGGAAGCTGCCGGTGACTGCGAGCAGCACGGAGCGGCGGCCGGGGAGGCGCGGCCTGCGGGCCGGGGAGCCTTTGCGGGCCGGGCGGACCGGACCCGCCTTCCCTCCGGGAGACTTGCCCGCCCCGCGTTCGGCGGTGGTCGGTCCGGCCACGCTCCCCTGCCCTTCTTACGCCTGACGGCGTGCTGCGATCGCCTCGTACACCATGCCGACGAGCAGGTCGTCGGCATCCCTGCGGCCGAACTCGGCGGCGGCACGGGACATCTCGTACAGCCGGTGCGGATCGGCGAGCACCGGAAGGACGTTGCCCTGGACCCACTCGGGGCTCAGCTCGGCGTCGTCGACCAGCAGTCCGCCGCCGGCCTTCACCACCGGCTGGGCGTTGAGCCGCTGTTCTCCGTTGCCGATCGGCAGCGGGACGTACGCGGCCGGGAGCCCGACGGCGGAGAGTTCGGCGACGGTCATCGCGCCCGCGCGGCAGAGCATCATGTCGGCCGCGGCGTACGCGAGGTCCATCCGGTCCACGTACGGTACCGGGATGTAGGGCGGCATACCGGGCATGTTGTCCACGCGCGGCAGTTCGTTCTTCGGGCCGACCGCGTGCAGGACCTGGATTCCGGAGCGCTGGAGCACCGGAGCGATCTGCTGGATCACCTCGTTGAGGCGGCGGGCGCCCTGCGAGCCGCCGGAGACCAGCAGCGTCGGCAGGTTGGGGTCCAGGCCGAAGGCGGCGCGGGCCTCGGGGCGGACCCGGGCGCGGTCGAGGGTGGCGATGGTGTGGCGCAGGGGGATGCCGATGTAGCGGGAGTTGCGCAGCTTGCTGTCGGGCGTGGCCACGGCCACGCCCGCGGCGTAGCGCGAGCCGATCTTGTTCGCCAGACCCGGCCGGGCATTGGCCTCGTGGACCACGATCGGCACGCCGAGCCGCTTGGCGGCCAGATAGCCGGGCAGCGCGACATAGCCGCCGAAGCCGACGACGCAGTCCGCCTTCGTACGTTCCAGGATCTGCTCGGCGGCCTTGATGGTGCCGCGCAGCCGCCCGGGGACGGTGATCAGTTCAGGGGTGGGCCTGCGCGGCAGCGGAACGGCGGGGATCAGCGCCAGCTCGTAGCCCCGCTCGGGCACCAGCCTGGTCTCGAGCCCCTTCTCCGTGCCCAGGGCCGTGATTCCCACGGTCGGGTCCTGCCTGCGCAGGGCGTCCGCGAGGGCGAGCGCGGGCTCGATGTGGCCGGCGGTCCCCCCACCGGCGAGTACGACATGCACCGAAATTCACCGCTCTCCGGACGGACGCTTCTTGACGCGCCGTCTCATCGTCTTCCATCTCACCCCAGGCCTCCGCACGGCCAGGGCCGCCCTCGCGGCTGGGTCCTCCCGCGCGAACGCGATCAGCAGCCCGACAGCGAACATGGTCGGCAGCAGGGCCGACCCTCCGTAGGAGAACAGCGGGAGCGGGACTCCGGCGATCGGCAGCAGGCCGAGCACCGCACCGATGTTGACCACGGCCTGGGCCGTGATCCAGGTGGTCACACCTCCCGCGGCAAACCTCACGAAGGGGTCCTCCGTGCGTCCGGCCACGCGGATACCCGCATAGCCTAGAGCCGCGAACAGGGCGAGCACCGACAGCGTCCCCGCCAGGCCCAGTTCCTCACCGGCGATGGCGAAGATGAAATCGGTGTGAGGTTCGGGGAGTTGACCCCATTTCTCCACACTTGCACCGAGACCAGAACCGAACCATCCGCCGGAGGCAAGAGCATAGATGCCGTGCACAGCCTGCCAGCACTCGCCCTTGGGCCCGAGGTCGATCGCGCCGATGCAGGAGAGCCGGGACATCCGGTTCTCATTTGTCTTGATGAGCATCAGGCCGACCAGGGCGGCGACGCCGAGGACGCCCGCGAACAGCCTGGTCGGGGCGCCGGCCAGCCACAGCAGGCCGAAGAGGATGGCGGTGAGGATGATCGCCGTACCCATGTCCCCGCCGAGCATGATCAGACCGAGCAGCAGGAACGAGACCGGGACGAGCGGCACCAGCATGTGCTTCCACTGGGTCAGCAGCCGTCTGTCCTGCTTGCGGGCGAGCAGGTCCGCGCCCCAGAGGATCAGCGCCAGCTTGCCGAACTCACTGGGCTGGAGCTGGAACGGGCCGCCCAGGTAGATCCAGTTCTGGTTGCCGTTGACCGCATGCCCTATCCCGGGGATCTGGACGAGCATCATCAGGAAGACGGCGCCCATGAGCAGCGGATAGGACAGCGCCCGGTGGAGCTTGACGGGCATCCGGGAGGCGATCAGCAGCAGACCGGTACCGATGGCGGCGGCGAGGAACTGCTTGCGGAAGAAGTACGCCGCCGGGAGCGACAGCTCCAGCGCCTTGATCATCGAGGCGGAGTAGACCATCACCAGGCCGAGCACGGTGATCAGCAGGCTGCTGCCGAGGATCAGGTAGTACGCGGTCAGGGGGCGGTCCCAGGTACGGCGCGCCTGCTCGTACAGCCGGCGTGCCCTTCTGCCGCGTGGCGGCCGGGAGGAGCCCGGCCTGCGGGCGGCCGCGGGGCTCCGTCCGGGACGCCGCTCCTTGATCGCCGGCCGGGCCCCGCCGGAGCCCGAGCGGCGATGGAGGACCTGCCTGAGGATCTTGGGAGCGGGGGCGGTGTCGTCGGCCGGCATGGTCGCTGTCCCCTCCAGTCGTGCCTGGCGCGGGGAGTGGCCGGTCAGGCGCGCTCGGCGGCGAGTTCGCTGATCGCGTCCGCGAACGCCTCGCCGCGCTTGTTGTAGTTGGCGAACATGTCCATCGAGGCGCAGGCCGGGGCCAGCAGAACCGTGTCCCCGGGCCGGGCCAGGCGCGCCGCTTCCCGGACCGCCGCCGACATCGCCCCAGTGTCTGTCCGGTCGAGGTCGACGACCGGGACCTCGGGGGCGTGTCGCGCGAGGGCTTCGAGGATCAGGGCGCGGTCCGCGCCGATCAGTACGACCCCGCGCAGTCGCCCTGCCGACTTCTGAACCAGTTCGTCGAAGCTCGCCCCCTTGGCCAGACCGCCCGCGATCCACACGATCGGCTCGTAGGCCGCCAGGGACGCTTCCGCGGCATGCGTGTTGGTCGCCTTGGAGTCGTCGATGTACGCGACACCGGCCACGTCCGCGACCTTCTCGATGCGGTGCGGGTCGGGGCGGAAGGCGCGCAGTCCGTCCCGTACGGCCGCGGGCTTCACTCCGTACGCACGGGCCAGCGCCGCCGCCGCCAGGGCGTTGGCGATGTTGTGCGGGGCGGGCGGGTCGACGTCCGCGACCTCGGCGAGCTCCTGGGCCTGCTTCTGCCGGTTCTCGACGAAGGCGCGGTCGACCAGAATCCCCTCGACGACCCCGAGTTGGGAGGGGCCGGGTGTGCCGAGGGTGAAACCGATCGCCCGGCAGCCCTCCTCGACGTCCGCCTCGCGCACCAGGTCCTCGGTGGCCTTGTCGGCCGCGTTGTAGACGCAGGCGACGGTGTTGCCCGTGTAGATCCGGCCCTTGTCGGCGGCGTACGCCTCCATCGAGCCGTGCCAGTCGAGGTGGTCGGGCGCCAGATTGAGCACAGCCGCGGAGTGGGCGCGCAGGGACGGCGCCCAGTGCAGCTGGTAGCTGGAGAGTTCGACGGCGAGGACGTCGTAGGTCTCCTCGCCGAGGACCGCGTCGAGCAGCGAGACGCCGATGTTGCCGACGGCCGCCGTGCGCAGCCCGGCCGCCTGAAGGATCGAGGCGAGCATCCGTACGGTCGTGGTCTTGCCGTTGGTGCCGGTGACCGCGAGCCAGGGCGCCGCGCCGGGACCGCGCAGCCGCCACGCCAGCTCCACGTCGCCCCAGACCGGGACACCCGCGTCCGCGGCGGCCAGGAACAGCGGCTTGTCGGGCTTCCAGCCGGGCGTGGTGACGATGAGCTCGGTGCCCTCGGGCAGGGTGGCTCCGTCGCCGAGGCGGACGGTGATGCCCTCCGCCTCCAGCTCGGCCGCCTGCGTACGGGAACGCTCGTCGTCCCCGTCGTTGACGACCGTCACGACGGCGCCCAGGCCGTGCAGCACGCGGGCGGCCGGGATCCCGGAGACCCCGAGACCCGCCACGGTGACCCGCTTGCCCTGCCAGTCCTGCGCACTCACTTGTCGGCCGCCCAGCCCGCGTAGAAGAGCCCCAGACCCACGATGACGCACATGCCCTGAATGATCCAGAACCGGACCACCACAAGGACTTCGGACCACCCCTTGAGTTCGAAGTGGTGCTGGAGGGGCGCCATGCGGAAGACCCGCTTGCCGGTCATCTTGAAGGAGCCGACCTGGATGACCACGGACATGGTGATCAGGACGAAGAGTCCTCCGAGGAGGGCCAGCAGGAACTCCGTGCGGGAGCAGATGGCCAGACCCGCGAGCGCCCCGCCGAGGGCGAGCGATCCGGTGTCACCCATGAAGATCTTGGCGGGCGAGGTGTTCCACCACAGGAAGCCGAAGCAGGAGCCCATCAGGGCGGACGCCACCACCGCCAGATCGAGGGGATCGCGCACCTCGAAGCAGGCGTTGGGGTTGGTCAGCGTGATCGCGTTGGCGCAGGACTCCTGGAACTGCCAGAGGCCGATGAAGGTGTACGCGCCGAAGACCATCACCGACGCGCCGGTGGCCAGGCCGTCCAGACCGTCCGTCAGGTTCACGCCGTTGGACATCGCGAGAATCATGAACAGCGCCCAGACCACGAACAGCACCGGCCCGATCGACCAGCCGAAGTCCGTGATGAACGAAAGCTTGGTGGAGGCCGGGGTGTTGTTGCGGCTGTCGGCGAACTGCAGCGACAGTACGGCGAAGGCGATGCCGACGATGAGCTGTCCGGCCATCTTCGCCTTGGCCCGCAGACCCAGCGACCGCTGCTTGACGATCTTGATGTAGTCGTCGAGGAACCCGACCAGCCCCATTCCGGCGGTCAGGAAGAGCACCAGCACGCCCGAGAACGTGGGCTCCCCGCCGGTGATCACCTTGGCCAGGGCGTAGGCGATCACCGTGGCCAGGATGAAGGCGATGCCGCCCATGGTGGGCGTGCCCTTCTTGCTGCCGTGGCTGCGCGGACCGTCGTCCCGGATGAACTGCCCGTATCCCTTGCGGGCCAGGAGCTTGATCAGCAGCGGTGTTCCGACCAGGGTCAGAAAGAGCCCGATGGCTCCCGCGAAGAGGATCTGCCTCATCGGCCGGTGACCTGCCCTTCCGAGGACGCTGCCGTGTTCTCGAGCAGTGCCTGGGCGACCCGCTCCAGACCGACCGACCTGGAAGCCTTCACCAGCACGACGTCTCCCGGACGCAGTTCACTGCGCAACAGGTCGACCGCCGCCTGCGCGTCGGACACGTGCACCGACTCCTCACCCCACGAACCCTCGTTATATGCGCCCAGTTGCAACCAGGACGCTTCCCTGCCCCCGACTGCGACGAGCTTGCTGACGTTGAGCCGGACGGCGAGCCGTCCGACCGCGTCGTGCTCGGCGAGTGCTTCGTCCCCGAGCTCGGCCATGGGGCCGAGCACCGCCCAGGTCCGCCGCCCCCCGCCCATGGCCGCGAGTGCCCGCAGTGCGGCTCTCATGGACTCGGGGTTGGCGTTGTAGGCGTCGTTGACGATCGTCACGCCGTCCGGTCGCTCAGTGACCTCCATGCGCCAGCGGGAGAGGGTGCCCGCCTCGGAGAGCGCGAGGGCGATCTCGTCGACGGACATGCCCAGCTCATGGGCGACGGCGGCCGCGGCGAGCGCGTTCGACACGTGGTGCTCACCGTACAGCCGCATGGTCACGTCACTGCACCCGGAGGGTGTTTGAAGCCTGAAGGAGGGCTGTCCGGTGGCTGTGAGCCGGACATTCTCGGCACGTACGTCCGCGTCCCGGGCCTCGCCGAAGAGCAGGACGCGCGCCTTGGTGCGGGACGCCATGGCCCGTACGAGCGGATCGTCCGCATTGAGCACCGCGGTGCCGTCCTCGGGGAGGACCTCGACCAACTCGCCCTTGGCCAGCGCGATCTGCTCGCGCCCGCCGAACTCCCCGATGTGGGCAGTCCCGACATTCAGGACGAGGCCGATCTTCGGCGGGGTCAGACCGGTGAGATAGCGGATGTGGCCGGTGCCGCGTGCGCCCATTTCCAGGACCAGATGCCTGGTCTCCTCGGTGGCGGTGAGCGCGGTGAGCGGCAGGCCGATCTCGTTGTTCAGCGAGCCCGGCGTCCAGACCGTCGGCGCGTGCCGCTGGAGCACCTGGGCGATCAGGTCCTTGGTGGAGGTCTTCCCGGACGAACCGGTGAGCGCGACGACTTCGGTGCCGAGGCGGCGTACGACCTCGCGGGCCAGCGCGCCGAGCGCGCTCTGGACGTCCTCGACGACGATCGCGGGTACGCCGACGGGGCGGGCGGCCAGCACGGCCGCCGCGCCGGCCTCGTGGGCGCGGCGGGCGTAGTCGTGGCCGTCGACGTTCTCGCCGGCGAAAGCGGCGAAGAGAGCACCGGGGCGCACCGCGCGGGAGTCGATGACGACGGGTCCGGTGATCCGCGCGGCCGGATCCGGTATGTCGTGCGACCGCCCGCCGACGATTTCGGCGATCTCGGCGAGGGAGAGGGCGATCACTGCTTCATCCCACTGTTCGGAAGGGCTGCGGCGTTCTCGATGGCCGCGCGCAGGACCTGGCGGTCATCGAAGGGGCGGACCACTCCGGCGATGTCCTGGCCCTGCTCATGGCCCTTTCCCGCGACCAGCACGGTGTCGCCGGGCTGTGCGCGGGCGACGGCGGCGGCGATGGCCGCGGCCCGGTCGGCCTCGACCAGGACGTCGCCGCGCTCATGGATCGGCACCTCGGCGGCGCCCGCGAGCATCGCGGCGAGGATCGCGAGGGGGTCCTCGGAGCGGGGGTTGTCGGAGGTCAGTACGGCGGTGTCGGCGAGCCGGGCCGCCGCCGCGCCCATCGGGCCGCGCTTGGTCCGGTCACGGTCGCCGCCGCAGCCGAGAACGATGTGCACCCTGCCCTCGGTGACCTTGCGCAGCGAGCGCAGGACCGACTCGACGGCGTCGGTCTTGTGGGCGTAGTCGACGACCGCGAGATAGGGCTGGCCGGCGTCCACGCGCTCCAGGCGTCCCGGCACACCGGGGACGGCGGCGATGCCGTCGGCGGCGGTCTGCGGGGCGATCCCGGCGACGGCGAGGGTGACGATGGCGGCCAGCGTGTTGGCGACGTTGAACGGTCCCGGCAGCGGGGCCTCGGCACTGATCCGCTCGCCCCCGGGGCCCACCGCGGTGAACGTGGAGCCCACGGCGCTGATCTCGACGTTCTCGGCTCGCCAGTCGGCGTCCGGGTGGCCCTCGGCGGAGAAGGTGGTGACCGGGACGGACGCCTCCTTGATCAGCCTGCGGCCGTACTCGTCGTCGAAGTTGAGGACCCCGAGCTTGCTGCGCCTGGGGGTGAACAACTGCGCCTTCGCCTGGAAGTAGTCCTCCATGTCGGAGTGGAACTCCATGTGCTCGGGGCTCAGGTTGTTGAAGACGGCGACATCGAAGACGCAGCCGTCGACCCGCCCGAGCACAAGGGCGTGGCTGGAGACCTCCATGGCGACCGACTGGACGCCCCGCTCGCGCATCACGGCGAAGAGGGCCTGAAGGTCGGTGGCCTCGGGGGTGGTGCGCTCGGATTTGATGCGCTCGTCGCCGATCCGCATCTCGACCGTGCCGATCAGGCCGGTGCTGTGGCCCGCGGCTCTGAGTCCGCCCTCGACGAGGTACGCCGACGTGGTCTTGCCGGAGGTGCCGGTGATGCCGATCTGGAGCAGACCGTCCCCTGGGTGTCCGTAGATCTCGGCGGCCAGCTCGCCCATGCGGCCGCGCGGGTTGTCGGTGACCAGGACCGGCAGGCCGGTCTCCGCGGCACGCTCGGCGCCCGCCGGGTCGGTGAGGATCGCGGCGGCCCCGAGGTCAGCCGCCTGGGCGGCGAAGTCGGCGCCGTGGAAGCGGGCGCCGGGCAGGGCGGCGTACACGTCACCGGGCCGCACCGCCCGCGAGTCATGGGTGATGCCGGTTGCTTCGCCGGGGCCCGGGCTCTGCGCCCCCAGGTGGGCGGCCAGCTCGCCCAGCGGTGTCGGGCGGGGCCGGTCCGGACGGGGCGCTCCCGATTGTTTCGCGGGGGCGTCCTGCTGGGCGGCGGTTCGGTACTGATCAGCTTGTGACACGGCGGTGAGCGTACCGGGCGCACCCGGCCCGGGGCGAAGCGAGGGGGCCGGGGCACGGTCCCGGACGGGCTGGTTCCCGGAATCGGAGGTGATGGTTTTCACTGGTGGTTCCTCCGGGTCACTCGCCGGCTTTGAAGGTCACGGGAAGCCGTGCGGAGTCGGCTCCCGTCGGGGCGACCTGGAGGGTCTTCAGGGCGAACTGCATGACCTTCTGGTAGATCGGGCCGCAGATCTGGCCGCCGAAGTAGCTGCCCTTGGTCGGGTTCTGGATGGCGCAGTAGACGGTGATGCGGGGCTGGTCGGCGGGCGCGAAGCCGGCGAAGGAGGCGGTGTAGCCCTTGTAGCGGCCGAGCTCCGGGTCGACCCGGTTGGCCGTGCCGGTCTTGCCCGCGACGCGGTAGCCGGGGATACGTGCCCTGGTGCCGGTGCCCTCCTCGTCGCCGACGACCGACTCCAGCATGTGCGCCAGCGTGCGGGCGGTCTCCTCGCTGACGACGCGGGTCTTGCGGGGGGCGGGGGCCGGGGTGAAGCGGCCGTCGGGGCCCTTGGTGCCGCGGATCAGGGTGGGCTCGACGCGTACGCCGCCGTTGGCGATCGTCGAGTAGACGGAGGCCGCCTGCATGGCGTTGAGCGAGAGTCCCTGGCCGAAGGGGATCGTGTACTGCTGCGAGGTGGACCAGTTCTGCGGCTTGGCGAGGATTCCGGATGTCTCGCCCGGGTAGCCGAGCCCGGTCCGGCTGCCGATCCCGAACTTGCGCAGATACGAGTAGAGGACCTGGTTGGCCGCCGGCTGGGTCCTCGCGAGCTGTCCGGTCGCCAGGATGGTGCCGATGTTGCTGGACTTGGCGAGCACGCCGTTGAGCGTGAGGCTCCAGGTGGGGTGGTCGATGTCGTCCTTGAAGAGCCGGTCACCGCGGTGCAGACGGTTGGGGACGACGACATGGGTGGTGGCCGTGGCGATCTTCTCCTCCAGCACGGCGGCCATGGACATGACCTTGGCGGTGGAGCCCGGTTCGTACGCGTCCTGGAGCGCGGCGTTGCCCATCGCCGCGGAGTTGGCCTGGGAGAGGTCGTTGGGGTCGAAGCCCGGCGCGTTGGCCATGGCGAGGACCTCGCCGGTCTGGGTGTTCTGCACTATCACGTAGCCGCGGTCGGCCCTGGACTTCGTCACCTGGTCCGTGATCGCCTGCTGGGCCGCCCACTGGATGTCGCGGTCGATGGTCAGCTCGATGTCGGAACCGGGGACGGCGGGGACCTCCCGCGAGCCCGCGGTGGGAACACGCCGGCCGCCGGACTGCGCGTAGGTGACCTGGCCGTCCTTGCCCGCCAGGGCCTTGTCGAGCATGGACTCCACGCCGCCGCCTCCGCGGCCGTCGGCGGTGACATAACCCAGTATCCCGGCGGCGAGATCACCGTTGGGGTAGACGCGTTTGCTGCTCGGCTCCTGGAAGACGCCGCTCAGGACGTTGGCGCCGGGGCCGCCCTTGGCCTTGTCGGCCCTGGCCTTCTCGGCGAAGACGGACCTGAGGTCCTTGATCTGGTTCCAGACCTGGGGGGTCTGGCGCCGGGCCAGCACGGTGTAGCGCGACTTGGGGGTCCTGAGCTTCTTGGCAAGTTCGGCCGCGTCCTCGCCGAGGATGGGGGCGAGCAGCGCGGCGGCCTGCTCGGGCGCGTTCGGGGCCTTGCTCTCGCCCGGCAGGAACATCTTCGGGTCCGCGGTGATGTCGTACGCGTCGACGCTGGTGGCCAGGGCGATTCCGGCCCGGTCGGTGATCTCGCCGCGCTCGGCGGTGAGCTTGTGGCTGAGGTAGCGATTCTTCTCCGCCTTGGCCGCGTACGCACTGGCGTCGACGGCCTGCACCTGAAGGAGGCGTACGACGAAGGCGATCATCACCATGGTCAGGCCGAGGCCGACCAGCCGCAGCCGGGGGCGGGGGCTGCCGAGCCGAAGTGCGCGCGGAGCGGGGCCCGGGCGGCGGGAGGCCGGGCGGACGGAGGGCCTGCGGGCGGGTCCGGGGACCCGCCGGCGGGGCGGTTCCTTGGGGGGCACTGCGTCACCTGCCGGGGGTCGTCGGGGTCGGCTTCGCGGGCGGGTGCGTCGGACCGGCCGCGGGGACGGACCCGTGGGGGCCGGGCTTGCTGGCCGGCCGGGGCGCGGGCTGCGACCGGGGGGAGAGGGACGCCGGTGCCGTGATGGCCTGGGCCGGGTCCTTGGCGGACGGCGGCGAGGAAGGTGCGGGGGAGGGCAGGGCGACCGGCCCCTGGAACCCCATCGGCGACGGGTTGGGCGAGGCCTGCGCGCCGGCCCCGCCCGGTACACCGCGGACCGTGCCGTCCGGGTTCAGGAAGGCGGGGCTTCCGCCCGGCACCATCCCCAGCTCGCGGGCCCGCCGCTCCAGGGCGCCGGGTGCGGAGCGGTTGTCCACGTCCCGCTGGAGCGCCTGCTGCTCGTCGGTGAGCTCGGTGGTCTTCCGTTTGAGCTCGCTCAGTTCGAACGAGCCCTCGTTGAGCGAGGAGTTCAGCAGCAGCAGCGTGATCAGACCGCCGCCGAGAAGCAGGACGACCAGCAGGACGAAGGGGGCGCGGGCGGCGGTGCTCGGCCCCGAGGGCATCAGCCTGGCGAGCCGTGCGGCCCGCCCCTTCAGTTGCCTGGCCGCTGCGTTCACACGTCCTCCCGGATGCGCTGCGCTCCCCTGAACCGTGCCGGTGCCGCACGGCGGTTCTCGGCGACCTCTTCCTCGGTCGGGAGCTCCGCGCCCCGGGTCAGCAGTTTCAGCCGCGGCTGGTACTCCTCGGGGACGACCGGCAGACCGGCCGGCGCCGTGGTGGCCGCCCCTGCCGCAAGGACGTGCTTGACCAGCCGGTCCTCAAGGGAGTGGTACGACAGGACGGCGATGCGGCCGCCGACGTCGAGCGCGGCCACCGCGGCCGGGATCGCCCGCTCCAGGACGCTCAGCTCGCCGTTCACCTCGATGCGCAGAGCCTGGAAGGTGCGCTTGGCGGGGTTGCCGCCGGTGCGCTTGGCCGCCTGGGGCAGGGCGTCGCGGATCAGCTCGACGAGGCGGGCGCTGTTGGTGAAGGGCTCCTCCTCGCGTTCCCGTACGACCGCCGAGACGATCCGCTTGGCCTGCTTCTCCTCGCCGTACACGCGCAGGATTCGCACCAGCTCGCCGGGCGGGTAGGTGTTGAGGACCTCGGCCGCGCTGACACCGGTCGTCTGGTCCATGCGCATGTCGAGCGGGGCGTCCTGGGCGTAGGCGAATCCGCGGTCGGCCTCGTCGAGCTGCATGGAGGAGACGCCGAGATCGAACAGGACGCCCTGGACGCGGGGCATCCCCAACCGCTCAAGGACCTGTGGCAGCTCGTCGTACACGGCGTGGACCAGGGTGGCCCGGTCGCCGAACGGAGCGAGTCGCTCGCCCGACAGACGCAGCGCCTCCTTGTCCCGGTCGAGGGCGACCAGCCGCACCTCGGGGAACTGCGTGAGCAGGGCCTCGCTGTGTCCGCCGAGGCCGAGAGTGCAGTCGACGACCACCGCGCCCGGGTTCTGAAGCGCCGGGGCCAACAGGTCCAGGCACCGCTGGAGCATCACCGGGACATGTCGGGTCTGGCTCATGCGCCCTCTCAGGTCCGGCGCGGGGTGTACGTACCACCGGGTCCCCGCCCGCTCAGAAGGGCCGTACGTACGCCGCACACGCGGGGAGAAATTGAAAATGTGCAGGATGTGTCCGTGAACTTCGCGTCACTTTAGTCCACAGGTCCCTTCGGTCAATCAACCGGCCGTCGCGTGGCGCGGGGCACGTGGAGAAGGTGCTCGGATGCGGACACTTCACTCGCCCGGACGTGGCTGATCACCCTTGTGGGTTAGCTCACAACAATGCTCATTGACGTTCTTTGTCCCACCTCACAGCAGGCCCGGGGCGCTCGTGCCCATTACCGTCGTCCTCATGTCGACCTCCGCGCACCACTCCACCGAAACAGCGCGTTCCCACGGAACGGTCACGGACCGTCTTGTCGAGGCGAACCAGCGCTACGCAGCCAACTTCCAGGACCCGGGGATGGACGCACGCCCTGTGCTGCGCGTCGCCGTGGTGGCCTGCATGGACGCACGTCTCGACCTGCACGATGCACTGGGGCTGGAGCTCGGCGACTGCCACACGATCCGCAACGCGGGCGGCGTGGTCACCGACGACGTGATCCGGTCGCTGACCATCAGCCAGCGGGCGCTCGGCACCAGCAGCGTCATACTCATCCACCACACCGGCTGCGGCCTGGAGAGCCTCACCGAGGACTTCCGGCACGAGCTGGAGGACGAGGTCGGGCAGCGTCCGCCGTGGGCGGTGGAGGCCTTCCGCGACGTCGACCAGGACGTACGGCAGTCGATGCAGCGGGTACGCACCTCGCCCTTCCTGCCGCACACCGACGACGTGCGCGGCTTCGTCTTCGATGTCACGGATGGCCTTCTGCGGGAGATCGACCCCGCAGTGTGACCAGCCGTACACCGGATAAAACCCGGCAAGGTCGACAATTCCCACCCCTTTATCCACAGGCGAGTGACACGAAGCGGTAACGGCAACAAGAATGCGTGTGTGACACCCTTCCGGAACCTTCCGGAAACGGTGTCCGTGTTTCGGGGTGGGCCGGGCCGTCTGAAGTGCGCCGGCCCGTAGAACGGGCCGAGGAGGGCCGGGTGACGACCTATGACGATCGAGCGAGCCTCACAGATCTGACCACCACAGCGGAGCGTGTCCGCCGGTCGGTGGAGGGTGTGATCGAGGGCAAGCCTGAGGTCGTACGGCTTTCGCTGACCGTGCTGCTGGCCGAGGGCCATCTGCTCATCGAAGATGTGCCGGGCGTGGGCAAGACGATGCTCGCCAAGGCGCTGGCGCGGTCCATCGACTGTTCGGTGCGCCGCATTCAGTTCACGCCGGACCTGCTGCCGTCCGACATCACCGGTGTGTCGATCTTCGACCAGCAGCGGCGTGACTTCGAGTTCAAGCCGGGCGCGATCTTCGCGCAGATAGTGATCGGCGACGAGATCAACCGCGCGTCGCCCAAGACGCAGTCGGCGCTGCTCGAGTCGATGGAGGAGCGCCAGGTCACCATCGACGGCAAGACGTACGAACTGCCCACCCCCTTCATGGTGGTCGCCACCCAGAACCCGGTGGAGATGGAGGGCACGTACCCCCTGCCCGAGGCACAGCGCGACCGCTTCATGGCGCGCGTCTCGATCGGGTACCCCAGTGCGGACGCCGAGCTCCAGATGCTCGATGTGCACGGCGGCGTCTCGCCTCTGGACGATCTACAGCCGGTGGCGCACGCCCACGACATCGTGAAGCTCATCGACGCGGTGCGCACGGTCCATGTCGCCGACTCCGTACGGCGGTACGCCGTGGACCTGGTGGCCGCCACCCGCACCCATACGGATCTCAGACTCGGTGCATCGCCGCGCGCCACGCTGCATCTGCTGCGTGCCGCGAAGGCCTCGGCCGCACTGAGCGGCCGGGACTACGCCCTGCCCGACGACATCCAGGCGCTGGCGGTCCAGGTGCTGGCGCACCGGCTGCTGCCGACCGCGCAGGCCCAGTTGAACCGCCGCACGGCGGAGCAGGTCGTGCTGGACATCATGCAGCGCACTCCCGTGCCCACGGCCGGCGGCGCGGAGACGTCGTACGTGCCGGGCAGGCCCTCCCAGCCGCCGCTCTACGGCCAGCAGCCCGGCGCCCGGAGGCTGTGATGCCGGCCGGGGACCCCGCCGCCGCGGAAGGCAAGGACACGGGCGGAGTGAGGGCGGCCCTGGGCGGACTGACCACGCGCGGCCGTTCCTTCCTCGCCGCGGGCATCGCGGCGGCGGTGTGCGCCTATGTCCTTGGACAGGGCGATCTGCTGCGGGTCGGCCTGCTGCTCGCGGTGCTCCCGCTGGTCTGCGTCGCCGTGCTGTACCGGACCCGCTACCGGGTCGCGGGCAGCCGGCGGCTCTCGCCCTCGCGGGTGCCCTCGGGAGCCGAGGCCCGGGTGCATCTGCGCATGGACAACGTCTCGCGGCTGCCCACCGGGCTGCTGATGCTCCAGGACCATGTGCCCTATGTGCTGGGGCCCCGGCCCCGGTTCGTGCTCGACCGGGTGGAGGCGGGCGGTCGCCGCGAGGTGTCGTACCGCGTCCGTTCGGACCTGCGTGGGCGCTATCCCCTCGGCCCGCTCCAGCTGCGCTTGAGCGACCCGTTCGGGATGTGCGAGCTCACCCGTTCCTTCAGCGCGTTCGACACCCTCACCGTCATCCCCCGGACCGAGGTCCTCCCCGCGGTGCGCCTCGCCGGCGAGGCGTCCGGATACGGCGACGGGCGGCAGCGCTCGCTGGCGCTGGCCGGTGACGACGACGTGATCCCGCGCACCTACCGCCACGGCGACGATCTGCGCCGGGTGCACTGGCGCTCCACGGCCCGCTACGGCGAGCTGATGGTGCGCCGCGAGGAGCAGCCCCAGCGGGCCAGATGCACGGTGCTGCTCGACACCCGGCGGGTCGCCTACGAGGGCGCGGGTCCCGACTCCGCCTTCGAATGGGCGGTGTCCGGCGCGGCCTCCGCGCTGGTGCACATGCTGGAGCGGGGCTTCGCGGTCCGGCTGCTGACGGACACCGGAAACTCGGTGCCCGGCGAGGGCGGCGACGGCTTCGCCGGATCCACGCAGGAGTCAGCCGACTCCGCGGGTCTGATGATGGACACGCTCGCGGTCGTCGACCACTCCGACGGAGCCGGGCTCTCACGCTCCTACGACGTGCTGCGCGGAGGGAACGAAGGGCTGCTGATCGCCTTCTTCGGCGATCTGGACGAGGAGCAGGCGACCTTGGCGGCACGGATGCGCGGACGCAGCGGCGCGGCCGTCGCCTTCGTCCTGGACAGCGGGACCTGGGTGACGAGCGGCGCGGTGGCGGGGGCGGTCGACGACCGGCTGAGACTGCTGCGCGAGGCGGGCTGGACGGCGCTGGCCGTGGCACCCGGGGCACCGCTCGCCGAGCTGTGGCAGCAGGCCGGCCGAGAGCGCAACGAGTCCTCCGGCAGCGGTACGAACGGTTTCTCTGGGGGTTGGTCATGAGCGGTCGCACCAGGCTGGCGCTCTGTGCCTACGCCGCCACTCTGCTGGCAGCGGGCGCCATGCTGCCGCTGGTCGACCCGGCCGGCTGGATGGTGCAGGCGGCGTTCCTGCTGGCCATCCAGAGCGGTGTGGGCGCGCTGGCCCGGCGGGTGCCGCTGGCCCGGCCGCTGACCGTGGCGGTACAGGCGCTCGTCCTGCTGCTGCTGCTCACGGTCGTCTTCGCCCGGAGCCAGGCGATTCTCGGTGTGCTGCCGGGGCCCGATGTGTTCCAGCAGTTCGGCCGGGTGCTGAGCGCGGGCGGCGAGGACGTCGGACGCTACGCGATCCCGGCACCGGTGACCGACGGCATCCGGCTGATGATGGTCGGCGGAGTGCTGGTCATCGGTCTCGCGGTGGACGCTCTCTCGGTGACGTTCCGCAGCGCCGCCCCGGCGGGACTGCCGCTGCTCGCGCTGTACTCGATCGCGGCCGGTCTGTCCGACGGCGACGGCGCGAGCTGGCTGTGGTTCCTGGCCGCGGCCACCGGCTATCTGGTGCTCCTGCTGGCCGAGGGCCGCGACCGGCTCTCCCAGTGGGGCCGGGTCTTCGGCGGGGCCGCAGCCGGGCAGGGTCGTGCCGGCGGATTCGACGCCGCGGGCGGCGGTGCCCTGGCTCCCGCCCGGACGGGCCGCCGGATCGGCGCGCTGGCTCTCGGCGTCGCGCTCGTGGTCCCCGCGGCGCTGCCCGCGCTGGACGGTGGTCTGCTGGACGCCGCGGGCAGCGGGCCCGGAGCCGGCTCGGGCGGCGGTACGATCTCCGCGGTCAACCCGCTGGTCTCGTTGCAGGACAGCCTGAATCAGCCCGAGGACCGCGAGGTCATCCGGTACCGCACCAATGCGACGGACACCAAGGATCTCTATCTGCGCATCGTCGCGCTCGACCAGTTCGACGGGACCGCGTGGAGGTCCTCGGAGCGCAAGGTCAGGGACGTACCCGACCGGCTCCCCCAGCCGGAGGGCCTCAGCTCCGCGGTCGGCGTGACCGAGATCAAGACGAACATCTCGGCGTCGGGCTCGTACAAGCAGAGCTGGCTGCCGATGCCGTACCCGGCTGCGAAAGTCACGATCGGCGGACGCTGGCGCTTCGAGCCCGCCGGACGGACCCTGGTCGGCGACCGCGGACAGAACACCCGTGGGGCGCAGTATTCGGTGACCAGCCTGCTGGTGAAGCCGACCTCGGAGCAGCTTGCCTCCGCACCCCGCGCGCCGGCGAATCTGCTCGGCGAGTACACCAACGTGCCCGACACGCTGCCCGAGCAGGTCAAGGCCACCGCGAAGCAGGTGACCAAGGGCGCCGCGAACGACTACGAGCGCGCGGTCAAGCTCCAGGACTATTTCGCGGTCGGCGGCGGCTTCCGTTATGACACCCAGGTGGCGTCGGGTACCGGCGTCGAAGCGATCACCCGCTTCCTGCAGCGGAAGGAAGGCTTCTGCGTCCACTTCTCGTTCTCGATGGCCGCGATGGCGCGGACGCTCGGCATACCGGCGCGGGTCGCGGTGGGCTTCACGCCGGGCTCCCCGCGCCCGGACGGCACGATGTCGATCGGCCTGCGCGAGGCGCACGCCTGGCCGGAGCTCTACTTCGAGGGCGTGGGATGGACACGGTTCGAGCCGACCCCGAGCCGGGGAAGCACTCCCGACTACACCCGGCCCGAGGCGCCCGGCGGAGGGCCGAGCACACCGACCAAGCCCTCGGAGCGTGCCTCGGCCGCCCCGAGCGCGGCGCCCACCGTCCAGGAGAACTGCTCGGCGCAGGCGAAGCGGCTCGGCGACTGCGGCGCCGCCGCTCCCCGCGACATCCTGCCGCCGGCCGATCCGGGGACCCCGGTCGGGACCGTCCTTGCCGTGAGCCTGGGTGTGGCGGCGCTGGTGCTGCTGCCACTGCTGCCGATGTTGTGGCGGATCCGCACGCGGTCCAGGCGGCTGCGTAGCGACGGTCGCGTCCCGGCGGACGACGGCACGGCGGTGTCGCAGGAGACGTCCGGTGATGTCGGGGCCCTGGCCCAGCCAGACCTCGCGGAGACCGCTGCCCGGACGCTGGCGACCTGGCACGAGGTCTCCGACCTGGCCTGGGACCACGGCATCCTGCCGGACGAGTCACAGACACCGCGCAAGGCGGCCGCCCGCATCGTCCGGCTGGGCAGGCTGGAGGGCGAGGCGGCGAACGCGGTGCACCGGGTCGCTCATGCGGTGGAGCAGGTGCTGTACGCGCCGGAGCCCCAGCCGGGCACGGGACTTGCGGAGGACGCCCGGCACATCTGGTCCGGGCTGCGGGCCTCGGCGAGCCGTGGGACGCGGCTGCGGGCAGTGCTCGCGCCCCGCTCGTCCGTCCGGGTGGTGTGGGCCCTCTCGGCCCGCTGGGCGGCCTTCACGGACCGCTGGGGCGTGCACCGCTGGAGTCTGGACCGGTTGCCGGGACTGATGCGCCGTCCGTCCCGTCAGCGAGGCTGAGGGGGGACGGACGCGGATACCCGGACATGGGTGAGGGGCCGACGCTCGAAAGCGTCGGCCCCTCACCCATGTCCCACGAGCCATGTCCCACGAGCCCGGTCCTGCATGTCCCAACAGCCCGGTCCTGCATGCCCCACGAGCCCGGTCCTGCGAACAGCCGGGCCGTGAATGCGGAAAGGGCCGGAAGTCCGGGAGGCCCGCAGGAAGCCGGACCACGGTTCCACTGCGACCACAACGTCGTTGGGGCGTCTTTCACGGCAAGGCCTTGATGATCAGTGGCCCTGCTCGTCGATGATCAGTGGCCCGGCTCGTCACGGCGGCGCTGCCACCGCTGCTCGATCCGGTCCATCATCGACCTGCGCCGACGGGGCTGACGGCGAGCCGTGGCCGCCGGGTCCCCCAGGGTCTGCTGCTCGCCCGGCTTCGGCGCTTTGCGCCATCCGGTGACCGCGAGAACCGCACAGCCCAGCATGACGAGGAATCCCACCACGCTGATCCAGATCTGCTGCGCGACCATTCCGGCCATGAGGAGCGCGATACCCACCAGGAAGCCGGCGACTGCCTGGTAGACCCGTCGCCGGGTGTACGTACGCAGCCCGCTTCCCTCAAGCGCTGTAGCGAACTTGGGATCTTCGGCGTACAGCGCTCGCTCCATCTGCTCGAGCATTCGCTGCTCGTGCTCCGAGAGCGGCACGGAGTCCTCCTAGTCGTCGGTCGCGGGGGGCGACCGGTATGCGGCCCTTTCAGGATAGGCAGGGAATCGCCCCCGTGAAACCCGCCCTCAATGCCAATTCGCCAGTCCGGGCCGCCATGACGGCTCGCAGGTGCTGAGGCGTAGATTCCCCGACCTCCGATCCGTCATGCCGGATGGTGTCCCTCGATCATACGGGGCGCGGGCCACGATCGGGGGGTCTGTGGCGTACTCCATGTGCGGCTGCGCCGCTGATCAGGCGCGCTTCTCGCCCAGCACGTGGAGCTGGGTCGCGACGGAGTGGAATGCGGGCAGCTCGGCCGCGGCGGCCTCCAGCTTGAGCAGTGCTTCCAGTGCGCCGGGCTCGGTGTCCACCAGGACGCCCGGGACCAGGTCGGCGAAGACCCGGACACCGTGCACGGCACCGACCTCGGCACCGGCGGCACCGACGAGCTCGGTGAGCTGCTCGGCCGTGAAGCGCCGGGGCACCGGGTCACCCGCGCCCCAACGGCCCGCCGGGTCGCTGAGCGCGGTGCGGGCCTCCGTGAAGTGCCCGGCCAGCGCCCTGGCGAGGACGGCACCGCCGAGGCCCGCGGCGAGCAGGCTGAGCGCGCCGGAGGGCCGCAGGGCGTCCACCGCGTTCCGTACGCCCTCGGCGGGGTCGTCCACGTACTCCAGGACGCCGTGGCACAGCACCGCGTCGTAGCTGCCGCGCTCGACGACGTCGAACAGCCCGTGGATGTCGCCCTGGACACCGCGGACGCGGTCGGCCACGCCGGACTCGGCAGCGCGGCGCTCCAGCGCGAAGAGTGCGTTCGGGCTGGGGTCGACGACGGTGACACGGTGCCCGAGCCGGGCCGCGGGCACCGCGAAGTTGCCGCTGCCGCCGCCGGTGTCGAGCACGTCCAGGGCGTCCGTCCCGGATGCCTTGACCCTGCGGTCGAGTGCGTCCTTGAGGACGTCCCAGACCACGGCGGTACGGAGAGAGGCGCGGGGGCGCGTCGGGTCCGGCACGGCAGTTGACTCCTCGGACGGTGCTGCCCCGGTTCGCGGGACATGAACTTCGCGGGACATGAACGGTGAAGACGCAGCCCACCCTATTGCCTCGGCCGGCCCGACCGGCCCTCCGTCTCACCCCGCGGCGTCCCCCGTCCCGCCGAGCCCGGCCCGCCGCTCCTTGCGCGGGTCGGATTGAAGGTCCGCGGGCTGTTCCGCCCGCGGTTCCGCACTTGGTTCCGTCCTTGGTTCCGTCCGCGGCTGCGGCAGCACGGGCTGGAGCACGAGCATGCGCTCCACGAGGCGGAGAAACATGGCCGCATCGCGCAGCAGATCGTCGGCGTCGCGGCTGCTCGCCGCTCCCTGTATGCCGGCCTCGGCTCGCGCCCTGCGCCGGGCGCCCGAGGCGAACAGGGCGCTCCACTCGGACAGTTCGGGTGCTGTTTCGGGCAGGACTTCCCAGGCACTTCGGATGCGCTGCCTGCGCCGCTCGCCGGTCTCCGGCCGACCGCGTGCGGCGAGGACGGCGGCCGCGGTGCGCAGGGCGGCCAGATGCGCCGTGGCATACCGCTCGTTGGGCGTTTCGAGAGTGGCTGCCTCGTCCAGTCCCGTGCGGGCCTGGGCAAGGAGGTCGAGGGCGGCGGGCGGTGCCGAGGCCCGCCGCAGGACGGGATGCACGTCGTTCGCAGGTCCGGTCGGTGAGGGGGCAGGGCCGGTGGCGCGGCGCCGGTGTGCGGCGGTTGCGTACGAGCTGGCCATGACGAACCTCCTGTCGTCGCGTGACGGCGCTGTGGCCGTATGTGTCCATCGTGAGGGGCACCACTGACAATCGGCTTCTGCCCCCGGACGGCCCGCGGCTGACCTGCTGCTTTCCGTGTGCGGTGGTGGCCGGGCGGCGCGGCTGTCGTGTGCGCCCGGCTCGCCGAAACGGTGGCTCATATGGCTCCGCGCGAGGGGCCGGATCCCGATCGCTGAAGGGGTCGTTTTGCTTCGATCACGGGTTCGGGGTACTTTTCTGTACTGACTGGTCAGTTTAAAAATGAGGGGAGGGTATGTGGACAGCCCGCACGGGGCGGCCGTCACCGCCGAGGACTTCGGGCTCAAGGGCCCACGTGGCTGGGCGTTCCGCTCGGTGAGCATCGAGGCGGAACCCGGCTCGCTCATCGCGATCGAGGGCCCGTCCGGCTCAGGCCGTACCTGCCTGCTGCTCGCGCTGACCGGCCGGATGCGCCCCACCGAGGGCCGGGCCGACATCGGCGGTCTGGCGCTGCCGAGCGAGATGGCCGGCGTACGCAGGATCAGCGCGCTCGGTCCGGTGCAGGGAGTCAGTGAGCTGGAGCAGGCGCTGACGGTCGGGGAGCATCTGCGCGAGCGGGCCCTGTTGCAGCGCCGCTTCGACGCCTCGCTGCGGGCCCTGCTGCGGCCCCGCGCCGAGCGGACCGCGGCGGCCCGGATCCGTATCGACGAGGCGTTGCAGGCAGCGGGGCTCGACCTCGCCACCCTGCCCAAGCAGGAGCGCACGGCCGTACGCGACCTGGAGCGGCTGGAGGCCCTGCGCCTGTCCGTCTCCCTCGCACTGATCGGCCGGCCCCGCCTGATCGCCGTGGACGACGCCGATCTCAAGCTCTCCGACACCGACCGGGCCGAGGCCTGGAGGCTGCTGCGGTCCGTCGCCGCCGCGGGCACGACCGTGCTCGCCGTGTGCAGCCAGGCGCCCGACGGCACGAAGGCGGTCCGGACAGTCGCCGGCGCCATGGCCGAGAGCGCCGAGGACGACACCGGCGAAGCCGCGCCGGAGACGCCTGGCGGGACGGCACAGGCAGCCCCGCAGACGCCGGGCGGGATGGCACAGGCCGCACCGGACGACACCGGCGAAGCCGCGCCGGACACGCCGGACGACACGACCAAGGACACCACCGAGGAGGGGACGGCCGATGCGCTCGCCGAGACTGGCCGCGCTTGAGCTGAAGCGGTTCGGCAGGGGGAAGCTGCCGGGGGCCGCGCTCGTAGCGGTCCTGCTGCTGCCGCTGCTGTACGGCGCGCTGTACCTGTGGTCCTTCTGGGACCCGTACGGACAGCTCGACAAGATCCCTGTCGCGCTCGTCAACGACGACAAGGGGGCCACTGCCGAGGGCAAGGAGCTCCAGGCGGGCGACGAGATCGCCGGGCGCCTGCTCAAGAGCAAGGTCTTCGACTGGCACGAGGTGAACGCGTCCCAAGCCCGCAAGGGCGTCGAGGACGGCGAGTACTACCTGTCGCTGACTATGCCCGGTGACTTCAGCGCGCGCATCGCATCCAGCTCCGGGGACTCCCCCGAAACCGGCGCCCTTCAGGTCCGTACAAACGACGCCAACAACTACATCATCGGACAGATCTCGCGGACGGTCTTCTCCGAGGTCCGCACCGCCGCCTCGACGAACGCCTCCCGCACCTTCCTCGACCGGATCTTCATCTCCTTCTCCGGGCTCCATGACGCCACTGAGAAGGCCGCGAAGGGGGCCGCCCAGCTCAAGGGCGGGATCGGCACGGCGAAGAAGGGCTCCAAAGACCTCGCCGACGGGCTGAAGAACGCCAAGGACGGCAGCGGCAAGCTGGTCGGCGGCCTCGCCAGGCTCAACAAGGGCGCGGCCGACCTCGAAACCGGATCCCAGCAGGTCTCCCAAGGCACCCAGGCGCTCGCCGACAAGGCCAACGGTGTCGCCGCCGACGTCCGGCCGTATCTCAAGGACAACGGCAAGGCGATCGGCGCCGCGGCCAAGCTCGTCGCCGACGCCTCCCAGGCGATCCGCCACAACCTCGGCATCCTCGTGAAGACGGCCCCCGGCTCGGCGGTCCTCGCCCACAAGTCGGCGGACGAGCTCAGCTCCCTGTACGCCTCGCGCTGCGAGGAGGCGCTGCTTCCCGACCCGGCCGTCTGCGCCGCCCTGAAGCGCGCCAAGACCACCGCGGCCGATGTCGCCAAGGTCGCGGACGACGTCAACGCGCTGGTGCAGAACAACAGCGGCGATCTGAAGAAGCTCGACGCCCAGCTCGCCGATCTGCAGAAGAAGGCGTCGGCCCTCGCCCAGCGCGCTCCGCGGCTCGACGAGGACCTGAAGTCGGCCGTCGGCAAGATCAACGCGCTCAACTCCGGTGCGAAGAAGGTCGCTCAGGGCGCGGACACGCTGCACTCCGGGCTCGGCAACGCCAAGTCGGGCTCCGCGACCCTCGACACCGGGGTCAGCAGGCTCACCAAGGGCGCGGGAAAGCTGGACGGCGGCATCTACAAGCTCGCCGGCGGATCGACCGAGCTGGCCGGCAGCCTCAACGACGGCGTCGACAAGATTCCCGACTACGACAAGAAGGACCGTGACCTGCGCACGCAGGTGATGGCCGACCCGGTGAAGCTGGCCAACCAGTCCCTGCACAAGGCGCCCAACTACGGCACCGGATTCGCCCCGTACTTCATCCCGCTCTCGCTCTGGGTGGGCGCGATGGTCGCGTACATGATCATCCAGCCGCTCAACCGGCGTGCCCTCGCCGCGGGCGCGTCCGCCTGGCGGATCGCGGTGGCCGGCTGGCTGCCCGTCGCCGCGATCGGCCTGGTGCAGGTCGCAGCGCTCATGGCCGTACTGCACTGGGGCCCCGGTCTGAACATGGCGTACGCGGCCGGAACCCTCGGCTTCCTCGCCCTGGTCACCGGCTGCTTCGCGGCGATCATCCAGTGGCTGAACGCCCGCTTCGGGGCCGCGGGCCGGATTCTCGTCCTGGCTCTGCTGATGCTCCAGCTGACCTCGGCGGGCGGCACGTACCCCGTCCAGACCAGCCCGGCGTTCTTCGGCGCCATCCATCCCTTCCTCCCGATGAGTTACGTCATCGAGGCGCTGCGCAGGCTCATCACGGGCGGCGGACTCGGCCCGGTCTGGCAGGCGTGCGCGGTGCTGATCGCCTTCACGGCGGGCGCGCTCGCCCTGACCGCCGTCTCCGCGCGCCGCAAGCAGGTGTGGACTTTCGACCGGCTGCACCCGGAGCTGAGCCTGTGAGACGGGCGGGACCTGTGAGAATCGATGCCATGGACGGCATGGACGGCAGAGACAGCACCAGCACAAGACGCCGGGCGACCCGGGCGAAGCTCTACGAGGCAGCGGTGACCCTCATCGCCGAGCAGGGCTTCTCCGCCACCACGGTGGACGAGATCGCCGAGCGCGCCGGGGTCGCCAAGGGCACGGTCTACTACAACTTCAAGAGCAAGTCCGAGCTCTTCGAGGAGCTGCTGCGGTACGGCGTCGGCCTGCTCACCACCTCCCTCCAGTCCGCCGCGGACGAGACGGCGGAGCGCAGCGGCACCAAGGTCGAGGCACTGGACGCGATGATCAGGGCCGGTCTGGTCTTCATCGACCGCTATCCGGCCTTCACGCAGCTGTACGTCGCCGAGCTGTGGCGCACCAACCGGGCCTGGCAGTCGACGCTTCTCGTGGTACGCCAGCAGGCGGTCGCCGTGGTCGAGACGGTCCTGCGGGAAGCCGTCGAGAGCGGCGAGTTGAGCCAGGAGATCGACATCCCGCTGACGGCGGCCGCACTGGTCGGGATGGTGCTGGTGGCCGCGCTCGACTGGCAGGCGTTCCAGCCGGAGCGCTCCCTCGATGATGTGCACTCCGCGCTGTCACGGCTGCTGCACGGGCGCGTCAGCGGACGCTGAGCGTCCCTGCCGGACAGGGACGCTCAGCGTCCGGCAGGGACACGGCGGGCAGGGACACGGCAGGCGGAGAAACGGCGGGCGGGGCGCACCCCACAGGGGCGCGGCAGCCAGGGACCCGAAGAGACACAGAAGTGCCGGTCCGGCAAGGCTCGATCCCCCCGAGCCTCGCCGGACCGGCGGTTTCCCCCGTGTCCCCGTTCCTTCCGTCCCCCGGGACCGTCCCCGTTTCCCCCGTACTCCCCGTGGTGCCGGAGAACCCGCAACCCCCGTTTCCCCCGTCGGTCTTGAGGTTCTCCGTCGTGCACCCCGGTTGCGTCAGGGGAGCCGCGCCGTTTCCGCCGCCCCGTGTCGGCGGTTCCGGCGCTGCGCCCCCTCCGTGGTCCCCACTCTTTCGTCTGCGCAGGTGGCGCCCCATCCGCGCGCGTACTCATCTCGCCACCTAGGTACGGCTACTCAGCCGTCCGTACTCCTCCCCACCCGCGCGGCCCGGCGTCTGGTTACGATCGCGTCCGTGTCCGTACTCCCTCTCGTCTTCACCAGCGGCTGGGCCAGCGGGATCAACGCCTATGCGGTGGTCCTGCTCTTCGGCGTCTTCGGCGCGACCGGGCTCACGGACGAGGTGCCCGAATCTCTTCAGCGCACCGATGTCCTGATCGTCGCCGGTGTCCTTTTCCTCTGCGAGGCGGTGGCGGACAAGATCCCGTACGTCGACTCGATATGGGACACCGTGCACACCGTGATCCGGCCGGTCGCGGGTGCGGTCGTGGCCGCGCTGCTGGCCGGGGAGAGCGGCTCGCTGCCAGAGCTGGCCGCCGGAGCGATCGGCGGTTTGACCGCGCTGATGAGCCATCTGGTCAAGGCCGGCACCCGGATGGCCATCAACACCTCGCCCGAGCCCTTCAGCAACATCGGCGTCAGCATGGCGGAGGATCTGGGCGTCGCGGGAATCATCACCTTCGCGATCTTCCATCCGCTGGCGGCGGCGATCACCGCGGGGACGCTGCTCCTGCTGGGCCTGGTGGTACTGATCTTCCTCGCCTCCCGGATCCGACGGTTCTGGCGGCGCAGAGCACGGCGCCGCGAGGAGAATCGGCTCGCAGCCGGCGGGGTGGACCGACCACCCTGGTGACCGGGCCGCCCCGGCCGGCCGTCGGCGTCCGCGTGGCCGTCGCCGTCGGCAGGGACCGCCGTCCCGGGGACAGGCCGCGGATCCCCGGCAGATAAGGTCCGGACATGGGACGGATTGCGGTGATCGGCGCCGGGATGGGCGCGATGGCGGCCGCCGCCCGGCTGGCCGTGGCAGGCCACCAGGTGACGGTGTACGAGCGCTCGAAGACGTACGGCGGCTCGGTGGGCCGGTTCGAGCGCGAGGGTTTCGCCTTCGACACCGGCCCAGGTCTCCTGCATCTGCCCGCCGTATGGCGGGACTTGTTCATGAAGACCGGCAAGGAGCCGCTGGAGCAGTGCGTCGAACTCGTCCAGGTGAACCCGGCGAGCCGGCACCTGTTCGCCGACGGCACTGCGGTGTCTCTGCCCAACGCCTCCCGGGCCGGGACCGTTTCCGCACTGGAGGAGACCCTCGGCTCCGGGGCGGGCGAGCGGTGGGGCGCGCTGCTGGGGCGCGCACGCGACACCTGGGAGCGCACCCGGCGGCCGTTGCTCGAGGAGCCGCTGCCCGCCGATCCGGCGCCGCTGGAGCGCGAACCGTACCCCGGGCTCAAGTCCGGGCTGCTGCGGCGCCCGCCCACGACGCTCGCCGAGGTGGGCCGGCGCGAGCTGCGTGATCCCCGGCTGGCCGCGCTGCTGGAGAGCTACGCGCTCGCGTACGGCTTCGATCCGGCCGGCGCCCCCGCCTCGGCCGCGGTCCTGCCGTACATGGAGCAGACATTCGGCAGTTGGTACGTACGCGGAGGCATCCGCGCGCTGGCGGACGCCGTCCACGAGCGGTGCCGCGCACGCAAGGTCACATTCGTCTTCGGCGCCGAGGTCACCGGTGTCATGGAGAAGGACGGGCGGGCGGCGGGCCTTCAGCTCGCGGGGGAGTTCGTCGAAGCGGACCAGGTGGTCTCCGGCGCTCCGGTGCCCGCCCTCTACCGGGACCAGGTCGTCGCGTGGGAGAGCCAGGACGAGTGGCCTCGCCACCAGACGGGCGCCCGCACCGGTCGGGTCACCCTGTGCCTCGCGCTGCGCGGCCCGCGGCCCGCGGACGCCGTTCACCGGACGGTCGTGCACTCGGCCGACCGGGAGGACGAGCTGGAGTCCCTCGCCCGCGGCAGGCTCGCCGAGCGGCCCACGGTCGTGGTGCTCCGGCCCGACGACGACCGGCTGCGTCCCGACGGCGACCACGAGTCGGTGACGGTCACCGCGACCGTCCCGGCGGGGGGCATGCACGCGTCGGAGAATCTGTGGGCCCGTGAGCCGGAAACGGTGGAGGCCTTCGCCGACCGGATGACACAGGCCGCGGAAGCCGCTCTGCCGGGACTGAGCGAACGGCTGCTGTGGCGCGAGGTGCGTACCCCCGCCGACACGTTCCGCGAGACGGGCACCTATCAGGTGCCCGGCCCCGCGCTGGCCGGTGCCCGTGGCGCGCTGCTGCCGGCGGACAATCGCTCACCGCTGCCCGGTCTCCACTTCGCCGGCGGCTGGGCCCACCCGGGCGGCGGGCTCGCGCACGCCGGGATGTCGGGTGCGCTGGTGGCCGGACTGATCGTGGAGGGCGCGGACTTCCGCGGCTCCCGGTGACGGGAGCCGACGGGCGTCAGTAGCGGTACTGCTGCTCGTTGTTCCCGGTGTCGTAGCCGTACTGCGTCGGCTGCTCCTGCGGCATCGGGGGCGCCTGCTGCTCGCTGTCGCGCTGCTGCGGGACCCACACCCCGCCGGGAGGTGTCTCGCCGTACTGCTGCTGCGCATACGGGTCGGCGTACTGCTGCTGGCCGCCGTAGCTGTCGTAGCCGTCGTAGGTGTTGTACTGCTGGCCGCCGACATACGGATCGGAGTACGCGGCGTACTGCTGCTGGGTGCCGTAGTCGTACTGCCCGGCGTAGGTCTCCTGGCCCGACTGCTGCTGGTCGTTCCCGGAGTAGTAGCTGTCGTAGGCGCTGCCGTACTGCGCGTGGCTCCGGCTCTGCTCCTCCGGCTGCTCCTGCTGAGCCGCCGCGTAGGCCCGCTCGCTGTACACGCCGTACGTCCCGGTGTCGTCCGGGAGCGGCAGCGGTTCGTAGACCGGCTCCGGCTGCTCGGGGGACTCGTAGGAGAGGTCGGAGACTTCCAGCGAGGGTTCGCGCGAGGCCGCGTCCGATCCGGCGCCGGACCTGCGGCGTCGGCTCACACCGGGGCTGCCGCCGAGCGCCCAGCCGGTGGAGAAGCCACGGCGGAAGGAGAGCGTGACATAGGTCTGGCCGATCGCGAAGGCGATGGCTCCGAGGCCGATCACCACCACCGAGGGCAACAGGACTCCGAAGACCACGCAGAGGAATCCGCCGAAGGCGAGCAGCCGCCAGCGCAGCCGCGCCTTGTACTGCAGCAGCACCTCACCGAGCAGCCACAGCGCGACGATGCCGAACGCGATATAGAGGACCGTCCAGCCCATGCCCGCCCCTCTCCTTCGGCCGCCGCCCCGGGTCGGGGCGGTACGGCCGCTCACGACTGCTCGTGCAGTCCGAGATTCTCGTAGATTTCGAGCGTCGCCGTGGAGTTGTTGAGCGTAATGAAATGCAGTCCGGGGACTTCCTCGGACAGCAGCCTTGCGCAGAACTCCGTCGCGTACTCGATTCCAATGGAGCGTACAGCGGCCGGATCGTCCTTGACTGCGAGGATCCTCTCTTTCAGCTCCGCCGGGACCGCGGCGTTGCTGAGCTGGGCAAACCGCTCCAGCTGCCGGACGTTCGTGATCGGCATGACCTCGGGGATGATCGGGGTCCGGCAGCCGGCGGCCTCGACCCGGTCGCGCAGGCGCAGATAGTCCTCGGGCCGGAAGAACATCTGGGTGATCGCGTAGTCGGCTCCGGCCCGGCACTTGTCGACAAAGTGATGGATGTCCGTGTCCCAGTCCTGGGAGCGCGGGTGCATCTCGGGGAAGGCCGCGACACCGACGCAGAAGTCGCCGGACTCCTTGATCAGCCGGACGAGCTCGGCGGCGTACCGCACGCCTTCCGGGTGCTTGACCCACTCCGCCATCGGGTCGCCGGGCGGGTCTCCCCGGACGGCGAGAATGTTCCGGATCCCCGCGTCGGCGTACTGGCCGATCATGTTGCGCAGCTCGGCGATGGAGTGGTTGACCGCGGTGAGGTGCGCGACAGGGGTGAGGGTGGTGTCGGCGGCGATCTGCTCGGTGGCCTTGACGGTGCCCGCGCGGGTGGAGCCGCCGGCGCCGTAGGTCACGGAGACGAAGTTCGGGGCGACCGCTTCGACCCTGCGCAGTGCGTTCCAGAGGTGCCGCTCGCCCTTCTCGGTCTTGGGCGCCCAGAACTCGAAGGAGTAGGACGTTTTACCGGTCGCGAGCAGATCGCGCACCGTCCGTGCGCGATCCGACCTGGTCGAAGCAGTACCTAGGGCCATACTCGCAGGTTAGCCAGGCCTTGGGGGTCGCCCAACCGGAGTCCACCCATCGGACATCAATCGCTCACCCATTGGCCTGTTCGCAGTGGGCCCGTATCCGCTTGGCGAGCTCGGCGGTGGCGGCGGCCGGGTCGTCCGCCTCGGTGATCGCGCGGACGACGACGACCCTGCGTGCGCCCGCGTCCAGTACCTGGTCGAGATTGCCGGCGTCGATACCGCCGATCGCGAACCACGGACGGTCGGTCCTCAGCCCCGCCGCATACCGGACCAGGCCGAGTCCGGGGGCGTACCGTCCGGGCTTGGTGGGGGTGGGCCAGCAGGGGCCGGTGCAGAAATAGTCCACGCCGGGCTCGGCGACGGCCGCGTCCACCTCGGACTCGGCGTGCGTGGAACGGCCGACGAGGACCTCTTGGCCCAGGATGGCGCGGGCCGCCGGGACCGGCAGATCGCCCTGTCCCAGATGGAGCACGTCGGCACCGATGGCGTGGGCCACGTCCGCGCGGTCGTTCACCGCGAGGAGCTTGCCGTGGCGCCGGCAGGCGTCGGCGAGGACCTGGAGATGCTCCAGCTCCTCGGCCGCCTCCATGCCCTTGTCGCGCAGCTGCACGATGTCGACCCCGGAGCCGAGTACGGCGTCGAGGAAGCCTGCGAGGTCGCCCTGTTTCTTCCGGGCGTCCGTGCACAGATAGAGCCTGGCGTCGGACAGCGGGTGACGAGCCGTGGGCATGGTGGATCCCCCCGTTGGGTCGGCGGTGGGCGGGCCGGGCCGCCGGGCCTTGCCCGCCCACCGCGCGATGGTGTCTTCCGAACGCCCCGATCAGGGCATGTGGGACGCCGGACTGCTGTTCGGGCCTGTCAGACGGCGAGCGCCTGGGCCCGGCGCTTCACCTCCGTGCCGCGATTCTCACTGAGCGCCTGCGCGGGCGTGCCCGGCAGGGTCGGGTCGGGAGTGAAGAGCCACTCCAGCATCTCTTCGTCGGTGAAGCCGTCGTCCCTCAGGAGGGTCAGGGTCCCGGCGAGGCCCTTGACCACCTTGGTGCCGTCGATGAAGGCGGCGGGCACCTGGAGCGCCCGGTTCTCACCACGGCGTACGGCGATCAGCTGGCCGTCCTTGACCAGCTGCCGTACGCGTGTCACCTCGACATCGAGCATTTCCGCGATGTCGGGAAGGTGGAGCCAGGCGGGGACGAGAGCATCGATCTTTGCGTCAATCTCGGTCACAGGACAAGCGTGCCATCCCGGACTGACAGTCGGTAGCCGACCCCGGCCAGTCCTAGGGGCTTTCGTTTGGATCTTGCCGGGCTCGACCCAACGAAAGGCCCTAGCGGGCGGCCGCCCTCAGAGGGACAAAGGGGTCAGCTGCGAGGTCCGGATCGAGCCGTGCGCCGGACGTTACGAGTTTGCGCCCTTGCGCCAGGTCACGGGGCCTGCCCACGGCGAGGAGCGCGACGAGGACACCCTCACGCAGCCAGAGCACGGACCAGGTGGCATCCGCCGGATCGCCGCGCCACACCATCGTGTCGGCGCTCCCGTGATGGCCCGCGTACTGCACGAAGCGGCCGAACTGCTCGGACCAGAAGTACGGCACCGGGTCGTAGGCCTGGGGCGGTTCCCCCACACCGCTCGCGACGATGTTGGCGGCGACCGTGCGCGGCCCGTGCAGGGCGTTGTCCCAGTGGTGCACGAGCAGTCGCTCGCCGTAGCGGCCGGACGGGAAGGAGGCGCAGTCCCCGACGGCGTACACATCGGGCAGTGAGGTGCGCAGATACTCGTCCGCGGTGATTGCTCCGTCCGGACCGAGCGCGATGCCGGAGCCACTCAGCCAGGCGGTGGCGGGGCGTGCGCCGATACCGACGACGACCGCCCCGGCCGGGAGCCGGCGCCCGTCCTCGAGGATCACCGTGCCGGGCTCGATGCCGGCCACGCGGGAGCGGGTGAGCAGTTCGGTGCCGTACTCCGCGTACCAGTCGGCCATCGGCGCGGTGACCTCGGCGGGCAGCGCACCCGCGAGGGGCCGGTCGGCGGCTTCGACGACCGTGACCGTGCAGCCCGCCCCGCGGGCGGCCGTCGCGAACTCCGCGCCGATCCAGCCCGCGCCGACGACCACCATGTCGTGCCGCCGGGTCAGAACAGGGCGCAGTCGCGCGGCGTCGTCGAGGGTGCGCAGCAGATGGACCCCGGGGACTCCCTCGGCGCCGGGCAGGGTGATGGGCTCGGCGCCGCTGGCGATGACGAGGATGTCGTACGGGACGGGTCCCGCCTCGGTGTCCAGTTCGTGCGCACGGGGTCGTACGCCGGTGACCTCGCAGCCCAGCCGCAGCTCGATGCCGAGCGTCTCGAAGTCGACCTCGAAGGCGGAGCCCTCGGCCGTGCCGAGGAGGATCGCCTTGGAGAGCGGGGGCCGGTCGTACGGCTGGTGGGGCTCGGCCCCGATCAGGGTCACCGGCCCGGTGAAGCCCTGCTCCCGCAGGGCCACGGAGGTCTGCACTCCGGCCATTCCCGCGCCGACGACGACCACGCGCTGCCGCCCCTCGGCCTGTGGTGTCTGCCGCTCGCCTGCTGTCTGCTGCTCGCTCACCCGTCAACCTTACGCATCTGACGGTCAGTCAGGAAACTGGTTCCTCGACCGTGCTCGTCCCGCTGCCCTCCCGGGACTCCCACTCCCAGCTCTCCTCCAGGCGCAGCCGCCCGTCCGCCAGCTCCACCACCGTCGACAGGCAGTGCCCCGAGGAGGTCCCGCCGTCCGTCGTCAGCTGCACATAGCGGAAGTCGAGCCGGTCGCCCTCCCGCGTCCCCACAAGACGGCCGCGGACCACGTCGCCGCCCTCGTACTCGGCCCAGATCCGGCCGTCCAGCTCGTGGTAGACGAACCGGGTGCGGGTGCCCACCTGGCCCGGAGCCTGGTCCGCGACCGGCGAGAGAACGACTCCGTCGAGCGACCGTGCCACAGCGGCTGCTCCCTTACTGCGAGTTGAGGCCTGGGGTTAGGGTGGCCACCGTAAGGCACTCGCGGGAGCCCGGACGCACCGGGCTGAGAGGGAGGCTGGCGGCCTCCGACCGTACGAACCTGATCCGGGTCATGCCGGCGAAGGGAGGGGCTGGAAGCCCATGTCGCGTACGCGCGCATCCGGCACATCACCGGACCTGTCCGACGTCCTCGTCATCGGGGGCGGAATCATCGGCCTGGTCACGGCCTGGCGAGCCGCGCAGCGCGGGCTCCGCGTCGCGCTCGCGGATCCCGAACCGGGCGGCGGGGCCGCGCAGGTGGCCGCGGGCATGCTCGCCGCGGTCACCGAGCTCCACTACGGCGAGCAGACCCTGCTCGGCCTCAACCTCGAGTCCGCGCGCCGCTATCCGGCGTTCGTCGCCGAGCTGGAGGAGGCGAGCGGGCGGTCCGTCGGCTACCGCGCGTGCGGCACGCTCGCCGTGGCCCTGGACACCGACGACCGAGCGCACCTGCGCGAGCTTCATGCCCTGCAGCGCCGGTCCGGACTGGAGTCCCAGTGGTTGACCGGGCGCGAATGCCGGCGCCTGGAGCCCATGCTCGCGCCCGGCGTACGCGGCGGGCTGCGCGTCGACGGAGACCACCAGGTCGATCCGCGACGACTGGCCGCGGCGCTGGTGAGGGCCTGCGAACGCGCGGGGGTGGTCTTTCACCGCGACTGGGCCGAGCGGCTCTCGGTGGTACGGGACCGGGCGGCAGGCGCCGTCCTGACCGACGGCACCGGGCTGACCGCCGACCAGGTCGTCCTGGCCGGCGGCAGCCTGAGCGGCAGGCTCGGGGGCGTACCGGCGGACGTGCTGCCTCCGGTACGGCCCGTGAAGGGTCAGGTGCTGCGGCTGACCGTGCCGCCCGTGTATGCGCCGTTCCTCTCCCGGACCGTACGGGCGGTGGTGCGCGGCAGCGATGTCTATCTGGTGCCGCGCGAGAACGGCGAGCTGGTCGTCGGCGCGACGAGCGAGGAGCTCGGCTGGGACAGGACCGTGACCGCGGGCGGGGTCTACGAGCTGCTGCGCGACGCGCACGAGCTGGTGCCCGGCATCACCGAGCTGCCGCTCACCGAGACCCGGGCCGGACTGCGCCCGGGCTCCCCCGACAATGCCCCGCTCCTGGGCCCGACCGTGCTGCCCGGCCTGCATCTGGCCACCGGCCACTACCGCAACGGCGTGCTCCTCACGCCCGTCACCGGCGATGTGATGGCGAGCGTGCTGGCCGACGGCGCGCTGCCCGACGAGGCGCGCGCCTTCACCCCCCGCCGCTTCTCCCCCACAGCCCTGGAGCGGCACGCGGCCCTGGAGCAGCCCGTGTCCCTGGAGCAGCCCGCAGCCGTGGAGCGGCCCGTGTCCCTGGAGCAGCCCGCATGAACGTCTCCGTCAACGGCCGAGCGTGCGAGCTCGCCACCGGAACCACCCTGGACGCCCTCGTGGCGGACCTCACGCCCGCCCCGTCCGGGGTCGCCGCCGCCGTCAACGAGGCGGTCGTCCCGCGCAGCCAGTGGCCCGGAACCCTGCTCGGCGAGGGTGACCGCGTCGAGGTTCTCACCGCAGTGCAGGGAGGCTGACAGCCATGGCCGACGACCGCCTCACCATCGGCGACACCACGTTCAACTCCCGGCTGATCATGGGGACGGGCGGGGTGCCCAGCCTCGACGTACTCGAACGCTCCCTCGTCGCGAGCGGCACCGAGCTGACCACGGTGGCCATGCGCCGACTCGACCCGAGCGTCCAGGGCTCCGTCCTGTCCGTCCTGGAGAAGCTGAACATCCGCGTGCTGCCCAATACCGCCGGCTGCTTCACGGCGGGCGAGGCCGTCCTGACCGCCCGGCTCGCGCGGGAGGCACTCGGCACCGACTGGATCAAGCTGGAGGTCGTCGCGGACGAGCGCACCCTGCTGCCCGATCCGATCGAACTGCTGGAGGCGGCCGAGACCCTGGTCGACGACGGCTTCACCGTGCTGCCGTACACCAATGACGACCCGGTCCTCGCGCGAAAGCTCCAGGACGTGGGCTGCGCGGCGATCATGCCGCTGGGGTCGCCGATCGGCTCCGGCCTGGGCATCCGCAACCCGCACAATTTCCAGCTGATCGTGGAGCACGCGCGCGTGCCGGTGATTCTGGACGCGGGGGCCGGTACGGCGTCCGACGCGGCACTCGCGATGGAGCTGGGGTGCGCGGCGGTGATGCTGGCATCGGCGGTGACGCGGGCGCAGGAGCCGGTACTGATGGCGGAGGCGATGCGGCACGCGGTGGAGGCGGGGCGGCTGGCGGCGCGGGCGGGGCGGATTCCGCGGCGGCATTTCGCGCAGGCGTCGTCGCCCGCGGCGGGCCGGGCGGTGCTGGACCCGGAACGGCCGGCGTTCTGACGCCCGCGGCCCCGGCGCGACCCGCCGGGGCCCGGCCGGCGGTCCGGCGGCGGCCCCGAGGGCGCTCGGCTGTCACAGGTCGGCTGCAGTACCGCTCCAGTCCCACCCCACCACGTCCGCCCCCTCAGCCGTGGCTCGTAGAATCTCCCGCGTGGATACGACCCTCAAGGACCCCCTGGTCGGGCACGTGCTCGACGGCCGCTACCGCGTCGACGCGCGCATCGCCGTCGGCGGTATGGCCACGGTCTACCTGGCCGTCGACACCCGGCTCGACAGGGTTCTCGCGCTCAAGGTGATGCACCCCGCCCTCGCCACCGACGCATCCTTCGTGGAGCGCTTCATCCGTGAGGCCAAGTCCGTGGCCCGCCTCGCCCACCCCAATGTGGTGGCGGTGTTCGACCAGGGCGCCGAGGGCGCGTACGTCTATCTGGCCATGGAGTACGTCGCGGGCTGCACCCTGCGCGATGTGCTGCGCGAGCGTGGCGCGCTCCAGACCCGGGCGGCGCTCGACATCCTGGAGCCCGTGCTCGCCGCGCTCGGCGCGGCCCACCGGGCCGGGTTCGTCCATCGGGACATGAAGCCGGAGAACGTGCTGATAGGAGACGACGGCCGGGTCAAGGTCGCCGACTTCGGTCTCGTCCGCTCCGTCGGCTCGGTCACCAGCACCACCGGCACGGTGCTCGGCACGGTCTCCTACCTCGCGCCCGAGCAGATCGAGCACGGCACGGCCGACACCCGCGCCGATGTGTACGCCTGCGGTGTCGTCCTCTACGAGATGCTGACCGGCGGCAAGCCGCACTCCGGGGACACGCCCGCGCAGGTGCTCTTCCAGCATCTGAACGAGGACTTGCCGGCGCCGTCAGCGCACGTCCCGGGCCTCGCCGTGGAAATGGACGAGCTGGTCGCGAACGCCACCGCCCGAAACCCCGACGTACGTCCTCATGACGCTGTCGCGCTGCTGGCACACGTCCGCGAGGCCCGCGCGGCGCTCAGCGACGAGCAGCTGGACCTCGTACCGCCGCGGGCGCACCAGGACGCGGGCGCCTCTGCCGACGAACCGGCCCCCGCCTCCCCGGTGTCCCCGGACGACGCCACCAGCGTGATCCCGCGGGTACTGCCCCGCGAGGAGCCCTCGGTGAACCACACCGCGCGGCTGACGATGCCTCCCCCGGAGCCCCCGCAGCGGCCCGCGGGGACCGGCCGCCCGGCACTCCCCCGGCGCGGTGTCATCGCCGCCGTGGTGGCGGTGCTGCTGGTGCTCGGCGTGGGCGCCGGGGTCTGGTACATCAACTCGGGGCAGTTCACCCGGGTCCCCGCAGTCATCGGCAAGAGCGAGAAGGACGCCACGGCCCGGCTGACCAACGCGGGACTCGATGTGAAGAGGGTCCGGTACGACTTCAGCGATACCGTCAAGCGCGGCCTGGTCATCAACAGCGACCCGGCGACCAATGAGCGCATCCGTGGCAACGGCTCGGTGACGATCGTCGTCTCGCGCGGCCCGGAGATCGTCCGGGTACCGGACGTGGCGGGAATGCCGCTGGCCAAGGCCGAGCAGGAGCTCAAGAAGGTCGGTCTGGCGCCCGGTGTCGTCACCAAGGCGTTCAGCGGGGAGGTCGAGCAGGGCGCCGTCATCAGCACGGCCCCGGAGGCGGGCAGCCGCCGCAGCCCCGACTCCGCGGTGGCGATCGTGGTCAGCAAGGGTCAGCCGATCGAGGTCCCGGATGTGACGGGCCATGCGGTGGACGACGCCACCAGCGAGCTCCAGGGCGCCGGGTTCGAGGTCAAGATCGCCTCCGCGCAGATCAACTCGCCGGAGGAGGCGGGCTCCGTCGCCCGGCAGTCCGCGGCCGAAGGCACCGAGTTGGCCCGAGGCGACACGATCACCCTGACGGTCTCCAAGGGCCCGCGGCTGATCGACGTCCCCGATGTCGTCGGCAAGAAGGCCGACGAGGCGACGAGCAGGCTGAAGGAGGCGGGCTTCGAGGTCAAGGTGGAGAAGAGCTTCCCGTTCCTCGGCGACACCGTCGAGAGCCAGTCCGTCGCGGCGGGCCAGCAGGCGCCCGAGGGCAGCACGATCACCATCAAGACCAAGGGACTCTAGCTCTGATGCGCAACCCCGTCGGCGCCCATGTCCCCGTGGCCGGCGGCCTCGCCAGGACCGGTCTTGCCCACGCCCGTGAGCTGGAGGCCGAGACCGTCCAGGTCTTCGTCGCCAATCCGCGCGGCTGGGCGACCCCGGCCGGAGACCCGGCACAGGACGAGCAGTTCCGCGCCGGGTGCGCCGCCGACGGGCTCACGGCGTATGTCCACGCCCCGTATCTGATCAACTTCGGCTCGCACACCGAGGCGACCGCCGAGAGGTCCGTGGAATCGCTGCGGCACTCGCTGCGCCGGGGCCGCCGGATCGGCGCACGCGGTGTGGTCGTGCACACCGGCTCGGCGACCGGCGGGCGCTCCCGCGAGGTGGCGCTGGCGCAGGTACGGGAGCTGATGCTGCCGCTGCTCGACGAGCTGACCCACGAAGACGACCCGTTCCTGCTGCTGGAGTCGACGGCTGGCCAGGGCTTCTCGCTCTGCTCCCGCACCTGGGACTTCGGCCCGTACTTCGAGGCTCTGGACGCCCACCCCAAGCTGGGCGTATGCCTGGACACCTGCCATGTCTTCGCGGCCGGCCACGATCTGACCGGTCCGCACGGGATGGCACAGACCCTGGATCTGCTGGTGGAGACGGTCGGCGAGGGCCGGCTCAAGCTGATCCACGCCAATGACTCCAAGGATGTCGTCGGTGCGCACAAGGACCGTCACGAGAACATCGGGGCAGGTCACATAGGTGAGGAGCCGTTCCGAGCGCTGATGCGGCATCCGGCGACGGAGGGCGTCCCGCTGATCATCGAGACGCCCGGTCCCCGGGAGGCGTACGCGGCGGACGTGGCTCGGCTGAAGAAGCTCCGCTGACACACCGCGAAGGAATACCCCCGCGGGGTATTTTGTTCCTCCTAATTGAGCAGAGACCACTGTCCGGCATTGGGGGCTACTCATGCGGCACGACACCGGCACCGCGCACACTCACCCCACCCACCCGGGCCACGGCGGAGCCGGCTGGTCCGTGGCCGCCCGGGCGACGCTGCACTGCCTGACCGGCTGCGCCATCGGCGAGGTGCTCGGCATGGTCATCGGCACCGCGCTGGGCTGGGGAAACGCGCCGACGGTGATCCTCGCGATCATCTTGGCCTTCTTCTTCGGCTACGCACTCACGCTGCGTGGTGTCCTGAGCGCCGGCGTCGGCTTCAAGGCCGCCGTCCGGGTCGCTCTCGCCGCCGACACCCTCTCCATCGCCGTGATGGAGCTGATCGACAACGGCGTGATCGCGCTCTGGCCGGACGCGATGGACGCCGAGCTGAAGGATCTGCTGTTCTGGGCCGCTCTCGCCATCTCGCTCGCGGTGGCCTTCGTGGTCACCACACCCGTCAACAAGTGGATGATCGGCCGCGGCAAGGGCCACGCGGTGGTGCATCAGTCCCACCACTGACCGGGCCGGGGGCCAGGGCTCAGATCTCGGGGCCGTCCCCGGGCTCTTCCTGGTAGGAGTAGCGCTGCTCGCGCCACGGGTCGCCGAGGTTGTGGTAGCCGCGCTCCTCCCAGAAGCCGCGGCGGTCGGTGGTCATGTACTCCACGCCCCTGACCCACTTGGGCCCCTTCCAGGCGTACAGATGCGGCACGACCAGCCGCAGCGGAAAGCCGTGCTCGGCGGTGAGCAGTTCACCGTCCTTGTGGGTCGCGAAGATCGTGCGGTCCGCGTCGAAGTCCGACAGGCGGAGATTGGCGCTGAAGCCGTACTCGGCCCAGATCATGACATGGGTGACGCCGGGCGCCGGGGGCGCGAGCTCCAGGATCGTACGGGCGGGCACCCCACCCCATTCGGCCCCCACCATGCTGAACCTCGTCACACAGTGCAGATCGCCGACGACCGTGGAAAACGGCAGCGCCGAGAATTCCTCGTGGTTCCAGCAGCGCTTGTCGCCGTCCGCCGTGGCGCCGAAAACCCTGAACTCCCAGCGGTCGGGCTTGAACTTGGGTACCGGGCCGTAGTGGGTGACGGGCCAGCCACGCTGCAGTCGCTGTCCCGGCGGAAGCTCGGACTCCTCTGGTGCGCGGTAATCCTGGCTCTCCGGCTGACCCATGCCATCCATGGTGACAGACGGCGAAGGGTGGTCATGACCAGGTCTGGGCCGATTCGGGCAACTCCTACTAAGCATGCACTTACTGGACGCTCCCCGGCCTCGGTGCGAGGATGCGCGCACCTGCCCCAGCCACATGCGCGGAAGGAGCCTCAGCGATGCAGGGCGACCCCGAGGTTCTCGAGTTCCTCAATGAGCAGCTGACCGCCGAATTGACCGCAATCAACCAGTACTTCCTGCACGCGAAGATGCAGGAGAACTTCGGCTGGACGAAGCTCGCGAAGTACACCCGGTCCGAGTCGTTCGACGAGATGAAGCACGCCGAAGTACTGACCGACAGAATTCTCTTCCTCGACGGCCTGCCGAACTACCAGCGCCTGTTCCATGTGCGCATCGGCCAGACCGTCACGGAGATGTTCCAGGCCGACCGTCAGGTCGAGGTGGAGGCGATCGACCGCCTGCGACGCGGGATCGAGGTGATGCGCGCGAAGGGCGACATCACCTCGGCGAACATCTTCGAGTCGATCCTGGAGGACGAGGAGCACCACATCGACTATCTCGACACCCAGCTGGAGCTGGTGGAGAAGCTCGGTGAGGCGCTGTACATCGCGCAGCTCATCGAGCAGCCGGAGAGCTGAGGCCCCGGGGCCTTCTTCCGGATCAGGCCGCTTCATCGAGCTCGGTCCGCCGACCGGGCTCGGGGGCGGCGGCCAGCAGGGCCGCTCCGCTGCCCTGGTCGAGCAGCTCCCGGCGGGGGCAGGCGCCACGGCCGAGGATGCCCTGAATCCGGCGCACACACGATCCGCAGTCGGTGCCGGCCTTGGAGACCGACGCTATCTGGCGGGGGGTGCAGGCGCCGGCATCCGCGTGCTCCTTCACCTGCTTCTCGGTGATGCCGAAGCATGAGCAGACGTACACGCGGTTCACCTCCCGGGCGGGATCGGATGGGCGACGCCTTCCCGATGATCGGTGAGGCTAACCTAACCTTACCCGCCGGATCGGTCGCACAAAAGCCCCGGAAATGACGATGGGGCGCGGATCACATTGATCCGCGCCCCTCTGTCATTGATCCGTCACTACTGGTCCCGGTACATCTCGGCGACCAGGAAGGCCAGGTCCAGCGACTGGCTGCGGTTCAGGCGCGGGTCGCAGGCCGTCTCGTAGCGCTGGTGCAGGTCGTCGACGAAGATCTCGTCGCCGCCGCCCACGCACTCGGTGACATCGTCACCGGTGAGCTCGACATGGATGCCGCCCGGGTGGGTGCCCAGCGCCTTGTGGACCTCGAAGAAGCCCTTGACCTCGTCGAGCACGTCGTCGAAGCGGCGGGTCTTGTGGCCGGAGGCCGCCTCGAAGGTGTTGCCGTGCATCGGGTCGGTCACCCAGGCCACCGTGGCGCCGGAGGCCGTCACCTTCTCGACCAGCTCCGGGAGCTTGTCCCGGACCTTGTCGGCGCCCATGCGGACGACGAACGTGAGGCGGCCCGGCTCCCGCTCGGGGTCGAGCTTCTCGATGTACTGCAGCGCCTCGTCGACGGTCGTCGTCGGGCCGAGCTTCACACCGATCGGGTTGCGGATCCGGGAGGCGAACTCGATGTGCGCCCCGTCCAGCTGGCGGGTCCGCTCGCCGATCCAGACCATGTGGCCCGAGACGTCGTACAGGTGGCCCGTACGGGAGTCGACGCGGGTCAGCGCCGACTCGTAGTCGAGCAGCAGCGCCTCGTGGGAGGAGAAGAACTCGACCGTGCGGAACTCGGCCGGGTCGGTGCCACAGGCCTTCATGAAGTTCAGCGCGTTGTCGATCTCGCGGGCGAGCTGCTCGTAGCGCTGGCCCGAGGGGGACGACTTCACGAAGTCCTGGTTCCAGGCGTGAACCTGGCGCAGGTCGGCGTAGCCGCCGGTGGTGAAGCCGCGCACCAGGTTGAGCGTGGCGGAGGAGGCGTTGTACATCCTCTTCAGGCGCTCCGGGTCCGGGATCCGGTCCGCTTCGGTGAACTCGAAGCCGTTGACGGAGTCGCCCCGGTAGGTGGGCAGCGTCACGCCGTCGCGGGTCTCGGTCGGCTTGGAGCGCGGCTTGGAGTACTGGCCCGCGATACGGCCGACCTTCACCACGGGCACGGACGCGGCGTAGGTGAGCACCGCGCCCATCTGGAGCAGGGTCTTGAGCTTGTTGCGGATGTGGTCGGCGGATACGGCGTCGAAGGCCTCGGCGCAGTCGCCGCCCTGGAGCAGGAACGCCTCGCCCTTGGCGACGGCTCCCATCCGGGCGCGCAGCATGTCGCACTCGCCCGCGAAGACGAGCGGCGGATACGACTCGAGGTCCGCGATCACATCGCGCAGAGCCTCGGCATCGGGGTACTCGGGCTGCTGCGCCGCGGGCAGGTCTCGCCAGGTGTTGCCACCGGCAGTGGTGGTCTTTGCGTTCACGGTCACCTCACCAACAGTACGGGGTGGATGGGGGCGCTCTGCCGACCGCCCATCAAGTGAGACGCCCCGTCCACGGTGACGAACGCGCCGGCTCCCGGAACCCGCATGCCAGTTTCTTTCAAACGTCAACCATGTACATGCTAATGTCACTGCATTTCACACGTGGACCGAGATACACACGTGGACCGAGATACAGGGGTGGCCAGTGAGCAGGGGTGGACGTTGAGAACCGGGCATCGCAGGGACCGCAAGAAGAAGGTACTCCTGTACGGCGTGGCCGCAGCCGTGATCGCCACCGCCACGATCGGCACGATCGCGGTGGCGTCGCCCGGGTTCCTCGGCTCGTCCGGTGACGGCAAGGCTGCGGCCCCGAACGCGACGCTCCAGTCCCGGTTCGAGGACGCGGCGCGGGAGTTCGACGTACCGAAGAGCGTGCTGATGGCGGTCTCGTACCGGCAGACACGCTGGGAGACCCACGACGGCCTGCCGAGCACGACCGGCGCGTACAACGTCATGGGCCTGACCCGGGTGAGACCGGACGACATGGAGAAACCGACCGCCGAGGAGCGCCTCGCACACCTCAACCAGAGCGGCGACCCGGCGGTCGAGAAGCGCTTCGACGCCGACAAGGCTCTCAGGTCCACCCTGGCCGCCGTCGAAATGAGCGACCCCCGGCTGCACACGCTGGACGAGGCGGCCGAGCTCATCGACAAGCCGGCCGACGAACTCCGGAGCGACGCGGCCCAGAGCATCCGCGCCGGCGCCGCGCTGCTCGCCGACTACCAGCGCGAGGCCACCGGTTCGCTGCCGGACGACCCGGGCCTCTGGTACCCCGCCGTCGCCCGCTTCAGCCAGGCACCCGACGCCAAGGGCGCGCAGCTCTTCGCCACGCGCGTCTACGAATCGATCAGGACGGGCGAGAGCGAGCTCACCGCGGACGGCCAGCGGGTCACGCTGAAGGCCGACCCCTCGGTCACTCCCGTCAAGCCGTCGAAGCTGCCGCTGGCCGCGACCTTCGCGAGCGTCTCCGCGGTCCCGACGCCCGAGTGCCCGGCCGACCTGAACTGCGACTTCGCACCGGCCGGCTATGCCAAGGACCAGGGCAACTACAACATCGCCGGCCGCCCGGCGGGTGGTTTCGACATCCGCCAGATCGTCATCCACGACACCGAGGGCGGCTACGCCGACTCGCTGGCCACCTTCCAGAACCCGGCGACGTACGTCAGCGCGCACTATCTGATCCGCGCCTCCGACGGCCTGGTCACCCAGATGGTGGAGACCAAGAACGAATCGTGGCACGCGGCCAACAAGACCGTGAACATGCACGCCATCGGCATCGAGCACGAGGGCTACGCCATCAAGGCGGGCAGCTGGTACACCGAGCCGCAGTACGAGTCGTCGGCGGCTCTGGTGAAGTACCTCGCCGCCAGGTTCGGCATCCCGCTGGACCGCGAGCACATCATCGGCCACGACGAGGTGCCGGGCGTGCTCGACAAGGGCGTCGGCGCGCAGCACTGGGACCCGGGCCCGTTCTGGGACTGGAACCACTACATGAAGCTGATGGGCGCGCCCACCGGCGCGAACGGCGCGGGCGGCCCCGTCAAGGCCGGTCAGCTGGTGCGCATCGTCCCGCCGTTCACCACGGCCAACCAGCCGAAGCTGACCAACGGCGGCCAGGCCGTCGCCGCCCAGCCCGCGAACTTCGGCTACCTGTACACCTCGCCGTCGACGAGCGCGACCACGGTGAGCGACCCGTACCTGGGCACCGTGCTGTGGAGCGAAGGGGCGAACTGGGCGAACAAGGTGCTCGCCGGCGCCGAGTTCGTCGTCGCCGAGGCCCGGACGGACTGGACGGCGATCTGGTACGGCGGGCAGAAGGCCTGGTTCCACAACCCGGGCGGCCAGTTCACCGCACCCGTCGGCAAGACCCCGCAGACCGTCCTCACCGCCAAGGCGGGCGCGGCGTCGATCCCCGTCTACGGGCGCACCTACCCCGAGGACGCCGCGTACGCCGGGACCGGTGTCGCGGTCCAGGCCGACAACTCCGCCTCCCTGACCAAGTACAGCCTCCCCGCCGGGCAGGCCTACCCCAAGGCCGGGGGGACGGTGACCGGCGACTACTACTCCTCGGCGTTCGACACCGGGGGCACACTGGTCAAGGGAACCAACTCCTTCTACCCGATCCGCTTCAACCACCGCATCGCCTGGGTCAGGGCGAGCGATGTCCAGCAGATCAGCAGCACCGCCCCCGACCTGGGCGCTTCCCGGTACAACACCCTCGCCCGCGACGCCTCGGGCGTCTTGTGGCAGTACCAGGGCACCGGCAGCGCGACCGCGCCGTACCTCGCGCGCTTCCGCGTCGGCAGCGGCTGGCAGGGCTACAACGCGGTGACCTCCATGACGGCTCTGCGGGCCGACGCCGTCGGCGACATGGTGGCCCGCGACGCCTCGGGCGTGCTCTGGTACTACCCCGGCAGCGGCGTTCCGTCCGCCCCCTTCCTCAAGCGCGTCGAGGTGGGCACGGGCTGGGGGATCTACAACCGGCTGACCGGCGCGCGGGACGTCACCGGTGACGGCAGGGCGGATCTGCTCGCCCGGGACACCTCCGGCGTGCTCTGGCTCTACAAGGGCACCGGCACCAACGCCACGCCCTTCGCCGCCAGGGTGAAGATCGGCAGCGGCTGGGGGATCTACAACCAGCTGACGGACACCGGCGACCTCACCGGTGACGGCAAGGCGGATCTGCTCACCCGGGACACCTCCGGCGTGCTCTGGCTCTACAAGGGCACCGGCAGCGCCACCGCGCCGTACGCGGCCCGGGTGAAGACCGGCAGCGGCTGGGGGGCCTACGGCATCCTCAACGGGCCGAGCGATCTCTCCGGCGACGGCAAGCCCGATGTGATCGCCCGGGACACCTCCGGCGTGCTCTGGCTCTACAAGGGCACCGGCGGCGCCACCGCGCCGTTCGCCGCCCGCGTCCAGATCGCCACGGGCTGGCAGATCTACAACCTGCTGGTCTGAGCTTGAAATTTAACCTTCAGTGATCGTTTGAGGTTCGGATCGTTCACTCACATGGGGATCTGCCGGACATGGCGACGACCTCCCTTTCACGCTGTGTGATGTCGAGTCGCACAACGGGCCGGGAGGTCGTCAGTGTCGAGTGTCGTCCCTGGAGCCGCTCATCGGCAGGCACTTGCCGAACTGTCCTCCTTTCGAATGGAGTTGTACGCGGCAATGCCCCGCCGTGCCGATGCGTTGTTCGAGTTGACGGACGCGGTGCTGTGCGCGGGCGGCCCGGTGGTGTCGCTGCCGGAGTTGTCGCTTGAGACAGTTCACCGGCGTGGGCACGGGGCGATGTACGACGCGCTCGCCCGAGGCCGCCTGGATGTGTCGCGGCTGCGGTTGGCGCTGGCCGGGCTGGAGCTTCCGCGCGGGACGGACCGGCAGATCTCGATCGCGCTGGACGTGACACCGTGGCCGCGCCCGGACGCGGAGTGCTCGCCGGACCGGCTGCACTGCCACCGCCCGTGCCGCTGCGACGGGGTTCGGCAGACGATTCCGGGCTGGCCCTACCAGGTCGCCGCCGCGCTGGGCGGCGGACGGACCTCGTGGACCGGGCCGCTGGACGCGGTCCGCCTCGGCCCGGACGATGACCTGACCGAGGTCACCGCCGCCCAGGTCCGGAACCTGCTCACGCGCCTGCGCGAGGCTGGTCAGTGTCGCGAGGGCGACCCCGAGGTGCTGTTCGTGCTGGACGCCGGCTACGACATCGTGCGGCTGACGTGGTTGCTGCGCAACGAGCCGGTCCGGCTGCTCGGGCGGATCCGCGCCGACCGCGTCATGCACCACCCGCCAGGGCGCCGCAGGGGACCCACCAAAGGCCGCCAACCGCGTCATGGCGCACCCTTCCGGCTGGCCGACCCGGCCACCCACCCCGCACCCGTCCAGGAGTCCACCACCCGTCATGACCGGTTCGGTGCCGTGACCGCCCGCTGCTGGGGACGCCTGCACCCCAAACTCGAACGCCGCCAGGGCGGTTGGGCCGATCACCCGGGTGACCTGCCCAACGTGGAGGGAACGCTGGTACACCTCGCGGTCGAGCGCCTGCCCGGCAACCGCGATCCCAAGCCGCTATGGCTATGGCACTCGGCCCCCGACGCCGACACTCACGACGTCGACCGCCTGTGGCGGATCTTCCTGAGAAGATTCGACATCGAACACACATTCCGGTTCTGGAAGCAGGCCCTGGGCATGACCCGCCCCCGCCTGCGTCACCCCGCTCAGGCCGACCGCTGGGTCTGGCTGATCCTCGCCGCCTACACCCAGCTCCGACTCGCCCGCACCCTCACCGGCGATCTGCGCCGGCCCTGGGAGAAGCCACTCACATCGGATCAGCTCACTCCCGGCCGGGTCCGCCGCGGCTATCCCCGCATCCGCAAGATCCTGGGCACTCCCGCGAAACCGCCGAAAGCCACCCACCCCGGCCCAGGCCGCCCACGGGGCACCACCACCAGCCCCGCCCCCCGACACCCCGTCGGCAAACACCAGCACAAAAAGGACACCCCTCGACCCGAAGAACCGAGGGGAAACCTTTAATTTCAAGCTGAGACCCGTCGGGCACACCGCCCGGCCCGCGGCACCGCGGCCGTCCGCACTCCGGACGTGCTGCGGCGCCGCGGGCGGATGCGTTAGGGTCGGCGTCATGTTCGCGCACATGACCCGCACTTGGTGGTGGACCGCAGATCCGGCGGCCCACTGACAATCGCGCGACGAAGACCGCGAAGGCCGCCCGAGGGGCGGCCTTCCGTGTTTCCCGGGTCCGGGACAGCGGCCGTTCCTCCACTCGGAAGGAACACCCCGATGCCCGTCAGCCGCCTGCTCGACGACGACTGCCCGCCCTTCGCCCTGCTGCGCAGGCGTACCCCCGGCCACGACCACGACACCGTCGAGATCCTGATCGGCGCGGTGCACGAGGCCGAGCGCCTCGCCGACCTTCCCGCCACGGACCGCCCCTCGCTCGCCCTGGTGCCGTTCCGCCAGATCAGGGAGCGCGGCTTCGACGTGCGCGACGACGGCACCCCGCTCGCGGTGCTCGTCGCCGACGAGACGTACGAACTTCCGCTCACGGACGCGCTGGCACAGCTTCCCGCCCATGACGTACGGGTCGAGGGCGGGGCCTTCGACGTCGGCGACGAGGAGTACGCGGATATCGTCCGGCACGTCATCGACGACGAGATCGGCCGGGGCGAAGGCGCGAACTTCGTCATCCGCCGTACCTACACCGGCCGTGTCCCCGGCTTCGGCCGGGCCGACGCACTCGCCCTCTTCCGGCGGCTGCTGGCCACCGAGCGCGGTGCGTACTGGACCTTCGTCGTGCACACCGGCACCCGGACGCTCGTGGGAGCCAGCCCCGAGGCCCATGTCCGGATGAGCGGCGGCACGGTGGTGATGAATCCGATCAGCGGGACCTTCCGCTATCCGCCCGAGGGCCCGACCCCCGAGGCGCTGCTCGACTTCCTCGACGACCGCAAGGAGCGCGAGGAGCTCTCCATGGTCGTCGACGAGGAGCTGAAGATGATGTGCACCGTCGGGGATATGGGCGGCGTCGTCATCGGGCCACGGCTGAAGGAGATGGCCCATCTCGCGCACACCGAATACGAGTTGCGGGGAAGAAGCTCGCTGGATGTACGGGAGGTGCTGAAGGAGACGATGTTCGCGGCGACGGTCACCGGCTCCCCCGTCCAGAACGCCTGCCGCGTCATCGAGCGCCACGAGGTGGGCGGACGCGGGTACTACGCGGGCGCCCTCGCCCTGATCGGCACGGACGTGGGCGGCGCGCAGACGCTCGACTCACCCATTCTGATCCGTACCGCCGACATCGACGCCGAGGGCCGCCTGCGGGTGCCGGTGGGGGCGACCCTGGTCCGCCACTCCGACCCGGTGGGGGAGGTCGCCGAAACACACGCCAAGGCGGCCGGTGTGCTGGCGGCGCTGGGGGTGCGTCCCGGCCGGCCGGCCGAGGACGCCGAGCGCCCGCGGCTCGGCGACGACCCGCGGGTGCGGGCCGCGCTCGATGCCCGCCGCGCCGACCTCGCGCCCTTCTGGCTGCGGATGCAGGAGCGGTCCGAGCAGCTCTCCGGTCATGCGCTGGTCGTCGACGGCGAGGACACCTTCACGGCGATGCTGGCGCATCTGCTGCGCTCGACGGGCCTGGAGGTGACCGTGCGCCGGTACGACGAGCCGGGTCTGCGGGAGGCGGCGTCGGCGCACGCGGGCCTGGTGGTGCTCGGTCCCGGGCCGGGCAATCCCGCGGATTCCGCCGATCCGAAGATGCGCCTGCTGCGGGGGCTCGCCGCCGATCTGCTGCGGGAGCACCGTCATGGGCTGCTCGGTGTCTGCCTCGGGCACGAGCTGTTCGCCGCCGAGCTGGGCCTGGAGATCGTACGGAAGGACGCGCCGTATCAGGGGGCGCAGGAGCGGATCGACCTCTTCGGACACGAGGAGACCGTGGGCTTCTACAACAGCTTCACGGCGCGCTGCGACGAGCGGACCGCGGCAGAGCTGGCCGTGCGGCGTATCGAGGTGAGCCGCGACGCGGCCGGTGATGTGCATGCTCTGCGCGGTCCGGGATTCGCGTCGGTGCAGTTCCATCCGGAGTCGGTGCTCACGACGAACGGGGCGGCGCTCACCGCGGCGCTGATGGCGGGCGTCCTGGTCGGCTGAGACCGGCCGGGGCAGCGGGCCCGGAACATGAGCTGTGGGCCGGATATGGCGAGTAGCACGGCCCACAGCCCGGACTTGCCGTGACAATCGGTCAGCCGAAGAAGACGCCGACCTCCTCGTACAGCTTGGGGTCGACCGTCTTCAGCCTGGCCGTCGCCTCGGCGATCGGCACGCGCACGATGTCCGTGCCCTGGAGCGCCACCATCTTGCCGAAGTCGCCGTCCCGCACCGCGTCGATGGCGTGCAGTCCGAACCGGGTGGCGAGCCAGCGGTCGAACGCGCTGGGGGTGCCACCGCGCTGGACGTGTCCGAGGACGGTGGTGCGGGCCTCCTTGCCGGTCCGCTTCTCGATCTCCTTGGCCAGCCACTCGCCGACGCCGGAGAGCCGCACATGGCCGAACGAGTCGAGTGTGCCGTCCTTGAGGACCGCATCGCCGTCCTTGGGCATCGCGCCCTCGGCGACGACGACGATCGGGGCGTAACTGGCCTTGAAACGTGAGGTCACCCAGGCGCAGACCTGGTCGATGTCGAAGCGCTGCTCGGGGATGAGGATGACGTTGGCGCCGCCGGCCAGTCCGGAGTGCAGGGCGATCCAGCCCGCGTGCCGCCCCATCACCTCCACCACCAGGACGCGCATATGCGATTCGGCGGTGGTGTGGAGCCGGTCGATGGCCTCGGTGGCGATGCCGACCGCGGTGTCGAAGCCGAAGGTGTAGTCGGTGGCGGACAGGTCGTTGTCGATGGTCTTGGGCACGCCGACGCAGTTGATGCCGTACTCGTCGTGCAGCCGGGCCGCGACGCCGAGGGTGTCCTCGCCGCCGATGGCGATCAGAGCGTCCACCTCGTGCTTGGCGAGGTTGTCCTTGATGCGGCGGATGCCGTTCTCCGCCTTCAGCGGGTTGGTGCGCGAAGAGCCGAGAATGGTGCCGCCGCGGGGCAGGATGCCGCGGACGGCGGGGATGCCGAGCGGAATCGAGTCGCCTTCGAGCGGTCCGCGCCAGCCGTCGCGGTAGCCCACGAATTCATAGCCGTACTCCTGCACGCCCTTGCGGACGACGCCACGGATGACCGCGTTGAGCCCGGGGCAGTCGCCGCCCCCGGTCAGTACTCCGACGCGCATGGAAACTTCCCTTCGCTGGTGAGCCGAATGACCGCCACGCTAATGGTGATCCAGGTCACTTCGGGATGGGGCGAAAGGTCAATACCCGTGCGTCATGCGGTGGTTGACGCCCGTTTTTCACTCATACGGGTATAAGGCCGAAGGATTACTCGTCGTCGAGGCCGCGCTCGATGGCGTACCGCACGAGCTCCACGCGATTGTGCAACTGGAGCTTGCCGAGGGTGTTCTGCACATGGTTCTGGACGGTGCGGTGCGAGATGACCAGACGCTCGGCGATCTGCTTGTACGACAGGCCCTTGGCGACCAGCCGCAGCACCTCGGTCTCGCGCTCGGTCAGCCGAGGGGCATTCGGCTCGTCCGCTCCGGCCGCCGGTGCGGGCTCGGACGCGAGCCGCCGGTACTCGCCGAGCACCAGACCCGCGAGGCCCGGCGTGAACACCGGATCGCCGACTGCGGTGCGCCGCACCGCGTCGGTCAGCTCCTCCGTGCTCGCGGACTTGAGCAGATAGCCTGTCGCGCCGGACTTCACCGCCTCCAGGACGTCCGCGTGCTCACCGCTCGCGGACAGCACCAGGACCCTAAGAGCGGGACGGGAGCCGACGAGCTCCTTGCACACCTGGACGCCGGGCATCCCGGGGAGATTGAGGTCGAGGACGAGGACGTCGGGGGTGACGGCTCTCGCCCGGCGCACCGCCTGCGGGCCGTCCCCGGCCGTGGCCACCACCTCGAAACCGGCCGCGCCCAGGTCACGTGCGACCGCGTCCCGCCACATCGGGTGGTCGTCGACGACCATCACCTTGATCGTCTGCTGGTCCGTCATTTTCCTGCCTTCCCCCGTGGAACCTTCAGCTCGACTTCCGTCCCCTGGCCCGGGATCGAGATCAGCTCGGCCGAGCCGCCCAGGTCCCGCAGCCGCCCCCGGATCGAGAGGGCGACTCCGAGCCGCCCCTCCCCCTCCGCCTGCGCCAGCCTGCCCTCGGGAATGCCCGGCCCGTCGTCCCGCACCGTCACCACCACCTCGTCCGGCCAGTCCTCGACCAGGATCCAGGCCTGCGCCGCCGCCCCCGCATGTCTGGTGACATTGTCCAGTGCGGCACTGACAGCCGCGGCCAGCTCGGTGGCCGCGGCAGCGGGAAGGAGCACCGGAGCACCCGGCTCCGAGAACGTCACCCTCGACCCGGCGTGCCGGGCGAGCAGCGACCGCAGATCGTGGACCCCAGGCTCGCCGGACGGTTCGTCCTCGACGTCGACGCTCCGGATCACGGCACCCTGCGCCACGTCCTCCGAGGCCCGTGTCGTTTGCACCAGACCGCTGGAGACGAGGGTGCGCAGGGCGACCTCCTGCTCCCCCGCCATCCGGCCCAGCTCAGCCGCCTCGCCGCCCAGCTCCGTACCGCGCCGCTGCACCATCGCCAGCACCTGGAGCACGCTGTCGTGGATGTCCCGGGCCAGCCGCTCGCGCTCGCGGGTGGCCGCCTCGATCTCCAGGGCGCGGGCCAGGGTGCGCTCGGAGGCGCGTGCGACCTCGACGACATAGCCGATGGCGATGGAGGCGATCCAGACCAGCAGCACGTTGTGGAACGTGTCCCGGCTGGGGTGGCCGCGCTCGACGATGTTGGCGACGGCGACCAAGGACGAGGCGAAGGCCGCCCAGCGCCAGCCGCCCTTGATGGCGAAGGCGAGGACGGACCCGGCGGTCCATATCGACGGCAGGGTGGGCCCGTCGACCGACTGGGCCTGCGCGTCGGCGAGCGGGGTGAGCAGGATTCCGGTCAGCGCGATGGTGAGGTCCGCGACGAGGAAGCGCTTGGTGCAGCGGGCCGCGTTGGCCACCTTCGGCAGCGTGATCAGCGTCCACACGCTCATCACCGCCAGGAAGGCGACCGCCACCCAGGGGCGCTCGAACTTGCCGCGGGTGAAGACGAACAGCAGCACCGCGTACGTCATGGTCAGAACGCGGTAGGCGGTCAGCGCACGCCACAGCGGCAGCTCGACCGACATCCGCACGACACGCTCGCGCTTGGCCATCTCCCCCACCCCACGACCGACGGCGCGGCTACGCGGCCGGCCGGTCCGTCGTCTTTGCCGTGCCGGCATCCCCGGCGCTCCCCGAGGCCTTCTCGGCCGCCTTCGCCGCCGCCTTCTCGGCTTTCTCCGCCTCCGCGATCTGGCGCTTGGCCGCGGTCGCGTAGATGTCGACGTACTCCTGGCCCGAAAGCTTCATGATCTCGTACATGACCTCGTCGGTCACCGACCGCAGGATGAACCGGTCGCTCTCCATGCCGTGATAGCGGCTGAAGTCGAGCGGCTTGCCGATCCGGATCCCCGGGCGCATCAGCTTGGGGACCACCTTGCCGGGCGGCTGGATCTTCTCGGTGTCGATCATCGCGACCGGGATGACGGGAGCGCCGGTGGCCAGCGCCACGCGCGCGAGGCCACCGGGCTTGCCGCGGTAGAGGCGGCCGTCCGGGGAGCGGGTGCCCTCCGGGTAGATACCGAAGAGACCGCCGCCCTCGATGACGTCGATGCCGGCCTTGATCGCCGCCTCACCGGCGCCGCGTGCGCCGGACCGGTCCACCGGGAGCTGCCCGACGCCCTTGAAGAAGGCGGCGGTGAGCTTGCCCTTGACACCGGGCGAGGTGAAGTACTCCGCCTTGGCGATGAACGTGACCTTGCGGTCGAGGACCGCCGGGAGGAAGAACGAGTCCGAGAAGGACAAGTGGTTGCTCGCGAGGATCGCGGGTCCCTCGGCGGGAATGTTCTCAAGACCCTCCACCCAGGGCCTGAAGGCAAGCTTCAGCGAGCCTCCGAGGGAGAACTTCATGGCGCCGTAGATCAACTCGAATGCCTCCTGTGTGCTGTCGAACAGACCTTAACCCGTGGGGGGCCCGGGGTTCCCGCTCCGGTCGGTGCCGGTCACGCGTCAGGCGCGTGGCGGGCGCGGTCGCCCGGCGACCGTGGCGGGTCCGCGCCGGGCGCGTGGCGGGCGCGCGCCCGGTGCACGCCGGGTGCTCTGCGGATCTGGTCGGTGTCAGTCCGGTCGCGTACGGTGAAGTACACCTTCGCATCTGACGAGTCAGACCCTCACGAACAGGAGACCCCGGTGCCGGTCCTTCCTGGAGCCGAGCCGTTCCGCCACGAAGGCGGAGAGGTCGGCGTCCTTCTCTGTCACGGATTCACCGGTTCCCCCCAGTCACTGCGCCCCTGGGCCGAGTATCTGGCCGAGCGGGGGCTGACGGTGTCCCTGCCGCTGCTCCCCGGGCACGGCACCCGCTGGCAGGACATGCAGCTCACCGGCTGGCAGGACTGGTACGCGGAGGTGGACCGCGAACTGCGCCTGCTGCGGGAGCGGTGCAGCCAGGTCTTCGTCTTCGGCCTCTCGATGGGCGGCGCGCTCACGCTGCGGCTGGCCGCGAAGCACGGCGACACGGTGAGCGGCATCGTCGTGGTGAACCCGGCGAACAAGGTCCACGGCCTCTCGGCATACGCCCTGCCGGTCGCCCGTCACCTCGTGCGCACGACCAAGGGCGTGGCCAGCGACATCGCCCTCGAAGGTGCCGAGGAGGTCGGGTACGACCGCGTCCCGCTGCACGCCGCGCACTCCCTGCGGAACTTCCTCCGGCTGGTCGACGGCGAGCTGCCGCAGGTCACCCAGCCGATGATGCTGCTGCACAGCCCCCAGGACCATGTGGTCCCGCCGGTGGACTCGGCCCGGGTCCTCAGCCGGGTCTCCTCCACGGACGTCACCGAGATCCTGCTGGAACAGAGCTACCACGTGGCGACGTTGGACCACGATGCGGAGCGGGTTTTCGAGGAGAGTTACGCGTTCATCGGCCGGCTCGCTCCGAGTGTCGGGAAGAAGGGGAGCACGACCGGTGGCTGAGCAGCACGACGCGGACCGCGAGCCGCAGCCGATCGACGAGGAGGCCGCCTGGGCGGCCATCGTCGCCGGGTACGGCGAGGAGCCGGCCGACCCGCCGGGTGCCAAGCCGTTCAAGTCGGTGGAGGATCTCGCCCTGCTGGAGAGCGAGGTGAACGAGACACCGAAGGACCGGACGGGCGGGCAGGAGCCCGATCCCGAGGCGGATCCGGAGGGGGAAGGGGAGGCGGACAGGCCCGCGCTGGGCAGCTCCATCACGTTCGCGCCGGGCGTCGGCGGTCCGCGGGACTACGCGGTGAGCGAGCCCGGTGACGATGTCGACGACAGCGACGACGACGAGGGCCACTTCGTGCCGCCGGAGCCGCCGCCGCTGCCCGAGGCGGATGTCACGGCCCGGTTCGCCTGGCTCGCCGTGGTCGGCGGGCCGGTGCTGATGCTGGTCGCGGTGCTGCTCCAGTGGGACATGACCTGGTGGCTGACCACGCTCTGCGTCGGCGGCTTCCTGGGCGGCTTCGTCACCCTGGTGGCCCGGATGACGCAAGGCGACGACGAGGACGACGACCCGGGCCGTGGCGCGGTGGTGTAGTTGCGGGGCGGCGGGGGTCAGAGCGCGGGCATCCGCAGCGCGGCCAGCACCGGAAGATGATCGGTGGCCGCCCGAAGATCGGCCGCGGTGATGCCGGGGAGCTCCAGCGGGACACCGCAGCCCAGTACCTCCACGCTCCGAGTGGCGAAGATCGCGTCGATCCGCTTGTGCGGGTCGTCCTGCTTCCAGGTGTTCTCGCCGCCCCAGGGCGCGACCGCCCAGCAGTCCTGGAGCTCCGTGGTGAGCCTGCGGAAGCTGCGGCCGGCCGGCCGGTCGTTGAGGTCGCCCGCCGCGATTTTGTACGGCACGTCCATCGCGCGCATCCGCTCCAGCACCATTCCCGCCTGCGTGTAGCGTTCGTCGGCGCGCAGGCTCAGATGGCAGCTGAGCAGACCGATCCGGGCGCCCGCGATCCGTACCACCGCGGTGGCGAAGCCCCGGCGGTGCAGTCCCGGGGTGAGCGGCAGCAGCACGTCCTCGGTCCGCTCGACGGTCGCGCGCAGCGAGCACATCAGCAGCGGTCCTGTGGTGGGCGCCCCGCCGGTCAGCACCACCAGCTCGCTCTTGGAGGCAAGCCGTGCGGCGTGCTTGCGCCAGCGGAAGAAGCGCGGGGCCTCCTGGACGAAGACCAGATCGGGCTTGCAGGCACGGATCACCCGGGCGAGGGCGTCCTCGTCGTCGCGCATCGAGCGGATGTTGTAGCTGAGGACCCGGATCACGGCCGAACCGTCCGGCTCGGTGCGGGAGTTGGGCAGCGCGGTGATCGCCATGCGGTCAAGATACGACAGTACGGGGCTTTTCGGCGGCTCCGCGCCGCGGCCCGGCCCCGGCCGCCGGAGGTGCTTCGAGACCCCTCCGGCGACCGGTGACGGCCGGGTATCAGCTCGGGCTAACCCTGGCGGGCCAGGTCCGCCGCGCCCACCAGACCGGCCCTGCCGCCCAGTTGCGCCGCCAGGACCTGCGCGTGCGGGCGCCACTCTCCGCCGATCAGCCAGCGCCGGAAGGACTTGCGGATCGGGTCGAGGACCAGTTCGCCCTCGTCCGAGACCCCGCCGCCGACGATGAACGCGGACGGGTCGAAGAGCGAGGCCAGGTCGGCCAGACCGGCGCCGGCCCAGCGCGCCAGCTCGCGGAACGAGTCGATCGCGACCGGGTCACCCTGCCGGGCGGCCGAAGAGATGTGCTTGCCCTCGATGCCCTCGACGGTGCCGTCACCGAGGGCGAGCAGCACCTCGGCGTTCTCGGGGGTGGCGTTGGCTCGCTGCTTGGCGTACCGCACGAGGGCGCGCCCCGAGGCGTACTGCTCCCAGCAGCCCTGGCTGCCGCAGCCGCACAGCAGGCCGTCCGGGACCACCCGGATGTGGCCGAACTCCGCGGCCACGCCGAAGCGTCCGCGACGCAGCTTGTTGCCGATGATGATGCCGCCGCCCAGTCCGGTGCCGAGCGTGATGCAGATGACGTCCTCGTGTCCCTGGCCGGCGCCGAAGCGGTACTCGCCCCAGGCCGCGGCGTTCGCGTCGTTCTCGACGACGACCGGGAGGCCGACGCGCTGCTCGACCTTGTCCTTCAGGGGTTCGTGGCGCCAGTGGATGTTCGGTGCGAACAGGACGGTGGCACGTTTGTCGTCGACGTATCCGGCGGCGCCGATGCCGACGGCCTCGATGTCGTGCCCCTTGCCGGCTCCGGCCACGGCGGAGGAGATCGCGTCCACGATGCCTTCGGGGGTCGACGGGGTGGGCACCGTTGCCGTCTCGATGATGGTGCCCTCTTCGTCGACGACGCCCGCCGCGATCTTCGTGCCGCCGATGTCGACGCCGATGGTGAGTCCCATGTGTCCCTCAGTATTCGGTCGAGCCCCGCTAAGCCAACCGTACCCGAGGGCGAGCACGCCCCGGCTCAGTCCAGGTCGATGTGCTCGCTCGCCCCAGGGCCCTCGTCGCGCGGGTCGCTGCCGTCCTCGGAGGTTCCGGACGTGCCGCCCGCGGAGTCGTACGGCCTCTGGGCCCAGCGTCGCTCATGGCCCTCGACGGCTGATCGATAGGCGGCGAGGAGCTCACCACCGGCGGCCGCGAGATGGTCGAAGATCTCCGGGTTGCGCTCGATGACCGGCTCGACGGCGGACTTCGCCTGGCTGACCAGCTGCTGGACGGCGCTCTGCGCGGCAATGCCGGGCACCGACGTCTGGAACGAGGAGACCTTGTCGGCGACGGCGTCGAGGAGCCTGCGCAGCTCCTCGGCGGCGGAGCCGGGCGGCGTCCCGTACTGGGCGCGGCGGCGTGCCTTCTCCGCCTCCAGGTCCTCGGCGCACGCGCTCGCCCAGGCGTCGTCGTCGACGGGACGCTCGGTGGCATCGCTCATGGCGTACTCCTGCGGCAGGACTGAGGGTTTGTACGCTCGACGTTACCTGAACGGAGGACCGCGTTCAGCGGCCCTGCGGCCACAGTGCGGGGTCCGGCGTGAATCGGACCCGCAGCGCTCCGTCCGTCAATGCCGCCCCCGACACGGTGCAGCGGCGCAGCACGGAAGGGAGCGGAACGATCCTGCGGAACGGGCCGACCGTGATCAGGAGTTCGTCCCCACGGCGGACAAGCCCGATCTCCTCCTTGACGGCTCCGGGCAGCGGCAGGTGCCACACGAGGACGCCGTCGCTCTCGCGCCGGTCCTCGACACTCCAGTCGGCGCCGCAGCCCGGCAGCGGCGTCTCACCGGTGCCGCCGAGGAGTGCCCGGCCGGCGAGGAGGGCGAGGTCGTCGGTGCCGCGCGGCTCGCGGCCGAGGTGCGGCAGTTCGCACACGGCCCCGTACTCGGCGCGCAGCTCTTCGAGGTGCTTGTCCTGCTGGGCGACGAGTCCGGCGAGCCAGGGGTCGGGGGTCTCGGCGGGCAGCACCCGGTTGGCGACGATCATGTCGAGAGGGAGCGCCTGGAGCGCGATGCCGAGCCGGGCGGCGCGCAGGGCGTCCGCCGCGGCGGGGCCTGGTTCCGCGACCATCCGCAGACAGGTGGTGGGGGCCTCGACGACCTGCTGGACGGCGGCCAGTTCGGCGTCCCAGCGGGCCGCCGTCTCGTACAGCCACTGCGCGGGCATCGGCACCCCGGCGAGCTGGGCGAGCATCGGGCGCAGGGTGCGGGCGGCCTGTCGCTCCGGCGGCAGCAGACGGCGCAGATAGCGGCGCAGCTGTTCGGGCAGGGCGAGTACGGCGACACTCTCGCGCAGCGGCGGCATGTCGACCACGACCTCGTCCCAGCCGCCTTCGGTGGCACTCTTGAGGGCGCGCAGCAGCGCGAACTGGTCGCTTCCGGGGAGCTCGGTCAGCTCCTCGTCCTCCAGGCGGGCCGCGCCGAGGAGGTCCAGGGCGGTGCCGGCGCGCTCCTGGAGCGAGAGCAGTTCGGCGCGGAAGTCGGCCGCGGAGTCGATGCGGGCGGCCCACAGACCGTCCGTGACCTGCGTGGCCCGGGTGGCCGGGGGTGTGCCGAGCACGCCGCCCGGCTCCGCGGAGAGAAACAGGGTCCGGCTGCCGCGCCGGGCCGCGGCGAGCGCGGTGGCGGCGGCGACGGTGGTGCGGCCCGCGCCGCCGAGGCCGGTGACGAGGACCGTGCGCATCAGGCGGCGGGCCCGCTTTCGACGCGCTTCTTCAGACCGGCCAGGGCGCGGTCGATGATGACCTTCTCGGCCTTGCGCTTGATCATGCCGAGCATGGGGATCTTGACGTCGACGGTCAGCTGGTAGGTGACCTCGGTGCGGTCGCCGCCGCCGACGGCGTCCAGGGTGTACGAGCCGTCGAGGGCACGCAGCATCTGGGACTTCACCAGCGTCCAGCTGACCTGGTTGTCGCCGTTCCAGGTGTACGCGAGGGTGTGGTCATCCTTGATCGCGCCGGCGTCGAGGACCAGCCTGACCTGCTCGGCACGGCCCTTGGTGTCGGCGGCGAGCACCTCGGCCTCCTTCACCTCGCCCGTCCACTCCGGGTAGCGCGTGAAGTCGGAGATCACGCCCATCACGTCGGCCGGCGCCGCCTCGATCGTGATGCTCGAGCTGGTGTGTTCCGCCATCGCTGCGGCTCCTCACAGTGCGGTACGACCGGGGGTTGTGTGGTGTGCAGGCTATCGCGGCCCGGCTGGTCACCGGTGCGGGGCCTCTCTCACCACTCAAGGGCCCACGGCTGCCCCGTCGAGGCGAAATGCCCGACGTTGACACACTCCGTCGCCCCGACCCGCATCCGGCGGACGAGTGGCTGGTGGACATGGCCGAACAGCGCGTACCTGGGACGGGTGCGCCGGATGGCGTCGAGCAGGGCGTGGCTGCCGCGTTCGAAGCGGCGGGCGACGGTGTCGTAGGTCAGCTCGGGCACTTCCGGGGGGATGTGCGAGCAGAGCACGTCGACCTCGCCGAGCGCCTCGACCTTGGCGACGTACTCCTCGTCGGAGATCTCGTACGGAGTGCGCATCACGGTGCGCAGTCCGCCGCCGACGAAGCCGAAGACGAGCCCGCCGATCTCGGCGCGCTCTCCGTCGAGGACGGTGACGCCCGGCCGCGCGTACTCCGGCCAGAGGGCCGGGATGTCGACATTGCCGTAGGTGGCGTACGTCGGTGCGGGGAAGGCCGCGAACAGCTCGGCGTACTGACGTCGTACGGCGGACTCGATGGCGCTCTCCCGGTCCATGTCGAGCTCGGACCAGAGTCTGCGCCCCAGGTCGCGGGCCTCCTCGAAGCGGCGTGCGGTGCGCAGTTCGACGATCAGATCGGCGTTCTCGACACCGAAGAGGTCGGGGAAGATGCCGCGCGAGTGGTCGGCGTAGTCGAGGAAGAGCACGAGGTCACCGAGGCAGACGAGCGCGTCCGCGCCGGCCCCCGCCTGGGCGAGATCCCTGGCGTTGCCGTGCACGTCACTGACCACGTTGACTCGGAAACCGCGCATGACGATCACCCTAGGGCGCGGGTGTCGCGGCTGGGTAGACCAGGCGGAGCAGCCGTTCTACCGGGTCGCCACAGGGGTGGACTACTCTGCGCAATGCACTGCCATACGCGTGTGACGCAGGGAACATCTGGCCGGAACCCCCTATCCGGAACCAAGTACTGGTGGGTAACGTCCGAGCGGTCCAGTCGTGCTCACCAGCCATGAGCACCTGCCCGATCTTGGACCGCAGCCGGTGCATCACACAGAGCCGTGGCGCCGGCGCCCGATGAGGAGCAGCAGTCTTGCGCGAGTTCAGCCTTCCGGCCCTGTACGAGGTCCCTTCGGACGGTAACCTGACGGATCTGATCCGCCGCAATGCCACGCAGCATCCCGATGTGGCGGTGATGGGAAGAAAGGTGGCCGGCGTCTGGACGGACGTCACCGCCAAGCAGTTCCTCGCCGAGGTCCGGGCTGCCGCGAAGGGCCTGATCGCCGCCGGCGTCCTGCCCGGCGACCGGGTCGGTCTGATGTCCCGCACCCGCTACGAGTGGGTGCAGCTCGACTTCGCGATCTGGAGCGCCGGCGGCGTCACGGTTCCGGTGTACGAGACCAGCTCCGCCGAGCAGATCCAGTGGATCCTCGGGGACTCGGGCGCTGTCGGGCTGATCGTCGAGAGCGCCGCCCATGTCGCGGCCGTGGACTCCGTGCGCGACCGTATCCCCGCCCTCCAGCACGTCTGGCAGATCGACGGTGGCGCGGTCGACGAGCTGATCGCCTCGGGCGCCGAGATCGCCGACGCGACGGTCGACGAGCGCAGCGCGTCCGCCAAGGCCGACGACCCGGCGACCATCGTCTACACCTCGGGCACCACCGGCCGCCCCAAGGGCTGTGTGCTCACACACCGCAGCTTCTTCGCGGAGTGCGGCAACCTGGTCGAGCGTCTCAAGCCCCTGTTCCGGACGGGCGAGAGCTCCGTGCTGCTCTTCCTGCCCGCCGCGCACGTCTTCGGGCGCATGGTCGAACTCGCCGCCGTGATGGCCCCGATCAAGCTCGGCTGCGTGCCGGACATCAAGAACCTCACCGACGAGCTGGCCTCCTTCCGGCCGACGCTCATCCTCGGTGTCCCGCGGGTCTTCGAGAAGGTCTACAACTCGGCGCGCGCCAAGGCCCAGGCCGACGGCAAGGGCAAGATCTTCGACAAGGCCGCGCAGACGGCCATCACGTACAGCCGTGCGCTGGGCACCCCCGAGGGCCCCTCGATCGGCCTCAAGTTCAAGCACAAGGTCTTCGACCGGCTCGTCTACAGCAAGCTGCGTGCGGTGCTGGGCGGGCGCGGCGAGTACGCGGTGTCCGGTGGCGCTCCGCTGGGCGAGCGGCTCGGCCACTTCTTCCGCGGTATCGGCTTCACGGTTCTGGAGGGCTACGGCCTGACCGAGTCGTGTGCGGCGACCGCGTTCAACCCGTGGGACCGGCAGAAGATCGGCACGGTCGGTCAGCCGCTGCCGGGCTCGGTCGTGCGGATCGCCGACGACGGCGAGGTGCTGCTGCACGGCGAGCATCTCTTCCAGGGGTACTGGAACAACGAGGCGGCGACGGCGGAGGCGCTGGCCGACGGCTGGTTCCACACGGGTGACATCGGCACCCTGGACGAGGACGGCTACCTCGCGATCACGGGCCGCAAGAAGGAGATCCTGGTCACCGCGGGCGGCAAGAACGTCGCTCCCGCGGTGATAGAGGACCGCATCCGCGCACACGCGCTGGTCGCGGAGTGCATGGTGGTGGGCGACGGGCGGCCGTTCGTGGGCGCGCTGGTCACCATCGACGAGGAGTTCCTCGGGCGTTGGGCCTCGGACCACGGCAAGCCGGCCGGTTCGACCGCCGCGTCGCTGCGCGACGACGCGGATCTGCTGGCGGAGGTCCAGCAGGCGGTGAACGACGGCAACGCGGCCGTCTCCAAGGCGGAATCGGTGCGGAAATTCCGTATTCTCTCCTCCCAGTTCACTGAGGAGGCTGGGCACATCACGCCGTCCCTGAAGCTGAAGCGCACTGTGGTGGCGAAGGACTTCGCCGACGAGATCGAGGCGATCTACCGCGGCTGAGCGCCACGCCGGCGGTCCTCGCGGTTCTCCTGCCTGGATGGTCGTTGAGGCGTCAGCCGCTGGGGTCCTCGGCCAGGATCCGCGCCATGTTCCGTTCGGCGAGCGCCGTGATCGTCATGAACGGATTGACGCCGATCGAGCCGGGGACCAGGGCGCCGTCGACGACGTACAGCCCCTCATACCCCTGGGCGCGGCCGTAGTCGTCGGTGGCCCGGCCCAGTACGCAGCCGCCCAGCGGGTGGTAGGTGAAGTCGTCGGCGAAGGTCCTGTTGCCGCCGAACAGGTCGTACCGGTAGATGGTGACGTTGGCTCTGTTGATGCGGTCGAAGAGCGATCTGGCCGCGTTGACGGAGGGCTGGTTCTGCGAGCGGGTCCAGTTGAGCTTCGCCGAGTCGGTGGCCGCGTCGTACGAGAACGTGCCCCGCTCAGGGTTCCTGGTGATCGCCAGGTAGAGGCTGATCCAGTGCTCGAAGCCCATGGGCAGCGGGGCGATCTCGGCGAAGACGGGGTTCGTGGGGTTGGACCAGTCGTCGATGCCCAGGGTGGGCATGGTCGCCTGGTTCGCGCCGACGGTGTCCCAGATGTGGTTGGCACGGGCGGTCATCACGTTGCCGTTGTGGCCCCAGCCCCTGCCGACCTCGGCGCTGAGAGCGGGCAGGGTGCCCTTCTCCCGTGCGCGCAGGAGGAGTTCGGTGCTGCCGAGACTGCCCGCACCGAGGAAGAGCTGCCGGCAGCCGATCTCCCCGGTCTCGACGACCCGGCCGGAGGTGTCCGTACGGTCGACGGTCAGGACATAGGTCCCGTCCGGTTCTCTGCGGATGCCTCTGGCCCGGCTCATGGTCTGGACGGTGACCTTCCCGGTGCCGAGGGCGGCTGCCAGATAGGTCTTGTCGAGGCTGCGCTTGCCGTGGTTGTTGCCGTAGATCACCTCGCCGGCGAGCGCCGATCTGGTGACCTGGCCGGCCGCTTCGCGCTGCATGTAGCCGAAGTCGTAGACGTTCGGCACGAAGACGGTCCTCAGTCCCGCGTTGTGGGCGTGCTTGCGGGAGATCCGCGAGAAGCGGTACCACTCGGTGGACTCGAACCAGGCCGCGTCGACGCTGTTGACGCCGAGCATCCGGCGGGCGAGCGGAAAGTAGGTGTCGTACATCTGCGCGGCGTCGACCTGGGGCAGGACCTCGGAGAAGTACGCGCGCGGCGGGGTCACCGCCATTCCGCCGTTGACCAGCGATCCGCCGCCGACGCCCCGGCCGACGAAGACGGACATGTCGGCGTGGCGGACCCGGTCGAGCACTCCGGGGTAGGAGCTGATGTTCTTGTTGACGACGTCCAGCCACAGGAAGGTGGCCAGCGGCGCCTCGGTGCGGGTGCGGAACCACATGGAGCGCCGGTCGGGTGCCGACGTGCTGCAGAAGATCTTGCCGTCCTGGCCCGGGGCGTCCCAGAGCCGGCCCATCTCCAGGACCAGGGTGTTCACTCCGGCCTCGGCGAGGCGGAGTGCGGCGACGCAGGCGCCGTAGCCGGAGCCGATCACGACGGCGGGGGCGTAGTCGGCGGGGGCGGGTTCCTCGGCGAGCGCCGTCGCGGGTGCGGCGGCGGCCGGGGAGAGACCGATGCGGGTGAAGCCGAGCGCGGCGGCGGTCTGCAGGGCCGCGAGGCCCAGCAGTTGACGGCGCGTTACATGAGATGTCATGTCCGGAGCATGGGCGGAATTCAACCGTCCGCCCATATCCCGCGCGGCTCAAAACTGACGGCCCCTCAAAAAAGGGTGTACGCAGCTCAGCGAAGTGTCCGGTCCGGGCCCGATCGGCGGTTCAGAGAAGCGTTCGAAGCTTCTCGGCCAGCAGGTCCCAGCGCCACTTCTCCTCGACCCAGTCACGGCCGCGCTCCCCCATCCGCCGGCGCAGCTCGGGATCCTCCAGCAGGGCCACGATCCGCTCCGCCGACTCCTCGGCCGATCCGCCGCGGACCACCCAGCCCGTCTCCCCGTCGAGCACGGCGTCGGGGGCGCCGCCCGAGTCGCCCGCGACGACCGGAAGACCGGTCGCCGATGCCTCCAGATACACGATTCCGAGGCCCTCGACATCGAGACCGCCCCTGCGGGTACGGCAGGGCATGGCGAAGACGTCGCCCGCACCGAAATGCGCGGGCAGCTCCGTCCAGGGAACGGCACCCGTGAAGCGCACGGACGCGGCGACCCCGGCATCCCGGGCCAGCTTCCGCAGCTCCTTCTCGTAGGGACCGCCGCCGACGATCAGCAGCACCGCTTCCGGGACCTTCGCCAGGATCGCGGGCATCGCCTCGATCAGCGTGTCCTGCCCCTTGCGCGGCACGAGCCGGGACACACAGACCACGACGGGCCGGTCGGCGAGGCCGAGGCGCTCACGGACCTCGGCGCCGCCCGAGGCGGGGTGGAAGGTCTTCTCGTCGACGCCGGGCGGGAGCTGGACCATGCGCCGGGCCGCCCCGGGCGTCAGCGCGGCGGCGATCCGCGAGCGGGTGTACTCGCCGAGATAGGTGATCGTGTCGGTGCCCTCGCCGATCCGCCGCAGCAGCTGCCGGGAGGCCGGGAGCTGTGCCCAGCCGGCCTCGTGGCCGTGCGTGGTGGCCACGAGGCGGCGCGCGCCCGCCCGGCGGAGGGCCGGGGCCATCAGCCCGAGCGGCGCCGCCGCCCCGAACCACACGGACTCGCACCCGTGCTCGCGCAGCAGCTGGGTCGCCCTTCGGGTGACACGCGGAGTCGGCAGCAGCATCGTCGTGCGGTCGCGCACCACCGTGAACGGCTGCTCGGCGTCGAAGGCCGCGGTCGCCTCGCGCCCCTCGCGGCCGTGCCTCCAGGTGGAGGCGTAGACGACGAGCTGCTCCGGGTCCAGACGCAACGCCATGTTGTGCAGGAACGCCTGGATGCCGCCGGGCCTGGGCGGGAAGTCATTGGTCACGATCAAGGTCTTGTGCATCGCCGCCGACAGTACCGAACGGCCCTGCCTCACCGCTCCCGAGCCGCCTCGCCGGGCATCATGGGCACCAAAATCGGCACAGAACGTGCGAGGTGCTCATGGCGGTCGTAAGTGGCAGTGACGGCTCGCACGGCGGGGGAACGCGGCTTCCTGCCCTGGTGTGGATCCTCACCAGGGCCGCACTGCTCATCTGCGTCCTGGGACTCGTCCCCTTCCCCGGCCCCGATGTCACCACCGACGTATCGGTCATCTACCGCGGCTGGCACGAGGTGCTGAGGACCGGCGTCTATCCGCTGGACGACGTCACCTGGCAGTACCCGCCCGCCGCCTCGTTCGCGATCCTCTCCCCCCGCCTGCTGCCGTTCCTCGGCTACGCCACCGCCTTCTTCGTCCTCGTCCTGGTCTGCGACGCGCTCGTCGCCGGACTGCTGCTCTACGCGGGCCGGCGGCCCGGCAAGTCCCAGCGCGGCAGCTGGGTCTGGGTGGCCGGTGTGCCGCTGCTCGGCCCGACCGCGTACGCCCGCTACGACCTGATGGTCACGGCCGTCGCCGTCTGCGCCCTCCTCGCGGGCGCACGCCATCCGCGCACGCTCGGCGCGCTGGCCGCCTTCGGCGCGATGCTCAAGGTCTGGCCGCTGCTGGCGCTCGCGGGTACCCCGCGCGGCCGTGCGACCCGCCGTTCCTGGCTCACCGCGGCGGCGACCGGGCTCTTTCTGACGCTGCTGCTCTCGGCGATGATGCCGGGGGCGCTCGCCTTCCTCAGCTTCCAGCGGGACCGGGGCACCGAGATCGAGTCACTGGGCGCCCTGGTCTTCCATGCCGGGCGCCACCTCGGCTGGCAGGGACGGACGCAGTTCAACTACGGCTCGGTGGAGTTCCTCGGCCCGTACGTCCCGCTCGTCTCCACAGCCGCCGTCGCCCTCACCCTCATCGCCTTCGGCTGGCTGGCGCTGTGGCGGCTGCGGGCGCTGAAGTTCGCGCCGAGCACCCCGTGCGACGCGGCCTTCACGGCCGTCCTGCTCTTCACCACCACGAGCCGGGTGATCAGCCCCCAGTACCTTCTCTGGCTGGTCGGCCTGGCGGCGGCCTCGCTCGCCTTCCGGGGAAGCCGGATGGCACTGCCCGCCCGGCTGGTGCTGGCCGCGACCGCGGTCACCGTGCTGGAGTTCCCCGTCTGGTTCGCGCATGTGGTGGCGAGCGACGCCCTGGGGGTGGCGCTGATCGCGGTACGCAACGGGCTGCTGGTGGCGGCGGCACTCACCGCGTGCCTGCGGCTGTGGCGTCAGACGGTGACCGAGCCGGGCCGCCGCGGACTGCTGCCCGCTCAGCCGACCCGGAACAACGCCCTGCTCTCCTCCTGACGCTCCGGCTGTGTGCGGGGCCGCCGGGGCATGCTCCGAATCGCGCGCCACCGGCACGGAGGACAAGCGCCGGCCCGACGAGGCGATCGAGGAGCCGGAGGGCTGAACGCCCGGCTCAGCCCTGCAGCCGCTCGCGCAGATGGTCCCGCCAGCGCACCGTGAATTCCTGCGGTGTCGTCCCCAGCACGTCGGCCAGCGCCTTCTCGACCGCGCCCGCCCGGTGTCCGCCCTCCCCGACCGCACGGTAGAAGGCGGTCAGCTTCCGCTCGCCCCAGCGCTCGGCGATCAGCTCACACGCCAGCCAGCCGCCCTCGTACGCGCGCGCCAGGGCGCCCGCGTCGCCGCCGAAGGCGAAGTCGGCGTCGGCGGGCAACTCGGCCGGCACATCTCCCCGGCGGACCGCCTGCCGGAGTTCGGGGGCGATCTGTCCCGCCGTGCTGCGCGTGTCCCGGTACGCGACCCAGTCCGCGAAGCCCTCCGAGAGCCACATCGGGGTGGCCTTGGAGGTGTGCGCGCGGGTGGCCACATGAGTGGTCTCGTGGGTGAGCACAACGCCCTGGCCGTAGTCGCCGAGCACCGAGTACGCCTGCGGGTTCACGATCACCCGGTCCGCGGGGGTCGTCCCGGCCGGACCCGTCTCGCCCGTGGTGACCGCGGCGATCCCCCGGTACGCGGACGAGGGCGCGCCCAGCAGCTGCCCCATGGCGGACAGCGAGGCGGGGACGAGGACCACCAGGCGCCCGGACCAGGGGGACGGCCAGGCGCCCGAGACGGCGGGCACGGCACGGTCCGCGGTCGCCGCGACGGCGCGCAGCCGTGGGCCGCCCTGTCCGACGGCGAGGACCAGGCTCCGCCGGCCCCGGACCACCTGGACGTCTCCCTGCTCCCAGAGCTGCCGGGCGCCGTTCTCGGCCGCCCGGTCGGCCGTGACGTACCAGCGGCCGTCCCGCTCGGCGAGCTCCAGCGTGCGGCGGGCGGTCACCGGCGCGGTGTCGTAGCCGTCGACCCGGTAGCGCAGGTCGGCCTCGGCGACCGCCCGCGGGCCGCTGCGCTTCACATCCCCCAGCCGGTACTCGAAGGAGCGCAGCGGAATGTCCGCGAGGTTGCGGAACTCCCGGCTCTCCGTTGCCCGCAGCCGCGTGGCACCGGGATCCACGGCCGCCAGATAGGCGCTCTCGTCGTGCCGGAGGACGGCGGCTGCGCGGCCGTCCAGGGTGCGCCGGATGTCCGTCACGGCGGGGTCGGTCGCCTCGGGGGCGGAGCAGCCGGACGCCAGCAGGGCGGCGGCGAGGCCGAGCCCCGCCGTACGCCGTATCGCCCGGCGCCCCGCGCGCCTCTGACCTGCCACACGGCCGATCGTACGGAACGCCGCCGGGAAGCGGAGCGGCTCAGATGCGGGTGACCGAGGAGACGGGCATCATGCCGACCGGGTCGTAGCGCACCGGCGCTCCCGGGTAGGGCGCGTGGATGACCTGCCCGTTGCCCGCGTACATCCCGATATGGCTGGCGTCGCTGCGGTACGCGACGAGGTCACCGGGCCGCGCCTGCGACAGGGGCACCTGCCGGCCCGCGTACCGCTGCGCCTGCGAGGTGCGCGGCAGCCCGACGCCCGCCTGCGCGTAGGACCACTGCGTCAGCCCCGAACAGTCGAAGCCGGAGGGGCCGTTGGCGCCCCAGACATACGGGCGGCCGACCGCGCTGCGGGCAGCCGTCATCGCGGCGGCGGCACGCGAGGAGGCGGGTCCGAGACCGGAGAGTTCCGGCCCCCAGTCGCGCCCGGAGCGGGAGGCCCGGTCATAGGCCGCGCGCTCCTCGGAGGGCAGGGAGTTCAGCAGCCGCCGCGCCTCGCCGAGTTTGCGCTCGACGGTGCGCTTGTGTCGGGCCACGGCGACCCGGCTGCGTTCCAGTTCGGCGAGGTCGCGGGTGGCTTCCGCGCGCTCCTGGCCGAGCCCGCGCTGCGCCCGCCGCAGATCGTTCAGCGCGGTTGCCTGCCGTTCACTGACGCGGTCCAGGGCTGCGGCGCCCTCGAGATAGCTGTCCGGGTCCGAGGAGAGCAGCAGGTCGAGCGCGGGGTCCATGCCTCCCGACCGGTACTGCGCGCTCGCCACCGAACCGAGCGCGCCCCGCATCCGGTTGATGCGCTCCTGGCCGCGGGCCACGCGGTCCTGGGCGTTCGACACCTGCTCCCGCAGCCGCGACACACGCTCACCGGCCCGGTTGAACTCCTCGGTGGCCTTCTCCGCCTCCTCGTAGAGGCGGTCGACCCTGCCGCGGGCGGACTCCGCGGTGTCCTGGGGGTCGGCGGTCGCCGGCGCGGCACCGAGTGCTGCCGCGGCCGTTGCCGCCGCCGCGGACAGGACGGTGACCCGGGCACTCTGAGTGAGGCCGGGGTGTGAGGGCCGTCGATGGGACGCCACGGGCCGCGCTCCCTTCCGCTGTACGAGATGTACGGGATGTTGCGCGGCAGACAGTAGCCGGGCGACCACACAGCGGCCAAAGACCGCGATGGGCACACAAAGTGACGCCCCGCCGGAGACCACAGGTCACCGGCGGGGCGCGACGTCAGCGGGAGTTGACGTAATTCGCCCGTTTGGGCGGGCGCGACGCGCGTGTCAGATACGCACGCCGAACTGGAACGGCATGTTGCCGATCGATTCGTAGCGGACGTTGGCGCCGGGCTTCGGGGCGTGCAGCACCTGGCCGTTGCCCGCGTAGAGGCCGACGTGGTGCATGTCGCCGTAGAAGATGACCAGGTCGCCCTGCTGGAGGCCGCTCTGCGAGTAGATGCGGGTGCCGGCGTTGGCCTGCGACTGGGAGGTCCGGGGTATGGAGACACCGGCCTGCGCGTACGCCCAGGAGGTCAGTCCGGAGCAGTCGAAGGCGTTGGGGCCGGAGGCGCTGTAGACGTACGGGGCGCCGATCTTGCTCTGCGCTGCGGCGAAGGCCGCTCCCGCGCGCTGCGAGGCCGGGACCGCGTTGCCGAGGTCCGCACGCGAGTCGGCGCGGTTGGCGCGGCTCTCGTCGGCGGAGAGCGCGGCGCGCTCCTTCGCGGTGAGGGAGTTGAGAAGCTTCTGCGCCGCGGCGAGCTTGGTCTGGACTTCCTTCTTCTTGACGCCCAGCTGCTTGCGCGTGTCGGCCAGATCGCCCAGTTTGTCCTGGGCCTCCTTGCGCTGCTGCGCGAGCGTGCGCTGCTTGGACTGGATCTCCGACAGCGCCTCGGTCTGCTTGGCGCCGAGCTGGTCCAGCGCGGAGGCCTTGTCCAGGTAGGTGTCCGGGTCAGAGGAGAGGAAGAGCTGCACCGCGGGGTCGATACCGCCGGAGCGGTACTGTGCGCTCGCCACGGAACCGAGGCTGTCGCGCAGGGTGTTGAGTTCGTCCTGACCGCGGGCGACCTTGTCCTGAAGCGCGTCGACCTGCTTCTCGAGCTTGTTCTGCTGCTCCTTGGCCCCGTTGTAGGTCTCGGTGGCCTTCTCCGCCTCTTCGTAGAGCTTTTCGACCTTCTCCTTGACCTCGCTCTTGCTCGGCGTCGGCTCAGCCTGGGCGGCCTGGGAGGTCAGAGCTACGGCCGCGGCGGCGGTCGCGGTGAGCACGGTCACGCGGGCGCGGCTCGGCTGCTTGGGTCGACGGTGGGACGCCACGAAGGCGAGCTCCTTCTTCCTCGAGCCGCCTACCGGGCTGTGGGGGATTGAATCCCCGGCTCCGCGCAGGCAGCACCCCCGGACAAAAGGGCTGAAGTGCGCAGACTCGGCGGTTCCTTCGCTGTTCGCCCCGGATGGACGATCAACCGCGCGAAGGTTCGAGGCCCGACCCTAGTGACCTTCTTGTGATCAGTTCAAATCCTGTCGAGAAAAATCTCGGCACGGAGCGGTTTCTTTACTCACATCACACGCGTAGTAGCGGCCACTTGACGCAACGTCCCGCCAATACATGCACGAATTCGGGCATTCTGCGCGGTAGTTACTTAGACCCGCGAAAGCCGCTTCAGCAACAAGGCGGACGCGACGGGCCTCGCGCCCGCCTTCGCCACTCCGTCGGCGACCTCGCGGTCGGTGGAGACCACGACCACGGGCCTGCCCAGCGGCTCCGCCCGCACCAGCTGACGGATGAGCTCGTCGGCGGTCACACCGGGCTTGGAGAACAGCACGCGCACCCCGCGCGGCGGCGCCAGCAGCACCGGCGCCGCCAGCTCCGCCCCGTCGAAGACACAGGTGATCTCGGCGCCGGTCTGCGCCGCCAGCACCGAGAGCCCGCCGAGCAGCCGCAGCCGCTGCCTCTCCAGCGGCATCGTCGGATAGCCGGTCTTGGTGACGTTGTAGCCGTCCACCACCAGGTGGGCCTGCGGCAGGGCGAGCAGTTGGTCCAGCAGAGCGGGGTCGTTCTCGGAGAGCGCGCGGGCCGCGATGTCCTTCGGTGACATCCGGCCGGGCTCGACCGCGTCGACCGTGTCGGCGGGATGGAGTGTCGCGGGCGGCAGGGCCAGTTCCCTGCGCAGCCCCGATGCGGCGTCGAGTACGGTGTCGAGCAGCAGCCGTAGCCGCATGTCCTCGATCGAGCGGCCCTCCCGGGCGGCCCGCCGGCCCGCCTCGACGGCCGCCTCGGCCTCGCCCAGGCGCGCCTTGAGCCGCCGGCTCTCGCTCTCCGCGGCCGAGACCTGCGCCGCGGACTCCGAGCGGACGGCCTCGATGTCGGCGGCCCTGCGGCGCAGGGCCGCCTCGCCGCGCTTCACGTCACTCAGGGCGCTGCGCAGCTTGCGGCGAAGCGATTCGGCTTCCTTGCGGGCCGTCTCCAGCTCCGTGCGCAGCCGCTCCGTCTCGCTCTTGGTCAGGCCGCGCGCCTCGGTCAGCTCCGCGCGCAGCCGCTCCAGCTCACGCCGTCCGGCCTCGTCCGCACGCTCGGCGTCCGCACGCTGGGCCTCCTCGCCCGCGGCGGCGACTAGTTTCACCCATCCGGCGGGCCTCAGCACATAGGCGGCGGCGGCCACATCGACGGGATCGGCGGCGGCCGGGGGCGATCCGGCCTCCAGCGCGCCGGCGAGCTCCGGCTGCGCGTGGCTGAGCCGCTCGGCGATGCGCTGGCGGAAGACGGGGTCGTTCTCCAGCGCGGCGGCCATCGCGTTCCCCGCGAACTTGGCACGACGGGTCGGGGTGAAACGGGCGTACTGCCGCAGCTGGGCGGGAAGTTCGGCGACGGTCAGGCCGCCGAAGGCGTCCGAGACCAGCGCCACGACCCTGCGCCGTACACCTTCCGGCAGCGGGCGGTCGAGCGCCTCGGCGGCGTCATCGGCCGCACCGGCCGGCTCACCGCCGTCTTCAGGCTGCTCCACGATCCGTCACCCCACTACCCGTTCGGGCCGCTCCCTCAGGAGCCGGCGCCCGGCCTGTCCACCAGCTCGATCTGGTCCACCGCGCTGCACCAGCGGCAGCGGACCGACTCGATGGTCTCACTGACCACCTCGCGCTCCTCGACCGTCGGCTCGCCGGCCAGGTCCAGATGGACGTACTCGACGACCTTGGAGGAGCGTGTGACATCGAAGCGGGTGAGGTTTCCGCAGAGCGTGCAGCGCCAGCGGGTCTCGGCGGTCGGCGAAGGAACCGTCGTCATCGTGCCGTCCTTTTTCGTTCTTTTTCGTTGTACGAGTGCGGATGCCGCTGTGCGCCGTCGGACTGCGGGTGTACTCCCTGTAACCCTACGGCCTCGCAGGTGTCCCATGACGCGGCGAGGCATCCTGTACCGTTCGGTCCCACTACGCCATGCTCTGTCCATGATCAGTTGGCGGACTGCGCTCCGGGACGCGGTGACCGGTCCAGCGGTGACATACGGCGTGATCGCCCTCTGCTGTGCGGCCTTCGTGATCAGTCCGGTATCGGGCCTCGACCCGGCGTACGGAACCGGTGACGCACTGCTCACCGCGCAGAGCCGGTACTTCGAGCGCTGGGGCGTCGTCCCCGCCGAGCTGATGAGCGGCTCCCCCGGCGCCCTGATCACCCCGCTCACCGCCCTTTTCGTACACGGCAGTTGGCTCCACCTGCTCGGCAACATGCTCTTCCTCTACGTCTTCGGAGCGATGGCAGAGAAGCGCATGGGGCAGCTTCAGTTCGCCCTGTTCTATCTGGGCTGCGGCTACCTCGCGCTGCTCGCCTACGCGGCGGCCAACGCCGACTCCGAGCAGACCCTGGTGGGAGCGTCAGGGGCCATCTCGGGCGTGCTCGGCGCGTTCCTCTACCTCTTCCCGAAGGCACGGGTCACCAGTCTCTTCCCGTTCCTCTTCTTCCTGCCGCTGCGCTTCCCCGCCTGGATCGTCCTGATCTTCTGGTTCGTCCTGCAGTGGCTGGCGGCCCAGGGGGCGGGCAGCGGGCCCGGAGTCGCCTACCTCGCGCACCTCGTGGGATTCGGGGCAGGCTTTCTCTTCGCCTGGGGACGATGCGGACGTGGTACTAGAGTGAAGGCGCAAACAGGGGCCACCGAGGGAGAACACCAACCGTGATCACCGCGATCGTGCTCATCAAGACCAGCGTGGACCGCATCCCCGAGATCGCGGAGTCCATCGCGGCGCTGGACAGCGTCAGCGAGGTCTTCTCGGTCACCGGTACATACGACCTGATCGCGATGGTGCGGGTGGCCAGGCACGATGATCTGGCGGACGTCATCCCGGGCCGCATCAGCAAGATCCAGGGTGTCGAGGGGACGGACACACATGTCGCGTTCCGCACCTACTCCCAGCACGATCTGGAGGCTGCATTCGCGATCGGCCTCGACGCGTAGCACCCCTCCGACCCGTAGCGCCTCTGCGACACGTAGCACCCCTCCCTTATCGCCGCGCGCCCGCGGCAGCACGCGGGCCCGCGCCGTCGCGGCGCGGGCCCGGTGACAGGACGCGGGAATCAGACCGCCGGGACGCAGCGGCCGTCCTCCGTGTGGTAGTTCCACCTCGCGCCGTCGGTGACCAGCTCCTTCACCGCCCCGACGAAACGCTCCACGTGCTCATCGGGCGTACCCGCGCCGAAGCTGACCCGGATCGCGTTCAGTGACCGCTCGCCCGGCTCGGCCTCCGGGGCGCCGCACTCGCCCGGGTCCTGCGGGTCGGTGCCGAGCAGCGTGCGGACCAGCGGGTGGGCGCAGAACAGGCCGTCGCGGACCCCGATGCCGTACTCCGCCGACAGGGCCGCCGCGAAGTGCGAGCTGTTCCAGCCCTCGACGACGAAGGAGATGACGCCGACTCTCGGGGCGTCATCGCCGAAGAGGGAGAGGACCTTCACCTGGGGGACCTCGGCGAGGCCCGCGCGGACCTTCGCCACCAGCTGCTGCTCACGGGCGACGAGCCGGTCGAAGCCGGCCTCGGTGAGCGCCTTGCAGGCGGAGGCGATGGAGTGGACGCCGATGACGTTCGGCGAGCCGGCCTCGTGACGGGCGGCCGTGGTGTGCCACTCGACGTCCACACCGCCGTCCGTACGACGGGCCACCTTCCGCGACGCCCCGCCGCCCGCCAGGTACGGCTCCGCTGCCTGCAGCCAGTCCGCGCGGCCGGCGAGCACGCCCGAGCCGAACGGCGCGTACAGCTTGTGCCCTGAGAAAGCGACCCAGTCCACGTCGAGGTCGCGCACGGAGACAGGGTGGTGCGGCGCGAGCTGTGCCGCGTCGAGGACGATCCGCGCGCCGTGCGCGTGGGCCGCCGCCGCGAGCTCCTTCACCGGCCACAGCTCGCCGGTGACGTTGGACGCGCCGGTCACGCAGACCAGGGCGGGACCGTGGGGTTCACGGCCGGCCAGCGCCCGCTCCAGCGTGGCGACGGCCTCGGCCGGGTCACGCGGCGCGTCCAGGTAGGTGACCTGCGCGCCGCGCCACGGCAGCAGCGAGGCGTGGTGCTCGGTCTCGAAGACGAAGACCCGGCAGTCGGCGGGGAGGGCCGCGGCGAGCAGGTTCAGGGAGTCGGTGGTGGAACGGGTGAAGACGACCTGGTCGCCGTCGCGGCAGTCGAGGAACTCGTGGACCGTCACACGGCTGTTCTCGAACAGGTCGGTGGACAGCTGCGAGAGGTAGCCCGCACCGCGGTGCACGCTGCCGTAGTACGGCGCGTAGGCGGCGACGTCGTCCCACACCCGCTGGAGGGCGGGCGCGCTCGCGGCGTAGTCGAGCGCGGCGTAGGTGACCTCACCGCCGGTGACGAGCGGCACGGTCACATCGCGGCCGAGCACCGGCAGCGGGGCCGCGCAGAGAGGGTCTTCGGACTCGGGGGCCGCGGCGGAGGAGGAAACGACGGGGGCGGAGGCGATGGGTGCGGCGGTGTTCGAGCGTGCGGACATGGCGGTATCTCCCGGCAGGACAAACAGAATGGCTTCGGCAGACCCGTGGGCACGGCGACTCAACGGCCGCACACCGCACGGGGGTTGCCTCGAACGCACGGCGGTGGCCGCACGGAGGCGTACTGAAGAAGGGGCTGAGAAGCCCTATCGCATTCGCTTGCTCACGAGACTGCTCCCTTGAGGACCAGGACCCCAGGGCTGCAGGGGTCCGCGCTTGCCGCGGACCTCGCTGCCCACGGCCTGGTCTTCACCCGGGGCACCCCGCCACGGACGGAGGGTTGCCGGACAGCGAGCCGGGGCCGTAATCGCTGTCACTCATGACCTTGGTGAGCATCCTGCCATAGGTCCCACGGTGTGCAAGGCGAGGTCCAGTTCCTGAGACAGAAACCACACCACGCCTTGCCTCACACCTCAGAAACCTCAGGCGTTGCTGACGGCGACCCATCGCTCAAGCGCGGCTCTGGCCGCACCCGAGTCGATCGCCCGGGCCGCCCGGGCGATGCCCGCGGCGAGCTGTTCGTTCAGCGTGCCGTCGGTCGGCTCCAGCGCAGCCAGTGCCGCCGCGGAGTTCAGCAGCACCGCGTCCCGTACGGGCCCGGTCTCGCCGCTCAGCAGCCGGCGGGCCACATCCGCGTTGAAGGACGCGTCCGCGCCCCTGAGGGCTTCCACCGGCACCAGGTCGATGCCGATGTCCCTCGGGTCGAACGCCTCCTCGCGCACCGCGCCGTCCCGGACCACCCACACCTTGGACGTGGCCGTCGTCGTCAGCTCGTCCAGGCCGTCGTCGCCCCGGAAGACCAGGGCCGACGAGCCGCGCTCGGCCAGCACCCCGGCCATGATCGGCGCCATCCTCGCGTCCGCAACACCGGTGGCCTGGGCCTTGACCTGGGCCGGATTGGTGAGCGGGCCGAGGAAGTTGAACGTGGTGCGGATGCCGAGCTCCTTGCGGGCGGCGGCCACATGCCGCAGCGCCGGGTGGAACTTCACCGCGAAGCAGAAGGTGATGCCCGCCTCCTCGGCGACCTCGGCAACGCGCTTCGGCGTCAGCTCCAGATTGACGCCGAGCTTCTCCAGCACGTCGGAGGCACCGCTCGCCGACGACGCGGCGCGGTTGCCGTGCTTGACGACCTTCGCGCCGGTCCCCGCGACCACGATCGCGGACATCGTCGAGATGTTCACCGTCTTCGCGCCGTCGCCGCCCGTGCCGACGATGTCGACACTGGGCCCGGGGACCGAGATCAGGTTCGCGTGGGCGTACATCGTCCGTACGAGACCGGAGATCTCCTCGACCGTCTCGCCCTTGGCGCGCAGCGCGACCGCGAAGCCGGCGATCTGGGCGTTCGTCGCCTCGCCGCTGAGGATGCGGTCCATCGCCCACGCGGTGGAGTGGGCGCTCTGGTCCCGGTTGTCGAGGAGGGCGTTCAGCACACCGGGCCAGGAGAGGTCCGCCACGCTGTCGCCGCCAACCGGGGTCACAACGTTCATGGTCCGCTCCAGGGTCCACAGCCGATAAGGGATGGGTCCCACCCTATCCAGCGCGGCGGACGGCGAAGAGCCCCGTCCGACGAATGGACGGGGCTCCCGCTGTGGCGACCTCGGAGGTCGGAAGGATCAGTGGTGGCCGTGGCCGCTGGTGATCTTCTTGAACTCCTCGCTGGTGGGCTTGGGAATCTGGTTCGCCTCGCCGTAGTAGCTCTTGCTCAGCTTCGCCTTCAGCTTCTGGATGCGGCCGATCTTGCGCTCGACGCCGTTCTCGTCGACCGTCGGGCCGATCTCAAGCGGCTCGTACTGCTCGTGCGCCGTGAGCTGGAACAGGTCACCCTGGCTGAGCGGCTCGTGGACCTCGACGAACTCACCGTGCGGCAGGCGCTTGATGATGCCGCTCTCGCGACCGTGCAGCACCTTGTCCCTGTCGCGCCGCTGCAGACCCAGGCAGATCCGCTTGGTGATGATGAAGGCGATGACCGGTCCGATGAAGAAGAAGATCCGGACGAACCAGGTGATCGCGTTGATCGAGAGGTGGAAGTGGGTGGCCCAGAGGTCGTTTCCACCACCGATCAGCAGGATGAAGTACCAGGTCAGCCAGGCCACACCGAACGCGGTACGCGTCGGGGCGTTGCGCGGGCGGTCCAGGATGTGGTGCTCGCGCTTGTCCCCGGTGACCCAGGACTCGATGAACGGGTAGACCGCGATCGCCGCCAGCACCAGCGGGAAGATCACCAGCGGGATGAACACGCCCAGGACGAGCGTGTGACCCCAGGCGTTGATCTCCCAGCCGGGCATCACCCGGATGAGGCCTTCGGAGAAGCCCATGTACCAGTCGGGCTGTGCGCCGGTGGACACCTGGTCCGGCCGGTACGGTCCGAGCACCCAGATCGGGTTGATCGAGGCGATCGCCGAGACGACCGCGATGACACCGAAGACCAGGAAGAAGAAGCCTCCGGCCTTGGCCATGTAGATCGGCAGCAGCGGCATGCCCACGACGTTCTTGTTCGTCCGGCCGGGACCGGCGAACTGCGTGTGCTTGTGGTAGAAGACCAGGATCAGGTGGCCCACCAGCAGGCCCATCATGATGCCGGGCAGCAGCAGGATGTGGACCGAGTAGAACCTGGCCACGAAGTCCCCGCCGGGGAACTCCCCGCCGAAGAGGAACATCGACAGGTACGTGCCCACGACCGGCACCGACAGGATCGCGCCCTCCATGAAGCGCACACCCGTGCCGGAGAGCAGGTCGTCCGGGAGCGAGTAGCCGGTGAAGCCGGTGAACATGCCGAGCACCAGCAGCAGGAACCCGAACAGCCAGTTGACCTCGCGGGGCTTGCGGAACGCGCCGGTGAAGAAGACACGCATCATGTGGACGAGCATGCCCGCCACGAAGATCAGGGCCGCCCAGTGGTGGATCTGCCGGATGAGCAGACCGCCGCGGACGTCGAAGCTGATGTGCAGCGTCGAGGCGAACGCCTCCGACATCCGCACACCCTGCAACGGGACGTACGTGCCGTGGTACTCCACCTCGTTCATCGACGGGTGGAAGAACAGCGTCAGATACACACCCGTGAGGATGATGATGATGAAGCTGTAGAGGCAGATCTCACCGAGCATGAAGGACCAGTGGTCCGGGAAGATCTTGCGCATATTGGCCTTGGCCAGGCCGTAGATGCCCAGTCGGCCATCGGCCCAGTCGGCCACCCGCTCGCCGGCGGGCGCCTTGCGCTTGCTATCGGCTGTAGTACTCATCCGCGCTCCCAGAAGGCAGGACCGACAGGCTCGTCGAAGTCGCCGAGCGCCTCGAGGTTGCCCTCGGCGTTCACGCCGATCCGCAGCTGCGGCAGGCGGTGGCCGGCCGGGCCGAAGATGACACGAGCGCCGTCGGAGAGGTCGAAGGTGGACTGGTGGCACGGGCAGAGAACGTGGTGCGTCTGCTGCTCGTACAGGCTGATCGGGCAGCCGACGTGCGTGCAGATCTTCGAGAACGCCACGATGCCCTCGTGCGACCACTCGAGCTCGCGCTTGTCCTTGATGTCGTCCGGCTGGAGCCGGACGATCATCAGGGCCGCCTTGGCGATCTCCTTCTGGAAGTCCTCGGCGTCCTCCTCCAGGCCCTCGGGCATGGCGAAGGTCAGCGAACCGACGATGACGTCCTCGGGACGCAGCGGCTCGTTGGTGTTCATGTTGATGAGCTGCTTGCCCTTGGCCCACAGCGTCGAGCGCAGCTTCTTCTCCGGCAGCGGACCGAGGTCGCGCAGCAGCATCACACCGGCGAGCGGCACCATGGCCAGCGCGCCGAACAGGGTGGTGCGGAGCAGCTTGCGCCGGCCGAAGCCGGACTCCTCCGCGCCGGCCTGGAAGTCCGCCAGGACCTTCGCCTTGACCTCGGGTTCGGCCTCGATCGGGTGACGCTCGTCGGCGATCTCCTGGTCGGACATCAGGGTGCGGGCCCAGTGGACCGCGCCCGCGCCGATGCAGAAGAGGGCGATGCCGAGCGTCGTACCGAGCGCGAAGTTCAGCGAGCTCACATGGCCGATGGGCCAGATGTAGACGATCTCGGTGACCGGGAAGATCACGTAGGAGGCGATGAAGCCGATCGTGGCCAGCATCGACAGCGTGAACAGGAGGGCGACCGTGCGCTCGGAGCGCTTGGCGGCCCGCTCGTCGATGTCCTGGACGCGCGGCTTGTGGACCGGCAGTCCCGGGTCGGCGAACGGGTCCTCCGCGACCTGTACCGCGCCGTGCGCGGCCTTGTCCTGCTCTGTGGGCAGGTTCTCTTCTGGAATCTCTTGGCTACTCATGACTTCTTGGCCTTAGCGGTGTGGGCCGCGACCCAGATGGCAACTGCGATCAGCGCACCCAGACCGACGATCCAGCCGAACAGGCCCTCGCTGACGGGGCCGAGGCCGCCGAGGTTGAGGCCGCCGGGGCTTGCCGAGTCGCCGCCGTTCACGGTCTGGATGTACTTGATGATGTCCTGCTTCTGCTTCTCCGGCAGCGTGGTGTCGGGGAAGGAGGGCATGTTCTGCGGGCCGGTCTGCATGGCCTCGTAGATGTGCTTGGGGTCCACGCCTTCAAGGCTCGGGGCGTACTTGCCGTTCGTCAGCGCGCCACCCTCACCCGTGAAGTTGTGGCACTCGGCGCAGTTCGTACGGAACAGGTCGCCACCCTTGGCGATGTCCGCGTGCTCGGGGTTGTACTGCTCCTTCGTCGGCGTGATGGGACCCGCGCCGAGGGAGGCGACGTACGCCGCGAGCTGGTCGATCTGGCTCTGCGTGTAGGTGACCGGCTTCTTCGGCACCTGGGCGCCTGGCTGCTGGGCCGGCATCCGGCCCGTGCCGACCTGGAAGTCGACGGCGGCGGAGCCCACGCCGACGAGGCTCGGGCCGTCAGAACTTCCCTGACCGCCGGTTCCGTGGCAGCTGGCGCAGCCGACGGTGTAGAGCTTCTGGCCCTCCTTGATGGCAAGGGACTGGGCGGTTTCATCGGCCTGCGCCTTGTCCGCGGGTGCGAACGCGGCGTACAGCCCCCCAGTGGCCGCCAGCGCGAGGAGTAGGACGACGACCGCCGCCAGCGGATGGCGTCGTCGTGAGGAGAGCTTTTTCACGGATTACCCCGGTGTCAGGATCTTCTGCGTCGATGCTTCTGGACTGTGTCTGCTTCGGGCGGCGTCAGCCGCCCTCGCCATTACTTGATCATGTAGATCGTGGCGAAGAGGCCGATCCAGACGACATCGACGAAGTGCCAGTAGTAGGACACGACGATGGCGGCGGTTGCCTGCTCGTGCGTGAATCTCCTCGCTGCGTACGTCCTGCCGAGGACCAGCAGGAAGGCGATGAGACCGCCCGTCACGTGCAGGCCGTGGAAGCCGGTGGTCAGGTAGAACGCCGAGCCGTACGGATCCGAGGACAGCGAGAGGCCGTCCTTCTTGACCAGTTCGGTGTACTCGAAGACCTGACCGCCGATGAAGATCGCACCCATCACGAAGGTGATCACGAACCAGCTGCGGAGCTTCTTCACATCGCCCCGCTCCGCGGCGAATACGCCGAGCTGGCAGGTGAGGGAGGAGAGCACCAGGATCGTGGTGTTCGTCGCCGAGAACGGGAAGTTCAGGGCCGAAGCCATTTCCTTCCAGTGCTCGGCGCCCGTCACCGATCGCAGGGTGAAGTACATCGCGAAGAGGGCCGCGAAGAACATCAGCTCGGAACTCAGCCAGATGATCGTTCCGACGCTGGTGAGGTTCGGCCGATTGACCGACGGGTGCGCGTGCCCGGTTTCTACTGTCGTTGCTGTCGCCACGACCGACATTATGTCGGTCGCTTATCCCGCCCTCACTCCGGGGGGTGCCGTTCGGTGTGTCAGTGGGCCCTGTCCAGCCCGAACGGCCCATCGAAGCCCCGTCCGAACCGCTGTTGACAGGGAGTCGGACGGAGTAGCATCCGCGCATCGGTTCCTGATGCAGTGCCGCCGTCGATTCGGAGGAACAATGCAGTCGAGCGCCACGGTCCTGGTCTACAGCGACGACGCCAGTACGCGCGAGCAGGTGCGCCTGGCGGCCGGGCGCAGGCTCGCGGCCGATGTTCCTCCGCTCGAGTTCGTCGAGTGCGCCACCCTGCCCGCCGTGCTGAAGCAGCTGGACCAGGGCGGCATCGACGCCTGTGTGCTGGACGGGGAGACGGTTCCCGCGGGCGGCATGGGCGTCTGCCGGCAGATCAAGGACGAGATCTTCAACTGCCCGCCCGTGCTGCTGCTGATCGGCCGCCCGCAGGACGCCTGGCTGGCCACCTGGAGCCGTGCGGAGGCCGCGGTGACCCTTCCGGTCGAGCCGGTCGAGTTCGCGGACGCCCTGGCCGCTCTGCTGCGCGGCCGGCTCGCCGTTCAGGCGTGAGACAGGGCCGGTGACGGTCAGACCTGGGGGCGCAGGCGCGCCGCGTCGGACGGGCTGCTGCCGTCTCGGGTGTCGGCCACCAGGGCGCTGCCCTTGCGCCACTTGTCCCAGTCCAGGTTCCAGTCGCCGAAGCCGTTCCCGAACGGGTCCATCTCGTCGCCCGCGCTGTTGACGACCTTGACGATGTCGCCCTCGCGGACGGTCTCGTAGAACCAGGCAGCGTTGCCGGTGGACATTCCGGTGCAGCCGTGGCTCACGTTGGCGTATCCCTGCGAGCCGACGGACCAGGGTGCGGCGTGGACGTACTCACCGCTCCAGGTGACGCGTGTGGCGTAGTAGACAGGCAGGTCGTACGAGTCGGCGCTGCCCTCGGCTATGCCGATGCTGGTACCGCGCATCCGTACGAAGTACTCCTTGCCGAGCACGACCTTGATCCCGTTGCGCGTGGAGAAGCCCGGTTTGCCGGTGGTCACCGGGATGGTGTTGATCACTTCTCCGTTGCGTATGACCGTCATCTGGTGCGATCCGGCGTCGGTGATGGCCTCGATACGGTCGCCGATGGTGATTTTCAGGCCCTTCGACGAGCCGCCGTAGAGCTTGTCGGAGACCTTGACGCCCTGGAGGTTGCTGGTGGCGTTCACGGCCGCGCCGCTCGGCCAGTACTCCTTGGGGCGGAAGTGCAGGCTCTTGTCGTCCACCCAGTACCAGGCGCCCTCCACGGCGGGGCTGGATTCAACCTTCAGGGCGCGTTCGACGACCGCCCTGGCCTCCTTGGATCTCACCGGGGCGCTGAGCTCCGCGGTGATGGGCTGCCCGACGCCGTACGTGCCCGCCTTGGGGCCGAACTTGACCGTCAGGAGCGATGAGGCGGGCGCGGTCTCGAAGGTGAGCGTATGGACACCAGGAGCGCCGTCCGCGTCCTCCGTGGAGACCTTCACGGTGTACTTGGCGCCGGCCGACAGGGGCGAGGTGGACCGCCAGCGTGTGCCGTCGGCGTTCAGCTCGCCCGCGAGGTAGTGGCCGGCCTCGTCTATGACGGTCACGTCGGTGATGCGGCCGTCGTCGCCGTCGGCGGTGACTTCGAGCGGTTTGTCCGGGTCCACCTTCACATCCCCCGAGGGCGTGTTGAAGGACACCTGCTCGGCCGCGTCGAAGGGCTTCGAGGCGAGCGGATCGCCGTCTGAATCGCCGCACGCGGTTGCGCCCGCCCCGAGGGAGACGGCCAGCAGGGTGCAGCTGAGGACGGTACGGATGTGCGGCGTGTGGTTCATAAGCACACGTTATGAAGATCATTCGGTAGCGGCGCGCCGGGAGACTGCAAATGGCCGGGCCCGGATCCCTCTCAGGAGTGAGGGGGATCCGGGCCCGGCCCGTGCGTTGCCGACGCGGTGTTACTGGTTCTGGTTCTCACCGCGGTAGTACTCGAACACCCAGCCGAAGAGGCCGACCATGATCAGCGGCACCGCGTAGTACAGCAGCCACCAGCCGATCGCGATGCCGAGGAAGGCGAGGGCTCCGCCGACCGCCAGCGACAGCGGCTGCCAGCTGTGCGGGGAGAAGAACCCCACCTCGCCGGCCTCGTCCGCCACGTCGGCGTCCTTGTTGTCCTGCGCCATGGCGTCCACTCGCCGGGCCGTGAAGGCCAGGTAGTAGCCGATCATGATGCTCAGGCCGAACCCGAGGAAGAGCGCCGTGGTACCGGCCGGCTCCTTCGACCACACGCCGTAGACAATGGCCATGACGAGGATGAAGAGGCTCAGCCACAGGAACATCTTGCCCTGGATCTTCACTTGCCCTCCTCCTTGTCGCCCGTGACGGCGCGGTCCGGGCCGTGGTGCTCGAGCTGGTCGAGCGCGGCGATCTCCGGGTGGTGCAGATCGAACGCCGGGGATTCGCTGCGGATCCGCGGAAGGGTGAGGAAGTTGTGCCGCGGCGGCGGGCATGACGTCGCCCATTCGAGCGAACGGCCGTAGCCCCACGGGTCGTCGACCTCGACCTTCTTGCCGTACTTCGCCGTCTTCCACACGTTGTAGAAGAACGGCAGCACCGACATGCCGAGCAGGAACGAGCTGATCGAGGAGATCGTGTTCAACGTGGTGAAGCCTTCGCCCGCCAGGTAGTCCGCGTAACGACGCGGCATGCCCTCGGCGCCCAGCCAGTGCTGCACCAGGAACGTGCCGTGGAAGCCGATGAACAGCGTCCAGAAGGTCATCTTGCCGAGCCGCTCGTCCAGCATCTTGCCCGTGAACTTCGGCCACCAGAAGTGGAAGCCGGCGAACATCGCGAAGACCACGGTGCCGAAGACGACGTAGTGGAAGTGCGCGACGACGAAGTACGAGTCGGAGACGTGGAAGTCCATCGGGGGCGAGGCCAGGATGACGCCGGTCAGACCACCGAAGACGAAGGTGACCAGGAAGCCGATCGTCCAGAGCATCGGTGTCTCGAAGGACAGTGAGCCCTTCCACATGGTGCCGATCCAGTTGAAGAACTTCACACCGGTCGGTACCGCGATCAGGAAGGTCATGAAGGAGAAGAACGGCAACAGCACGCCGCCTGTGACGTACATGTGGTGGGCCCACACCGTCACGGACAGACCGGCGATCGCGATGGTCGCGCCCACCAGTCCGATGTAACCGAACATCGGCTTGCGGCTGAAGACCGGGATCACCTCGGAGACGATCCCGAAGAAGGGCAAGGCGATGATGTACACCTCTGGATGGCCGAAGAACCAGAAGAGGTGTTGCCACAGCAACGCGCCGCCGTTCGAGGCGTCGAAGATATGCGCACCGAACTTGCGGTCGGCCTCCAGCGCGAAGAGCGCGGCGGCCAGCACCGGGAAGGCCAGCAGGACCAGCACACCGGTCAGCAGCACGTTCCACACGAAGATCGGCATCCGGAACATCGTCATGCCGGGAGCGCGCATGCAGATGATCGTGGTGATGAAGTTGACCGAGCCGAGGATCGTGCCGAAGCCGGAGAAGGCCAGACCCATGATCCACATGTCGGCGCCGATGCCCGGCGAGCGGACCGCGTTCGACAGCGGGGAGTAGGCGAACCAGCCGAAGTCGGCCGCACCCTGCGGGGTGATGAAGCCGGCCACCGCGATGAGCGAGCCGAAGAGGTACAGCCAGTACGCGAACATGTTCAGCCGCGGGAACGCCACGTCGGGCGCGCCGATCTGCAGCGGCATGATCCAGTTCGCGAATCCGGCGAACAGCGGCGTCGCGAACATCAGCAGCATGATCGTGCCGTGCATCGTGAACGCCTGGTTGAACTGCTCGTTCGACATGATCTGCGTGCCGGGACGGGCCAGCTCGGCGCGCATGAAGAGCGCCATCACGCCGCCGATGCAGAAGAACGCGAACGACGTGGCCAGGTACAACGTGCCGATGGTCTTGTGGTCCGTGGTGGTCAGCCAGCTGACCACCACGCTCCCCGGCCGCTTGCGCCGTACCGGCAGCTCGTTCTCGTACGAGTCGTCAGCTGCTGCGGCGGCACCCTGAGGTTCGTTGAGGATGCTCACAGTTTGTTCGTCTCCGAGTTCCGGGCCGGGTCGGTCTGCTCGATACCGGCCGGGATGTAGCCGGTCTGACCCTTCTTCGCCAGCTCCTTGAGGTGCTGCTGGTAGCGCTCCGGGGAGACGACCTTGACGTTGAAGAGCATCCGGGAGTGGTCGACGCCGCAGAGCTCGGCACACTTGCCGTAGAAGGTGCCCTCCTGGTTGGGGGTCACCTCGAAGGCGTTGGTGTGCCCCGGGATGACGTCCTGCTTCATCAGGAAGGGGACGACCCAGAAGGAGTGGATGACGTCGCGGGAGGTCAGGACGAACCGGACCTTCTCGCCCTTGGGCAGCCACAGGGTCGGGCCCGGGTTGCCGGTCTGCGGGTTCCGGGTGCCGGGGACGCCGGCGTCCCAGACGCCGCCCGCCGCCGCGGGGAAGTCCTCGCGGAACCGGTCGGGGATGGCGCCCAGGTCCTTGTTGGTCCTGGCGTCGCCCGTGGAGCCTTCGACGTTCTCGATGTAGTTGAAGCCCCAGCTCCACTGGTAGCCGACCACGTTGACCGTGTGGGCGGGCTTGGTGAGGGCGAGGAGCTTCGACTCATCCCGTGCGGTGAAGTAGAAGAGCACCGAAACGATGATGAGCGGAACCACGGTGTACAGGGCCTCGATGGGCATGTTGTACCGGGTCTGCGGAGGTACCTCCACCTTGGTGCGGCTGCGCCGGTGGAAGATGATGCTCCAGATGATCAGCCCCCACACCAGCGCGCCCGTGACGAGCGCTGCCGCCCACGAGCCCTGCCAGAGGGAGAGGATCCGAGGGGCCTCCTCCGTTACCGGGGTGGGCATCCCCAGGCGGGGGAAGTCCTTGTATGTGCAACCAGAGGCGGTCGCCAGGACCACGCCCGCGGTAAGCACCTGGAGCAGCTTCCGCCGCATCGGGCGCCGCGACGAGCGGTCGGAGCCGTTGGGACTCACGTAGCGCCTTCCCGAGAGTCTCGGCCCGCGCGACGGGATGCGGCCGTCTCGCTGGTCGGTCGCCGGCCCTGACGCGGGCAGGGGTTTGGATGTTTATGCGGACCAAACCCTACTGGACGCTATTTGGGGTCGCGCGGGGAGGGTGCCCAACGCGCCGTCCGACACCCCGAAGGGATGGAAACGCCCTGGAATCCCACGCTCCGGGGGGCATCTGACGCTCCCTCCGCGCGCCGGAGCTAGCGTGGTCGTGTGCCCTACTTCGACGTCGCGTCCTCCGCCCCTCTGCACCCGGTCGCCCGGCAGGCCCTGCAGGCCTCTCTGGACGAGGGCTGGGCCGATCCCGCCCGGCTGTACCGAGAGGGGCGGCGCGCCAGGCTGCTGTTGGACGCCGCCAGGGAGGCCGCGGCGGAGGCCGTGGGCTGCCGGCCGGACGAGCTGGTGTTCACTCCTTCGGGGACGCGCGCGGTTCACCTCGGAGTCTCCGGCGCTCTCGCGGGCCGTCGGCGTGTCGGCCGGCACCTGGTCGTCTCCGCGGTCGAGCACTCCTCCGTCCTGCATACGGCGGACACGTTCCGGGCGACGGACGGCGGGACGGTGACCGAGGTCCCGGTGGGCCGGGCGGGAGCCGTGTCCGCGGACGCGTTCGCCGGGGCGCTGCGGCAGGACACCGCCCTGGCCTGTCTGCAGTCCGCCAACCACGAGGTGGGCACCGAGCAGCCGGTGGCCGAGGTCGCCGACGCCTGCCGCGCGGCCGGGGTGCCGTTGCTGGTGGACGCCGCGCAGTCGCTGGCCTGGGGCCCGGTGACCGGGGACTGGTCGCTGCTGGCGGGAAGCGCCCACAAATGGGGAGGCCCTGCGGGGGTCGGGCTGCTCGCCGTGCGCAAGGGTGTCCGGTTCGCCGCTCAAGGTCCCGCCGACGAGCGCGAGTCGGGCCGTTCGGCGGGCTTCGAGAACATTCCGGGGATCGTGGCGGCGGCGGCCTCGCTCCGGGCGGTGCGGGCCGAGGCCGTGGACGAGGCGGCCCGGCTGCGGGCCCTCGTGGACCGGATCCGCGCCCGCGTGCCCGCGCTGGTCCCCGACGTGGAGGTGGTCGGCGATCCGGTGCGCCGACTCCCTCATCTGGTCACCTTCTCGTGCCTCTATGTCGACGGGGAGACTCTGCTGCACGAGCTGGACCGGGCGGGTTTCTCCGTCTCGTCGGGCTCCTCGTGCACGAGCAGCACGCTCACGCCCAGCCATGTGCTGCGGGCGATGGGGGTGCTCTCGGAGGGCAACGTCCGTGTCTCGCTCCCCCTCGGCACGACCGACGAGGAGGTCGACCGTTTCCTGGAGGTCCTGCCGGGGGTGGTCGCCGAGGTACGGGAACGGCTCGGCGCGCCGGTCTCCGCACCCGCGTCCGGGCAGCGGGAGTCCCTGGTCGTGGACGCGCTCGGCAAGCGGTGCCCGATCCCGGTGATCGAACTGGCGAAGGTGATCGGCGATGTCCCGATCGGCGGGACGGTCACGGTCCTGGCGGACGACGAGGCGGCCCGGCTGGACATTCCGGCGTGGTGCGCGATGCGGGGTCAGGAGTACGTCGGGGAGGAGCCCGCGGAGCGGGGCGCGGCGTATGTGGTGCGGCGCGTGTCCTGATCCGGCGGTGCGGCACGTGTCCTGATCCGGCGGTGCGGCACGTGTCGTGAGCCGGCGGTGCGGACCCGGCCGCCGGAAGGGCTGAGTCACCCTTCCGGCGACCGGGAGCGGGGTCCGCGCGGAGCCCGGTGACTTACTTCAGGTGCTGGCGGACCTCGGTGCCCGCCTCGTGCCCGTACGCCTTGGTGAAGCGGTCCATGAAGTGCGCCCGCCGCAGCGTGTACTCCTGCGTGCCGAGCGTCTCGATCACCAGTGTCGCCAGCATGCAGCCGACCTGCGCCGCGCGCTCCAGGCTCACGCCCCAGGACAGCCCGGACAGGAAGCCTGCGCGGAACGCGTCGCCGACGCCCGTCGGGTCGACCTTGGCGTCCTCCTGCGCGCAGCCGACCTCGATCGGGTCCTCACCGGCGCGCTCGACGCGGACACCGTTCGCGCCGAGCGTGGTGACACGGTGGCCGACCTTGCCGAGGATCTCGCTGTCGCTCCAGCCGGTCTTGGACTCGATGAGCCCCTTCTCGTACTCGTTGGAGAAGAGGTAGGTCGCCCCGTCCACCAGTATCCGGATCTCGTCGCCGTTCATCCGGGCGATCTGCTGCGAGAAGTCGGCCGCGAAGGGGATCGAGCGGGAGCGGCACTCCTCGGTGTGGCGGAGCATCGCCTCCGGGTCGTCCGCACCGATCAGGACGAGGTCGAGGCCGCCGACCCGGTCGGCGACCGACTGGAGCTCGATCTGGCGGGCCTCGCTCATCGCTCCGGTGTAGAACGAGCCGATCTGGTTGTGGTCGGAGTCCGTGGTGCAGACGAAGCGGGCGGTGTGCAGCACTTCGGAGATCCGGACGGACGCGGTGTCCACACCGTGGCGGTCGAGCCAGGCCCGGTATTCGTCGAAGTCGGAGCCGGCCGCGCCGACCAGGATCGGGCCGGTGCCGAGCTGGCCCATGCCGAAGCAGATGTTCGCGCCGACACCGCCCCGGCGCACGTCGAGGTTGTCGACCAGGAAGGAGAGGGAGACCGTGTGCAGCTGTTCCGCGACCAGCTGGTCGGCGAAGCGGCCGGGAAAGGTCATGAGATGGTCGGTGGCGATGGAGCCGGTGACTGCGATTCGCACGGCGAAGACACTCCTGGGGCGGGGTGCGGGGTGGCGTTGACGTTTTACGCTACCGGGTCCGGGGACCCGGCTGAAGTGGGGAAACTACCCGATAGTAGGTCTTTTCCCCTGCAGCGACTCGTGCGTACGGTGCGGATATGACGAAGCCCATCGCCCCGCGCGAGTCGCGGGAGTCCGAGTACGGTCTGGCCCAGCTGCGCGGCGACTGCGTGCGGATGGCTCCGCACTGGGTCGTGCCTGCGGTCGCCGCGCCCGCGCCGGTGTCGCCGTCGCACATCCATGGTGTCGTGGTGTCGGCGGCTTCGGCGCGGCTGGTCGACTCAATGTCCGAATACGGCGACTGAGGCGACCGGGGCCCGTCTTTCGGATCGAGCCGATTCCACAGACCGCAGGACAGGCCCTCAGGCGCGTTCGGAGCACTGCCCCGGCGCGCGAGGGAACCGTGCGCTCCCCCGCTCCGTCCCATCCTTGTCCCCACGCGGAAGGGGACAGGAGACAAGGAGCGATGCGGTGAGCAGCACGGAACCTCCCAACAGCTCGGACAGCCCTCGTCGTCGGCGTTCCCCGCTCGTCGTCGCCTCTGTGGCCGTGGCGGTGCTGGTCGCGGGCGGCGGCGGTGCGTACTTCGCGACATCGGGCTTCGGCGGCAGCGGTGACGGCCCTGACGCCAAGGGCAGCGCGCCCGGCAACGGCGCAAAACCGCCGCCGCTCTCCGTCGGCGCCCCGGGCGACCCGGGCCCGGGAAGCATCGCACCGGGCGAGCCGGACCCCTCGGGCGGCGCCGTCTACAAGGCCACGGGCAAGCTGCCCGAAGGTCCGGACAAGGCCGCCGTCCACCGTGCCCGGGGTGCGGTCACCGCGGCCGAGGTGACCCGGCTCGCGAAGGCGCTCGGCGTACCGGGCACACCGCGGCTGGTCGGGCCCGCCTGGAAGATCGGGGCGGACAAGGACGGCGCGGGTCCGCTGCTGCGGGTCGACAAGCAGGCGCCCGGCACCTGGACCTTCGCCCGCTTCGGGGCATCGCCCGGCGGCGACAACTGCCTGAAGGGCAAGCCCTGTCCGGCGGGCGGCCCCGGCAGCGCGGGCGGCGCGGCGCGGGACGGGGCAGGAACGGCGGTGGACGAGAAGGCCGCGAAGAAGGCTGCCGCACCGGTGCTCAAGGCGCTCGACCAGAGCGACGCGGACCTCGACGCCCGCCAACTGATGGGCTCCGTACGGGTGGTGAACGCCGACCCGGTGATCGACGGGCTTGCGACCTATGGCTGGGAGACCGGGATCCAGGTCGGTGCGGACGGTCATGTGGTGGGCGGCAGCGGGCAGTTGAAGAAGCCCGTGAAGGGCGACACGTACCCGGTGATCTCTGCCGATGAGGCGCTGAAGCGGCTGAACAAGGACTCCCGGGGCACCGGCCCCACCGGGATCGGCGGATGCGCCACCGCGGTGCCGGACGGCGAGCGGAAGCCGGCCGCCCCATGCGTGCCGAAGGGCAAGACCCCCGCCCAGGAGCAGCGGAACGTCGGCAAGGCGGTCTTCGGGCTGGCCGCGCAGTATGTGGACGGTCAGCGGGCGCTCGTGCCGTCGTGGCTGTTCGAGGTGGAGCCGAAGGGCGGCGCCCAGCCGTTCACGGTCGCCCAGTCGGCGGTGGACCCGGCGTTCCTCAAGGAGCCCGCGCCGCCGAAGAAGGACATCAGGCCGACCAAGCCGCCGCACGACCCGGTCGCACCGTCCACCCGGCGCATCCAGTCCTACAGCGCGGACGGCCGGACCCTGTCCGTGACATTCTGGGGCGGTGTGTGCAGCGACTACGCGGCGAAGGCGACCGAGAGCGGCGAAACGGTGAAGGTCGCGATCACCGAGACGAACCCCGATCCGAAGCGGGTCTGCATCGCCATCGCCAAGGAGCTCACCGAGAAGGTGACGCTGGGCAAGCCGCTGGGCGACCGGAAGGTCGTGGACGCCCAGACGGGTGAGGCCGTCCCGCGGAGCTAGGACCGCTCGTTCGGATCTTGCCGGGCTCACCTGCCCGGCAAGATCCGAGAGGCAGGGTCTGGACCGCCGAAGGAAACGAACGGCAGACGGACGAAGGCGGCGGCCCCGGGAGAACCGGGGGCGGCCGCCTTCGTCCGATGCGCGGTCTCAGCTGTCTTAGCTGAACGAGTCGCCGCAGGCGCAGGACCCACTGGCGTTCGGGTTGTCGATCGTGAAGCCCTGCTTCTCGATCGTGTCCACGAAGTCGATGGAGGCGCCGCCCAGGTACGGGGCGCTCATCCGGTCGGTGACGACCTTGACGCCGCCGAAGTCCTTGACGACATCGCCGTCGAGCGAACGCTCGTCGAAGAACAGCTGGTAACGCAGGCCGGAGCAGCCGCCGGGCTGAACGGCGACGCGCAGTGCCAGGTCGTCGCGACCTTCCTGCTCCAGCAGGCCCTTGACCTTGGCCGCGGCGGCGTCGGACAGGAGGATGCCGTCGCTCACGGTGGTGGTCTCGTCCGATACGGACATCTGCTTCTCTCCCGGGTTGTACGGAGACTGCTTGTGGACGATTGCAACCGGCGTGGCCGCGGATTCATTCCGGACCGGGGATGCGTCTTTCCCGTTCATGCTCGCACACCCGCCCGCAGTGAGGCACTCACCTGCGAACGGGGGGTGCGTCACATCGACGTTATGGCCATCGTCAAAGTGACGTGAAGCGGTTATGATAGATAGCGTCATATAGACGAGAAGTGCCTCTGCACAAAAGAAAGGGTGCGTGTCGTGACCACCGCCCAAGCCCGTCCGGAGCTTGACGTCCAGCCGACGCCGCTCGCCCTGCTGCTGCTAGGCCGTGAGGCCGACCCCAGGAGCGAGCGCGGTGTGGAGTGCCCCGGCGACCTGCCATCCCCGTCCGACCCGGACCTGGTGGAGCGCGCCCGCGCGGCCAAGGAGAAGCTCGGGGACAAGGTCTTCGTCCTCGGACACCACTACCAGCGTGACGAGGTCATCCAGTTCGCCGACGTCACCGGGGACTCGTTCAAGCTCGCCAAGGACGCCGCTGCGCGGCCGGAGGCCGAGTACATCGTGTTCTGCGGTGTCCACTTCATGGCCGAGTCCGCGGACATCCTGACCTCCGACGACCAGAAGGTCGTCCTGCCGGACCTGGCCGCGGGCTGCTCGATGGCCGACATGGCCACCGCCGAACAGGTCGCGGAGTGCTGGGACGTGCTGACCGAGGCCGGCATAGCCGAGCAGGTCGTGCCCGTGTCGTACATGAACTCCTCAGCGGACATCAAGGCGTTCACCGGAAAGCACGGCGGCACGATCTGCACCTCGTCGAACGCCAGGCGAGCGCTGGACTGGGCCTTCGAGCAGGGCGAGAAGATCCTCTTCCTGCCGGACCAGCACCTGGGCCGCAACACCGCGGTGCGTGAGATGGGCCTGTCCCTCGACGACTGTGTGCTGTACAACCCGCACAAGCCGAACGGCGGCCTCACCGTCGAGCAGCTGCGCGACGCGAAGATGATCCTGTGGCGCGGGCACTGCTCGGTGCACGGCCGCTTCTCGCTGGACTCGGTCGAGGACGTACGCGCGCGCATCCCCGGCGTCAATGTCCTCGTCCACCCCGAGTGCAAGCACGAGGTCGTGGCCGCCGCGGACTACGTCGGCTCGACGGAGTACATCATCAAGACGCTGGAGGCGGCCCCGGCCGGCTCCAAGTGGGCGATCGGCACCGAGCTCAACCTCGTCCGACGGGTCGCCGCCGCCCACCCCGACAAGCAGGTCGTCTTCCTCGACAAGACGGTCTGCTTCTGCTCGACGATGAACCGCATCGACCTGCCGCACCTGGTGTGGGCGCTGGAGTCCCTGGCCGAGGGGAATCTGGTCAACCGGATCCAGGTCGACAAGGAGACGGAGAGCTTCGCGAAGCTGGCGCTGGAGCGGATGCTGGCGCTGCCGTAGGGGCGCCGAGCCGCCACCGAGGGGGACGGGGTGCCCCGGTCCTTGCGACCGGGGCACCCCGTTGTGTGCGCCTTCCTCCCGTCGAGCTCCCTGGCCGGGCACCTGGCCGGGCACCTGGCCGGGCACCTGGCCGGGCACCTGGCCGGGCACCTGGCCGGGCACCTTCGGGGGACCCGTACCGGGCACAAAAAGACCCACCCGGTACGGGTCCCCCGAAGGGGCCCGTACCGGGTGGGCCGGCGGTTCGGTTACGCGTTGGCCTCGGCCGGCTCCTGCGCGTCCACCTCGTTCCGCTCCAGCGGCTCGCCCGACTTCTTCGCGCGCTTCGCCGCCTTCTTCTTCGCGCGGCGCTCCTTGCGCAGCTCCACCATCGCGTACAGCGTCGGCACGAGCAGCAGCGTCAGCAGCGTCGATGTGATCAGGCCGCCGATCACCACCACGGCCAGCGGCTTGGCGATGAAGCCGCCCTCGCCGGTGACGCCCAGTGCCATCGGGAGCAGCGCGCAGATCGTCGCGAGCGCCGTCATCAGGATCGGGCGCAGGCGGTGACGGCCGCCCTCGACGACGGACTCGACCACGCCCAGGCCCTGCGAGCGGTACTGGTTGATGAGGTCGATCAGCACGATCGCGTTGGTGACCACGATGCCGATGAGCATCAGCATGCCGATCATCGCCGGGACACCCATCGGCGTGCCCGTCACGATCAGCAGCCCCAGGGCGCCGGTCGCCGCGAAGGGGATCGACACCAGCAGGATCAGCGGCTGGATCAGCGAACGGAAGGTCGCGACCAGCAGCATGAAGACGATCGCGATCGCCGCGAGCATCGCCAGGCCGAGCGAGGCGAAGGCGTCGTCCTGGTCCTCCGATACACCGCCGATGGACGCGGTGGCGCCCTCGGGGAGATCGATGGACTTCAGCTTGCTCTGGAGCGAGGCGCTGACCGCGCCCGTGTTGTCGCCGGTCGGCTTCGCCGTGATCGTCGCGGCCCGCGCGCCGTCGATCCGGGTCATCGAGACCGGGCCGGGAACGAGCTTCACATCGGCGATCTCGCCGAGCTTCACCGGGCCCAGGGACAGGTTGCGGAGCTCCGCCAGCGTCTTCGCCGGCTTCGCCGAGGTGATGACGACATCGCGCTCGGTGTCGTCCAGGATCGCCTTGCCCGTGGGGGTGCCGCGCACCGCCTGGCCGACGGCCAGGCCCAGGGTGCTCTCGTTGAAGCCCGCGTCGGCCGCCTTGGCGTTCGCGCGGACCGAGATCCGCGGGATGCTCTGCGCCAGGTCGCTCTGTACGTCGGTGACGTCGTCCAGCTTGGCGACCTCGGCCCGTACCGCCTCGGACGCCTTCTTCAGGGTGTCCGCGTCGGCCGCCTTCACCACGACGCTGAGGTCCTGGTTGCCGAAGCCGTCGCCCGCCGCGATCGTCGTGTCGCCGATGCCCTTGAGCTTGCCGAGCTCCTCGTCGATGCGGTCACGGGTCTTCTCGTACGAGGACGCGTCCTTCAGGGTCAGCTGGTACGACGCCTGGTTGGCGCCCGTACCGCCGCCGAAGGCCGCCATGAAGCCGGAGGAACCGACGGTGACCTGGTAGTCCTTGATCTCGTCGATACCGTCGAGGACCTTCTCGACCTTCCGCGCGGAGGCGTCGGCCGCCTCCAGGCTGGTGCCGGGGGCCAGTTCCTGCTTGATGGACATGACCTCCTGCTCGCCCTGGTCGAAGAAGTTCGTCTTGAGCAGGGGTGCCATGCCGAAGGTGCCGACGAGCACCACGAGCGCGATGGCGACGCTGGTGAGCCGGCGGCGGGTCGCGAAGCGCAGTACCGGGACGTACAGCCGCTGAAGCGGGCTGCGCGCCTCCTTCTCCTCGGCCTTGCGGCGGGCCTCCTCCGGGTCGATGCCGCGGACGGCCTTCGGCGCCCGCAGGAACCAGAACGACAGCACGGGCACGACGGTCAGCGAGACCAGCAGGGAGGCCAGCAGGGCCGCGGTGACGGTCAGCGAGAACGAGCCGAACAGCTCACCGATCATGCCGTCGGTCAGACCGACCGGCAGGAAGACCGCGACCGTCGTCAGCGTGGACGCGGTGACGGCGCCGGACACCTCCTTGACGGCGGCGACGATCGCGCTCTGCCGCTCCTCGCCGTAGCCGAGGTGCCGCTTGATGTTCTCCAGGACCACGATCGAGTCGTCGACGACACGGCCGATGGCGATGGTCAGAGCGCCCAGCGTCAGCATGTTGAGCGACAGGTCGCGGGTCCACAGCACGATCAGCGCGAGGATGACCGAGAGCGGGATGGAGACCGCGGTGACCAGGGTGGAACGGATCGAGGCCAGGAAGACCAGGATCACGATCACCGCGAAGAGCAGGCCGAGCGCGCCCTCGGTGGTCAGTCCGGAGATCGACTTGGAGACGGCCGGGCCCTGGTCGGAGACGACGGTCAGCTCGGCGCCGGAGCCGAGGTCCTTGCGGAGCTCGGGAAGTTTGTCCTTGACCGCGTTGGAGATGGCGACGGCGCTGCCGTCCTTGTCCATCGTGACCATGAGGGCGAGCGACGGCTTGCCATCGGTACGCGTGATGGAGACCCGCGGGGACTCCTCCTGCGTCACGGTGGCGACATCGCCGAGGCGTACCGGCTTGCCCTTCGGCGGGAGCACCCGCAGGTCCTGGATCTGCTTCAGCGTGGTGAAGCCGCCGCCGACCTGGACGGTGCGGCTCTTGCCGTCTTCGGAGAACGAGCCGGCCGGCAGGGTCGCGCCGCCCGCCTTGAGGGCCTCGCCGAGCGCCATGGTGTTCAGTCCGGCCGCGGCGAGCAACTTGTCGTCGGGGGTGACGGAGACCTGGAGGTCCTGGACTCCGTTCACGGTGACCTGGCCGACGCCGTCGATGTCCTGCACGGCGGGGACGACGGTGCGCTCCAGCTGGTCGGCGAGCGACTGCTGGTCCTTGCCGGAGCTGACGGCGAGGACGACGGTCGGGATGTCGTCCGTCGAACCGGCCACGACCTGCGGGTCTACGTCCTCGGGCAGCTGGGTACGGGCCCGGTTCACGGCCTGCTGCACGTCGGCGACGAGCTGCTTGGTGCCGTCCCCGTACTCGAAGCTGGCCATGATCAGGGCGTTGCCCTCGCTCGCCGTGGAGGTGATCCCCTTGATGCCGTCGACGGCCTTGATGGTGGATTCGAGCGGTTCGACGACCTGCTTCTCGACCACATCGGGGGACGCGCCCTGGTAGGGGGCGAGCACCGACACCATCGGGAGTTCGATGGAGGGCAGCAGCTGCTGCTTGAGCTGCGGGATCGCTATCGCCCCGAAGACGATCGCGACGATCGACATCAGACCGATCAGGGCTCGTTGCGACAGGCTGAATCTGGACAGCCAGGACATGGGGACTCTCTTCTGTGGCGTAAGCGGCAGGAGGGACTCGAAGGGCACAGTCAGCTGCCCGCTTATACGATCACCTATGAGAGTGGGGGGTCCCCTCGCCCCCAGGTCCCGTTCTTTATCCGGCGCATACCGCAGCTGGAGTACACCGCGCCGACGGCTCACTCCACCCTTGGACGTACCAGGCCCGATTCGTACGCGATGACCACCAGTTGGGCGCGGTCGCGGGCTCCCAGCTTCGCCATCGCCCGGTTCACATGGGTCTTGACCGTCAGCGGGCTGACCTCAAGGCGGTCGGCGATCTCGTCGTTGGAGTGCCCCCCGGCCACCAGGACGAGGACTTCGCGCTCGCGGCCGGTGAGGGCACCGAGCCGTTCGGAGTACGCCTGGGACTCCTCGCCGTCGTCCCCGTCGGGGCCCTGCGCCAGGAACTTGGCGATCAGCCCCTTGGTGGCGACCGGCGAGAGCAGCGCATCGCCCGCGGCGGCGATCCGGATGGCGTTGAGCAGCTCGTCCGGCTCCGCGCCCTTGCCCAGGAAGCCCGAGGCCCCCGCCCGCAGCGACTGCACGACGTACTCGTCGACCTCGAAGGTGGTGAGCATGACGACCCGGACATGGGTCAGCTCCGGGTCCGCGCTGATCATGCGGGTCGCGGCGAGGCCGTCCGTGCCGGGCATCCGGATGTCCATCAGTACGACGTCGGCCTCGACGGAGCGGGCGAGGGCGACGGCCTCGGCGCCGTCCGCGGCCTCCCCGACGACCTCCATGTCTGCCTCGGAGTCCACCAGGACCCGGAACGCGCTGCGCAGCAGTGTCTGGTCGTCGGCGAGCAGCACCCTGATTGTCATGTGTCCTCCCCCGTGCGGGTCTTCAGGGGAAGTATCGCCTGCACCCGGAAGCCGCCGCCGTAGCGGGGACCCGCGGTGAGGGAGCCGCCGAGCGCGCCGACGCGCTCGCGCATCCCCAGCAGACCGTGGCCGCCGCCGTCCTTCGGCCCGTGGGCCCCGGCGCCGTTGTCGAGCACGGTGACCTCAAGCGTCGGTCCGACCCGGATCACGCTCACCTCCGCCTTCGCGTCCGGGCCCGCGTGCTTCTGCACATTGGTCAGCGACTCCTGGATGATCCGGTACGCGGCGAGGTCGACGGCCGCCGGGAGCCGCACGCCGTCGTCGCAGCGGGCCACCTCGACCGGCAGACCGGCCTGCCGGAAGGTGATGACCAGATCTTCGAGGACATCGAGACCGGGGGCGGGTTCGGTGGGCGCCTCCGGGTCGCCGGACTGGCGCAGCAGGCCGACCGTGGCACGCAGCTCGTTGAGCGCGGAGCGGCTGGCCTCGCGCACATGGGCGAGGGCCTCCTTGGCCTGGTCGGGGCGTTTGTCCATGACATGCGCGGCGACCCCGGCCTGCACATTGACCAGCGCTATGTGGTGGGCGACCACGTCGTGGAGATCACGGGCGATCCGCAGCCGCTCCTCGGCGACCCGGCGGCGGGCCTCCTCCTCACGGGTGCGCTCGGCGCGCTCGGCCCGCTCACGGATCGCGTCGATGAAGTCGCGGCGGCTGCGTACGGCGTCGCCCGCGGCGGCGGCCATCCCGGTCCAGGCGAACAGGCCGAGGTTCTCCTGGGTGTACCAGGGGGTCGAGCCGAAGAACATCGCGGCGCAGGTCAGCACGGTCATCGTCAGCAGGCCGACGCGCCAGGTGGTGGGCCGGTCGGTGCGGGAGGCCACTGTGTAGAGCGCGACCACCGCGCCCATGGCGACCGGTGCGGCCGGATCGCCCGCGACGAGTTCGAGGACGGACACGGCCCCCGTGAAGAGGAGCACGGCCATGGGGTTGCGCCGGCGGAAGACGAGAGCGCCGGCGACCACGACCATCAGGACCACACTGCGCGGCTCCGGGGTCCGGGTGCCGAACTCGGGCCCGTGCTCGCCGTTCGGGTCGGCGAAGGACCCGGCGACCATGCAGAGCAGAACGAGTGCGGCGATCGCGCCGTCCAGCGCCAGGGGGTGCGCGCGGAGCCATTTCTGGGTGCGGGCGAACCCGGTGGCGAAGGAGGTCACATCGAGCAACGGTACGGCGTGCCGCGACGGCGGCGTACTGCCCCGGACAGAGCAGAAGACAGCAGACTGCCCCACTCCCGGGAGTCCGGGGGCGGGGCGGTCCGTGTGTTGGAGTGCGGAGGTCAGCCGGGGATCAGGCCGTCGTCGCCGAGCAGTTCCTTCACGTTCTCAAGCGTCGCGTCGGGGCTGGGAAGGATCAGCTCGGACGGTTCCAGGGAGTCGTCCGCGAGCGGCTCGCCGAGGTCGCGGACCTTGTCCAGCAGAGCGTGGAGAGTGCGCCGGAATCCGGCCTCGTCACCGCTCTCCATCTCGGCCAGCAGCTCGTTGTCGAGCTTGTTCAGTTCGGTGAGGTGGCTGTCCGCCACCTCAAGCTGACCCTCCCCCATGATCCGTACGATCATGACGAGTCCCTACTGTCTGTCCGAGCCGGGTGTCACTGCTTGTCGAACTTCGGGGTGTTCTGCTGCGGGGCGGCGTCCTGCTTTCCGTTGCCGCCCTCGATGGCCTGCTGCGAGGAGCTCGGGCCACCCGCGAGTTCGGCCTTCATCCGCTGCAGTTCCAGCTCTACATCAGTACCACCGGAGATCCGGTCCAGCTCGGCGGCGATGTCGTCCTTCGCCATCCCGGACGGGTCGTCCAGGGCGCCGGAGGCGAGCAGCTCGTCGATCGCGCCGGCCCGGGCCTGAAGCTGCGCGGTCTTGTCCTCGGCCCGCTGGATGGCCAGGCCGACATCGCCCATCTCCTCGGAGATGCCGGAGAAGGCCTCTCCGATCCGGGTCTGCGCCTGCGCCGCGGTATAGGTGGCCTTGATGGTCTCCTTCTTCGTGCGGAAGGCGTCGACCTTGGCCTGGAGCCGCTGGGCCGCGAGGGTGAGCTTCTCCTCCTCGCCCTGCAGCGTGGTGTGCTGTGCCTCCAGGTCGGTGACCTGCTGCTGGAGGGCGGCGCGGCGGGAGAGCGCTTCGCGCGCCAGGTCCTCGCGGCCGAGCGCCAGCGCCTTGCGGCCCTGGTCCTCCAGCTTGGTGGACTGCCCCTGCAGCTGGTTCAGCTGCAGTTCGAGCCGCTTGCGGGAGGTCGCCACATCGGCGACTCCGCGGCGCACCTTCTGAAGCAGCTCCAGCTGCTTCTGGTACGAGTAATCGAGGGTTTCGCGCGGATCCTCGGCCCTGTCGAGGGCCTTGTTTGCCTTCGCGCGGAAGATCATCCCCATACGCTTCATGACACCGCTCATGGGCTTCGCGCGCCCCCTTCTGACGGACTCAGCTTCAGCACTCCAACAGAACCCACAGTACGGGCCCTGCATCCATTACCGCACTGTTCGGGAGCGGATGCGCTCCTCCCCAAGGACGACTGCTTCACTGCGCCGATCCGGCGCAAGGAGTAGGTGACCGTCAGGGAAACCTCGGGCGACGTCCGCTCTGTCCGGCTTGTGGCCAGGTTCTGTCCCCTTCAGACGCACGGCGTTGCGGGATCGTTCCCCGGCGGCGTTGGGTCCATGCGTTTGACCCCGTACCCTTGGGCTTTGTGTTTGGTAGCCGTTCCAAGGAAGAGAAGTCCCCCACCGCCAAGGTGCCGCTGGACCTCTCCAAGCAGCCCCGCGACCCCGAGGCACCCAAGGGTCGGCCCACTCCCAAGCGGAGTGAGGCCCAGACCCAGCGCCGCCGTGCCTCCAGCGCGCCGATGGACCGCAAGGAGGCAGCGAAGCGTCAGCGCGAGGCCCGCCGATCCGATCTGGCCAAGCAGCGCGAGGCTCTCGCCAGTGGCGACGAGCGGTATCTGCCGGCCCGTGACAAGGGACCGGTCCGCCGCTTCGTGCGCGACTTCGTCGACTCCCGATTCTGCATCGCCGAGTTCTTCCTGCCGCTCGCGGTGGTGATCCTGGTGCTGAGCATGGTCCGGGTCGGCTCCCTGCAGAACATCGCGCTGCTGCTGTGGCTCGGTGTGATCGTGCTGATCGTCGTCGACTCGATCGGTCTCGCGTTCCGCATGAAGCGACAGCTGAACGAGCGCTTCCCGAACGAGCCCAAGCGCGGCGCCATCGCGTACGGCCTGATGCGTACGCTCCAGATGCGCCGACTGCGACTGCCGAAGCCGCAGGTCAAGCGCGGAGAGCGGCCCTGAGTACGGAGGTCTCCGGTTTCGGAGGCGCCTCGGCCGAGTGGCTGGCCGGGCTCGGAGGGCTGCGCAACACCGTCCGCCAGGAGCTCGTCGCCCGCCAGCTGGATGAGCAGATAGCCGCCCGCTACCCGGTCGGGCAGCGGCTGCGGATTCTTGATGTGGGCATGGGCCAGGGCACTCAGGCGCTGCGCCTGGCGCGGGCCGGTCACGCGGTGACGGGCCTGGAGTCCGACGCCGGAATGCTGAGCACGGCCCGTGAGTCGCTGGCGACCGAGCCGGCCGGGATCCGTGAGCGGGTCCGCCTGATCGAGGGCGACGGCCGCGACACCGGCGTCCACTTCCTGCCCGGCAGCTTCGACGTGGTGCTCTGCCACGGCGTACTGATGTTCGTCCAGGAGCCGGACGCGATGCTGGCGGGCATGGCTCGGATGCTGGCGCCGGGTGGGCTCCTCTCGCTGCTGGTGCGCAACGCGGACGCGCTGGCCATGCGGCCGGGGCTGGCCGGGGACTGGCCCGGGGCGCTGGGCGCCTTCGACTCGGACGCGTACACCAACCGGCTCGGGCTCTCGGTGCGCGCGGACCGCCTTGAGGCCCTGACGGCGACGCTGGCGGGTATCGCGGCACCGCTGCACACCTGGTACGGCGTGCGGGTCTTCACCGACAACGTGCCGAACGACGCCGCGCTGCCGGACGCCGCCGACCTGGAGCGGGTGCTCGCCGTCGAGGACCGCGCGGGGCGCACGGAACCGTACCGCCGGGTCGCGGCGCTGCTTCATCTGTGCGGTGTACGCGGCTGAGCCCGCGGCCAGCAGCGCTGCCGGCTCATGGCCCCGAGCCGCTTGGCCCCTGACCGGCCGTCCGGCAAAGGCCGCGCCGCGGCGGCGAAGGCGATGCTCCGGACTTGGACCCCTCGGTCGGTCGCCTGCCTGAACGCAGGAGTCCTCAGCCGCCGGACGGTCCGAGCGTCCGCCTGGGCGGCGACCGTGTGAGGCCCGCCGGCGACTGAGGCGTGGCCACCGGGGCTCGGCCCCGATGGCCTCGGATTACGACGCGTTCGCGTGCAGGCTCATCGGCCCGTAGATCTTCGTGCCGTCCTCCGACAGCACCGCCTGGTCCGCGCCGCCCTCCAGCAGGTCCTTCCAGACCTCGCCGATCCAGGACTCCGCGTCACCCTGCGTCGTGAACTCCTCCGGCTGCACCGCCGGCTGGACCTCCGTTCCGTCGGACTTCTCGAAACGCCACGTCCATGCCATGTCCGCCTCCCACTCCCAGGGCACACGAGCTGATCACTTTGCTGCTCGCAGCGTAGCCGGGCGCGCACGCCCCGGGGCGACGAGAGAGGATCAGTTGCGTGGAACTCACTCTGCTCGGGACCGGCGCGCCTGCCGGACTGCCCCGGCCCGACTGTCCGTGCGCGGTTTGCGCCACCGCGCGCGGTGCCTCGGCGCGGGCAGCCACAGCGCTGCTCGTGGACGGGGCCCTGCTGCTCGACCTCACGCCCGGCGCCGCTCTCGCCGCCGCACGGGCGGGGCACTCCCTCGCGGGCGTACGGCAGGTGCTGCTGACACATCCGCACAACGGGCCCGCGGTCGATCTCCCGGCAGGGCTGCCGACGGCCGGGCGGGTGCCGGACGGGCAGGAGCTGACGCTCATCAGCGGGCACCGGGTGCGGGCCGTTCCCATGGACCACCCGGGCACGGGGTACGAGGTGACGGCGCCGGAGGGCGAGCGGCTGCTGTATCTCCCGCCGGGCAGCGCACCCGCGGGCCTGGCCGAGGGACTCACGGCGTACGACGCGGTCGTCGGCGACGTCGTCGGCCGCCCGGACGCCTTCGTCCGGCTGCGTGCGTCCGGGGCGATCGGCACGGCCACCGACATCATCGCGGTGCATCTGGACCACGACGTCCCCGGCGGAGGGCCCGAACTGGCCCGTCGGCTGGCGGCGGCGGGCGCGCGAGCCGTGCCGGACGGGACGACGCTGGCCGTCGGGGAGTACCACGCCGTGCCGGATCTCCCCCGCCGCACCCTGGTCACCGGCGGCGCCCGCTCGGGCAAGTCGCTGGAGGCCGAGCGCAGGCTGGAGACCTTCCCGGACGTGCTGTACGTGGCGACCGGCGGACGCCGGGACGGGGACACCGAGTGGACCTCGCGCGTCTCGCTCCACCGCGAACGCCGGCCCGGGTCGTGGCGTACCGCCGAGACCTGCGATCTCGTTCCGCTCCTCACCGAGGACGGCCCGCCGATGCTGATCGACTGTCTCTCGCTGTGGCTGACCGACGCGATGGACACCGCGGGGGCATGGGACGACGAGACGTGGGCGGCGGACGGGGAACGTGTGCTGCGGGAGCGGGCCGCCGAGCTCGTCGGAGCCGTACGGGCTACCTCGCGGACCGTCGTCGCCGTGACCAACGAGGTCGGCGGCGGTGTTGTGCCCGCCACCGCGTCAGGCCGCCGCTTCCGCGACGAACTGGGCCGCCTCAACGCCGCCTTCGCCGCCGAGTGCGAGCACGTCCTGCTTGTCGTCGCCGGCCAGGCACTGGTGCTGCGCGGCTGACGGGCGCTGCCCTCCCGGCTCAGCGCTGCCGGTACTGTTCGGCGAATGAGCAGGTTGAATCTCGACGACTTCTCCGATCTGATCGAGCGCCCCGACAGCGGTATGCGGCGTGACGCCGAGGAACGCCGGGAGCGGCTGATCGTTCCGCCCGGCTCCCTCGGCCGTCTCGACGAGCTGGGCGAGTGGCTCAGCGCCGCGCAGGCCTCCGTGCCGGTCAGGCCCATCGAGCAGCCGCGCGCCGTGCTGTTCGCCGGTGATCACGGGGTGGCCGAACTGGGCGTCTCCGGCCGCGAGTCCGGCACCGCCCACGAGCTCGTGCGCGCCACGCTGGAGGGCGCGAGCCCCCTGGCCGTGCTGGCCCGCCGGATGAGCGTGCCGGTGCGGATCGTGGACGTGGCTCTGGACTGCGACCCGGAGCTGCTGCCGTCGGAGGTCGTACGCCACCGGGTGCGGCGCGGCAGCGGCCGTATCGACATCGAGAACGCGCTGACGGTCGACGAGGCGGAGGCCGCCGTACGCCTGGGTATGGCCGTCGCCGACGAGGAGGCGGACTCCGGCACCGATCTGGTGGTGCTCGGCGATCTGAGTGTCGGCGGCACCACGCCCGCGTCCACGCTGATCGCCGCGCTGTGCGGCACGGACGCGTCGGTGGTGACCGGCCGCGGTGGCGCGGGCATCGACGACCTGGCCTGGATGCGCAAGTGCGCGGCCGTCCGTGACGCGCTGCGGCGCGCCCGGCCGGTGCTGGGCGACCAGCTGGAGCTGCTGGCCGCGGTGGGCGGCGCGGATCTGGCGGCGATCACCGGCTTCCTGCTGCAGAGCGCCGTGCGCCGGATGCCGGTCATCCTCGACGGGGTGGTTTCGGCGGCATGTGCGCTGGTGGGGCAGCGCGCGGCGTTCCGTGCGCCGGACTGGTGGCTGGCGGGCCAGGTGAGCGGTGAGCCCGCGCAGGCGAAGGCGCTGGACCGGATGGCACTCAACCCGTTGCTCGATCACGGCGTCACTGTGGGCGAAGGAACCGGGGCATTGCTCGCCCTCCCCCTCGTACAGGCGTCGGCCGCGCTCGCGGCCGAACTGCCGGAGCGTACGGAGCCGGTGGAGAGCGACTCGGACTGACGCGCCAGGTGCGGCCGCCACTCAAGGGACGGCCGCAACCTCGCCCATCTTGATACGCGATGCCCCATATCATCGCGTTTCATGGGAGAGGTCCGTTTGTCCAGCGAAGAGGCGATCCGAGGCACGAGCCGCAGCACCGACCGCTCACGGCGCAGCGCGGCGTTCGCCGTCTGGTACCTGCGTGCCGTCACGTTCATCAACCTCCTGAGCGCGGTCTGGGTCTCCCTCGGGCAGGATCTGAGACGCCACAACATCGATGACTACTTCACGCCGTACCTGCTGACCGCCGGCTTCGCCTCCGGCGCCTTCACCCTCTTCCTGGCGATCACCATGCGCCGCCGCAAGCGGGCCGCGTGGATCCTCAATTCGGTACTGGCCTGGGTCTTCCTGCTGCTCTTCGCCCTGGCGATCGCTGTCGACCCGGAGATCCGCGCCCATGCGCAGAACTGGGTCTCGCTCGTGCTGACGGCCGCCTTCGTTCTCGCGCTGGTGCTCGGACGGCGGGAGTTCTACGCGAAGGGCGACCGCTCCAACCCGAAGCTGGCCGCGGGCGTCGCCGCGGGCGGGCTGCTGGTCACCTCGCTGCTCGCCGCGGCCCTGGTCAGCGTCACCAACACCTCCAGTGGCCACTCCACCTTCCTGGAGCGCTGGCGCTACGGCGTCATGCGGCTCGTCTCGCTCGCCGGTGACGAATCCCGCTTCACCGGGATCAGCACGCCCGGCTGGGTCGACGTCACCATCAATGTCCTGTCCACGCTCCTGCTCCTCGCCGTGCTGTACGCGGCCTTCCGCTCCCGCCGGGCCGTCGACCCGCTCACCGAGGACGACGAGGAGCGGCTGCGCGCCCTGCTCGCGCGCCAGGGCGACCGGGACTCGCTGGGCTACTTCTCGTTGCGCCGCGAGAAGAGCGTGGTCTGGTCCCCGACCGGCAAGGCGGCCGTCGTCTACCGCGTGGTCGGCGGGGTCTCACTCGCCTCGGGCGACCCGATCGGCGACCCGGAGGCCTGGCCAGGAGCGATCGACCCCTGGCTGGCCGAGGCGCGCGAACACGGGTGGATCCCCGCGGTGATGGGCGCGAGCGAAGAGGCCGGCACGATCTACGCACGGCACGGCCTGGACGCGCTGGAGCTCGGCGACGAGGCGATCGTCGAGACCGACGACTTCACCCTGGACGGGCGCGCGATGCGGACCGTGCGCCAGGCCTACAACCGGGTCAAGCGCGCCGGGTACGAGGTACGGATCCGCCGCCACGAGGACATCCCTCCCGCCGAGATGGACGTCCTGGTGCAGCGGGCCGACGACTGGCGCGACGGAGCCACCGAGCGCGGCTTCTCGATGGCGCTGGGGCGGCTCGGCGATACCGCCGACGGTCGCTGCGTGATGCTCGAATGCACCGACGGCCAGGGCGCGTTGCGGGCGGTTCTGAGCTTTGTGCCCTGGGGTCCCAAGGGTCTGTCGCTCGATCTGATGCGGCGCGACCGGGACTCCGAGAACGGCTTGATGGAGTTCATGGTCATCGAGCTGCTCCAGAGTGCGAAAGAGATCGGGATCACGCAGGTCTCACTGAACTTCGCGATGTTCAGATCGGTCTTCGAACGTGGCTCGAAGCTCGGCGCCGGTCCGGTGCTGAGACTGTGGCGCTCGCTCCTCAGCTTCTTCTCCCGCTGGTGGCAGATCGAGTCGCTCTACCGGGCCAACGCCAAGTACCGACCGATCTGGGAGCCCCGATTCATGCTCTTCGAGAAGAGCGCCGACCTGTTGCGCATCGGCCTCGCCGCCGGGCGCGCCGAGGGCTTCCTGGAGGCGCCCGGTCTGCCCAAGTGGATGCACCGCAGGCATCTGGAGACCAAGCGTTGAGGAAACCGAGCGCGTTCGCGCGCCGCGAGTGGGGGCCGCTGTACGTGACCCTGCACCGGGCGCTCGTCACACGGAAGTGGCGCGCGATCCCGATGACGCTCGGGGCGGTCTTCCTGACCGCGCTCTTCCAGCTCGTGCAGAACCAGTCCTGGGGCTTCGGCCCCGTCCGCGACCTCGGCTTCGTCCAGGCCGAGGACCCGCTGTGGAGGTCGCTGCTGCGCACTCCGCTGTCGCTGTTCGTGCCCGCGCTCGATCTTCCGGTGTGGGGGGCGCTGGCCCAGGTGCTGCTGGTCCTCGGCATCGCGGAAATCTGTCTCGGCCGATGGCGGACGCTGGTGATCGCCTATGTGTCGACGCTGGCCGGGACGATATACGCACGGATCGGCATCTCGCTCGGTCCCGACGGCGTCTTCGGGCTGCCCGCGTCGGACGCCCAGATCGTCGATACGGGCCCGTCGGCGGCCGTCGTCGGTCTCGCGGTCTTCGTCTGCTGGCGCTACGGCGCCTGGTTCACGGCCGCGGTGGTGATCGTGTCGATGATCGTCGAGGTGCTGGTCAAGAACAACCTCGCCGGCAAGGAGCATCTGGCGGCGATCGCCGCGGTGCTCGCGGTGATCGGGCTCTCCTCGCTGAGGCGGCGGCGCAGGCTTCACAGGTTGCGCGCGGGCGGCCGGTCGGGCGCGCCGCCGATCAGATCATGAAACTTGCGGCGCGGCCGGTCCCAGCGGCGGTCGTGGCGGTAGGAGCGCAGCCTGGACTTGGCACGGGCCCTGGGGCGGTTGCGGTAGAACCGGCGGGACCAGGGCGAGCCCGGTCTGGCCAGCCGGATCGCCCCGAAGATCGCCACGAACGGCACGAGAATGCCGATGAGACCCATCCGCGCCTTCCCCTTGAAGAGCGTGATGATCACCAGCAGGAAGTTGACCACCAGGGTCAGTACCAGCGAGAGGCGGCTCTGGCGTTCGTCGGCGTTCACGTCCTCGACGCCGAGCGGCGAGAAGCCGCCGAGCACCAGCAGCGCCAGGGACGCGGCCAGCACCACGATCTCCACACTCTTGCGGCCCTGCTCGCTCCAGTAGACGTCGTCGAGATGGAGGATGAGCGCGAACTCGTCCAGCACGAGACCCGCGCCCATGCCGAACACGACCGCCCAGATTGCGGCGGCCGGCCCGAACCGGCTGCTGCCGACGGCCCCGAAACCGCCGATAACGATGAGGATGACGCCGGGCACCACATGGTGGATGTGTAGGCCGCCGGGGTTGACGTTCCCAAAGGGCCCCTTGCCCGCCCTGATCATCCGGGTGACCATGCGCGTGAGCAGGAACGTCAGGATGAACGAGGCCAGCGCGAGCAGCATCGGGAGCTTCCCCGGCTCGATGATGTTGCGGTAAAACCAGTGACCCATGCCACCCGCTCCCGATTTACCCGATATCCGCAATTTACCGTCACTCCGGTCCGGATACCCTGCGCGCGATGACTCCTGTGGACGGAATACGTTTCGCCTTCGGCACCCTGACCGTGCTCCCGGTCCGCGTCACACGCTGGGACCGGGACGCAGCTCGCGCCGGAATGCTGGCCGCGCCCCTGGCCGGACTGGTCGTGGGCCTCTTCGCCGCGGCCGTCGGCGGACTGGCGGCGCTGCTGGGCTCGGGCGCGCTGCTCGCGGCCGTGGCCACGGCCGCGGTGCCTGCCGCGCTCACCCGGGGCCTCCATCTGGACGGCCTCGCCGACACCGCCGACGGGCTGGGCAGCGGCAAGCCCGCCGAGGACGCACTGCGGATCATGAAGCAGTCGGACATCGGTCCGTTCGGGGTCATCACGCTGCTGTTCGTGCTGCTCGCGCAGATCGCCGCGCTGACTGCGCTGTACGAGGACGGCTGGGCGTACGGAGCGGCCGGCGCAGGGATCTCCGCGGTCACCGCCCGCCTCGCCCTCACCCTCGCCTCCCGCACGGGCGTCCCCCCGGCCCGCCCGGAGGGCCTCGGCGCGGCGGTCGCGGGGGTTGTCCCGGTACGTACGGGGCTCGCCGTCGCCGCGCTGGTCGCCGCGCTGTGCGCCGGGGCGGGCGCGCTGCTGGCCGACGCGGGTACGGCAGTGCACCAACTGCTCGCGGTCCTGGCCGCACTGGCAGGGGCCGAGCTGCTGCTGCGGCACTGTGTGCGCCGCTTCGGCGGGGTGACGGGGGACGTGTTCGGAGCGCTCGCGGAGACGGCGGCGACGGTCGCGCTGGTCGCGCTGGTGCTCGGCCGGGTTTGATCATTCAGTGACCGGCAAAGGGGCGGCCCGGCGGCCGAGCAAAGGGTCGTGACCTGACCGGGAAGGCTAGGACGCCCCGCAGGCCTCCCGCCACACCCCCAGCTCGTACTTCTTCAGCATCGAGCTGAGCTTCAGCCGCGTCGCCCCGGGACAGAATTCCTTGGTCCCCAGCTCGTACTCCACATGGAACACCGCCTTGCCCGCACGGATGAACGGCGTCAGCGCCCCGCACTCCTCGTGCTCCGCGCACTGCTCGTTGACCGCGAAGTCGAAGTCCCCCACCAGCTGCGGGATCTGGTCGAGGTCGTTCTTCAGTCCCACGGACATCCCCCGGTCGTGGGCGAGGCGGGCGATCAGACGGTTGTAGCGCAGCTGGTCCGCGGCGGTGACGGGGAAGCCGGTGCGGTTGGCGTACGCGTCCATGTTGTCGGGTTCGACCGCGTCGAATCCCTTCTCCCTGCACATGTCCATGCGCTTGGCCATCAGCGGTCCAAGGACGTCGGTGCGGCGGATGTCGAGCCAGCGCTCGCCGTCCCAGCCGTTGCCGCGGCCGAGGACCGCCTTGGGGAAGTGCCCGGCGTCCGGACGGAAGTCCTCCCAGGCGCCGGTGGAGAGATAGCAGATGACCTTGCGGCCACGGCGGTGCAGATCGGTGACCGCGGACTTCGGGTGGTCGAAGCCGTCGATGTCGTACACCGGCACGTCCACCGTGGGGTCGAGTCGGCCGCTGAGCTGCCACTGCCAGGCAAGTCCGGGCTTCGGCCGCCAGCGGCCGGGAGGCGGTTCGTCGTCCGCGGGGGCCATGCAGCCCGCGAGGACGAGCAGGAGCAGCGCGAGCGGCAGCGGCGCACGTCTCACGGCGCGGGCTCCAGGGCGTGCGGGAGCGTGCCCCACGGATGGGAACCCGCACCGGGGACGAGGCAGTGGACGGCCGAGGCGGCGCGAGCCTCGGGCGGGGCCCCGTAGACGAGGTGACAGAAGCGGTCGGGCGGGTGGGCGGCGGTCCACAGCGGGACGGCGAGACCGTGGTACTCGTCCCAGGGGCCTTCGAACGTGACGAGCAGGTCGGCGAGTTCGGCGTAGCCGGGGTCCGGGTGGACACCGTGGTTGAGGACGAGGGTTCCGGCGCCGGCCGCGCGGGCGGCGACGGCCAGGCGTCCGTAGTGGGGCAGCGCCTCGGGGTCGGCGGATGCCTGGTCGAGGAAGGCGCCGTTCGCGCCGTACCAGTCGCGGTGGCGGACAAGGTCCCGTACGACGTCGGCGTGCGGTCGCCGTCCGTAGTCCGTGTCGGCGTACCCGAGGACGCGTGTCCCGGCGGCGCGCAGCCGCTCGGCGACCGCCGCGAATGACGCGTCGCGTGCGGCGCCGGGGCCGCTGGCCGGGTTCAGCACCACCCCGTACAGCCGGGGCGCGGCGGCCACGACCGCGTCCCAGCCGTCGGGCTGTTCGACGGGATGCTCGTAGTACGGAACCAGCAGGGTCTTCACGGTGGCTTCCTCATATGCGGTGTGCGGTCGCACGGCCCAGCAGAACACAGACCAGTGCGGCCAGCAGGCCCGCCGCGACGGCGGCGGCGGCGAGTCCGACCAGCCGCGGGCTGCCGATCCCGGTGAGCAGGGCGATGGTCTGGGCGAGGGCCGCGGCGCAGCAGACGGAGGCGGCGGCGGTCACCGCGCCGAACGACTGGAGCAGCAGCCCGGTCCACAGGGTCGCGCCGATGAGCAGCAGGGTGGCCAGGCGCACCCCGCCCAGTGCGGGAGCGTGGGGCCACAGCAGCGTCCCGGCGACGGCGAAGACGAAGAGGATGGCGAGATAGGCGGCGAGGCACTCGGCGAGCACGGCGGCGGCCCCGCGCCAGAAGGCGTTCGACGTGGTGCTCGCCCGCAGTCCGGCGAGGCTGCCGCCGCGGAAGCGGTGCAGCAGCCATTCGGCGGGTCCCATGCTGAGCGTGAGCGCGACGGCGGAGGGCGCGGAGACGACGGCTCCGGGACCGCCGGCGAGGACATCGCCGAGGGCGGTGTAGAGGACGAGCAGACCGGTGCCGAGCCCGAAGAACCCGTACGGAACGGACGCCCGCAGGGGTGGGCGGGTGCTTCCGCGCTGCCCCGGCTTCCAGATGTCCCGGGGCCTGAGGCGGGTGGTCCTGGGCATGCCCCGGACCACGAGGAAGCGCGGGACGGGGATCAGCCCCAGCGCCTGGCCCGCCAGCGCCACCGACACAGCGAGGGAGAGCAGCAGCAGGCCCGTCGCGAGCGGCAGCGGCAGGTCGTGCACGAAGGCCGTGACCGATCCCGCCGTCAGCGGCAGCAGGGCGCACAGCAGTGCCCGTTCACGGCCGAGGACCAGCAGGACCGTCGCCGCCGACAGATACAGCGACTGGGCCGCCGCGAAGGCCGCGGCGGGCCACTGGCCCGGACCCGACGACACCAGCGCCGAGGTCGCCGCGGTCGCCGTGCCCAGCAGTGCTCCCGCCGGGGCGCCGGCCAGCAGTGAACGGGCCGCGGCCTCGCGGTCGCCCAGGCCCAGCCAGGAGTAGGCGCGGTGGGAGAGCGCCTGGTTCCACACCCATCCGGTGAGCGCGCCCGCGAGCAGCGGCGCGAGGCCCGCTCCCCGCAGCAGCGGTGCCCCCAGCACGTAGGCGAGGCCTGGGAGCGCAAAGACCAGTCCGCGCAGCAGACAGCCGAGCAGTCCCATGCGCCAGGGGTCGTCGGGCGTGCCCGGGGGTTCGGGGTAGGTGCGCGGTATCCGGGCGTACAGCTCCTCGGCGAGCGCGAAGGAGTCCTCGCGGCCGTAGGTCAGCCGGATGTGGTCGTCCGTCATGCCGTCCGACTCGAGGATCGCGGCGATCTCGTCCGGGTGGACGGCCGCGGCGACCAACTCCTCCAGGCGCTCGGCGAGTTCGTCGAGGGGGTCGGCGGCCCGCGCGGGCCGGTCGCGCTGCCGGGGCAGTACCGGCAGGGTGTCGACGCTCTGGCCGGGGCCCTGCCACAGCGGTCCGCTCATCCCAGTGCCCTTTCGGCCGTGTGTCCCTGCTGCCACGGGTCGGACAGTGCGCCGGTCACGACGCGGGAGTCCGGATGCTCGGGGAGTCCGGCCAGTTCGCGGTAGATGCGCCGGAAGCCGTCCACGGAGCGGCGGAGTGTGAAGCGGTCGATGACGCGCTGCCGGGCGAGCCGGCCGAGCTCGGCGCGTCGTGCCTCGTCCCGCAGCAGCCCCAGCGTCGCCTCCGCCATCACGGCGGGTTCACGCGGCGGCACCACGAGCCCGGTGTCGCCGACCGCTTCCCGTACGCCGCCCACATCCGTGGAGACGGTGGCGCGACCGCATGACATGGCCTCGATCAGCGAGAAGGGGAATCCTTCGCTGATGCTGGAGAGCAGCACCACGCTGCCCGAGGCGTAGGCGCGGGCCACATCGCTGACCCGCCCCTCCCAGGCTATGCCGTCCATGACGCCCAGGTCGGCGGCGAGTTTCTCCAGCACGGTGCGGTAGGCCTCGCCGCCCGCGGGTACTCCGCCGAACAACCGCAGCCGTACGGCGGGGAGTTCGGCCCGGACGATGGCGTACGCCCGGATCAGCGTCTCCAGGTCCTTGATCGGGTCGATGCGGCCCGCCCAGGAGATCGTCGGCACGTCCGGTTCGGGGCCGGCCTGGGGGAAGGCGTGCGGATCGACGCCGTTGTAGACGGTGCGGATACGGCCGGAGGGGGCGCCGCCCCGCTCCTCCCACCGCCGGTTGTACTGGTTGCACGGTGTTATCAGATCGGCCCGCCGGTAGCCGAGTGAGTTGAGTTCCCGGTAGAAGCCCAGCATCAGCGCCTTCACCGGCGCCCGCTGGGCCGCCACCCGGTAGCCGAGGTAGCGCTCGCGCAGATAGATGCCGTGCTCCGTCAGCAGGAACGGCACGCCCTCGAACCGCTGGGCCGCCAGCGCGGGCAGGGTGGCGAGCCCCGCGCTGACGGCGTGCGCGATCGAGTCGTCGGGTATCCGCGCCGCCAGCGGCCGCAGCGCGTGCTCCAGCAGGTCGGTGGCGGTCAGCGCGTCGTGCACGGTCGGCTGCGAGGCGGATATCTCCAGGTGCGGCATGGTCCAGATGCACGTCAGAGTCCGCAGGACGGACTCCGAGCGCATCGCCGCGGACAGCCGTCCGGCGCGGGCGAACTCGGCCAGTTCATCGAGTCCTTCGCCGAAGTCGCAGCCTGCCGACGGGTCGAGCACCGACAGCAGGAAGCGTTCGTAGACCTCGATGAGGCGGCGTCGTTCCCGCCCGCGGAGGGGCCACCGGCGCCCCGGCACCGGGCCCCAGAGCGGGAAGGCCCAGTGCCGGTAGACGTTCGGCGGCAGCTCCCAGGTGACCGGCTCACGGCCGGTGCCGGTGAGGGCGACGATATTGAAGTCGACCTCGGGCATGCCCCGTACGAGCTGGTCGCACCACGTGGACACGCCCCCGTGGACGTGCGGATAGGTCCCTTCGGTGAGCATGGTCACGTGACGGCCACCGCTCGGCATGGTGCAGTCCCCCCTGGACAGCTGGTCAGTGTGTCTCAGGCGGTCGGGAGCTTCAGCGTGACCGCCGACTGGAACAGCTCCGGTGCGGTCCAGGCCGAGCGGGTACCGGCGTAGGCACCGCCGAACACCCCGGTTCCGAGCAGCAGTTGCTTCCGGGTGCCTTCGGGCGCGGTCACGGGCGCGCTCACCCCCGAGGGCGCCTTGACGGTGACGGCGTCACCGATGCGGTACGCGGTCACCTTGCCGTCCTCGACCGCCTTGTTCCATACGGCCCGGCGCTGGAGCTCGGTACCGATGTCGCGCTGGCGCAGATTGACGACCGGGGCGCTGTCGGCGAACAGGGCCCGGTAGTCGGCCAGCACCTTGTCGAGCACCGGGTAGAGGATGCGCTCCTCGGCCAGGTTGGACTGGTGGACGTAGTGCGGACGCGGGTCGTTGGCCGTGACATGGCTCAGCGCGATACGCGCCTCCTGCGGCACGATGTACGACGCGTAGCCGCTCTGCGCGTCGAGCGGCTCGGCGAGGCAGGTGGAGGCGGCATTGGTCTCGCAGATGCCGCTGCCCCCGTCGTCCTCGGAGGTGTAGATCCAGTTGTACTCGTCGGCCATCTCGGCGGCCGTGCCGGTGTTGTAGTACACGTTCATCGGATAGCGCGGCACGGTCAGCGCCGCCCCGGCCTTGCGCTGCTGCGGTTCGCGGGAGTTGTCGCTCGCGATCCACTTCACACCGTTGTCCGACAGGGCCCCGGCGAGGTTGGGGTTGTCCTGGGGCTGCTGCGGCAGGGTCATGAGTCCGGAGTGCTCACCGGTGACCAGTTCGCTGCGGTCGACCGAGATGCCCTTGCCGGTGGCCCAGTTGTGGTTGTCGCGGATCTGGGCGGAGATGTCGGCGCGGGTCGTCCACTGGGTGTTGCCCGAGGCGTCCTTGGAGCACTGCCAGGGCACGACGGAGACGTCCTGGATGCAGCCGAGGAAGAGGTGGGTGTACGTGTGGTTGATCCAGCGGTACTGCGCCCGGTCGGCCACCAGCTGCGCGGCGAGCGCGTCGGTGCCGTCGTGCTCGGTCTTCCACTCCTCGCCGGCGCCCGCGTTGTAGACCATGTCCAGGGTGAAGCCGCTGGTCTGCTGCCACTGCTTGGCGTACTGCGCGTCCGCGGCGGTCATCCGGATGTCGGTGGTGGTCTCCTGCGAACCGTCGCCGCAGTCGATGTCACCGGGAGTGCAGTTGCGCTCGGAGTCCCAGCGGGCGTCGGGAGCGAAGACGTCGTCGACGTGCACGGTGAAGTACTGGCGGCTCTGACCGAGGTGGACGCCCTGGGTGAGCCACTCGACCATGCCGCGCGCCAGCACCCGGAACTGCCGCTGGTACTGGTTGTAGGCGAAGGTCACGACCAGTTCCTGGCGCCCGTCGTGGGCGTACTGGCCGACCAGGCTGGCGCGGGTGCCCGCCTCGTCGACGGGAGTGTCGAGGTAGCTGGTGAAGCCTTCCATCGGCTTGCCCGCGTAGCCGTAGCTCTCGGCGATCAGCGGGGAGTTGTCCTCGAAGGTGACCGGCCCGCCGAGGTACCCGAAAGGTGCCCCGGCCGCCTTCCCCGCCGCGGTGACCGCGCTTTTTGCGCCATCCAGCACGCCCGCGTAGCCGCCGTTGTCCGTGTACTCAAGGCCTACGCCGGGGTGCGCCCAGGTGTAGGCGTCGACCTGGCGGATGCCGAAGGTCTTCTCGTACGCGAAGAGTGCTTCGTTCTCCGCAGCCCCGGCGGCCGAGGACGCGCCGAAGGGGTCCTCGTCGGGGACGACGACACCCTGGAACTTCGCGCGCGGCCGTCCGCCGACGGTGTCGCTGAGGAACGCGGCGTTGACCGTCGGCCGCGCCGGGTCGTCCAGCCGCAGCGTGCGGTAGGGCACTCCGATGCCCTTGAGCTCGGCGACGATCGCCTCGACCGCGCCACCTCCGTCGTCGACGACGAGCACCGTCAGATCGATCCGCGGCGCCGTGGCGGCCGCCGCGCCCGATGCCGGAGCGACGGTCGACAGCACTCCGGCGGCCAGCAGCGCGGCCGCGGCTCTGCCCGCGCGCGTTCGGTACAGACTCATGTGGTTCCCCCCTCACACGGTCTCTCTGCACACGCGAAGCGTGAGGAGGACCTGTGGAGATAACGCAAAAGAGCCCCTCGCTCTCTTGCCTGAATGGAGCGAGTGTGACTCACGTCTCGTAGCTTGTGAGCCAAACGTGTAAGAGACGCCACGGACGAGTGAATTACTGCCCCCGTCGGCGAGACATGCCGCCGCGCGTAGGCTCTGTTCCGGCGTGGGATGTCGATCCATCCCCTCCACGGCCCCGGATACGGCCCCGGAACTCAACGGAAGCGAGAATTCACCACCGTGACTGCTCTCACTCTCAGCACCGCCGGCGCGGCAACGCTCCGCGCCGACGCCCTTGTCGTCGGCGTCGCGAAGGGCGCCAAGGGCCCGGTCGTCGCGCCGGGCGCCGAGGCCGTGGACAAGGCGTTCGACGGAAAGCTCGCCGCTGTCCTGGAGACCCTCGGTGCCACCGGTGCCGAGGGCGAGGTGACCAAGCTCCCCGCTCCCTCCTCGCTCAAGACGCCGGTCGTTCTTGCGGTCGGCCTCGGCCCTGTCCCCGAGAAGGACGGGGCGTACGCCGCCGAGTCGCTGCGCCGCGCCGCGGGCTCCGCCGCCCGCGCGCTGGCCGGCGCGAAGAAGGCCGCGTTCGCCCTTCCGGTCGAGGCATCCGAGGACGCGGAGGCGATCGCCGAGGGCGCGCTGCTCGGCGCGTACGCCTTCACCGCCTACCAGGGCGGCGAGAAGGGCGGCGAGAAGGGCGCCAAGAACAGCAACGGCAAGCAGCCGCTCGGCGAGGTCGCCCTGCTCGGAGCGAAGCCGCGCGACAAGGCGTACAAGGCCGCCGCCGAGCGTGCGATCGCCCTCACCGAGGAGATCAACCGCGCCCGCGACCTGATCAACACCCCGCCGAACGACCTCACCCCCGAGGCCTTCGCCGCCGTGGCCAGCGCCGCCGGCAAGGAGCACGGCATCAAGGTGCAGGTCCTCGACGAGAAGGCGCTCCTCAAGGGCGGCTTCGGCGGCATCCTCGGTGTCGGCCAGGGTTCGCAGAACCCGCCGCGCCTGGTGAAGCTCTCCTACACCCACTCCAAGGCGGCCAAGACGCTCGCCCTGGTCGGCAAGGGCATCACGTACGACTCGGGCGGCATCTCGCTCAAGCCGGCCGGCCACAACGAGACGATGAAGTGCGACATGAGCGGCGCCGCCGCGGTGTTCGCCGCGGTCGTCGCGGCTGCCCGTCTGGGCCTCGCCGTCAATGTCACCGGCTGGCTCGCGCTCGCCGAGAACATGCCGTCGGGCTCGGCCACCCGCCCCGGCGACGTGCTGCGCATGTACAGCGGCAAGACGGTCGAGGTCCTCAACACCGACGCCGAGGGCCGTCTTGTCCTGGGTGACGCGCTCACCCGGGCGTCCGAGGAGAACCCGGACGCGATCGTCGACGTGGCGACACTGACCGGCGCGATGGTGATGGCGCTGGGAAACCGCACCTTCGGCATCATGGCGAACGACGACGCCTTCCGTACCTCGATCCACGAGATCGCGGAGGAGGTCGGCGAGCAGTCCTGGCCGATGCCGCTCCCCGGCGACCTGCGCAAGGGCATGGACTCCCCGACCGCCGACATCGCGAACATGGGCGAGCGGATGGGCGGCGGCCTGGTGGCCGGCCTGTTCCTGAAGGAGTTCGTGGGCGAGGGCATCACCTGGGCGCACCTGGACATCGCGGGCCCCGCCTTCCACGAGGGCGCGCCGTTCGGCTACACCCCCAAGGGCGGCACCGGCTCCGCGGTCCGCACACTGGTCAAGCTGGCCGAGCGAACCGCTGACGGCGACCTGGGCTGAGTCCTGTACCACTGACGGCCCCGGGCATATGTTCGGGGCCGTCCGTGTTGTCCCGATCGATTTCTGCGAATTACGTACATTCGTACGGACCAGTAACCCGTCAGGGCGGTTTATCAGCCGTCCCATACCCCGGCCCCGCGTCCCGCCGCCCGTCAACAAGTGCGAAGATGGGTTCTCGGCAGGACAGGGCCCCCACCACAGGGCCGAAAATACAGCGGCCGAACACCAGCCGCCGCCCGGTCATCGAGGACCGGCGACCGGCGCACATGCATGGAGGACGTGACGTGGCGAACGACGCCAGCACCGTTTTCGACCTAGTGATCCTCGGCGGTGGTAGCGGCGGTTACGCTGCGGCGCTGCGCGGAGCTCAGCTGGGCCTCGACGTCGCCCTGATCGAGAAGGGCAAGGTCGGCGGCACCTGCCTGCACAACGGATGCATTCCCACGAAGGCGCTGCTGCACGCCGGCGAGATCGCCGACCAGGCTCGTGAGGCCGGCCAGTTCGGCGTCAAGGCCACCTTCGAGGGCATCGACATCGAGGCCGTCCACAAGTACAAGGACGACGTGATCTCGGGACTCTACAAGGGTCTCCAGGGTCTGATCGCCTCCCGCAAGGTCACCTACATCGAGGGTGAGGGCCGGCTGTCCTCCCCCACCTCCGTCGACGTGAACGGCCAGCGTGTCCAGGGCCGCCACGTCCTCCTCGCCACCGGCTCCGTACCGAAGTCGCTGCCGGGCCTGGAGATCGACGGCAACCGCATCATCTCCTCGGACCACGCGCTGACGCTGGACCGCGTCCCGCAGTCCGCCATCGTGCTGGGCGGCGGCGTCATCGGCGTCGAGTTCGCCTCCGCGTGGAAGTCCTTCGGCTCCGAGGTCACCGTCATCGAGGGCCTGAAGCACCTGGTCCCGGTCGAGGACGAGGACAGCTCCAAGCTTCTTGAGCGCGCGTTCCGCAAGCGCGGCATCAAGTTCAACATCGGCACCTTCTTCGAGAAGGCCGAGTACACCGACAACGGCGTACGCGTCACCCTCGCCGACGGCAAGACCTTCGAGGCCGAGGTACTGCTGGTCGCCGTCGGCCGCGGCCCGGTCTCCGCCGGTCTCGGGTACGACGAGCAGGGCGTCGCGATGGACCGCGGCTACGTCCTGGTCGACGAGTACATGCAGACGAACGTCCCCACGATCTCCGCGGTCGGCGACCTCGTCCCGACCCTCCAGCTCGCGCACGTCGGCTTCGCCGAGGGCATGCTGGTGGCAGAGCGCCTGGCCGGTCTCAAGACCGTCCCGATCGACTACGACGGCGTGCCCCGGGTGACGTACTGCCACCCCGAGGTCGCCTCCGTGGGCATCACCGAGGCGAAGGCCAAGGAGATCTACGGCGCGGACAAGGTCGTCGCTCTCAAGTACAGCCTGGCGGGCAACGGCAAGAGCAAGATCCTCAAGACCGCGGGCGAGATCAAGCTCGTCCAGGTCAAGGACGGTGCCGTGGTCGGCGTCCACATGGTCGGTGACCGTATGGGCGAGCAGGTCGGCGAAGCCCAGCTGATCTACAACTGGGAGGCGCTGCCGGCCGAGGTCGCGCAGCTCATCCATGCCCACCCGACGCAGAACGAGGCGCTCGGCGAGGCCCACCTGGCACTCGCGGGCAAGCCCCTGCACGCCCACGACTAGTCCCTCGGGCGCGACGACCACTTCCGCACATTCGTTAGGAGCAACAGAAACCATGTCGGTTTCCGTAACCCTTCCGGCGCTCGGCGAGAGCGTCACCGAGGGCACCGTCACACGCTGGCTGAAGGCCGAGGGCGAGCGCGTCGAGGCCGACGAGCCGCTGCTCGAGGTGTCGACCGACAAGGTCGACACCGAGATCCCGGCTCCCGCCTCGGGCATCCTCGCGTCCATCAAGGTCGCCGAGGACGAGACCGTCGAGGTCGGCGCCGAGCTGGCGATCATCGACGACGGCAGCGGCGGGGCGGCTGCCGCCCCGGCACCTGCCGCCGCCGAGGCCCAGACCGTCGTCGCCGAGACCCCGGCCACACCGGCTCCGGTCGCCGAGGCCCCCGCGGCCCCGGCTGCGGCTCCGGCCGGCGGCGCCACCGGCACCGACGTCGTCCTTCCCGCGCTCGGCGAGAGCGTCACCGAGGGCACCGTCACACGCTGGCTGAAGCAGGTCGGCGAGAGCGTGGAGGAGGACGAGCCGCTGCTCGAGGTCTCCACGGACAAGGTCGACACCGAGATCCCGGCCCCGTCCGCCGGTGTGCTGCTCGAGATCGTCGTCGGCGAGGACGAGACCGCTGAGGTCGGCGCGAAGCTGGCCGTGATCGGTGCCCCGGGTGCCGCTCCGGCCGCCGCTCCCGCGCCCGCCGCCCCGGCCGCTGCCCCCGCCGCGCCTCCGGCGCTGCCCGCCCCGGCCCCGGCTGCCCCTGTGGCTCCCGCTGCCCCGGCCGCGCCTGCCGCTCCGGCTCCGGTCGCCGCTGCTCCGGCTGCTCCCGCCCCGGCTGCTCCGGCTCCGGTCACCCCGGCTCCGGCGGCACCGGCCGCGCCCGCCGCCGTCGACGCGGGCGACGCGTACGTGACCCCCCTGGTCCGTAAGCTCGCCGCCGAGAACGGCGTGAACCTGGCCTCGGTCAAGGGCACGGGCGTCGGTGGCCGTATCCGCAAGCAGGACGTCATCGCCGCCGCGGAGGCCGCCAAGGCCGCCGCCCCGGCACCGGCCGCGGCTGCTCCGGCCGCCGCTTCGAAGGCCCCTGCCCTTGAGGCGTCCCCGCTGCGCGGGCAGACCGTCAAGATGACGCGCATGCGCAAGGTCATCGGCGACAACATGATGAAGGCCCTGCACACGCAGGCCCAGCTGACCTCGGTCGTCGAGGCCGACATCACCAAGCTGATGAAGCTGCGCAACCGGGCCAAGGACTCCTTCGCCGCCCGCGAGGGCGTCAAGCTGTCCCCGATGCCGTTCTTCGTCAAGGCGGCGGCCCAGGCGCTGAAGGCCCACCCGGTCATCAACGCCCGGATCAACGAGGACGAGGGCACCATCACGTACTTCGACTCGGAGAACATCGGCATCGCCGTCGACTCCGAGAAGGGACTGATGACGCCGGTCATCAAGGGTGCGGGCGACCTGAACCTCGCCGGCATCTCGAAGGCCACCGCCGATCTGGCGGCCAAGGTCCGCGGTAACAAGATCACCCCGGACGAGCTGTCCGGCGCGACCTTCACCATCAGCAACACCGGCTCGCGCGGCGCGCTCTTCGACACGGTCATCGTGCCGCCGAACCAGGCCGCCATCCTGGGCATCGGAGCCACCGTCAAGCGTCCGGCGGTCATCGAGACCGCCGAGGGCACCGTCATCGGCGTCCGCGACATGACGTACCTCTCGCTCTCCTACGACCACCGCCTGGTGGACGGCGCCGACGCGGCCCGCTACCTGACGGCCGTCAAGGCGATCCTTGAGGCCGGCGAGTTCGAGGTCGAGCTCGGCCTGTAAGGCTCACCGTCAACGCGCGTGCCCCTGTCCCGGATCGCTCCGGGACAGGGGCACGCGCGTTACCGCGGCGTCAGAGAGCCTCACCCTTGAGGGCGTCCACGAACGCCTCCCACCCCCGCGCGCCGAACACCAGGGCGGGGCCGTGGGGGCACTTGCTGTCCCGGACGGGCAGGACGCCGACGAAGCCGTCGGCCACCTCGACGCACGCTCCGCCTTCACCGTTGCTGTACGACGACTTCCGCCATGTGCCCGCGATCTCTACGACCTGGCTGCTCATCATGTTGTGTAGTCCTTCGCCACCGACTCGATCAGGGAGAGGGACGCCTTCGGCGACAACGCGGCGGCCCTGACGTGATCGTATGACCTCTGAAACTTGGTCACCAGCGCCGGTGCGTCAATGAGTTGGCCCGTAAATGCGCCCTCGGTGTAGACGACCGCGGGGGCATCGGAGAAGGTCATGACGATGGTCGTGCCGTACATCAGGGCACTCGGGCCGGACGAGAACGGCAGCACCTGCACGATGACCCGGTGCTGGTGACGGGCTCGCGCCACAAGATGCGCAAGCTGCTGCCGCATCACTGCCGGATCGTCCACGGGCATGCGCAGGGCAGCCTCGTGCACCACCAACCACAGCTCCGGTCCCTCCGGACTGTCGAGGCGCGCTGCCCGCTCCATCCGCGCCACCACGTGCTGCTCCACCACCTCGTCCGGTGCGAAGGGCAGCGTCGCCCGTGTGATGCCGCGTGCGTACGCCGCTGTCTGGAGCAGTCCGGGCACCAGCATCGGCGTGTATTCGCTGATCGTCCTCGCTTCCTTCTCCAACTCGGCCGCGTCCGCGAAGTAGTCCGGATGCCTGGACTCCTGCGCCAGCCGGCACAGCCGCTGAAAGTGCTCCCCCGTCCCCAGCACCCCGTCCAGCAGCTTCGACAGCTCCGCCTGCGGCCGTCTCGCCGCCGCCTCGAAGAAGCCGATGTACGCCCCGGAGCAGAACACCCGCTCCCCCAACTGCTCCTGCGACAGCCCCGCTTGCTCCCGCAGGCGCCGCAGTTCGGCACCGTAGAACGACCTCGGTGATGTGTACGGGTCCAGATCCTTCGCACCGGGCATGGCCGACTTCCTTCCCACGCGCACCCGCGCGGCAGCGAGACTGATCGGTCGACGAGCCTAGCCGCGCCCCGTCACGCTCCGCTCACGAATCGTGACATCGGGTCCGCCCTCGGGGTAGCGGGGGTCCCCTCCGGTAACCTCGGCCCCGCCACCCCGTAAGGAGCTTCCATGACCCCGCCCGTCGTCCACTCGCTGCGCGAACAGATCCGCGAGCACATCGTGGAGGGGATCGTCAGCGGTCGTTGGAAGCCCGGCGAGCGGATCGTCGAACGGCGGATCGCGACCGAACTCCAGGTCTCCCAGACTCCCGTGCGTGAGGCCCTGCGGGAGCTGGAGAGCCTGCGTCTGATCGAGTCGGCGCCCAACAAGGGCGTACGCGTACGGAATCTAACCGCCGCCGATCTGGAGGAGAGCTACCCCGTGCGGGCCGGTCTTGAGCAGATCGCGGCCGAACTGGCGGCAGGCCGGCTGGCCGAGGACTGCTCCGCACTGGAGCCGCATGTCGCGGCGCTGTACGAGGCGGACCGGAACGCGGACTCGGCCGCGCAGGTGCGGCACACGGTCGCCTTCCACCGGGAGCTGGTACGGGCCGCCGGGAACGGCGTGCTGCTGCACACCTGGGAGGGGCTGGGCATCGAGGTGTTCACGGCGCTGTCGATCCGCTGGCTGGGGACGGTGCAGAAGTCGTACGCCGAGGAGCACGAGGCGCTGGTGGAAGCGTTCCGGCGGCGCGACCCGGAGATCGGCTCCCTGGTGAAGGCGCACGTCCTCGGCTGCGCACCCCGGGCCTGAGGCCGTAGCTCCACCCGGCGAGACATCGGCGCCCGGATCGTCACCCTTTGACACGGCACCGGGTGCCCCCTTTCACGGCACGGAATGCCAATTTCGCCCTCCGGAGCAGATTTATCCCTCCAGACTTTGATCGATCATCGATCAGGGACTTACAGTCGACGTCGGGTTCACCAACCCGTCGCCCTGTCCTGCCAGACAAGGCCCCTTGTCTCCACCCCCCTCCTGTCCGGAAGGCGGCGATCATGACCGACCCCGTAGGCAAGCTTCCGAGCGAGCTCGACCAGCTCCCGGACCGTGACGCCGAGGAAACCGCCGAGTGGGCGGCGTCCCTCGACGCCGTCGCACAGCACGCCGGCCCGCACCGCGCCGCGTACCTGATGCGCCGTACGCTCCATCACGCCGAGCGCGCCGGAGTGCCCGTGCCCCGGCTGCTGGAGACGGACTACGTCAACACCATCCCCACCTCCGCCGAGCCCGGCCTCGACGGCGACGAGGCGATGGAGTCCCGCATCACCGCGTGGAACCGCTGGAACGCGGCCGCGATGGTCACCCGCGGATCCCGGTTCGGCGTCGGCGGCCACATCGCCACCTTCGCCTCCGCGGCCTGGCTCTACGAGACCGGCTTCAACCACTTCTTCCGCGGCAAGGAGGGCGACGGCAGCGGCGACCAGCTCTACATCCAGGGCCACGCCTCTCCCGGCATCTACGCCCGCGCCTTCCTCGACGGCCGCCTGAGCGAGCAGCAGCTCGACAACTTCCGCCAGGAGTCGGGCGGCAACGGACTCCCGTCCTACCCGCACCCGAGGCGTCTACCCTGGCTGTGGGAGTTCCCCACCGTCTCCATGGGCCTCGGCCCGCTCTCCGCGATCTACCAGGCGCGCTTCAACCGCTATCTGCACCACCGCGGGATCAAGGACACGGCCAACTCGCACGTCTGGGCCTTCCTCGGCGACGGCGAGATGGACGAGCCCGAGTCGACCGCCGCCCTCGGACTCGCGGCCCGGGAGCAGCTCGACAACCTGACCTTCGTCATCAACTGCAATCTGCAGCGCCTCGACGGTCCGGTCCGCGCCAACTTCAAGATCGTGCAGGAGCTGGAGGCCCAGTTCCGCGGCGCGGGCTGGAATGTCGTCAAGTCGCTCTGGGGCTCCGCCTGGGACGAGCTGTTCGCCCTCGACACCGCGGGCGCGCTGGTGCGCCGTCTGCGCGAGGTGCCGGACGCGCAGTTCCAGACGTACGCGACCCGTGACGTGGCGTACATCCGCGAGCACTTCTTCGGCGCCGAGCCCGCGCTCGTCGAGCTGTCGAAGCTGATCAGCGACGCCAAGATCGCCGAGTGCTTCTTCGCCTCGCGCGGCGGCCACGAGGCCCGCAAGGTGTACGCGGCCTACCGCGCGGCCATCGAGCACAAGGGCGCGCCGACCGTGATCCTCGCCCAGACGGTGAAGGGCTACACGCTCGGCAAGGGCTTCGAGTCCAAGAACGCCAACCACCAGATGAAGAAGCTGACGACCGACGAGTTCAAGGGCATGCGCGATCTGCTCGGGCTCCCGATCGCGGACAGCGCGTTCGCCGACAGCCTGGTGCCCTACGGCCACCCCGGCGCCGACTCCCCCGAGGTCCGCTACCTCCAGGAGCGCCGTGCCGCCCTCGGCGGTCCCGCCCCGGCCCGCCGGGTGCATGCCGTGGCCCTGCCCGCGCCCGAGGAGCGGGGCTTCAAGGCCCTGGAGAAGGGCTCGGGCAAGCAGCAGATGGCCACCACCATGGCCTTCGTACGCCTGGTCAAGGATCTGATGCGGGACAAGGAGACCGGCAGGCGCTGGGTTCCGATCGTCCCCGACGAGGCGCGCACCTTCGGTATGGAGTCGCTCTTCCCGTCGGCCGGCATCTACTCCCCGCTGGGCCAGACGTACGAGCCGGTCGACCGCGACCAGCTGATGTACTACAAGGAGGCCAAGGACGGCCAGATCCTCAACGAGGGGATCACCGAGGCCGGGGCCATGGCGGACTTCATCGCCGCGTCGACGTCGTACGCGACGCACGGCGAGCCGATGATCCCCTTCTACATCTTCTACTCGATGTTCGGCTGGCAGCGCACGGGCGACCAGATGTGGCAGCTCGCCGACCAGCTCGGCAAGGGCTTCATCATCGGCGCCACGGCCGGCCGTACGACCCTGACGGGCGAGGGCCTCCAGCACGCCGACGGCCACTCGCACCTCATCGCGTCCACGAACCCGGCGTCCCTCAACTACGACCCGGCCTTCGCGTACGAGATCTCCGTCATCGTCAAGGACGGCCTGCGCCGGATGTACGGCCCCGACGCGGAGAACGTCTTCTACTACCTGACGGTCTACAACGAGCCGAAGGTGCAGCCCGCGATGCCGGAAGGCGTCGAGGAAGGCATCCTGCGCGGCCTCTACCGCTTCAAGGAGGCCGAGGCCGCCGCCGCGGACGCTCCGCGCCTGCAGCTGCTGGCCTCCGGCACGGCGATCCACTGGGCGCTCGCGGCGCAGGAGCTGCTGCGCTCCGAATGGGGCGTGGCGGCCGACGTCTGGTCCGCGACCTCCTGGGGCGAGCTGCGCCGGGACGCTCTGGAGGCGGATGAGGCCCTGCTCCGCGGCGACCAGCGCATCCCGTACGTCACCCGGGCACTCGAAGGTGCCGCGGGCCCGGTCCTCGCGGTCAGCGACTGGATGCGCCAGGTCCCGGACCAGATCGCCCAGTGGGTCGAGCAGGACTACTCCTCGCTCGGCACGGACGGCTTCGGACTCTCCGACACCCGTGACGCGGCCCGCCGCCACTTCGGTGTGGACGCCGAGTCGATCACCGTCGCCGCGCTGGCTCAGCTGGCCAGGCGCGGTGAGGTCCCGGCCTCGGCCGTGAAGGAGGCGCGCGAGCGCTACGGCCTGTGACGGCTGCTCGAACGCCGACGGCTTGATCCGGCGGCTTGATCCGACGATTGATCCGACGATTGATCCGGCGGCTTCTGCCGGCTGCTTGATCTGCGAACCCCCGGTGGCCCGACGGCCGCCGGGGGTTCGTCATGGGCCATCCTTGACCCTGACACCGTGTGAAGGCATGCACTGAGGGACGTCATGTTCACCATCGGAGACTTCGCCAGGCACGGCCGCGTGTCGGCCCGCATGCTGCGCCACTACGACGCGCTCGGGCTGCTGCGTCCCGAGCGCACGGACCCGTTCAGTGGGTACCGCTACTACGCGGCGGCCCAGCTCGCCCAGCTCAACCGCATCATCGCCCTGAAGGATCTCGGCTTCACGCTGCAACAGGTGCAGGAGATCCTTCAGGACAAGGTGAGCACGGAGGAGCTGCGCGGGATGCTGACGCTGCGACGGGCCGAGCTGGAGACGGCGATGGCCGAGGCCGCCGGAAGGCTGTCCCAGGTCGAGGCGAGGCTCCGGTCGATCGAGAGCGAGGGGCACATGCCCACCGAGGACGTCATCATCAAGAGCCTTCCCGCGGTGCGGGTGGCCGAGCTGACCGCCGTCGCCGCCGGATACGGACCCGAGCACATCGGCCCGGTCATCAATCCGCTGTACGTGGAGCTGTTCCGCCGGCTGGAGGCGGCGGGCGTGACTCCGACCGGGCCCGGTATCGCGTACTACGAGGACGCGGCCGAGGGCGAAGGCAGGATCGTTGTGCACACGGGGATCACGGTCGCCGCCGGGCCGCAGCCCGGCTTCGACTTCGAGATCGTCGACCTGCCGGCGGTCGAGCGCGCCGCGACGATCGTGCACCGCGGCCCGATGGACGCGGTGATGCCGACGGCGCAGACTCTGGCCCGCTGGATCGACGCGGGCGGTCACAACTCGGCCGGGTACGCGCGCGAGGTCAACCTCGAATGCCCCGAGGACCGCGAGAAGTGGGTCACCGAGCTGCAGGAACCGCTCGCCTGAGGCCTCGGCCAGGGGCCTGAGTCACCACGGGTCCCAGTCATCATGGGGGCCTCCGCCATCATGGGGAGCATGCGCGCTGCCCGGCTGATCAAGATGGTTCTGCTCCTCCAGGCAAGGCCCTCGATGACCGGGGCCGAGCTGGCGCGCGAGCTGGAGGTGTCGGAGCGGACCGTCACCCGGGACGCGCTCGCGCTCTCCGAGGCGGGCGTCCCGGTCTACGCCGACCGGGGCCGGGCCGGGGGCTACCGGCTCGTCGGCGGCTACCGCACTCGGCTGACCGGGCTCGGGCGCAGTGAGGCGGAGGCCCTCTTCCTGTCCGGGCTGCCGGGCGCGCTGCGGGAGATGGGCCTCCATGACGCGGCGTCCGCGGCCCGGCTGAAGGTGTCCGCGGCGCTGCTGCCCTCGCTCCAGGACGCCTCGCGGAGCGCGGCACAGCGCTTCCATCTGGACGCCCCCGGCTGGCACCGGGAACCGCGGACGCCCGAGCTGCTGCCGGCCGTGGCGGAGGCCGTGTGGGACGACCGCCGCATCAGGGCCCGGTACCGGCGCGGGGACAGCGAGGTCGAGCGCGGGCTGGAGCCGTACGGGCTCGTGCTCAAAGCGGGCGTCTGGTACGTCTGCGCCCGCGCGGAAGGGACGTTCCGGGTGTACCGGATCGACCGGTTCGCCTCGGTGGACGTGGACGGCGAAGTCTTCGCCCGCGACGAGGAGTTCGACCTGCCCCGCTTCTGGGAGGAGCGCGCGGCCCAGTTCGCGCGCTCCATCCTCCGTACCGAGGTGGTGGTGCGGGTCACCGAAGCGGCGGCGCGCCGGCTGCCGCACCTCATCGACCGCGCGGCGGTGAGCGAGGCGCTGGAGAGGGCCGAAGGGCCGGACGACCAGGGCCGTCTGACGGTCACTCTGCCGGTCGAGTCCCACGAGGTGGCCTTCGGCCAGCTGTTCGGGCTCGGGCCCGATCTGGAGATGCTGGAGCCGCCCGCGCTACGGGCCCGGTTCGCCGGGGCGGCGGAGCGGGCCGCGCGGCTCTACCGCGACGGGTCCTCCACTACCGGTAGTGCTCCATCGGAGGCTTCTGCCCCGCCTTCTCCGCCGTGAGGTACGCCCACACGTCCGGGCGGCTGCCGTCCGCGTCCGTGACGCCGTACTCCCTGGCCAGTTCTCCGCTGGAGAGCGACCGTCCGTTCCAGCGGGCGCGCTCCGGGTCCGCGGCGAGCGCCGCGACGCCCCGGCCGATGTAGAGCGGCGACTCCGACAGCGCCCAGTGCGGCTGCTTCTCGATCCCGTCGCGCCAGGTCGCTTCGGTGATGCCGAAGATGTCGAGCATCTCCTCGGAGCGGATGAAACCCGGGCTGACGGCCACGGCTGTGCCGCCCACGCTCCTGAGCTCCTCGCCGAGGATGAAGGCCATCCGGATCGGGGCGTTCTTGGCGAGGTCGTAGTAGAAGTTCTCGCGGAAGTCCCTGTTCGTCTCGGCGGTGCCGTCCGTGACCTCGACGACCAGCCCGCCCGGCTCGCGGACCAGCAGGGGAAGGGCGATGCTGCTGGTGATGATGTGGCTCTTCGCTCCGAGGTCGAGCAGCCGCAGCCCGCGGGCCAGGTCGACGTCCCACATCTTCGTGTTGAAGTCGAGGAGGTGGTTGCCGCCCCAGACGTCGTTCACCAGGATGTCGAGCCGGCCGTGGTCGCGGTCGATCCGTTCGACCAGGGCCCGTACCTGCCCCGGCTCCAGATGGTCGGTCGGCACGGCGATGCCCGCGCCGCCCGCCGCGCCGACGAGTTCCGCCGTCTCCTCGATGGTCTCCGTGGCCCGGCCCATCTCGCTGACCCGTCCGCGGACCGTGCGCCCCGTGACATAGACCGTGGCGCCCGCGGCGCCGAGCTGCACGGCGATGGCCCGCCCCGCGCCCCGGGTGGCCCCCGCGACCAGCGCGATCTTCCCTGCCAGTGGTGTCTTGGTCGTCATACGCCGACCGTCGCACGGATACCCGACATCTCCTGTCCGCCATTCGAAAGAGTCAGCATTTCGGTGCTCCGCGTGCGCCGCCCTCCGCCAACCAGGATGCTTGTCCCGTGATGGACGAGACGGAGTTCTGGGAGATCATCGACAGTACGCGCGAGGCAGCCGAGGGTGACCCCGAGGACCATGCCGATCTGCTGGTCGAGCGGCTGCTGCAGCTCGACCCCGACTCCGTGCTGGACTTCGCCCGGCACTTCGAGGCCCGCTACAACCGTGCGTACACCTGGGACCTGTGGGGCGCGGCAGCCGTGCTCCTGGGCGGGGCCAGCGACGACGCCTTCGACTACTTCCGCTGCTGGCTGATCGGCCAGGGCCGGGAGATCTTCGAGGGCGGGGTGCACGAGCCGGACACACTCTCCGAGCTCCTCGACGAGTTCGACGAGGACATCGACGGGGACGGCGAAGAGCTGGGATACGCGGCCGACGAGGCGTACGAGCAGCTCACCGGGGTGGTCGCGCCGGATCTGGGGATCACGGCGCAGACGGCGGAGCCGACGGGCAGTCCGTTCGACTTCGATGACGACGCGGCTCTGGCGCAACGTTTCCCCAGACTCTGGGAGCGCTTCGGGGAGCCCTGACGCCACGTCACGCGTGGAGGCGGCGTCAGGCGGCGAAAGCTGCGTCGGGCGAGGATGCTCGGTCGGGCGGCGCGACTGCGTCGGGCGAGGAGGCTGCGTCGGGCGGCGCGACTGCGTCAGGCGAGGAGGCTGCGGCCCATCAGGACATCGTCGACGTACTGACCGTCGAGGTGGAACTCCCCCGGCAGGACCCCCTCGACCACGAAGCCCTCCGACTCGTAGAGCGCACGCGCCGGTTGGTTGTGGCCGAGCACCCGCAGCGTGATGCGCATCGCGCCCTGCCGCCGCGCCTCCTCGAACGCCGCCCGCAACAGCGCCCGCCCGATCCCCCGTCCGCGCGCCCCGCAGGCCACCGCCAGGCCCTGGATCTGCCGCACATGCCGGTTGCTCGCGAGCGTGGTGGGCGGGACGAGGCGGATGTAGCCGACGACCGAACCGTCTGCGTCCTCGGCCACCAGGAAGTGCCCGGGCCGGTGGTTCGAATCGAAGAAGGGGTCGTACGGAGGCTGCTGCGGCGGCTGTACGGAGTGCAGCGGCGACCAGGTGTCCCGGTCGAGCGCGCCGAGGCCCGCCTCGTCGGCGTGGTGTGCTGGGCGTATGTGCGACTCGGGCATGGGCGTCACTGTGCCATGCGGCCCCCGCGGGGCAGGATGGGACCCATGCGGATCGCGGTCACCGGCTCGACCGGACTCATCGGTACGGCACTCGTGCGCTCGCTGCGCTCGGACGGGCACGAGGTGGTGCGCCTGGTGCGCCGCCCCGCGCGGGCCGGGGACGAGGTGGAGTGGGACCCGCGGCGGCAGTTCGTCGACGTGGCCGGGCTGGCCGGCTGTGAGGGCGTGGTGAATCTCGCGGGCGCCGGGATCGGTGACCGCCGCTGGACCGACGCGTACCGCAAGGAACTCCGGGACAGCCGGGTGCTCGGCACGGCCGCACTCGCGAAGGCCGTCGTCTCGCTGGACACACCGCCCAGGGTTCTGGTCTGCGGGAGCGCCATCGGCTACTACGGCGACACCGGGGACCGCCCGGTGGACGAGAGCGCCCCGCCCGGCGACGGATTTCTGCCAAACATGGTGGTGGAGTGGGAGGGCGCGGCGGCCCCGGCCGAAGAGGCGGGCATCCGCACGGCCTTCGCCCGCACCGGCCTCGTGGTGGCGCCGAAGGGCGGGGCGTGGGGCCGGATGTTCCCGCTGTTCAAGGCCGGCCTCGGCGGGCGTCTGGGCAGCGGCAGGCAGTACTGGAGTTTCATCGCGCTGCACGACGAGGTGGCAGCCCTGCGCCATCTCCTCGACACGGACTCCCTGTCCGGGCCCTTCAATCTGACGGCTCCGCACCCGGTCACCAACGGCGAGGTCACCTCGGCGATGGGCCGTGCGCTGCACCGCCCCACGCTGTTCCCGGCCCCGGAGTGGGCGCTGCGCGTCGCCCTGGGGGGGCTGGCCGGGGACGTCCTGAGCAGCGCACGGGTGCTGCCGGCGCGGCTGATGGAGTCCGGCTTCTCGTTCGCCTTTCCCGGCATCGACGACGCGATCCGCGCGGCGCTGCGGTAGCCGCACGGCCGGCACGTGTCACGGGCCGAGTCCCGGGAAGGAGCCCGTGCGCCCCCGCGCATCGGTGCTCCGCGGCATGCGCTACTCGCCGTTCGGCCACCGCTGCCTACTCTCGGTCCGAACTCGGGTATTCCGGGGGCCTGTTGGGGGCATGAGCCTCCCACCAGCCGCGCCGACCTCGGGGAGGGGCACGTGCTCAACAGCACCGCTCACCATGCGGACGTCGTCATCGTCGGGGCCGGAATCGCCGGCCTTTCCGCAGCTCGTCAACTGACCGACGCGGGAGTCACGGTCAGTGTCCTGGAGGCCGCCCCTGAGGTGGGCGGCAGGATGGCAACCGAAGAGCTCGACGGTTTCCTGCTCGACCGTATCGGTCAGTTGCTCAACACGTCGTATCCCGAGCTGCGCCGCACGGCGGGGCTCTGCGACATCGTCCTGCGGCCCTTCTCGCCCGGTGTGCTCGTGCACACCGGGGGGAAGCTGCAGCGCACCGGCGAGGCGGTCCGCCGGGCCGGTGAGCCGGGGAGCGCGCGCTGGGGGTCACCCAACGCGCTGCGGGGGGTGGGGGGAGCATTCACCGTGGCACGCGCCCTGGCGAGTGCCCCCCGGCCCCTGGACCAGGCACGCCTCGGGGCGTCCCTGGCCCGTATCGCCGCCACCTCCGTGGAGCGCCTGCTCGCCCGCCCGGAGCGGGTCACGGCGGGGTCGCTCTGCGCCCGCGGCCTGCCGGCCCGTACGGTCAACGGCTTCCTGCGCCCGCTGCTCTCCTCGCTGCTGTGCGACCCCGCGCTGACCACGTCGAGCCGGTGCGCGGATCTCGCCCTGCGCGGTTACGCCCGCGGCCGGATGTGCGTGCCCGAGGGCGGCGCCGCGGCACTGCCCCGGCGGCTGGCCGCCGCACTGCCGCCGGGCACGGTCCACACGGGCGTACGGGTCAAGGACGCGTCCATCAGCCGCGTCCGGACCGAGGAGTACGGCGAACTCCGCTGCCGCGCCCTGGTCCTGGCCACCGGCGCCCGCGCGGCGGCCGAACTGCTGCCGGGTCTGCGGGTACCGCCCTTCCACCCCGTGACGGTGCTGCACCACACCGCGCCCGAGGCCCCGCTCGCCGACCCGGCCCTCGTGCTGGACGCGGACCGCGGCGGCCCGGTCGCACACACGGCCGTGATGAGCGAGGTCGACCCCTCGCGTGCGCCGGACGGCCGTGTGCTGATCTCGTCCACGGTGCTCGGGACTCCCCCGCCGTATCCGGACCGCACCGTACGGGCGCATCTTGCGAAGCTGTACGGCACGCCCACCGACGAGTGGGAGCTCCTGGCGGTCCATCACGACCCCGAAGCGGTCCCCGCGATGCCACCACCACACGACCTGCGACGCCCGGTGCGGGTGCTGTCGGGCCTCTACGTCTGCGGCGACCACCGGGACACGAGCACGGTGCAGGGGGCCTTGTACTCGGGGCGGAGGGCGGCGGAGGCGATTCTGCGGGACTTCGGGCTGCAGCCGGGTGTGGGTGAGCCTGCGGAACTGACGGCGGTGGCGTAGGGGGGTGCGCGGGGCGCATCCGGGGGCGGGCTCCCGGATGCGCCCCGCGCCGCAATCGCCGGCGGGGCTTGTCGGCACGGCTTGTCGGCACGGCTTGTCGGCACGGTCCGGCCGGGGCTCTGCCCCGCACCCCGCTCCTCAATCGCCGGAGAGGCTGAAAATGCCCGGCCTGCGCAATCTCAGCCCCGCCGGCGATTGAGGCGCCGTCGGACCCGAGTCAAACCAAGCCACGCCAGCGATTGAGGCGCGCGGGGAGCCGGGAGCGGAGCCCCGGGCGAGAACGACCCGCCACCCCGTCAGCCCAGCGCAGCGACCCGGTCCCGGTAATTGCGGACCGCCGCCGCGTCCCGGTACGGCTCAAGCCTCCGCTCGAATTCCCGTACGTACTCCACCGCCCGCGCCGACCGCATCTCCGACGCCTGCAACGCCGCCTCCGCCCCCAGCGCGCACGCCTGGTCCAGCTCCCCGAGCCCCAGCCGCGCGGTCGCGAGCACCACCCGGCAGAAGAGGCGGCTGCGCGCGAACGCCGGCGCCCGCAGCTGGAGCGAACGCTCCGCGTGCTGCGCGGCCGAGCGGTACTGCTGGAGGTCCCGGTGGCAGTGACCGAGCTCGTCCGCCAGCTGCGCCTCGTCGAAGGACCGCGCCCAGTAGGGCGCATCGTCGCCCGGCCGCGCCGTCTCCAGCGCCCGTTCCGCCCGCACCAGTGCGGCCGTGCAGGCCCGCATCTCGCCCAGCACCCCGTGCCCGCGCGCCTCGACCGCGTGCAGCAGCGCCTGCACCACGGGCGGTGCCGCCGCGCCCACGCCCTGCTGGGCGACCCGGGTGAGCTGGACCGCCTCGCGCCCGTGCCCGAGGTAGACCGCCTGACGGCTCATGGTCACGAGGACGTAGGAGCCGTACGCCCGGTCCCCGGCGGCCTGCGCGAGCCGCAGCGCCTGGACGAAGTACCGCTGGGCCAGCCCGTGGGCCGCAATGTCGTACGAGGTCCAGCCGGCCAGCCGGGTCAGATCGGCCACCGCGGCGAACAACCGCCGCCCGGTCACCTCCCCGTATGTGCCGCGGAGCATCGGTTCGGCCTCGTGTTCGAGGTAGCGCACGAGCGCCTGCCGGGCGTGCCCGCCGCCGTACGCGTGATCGAGGGTGCGGAACAGCTCGCCGACCGAGCGCAGCGCCGAGATGTCGCCGCCGGAGACCTTCTGCCCGGGCCCTCGGTCGGTGCCGCGCTGGCGGGGTACGGACGGCCTGCCCTGCACGGGGATGCGGACCGTGCCCGGGTGCCCCGTATCCGCGCGGCCGACCCGCTCGTCGGCCCGCCCGATCAGCCAGTCCCGGCTCGGGACCACCAGTCCGGCAGGGGTGAACGCGATCTTCCGCAGCTCCGCATGGCTGCCGGAGTCCTTGCGCCACAGGCCGCTGACGATGTCCACGGCCTCTTCGGGCGTGGCGGCGAACTCCAGACCCGCGTAGACGGGCGCGCAGGCGTCCAGCCCCAGGTCCTGCGCGGAGAGCCGGCGGCCGAGCCGGCGTGTGAACACCTCGGCGATCAGCGCGGGTGTCGTCCCCCGCGGCTGCTGGCCGCGCAGCCAGCGCGTCACGGAGGTCTTGTCGTAGCGCAGATCCAGCCCGTGCTCAAGGCCGAGCTGGTCCACTCGGCGGGCAAGGCCTGCGTTGGAGAATCCGGCCTCGGTGATGAGCGCGGCGAGCTGTCGGTTGGGGATGCGCTGAGGGGGTCGTTCCGTCATCAGCTGTGCGGTCTCCTGCCTTCCGGGCCGGGAGCAGCCCTCATGGAACGGCGTGAATTTAGCTGCCTGTCCCGCCCGGACCGCCGCCTTCGCCCCAGATTCATCCGATCGTGTGAGGATTGACGGCAGCGCTGACGGGACGCGGATGGGCCGTACCTGGCCGACATCCCTCCCGCGAGCCGCCGTACAGTGGCCTGGGCGTGGTAGGTGCAGGTTGAAGGTTCTAGGGAGGCACAAGCCGTGAGCGAGCTGCGGTTCGTCCATCTGGGTTTCGGCGACGACGCCGTGGAGTACCGGGAGGCGTGGGAGAAGCAGCGCGAGGTCCACGCAGCCCGCTTCGCGGACGAGATCGAGGACACCTGCCTGCTTCTGGAGCACCCGCCGGTCTATACGGCCGGGCGGCGTACGGCGGACAGTGAGCGCCCGCTGGACGGCACCCCCGTCGTCGACGTGGACCGCGGAGGGAAGATCACCTGGCACGGCCCCGGCCAGCTGGTGGGCTACCCGATCCTCAAGCTGCCGCGTCCGGTGGACGTCGTCGCGCATGTGCGCAGGCTTGAGGACGCGCTGATCCGCGCCTGCGCGGAGTTCGGCCTGGAGACCAGCCGTGTGGAGGGCCGCAGCGGTGTGTGGGTGCTGGGCGACCCGGTGGAGCGGCGTCCGGCGATCGGCGGTCTCTCGCTCGACTTCGACCCGCGGCTGACGGACGAGGAGTTCGACCCGCGGCTCAACGGCCCGGAGTACGCCCCCTCGAACGCCGGCCAGCGCCGTGAGGACCGCAAGCTCGCGGCGATAGGCATCCGCATCGCCAAGGGCGTCTCGATGCACGGCTTCGCCCTGAACGTGAACCCGGACAACACCTGGTTCGACAAGATCGTGCCGTGCGGGATCCGGGACGCGGGCGTGGCCTCACTGGCGAACGAGCTGGGACGCGACATCACGATCGCGGAGGTGATCCCCGTCCTGGAGAGGCATCTTCGGGACGTGCTGGAGCGCACGGAGCCGAAGCCCCGCGCGATCGAGCGCGCGTCCGCGACCGCGAGCGTGCGCGCGACCGAGAAGGCGCCCGCCTGAGGAATGCGACCGTCCTGCCGCAGGTTGGCCAGACGTAAGGCCGTACGAATTACGGGCGTACCCTGGTGTCCGCCGAAGAATCGAAGCTGTAGGGAGCCGGTCGTGTCCGCAGTCGCACCCGACGGACGCAAGATGCTGCGCCTGGAGGTCCGGAACAGCCAGACCCCCATCGAGCGCAAGCCCGAGTGGATCAAGACCCGGGCGAAGATGGGCCCCGAGTACACGAAGATGCAGGCGCTCGTGAAGGGCGAGGGACTGCACACCGTGTGCCAGGAGGCCGGCTGCCCGAACATCTACGAATGCTGGGAAGACCGCGAGGCGACCTTCCTCATCGGCGGCGACCAGTGCACCCGGCGCTGCGACTTCTGCCAGATCGACACGGGCAAGCCGCAGGCGCTGGACCGTGACGAGCCCCGCCGGGTCGGCGAGTCGGTCGTCACGATGGACCTGAACTACGCCACCATCACCGGCGTCGCGCGCGACGACCTGGAGGACGGCGGCGCCTGGCTGTACGCGGAGACCGTGCGCCGGATCCACGCGATGACGTCGGAGCGCGAGGAGGGCCGCACCAAGGTCGAGCTCCTCATCCCCGACTTCAACGCGGTGCCCGAGCAGCTGGCCGAGGTCTTCTCGGCCCGGCCCGAGGTGCTCGCCCACAACGTCGAGACCGTGCCGCGGATCTTCAAGCGGATCCGCCCCGGTTTCCGTTACGAGCGCTCGCTCGAAGTGATCACGCGCGCCCGTGAGGCCGGGCTCGTGACCAAGTCGAACCTGATCCTGGGCATGGGCGAGGAGCGCGAGGAGGTCAGCCAGGCGCTGCAGGACCTGTACGACGCGGGCTGCGAGCTCATCACCATCACCCAGTACCTGCGGCCCTCGCCGCGGCATCACCCCGTCGAGCGCTGGGTGAAGCCGCACGAGTTCGTGGAGCTGAAGGAGGAGGCCGACGAGATCGGCTACTCCGGCGTGATGTCGGGTCCGCTGGTCCGCTCCTCGTACCGCGCGGGCCGTCTGTACCAGCAGGCGATGGAGCGGCGGGGCGCCGCAATCCCGTCCCAGACCGTGTGAATTCAGGCACAAGAAATTACCGCCGAGTAATGGCGGATTGGGCGCGGCCCGTACTCCCCCCCGCAGGTCCGGGGCGGCGTACGGGCCGCGTCGGTTTTCCTGCTCCCTGCGTAAAGGTTTCATCGGCGTTTGACCCTTCGGTCACGCCCTGGTAACACCAATCAGTGACCCTGGCGATACGCACAGCGCGCACCACCCCCGTAACGCTCCGCGCACCCGCCCGTCGTTCGTACACCGCACGTCCCGCACGCACAGCCCGTTTCACCACACAACTTCATCGTCGATCCTCACCCCGAGGGGGACCCACACCATGCAGGCCGCGCCGGTTCGTCCCGTACGCGCAACCGCCATCCCGTCCGTCACCGATGCTCTGCGCGCCATGGAGTCGCTGCTCATGGGCAGCGGGCAGCGCACAGCCCGCAGGAACGCCTGGACCGCAGTCCTCGAAGACCGGCGCAGGGCCAAGGACCGGGTCGAGGCGCAGCATGTACTGGAGGCCGTGGCCGACCGCACTTCCTAGGCCACGTAAACTTCCTGTCATGGCGAGGAAGGCAAACTCCGACAGCACTGACGCTGCTGCGAACACTGGGCGACTGAAGCAGATCGCTCTGACCTACAAGATGACCCGAAAGGCCGACCCGAAGGTCGGTCTTGTCGTCGCGGCTGTGGGAATCGTCACCTTCGGTGTCTTCCTCGCGATCGGTTTCTTGATCGACCACCCCGTTTATCTGGGCATCCTCGGACTCCTGCTGGGCTTCCTCGCGATGGCGATCGTCTTCGGACGCCGCGCCGAGCGGGCGGCTTTCGGGCAGATGGAGGGCCAGCCGGGCGCGGCGGCCGCGGTGCTGCAGAACGTGGGCCGGGGCTGGAGCACCACCCCGGCGGTCGCGATGAACCGCAGCCAGGACGTCGTGCACCGGGCGGTCGGCAAGGCCGGCATCGTGCTGGTGGCCGAGGGCAACCCGAACCGGCTCAGGACACTGCTGGCGGCCGAGAAGAAGAAGATGGCGCGCATCGTGGTGGACGTCCCGGTGCACGACATCATCGTCGGCAACGGTGAGGGCGAGGTGCCGCTGAAGAAGGTGCGCACGACGATGCTGAAGCTGCCGCGCGTGCTCACCGGTCCGCAGGTCACGGCGGCGAACGACCGTCTGCGGGCGATGGGCGACCTGATGAGCAACATGCCGCTGCCAAAGGGGCCGATGCCGAAGGGCATGCGGATGCCGCGCGGCGGAAAGGCACGCTGACCGCACGAGACCGGCAAAGAACCGCACGAGACCGGCAAAGAGGGGCTCCCCTGCGCGGGGAGCCCCTCTTGCTGTTCATGTCCGCGGCTTGCCGTTCATGTCCCCGGTGTCTGCGCTGTCGAGGCTGCCTGCACTGTCATGGCCGTCTGCACCGTCGTGCCCTGGGGACCCTTCCTTCGGAAGAAGGGCTAGATCCGCACCTGCACGGCGCGGGCGAGCCGGTCGTGCAGGCCGCGTCCGTCGCGGTCCCAGATGAGGGCGGGGATCGCCAGGCAGAGCAGAACGCTGCGCAGCATGACCCGGACGATCCCGAGCCGCCCGCCGTCCTCGGCGACGATCCGCAGCCCGAGGAGCCGCTTGCCGGGTGTGAAGCCGACGGTACCGACGGTGACCATGCTCAGTACGAGGAAGATGCCGAGGGCCCAGTTTCCGGCCGCCTGCCGGTCACCGTTCGCAAACAGCCCGTATGCGATCAGCAGGCAGAGCCCCCAGTCGACGAAGACGGCGCCGAAGCGCCGTCCAAGAGGGGCGACGGAGCCGGGTCCGGCCTCCGGCAGGCCCAGCCGCTCACCCCGGTGGCCGAAGTCGGCGCCCATGTCCTCGGCCGTCGCGCGGGGCCCGGACAGCCACGATCCGATTGCTTGCCTGTTGTCCACCCGTCCACGGTACTGCGCCCCCATTCGCCCCCCTGCGCCCGGGGCCCGTACGCGACTTTTGTGAGTCTCTGCCCGTCGGTCCGCCACCCGCCCTGGTTAACGTGTGCGAAACAAATGGGTCATGCTGGAGAAATCCCGTCTGCCTATGGTCGGGTCCCAGCGTGTGCCACCGCACTGGCCGCACAACCGAGCTGCAACCCCGCCCCTCCCGGGTCGGGAGTAGGAGGAGTTGGATGTTCCAGAACGCCGACGACGCGAAGAAGTACATCGCCGACGAGGACGTGAAGTTCGTCGATGTCCGGTTCTGCGACCTGCCTGGTGTGATGCAGCACTTCACCATCCCGGCAGCGGCGTTCGACCCGGCCGAAGAGCTGGCCTTCGACGGCTCGTCGATCCGCGGCTTCCAGGCCATCCACGAGTCCGACATGGCGCTCCGCGCGGACCTGTCGACCGCTCGTGTCGACCCCTTCCGCCGCGACAAGACCGTCAACATCAACTTCTTCATCCACGACCCGATCACGGGCGAGCAGTACAGCCGTGACCCGCGGAACATCGCGAAGAAGGCCGAGGCGTACCTCGCCTCCACCGGCATCGCCGACACCGCGTACTTCGGCCCCGAGGCCGAGTTCTACGTCTTCGACTCGGTGCGCTTCAACACCGCGGCGAACGAGAGCTTCTACCACATCGACTCCGAGGCGGGCGCCTGGAACACCGGTGCGGTCGAGAACAACCGTGGCTACAAGGTCCGCTACAAGGGCGGCTACTTCCCGGCCCCGCCGGTCGACCACTTCGCCGACCTGCGCGCCGAGATCTCCCTGCAACTGGAGGCTTCCGGCCTCCAGGTCGAGCGCCAGCACCACGAGGTGGGCACCGCCGGCCAGGCCGAGATCAACTACAAGTTCAACACGCTGCTGGCCGCGGCCGACGACCTGATGCTCTTCAAGTACATCGTGAAGAACGTCGCCTGGCGCAACGGCAAGACCGCGACCTTCATGCCGAAGCCGATCTTCGGTGACAACGGCTCGGGCATGCACGTCCACCAGTCGCTGTGGCAGGGCGGCGTCCCGCTCTTCTACGACGAGCAGGGCTACGCGGGCCTGTCGGACACCGCCCGCTACTACATCGGCGGCATCCTGAAGCACGCCCCGTCGCTGCTGGCGTTCACCAACCCGACGGTGAACTCCTACCACCGTCTGGTCCCCGGCTTCGAGGCCCCGGTCAACCTGGTGTACTCGCAGCGCAACCGCTCGGCTGCGATGCGTATCCCGATCACGGGCTCGAACCCCAAGGCCAAGCGCGTCGAGTTCCGCGCCCCGGACCCGTCCTCGAACCCGTACCTGGCGTTCTCGGCGCTGCTGCTCGCGGGCCTCGACGGCGTCAAGAACAAGATCGAGCCGGCGGAGCCGATCGACAAGGACCTCTACGAGCTCGCCCCCGACGAGCACGCGGGCGTCCCGCAGGTCCCGACCTCGCTCCCGGCGGTGCTGGAAGCGCTGGAGGAGGACAACGAGTACCTGCAGGCCGGTGGTGTCTTCACGTCCGACCTGATCGAGACGTGGATCGACTACAAGCGGACGAGCGAAATCGCCCCGATCCAGCTGCGCCCGCACCCGCACGAGTTCGAGCTGTACTTCGACATCTAAAGAGCGGGGTCGGGTGACCTGGGCGGGATCCCTGGAAACAGGCTGTGACCTGCGAAAACTCTTCTCAGTAGTTCTCACTGTCACCGCTTGCTTGCCGCCTCCTTGTGCACCGAGTGTGCACCGCCCGGCCAATTCTCTAACTTGATGTCAGAAACGCTGCGAGGGCCGCTACCCCATAGTCGGGGTAGCGGCCCTCGCTGGCTCGTCCAGGCTCTGTGTACGGCGGCAGCCTTCTCGGTCTCCTAGTAACGAGCCAGGTCGGTGACCTGCGGGGATCTTCCCTGCGGGCCGTGGCCTGATGACTCACAACCGGTCTCGAGACAGCCTGGGCGATGTTTCATCCGAGGTGATACAAGCGGACTGACGTACGCGAGCGGCACGGCAACCGAGCGGCCGTCACGCCGCGTCCCCTGGATATGATGATCTCTCGCATTGGCGAGCCGGTCCTGCTCGGTCTCGCCGTCCTTGCCGTCCGCGGCCGCGTCAAGCGGTAGCGGATCAGAGCCGAGCCGTGGCGTGTTCTCGCCCACCTGCACCGACGGCATTCCTGTGGGTCAGGCACCGTCGTAGACCCATGCGCGGCCGGTCTGGCGGTATTCCTCCACGGGGATCGGTTCGACGCCAGTTCGCATGCGGGCGGAGTAAAGCAGTCCGTCGAGGTGGTCGATCTCGTGGTGGATGAGGCGGGCGAGGCCGCGTTCGTACACGGTGGTCACGGTCTCGCCGGTCAGGGCCGTGGTCTCCACCGTGATCTTCAGGGGGCGGGGTACGAGGCCGCGCACGTCGAAGAAGCTCAGACAGCCCTCGTACTGCTCGTCCATCTCCTCGGAGCGGGTGGTGATCCGGGGGTTGAGGAGGGTGATGGCGGGGGCGTCGCCGGGCGGCTGGACGACTGCGGCGGCGCGTGCGATGCCGATCTGCGGGGCGGCGATGCCCATGCCCTTGGCGAAGGGGTGGACCTGGCCGATCCGTTCCATGGCGGCGAACAGCTCGTCCGTGATGCGTTCGGCCTCGTCACGCTCGGCGGGCAGGTCGAAGGCGCGGGCCGGTTCGCTGAGAATGCCGGCGCCGTGCTGGACGACGCCGAGGTCTCGCATTCGCTGACTGGGCCGCACGTCAATCACCTGAACTCCCCTTGATCTGTGTCGCGTTCGGTCCGTGCCCGAAACCGCCACTCCAGACGGTACCGAGCGTGCAGGGCGGGTGTAGTCGTGATCCACGTGAATTGCCGTAGTTCACCGTCGTCGCTGCGGACGGGCGGGGTTCGCAGCGGGGAGGCTTCGGCGGTCATGGAGGTCTCGGTGCCCCACACGACGGGGTCGAGGGTGGCAGGGAAGGCGAGCTGGACTTCGAGTTGTTCGGTGGGCAGGCGGACGGCTCGCTGGAACCAGTTGCCCCATTTGTCGTCGCCGACGGTGTAGGCGTACTCGATCCACACGGACTCGCCGGGGTAGAGCGGGAAGCGGCCGTGTTCGTTGTCGAACAGCAGCCAGACTTCCTTGAAGGCATCGCGGTCGTGCTTGGCCTGCCACCGCATCGCCTCACCCCGGCAGGTGGCGGTGAGGTCGAGTTCTTCCCAGGTCAACGGGTGTGCCCGGTAGTGGGCGTTGGACCGCTGGGGGTCGCCTGGGTAGCGGTCCACGGAGATACGGATCAGGTAGCGGGTCACCGGCTCGTCGCCGGTGTTCCGCAGCCGTCGGCGCATGGTCAGCCGGTACGAGCTGCCGTCGTACTGGAGCCGCGCCGCGTCGTGTTCCACGACGAGGGCCGATCCGGTCGCATACGGCTGTTCGGGCCTGCGCTGGGCGGGCGGCGCCGCCGCTGGCCGCCGGGTACGGGCCCTTGCCTGCTCGTAGTCGCACCAGCGTCTCCAGATCGCCTTCCCGGCGTTCAGTGACTCGTCGGCGAGACGCGAGAACTCCTCGCTGGGCTTGTGGCGGCCCGACTCCACGTGGCTGACATAGGAGGGGTCGAAGCCCATGGCCAGCGCTAACGCCCTCTTGGACATGCCGCGTACTTCCCGCCAGCGCGCCACCTCGGCTGCGTAGTCCTCGGCCGCCTGCTCGGCGGTGATCTCCTCGCCTTGCGCTTCCATCGAAGCCCCGCGTCATCGTGGTGAGCATGAATGAACTGTGAGTGATCCAAGTTCACCATCCCGTCACGGTCTGCGTCGCCGCTTTCCTTCCCTTACTGGCCCGGATCGACCCTCCGGGCAGATGAGGGAGGCGAAGCACCATGCGCGTGCTGTACCTGCTGAACATCTCCAACCCCGATCGGCTTTCGGCCGACTCGGGGTGGGTTTTCGCGGACCTGCTTGCCCCGGCTCTGGCGGATGCCGGGGCTGAGGTGACGGTCGCGGCCCCGGCTCCGGCCGGGGATGCACGCTGCGGATTCCACCAGACGAAGGTGCCGGGGACGAAGTACCGGGCCCGCTTCTCCGCGGACATCGACGAGTTGGTGGCACTGATCCGGGCGGAGAAGCCCGACGTGGTCGTGGCCAACCAGATCGAGGAGGCCCCGGCGATTCGCTCGGCCCTACTGGAGGCCGGATCCAACGCCCTACTAGCCGGCTACTGCCACTACCTGCCCTTCTCCTTCACGGGCGGCGGTCAGCTCCAGGTCGACCCGTCCCTGAACGACGCGGGGCTCGGGCGGACGGTGCTGCTGGCGTTCGCCGCCGGACTGGCCGCCTGTGACCGGGTGCTGGTCCACTCCTCCACGGCCGCGTCCTGGGTGTCGGCGGCAGCCACCCGGATGACCGTGGACCTCGACGAGAAGCTGCGAGTGGTGCCCGCCCCGCGTGACGAGCGTCTGGTACGCGACCCCGCCACCATGCAGCCCGCCTCCGGCGCCGGGGCGATCGGCGTCTACAACCACCGGCTGTACGCGCACTACGGCACCGGGCAGTTCGTGGGCCTGGCCCGCGACCTGGTCGCGTCGGGCACCGTCAGGCTGCGGGTCATGGACCTGTTCGGCCAGCGCCGGGCGGAGCGCAAGGGCCTGGACGACAGCCCCAGGTGCTGATCGAGCCGTACGCCGACCGCCTGGGCGGGCACCACCAGCGCACGCTGGTGGCCCTCGCCCAGGCCCGGCCCTGCAGCCTGGTGATCGCCCCGCACGGGATCGTCCGCGAGTCGATGGCGGCCCTACGCGAAGCCGGGGCCCGGCTGGTGACCGCACCGGCCGGGCACCCGGCGGCCGTACTGCTGGCCGCCTCCCGCCTCGCGGTCGGGCTCTCCAGGGCTGGGCTGCGGGTCTTCCGCTCGCGCCGCTGGCCGCGCTTCCTGCGGCGGCTTCCGCACCAGATCACCCTCATCGCCCGGTGCCTTGCGGAGGCGTCGGCCCTGCGGACCGCCCGCCGGCTGGCGTCCGGCGCCGAGGCGGTGGTGATCCTGAGCGCGAGCGAGGCCCTGCACGGTGCCGCCGCCCTCCTCGGCGGGCTGCCACACCTGCGGTTCGTCCACGAACAAGTCACCACCGAGGACGCCGTCGTGCGGTTCCTCGGCCGGCTCGCCCGCCGGGGCGAGAGGCAGATTCTGGCGATGTGCCCGACCCAGGCCGTAGGCGATCAGTTCAGGGCAGCCTTCCCGGACCTGCCCGCGGTAGTGCGGGCCTTCGCGGTCGACGACGGCCGCCGCCTCACCGACGCCGAACGCGACGGCGGCCGCACCGCCTTCGCCATCCCCAACGGCGAAGCCGCGGTGTGCCTGGTCGGCGGCTGGTGGCCCTACAAGGACATCGGAGTCATCGACGCCGCCCTGACCTTGCTGAAGGAGCCGCTGCACCTGGTGGTCACCGGCATCCCGCTCGAAGAAGCCGTGCTCGCCCGATGGCGCGACCTGCCGAACGTCCGCCTCCACACGGTGCCCGGACCGGTCAGCGAATCGGTGCTGCGGCTGGTCTACGCCGCCGCCGACGCCGCCCTGGTCACCCGCCGCCCCGGCGTCGGCAAGGAGTCCGGGCTCGTGATGGACGCCGCCCGCCTCGGCGTCCCCCTGGTCGTCTCCGACCACGACCCCGGTCCCACCGCCCGCCTGAGCGGCCGGCCCTGGGCCCTGACCTTCACCGCCAGCGCCCCGGACGCCCTCGCCGAGGCCCTGCACAGCGTCATCCGTCAGCCGCCCGAGCGGCCCGGCCCCGAGGCGCCCCACCTGCTGGGGATGTGGCCGGCCGCCGGGCAGGCCGACCTCCTCACCCGCACCTTCGCCTCACTGCGTACGAAGGAGTCCCGATGCTGAGCACCCCTCCCGCGCTGATCGCCGTCGTCGGCCCCGTCGAACCCCCGCTGCTGGCCGCCTGGGTCCGCCACTACCGGTGGCTGGGCGTCGAGCGGTTCCTGATCGCCTTCCACTTCCCCGAGCACGTGCCCGACCAGCAGCGGCACGAACTCCAGGCCGCCAGCCGCGAACTGGGCATCATCCCCACCGGCACCAGCACCGGTCCGTGGCACGAGCACACCAACACCCAGCTCAGGGACGCCCTGCGGCACCGGGCCGGCCCGGGCTGGCACCTGCTCGCCGACGCCGACGAGTTCCAGCAGTACCCCGCCCCGCTGAGTGAGGTGATCGCCCAGGCCGAGAAGTCCGGGCACCGCGTCGTGGGCGGCCTGATGCTCGACCGGATCGCCGCGAGCGGGCGCCTGACCGGCTGGAGGCCCGAAGGCGGACTGGATCTCGCCTATCCCCTCGGCGGCCACCTCACCCACCGGCTGCTGCACGGAGACCCCCGCAAGATCGTTCTCGCCCGCCACGATGTCACCGTGGCGGGCGGCAACCACAGGGCCCCCGGACAGCGCCCGGATGCCGACCGTATCTGCGCGGTTCACCACTTCAAGTGGCGCTCGGGCGTCTTGGACGACATCCGCCACCGGGTCCAGCATTTCTCGACCGGCACATGGCAGGAACAGACCCCGGCCGTGCGCGACGAGGCCAGCCGTCTCCTGTCGCACGTCGGCCAGCACGGCGGCGTGATCAACACCAGCGATCCGCGGTTCGCCTTCCGCCGGGTGAGCCTGGACCGCATGCCGTTCAGCTGGCCCAGCGAGGCCCGCAGCATTGTCACGGCCTGGCGACCGCACGCGCGCACCAGCCAGGATTGGAGACAATGAACGCGCCCACGGACAGCTCGTCGCGGAAGGGATGACCACGTGCCCCTCGCCGATCTCTTGGCTGGCATCACCGCCTCCGGGAAGACCACCGTCGCCCAAGCCCTGGCCGACCACGGCTGCACGCGGCTGTCCGTGGACGAGGAGGTGCACCGCCTCCACGGCCGATACGGCGTGGACTACCCCGAGCACACCTACTTCGAGCGCGAACGGCCCGTGGTCGAGGCGATCCGGGCACGGTTCGTCAAGGAGCTGGAAGCCGGGAACGACGTCGTCCTGGACCACGGGCTATGGCGGCGCGCCGAGCGCGACGTCTGGCAACAGGCCGCCCGCGAAGCGGGCGGCCACCCCCTCGTCGTCTACCTCCCCGCCGACCGGGAGGAGTTGCTGCGACGCCTTGCCGAACGCAACCAGCGCGAGGACGCCAACGCCCTCACCGTCACCCCCGAAGCCCTCGACGACTTCTTCGCCCGATTCGACCCCCCGGTCGACGACGAAGAAGTCATCGTCTACACCGGAGACCTGGACGCGCTTTTGGCGGCGCTGTCTGCGGCCAGGCACAGGCAGGACTGAAGCAGGCCCACTGACTGCTCGTTATCACCGACCATGGCGTGGTCCGCCACTGGCTTGGCGTTGGCTGCGCTCAGCGCTCTGCTCGCACACCGCCGTAGGCGCAGGCTCTCAGCAGTTCACTTTGTTCCGCTCGTTTGTCACCCCCCTTGTGCACCGCTCGGTCGATTTCCTGACCCAGTGTCAGCAACGCTGAGGGCCGCCACCTGGGTGGCGGCCCTCAGTCGTGGCACCGACCACGCGTGCCGAGCCGTCGCGCGCCCGCATCGTGGATGTCTGCCCGCGCCGTGCAGGTCGTACCGCCGAAAACGTGAGCCAAGGGCCCTCGACCGCCGCCGAGGGCCCTTCGGGTCAGGTCTGCGGCTCTTGGGTCGCGAGCAGTTCCCGAAGCTCCTCCACCGACTCCCGCAGGCGGTCCGCGAAGGTGAGCATCTGGTCCGCCACCGCCGCAGGGGTGCTCAGGTAGATGTTGAAGCGCTCCGGCAGCAGGACATACGCGACACCGATGCAGCGGCTGCTCGTCGAGCCGAAGCCGAAGTACTGGATGTTGTGGGACGGCGCCGAGCTGGTGCTCAGATAGTCGTCCCGCATCGTCAGCCAGCCCGGTGTCCGGTACAGGGCGGGCTGTTCCGTCACCCCGAGCTCCGGTCCGCGCCGGCGCTGGATCAGTTCCAGCTCCCACAGGTGCTGCTCGGGGACCTGGCCCAACTGGCACTCCTTGGCGCGTGCCACATGGGCCGCCGCCGCGGCGTGGAGGGCGGCGCGGCGCGTGGGCGCGTCCGTCGTCGGGTCTTCCATGGCCGCCGCGAACGCGACCATCTCGGGCGTGACGACACGCATCGCCTCGGTCCGGCCGTTGCGGTACTGGCGGGTGGCGATCGACTCGTACGTGGCGCCCAACAGGCCCTTGGCGCGCTGATGGGCGAGCTGGTAGGCGGCCTGGACGAACGCGTCCGGCGAGACCCCCAGCTTCTTGGCCGCGTTGCTGCCGAAGTCAGCGAAGGAGACCGTGCGGGTCGCGGTGGCCGCTCCGTACGCCGTGAAGGCGTCGGCGGCGGAGCGGAGCTGTGCGCGCAGGGCGTCGTCCAGCTCGAACACGATCGGCCGCGGCTGCGGCACACCCTGGGAGCGGGCGCCGGACTGGCGGGACTGCTCCTTCGCCGGGGTGCTCAGCAGAGCGTCGGTGAAGCTGAGGATGGTGGTTCCGTCCAGCTCGCAGTGCTCCACGTTGATGCCGGCCCGGCCGTCGGCGAAGACGATCAGAGTCACGGCCTTGTCGAACCAGCGGTTGCCGCGGTCACCGTAGAGCAGCTGGTCGCAGGTCTCCTGGGTGTCGGTGGGTGCGAAGTCCTCCAGAGCGACGCAGAACAGCGCGGTCTCGATGTCGTCCAGTGCGCCCGCGTTGCCCGGGTGGCGGTCGAGCAGGGACCCGCGGGCCGCCGCCCACTGTGCGCGGGCCATCGTGGTCAGGTGGCCCACCGAGTCGGCGGCCGGCTCGGCGCCGGCCTTCATCACGGCGCGCAGCCCCGCCTCCAGGTCGTCCAGGCTGTGCGGGACGCCGTCCGCGCCGAGTACGTCGAGCCGGAACATGCCGCCGCGGAAGAACACCACGATGTGCCGGGCGTCCGACGGGCCGGGCGACCGGTCGGTGTACGGGGCTCGGACGGTGTCCTGCTGCGCGCCGGGGATCCGGGTCGTGGAGAAGAGGAATCTGTTCTGCGCCATCGACTGGGGCGTTCCGCGCTGCACGACCGGCGGGATGAGCTCCTGGTCGAGCTGCCGCTTGTAGTTGAGCGCGCCCGCGACGAGTCCGGCGGCCCGCTCCACCTGCGGTTCGTCCGAGTCCCGGAAGAGGAAGAAGAAGTTGGCGTTGAGCGCGATCCGGTCCCGGCGGCCCAGGTAGCGGTACGGCCAGAACGTGTCGAGCCAGCTGTGCACGCCCGGAGAGGCGTCGTACTCCTCCAGCGCCGTGTGCAGGACCCGGCCGGGGCCGTCGGGCCGCAGGAAAGCTGCCACCTCCGTCTCCGTTGTGGCGCGTTCCTCGGCGGTCAGCAGCGGGGCGCACCAGGCGAGGAACTTCTCGCAGCTCGCCTCAAGCGTCGGCAGCGGCACTCGCGGCAGGCTGTTCTCCCGCGAGAAGGTGCTGCCCGCTGCTTCCTGACTGATCATCACTTCTGCTCTCGATTCAGATCGTTGTGGAGACATGTGGGGTGTCGTCGGGCCGGGAGATGTAGAGCTGTGCGTGGAGCCAGCCTTCCTCTTCCAGGCCCCGGGCATCCACCCCTGCGGCCGACATGCCGTCCAGTACGAGCGACTTTTCCTGCGGAGAGGCGAACCGCCGCTGCTTGAAGACCTCGTCGACGCGGATGGTCCGGTATCCCAGACCGGTCAGCGCGCGGTCGACGGCGTCGAAGGGGAACATCCGCAGCACGAAGTGCGCCATCCAGGGGCGACGGCCGTCCTGCGCCCGCACGACGCGGGCGAGCGTCCGCTCGGTGACGTAGCCGAGGCACCCCGTCGAGATCACCAGGTCGGTCCCCGCGAGCAGGGTGCGCTGGCGCGGGGTGGGATCGTTGTTCTCCAGGTCGGCGTGGACGGCGTCGTCCAGGAACGCGGCCTCGCGCGCGTAGGACAGTGCGGAGGCGGAGGCGTCCAGGCCGACGAAACGGACGCGCTGCGCCGGGCGGCGCGAGCGTGCCAGTTCGCGGTCGCGGTCCAGCAGCGCCTCGCGGCTCTCGCGCTTGCGCTCGGCGTCGCCGTAGCGGGCGTACAGCTCGTCCATCGTTGCGTCGTACTTGAGCAGGGCCGCGTTGATTCCGTACGAGCATCCGATGTCGAGCACCTGGGGCACCTCGACGTGCAGGGAGTCCCGGTACTCCTGGATGAGCTTGGCGAAGTAGGGCTTGGCCTGCTGCGGCACGCAGTACCCGAGCGGGCGGAGCACGGTGAAGTAGGTGCGGGGGTCCGGCTGGGTGTAGATGTGGTCGAGCGAGACTTTTCCGGTCGCGTCGAAACGCACGGGGCTTGCTCCTCCGTGGATCGCAGAGTGGAAGCGGATGGGGAAACGTCCTACGACAACAGTCATGGCCACGGCACAGGCGACGGCTACTGCCACGGCCACGGCACAGGCGACGGCTACTGGCACGGCACAGGCGGCAGCATGTACGTCCTCGCCCGGACAGGACCTAGTCCAGCAGCCCGTCGCCCCGGACCGCCCGGCCCTCGGCCGCCAGGTGCTGTGGCAGTACGCGGCCGAAGAGCTGACGGGTCCGTGCGACGCTGCCGATGACGCCCGGCCGCTCGCTGTAGGCGAAGATCGCCGAGTGCCGGGCCACTTCTCCCTGGACGGGGCTCACCCGGTGCAGCGAGTAGCGGCCCTTGAACAGTTGAAGGTCACCCGGCCGCAGGGGAAGGCGCCGGGTCAGCCGCCCGCCCCTGCCCTCCAGTACGTCCCGTACGTCGTCGAAGTTCTCGGCCTCGGCAGACCGGATGTTCGGGCAGTACTCGAAGACTCCGCCGGCCCGCGGTTCCTGGGTGAGCATGCTGACGGTGAACTCGTTGGTGTCGAAGTGCCAGGGGTGTTCCCTGCCGGGCTCGACGACATTGAGCACCAGGCCGGAGAGCGGGTCCCCCAGTTCGTGCAGCCGCGGGAGTTCGAAGCAGTGGGCGATGAAGCGCTGGAAGAGAGTGTGGGAGTAGAGCTGGCTGATGAGGGCACCGGCGGGAATGCGGTCCCGGGCGACGAACGCGTTGCCCCGCTCGAAGACCTTGCGGCCCGGGTGATGAGCGGGGAGGGCCGAGTCGACCGCGATGTTGTAGACGTTGACGGTCTCGACGTCGAAATGGGCCTGGGGGGCGATGGCCGAGCACTCCTCGCGCAGGATGTCGCGCAGGGCCGGGCGGATGAAGTCCGGCAGCACGGTGCAGCCGAGAGCCGAGAGTTCGCGCCGGGCACGGGACACGACGGTCCGTCCCTCGGCGCCGTCGAGTTCCGACAGGGGGTAGCGAGCGGTGTCGACCACCTGGTCGAGTGGCATGGCTTCCAAGGTGCTCATGGGATCCTCTTCATGTGCGGGCCGACCACGAACTCCACTGAGGGGTATCGCAGTTGAAGCTCCCACAGCGCAGCCCCGTTGTCTGTGACAAGTCACACTCTGTCGCGGCGGCATACTCCGGCCGCGACGCGCTGACCACGGCCGGCCGGGCCGGCCGGACAGTGTGGCCTCCTGACGGCCGGCCAGATACCGGCGAAGAGCGGTGCCCGACACGCGTAGGGGCCCTTCGCTGCGCGCGCCGTGCTGCCCACCTGGGCCGCCGGTACGGCCGGCTGAGCCCTCCTCGGGCACCGAAAGGGCCTGGGCACCGGACAGGGCCCGGCGCCGGGATCAGCAGCGTGGGGCCGGACCGCTGTAGGTCCGCTTGCTCGGCGTGGAGACGTAGTAGTCGGAGACATAGCGGCCGTTGTCCATGCGGTCCCAGACCTTGGTGGTACCGACCGCCGAGCCGGACCGCTGGCAGTACACCCACGCCAGGGACCCGTTGGGCGAGGTCCCCGCGGCGGCGTAGGACGTGCCGGGGCCGGTGCGCTCGGTGAGACCGACCGGGGCGGTGGTCTGGTACGGATAGGTGCAACGCGGCAGCGGCGCACTGTAGTTGGTGTCGGAGGGCGTGTTGACGTAGTGGTCGGTGACGTACGTGCCGTCCGTGAGCTTGTTCCATACGCGGGTGCCGCCCACGGTCGAACCGGGCGCCTGGCAGACCACCGTGAGGGAGGCGCCTGGCGCGTAGGTCTTCGCGACGGGGTAGCCCGTCGTGGGGCCGGTGCGGGCGCCGAGCGTGGTGGAGCTCGTCACCTGGTAGGTGTACGCCACGGTGGCGACCGGGGCGTCGAGCCGGTCGGTGTCGATGTTGATGGTGACGTCGCCGTACGTCTCGTCGTGGCTGCCCTGGAGCTGCTTGGCCCGCTGGTGTACGGCCCACTTGGAGTCGGCGATGTTCGTCCAGCCCTTGAGGGAGTCGACTCCGTCGTAGCGGGCGATCCAGAGCGCGTCGGGCCGGGCGTATGTGGTCGAGGTGTAGGCGTCGGAGAGCTGCTTGGCTCCGAGGGTGAGGTTCATGTAGACGCCCGAGACATAGCCGAGTCTGTGCAGCTCCTTCGTCCAGCCGGAGAGGTACGACAGGACGGACGTCCGGCAGACCGCGTCCGTCTGCGTGTAGTCCTCGATGTCGTTGTAGAAGGCGCTGCCGGGCTGCATGCCGAGTGCCTTGGCGCGGGCGATGGCGTCGGTCGCCGCCGAGGCGCCCTGGGACCTGGCGGTCGACGCGACCGTACTGATCTTGGCGTCGGTGGGCCTTGCGCCGCACGATGGCTGCAGACCCTTGTAGACGGGCAGCAGGCGCCACTTCAGCGCCGATACGGACGCGACCCAGGAAGAGGTCAGCTGCGGCTGGGCACACGTGCGGTTGACGCCCCCGAAGTACACGCCGACGGCACGGTACGGGGAGTCGCTCCACGCCTTGATCGCGCTGAGCGTCGGTGCCGTGCACGTGTCGAAGGCGAGTCCCGCGTACCGGGTCGCGCTCGAACCGACGGGGAAGGAGGCCGCCGTGGCCGGCTCGGCGGCGGCGGGTGGGGCGAAGGCGAGTGATGTGCCGGCGCCCAGCACACCGGCGGCGCACAGGACGAGGAATCTCCGGAGCGCACGAAAAGTGCGGTGCGGACGCGACATGACGGGCCCCCCGGGGCTGCTCGAAGCGACTGGGACCAGAATGCCCCCATCCGCACCGAACGCACCCCACGCCGGGCCGGTTTCCTGCGGGACGTGGTCCCGCCGCCGCAACCCGTGGGAAACGGCGGCGGGATGCCCCGACCCGGGCGGCCGTTCGGCGTCCGCACGGACGCTCGTTCAGCCCTTCTTCAGCCCTGCTTCAGCCCGTGCTCAGCGGCCGTAGCGGATCAGTGCGCGCACCATGCGACACGTCGTGTCCGACGGCGGGTGGACTCCCACCCGCTCCGCCGTCGCTCGTATCGTGCGGTTGTCCGCCGTGGCCGGGTGGTAGACGCCCGAGTCGAGCAGGGCGATGGCCAGGCGCATGGCCTTCAGCCGGCGGTTGTGCGAGACATACCACTCGCGCGGCTGTCCGGCCGGGAGCGGCTTCTTCTTCGGCGGCTGGTACACGGGCTTCGTCATGAGTGTGGCAACGGCCATCGGCAACCTCCTGGCGCGGTGGCGGGACCATCCCGAACTACTGTTCATTCTAGTGGCGGCCACTGACAATCGGCGCTGGCCAGGCGGCGTTTGAGGGATGCGCTGGCGGTACCGTGGCGGCATGGAGATCTGGATCAATCCCGCCTGTTCGAAATGCCGCAGCGCCATCGATCTGCTCGACGCGGAAGGCGCCGAATACACCGTCCGGCGCTACCTGGAGGACGTGCCCACCGAGGACGAGATCCGGGCCGTCCTTGAGCGGCTCGGACTTGAACCCTGGGACATCACGCGGACGCAGGAAGCCGCGGCGAAGGAGCTCGGGCTCAAGGAATGGGCGCGGGACGAGGGTTCACGCGACCGGTGGGTCGCCGCGCTCGCGCGGCACCCCAAGCTGATCCAGCGGCCGATCATCACGGCGGACGATGGATCGGCGCTGGTGGCGCGTACGGACGAGGCGGTAAGGGACGCACTCGGCCGCGAGTGAGACAGCCGGATCCTCCCGCCGCCACGGACCGGTACGGCGGGCCCCTGCCGCCTCGGAGCGGGGCAGGAGGCCCTCCTGCCGCTCTCAGAGCGGGACGGCGTACCAGCGGCGGTGCGTGAGGGGTTCGACGAGCAGCACACCCGCCGACGCGGACGCGGCGACCGCAGCCGCCGGCAGCGAACCCCGATGGTGTCCCTGGCAGCGGCCCCGGTGAGTGGCGGGTAGGGAGCGGTCGGCCGCCGGGGTGGATATCCGCTGACCAAGCCCCGTCAGCCCGCTGACCAGCACCAACCTTAAGAAAGATTAAGGAAGTTGTAGGTAGGATTGCTGAGAAGAACGTGAGGGCTACTCGTACGTAACGGCACACGGAACCGACCCGACAAGGAGTCCCACGTGTCGCGCAAGAAGACCCTCAGCGGTAAGAAGAAGATCGCCATGCTCGTCGGCGCCGCCGTCGTCGTCGGCGGTACGGCAGTCGTCATGACCGGTACCAGCAACGCGTCGGTGGCCTGCGACGGCCTGGACACCGCCCTGAAGAACAACGAGAAGTTCATCGCCGACCAGCGGGCCAATCCGGACGCGCAGTCCGAGGCGAGGATCGCCAACCGGCAAGCGGTCATCGAGGAGATCAAGCGGAAGCAGGCGGCTTCCGGGTGCGAGGCGGGAGGTGCGGGAGATGAGGCCACTCAGCCGCCCGCGGGAAACCAGGCCGGGAACCAAGGCGGCAACCAGGCCGGAGGCCAGGGCGGGAACCAGGCCGGAGGCCAGAACGGCGGCGGTCAGGCGAACGGCGAGGTCGTCTGCGCCGGATCGACCGTGACCCTCTCCGGCGAGGCCGGCGCCCCCGCCGCCTCCAGCAACCAGTTCCCGATCGGCACCACCCTCAAGGTGACCAACCTCGACAACAACAAGTCGACCACGGTCAAGGTCACCTCCACCTCCGGCAGCTGCGCCCTGCTGAACAACGCCGCCTTCGAGCAGGTCCGCGAGCCCGGAAAGAACCTCATCCGCAAGGCCCGGATCGAGAAGATCGGCAACGGTAATCAGGGCGGAAACCAGAACGGGAACCAGAACGGCGGCGGTCAAGGCGGCGGCCAGGCCGGCAATCAGGGCGGGAACCAGGGCGGAGACCAGAACGGCGGCGGTCAGGCGGCCGGTCAGGTCGTCTGCGCCGGATCGACCGTGACCCTCTCCGGCGAGGCCGGCGCCCCCGCCGCCTCCAGCGGCCAGTTCCCGATCGGCACCACCCTCAAGGTGACCAACCTCGACAACAACAAGTCGACCACGGTCAAGGTCGCCTCCACCTCCGGGAGCTGCGCCCTGCTGAACAACGCCGCCTTCGAGCAGGTCCGCGAGCCCGGAAAGTTCCTCATCCGCAAGGCCCGGATCGAGAAGATCGGCTGACCCGGCGGATCTCAGGACGGTGCCGCCCCTTCCCGACTCCTCGGGCGGGCTCTGGGAAGTCCACCCGCCCGCGGAAGCGGATGTCCGTCGGGTCTGGCACGGCACCGTCCTGGCCTTGTGCCCTGCCGACCGCCGCCGGGCACAACGAGAGGCCCTACACCCCTTGGGGCCCGAGGCCACGTTCGGCCTCGGCCAGGATCTCCGTTATCCGCAGCCCGAACCGTACGTCGCAGTCGTGCGCCCGGCCCGTGCGCGCCGACTCCAGCAGCGCGTCCACCGCCGATGAGAACGAGCGGACCGCGTCGCCCCAGTCCGGCAGTGCGACCTTCCCCGGCTCCCCCACGAGTTCGATGCTCACGCCGGACGCCTTCAGCGGAGCGCTCAGGCCGAGCGTGGCCGTGCTGGACGCACCGGAGGTGTGCCCCAGCACCAGATGCACGGTGTCCTTGGGGCCGCGTGCCGCGGTCACCTGCGTCACATCGCCGAGCACCGGAATCAGCACGGACAGCACATGCGGTCCGACGTCCCACAGACCGCCCTTCTCGCGCCGCCACGGCGAGGCGGCATAGCGGCTGTCCCCGCCGTGCGCGTACAGCGAGCCCAGCCACTGCGCGTGAGCCGTGAACCAGCCGTCCACCGCCGCCTGTTCGGCGATCCAGGCCACGGTGTCCGCGGAGAAGCGGAGCGTGCAGAAGACCACCGAGGCGACTTGGGCCCGCTCGGCGGCCCGCGCCGTCTCCGCTGCCGCCTCCACGCTCGTGGCCACCGGCTTGTCCAGCAGAAGGTGGCAGCCCGCCGCGGCGGCGCGGGCCGCCAGCGGCGCCTGGATGTCCGGCGGAAGCGCGAAGGCGACCGCGTCGCAGGCGGCGAAGAGCGCGTCCGCGCCGTCGTCGCCGGAGTAGGCCGTGGTGCCGTGCGCACCGGCGAGCGCGACGGCGGCCTCGGGCCGCCTGGCCCACACCCCGGCGAAGTCGACATCCGGGTGGGCTGCCAGCGCGGGAGCCTGAGTGTGCTCCGCCCATGGCCCGGCGCCGAGGAGTCCGATACGCAGTCGCTTCGCGGGGTTCGTCATGGGCCCCAGTGTGCCTGCCGTGTGCCCGCCGCCGGAATGGTCCCGGGGTAGGCCGCGAAGAGAGGGATCCCGTATACGAAGCGGACGGATCCGATGCATGCCCGCCCGCTGTCCACGGCCTCTCCGTCGTTCCGCACACCTTCGTCGCGGACCTCACCAGGCGGCGGGACCGGAGCACCGGTCCGGCGTAACGTGGGGTTCACAATCGGGCAACGGTCGGGAAATCCCGAATTGCGAAGCTGCACAGCAGACCGCTGCACCCGCAAAGGATGAGGCCCCGTGACGTTCAAGGCTGAGTACATCTGGATCGACGGCACAGAGCCGACCGCCAAGCTTCGCTCGAAGACGAAGATACTGACGGACGGCGCCGAGCTGCCCATCTGGGGCTTCGACGGATCCAGCACCAACCAGGCCAAGGGCCACGCCTCGGACCGCGTCCTCAAGCCGGTCTTCTCCTGCCCGGACCCGATCCGCGGCGGCAACGACGTGCTCGTGATGTGCGAGGTCCTCAACACGGACATGACGCCGCACGAGACCAACACACGAGCCGCGCTCGCCGAGGTCGCCGAGAGGTTCGCCGCGCAGGAGCCGATCTTCGGCATCGAGCAGGAGTACACCTTCTTCAAGGGCGCACGCCCGCTCGGCTTCCCCGAGGGCGGCTTCCCGGCCGCGCAGGGCGGCTACTACTGCGGTGTCGGCGCTGACGAGATCTTCGGCCGTGACGTCGTCGAGGCCCACCTGGAGAACTGCCTCGCCGCGGGTCTGGGCATCTCCGGCATCAACGCCGAGGTCATGCCCGGCCAGTGGGAGTTCCAGGTCGGCCCGCTCGCCCCGCTGGAGGTCTCGGACCAGCTGTGGGTGGCCCGCTGGCTGCTCTACCGCACCGCCGAGGACTTCGAGGTCTCCGCGACCCTCGACCCCAAGCCGGTCAAGGGCGACTGGAACGGCGCGGGCGCGCACACCAACTTCTCCACCAAGGCGATGCGCGAGGGCTACGACGCGATCATCACCGCCTGCGAGTCTCTGGGCGAGGGCTCCAAGCCGCTCGACCACGTCAAGAACTACGGCGCGGGCATCGACGACCGCCTGACCGGTCTGCACGAGACCGCCCCGTGGAACGAGTACAGCTACGGCGTCTCGGACCGCGGCGCCTCGGTCCGTATCCCCTGGCAGGTCGAGCAGGACGGCAAGGGCTACATCGAGGACCGCCGCCCGAACGCCAACGTCGACCCGTACGTGGTGACGCGTCTCCTCGTCGAAACCTGCTGCGCCGCGCTGGAGAAGGCCGACCAGGTCTGACGCCACGGGCATCACGAAAGGGCGTTCACCGGTACGGCCGGTGAGCGCCCTTCGGCGTGAGGTGAGCGTCCTCCGGCTGAGCTGAGCGCCCTTCGGCGTGAGGTGAGCGCCGGAGTCGTATCAAGGTACGGAAGGGCACTGATGCGGCACCCTGCCATCTGCTTCAATAGGGACATGGCCAGCCACCAGCACACCGCGACGGGGCGCACCGACCTTGAGCCGTTCTGGCCGTCCCGGCAGCATCACGACTTCGACCGGGTGTGTTGCCGCGCGAAGAACGCGCAGGCCCTCTAAAGCCGCCCATCCCGGCCTTCGGCCAGCGCGCAGGTCCGTACGTTTCCTCGTCGACTTCTCGCGCGAAAGAGCTGACCTCTCATGGCGAACACCCGTACCTTCTCCGCCGTTTCCGCTGTCCCCGCCGCCGACACGCCCACCCCGGGCCGGCATCGGCTCCGAGCCGTCGAACGCGACGAGGTCGTCGCGCCGGAGGCTCTGATCGATGTCGCCGGCTTCCTTCCGCCGGGGGCCACATGGCTGCCCGCGCCCCAGCACACTCTGCCCACCCTGCCGGGCCGGCCGCCGATGGTCGGCTACCTCGTGCTCCTGCCGGCCGATCAGCTCCCGGGCAGGATGTCGCCCGAGCAGCCGGAGGGGGCGGCGGGCGAGGGCCCCGTGCGGATCGACGCGCAGCAGCGCACGGCCCATGTGGACGGCGCGACGCTCGATCTGACCTATCTGGAGTTCGAGTTGCTCGCGCGTCTGGTGGCCCACCCCCACCGGGTGCACACCCGCGACCAGTTGGTGACGACCGTCTGGGGCTACGGCCATGTCGGCGACGGCCGGACGGTGGACGTTCATGTCGCGCGGCTGCGCCGCAAGCTGGGCGCGGAGCACCGCCGGACGATCCAGACGGTACGGCGAGTCGGCTACAAGTACGCGCCCTGAGCCGCGACGGCTCGTCCTCCATCGGCAGCGGGGCTGCACACGCAGCCCCGTCGGCTCCCCCGGGCGGAGTCCCGGGGGGCGAAGCACGCGACGCCACACCAGCAGCTGGGCCCTTCCCCGGGGACGAAAGGCGAGCTCAGGGGGTGGTGCTGGCTACACCCCCACTCGGTGGCAGAGCCCAGTGCCTTCGCTGAACGCCCCGGCCACACTGGTGCCTGAGACCGGACGGCGAGGGGAAACACCATGATGGCTGTGAAGGCACGTGACGCGGTGGTGGCCGGTGTACAAGGGCTGGTGCTCGCGCTGATGGCGCTGATCGGGTCGATCACGTTGTTCGTGTTGACGGTGGTCTCCCTATGCCTGATCCCCATCGGTGTGGGTGTGTTCACCACTCCCACGGTGCTGGCCCTGGTGCGCGCCCACGCCCATCAGCGGCGGCTGCTGGCGGCCCGGTGGGCGTCTGTGCGGATACCCGTCCCGTACCGCGCCTTCCCCCGCGATCTGCGCACCGGCGTCACCGGCCAGGTGGAGCGCTGCACGCTGATGCTGAAGGACCCGGCGACCTGGCGGGACATGCGGTGGCTGCTGGTGGACATGACGGCGGGCGCGGTCGGCACGCTCGTCGCTCCGGGGCTGGTCCTCGACGGGATCTTCGGCCTGTTGCTCCTGACCGGCCTGTGGAAGCCGATCGTGGAGGCGGACGGCACCTACTGGTACGCGTTCGTACCGGTCGACAGCTGGACCACGGCCGGTCTGGCGGCTGCGCTCGGGGTGATCTGGCTGGTCGTCGCCATGAACGCCAACCCGGTCCTGGTCCGCTCCCACTTCCGGCTCACCCGCGCGATGCTGGCCCCCGGCCACGCGAGGGAACTGGAGCAGCGCATCGACCGGCTGACCGAGACCCGGCACGACGCGCTCGACTCCTCCGCGGCCGAACTGCGCCGTATCGAACGGGATCTGCACGACGGGGCACAGGCCCGGCTCGTCGCCATGGGGATGAACCTCGGCACGATCGAGGCGCTGATCGAGAAGGACCCGGCGCAGGCCAAGGAACTCATCTCCAAGGCGCGTGAGTCCTCCGCAGAGGCGCTGACCGAGCTGCGCGACCTGGTCCGCGGTATCCACCCGCCGGTCCTGGCGGAGCGCGGGCTCGGGGACGCGGTGAAGGCGCTGGCGCTGCGCACTCCCGTGGAGACCGAGGTGGATGTGGAACTGTCCGGCCGCGCCGACGCCCCGGTCGAGTCCGCCGCGTACTTCGCGCTCAGCGAGGTCCTGACCAACGCGGTCAAGCATGCGGGCGCCGACCGGATCTGGATCGATCTGACCTATGCGGACGGCTCGCTGCGCATCGCGGTCACGGACGACGGCAGGGGCGGCGCCTCGATCGGTTCGGGCTCCGGACTGAGTGGTATCGAACGCCGGCTCGGTACATTCGACGGCGTACTCGCCGTCAGCAGTCCCGCGGGCGGCCCGACCATGGTCACCATGGAGATCCCTTGCGCGTTGTTCTAGCCGAAGATCTGTTCCTGCTGCGTGACGGCCTGGTCCGCATGCTTCAGGCGTACGACTTCGAGATTCTGGCCGCGGTGGAGAGCGGGCCCGAACTGACCAAGGCGCTGGCCGAGTTGGAGCCGGATGTCGCTGTCGTCGACGTCCGGCTCCCGCCGTCGCACACGGACGAGGGCCTGCAGTGCGCGCTGGCGGCCAGGCAGGCACGGCCCGGGCTGCCGGTGCTCGTGCTGTCGCAGCATGTGGAGCAGTTGTACGCACGCGAGCTGCTGGCCGACGGCAACGGCGGGGTCGGCTATCTCCTCAAGGACCGGGTCTTCGACGCCGAACAGTTCATCGACGCCGTACGGCGGGTGGCCGCGGGCGGCACGGCGATGGACCCGCAGGTGATCGCACAGCTGCTCTCGCGGCGGTCGCAGAACAAGCCCTTGGGCGGGCTGACGCCACGTGAGCTGGAGGTCATGGAGCTGATGGCGCAGGGCCGTTCCAACGCGGCCATCGCCGGGCAACTGGTGGTCACGGAGCGGGCGGTGGCCAAGCACACGTCGAACATCTTCGGGAAGCTGGGGCTGCCGGTGTCGGACGACGACAACCGCCGGGTGCTCGCGGTGCTCGCGTATCTGGACCGCGGGTAGCTTCGCGCCGGCCGCCGGCTCCGGGCGGGCCGATCACCCGGCCCGCCCGGCGAGGTCACCCGACGTACTCCGTGAGGTCGATCGCGTAGACGTTCAGCGGGAACCCGTGGACGGGGTGCGTCGTTTCGCGTTCCGGGACCATGCCGAGCTTGCGCATCACGTTCTCCGAGGCGTCGTTGCCGGGCCGGACGATGCTGATCACCCGGTCCAGGCCACGGTCCTGGAGCGCGAACTCCAAGACGGCCTGGGCGGCTTCGGAGGCGTAGCCCTGACCCCAGAAGGGAGTGCCGAGCCGCCAGCCGATCTCCACCGCGGGGAGCACCTCCGGCAGGAAGTGCGGCACGGACAGGCCCACGAAGCCTGCCAGTTCGCCCGAGGCGAGCAGTTCGACGGCAAAGAGCCCGAAGCCCTCCTCGTCCCACTCCTCCTCCCAGCGCTCGATGGCTTCGGCGGTCTCCTCGAGGTCGAGGGCGGAGCCGTCTTCGATCCACCTCATCACCTGCGGATCCGCGTTGATGTCGGCCATCGGGACAAGGTCGTCGTCGTGCCAGCGGCGCAGCAGGAGCCTGGGGGTATGGATCTCGGTCATGGTGTCCATCCTGCCATCCCGCTGGCTGTCCGACTTCGGGGCAATGGACAGGATTTGCTGCTGGAGGATTCTACGAATCCGCGGTTCAAACGCGATCGGCTTGAACACCCCACGCGCCACACCCGTATTGGACGTCGCGCTTCTCCCCTCAGCCGGGACCCCCTTACCCACACCCGGCGACGAAGCAGAGGAGTTCCATGGGACACGCAATGAGAAAACGCTCGACGCTGGCGAACCGGGCGATTGTCGCCTCCGCCGCATTGATCCTGGGCGGGGGTGGGCTGGTCGCGGTCAATGTGTATGCATCCGCCGGCGAGAACCACTCCGGTCGCACGTTCGGGCAGACAGAGAACGCAGGGCGGCAGGTCTCCACCATCGACTGCCCCGAGGTCGCGAACGGTCTCCCGGACGTGCCGGACCAGGCCCGCCAGGAAGTCGACGGCGAACTGGCCAAGATGGACAGCCAGATCACTGACGCGTACAAGAGATTCGCTGACCAGAAGCAGCAGGTCGAGCGCGATCAGCAGTTCGCCGACAGCGCGATCCTGAATCCCCTCAGGGACAAGCGCCGGGCGAGCATCGACCGGATCTCGGGGGCCATCGGCCGGTTTGGTCAGCGACCCGAGAACATGGACAAACTCGCTGAATGCTCGCTCCTGGCCGATGACGACAACAACGGTGACAACCAGAACGACCAGAACAACGGAGACAACCAGGACAACGACCAGAACGGTCAGGGCGACCAGAACGACCAGAACGGTCAGGACGGTCAGGACGGCAACGGCCAGGACGGTGGTCAAGATGGTGACCAGAATGGCGGCCAGGACAACGGTCAGGGCGATGACCAGGGCAATGGCGATGGTCAGGGCGACGATCAGGGCAACGGCGGCGGAAAGGGCGGCAACGGCCCCGAGGCGTCCGACTTCGTAGACATCCAGTCCGTTCAGCCCAATGTCCAGCAGCCCCAGCAGCGCCGTAACGGCTCCCGGGGCTCCTTCGTCACCCAGTGCGGAACGAACCAGAACGGCAAGTTCAATCCGGACAATGTGATCGTCGCCCCCGGTGTGAGCAATGGCGCGCACCATATGCACGACTACGTCGGCAATCAGGCCAATGACGCCTTCGCCAGCGACGACGATCTCGCCAACGGTGACACCACGTGCCAGAACCAGGGCGACAAGTCGAGTTACTTCTGGCCGGTGCTGCGTCTGCAGAACGGCCAGAACGAGAACGACGCCAACGCGGACGGTGGCGGCAAGGACCAGAACATCGGAAAGATCCAGACTCCGACCCAGGTCACGATGAAATTCGTCGGCAACCCCGTCAGCAAGGTGACGGCCATGCCGAAGCTCCTGCGCATCATCACCGGTGACGCAAAGGCCTTCGTCAACGGGCCCGCCAACGCCAACGCCTCCTGGAGCTGCACCGGCTTCGAGAACCGCCAGCTGAAGGACAAGTACCCGATCTGCCCCCAGGGCAGCCAGGTGGTCCGCTCCTTCAAGTTCCAGAGCTGCTGGGACGGCCAGAACACCGACAGCGCGAACCACCGCACCCATGTGGCCTTCGCGAACGCCAACGGCCAGTGCGGCAACGGATTCAAGGCGATCCCGCAGCTGGTCCAGCGGATCGTCTACAACGTTCCTCCGGGCCCCGGCTTCGCGGTGGACTCCTTCCCGGAGCAGCTGCACAAGCCGATCACGGACCACGGCGACTTCATCAACGTCTTCGACGAGAACGTGATGAACAAGGTGGTGAACTGCATCAACAACGGCCAGAAGTGCCAGTGACGCCCTGACACGGCCTGGATCGGCTCCCCTGCTCAGGGGGGCCGATCCTGCCGTTTCGGCTCCCCTGAGCGGGGGGCCGATGTGCCGTTTCGGCTCCCCTGAGCGGGGCGTGTGCGGGGCCGATCCTGCCGATTCGGCCCCGCCCAGAGTCTTCGCCGTCAGCTTCCGTGATGTTCCGAGTGGCCCGTCTCGCCCTCGCCACTGCCACCGCCGCTTCCCTCGTGGTGCTCCGTGCCGGTCTCCACCTCACCGCCGAGCCGGCCGCGCAGCGCCGTCACCACCTTGGCGTCTCCGACCGCGACCCACTTGCGGCCCACCAGGTAGGTGCCGCCGTAGTCATTGGCCTCGTTGATCCATTCGCGCTGACCGCGGTCGGACGCGAAGGTGGCCAGCACATACTTGCCGTCGCCGGTGGTGCAGTTCGCCTGCCGGATCTCGGCCGCGTCCGTCTGGATGTTCGGTGTGCATTCGGCCTGCTCGGCTATCTGTTCCAGGGTGCCGGTCGCCGTCTTCGGCGCCTTGTCCCCGTCGCCGCCACGCCCGTCGCTGTCGCCGCCCGAACTGCAGGCCGCGGCAAGGGTCAGGGCCAGAACTGCCAGTGCTGCGCGGGCCGTCCGCCTCGCGCCCTTGTTCGTACTCGTCCGCATCCGGCCATCGTGCCCTGACACCCTCCCTTCACGCGAGCGAACTCCCGGTAACCTGCGCGACGCACGCACCGGCTGTGACGTGGGCAACACGGAGGAGCGCTGATGAGCGAGTTGTCGAGACGTACCGTCCTGGGCACCGTGGGGGTGATCGGGGCAGGCGCGGCCCTCGCCGGCCGCGCTCCCCGGGCGGCGGCCGAGGAAACGGCGCCCCCCGCCGCCGTCCCCTCGACACGGCCCCCGGCCGTCCCGCCCGCGCGGGAAGCGCTCCTGCGGCTGCTCCCCCACCACGCCGAGCAGTTCCGGCTGCGGGCGCTGGAAGGCCCCGAACGCTTCCGCGTCACCGGCTCGGCGGGCCGCATCGAGGTGGCCGGAACCAGCCCGGCCGTCCAGCTCACCGGAGTGCACTGGTACCTCAAGTACGTCTGCCGGGCGCACATCACCTGGTCGGGCAGCCGGACGGATCTGCCGCGGCGGCTGCCCGCACCCCACCGGCCGCTGGAGCGGTCGGCGACCGTCCCGCACCGGTTCGTCTGCAACGACACCCACGACGGCTACACCGCCCCGTACGCGGACTGGCCCCGCTGGGAGCGCCTGCTCGACGTGCTCGCCCTGCACGGCTGCAACGAGGTCCTGGTCACCCCCGGCCAGGAGGCCGTCTACCACCGGCTCCTGATGGACTTCGGCTACACCGACACCGAGGCCCGCACCTGGCTGCCCGCGCCGTCCCACCAGCCCTGGTGGCTACTGCAGAACATGAGCGAGTACGGCGGCCCGCTCTCCCCCGGGCTGATCGCCAAGCGGGCCGCACTCGGCAGGAGCATCGCCGACCGGATGCGTGAGCTCGGCATGCGCCCGGTCCTGCCCGGCTACTTCGGCACGGTCCCCGACGGCTTCGCCGCCCGCAATCCCGGCGCTCGCGTCGTCCCGCAGGGAACCTGGAACGGACTGCGCCGTCCCGACTGGCTCGACCCCCGCACCGGGAGCTTCGCCGATGTCGCCGCGAGCTTCTACCGGCACCAGGGGGAACTGTTCGGCGAAGTGGGCCACTTCAAGATGGATCTCCTGCACGAGGGCGGCACGCCCGGGGACGTTCCGGTCGCGGACGCGGCCCGCGCGGTCGAGGCGTCACTGCACAAGGCCCGGCCCGGCGCCACGTGGGTGATCCTCGGCTGGCGGTCCAACCCGCGGCCGGCGCTCCTGGACGCCATCGACACCGACCGGGTGCTGATCGTCGACGGGCTCTCCGACCTCGACACCGTCACCGACCGCGAGAAGGAGTGGGGCGGAGCCCCGTACGCCTTCGGCACCATCCCGAACTTCGGCGGGCGTACGACGATCGGCGCGAACACCGACCGCTGGACGGCCAGGTTCACCGCCTGGCGCGACAGGCCGGGCAGCGCGCTGGCGGGCACCGCGTACATGCCCGAGGCCGCCGAGCGCGACCCGGCGGCCCTGGAGCTGTTCAGCGAGCTCGCCTGGCGCGAGGAGACGATCGACCGGGAGGCGTGGTTCGCCCAGTACGCGCAGATCCGCTACGGCGGCGAGGACCGCTCCGCTCGCGCCGCCTTCTCCGCGCTCGCCGCGACGGCGTACCGGCTCACCAGCACCGACGGCCGCCCCTACGACTCGCTGTTCTGCCACCGCCCCGGCATGACGTCCTCGATCGCCACCGCCTTCGACCCGGCGGGCTTCGACACGGCGTTCGCGGCGCTGCTCGGCGTGCGGCCCTCGCTGCGGGACTCGGACTCCTACCGCCATGATCTGACCGACCTGGCCCGTCAGGCCCTCGCCAACCGCTCCCGCACCTTGCAGCCCGCGTTACGGGCGGCATATGCGGACAAGGACGTCGACGGCTTCCGTGCGATTGCGGCGCTCTGGCTGAAGCTGATGAGACTGAGCGACACGATGGCCGGCTGTCACCGCTCCTTCCTGCTCGGCCCCTGGCTGGAGGACGCCAAACGGCTGGCGACAGACCCTGACGAGGCGGTGGAGCTGGAGCGCACCGCCCGCGCACTGATCACCACCTGGGCGGACCGGGCGGCGGCCGACCGGATCGGCAACTACGCGAACCGCGACTGGCACGGGCTGATCAGGGACGTCCATCTGCCGCAGTGGCAGTCGTATCTGGACGAACTGGCCACCGCGCTCGCGGAGGGCCGCCCGCCCAAGGACTTCGACTGGTATCCGGCCGAGGACGCGTGGACGAAGGACCGGCGCGCCTATCCGGTGCGGGCCACCGGTGACGCGTACCGCACGGCCCGGCGGGTGCACGACACCCTGGCCGCCGCTCCCTACCAGGGCTTCGTCGACGTCATCGTGGACCCGCCGGCCTTCACGCCCGGCAGCACCGGCACCGTCACCGCCGCCTTCCGCAACATCAGCGGGCTGCGCTCCACCGGCCGTGTCGACTTCACCCTGACCGGACCGGACGCGGCCCCACAGGGCGAGACCTTCCTGGCGCAGGTCGGGGCGGGCGGCACCGGGACGGTCGCCTGGCGGGTGGCGGCTCCGGCCGACCCGCTGGACGAGCCGCTGCGCCCGGTGCCGTACGAGCTGGTCACCCGGTACGGGCCACGCGGCGAGGAGCGGGTGGCCGTCACCCGCAGGAGCGCGCTCTTCGTGGCGTCGCCGCTGGACTCCGGGTGGCGTACGTACACCACGAACAGGGCCGTCTTCGGACAGTTCGGCGACCGTCTCGCCATCAACGGCGCGGGCACCGACCTGTGGCGGGGCACCACACACTTCGGTACGGCCTACCGGGAGCGCGCGCTCGCACGGGGTGCGAGCGTCGTCCTGCGCGTGGACGCGCAGGAGCACACCACCGCGTGGGCCAGGGCGGGCATCGTCGTGCGCAACAGTCTGCCGACGCCCGGCGACAAGGGTTTCCTGAATCTGGCGGCGACGCCCGGCCAGGGCATCGTCCTGTCGTACGACACGAACGGCGACGGCACCCTCGACACCTACAAGCGCATCACCGGCCTCAGAGCCCCGGTGCTGCTCCGGCTGACCCGCGGCGCCGGGACCTCCTTCACCGGCTCCTGCTCGACGGACGGCGGCGCCACCTGGCGCACGGTCGCCGTCGTGTCCGTGCCGGGAGCAGCCGCCGTCCAGGACGTGGGACTGTTCATGACCGCAGCGAACGGCGGCAGCGGGGCCACGGGCACGGTCCACTTCAGCGGATGGTCGATCATCTAGGTTGTTTATCCTGATATAGACCCTTTCTGAGCCAGGGAGCCGCCCGCCATGACCGCGATCCCCGCCACCACCGTCGCCAATCTCCGCGACCTCGGCGCCACACCGCTGCCCGCGGGCCACTCCGTGCGCTCCGGTCTGCTGTTCCGCTCCGGGCAGCTGGACCGCCTGGACCCGGCCGCCGATCCGGCCGTCGCCGCACTCGGCATCCGCACGGTCGTCGACTTCCGGACGCGGGCGGAGCGTCTCGCCCGCCCGGACCGCATCCCCGAGGGGGGCCGGCTCCTGCTCGCGGACGTGCTCGCCGACCAGGTCGCGGCGGGGCGCATGCCACCCGCGGCGCGGATCAAGGAGGTGCTGGCCGACCCCGCTCTCGCCGAGCGGGAGTTGGGCGGCGGCCGTGCGCAGAAGGTGTTCGCCGAAACCTATCGCGGCTTCGTCACCACCGACTCGGCACGCGCCGCCTACCGCGCCTTCCTGTCCGAGGTCGCGGACTCCGACGCGGGCCCCCTGCTCTTCCACTGCACGGCGGGCAGGGACCGTACGGGCTGGGCGGCGGCGATCGTGCTCACTCTGCTCGGCTCGCCGCCGGAGGCGGTCGAGGCGGAGTACCTCGCCGTCAACACGGCGGTACGGCAGGCCTTCGCCCCGCTCATCGAGGGCTACATCGCACAGGGCGGCGACCCCGAGGCCGCCCTCGCGGTCATCGGCGTACTGCCTGAGTATCTGGCCGCGGCGCTGGACGAGGTCGACGCGCGCTACGGCACGATGGAGAAGTACGTGGTCGAAGGGCTCGGCGTGCCGGTCCAGTCGATCGAGCACATCCACGAGCGGCTCGCGGGCTGACGGCCCCCCGTCCGATCGGGGTGCGCCGGGTGACCATAGGACCATTCGCTCGTTCTGCTGAACGTGCGCCCACAGGATGTCGTCACCACCCCCGCCCCGCCGGCTCCCGTCCCCGGCCCCGTCGCCGTTGAGCAGGCCGAGGCGGCGCTCGTCGAGCACTATCCGCGGCTTGTGCGGATCGCGTATCTCGTACTGCCTCCGGCTCTCGGCCGCAACCGCCGCGTGCTGACCGCGCATGCCCTGGCACAGCGCTCACTGCCGCGGAGCAGGACCGCTCCGGCCGCGGTCGGCGACGCCGACTGCGCGGTCCCGGGCTCCCGCCGCGCCGCGGGCGACACCGACCCCGGCTATGTGTATGTGCGCGGACGGGTGTTGAGCCAGGCTCTGGACGCCGGGCTCCCGCTGAGGCGGCTCGCGCTGCCCCGGCGCGCCCAGCTCCCGCCGTTGCTGCCGCACGTCTGGGGCCTGCGGGTGTTCCCGCGCTCCGGCGGCGCCGACGAACTCGCCCTGGACCAGCGGCTCTCCGCGCTCACCGGGGCCGGCAGGGCCGCGTGTGTGCTGCGCGGGCTGGAGGAACTGCCCGACCTCGATGTGTGTCAGGTGCTCACCGCCGCGGGGGTGGCGGACCCGCGGGCCGCGCTGGCGGAGGCGGACGGGCTGGAGACGGCGGCACGCTCCGGCGTCGCGGCGCTCCTCGGCTCCCCGGAGTTCGACCCGTGTTCGCTCCAGGCCCGTCCGACCGATCTGATGCGCCGCCGCCAGCACGTCAAGGCGGCCCTGGTCGCGGCGGCGGCGCTCGCCGTGTGCGGTGCGCTGCTCGGCCTTCCGGGCGACGGCTGGGAACCGGACGGCGCGGCGGCCCCGCCGTACGCACGCAATCCCGCTGCCGAATCCGCCCTGGATCCGGACACATTGATCCGGGTCCCGCCCACCGCGTGGGAGCAGTCCACCCGCAGGGACTTCTCGGTCTGGCCGACCCGGGGCGGCCTGGCCGGTGATGCCGCCCTGCTGCGCCGGGCGCTCGCCGTCTGGGCGAGGCCGGGCGGCGACGTCCAGGTCTCCGCGACCCCGGGGACCCCGCCGGGACCTCCGATGGGGCCGCCGCAGCTGCTGTACGCGGGCGAGGTCGACCAGGCGCGTGTGGTGCTGTTCCACGACGGTCTGCGGGTGGTCCGCTATGCCGAGCCGAAGGACGGCACCGGCGGGGTGGCGCTCGACTTCGCGCGGACGGACGCGGCCGATGCCGCCTCGTCGGCCGCGCTGGTGGCGGGCCGCACCGACGGCAATGTCCGCTATCTGACCGCGCCCTGGGTGCGGCGGACCGCCGTGCGGGACCTGCTCGCACCCGCGGGCGGGGCACGAGGGCTGACCCGCGGCGCGGACGGCGTCACCGGCCCGCTGCGGAGTCCCGCCCAGGCTCGTGACTGCACGGCATCGGACGCGCTGGAGCTGCGGGACGGCACGGCGGAGCGCCTGCTGACCGACCTCGGGGAACTGACCCCGGCCAGGCTCACCTCGGGCCCGCCGTCCGTTCCCCGGGACGTCACCGGCGAGGCGTCGCGCGCCGCCTGGGCACGGACGGCCTGTCTGCTCCCCTCAGTGCGGGCACACGGTGTGCGCAGTGTCAACGCATGGCAGTACGCGCAGCAGAGCCTGCCCGAGTCGAACGGCACAGCGGCCTGGCTGTGCACCCGCGCGGAGACCTGGCGGGGCACCGGAAGCCGGGTGATGGCGCAGTTCCACGCGCCGGGCGGGCAGCCGGGCGCCCCGGGTGCCGTCGCGGCGCGGGCGGAGGACTCGCCCTCCTGTGGGGTGCGTGACCCGAAGGTGCTGGCCGGTGTGTTGTGGAAGTCGCAGGCGGGCCGGTGGTACGTCCTGGCGGCGGGCAGCGGCCAGTTCACCTCGCTGTCCACATCGGGCGGTGTCGACGGCAGTGCGCGGGGCCATCTGCTGGCGGTCCCGGCGAAGGAGGGCGCACGGGCCGAGCTCAACGGCCTTCTGGCGGACGGCAGTCGGGTCGGGGCGCTGCACTAGTCTCCCAGCGCCAGTAGTTGATCGTTGGTTGTTGCGTGACTTCTACCGCTGGTGCGTCACTACCTCGTCGTGGCCCGAAGCTGGAGCCGTTGCCGCTGACTGCTGATGAGCGGGTGGCGTTGGGGCGGTGGACGCGCCGGGCGACAACGGCGCAGGCGCTGGCTTTGCGCGCACGGATCGTGCTGGCGTGCGCGGGGCGGAGGCGCGCTGCCGGGGAGGGCGGCTCGTCCTGGACCTATAGAACATGTGAGCGCCATCGACTCGGTAGGGTGTTCGCATGACGACCGGGGTACGCCGCAGGATGGGCGTCGAGGAGCGCAGACAGCAGCTGATCGGTGTGGCGCTGGAGCTGTTCAGCCACCGCTCCCCCGACGACGTCTCGATCGACGAGATAGCCGCGGCGGCCGGCATTTCACGGCCGCTCGTCTACCACTACTTCCCCGGCAAACAGAGTCTGTACGAAGCGGCGCTGCGGCGGGCGGCCGACGAGTTGGCCGGCCGGTTCCAGGAGCCGCGCGAGGGGCCGCTCGGGGCACGCCTGCTGCGCGTCATGGGCCGTTTCTTCGATTTCGTGGACGTGCACGGGCTGGGCTTCTCCGCGCTGATGCGGGGCGGTCCCGCGGTCGGCTCCTCGAACGCGAACGCGGTGATCGACGAGGTCCGGCAGGCCGCGTACGAGCAGATCCTGGCCCATCTGGGGATCGACGATCCGCCCGCGCGGCTGGCGCTGGTCGTCCGCTCCTGGGTGTCGCTCGCTGAGTCGACGGCGCTGATCTGGCTGGACGGCCGGCGTATCCCGCGTGCCGAGCTGGAGTTGCAGCTGGTGCACGACTTCGCTGCGCTGTGCGCGGTGAGCGCCGCGTACGACGAGGAGATGGCGGGCGTCCTGCTGCACATCCTGGCGGGCGAGCAGGCCGACGGACCGTTCGGCGAACTCGTCGGCCGGCTCATCTCCCTTGTGCCCTCGCTCTCCCAGGTGCCCGCTCAGCGCCTGCGGTAGGACGCCTCCAGGTCGCGGACCTCGGCTCAGAGGACGGGCGCGATGCCGTCGGCGGTCTGACCCACGCTTACGTGGATCTCCGTGTGTCCGTCAATAATGCGCGTATGAAGATCACTTGCCGGCTCGCGGCCCCCTCCGACGCGGACGCTCTGGTCGCTCTCTTCGACGGGGCCGCCCGCTGGATGCAGCTCAACGGCATCGCCCAGTGGAAGCCCGGCGACAAGGACGCCGACCATTTCCTGCGCTGGATCAAGGAGGGCGAGGTCTGGATCGCGGAGACCTCTCACGACGAGGCGATAGGCGCGTACGAGCTGTGGTGGGAGGACCAGGCCGCCTGGGGGATCCAGCCGCCGGTGGCAGGATATGTGCATCGCCTGATGATCGACCGGAACACGGCGCCGGAGGGCTTCGGACGGCTGCTGCTCGGCCACGCCGAGCAGCGCGTCGCCGGCACCGGGCGGGAGTTCGTACGGCTCGACTGCCTGTCGAGCAATCCGGCGCTGCGGACGTACTACGAGGCCGCCGGGTACCGCGTGGTCGGTGAGGAGCCGGGCAAGGTGGCCGCTGACGGCAGCCGCTACGGCGTGGTCCTGCTGGAGAAGCCCGTCAACTGAAAAGGCGAGCAGGGCCCCCTCGCCCTCCCGGGTGTGAAGCATGCGGGCTCGATCGGGACCGTGCGCAGGACCGCGCCCATGACGTAACGGTCGGCGTCGGTGTCGTCCACCACCAGCACAGTGGTGGTGGACGACCATCCGGTCACCGAAACGCCACGCGGTTCACTTCCGTTCGAAGACGGCGACAGTGCGCCCCGGAACAGTGAAGGTTCCCGAACTCCCTTCGTACGCGGCCTTCTTGACAGTGGAGTCCGCCCCCGCCGCCTGGACGGGGTGCAGGGCGTAGGACCGGTCCGCGAACGCCGGGACACGCTGGGTCTGCGTCTGCGGTGTCGCGTTGAAGACGACGACCAGGTCACCGAGGGACATGGTGATCACCCCGGGTGTCTCGTTCCGCCCGGAGAGCGGGAAGGACAGCCGGTCCTGGACCGCGTCGGCGGACGACAGACCGAAGGCCTTCTCGGTGGTGCGGATCCTCAGCAGGTCCCGGTAGGCGGCCGACGCTCCGTCGATCTGCGGGCAGCCGACGGTGAGCGTCTCGCTGGTCAGCAATGGCTTCGCGAAGGACCACTTGGCCTTGTTGTCGGGCTCGGGCGGAAGCCCCCGGCCGAAGCCGTTGCCGTCCCGGCAGTCCCAGTGGATCGCGTTGAACCAGTCGCCGCTGTCGTAGGAGTTGCGGTCGAGGGACTTGGAGCGGAGCAGGTCCGTCCCGGCCTGGGAGAGCGCGGGCCCCTGGGAGAGCGCGGCGGTCGCCGTCGCGAGCACCTGCATGCGCGCCCGGTCGGCCGGTGACGTGGCTCTCGGGAGCTTGAAGGCGAGCGCGTCGTACAGCGACTCGTTGTCGTGGGCGTCGGTGTAGGCGAGGGCGTCGCCGGGGGCGGCGGCGTATCCGGCCGGGGCACCGTTGTAGTCGACCTCGGAGCCCTTGACGGTGCGGCCCGCGCTGTCGGTGAAGGTGTAGGCGGCGAGATTGCCGGTGAGACCGACCTTGATCAGGTCCTGGTAGTGCAGAAGGCGCGCCTTCTGCTCGGCGGGAGTGCCGTTCGCCGTGGAGGAGTTGGGATCGGTGTACAGCCCCGAGGCGAAGCCCTGGACGCCAGGGTCCTCGTCGAAGGGGCCGCCGCCGCGGACCGCGTCACGGGACCGGTCGGAGAAGGTGGCGATCCCCGTCCCGGCCATGTTCTTCTGCGTGGCCTGCACGAAGCGCGCGTCGTCCGCTATCTCGCCGAAGTTCCAGCCCTCGCCATAGAGAATGATCTTCTTGCCGTCCACGCCGTCACGGGCGGGGGTCAGCCGGTCGAGGGCCGCCCGCACCGCGAGGATGTTGGCCTTCGGGTGGTGGCCCATCAGGTCGAAGCGGAAGCCGTCGACCTTGTACTCCTTCGCCCAGGTGACGATCGAGTCGACGACCAGCTTGCCCATCATGGCGTTCTCGGGCGCGGTGTTCGCACAGCACGTGGAGGTGGCCACGGTGCCGTCGGCGAGGAGCCGCTGGTAGTAGCCGGGCACGATCTTGTCGAGTACGGACCTGTCGGCCTGGCCGCTGGCCACGGTGTGGTTGTAGACGACGTCCATGACCGTGCGCAGTCCGCCGGCGTTCAGGGACTGGACCATCTGCCGGAACTCGACCGTGCGCCGCGTACCTTCCGGGTCGGAGGCATAGGAGCCCTCGGGCACGGTGTAGTGCAGCGGGTCGTAGCCCCAGTTGTACGCGTCCTTCGCCGCGGTCCTGGCGATGCATGCCTGCTGCTCGTCGGAGTCGGGCGCGTAGATCAGAAGGTCGCAGGCGGGCTTGGACTGTCCGGACTTCTTCTCGGGGATGGTGCCGATGTCGAAGGCGGGCAGGAGATGGACGTAGGAGGTGCCGGAGGCGGCGAGCGCGCGCAGATGCCGCATCCCGGCCGACTCGCGGTCGGTGAAGGCGAGGTACTGGCCCGGGTGCCTGGACGTGCGGTCCGCGACCGAGAAGTCACGGATGTGCAGTTCCTGGATCTGTGCGTCGCGCAGCGGGACGGCCGCCGGCTTCTTCAGGGACGCCCACCCCCTGGGGGCGAGCTCCGGATCGGCGAGGTCGACGACCAGACTGCGCGCGGAGTCGGTGGTCAGCGCCGTGGAGTACGGGTCGGTGACCTTGTTGGTGACGACCTTCTGGACGCTCGGCGCCCAGACCGTCACGAGATAGCGGTACGGCTTGCCCGCCCAGCTCTTGGGCCCGGACACCGACCAGACGCCGTTCGCGTCGTCGCGGCGCATCGCGACCGTCCGCCCGTCGAGTTCGAGGGAGACGGAGCGGGCCGTGGGGGCCCACAGGGAGAGGGTGGGGCGGCCGTGGGAGAAGACCGGCCCCAGCCTGGCCGCGGTCGCTGCGTAGAGAGCGTCGAGGACGCCCGGGATCTGGACGCCGGTCGCGGCGAGCAGCGCGCCGTTGGCCGCGCGCTGGGTGGCGATCAGCTGGCCGCGCAGCGAGGCGCGCACCCTGTCCCGGTCGCGCGCGTCGACGGTGAAGGCCGGGTAGTCCTTCAGGTGCGGGTACTTCGCCTTCTGCGCGTCGGTGAGCGAGCCGGGGCTGAGCCGCAGCCAGCGTCCCTCGTCGCTCAGTGCGCCCTCGACGACGGAGATCCCGCCGTTCTGTGCGTACACCAGCTGCTGGCTGGTCGCTCCGGTGGCCCTCACCTTCCAGACGACGGTGTCGCGGTCGATCCACTGGGCCTCGGCCTTGGTGAGGTCGAGCGAGGGTGCTCCCCCGGTCTGCGGCAGCAGGTACTTCGGCTGCCCGCCCAGCATCCAGACCTCGTTCGTGTACGTGGCGAGGTCCAGGGACTGGTCGTTGGGCAGATCCTTCTGGTCGCCCTTGTGCAGGATGTAGCTCAGCGAGGTCGCGCCGGCGGCGAGCGGCACCTCGAAGGTCACTCCGTACGCGTCCTTCTTCACCGGCTGCAGCGGCCTCGACCAGTCGGTGGGGTCCTTCGCACCGGTCCAGGTGTGCAGACCCCAGCCCTCGTAGTCGCCGTCGGGCCGCTGGTAGTGCAGGACGGCCTTGGCCTTGTCCTGCGGCGGGTAGGCGCCGTCGGGCGCGGTGGTGGACTGTCCGTCCTTGCCCTGCGCCATCCACACCTCGCCGGTGCGGGCGAGGTCGACGACGCGCTGCGGGCCGTCCGTGGTGCCGTTCTTCTCGACGGTGTAGGGGAGGGAGGCGGCGCCTTCGGCGAGCTTGACCCAGGCGAACGCGCCGTACGCGTCCCGACCGCTGAAGGCGGTCTGTCCCTCGCCGGCCTTCAGCTGCCAGCCGTCGTAGTCGCCGTCGGGGCGCTGGTAGTGGACGACCGCGTAGGTGCGCTCGACGGCCACCGGCTTCTCGGGCGGCGGGGCCTGCCCGGCGGTCGTCGAGGCGAGCGCGCTCGCGGTGCGGCCCGTGCTGTCCACCACGACTGCCTTGTAGCGCAGGGGTGTTCCGGCCGCCACCTTCGCGTCGATGTACTGGGTGACCTTGTACGGGGCGTGGTCGGCGGTGCCGAGGGTGCGCCAGGGGCCGTTGCCGCTCTGGGCGGCGAAGACGACCCGGTTGAGCTGTCCGCCGTCCACGCCGGCGGAGATCTCGACGGTGCCGGTGGCCCCCGCGGCCGGGGCCTTCAGGGTGAGCGTGGGCGCGGTGGCGGGCCTGGCCGGCGGCGCGGTCGCCCGCAGTACCAGGGAGGAGAGGGCAGGCACGGTGACGGTGATCTCTCCGGCGACGGCGCTCACCGTCTGCGAACCGCCGTAGATCGCGCGGAAGCGGGCCGCGTCGGCCGGCAGGGTGACGGTCTTCGCGGTGGCCGCGTTGTTCGCGGCGACGACGTACTCGGTGCGGGTCCTGGCGTCCGTACGGGAGAAGGCGTACACGTTGTCGGCCGCGTACCGCTGTGTCTGGACGCCGTCGCGCAGCGCCGGATGCTGCCGGGTGAGCTGCGACAGGGCGGCGATGGACCGGTAGAGGGGGTGCTGGGGGTCGTACGCGTCCACGGCGTGCGTGCGGTCGGTGCCGAGCTGGTCGTCGTCCAGGTAGTCGGCGGTCCTGGAGGCGAACAGGCTCTGGCGGGCGTCCTTGTCGCCGCCCGCGCCGGTGAAGCCCTGCTCGTCTCCGTAGTAGATCACCGGGTTGCCGCGCGAGAAGAACATCAGCTCGTTGGCGAGCCGGGCCCGCTTCAGCAGCTCGGCGTCGTCGGCCTTCGGGTTGTCCTGCTTGAGGAAGGTGCCGATCCGGCCCATGTCGTGGTTGCCGAGGAAGGTCACCTGCTCGTAGGCATTGGCCTTGTCGGTGGTGTAGCGGTAGTCGTCGGCGAAGACCTTGGCGAGCCGGTCGGCGGGCGCGCTCTGCGAGGCGTAGGAGCGGGCCGCGTCCTGGAAGGGGAAGTCGAGGGTGGCGTCGAGGCGGCCTCGGGTGACGTACGGCGAGGTGATGGCCGTGTCCGCGGCGAAGACCTCGCCGAACATGAAGAAGTCGTCCCGGCCGCGCTTCGCCGCGTAGGCGTCGAGTGCGGTGGCCCACTGGGTCCAGAAGTCCATGTCGACGTGTTTGACGGTGTCGATACGGAAGCCGTCGATGTCGAAGTCGCGGACCCACTTCTCGTAGATCCGCTCCATGCCCTTCACGACTTCGGGTCGCTCGGTCCACAGATCGTCGAGGCCGGAGAAGTCTCCGTACTCCGAGCTCTCTCCGGCGAAGGTGGAGTCGCCGCGGTTGTGGTACATCGTGCGGTCGTTGAGCCAGGAGGGCACTTTGGTGCCGGTGTTGGCAGGGGTGTACGGGAACGAGTCCGCGTCGACGCGGGGGACGGCCGTACGGTCGTCGAAGGGGCGGCCGTCCTTGTCGAGGTAGGGATAGGCGCCCTTGGGGCGGTAGCCGTACTTCTTCTCCGCGTAGTCGACGGTGTCGGCGGTGTGGTTGGTGATGACGTCGAAGAAGACCTTCATGCCCTTGCCGTGGGCCTTGTCGATCAGCTTCTCCAGGTCGGCGTTGGTGCCGAAGTGGGGGTCGACCTGGGTGAAGTCGGTGATCCAGTACCCGTGGTACGCGGCCGACGCGTCCTTGCCCGTGCCCTGGACGGGCCGGTTCTTGAAGATCGGCGCGAGCCAGATCGCGGTGGTGCCGAGGCCCTTGATGTAGTCGAGCTTCCGGGTGAGGCCCTTCAGGTCGCCGCCCTGGTAGAAGCCCTTGTCGGCGGGGTCGAAGCCCGTGTCCAGGCGTGAACCGGTGAGTCCGCCGCGGTCGTTGGCTCTGTCGCCGTTGGCGAACCGGTCGGGCAGGACGAAGTAGAACTGCTCGCGGGTCAGATCGTGGCGCGGTTGCTCACGGGCGAGTGTTCTGTCCGAGGGGGGCGGGGGTGCGGGGCGGCCGGCGGCGACCGCGGCGGACCCGCCGGGTATGAGCGCCGCGAACAGGGCGACCGCGACGGCGAGGGCGGTGCCGCGCGGGGTGGTGGTGGTCACCGGGTGGGTCTCCTTCGGTGGGGAGGGTTCTTTCTCAGGGGGTGCGGCGCGGGTGCGCGGGTGCGCTGGCGCGGGTGCGCTGCCGGGGGCAGGCTCCACCCCGGCCCCGGACCGCTCTTCGGGCGGTGTCCTCGATCGCCGGACGAGCTCGAATGCTCAGAATCAAGCCCCGCCGGGCGATTGAGGCGCAGGGGCCCCGGGGGCGGAGTCCCCGGGTCAGACAGTGCAGCCGCGGGCGTTCGCGTGCAGCGCCACCGCCGTATTCGCTCCGAGCGTCGCCGTGAACTGGCCCGAGCCGTTCACCGTCACCCCGCGGCCCGACTGCACATCGCAGTAGTCACCCGCCGGAAGCGACGTCTGGAAGGTACGGGTGAGCGACCAGCCCTCGTGGTTGATCGCCACGTACGCCTTCGAGCCGCGGCCGAAGGCGATCTGGTCGCCCCCGTTGTCCCACCAGTTCACGACGGCCTGACCGCGTGCCGTGTTGCGGAACGCGACCATCGCCTTGATCTCCGGCCAGGCGTGCTGGCACTTCCAGCCGTCCTGCCAGCACGCGTTCACCGTGCCGCCGTTCGGCGGGCCCGCGTCCTTGTCGGACCACTCGTAACCGGAGTGGACGTCCGGGGAGCCGTAGGGCCAGGCCAGCATGAAGACGCCTGCGAGCGTGTAGTTGGCGCCATCCTTGTAGTTGAGGGTGTCGCCGCCGCGCTCGGTGTCGTGGTTGTCGACGAAGACCGCCGACTTCCCCGACGCCATGTAGCCCCAGCCCTCGCCGTAGTTCTTCAGATACGCGAGGTTCTCGTTGTTGAAGACGCGCTTGAGGTCACGCGCGTAACGGAACTCCTGGACATCGCCGTTGCCGAGGTACTCGCTCGGCGAGACGGCCTCGCCCGCGCCGTGGATCGCTTCCTGCTTCCAGTACACACCCGGGTTGCCGAGCCGGGACTTGATGGCGGCGAGGTCCGCGGCCGGCATGTGCTTGGCGGCGTCGATACGGAAGCCGTCGACGCCGAGCGTGAGCAGGTCGTTCAGATACGCCGCGATGCGTCCGCGGACGTGGTCCTCGCCGGTGTCCAGGTCGGCGAGCCCGACCAGTTCGCAGTTCTGGACGTTCGCCCGGTCCTGGTAGGTGGAGATGTTGGCACGGCAGTCGTCCATGTCGGCGCCGGAGTAGATCCCCGGGTAGGCGTACTTCGTATACGAAGAGCCGCCGGTGCCGGTCCCGTCCGCGGACGCCATGTGGTTGATCACGCTGTCGACGACGACCTTGACGCCCGCCGCGTGGCAGGCGTTCACCATGCCGCTGAACGCGGCGCGGTCGCCGAGCCGTCCGGCGATCTTGTAGCTGACGGGCTGGTACGAGGTCCACCACTGGCTGCCCTGGACGTGTTCCTGGGGCGGGGACACCTGGACATAGCCGTAACCGGCCGGGCCCAGGGTGCTGGTGCACGCCGTGGCGACCGATGAGAACTTCCACTCGAAAAGGACAGCCGTGACGTCCTTGTCCCCCGGCGGTGCCGCCTGCGCGGCGCCCGCCGGTGCGACCACACTCACCGCTGCGCCCGCCACAAGGGCGAGCGCAGCGGCCAGAGGTCTGCCGGCCATTTTTCCTCCTGCATGGGGGGAGGTGCGGGTGACGGTGCAGCCTTGTCCGGCAACGCGCCGTGCCCGTAAGGCCTTTGATGGTTCTTGCTGCAAGGAAGCAGAAAGTTATTGCGGTCGCGACCGTACGAGTCTGCCGGTCCGGGGTCAACCCCTTGGACACACTGGCGTCGCACGCCAGAAATCTTGCTGTTTCCCAACTGCAAGACCTTTCGCAAGACTTGCAGTGGTGTTAGTTTTCAGCCATGACTCCGGGCCGGTCGGCCGGGGGCCCGGCAGGTCCGGGCCCCACGCGCCCGGCCGACCGGTCCGGTCACGTGCCTACCGGCGCGCCTGCGCGGTGCTGCCCCGCACCACCAGTTCGGGCTGGAACACATACTCCGTGCTCTGCACCGGACTTCCCTGCAGCTCCTCCAGCAGCGCGCCCACCGCCGCGGTTGCCATCGCTTTCACAGGCTGACGGACCGTCGTCAGCGGCGGATCCGTGAACGCCACCAGCTGCGAGTCGTCGAACCCGACCACCGAGAGGTCGTACGGCACGTCGAGTCCGCGCTCCCGGGCCGCCCGGACCACACCGAGGGCCATCATGTCGCTGCCGCAGACGATGGCGGTGCACTCCTTCTCCAGCAGCGCGCCGGCCGCCGCATGACCGCCCTCGACACTGAACAGAGAGCGCTGGACCAGCTGTTCGGCAGCGGTCCCGGTGTAGCCGAGGATCGATGCGAGCCCGTCCAGGAAGCCTTCCGTCTTGCGCTGCGCCGGCACATAGCGCCCGGGGCCGATCGCGAGACCGATCCGCTCGTGCCCCAGCTCGGCCAGATGCTTCACGGCCATCCGCATCGCCGTCCGGTCGTCGCAGGAGACGCACGGCGCGCTGATGCGCTCGCTGTAGCCGTTGATGAGGACGAACGGAACTCCGCGGTCCACGAGTTCGGTGTAGCGCGAATGATCGGCCGAGGTGTCGGAGTGCTGCCCGGACAGGAACACGATGCCGTTGACACCGCTCTCCTGGAGCTGCTCGACGAGCTCGTCCTCGGTGGCTCCGCCCGGCAGTTGGGTGCAGAGCACCGGGGTGTAGCCATGCCCGGCCAGCATCTGCTCCAGGGCCTGGGCGAAGGCGGGGAAGATCGGGTTGGTGAGCTCGGGGGTGAGCAGGCCGACGAGGCCCGCGCTGCGCTGCCGCAGCCGTACGGGCCTCTCGTATCCGAGCACGTCGAGCGCCGCGAGGACCCGCTGGCGGGTGCCGCTCGCCACGCCGGGCTTGCCGTTCATCACCCGGCTCGCGGTCGCCTCGCTGACCGAAGCCTGAGCCGCGATGTCCGCGAGCCGCGGGGCGGCGACGCCGGTCTGGACGGCGCCGCCCCGCAACGGATGAATCGTCACACCGCCCACCAGACGGTCGTGTCCGCGGGCAGCTCGACCTCGCCGTCGGACACCGAGACGGCGCTGCTGGCCAGCAGAACGCGGCCGGGTGCCGGGATCCGTACGGCCGTGCCCGTCGTGTTGACGGTGCAGACGAAGCCGCCCTCCCGGCGGAAGGCGAGAAGGCCCTCGGGCGCGTCCAGCCACTCGACCGCGTCCCCGGCGCCGAGCGCCGGGTGCTCGCGCCGCGCCGTCAGGGCACTGCGGTACAGCTCCAGCGTCGAGTCGGGGTCGCCGGTCTGCGCCTCGACGCTGAGCGCGGCCCAGGTGCCGGGCTGGGGCAGCCAGCTGCCGCCCGCGCCGAAGCCGTACGACGGGCCCTCGGCGCTCCACGGGATCGGCACCCGGCAGCCGTCGCGGAAGCCGTCCTGGCCCTCGGTGCGGCCGAACGCCGGGTCCTGCCGGACCTCGTCGGGCAGGTCGGTGACGTCGGGGAGGCCGAGCTCCTCGCCCTGGTAGAGGTAGGCGGAGCCGGGCAGCGCCAGCATCAGCAGGGTGGCTGCGCGGGCCCGTCGCAGCCCCAGTTCACGGTCGCCGGCCTCCCGGATCTGCGTGCCGGCGGGCGGGCCCGCGAAGCGGGTGGCGTGCCGGGTCACATCGTGGTTGGAGAGCACCCAGGTGGCCGGGGCGCCGACGAGGCGCATGGCGTCCAGCGACTGGTCGATCACTCCGCGCAGCTCCTCGGCGACCCAATGGGTGCCCAGGTACTGGAAGTTGAAGGCCTGGTGTAGTTCATCGGGGCGCACGTAGTTGGCGGTGCGCTCGACGGTGGGGGTCCATGCCTCGGCCACGGCGATACGGTCGCCGGGGTACTCGTCGAGGATCTTGCGCCAGGCGCGGTAGATCTCGTGGACGCCGTCCTGGTCGAAGAACGGCATGACATCGTTGCCCAGCAGCTTGAGCTGATCGCCGCCGCCGAGGTCGGGCAGGCCCTCCGCCTTGACCAGGCCGTGGGCGACATCGACACGGAAGCCGTCGACGCCCATGTCGAGCCAGAAGCGCAGGATCGAGCGGAACTCGTCCGCGACGGCCGGGTGCTCCCAGTTGAAGTCGGGCTGCTCGGGGGCGAAGAGGTGCAGATACCAGTCGCCGGGGGTCCCGTCGGGGTTCTCGGTACGGGTCCAGGCGGAGCCGCCGAAGATGGACTCCCAGTCGTTGGGCGGGAGTTCACCGTCCGAGCCCTTGCCGGGACGGAAGTGGTAGCGGTCGCGCAGGGCGGATCCGGGGCCCTCCTGCAGCGCGCGCTTGAACCACTCGTGGGCGTCCGAGGAGTGGTTGGGCACCAGGTCGACGATGATGCGAAGACCGAGTTCGTGCGCGTCCCTGATCAGCCCGTCCGCGTCGAGGAGCGTGCCGAACATCGGGTCGATGGCCCGGTAGTCGGCGACGTCGTAGCCGGCGTCGGCCTGCGGGGAGGCGTAGAAGGGGCTCAGCCACACGGCGTCGACGCCCAGATCCCTGAGGTACGGGAGCCGGCTGCGGATGCCCGGAAGGTCCCCCATGCCGTCGCCGTTCCCGTCGGCGAAGCTGCGGGGGTACACCTGGTAGATGACGGCGTCTCTCCACCAGTCCGCGGAGGGCGCGGTCAGGTCGGCGGCGTGATGGGCGTCAGCCAGGTACTGGGTCATTCTCGATCCCTCTGAGGCTCGGTACAGCGATTCGGGGCAAGACAGGGGCACCCGGCCGGTCAGGCAGCCGGGCGCCCCGGTTCGTGGGGTCAGGACTTGGCGGCGCCGGCGGTGAGACCGGTGACCAAGTGGCGCTGGACCAGGTAGAAGAACAGCGACGCGGGGATGGCGATGAGCACGGAGGTCGCGGCCATCAGGTCCCACTGGGTGTCGTGCTCGCTGATGAAGGTGGTCAGGCCGATGGCGAGGGTGTACTTGTCGTCGCTCAGCATGAACACCGACGCGTAGGCGACCTCGGCCCAGGCGGTGAGGAAGGTGTAGAACGCGGCCACCGCCAGGCCCGGCCGGGCGAGCGGCAGGATCAGCCGGTAGAAGGTGCCGAAGGGGGTGAGGCCGTCGATCCGGCCGGCTTCGTCGATCTCCGCGGGGATCGTGTCGAAGTACCCCTTGAGCAGCCAGGCGCAGTACGGGATGGCGGTGGTGCAGTAGACCAGGATCAGGGCCCAGTAGGTGTCGAGCAGACCCAGGTCGGCCAGGATGTTGTAGAGCGGCACCATCAGGATGGCGACCGGGAACATCTGGGTGACCAGGAAGGTCCACATCAGCTGCCGGTGTCCGGGAAAGCGCATCCGCGAGACGGCGTAGCCGGAGCTGGCGGCGATGAAGACACCCAGCAGGCACGTACCGAGCGCGACGATCATCGAGTTGACGAACCACTGGAGGAACGACGTGTCGTTGAGGACCGTCGTGTAGTTCTCGAAGCTGATCTTGCCGGCGATGTCGCCGGGGTGGAGGAAGTCGGTCTTGTCCGGGCCGAGCGAGATCCAGGCGATCCAGCCGATCGGGAAGGCGGCGATGAAGCTGGCGATGATCAGCGCGCCGTGGATCAGCAGGGACGTGGAGCGGGGGCGCTCTCCGCGCTTCAGCTGCCGCTTGCCCGCGGCCGGCTTGCGGGGCGGGACGACGACGGACGGTTCGGTGGCCGGTCCCGCGACCGGGAGATCTGCTGTGGTGCTCATGGGGTTGGCTGCCCTCTCGTTCGTCATGGCTGGTGCTGCTTCCTCGGGGGCCGCGGGCCGCTCATCAGGCGGCCTTCTCGTTGCGGGCCAGCCAGCGCCGGTAGAAGGAGGCGAAGACGATGAGCATCGACAGGATGATGACGCCGTACGCGGCGGAACCGGCGTAGTCGCGCGGGTCCTGTCCGAAGCCGAGGCGGTACGCCCAGGTGACGAGGATCTGGGCCTCGGTGCCCGAGTTGTTGCCGAACAGCAGGAAGATGACCACGAACTGGTTGAAGGTCCAGATGACGCCGAGCAGGACGACCGTGCTGCTGACCGAGCGCAGGCCGGGAAGCGTCACATAGCGGAAGCGCTGCCAGGGGGTGGCGCCGTCGACCTCGGCGGCCTCGTAGAGCTCGGGCGGGATCGACTGCAGTCCGCCGAGGAGCGAGACCATCATGAAGGGGACACCGACCCAGGTGTTGACCATGATGGCGGCGGTCTTCTGCCAGAACGGCTCGCTGAGCCAGGCCGGCGTGGGCAGGTGGGCCCACTCCAGGGCCATGTTGAGGACACCGCCGTCGTCGGCGAGGATCAGCCGCCAGGCGAAGACGGTGACGAAGGTGGGCACGGCCCACGGCAGGATCAGGACCATCCGGTAGAAGGTGCGACCGCGGAGCTTGCGGTTCAGCAACAGGGCGAGCCCCATGCCGATCCCGTAGTGCAGGGCCACACAGACGACGGTCCAGATGATGGTCCACGTGAAGTGGGGCCAGAACTGGTGGTCACCGCCGGAGAGGATCTCCGTGTAGTTGTCGAGACCCACCCACGAGAAGCTGTCGGGGATCTTGTTGACGCCGATGGTCCGGCCGACGTTCTGGCTGTTGGCGTCGGTCAGCGACAGATAGATGCCGCGGAACAGCGGGTAGATCACCAGGACACCGATGACCGCGACCACGGGGGCCACCATCGCCCAGGCGTACCAATTGCGGTTGTACGACTGCCTGATACGGCTCATCGGCCCGGGCCGCTGCCCAGCGGCACGCCGGGTCTTATCGCTTCCGCCCTCGACGGCGACGGTCATCTTCGACACCTTTACGACAGATTCTCAGCAGGGTGTACGGGTGTGGTGGTACGGCCTCGCGGGTGCGGGCCGTACCACCACGGGCGGCCGTCCGTTCCGTCCCTGTACGGGAGCGGTCCGGACGGCCGACGGGCGCCTAGGAGAAGTCCTTGAGCAGCTTCTTGTAGGACTCGGCGGTGGTGTCGAGGCCCTTCTGCGTGCTCACCTTGCCCTGGAGGATCGCGGTGAGGTTGGTGCCGAGGTCGGCGAAGAGCGAGCTGTACTCGGGCAGCTCGGGACGCGGCCGGGCGGACTCGGCGAGGATCGCCTGGAACTCGGTGATGCCCGGGGTGGCCTTGACCTCGGCGGTGTAGGCGGAGGTGCGGGTCGGCAGGGTGCCGTTCTTCAGCGCGATCTTGGCCTGGGTCTCACCCGAGGTCATGAAGCCGACGAACTTCTGGGCCGCGGCCTGGTGCGCCTTGTCGGAGCCCGCGTACACGGAGAGGTTGTGGCCGCCGGTCGGGGCGCCGGCCTTGCCGGAGGCGGTGGCCGGGACGTTGGAGATGCCCAGGTTGGCCTTGTCCTTGAAGGCAGCGCCCTTGAAGACGTTCGTCAGCTCCCACGGGCCCTGGACGATCATCGCGACCTTGCCGGTGTTGAAGGCGTCCATCATGTGGGCGTAGGAGTCGGCGGTCACATCGAGCTTGGAGACGCCCGGCGCGGCGAGCAGAGCCTTGCTCGTGTCGACGGCCTTGACGGCCTCGGGCGAGTTGACCGTGATCTTCTTCCCGGCGGCGTCGACCATGTCGGTGCCCTCGCCGAAGAGGAACGGCAGCTCGAAGTAGGCGTCGGCGCGGAGCGTGAAGCCGTCGACACCGGCCTTCTGCTTGACCGCCTTGGAGACGGCCTTCACCTCGTCCCAGGTGGCCGGCGCCTTGTCGAAGCCGGCCTTCTTCAGGATCGCCTTGTTCCACATGAGGCCGAGGGAGTCGGTGACGAAGGGGGCACCGTACGTCTTGCCCTGGTACTGGGCCTGCTTGAGGAGCGAGGGGGTGATGTCCTCGGTGTTCTTGAGCGCGTCCGTGCCGTCGAGCGGGGCGAGGAACTGCGACTTGGCCCAGGAGGCCGTCCAGCCGACCTCGGCGCGGATGATGTCCGGCGCGCCCTTGCTGCCGGCCGCGGTCTGGAACTTGTTCTGCGCCTGGTCGAACGGGACGTTGACGTAGTTGACCTTGATGTCCTTGTTCGCCTTTTCGAACTCGGCGATCATCGCCTTGTACGTCGGGGCCTCATTCGTCGCGTTGGACGTGTCCCACCACGTCAGGGTGACCGGGCCGGAGCCGCCGGCCGTGTCGCCGCCGTCGTCCCCGCCGCACGCCGTCGCTGCCAGTGCGAGTGCCGCTACCAGCGCGGTGGCCGCTATGCCACGCCGCATGTGAACTCCTTCAGAGATGCCCGAGATGGCGGGGGCGTCCAGGCCCCCTGCCGACCGCTCCCTCGCGGCGCCGGGTTCGGCAGGAACGTAACAAGGATGAAAGAGAGCGGAAAGACCTTGCGGCAATTTTCTGCAAGACCGGAGGATCGTTACATCCGCGTGTCCGGAGAGTTGCCATTACATCGCTTGACGGGGGCCGGTTCTGTCGTTCCGGACCACTCATCGCCACTTCCGCAATCACTTTCGCAAGATCTTGCAGGGCTGATATTTTGGTTGGTGAGCACCGTCACCATGCGTCCGCACCCACGTTGACCTCGTTAGTTGTACGTCCCCCCGCCTATGGACCGTACGAGAGGGATTCCCCATGACCCATGAGCTCGCTTCCGCCGTCGGCCTCCCCTCCCCCACGGCAGCCGTGGGACCGGGCCCTGCAAGCTCTTCCAGCAGGGATCGCGACTGGTGGCGCGATGCCGTCATCTACCAGGTGTACGTCCGCTCCTTCGCCGACAGCGACGGCGACGGCATCGGTGATCTGCGCGGGGCCACCGAGCGCCTGCCGTACCTGGCGGAGCTGGGCATCGACGCGGTGTGGCTCACCCCCTTCTACGCCTCCCCACAGGCCGACGGCGGCTACGACGTGGCGGACTACCGGGCCGTGGACCCGCTCTTCGGGGACCTCGCCGATGCCGACGACCTGGTCCGCACGGCTCACGAGCTGGGCCTGAAGGTGATCGTGGACATCGTCCCGAACCACACGTCGGACCAGCACCCGTGGTTCCGGGCCGCGCTCGCGGACCACGGCAGGGGGGCGGCCCGCGCGCGCTACCACTTCCTGCCCGGCAAGGGCACGGACGGCGAGTCGCCGCCCAACGACTGGGAGTCGGTCTTCGGCGGCCCGGCGTGGACCCGCACGCCGGACGGCGCCTGGTACCTCCACCTCTTCGCGCCCGAGCAGCCCGACCTGAACTGGGAGAACGAGGAGGTGCACGAGGAGTTCGACTCCGTCCTGCGCTTCTGGCTGGACCTGGGTGTGGACGGATTCCGTATCGATGTCGCGCACGGCATGGTCAAGGCCGCCGGACTTCCGGACATCGGCCACAAGGAACAGGCCAGGCTGATCGGTTCCCAGACACTGCCCTTCTTCGACCAGGACGGGGTTCACGAGATCCACCGCGTCTGGCGCAGGCTTCTCGACTCCTACCCCGGCCAGCGGATCGGCGTCGCCGAGGCCTGGGCGCCCAGTCCGGACCGGCTCGCCCTGTACGTACGCCCCGACGAGCTGCACCAGGCCTTCAACTTCCAGTTCCTGCGGTGCCCCTGGGACCCCGGGGCGATGCGCACCGTGATCGACGAGTCGCTGGCCGCCACCGCGTCGGTGGGGGCGCCCACCACCTGGGTGCTCTCCAACCACGACGTGGTCCGTCACCCCACCCGCTACGGCGGCGGCGCGCAGGGGCTGCGCCGCGCACGCGCCGCCGCCCTCCTGATGCTGGCACTGCCCGGATCGACATACATCTACCAGGGCGAGGAGCTCGGACTGCCCGAGGTCACCGATCTGCCGAGCGAGGTGCGCCAGGACCCGGCCTTCTTCCGCGCGGCGGGGCAGGACGGCTTCCGCGACGGCTGCCGGGTGCCGATCCCCTGGACCGCCGACGGTTCCTCGTACGGGTTCGGCACGGGCGGCAGCTGGCTTCCACAGCCGGACGGCTGGGGCGAGCTGTCGGTGGCGGTCCAGAGGGGAGAGGCCCGGTCGACACTGGAGCTCTACCGCTCGGCCCTCCGGCTGCGCCGGGAGCTGCCGAGCGGCCCGATGCGGTGGCTGCCGGGTCCCGACGGGCTGCTCGCACTGGCCCGCCAGGGCCTGGCCTGCACCCTCAACACCACCGGAGCGGTGATCGAACTCCCCCCGCCGGGGCGGCTGCTGCTTTCCTCCGAGGCCATGGACCAGCCGGTCGACACAGCCCGTATTCCGGCTGATTCCTGTGCGTGGTGGGCAATCTGACGTGCGCCCGGTACAGTCCAATCCTGTGACCGCACGGCTCGCCGACATCGCAGCCCAGGCGGGGGTCAGCGAAGCCACAGTCAGCCGCGTGCTCAACGGCAAGCCCGGCGTGGCCGCGGCCACCCGCGAATCCGTACTCGCCGCGCTGGACGTGCTCGGATACGAGCGCCCGGTGCGCCTGAGGCAGCGGAGCGCGGGCCTGGTCGGCCTGATAACTCCCGAGCTCGACAACCCCATCTTCCCGGCACTCGCCCAGGTCATCGGCCAGGCCCTGACCCGGCAGGGCTATACCCCGGTCCTGGCCACCCAGACCCCGGGCGGCTCCACCGAGGACGAGCTGACCGAAATGCTGGTGGACCGCGGGGTCTCCGGCATCATCTTCGTCTCGGGTCTGCACGCGGACACCACCGCCGACATGCAGCGCTACGACCAGCTGCGCGGACAGGGTGTCCCCTATGTACTGCTCGGCGGCTTCTCGTCCAAGGTGAAGGCCCCCTTCGTCTCGCCCGACGACCGGGCCGCGATGCATCTCGCCGTGACCCATCTCGCCTCGCTCGGCCACACCCGGATCGGCCTGGCGGTCGGCCCGAAGCGCTTCGTTCCCGTGCTGCGGAAGATCGAGGGCTTCCAGCAGGCCATGGAGGCGCAACTCGGGCTGGCCCCCGAGGAGTCGGAAGAGCTCATCCAGCACTCCCTCTACAGCCTCGAAGGCGGTCAGGCCGCGGCCGGCGCCCTGATCGGGGTGGGGTGCTCCGCCCTGGTGTGCGCGAGCGACATGATGGCGCTCGGGGCGATCCGGGCAGCTCGCGGACTGGGCCTGGAGGTGCCGCGCGATGTCTCTGTCGTGGGTTTCGACGACTCCCCGCTCATAGCCTTCACCGATCCGCCGCTGACCACGATCCGGCAGCCCGTGCAGGCCATGGGACAGGCGGCCGTGCGGACCCTGCTGGAGGAGATCGGAGGCACCCCTGCCCCGCACAGCGAGTTCGTCTTCATGCCTGAGCTGGTGGTTCGCGGTTCAACGGCGTCCGGCCCCGGAGCGAACGGGCGCTCCTGACTCGTACCTCACGGGCACTCCTGACTCGTACCTGAGGCGGACGGGGTGCGCCCTGAACCCGACCGAGGGATGATCAGGGGAGTGGCATGGATCTGGCAGACTCTCGTCCCATGGGTGAAACGACCGTGAAGACTATGGAAGGCCGGACAGCCACCCCGTCACCCATGGTGGACGAGGAGGCGGGGGCGGTGCCGCGTACGCGGCTGCAGAAACTCCGTTCCCCGCGCCATCCGCGGATCTGGTTCGAAATCCTGCTGATCGCGGTGAGTTACTGGACGTATTCGCTGATCCGCAATGCCGTTCCCGAGCAGAAGACGCAGGCGCTGCGCAACGCCGACTGGATCTGGGGCGCCGAGCACTCGCTCGGCCTCGCGGTGGAGCAGTCGGTCAACCACGCCGTGAACTCGGTGACATGGCTGATCGTGTCGATGAACTACTACTACGCCACGCTGCACTTCGTCGTGACCATCGGCGTGCTGGCCTGGCTCTACCGCAGTCATCCAGGCCGCTATGCATCTGCCCGCCTTGTTCTTTTTGCGACTACCGGTGTCGCTCTGGCCGGTTACTATCTGTATCCGCTTGCCCCTCCCCGGCTGATGAACGGGCAGGCCTTCATCGACACCGTTCTGGTCCACCACACCTGGGGTTCGATGGCCTCGGGCAACCTGAAGAACATGTCGAACCAGTACGCGGCGATGCCGTCGATGCACATCGGCTGGTCGCTCTGGTGCGGACTCATCATCTTCGTGCTGGCCTCCGCGCCCTGGGCGAGGATCCTCGGGCTCCTCTACCCCGCCGCGACGCTCGTGGTCATCGTCGCGACGGCGAACCACTTCTGGCTGGACGCGGTGGGCGGGATGCTCTGCCTGGCCTTCGGCTTCGCCCTTTCCTACGCCTGGTACCAGGCGCTGCCGCACCGGCTGCCGCGGACGGTGCCCGCGACGGCGGACGACGCGAACCGCCCCCGGCTCGCCCGCCCGGTGAGCCTCTCCCGCCGCTGAGGCGTGTGCGCAGGGGCTCAGTCGGTGTTTTCGATGTTTCGGTGTTTCGGTGTGTGAGCGCCCCCGCCGTCGCCCCACGGACCGGGTGAGGGACGAGTGCCGGGTGAGGGGACCGGGCGCGGGCGAGGGCCCGGGTGCAGGGCGAGGGCCGGTGACCTACGCACCGTAGACCGGTGACCTACGCACCGTAGACCGGTGACCTACGCACCGTAGACCGGTGACCTACGCACCGTAGACCGGTGACCTACGCACCGTAGAACAGCACCTCCACCACCGCGCGCGCCCTGCGCGTGATCCGCCGGTAGTCGTCGAGCATGTCTCCGACATGCCCCGGCTCGTATCCCAAGTACCGGCCCACCGCGGCCAGTTCGCGGCCGTCCGACGGGAACGTGTCCCCCGCCCGGCCGCGGACCAGCATCACGCCGTTCCTCACCCGCGTCGCCAGCACCCATGCCTCGTCGAGGATCTGCGCGTCCTCGGTACCGATCAGACCCGCCGCGTGCGCGGCGGCCAGGGCGCGCCGCGTACGGGTCGTGCGCAGGCCCGGCTCGGCCCATCCGTGGCGCATCTGGATCAGCTGCACCGTCCACTCGACATCGCTCAGCCCGCCCCGGCCCAGCTTCGCGTGGAGGGTGGGATCGGCACCACGCGGCAGGCGTTCGGACTCCATACGGGCCTTCAGCCGACGGATCTCCCGTACCGCGTCCTCGCCCAGCCCCTCGGCTGGGTACCGCAGCGGATCGACCAGCTCCACGAAGCGGCGGCCGAGGTCCGGGTCCCCCGCCATGGGCTCCGCGCGCAGCAGCGCCTGGCTCTCCCAGACCAGCGACCACCGCCGGTAGTACGCCTCGTAGGAGGCGAGCGTGCGCGCCACCGGCCCGCTCTTGCCCTCCGGGCGCAGATCCGCGTCGATCACCAAGGGCGGGTCGGAGGTGGGCAGCTGGAGGAGCCGGCGCATCTCAGTGACCACGGTGCTCGCCGCGCGGGCAGCCTCCTGCTCGTCCGCGCCCTCGCGCGGCTCGTGGACGAAGAGCACGTCCGCGTCCGAGCCATAGCTCTGCTCGTGCCCGCCGAAGCGCCCCATACCGATGACCGCGAACCGCGTCGGCAGCGAGTCCCCCCACTGTTGCCGCACCGCCGCCCGCAGCGCACCGGAGAGCGTGGCGGCGTTCAGTTCGGTGACAGCGCTTCCCACACGGTCCACCAGCGCGCCCGGGTCGGCCTCGGCGGGACTCTCCTCGGTGCCGTACGAGCCGATCAGATCGGCGGCCGCGGTACGGAACAGCTCCCGGCGGCGCACCCCACGAGCCACCGCGACCGCGCCCTCCGGCGTGTCCGCACGCCCGACCGCCGCAAGGATCTCCTGCTCCAGATGGTCACGGCCGCGCGGCGCCAGGCCCTCCGGATCGCCGAGCAGTGCCACCGCCTCGGGAGCCCGCAGCAGCAGATCCGGGGCGAGCCGCCCGGCGGAGAGCACCCGCGCCAGGTTTTCCGCGGCGGCGCCCTCGTCCCGCAGCAGCCGCAGATACCAGGGCGTCTTGCCGAGCGCGTCCGACACCTTGCGAAACCCCAGCAGTCCGGCGTCCGGATCGGCCGAGTCGGCGAACCAGCCGAGCAGCACGGGCAGCAGGGTCCGCTGGATCGCGGCCTTGCGGCTCACACCCGAGGACAGGGCCTCCAGATGCCGCAGGGCCGCCGCGGGATCGGCGTAGCCCAGCGCCTCCAGACGCTGTCCCGCGGCCTTCGGGCTGAGCCGCGTCTCACCCGGTGTGAGCTGCGCGACGGCGTCCAGCAGCGGCCGGTAGAAGATCTTCTCGTGCAGCCTGCGCACCACCGAGGCGTGCCGCTTCCACTCCTTGTTGAGCTCGGCGACCGGGTCCGTGCGCAGCCCGAGCGAGCGCCCGAGACGGCGCAGATCCGCCTCGTCCTCGGGCACCAGATGCGTCCGCCGCAGCCGGAACAGCTGGATGCGGTGCTCCATCGCGCGCAGAAAGCGGTACGCGGCATCGAGCTGGGCCGCGTCGGCGCGCCCGACATAGCCCCCGGCCGCCAGTGCCCGCAGGGCTTCCAGCGTGGTGCCGCTGTGCAGCGTCGCGTCGCTGCGGCCGTGCACGAGCTGGAGCAGCTGTACGGCGAACTCGACGTCCCGCAGTCCGCCGGGACCGAGTTTGAGCTCGCGCTCGATCTCGGCGGCCGGGATGTTGTCCACGACACGGCGGCGCATCTTCTGCACGTCCGGGACGAAGTTCTCGCGCTCGGCGGCCTGCCACACCATCGGCGACACGGCCTCGATGTACTCCTCGCCGAGCGCCGGGTCCCCGGCGACCGGGCGGGCCTTCAGCAATGCCTGGAACTCCCAGGTCTTGGCCCAGCGCTGGTAGTAGGCGACATGGCTGGAGAGGGTGCGCACGAGAGGGCCGTTGCGTCCCTCGGGCCGCAGATTGGCGTCGACGGGCCAGATCGTGCCCTCGATCGTCGTCTCGGAACAGATCCGCATCAGATGCGAGGCCAGCCTGGTGGCGGCCTGCATGGCCTTGCTCTCGTCGGCGCCTTCGACGGGCTCGCCGACGAAGATGACGTCCACGTCGGAGACGTAGTTGAGCTCGTGGCCGCCGCACTTGCCCATCGCGACGACGGAGAGCCGGCACTGGGCCGCGTCGGCGGGGGTCGCGGTCCTGGCGATGGCGAGGGCGGCCCGCAGGGTGGCCGTCGCCAGGTCGGCCAGCTCGGCCGCCGCCTCGGCGACATCGGTCGTACCGCACACGTCACGGGCCGCTATGGACAGCAGGCACCGCCGGTAACCGATCCGCAGCGAGACGGGGTCATTGGCGTCCGCGAGGCCGCGCTCGAACTCGGCGACGCCCGGGTGCAGATCGGTGGCCTCGTAGGTGATGAGCGTCTGCCAGTCGTGCGGATGGCGGGCCAGGTGGTCGCCGAGCGCCTCGGACGCGCCGAGGACGCCGAGCAGCCTGTCCCGCAGGGGCTTCGCGGCGATCAGCGTGTCGAGGAGACCCTGCCGGCCGGACGCCTCCTGGGCCTCGACCAGCCGTGCGAGACCGCGGAGCGCCAGGTCGGGGTCGGCCACGGCGCCGAGCGCGTCCAGGAGCACCGGATCGGACCGTACGGATGCCATGTCGGGGAGGTCCAGGAGGCGTTCGGCGGCGGAGGGGTCGATGAAGCCGTGCCGCAGCAGTCGCGTGAAGGTACTGCTCCTGCGCCCCGGCACTGTCATACCGCCGTCTCCGTCCTGCCCGCTCACGCCCCGGCCGGGTCCCTGGTCCGCATACCGGTCCAGGCACAGGTCTGCGAACAGATCCACCAACCGGTCCACGGACTGATCCAGGCCCTGACCCATACCCTGACCGACGTCCGATCAAGGTCCGGAATCGAGCCTAGCCGCAGGGGAGCGAAGAGGACCCGGTGTGATCCCGGCCATGCGGCCGGTTCCCCCGCCGCCCGGCGGGCGATGGCATGACATTCACCATGTTGTTCGCCTTTCGGCTTGTTCGCCTTTCGGCCTTGATGAACCGCGTGCTCGCTCTTTCCGTCCTCTCGGCCGATCGGTCGGCGATCACACCGATCATCCGCCTGTACCGGACCCCGTCGAAAACGCTCGGAGCCGACCGAGGATCGCCGACCGAGGATCGCCGACCGATGATTAACGGCCCCGGGCGCGGTCTACCCATGCGGTGACCCCGTACGGAGAGGACCGCGCCATGCCCGAAATCGAACCCGGCACCACGCTCGACCCGCGCTACAGCGACGACAAGGCCACCCCCGACGACTGGTCCAAGGCCGTCGAGCGCCTGAAGTCGGCGGAGGTCTACTGGCTGTCGACCGTGCGCCCCGAGGGGCGCCCGCACGTCACCCCGCTGATCGCCGTCTGGCACGAAGGCGGGCTGCATTTCTGCACCGGCGTCGAGGAGCGCAAGGCGAAGAACCTCCGCGACAATCAGGAGGTGGTCCTCACGACCGGTGACAATGCGCTGAACGAAGGCTACGACCTGGTGATCGAGGGCGAGGCGGTACGCGTCACCGACGAGGCGCGGCTGCGGGCGATCGCGGCGGTGTACGTGGACAAGTACGGCCCGGACTGGCAGTTCGAGGTCGGCGACGGCGGCTTCAGGAGCACAGGCGGCCCCGTCCTCGTGTTCCGGGTGTCACCGCGCACGGCATTCGGCTTCGCGAAGGGCGACCCGTTCGGCCAGACCCGCTGGCAGTTCACCCAGTGAGCTCTGACCACTCCATGAGCTCGGACAGCCTCACGAGCTCGGACAGCTTCACGAAGGGAGCACCATCGATGGACATGACCCTCGAAGTGATCATGGTCCCGGTGTCGGACCTCGACCGGTCGAAGAAGTTCTACGAGGAGGGCTGCGGCTTCAAGGTCGACCTCGACCAGGAAGTGGCACCCGGCATCCGCATCATCCAGCTGACCCCGCCCGGCTCCCGCTGCTCCATCGCGATGGGCAGCGGCCTCCCGGGCAACCCGGACCAGCAGCCGATGGCCCCCGGCACGCTCCGGGGCCTCCAACTCTGTGTCACGGACATCGCGGCGGCCCGCGATGCCCTGGTCGAGCGGTCGGTGGTGGTCAGCGAAATCCAGCACGTGGGCAAAGCGGGCTGGGAGCCTGGCCCGGGTGACACCTGGAACTCCTTCATGTTCTTCCAGGACCCTGACGGCAACGGCTGGGTGATCCAGCAGGCTCCGGCACCGCTGTCGGAGCGCTGAGCGGATCGCTGGAGCGTGGGTGGCGCCGTTCGGCGTCCCACCTTTCCTGAATGTGTCTTTCCCGAACATCTCGCGGCGGAGCTGCGAGCCTTCCCGCAGCACACGCGACGGCGGGGGCGCGGATATGCCCGTGCCCCCGCCGTCGCGTGAGGTGATCGGAGACCGCAGCGCGGTCACTGCTGGGGCGGCTCCTCCCGGCGGCTCGCGCCGAACTGGTCCTTCATCTTGTCCTGCGCCGCGTCGACCTGGCTGCTGTGCTTGCCCTGAGTCTTGTCGTCGACGAGGTCACCGGCCTTGTCGACGCCTTTGCCGGCCTGGTCCTCGTGGCCCTTGAGCATGTGCTTGATCTTGTCCATCATGGACATTCGGTCATCCTCCTCGCCGAATGGACTTCCTCACCTCAAGGGTCACCGCACACTCCGCGCTCCGCATCCCAAGGACTCCGACGAACCGGCTCGATCAGGACGTTTTCTGTCTCATCCGGCGCCAGGCGTGTCCGCTACCCCGCGAGACTGCTGGCCGCGATGGCGATGAAGAACACGATGACGATCTCACCGACGACCCACGAGTGCGTGTTCATCCAGTCGCGGGCCTTCGGCAGGAATTCCTGCCCCCGCTGACCGAACAGCAGAAGCAGGAGCGCGGGCAGCGCCAGCAGCAGCAGGGTGAGCAGCACGAAAGGAAGCAAGTGCCACCATGGATCGCCGTGGTTGGACAGAAAGGTGCCGACGGCCCACGAGGTGAGGATGTCGGTCGGGAACACGCCCAGCAGCAGGAAGCCGAGCTTGAACGAGAACCTCGGGCTCGCCGTCTCCAGCCTGCCCATCCATTTCGGCGGCTTCGACTCCTTCCGCTTGAGGAACGTGTGGAGCGCCGCAGCGACAAGAAGGACCAGGACCACGATGTCGAGCGTGTCGTCCGACGCCCCGGCTTTGGAGGCGCCCGAGCCCACGAAGTACGCGACCGTGACGAACAGGGTGATGGACAGGGCCGCGCCGACGACGTAGGCCGCCGAATTGCGGCGCCAGTGTTCGCTCGTCGCGAGGAAGATGGCACTGAGGATCTGTGGACCGGCGATCATCACGAACGCCATCGGGAGGATCTTCACCAGGTTCACGACCGAGCCGCCCTTCCGGGATCAGTCCGCCTTCGCCCTGCCAACGCTAACCGAGCGCCCGACGGGCTGCTCCGCGTAGGTGCGGTTCCAGTGTCGTTGCGCCGGCGGCGAAGACGTCGCGTGGCTCACGCGCTCAAGGGCCACATGGAAGGGCATCCGCCCAGTGAGGTCACGCTGCCGTCGCCAAGGCCCGACAGAGAGCTGATCACCAAGAGCCTGGTGTTCGTGCGCACGAACAGGGCCTGAGGTCGACGACCCCGGGCCCTGTTCGTCGATCAATGAGAAGGTCGCTCTGACCTGCGCCTACAACACCGGCAGATTCTTCCGCAGCTCGAACGCCCTGACCTCCGAGCGGTACTCCTCCCACTCCTGATTCTTGTTGCGCAGGAACTTGTGCAGCGTGGGGCGACCCTCGAACGACTCACGCCGAGGTACCGGTGACCTGCGATCGAGCGGCCGTCCACGGTCGTTGTTGGTCACTGTGGGCCGCCCTCCGACGGCCCACACACGGCCCAACTCGGGCCCCACGCTGGGTACTGGTGAAACTTTGATCGCTGACCACTGACTTGTAAGTTCGAACCAAGCTCACAGCGACCTGCCGGAACCCATGTCCCGCGCCTGACGGCCGGTGCTCCGGGGGCCATCATGAGCTGCTTCTTTGGGCGTGCCCGTCAGTGACTCGTGTTCCCCGCCGTTCCCCGCTCGATCGGGCACGCAAGGGGCATGACGGCGGCCCCTGCATGTCAGCTTGGCGTAGCCCCACCACTTACCGGTGTCGTCGGTCGCCATCACGGCTATATAGGCAGAAGATGGACATGACGGACCTGGCGGCAATGCGTCAGTGCGCCGGGACGCAACAGCGGGAAGGAGGTGCGACGCCATGCCCCAGTTCATGGATGTCCACCACGGTATGAAGGGCATCACGGCCGACCAGCTGATGGAGGCCCACAGCGCCAATCGGGCCATCGAGGAGGAAGAACACGTCCACTTCGAGAAAGCCTGGGCGGACCCGGAGTCCGGCACGGTCTACTGCCTCTCTGAGGCTCCCTCGGCTGAAGCGGTCCAGCGCATCCACGAACGTACTGGTCGCCTTGTCGACGAGATCCACCCGGTACCCCTGACCGTGTGAACAAAGAGGCTGGCCTAGCGCCGTAGGTGTGCGGGGTGCCGTGAAAAGGACGCTCCGCACGCCTTTCTCGACCCACCACTATCCCGGCGCCCATCCCGTACGCCGTCGACCCACACACCATGGAGCGGGCGTGGTTCATGGCGTCCAGGTGGAGCGCGCCTGGCGGGAAGCTTGTGTTCGCTCCGCCCAAGCGCAACAAGGAGCGGGATGTACCCCTCCCCGATCGCGTTGCCGACGTGCTCAAGGCACACATGGACGCGCATCCGCCCGTTGAGGTCACACTGCCGTGGCCGAGGCCCGACGGAGAGCCGATCACCAAGCCTGTTGTTCGTGCGCCCAGACGGTGAGGGGGCCGTGCGCCGTACAGACTTCAACACGCGCTATTGGAAGCCCGCGCTCGTCGCTGCCGGGGTCATTCCCGAGCCCAAGCCGCGCGAGCGCCACCAGGCCGCCCGTGAGCACGGTATGCACGCGCTACGGCACTTCTACGCCTCGGTACTCCTGGACTCCGGGGAGAACGTCAAGGCGCTGAGCACGTACCTGGGGCACGGAGACCCCGGTTTCACCCTCCGGGTGTACACGCACCTGCTGCCGAGCAGTGTGGGGCGTGCGCGGAAGGCCGTGGACAGCATGTACGAGGGTGCCGATTCTGCGCCTGACGGCCCACAGACGGCCCAGGGCGGGTGAGACACGAACAGGGCCTGCGGTCGTCGACCGCAGGCCCTGTTCGTCGAGCACTGAGGAAGTGGCTCTGCCCTGCGCCTACAGCACGGGCAGGTTCTTCCGCAGCTCGAACGCCGTGACCTCCGAGCGGTACTCCTCCCACTCCTGCTTCTTGTTGCGCAGGAAGAAGTCGAAGACATGCTCACCCAGCGTCTCGGCGACCAGCTCGCTCCGCTCCATCAGCGTGATCGCCTCGCCCAGGTTCTGCGGCAGCGGCTCGATCCCCATCGCCCTGCGCTCGGCGTCCGACAGTGCCCACACGTCGTCGTCCGCGCCGGCCGGGAGTTCGTAGCCCTCCTCGATGCCCTTGAGACCCGCCGCCAGCAGCACCGCGTACGTCAGATACGGGTTGGCGCCCGAGTCGATCGAGCGGACCTCGACGCGGGACGAGCCCGTCTTGCCCGGCTTGTACATCGGGACCCGAATCAGTGCCGAGCGGTTGTTGTGGCCCCAGCAGATGTACGAGGGCGCCTCGCCGCCCGCCCCCGCGCTGCGGGCCGAGCCGCCCCAGATGCGCTTGTAGGAGTTCACCCACTGGTTCGTCACGGCCGAGATCTCCGCCGCGTGCTTGAGCAGGCCCGCGATGAAGGACCGGCCGACCTTGGAGAGCTGGTACTCCGAGCCCGACTCGTAGAAGGCATTGCGGTCGCCCTCGAAGAGGGAGAGATGCGTGTGCATTCCGGAGCCGGGGTACTCGCTGAACGGCTTCGGCATGAACGTCGCCTGGACGCCCTGCTCCAGCGCGACCTGCTTCATGACCAGGCGGAACGTCATGATGTTGTCCGCCGTGGACAGCGCGTCCGCGTACCGCAGGTCGATCTCCTGCTGGCCGGGCGCGCCCTCGTGGTGGCTGAACTCGACCGAGATGCCCATGGATTCGAGCATGGTGATCGCCTGGCGGCGGAAGTCCATGCCCACGTTCTGCGGGGTGTGGTCGAAGTAGCCGGAGTTGTCCGCGGGCACCGGCCGGGTGCCGTCCAGCGGCTTGTCCTTCAGCAGGAAGAACTCGATCTCCGGGTGGGTGTAGAAGGTGAAGCCCAGGTCGGAGGTCCTGGCGAGGATCCGCTTCAGGACGTACCGCGGGTCCGCGAAGGACGGCGAACCGTCCGGCATCAGGATGTCGCAGAACATCCGCGCCGTGCCGGGGGCCTCGGCGCGCCACGGCAGGATCTGGAAGGTACTCGGATCCGGCTTGGCGATCATGTCCGATTCGTAGACCCGCGCGAAGCCCTCGATCGCGGAGCCGTCGAAGCCGATGCCCTCGTCGAACGCCTGCTCCAGCTCGGCCGGAGCCACCGCGACCGACTTCAGGAAGCCGAGAACATCGGTGAACCACAGGCGCACGAAGCGGATGTCGCGCTCCTCGAGCGTACGGAGCACAAACTCCTGCTGCTTATCCATTTCCACCCATCCTTGCTGGTCAAGCCGCCTGCTCCGCACGAGCATGCCATCCAAGAGTTTCAGGCGCGTTGCGCGGCGCGTCCACTGCCCCTGTACCGGCTGTGCCCATTGTGGGTCAGGGCCTCCTCCGGGACGAGCCCGAGACCCGGTCTCTCTCTCGCGGAAGCGGTTGTTTAGTGCCCCGTAGAGGTGCCGGACGCCCGCGCACACTACGATCTGCGCCCATGGGGGGTCCCCGGGTGAACGGCATCGCGCGCACCGCGCGTCCCATGGCGCTGCTGAGTGCCGTGGCGACGCTCCTCAGCGCGCTCTTCATCTGTGTGAGCCTGCCTTCCGGGCACCACGCCCCCGCGTCCGCCGCCGACGGCGACACGGTGACCGTATACAGCTGCCCGTACGACGACGGTGGCTGCGGCCTGCTGCCGACGGTCAGCCCCGCCGTGCTGACCGCGCCGCCGCTGGACTCCCCGCTCGACGCGGCCGAGCAGCCGGCGCGCCCCGGCCAGACGGACAGCGCCGGTGCACCACCCCGCTCGCAGGCGCAGCCGCGCGCTCCTGGCCTGCACGTCCTTCAGGTGCTGCGGACCTAGAGGCCCCGCACCCACCGCAGCCCCCGACAGCTTTTCTTTGACGAAGGACGAGACATCATGGCTTCACAGACCAACGACCGCCGGGCCCGAATAGAAGAGATGCGCCGCGCCGAGCAGTCGCGCGAGCGCCGCGGCCGCATCATCACCATCGCCGTCAGCGCGGTCGTGGTGGCCGGTCTGGTCGGCTTCGGCGTCTTTGTGCTGAACAAGGAGTCGGACAAGAAGGAGCAGAAGGTCGCGGAGGCCAAGGCTCCGGTGACCGGCGAGAAGTCCTGGGACGCGAAGAAGCTCGGCCGCAACCATGTCACCAAGGCCGTCACCTACCCGATGAAGCCGCCGGTGGGCGGCGACCACAACCAGGTGTGGATGAACTGCAACGGCGACGTCTACAAGGAGCCGATCCCGGACATGAACGCGGTGCACTCCCTGGAGCACGGCGCGGTCTGGGTGACGTACAACGACAAGGCTCCGGCCGCCGATGTGACCAAGCTCGGCGAGAAGGTCAAGAAGACCCCGTACACCCTGATGAGCCCGTTCAAGGACCAGGCCGGGGCGATCATGCTGAGCGCCTGGGGCAAGCAGGTCACGGTGGACAGCGCCGAAGACCCGCGGGTCAGCCAGTTCTTCACCAAGTACGTGCAGGGCGCGCAGACTCCTGAGCCCGGCGCCGCGTGCACCAACGGACTGGGCGCGAAATGATCCGTGCGACGCGTACGCACTGGGCGGCGATCGCGGCGGTCGCGCTCGCGCTGCTCTTCGCCGGGGCCGCGGCCGTGGCCTCGGCGGGCGGCGGGGGCACCGAATCCCGTACTCCTTCGGCGGACTCGGCGGACGCGGGCTTCGCGCGCGATATGTCGGTTCACCACCAGCAGGCGGTGGAGATGTCCTTCATCGTGCGGGACCGTACGCGGGACGACGAGGTGCGCCGCCTCGCGTACGACATCGCCAACACCCAGGCCAATCAGCGCGGGATGATGCTGGGCTGGCTGGATCTTTGGGGGCTGCCCAAGCTTGCCGCGGACAGTGAGCCGATGGCCTGGATGGCGCAGGAGGGCGGGCACGGCTCGCACACCGGCCACCCGGGGCATGGCACGCACGAGGCCAAGGACGGTTCGCTGATGCAGGGCATGGCGACACGCACCGATCTCGGGCGCCTCGGCAAGGCAAGCGGCAAGCAGGCCGAGATCGAGTATCTCCAGCTGATGCTCATCCACCACAACGGCGGGATCTCGATGGCCGAGGGATGTGTGAAGCTCTGCACCGTCGATACGGAGCGGAGCCTCGCGCAGGGCATGGTGGACGCCCAGCGCTCGGAGGTCGAGCTGATGGTGGCCCTGCTCCACAAGCGGGGCGCCGAGGTCCGCGCCTCCTGACAGCGGCGCCTCGGGCGTACGCCTACAGGCTGAGGCGGTACGCCCGAGGGGACCCGGCCGTCCCCGGATACCGCCTCGGCCGTCCGCCCCGGTGAACCTCCAGGTGACCCGGGGCGGACGCACATGTGCCCGGAGGCTCCCGCCGGGTGATCCGCGGGGTCAGCGGCGCCACCATGCCCTCCCTCCGCACGCTCGGGCCTGCTGCGGTCGCGTACTCCGAACGGCCCAACGACAATGGGGGGGCTCGGGGCGTCGGACACGCCAGGAGGTACGAAGCCATGACCACCGCCAGAGACATCATGCATCCGGGGGCGGAGTGGATCCCCGCCCACGAGACCCTCGACCGGGCGGCGCGGCTGATGCGCCGGCTCGATGTGGGGGCGCTGCCCATCGCCGACTCCAACGAACGGCTCTGCGGCATCCTCACCGACCGCGACATCGTCGTCGGATGTGTGGCGATGGGACACGACCCCGCGAAGGTCACCGCTGGTGACCTGGCCAAAGGCACTCCGCGCTGGATCGACGCCGGCTCGGACGTGGGCGAGGTGCTGAACGAGATGCAGGGCCACCGGATCCGCCGCCTGCCCGTGATCGAGAACAAGCGGCTGGTGGGAATGATCAGCGAGGCGGATCTGGCCCAGCACCTCTCGGACGGGCAGATCGCCGCCTGGGTGGAGCACGTCTACGCGAACGGCTGATGCCGCACGCTTCGTACGGCCGGTCCGCCTCCCGTGCGGCCCGTCCCCTCCAGGACGGCCCGCGCGACCGCGTCCGGGCGGTCCAGCATCATCAGATGCCCGGACCGCTCCACCGCTTCGAAGCGGGCGCCGAGTTCATGGGCGAACGAGCGCTGCCGTGCAAGCCAGCGCTCTCCGGCGGCGGTCGCGGCGAGCACGGTGACGGGGGCGGCGGGAAGCGCGTTCCGCTCGCGCAGGGCGAGGAGTTCGGCGGCGACCGCGCGGTAGTGGGTGTTCTCCAGGAGCGCGCCCTGGAGAACCCGCGAGGTGGCGTAACAGCGCCGGACGAGCCCGGCGGGGGCCGGATCGCCGCCGCCGGTGCGGGAGATACGGACCGCGGCACGGCGGGTGAGCGGGCCGAGGGCGGCGGGCACTCCGGCGGCCGACAGGACGGTTCCGAGCGCACGGGCGGCGGCGGTGCGCACGGCGGGCGCGGCAGGCACGCGCGCGTGCTCCTCGATGCTGGAGTCGACGAGCACGACGGCCGCGGTACGGGCGGGGTGCAGCCGGGCGAAGGCCTCGACGTGGAACCCGGCGATCGAGTGCCCGACGACGGTTGCGGGGCCGCGCAGGCCGAGCGCGTCCAGTACGCCCTTGATGCGGTGGGCCTCCCCCGCCGCGGACGGCACGACGGCGGCGGGGGCGCTGAGCCCGTGCCCTGGCCTGTCGAAGCGGACGACGGTGCGGTGCTCGGCGAGCAGGGGGACGACGGGGTCCCAGTCGAACCAGCTCATCGCGAGACCGGCGCTGAGCACACAGACCGGACCACTGCCGTCGACGGCCACATGGTGCGGCACGTCTCCCACGCGTACGAACGTCACTGCCCGTTGTCCCTTCCCTCCCGCGTTCCCGCGCCGAGGACGGGCGCGGGCACCGTCGGCCAGCCTGTCACGACCGGTGCGTGGAGCCGTCGCCCGGCCCCGGGTCCGGCTGCCGGGGCAGTCCGGGGCACGCCGTCATGATCTGCCGGGCCGGTGCGGCTCGCACGTCGATGCATACCGGGTGGGGGTAAGCTGCGAGCCATGGCGATCGGTGGGCGCGAGCGGTTCGGGCAGCTGCTGCTGTTCACGGCGCTGCTGCTCGGGATCGCCACGATGCACACGATGGGGCACCCGGCGCCCGGGCACGGCGGCGGAACGCAGGAGCACATGGCCGCGTCCTCCGCGGTGAGTTCCGCCGCGCACGCGAGCTTGTCCATGCCCCGTACCGTCGCGGACGCGAGTTCGCCCTCGGACCGGATCGCATCCACGGACCGCGCCTCGACCGCCACGGACCTGAGCCCGTCGGCCACGGGCCCGGGGGCATCAGCCACGGACCTGAGGGCGACCTCGTCCATGCCTGTCACGTCCATGGCTGTCACGTCCATGGCTGTCACGTCCGCCGGGCTTCCGGGCGCCTCCGGCCCCGGCGACCCGGCGTACGCCGGACCGGAGTTGCCGGGCATGAGCATGGACCCGATGACCGTGTGCCTCGCCGTGGTGGACACCTTCACCTTGGTGCTGCTGGCCGTCGGGCTGCTGCGGACCGACCCCGTCGCTCTGCTCGCGGCCTTCCACGCCCGGATACTCCGCGCGCTGCGGACCGACCCACGTCCCCGCAGGTCCCTCCTCGCCAGTCTGTCGGTGCTGCGGATCTAGAAGTGGGCCCGGCTGTCCTGGAACCTCCGCGCTCCGAGCGGTGTGCCAGAGACGGCGGACGCGCCCACTCGCACGTATCACCACACACACCACGAGGTGCTCTCCGTCATGCGCACTCACCCCACCCGGCGCGCCGTGCTCGGCGCCGCGATCGCCGCCGCCGGCACGGGAGTTCTGTCGGCCTGCTCCGGGCCGAAGGACACGGGCCACGACTCGATGAATCACGGCGGGGCCGCGAGGGCCACCCCGGACGGCTATGTCTCGCCCGACGGCCCGGAGGTCGTCGAGCGGGAGGCCAAGCGGGGCTCGGGCCCTGTCCGGACCGTGAAGCTGACCGCCACGGCGACACCGCTGGAGCTCGGCGCCGGCCGCACGGTCACGTCCTGGGCGTACGGCGACCGGCTGCCGGGCCAGGAGGTCCGCGTCACCGCGGGCGACACCCTGGCACTCACCCTCGCCAACAACCTCCCGCAGTCCACGTCCATGCACTGGCACGGCCTGGCCCTGCGCAACGACATGGACGGCGTCCCCGGTGTCACCCAGCCCGCGGTCAAGGCCGGCGCGTCGTTCGACTACCGCTTCACGGTCGCGGACCCCGGGACGCACTACTTCCATCCGCACATGGGTGTGCAACAGGACCGCGGTCTCTATGCCCCGCTGATCGTGGAGGACCCGAAGGAGCCGCTGGCGTACGACAAGGAGTGGGTCGTCGTCCTGGACGACTGGGTCGACGGCGTCGACGGCTCGACCCCCGACGACGTGCTGGCGGAGCTCCGCCACGGCATGGCCGGGCACCCGGGCATGGACATGCCTTCCCCGACCGGGAGTCCGCAGGGCCCGTCACGGACGACGACGGGAGCGACCAGCCCGCTGCTCGGCGGCGATGCCGGCGACGTGGCGTATCCGTACTACCTGGTCAACGGCCGGACCGCGGACGACCCCACGGTCTTCGTCGCCAAGCCGGGCGACCGTATCCGGCTGCGCATCATCAACGCGGGCGGGGACACGGCTTTTCGGATCGCACTCGGCGGACACACGCTGACGGTGACGCACACGGACGGCTTCCGCGTGGTGGAGGCCAAGAGCGACGCCCTCCTGCTGGGTATGGGCGAGCGGTACGACGCGCTGGTCACCGCGGGCGACGGTGTCTTCCCGCTGACGGCACTGGCCGAGGGGAAGAGCGCCGCCACGATGGCCGTGCTCCGGACGGGCAGCGGGGAGCTCCCGGCAGCGTCCGTGCGGCCCAAAGAGCTCGACGGGCAGTTGGTCACCGCGGACAGGCTGCGCGCCCACGAGTCCGTCGCGCTTCCCGCGCGCGACCCGGACCGCACGGTCCACCTGCGGCTGACGGGCAACATGTCGCAGTACAACTGGGCCTTCGACCGCACGCCCTACACCCCTGACCAGCGTCATCCGGTCCGGGCGGGCGAGCGGGTCCGGCTGGTCTTCGCCAACAACACGAGCATGTGGCACCCGGTCCATCTCCACGGCCACACCTTCGCCATGGCGAACATCGCGGGCGGCCCCCGCAAGGACACCGCCATCCTCCTGCCGGGCGGCACGCTGATGGCGGACTTCGACGCCGACAACCCGGGCCTGTGGATGATCCACTGCCACAACGTCTATCACTCGGAGTCCGGGATGATGACGATCCTGGGCTACCAGAAGTAGCGGGCGGGGCGCCCCGGAGTGGGGTGCCCCACATCTCCCCGCCGGGACATCGCGTCAGAAAGACGATTACACTGGGCGGCGTGCCTCAACTACGCCTCGCTCTGAATCAGATCGACTCGACCGTCGGCGATCTCGCCGGCAACGCCGAGGCGATCGTGCACTGGACCCGGCACGCCGCCGAACAGGGGGCGCATCTCGTCGCCTTCCCCGAGATGGTGCTGACCGGCTATCCCGTCGAGGATCTGGCCCTGCGGTCCTCCTTCGTGGAAGCGTCCCGGGCCGCCCTGCGGTCGCTCGCCGGGCGCCTGGACGCCGAGGGCTTCGGCGAGCTGCCGGTGATCGTCGGCTATCTCGACCGCTCCGAGCGTGCCCAGCCCCGCTACGGCCAGCCGGCGGGCGCTCCGCAGAACGCAGCCGCCGTGCTGCACCGCGGCGAGGTGGTGCTGACCTTCGCCAAGCACCACCTGCCGAACTACGGCGTCTTCGACGAGTTCCGCTACTTCGTGCCGGGCGACACCATGCCGGTGATCCGTGTGCACGGCGTCGACGTGGCGCTGGCGATCTGCGAGGACCTCTGGCAGGACGGCGGCCGTGTGCCGGCCACGCGGTCCGCCGGCGCGGGCCTGCTGGTCTCCATCAACGCCTCGCCGTACGAGCGGGAGAAGGACGACACCCGCCTCGATCTGGTGCGCAAGCGCGCGCAGGAGGCCGGCTGCACCACCGCGTATGTGGCCATGATCGGCGGGCAGGACGAGCTGGTCTTCGACGGCGACTCGATCGTGGTCGACGCGGCGGGCGAAGTCGTGGCGCGTGCGCCGCAGTTCGCCGAGGACAGTGTCGTGCTCGACCTGGACCTGCCCGCCGCCTCCGCCGAACCCCCGACCGGCGTGGTCGACGACGGGCTGCGCATCGAGCGTGTCGTCCTCGGCGAGGAACCGCTTGCGGCGTACGAGCCGGTGCTTGCCGGCGGTTACGCCGACCGTCTCGACGACGACGAGGAGGTGTACTCGGCACTGGTCGTGGGCCTGCGCGCGTACGCCGCCAAGAACGGCTTCCGCTCGGTACTGATCGGTCTGTCCGGGGGCATCGACTCGGCGCTGGTCGCGGCGATCGCCTGCGACGCACTCGGCGCGCAGAACGTGTACGGCATCTCCATGCCGTCGAAGTACTCGTCGGACCACTCCAAGAGCGACGCGGCCGAACTGGCCCGCCGTACCGGTCTGAACTTCCGGACCGTGTCGATCGAGCCGATGTTCGACGCCTATATGGGCGCGCTCTCCCTGACGGGTCTGGCCGAGGAGAACCTCCAGTCGCGACTGCGCGGCACCCTGCTGATGGCCCTCTCCAACCAGGAGGGCCACATCGTGCTCGCGCCGGGCAACAAGTCCGAGCTGGCGGTGGGCTATTCGACGCTCTACGGCGACTCCGTCGGCGCGTACGGGCCGATCAAGGACGTCTACAAGACGACCGTCTTCCGGCTCGCGAAGTGGCGTAACCGGGCGGCGGGGGAACGCGGGCAGGTCTCGCCCATCCCCGAGGCGTCGATCACCAAGCCGCCGAGCGCCGAGCTACGGCCCGGCCAGGTCGACACCGACTCGCTGCCGGACTACGACGTACTGGACCGGCTCCTGGAGCTGTACGTCGACCGGGACCAGGGCAAGGACGCGATCGTCGCGGCCGGCTTCGACGAGGAACTGGTGGCGAGGACGCTGCGGATGGTGGACACGGCGGAGTACAAGCGGCGCCAGTACCCGCCGGGCACCAAGATCTCGGCGAAGGGCTTCGGCAAGGACCGGCGGCTGCCGATCACGAACCGCTGGCGCGAGACGACGAGCGGCTGAGCTGACCGGGACCGGAGGCCGTTCCGCGGGGCGGGAGGCTACCGGGCTGCGGGGCGGGAGGCTACCGGGCTGCGGGGCGGGAGGCTACCGGGCTGCGGGGCGCCTCTCAGGTGCCGGACACCTCGGAAACGGGCACCGCGGAACCGGATGCTTCGGTACGGGGGCTTCCCGCGGCGATGATGCGGGAGGCCCCCGTACCCGTACCGCGCCCGCCGCGGTCGAGCAGTCCCGCCGTCACGGCGATGGCCAGCCCGGCGACGGTCAGGACCGCGCCGACGAGGGCCGGTGAGGTCCAGCCCCAGCCCGCGGCGACGGCCGCGCCGCCGAGCCAGGCGCCGCCCGCGTTCGCGAGGTTGAAGGCGGAGTGGTTGGAGGCGGAGGCCAGCGTCGGGGCATCCTGCGCCTTCTTCATCACCAGCATCTGCAGCGGTGTGGTGGTCATGAAGCCGACGGCGCCCAGCACGACCACGGTGACCAGCGCGGCCCACTGGTTGTGCACGGTGAACCGGAAGGCCACCAGTACCAGCGCGAGGGCCGTGAGCGAGCCGTACAGCGTGGGCCGCAACGCGCGGTCGGTCAGCGGGCCCGCGGCGAGCGCACCGAGCGTCATGCCGATGCCGAAGAGGGCGAGGACCAGGGTCACGGAGGACTCACCGAAGCCCATCACCTCCGTCGTCATGGACGCGAGGTAGGAGTACACCGCGAAGACACCGGCGAAGCCGAAGACCGCGGTGAGCAGGCCGAGGAGCACCTGGCGGCTGCCCAGCGCGCGCAGTTCCCGGCCCACGCTCTGGTGCGCGTCGAGGGGTACGTACGGAACGAGCCTCGCGAGCGCTGCCATCGCGACCAGGCCGATCACCGTGACGACCAGGAACGTGGCGCGCCAGCCGAGGTGCTGGCCGAGCAGGGTCGCGGCCGGTACGCCGACGATGTTGGCGACCGTGAGGCCGAGGAACATCGTGGCCACCGCGCGCGCCTGCCTGCCGTCCGCCACCAGTCGTGCCGCGACGACCGCGCCGACACCGAAGAACGCGCCGTGCGGCAGCCCGGCGAGGACGCGGCCCGCGACCAGCCAGCCGAAGCCGGGGGCGAGCGCGGAGGCGAGATTGCCGACGACGAACAGCGCCATCAGCAGCAGAAGCATCCGCTTGCGGGGGATCCGGGAGCCGATGGCGGTCAGCAGCGGGGCGCCGATGACGACGCCGATCGCGTACGCGGAGACCAGGTGGCCCGCGGTGGGGACGGAGGTGTGCAGGTCGCCCGCGACATTGGGCAGCAGGCCCATCATCACGAACTCGGTCGTGCCGATGCCGAAGGCGCAGACGGCCAGCGCGAGCAGCGCGAGGGGCATGGAGTGCCTTTCCCGGGTTAGTTCTCTTCCGAAACAAATTCTCGCACGAGAATCGTTCCGCCCGGTGAACTCCTGGTTTCGCCCCGGAGGCCGGCTTCCCGGCCTTCCTGGGCCGCACGGGACGCCGTCCTGGGCCCGCCTCCAGGGGGCCGCTCAGAGTTTGATGCGGGCGGCGATCGGAAGGTGGTCGCTGTCGGTGCGGCCCAGAGTCCAGGAGGAGACCGGCTCCACGTCCTTCACCATGATCTGGTCGATGCGTGCCATCGGGAACGCCGCGGGCCAGGTGAAGCCGAAGCCGTCGCCCGCCGCACCCTGCGTGGAGCGCATCTGCGAAGTGACGGAGTTCAGCGAGCGGTCGTTCATCGTGCCGTTGAGGTCGCCGAGGAGCACGACCTTGCCGACCTCGTCCCGGTCGATGGCCGCACCGAGCGCGACCGCGCTGCCGTCGCGCTGGTTGGCCGTGAACCCGGCGTTGAGCTTGACGCGCACGGAGGGCATATGGGCGACGTAGACAGCAACCGTGCCCTGCGGCGTCCGGACGGTGGAGCGCATGGCGCGGGTCCAGCCCATGCCGATGTCCACCGGCGAGGTGTCCGTCATGGGGTACTTGCTCCACAGCCCGACCGTGCCCTGCACGGAGTGGTACTTGTACGTCCCGGCCAGCGCCTGTTCGTACGCGGCGACCTGACCCGTCGGCAGCTCCTGGAGCGCGAGCACGTCGGCGCCGGAGGCGGCGACCTGCCGGACCGTGCCGGCGGGGTCGGGGTTGTCGGCGTTGACGTTGTGGGTGGCGACGGTCAGTTCGCCGCCGCCGCCCGACTTGTCGCTGACCAGACCGCCGAAGAGATCGAGCCAGACCACGGTCGGCAGCAGCAGCGCGATCAGCGCGGTGGCCGACCGCCGCACGACACCGATGACGAGGATCACCGGGAGGAACACCGCGAACCACGGCAGGAAGGTCTCACCGAGACTGCCCAGGTTGCCGATCCGGTTGGGGATCCGGGCGTGCAGGATCATCAACAGGGCGATGAGAACGGCGAGGACGGCGAGGAGGACGCCGCGCCGCCAGATGCCTGGGTCACCGCGCCAACCGCCGAGCAGGCTCCGGAACCGGGCCCCGGTGTGCCCGCTCTGCGGGCTGCCGTTACCTGTCTCCGTCTTGTACGCCTGCACCATGGAGCTGTCCTCACTGCCTTGCGGTCCCACCGGCTTCGCCGTCGACATTAGGCGATGACGGGCGGGTCGCCGCCGTCGCCGGACGGCCGTTCTGCCACAAGGACGAGATAAGCGGGGGACGGGGTTCCTGATAGCAGCCAGGTGGGAGCGCTGTGACAGAACACGCATACTTCGGCCGGGCGCCTGACGAGGGCGGATGAGGCTCCCCGGCGAATCAGTGTGGCGGTCCGGCGTGGCGGATCGAGGTGGCGGATCGAGGTGCCGGATCGAGGATCGACGTGGCGGTCCGGCGTGACAGATCGACGTGACGAACCAGTGTGGCGGTCCGGTCCGCGGCAATGCGGCGCGGCGAACGATCGACGGCGATCAGCGCGGCGGGCGCACGCCCTCGAGAACCGCGTCGACGATCCGCTCCGAGCTGCCCTCCCCCGGCGTGCCTTCGGGCCTCAGTACGGTCCGTACCAGCATCGGGCCGACGAAGAGGTCGCCGAGCAGATCGAAGTCGAGGTCGGAACGGATCTCCCCGTTCGCGATGCCGCGCCGGAGGACTTCGTCCATGCGTCGGCGCCGGGGGACGACGGAGGTGTGGTGGTACATGTGCCACAGCTGGGGATAGCTCTGCATCTGCGCGAAGACGTTGTGGAGCAGGGCGGAGGAGCGTTTGGCGAGACCGCGCCGTCGCAGCATCTCGACCATCGCGACGAGGTCGTCGCGTACGGAGGTGCCGGGCAGCGGCGGGTCGACCGGCTCCATGGAGCGCACGACATCGACGAAGAGGGCCTCCTTGCCGTCCCAGCGGCGGTAGATGGTGGCCTTGCCGACGCCTGCGGTGCGGGCGATGCGCTCGATGGAGAGCTCGGACAGGGGCAGGCCCTCTTCGAGGAGATGGACGACGGCGTCGATGATGGACCGCTCGACGGCCTCGCTCCGCGGGCGCCCGGGCCGCGCTTTGCGGTCCTGGACCCGCGAGCCGCGCGATGCGGCGGAGGGTTCCGTGCCGCCCGCGGTCCTCACCGCGTCGCCGCCGCCGGCCCCCCGGGCGCGGGCGGCCGGCGCGGGCCCTCCGGCCGGGCCGGTCCCCGCGGAGGCCCCCGCCGGGCCGGTCCCCGACGAGACCGCGCCGGCCCGCACCGGGGCCCGTGGCGGGCCCGCAGGCGGTGTCTCCCCCGCGCCCGGGGCCGTTCCCTGGCGTTCACGCTCTTCCTGGGGCTCCCTCACGGGCACGTCTGCTCCTCCGCCTTCCGCCGTCGTCATCGCCGCCAATTCTCGCTGACGGACCACGGGCCGTGCGTCAGCGACCGGCGCTCTCCCGTTCCGGCTCGGAATCCGCCGCGGGTGCCGGCTTCCGTACACCCGGCAGGAAGAGCAGCACCACGAGCGCGCCGACCAGTGCCACGCCCGCCGAGGCGAACGCCGTCAGATGCATCGCGCTCAGGAACGCGTCGTGCGCGGGCGCGACGAGCGCCTTGCCCGCGGGGCCGAGCTTCTCCGCGACCCCGAGCGTCGCCTCGATCGACTCACCCGCAGCATCCCGCGCCCCGCTCGGAACCGCGTCGAGATGTCCCTCGATCTGGCCCCGGTACTGGGTGGACAGCAGTGAGCCGAGAACCGCGACACCCAGGGCCCCGCCGACCTGGCGGAAGGTGTTGTTGATCGCCGAACCGGATCCGGCCTTCTCCCGGGGCAGAGCCTGCATCACCGACACCGTCGCCGGCGTCATGATGTGCGCCATCCCCGCGCCCTGCACGAAGAAGACCACTTCGAGCACCCACAGCGGGGTGGACGCGTCGAAGAAGGCGAAGGCGGCGAGGCCCACCGCGACCAGGAGCATGCCCGCCGTGCAGACCGCCCGCGCGCCGAAGCGGTCGACGACGAGCCGGGCACGTGGCGCGAAGACCATCTGGGCGATGGCCAGCGGCAGGATCAGCAGCCCGGAGTCGAGCGCGCTGTAGCCGCGCACGCTCTGGAGGTAGAAGGCGGAGAAGAAGGTCACGCCCATCAGCGCGAAGAAGACCAGCGCGATGGCGGCGACCGCGGCCGAGAAGGCGGGTTTCTTGAAGTAGTCGATGTCGATGGCCGGGTGGTCGCTGCGCTTCTCGTGCAGAACGAAGCCGACGAGCACGGCCAGGCCGCCGAGGATCGGGAGGAGCACCGAGGGGATGGTGAAGTCGGCGAGCTCGCCGCCGCGGATGATGCCGTACACCAGCAGGACGAGGCCGATCACGGAGAGTGCCACGCCGATCGGGTCGATGCGTCCAGGGTTCGGGTCCTTGGAGTCGGGCACCAGGATCGCCATGGCGATCAGCGCGACGATCACGACCGGGACGTTGACCAGGAAGATCGAGCCCCACCAGAAGTGCTCCAGGAGCAGTCCGCCGGTGATCGGGCCGACGGCGATGGCGAAGCCGACGCTGCCGGCCCAGATGCCGATGGCCTTGGGCTGCTCGTCGCGCTCGAAGACGTTCATCAGCACGGCGAGCGTCGCGGGCATCACGAAGGCCGCGCCGAAGCCCATCAGGGCGCGGTAGGCGATGAGCTCGCCGGGCGAGCCGGAGAACGCGGCCAGCGCGGACCCCGCGCCGAAGACGAGGATGCCGAAGAGGAGGACCTTCTTGCGGCCGATGCGGTCGCCGAAGAGACCCGCGGTGAAGAGGAGTCCGGCGAAGACGAGCGTGTAGGAGTTGATCGCCCACTCCAGCTCGCTCTGGGTGGCGCCGATGCCGACGGGCTCGGGGCTGGCGATCGTCTTGACCGCGACGTTCAGGATCGAGTTGTCCAGCACCACGATGAGCAGGCTGAACATCAGGACGGTGAGGATCGCCCAGCGGCGGCGGTGGACGGCTTCGGGTATGCGGGGTACGGCAGGTGCGCCGGACGGAATCGACATGAGCGCCACCCTAGCCTCATTTCGATACGAGACCGTCTCGTATAGGAACACTTTACCGAACAACCGGGTCCTCTTCCGTCCGGGTGGCACGAGGTGCCACCATGGAGGAGATCCGGGGACGCCGTCAGGGCGCCTCGAGATGACGAAGGAGCCGTTAGCCATGACGCTTCAGGCTGCCCAGAAGCCCACCGACAGCAGCAAGGCGCTGTACGGCGGCAAGGGCACTCGCCGCATCACGGTCCACGACATCACCGCCGCCAAGGAGCGCGGCGAGAAGTGGCCGATGCTCACCGCATACGACGCGATGACCGCGTCCGTCTTCGACGAGGCCGGAATCCCGGTCATCCTCGTGGGCGACTCCATGGGCAACTGCCACCTCGGCTACGAGACCACCGTGCCGGTCACCATGGACGAGATGGCCGTGCTCTCCGCGGCCGTCGTCCGAGGCACCCGGCGTGCCCTCGTCGTCGCCGACCTCCCCTTCGGCTCGTACCAGGAGGGTCCGGTCCAGGCCCTGCGCAACGCCACCCGGCTGATCAAGGACGCGGGCGTCGGCGCGGTCAAGCTGGAGGGCGGCGAGCGCTCCCTGGGCCAGACCGAGATGCTGGTGCAGGCCGGCATCCCCGTCATGTCGCATCTCGGGCTGACGCCGCAGTCCGTCAACACCATGGGCTACCGGGTCCAGGGCCGTGACAACGAGGCGGCCCACCGGCTGGTCCGCGACGCCAAGGCCGCGCAGGACGCGGGCGCGTTCGCCGTCGTCCTGGAGCTGGTACCGGCGGAGCTGGCCGCCGAGGTCACCCGCAGTCTGCACATCCCGACCATCGGCATCGGCGCCGGCGCCGACACGGACGCCCAGGTCCTCGTCTGGACCGACATGGCCGGGCTGACGGGCGGCAGGGTGCCGCGCTTCACCAAGCAGTACGCCAACCTCCGCGAGACGCTCGGCGACGCGGCGAAGGCCTTCGCCTCCGACGTCGTCGGCGGGGCGTTCCCGCAGGAGGAGCACACCTTCCACTAGCCACTTCCGGCACGACCGACGGCCCGCCGACATCCCCCATCGGCGGGCCGTCGGCTTGCGCGTGCCCGGCCGCGGCCCTGCGGCGGCCCTGCGGCGGTCATCGACCGGTGAACCGCCGCCCGTCGGTCCTCCTTCGCCCCTCCCCTGACCTGCGGCTTCTCAGCTACCGATGAAGCGTTCACCTTCTGTCGGCAGGCTGTCGGCGGCCTGTAGGCAGCTTGTAGGCGGGGCCAGGCACTGTAGGGGCCATGACGCGAATCGACAAGAACGCCGTCGAGGTACGAGGCCTCGTGAAGCATTACGGCGAGACGAAGGCGCTGGACGGGGTGGACCTCGACGTCCGCGAGGGCACCGTCCTCGGTGTCCTCGGCCCGAACGGTGCCGGCAAGACCACGCTCGTACGCTGCCTCTCCACGCTCATCACCCCGGACGCCGGCCATGCGGTCGTCGCCGGATACGACGTGGTGAAGCAGCCGCGGCAGCTGCGCCGCACGATCGGCCTGACCGGGCAGTACGCCTCGGTCGACGAGAAGCTGTCCGGCTGGGAGAACCTGTACATGATCGGGCGGCTGCTCGACCTGCCCCGCAAGGACGCCCGCCGCCGGGCCGACGAGATGCTGGAGCGCTTCTCGCTCACCGACTCGGCCAAGCGGCCCGCGATGCAGTACTCGGGAGGTATGCGGCGCCGGCTCGACCTGGCCGCCTCGATGATCGGCAGCCCGGCCGTCCTCTACCTGGACGAGCCGACGACCGGCCTCGACCCCCGTACCCGCAACGAGGTGTGGGACGAGGTGCAGCGCATGGTCGCGGAGGGGGCGACCGTGCTGCTCACCACCCAGTACATGGAGGAGGCCGAGCAGCTCGCGAGCGAGCTCACGGTCATCGACCGCGGGCAGGTCATCGCCAACGGCCGCGTCGACGAGCTGAAGGCCAGGATCGGCGGCCGAACCCTCCAGGTCCGCCCCAGCGACCCCGCGCAGCTGACCGAGATGGCCCGCGCGCTCGGCGAGTCCGGCCTGGACGGGATCGCCGGTGCGACCCCCGTGCACGACGAGGGACTGCTGTACGTGCCGATCCTGAGCGACGAGCAACTGACCGCCGTCGTCGGCCTGCTGGGAGCACGGGGCTTCGGCATCTCCCACATCGGCACCCATCTGCCCAGCCTGGACGAGGTGTTCCTGGCCATCACCGGCGAAAAGGCGCACGTGTCCGACACGATCGACGAGGAGGTCGCCGCATGAGTACGGCAACTGCCACCACCGCCCGTCCGTCCGCACCGGCGCCCGCCCCCGTGAAGGGCCCGCCGCCCGGCGAGGGACGGATCGGACTGCGGGGAAATCTGCGGCACATCGGCGCGCTCGTGCGCCGCAACGCCCTCCAGATCAAGCAGGACCCGGAGTCGATGTTCGACGCCCTGCTGATGCCCATCATCTTCACGCTGCTGTTCGTGTACGTCTTCGGCGGCGCGATCTCCGGCAAGGGCAATCAGCAGCAGTACGTCAACTACGTGGTCCCCGGCATGATGGCGATGATGGGCATGAACATCGCCATGGCCGTCGGCACCGGCGTCAACGACGACTTCAAGAAGGGCGTGATGGACCGCTTCCGGTCCATGCCGATCGCCCGCTCGTCCGTACTCATCGCCAAGATCGTGGTCGAGGTCGGCAGGATGACGGTCGCCACGGCCGTCCTGCTCGCCATGGGCTTCATGCTCGGTCTCCAGATCCACACCTCGGTTCTCGAACTGCTCGCCGCGGTCGCGCTGTCCATGGTCTTCGGCGCCTCGCTGATGTGGATCTTCATCCTGCTCGGTCTCACCATGAAGACGGCCCAGGCCGTCCAGGGAGTGGCCATGCTCGTCCTGATGCCCCTCCAGTTCGGCTCGTCGATCTTCGCCCCGCCGACCACGATGCCCGGCTGGCTGCAGAACTTCACCGACTACAACCCGCTGTCCAACCTCGCGGACGCGGCTCGGAGCCTGATCAACGGGGGCCCGGTCGCCCACTCCGTGTGGATGACCCTCGCCTGGTCGGTCGGCATCACGCTGGTCACGGCGCCGCTCGCGGTCGCAAGGTTCCGCAAGAAGACCTGATCGCCCCAGGGCGTCACAGCAGGGCGGCTGCCTCGTCGAGCGTGAGGCGGCCGCCCTCGGCGTACGCGGCCGTGTAGTCCGCGTCGCCCAGCACGGCACGTACGGCCGTCTCCGCCTCGGCGCGGCTCTCCCGCTCGTACGCGGCGGAGAAGTGGCCGTCCGGCAGCAGGGCGTCGGAAGTCCCCAGCAGCCGGGCGGCGTCCCGCGCGCGCTCCGGGTGTCCGAGCGCCAGCGCGCCTGCCCCGGTGACCAGATGCAGCGACGGCATGTGCGGAGCGACCATGAGGGTCAGCGGATCGCGCGCCTTGTCCAGCGCATGGCCCGCCCTTCGCAGCGACTGTCCGTGGTCGCCGTCGATGAGGTCGAGCCGGGCGAGCAGCCCGGTCACCATGCCTTCGAAGATCGCCATGGTGTTGGACTGGAACTGCGCCAGCAGCAGCTCGACTTCCGCGCGCGCCTCCCGCGTGCGGCCGGTGCGGCCCAGCCACAGGGCCAGGTAGAGCCGGGCGAAGGCCGTCGGCTCCCCGCCCACGCCCAGATGGTCGGCCAGCACGTCACGGATGAGCGCCTCTCCACGCTCCTCCTCCCCCATCTCCAGGAGGATGCCGCCGAGGCGGGAGCGCAGGACCGCCGTCTGCGCCTGGGCGCCGATCTGCTCGGCGTAGGCGACGGCGGCCGTGAAGTCCTCGGCGGCCTCCTGGTACCGGCCGCTGCGTTCGTGGGCCTCGCCGCGCGCGGACAGGGCCTCGGCGGCGCCCCAGGCATCGCCGAGGCGGACGAAGATCCCCAGTGCCTCGTCCGCGTCGACGGACGCGTCGCCCGACCACTCGCTCCGGTTGGCAAGGACATTGGCCCGTGCTTGGAGGGACGAGGCGAGCTCCCACTCGTATCCGAAGTCGCGGCAGGCCCGGACGGTCCCGTCGAGCAGACTCCGGAGGCGGTCGGTGTCTCCGGTCATCACCACGGCGAAGAACCAGAGCGAGCCCGGTGGGCGGCAGGTCTGCGGGAGCCCGGGCCGGTAGGCCTGGGTGATCCCGCGCAGCCGCTCCAGCTGCCCCGGGGTTGTCCACTCGTCCACGTCGTAGTCCATGAAGACCATCCGGATCAGCGCGGCACCGCGCCGGGCCTCCTGGAGCAGTTCGGGCGACATCGGCGGCGGCCGGTCCGTGAACCGTTCGGAGACGGCGGGGGCCGGGGCCACCGGCGGCGCGAAGGGGTCGGGGCCGAGCTCGCCGGCGGCTGTGGCCCAGTGGCGGGCCTCGGTCCGCAGATCGCGCATCTGCCAGTACCAGGACAGACAGAGCACGAGGCAGAGGGCTTCCTGTTCGTCGTGGGCGGTCACGGCGCGGCGCAGCGCGGTGCGCAGGTTCTCGTACTCGCGCTGGAACAGGTCGATGGCCGCGCGCTGGCCGGCGCCGCGCAGGAGGGGGTCGGTGGCGCGGGCCACCTCCCGGTAGTGGACGAGGTGCTGACGCTCGACGGCGGCGCGTTCGGCTGCCTCGTCGAGCCGTTCGGCGGCGTACTCCCCGACGGTTTCGAGGAGGCGGTAGCGCATCTCGCCGTCGGGGGTGGGGGCGGCGACGACGAGGGACTTGTCGATGAGAAGGCCGAGCACGTCGGCGACGTCGAGAGCTTGCGCGCCGCTGCCCGGGGCCGGGCTCCGGTCCACCGTCAGGGCCTGGGCCGGGTTCGGGGCCTGGGCCGGGTTCGGGGCCTGGGCCGGGTTCGGGAGCTGGGCCGGGTTCGGGAGCTGGGCCGGGTTCGGGAGCTGGGCCGGGTTCGGGAGCTGGGCCGGGTCGGCGCAGACGGCCTCGGCCGCGGAAAGGTCGCAGCCGCCCGCGAAGACCGACAGCCTTCGCAGGACGGCGCGTTCGGCGTCGTCGAGGAGGTCCCAGGACCAGTCGACGACGGCACGCAGGGTCTGCTGGCGCGGGAGTACGGTGCGGCTTCCGCTGGTCAGCAGGCGGAACCGGTCGTCGAGGCGGTCGGCGATCTGCCGGGGCGTGAGCATCCGCAGCCGGGCGGCGGCCAGTTCGATGGCCAGCGGCAGCCCGTCGAGCCGGTGACAGATCTCCGCGGACGCCTCCGGGTCGTCCTCGGTCCGGAAGCCCGGCCGCGCCGCGGCCCCGCGCTCCGCGAACAGCCGCAGCGCCATCGGGTCCGGCAGCGGGTCCACCGGCCGCACCAACTCACCCGGCACGCCCAGCGGTTCCCGGCTGGTGGCCAGCACGGTCACACCGGGGCAGCTCTCCAGCAGCCGTTCGGCGAGGGCGGCGGCGGCGTCGACGACATGCTCGCAGTTGTCGAGGAGGAGCAGCATGCGGCGGCGTGCGCAGTGCTCGGCCAGCCGTACGAAGGCGTCGTCGCTGTACCCCTCGGCGGCCCGCAGCTCCTCGGCGCCGGCGCCGCGCAGCACCGTCTCGCGTGCGCCGAGCGCGGTGAGTACGGCCTCCGGGACGGTCTCGGGGTCGTCCACGGGCGCGAGTTCGGCGAGCCAGACCCCATCGGGCCAGGGGTTCTCCGCAGCGGTGACGGCCCGTTCGGCGGCCTCCTGCGACAGCCGGGTCTTCCCGGCGCCGCCGGGTCCCAGGAGGGTGACAAGGCGAGCATGGGCGAGGTCGCCGCGGATGGCTTCGATGTCGGCGTCGCGCCCGACGAAGGAGGTGAGCCGGGCCCGCAGATTTCCGGCCCGCCTCCCCGCCGTCCCGTGCCGGGCCGTATCCGGGGCGGCCCCCAGCGGCGTCGGCTCGCCGCCCGACGGCACTGCGGTGACTGCGGGCGTGTGCGCCCGAGGTGTGCCGGTTCCGGGCAGGGAGGGACCGGTGGACGGTCCAGCGCCCGTCTCGGTGGTCCATTGGGGACGCAGCAACTCGCCGTGCAGGAAGGTGAGTTCAGGCCCCGGGTCGGTCCCCAGCCGGTCCGCGAGCACCCGGCGGATCTCGTCGTACGCCGCCAGCGCCTCCGCCGCCCGCCCGGAGTCGCGCAGAGCCCGCAGCCGCAGCGCCTGAACACGTTCGTCCAGCGGTTTCTCCTCGCACAGCGCGACGAGTTCGGGCAGCGCCTCCTCGGCGCGGCCCAGTGTCAGCGCCGCCGCGAGGCGGGCACGGCGGGCATCCAGGCGACGTGCCTCCCAGCGCGCGGCGAGGGACCCGCGCCCGGGCAGGTCGGCCAGGACCGGCCCCTGCCACAGCACCAGCGCGTCGTCGAGCAGGGCGGCGGCCTTCACCGCGTCGCCCTCCTCCAGCGCCCGCGCGCCCTCGCCCGCGAGCCGGTCGAAGCGGTGCAGGTCCACGTCGTCGCCCTCGGCGCACAGCCGGTACCCGCCGCCGTCCACGGAGGCGACCGCCGCGTGCCCCAGCGCCCGCCGCAACCGCCCGACGAGCGCCTGCACCGCGCGCACCGCGTCGGCCGGCGGATCACCGTCCCACACCTCGTCGACCAGGATGCCGACCGGGACGCCGCGTCCGGCCCGCAGGGCCAGCACGCCAAGGAGCGCGCGCAGCCGCGCACCGCCGAGCGCGACGGGCGTGCCGTCGTCGTGAAGAGCCTGTGTGGTGCCGAGAACCCGATAGCGCACCCGCCCATTGTCCCCGGTGACGGACCGGGTTCGCGCAGCAGGAACCCCTGCACCGCCGTGGGACGTTCTCCCCACGTCACCGGTACGGTCGATCCGCACGTCCCGTCCCTTCCCTGGAGCCGCGCCCATGACCACCCACACCTCCCGCCACAGCGACCGGAGGATCAGTCCGGTCTTCCTCGGGATCGTCGCCGTGATGGCGGTGACCGGTTGGGCGGTGTGGACGGACTTCGCGGCCGTCCCCGGCGTCGCCGTGTTCCTCTTCGTCACCTCGGCGTGGATCGTCTCGCTGTGTCTGCACGAGTACGCACACGCGCGCACCGCGCTCCACGGCGGCGACATCTCCATCGGCGCGAAGGGCTATCTGACGCTCAACCCCCTGAAGTACACCCATGCGCTGCTGAGCATCGTGCTGCCGGTGGTGTTCGTGATCATGGGCGGTATCGGTCTGCCCGGTGGCGCGGTCTTCATCGAGCGGGGCCGCATCCAGGGGCGCTGGAAGCACAGCGTGATCTCGGCGGCCGGGCCGCTGACCAATGCGCTGTTCGCCGTGGTGTGCACCGCGCCCTTCTGGCTGGATGCGCTGGACGGCGTGCCGGTGGTGTTCCGGTTCGCGCTGGCGTTCCTGGCGCTGCTCCAGGTCACGGCCGCGATCCTGAACTTCCTGCCGGTCCCCGGCCTGGACGGGTACGGCGTGATCGAGCCCTGGCTCTCCCACGGTGTGCGCCGTCAGGTCGAGCCGTTCGCGCCCTTCGGGCTGCTCGCCGTCTTCGGCCTGCTGTTCGTCCCCGAGGTGAACCACGCGTTCTTCGACATGATCGACGCGATCCTGCGGGGTCTGGGCGTCAGCGGCTCCGAGACGTACTGCGGCCAGGACTTCTACCGCTTCTGGCAGACCAGCGACCTCTGCGAGTCGGTCCTCAACCGCTAGCCGGGCCGGCGGCCTCGCGCTCGGCCTTCGCCCGGCGCAGGTAGAACCAGGCCATGTTCGAGGAGAGCCCGGCCAGGAGCACCCAGACGATCCCGAACCACATTCCCTGGACGAAGGACACGACCGCCGCGGCGACGGCGAGCGCGCAGACGGCCAGGGAGTACAGAGCGAGGCGGGGCATGGGGCACGGCTCCTGTCGGGGTGGTGTACGGCCCGTCCAGTGTCCCCCATACCCCGCCCGCGCCTAAACGTCGGTGACGCGCAGACCCGCGTGCGCCTTGTAGCGGCGGTTCACCGAGATCAGATTGGCGACCAGCGACTCCACCTGATGGGCATTGCGCAGCCGTCCTGCGAAGACCCCGCGCATGCCGGGGATACGGCCCGCCAGCGCCTGCACGAGATCGGTGTCCGCGCGCGCCTCGCCCAGCACCATCACATCGGTGTCGATCTCCTCGATCGACGTGTCCTGCAGCAGCACGGCGGACAGATGGTGGAAGGCCGCGGTGACCCGCGAGTCCGGCAGCAGGGCGGCGGCCTGCTCGGCGGCGCTGCCCTCCTCCGGCTTGAGGGCGTACGCGCCCTGCTTGTCGAAACCGAGCGGGTTCACGCAGTCGACGACGAGCTTGCCGGCGAGCTCCTTCTGCAGCGTCTCCAGGGTCTTGGCGTGCCCGTCCCACGGCACGGCCACGATCACCACGTCGCTGCGCCGGGCGCACTCGGCGTTGTCGGCGCCCTCGATGCCGAGGCCCAGCTCGGCGGCCGCGGTCCCGGCGCGCTCGGCGGCCCGGGACCCGATGATCACCTGCTGCCCGGCCCTGGCCAGCCGGTACGCGAGCCCGCGGCCCTGGTCACCGGTGCCGCCGAGAACACCCACGACCAGGCCGGAAACGTCAGGAAGGTCCCAGGGGTCCTTGGCCGGGGCCTTCGGCGCGGTGCCTGCACTGTCAGTAGAAGTCATGGGCCGACCTTACTTCCTGGTATGCGCCCCCCGATCGAGTGAGGCGGCCGCAACCGGGCCCGTCCGGCACGGCTGTGGTGGAGGATGCGGGCCCATGGATGCCGTACGCGTCGCGCTGCTGCGTGAAGTCCTGGCCGGGACCCAGTGGCCGGCGGCGACCCGGCGCTTCGCCGGGGTGCTGCGGTCGTCGGTGGTGCCGTACGGCGGCGGGCTGCTGCTGGTGGGCACCGAGGAGTACGAGCCGTGGCATCTGGCGGCGCATCTCGTGGACGAGGCGGCCTGGTCGGGGCAGCCGGAGCTGACGCCGACGCTGGTGCGGCACCGGGTGCGGCCCGGCGACCCGGCGCAGCTGGCGGTGGGTCTCGGCAGGCTGGAGGCGGCACGGCGCGGCGAGACGCTGCTCGTGGTGGCGCCGGCGCGGCCGGACTCCGGGCTCCTGGAACGGGTGCACGACGCACGGCGGGCCGGGGCGACGGTGCTGGCCCTGGACGGCGGCGACCCGGAGGTGCACGGTCTGGCGCACGAGACGCTGACGGTGGGTGAGCGGGGCGACGAGGTCGACATCGACACGGTGCAGCATCTGGTCAGCGCGGCGGCCGGGGAGAACGTGGTCCCGGCGCCGCGCGGCCGGCGGCGGCTGAGGGACCGGCTCTCGCGGCTCGCGGACCAGCTGACGTCACCGCCACCGCCGCGCTGGTAGATCTCCGTCGTCCGGCTGGTGGACCGCCACCGACCCGCCGGTGGACCGCCGTCGACCGGACGCGGGCGCCGGACGCGGGCGCGGGCGCCGGACGCGGGCGCGGGCGCCGGACGCGGGCGCGGGCGCCGGACGCGGGCGCGGGCGCCGGACGCGGGCGCGGGCGCCGGACGCGGGCGCGGGCGCCGGACGCGGGCGCGGGTTCGCCGACGAGGATCATCCCGCTCCCCCGCGGACCACGCCTCGGTCACCGACGGGGTTCGGTTTCCGGCCGGGCCCTCGAATCGCCGACGGGCCCGGACCCAGGCCGGACCGGCGATCGAGGACAGCGCCCGAACGGCACGGGGACGCAGCCCTATGCGCCCTCGTCGGACCCCGCCGACTTCTCGTGCCACTTCGGGTCCGTCTCCCACTCCAGGTTCCGTTCCCGCGCCGTCTCCATCGCGTGCTCCGCCTCCTCACGCGTGGCGTACGGGCCGAAGCGGTCCTTCGCCGGGCACTCCGGGCCTTCCTCGACCTTCTGGTGCTGCAGGCAGTAGTACCACTCGCCCGGTTTCCCGGCCGTACGCTTCTTGAACAGGGCCATCGTCGGCTCCTTCCTCTGGAGCCATGCTGCCCCATCGCCCCTGGTTAGACTCGCTGGCATGTCTGGCCAGTCGCTGCTCGTACCAGGGGAGCTCTCTCCCACCCGCTCCGTCCCCGGAAACATCCGGCGCCCCGAGTACGTCGGGAAGCCCGCGCCGACGCCGTACACCGGGCCGGAGGTCCAGGACTCCGACACCGTCGAGCGCATGCGCATCGCCGGTCGCATCGCCGCGCAGGCGATGGAGGAGGCCGCCAAGCACATCTCACCCGGCGTGACCACGGACGAACTGGACCGGGTCGCGCACGAATTCATGTGCGACCACGGCGCCTATCCCTCCACGCTCGGCTACCGCGGGTTCCCCAAGTCGCTCTGTTCGTCGGTCAACGAGGTCATCTGCCACGGGATCCCCGACTCGACCGTCCTGCGCGACGGTGACATCGTGAACCTGGACGTCACCGCGTACATCAACGGCGTGCACGGCGACAACAACGCCACTTATCTCTGCGGCGACGTCGACGAGGAGTCGCGGCTGCTCGTCGAGCGGACGCGGGAGTCGCTGAACCGCGCCATCAAGGCCGTCAAGCCCGGCCGCCAGGTCAATGTCATCGGGCGGGTCATCGAGTCGTACGCCAAGCGCTTCGGCTACGGGGTCGTGCGGGACTTCACCGGGCACGGGATCAATTCGTCGTTCCACTCCGGGCTGATCATTCCGCACTACGACGCGGCGCACGCCACGACCGTCTTCCAGCCCGGCATGACGTTCACCATCGAGCCGATGCTCACGCTCGGCACGCACGAGTACGACATGTGGGAGGACGGCTGGACCGTGGTGACCAAGGACCGGAAGCGGACCGCGCAGTTCGAGCACACCCTGGTCGTGACGGAGACGGGCACGGAGATTCTCACCTTGCCGTGATCCGCGGGGCGCGTAGGGTTTTTACCGACAGGACGTCGGGAACACATTGACTTAGGTAAGCCTAAGCAGGAAGCTCGGCGAGGGCAACCGCCCTCGCCGTCACCCCTTCGTTTCCCGTCCCACCGGCCCCTGGAGGTCCGCCTTGGACGCCACCGCCCCCACCGGTACGCCCTTCTCGACGGTCATCCGTGTCGCCTCGCACGCCCAGCACACCGAGGCCGAGACCTCGACCTTTATGAGCGACCTGCTGGGCGGACGGCTCGGCCTGGACGCGTACGCGCGTTACACCGAGCAGCTGTGGTTCGTCTACCGGGCGCTGGAGGTGGGCGCCGAGTCACTGAGGGACGACCCGGTCGCGGGGCCGTTCATCCAGCCCGCGCTGATGCGCACGGCGGAGCTGGAGCGCGATCTCGGACATCTGCGCGGCGCGGACTGGCAATCCGGTCTCGCACCCCTGCCGGCGACCGCCGCCTATGCCGCCCGGGTCATGGAATGCGCGCGCGGCTGGCCCGCGGGCTATGTCGCACACCACTACACCCGCTACCTCGGCGACCTCTCCGGCGGCCAGATCATCCGCGACAAGGCCGAGCGGGCCTGGGGCTTCGCGCGCAAGGGCGACGGAGTGCGGTTCTACGTCTTCGAGCAGATCCCGAACCCGGCGGCGTTCAAGCGCCGTTACCGCGAACTGCTGGACGCGGTGAACGCCGACGACCTGGAGAAGCAGCGGATCGTCGACGAGTGCAGGCGGGCCTTCGAGCACAACGGCGCGGTGTTCCGGGAGCTGGGAGCGCTGTTCCCGCTCAGCGCGTGAACGCGACCCGGCCGCCGATCTCGATCGTGCCGTCCGGCGCCGGTGCCGTCAGCAGCTGCGAGCCGCGCCCCTGCGTGATGTTGAGGGCGCGGCCCAGCTCCGCGGTGAGCAGCAGGGCAGCCGCGCCGGTCGCCTCGTCCTCGACGATCCCGTCGCCCCGGCGCGGGAAGGCGCGGGCCCTGACCCGCCCCGCGGCCTCGTCCTGCCAGGCCCAGGCGTACAGCCAGCCCTCGCCGGGCGGCGGAGCGGGCAGCGCGTCGACCTCCTCGACGGAGGCGTACTGCCGCAGAATGCGCGGCGGGGCCCATTCGGGGCGGGCCGTGATCCAGGTGAACTCCCCGTCCTGTCTGGAGAAGATCTCGCCGACCTCCAGCTCCAGGACCTCGATGTCGAGCAGCCAGGCGGTGCCGACGAGCGGGTGCCCGGCGAAGGGCAGCCGCAGCCCCGGGGTGTAGATGTCGAGGCGACCGCGCTCGGGGTCGTCGACGAAGACGGTCTCACTGAAGCCGAGTTCGGCGGCCAGGGCCTGCCGGGAGTCCTGGTCGGGAAACCTACGGCCGTCGCGCACGACTCCCAGCTTGTTGCCGTGGCTTCCGTCGTGCCCGCAGAAGACGCTCAGTACGTCGAGTTCGTTCACTCCGGCATTCAAGCACCAGGCGCCCCTGACCCGCTGTCGGCCAGGTCATACCCCCCCTGGCGAGCAGGGCGTCTTCGGCAATCCCCTCGCCGAGCCCGGCATCATCGGGATCGCCTCCGGGGCGGCCGTCGGCGCGGTCGGCGCCCTCGCCCTCGGGCTGAGCTTCCTCGGCAACTGGACCGTGACCGCCTGTGCGTTCGTCGCGGGGCTGGTCACCGTCCTCGTCGTGTACGCCCTGTCCCGCTCGGGCGGCCGGACCGAGGTCGTCACGCTCATCCTCACCGGCATCGCCGTCAACGCCTTCGCGGGCGCCCTCATCGGCCTGTTCATCTTCTTCGCGGACAACGCCCAGATCACCCAGATCACCTTCTGGCAGCTCGGTTCGCTCTCCCAGGCGACCTGGCCGCGGGTGCTCGCCGTCCTGCCGTGCGCGCTCGCCGGGCCGGCCGTCGCCCCCTTCCACTCCCGGAAACTGGACCCTGCTCGCCCTCGGCGAACGCCCCGCCCGCCATCTCGGCGTCGACGTGGAGCGGCTGCGTATCGCCCTCGTTCTGGTCGTGGCGCTGCTCACCGCGGCCGCCGTCGCCGTGGCGGGGATCATCACGTTCGTCGGGCTGCTCGTTCCGCATCTGCTGCGGATGGCGCACGGGCCCGGTCACCGGTATCTCGTCCCGGGCAGCGCGCTCGGCGGCGCGCTGATGCTGGTCGCGGGCGACCTCGCGGCCCGGACCGTCGCCGAGCCCGCCGAGTTGCCCTCGGTGTGCTGACCGCGCTGTTCGGCAGCCCGTTCTTCTTCTGGCTGCTGCGCAGGACCCGTCGCAAGCAAGGTGGTTGGGCGTGAACGCCCTGAAGAGCCTCTTCGCGGCGCGCGGGCGTGAGCTGCCCGCCGCCCCCGCGCACGGCAGCTGTCTCGCCGAGGCGCGCGGACTGCATGTGCGCCTCGGGCAAAGGGAGGTGCTCGGCGGTATCGACCTCGACGCCCGTGCCGGTGAGGTGCTCGCGCTCGTCGGACCCAACGGCGCCGGGAAGTCGACGCTGCTCGCCGCCCTGGCCTGCGATCTGCCCGCCGCGGAGGGCCGGATACGGATCATGGGCCGCCCGGCGGCGGAGCTGTCCGCGCCCGAACTGGCCCTGCGCCGGGCCGTGCTGCCCCAGTCGGCCGGCCTCTCCTTCCCTTTCCGGTGGAGGAGGTCGTACGGATGGACCGCGCCCCGTGGGCCGGCACCGCGCGCGAGGAGGAGGAAGACTCGGCGGTGGCCACGGCGATGGCCGCCACGGAGGTGCAGGCGTTCGCGGCCCGCTCCTTCTCCGCGCTGTCCGGCGGCGAACGTGCCCGGGTCGCCCTCGCCCGGGTGCTCGCCCAGCGCGCCCCACCGCTGCTGCTCGACGAGCCGACGGCCGCGCTCGGCCTGCGCCACCAGGAGCTGGTGCTCCGGATCTGCCGGGAGCGCGCCACGGCCGGGGACGCCGTGGTAGTCGTCCTGCACGACCTCGGACTCGCCGCCGCGTACGCGGACCGGGTCGCCGTGCTGCACGCCGGACGGATCGCGGCCGACGGCCCGCCCGCCACGGTCTTCGAGGACGAGTTGCTGAGCCGTGTCTACCGCCAGCCGGTCGAGGTGTTCCCTCACCCGTCGAGCGGGGCACCGCTGGTCGTGCCGAAACGGAACACTTGACCCTCACTTGACCTCGCCGTGACAGTGCCGTGTCTCGGGCCGGGATTTGAGAGCTACATCACTGGGCGGGTGGGTATTGCTGAGGTAAGCCTCGGTTAAGTTAGGTCCGCCTCACCGCCAGAACCCGGTACACGTCCTCAGTGGAGCCCGTATGCGAGCCGTCCGTCTCTCCGTCGTCACCGCCGCCGCCACCGTGGCGGCCCTGACCGCCGTCACGGGCTGCTCCGAGAAGAGCGAAGCCAAGGGCGGCGACGGCGCGATCACCGTCACCGCGAAGGACGACGCCTGCGAGGTCTCCAAGAAGGAGTTCCCGGCCGGTCACGTCGAGCTGGCCATCGAGAACAAGGGCTCGAAGGTCACCGAGGTCTACATCCTCTTCCCCGACGACCGCATCGTCTCCGAGCGCGAGAACATCGGTCCGGGGACGAAGCAGAAGCTCACCGCCGAGGTGAAGGCCGGTTCGTACGAGATCGCCTGCAAGCCCGGTATGAAGGGCGACGGAATCCGCCAGAAGGTCGAGGTCACCGGCGGCACGGCGGCCAAGCGCAGCCCGGAGCTGGATGTCGCGGTCGCCGCGTACCGCAAGTACGTACTGCTTCAGGCCGAGCAGACCATGCCGAAGGTCAGGGTCTTCACCGCCGCCGTGAAGGCCGGCGACATCGAGGCCGCCAAGAAGGCGTACGCCGACTCCCGCATCGGCTGGGAGCGCACCGAGCCGGTCGCCGAGTCGTTCGGTGACATCGACCCGAAGGTCGACGTCCGCGAGGACGGCCTGGAGAAGGGCCAGAAGTGGACCGGCTGGCACCGCCTGGAGAAGGCGCTGTGGCAGGACAAGAAGCTCGGCCCCGAGGAGAAGGCCCTCGCGGACACGCTCGTCGCGGACCTCACCGTCTGGCAGAAGAAGGTCGGCACGGCCGAGATCACCCCGACCTCCATGGCCAACGGCGCCAAGGAACTCCTGGACGAGGTCGCCACCGGCAAGGTCACCGGTGAGGAGGAGCGCTACAGCCACACCGACCTCATCGACTTCAAGGCGAACGTCGAGGGTGCGGAGATGTCGTACCAGCTGCTGAAGGCGCACGCGAAGAAGAACGACCTGGCGCTCACCGTCGAGCTGGACAAGCAGTTCGCGGCGCTGAACAAGCTCCTCGACAAGTACCGCCCGAACACCACCTCGTACGAGTTCACCTCGTACGACAAGGTCGGCAAGGCGGAGCGCAAGGAGCTCAGCGATGCGGTCAACGCCCTCGCGGAGCCGCTGTCCAAGCTCGCCGCCGCGGTTGTGAAGTAGTCGTGAGCCAGGAGGGGAACAAGATGTCCGAGGAGAGCGGCGTTCAGGCTCCGTCCCGTCGTTCGCTGCTCGGCTGGGGCGGTGCGGGCCTCGCGCTCGGCGCCGCCGCGGCCGGCGGTGCGGCGGCCGTACTGACGGGCGGGGACACGGCCGTGCCCGCCGCCGAGAGCGGCGCCGCGGTGCCGTTCCACGGCGCGCACCAGGCGGGCATCGCCACGGCCGTGCAGGACCGGCTGCACTTCGCGACCTTCGATGTGAAGACGAAGGACCGCGCCGAGCTGATACAGCTGCTGAAGGACTGGACGCGGGCCGCGGAGCGGATGGCGGCGGGACAGGCGGTCGGCGAGGGCGCGTTCGGCGGTCTCGCCGAGGCGCCGCCGGACGACACCGGCGAGGCGCTCGGTCTCAAGCCCTCCCGGCTTACGCTCACCATCGGCTTCGGCCCCTCCCTGTTCGCCAAGGGCCGCTTCGGTCTGGAGGGCCGGCGCCCGGCGGCCCTGGCCGAGCTTCCGACGTTCCCCGGCGACAACCTGGACCCGGCGCGCAGCGACGGCGACCTGTGCGTGCAGGCCTGCGCCGACGACCCGCAGGTCGCGGTGCACGCCATCCGCAACCTCGCCCGGATCGGCTTCGGCAAGGTCGCGGTGCGCTGGTCGCAGCTGGGCTTCGGCAAGACCTCGTCGACGACGCCCGAGGCACAGACCCCGCGCAACATGATGGGCTTCAAGGACGGCACCCGGAACATCGCCGGCACGGACACGGCCGCGCTCGACAAGCACGTCTGGGTCACCGAGAAGGACGGCGCGGGCTGGCTGGCCGGCGGCTCGTACCTGGTGGCGCGCCGGATCCGGATGAACATCGAGACCTGGGACCGCACTCCGCTCAGCGAGCAGGAGGACATCTTCGGCCGCGACAAGGGCGAGGGCGCTCCGGTCGGCAAGGCCAAGGAGCGCGACGAGCCGTTCCTGAAGGCGATGCTGCCGGACGCGCATGTGCGGCTCGCACACCCGGACACCAACGGCGGCGCGAGGCTCCTGCGCCGCGGCTACTCGTTCACGGACGGCACGGACGGTCTGGGCCGCCTGGACGCGGGGCTGTTCTTCCTCGCGTACCAGCGCGACGTCCGCCAGGGCTTCATCCCCGTCCAGCGCTCGCTGGCGGCGCACGACGCCCTCAACGAGTACATCCAGCACGTGGGTTCGGCGCTGTTCGCCGTCCCGCCGGGCGTCCGCGACAAGGGCGACTGGTGGGGCCGGGCGCTGTTCTCCTGATCCGAAGGGACCCGCCGTGTTCGGCAACTATCTGATCGGTCTGCGGGAGGGCCTGGAGGCCAGCCTCGTCGTCTGCATCCTGATCGCCTATCTGGTGAAGACCGGGCGCCGAGACGCGCTCCGCCCGATCTGGATCGGCATCGGAGTCGCGGTCGCGATCTCCTTCGGCTTCGGCTTCGCGCTCGAATTCGGCTCGCAGGAGCTGACGTTCGAGGCTCAGGAGCTGCTCGGCGGCTCGCTGTCGATCGTCGCGGTGGGCCTGGTGACCTGGATGGTCTTCTGGATGCGGCGCACCGCGCGGCATCTGAAGAGCGAGTTGCACGGCAAGCTGGACGCGGCTCTGCAGATGGGCACGGGCGCCCTGGTCGCCACGGCGTTCCTGGCCGTGGGCCGGGAGGGTCTGGAGACCGCGCTGTTCGTGTGGGCGTCGGTCCGCGCGGCCACCGACGAGGGCGGCGCCCAGAGCCCGTTGGTGGGTGTGCTGCTGGGCATCGCCACCGCGATGGTGCTGGGCTGGCTCTTCTACCGCGGCGCGCTCCGCATCAACCTGGCCAAGTTCTTCACCTGGACCGGCGGAATGCTGGTGGTCGTGGCGGCCGGCGTGCTCGCGTACGGCGTCCACGACCTGCAGGAGGCCCGCTTCCTGGGCGGCCTCGCGAACAAGGCCTTCGACATCAGCGAGACCGTCCCGCCGGACAGCTGGTACGGCACGCTGCTGAAGGGTGTCTTCAACTTCCAGCCCGATCCGACCGTGGTCCAAGTCACGGTGTGGGCGCTGTATCTGATCCCGACGCTCGCGATCTTCCTTGCCCCGGTAGGGTTCGGACGGTCAGTGGGGGTAAAGGAGCAGAAGGCAACCGATGAGAAGTCTGAGTCGGGCGGGACGGATGCACCGGGCAGTGGCGGGGCTCGGAGTGTTGACGTCGGTGTCGCTGACGGCGAGCGGCTGCGTGACGGTGCACGGGGAGCGGGAGATCATACCGGCGGCGACGCAGGCTGAGGCCGCTCGGGCGCTCAAGGACTTCACCGACGCGTACAACAAGGCCGACAAGGCCTATGACCCCGCGTTGGACGCCGCGTACGTCACCGGGGCGCTCGGCGCGATCAACCAGGCCGGTCTCAGAGCCCGCAGCGTCAACTACCCGGGCGGCAACCCTCAGCACGTGCCGCTGGAGCTGACCGACGCGAAGTTCACCATCCCGAAGAAGGCCGGCTGGCCGCGCTTCTTCCTCGCCGACGTCGACTCCAACCGCGACCAGGACGAGGGCGCTCTGGACAACCGCTGGGTGCTGGTCTTCGTGCGCAACGGCGTGGACGAGCTGTGGCGGGCCGCGTACCTGGCGATCATGAACCCCTCGCGGATCCCCGCCCTGAAGACCGACGAGGACGGCTGGGCCGTGCCGGTCGCGCCGGAGAGCGCGGCGCTGGCGGTGGCTCCCCGCAGTCTGAGCGAGGAGTACTCCTCGTACATGCAGAGCGGAAGGCCCGAGCACTTCAAGGACGGACCGCACACCTCGGCTTGGCGCACCTCGCGCACGCAGGAGGCGAATCTGCCGGGGATGACGACGCAGTACATCGACCAGCCGCTGGACTCCGACAACTTCGGGCCGCTCGGGTTCGTCATGGAGGACGGAGACGCGCTGGTCTTCTTCACCGTACGCAACTATGAGCGGCAGACCGCCGCGAAGGGCGTACGGCTGAAGATCCACCCGGATGTGAAGGCACTGCTGACGGGCAATGTGACGTCGACGGTCACCAAGGAGCGGATTTCCAGCCAGGTGGTGACGGTGCCCGCGGGCGGCCCGGAGAGCGGCAAGGTCGATGTGCTGGGCCGGCTGACGGGCCTGACGGCGGCGAAGGGGTCGTAGCCGCGGCGCCGCGCCCCGGAGCCCCAGGCCCGTTCACCGATCACCGGCGTGGGCCCAGCCCTGCCGGGCCGAGGGGCTGAGCGGTCCTCCCGGCCGACGAGCTCAGAGCGCATGGACCGGGGGCCAAGAGGCTCAGGGCCCTGTGGGGCGACCGCTCAGCGGCCGAGCGGCCAGGCCACCTGGTGCCGGTCCGCGCCCTCCGTCTCGCCCGCCCACTTCGCGCAGGCGTCCGTCAGCGTCTCCAGCAGCGTCAGCGGGTCGGGCAGCGGATGCTCAAGCCCGCGTACCCAGCGCACCTCAAGATCACCGGGCAGCCGCGCGGGCGGTACGAGCACATAGCTGCCGCGGCAGTGCCAGCGCAGCCCGGGGTGCTCGTCCATCGTCTCGGGGTGGCAGTCCAGTTCGCAGGGCCACCACTCGTCCTCGTCCTCGGGGGTGCCGCGGGTGGCGGTGAAGAACAGCATCCGGTCACCGCCGTCCTCGGCGACCGGGCCGACCTCGATGTTCTGGTCGAGCAGGCGCCCGAGTGCGCTGCGGCCGGCCTCCAGCGGAACGTCGAGGACATCGTGGACCATGCCGGTCGCGGTGATGAAGTTCGCCTCCGGCTGGCCCTTGGCCCAGCGCTCGATCTGGGCGCGGTCGGTGGTGGACTGCGTCTGCCAGGCGAACGAGACGGGGTGGCGGCCCGGCGTCGGACAGCCGATCCGCTCACAGGAACATCGGTAGGAGACGGGGTACGCGGCGGGCGCGAGCGGCAGTCCCGCGGCGGCGGCGGCCAGCAGCAGGGGCACACGGCGGGAGTCGTCGGCTTCGGTGTCCTTGGGGCGTCGGCGCAGCCACTGATTCAGCCGGCTCTGCCGGGACGGCCTGTTCTCCGTGCCGCGGTAGCGGTCTTTACCGTCGCCCATCTATCTCCTCAGACCTCACGCTCGCCCCTGGCGGACCCTGCCATCGTCCCACCATCCTGCTCCCCGGGTGGCCACGCTCCCCAACCGGGGGGCCTGTCGGCATATTCCTGCACCTCTCGGGCCGCGGGCGAGGCCGTGGAGTGCGTACTCGATGATCGCGTCGGCGTACGCGTGGGGGTCGAGTCGGGCGCCCTGGGCACTGCCGCGGCAGCGTCACTGGTCGTGGGGCGGCCAGTCGTCGCCCCACGCCACATCCCTCGCCGCCTTGTACAGCCCGCCGTGCCGCTTGGTGACCGTCTCGCGGCGCAGCTCCTCCGCGTCCGTGCACAGGTCGAGCAGCACCAGACCCTTACGGATCTGTGGCTTGCGGGTGACCCGCGCCGGCGCCGGTACGGCCGGGAAGCGGACGGCGGCGACATAGCTGAACTTCTCGTCCTCGTACGGCAGCGAGCCGCCCTTGACCTGGCGGTGCAGCGAGGAACGGCTGACCCGGGCCGCGAAATGGCACCAGTCCGTACCCGGCTCGATCGGGCAGGCCGCACTGTGCGGGCAGGGCGCGGCCACCGTCAGACCCGCCTCGATCAGCCGGTCGCGGGCCTCGATCACCCGGGCGTAGCCGTCGGGGGTGCCGGGTTCGACGATCACCACGGCCTGCGCCGCGCGGGCCGCCTCGGTGACGACGGCGGCCCGGTCCTTGTCGGTGAGCTCCTTCAGGACGTACGAGACGGTCACGAGATCGGTGCTCTCGATACGGAGCGCCGCACTGATCCGGGAGCGCTGCCACGCGACGGCGCGCAGCGCGGGAACGCCGGAGGCGACAGCCAGTTCACGGCCCAGCGCCAGCGCCGGCTCGGCCCAGTCCAGGACGGTGGTGCGCGGGGCGTCCTCCTCCCACGCCTCGGCGACCGCCCAGCTCGCCGCGCCCGTGCCACCGCCGATGTCGGTGTGCGTCGAGGGGGTCCACTCGGGGGCCGCGGCCCGCAGGGCGACGAGCGCGGAGCGCACTGCCTCGAACGTCGCCGGCATCCGGTACGCGGCGTAGGCGGCCACATCGGAACGGTCCCGCAGCACCGGGGCGTCGGTCGGGGTGGTCCCCCGGTAGTTGGCGATCAGCCGGTCGACGGCCTGCGCCGCCTGCGTGGGCGGCAGACCGTCCAGAAGGGCGGCGAGGGCGCTGCGCAGGACGTCCGCGGTGGGGAGAGTGGCGTTCACCGGAAAAGTCTAGACACCCCGCACCCGCGCCCCCGCATGCCGTCGAGGGGAACCATGCGACAGAGGGCCGCGCACCTGGTGGCCGGGTGACCGTGCCGGCCCTGCTGCTCCCGCTCTCGACGTGCGTCGGCGGCGAGCCCGAAGAGGCAGGTGAAAGCCCGGCAGGCCGGGCCTGCGGCCGGTCCGGCACGGCGCCGCGCCAGCCGTAGGTGTACCGCCCTGTCGGATCGGGGACACGACCGCGCGGGCCGCGGCCGCGTCAGATGGCCTCGGGGCGCCGCTGCCACGGGCGGCACAGTCCGAGGAAGCAGCCCAGCGCCCCCAGCGCGCAGATCAGTTGCACCAGCGCCATCGGGACGGCCGTGGCCTCACCGGCGATCCCCACGAGCGGGGACGCGACCGCCCCGATGAGGTACGAGGACGTGCCGATCAGCGCGGACGCGGAGCCCGCGGCATGCGGGGTACGCAGCAGGGCGAGGGCGTTGGTGTTGGGCATCACCAGGCCCATGGCGGACATCAGGACGAACAGGCCCGCCGCGACGGGCAGCAGGCCGACCTTGCCGAGGACTCCCGACGTCATCAGCAGAAGCGCGGTCGCGGCCAGCGTGATCACGCCCAGCCCCAGTCCGAGTGCCTTGTCGAGGCTGACCCGGCCCACCAGGACCTTGCCGTTGATCTGGCCGAGCACGATCAGGCCGACGGAGTTGACGCCGAAGAGCAGGCTGAAGGTCTGCGGGGACGCGCCGTAGATCTCCTGCACCACGAACGGCGAGGCGGAGATGTACGCGAACAGCGCGGCGAAGGCGAGCCCGCCGGTGAGCGTGTAGCCGGTGAACACCCGGTCCGCGAGCAGTCCGCGCATGGTGCGCAGCGCCTCGCCGACGCCGCCGCTGTGCCGTTTCCCGGGCGGCAGGGTCTCGTGCAGCCACTTCACGGCCACCAGCGTGAGCGCGATACCGACGGCGGTCAGGACGACGAAGATGCCGCGCCAGTCGGTGAGCCGCAGCACCTGGCCGCCGATCAGCGGCGCGATGATCGGGGCGACGCCGGAGATCAGCATCAGCGTGGAGAAGAACCGGGCCATCTCCACGCCGTCGTACAGATCACGGACCACGGCTCGCGCGATGACGATGCCGGCGGCGCCCGCGAGGCCCTGGAGCAGGCGGAAGCCGATCAGGAGCCCGACGGTGGGTGCCAGGGCGCAGATCGCCGTGGCGGCGACGTACACGATCATGCCGATGAGCAGCGGACGTCGGCGGCCCCACCGGTCGCTCATCGGGCCGACGACGAGCTGACCGAGCGCCATGCCGGCCAGGCACGCGGTCAGCGTGAGCTGGACGGTCGCGGCGGGTGAGCCGAGGGACCGGGTGACCGCCGGGAGCGTCGGCAGATACATGTCCATGGAGAGCGGCGGCAGCGCGGTGAGGGCGCCGAGGACGAGGGTGACCATGAAGCCGACGCGGCGGGCGGCGGCGACGGAGGCGGGTGCGGGTGCTTCGCCGACCTGCTGGGCGAGGACCGGTGGCCGGTCGACGCGGGCGGGTGCGGCGGCCGGTGGTTGGTCCCCGGGTACGAGCTCCGGGTCGACCGGCGCGGGGACGGGGGCCGGGCCGACGTGCGCGAGGGCCGGGTCGGCGGTCGGTATGTGTCCTTCTGTACTTCTCCGGCCGCTGTCCGGCTTCGGCATCGCGTCTCCATGTCGTTGAATTCCCGACCCATGCTCTCAGCTCAGCCACGGTGGTCGAGCACTTTTTCGAGGGCGTCCGGGGGCGGGGTCCGCGTGGAAGCGCTCGTGCGGTGGGGCGTGGTGGCGACCGGTTGACACTGCCGCTGCGTTCACAGCGCGGGGCCGGGAGCCGCTGGAGTTCACCGCCGACGGGCCGCGCGACGGGCTCGGGCATGAGAGGGCCGAGGTGGGGCGCTGTCCGCGGGCCGGTGGAGGGAGCCACCGCCCGGTGCCAGTCCCTTCCGCAGGACGTCAGCCTCACCGTGACGCGGGCAGCATGCTCGCCGTGACGCGGACGCTCGATGCGGTCCGGGACCGCATCGAGCGTCCGCTGTCCGGGCGAACGTCCGAGTGACGTTCGTGGTGGGCTTCCGGTGACCTCCCGGGGGGCCTTCCATCGGACCCGGCGATCCTCTGCGCGGATCTACGCCGGCTTGAGCCCGGGGTCCCCGGCCTCCGTCACGAAGGACGCCGCGGTGACGACGGGAGCGCCCGGGGTGGTGACGGCGGCGACCGTCCGGAAGTCGGCGCGCGCCCGTTGCTCGCCGAGGGTCACCTTCACATAGCCGCGCCGGCCGTCGTAGAACTTCATGTGCGGGTTGGCCTGGGTGAACCTCTCCCAGTTGGCGGGCTTCTCGACGCCGTCCTTTCCGCTGCTGACGGAGGTGGCGACGATCTCGGTGCCGACCGTGCGGGAGGCGGGGTCGTCGAAGTCCTCCTTCAGGTCGAGTCCGTACCCGACATGAACATCGCCGGTGAGCACCATCAGGTTCTCGATCCCGGCCGTCCGGGCACCCGCAAGCACTCGGTCGCGGGACGCCGGGTAGCCGTCCCAGGAGTCCATGCTCAGCTTGAACGTTCCGGTCGGGCGGTCACGCCGCTGGGCGAAGGTGACCTGCTGAGGCACCACGTTCCACAGCGCCTGGGACGCCTTCCAGCCGTCGATCAGCCACCGCTCCTGCTCGGCGCCGGTGAGGGTGCGCGCCGGGTCCTCGGACTCCGGCCCGGGGACCTGCCAGCCGTCTCCGTAGGCCTGGTCGGAGCGGTACTGCCGGGTGTCGAGGATGTCGAACTGCGCGAGCCGCCCGAAGTGCAGACGGCGGTACAGCTGCATGTCCGGGCCCGCGGGCTGCTGGGGCCTGCGCAGCGGCTGGTTCTCCCAGTACGCGCGGTAGGCGGCGGCCCTGCGCAGCAGGAACTCCTCCAGCGGGACGTCGTTCTCGGGGATGTCGTCGGCGTAGTTGTTCTCGGTCTCGTGGTCGTCCCAGGTGACGACGAACGGGTGCGCGGCGTGGGCGGCCCTGAGGTCGGGGTCCGACTTGTAGAGGCCGTAGCGCAGCCGGTAGTCCTCCAGGGTGATGGTCTCGCGGTTGTAGTGGGCGGGGAGGCGGCGGTCGGTGTACATCCGCGCGCCTCCCACGGCGTCGACGCCGTATTCGTAGAGGTAGTCGCCGAGATGGAACACCACGTCGAGCTCCTCCTCGGCGAGGTGCCTGTAAGCGGTGAAGTAGCCGTCGTGGTACGCCTGGCAGGAGACGGCGGCGAGCTTCAGCTCACTGATCCGCGCGGACCGGGCAGGGGCGGTGCGGGTGCGGCCGACCGGGCTGAACCACTTCCCGGCGCGGAAGCGGTAGTAGTAGGGACGGCCGTTGCCGAGACCGGCGACATCCGCATGGACGCTGTGGTGGAGTTCCGGGTGGGCGGTGACGGACCCGCGGCGGGCGATTCGGGTGAAGCGGTCGTCGTGGGCGAGCTCCCAGTGGACCGTCACCCGCGCGCGGGGCAGCCCGCTGTCCGGCTCGTACGGGCGGGTCGCGAGGCGCGTCCACAGCAGAACGGAGCCGGGCTTCGGGTCTCCGGAGGCGACGCCCAGCGTGAAGGGATCCTCGGCGATCTTCCTGGCGTCGAGCTCGGCGGCGTGCGCGGAGCCGGGCAGATTGACGGCGAAGGCGAGCGCGGCGGCGGCGCCGGTGACGGTGAGGAACCGGCGGCGGGCGATGTGGTGGGCGGCGGCTCGGAGCTCGGGCGCGTGTGACGCGGGCGCGGATGTGGGTACGGGTGCGTGCGATGCGGGTCTCATGTGCCCCTCCCCTGATGGCTGTTGTCCTTCCGCATGTGAGTAGGGGCCGACGACCCGGCGTTGTCGAGTACACAACATCCGCGTGTCGGCTGGATGAGTTCCCCGGACGGATACGCGGCTACGCTGCGCGCCCATGAACGCAGTTGCGAAGATTGCCGTGGTGACGGGTGCGGGTTCGGGCATCGGCCGGAGCGTGGCGATGACGCTGGCGGGCGCGGGCTGGTCGGTGGTCTTGGCGGGTCGGCGGGCAAAGGCCCTGGAGGAAACGGCGTCTCTGGCGGGCGGGGATGTGCTGTGCCTCCCCACTGATGTGACGTCACCGACCGATGTCACCACGCTGTTCGGCGCGACGCGCGAACACCACGGCAGAGTTGACCTGCTGTTCAACAACGCAGGCACGTCCGGCCCCCATGTCGCCTTCGAGGACATCTCCTACGAGGACTGGCGCTCGGCGGTCGACGTCAATCTCACGGGCGCGTTCCTGTGTGCGCAGGCGGCCTTCCGGGTGATGAAGGGCCAGTCCCCGCAGGGCGGCCGGATCATCAACAACGGCTCGATCTCGGCGCAGGTGCCACGCCCGGACTCGGCGCCGTACACGGCGACGAAGCACGCGATGACGGGCCTGACGAAGTCGCTGTCGCTGGATGGGAGGGCGCACTCCATCGCATGCGGCCAGATCGACATCGGCAACGCGGCGACGGAGATGACGCGGCGGATGCGGACGGGGATTCCCCAGGCGAACGGCGAGGTGATGGTGGAACCGGTGATGGACGTGGGGGATGTGGCGCGGACGGTGCTGCATATGGCGGAACTGCCGCTGGAGGCGAATGTGCAGTTCGCGACGGTGATGGCGACGGGGATGCCGTTCATCGGGCGGGGGTGACGGGTCACTGCGAGGGCCCGCCGGGGCCTCGGCGGCCCGCCCGCTCCGCGCCGCGAAGCCGGCACTCCGGGGGCGTGGGGCCTCAGCCCCCGTTGCCCCTCCCCCGCCCTACTCGAACCGCACCGGCAAGTACTTGACCCCGTTGATGAAGTCCGACCGCATCCGCCTCGGCTCGCCCGCCAGCGCCACCCCCTCGCACCTGCGCAGCAACTCCCTCATCAGCCCCTTGATCTGCGCCCGCGCCAACCCCGCCCCCAGACAGAAGTGCGGCCCCCCTCCCCCGAACGTCAGATGCTCGTTCGGCGTCCGCCGGATGTCGAAGCGGTCCGCATCGGGGAAGACCGACTCGTCCCGGTTGGCGGAGGTGTAGTACAGCACCGCCTTCTGGCCCGCCCTGACCGGGACGCCCCGCACCTGCGTGTCCCGCGTCGCCGTGCGGCGGAAGTTGTGGATGGAACCGTTCCAGCGCAGGAACTCCTCCGTCGCGCCCGACCAGAGCGCGTCGTCGTCGATCCCGGCCGAAAGCTCCGCCCGCGCGGCGGGATGCTCGATCAGGGTGAGCATCGCGCCGGCGAGCAGGTTCCGGGTCGTCTCGTTGCCCGCGACGCACAGGGTCACGAAGAACATGTCGATCTCATGCGCGCTCAGCCGCTCCCCGTCCACCTCCCCGTGGACCAGCGCGCTCAGGATGTCGTCCCGCGGAGACTCCCGCCGCTCGGCCGCGAGTGCGTCGCAGTACGCGTAGATCTCCGCCGCGGCGTTCTGCCCGTCCTCGGGCGAGGTACGGAAGTCCGGGTCCTGAAAGCCGACCATACGGTTGCTCCAGCCGAAGACCCGGTTCTCGTCCGCCTCGGGGACGCCGATCATCTCGCAGATGATCTGGAGCGGGAGCCGCGCCGCTATCTCCTCGACGAATTCGACCTCGCGCCCCTTGCGCGCGGCACAGTCGGCGAGCGCCGCCGCCCGCCGTTCGATGTCCGCCGTGAGTTTGTGGATCATCCTGGGCGAGAAGGCGGTGCTCACCAGCCGCCGGTAGCGCGTGTGCCTGGGCGGGTCCATGCCCACCAGCGTGAGTCCCAGGCTCTCCAGCGCCTCGGGCGTCTGGTCGCGGATGAAGAAGGAGCCGAGCTGCACCGACCACAGCTCAGGATCGCGGCTCGCGGCGACGATGTCCTCGTGGCGGGTGAGGGCGAAGAATCCCTGGTCGCCGGGGACCTCGTGCCAGTGGACGGGGTCAGTACGGCGCAGCAGCGCGAACTGGTCGTGCGGGACCTCCCGCGCCCAGGTGTCTTCGAGCAGGTCGATCACGGCCGTTCTCCTCTCCCGGTGAGGCCGAGCAGCCCGCTCAGCCCGTCGATGACCAACTGCTCGGGCATGGCGCCCGGTTCGAGCCGGTACTGCATGGCGCAGCCGAGGAGCACCCCGAGCACCGGGCCCCCGGTCCTCTCGGGCGGGTGGGGCAGTACGGACCCGGCGGCGTCGGCCCAGTCGGCGAGGCCTTCGCCGACCCGACTGGGCGCGGATCTCGGTGTAGCGGTGTAGCGGTGTAGCGGTGTAGCGATGTAGCGGTGTAGCGATGTAGCGACGGGCGAGCCGGTCGCCAGCCGCCGGGTTCCGCGCGCCGTACATTCATTCGAGGAACCCACATATCTGACGGTCCGTCAATCCTTCTCGCGCGAGAGAGCCGCGTCGATCCCGGTGGGCCGCTCCGGCCGACGGACGTGGGCGGGTGCCCTCCGTGGGGAGTCGACCGGCGTCAGGCCTGGCCCGTCTCGAAGCGCGCGACCTTCCCGCCCTCAGCCTTGGGTCATCACAGTCCCCTTCGGGTGGTGGCCGGGCATCGCCGCCTCCCCGCCTGCACCGCCGCGCCGCGCCTCACCCCTTGGCGTCCGCCACCCGCGCGAACCACCCGGCGCTCTCCTGCGCCCCCAGCACCCGCTCCAGGACCAGGTCGCCCGGCATGTTCGGGAAGTACCGTCCGGCCGGCCAGCCGCGCTCGTACGGCGGAGGGTCGAGCACCAGCAGCCGTACGCCGTCGACCAGGGGGATGTCGGAGGGGGTGCCCTCGTTCCAGACCCAGCCGCCGTCGGGCGCGACCAGATTGAACGACCCGGTCGTGGGAGCCTGCCCCTCCGCACCCCGGCAGACTGCGACGGCTTCGGCGGACGGCCCCTCGCCCGGCACGTACAGCCCGTCGATGAGCGCGCCCGCGAGGAGTGTGTGCAACTGGAAGTTGTCGCCGATTCCGGTGATTCTCAGGGCGTATCCCGTACGGGTCTCCCGGTGCAGCACGATCAGCGGCTCGTCGTCGAGCACCCGAAGGGCGTACGAGAGCCCCTTGAACGCGCCCTCCGTGGCATCGTCGGCCCGCTCGACAAGCGCCAGCAAGTCGCCCTTGCCGTCGATCTGTTGACGTACCTCCCTGCTGTTGAGCAGGGCGAGGGCGGCCATCTGGAACTGCTGGAGCGTCCACCAGGCGATGGCCGCGTCGAACCCGGACAGGTCGATGATCTCGTCGGTGAGCTCGTTCTGTCCGGGGTCCGGGAGCTCGCCGTCGCCGTCCAGGACCCAGCGGTCGCAGAACACGGCGGCGGACTCGAAGGCGTCGCGTACGACCGCGAACACCGCGGGCGCGCACGGCAGCGGATCGGCGCCCCGCTCGACGCAGGCGCCGACGATCACGGCGGCAACGGACCGGGGGCCCGCGGGCACCTCGCCGAGTACGGCCGCGAGCCGCGGGGCCGCCTGTCGGAACTCGTCATCGCCCGCGCTCCCGAACATCTGCTGCATCAGAGCGAAAGCACGCTCCGAACGCTCACCGTCCCGGGCCCGCACCGAGACCTCGAACTCCGTGACAGCACCTATGAATGTGTCCGCTGCGATGGTCATCCGCGCACCCTACCCATGGGAGGGTGCCCCCCATGAACCACACCCGGGACCCCATCTGGGCCACCATCGGCGATCTGCACGACTGGCTCGACGGGGAGTGCGACCGGCCGCCCCAACAGGAGACGCTGCTGCGGATGTTGAAGCTCGCGGAGGAGGTGGGCGAGGTCGCGCAGGCCGTCATCGGCGCGACCGGCCAGAACCCGCGGAAGGGCCGGACCCACAGCTGGAGTGACGTCGAGTCCGAGCTGTGCGACGTGATCATCACGGCGATGGTGTCGCTGCGGACACTGACGCCGGACGCGGCGGGAGTCTTCGGAGCGCATCTGCGCAAGGTGGCGGAGCGTTCGCTCCGGGCCGCGCCAAAGAGCACGGAACCCCCGGCCGGCTGACGGTGCGCACGCTCTTGAGGAGGGCTCGATAAGCTTGCGCGGACGGGGACTTCACCGGAAGTCCGCTGACCGGCCCTTGCGCGAATGACATGTCACCGACATTCTTTACTGGCGAGCATCTACCCGCATAGATCACCCTGCCCCACGGTTCGACGGCTCCATCCGAACGCGCCCCGGAATGCCCCGTTCACCACAGGAGGATCTCTTGAGGAGCAGACACACCCCCCGCAACCTGCTCGCCGGCGCCATCACTTCCATCACCCTGGTCGCCGCCGTCCAGGGCGCCGCGTCCCCCGCCGCCGGCGCCCCGGCACACCCATCCCCGGCCGCCGCCGTGAACGCCTCCTCTCCCGCCGCCACGTACGCCTCCTCTCCCGCCCGGACCGCCTCCGAGGTCGGCCGGATCGAGGACCGCACCGCACGCGCCCTGGCCGTGTCGCTCACCGACGCCCGCTGGCGCTCGACGGTCCGCACCGCGGCCCTGACCGGCGACGAGGTGGACCTGCACGCCCTCGCCGGCCGGACCGGCACCCGCCTCGCCTCCTCGGTGGCGGCCGCCGACCGGGACATCGCCGCCGCCAAGGGACTCGGCACCGACACCGGCTCCCTGCTGCGGCTGCGCCTGGGCTCCGACTCGATGCGGGCGGACCTGAAGGCCGGGGCAGAGCCCCTCGTGGCAGCCGCGTCCCCCGACGAGGACGCCGGCACCGTCACCGCGTACGACAGCCACGGCACACCCCGCACGCTGGATGCCCGCAGAACGCCCGACCAGCCCGTCTATGTGCTCGACGTCGACGAGTCCAAGGCCCTGGCGGCGGGCATGAGCGTCCTGCGCCGGGAGTTCACCGCGCGCGGCCTGTCCGCGCCCCGCACGACGGCCGCCGCGGGCTTCTGGACCACGCGCATCACCGCCGTCGAGCTCTCCGACGACGAGGAGCCGTGGATCAAGGGCGACGCGGAGATCTACTCGCTCGTCACGGGCTTCGGCCTCGACGGCAAGGTCCGCGTCGACCCGGTCGACATGCCCTATCTGGACAACGACGGCACCGTCTACCACCCCAACCAGATCCTGGTGAACTGGTCGACCTACAAGTACAACCTCGCCGACGTCGTGATGATGGAGGAGGACGGCAGCACCAACTACCGCGACCTCGCCAAGGCCATCGCCACGGTCCTGCTCACCATCGCCGACCAGGGCGCCTACATCCCACTGGTGAACGCGGTCCTCGACGCGGTCCCCGACGACTGGTGGACCGACGACCCGGACTACGTGGACTCCTGGTACACCCTGGCCAGGAACGACAACGGCCGCCGCAACGGCGCCCGCGGGAACGGCTGGATGACTCTGGAGCCGTACTACGTCCAGGGGTTCTGAGACCCGGGCGTACGGCGGCGACGCGTCGGGCTGCAGGACTTTGCCCTGAGTCGGCCGCACACGGACAGTCCCTACGCATCCGCGTACAGAGGCCGGCTTTCGCGCCCTGTGCGCCGCCTGCGCGCATCCTGCACCACTTGCCACTGGACGTACTTCTCGGAAAGGCTGCTCACTGCGTTCTTTGCAAGCTCCACGGCATGAGCCAGGCAGGCAGGACGCCGATCGGAGGGACCGTGCAGTCATCGCAAGGCCGGGTGGCCAGGAAGGAACGGCGGGCAACCTTCATGTACCACCCCTCCCAGCACCCCTCCCAGCGAGGCGACACTCCTGGCCACCAAGGGCTACGAGCGCACGCCGCAGGATTCCCGGCATCGGGCGTTCGACGCGCTACCGGGGCCGTCGCGATGGTGCGTCACCCACGGTGAAACCGAAGGCTGCGTGTCCGCGGTGAGATGGCGCTTACTCAGGTTCGTCCGGGAGGTCGGTCTGCTGTTGGCCGTCCTGCTGATCGTCCCGCTTCTCTCGTACGTCCTTCTCGACCCCCAGGCCGGGTTTCAGGCGCTGATCGCATCGGGCGCCGGGATCTCGGGTGTTGCCGTACTACCGGCCCTCGCCCTCTCCTTGGGGAGCGGCGTGCGGTGGTGGTTACGGTACAAACGGCCCCGCGAGACCCTGGACTGCGCGGGCGCCATCGACTCGATACTCGCGTCGGACACCTCGTACTGCCTGCTGCTGCGAACGTTCGGCGGCGACGGACAGGTCCTGCTCCCCACGCATCCCCGGATCGGACTGTGGTCTCCTGCCCTGACCTTGGAGCAGGTGACGGCGCGGGCCCTGTCGCACCACGGCATTCGGACCTACACGCTGGTGGACGCCGCTGTGCGGCACTCGCCGCCTGGGCCGGTGTACCTGCGTTCACCGGACGAGGGCTGGCAGGACCATATTGCCGCGTTGGCGGGGAAGGCCGCCCACATCGTCCTGCTGCTCGCGCCGGGACGGGAGATGCGGCCGTCCCTCGCGTGGGAGATCGAGTTGATCCGCAGAAGGGGCCTCCAGCACCGCGTGACGATCGTCTTCCCACCCTGTGGCAGGAAGGGCAGATATGACCTGTCGCACGTGACCGCACGCAGCAACGCTGAGCGGATCCTGGAGATGCTGGAACTGTCGTCGGTCGATGTCCCGGCTGTGGCGGAGCTGATGCACCGCGCGCTAGCCGTACGGATTCTGAAGCATGAGGACCACCAGCGCCGGATGGTGCACATGCTCAAGGTGTCGTCGACCGTCCTGACTCGCCGCGGCATCATCGGCACAAAGGTGTACGACGGCGCTCTCGCGCTGTCTTTGACCGCGCCCGCGCCCGCTACCGGCAGGGACTGAACACAAGAAGAGCCCACGGCCGGACAACCCCACAACGAGACCTTCAGCAGTCCCCACACCCGCTACACCGCCTGCGTCCACCGGTACCTCGTCCCCGGCCTCGGCAAGAAGAAGCTGGTTGTGCGTGGGAATCGTGGGGGTGTTGCCGTCGCTACTGCTGCCAGGAGATCGGGGGCGGGCACTGGTTCCGCCCAGCCGTTCAGTCACGGGTGTACCGGGCCACCGTGTAGGCGGTTTGGCCGGTAGGCCCTGCGCCTGTGCCGTCGGTCATGTCCAGGACCTCGAAGCCGGCGCCCTCCGCGTAGCGCTCCAGCTCGCGGGGGAACAGGACACGCCTGCGGATTTCGTCCTGGGCCTCGTCGCCCCAGGGGAGCACCCAGTGGCGGTGCATGGTGTTGATCTGGGTCCGCAGGTCCCACTCATGTCGGATGGTGACCGTGGCGGGTCCCCTCGGGGTGTCAACCGTGGCGGTGGTCGACTCGGTCCGGGTGATCGGGGCGACAGGGGAGCACAGCACGAGCAGCGCGTCCGGCCGGGCGTGGGCCGCGAAGGTGGCGAAGACATGGCTGATCTCCTCGTAGTCGTGTACGTAGGCCAGGCTGTTGCCCATACAGGTCACCACGTCCATGCGCTTGCCGAGTCGTACGGTGCGCATGTCGCCGGTGCGGATGTCCAGTCCCGGCCGGACCTGGTGAGCGTGGTCGACCATGCCGGGCTGAAGATCCACGCCGATGCACTCGAAACGCTCGGCCAGAATTTCCAAATCCCGCCCGGTACCGCATCCGAAGTCGACCAGCGTCCGGGCGTCCGGCCGGTGCTGCTCGATCAGGGTCTGGCACAGATCGGCGCTTGTGCTGTCGGACTGGACCACGTCGTAAAGTGCCGGATCGCGGTACAGGAGGTTTGTGGCTTCCACGTGCTCGGCTTCCGTGTCGGGGCTGGTCACATGAGACTTCGCAGTCCGACCTCCAGGGCGAGCACATCGCACAGCAGGTCAGGGACGACCAAGGCGGCGTCGGCATCCTTGCGCGCCTGGGCGAGAGCCTTCCTGTCAACGTAGCCGAGGTCCACCAGGACTGATTCCTTCAGCATGTCGTCCAGCACGGGCAGGCCATAGGAACGCAGCCCGTTCTCCAAGACGGCCAGGAAGTTCTCCGGCTCGCCGGGCGCGGCCACCCACTCGGGCAGGCCCGCCCGCCTGATCCGCTCGCGGAACAACGCCTTGCCGCGCTTGTGCTCACGCGGTAGCTGCTCCATGAACCGCACGATCCGCGGGTGCACCAACGGGCTCACAGGCCAGATCCCGGCCCGGAGGAATCCGGGGTTGTGCATCCCGAATGCCATCAGGGTCGGTACGGGCAGCACCGGGATGGGGGCCAGGTGCTCGTTCACCTCGGAGAGCGCTCGGACTGCCTTGTTGCCGAGCCACGGCACGGGTTCCTGCGTCGGCAGTTCGGCCTGCGTCCTGGAGTGGTGGGCATTGATCTCGTCCCCGCCGCTGCCCGTGAACATGACCTCGCATCGCCGGGCGGCTGCCTGCTCGCGTACGACGTCGAATGCCTCCTGGTAGAAGGCTCCCGCCGGATCGTGCGGCTTGCGCAGAGCGCGCACGCCTCCGGGGTAGAAGGGTGGGTGCTGCATGGCGGGGGTGGCAGTGTCCCGGAAGCCGCAGTGCTCCACGAAGGCCCGGCGTCGCTCACGCTGCTGTTTGCCGGTACTTCCTCCCACGAGCAAGCCGAAACTGTACGTCTCGGGGAAGCGGGCGGCCTTCACGGCCAAGGCGACGTTCCCGGAGTCTGCCCCGCCGGACAGTTCGACGCCTACGCACCCGGATGCCGTCGGCGCCTGACAGATCACGTCGGTCAGCAACTCGTCCAGAGCGGCGAGCGGATCAACTCCGGGCCGCAGCGTACGCGGCTCAAGTACGTGTTCGGCAGGCTCGGGGTAGTGGATGCTGAGTCCCGAGGTGGTGAACGTGGCCGCTGCCCGCTCGGTGAGGCGGTAGACGCCTTCGAACAGCGTCTCGGACGTGTAGCGGTGCTGCCGCGTCAGCGCTCGGGCGACGACTCGCGGCACCAGACGGTCAGCTCGCAGATGCGGTCGCAGCAGTGTCAGGTCCCATGAGGCATGCAGCTCGCCGTCTTTCTCTGTCAGGTAGAGCGGGCCCGTGCCGAAGACGCCTGCCGCCAGCCTGACTTCTCCGGGCTCCATGTTGAGTGCGACGAAATCCGCCTCGTCCCGATGGCACTCCTTCACGCGGACCCGCACGCGCGGCGCCTGGTCGTCATTGACCTCCATGACCAACGTGGACACGTTCGCGGGCTCGATCCAACTCGCGCCGTTGCTCCAACAGCCGCCTTCTGATCTCCACCGCGGCTCCTGGAGATCGGACAGGCGCAGACGCATCGACAGCATGTCGTCCCTTTCCGTTGTCGTGCGGCGGGGCGGGGCCGCGAACGGCCCCGCCCCGCCTGGCGTCAGCCCTGGATCACTTGCTGCAGTGGTCGCCGTTGTTGTCGCCACCGCCAGGCATCTTGTCGAGCAGCGCGGCCTCGAGGGCCGGGACGCCGGTGATCAGATCGCCGGTGAACAACTCGTCCAGGTTCATCGCTTTCTCCCTTACGGTTTTCAGTGGACTCCGCGGCTGGTGTCGCTGAGTTGGACCCGTCCGGCTGCCGGACCCTTGCGAAGAAGGCAGCCGGGCGGCGTGCCCACCGCTTACAGTCGGCGGGCCCTCCCTCGTCACAGGCGGGGAGCCTGGACGCGTGACGGGGGAGGAGTCAGGTGGGTGTGGATGCGGCGGCCACGCCTAGGACGAAGCCGACCGATGCGGAGATGGTGACGATCAGGAGCGGTCCGGCGTAGCGGCCGACGAGTGCGGTTAAGCGGTTCACAGTCGCTCACCGCGGCTGCGCTCGTTGGCCTCGCGTACTGCGGTGCTCAGCCTCGCCGCCTTGTCCTCGGGCGTGGTACGGCGGTGCTGCGGGCAGCGGCACGGTGAGAACCGATTCGAACCCGGCGGTAGGTCCGCGCCCTCGTAGGTGTCGATCCTCAACACCCCGTCGGTGCCCAGCTCCTCGGTCATCCGGGCCAGGCGGGCCCGCGCTTCGCTTCTCATCCATCAGTCCCTCAGACGACGGCTGCGGCGAGGTCTCGCCGTCCCTGCTACCTCTACGCAACCGCACGACCACGCACAGCGGTACCGTTGCAGCAGCGCCAGGACTTGAAAGCCTTGAAAGTTCGCAAGAGCACGGGAAGTTGAGGGCATGGCCAAGCGTGAACCGAACGTGGCGCTCGGGCGCCTGCTCGCCGAAAGCCGCTGGACTCACCGCCAGTTCGCGCGAGCGGTGAACCGCGTCGGCACCGAAACCGGCACGCCCCTGCGCTACGACGAGTCGGCGGTGAGCCACTGGCTCAGCGGCACGGTCCCCCGCAGCGCCGTGCGAGCGTGCATCCTCGAAGCCCTCTCCCGCGGCCTCGGCCGCCCCGTCACCCACGCTGAGGCCGGCCTACCCGTCCCCCGCGATCACTCCCCCACTGCCGCGGATACCGTGGAAGGTCTCATCGACCTGGGGAGGCACGACATGGACCCGTCCCGCCGCAGCGTCCTGGGAGCCAGTCTGTTCTCCGTGGCCCTCACCATCCCCGGCTGGCCGGATGTGATCGGGCGGGCCGAAGCCGTCCAGTCTGGCCGCACCAGCCGCATCGGCATGGACGAAGTGGACATGGTCATCGCCATGACCGAGCGCGTCTCGGAACTGGACGACCAGTTCGGCGGTCGCCACGCACGGCCCATGGCTGCCTCGTTCATGGTCAACACCGTGGCCTCCTACCTCCGCGCCGACGCCCCCGAGGGTGTACGCAAGGCGATGCTGTCGGCGGCCTCGGACCTGCTGTACTTGACCGGCTACATGGCCGTGGACGAAGGACTGCACGGCCTGGCGCAGCGCTACTACGTCAGGGCCCTCGAACTGGCGGGTGCGGCCGAGGATCACCTGACCTACTGCACCACCCTGCGCGGCATGAGCGTTCAGGCAGTCGATCTCCGCCATGGGGCGAAAGCCATTCAACTGGCCGACGTCGCTGCCGACGCCTCCCCGAAAGCCGGGCCCCGCATGCGGGCCTTCCTCGCCGGTCAGCAAGCACACGCCGCCGCGCAGACAGGCGACCGTACGGGCGCACTGCGGTACATCCGCGAGGCTGAGGGAGCCATGGACCGCGCCGAGTCGCGCGGCAAGGCGTTCGGTTCGTATGATCCTGCGGCGCTCAACTACCACATCAGCCAGGTCCGTTACGAACTCGGCGACGTTTCCGGCGCCATCGAAGCCATGCAGGAGTCGGACAAGGTGCGCTACAGCGTCTACCGCCGCGCCCGCGTACGGCATCGCGCCACCCTGGCTGAGCGCCAACTGGAGATCGGTCACCTGGAAGCGGCCTGCGCTACCTGGCACCAGGCGCTCGACGACTACCCCATGGTGCAGTCCGGCCGCGCCGACGACCGGATCAGAACCATGTTCGGCCTCCTGCGACCCCACCTGAAGAACGCGACCGCACGTGACCTTTACGACCGAGCGCGAACGGTCGCGCCCCCGTCCTTGGCCAGCTGACCTGTCCCGGCGTGGGCCTCAGCCACAGAAGAGATCTATTCGGTCAGTTGGGCGGCAACCCGAGCCACGGACGCGGTTTCCGTGTTATTGATCTTCTGATCGCGCTGCATCTCGCGCGCGTACTGAACCAGGTCATGGGGTCGCAGCGTCGCCAATCGCGTGCGCGCGACCTCCAGCAGCGCGGCTGCGGAATCCAGTAGTCCGGACTCATCGAGGGGACGCGCCGGCAACCCCATCCCTTCAAGGAGCAGCCGCGGCACGGCTCGCGCCAAGTGGGATCCGCCTATCTCCCTGACAGTCAGGGAAAGATGAACCGACAAGCCCTGGTCTCCCACCGCAGAATGGGCGTAACCACGCGGGATGTAGAGCACCTGGCCCCTGGCCACCTTGGCATTCAACAAAACGGGACCGGCTTCTCCCGAGACCGGCCCGGCACGCCAGTTGTGATCGGGAGGACCGCTTCTGACGGTCCACAGCTTGCTGCCCGCCACCTGCAGGAGGAATACGTCCGCATCATCTCGGTGAACTGGAAGTCCCTGACCGCCTGGCGGTGTGATGAAAAAGAAGGCTTCCACTCGTCGGTCCGTCTCATCCGCGAGACGCGCCACCAATTCGGCCGTGGGACGGTGCCACTGCTCGGTGTTCCGCAAGAGAAGGGTTGCCCCCTCCTCCAGGAGGGTCAGTATCGCGTTACTGTCAGCGAAACCAGAGGTTGCCGTCGAGAGCACCTCACGCGCTTCCGTGTATTCCTTGAGCGCAATGTCTCTGTCCGCCCGAACCATCTCGACATAGGGTGATCTGAGCGTTCCCCCGGCCAGGGCGGCATCGATGTCATCAACGTCCATCGGTGTTGGCGGCGCTGTGTCGAATACTACGGGTTCTCGCCGCCAGTATGTGGACATGAATTCCTCGACGTCACCCACCCAACGACGCAATTCCGGTGTGTGCATAAGCTTTTCCTTCCTCCTGAGGAATAGTTTGTCCGACCCTCATGGGCGAGATCCTGCCAGGCGCACGACCGGGTGCCTACCTGCGATTCAACCCTCGACATGCCAAAATCGTCTCGCCGGGCGACGGAGGCCTGAGTTCCATTGGGCTCCGTCCTTCGGATTGACGATGCGTAAAATACTTTCTCGTCCCGAACGTCACGTCAATGCATTACAGACCATTTGCGCGAACCCGCATCGGGGACCACGTCGGCCCCGGCGGCATGGATCCGATGATGTCCGCGGCCCGCACCAGCTCCTCTCCCCCACGGCAGCCGGCAGCCGGTCCGTCAGTGCCCCACGTCGGCCTGACCAAGCACGACGAGACACGACCTGCACGCCGGGACCGCGTCCGGTGTGCACTCCGGCGGGTAGTGCTTCATGATCACTAAGGTGTCCGTCCTCAGATGCCCAAGATCTCCGTGTCACGTGGCCGAGATGCCCGGTGCACACCACCCCGGTCCGCGTCGCAGCCGTCCACAGACCATCGGTCCTGGCGGGCGCGACAAGCACACCGCTGCCCCAGCGGGTTCGGGGCTGGTGGCCGGCACGGTCTCGGCTCAGGCCGGGAAGGCCGCAGAGGCCCGCCTCTACGACTGTTCCGCGGCGTTGATTCCCCGTATATCTCCGATAGATCGCACGGTGACTGCCTGGTCACTGTCCCCTGTCACTGTCCTTGCACGGCAGGTCCGAATAAGCAGAATGGAGACCCGACCATGAACAATCAGCAGACCTACACGAATTCCCTCATGCGGCGCGTCGCGGCCATCGCGCTGGCGGCCATCGCGCTGGCGTCCGTCGCGACCGTGGGGCCACTGGCTGGTGGCGGATCACACGACGTCAGGAATCAGGCCACCGTCGCGGTTCAGACCGACGGCACGCCCCAAACGCGTTGGAACGGCACCGGATCCTGACGGGCCACCATACCCGCACCAACACGTATTCACGGAGGAATTCAGGTGAACCTGAGGCCCGAAAAGCATCCGCGCCTGCCGGCGGTTGAGACGGGAGAAGAACCACTTCTGCTCGACGAGCGGCAACGCAAGCTCATCTCGCTGCTCGTGGCCGGCCACACCGATTCCAGCGCTGCCCAACGACTCGGGATAAGTCCCCGCACCGTAACCAATACCTTGCGAGTCCTGATGAACAGACTCGGTGTCGACAACCGCTTCCAGCTCGGCGTCGCCATCGGCTGCCGGATGCGGCTACCGCGCGGACGCCTGGGGTGACGACACGTCCTGGGGCCAATTAATACGCCGCGACCCCAGACCTTCCGACTGGAGATCGCTCTATGCTAACGAACCAGGGAGTCACTGTGGGCTCGGCCAATACGACACTTCCCCTACTCACCCTACGCGAGAAGGAGGTTCTTTCCCTCCTCGCCGAAGGCCTCACCTACGACGCCATCGCCCGGCGACTGGGGATCAGCACGCACACCGTCGACACCCACCTACGGCGCCTGCGCGCCAAGACCGGGGCGGCCAACCGCACACAACTCGCAGTCCTGGCGCATCTCTGGGGATATGTGCGTGTCCAAGGTTCCGACTGACGGCCTGGCCAAGCGTCTGGGCGCTCTCTGTCTGTCGCTGCCGAATTCCGGCGCCGACCGGCTGTTGGCGCTGCTGTGGCTGCCGGCTGCCGGGTGCAGGCAACGAGCAGGTCTGGATGACTCGCTGTCTCATTACGGGCAACGCAGCTTTACTGCCAGGAAAGACGGCTGGCTGTGAGTCTTGTCAAAGCGACGAGGGTCGACCAACCGAGCTGCCTCTGTAGCCCGCGGCTCCACCAGCCGTTCCAGCACGAAGCCGGCCGCGAGAAGCTCGCTCAGAAACTGCTCCAGCGTCATGCGCCAGTAGTTGATGGCGAAGCCCTCCCCGATGGGGAGCTCAACCCGTTCGTGGGCGAAGTAGGAACCGCCGAAGAAGGTCCATTCGCTGGTGGGGTGGGTGGTGGAGACGATCAGCGTGCCGTCTGCCCGCAGCACACGCCTGAGCTCGGCGAGCAGTTGTCCGCGTGCGTCTATGTGGTGATAGACGAGCGCCATCACGGCGAGGTCGAACGACTGGTCTTTCAAGAACACCAAAGGCTCTTCCAGATCGTGGTGGTGCAGGATCGCACGGTCTCCAAGACGCTCGTGCGCGGCGCGCAGAAGGGTCTCGCTCCCTTCGACACCGACGACCTGCTCAGCCCCCATCCTCAGTAGCTCGGCGGCATAGTGGCCGGCCCCACACCCAAGGTCCAGAACCCGCTGTCCGGTCACGTCGCCGGCCAACGCCAGCATGGCTGGTCGATCGGTATGAGCGTTATAGGCGTGCCCTGTGGCTACAGCGGCGAAGTGCTTGCCCATGTCACCGTGGTAGGCGGTCTCGGCTCTCATTGGCATAACGTTTCTCGTCATGCGATGCCGAGCATCGCGTGGTGGACGCCGTCGCCTTTCAGGCGACAGTCACGCAGAATCCTGCAGCTCTTCATCCGGGCGAAGGCGTGCTCGACGCGGGCGCGGACCTTGCGGTGCGAGGTGTTGTGTTCCTCCTTCCAGGCCGGAAGGTCAGAGCGCCGCTGCCAGGCCGAGGGCTCAACCGGAATCGTGGGGGCGGAGCGTGTCTGCCTGCGCGGCCACCTTGGCCAGCCCCTTCGCCCAGTGTTCCACGTGGCCGCGGATGTCGGTCGAGTGCACCGGCAGACGCAGTGCACGCTCCACGTAACGCAGCGAGCCGGGGAATTCGTCTGCCCGGTAGTGCCGGTAGCCGGCGCCTTTTCCGACGGGTGGGCCAAAGGTCCCGGAGTGCCAGCCGGGGTCCCTGAAGACCGGCTGGCAGTGCAGTGGCGCCGACCGTGGCCGCGACAGCGGCACGCCCTCTGCGACCGCCGCCCGCACGAACAACTCGGCGGACAGACCGCCCAGTTCCTCCGGTACGTAGAGGGGCTGGTAGCTGTAGTAGCCGAGCTGGTCCATGTAGGGACGGCGTACGGGCGGCCGGATCCCGGGGATGCCGACCAACAGCTGGGTCCAGCAGGTCGTAGTTCGCCTGCCGGACACGCAGCGTCTCCGGGAGAGCCCGCAGGGGGCCGCGGGCCAGGACCGCGCCGACCGGGTGCATGCGCAGGTTGAGACCGAACCCGGTGGCGGCGAAGCGCGCGTACTCGGCGCTGACCACAGCCTGTTCGGCACGGTCCAGGAAGTGCCCCAACATCACGGCTCGTTCATAGACCCTCTGGTTACCGGTGAGCAGGATGCCACCGGTCCCCGCGCTCACCGTTTTCTTGGCCTGCAGACTGAACGCGGCTGCGTCGCCGAAGGACCCCACGTGTGCCCCGGCGCACACCGCGCCGTGCGCCTGCGAGCAGTCCTCGACAACAGCGAGCCCATGCTGCCGCGCGAACGCGGTCACTGCTGGCATGTCGGCGGGCACGCCGTTGAGGTGGGTGACAACGACGGCTCTGGTCCGGGGGGTCAGATGCCGCTCCAGGTCGGCCGGGTCGAGGTTCCCGGTCCGCTCGTCGACGTCGACGAGTACGGGCACGGCGTTCACGGCGAACAGCGGCATCACGGTGGCGAGGAAGGTATAGGTGGGCGCGAGCACCTCGTCGCCCGGCTCCAGACCGATCCCGAAGAACGCCGAATACAGCGCGGACGTACCGGAATTGACGGCAAGCGCATGGCGCACCCCGACCAGCAGCCGGAACTCCTTCTCCAGCTCGTGCACCTGGCCCTCGTCACCGACGTAGGCGACCTCGCCCCGGCGGAGCATCGCCGTGACAAGGGCGAGGTCCTCCTCGGCCGTTGGCTGCGGTCCCGGCTCGGTCAGCCTGTCCGTCGTGGGTGTACCACCGAGCAACGCCAATGTGGTGGTGTGCAGGGACATCACGGCATCCTCTCGTGTGCGAGGGGTCTCGCTCCGTCCGGAGCCGATGGATCGGAGCAGGGCGCCGCTGGAGCTGCTTCGGCAGTCCCCACCGGTGCGGGGGTGGCCGGAGGCGCGCCGAGGAGCTGAGCGAGGGCGACCTCCGCGGAGCCGGTGCGGACCGTGTGCACCCCCTGTGCCGCGAGGCGGGCCAGCAGCGGTCGGTTGACGGCGGCGACGTCCCGGTGACTGCGGACAGTCCAAACCAGCAGGCTCCAGGCACTGCCCGGGGTCTCCCGATTGCCGTTCCACAGCCCCGTCCGGGTGACCAGGCGGCGCAGGGTACGGCGTGCCACCCGCGTCAGGGCCACTCGGAGCGGGACGTCCAGCCACACCACCGCGTCAGCGCGCGAGGCGAGCACGGAGTGTGCTTCGTGATACTGGCCGTCGGCGATCCACGCCTCCCCGGCGGCCATCTCGGCCACCGCGGCACAGAACCGGTCGCCGTCGGCCCGGGTCCACCCGCGATGCCAGAAGAACGCATCCAGCTCGTGGTGTGGGCGGCCGAGCCGCTCCGCCAGTTGCCGGCCCAGCGTGGTCTTGCCCGCGCCGGGCGGCCCCAGCAGCCAGATCCGCCGTGGCACCGGCGCGGGCTTGGGCGTCGGCCCCGCGCCGTCCGCTCGTTCGGGAGCGGGGGTCACGTCGGTGTCCCCCGAGCCGCCATCGAGGAGAAAATCAGGAGCCCCTTCGCGGCGTACCGAAGTCTTATGCTGTGCGGTCCCGGAACGCGGTACGGCGACGCGCCGCTGACCAGAGCGGAAGCAGGCGGCCTTCCGGCAAGGCGGCGCCGCCTTGCCGGAACGGGCGGGGTCGAATACCGCACGGAGCCGAAGCGGACGGTCTGGCCCCGCAGCACCTGTCCATCTCCCCAAGACGTGCACCACGTCGGCTCAACTTGTTCCACGTCTGCCTCTCCATTCTGTCGACGGGCTGCCGGGGTTGCCCGTACCCACCCGAGGGGCCAGCCACGGCCCGTCTGGCACGGCTTCGGGAGAGACCGGATTTGGTTGACCGCACGGTGGACTGGCGCAAAATCGCCGTTTTGGAAATTTGCCGGAACGTCACTCCTGAAGGCAGCCTTGAGAAACTCAACACAAACCCGGTTCACCCGAAATGACTAACGAGACATAAGCGTAGACAGGGCGGTAATCAAGGCTGCGCATTGCGCATATCCTGTGTGCCGCGAGGCTCCTGAAAGAAATAACCGTCCACCCCGGCGGGGATGGTTTCAGCAGCTCAGCAGATAGCGACCGTCCGCTCCGGCCTCCGGCCTGCCGGCTGCCAGGCAGGCGGTAGCTCGCCCACCTTTGCCTCTTTGGATCCGAGCGTTTTCCGAGGCCGATGTCGCCTGGTCGTGATCTGCGCCTGGCTGCGGTTTCGGGAGTCGCTCAGAATCGGACGTGAAATGATTGCCGAACACCCTGACACCAGCCTGGCGGCACTGCCCACCAACGACGACTACCGGCTGGGTACCGACGCCTACACCGATGAGCAGCGGACGGCGGTTCTCGCAAAGCTGGAGGGGTATCTCGGCGAGCAGCGCGGGCGTCTGCTGGGCTATCAGGTCAACCTGTCGCTCGACGGCCACGCCACGCTGGGACGTTTCCTGGGCTACCACATCAACAACATCGGGGACCCGTTCGTCGACAGCAACTACAGCCTGCACTCGCGGTGGCTGGAGCGGGCGGTCCTGGAGCACTACGCCCGCCTGTGGCACGCCCCGCTGCCCGAGGACCCAGCCAGCCCGCGCGATGAGGACGGATGGGGGTACGTGCTGTCCATGGGCAGCACCGAGGGCAACCTGTACGCCATGTGGAACGCGCGCGACTACCTCGACGGCAATGCCCTGGTGCGCGACGAGGTCTCCGGCGACGCCAGCTGCCGTACCAGCTACCTGCGGGCCAAGCACCCCGACGACAACCCCAACGCCTACTCCCCGGTGGCGTTCTTCTCGCAGGAGACCCACTACTCCCACATCAAGGCCATGCGGGTGCTGGACATCCCGACCTTCTACGACCTGGGCGGAAGCCTCTACCCAGGCGAGTGCCCGATCGACCTGGCCGGCACCGGGATGCAGACGTACAACGGCTGGCCGCTCGGCGGCGTCCCGACCACCGGCGGTGACGAGGGACCCGGCACCGTCGATGTCGACGCGCTGGCCGCCCTTGTGGACTTCTTCGCCGCCAAGGGCCACCCCGTCCTGGTCAGCTTCAACATCGGCAGCGTCTTCAAGGGCGCCTACGACGACGTCCAGTACGCCTGCGAGCGCCTGCGTCCCATCTTCGAGAGGCACGGCCTCGTCGACCGGACCGTGCGCTTCGATCCTGACGACCCCTCTCGGGTCAGTATCCGCAACGGCTACTGGATCCACGTCGACGGAGCCCTCGGCGGGGCCTACGCCCCCTACCTGGAGAAGGCCCGCAACGCCGGGCTCATCGACAGCGCGCCCCCGGTCTTCGACTTCCGGATCCCGGAGGTGTCCTCGATCGTCACCAGCGGTCACAAGTACCCCGGCGCGCCGGTCCCTACCGGGATCTACATGTCCCGCGCGGGCTCCAAGCTGCGCCCGCCGTCCGACCCGGCGGTCGTCTCCTCCCCCGACAGCACCTTCGCCGGCTCCCGCAGCGGATTCGCCTCCCTGGCCATGTGGAATCACCTCGCGCAGTTCAGCGAGGAGCAGCAGGTACGGCAGGCCGCCGAGGTCCTGCGGATCGCCGAGTACACGGCGGAACGCCTCAGGAGCCTCAGCGCGCAGTTGCAGGAACGCGGCGAGCCCTGGGCCGAGGACGGCATCGAGGTCGGCCACGGCGACCACGCGCTCAGCGTCTGGTTCCAGCAGCCCAAGGCCGAGATCACGCAGAAGTACTCCCTGGCCTGCGTCCCCCTGAACCTCGGCGGCCACCGCCACGACTACAGCCACGTCTACGTCATGCCCCACGTCACCCAGGAACTCATCGACGAACTCCTCGAAGACCTCTCCCGCCCCGGCGCCTTCGACCGCTCCGCGGACACCGACGCCGAACGGCCCCCGCTCCCCCACCAACGCTGACCCGATACCGGCGGCTAGAGATCGGCGATGACGCGTCGGCAGGCACGGTTCATTCGCCCGCGGTGTCCTCGGCCTCCCAGCGAAGCAGGTCGCCCGGCTGGCACTTGAGCACCTCGCAGAGCGCGGCGAGCGTCGCAAAGCGCACCGCCTTGGCGCGGCCGTTCTTGAGTACCGCCAGGTTGGCGGGCGTGATCCCTACGCGGTCCGCGAGCTCGCCCACGGACATCTTCCGCCTGGCCAGCATCACGTCGATGTCGACGGCGATCGCCATCAGATCACCTCATCCAACTCGGCCTGCATCTGCGCCGCTTCGACGTCGCGCGCGACGGCCTGGGCGAGCAGCATCCGCAGCACGAGCACGATGAGCGCGACTCCCAGGATGGCCACGCCAATCCCGCCCATGATGAGGGTGACGCCCGGGTCGTCCCGCTGGCCGGGCGCATTCAGGGCCGTGACTGCGAACCACACGAGAGCAGCCGCAACGATCGCGCCGATGATGACGTCCACGTAGCGGAAGGCGGCGTGGGAGAACACGGTTCCGCGTCGCACCATCGTTACCAGTCGCCATACACAGACCAGGGCGACCTGGGCCGTCCCGATGCCCAGGATCGTGATCACGCGCAGCGGGGTCAGCGGGAGCGACCCGTCCTCCGGGTCACTCCCGCTGACCAACGCCCACACCATCAATGCCTGTACGAACACGGTGCCGGTGAGCACCACCACGAGCACGGCGCGCAGCGCGCGCACTGTCAGCTTTCCCATGACCCATCCTCCCATCGAACTACGATGGGAATCTATCGAATCTCGATAGGCGAAGCAAGGCCTGGGCCGGAGGGCGGGCGGCGGTTTCGCACCATGGCGGGATGCCGCCGCCCCCTCCCGCGGCATGGCGCGATGCGAAGGTTTTCGATCTTGCCGAGTCGACCTCGCTTAACCACAAATCGGACGCCATACGACTACGCCGAAGCCTTGGCCTCAGCCCCGCTTCCGCTATCTCGGCTCACCAGAGCTATCGGAGGGGTACACGCCGGGAGAGGCATCGCTTCAGACTCAGGTATCGCGGCGTGGTGACCCGAATGCTCCAGGACAGAGGGTGCTTACGCCTGCTCCAACTTCAGATCCGCCCATCTCCGGCCCCAATTTTCATGGCTACTCTCATGGCTACGTACGTAGCCGCGCGGTCCGGTTTGAACCGGTGTGAAGCGGGGTCTGGTCAAGCAGCCTGATCTACGAGAAAAGGACCCCTGGTCAGGAGAATTAACTGGTCAGGGTCCCTATGTACGGCCCCTCGCCCCTTGCGGGGCGAGGGCGAGAGACGAGTCGGGCTGTACGCCGGGTTCTGTCACTCGGTCGCCTCGCGGCGGCCGAGGAGACGGCCATCCATCTAGGGCCGGCGTTGCCGCCGGCCTCGTGCGGTCCACCCGCGGACTCGGGCGGGCAGCCCTCGAACGTCCGCGCAGGGCCGCCTGTTACAGCGCCCCCTCTTGACCTTGCTCCAGGTGGGGTTTACCTAGCCGCCTGAGTCACCTCAAGCGCTGGTGGTCTCTTACACCACCGTTTCACCCTTACCGCGGACCGAAGTCCCCGGCGGTCTGTTTTCTGTGGCACTGTCCCGCGGGTCACCCCGGGTGGCCGTTAGCCACCACCTTGCCCTGTGGAGCCCGGACGTTCCTCGGGAAGATCCTGGGATCTTCACGCGGCCGTCCGCCCGGCTCGTCTGCCGTGGCGACCATGCTACCTGCCACGGGCAGGCACGAAGCCCGCGGAGCGGTCCCCCGGGCCGCCGTGAGCGCAGCGTCCGGATCTTCCTGGCCCTGACGCGGCGTCAGGGCTTCCGGCGGCGGCCAGTCACCTACACCCGCTCGGCACACGGGGATCCGCCACACGGTCCTCTTCCGCGTCGACGATCCCTCCCGCACTCGTCGCGGAGGTGAGGCGCGCGACCGTGTCTACGCGGGCGCGAACTGCGCCTTCGCCGTCCCCGGGTCCGCCTGTGTGAGCCGGACCCGCAACCGCTCACCCAGCGGCAGCCTCCCCTCGCCGCTCACGATCCGCGCCACCACCGCCGGGTCCTCCAGGTGAACCGTCCCGACCTCCGGCTCGTCCTCCGTCACATCCACCACATACGCCTCGAAGACCTCGCCGACCCGCTCCTTCAGTACCGCGGCCTCGACGAGGTCGACGCATTCGCGCTCCACCGTGTTGGCGCGCCGGGAGCCGTCAGCCATCTCCTTCGGCAGCGCGTCCAGCGCGGCCGAGACCCACTGGGGAGGCTCATGGCCCGCCACGGCGGCGACGCACAGTTCGCCCGCGTACCGGTCGACGAGCCGTCGCAGGGGAGCGGTGCAGTGCGTGTACTCGTCCGCCACAGCCGCGTGGACGGCGGGCGAGGGGAGCTCGCCATGGGTGAAGGAGCTGTATCCCGCGCCGCGCAGCAGGCTGGTGCACTCCTGGAGGAAGGCGGCGTGACGGGCGTCGGACGGGTCGAGGGAGCGGACCACGTCGGCGTACGAGACATGGTGCGGCCAGTCGATGCGCAGGGCCTTCGCCGAGCGGCGCAGCCGGGCCACCGCGCCGCCCGGGGCGGTGGGCAGGGTGCGCAGGATGCCGGCCTCCGAGGCGATCATGACGTCGGCGGCGGCCATGCCGGTGAGCAGGGAGATCTGGGCGTTCCAGGCGTCGGCGGCGAGCGGGGCGCGGTATTCGAGGGCGTACGAGCCGTCGCGCTCGACGATCTCCTGCTCGGGGACGTTCAGGGAGATCCCGCCGCGTTCGCGCTCCAGACCCTCGCGCAGCAGGCCGATGACCTTGAGCAGTGCCAGTGGCTCCTCGGCCGTGCCCGTGTCGATCTGCCGCTGCACGCCCTCGTAGTGGAGTTTGGCCCTGCTCCTCACGAGCGCACGCCGGACCTCGGCCGCCACCGTCCGGCCCTCGGCGTCGAGGTCGATCTGCCAGAGCAGCGCGGGCGCGGTCTGGTCGGGCAGCAGGCTGGCCGCGCCGTCGGAGAGCACGGGCGGATGCAGCGGAACCTTCCCGTCGGGGAAGTAGAGGGTCTGGACGCGGCGGTGGGCCTCCGCGTCGAGCGCACCGCCCGGGACGACGAAGGCCGCGACGTCGGCGATGGCGTACCGCACGCGATAGCCGGTACCACGGCGCGAGAGGTGCAGCGCCTGGTCGAGATCGACCGAGTGCGGCGGGTCGATGGTGAAGAACGGGATGTCGGTGGCGTCGTGGTCGGGCAGGCAGGGGGCCTTCGCGGCCGAGGCAGCCGCCGCGAGGACCGCGGGCGGGAAGTCCTGCGGCACGTCGAGCCTCGTACGCAGCTCGCCCAGGGCGACCCGCAGCGGAGCCTCGGGTGCGCCGGTCATGTGCATCGGACGGCGTGGCATGGACCGAGCGTATGGCGGGGTGGGGCGCTCGGCACCCCGTACGCTGGCGCGGGGGCCGCGCCCCCCGTCCCCGTACGTACGAAGGAGTTGTGCCGTGCTCGTGCTGTTGCCGCCGTCGGAAGGCAAGGCCTCTTCCGGGCGCGGTGCTCCGCTGAAGCCGGAGTCGCTGTCGCTGCCGGGTCTGGCCGGGGCGCGCGCCGCGGTGCTGGACGAACTGGTCGAGCTGTGTGCCGCGGATGAGGACAAGGCGCGGGTGGTCCTCGGGCTGAGCGAGGGTCTGCGCGGTGAGATCGCGAAGAACGTGGAGCTGCGGACCGCCGGGGCCCGGACGGCCGGGGAGATCTACACGGGTGTGCTGTACGACGCGCTCAGCCTCGCGACCCTGGAGCCGGACGCGCGGCGCCGGGCACGGCAGTCGCTGCTGATCTTCTCGGGGCTGTGGGGCGCGGTGCGGATCACCGACCGCATTCCGCCGTACCGCTGCTCGATGGGTGTGAAGCTGCCGGGGCTGGGCGCGCTCGGGGCGTACTGGCGGGGGCCTATGGCGTCCGTCCTGCCGGAGGTGGCCGGTGACGGGCTCGTCCTCGATCTGCGCTCCTCCGCCTATGCGGCGGCGTGGAAGCCCAAGGGTGAGGTGGCGGGCCGTACGGCGACGGTTCGGGTGCTGCACGCGCACCGGGTCGACGGGGTCGAGAAACGGTCGGTGGTCAGCCACTTCAACAAGGCGACCAAGGGACGGCTGGTACGGGACCTGCTGACCGCGGGCGCCAGGCCGTCGGGTCCTGCGGAGCTGGTGGAGACCCTGCGGGATCTGGGATACGTGGTGGAGGCGGAGGCGCCCGCGCGGGCGGGGCGGCCCTGGGCCCTCGATGTGGTGGTCAGCCAGATCCACTGATTGCACCCTCCGCAACGCTCGTTGCGTGGAATGCAGGTGCCTGGGCAGGATGAGGACATGACCTCCGTCCTGGACCTCGCGCCCGTCGTTCCCGTCGTCGTCGTCGAGGACCCGGCCGATGCCGTACCCCTCGCACGGGCCCTCGTCGCCGGTGGTCTGCCCGCGATCGAGGTCACGCTGCGGACACCCGTCGCGCTGGAGGCGATCCGGGCGATCGCGGACGAGGTGCCCGACGCGGTGGTCGGCGCGGGCACGGTGATCTCGGCGGCCGGCGTCGACGCGGCGGTGTCGGCCGGGGCACGGTTCCTGGTGAGCCCCGGGTGGACGAAGCGGGTACTGGAGGCGATGAAGGCGTCGGGCGTGCCGTTCCTGCCGGGGGTCTCCACGGCGTCCGAAGTGGTAGCGCTGCTGGAACGGGGCGTGAGCGAGATGAAGTTCTTCCCGGCTCAGGCCGCGGGCGGCACCCCGTACCTCGCATCCCTCGGCGGCCCGCTGCCTCAGGCCCGCTTCTGTCCGACGGGCGGGATCTCGCTCGCCTCCGCGCCCTCCTACCTGGCGCTGGACAACGTGGGCTGCGTCGGCGGTACGTGGATGCTCCCCGCCGACGCGATCGCCGCGAAGGACTGGGCCCGGGTCGAGACGCTCGCCGCACAAGCGGCTGCGCTCGGGCGGACTCCAGGGTGGCAAGCCACCGCCGCCAGGTGAACTTCAAGGGCGACGCGCTCAGCTGAACTCCAGGAACGACGCGCTCAGTCGAAATCCAGGGCCAGGTGATCCGCCAGCGGGCGGTAACCCAGGCGCCGGTAAAGGGCGTTGCTGGTGGGGTTGGCCAGATCCGTGAAGAGCAGCACCTGCTCCGCGCCCGCCTCCAGCGCGTCCCCGCTGACGGCGGCGGTGACCGCGCCGGCGTATCCCCGTCCGCGCAGCGCGGCCGGGGTGTAGACGGCCGAGATCCGGGACTGCCCGGCGAGCAGCGGGGAACGGGCGGCCATCGACACCGGCTGCCCGTCCGCCTCCCACAGGAACAGGCATCCGTCGGCGACGCGCCGGGTGATGTTCTCGGTGTGGTCGACCCCGGCGTCGCTGCCGATGTCCGCGGCGAAGCCCCGCATCCATGCTGCGACGAGGGGCACATCGGCAGGGCCGGCACGACGGGCGCGGCCGGGCGGGGCGGGCCGCTGGGGTGTCAGGGCACCGAGCCGGAAGAGCCGGTGCCGCGCGCCGACGGTCCAGCCGTGCGGGGCCCACGCCTCGGCGAAGGCCTGGACGTCGCCCTGCTCGCCGCGGACCCCGCCCAGCTCGACACCGGCGTCCCGCAGGGCGAGGGCGAGCGACCGCGCGAGTGTGTGGCCCATGGGCCCGAGGGACGGCGGCAGGGGCGGCGTCTGTACGAACGCCCCCTCGGCGCCGCCGGCTTCCTCGTACCACCCGAACCGTGCGTCCTGCGAGCCGCCGAAGGCCCGCGGCCCGTGCCGCCGCAGGGTCTCGGAAACGGTGAGCAGGACCGTGCAGCGGGCGGGGTCACGCGTGAGGCAGGGGTGGGCGGCGCGGCGGAACGTGCCGACGTCGTGGGTCAGATGCCAGGTCATGGGCCGAGGTCCTTCCTGTGACCGGGCACCGCCGGGACCCCGCGCCTCCGATCGCGGGCGGAGCTTGGTCTTCAAGCCCGTCCGGCCGGGGCCCGGGGCGCGCCCCGGTCATGAGGCTCAGCGCAGGTGGGACGTGTCGTTCAGCAGCCGCAGCGACGCGTTGCCGTCCGAGTAGTACGCCACCGCCGACACCGACGCCGCCGACAGCTCCATCCGGAACAGGGACTCCGGCGGAGCCCCCAGCGCCAGGCGGACCAGCGTCTTGATCGGCGTGACATGGGTGACCAGCAGGACCGTGCGGCCCATGTAGCGGGTGGTCAGCCGGTCGCGGGCCGCGGCGATCCGGCGGGAGACCGTGGCGAAGCTCTCGCCGCCGCCCGTGGGCGCCACCTTCGCGGAGGCGAGCCAGGCCTTGAGGTCGTCGCCGTACCGCTCCTGGACCTCCGCGAAGGTCAGGCCCTCCCACGCGCCGAAGTCCGTCTCGCGCAGGCCCTCGTCGATGCGGACGTCGAGGTTCAGACGGGTCGCGACGGCCTCGGCCGTCTCCCGGCAGCGCTTGAGCGGGGAGCTGACGATGTCCTGGATCGTGCCGCGCGCCGCGAGGGCTGAGGCGACCGCCTCGGCCTGGCGCAGACCCACCGGGGACAGCGACGGGTCGGTGCCCCCGCTGCCCGAGAAGCGCTTCTCGGGGGTGAGGGGTGTCTCGCCGTGGCGCAGGAGCACGAAGGTCGCGGGTGCGCCGAGGTCCGCCGGGCCCCAGCCGACCGACGGGCCGGCCTCTTCGGTCGCGGCGCCGGGCCCGTCCGCGGAGATCTCCGCGGACGAGGGGGACGAGGGGGACGAGTCCCCGGTGGTGCCGCGCCCCGTGAGCGCGGCCCTGGCCTTCGCAGCGCCGGCCGTCGCGTCGCCGACGACCCGCGCCGCCTCGGCGTCGCGCGCGTCAAGAGCGGCCGTGGAGCGCGACGGCTCCCACTGCTTGCCCTTCTTGCCCGCGTCCATCGCCTCGTTGGCCAGCCGGTCCGCGTGCTTGTTCTTCTCGCGCGGGATCCACTCGTAGATCACCTGGGAGGACGGGAGGATACGGGCGGCCTCGGCCGCCAGCGGCTTCATGTCCGGGTGCTTGATCTTCCAGCGGCCCGACATCTGCTCGACGACGAGCTTGGAGTCCATGCGGACCCGGACCGAGGCCGTCGGATCCAGCGCCTTCGCGGCCTTCAGCCCGGCGATCAGGCCCTTGTACTCGGCGACGTTGTTGGTCGCCACGCCGATGTACTCCGCCGCCTCCGCCAGCGTCTCCCCCGTCCTGGGGTCGATCACCGCCGCGCCGTACCCCGCCGGACCCGGATTCCCCCGGGAGCCGCCGTCCGCCTCGACGACGAACTCCCGCATTACAGACCCGACTCGGACGTGCGGACCAGGATCCGGCGGCAGTTCTCGCAGCGGAGCACCGTGTCCGGGGAGGCCGCCTTGACCTCGTTCACCTCGGTGATGTTCAGCTCCAACTGGCAGCCCTCGCAACGGCGCTGGTAGAGGCGGGCCGCGCCCACCCCGCCCTGCTGGACGCGCAGCTTCTCGTACAGCTTCAGCAGATCCGCGGGAAGGGACCCCGACACGACCTCGCGCTCCCTGGTGACCGTGGCGGCCTCGCCGTCGATCATCTCCTGCGCGGCGTCCCGGCGCGCGGTCGCGTCGTCGACCTTGGCCTGGACGGAGGAGACCCGCCCGGTCAGCTCGGTGACACGTTCCTGGGCTGACTCACGGCGCTCCATGACCTCCAGGACGACGTCCTCCAGGTCTCCCTGGCGCTTGGCGAGCGAAACGATCTCGCGCTGGAGGTTCTCCAGGTCCTTGGGCGAGCTGACCGAGCCCGAGTCGAGGCGCTGCTGATCGCGTACGGCGCGCTGGCGCACCTGGTCGACGTCCTGCTCCGCCTTGGTCTGCTCGCGGGCGGTGTCGCTCTCCTCGGTCTGCGCGGCGACGAGCAGGTCGCGCAGCTGCGTGAGGTCCTTGTTCAGCGACTCGATCTCGGCGTGCTCGGGCAGAGACTTGCGCTTGTGGGCGAGCTGCGACAGTCGTACGTCGAGTGCCTGGACGTCGAGGAGTCGGATCTGGTCGGCGGGCGCGGCGTTCAGTTGGGGGCTCCAGGAGAAGAGTGGTGGGCGGACCAGGGGTCGGTGACCGTGTGCGAGACGTGGACCCGAAGGCCCCAGCCGTGCCGGTCGGAAATCGCGTCGAGCTGGGCGGCGGCCTGCTCGCACCAGGGCCACTCGGTGGCCCAGTGCGCGGCGTCGACCAGCCCGAGAGGTGAGTGCTGGGTGGCCTCGGAGGCGGGGTGGTGGCGCAGGTCGGCGGTGAGGAAGGCGTCCACGCCCGCGGCCCTTACGGCATCGAAGAGGCTGTCCCCGGAGCCGCCGCTGACCGCGACCGTACGCACGGTCATCTCCGGGTCGCCCGCGAGCCGGATGCCCTGTGTGGTGGCGGGCAGCCGCTTGGCGGCACGGGCGGCGAACTCGGCGAGCGTCTCGGGATGGTCGAGCTCGCAGATCCGGCCGAGGCCGCTCTCGGCCACGAGGGGTCCGACGATGCGGAGGTCGAGTGCGCCCGCGAGAGCGTCGGAGACCCCGGGATCGGCGGTGTCGGCGTTGGTGTGCGCGACATGGAGCGCGATGTCGCTCTTGATCAGCGTGTGCACGACGCGGCCCTTGAACGTGGCCGCCGCGACCGTTGTCGTACCGCGCAGATAGAGCGGGTGGTGCGTGACGATCAGCTGGGCGCCGAGGGCGATCGCCTCGTCGGCGATCTCCCGCACCGGGTCGACCGCGAAGAGCACACGGGTGATCTCCGCGTCCGGGTCGCCGCAGACCGTACCGACCGCGTCCCACTGTTCCGCCCGTTCGGGGGGCCAGAGGGCGTCGAGCGCGGCGATGACTTCAGACAGACGGGGCACGGGGGAAAGGCTACCTGTCCTTGGTGGACCTGTGGCCTGGGCTCCTGCCGGATCCTTCCCGCCGCGGTGGCAGGGGCCCTTCCGGCCGGTGCGCGGGCCGGTCCGCGACCGGAACCAGGCCGGCGCACGGGCAGGCCCCTGGCCGGAGACAGCCCGTGCACCGGGCCGGTCCGCGGCCGCGGACCGGCCCACGGCCGGCTACTTCTTGACGAGGAAGCCCCGGAGGTCGTCGAGGACCTTGTCCGCCGCGGTGACGCCGAGCCCGAGGTACCAGGTCTCGTCCGGAACGTCCTTGGCCTGCCCCGCCTTGACCGCCTTCATGCTCTTCCACAGCGGGTTGGACTGCGCGGTGTCCCGCTTGGTGGTCCCGGGGTCGCCGTACACGCCGGTGAAGATCCAGTCGGCGTCCGCGGAATCGATCTTCTCGGGGCTGATCTCCACGGCGAGGTCCTCGACCTGCTGGTTCGCCGGCCGCGGCAGGCCCGAGTCCTTGAGGATGGTGCCGATGAAGGACGCCTGGGCATACAGGCGGATCTTGCCGGGCATGTAGCGGACCATCGAGACGGTCGGCTTGGTGGCCCCGATGTCCGTGCCGAGCTGCTTCGCCTTCTTCTCGTACGCGCCGAGCTTCGCCTTCGCCTCGGCGGTCCGATCCAGGGCCGCGGCGTTGAGGAGGTAGTTCTCCTTCCAGGTGAAGCCGGGGCGGATGGAGAAGACGGTCGGAGCGATCCTGGACAGCTCCTTGTACTTGTCGGCCGCGCGCAGCTGGCTGCCCAGGATGAGGTCGGGCTTGAGGGCCGCGATCGCCTCAAGGTTGAGGTTGTTGATGGTGCCGACGCTCTTGGGGCTGCCGGCTTCCTTCCTCAGATAGCCCGGGATGCCCTCGTCGCCCTCGGTGGGGGCGTAGCCGATCGGCTTGACGCCCAGCGAAGCAACGTTGTCCAGCTCGCCGACGTCCAGGACCACGACCCGCTTGGGCGCGGTCTTCAGCTCGGTGGTGCCGAGCGCGTGGGTGACGGTGCGCGGAAACTGACCGGGCGCCGCGTCCGTCCCCATCGCCGCGGTCTTCGTCGCGGCGTCGCCGAAACCCTTCCCGCCCTGGGCGACGGCCTTCTTGCCACCGTCGTCGGCCTTGCCAGAGGAGTCCTTGCCCCCGTCCCCACCGCCGCAGGCGGCGAGGGAGAGCGCGGCGGCAAGGGCGAGCGCGGCGGCGGTGCCACGGCGGAGTAGAGACATGACGTGCTCCTGATGCAGTACTTAGGGATGCCTAACCTTAAGCACCGGTTTCCCGCTGAGCACAATCACCCCCTCCCCCTCAGGCGAATCCCCGCACGGCCACCCTTATGTGTGAAGTGGGCTGCCACCTGTTGTTCGGCAGGAAGTGCGATACCTAGCTTCAGTCACCGGAGGTGACGAGCCGGTCACACACTTCGGCCCTTGGCGCGACCCGGGGCCGTGCCTCTGCGGGGGCACCGTGCGACCGGACCGAGCCGTCGTCGAGCGAGGTGACCTTGATGGATGCGTTCCGTGCGGGAGAGCAGAGCCACCCGGCCGTGCTGCGCGCGAGGAGGGTCCGATGACAGCCGTTGCCTTCGAGAGGGCCGCGGAGGACGGAGCCGCGGGGAGTACGCAGTTCACGATCAGCGCCGACGGGACCTACGCGGCCCGGCTCGCGGGGAGCGGCGACGCGTTGTTTCCGGAGCGGTGGACCCTCGACGGCCCCGAGCCCTATGCGGTGCCGCTGCCGCTGGGCCAGCCCGAGGAACGGGACGCCGAGGTGCAGCCGCTGGCCGACGGGCGGGTGCTGATCCGGCGGCGAGTGGAGGGGCGGCACGCCTTCTCCCTGCTCTACCCCACCGGTCCCGGCACAGGTGAACTGCCGCTCGGCGGGATCGAGTCGCCGGAGCTGACGCTGCTTCCGCCCTCGCCGGACGGGGTACGCGCCTACGCTCTGGCACCGGGGACACTGTCGACCGCGGTCTGGCTGGTGGCGGGAGGTACGTTCGGACCGGAGCACGTCGCCGAGGTCCCGGGGCGCTGCTCCGGGGGCGTGTGGCTGGACCGTACGGGCCGGATGCTCGCCCTGGACCAGCAGTTGGACGGCGGCCCGGTGAAGGCGGTGGCGGTCGACCTGGAGCGGGGCGGGGAAGCGACGCCGCTGCTCCAGATCACCGACGACAGCGACGACCGGCTGCTGCTGGCCGACGCCGACAGCGGCCTGCTGCTGCTCCGCTCGAACGCCCCGGGTCACGACCGGCTCGGCTGGGGCGTCCTCGGGAGCCTGCTGCCGGTGCGCTTTCCGGAGTGCCTGCGGCTCGCGGACTACGCGGTGACGCCGTTCGCGGTGCAGCCCGGTCAGGTGCTGATGCCCGAGAGCTGTGGGGTGGCGCTGCGCATCGACGGCGCCGCGGGGAGCTGGCTGGGGCTCTGGCGCCCTTCGGAGCGGCGGCTGCTTCAGCGGTCCGTTCCCGGCGGCTGGCTGGCGGGGTCCGGGCTGTGGAGCCGGGAGGGTTCGCTGCTCCTTCCGTATGCGACCGAGGCGGTGCCATGCGGGGTCGCGCGGATCGAGGCAGACGACACGATCACACAACCGGCACATACGGAACGCGCAGGTGGGGAACCGTCCGGGGGCGCCGGGACTCCTGCTGTGCACAGGCCGGTTCCTCTGCAGGAGGCGCCCCTCACCGGGCGCATCACCCCTGGTTAAACTTTCGGCCTTGCACGACGTAACTCAGCAATCACGACGGGGGACTTCCCACATGTCTGAAGCACGAACCGACACGACCCAGGAGCGGCCGCAGGGAGCAGCCGCCGCCCAGGCCGAAGCCGGCGGTGCCGGGAAGCATCGGGGCGGTGCGGCCACGACGGAGAATTCGGCGGTGCCGGCACACGGCAAGCACCGGAAGGTGTCGAAGTAGGAGCGCCTGACAGTGCGGGAGGGAGCCGGATGTCCGGCTCCCTCCCGCACGTGTGTGCCCCGGGCGTGCGCGAGCGCGGCACGATCCGAACGAGAGGCCCAGGGTCTTTCGTTCAAACGAGAGACGCTAGCCCTTCTTGAGGCCGAGCACCTCCGCCGCCGCGAATGTCTCGTTCGGCGGGCGGTCCGCGTAGTGCGGGGTGAGCAGCGCGTCCAGTTCGTCGTAGCTGAACGCTTCCTTGGCGGTGTCGAACTTCGCCGCCACCCTGGGACGTTCCACGATCGCGACCATTCCGCCGTGCACCACGAGCAGTTGGCCGTTCACGCGCGCCGCGGCGGGTGAGGCCAGATAGCCCACGAGCGGGGCGACATGCCCGGGGGCGAGCGGGTCGAGCCCGCCGTCCACCGGCTCCTGGAAGCCCGCGAACACGTCTTCGGTCATCCGGGTCCTGGCGCGCGGGCAGATCACATTGGCCCTGACTCCGTACTTGGCCAGCGCGAGTGCCGTGGAGGTGGTGAGGCCGACGATGCCGCCCTTGGCCGCCGCGTAGTTCGGCTGCCCCGCCGAGCCCGCGAGGAACGCCTCGGACGAGGTGTTGACGATCCGCCCGTAGACCGGCGCCCCCGACGCCTTGGAGCGCTCGCGCCAGTGCACCGAGGCGAAGTGGGTGGTGTTGAAGTGGCCTTTGAGGTGGACGCGGATCACCGAGTCCCACTCGCTCTCGTTCATCGAGAAGACCATCCGGTCGCGCAGGATGCCCGCGTTGTTGACCAGGATGTCCAGCTTTCCGAAGGTCGTGACGGCGAGTTCGACGAGGTCGCGGGCCTGGGCGAAGTCGGAGACGTCGCCGTGGTGGGCCACGGCCGAGCCGCCCGCCGCGCGGATCTCCTCGGCGACCTCCTCGGCCGGGGTCGCGGACGCCTCGCCAGAGCCGTCCCGGCCCGGCCGCCCGTAGTCGTTGACGACGACGCACGCCCCGAGGCCGGCGAGTTCGAGCGCTTCGGCGCGCCCGAGGCCGCGGCCCGCTCCGGTGACGATCGCGGACAGTCCGTCGAGTGGCAGTGACATCCGATCCCTTTCAGATCTCGGCTCAGGTTCAGATCTCGATGCAGGTGCGCAGCGCCTCGCCCGTGCGCATCTGGGCCAAGGCGTCGTTGATCTCGGCGAGCTGCACCCGGTGGGTGATGAGGCCCTGGAGGTCGATACGGTCCGCGCGCCACAGGGCGATGGCCCGTTCGTACGAGGTGAGCACATCGCCGCCGCCGTACATGGAGGGCAGGATCCGCTTCTCGTCGAAGAACAGCTCGAACATGTTGAGCTGGAGGAAGTCGTCCATGGCTCCGGCGCCGACGATGCACAGGGTGCCTCCGCGCCGGGTCGTCTCGTACGCCGTCCGCGCCGTGGCGGACCTGCCGACGACCTCGAAGACGTAGTCGAAACCCTCGCCCGCGGTGATGCGCTGCCTGGCGTCGGCGAGTTCGTCGGGCGAGACGGCTTCCGTCGCGCCGAACCTGAGCGCGGCCTCGCGCCGGGTCGCGACCGGGTCGACGGCGACGATCTGGGCCGCGCCCTTGAGCCGCGCGCCCTGGATCGCGGAGATTCCGACGCCGCCGCAGCCGATGACCGCGACGGACGAACCGGCCTTGACGTCCGCGGTGTTGATGGCCGCGCCGAGCCCGGTGGTGACTCCGCAGCCGATCAGCGCGGCGATGTCGAAGGGCACGTCCTCGGGGATCTTGACGGCGCACCCGGCGTCGACGACGACCTCCTCGGCGAAGGTGCCGGTGCCCGCGAAGCCGAAGACATCGCCGCCGGGGCGCTTGAAGTTGGGCGTGCCCGCGTTCATGAACCCGGCGAGGCACAGCTGGGTCTGGCCGCGTTTGCAGGCGGGACAGGCACCGCACGCGGGCAGCCAGCACATCATCACCCGGTCGCCCGCGGCGAGGCCGCTCACGCCGTCGCCGACATCGACGATCTCGCCGGCGCCCTCGTGGCCGGGGACGAAGGGCGCGGGCTGGGGCAGCACGCCGTTCATCGCGGAGATGTCGGAGTGGCACAGGCCGGTGGCCCGGACCCGGACCTTGACCTTGCCCGGGCCGAATCCCACCGCCTCGACGTCGTCGAGGACTTCGAGTTTGTCCTGGCCTGTCTCCTGCAGTACGGCTGCGCGCACGGTGCGGCTCCTCTCGTACCAGTGTTAGACGTGCTCGACGATGGTGTCGGCGAGGACCGGCGCGTCGTCCCTCTCGACGGCCGTGACCGACACCTGGACGCGGCCGGGCTCGGGGGAGTCGGCCCACATCCGGATGCGCAGGCTCTCGCCGGGGAAGACGACTCCGGCGAAGCGGGTGGTGTACGAGCGGACGCGGCCGACGTCCCCGCCGAGGAGGGTGTCGACGACCGCCTTGAGCGTCATTCCGTACGAGCAGAGCCCGTGCAGGATGGGCCGGTCGAAGCCCGCGCGGGCGGCGAACTCGGGGTCGGCGTGGAGCGGGTTGAGGTCGCCGCAGAGCCGGTAGAGCAGCGCCTGGTCCTCGCGGACGGCTTTCTCCACGGTCTTGTCCGCGTCCCGGGAGGGGAGTTCGGTGCGGGCCGAGGGCCCGCGTTCGCCGCCGAAACCGCCCTCTCCGCGGACGAAGATCTGGGAGTCGCTGGTCCACAGCGGTCCTTCGTCGTCGGCCACCTCGGTGCGCAGGACGAGAACCGCGGCCTTGCCCTTGTCATGGACGGCGGCAATCCTCGATGTGGATACCGCGCTGCCGGCAACCGGGATCGGCCGGTGGACGCGGACGCTCTGTCCACCGTGCAGGACGGATGCGAGGTCGATGTCGAGGCCGGGGCCGTTCAGACCGCCGACGGCCCCCCTGCCCGCGCCCGCGACGGTGGCGAAGCTCGGCAGCACATGCAGCCTGGATTCAAGGGTGTAGCGCAGCTCGTCCGGGTCGGTGGCGGGGACGCCCGCGCCGAGGCCGAGGTGGTAGAGCTGGACGTCCTTGCTGTCCCACCTGATCTCGGTGCTCCTGGGTTCGGCGGCGACGGCCCTGTCGGCATCAATGGGCATGGGAATGCTGCTCCTTGATGGGTGGAAGACCTCGGCGCGGCCGTCCGCACCGTCGGCCGCACCGAGGTCGTACGGGACCGGCCCCACGCCCCTTCTAGAACGCGTTCTAGGTCGGTGGACCCTATGTATAACGCAGCCCCCATCACTTGTGAAGACTGCTGACGTCTTGTCAGAAATGGTGTGGGCCATGCCCCGACGGGCCGCGATCCGCCCGCGCGGACGCCCGGTGGGGCCCGGGACATTTGTCACGGCCGAGTGCGTACATGCGCATCTGCCGGGGCCCCTGTCCGCTCCGTAGCGTGATCCACATGAAGCAGACGCAGAGAGCAGACGGTGCGGCGGCGGTGAGCTTCGCCGGTGTGGCCAAGGCATTCGGCCGGGTACGGGCACTCGACTCCATCGACCTCGGCATCGGGCGCGGCGCGACGGTCGCCCTGCTCGGCCGCAACGGCGCGGGCAAGTCCACCGCGATCAGCCTGATGCTCGGCCTGAACGAGCCCGACGCCGGACGCGTCGAGGTCTTTGGCCGCGCCCCCGAGCACGCGGTCGCCGCGGGCCGGGTCGGGGCGATGCTCCAGGACGGCCGTCCGATACCCCGGGTGACCGTGCGCGAACTGGTCACCTTCGTGGCCGGCACCTACCCCCGGCCTCTGCCGGTCGCCGAGTCGCTGGAGCTGGCCGGGCTCACCGAGCACGCGGACCGCCGCGCCGACCGGATCTCCGGCGGCCAGCTCCAGCGCGTCCGCTTCGCCGTCGCGCTGGCGGGGAACCCCGAGCTGATCATCCTCGACGAGCCGACCGCCGCCCTCGACGTCGAGGCCCGCCAGGCCTTCTGGACGTCCATGCGGGGCTACGCCGAGCGCGGCAACACCGTGCTGTTCTCGACCCACTATCTGGAGGAGGCCGACGACAACGCCGACCGGATCGTCGTCCTCGACCACGGCCGGCTCGTCGCCGACGGCAGCGGCGAGGCACTGCGGAACTCGGCGGGCGGCAGCCTCGTCTCCTTCGACCTGGCGGGCCAGGGCACCGACGGCCTCACCCTGCTGCCCGGCGTCACCTCCGTGGAGGTGCGCGGCGACCGTGCCCGGCTGCGGACGGACGACTCCGACGCGACGGTTGTCGCCCTCGCCGCACTGAACGCGATCCGCGGCCTCGAAGTCGCCCCCGTCCCGCTCGAAGACGTCTTCCTCACCCTGACCGCCGCCCCTGATCCGGAGACCGTCCGATGATGCTCGACTACGTGAAGCTCGAAGTCCGCCGCACACTGCGCGACACCGGTTTCGTGATCTTCGGCATCGGGATGCCGGTGATGATGTATCTGCTCTTCACCAACATCGGCGAGAACGCCTCCGAGTGGAAGACGGCCTCCATGGTCGGCATGGCGGCGTACGGCGCACTCGGCGCGGCCCTGTCCACCGGGACCGGCGTCGCGGAGGACAAGGGGAGCGGCTGGCTGCGGCAGCTGCGGATCACTCCGATGACCCCGCGCCAGGTGGTCATCGGCCGGGCGCTCACCGGCTCGGTGATCGTCCTGCCCGCCATCGCCGCCGTACTGGCGGCGGGCGGGATCCTCAACGGCGTCCGGATGGACCTCTGGCAGTGGGGCGCCGTCACCGTCGTGCTCTGGCTCGGCGCGCTCCCCTTCACCCTGCTCGGCATCGGCAACGGCTACCTCCTCTCCGCCCAGACCACGGGTGTCGTGAACGTCGCCTGCAACCTCGGGCTCTCCATCGTCGGCGGTCTGTGGTTCCCCGTGGACCTCTTCCCCGGCTGGCTGCGTGCCCTGACCGGCTACAGCCCGACCCATGGCTTCGCCGCGCTGGGGCAGGCGGTGACCGAGAGCAGCGCACCCGCGTTCACCGCGGTCGCGGTGCTCGCCGTCTGGGGCCTGCTCTTCGGTTTCCACGCGGTTCTCTCGTACCGTCGGTCGGCGAGGACGGCATGACAGGAGCGACGATGCCCCAGAAGAAGCGGACGCGGCAGAGCCGCGAGGACGTCGGGGCGATGGACACCTGGAGGGCCGGCCGGGACGAGCAGAAGCGCGGTCGGCGCTCGCGCAGGGGGATCTGGCGATGCGCTCCCGAGGAGGTGGGCCCGCCCAACGGCTTCGCCATGCTGCCCTGGCTGCTCATGGGCATGGGGGCGTTCTCCAACCTCGTACAGGGAAAGACAGCGAACCCGTGGATCGGCGGCATCGGTCTGCTGACCTTCAACTCTCTCTACATATCGGTGGTGTTCAGGGCATTCGTCAAGGAGAAGCGCGAGGCCCGCTCCACCCGCCGGCTCCTGATCGCGATGCTCGCGGTGACCTGCGCGCTCGCCATCGGGTACGGCGGCAGCTGGCTGCTTTTCTTCCCGCTGCTCGGACTGGCCGTGGGCTCGGTCGTCCGGGGCCACCGGCTCGGCCCGACCGGCCTCGGCCTGAGCGCTCTCGCCGGGGTGATCGCGGGCTTCAGGGACGGCTGGGGCGCGGTGAACGTCGCGTACGGCACGTTCCTGTCCACCATGGTGACCGCCGCGATCCTGTCCCTGTCCGAGGCCGTCCGCGAACTGCGTGCGGCCCGCGAGGAACTGGCCCGCACGGCGGTCGAGAAGGAGCGGCTGCGTTTCTCCCGCGATCTGCACGATCTGCTCGGCCACACCCTCTCCGTGATCGTGGTGAAGTCCGAGGCCGCGCGCCGACTCGCCCCGCGCGACATGGACGCCGCGCTGGCGCAGATCACGGACATCGAGTCGGTGGGCCGCCAGGCCCTGACGGAGATCCGCGAAGCGGTGACCGGCTATCGCGAGGGAAGCCTCGCGGCCGAACTCGACCGGGCCCGCTCCGCGCTGACCGCCGTCGGCATCGAGCCGGTGATCCGCCGCTCGGGCCCGCCGCTCGAACCCCAGACGGCGGCGCTGCTGGGGTGGGTGGTCCGCGAGGCCGTGACCAATGCCGTACGCCACAGCGAGGCCGCCCACTGCGAGATCACCCTGGAGGCCACTCAGGAGCGGGTCCGGCTCACCGTCACCGACGACGGCCTGGGCGGGAGTCCCGCCGACGATGCCCTGCCGTCCCTGGGCGGCACCGGCCTGAAGGGCCTCACAGAGCGCCTCTCGGCCGCGGGCGGCTCCCTGGAAGCGGGACCGTCACCGAAGGGCGGATTCCGCGTGCGGGCGGAACTCCCCGTGGACGCGACACAGAAAGCGGAACCCGCACACTGCGACTGATGTCCCAGCTCAGCGGTCCGCCATACCCTTACGTGGTGGAAGAGATGCCGCAGGATCACCGGCCCGCCAAGTCCATCCGTGTCCTCCTCGCCGAGGAAGGTGTGGAAGGACATTGCGAGCGCGTTCAAGGCCGTGAAGCGCTCCGACTTCGATCGTGCTTTGGCAGCCTTCGCCGACGAGGACGTTCCGGCGCTGTGGGCGTACGCGATCGACCTGTTCAGCCGCAAGGGTGCCGAGGATCTGTTGAAGGTCATCGGTAAGGCGCGCGTCATCTTCGACATGGACGGGTTGGACTCCAACGAGCCGCGTGACCGCCGCTGGATCATCAACCGTGCCGAGGAAGCCCGCGAGTACAGCGAGGGACTTTCCAAGCGAGTCTGTGACACCAAGGAAGAACAGCGCGACGCGGGAAGGTGGGTCGCCGGCCGGGCTCCCTACGGGTACACCGTCTCTCGGGACCGCGTGCTGTCACCGGATGAAGAGCCGTTCATCTGCCACGTAGCGACCCACAAGGAATGGACCCGCGCCGCCCTGGTGCGCGAGATGTTCCGCATGATGGCCGGGGACGGAGAGTCCACGCGTGGGGTGTGCCGTTGGCTCAACGGGATGGGTGTTCCCTCGCCCGGCGGCAAGTCATGGGGCTTCGCGTACGTCCACCGCATGACCCGGAACCCCGCCTACTACGGTACGCAAGTGATTCAGATTCGCCCCGGACACCCCGAGCCGTACCGCAACGCCAAGGGCGAGTTGGTGACGCTCCCGGCACGGCACTGATCACGCGGGACCTCCAGCGCACGGTGCAAAACAACCTTGCGGGCAACAACGTGATCCCCGTCCCGAAGCGAGCCAGGGACACCCGCGCGAAGCATCTTCTTACCGGGCTGTTGCAGTGCCCCGGATGCAAGCGGTCCATGTCCATGGGCGGGCGCTCGTATTCTGTGCCAGGCAGCCACCGGAGGTACCGGGTGCCACGTCAAGGCGTCCGCGAGGACGACAGCCATTGAGAGCTACGTCTTTGAGGCGTGGTTGGCCCGGCTGACGAATGCCGACGATGACGACCCGATCATGGTTGCCGTCTCCGAACGGTGGGCCGCTCGCATGAAGCCCGAAGAGACCGCCGAGGAACACCCGGCCCGTGCCGTGCTGGACGCTGCGGAAGCCGACTTGGCGGGGCTCGTACGGACGCGCAAGCAGTACACCGGGGCAGCCGAGCGCTATTACTTCCAGCAACTTGCCGAAGCCACGGAAGCCGTGGAAGCGGCCAAGGAGGAAGCGGCTAAGCATGGCTCGGCGGGCAGGATCCAACTCCCGTTCCTCTCCCTGTCTGTGGAGGATCTGACGGCAGCATGGAACGACGCGGACCGCTACTTGAAGCGTGATCTACTCCGCCTTGCTATCGACCGCATCACGGTGCGCAGAGCCCCCCGGCGAGGGGCGAAGTTTGACGGTGACTCACGTCTGACGATCGCTTGGTCCAAGAACGCCGAGCGTACGGAGTACGAGCGAGCCGCGTAGGAAGGCGAGAGAGCCCCGGTAGGTCTCCGGACCAACCGGGGCTCTCTGCTGTCCGTCTACGGGTCCCCGCTTGGGCGGGATAGCCTCTCGCGTAGCCCGCACCAACTTGGAGCGTGCGGAGCAGGCCCGGTGCCTTACAGGCTTGCACTGGGATGCGGTACGACCGGTCCGCACCAGCCCCGGCAGTCCACGTGACCGCCGGGGCTTCCTTGTGCCCACACATGGGCGCTCGGGGGCTCGACGAGCGGCAGAGCGACCAGCGGACGGCCCCATGACGGTATGACGGATAGACCTACTTTTTTGAATGCACATAGAAAAATATAGAGAAAACCAAAACGGCATCCGAACCGTCATCCCGTCATGCTCAGCGCTCGGGAATCTCGTGGTCCCCACAACACAGTGAGAGCGGGTTACCGCGCACCCCACCAGTCCGGAATCGGCGGTCTGAGTGCCCGACTCTCACACCAGTTCTGCCCGTGCACCACGCACCCGTTCGGGGTGGCCGCAGGGGTCGTGAGGCAGAGCGCGGGGAGACTGCACCGCCCATCAGTAACCGGCTCGTCCGCGAGTCGCCGAACGGGGTTGTAAGCCCGTGTGGTCTCCCCACTGTGTCCGGATAGGCCGAGCTGGAGAGGACAAACACACCGCGCGACTGACCCAACGGATGGGGTCGGCACTAGTTCACGACGTGAGGACCTTGTGCGGGCTCGCAGTACGTAAGCCCCTCGCTGTCCACTAGTCGGGTAAGGCTGTATGCCTCCCACTGGAGACCGAGACCGCAGAGTCCGCAGTGACCAGCGAAGCGGCGGTAGCCCGGTGTGGGCTCGGGGGTGCCATCAGGTGTAGTCATCCACCCAATGTAGGGCGGAACACTGACAGGGGGCATCGTGCGCTGTATCGACTGCACCGAGCCCGCCACTCACCGGGGCCGCTGCGAGGGTCACCACCAGGACTACGAACAGCGGGCTTCGGTACGTGCCCGTCGTGCCGTGCTGGTTCAGGTGTTCTCGGGGGCCGCTCGGCTCCGTGCCCTGGTCGGTGCCCGTGGGGGTGCCCGCTGTGCCCGGTGCGGGTCCCCCGTCCTCGCGGACGTGGTGGACGTAGACCACGTGCAGCCGATCGCACTCGGGGGCGAGGACACGGACGGCAACGTTCAAGTGCTCTGCCGCTCGCCTGTGGCAGGCAGAGCGGGAGCTATCTCGGACCGGATTGGTAGTCGAGACGGAGCGCGGGAACGTGACAGGCACGGCTTCCAAGATCATGGAGTTCTCTACGCCCCGTGATCCGAGTGGAAGACCGTGCCTGCCGACGCATCATTGCTGATCCGACACTCCGTGTTCCACGCGCATCGATGATCGCGCCCCGCGGGGGCCCTGGCTCCGGTGGTAGTCGGCCCGTAGGTCCTGCGCGGCGTTGAAGCACGTGGTTGCGGTGGTCACTTGAGGGTAATATTGGTTCCGAAAATGGTGCCGACCACCGCGCATTCCTTGACGTCGGCGCGACTGAAGCTTACGGTCGAGGCCGTACCGGTCAGGCCTTTTGAGGTCGAAGTGCAAGACCAGCCGGTCGGCTTTTTGAATTTTACTTGAAAGACCTCACTCTTTCCTCCCGCGAAGTTGCCTGAGCATTTTTTGGCAACATCCGTGCGGACGCAGACATTCGCAATGGTTCCCGAGAAGTTACTGAGGCGGAAAGCTGCGATCCGGGGGGCGCCTGCCGCGAAGCCGGCCCCGGTCGCCGCGACAAAGCCCCCGGTGGCCAGGCTGGCGCTGACAACCAGCCAGACCAGCTTCTTCTTACGAGTGGCGGTCCTTTTACGGGACATTTCTGACCCTTTCTCGATCATCGTGAATACAGAGAGGCGATTGTGTTCCCTGGAAGCGTGCAGGACACGCTTTTTCGGGTCGAACCCCCGAACTTCCCCACCGTCGCCCCCTCCATATTCGACATTGGTCTCAACCTTGCCGAGCTTGCTGAGCAAACCGCGAGCACCCTTGCTCGCCGCCCCCCGCGCTCGGCCCGGAGATCCACTGGTCACCCTGATGTACGTACAGCCTTTTCCAGCCACTCAGCTTCCGACGGGATTTTTGCGCCAACATCCGGAAAAGTTGGCGGCGCACGTGTCCGGCTTCGGTGCGCAGTAGGGGAAAAATGCAGGTCACGGCGTGTATGTGGCGGGTATCGAAGCACTTGGCCCCCGGACTGAATTTGTCGACTTTGACGAGCGGTCAGCTTGAGGAGGCGGGATGGTTCGGTCAAAGGACCTGCGGGATCACGACATCCAGCCACGCTGCGCCGGACACGAGGACGCCCGGGGCCACACCCTGTGGGGGCCCGCTCGGGAGCCTCGTTCGTTGCGGGCCCAGCCACCATCACTCGATCAGTGGCCACACTGAAAAGGCTCACTGACCGCACCCCCGACCAGGACCCGCCCGAGAGTCTGTGGTTCGTGCCCCCTGTGCGTCGCACGCCCCAACTCCGGACAGCGTGACCACCAGCCCCGCCACGCTTCCCAACCGGGGGTGCGGCGGGGCTTTCGCCGTTGGTCTACTGGGGGCAGAGGGAAGCCCCACCATGCCTTAGCACAGTGGGGCCGCTGTGAGCTGGCGCGGGGTGGCCAAGGGTCAGACAGTGCCGAACTCTCCAGCCTTGACGCCCGCCACGAAAGTTGCGAACGAGCCGGCGGGGAAGCCGAGAACCGGACCGCTCGGGTTCTTGGAGTCACGGACGGGGACCACGCCGCGCGAGGCGACGAGGTTTGTGGCGACCTGGATGCAGTCGCCGCCCGTGCCCTGCTGTGGGTGCTGAGCCTCTTACTGCCTGCCCGTGGAAAGCGCCGTGCCTTCACTGCTGAACCCCCGGTGGTCACCACCGAGCCCCTGCCGATCCCTCGCGCCACGCGTCGCCCGTGGTCCGGACCGTCCTCGGCGCAAGCCCATGCGATCTTCCACGCCGAGGAGACGCGAGCACTCACCCCGGAACAGCGGGAACGCTGGTGGGCTACGGCGTTCGCCGAAATCGGCGTTGACTACGACTTCCCCACCATCAACATCAAGGCTGTCCGCTCTACCCGTCAGGGGGTGGCTGCCTAATGCTGTTGTCAAGCCACGAGACGCAGGGGCGGCCGGGCTTCGTAGGGGTGCCGGTCGCGCAGGATGGCGTAGAGGACGTTGATCTTGCGCCGGGCCAGAGCGATCAGGGCCTGGTGGTGTCGTTTGCCTTCGCCCCGCTTGCGGTCGTAGAAGGCCCGCGAGGCGGGACCGACCCCGGATGACGTGATCGGCACGAGCTAGACGAGCGCCCCCAGGCAGCAAAACGCCCCGTTCGGCCAAGTGCCGGGCGGGTTTTCTGCATGTCCGGAGCCGTCGCCGCGCTGCCTCAACAAGCCACCGGCCATACCCTGTTCTCTGTGACCGAGATGCCGCAAAACCACCGCCCGGTAAGGTGTGTAAGAGTCCTCCTCGCCGAGGACCAGGGCATGATGCGGGGCGCGCTCGCGCTGCTGCTCGGTCTGGAGGCGGACATCGAGGTCGTCGCCCAGGTCGGCCGGGGTGATGCCATCGTCGACGCGGCGCTCACCTCACGTCCCGATGTGGCACTGCTCGACATCGAACTGCCCGGCTGCAGCGGCCTGGACGCGGCGGCCCTGCTGAGGGACGAGGTCCCCGACTGCCGGGTGCTGATCCTCACCACCTTCGGCAGACCCGGATATCTGCGCAGGGCGATGGAGGCGGGGGCGGCGGGCTTCCTGGTCAAGGACGGTCCCGTCGAGGAACTGGCCGAGGCGATCCGGCGGGTGCTGACCGGCGAGACGGTGATCGACCCGGCGCTGGCCGCGGCGGCCCTGAGCGCGGGTCCGAGCCCCCTCACCGCGCGCGAGCGCGATGTGCTGAACGCCGCGGTGGACGGGGCGACGGTCTCCGACATCGCGGGGTCGCTGCACCTGTCCGAGTCGACCGTGCGGAACTATCTGTCCTCGGCGATCGGCAAGACGGGTACCCGCAACCGTATGGAGGCGGTCCGGGCGGCCCGTCGGCAGGGCTGGCTCTGAGGGCCGCGTCGGCCCCTCGCCGGGCATGCGTCGGCCACGCGTCCGTCCGTGCCGGGGCGAGGATCACCGCGCCGGGTGTCCAGGGGCCGTCCCGGGAGATCGCGGACAAGGCCCTATGACCTGCGCAGGAGTGTGACCACGGCGGCTCCGCCGAGCCCGATGTTGTGGGCGAGTCCGACGCGCGCGTCCGCCACCTGGCGGGGCCCCGCCTCCCCCCTCAACTGCCGCACCAGTTCGGCCGTCTGGGCGAGTCCCGTCGCGCCGAGCGGATGTCCCTTGGAGATCAGACCGCCGGAGGGGTTGACCACCCACCGGCCGCCGTATGTCGTCGCCCCGCTCTCCACCAGCTTCCCCGACTCGCCGTCCGCGCACATGCCGAGCGCCTCGTAGGTGAGCAGTTCGTTGATGGAGAAGCAGTCGTGCAGCTCGATCACGTCGACGTCCTCGATGCCGAGCCCGGAGCTCTCGAAGACCTGCCGCCCGGCGGCACGGGACATCGGCTTGCCCACGGCGTCGATGCACGATCCGGAGGCGAAGGACTCCTCGGTGTCGGTGGTCATGGACTGCGCGGCGATCTCGACGGCCTTGCCGTGGAGAGCGTGCCGGACGAGGAAGCGTTCGGAGACGACGAGGGCCGCGGCCGATCCGTCGGAGGTCGGCGAGCACTGGAGCCTGGTCAGCGGCCGGTGGATCGTCTTGGCCGCGAGGATCTCGTCGACCGAGTAGACGTCCTGGAACTGTGCGTCGGGGTTGTCGGCCGAGTGCCGGTGGTTCTTGGCGCCGACGGCGGCGAGCTGCGCCTCGGTGGTGCCGTAGCGCTCCATGTGCTCCCGGGCGGCGTTGCCGAAGATCTGCGCCGTGGGCGGACTCGCCTCGAAGCCGTGTCCGGCCGCCATGACGCCGTAGTGGCGGGCCACCGGGGACGCCTTGAAGTCACCGCCGTCCGAGCCGCCGCCGAGCGGGCCGCGTGTCATCTTCTCGAAGCCGAGGGCGAGCACACAGTCGCTGATGCCGCCCTCGACGAACTGCCGGGCCATCATCAGCGCCGTCGATCCCGTCGCACAGTTGTTGTTGACGTTGTAGACGGGAACGCCGGTCAGTCCGAGCTCGTACGCCGCGCGCTGCCCGGCCGTCGACGCCTGGAAGCAGTACCCCACGGGCACCTGCTCCACCAGGCCGTAGTCGATCCCGGCGTCCGCGAGTGCCCGCTCCCCGGCCTCCTTCGCCATGTCCCAGTACTGCCAGTCCCTGGACTCGGGCTTCTCGAACTTCGTCATCCCGACGCCGACGATGTAGCTCTTCACTGCGTACTCCTTCAGTCCCGGGGGAGGCCGAGGATGCGCTCGGCGACGACATTGAGCTGGACCTGTGTGGTGCCTCCGGCGATGGTCAGACAGCGGGACATGAGCAGCCCGTGCACCGCCCGCTCCCCCACCCCCTCGCGCAACGCGCCCTGGGGTCCGAGCAGTTCGAGGGCGAGCTCGGCGGTCTTCTGCTGGTGGACGGTCTGGATGAGTTTGCGTACGCTCGCGCCCGCGCCGGGCTCCAGACCGGACACCTGCCGCAGCGTGGCCCGCAGCCCTATGCAGGCCAGCGCGTGCGCCTCGGCGGCGAGGGCTCCGATGCGGGCCCGGACCGATCCGTCGAACAGACCGCTACGGGCGATCAGCGCCGCCAGACCGGTGTCGAAGGTCAACTGGTCGGCCATGTGGACGCGTTCGTTGCCGAGGGTGTTGCGGGCGACCTTCCAGCCGTCGTCGACCTTTCCGACCACGGCGTCGTGCGGGAGCAGCGCGCCGTCGAAGTACACCTCGTTGAAGAGCGCGTCCCCGGTGATCTCCTTCAGCGGTCGGATGTCGATGCCCTCGGTGTTCCTCATGTCCACGAGGAAGTAGGTCAGCCCCTTGTGCTTGGGCGCGCGCGGGTCGGTGCGGGCGAGCAGGATCCCGTGGTCGGCGGAGCGTGCGGAGCTCGTCCACACCTTCTGCCCGGTGATGCGCCAGCCCTCGTCCGTCCTCTCGGCCCTGGTGCGCAGGGCGGCCAGATCCGATCCGGCGCCTGGTTCGGAGAACAGCTGGCACCACCGCAGCTCGCCGCGCAGGGTCGGGGCCAGGAAGCGTTCCTGCTGCGCCGGTGTCCCGTACGCGATGAGCGAGGGGATCACCCAGGTCGCTGTCCCGAGGTCGGCGACGCTGACCCCGGCGGCGCGCAGCTCTTCCTGGACGACGAGCTGCTGGACGGCTCCGGCACCCAGGCCGTACGGCTCGGGCAGGTGCGGGGCGGCATGGCCGGTGGCGGCGAGGGCGCGGCGGGCGGCCGCGGGGTCCATCCCCCGTACGCTCCTCGCCGCCGCCCTGGCCGGCGCCCGGTAGGTCTCCGCCTCCGCCGGGAGTTCCAGCCGCAGTTCGCGCCGTGCCCCGCCGGCCGCGAGCCGCACGGCCAGCAGCCGGTGGCCGTCGCCCGGCCCGAGGAGCTGGCGGGCGACCAGGGCCCGGCGCAGATACAGATGCGCGTCGTGCTCCCAGGTGAAGCCGATGCCGCCGAGGATCTGGATGCAGTCCTTGGCGCAGGTGTACGCGGCGTCCAGCGCGGTCCCGGCGGCGAGTGAGGCCGCCAGCCCGCGCACGGGTGCGGGCTCGTCCGCCGCGCGCGCCGCGTCCCAGGCAAGCGCCCGTGACTGCTCGACGCGGACCAGCATGTCGGCACAGAGGTGCTTGATCGCCTGGAACTGTCCGATGGGCCTGCCGAACTGTTCACGGACCTTGGCGTACTCGGCGGCGCACTCCAGCGCCCAGGCCGCGACACCGCACGCCTCCGCCGCGTGCAGGACTCGGGCCAGGTCCCGTACCAGGGCGGTGTCGAGGGCGAGGACGCGCGCCTGGGGGACATGGACGGCGTGTGCCGTCACCTCGGCGGTCGGCCGGGTGGGGTCGGCGCTCTCGTGGGCGCGCACGGCGAGGGCGTCGGCGTCCACGGCCGCCCAGAGCGTGCCGTGCGCGGCCCGGGCCGCGAGCAGGTACAGGTCGGCCTGCGCCCCGGCGAGGACGGGCGGGGCCGTCCCGTCGAGCAGCAGGCCGCCCTCGGCGGCGACGGCGGTGAGTGTTCCGGTCCCGAGGGCGACGGCTCCGACGCGCCGCCCGTCCGCGAGCGCCGCGACCAGCTCCGGCTGTCCCGCGCGCAGCAGCAGCTCGGCGGCGAGGGAGCTCACGAGATACGGGCCGGGCAGGGCGGCACGTCCCGTCTCCTCCAGGACGACGGCCAGGTCCACGAGCGTGCCGCCCCCGCCGCCGAGCTCCTCGGCGATATGCACGCCGAGGAGGCCCTGTCCGGCCAGGCCGTCCCAGTGGCCGGGGCGCCCGGTCCCGGCCGAGGGCACGTCGAGGAGCTTGCGTACTTCCTCGGGCGGCACGGCACGCGCCAGCCAGCCGCGCACGGCCTCGGCCAACTCCCGCTGTTCGTGCGTGATGGGGATACCCATGGGCGGCAGACTAGAACACGTTTCAATCTGACGGTAGGTCAGGCGCCCTGTGGGATCCGGATACTTCCAGGACCGTCGGCGGCGGCCGTGAGCGACCGCAGGCGCGGGTCGCGGCCGGTGCCGGTGCCCGTGCCGGACGACAGCGAGTGCGGGTGCGGGAGCCATCGACGCGACCGAACGCAATGCGTCGGCAATGGTGCCTTTCTTTGCCGGGAACGCCTTCACCGGGCACATTGCGGCGCCCGATGACCCGACTCGCCCGGTCTCATCAAAGGACCGTCTCGGCCTTTCCCAAAACAGTGAGGCACCGACACGGAAACGGAAAGTCCGGCGGTGGCCTTCGGCACCGGCCACCACCGGATCAGAGTCTGCCGGAAATCAGCCGCAGATCCTCGCGATCTGCGGCGCGGGGGCTATCTTGGTCGACCCGTTCACCGTGAGGTGCACAGAACTGTCGTAAGCGACGTTGCAGGGGACATGAACCGTGCTGCCGAAGCATCCGCGCTGAAATCCCGGATTGAGGACCGAGTCGGCACAGGTGACATTGCCGCCGAACTGGGCCGAGGTCCAGCCGCCGATGTTGACGCCCTTGGGGCCCTGGTTGTTGACCACCAGGACGACCTGAGCATCGCCGTTCTGGTTGGCAACGATGCACCCCTGGAACTTCACACCCGGATAGGTGGCGTGTTCGATCGTTTTCTCACAACGCCAGTTCGAGTTCGGGCTGATTTCCTTCCAGTTGACCGTCGCGGCGCTCGCGGGAGCGGTGGCCGCCGCTACAGCGGTCATGGCCGCCACCGCGATACCCGCACCGCGGACCATCTGACGAAGCTTCATTTCCCCTCCAAAGGACAGGTGCATGCGCGACGCCGCCCAACTCCCTCAGAAACAAAGGTATTTTGGCGACGGCACCGAGGATCTTACGCATCGATGACGCTGGCGCAATGCTTTTACGGCGGGAATGAGTGGCGAACGGCGGTATCGCGCCACCTATGCAGTCGCTTTTCGGCCGGCTCCAGCAAGGCCCACCGAGATCGCGTGATCTACGCCATAGCCCTCCAGGGGGAAGGGATTCCGGTCGCTCCCGAATGCGACCCCACCCCACTCGCGCTCACAAAGGCCAAACAAATGGGCCAGTTGATTCCGCATGCCTGGGAAACCGGCCCGAGACCGGCTGCCCTTCCGTACGGAGACGCACACGATCGCGGGCAGGCCCCGCCACCCACGGCAGCGCGCGCTGAAGGGCTGTCCCGTCATCCCCACCGGGCGCCCGACACCGGCTACGGCACCTCGCCGCGTTGTCGTCCTCATCCGAACACGCCCGTATGAGGACGACCCTCCGCCTTGCGATGCACCGCATCTGACGCCCTGCGTGACCCGCCGGGGATGACGGGACAGCCCTTAGGGCACGATGGGCGGCCTCGCACACATAGCCCCAGGAGGACCCACCCATGGCCGGCGCCACCCCCAAGCCGGAGACCCTCGCCGCCTTCGAGGCCGCCATGGGCTTCATGCCCGTACGGGAGGGCCTCGCCCTGTACGCCGCGGCGACGGAGGCGGGCGCGCTCGGCCTTCCGCTGCTGGAGGTCGGCACCTACTGCGGGCGCTCGACGATCCTGCTCGCCGACGCCGCCCGGGAGGCCGGGACCGTCGCCGTCACGGTCGACCACCACCGCGGCAGCGAGGAGCAGCAGCCGGGCTGGGAGTACCACGACCCGGACGTCGTCGACCCGGACGTCGCCGTGATGGACACCCTGCCCACGTTCCGCCGCACCCTGTTCAAGGCCGGCCTGGAGGACCACGTCATCGCGGTCGTCGGCCGTTCCCCGCAGGTCGCGGGCGTCTGGGGCACCCCGCTCGGCCTGGTCTTCATCGACGGCGGCCATACCGACGAGCACGCCGGCGGAGACTACGAGGGCTGGGCGCCGCATGTCGCCGACGGCGGCCTGCTGGTGATCCACGACGTCTTCCCGGACCCGGAGGACGAGTTCACCGGCCAGGCCCCGTACCGCGTGTATCTGCGGGCACTCGCGTCCGGCGCGTTCACCGAGGTCTCGGCAACCGACTCGCTTCGTGTCCTGCGGCGTACCGGACCGGGGATCTGAGCGACCCGGCTAGCATCGCGAGGGTGTCGTACGACGAGAACGAGTCCCCCGCCCGCCCGCGCCGCGTCGGCCGCGGCAATCTCACCATCGCGCTCGCCGCGCTGGTGCCCACCGCCCTGGCGGGGTGGCTCGTCTGGCGGACGATGAGCGGACCAGGGGAGAACGAGCCGCCGAAGGTGCTGCCACTGCCGAGCCGGCACACCACAGCGGACCGGCCGGGCACGGCGAGCGAGCCGCCGCCTCCCAGCCCGTCAGGCACCGTGTCACCCTCGGCTCCGCCCTCGAAGGGGAACGGCAGCGAGGCGGGACCGCTGGCCGGCAAGATCGTGATGGTGGACCCGGGACACAATCCCGGCAATTTCCGGCACACGAGCGAGATCAACAAGCTCGTGGACATCGGAACCAACCGCAAGGAATGCGACACGACGGGCACGGCCACCAAGGACGGCTACACCGAGGCCGAATTCACCCGCGATGTTTCACAACGTCTTCGCACACTGCTCGAAAAGCAGGGCGCAACGGTCCAATTCACCCATGACAACGACCGGGCTTTCGGTCCGTGCGTGGACGAACGGGCACGGATCGGCAACAAAGCCGGGGCGGACGCCGTCATCTCCATCCACGCCGACGGCTCCTCCGTCGGCAACCGCGGCTTCCATGTCATCCTCCCCGCCCTGGTCAAAGCAGGTGCCGCGGACACCTCGAAGATTGTCGGACCCTCGCGCGAACTGGGGGAACGCATCGCGGGACGGTTCGTCCGCGCGACCGGAAGTGCGCCCTCCAACTACGTGGGAGACAGCACCGGTTTGGACGTGCGCAAGGATCTCGGGGGACTCAATCTCTCCACCGTGCCCAAAGTGTTCATCGAATGCGGCAATATGCGTGACCCACAGGATGCCGCTCTGCTGAAAAACTCGGCGTGGCGCCAACAGGCGGCGCAGGGAATGGCGGACGGTATCGCCGGCTACCTGCGGGACTGAGTGCGAACCCGCGAGACGACCGGATCGGGCAGACGATAGATTCATCTCTACGATGGGGGGTCACCCCCGAGCTCCGCGCCGTGCGACCGCCCCACCGGCAGCAGCGACGACCGCCCCGATGAGACGACCGACGAAGGACTTTTACGTGAACATCCGCTCCCTCATTCGAGGCGACGGCGTGGTGATCGGAGCAGCGGTGTTGCTGTTCATCGCCTCGTTCCTCGACACGTTCGACTGCTCCGGCAGCAACTGCGACGACGTGCCGAACGCCTGGGACAACGGGTCCCTGCTCATGGGTGTCTACTTGGCGGGCATCATCGGCGCGGCGCTGATCGTCACCTCCCGCGCGCTGCCGCAGCCTCCCAAGGTCATCGGCCTCGACCTCGGCCAGGTCGGCGTCGCCTTCACCGTGTTCACCGCGTGGAGCGCACTCGGCGCGATCTTCGACCCCGCGGGCTCCCTGGACATCGGCGGCAGCGGCATCGACGCGGGCGTCGGCCTCATCCTCGGCTTCATCGCCGTGCTCGTCCTCGCGGCCGGCGCGGTCTGCTCCCTGATCGTCCCCGCCTTCAAGGCCCCGCTCGTCGGCGCCCCGAAGCCGCCGGCGACCCCGTACGGCGCGCAGCCCGGCGTCGCCGGCGGCTACGGCTACCCGGGCGCCCAGCAGCAGCCCTACGGCGTCCAGCCGGGGCAGACCCAGCCGTACGGCGCCCAGCAGCAGGGGCAGCAGCAGCCGGCCCCGGCCGCCGCGCAGCAGGCCGGCGGCCCCGCCGACTTCACTCCGTTCTGGTTCGCGGTGCCGGTGGCCCGTCCGCTGTTCGGTGAGGACGGTTCGCCGTCCCCGATCGCGGAGCTCGCGCCGGGCACCTGGTACCTCGCGGTCGAGCAGCGCGGTCCGGGCCTGGTGGCCCAGACGCAGGACGGCCGTCGCGGTGTCCTCCAGGACACCAGCGGTATCCAGCGCGGCTGACGCACGCGGTTCGCTGCGCGCACTTCGCTCACGCGACGGCCTCTCGCCCTTCCGGGCGGGAGGCCGTTGTCGTACAGTCGCCCAGAACTGACGCTGCGTCAGAAGGGATCGGAATGCGACTCGGCCTCGCACTCGGCTACTGGGGCCGCGGCCCCGACCCCGCCCATCTGGAGCTCGCCCGCGAGGCCGAACGACTCGGCTACGACTCCGTGTGGACCGCGGAGGCCTGGGGCTCCGACGCCTTCACCCCGCTCACCTGGATCGCGGCCCACACCTCCCGGATCCGCCTCGGCACGGCGGTGGCGCAGATGGCCGCCCGCACGCCCACCGCGACCGCGATGCACGCCCTGACCCTCGACCATCTCTCCGGCGGCCGGATGATGCTCGGACTGGGGCTGTCGGGACCACAGGTGGTCGAGGGCTGGTACGGCCGCCCGTTCCCCAAGAGCCCGCTCACGGCGACCCGGGAGTACGTCGACGTCATCCGCCAGGTCCTGCGGCGCGAGGCCCCCGTCGAGCTGGCCGGCCGCTTCCACTCCCATCCGTACCGCGGCGAGGAGGCCACCGGCCTCGGCAAGCCGCTGCGGCCGATCACCCATCCCCTGCGTGCGTCGCTGCCGCTCCTGCTGGGCGCGGAAGGGCCGAAGAACATCGCGCAGACGACCCGTATCGCCGACGGCTGGCTGCCGCTGTACTGGTCGCCGCTGCGTACGGACGTGTACGAGTCCTCGCTCACCGACGCCCCCAAGGACTTCGTCATCGCTCCGATGGCCCGGGCCACGGTCTGCGACGACATCGCCGAAGGGCTGCTGCCGGTCAAGGCGATGCTCGGCTTCTACATCGGCGGCATGGGCCACGCGGCCCGCAACTTCCACGCCGATCTGATGGCGCGGATGGGGTACGAGGCCCAGGCCCGGCAGATCCAGGGGCTCTTCGCCGAGGGCCACCGCGAGGAGGCGGTGCTGGCGGTGCCCGACGCCTTCGCGGACGAGATCTCTCTGGTGGGTCCGCGGGAGCGGATCGCCGAGCGACTGGAGCTGTGGCGCGCGGGCCCGGTCACGGATCTGCTGGTGACCGCCCCGGACCCGTACACGCTGCGGGTGCTGGCGGAGCTCAACTCCTAGGGGCTTTCCCTTGGACCAGGCCGGGGTTCGGCCGGCCGGGCTCCTCCCTCCCGCTCAGGCCGCCCGGCGGGTACGTGCTCGGAACCTTGTCGGTGACCTCGGCTCGCGGTACGGCTTCAGGACTCGGGGGAGCCCGAACGGGTTTCACGCGCTCACAAGCGGCAACCCGGTAGCCATGAGTCATCGCAACGGAACGAATCAGGCCGCAGCGGTCATCATGATCGTTGCTGATGTCATGGCCGTCATCCTCGGCCTCTGGATCCTGATGTACCTGCTCGACGCCAACCAGGCGAACGACCTGGTGAGCTTCATCCAGGACGCCGCCCACTGGCTGGCCGGCTGGTCCTACGACCTGTTCACGTTCGACGAGGCATGGGCGCGCGTCGTCGCGGGCTACGGGCTCGCCGCGGTGGTCTACCTCTTCGTCGGGCATGCCGTGGCAGGGCGCATGCGCAGGTACTGACGGATCAGCAGCAGCCGGGCGGCAGCCCACTCGGCAGCCGCTCCCCGCCGAAGACCGCGGTGGTCGCCTCGTCCCCGCCGAGCGCGGCCACCGCAAGCAGCAGCGAACCCGCCGTCCAGGTGGTGAGCTCCTCGGGCCAGAGCGCCCGATGTCCCTCGAAGACGTACCCCGTCCAGTACATGCCGCCGTCGGCGCGCAGGTGCCGGACGGACTGGAGGATCTCCAGCGCCCGGTCGGACTCGCCCATCACCCACAGGGCCAGGGCGAGTTCACAGCTTTCGCCGCCCGTGACCCACGGGTTGGGCAGCACACACCGCACACCGAGTCCCGGCACGACGAAGTCGTCCCAGGCCTCCTCGATACGGGACTTGGCCTCCGCGCCGGTCAGCGCGCCGCCGAGGACCGGGTAGTACCAGTCCATCGAGTACTGGCTCTTGTCGAGGAAGCGTTCGGGGTGCCTGCGGATCGCGTGCGCCAGCGCACCCGTCGCCAGCTCCCAGTCGGGCTGCGGCTCCTCGCGCTCCTCGGCGATCGCGAGCGCGCAGCGCAGTGCCTGGTGGACCGACGAACTGCCGGTCAGCAGCGCGTCGTCGACGGGCGTCCCGTCCGCCTCGCGCTTCCAGCCGATCTGGCCGCCCGGCTGCTTGAGCGCCAGTACGAACTCCACCGCGGCGAACACGACCGGCCACATCCGCTCCAGGAACACCTCGTCGCCGGTGGCCAGGAAGTGGTGCCAGACGCCGACGGCGACGTACGCGCAGAAGTTGCTCTCGCAGCCCAGGTCGGTGGGCCGGTCTGCCTCGCCGTCGTGGTACGCCGCGTACCAGGATCCGTCCGGGTTCTGGTGCCGCGCCAGCCACGCGTAGGCACGGGCCGCGGCCTCGTGTTCACCGGCCGCGTCCAGCGCCATGGCCGCCTCGGTGTGGTCCCACGGGTCGAGGTGGTGCCCGCGGAACCACGGTATGGCGCCGTCCTCGCGCTGGACCGCGAGAATGCCCGCGACCGTCTCGGCGGCCTGCTCGGCGGTGAGCACCCCGGGCAGGACAAGGTGTTCGGTGCGCCCGGGAGAAGTCACTTGGCGGCGTCCACGGGCAGGTGGGGCTTGGTCGCATACGCCACGAAGCTCTTGCCGACGACCGGGTTGAGCGCCCGCTCCGCGAGCCGGGTGGCCAGGGGCTTCTTCATGATGTCCCAGACCAGCAGCTTGTGGTACGCGCGGACCGGCAGGGCCTTGTCGTTGTCGACGCCGAACGCGCACTTGAGCCACCAGTACGGCGAGTGCAGGGCGTGCGCGTGATGCGTTCCGTACGGCCGCAGGCCCGCTTCCCTCATCCTGCCGAGCAGCTCGTCCGCCCGGTAGATGCGGATGTGGCCGCCCTCGACCTCGTGGTAGGCGTCGCTGAGCGCCCAGCAGATCTTCTCGGGGCCGTAGCGCGGCACGGTGACGGCGATCCGGCCGCCGGGCTTCAGCACCCGGACCATCTCGGCGAGCACGCCCTTGTCGTCGGGGATGTGCTCCATGACCTCGGAGATGATCACGACGTCGAAGGACTCGTCGGGGAAGGGGAGATGGAGCGCGTCGCCCTCCATGGCGGTGGCGGTCGCACCCTCGGGGGCCTCCCCGGCCTCCTTCATCGCGGCGAACCACTGGGCGACCTCGCGGATCTCCTCGCCGTTCTGGTCGAGGGCCACGACCTGAGCGCCGCGCCGGTAGCACTCGAACGCGTGCCGGCCCGCGCCGCAGCCCAGATCGAGCACACGGTCGCCCGCGGCGAGCGGGAAGCGGGAGAAGTCGACGGTCAGCACGTAGACCTGCTTTCGCGGTCGGGGGTTCGAGTACGTGATTGCGGTGCGCGGTCCGCGGTCGCGGTGGCGCGGCACGCACCGGTGGCCGCGCGGCCACGGGTGAGCGCCGGCGGGGGACAGCTCACCTCGCGGCCCCCCGAGCCGCCCGGCCGCGGGCCGCGATGGCCTCGCGGTACAGCTCCGCCGTGCCCTGGGCCGCCTTCGCCCAGGTGAAGCGCGCCAGCACGCGGTCGCGTCCCGCCGCGCCCAGCCGGGACCTGAGCCCCTGGTCGTTCAGCAGGCGTCCGAGCGCCGCTGCCAGTGCGTCCGCGTCGCCCGGGGGCACGGCCAGGCAGGTCTTCCCGTCCGTGCCGGCAACCTCGGGGATCGCGCCGCCGGTCGTGGCGACGAGCGGTGTTCCCGTCGCCATCGCCTCGGCGGCGGGCAGCGAGAACCCCTCGTACAGCGAAGGGACGCAGGCGATCTGCGCGCTGCGCACCAGGTCCACCAGCTCCGCGTCCGTGATGCCCTTGACGAACTCGACCGCGTCGCCGAGACCGAAGCGTTCGATGAGCTGCGCGACCGGGCCGTCCTCGGCGCGCTTGCCGACGACGACCAGGTGGGCGGCCGGGTTCTCGGTGCGCAGCTTCGCCAGCGCCTCGACGAGGTGCACCAGGCCCTTGAGCGGGACGTCGGCGCTGGAGGTGGTGACGATGCGCCCGGGTATCTCGGCGACGGCCGCATTCGGCGAGAAAAGGTCGGTGTCGGCCCCGATGTGGACGACCCGGATGCGGTCCTGCCGCACACCGAGGTGGTCGACGATCTCCTGCCGCGAGGTGCCGGAGACGGTGAGCACGGACGGCAGCCGTCGCGCCACGCGCTTCTGCATCCGGGTGAAGCCGTACCAACGCCGTACGGAGGCCCGCCGCCTCCAGCCCTCGGCGGCGTCCAGCTCCAGCTGCCGGTCGACGGTGATCGGGTGGTGGATGGTGGTGACCAGGGGCGCGCCGAGGTCGGCGAGCAGCCCGTAGCCGAGGGTCTGGTTGTCGTGGACGACGTCGAACTCGCCGCGCCTGGCCGCCAGATGACGGCGGGCGCGCAGCGAGAACGTCAGCGGCTCCGGGAAGCCGCCGGTCCACATGGTGGCGACCTCAAGGGCGTCGATCCAGTCCCGGTACTCGCCACGCCCCGGGGTGCGGAAGGGGTCGGGGCTGCGGTAGAGGTCGAGGCTGCCCAGCTCGGTGAGCGGCACGCCCTCGTCGAGGACGGGGTAGGGCTGGGCGCCTATGACCTCGACGCTGTGTCCGAGGCGGGCGAGTTCGCGTGAGAGGTGGCGTACGTACACACCCTGGCCGCCGCAGAACGGGTTGCCCTTGTACGTGAGGAGCGCGATGCGCAGCGGTTCGACACCGCCGGACCGGCCCGTGCGAGGGCCGGCCTCTATGGCCTCAGCGGTCACCCACGGCCCCCTTCTCACTGCGTTTTCGCCGGAGCGTAACCGGTCGCGCTAATCTAGAACAAGTTTCAGACTTGATCGTTCAAGGAGCTTCGAATCTACCGGCAGGTAGCGCTGCTGTAACGGCCGGATCAGGTGATTCGCGCCACGACGGGCACGCTGCCATGCTGTGCGGTCCGGACTCGCGCATGGAACGGGACATATGACAGCCGAAGCCAAGTCGGCAGGGCCGGCGTCGCCGCCGCTGACAGAACGACAGGAGGCGCGCCGGCGTCGCATCCTGCACGCCAGTGCGCAGCTGGCCAGCCGGGGCGGTTTCGACGCGGTGCAGATGCGGGAGGTCGCCGACGCCGCGGGCGTCGCGCTCGGCACGCTCTACCGCTACTTCCCTTCCAAGATCCATCTGCTGGTCGCCACCATGCAGGACCAGCTCCAGCACATGCACACCACGCTCCGCAAACGCCCCCCTGCGGGGGACGGTGCGGCCGAGCGGGTCTCCGAGACGCTGATGCGGGCCTTCCGGGCGCTCCAGCGGGAGCCGCACCTCGCGGACGCCATGGTGCGGGCGCTGACGTTCGCGGACCGCAGCGTGAGCCCCGAGGTCGACATGGTCTCCCGCCAGACCACCGCGATCATCCTGGACGCGATGGGGCTGGAGAGCCCCACGCCCGAGCAGCTCTCCGCGGTCCGGGTGATCGAGCACACCTGGCACTCGGCGCTGATCACCTGGCTGTCGGGGCGTGCGTCGATCGCACAGGTGAAGATCGACATCGAGACGGTCTGCCGGCTGATCGATCTGACGACACCGGCGCCGCGGGATCCGGACCGCCGATAGCGGCCTGACGGGCGGGACGGAGCCCCCGCGCCGCGGAAAGTGGCACTCCCCTGGGCTGCGCGGACCAGCGCACGCGGTCGTGCACGCCGGGCGTTCACTCTTTTCCTGTGCGCCCCTCTTGCCACCCGTTGGCCGGATCTCCGTGCCCGTGGTGCGGATTCGCCGATGACAATATTCGCGTGCTGCACGGAGCGAACCGGTGGGCGGCAGCTGAGGGGGCGACGTGATCCGGGTACTTCTCGTGCACGATGCGTGTCTGCTGCGTTCTGCGCTGGCGGAGAGACTTGCGGGTGAACCGGACCTGGAGGTCTTCCACGCGCCGTGGCGTACCGCGCCGGCGCTCGCGCAGTCCCTCGCACCGGACGTCTGCGCCGTGGACCTGGAGTGCGCCGAGTCGTACGGCATCGCCCCCCTCGGCGAGCTGCCGGGGCGCCGAAAAGGAGCCGTAGACGGCCGGTTACTGGTGCTCGCCAGCGTAAATCGGCCAGGTCCGCTCCGGCGCGCGGTCGAGGCGCAGGCCACCGGCTATGTCGACAAGGAAGGCACGCCCGAACGGCTGATCACCGCTATCCGGCAGGTGGCACGGGGAGAGCGGTTCGTCGACTACTCCCTCGGCTTCGGCTTTCTCAGAGCAGCCGAAATGCCGCTGACCCGACGGGAGTTGAGCGTGCTGTCACTCGCCGCCGAGGGCGCCTCGATCTCCGACATCGCGAGCAGTCTCCATCTGTCCAACGGGACGGTACGCAACTACATGGCGGCCATCACGCGTAAGACCGGGGCCCGCAATCGAGTCGACGCCATAAGGATCTCCCAGGGCGAGGGCTGGGTCTGACGCGTGCGCCCCCGGCACAGGCACCGCACCGGGTCCGATCTGTGCGCCCCCAGCACCGACATGTACGGTCCCGGTTCTCCCGCCAGTTCCTCGCCCGGCTCCTCCAGGATCAGCCGGAGTTCGCTTCTCGTCGGCCGGATAGAGGGTGGCGAACTTCCCACTGGAATCCGCGGCCCGCGTACTTGGAGTTGCGCGGGAGAAGCGGCTGCCGGCCGGGGACGAACGTGAAGGGCACGGCGCGCGGGACGCAGTGGTCCCAGACGCTGGCCGCGGTCTTCTCCGCGTTGTCGGGACATGCCGAGACATGGATCTTCCAGCCCTGGGTGGGGCGGGCGGTGCCGATCGGGCTGATGTGGAGCCAGTCCCCAAAGAGGTATCGCCGCCACCCTTCGGGGACCGGGCGCTGCGCCGCCTCGAGGAGATGGACGCTCTCCCCCGCGGGGGAGGGCCGGCGGGTGGAGGACAAGCGGTCCGGGGTCTCGTAGAACTGCCTGTCCGAGGGACAGAAGACCTCGTACCGCTTGTCCATGGTGCTCCCCCTGTCGGCGACGTGGCATCGAGATTTCCACGGCTGTCCTGGGGCCGCACAGTCACGCGTGTCATGAGATCACTGTGCGAAACGCACAAGTCAACCTCTGTGCCCCGCCGTTCGAACACGCCCCGCTGTTACCGTCTCATCACATTCCCATGTGGTCGTGATCACATGAGCGGGCCACATTGTGCGGCATGCCCACTTCCTGCAACGGCCGTACGGCCTCCGGCGCGCCGACGTGGAGGCACCTGTGAACACGCCGCGTCGGCGACTGACCCGGCGCAGCGTGTTCATCCTCGGGGGAGGGCTTCTCCTCGCTCCGGTGTCAGCGGCCGTCCTCCTCTGGGAGGGGCAGTCCGCGACGCAGACCCCGGCCGCTCCGGGGGCACCCGCCGCCCAGCAGGGCGGTGTCCCGTCCGCCTTCCCGGGCTCCCCGCCCCCCGGATGGATGCCAGGCGTCGCCCAGAAGCCGATTGGCGCGAACTTCAGCCGGGGCGGGAGGGAGGGGCAACGGGGTCTGATACTGCACGTACAGGAGGGTGAGGGGTCGCTGTTCGAGTGGTCCTCCGAACCCTCGACGCGGAGTTCGGCCCATTTCTGGGCGTCGCAAGCGGGCGAGATCGAGCAGTATGTATCGGTCCACGACCGCGCCTGGACGCAGAGAGCGGGCAATGCCGAGTGGGTGTCGATAGAGACTTCGGGCTTTGCCGGTAAACCCCTCACCACGGCGCAGGTTGACGCCGTCGCGCGCGTCTACGCGTGGGGCGCCCGCGAGCACGGCTGGCCTCTTGAGGTGACGGACTCCCCGAAGGGGCGGGGCTTGGGCACTCATGCCATGGGCGGAGGTGCCTGGGGTGGGCACGCTTGTCCCGGGACGGCACGAGCGCAGCAGCGCGAAGTCATCATGAGCCGCGTGCGGACATTCCGGCAGACCTGACGAACACGGGCTGACGTCAATGGCGGTCAGAGTTGCACCGACTGATACGTCGGGCAACGGCGTCCGTATCCGAGGCCGTGCGCCGACCCGCCGGGGATCAGGGGAACGGCCAGCCCTCAGTCCTCGGGTGGAAAGACCGGCTCCCCGCTCTCCAGGAGGGCGATCGAGATCGCCTCGACCGGGCAGTTCTCCGCGGCGGCGAGGATCTGCTCGTTGGCGTCGGCGTCGGCGGCCCGCGGATGCGACTGCCGGGCGGAGTCCAGCGCGAAGCCGTCGGGGGCGTGTCCCACGCACATGCCGGATCCGATGCACACGCTCCGGTCGACCTCGACGTGCCAGCGGTCCCCCATCACTTCTCCCCGTACCCGGCGGGCAGATGGATCATCTTGTGCTCCAGGTACTCGCCGTACCCCTCGGGCCCGAACTCCCGCCCCAGTCCGGAGTTCTTGTAGCCGCCGAAGGGTCCGAGCATGTCGAGACTGAACGTATTGACGTTGTACGTCCCCGTCCTGACCCGTCGCGCGAAGTCGATGCCCCGCTCCACGTCGGCCGTCCAGACACTGCCGCTGAGCCCGTAGTCGGAGTCGTTCGCGATCTTCGCCGCCTCGGTCTCGTCGCCGTAGGGCAGCAGGCAGACGACCGGGCCGAAGATCTCCTCGCGGGCGATGCGCATGGAGTTGTCGACACCTCCGAAGAGCGTGGGCTCGACGTACCAGCCCTGTTCACGTCCGGCGGGACGGCCGCCGCCGGTGAGGAGCTTGGCGCCCTCCTCCTGGCCGATCCTGATGTAGTCGAGGGAGCGCTGCTGCTGACGGCGGGCGACGAGGGGACCGACCTGGGTCGCCGCGTCGAGCGGGTCTCCGACGACGAGCGCGGAGGCCGCGGCGGCGAAGGCTTCGGCGAACTCGTCGTAACGGCTGCGCGGGGCGAGGATACGGGTCTGGGCCACGCACGCCTGCCCGTTGTTCATCCAGGCCGCGGGCACGATTCCCGCGACGGCCGGGGCGAGGTCCGCGTCGGGCAGGATCACGGCCGCGGACTTGCCGCCCAGCTCCAGGGTGACGCGGGTGAGGTTGCGCGAGGCGACCTCCATCACCCGCTTGCCTGCGGCGACGGACCCGGTGAAGGACACCTTGTCGATCCCGGGGTGGCCCACCAGATACTCGCTCACCTCGCGGTCCGCGGGCAGGATGGACAGGACGCCCTCCGGCAGCCCGGCCTCCTTGGCGATCTCACCGAGGATGTACGAGTCGAGGGGCGACTCGGGCGAGGGCTTGAGCACGACGGCGCAGCCGGCCAGCAGCGCGGGCCCGAGCTTGGCGGCGGCGGTGAACTGCGGCACGTTCCACGGCACGACGGCTGCGACGACCCCGACGGGTTCCCGCCGCACAAGGATCGGCCCGAGCACTCCGTCCCGCCGCTCCTCGTGCGTATACGCGCGCGCAACGGTGATCGCCGCGTCCCAGACCATCATCGCGCCGAGCGCCTGGGCGAGCACGCTCCAGGAGTACGGCGACCCGTTCTGCGAGCTGATGGACCGGGCGATCTCCTCGTGCCGGACGGCGATCGCGTCCTTGATCCGCCCGACGACGGCGATCCGCTCCTCCAGGGTGGCCCGGGGCCAGGGCCCCTCGTCGAACGCCTTGCGCGCGGCGGCCACCGCGCGGTCGACATCCGCGCGGGAGGCGTGCGGGACGCGTCCGAGGACCTGCTCGGTATGGGGCGAGACGACCTCGATGACATCGGCGCCGAGGGGGTCGGTCAACTCCCCGCCGATGAACAGCTTTCGGTGTTCCACAAGCTCGGTCATGGCTGCTGCCTCCCGCTGCCCGGCGCACTTTCTGACACTGATTCAGAACTGATACCAGTTCTCGTTCAAGTAGTCCACGGCGGGAACCGGAGAGCGTTCCGACGCCTCACCCGTGCCGGCGGGCAGGGAATCGCGGGGCATCGAGCCCGGACGGCCGCCGGGATCGAGCGGCCGAGACGCGACGGCCGGCGCGTCCTCGACGGCCTCCACCTCCATCCGCGGCTTCTCGCTCGCCGATGCCACCGCTTCTCGCGAATCCATCCACGAACCCCATCAGTCAACTCCCCCGGAGAACCGGTCGACTCGGGCGACTATTGGAACCAGTTCTAGTTATAGTGGGCATGCCGTGCCGCCGAGAGAGATGAGAACCTCATGACGCAGGTGACCGACCACGGCGGAGGCGTCTGGGCCATCGAGGTGCCCATCCCGGACAATCCCCTCGGGCACACCCTCGTCCATCTCCTCGACACCGACCGCGGCCCCGTCCTCATCGACACGGGCTGGGACGACCCGGCCTCCTTCGACGCCCTCGCCGCCGGGCTCGGATCACTCGGCGTCCAGGTCGCCGGCCTGCACGGTGTGGTCATCACCCACCACCACCCCGACCATCACGGTCTGTCGGGACGCGTCCGGCAGGAGTCCGGGGCATGGATCGCGATGCATGCCGCCGACAGTGCCGTGGTGCGGCGCACCCGTGATGCCGAACCGGAGCTCTGGCTCGGCTACTTGGCCGACAAGCTCAGCAGAGCGGGCGCGCCCGACGCACACACCGCCCCGCTGCGCGAAGCCCGCGCCTCGGGGCGGATGCGTACGCTGCCGGGACTGCGCGCCGCCCTGCCCGACCGGGAGATCGTCCCCGGCGAGCTGCTCGACCTGGCCGGGCGGCGGCTGCGGGCCGTCTGGACCCCGGGGCACACACCCGGCCATGTCTGCCTCCATCTGGAGGAAGCCCACCCGGCGATGCGGCCCGGCAACGGCCGGTTGTTCTCCGGGGACCATCTGCTGCCGGGGATCACCCCGCACATCGGCCTGTACGAGGACCCGGACGACGCGACCGTCACCGACCCGCTCGGCGACTACCTCGACTCACTGGAGCGGATCGGCAGGCTGGCCCCCGCGGAGGTGCTCCCGGCGCATCAGTACGCCTTCACCGACGCCGCGGCCCGCGTCCGGGAACTGCTCACCCACCACGAGGACCGCCTCACGGGTCTGCTCGCCCTGCTGGCCGAGCCGCTCACCCCGTGGCAGGTCGCCGAACGGATGGAGTGGAACCGGCCCTGGGAGCAGATTCCGTACGGGTCGAGGAACATCGCGGTCTCGGAGGCCGAGGCGCATCTGCGCAGGCTGGTGAAGCTGGGACAGGCGGAGGCGCTGACCGGTACCCCCACCACCTTCGTCGCCGCCTGATCCGCCCCGCCCGGCGCATGCGCCCGTCGGGTTCATGGCCACGTCCGCCCCGCCGCCACCCCCCGCCGCCGCTTCCGCCGTCGGCTCGACGGCCGCCCACCGCCTCGGCCCGGCCGGTCCGTGCGCCCGCCGCCCGGGGCGGGATGCGCCCGGTCGTGCACAGGTGACCGGCCGGTAGAGTGTGCGAGTCGTCATCACACTCGTACGGGGGGAAGCCGGTGCGAATCCGGCGCTGACCCGCAACCGTGAGCCGCCCTCGCAGGCGGTGAGCCGGAATGCCTCGTACGGTCGTGACCGGCTCGCGCCACCGGCAGCCGCCGGTGGCCGGCACCGTCGAGGGATACGGGGCCGGAGCCCTGGTGCCTCAGCGTGCCCGTGCCCGGCTCCCGCAGGAGAGGCACACCCCGCCATGACCACCGCCCGCCGCAGCGCCGCCGCGCTCGCCGCTTCCGCCGTACTCGGCATGGCCATCACCTCGGCCGCCGCCCCGGCCGCGATCGCCGCGCCGTCGCCGATACCGTCAGCCGCGCTGCCGCCCGGCCTGTACGGAAAGGGCGACCCGACCTATGACGGCGTGTGGCGTCAGTCGCTCGCCCTGCTCGCCCAGGACACCGCCGGCGTCAAGCCCGCGGCGAAGGCCGTGGCCTGGCTCACCGGGCAGCAGTGCGCGAGCGGGGCGTTCGCCTCGTACCGGGCGGACGCGGCCAAGCCGTGCGACACCAAGCTGCCGCTGGACTCCAACGCCACCGCCGCCGCGGTGCAGGGCCTCGCCGCGCTCGGCGGGCAGGACGCCGCCGTGAAGAAGTCGGCCGGCTGGCTGAAGTCCGTACAGAACGCGGACGGCGGCTGGGGCTACAACCCCGGCGGGGCGAGCGACGCCAACTCCACCTCGATCGTGATCGGCGCCCTCGCGGCAGCGGGCGAGAAGCCGGAGGGCGTGAAGTCCAAGGGCGGCAAGACCCCCTACGACGCGCTGCTGACCTTCGCGCAGCCATGCGGCCCGAAGAACGGCGGCGCGTTCGTCTACCAGCCGAAGCAGCCGGGTATCGTCGCGGACTCCACCGCGGCAGCCGTGGTCGGCGCACACGGCCAGGGCCTGGCCGCCACCGCGGGCGCGAAGGACGCCAAGGGGACGGCCTGTGAGAAGACCACGGCGATCGAGGGCGCCGCACACAACGGCGCGGCCTACCTCGCCACCGCACTCGCCAAGACCGGGCACCTCAACACTCCCCCGATGCCTGGCGCGTCGGACCCGGCGGAGAAGCCCGACTTCGGGAACACGGCCGATGCGGTTGTCGCGCTGAGCGCGCAGGGCCTCGGCGAGCAGGCGAAGAAGCCGCTGGCGTGGCTGGAGCAGAACTCCGCGGCCTGGGCCAAGGAGTCCGGCCCGGCGGCGTACGCCCAGCTGATCTTCGCCGCCCGCGCGGGCGGAGCGGACCCGAAGGGCTTCGGCGGCACGGACCTGGTGGCGGCGCTGAACGCGACGGGCCCCGCGCCCGAGTCGTCCGCGGAGCCCAAGAAGGCCGAAGCCGAGTCGGACTCCGGCTCAGACTCGGGCTCCGGTGTCTGGTGGGTCGCCGGCGCGCTCTTCTTCGCGAGCGTCGGCGCGGGCATCCTGATCAGCGGCCGCCGCAAGAACCGGCAGCAGTGATGCGCCGGCGACTTCTCTCCCTGGCCCTCGCGCTCGGCGCCGCGCTGTCGGTACTGGGCGCGGGGCCGGCGCAGGCGGCCGGTTACCGCTACTGGTCGTTCTGGGAGAGCAGTGGGGGCAGGTGGACGTACGCGACCGAGGGCCCCGCCACGGCACGGCCCACAGACGGCGCGGTCAACGGCTTCCGCTTCTCGGTGAGCGCGGACAGCGGGGACTCGGCGCAGCCGCGCAGGGCCCCGGACTTCACGGCGATCTGCGGCACGACGCCCGCCAGGCCGGACCACAAGCGGATCGCCCTGGTCATCGACCCGGGCACCCAGGAGGACGCCCCCGCGGGCGAGAGGCCGCCCGCCCTGCGGGCGGTGTGCGCCCAGGTGCCGAAGGACGCGACGACCGCGGAGGCGCTGGCGTCGGTGGCGAAGCCGCTGCGCTACAACAGCCAGGCGCTCCTGTGCGCGATCACGGGTTACCCGAAGTCGGGCTGCGGCGAGCAGGTCTCGGCGACGGAGCCGAAGTCGTCGACGCCGCCGAAGGGCGACACCGGGGACGACGGCGGCCCTTCGGTCGGCGTCATCGCGGGCATCGCGGCGGTTGTCGCACTCGGCGGCGCGGCACTGTGGCGCTCCCGCCGCCGCGGGTACCCCGGTCGGCGGTGAACGTGTCCACGGTGGGCCAGGGTCGCGCATGGTCGCTTCCCGCCGGGAGAGTCCGTACCGGGTCGTCCCCGCAGGCGATCGGCGGCCCGCACCGGGCGACCGGTCCGCAAGGCCTCACCGCCGCGGACGGCGGAGAGCCGATCCGGAGGGAACCGGCAACCCGCACCACACGGCCGGGCCGCGTACCCCGACCCGCACCACAAGAGCCCCCGCCCCAGCGCGACAGCCACCGCGGCGACGGCTCCCCGCCACCCCGGTTCCCCCGCCTCCGGCCCCCCGAGGCCAACCGCAGCAACGCCCTGCACGCCGGTGCCTGGTGGCTGTGGGCCCTCGGGCTCGGGGTCGCCGCGTCCCGGACCACCAACCCCCTCCTCCTCGGCCTCATCGTCGGCGTCGCCGGATACGTCGTCGCCGCACGCCGCACCGACGCCCCCTGGGCCCGTTCCTACGGTGCCTTCGTCAAGCTCGGGCTCGTCGTCATCGGCATCCGCGTCCTGTTCTCCGTCGTCCTCGGCTCGCCCGTCCCCGGCATGCACACCCTGCTCACCCTCCCCGAAGTCCCGCTCCCCGACTGGGCGAAGGGCATCCGGATCGGCGGCCGGGTCTCCGCCGAGCAGCTGGTCTTCGCGCTGTACGACGGGGCGAAGCTCGCGACCCTCCTCATCTGCGTCGGCGCTGCCAACTCCCTCGCCAATCCCGCCCGCCTCCTCAAGTCCCTCCCCGGCGCGCTGTACGAGGTCGGTGTCGCCGTCGTCGTCGCGATGACCTTCGCGCCGAACATGGTCGCCGACGTCGTACGCCTGCGGACCGCCCGCAGGCTCCGCGGTCGCCCCACCGGCGGCATCAGGGCAGTCGTCCAGGTCGGAATGCCCGTCCTGGAGGGCGCGCTCGAACGGTCCGTCGCCGTCGCCGCCTCCATGGACGCCCGCGGCTACGGCCGCAGCGCCCACGTCCCGCCCGCCGTCCGGCACACCACCACCGCGCTCACCCTCGGGGGGCTGCTCGGAGTCTGCGCCGGTTCGTACGGACTGCTCGCCGCCGAGGGCGCCTCGTACGGTCTGCCCCTGCTGGCCGCAGGGCTCGTCGCCGCACTCGCGGGCCTGCGTCTCGGTGGCCGCCGTTCCGTCCGTACCCGCTACCGCCCCGACCGCTGGGGCCCCCGGGCCTGGCTGGTCGCGGGCTCGGGCGCGGCGGTCGCGGCCCTGATGATCTGGGCGAACGCCTACGACCCGCAGGCCCTGCACCCCGGCGTCGTGCCGCTGACCGCGCCCACGCTTCCGCTCTGGCCGGCCGCGTCGATTCTGCCCGGCCTGCTCCCGGCCTTCGTCGCCCCCGCCCCAGCCCCCGCCGCGCAGGAGAACCCGTGATCCGTTTCGAAGACGCGTCGGTCATCTATCACGGCGCCGCCCGGCCGGCGATCCAGGGTGTCGACCTGACCGTCCCCGAGGGCGAGTTGGTGCTGCTCGTCGGTCCGTCCGGTGTCGGCAAGTCGACTCTGCTGGGTGCGGTGTCCGGGCTGGTCCCGCACTTCACCGGGGGCACCCTCCGCGGCCGGGTCACCGTGGACGGCCGCGACACTCGCACCCACAAGCCCCGCGAACTCGCCGATCTCGTCGGCACGGTGGGCCAGGACCCGCTCGCGCACTTCGTCACCGACACGGTCGAGGACGAGCTGGCGTACGGCATGGAATCGCTCGGTGTCGCCCCCGAGGTGATGCGCCGCCGTGTCGAGGAGACGCTGGACCTCCTCGGCCTCGCCGAGCTGCGCGACCGGCCCATCGCCACCCTCTCCGGCGGTCAGCGGCAGCGCGTCGCGATCGGCTCGGTGCTGACCCCGCACCCCAAGGTCCTCGTGCTCGACGAGCCGACGTCCGCGCTCGACCCGGCTGCGGCGGAAGAGGTGCTCGCGGTGCTCCAGCGGCTGGTCCACGACCTCGGCACGACGGTGCTGATGGCCGAGCACCGGCTGGAGCGGGTCGTGCAGTACGCGGACCAGGTCGTCCTGCTCCCCGGGCCCGGCATGCCTCCGGTGACCGGCACGCCGGCGGAGATCATGGCGGTCTCGCCCGTGTGTCCGCCGGTCGTGGAGCTGGGCCGGCTGGCGAAGTGGGATCCGCTGCCGCTGTCGGTACGGGACGCGAGGCGCAGGGCGGGTGCGCTGCGGGACCGGCTGGCCGGGTCCTCCCCCACCCCGTCGGCAGCGGCCCCGCAGGCGGTGGAGGCGCCCAGTCCGGGACAGCGCCCCGGCACCACGGCCACCACCAGGCGCCTCACCGTCCGCCGCGGCCGGGTCGAAGCGCTGCACGACGTGAGCCTCACCGTGGCCCCGGGCGAGACCATCGCCCTGATGGGCCGCAACGGCGCCGGGAAGTCCACCCTCCTCGCCGCTCTCGTCGGCATGGTCGAGCCCTCCTCCGGCTCCGTACTGGTCGGCGGGCACACCCCCCACCGCACCCACCCCCGCGAGATGGTCCGCCAGGTCGGGCTCGTACCGCAGGAGCCGCGGGATCTGCTGTACGCGGACACGGTGGCGGACGAGTGCGCCGCGGCCGACACGGACGCGGGCGCGGAGCCCGGCGCCTGCCGAGCCCTGGTCGGCGAGCTGCTGCCCGGCGTCGCCGACGGGGCTCACCCCCGGGACCTGTCGGAGGGGCAGCGCCTGGCCCTCGCGCTGGCCGTCGTGCTGACCGGCCGGCCCCCGCTGCTGCTGCTCGACGAGCCGACGCGCGGTCTGGACTACGCGGCGAAGGCCCGGCTCGTCGGCGTCCTGAAGGAGCTGGCCGCCGAGGGGCACGCCATCGTGCTGGCCACCCATGACGTGGAGCTGGCCGCCGAGCTCGCGCACCGGGTGGTGATCCTGGCCGACGGCGAGGTCGTCGCGGACGGGCCGACGGCCGAGGTCGTGGTCTCGTCGCCCGCGTTCGCACCGCAGGTCGCCAAGATCCTCGCCCCTCAGCAGTGGCTGACCGTCTCCCAGGTCAGGGACGCGCTGTGACCCGTTCTCCTCATACCCGGCAGGCCCGTACCCTGCGCCTTGGTCCCCGTTCCGTCGTCGCCCTGGCCCTGACCAGCGCGATCGGCGTGATCGCCTTCGGCTGGCCGCTGCTCGCGGACGCCGATTCCGGGCTCGCCCACTCCGCGGACGCCCCCTGGCTCTTCGCCGCCCTGCTTCCGCTCCTCGTCGCGGTCGTCGTGGCGACGATCGCCGACACCGGCATGGACGCCAAGGCGGTGGCCATGCTCGGTGTGCTCGCGGCGGTCGGTGCCGCGCTGCGCCCTCTCGGCGCGGGCACCGCCGGTCTGGAGCCCATGTTCTTCCTGATGGTGCTGAGCGGCCGGGTGCTGGGACCGGGCTTCGGCTTTGTGCTCGGCTCGGTCACGATGTTCGCGTCCGCCCTGCTCACGGGTGGCGTGGGCCCCTGGATGCCGTTCCAGATGCTGGCGATGGGCTGGTTCGCGATGGGCGCCGGGCTGCTGCCGGGGCCGGACCGGCTGCGGGGCCGCGCGGAGCTGTGGGTGCTCGCCGGGTACGGCGCGGTCGCCGCGTTCGCCTACGGCACGGCCATGAATCTCCAGGGCTGGACGTACATCGGCGGCCTCTCCTCGGGCATCTCCTTCCACGCCGGCGATCCGGTGCGGGAGAACCTGGTCCGCTTCCTCGCGTACTGCGCGGCGACCTCCTTCGGCTGGGACCTCGGCCGGGCGGCCCTCACCGTCGTATTGACCCTCACCATCGGCTCCACCGTCCTCAAGGCGCTGCGCCGTGCCACACGGCGCGCCAACTTCGAGGCGCAGGTCACATTCGACCCCCGGTGAGGGCCCCTGCGGGGTGAGACGCCCCACAGGCCTTTGGTCCTGTACGAAGCGGCATAGGAGCCCCTCAACATTTCAGACAAACCACCTTTTACCGATACGACCTGCGCAAACAGCATCCGTACAGCCCCCGCTGCCCTTCGGTCCGCGTGCGAGCCGCACTAGTAGCCGGCGTCGTTGCGAGGCGCTGGGCGGCTCGCTACAACTGACCGGGTCGCAAGGCGCGGCCCGGGCTCGTCGCGGAGCCGCATCGCGCCTTCCGGGCGGCCGGATCCCCTCGTACGTACGAGATTCCGGCATGCCCGTGCGACCGCCCTGTCCCCGACGTTAGGCCCCTCTGTGTCCCGCTCGATCATCCGCCGCATCGCCAACCGCCCGAAGACCGCCCTGGTCGGCTCCGCTCTCGTGGTGAGCTCCGCCGCGATGGTGCTGGGCGCCAACCCGGCCACGGCCTCCGCCGCCCCCTCGCAGGCGGGCTCGGCCAGGACGATCGCCCACCAGATGATCAAGGACGACGCCCAGTTCCAGTGCTTCAGCAAGATCGTGTCGCACGAGAGCGGCTGGAACCCGAAGGCGTCCAACCCGTCGAGCGGCGCGTACGGCCTGGTGCAGGCCCTGCCCGGCGGCAAGATGGCCTCCGCCGGCTCCGACTGGAAGACCAACCCCGCCACCCAGATCAAGTGGGGCCTGGACTACATGAAGGACCGCTACGGCAGCCCGTGCGGCGCCTGGTCCACATGGCAGTCCCAGGGCTGGTACTGACCGGCCCCGACCGGCACAGCACCCCCGAAGGCCCCGGTGCCCGGCCTCCCACGGCCGGGCACCGGGGCCTTCGTGCGGAACACGGCCGGACCGCGGGCGCACCCGGTGAGGCCCCGCTGCCCTCGGCAAGGCGCCCCTACAGGCGCTGAATGATCGTTCCGGTCGCGAGCGCCCCGCCCGCGCACATCGTGACCAGCGCGAACTCCTTGTCCCTGCGCTCCAGCTCATGCAGTGCCGTGGTGATCAGCCGCGCCCCGGTCGCACCCACCGGATGCCCGATGGCGATGGCGCCGCCGTTGACGTTGACCTTCTCCAGGTCCTGCTCGAAGACCTGCGCCCAGCTCAGTACCACCGAGGCGAAGGCCTCGTTGATCTCCACGAGGTCGATGTCCTTGAGTGACATCCCGGCCTTGCCCAGCACCGCCCGGGTCGCGTCGATCGGACCATCGAGGTGGTAGTGCGGGTCCGAGCCGACGAGAGCCTGGGCGACGATCCGGGCCCTCGGCCGCAGCTTCAGGGCGCGCGCCATACGCTTCGACGCCCACATGAGGGCCGCCGCGCCGTCCGAGATCTGCGAGGAGTTGCCCGCGGTGTGCACGGCGGTCGGCATGACGGGCTTCAGCGTGGCCAGCGCCTCCATGCTGGTGTCACGCAGCCCCTCGTCGCGGTCGACGAGCCGCCACATGCCCTGTCCCGCGGCCTGCTCCTCCTCGGTGGTCGGCACCTGCACCGCGAAGGTCTCCCGCTTGAACCGCTCCTCGGCCCAGGCGACGGCCGCACGCTCCTGCGACAGCAGCCCCAGCGAGTCGACCCGTTCGCGGGTCAGCCCGCGGTGGCGCGCGATGCGCTCGGCGGCCTCGAACTGATTGGGCAGGTCGACGTTCCACTCGTCGGGGAAGGGCTTGCCGGGCCCGTGCTTGGATCCGCTGCCCAGCGGCACCCGCGACATGGCCTCGACCCCGCAGCTGATGCCGATGTCGATGACGCCCGCCGCGATCATGTTGGCGACCATGTGGCTCGCCTGCTGCGAGGATCCGCACTGGCAGTCCACGGTCGTCGCGGCGGTCTCGTACGGAAGCCCCATCGCGAGCCAGGCGTTGCGCGTGGGGTTCATGGACTGCTCGCCGGCGTGGGTGACCGTGCCGCCCACCACCTGCTCGACGCAGTCGGCGTGAATGCCGGTGCGGCCGAGGAGTTCACGGTAGGTCTCGCCCAGCAGATAGGCGGGATGAAGGTTGGCGAGCGCGCCTGAGCGCTTGCCGATGGGTGTGCGTACGGCTTCGACGATGACGGGTTCCGCGGCCATGAGCTCGTCCTCTCCTCGCACAGCCGTGGGGCGTCCCGGCGCTCCACGGGCGACTGTGTCCTTCCGGGTACGACCCCGGACCCCCGAAGTAGTACGCGTTCTAGTTCTCGGAACAGTCTCATGAGTGCTACCCCGGGTACGCAAGGGTCTTGCACGCCCCTGCTGCACCCCCGTGCCGCAACAGATCCGCCCACGACCCTTGCCACTTGTAGAACTCGTTACTACCTTTCGGTCAACTTCTGATGGGTCGTCAGACAAATTTCGAGTCACCGACACCGCCGCCAGACCTGGAGTTGACCTTGAAGCTGCCGAAGGACTGCCCCCATCTGCCCGCAGGGTTCGACTTCACCGATCCCGATCTGCTCCAAACCCGCATTCCGCACCCCGAGTTCGCCGAGATGCGCACGACGGCTCCGGTCTGGTGGTGTGCGCAGCCGGCCGGCATCTCCGGCTTCCAGGACGAGGGCTACTGGGCCGTCACCCGGCACGCCGACGTCAAACACGTCTCCACGCACCCCGAACTCTTCTCCTCCCACACCAACACGGCGGTCATCCGCTTCAACGAGTCGATCAGCCGCGACCAGATCGAGGTCCAGAAGCTGATCATGCTCAACATGGACCCGCCGGAGCACACGCGCGTACGCCAGATCGTCCAGCGCGGCTTCACCCCGCGGGCGGTCCGCTCCCTGGAGGCCGCCCTGCGCTCACGTGCCCGTGCGATCGCCGGGGCCGCCCTGTCGGGCGCGAAGGGCGACGGCAGCTTCGACTTCGTCACCAGCGTCGCGGTCGAACTCCCGCTCCAGGCGATCGCCGAGCTCATCGGTGTACCGCAGGAGGACCGCGCCAAGATCTTCGACTGGTCCAACAAGATGGCGGCGTACGACGACCCCGAGTACGCGATCACCGCGGAGATCGGCGCCGAGGCGGCGATGGAGATCGTCTCGTACGCGATGAACCTGGCCGCCGCCCGCAAGGAGTGTCCCGCCAAGGACATCGTCAGTCAGCTGGTGGCCGCGGAGAACCAGGGCAATCTCTCCAACGACGAGTTCGGCTTCTTCGTGATCCTGCTGGCGGTGGCCGGCAACGAGACGACGCGCAACGCCATCAGCCACGGTATGCACGCGTTCTTGACCCACCCCGAGCAGTGGGAGCTCTACAAGCGCGAACGCCCCACGACCACCGCCGAGGAGATCGTGCGATGGGCGACGCCCGTCGTCTCCTTCCAGCGCACCGCCACACAGGACCTCGAACTGGGCGGCGCACAGATCAGGAAGGGCGACCGGGTCGGCATCTTCTACTCCTCCGCCAACAACGACCCCGACGTCTTCGACGCGCCCGAACGGTTCGACATCACCCGCGACCCGAACCCGCACCTCGGCTTCGGCGGCGGAGGCCCGCACTTCTGCCTCGGCAAGTCCCTTGCCGTGATGGAGATCAACCTGATCTTCAACGCCATAGCCGACGTCCTGCCCGGTCTGCGACTCGTGGGCGACCCCCGCCGACTGCGCTCGGCGTGGCTGAACGGCATCAAGGAACTCCAGGTCAGCCTCGGCTGACCTGGAGTCGGCACGCACCACCACCAGCCGCGGGAGGCGGGGGATCCATCCCACGCCCCTCCCCTGCCTCCCGCAGGAACGTCCGGCCCCCGCAGGCGCCCGAGTGGCGGAACCGGCGCGCCGGGCGGATCCTGACAAGAACGCGACGATCCACCCCAGGGGGTGCGGGATTCCCGTACCCCCTGGGGCCGCGAGCGTTACTTCGGCGTGGCCGGAACTGTTGTTTCCGCCTGCCCGGCGACGTCCTCCCGTGCGTGCGGCAGCCCGCTGCCGGGCAGCCTCAGCTGCCGCCGGCCCGCCAGCACATAGGCGAGGCCGAAGCCCGCGCCCACGACGGCCGCTCCGCCTGCCGCGTCCAGCACCCAGTGGTTCGCGGTCGCGACGATCGCGCAGACCGTGAACAGCGGGTGGAGCAGACCCAGCGCCTTCATCCACAGCTTCGGCGCGAGGACCAGGACGATGAGCCCGCACCACAGCGACCAGCCGAAGTGCAGCGAGGGCATCGCCGCGTACTGGTTGGTGACGGCCGTCATCGCGCCGTAGTCCGGGTTGGCGAGGTCCTGCGGGCCGTGGACCGTGTCGATGAACTCCATGCCGGGCATCAGGCGCGGCGGAGCCAGCGGGTAGAGCCAGAAACCGAGGAGCGCGAGGAGCGTGGCGAAGGCGAGGGAGGCGCGCGCCCAGCGGTAGTCGGCGGGGCGGCGGACGTACAGGACTCCGAGGATGGACAGCGGGACCACGAAGTGGAAGGACGTGTAGTAGAAGTTGAAGAAGGCCTCCGCCCACTTCACCTTCACCACCGCGTGGTTGATCCAGTGCTCGATGTCGATGCCGAGCGCCTGCTCCGCGGCGACGATCTGGCGGCCATGCTCCTCGGCCGCGGTGACGCCGCCGGTCGCGGCGGCGCGGATGTGTGAGTAGACGCTGTAGCCGACCCGGATGACCAGCAGTTCGAGCAGCAGATTGGGGCGGCTGATCACGCGCCGCCAGAACGGCAGCAGCGGCACCTGGCGCCAGCGCGCCGGGACGGGGAGCGCGTACTGGGTGGGAACCGGGCTGCGGAAGTACGGCGAGGTGCGCGGCAGGAAGGGCACCGCGCAGGCCGCGGCGACCGCGGCGATCAGCAGGACGTTGTCGCGTACGGGATAGAGCACCGCCATGTTGGGCAGCAGCATCTTCCCCGGCAGGGTCATCGCCAGGACGATCAGGACCGGCCAGAGCATCCGGTCGGAAGCGCGCTTGCCGACGCGGCCGACGACCGCGAGCAGCACCCACAGAAGCTGGTGCTGCCAGGCGGTGGGCGAGACGGCGACGGCCACACAGCCGGTCAGGGCGACGGCGAGAAGGAGCTGGCCGTCCTGGGCGTGGCGGACGGCGCGGCGCAGTCCGAAGAAGCAGACGGCGGCGGCGAGCGCGAGGAACAGCGCGATCTCCAGCGGGCCTTGCAGTCCGGAGCGGAGCAGCGCGCCGTGCAGGGACTGATTGGCGAGGCTGTCGGGGCGGGCGCCGAGCCCGGCGCCCGCGACATGGTGGACCCAGTACGTCCAGGAGTCGCCGGGCAGCGCGGCCCAGGCGAGCACCGAGAGGGCGGCGAAGGTGCCGGCCGAGGTGACGGCGGCGCGTCTGCGCCCGGTGAACCAGAACAGGGGCGCGAAGAGCAGGACGGTGGGCTGGAGGGCGGCGCCGATACCGATCAGCACACCGCAGGATCTCTCCCCGCGGGCCGCGAAAGCGCCGAGGAGGACCAGCAGGACCGGGATGATGCTGGTCTGTCCGAGGTAGAAGCTGTTGCGCACGGGCAGCGACAGCATGAGCAGGCAGATGGCGATGGGCGCGGCGAGCAGGCCGCTGCGGCGCGAGACGGGTCCGGGCAGGGCGCGTGCGACGAGCAGGCCGATGCCGACGACCAGCAGGAGCGTTCCGAAGGTCCAGGCCACGCCCAGGCTCTGTTCGGCGGAGCGTGTGAGCGGTTTGAGTACCAGTCCGGCGAAAGGTGTACCGGTGAACTTGTCGGCGTCGTAGAGGGAGCCCTTCACATGCAGGACGCCCCCCGCGCCGATCCAGGTCTCCAGGTCGGTCAGGCGTTCACCGGGGGGCTGCCGGAGCACCGCCGCCGCCTGCCGTATCGCGAGGACGGCGGCCACGAGCCACAGGGCGGCCCTCGCCGCGCCCATCCTCGTGTCCGTCGTCCCACTCCCGCGCATGCCGTGCTCCGCGTTCGCCACGTCGCGCCGCGCCTCCCCTGCCTTGTCTCGTTCCTGACGGCTGGTCCATAGAGCGTCGCACTGCTCCATGAAGGAGACTCAGGCAACCCCCTCTTCGCCTGGCTGTCACCCCGTTTTGACCGAATATCTCGCTCGACGGCCCCGGAACCGTGTGGTCCGCGCCGACGTCACACGGGGCATGCGGGGGAACATACAAGACCTGGGACGCGGACACATACCGGGCCGTAAGCGGCAGAATGTCCTTCTGGTCATGCTAGCGCTGATCGCGCTCCAGCTCGGATCGCTGATCAGTCCGGCATATGCCTGCGGCTGCGGAGCGATGGTCCCCGAACGCGGAACGCGCATGGCCGTCGACCGGGAGACCTCGGTGGTCGGCTGGGACGGCCGTACGGAGCAGATCGTCATGCGCTTCACGGTTGACGGGGACGCCCCGAAGGCCGCCTGGATCATGCCCGTGCCCGGCCGGGCGACGGTCGAACTCGGCGACGCGGCCCTCTTCGACAAGCCGGAGGCGGTGATCGCGCCGGAGCACCGCACGAGGCACTACTTCTGGCCGCGCGCCAAGGACTGGCCGTTCTCGGGAAGCGACTCCGACAGCGCGGGCGCTCCGGCCCCGGGCGGGAGCGCGGCGGTGGGCGTCGTGGGGCGCGAACGCCTCGGCGGCTTCGACGTCGCGCGGCTGACGGCGACGGATCCGGGAGCGCTCAGGGGCTGGCTGGAGAAGAACGGCTTCGAGCTGCCTGCGGGGCTGGCGGACGACCTGCGGCCGTATGTGGCCGGGAAATGGGAGTACGTGGCCGTGCGGCTGGCCCCCGAGGCGCAGGGCAAGGTGCTGCGGGGCACCCTCGACCCGCTGCGGCTGCGTTTCGCGAGCGACACGCTCGTCTACCCGATGCGGCTGTCGCGGCGCGCGAAGACCGCGCAGTCGCTCGGGCTGTTCGTGCTGGCGCCGCACCGGATGGAGCCGGTGAGCTCGATCGGCGGAGACGTACCGGAGGTGACATACGCCGGACGGGTGACGGCGGACGGGATTCTCGCCGGGTACACGAGCGCCGGCGAGACCTTTCTGACGGCACTCGACCAGCGGTTTCCCGAGCCGGGACGGATCGACGGCGACCACGAGCTGCGGGCGGCCACGGCGGACACCCCCTTCCGGCAGGTGGTGTACCGCGACTCGCTGCTCACCGTCGGCACCGTGCCCGTGTGGCTGCTGACGGTCGGCGGAGGGCTCGTCGCACTGGTGGCGCTGCTGCTGTGGCGGGGGGCGGCCCGGCACAGAAGGCCTGTTCTGCCGCCTCCCGCTGTTCACGCGCCGCCGCCACTGGGCTGAAATAGATTGAGCGGTATGACCCAGGAGCTGTGGAACGCAGTCGACCGCTATGTCACCGACCTCCTCGTGCCCGCCGACGAAGCACTGACCGCCGCGCTCGCGGCGAGCGACGCGGCCGGTCTCCCCTCGATCGCCGTCGCCCCGAACCAGGGCAAGCTGCTGCATCTGCTGGCCAGGATTCAGGGTGCGCGCTCCGTCCTGGAGATCGGCACGCTGGGCGGCTACAGCACCATCTGGCTGGCGAGGGCTCTGCCCGAGGACGGCAGGCTGATCTCGCTGGAGTACAGCCCTGCGCATGCCGACGTGGCGCGCGCGAATCTGGCCCGCGCCGGCCTCGACAAGATCGCCGAGGTCCGTACGGGAGCCGCGCTCACGACGTTGCCGAAGCTGGTGGCGGAGCCGGGCGCGGGCCCGTTCGACCTCGTGTTCATCGACGCGGACAAGGAGAACAACCCGCGCTACGTGGAGTGGGCGCTCAAGCTCACCCGGCCGGGCAGCGTGATCGTCGTCGACAACGCGGTCCGGGGCGGCGCGGTGGCCGACGCGCAGACCACGGACCCGGCGATCGTCGGCACGCGCGAGATGTACGAGCTGGTGGCGCGGGAGCCGCGCCTGGACGCGACGGCGGTGCAGACGGTGGGCACGAAAGGCCACGACGGCTTCTTGCTGGCGCGCGTGGTCGCCTGAGCCGTGCCCGAGTGGTGCGGCGGCGGGTGAGAGCGGTGGTGCGGCCCCGGCCCGGGGACGGGGGCGGCCCCGGGCCGGGAGATCATGAGCCGCTCTGCGCGTCCACGCGCGCCTGCTCCTCGATGCGCCGCTTGGCGTCCTTCCAGGAAATCGGCAGCTCCTCGACCGGAACCTCCCAGAAGGTGAAGGTCGAGGAGCTCATCGTCGACCGCAGGCCCGTCATGATGCTCTTGTGGGGCTCTGTCCTCGCGTACCGGTAGAGCGCGTCCCTGTCCTCCCAGGCGGAGAGGGTGGAGAAGACCCCCTTCAGCAGCTGGGCCTCCAGTGACGCCCCGAGAGCTCCCGGTGCGGAACGCACCTGCTTCCAGGCCGAGAGCGACTTCAGGAAGAAGCGCGGCACGTCCTTGGCGGACTTCACGTCGAGACGCGAGGCCATCACGAATGCGCGGGTGTTGGGCCGGGCCGGATTCGGCTTCGCCCAGGGAAGAGTCGGCACGGTATCCTCACATCCACAGTTGGTGAGTGGCAGTATCCATATTAGACAGTGGAGCTGCCCAATTGCCAGTGGGAAGCGGGACCAGGTGCGAATCTCAGAGCTCAGCCGACGCAGCGGAGTCGCCACTGCGACGATCAAGTACTACCTGCGCGAGGGGCTGCTGCCACCCGGACGCCCCACCGCCGCGACCCAGGCCGAGTACGGCGAGTCGCATGTGCGGCGCCTCCGGCTGATCCGCGCCCTGATAGGGGTGCGGGGCCTGACGGTCAGCGCCGCCAAGGACGTGCTGGACGCCATCTCCGAGGGCGAGACCGACACGCACGAACTGCTCGGTCTCGTCTTCGGCGTCTGGCCGGCCTCAGGACCCGCCAAGGAGACCGCCCCCGCGAGCCAGGCCGCGGCGGATTCCACCGAAGTGAGTGCCCTGCTGGCCGAGATGGGCTGGACGGTCACGGAGCACAACCCCGCCCGGCAGGTCATCACCCAGACCCTGAGCACCCTCAACTCCCTCGGGATGGAGTACGACTGGCGGTCGCTCATCCCCTACGCACAGCTTGCCGAGCGGACCGCGGCCCTGGACCTCGATCAGCTCCAGGACCCCGACGATCCACTCGAAAAAGCCGAGCGTGCCGTGCTGCTGACCTTCCTCCTGGAACCGGCGCTGTTGGCACTGCGCCGGCTCGCCCAGGAGGCCGAGTCGACCGTCCGGTATCGCGACCGGCCGGAGGGCCGTTCGAGCCGACGTCGGCGTGCCCCAGGTCGGTGAGCAGGTAGCGGAGTTCGGCCATCGGCAGCTTCTCGTGCCCGCCCGCATTGATCCCGCGCAGGAGTGCCGCATACCTCGTGGTCATGGGCGCGCGATAGGGCGGTCGCCGCGCCCTGTGGGGAGGGCACGGCGACCTCCGGCTCAGCGATGGGGCCGGTCGGTTAGTCGACGACCTTCAGCAGCTTGTTGGGCGTGCCCGCGCTGGCGTTGGTGATCTTGTCGGCCGTGGCGCCGTCGATGAGCGCCTTGGCAACCTCTTCCGGGGTGGCGTCCTTGTGGGCGCCGAGGTAGACCGCCGCGGCGCCGGCCACGTGCGGCGACGCCATGGAGGTACCGGACAGGGTCGCGGTGCCCTCGTCGCTGTCCTTCGACGCCGAGGTGATGTCGGTCCCTGGCGCGTAGATGTCCACGGACGCGCCGAAGTTGGAGTCGTCCGACTGCTGGTCCTCCTTGGTGGCGTTCGCCACGGTGATGGCCTCCTTGACGCGCCCCGGGGATTCCGCGCTCGCGTCGACGGAATTGTTGCCCGCCGAGGTCACGAAGGTGACGCCGGAGGCGATCGCCTTGCGGACGGCCTCGTCCATCGCCTCGTCGGCGCCGTCGCCGACGCTCATGTTGGCGACCGAGGGGCCCCGGTGGTTCTTGGTGACCCAGTCGATGCCCGCGATGACCCCCTCGGTGGTGCCGTGGGCGTTGTTGCCGGTGACGCGGACGGCGACGATCTTCGCCTTCTTGGCGACACCATACGTGCTGCCGGCGACGGTGCCCGCGACATGGGTGCCGTGACCAAGGCCGTCGTCGGCGGTGGCGTCGTTGTCGACGAAGTCCCAGCCGTACGAGGCACGGCCGCCAAACTCCTTGTGGGAGATACGGACCCCGCCGTCAATCACATACACCGTCACACCCTCACCGCCGCTGTCCGGATACGTGTACTTCCTGTCGCCCGCGGTGTCGGCCTGGTCGATACGGTCCAGACCCCACGACGGCGGATTGTCCTGGGTCGCTTCGTTGGAGAACGTCTTGTTCTGGACGACCTTGGCGACGGCCGGGTCGGCAGCCAGGCGCTTGGCCTCGGTCTCCGAAAGACCACTGGCGGAGAAGCCGTTGACGGCGGAGTTGTAATTGCGCTGGAGCTTGCCGCCGTACTCCGAAGCCAGGTCCTTCTTATCGGCCTTCTGGTCGAGCATCACGATGAAGCTGCCGTCGATGGCGCCTTCGGCGCTCATGCCGTACACCGTGCCCTCGGCCGGAGTTGCCGCTCCGGCGAACGACGTAGTGAGTGTCACTCCGGCGGCTGCTGCCACAGCGGCTATCGCCGCGGTCAGCTTGATTCTGCTCGCGCGCTTGTGAGTTGCCATGAAGAGGGAGCTCCTCGTCAACATGTGTGGGGGGATTGCGCCCCACGGACGGAAGAACTCCGGGGGCTGACTCGAAACCCTGACCGCTTTGATGCACCCAGATCAAGACCCTCATGCAGCCGTGACTTAGCCGAAAGGGTCCCTTAAGGAAGTCGCCGCACCCTGTGGGGTAAGGCACGGCGACCTCCGGCTCAGCGATGGTGCCGGTCGGTTACTCGACGACCTTCAGCAGCTTGTTGGGCGTGCCCGCACCGGGGTTGGTGATCTTGTCGCGCGTGGCGCCGTCGGTCAGCGCCTTGGCAACCTCTTTCGGGGTGGCGTTCTTGTGGGCGCCGAGGTAGACCGCCGCGGCGCCGGCCACGTGCGGCGACGCCATGGAGGTGCCGGACATGGTCGCGGTGCCCTCGTCGCTGTCCTTCGACGCCGATTTGATCGCGGTCCCTGGCGCGTAGATGTCCACGGACGCGCCGAAGTTGGAGAAGGGCGACTGCTGGTCCTCCTTGGTGGAGGACGCCACGGTGATGGCCTCCTTGACGCGGGCCGGGGAGTACTGGCTTGCGTCCTCGGCCGCGTTGCCCGCCGCGACCGCGAAGGTGACGCCGGAGGCGATCGCCTTGCAGACGGCCTCGTCGATCGCCTCGTCGTGGGGGCTGCCAATGCTCATGTTGGCGACCGAGGGGCCCCGGTGGTTCTTGGTGACCCAGTCGATGGCCGCGACGAACCGCTCGGTGGTGCCTACTTTGTTGTCGTCGATGACGCGGAGGGCGACGATCTTCGCCTTCTTGGCGACACCGTACGTGCTGCCGGCGATGGTGCCGGCGACATGGGTGCCGTGACCATGGTTGTCGTCGGCGGAGTTGTCGTTGTCGACGAAGTCCCAGCCGTACGAGGCACGGCCGCCAAACTCCTTGTGGGAGATACGGACCCCGCCGTCGATCACGTACGCCGTCACGCCCTTTCCGCCACTGTCGGGGTACGTGTACTTCTTGTCGCCCGCGGTGTCGGCCTGGTCGATGCGGTCCAGGCCCCACGACGGCGGGTTGTCCTGGGTCGCGTTGATGGGGACCTTCTGGTTCTGGACGGCCTTGGCGACGGCCGGGTCGGCGGGGTTGTCCTGGGTCTCGTTGATGGAGAACGTCTGGTTCTGGACGACCTTGGCGACGGCCGGGTCGGCGGCGAGGCGCTTGGCCTCGGTCTCCGAAAGGCCGCTGGCGGAGAAGCCGTTGACGGCGGAGTTGTAGTTGCGCTGGAGCTTGCCGCCGTACTCCGAGGCCAGGTCCTTCTTGTCGGCCTTCTGGTCGAGCATCACGATGAAGCTGCCGTCGATGGCGCCTTCGGCGCTCATGCCGTACACCGTGCCCTCGGCCGGAGTCGCCGCTCCGGCGAACGACGTGGTGAGTGTCACTCCGGCGGCTGCTGCCACAGCGGCTATCGCCGCGGTCAGCTTGATTCTGCTCGCACGCTTGTGAGTTGCCATGAAGAGGGAGCTCCTCGTCAACATGTGTGGGGGGATTGGGCCCGGACGGAAGAACTCCGGGGACTGGCTCGAAACCCTGACCGCTTTGATGCACCCAGATCAAGACCCTCATGCAGCCGTGACTTAGCCGAAAGGGTCCCTTAAGGAAGTCGCCGCACCCTGTGGGGGAGGGCACGGCGACCGCCCGCTCAGCGATGGTGCCGGTCGGTTACTCGACGACCTTCAGCAGCTTGTTGGGCGTGCCCGCGCCGGGGTTGGTGATCTTGTCGCGCGTGGCGCCGTCGCACAGCGCCTTGGCAACCTCTTCCGGGGTGGCGTCCTTGTGGGCGCCGAGGTAGACCGCCGCGGCGCCGGCCACATGCGGCGACGCCATGGAGGTACCGGAGTAGGTCTTGGTGCCCTCGTCGCTGTCCTTCGACGCCGAGGTGATCTTGGACCCTGGCGCGTAGATGTCCACGGACGCGCCGAAGTTGGAGAAGCCCGACTGCTGGTCCTCCTTGGTGGAGGACGCCACGGTGATGGCCTCCTTGACGCGCGACGGGGAGCGCTGGCTGGCGTCGATGGACTTGTTGCCCGCCGCGACCGCGAAGGTGACGCCGGAGGCGATCGCCTTGCGGATGGCCTCGTCGAGCGCTTCGTCGGCGGGGCCCTCGAGGCTCATGTTGGCGACGGAGGGGCCCTGGTGGTTCTTGGTGACCCAGTCGACGCCCGCGATGGTCTGCTCGGTGGTGCCGTGGCCGCTGTCGTCGAAGACGCGGACGGCGACGATTTTCGCCTTCTTGGCGACTCCGTACGTGCTGCCGGCGATGGTGCCGGCGACATGGGTGCCGTGACCCGTGCCGTCGTCGGGGGTGTCGTCGTTGTCGATGGCGTCGTAGCCGTACGAGGCACGGCCGCCGAACTCCTTGTGGGAGATACGGACCCCGGTGTCGATCACGTACGCCGTCACGCCCTCGCCGCCACTGTCGGGGTACGTGTACTTCTTGTCGCCCGCGGTGTCGGCCTGGTCGACGCGGTCCAGACCCCACGACGGCGGGTCGTCCTGGGTCTCGCTGATGGAGAACGTCTTGTTCTGGACAACCTTGGCGACGGCCGGGTCGGCAGCCAGGCGCTTGGCCTCGGTCTCCGAAAGACCGCTGGCGGAAAAGCCGTTGACGGCGGAGTTGTAATTGCGCTGGAGCTTGCCGCCGTACTCCGAAGCCAGGTCCTTCTTATCGGCCTTCTGGTCGAGCATCACGATGAAGCTGCCGTCGATGGCACCTTCGGCGCTCATGCCGTACACCGTGCCCTCGGCCGGAGTTGCCGCTCCGGCGAACGACGTAGTGAGTGTCACTCCGGCGGCTGCTGCCACAGCGGCTATCGCCGCGGTCAGCTTGATTCTGCTCGCGCGCTTGTGAGTTGCCATGAAGAGGGAGCTCCTCGTCAACAGGTGTGGGGGGATTGCGCCCCACGGACGGAAGAACTCCGGGGGCTGACTCGAAACCCTGACCGATTGATGCGCCCAGATCAAGACCCTCATGCAGCTGTGACTTAGCCGAAAGGGTCTCTTAAGGTTGAAACAGCCACACGCGCACATGTCCGACTGCCACCCTCAACCCCCTTTACCTGCAAGGGACTTCCATCGTCCCTGTCGGGGATGCCACCGCTCAGAAAGGAGGAGACGGAGGCAGGTCGAGGTCACCGGCCAGCAAGAGGAGACGACTTGGGCGCCTGCTGCACGATCTGCTGCGGTACGAGAGACCGAGGGGGACCATGCCGTACCTGCCGCCGAAGAAGCTTCGGGGCCGTCGTGCGTCAGGATGCTGTTGCGCGCCTGCCAGATCTCCTCGCTCGGCTCGACGCCCAGCCTTCGAGGGCGCCGGGCTGCGCGCGGTGACCGCCACGCTCCCCGCCGAGTCCCTGCGCCATGTGGTGCTGTTCTCCTCGGTTCGGGCGCACCAAGGCGGCGGCCGGCGCGGCAGGCATCATCAAGCTGGCCCTCGCCCTGAGCGGCACATCGATGTCGCCATCGAATTCGCCGACCTCGCACACTGCAGGCGCGGATCATGCTCGCGCTCGCCGGCTCGGGCCGCCGGGCGGCGCCCGGCTTGGACAGATCCGCGTCGGCGATGATCAGCAGACGGTCCGACTCGTGTGCACCAGTTTCTGGTAGGCGGGCGGCGCTTAAAACCGCTCCAGAGCGCATCGGCTATTTCTTCGTGGCTGACGGTCTGGTCCGGCTGCACGGCACGCAGCGCGAGCAGGGCACGCTGCTTCAGCGGCATGGCCACGGGCGTCCCCGTGAACAGCACGGTCAGCGGCCCCAGCACGCGTATCTCGTAAGGGAATCCGGTCTGCTCGGACTTCGCCACGGCAGCGGACTCGGGCTCCGGGACGACGGCACCCTCGTACCCGACGACCTCGGCCATACGGGCCAGGGTCTCGTGCCGTGGATTCTTCACCTGGTCACACTCAATATGACGGACGGTTCTTACACTGATCTCGGCCCTTCGGGCCACTTCGTCTCATTCCAAATTGGATAATCGGCAGGGCAGGCGCATCGACATACGCAGGCTGCCGACAAAGAGTTGCCGCGAACCGAGCACCGGTCGAACCATCAACCACATTCCCGGCGACACCTCGCCAACCTGGTCGAATAATCAACCACATTCGCGCGTGCCCGCCGACCGGGCGGCCGGCGGGCACGCGCGAACCAGGGCCTGCGCGGCACCGGACCCCGCTCACCGATCCGGCCCGGCCCAGGAAAAACGCGCTAAGCGGTACGGACCGCGCTTTCGGCCGTCGGCTCCTCGAAGCCGCGACCCTCCGGCATCCCGGCCTCCGGCTGTTCGGGAGACCGGCGCACCACGAGCATGACGAGCACGGCCGCCGCGATCGCAGCCAGACCGCTGATCAGGAACACCTGGTCGAGACCCGCGGCATAGGCGTCCTCGACCGCACTGGTCGCGGCTGCCCGCGCCTGCTCGGGAACGCCCGCGATCAGGTTCTGGGCCTGGCCGCCCGTGACGAGTTCGGCCGCCGATTCGGTCCCGGCGAATGTCCCGCTGTCGTCCAGGCTCCTGCCGATCGCGCCCGCCAGAATGGCGCCCACCACGGGAATGCCCACCGCGAACCCGAGCTGGCGGAAGGTGTTCGCCGCTCCGCCCGCCATGCCCGCCCGGCTCGCCGGCGCCGCCGCCAGCGCGGCCGACGCGAGGGTCGGCGAGGCGATGCCGACGCCGACACCGGTCACGATCATTCCGGGAAGCAGCGCCGTCCAGCCCGAGTCGCCGGTGAGCAGCATCTCCAGCAGGGTGCCCGCCCCGATCAGCAGCAGCCCGATGCCGATCGGCCACTGCGGAGCGGCATTGGCCAGGAACCGGCCTGCCAGACCCGCGGCGAGGAAAGACATTCCGCTGAGCGGAGTGAGGATCAGACCCGCCTTGACGGGGCTGAGGTCGAGCACCGACTGCGCCCACACCGAGACGAAGACCAGGTTGGCGAAGGCGGCGGCGCTGAACACCACGGCCCCGGCCATCAGACCGCCGAACGACGGCGTACGCAGCAGGGCGAGGTCCAGCATCGGGTCCCGCCTGCCGCGCTCCACCAGGACGAAGACCACCAGCGCCAGCGCCGAACCGCCGAAGAGCAAAAGGGTGCTCGTGGCGCCCCAGCCGTCGTCGCCCGCACGGATCAGGGCGAAGATCAGCAGGGTCGACACCAGGGTGAAGCTGATGGTGCCCGGGAGGTCGACACGGCGGTCGGTCCTGATGGCCGAGCCGGCCAGGTACTTCGCGCCGACGTACAGGGCGAGCGCCGCGACCGGCAGGTTGACCAGGAAGATCCACCGCCAGTTGAGGTGCTCGGTGAGCAGCCCGCCCAGGATCGGCCCGGCCGCCGCGGCGGCGCCGTTGACCGCGCCCCACAGTCCGAAGGCGATACCGCGGTCACGGCCACGGTAGTTGGCGGCCAGCAGGGCGGTGTTGGTGGCGAACATCGCCGCCGCCCCGAGGCCCTGCACACCGCGGGCCGCGATGAGCTGGCCGCTGGAGCCCGCCAGGCCGCAGGCGAGCGAGGCGAGCGCGAAGATCGTGAGGCCCGCGAGGTAGACCCGGCGGGCGCCCTTGAGGTCGGAGAGCGAGCCGATCGCCATCAGCAGTGCGGCGAGGACCAGCACATAGACGTCGACCACCCACTGGAGGGCGGAGAACGACGCGTCGAGGGAGTCGGTCATCTGGGGCAGGGCGACGCTGACGATGGTCACGTCGATCAGGAGCATGAAGGTGCCAAGGCAAACCGCCAGCAGCGGCATCCATTTGCGCATAACGCGGAGCCTCTCAGAATGCGAGACGGAAAAGGACAAAAGCGACTGCCGACCGGGCCGGACGACCGACGGCCCGGGCTGTTCACGGCTGCGCGACGACCGGTGCCGCGTGGGTCGGCACCAATGAGGAGCGGTCTGTACGGGCACCTCTTAGACAGTGGCTAATAGGTTAGGCTGACTCTATGCCCTGCGGGTCGCCGGGCGTCAAGTCGCTTCGGTCACACCCCCTCAGCGTTAGGTTTTTAGTCATGTCTGGGTCAGCGCCACGCCGCCGTTCACGAGCCTCGGCGGGCCTGCCGCCCATCACGGCGGACAAGATCATCGATGCCGCGGTCGAACTGACCGCGCAGCGCGGACTCGACGGCTGGTCGATCCGGCAGATCTCCACCAAGCTGGATGTCTGGCCGGGCGTGGTGGCCCATCACGTCGGGGACCGGGAGGCCGTCGTCATGGCCGTCACCGACCGGGTGATCGCCCGGATTCCGGTGCCCGACCCGGACGCGTCGTGGCGCGACTGGTTCAGCGCGCTGATGCTGGAAGGCCGGGCCGTCCTGCGGCAGTTCCCGGGCGTGGCGCGCAGGCTCGTCCTGGTCGGCCCGAACGTGCCGGCCGCGCTGCCCACCATCGACCAGGGAATCAGGGTCCTCCAGCGCGCCGGATTCGGCGAGCGCTCCACACAGATCTACCGCTATCTGCTCAACAGCGCGTTCATGCTGGTGGCCGTGGAGGACGACCGGGACAGCTACTTCCCGGCGGCACGCGCGGAAATGGGGCGTGCGATGGCCGCGTTCGCCGCGGACACCACACGCCCGGGACTCGCGGCGGCGGGCGCTCAGGCCGCCGGCAGAAGCGACGACCCGGCCGACCTCGCCGCGGAGGATCTGGCGTTCTTCACCTTCACCGTCGAGCGCTCGCTCGACGGCGCGCAGGCACTGCTGACCGGCTGACCGCGCCTCCTGTCAGGTGGTGGCGCGCTCAGGCGACGGCGTACGAGCCGAAGTCCAGCACGGACCGGCCGTCCGAGTCGACGAGTTCGCGAGCCGCTCCTGGAAGCGGCCCGCGAACTCCGAGGAGATCGATCAGGGCCTCACCGGTGACGGCGCCGAACAACTCGCCTCGCCCACCGGCCAGTTCGTCGTCGGACGGTACGGCGGCAAGGCCGCGGCCTGCGGTGGAGTGCTCCTGCTCGACTCCGGGCGCGCCGAGCTGACGCGGGTCTATCTGCGGCCCGCGTTCCGCGGCAGGAAGGGGCCTCGCTGTTGCCGGCGGCCCTGGAGGACGAGGCCCGCGCGCTCGGCGCCCGGCGGATGGTGCTCAACACCCGGCTCGACCTCATCGAGGCACGCACTCTGTACGTCCGGCACGGCTACGCCGCGATCCCGGCGTACTGCACGGGCCCGTACATGGAGGTCTGGTACGGCAAGGACCTGTAGGAACCGCAGTGCCGGGCGGTTCAGGGCGCGCGATGGTCCCCCGGTGGATCCGGGCTGTACGGCCGCTCCGCGTCGGACCCGCACAGCTCCGCGTTCAGCTCCTCGACCAGCTGCACGAGATCGGTCGGCCGGTCCGGGCCCCACCAGTCGCCGAGCAGCTCCGAGAGTGACTCCTCACGGGCCTTCGCCAGCCGTACGGCCGTCTCCACACCCGCGTCGGTCAGGATCAGCTGCAGACCCTCGCGGCGGGCCAGCCCCCGCTCCTCCACCTGGCGTGCCGCCTCGGTGATGGCCCGCAGCGGCACGGGCGTGGTGTCGGCGAGCAGGGCGGGCTCCACCGTGCCGTGGCGGCGGATGCGCAGCACCAGCCAGCCGGCCGCGGGCAGCAGGTCGTACCCCGCCTTCGCGGTGATCTTCTCGTAGATCCGGCGCCGGCCCTCGCGCGAGCCCAGTACCGACAGCGCACGTGCCACCTCCTCGTGGGAGGAGCGCAGCACCGGGTTGGAGGCGAGGGTCTCGGTGGGGTCGGGCGCGGTGACCGAGCCGCGCAGTTTGTCCTCCCTGAGGAACCACGAGACGACGAAGGCGACGAGCACCACGGGCACGGCGTAGAGGAAAACGTCCGTGATGGAGGAGGCGTACGCCTGGAGCACCGTCGGGCGCAGCGAGGCCGGCAGTTCGGCGATCGCGCGCGGGTCGGCGGCCAGCTGGGCGGGGCCGACCCCGGAGGGCACCGTCTGTGTGGAGAGCGCGTCGGCCAGATTGTTCTCCAGCCGGTTGGTGAAGATCGTGCCGAAGATCGCCACACCGAAGGACGCCCCGATGGAGCGGAAGAAGGTCGCGCCCGAGGTGGCGACGCCCAGATCCTCGTAACGGACGGCGTTCTGGACGACCAGCACCAGCACTTGCATGACCAGGCCCAGACCGGAGCCGAAGACGAAGAAGCAGGCGCTCATCTCCCAGGTGGAGCTGGACGCGTCGAGCTGGTGGAGCAGCAGCAGGCCGAAGACCGTGATGGCGCTGCCCACGATGGGGAAGACCTTCCAGCGCCCGGTGCGGCTGACGATCTGCCCCGACAGGTTGGAGGTGGTCAGCAGGCCGAGCACCATCGGCAGCATGTGCACACCGGACATGGTCGGTGTGACGCCGTGGACCACCTGGAGGAAGGTCGGCAGATAGGTCATCACGCCGAACATCGCGAACCCGACGATGAAGCTGATGACCGCGACGAGCGAGAAGGTGCGGATCCGGAAGAGCGCCAGCGGCAGCACCGGTTCGGCCGCGCGCCCCTCGACCCGTACGAACACGGCCACGAGGACGGCCCCGAGGACGGCGATGGAGATGATCTGCGGTGAGCCCCAGGCCCAGGTGGTGCCGCCGAGCGAGGCGACAAGCACCAGACAGGTCGCGACGGAGGCGATGAGCAGGGTGCCGAGGTAGTCGATGGTGGGCCGGGCCCTGCGGACCGGGATGTGCAGCACGGCGGCGATGACGAGGAGGGCGACAACGCCGACGGGGAGGTTGACGTAGAAGACCCAGCGCCAGCTGAGGTGTTGGGTGAAGAAGCCGCCGAGCAGCGGGCCGAGCACACTGGTCGCGCCGAAGACTCCGCCGAACAGGCCCTGGTACTTCCCGCGTTCGCGCGGAGCGACGATGTCGCCGACGATCGCCATGGACAGCACCATCAGGCCGCCGCCGCCCAGGCCCTGGAGCGCGCGGAAGCCGATGAGCTGCGGCATGTTCTGGGCGACACCGCACAGCGCGGAGCCGATGAGGAAGATGACGATGGCGGCCTGGAAGAGCTTCTTGCGGCCGTACTGGTCGCCGAGCTTGCCCCACAGGGGGGTGGCCGCGGTCGAGGCCAGCATGTACGCGGTGACCACCCACGACAGGTGGTCCATGCCGCCGAGTTCGCTGACGATGGTGGGCAGCGCGGTCGAGACGATCGTCTGGTCGAGGGCGGCGAGCAGCAGTCCGAGCAGGAGTGCGCCGATGGCGGCCATGACCCCCCGCCGGCTCTGGCCTTCGCCGGGGACCGGGCTCACGGCCTCGGTGCTCACTTGCTGAGCCATGCCGAATCTCCTCTTCGCCCCTCCGGCCGTTCACCTCACCGCTGTCCTCCCCATCGTGGTGGGTGTGGCCTGTTCTGGCCTGCGGAACGTGCGACGCGCCCGGCCGGACCCGTTGGGCATCCCCTCGGGCCGCTGGATAATCACCGGCAGCCCGAGGGGCTCAAGGGGAGGGGAACCGGTGATGACCGGAATGAGGTGTCCCGGCTGCGGTACGCCGCGGGGCACAGGCGGCACGGCCGGGCACGGCTGCGACTGTGCGGAGCGGGCAGCCGAGGCGGTACGGACGGAGCGGGACGCGCAGATCGCAGCGGCGGAGGATTTCGATCCGCTGCGCATTCGGCCGTACGTGACCTTGCGGGGGATCGACGACGGCGGGGACGAGCCGGACACGGCGGACCTTGCCGGCTTACGGGCAGGACCCGCTCCGCCTCCGGCCACCGGATCTCCCCGGCCGGGACCCGAGGGAACGGCCCGGCCACCGACGCGGCACGAACCGGCCGAACTCGCCGGACCCGCCGAACCGCCCCAGTCGCGCCGACGGCGGCTGTCGGCCGGACTGACGGTGGGGGCGGCGGTGGCCGCGACCGCGGTGTTCGCCGGCGGACTGTTCTCCGGGGGCGACGAGGTTGACCGGACGCTGCCCGATCCGGAGTCGGGCACGTCGGCCGTATCGACCGTGAACACCGGTCCGGCCGCCCCGTCGTCCTCCTCCGCGACCAGGGCCGCGTCCCTTCCCGTCTCGGCGTCCGCGTCCGCGCCCGCGTCCCGCACGCCGTCCCCGTCACACTCCGGCGCGGCAGGTCCAGGCCCGTCGGGGAAACCGTCGGCGCAACCGTCGACACCCCCGCCCTCCACGACCCGGGCCACGGGCACGGTGTCCGAGCCTCCGCCGCCCCCCTCGGCCCCCGCCACCCTGCGGCGCGGAGACAGCGGGCCCCAGGTGGTGGAGCTGCAGAAACGTCTGGGCCAGGCGCTGGTGTACTCCGGCCCGGCCGACGGACAGTACGGCCAGGGCGTCGAGGACGCGGTACGCCTCTATCAGTGGGACCGGGATGTCGAGGGCGACGCGGAGGGCGTGTACGGCCCCATGACGCGACGGGCACTGGAGTCCGAGACGGACAAGCGCTGAGTTCTCCCGCTGGGCCACGGCATTCGCGACGGCGGCGGACGGGGAGAGCGGACGTGGAGAGCGGGCGGGGAGACATGAAAGAACCCTGGCCCGGCGCTAGCCCTCCCCGCTGATTCCTCCCGTCCGGACGACGTCGGGTGGACGGCGGGCTCCCCATTTTGTATATTCAAGGAACAAAGTGGTTCCGCCCGTATTCCCTGACCGGCGGGCGGAGCCGCTTGTTCTCTTCTCCCCCGCCCTGGAGCACGCCGATGCCGGCAACCGACCTGACCGCCCGCGCCCTCCTGCTCGACATGGACGGCACCCTCGTCAACTCGGACGCGGTGGTGGAGCGCTGCTGGCGCCACTGGGCAGGCGAACACGGCCTGGACCCGGACGAAGCACTCAAGGTCGTCCACGGCCGTCAGGGGTACGCCACGATGGCGGCCCTGCTGCCGGACCGGCCGATGGAGCAGAATCACGCCGACAACCGCGTGATGCTCGCCCGGGAGACGGCGGACACCGAGGGCGTGGTCCCCATCGCCGGTGCCCCGGCCTTCCTGTCCGCGATCGCCGCGTTCCCGCACGCCCTGGTCACCTCGGCGGACGAGGCCCTCGCCCAGGCCCGGATGACCGCGGCCCGGCTCCCGATGCCGGAGATCCGGGTCACCGCCGAATGCGTCGGCGCGAGCAAGCCTGACCCGGAGGGCTTCCTCAAGGGCGCGGCGGAACTGGGCTTCGCCGCCGAGGACTGCGTGGTCTTCGAGGACTCGCAGGCGGGCATCGAGGCGGCGCGGGCTGCGGGGATGCGGGTGGTGGGCGTCGGGCCGCGCGCACTCTCCCTGTCGCCGGACGTTCACGTCCAGGACCTGACGGCGCTCGGGGTGGAGACGCTGCCGGACGGCACGATCCGCCTCTGGTCCCGCGCCTAGCCGGGACCGCTCCTCGGACGCCGACGAGGCTTGGGGGTGAGGCCCCGACCCGGGGCTCGGGGCTCCGGCCCGACCAGCGCCCCAGCCGCCGGAGAGACCTGACCGCGCCCGGGGCCACACCTGAATCGTCGGCCGGACATCGGGCCTGTCGAAGGTCCCCCACGCCCCCGGACGGGACCCGTCACCCCGCCAGCGCCTCCAACAGGCTGAACCCCGCGAGCCCCAGCATCAGGCATGCCGCCACCCGTGTGATCAGCCGCAGCGGCACGTACTTCATCAGCGTCCGCCCGCCCAGGATCCCGATGGCCGCCACCGCCCACAGCGCCAGCACCGCGCCGACGCCGACCGACACCGGGTTGTCGTACCGCGCCGCGAGGTTCGCGGTCATGATCTGGGTCAGATCACCGAACTCCGCCACCAGGATCAGCATGAATCCCGCCCCGGAGACCTTCCAGAAGGACTGGTCCGCCGGTGCCTTGATGTGCTCCTCGTCGCCGTCGTCCTTCTTCAGCAGCAGCATCAGCGCGCCCGCCAGGAAGAGCAGGCCGACCACCGCCTGCACCAGCCGGTGCGGCAGCAGGGTCAGTACGCTGCCCGCCGCGATGGCGAGCGCGACATGCACGGCGAAGGCGGCGGCGACGCCCACGAAGACATACGAGGCGCGATAGCGGGTGCCGAGCATCAGACCGGCGAGCGCGGTCTTGTCGGGCAGTTCGGCGAGGAAGACGACGCCGAAGGTGACCGCCATGACGGTGAAGCTGATCACGGGTGGTTCCTCAATCGGTCGGGCGCGGCCCTGCCGAGAGTCCTGAGCGTTTCAGGGGTCGCTTCGGCACGGCAGCGCCATGAATACACATGAACACTGCGGCCGAAGGTCTCGCTGACGGGCCTCACCGAGGCCGCCTCCGGGCGCCGGCCGGGCACGAGGCCCGGCAGTATGTCGACGTTCCGGCGAAGAGCTACTCCCCTTCTGCTCCGTTCAGGGTACGGCACCGGCCCGCTCAGGCCGGATCCCGGTACAGCCGCCCCCGGGCCACCAGCTCCAGCACGAGCGACACCGCCACGGCCTGCACCGCCATCAGCGCGACCAGCACAAACAGCTGAACGGCCCCCGCGAGCAGCGGTGACGCCCCGCCGAGCAGCATGCCGACGAACGCGCCAGGAAGTGTGACGAGCCCCACGGTCCTGGTCTGGTCGAGCCCCGGCAGCAGTGCGTCGGACGCCGCGTCGCGCGCCACCTCGAGACGTGCGTCGCGGTCGAGCAGCCCGAGCGCCATCCCGGCTTCGACCTCTCCGTGCCGCAGACCCAGCTCGTCCAGGGCGCGCCGCCCGCCCAGCACGGTCGCGGTGAGCGCGCCGCCGATGAGGATCCCGGTGACCGGGATCAGCGCGATGCCCTTGAGCGGCACGAGTCCGGTGAGCAGCAGGGCCGAGACAACGGGCAGGACGCCCGCGGCGATCGGCAGCCAGGCCCACCACCAGGTGCCGTTCGCGGTGATGCGCCGCCCCGCGGTCCGCACGGCGACCGCGTACATCAGCAGCAGAAAGGCGAGCAGCAGCGGCAGGGAGTGGACGACCCAGCGGATCACCAGGGAAACGGCGGCAAGTTGAACGGCCGCGCGCACGCCCGCGACGGCGATTTCGCGCGCCCGGCCCAGGTGGGCGACGGCGGCCACCGTCGCCGCCACGGCCAGGAGTACGGCCAGTACGACCCCGAACGTGACATTGACCGTCAGCAGCACCCGCCAACCCTATGCCGGAACAGGCCATGTGCCGGAGCGTCAGAACCCTTGATCTGACGTGCTCATGTCGCCACGCTGTTACCTGGCGCACCCCACGAGGAAACCTTGCGCCGCAAGCATGGCCACGCCCGAACGGCCAAGCTCCCCCCACGTCAAAGGAGTTCGCATGCCTGGTGTCTACGCGCGTCGTTTCCGCCGAATAGCCGTACTCGCCGCAACCTCCGCTCTCGCCACGACCGGACTGCTCGCCACCGCACCCGCCGCACAGGCCTCCCCGCCCACCCCGGTCAGCGCCGCCACCGCCCGTACGTATCTCGGCCAGTTGACCGTGGCGGCCGAGGGGTCCTCCACCGGTTACAGCCGCGACAAGTTCCCGCACTGGATCACCCAGTCGGGCACCTGCAACACCCGTGAGGTCGTCCTCAAGCGTGACGGCACGAACGTCGTCCAGGACTCCAGCTGTGCGGCCGTCAGCGGCAGTTGGTTCTCCGAGTACGAAGGCGCCACCTGGACGGCCGCCGCCGACGTGGACATCGACCACATGGTGCCGCTCTCCGAGGCGTGGAAGTCCGGCGCGAGCGGCTGGACCACCGCCCGGCGGCAGGCCTTCGCCAACGACCTCACCCGTCCGCAGCTGATCGCCGTCACCGACAACGTCAACCAGGCCAAGGGCGACAAGGACCCCGCGGAGTGGCTGCCGTCGCGCACCTCGTACCGCTGCATGTACGCCCGTATGTGGGTGAACGTGAAGTACTACTACAACCTGAAGGTGGACTCCGCCGAGAAGAGCGCGCTCCAGGGCATCCTGAACGGCTGCTGACCAGGCGATTGCGTTCCGGACGCGATCCGGTACCGACGCTGGCCGCCCTCCTCCGTCGCCCCGTACCGTACGGGGCGACGGAGGAGGGCACACATGGCGGGACTGCGCCTTGGACCACTGCTGCGGTACGTCGACTGGGACGGCGGCGGGAGCGCGACGATCTGGGTCGAGGCCGACCGGCCATGCACCGCCGAGGTGCGATGCGAGGACGGAGCGCAGGGCACCTCGCGCACCTTCCAGATCGCCGGCCACCACTACGCCCTGGTGCCGGTCACCGGCCTGACGCCGGGCACGGCGACGGCGTACGAGGTGCTGCTCGACGACCGCCGGGTCTGGCCGCCCGAGAACTCCCCCTTCCCGCCGAGCACGATCAGCACGCCCGATGTCCCCTCCGACGGCGTCACCGTCTCCTTCGGCTCCTGCCGCTGGTCGGCCGCGCCCGCCGACGGGCACGACCCCGTGGGGCCGGACGCGCTCGACACCCTCGCCCTCCGCCTGGCGGCCGAGCCCTCCGCCGCACGCCCCGATGTGCTGCTCCTGCTGGGCGACCAGGTGTACGCGGACGCGACGTCCAAGGAGACCAGGGCCTGGCTCGCGGCCCGGCGCGACATCTCCGAGCCGCCCGGCGCCGAGGTCGCGGACTACGAGGAGTACACCCGGCTCTACGACGAGTCGTGGAGCGACCCAGAGGTGCGCTGGCTGCTCTCCACGGTCCCGAGCTGCATGATCTTCGACGATCACGATGTGATCGACGACTGGAACACCAGCGCCTCCTGGCTGGCGGGGATGCGCGCGACGGCGTGGTGGCAGGAGCGGATCCTCAGCGGCCTGATGTCGTACTGGGTCTACCAGCACCTGGGCAATCTCTCGCCCGCCGAGCTGGAGTCGGACGAGCTGTACGCGGCGGTGCGCGCCGCCCCCGACGGGACCGACCGGCTCAGGAGCTTCGCCGCGGAGGCCGACGCGGATCCGGCCTGTGTGCGCTGGAGCTACCGCCGCGACTTCGGCCGGACCCGGCTGCTGATGGTGGACACCCGCGCGGCCCGGGTCCTGGACGAGCAGAACCGTTCGATGCTGGACGCGGACGAGGCCCGCTGGCTGCGCGAGCAGGCGCTGGACGGGCGGGGGACGTACGACCATCTCCTGATCGGCACGTCCCTGCCCTGGCTGCTCCCGCCGCTGATCCATGACGCGGAGAGCTGGAACGCGGCGCTGTGCAGGGGCGAGCGCGGCGAGCGATGGGCCCGGTTCGGCGAGAATCTGCGCAGACGGGCGGACCTGGAGCACTGGGCCGCCTTCCCCGACTCCTTCGAGAAGCTGACCCGGCTGATCGCGGAGGCCGGCAGCGGGCCAGGCGCCCCGGCTACGGTCTGCGTGCTGTCCGGGGATGTGCACCACGCGTACCTCGCCGAGCCCGAGTGGCCGGACGCGGCGCCGGACGCCCAGGTGCTGCAACTGACCTGCTCGCCCATGCACAACTCCATCCCCCGCTCGATACAGTTCGGTTTCCGCTTCGGCTGGAGCCGGACGGGCAGACGGCTCGGCCATGCCTTCGCGCGGCACGGCCGGACGGGGAGGCCGCCGGTGGACTGGCGGCGCACGGGCGGTCCCTGGTTCGGCAACCATCTGATGACCCTGACGCTGCGCGGGCGCTCGTCCGCGCTCCGGCTCGACCAGGCGCGGGCGGTGGGACCCGCGGGAAAGGCCGCGGTGCTGGTGACCGCGGACGAGCGGGAGCTGACGGCCGACGACTGACGGCCGACGGCTGACGGCTGACCGCCGACGACTGGCGGCACCACAACGGACGGTGATCCTCACCCCAGGGTTCGGCTCAGGCCCTCTCCCCCCGGCATGATGAGCCGGACACTCCACTTCCAAGCACCCCGCATGCCCCGGGAGTTCCTGCTTTGTCCGACGTCCGTGATGTGCGATCAGCACAAGTCCCCCGCTCCCGCGCCATCGCGGTCGTCGGCGCGGGCCCACGCGGCACCTCCGTACTCGAAAGGCTCTGCGCGTCGGTACCCGAGCTCGCCCCGGGAACACCGGTGACGTTCCATCTCGTCGACCCGTCGCCGCCGGGGCCGGGGCGCGTCTGGCGTACGGACCAGCCCCGCGAGCTGCTGATGAACACGGTGGCCTCGCAGGTCACCGTGTTCACGGATGACAGCGTCGCCTGCGAGGGCCCGATACGTCCGGGCCCGAGCCTGTACGAGTGGGCCGCCTCGCACACCGACGAGCGGCTCGGCCCCGACGACTATCCGACGAGGGCGTGTTACGGGCGCTATCTGGAGTGGGCGTTCCTGCGGGCGGTGGGCGGCGCGCCGGACACGGTGACCGTACGGGTCCACCGGGCGCGGGCGGTGCGGCTCGACGACGACCGGGACTTCCACCGCCGCGAGGGGGCCTTGGAGGCCGCCGCCGGAGTGCCCGCCGCCGGAGCCACTGCCGCCACGGCCGCGCCCGACGCCGGGGCGGGCACGCCGGTGACCGTACCGACGCAGACTCTCACCTTGGACGACGGCACCACGCTCACCGGCCTGTGCGCGGTGGTCCTCGCACAGGGCCATCTGCCCGCCGTCTGCCGCCAGACCACGGCACATCTCGCCGAGTACGCGTCCCGCCGTCCCCACCTGCGCCACTACCCGCCCGCCAACCCCGCCGACGTCGACCTCTCCGGCGTCACCCCGGGGGAGCCGGTCCTGCTGCGCGGCCTCGGCCTCAACTTCTTCGACCACATGGCCCTGTTGACGACGGGCCGCGGCGGAGCGTTCGTCCACGACGAGGAGGGCACGCTCACCTACCGCCCCTCCGGGCGGGAGCCGCGTCTGTACGCCGGCTCACGGCGCGGCGTCCCATACCAGGCGCGCGGCGACAACGCCAAGGGCGCGTCCGGACGGCACGACCCCATTCTGCTCACCCCGGAGGTGATCGGCGTCTTCCGCAAGCGGGCGGACGAGGGCGATCCACCGGAGTTCCTGACCGAGATATGGCCGCTGCTCGCCAAAGAGGTGGAGACGGTCCACTACGAGACGTTGCTCGCGGGCCCCGGCGGCAGCGCGCCCCCGGGCTTACGGACCCGCTATCTCGACGCCCCGCACGGGAGCCCCGACGAGGCCACGGTCCTCGACGACTTCGGGATCGCCCCGGCGGACCGCTGGTCCTGGGCGCGCATTTCGCGCCCGTACGACGGCGAGAGCTTCGGCTCCCCCGGCGAGCACCGCGCCTGGCTCCTCGCGCACCTGCGCCGCGACGCGGCACAGGCCGCACTCGGCAATGTCGCCGGGCCGCTGAAGGCCGCGCTGGACGTCCTGCGCGATCTGCGCAACGAACTGCGTCTGATCGTCGACCATGCCGGATTGTCCGGCACCTCGCGCCGTGACCATCTCGACCGCTGGTACACCCCGTTGAACGCCTTCCTGTCCATCGGCCCGCCGCGCCGCAGGATCGAGGAGATGACGGCGCTGATCGAGGCTGGCGTCCTGGACGTGGTCGGACCGCGCACCAGAATGGGGGCCGCGGACGGGGCCTTCACCGCCGAGTCGCCCGTCGTCCCCGGATCCCTCGTCACGGCGACGACGCTCATCGAGGCGCGGCTGCCGGAGCCCGACCTCCGGCGGACCTGCGACGAGTTACTGGGGCGGCTGCTGAAGACGGGCCAGTGCCGGCCGCACACGATCGACGGTTACGAAACCGGAGGGCTGGACGTAACCCAGCGCCCCTACCGTCTGATCAACCGTCAAGGCCGGGCGCACCCCCGTCGTTTCGCCATCGGCGTGCCCACCGAGGGTGTGCACTGGGTTACCGCCGCCGGGGCCAGGCCGGGCGTCGACTCGGTGACGCTCGCGGACGCGGACGCGGTGGCCCGGGCGGCCCTACGTACCCTGAGAGGCCCGTGGGCGAGGAGACCGGACACGGAAACGGAATCCAGGGCGGAAATCAGCCGACGACTGAATGTTGAACTTGCAAGTATTGATTAGGTCCGCCTAGCCTGGGCCCCCCTCGTCGGTTCACGTCCCCAGACCGAAGGAGCCCCCCATGGCCAACCCCTCGCTCACCACCCGCCTGAACCATGCGCAGCCGTACGCGCTCAGCCTGTTCCGCATCGTCGTCGGCCTCCTCTTCGCCTGCCACGGCGCCGCTTCGCTCTTCGGCGTACTCGGCGGCACGGGCGACGGCGGCACCATCCCCGCCGGCACCTGGCCCGGCTGGTACGCGGCGGTGATCGAGCTGGTCGGCGGCACCCTGGTGCTCGTCGGACTCGGCACCCGCAGCGCGTCGTTCATAGCCTCCGGCTCGATGGCGTACGCCTACTTCGATGTCCACCAGCCCACCGGACTCTTCCCCCTGCAGAACAGCGGCGAAGGCGCCGCGATGTTCTGCTGGGCCTTCCTGCTGCTGGTCTTCACCGGCCCGGGCGCGCTGGCGCTGGACCGGCTGTTCGGCGCCCGGAACCGGGCGACCAACGAGGAGCACAGGGAGCAGACCTCACCGGTCACCGCCTGAGCCGCGGTCGGGCGGGGGCCGCTACCCCGGTCACGACCCCCGTCCCGGGAGGCTGTTGACCGCCCGACTCACGTCCGGCTCACGACACCGCCCAGGACCCGGCTCACGACCACCGGAGCCCCGACCCGGCGGCCACCCGGAGCGCCCGGATCCCCTTCCGCACGGATCCGGGCCTTCCGATTTGCCCGGGACACGACGATCACAACATCGGTCCCCCTGGCGATCTCAAGGTAAACCCCAGGCGTACGCTGTACAGCTGTACTGCCGCCCCTGCCGCTCCCCTGCGACGTCGCGGCGTTGTCACAAACCGGGGAGTTCAGGTGTTTGAGAGCGTGGGGTCGCTGACCGGCAGCCCATGGATCTACGCCGTGGTGGCCCTTTCCGTACTCCTCGACGTCTTCCTGCCAGTGCTGCCGAGCGGCGTCCTGGTGATCACGGCCGCAACCGCGGCCGCAGCGGGATCGACCACGGCGACGGCCACCGGCTCCGTCGAGACCGCGCCCGGACAGGTCCCCCACGAGGTGCCGTCGCTGCTGGTTCTGGTCCTGTGCGCGGCCACCGCTTCCGTACTCGGCGACCTCGTCGCCTACCGGCTGGCCTGGCGCGGCGGTGACCGCTTCGACCGCGCGATCGCCCGCTCCCGCAGGCTGACCGGCGCGCAGGAACGTCTTGGCACCGCACTGAGCCGCGGCGGCGGAGCCCTGGTCGTCATCGCGCGCTTCGCCCCGGCGGGCCGCTCGGCCGTCTCCCTCGGCGCGGGCGCCGCCCACCGCAAGGTGAAGGAGTTCCTTCCCTGGTCAGCCCTGGCAGGGGTCGCATGGGCGGGCTACAGCGTGGGGCTCGGCTACTTCGGCGGCCAGTGGCTGGGGGCGAGCTGGGTCGCCGCCGCCGTGTCCGTGTTCGCGCTCTTCCTCGGCGGCGCGCTCGCTGCCTACGTCATGCGGCGCCCGATACAGACGCCGGCTCCCGAACCGGCCGCTTAGCACCTCCGGACCCGCGCACCTCGATCCCTTCGAGCAGCGCGCGGGTCGCCTCCGCTATCTCGTCGACGGCCTGCTCGAAGACTTCGCGATTGTGCGCGGCCGGAGCACGGAAGCCGGACACCTTGCGTACGTACTGCAGGGCGGCGGCTCGGATGTCGTCCTCGGTGGCCTCTTCGGGGAGGACGGGCGGGCGGAGAGTCTTGATACTGCGGCACATGTCTTCAGTGTGCCTCGTGGGTCCGACAGCGCGCCCCCGCGATCGTCCCGCCGGGTATCGCCGGCACCGTCGGCGACACCGTCAGCAGCCAGGCGAGTTTGATCTGTGCGGGTGTCGCGTCGTACCGCTCGGCGATGCGCCCCAGACGCTCGGTGTCGATGTCCGTCAGAGCGCCGAGCGGGAAGGGTGACCCGGCCGGGGCCAACGGCTCCCGTCGCCCGGTCAGGCGGCGCAGGCTCGTGCCGCGGTGACCACCACCGCGGTGTAGCGCATGGTGAAACCGCCCCCCAACGCGTCGACGGCGGCCCCGATGCCCGCCAGCAGCTCGGCCGCCCTCGCCGGCGGGAGCCGGGTGTGGGCGCCGGTCGTGGGCAGTTGGTCCAGCCACTCGTCCCGGGTGTAGGGCCGCTCCCAGTCGAAGCACCACTGCTCCGGATCACCGAACGTGCCCGCCTCCCGTATCCCGTCGGCCGCCCTGGTGCACAGCGCCGCGTACCCGTCCGAGCCGGTCGCCCACCGGCGGGCGGCGAGAGAGTCGGGCATCAGCCGGCGGTAGACGGCGGAGAAGGCATCCGCCACTTCGGGCGGCGGCCGGTCGACGTTCCAGAACGCGGCCAGCCGGCCACCGGGCCGCAGCGCCTCGGCCGCCTTTGCCGCTCCCGCGACCGGGTCCACCCAGTGCCAGCTCTGCCCGGAGACGACCGCATCGAATGTTCGGCCGGCGGGGTCCCAGGCTTCGAACTCCGCCACCTCGACCTGGAGCCCGCGCTGTCGCGCCCAGTCGGCCATCCGCGCGTCGACCTCGACCCCGAGCACCTTGCAGCCGGCCGCCTGGAACTGCCGGGCCGCGATGCCGGTACCGATGCCGACGTCGACAACACAGGGCCCTGGGGCGGCGGCGGCGATCCGGTCCACCATGGCGTCGGGATAGCGAGGGCGGGCCCGGTCGTAGCGTGCGGGATCCGAGCCGAACGACTCTGCCGGCTCTCGGGCTTGATGGGGCCTCGCGCTCGGGAGGACGCACTCGCCCCGGAGGTATAGTGGGCATACGCCCACTATGAATGGGCGTTCGCCCACTCGTCAATCGGGCCGGGCATAGCGAAGGCAGGAGAAGGAGCACGATGCCGACGGGCGTAGCCATGCGTGACGCGCGCAAGCAGCTGTTCGACGCCGCCGAGCGGGTCCTGCTCCGGGACGGGCCGAGCGCACTGAGCAGCCGGGCGGTCACCACGGAAGCGGGCTGCGCCAAGGGTGTCCTGCACCGGCACTTCGCCGACTTCGACGCCTTCCTCGCCGAGCTCGTGCTGGACCGCATCACCCGGATCGACGACCAGGCCGCCTCCCTGCGCAACGCCGCCGGGACCGGTACGGTCGCCGACAACCTGACCGGCGCACTGACGGACTTGTTCGAGTCGGTTGCCGTGGCCATCGTGGGCCTCGTCACCTCCCGGGACGAACTGCGCGCCCGGCTGCGCCAGGCCAGACCGACCGGCGTCCCGCTCCTCACGGAAGCCACGGCCATGATCGCCTCCTACCTCGCCGCGGAGCGCGAACTGGGCCGCGTCGCGGCGGATGCCGCCGTCGACACCCTCGCTCCCACCCTGATCGGGGCGGGGCACCTGCTGTTCGCCGACCGGAGGAGCACCCCGCCGGAGGCTGGATCCGTCCACGAGGTCGTGACCACGGTCATCGCCGGAGTCCTGCGGGAACCGCTGCCACGAGCGGCCACGTAGCAAGGGCCGATGTTCGGCTCTGCATCACATCGACCACTGGAGTGTGCCGCTATGGCGTTGCCACGCATCGGCGTTGTCATCGTGACGATGGGCACGCGCCCGCGGGAACTGAAGGCTCTGCTCGACTCGGTCGAGAAGCAGGATGTGACCGCGGCGCGAGTGGTACTGGTGGGCAACGCGACCCCGCTCACCGATGTGCCGTCCGAAGCGACCAAGATCCCGCTTGAGGAGAACCTGGGCTGCCCCGGAGGCCGCAATGCCGGCCTGAAGGTCCTGCGCGAGTCGGGCGAGGTCGATGTGGTCATCGAACTGGACGACGACGGGCTGCTCATCGCCGACGACGTGTTCCACAGGGTGCAGCAGCTGTTCGCGACGGACCCCGGACTCGGGATCGTCGGATTCCGGGTCGCTGACGAGCACGGACACACGGAGCGGCGCTGGGTGCCCCGGCTGCGTGCCGACGATCCGATGCACCGCGGGCCGGTGACCGCCTTTCTCGGTGGCGGCCACGCCTTCTCCATGCCCATGCTCAAAGAGATCGGCGACTGGCCCGCTCAGTTCTTCTTCGGACACGAGGAGACGGATCTCGCGTGGCGCGCTCTGGACGCCGGCTGGAAGATCCTCTACGAACCCGAGCTTGTCCTCCAGCACCCCAGGACCTCTCCGGCCCGGCATGCCGTGTACTACCGATACACCGCCCGGAATCGAGTCTGGCTGGCACGGCGCCGACTGCCCTTCCCTTTGATCCCCGCATACCTGGGAACGTGGGCTCTGCTCAACTTGGTGCGCATCCGCTCCGCTTCCGGGCTCAAGGCCTGGGCAGCCGGGTTCGTCGAGGGAATGCGAGTTGATTGCGCCCCGCGTCGGCCGATGAAGTGGCGCACGGTTTGGCGCATGACCCGCCTTGGCCGGCCACCGATCATCTGACTGACAGGGAACCAACCGTCGCAGACAACAGGACGCCTCAAATCCCTTCCGGGAAGCCCGGCTCGACCCGCGCCAGGAAGCCGCAGAAGACCCACTGACTGAGGCGGTCGCTCCCCCACGGTGAGCCCGGCTGGGACGGACGGTCACGCGGGCGGCGGGCCCGCCCAGCGCGACCCCGGAGTCGAGCCGTCTCTCAGCTCGGCAGGCCGATCCTCCAAGGTCAGCGGAAAAGGCCATGCCGGTGGCCATAAATCATCCATTTGGCGGTACCGTCCGGCCATGAACAACTGGCCACGGAACCTGGCCCCCCTGCCCGATCCCGAGATCGTCATCGCCCCGGAGATCACGGAGTCGGAGTGCCGCCATTGCGGCACCGGCGTCGCCGGCCTGGACGGCCGGTACGCCTGTGGGGTGTGTGGCTGGGTCAACGACCACTCGGAGGGCCACCACCCGCTGCCACCGGCGAAAGCGGACACGGACTTCCCCGGGAACGGCAGGAACGGCGGAAACGCCAGGAACCGCCTCCGGTAGACCGACACCGCACCACGAGGCCGGCGAACGCAGCGGAGCTGGTCGGCCGAGCTTGCGCCGTACCGGTTGGGAGCCTTCGCGGTCACTCAATCCCAGTACGCACAGGTCACCGTCCGGGGGCCGGCTTCCGACCGAGGCGGAGTGGGAGCACGCGTGCCGTGCCGGTACGGCCGAGCGTCCCTGAGCCACCCGACAGCGCCTCGTCAGGAATTCTCCACGAATCGGACGGACCATGCGTAGCCGCTCAGGCCGTGGTGCGGAACCCGCCGGACCTCCCTCACCCGGCAACCGTCGTGCGCGTACTTGAGGGCGAACCGGTCGAGGCGCTGCGCCTCGGTGAGGTCCTCCATGGACAGTGGTGCCCCGACCACGAGGTCCTCGTGAAGGACCTCCTCGGGAGCGGAAGCGTCCGAGCAGGCCGAGCAGTAATGCGTTTTGGGTAGGGCCATGCCTTCAGTGTCCTCCCCGCCCGGGTGTTCCCGGTGTACGCAGCACGAACGGCCTCACCGTGCCGAGCGCCGCCGGGTGCGGCGAGACCTGCTTGCATACTGGCTGACCTGCGGGTTCGCCTCGTACTGCGCCGATCTCCCGGACCGATGTCCGTCCGGTGATCGCCGCGGCGACGGTGTGCCCCGATCTCACGCGTGCCATGCGTGAGACGCCTGCGCATCGGATGAGTGCGGGGGGGGGGGAGGCAGGGGGACCTGGCACCAGAGCTCCCGGAAGGTCCGGCACAGTCCGTTCGCCCGGGTACCGCACCGGAGCAAGGCGGTTTCGAACCGGCGACATCGAGTGCGCCCCACGCCCGGCCGCCCTTTCAGCGGGGGCGAGTCCCGGCACAGCGCACGCAGGTACTCGCCACCGGCCGAACCTCCAGACGTTCCACCGGGATCGGCTCGCCGCACCCCTCGCAGCGCCCGTAGTCGCCTCGCTCCAGCCGCTCGAACGCCTCGTCAAGATCGGCCAGATGGGCGCGCGCCTGTGCCAGCAGGGCCGCGACATGGGCCCGTTCGAAGGCGGTGCTCGACCCTTCCGGATCGTGCTCGTCGTCGATCGCCACCAGCGCATTCGCCTCGACGATCGCGTCGAATTCACGGCTCAACGCCGCTATCTGCGCAAGCGTGTCCGCACGCTCGGACGACAGCCGATCACGGACCGACTCACGCCCGAGCTGGGTGAAAGCGCCGTCATCGTACGAATCACTCATCAGTCACCACAACATCAGCGCCCGGGGCCGCATTCCAAGCGCCGCGGCCCGATGCTTGGCCACGGCCGGAAGGCAGGGGCCCCGGCGCCGCGGACCACCCGGATCGGCCATGGGAACCACTCCGCCCGAATCGGCCGTGGGAACCACTCCGGTCGGCTCAGGACGGGCTGATACGTCCCGAGACAGGCCGCCAACCGGCTGATCACCGGGCGGGTCGGTGAACGGTGCACCCGGCCCCCTGGGAGCATGCGCCCATGACAGCGCGCGCGGCCACTCCCGCGAAGGACGCACCGGCGAATCTCGTGCTCCTGACGCTGGCATCCGGGCAGTTCCTGATGGCGCTCGACAGCTCTGTCATGAACGTCTCGATCGCAACCGTGGCGAAGGACCTGGACACGACGGTGACCGGGATCCAGGGCGCCATCACGGCCTATACGCTCGTGATGGCGATGCTCATGATCCCCGGCGGCAAGGTCGGCGCGCTCATCGGCCGCAAGCGGGCGTTCATGATCGGCTGCCTCGTCTACGGCTCCGGGTCCCTGACGACAGCACTCGCCCCGAATCTGACCGTGCTTCTGGTCGGCTGGTCCTTCCTCGAAGGGGTCGGGGCCGCGCTGATCATGCCCGCGATCGTGGCCCTGGTGGCCAGTAACTTCGTGACGGAACGCCGTCCGGCCGCCTACGGCCTCGTCGCGGCCGCGGGGGCTGTGGCGATCGCGATCGGCCCGCTCATCGGAGGCGTCGCCACCACGTTCTTCTCCTGGCGCTGGGTGTTCGCCGGTGAAGTCGTCGTGGTGCTGGCCATCGTGGTTCTCGCACGTCGCGTCGCCGACACACCCATCGGCGAACGCCGGCCCGTCGACCTCGTCGGCGCCGCCCTCTCCGCTCTCGGGCTCGGCCTGTTCGTCTACGGTGTGCTCCGCTCGGACGAATGGGGCTGGTTCCTCCCCAAGCCCGACGCACCGTCCTGGGCCGGGCTCTCGCCGACGGGGTGGCTGATACTGGTCGGGCTGCTCCTGGTCTGGCTCTTCCTCCGCTGGGAAGCCCGTCTCGTGGCGCACCACAAGGAGCCGCTCCTGGAGCCTGAGTTGTTGCGGAACCAGCAGCTCACCGGCGGTCTGACGATGTTCTTCTTCCAGTACCTCGTGCAGATGGGCGTGTTCTTCGTCGTACCGCTCTATCTGTCCGTCGCGCTGGGTCTGTCGGCGCTCAAGACGGGCGCGCGCCTGCTGCCGCTCTCGCTCACGCTGCTCGCGGCCGCGGTCCTGATCCCGCGTCTCTTCCCGGACGTCTCGCCGCGGCGCGTGGTGCGTATCGGCATCGTGTCGATGTTCGTCGGCGCGATCGTCCTGCTGGTCGCGCTGGACACCGATGCGGGAGCGGAAATCGTCACCATCCCTCTCCTGCTGATCGGGCTCGGCATGGGAGCGCTCGCGTCCCAGCTCGGGGCGGTCACCGTGTCCGCCGTTCCGGACGAGCAGAGCGCCGAGGTCGGCGGCGTCCAGAACGCCGTCAACAATCTCGGCGCCTCGATCGGCACCGCCCTTGCCGGTTCGGTCATGATCGGCGTACTGACGGCGTCGTTCGTGTCCAATATCGAGCAGAGCCCGGCGATCCCGGAAGAGGTCAAGAGCCGGGCGAGCGTCGAACTGGCGGCCGGCGTGCCGTTCGTCTCGGACGCGCAGCTGAGCGACTCCCTCGACAAGGCGGGCGCGAACTCGGAGGTGACGCAGGCGGCGCTCGACGCGAACGCCGAAGCGAGGTTGGACGGTCTGCGCGCAGCGCTCGGCATCCTCGCGTTGGCCGCGCTCGTCGCACTGTTCTTCACCCAGCGGATCCCGACGACGCAGTCCCGCTCGACACCCCGCTAGGGCCTCTCCCGTCGGACGGAGGTCGGACAGCGGATCAAGAAGGTCCGGCCGGTCCGCGTGCGCGCCGGAAGCGGCCATGGGTGGTGGCTTGTGACCACCGCTTGTTGGGGCGGCCTGGTCGCGCCCGTCTCACGGGTGAGCTTCGCATTGGCACACACGGGCAAGGAGCGGGACAGTGAGGTGTGGGCTTGTGGATGTCGTGGTCGCTCGAGGACGTCGGCACGGCGAGCCAACGAGTGGACGACGTGGTGGCGGCCACGCATGCCCTGATGGGCAGTGTGGAGAATTCGCGGCGCGCCTTCGACTCGTTGGAGTCCTGGCAGGCGCTGCGGACGTCCGCGTCCGACATGCAGACCAGGATGCTCGACGCGGGGCGTGAGGCCGTGGAGCGTGGAGTGACGTGGTCGTCGACCGCGGGCGGCGTCAGGGTGATGCTCATCCCGAGGGACGACACGTAGACGCAGGTGGCGTGTTGACCCACCTGGGGCCGGCCGACCAGCGGCGAGGCCTGCCGGTAGCGCCTCGTTAGTGTCCGGTCGCGGCAGCGGCCCAGGCCCCGCGTTCGCCGGTCTCGCGGCGCCAACGCGGCTGCGGCGAACTGCCGTTGACCGTGATCGACCGCCTGATGTGGCACGGCTCCGCCTGCTCCGCTTCAGCGTCGACGGTTTGGGCGCCCGCGTCGGCGCCCCAGCAGCCTCGCCTGCTCGCTCTTCAGGTGGGTGAACCGGTCGCGCGTGTACTCCCTCAGCTCCCTGCCAGGGAACGGTGGGCTTGATCCGCTTTGACGGACATCCGATGTCAGGGGTTCCGCCCCGGAAGGATGTCCATCATGGCGAGCATGGGGAAGAAGAAGCCGCGCCCTCGCCGCTCGTTCACCCGCGTCGCCGAGAGCGCCGGGCTACGGGTGATCCGGCTGCACGATGCCCGGCACGGCTGCGCGACTCTCCTGACAGCCGCGGGCGTCGCTCCGCGCGTCGTCATGGAGATCCTTGGCCACAGCCGGATTGCCGTGACGATGAACATCTACGCGCACGTCGTGCAGGACACGCAGCGCGAGGCTGTCAGCCGCTGGACCGGATGCTCAAGCGGCGGCCCGGCCGTGAGTGACCACCCGCGTTGATGTCAGAACTGGATGTCAAAGGCCCCCAGCCAAGATCGGCTGGGGGCCTTCGTACTGGTGGGCGCGGACGGTTTCGAACCGCCGACATCTGCTTTGTAAGAGCAGCGCTCTACCCCTGAGCTACGCACCCGTGGATGAGGGAACAGCGTACATGGCTCACGGGGCCGCCCCGCAAACCCGTTCCCGCCGGGCAACGGCCACCTGTCCCCCGCCCTGCCGGCCGGCTCCGCCATACGGGGGCTACCCCCACCCCCGCCCGGTGGCCATCCGGATCGTTCCCCGGCACCCCGCGTCCTACGTTGAGGGCAGTCGCAGAACCAGACCTGGGGGAAAGATCACCATGACCGCGTTCACCACCCGCAGCCGCGCTCACGCCCACGCCCGTGCCGCCACCCGCGCGCTCGTCGCCCTCGGCGGTGGCGCGGTTCTCGTGCTCGGGCTCAGCGGGTGCGGGAGTGCCGATGCCGGGGACGCGCCCGTGGAGCGGCGGGACTTCGCCTTCAGCGGGAAGACGCTCACCATCGACAGCGACAACTCCGCCATCGAGCTTGTGCCGGCCGACATCAAGGATGTGCAGGTCACCCGCCAGGTCGACGGGTGGGTGTTCCTCGGGGACGGGCCCGAGCCCACCTGGAGGATGAAGGACGGGACCCTCACGCTGCGGGTGAAGTGCGATGCCGTCGCCGCCGACTGCGAGGCGCGGCACACCATCAAGGTGCCCCGGGGCCTCGCCGTGACCGTGGAGGACGACAACGGGGGCGTGACCGCCGCCGGGTTCGACGCCGCGCTGACGATCCGGTCCGACAACGGGGAGGTGACCGTACGGGACTCCAGCGGGCCGCTGCAGATCGACAGCGACAACGGGGAGGTCGTCACCGAGGGCATCAGCGCCAGGACCGTGCGGGCCACCTCCGAGAACGGAGCCGTGCGGCTCGGGCTCGTCGCCGTGCCGGAGCGGGTCGAGACCACCAGCGACAACGGGTCGGTCGCGATCGAGCTGCCGCGTTCCGGGGCTCCCTACGCCGTGACGGCCACCAGCGCCAACGGCGACGTGGATGTCGACGTGGCGACCGACAAGAGCAGCTCACACGTCGTGAAGGCACGCAGCGACAACGGCAAAGTCACGGTGCGAAGCGCGAACTAACGGACCCGTGTGTTCGTCCTTACCTGGTGGGAGAATGAACCGGGCAGGGCGAAACAGCACGGGAGAGGGATGTGACGGCGACACACGCGCGGCCGCACGACAGAGCGCAGGCGCGAGCGAGTGCCGTCAGGGACGTCCTCGCGCTGATGCTGTTGCCTCTGCCGCTGATCGTCGCTGCGCTTCCCGCATCGGTCGCCGGCGGGGGTACGCGACGCTGGTTCGGCGGCGGGCGCGGGGAGAGTGAGCGGGCCGACGCGCAGGCCGCCAAGGACGCTGCCGCCGCCGCCTTCTACGAGCTGGACACCGCCCAGCGCGATCTGCGGATCTCGATCGAGACGATCACGGCCGTCGACCGTTCGCCGGGGGCCCGCCGGGCCGTCGACGACTTCGCCGCGTTGGGGCGGCGGATCGACGAGGTGAGTCATCAGTACATCAGCGCCGTCGACGCCCACGATCTCGACCGGCACGATCTTGAGGCCTCGGTGGCCGCGCGGGCCCGCGGGGAGCTGGACCGCGCCAAGGACGAGCTCGTACGGGTCAAGGGGGACCTGGACCGGTTCACGCAGGGGCTCGGGCCGCTGCTCGACAAGGCGGAGACCCAGCTCGCCCGGCTCGCGCCCGCCGTCGAGCGGGCGAGAGCGGCGCTCCTTTCCGCGAGCAATGCTCTCGATGCGGTGCGGGGCTCCGGTCTGCGCGCGGATGATCTCGCGGCCCGTCTCGCTGCTCTCGCTCCCGAGCTGACCCTGCTGAACCAAGGTGCGGGCCGCCATGGTGTAGCCGAAACGCTTCAGCGCGCGGACCGCGTCCTGCGTGACGCCGAGGCCGTGCGTGCCGAGTCCGAGCGGCTGCCCGAGCGCGCCGCCGAGACCGACAAGCGTCTGGTCTCGCTCCGTACCCGCGCGCAGGCCCTCACCAACCGTGCCGGATCCGTCGAGCCCGTCCTGAGCGAGCTGCGGCGGCGGTTCGCCGCGGCCTGCTGGCAGGATCTCCAGCCCGTTCCCGAGCAGGCGGCGATCAGTGTCCGCCAGGCCGAGGAGAAGCTCCGGGAGGCGGCCAAGGCGCGCGACGAGCAGCGGTGGGCGGACGCGACGTCCCTGCTCAGCACCGTAAGGGCGTTGCTGAACTCCACCGACGAAGCGGTCTCCGCGGCGGGCGACCGCCTGCAGCGGCTCAACGCCGTGGCCAAGGACCCGCAGCAGGAGATCGAACGGACCCGCTTCGCCCTCCGCGACGCCCAGCGCCTCGCCATGGCCGGGCGCAACACCCCCGATCCGCGGCACGCACGACCGCTGGACGACGCGGTGGCGCGGCTGGAGCGGGCCGTCGCCGGGCTGGAGGGGCGTCACCCCGACTACTGGCACTTCCTGACCGAGACCGAGGCGGTACGCAGAGCTGCCGCGCGCGTGGTCGAGCAGATCCGCGAGGACCGCGGCTCGGGCGCGGGCTGAACCGGGCGGGGCGCGAGCGAGCTGAGCCGCAGGCGCGAGGCGATCTGGGAGGGGCTGGCCGGGGCGCGGTCCGGTCCCGGCGCGGGCACGGGCTGACCCGTACGCGGCACGGGCTGAACCGGGCGGGGCGCGAGCTGCCCCCGTGCGCGGTCCGCCCCGGGCAAGGCTGACCCGGGCAGGGGCTGCCCCGGGCTCGTGCGCGGGATGCGCACCGTCCCCCTCCGGCCGGACAGCCCGGCCCCGCAGGGCACCCGTCGGGCGGGCCGCAGGCCGTGATCTCCCCAGCGATTGAACGTCGCGGCCCCCGGGGCGATCCTGGGGAGTACGTACAAAGGGAGGCCTGACATGGCCACACACATACCTGTGCCCAAAACAAACCGCGCCAGGCTCGACGAGCATCTTCCCGTCGACCATCGGCTCAGCCAGGTCTACCGCGTCGGTGCCGGGCTGATGGGCCTGGTGCTGCTCGCCTTCGGGATTCTCGGGCTCATCGACAAGATCGGCTTCTTCAGCACGGGCGGCGACGAGGTCGCCGGCCTCAGCACCAACGGCGCGCTGAGCGTGCTCTCCATCTGTGTCGGGGTGCTGCTCTTCGTCGGTATGGTCATCGGGGGGAACTTCGCCTCGACCGTGAACATGGTCCTCGGCATCGCCTTCATCCTCAGCGGCTTCTTCAACCTGGCGCTGATCGACACCACCTTCAACCCTCTCGCCTTCGAGATCCAGAACGTCCTGTTCAGCTTTGTCGTCGGTGTGCTGCTGATGTTCTTCGGGATGTACGGGAGAGTCAGCTCGACGCTGCCGCACGACAATCCGTACTGGAAGGCCCGCCACCCGGAAATGGCGGCCCGCGAGCAGTCCGCCCGCGCCGGTCAGCGCGAGCTGAAGTAGGGGCAGGGGCTAGCCTGTGGCCATGCCCCGATATGAATACCGCTGCCGCAGCTGCGGCGACTCCTTCGAAGTGAACCGGCCGATGGCCCAGTCCTCGGACCCGGCGAGTTGCCCGGCCGGGCACGAGGACACCGTCAAGCTGCTGTCGGCCGTCGCCGTCGGCGGTACGAAGTCCGCCCCCGCGCCCAGCGGAGGGGGCGGCGGAGGCGGCTGCTGCGGTGGCGGCTGCTGCGGCTGACCCGCGTGTGGGCGGCTGACCCGCGCCCACGTGTGACCCGCCCGTGGCGGGCGGGTCACACGCCGGGTGCTCCCGGTGGGCGTACGGCCGCTCAGACCTGGTGCGGTATCGCGCCGGCCGCCGTGCGGCGGAAGTCGTCGCTGAAGCTGCGGAAGCGCCGCAGGATCTCCTCGCCCGCCGCGACACCCTGCTCGGGCAGGACATCCACATGGGGTGCGCTCCAGCCGCTGTCGGCCAGTTCGCCGTGGCCGGGCCGCCAGCCGCGGTTCGCGGCGAGCAGCAGATCGGCGTCGAGGAGGGAGTCCCCGGCCGCCAGGATGTGCTGCGCACCCGTGCGGCGCGCGACTTCGCGCACCGCCGCACTCTTGGTGAGCGGCTTCGGCACGGCGTAGATCTTGCGGCCCTGGAGCGACACGGTCCAGCCGCGGGGCCCGGCCCACTCCGCGAGCTCCTTGACCCAGCCGTCCGGCAGCAGCGTCCGCTCGACGACCAGATACGCGAAGAGGTCCTCGGCGACGCGCTGCTTGCGCAGCCAGGTGGGGTTGGCCGTGGCGGTCAGGTGCTCGCGGACCTCGGCGAGCGGGGCGCATTCGTCGGCGAGGCGGGCGGCGACCTGACGCGTCCAGTCGGGGTCGGTCACGCCGTCGACGAGCAGGTGTCCGCCGTTGGCGCAGATCGCGAACTCGGGCGAGGGTCCGGGAAGCCGGATACGCCCGTACTGCTCGCGGGTGCGCGTCGTGGTCGGTACGAAGACGGTGGAGCGGGCCAGCTCGTCGAGGAGCCCCGCGGCGGTCTCGGTGACGTAGGACAGCGGCTTGCTCTTGTACACCTCTACGCAGAGCAGCCGTGGCGCGTCCGCGTCGGCCATCGCGAGCTGGAGGGCCGCGGTGGAGTAGATGAGGGTGCGGTCGAGGTCGCTGGCGACGAGGAGGGTCACTGGCCCGCCACCGCCTTGCCGTCAGCGCCCGTCGCACCGCGGGTGTACTTCGGGTGGATCAGCCCGACGCAGGTGTACGGGAGTCCGTCGACCTCCTCGACCGGTACGCCGCGCTGTTCGGCGAGCAGCCGCACATGGTCGAGGTCGGCACCCGCGCCTCGCTTGGCGAGGATCTTCCAGGGGACGCGGCGCAGCAGGACGCGAGTCGTCTCGCCGACGCCCGGCTTGACGAGGTTCACGTCGTGGATGCCGTACTCCTCGCTGATCCGCTCGACGGCCGCCCAGCCCTCCCATGTGGGTGCGCGGTCCGCGGACAGCAGCTCCTTGACGTCGGCGTCGACGGCCGCCGCGACCTCGTCGAAGCGGGCGGCGACCGTGTCCAGGAAGTGCTCCGAGACGTCTGAGCCGGCCAGCTCGCGGTAGAACTTCGCGCCGTGGAAGTCGTGCGGGCCGACGAGGTCGGCGCGCAGGACCGTACGCGAAATGAGGCCGGAGACCGTGGAGTTGAGACAGGCGGAGGGGATGAGGAAGTCCTCGCGCGTGCCGTAGGTGCGCACACAGCCGCCGGGGTCGGCGAGGACCGCGATCTCCGGGTCGAAGCCGCCGAACTCCTTGAGCGCGTCGGCCAGTTCGCGGGTGATCGCGCCCTTGCCCGTCCAGCCGTCGACGAAGACGACGTCGGCCGGGTCGTGGTGCTGCTGAAGCCAGCGCAGGGCGTTGGCGTCGATGCCGCGTCCACGGACGATGGACACGGCGTAGTGCGGAAGGTCCAGGCCGTGCCGCCGCTGGGCCCAGCGCCGCATCAGCACACCCACGGGCGTGCCCGCGCGGGCCAGCGACACGAGGACCGGCCGGGGCGACCGCTCGGCGATGACGGTCTCCGTGACGGCGCCGACGGCGCGGGCGATCCGGGCCGCGGAAGTCTCCAGCGCGGCCTTGAACAGCTCCTGGTACCGGTCGCTCGGCTGGTACTCCACGGGCAGCGACTCCGCGTAGTGCGCGCCGCCGCTCTGGATCGCCTCTTCGCGCTCCTCGGTCGGGGCCTCCAGCTCGGCCTCCGACAGGTCCTGGAGCAGCCAGCCGACCTCGTCCGGCGCGTACGAGGAGAAGGCGGGGCCGCGGAGGGGCTCGGGCAGCATGGGGGCCCTTTCGGGTACGTCGGGTACATAGCTCGGCACGACGGCCAGGACGACGTGCGGAGTGTGCGCGGCGAGCTGGGCCAGCAGGCCTTCAGGGGCGTGCAGTTCGGGGGTGTCGGCGGCCGAGTCGACCACGGCGACGACGGCGTCGAAGCCGGCGCCCGCGACGTTGTAGGCGTACCGCTCGCCGGGGCCGTCGGCCGGGTTGTCGTGGGAGGGGAAGACCAGCCGGGTACGTATCGCATAGCCCGGGTCGTCGACGGGGAGGACAGGCGAGCGCGTGGTGGTGGAGTAGTACACGTCCGCGTCGCCGTGCTTCTCCAGGGAGACGGCCAGCCGCAGAGGCGCGTACATCAGCTCCTCGAAGCCGAGGACGAGGACGCGGCGTGCCCCGCCGACGGCGCCGGCTATTCGCTCCGCCATGGCGGGCAGCGCCGCCTCGAGGCGGGCGCGGTGGGCGGGGGTGAAGCCGTGGCGTCCGCCGTCCGGCACCCCTTCGGGCCAGGCCAGCTCCACCCGCACGGCGTCACGTGCCGGCGTGTGCGCGGGAGCGGCCGGGGAGGGAGTCGCCGGGGAGGAAGCGGCCGGGGAGGCTGCTGCCGCCGCCTCCTGCTGCGCGACGAGCGCCTGGCCCTTCTCCAGGACGCCCTCCGGGAGCACGACCGTCCCCGAGGCGAGCGACACAAGGTCGATCCGGGCGCCGATCTCCCCGGCGAAGGCGGTGAGCCGCTCCCGGTCCTGCTCGGAGCGCATGTCGACCAGCGCCACGATCACGTACCGGCGTCGCGGATGGCGTCCGTGCAGGTCGCGGATCGTGTTGAGCACGGTGTTGCCCGTGGAGAACTCGTCGTCGACGAGGATCAGCGGTCCGTCGCCCGCCAGCAGGGCCGGATTCTGCGGAAGCAGCAGGTGGGAGGTCGCGTGCGAGTGCGACTCCTCGAATCCGCCGGCGCGGGCGACGCCCTCGACGGGGCGGCGCGTGGAGTGCAGATAGGGCGCGAGGCCCACGCCGTCCGCCACCGAGTGCCCGAGGCCGGTGGCGGTCTCCGCGTACCCGAGGACGACCGAGCGCCGGCTCTCGGCCGAGCCGAGCAGCTCACGCACCCGCAGGCCGAGGTCGAAGCCGGTCCGCCACACTACCAGCGGTCGCTGGGGCACATGCTTGCCCAGGACGTTCGACACGAGCAGATGCGCCCGCTTGGGGTTCCGGCGCAGCGCGAGTCCCACCAGGCCGCTCAGCGTCTCGTCTCCGACGAGACCGACGCCCAGCCGCTCGGCGACCCATGTTCCCGACCACTCCACGCCTACAGTCTCTTCCTTCGTCGTTTCCCGAGTCCTGCCCGCGGCGGTGTCCGCGGTCGTGTGCAAGGTCGTGTCCGCGGTCATCTCAGCCGGAGAGTCCGGCCGTGAGCAGCTCCACGAAGCCGACCTCTTCCCTGGCCACTCCGAAGACCTCGGCGCGCAGCAGGGTGCGCTCGGCCCATGCCCGGTGGGGCTTCACTTCATTCATCTTGTTCGTGTACGCGGAACGCATCACGCCTCCGCCGCCGCGCTCCGGGCGCAGGATGTCCTGCGCGTCGCTGTACTCCTCGTGGCTGACGACCGACAGTGCGTGCACGGGCAGTACGTGGGAGGGGTGGATGCAGGTCTTGCCCTGGAGGCCGTTGGCGCGGTCCAGCTCGATCTCGCGGAGCAGCCCGTCCAGGTCGTGCTCGATCAGCGTGGTGCGCAGCTCTTCGGCGCGGCCCTCCATGAAGGGGCTCCGGCGCAGCTGGGGCTTGAACATGCGCTCCTGGAGGCGGAAGTACTCCCAGACGGGGCCGGTGACGGTGAAGCCGGTGCCGTCCGCCCGCCCCAGGACGTTGACCACGTCCGCGATGACCGAGGCGACGATGTGGACGTCGTAGGCGGTCATGTCGGGCGACCGGCGCAGTCCGTACGCCGAGCAGAAGTCGGTGACGCCGAGGCGCAGCGCGAGGACCCGCTCGCGGTACTTGAGGACCGTGCGGGAGATCCCGGTGAGGGTTTCGGTGCGCGTTTCGAGGTGGAGCAGTTCGGGAGATTCGAGTACGGGCATGGCAAAGAGCCGGTGTCCGCTCGCGGATTCCGCGGCGGAGAGCGCCTCCAGGAACGGCACGCCACGCTCTTCCGTGAATTTCGGAAGTACGAATCCGGACAGTCTCTTCACGGACGGCCCGAGCCGGTCGACCAGATCCGGGATCTGTCCCGGTTCACGGACCCGAAGGAAGAGCAGCGGCAGCTCCGCCTCCCGCGCGTCGAGGTCGGCGAACTGCCGGACCAGATTCGCCTCGGCCTCCGCCACATCCGCGTCGCCGATGGAATCCTCCAGGCAGAGGACCATGGAGACCACTCCGCGGCCGACCTGCTTGAGTACGTCGTCGGCGAGCTTCGGCCGGGTGGCGGGGCTGTAGAGCGTCGCTCCCAGTGCGGCCGCGAGGGTACGGGCGGAGGAGGCGCCGGTGAACTCACACGGCTGCTGATGGAACAGACCGTCACGGACAGCAGGCGAAAGATGCCCGAAATGACGCATATATATCCCCCGTACTGACTTGGCGGCCCAAAAGAGGTGGCCGGTAATAGTACGTACGAATGTGTGTCAAGAGTTCCCCAAGTCCATGAATTCCAGGTAACCCGCTTGCACCATGCCCATGTCCTGGCCCCAGAACAAGGGGGCCCCGCGTTGTCCGGGCGGCCGCCGGGAAGGCAGGATGACAGGCATGACGCACGCCATGCTGAAGGGCTCGAACGTTCCCCTCGACGCCACGGCCGTCCGGGCCGTGCTGCGGTGGACCCCGGGCGCCGGGGTACCCGATGTGGACGCCTCGGCCCTGCTGCTCGGCCCTGACGGGCGCGTGCGCTCCGACGAGGACTTCGTCTTCTACAACCAGCCGCGCCACCCCTCGGGGCTGGTGCGCCGGCTGTCGAAGAAGCGCCTCGCCGACCATCTGACGGACACCGTGGAGGCGGACCTCTCCTCTCTGGACCCGACGGTCGACCAGGTGGTGCTCGCCGCGTCCTCGGACGGCGCCACGTTCGAGCACGTACGGGACCTGCGGATACTCCTCTACGACGCCGCTGTCGCCGACAGTGACCCGCTGGCCGTCTTCGATGTGAAGCCCGAAACGGGCGAGGAGACGGCGATCATCTGCGGCGAGCTCTACCGGCGCGGGGACGGCTGGAAGTTCCGCGCGGTGGCACAGGGCTATCCGACGGGCCTGGTCGGCCTGGCCACGGCCTTCGGGATCTCGGTGGACGAGGCCGAGGCGGCCGCGGAGCCGTCGGGGCAGCACCAGCCGCCGTCGCAGCCCGCACAGCCCGCGTACGGATACCCGCAGCCGGCGTACGGATTCCCCCAGCCGACGACCCAGCCGGTCGCGAGCCCGGCCCAGCCCGGCTACGGATACCCGCAGCCGGCCGCCGCCGCCGCTTTCGCGCCCGACCCGAACTTCCGGCTGCCGCCGATGGGCCCCCAGTTCGTACGCCCCTGAGCGGGCGGCCGGAGCGGCCCGCTCAGACCCGGCTCTTGTAGCCGCGGCCCCACTGCAGTCCCCAGCCGTACAACCGGTCGAGTTCGGCCTGAAAGCCGTACACGAACTTCACCTCGCGGCGCACGACCAGCTCCCCTTTCACGTTCTCCATGGAGAAGATGGCGCAGGAGCGGGCCTGTGGCGCGCGCTCGTCGAGCTCTATCTCCACCCGCGGGCCGTTGCTCGGGTAGAGCGTCACATGCGCGTGTGTACGGTCGAAGGCCGGCGTCTGGTCGTAGATGTACGCGAAGAACAGCAGCCGCTTGATGGACTCTCGGTGGTCGAGATTGACGTAGATCGTCTCACCCGAGGGGGATCCGAACCGGTCGTCCCCGCTGAGCTTCACATAGGGCGGCCCGTTCAGAGAGCCGAAGAAGCTGCCCAGCGGCTGGACCACCCCCTTGCTGCCGTCGACCAGCTCATAGAGGCAGCCGAGGTCGAGGTCCACATTGACCACGCCCTGGGTGTGGGCCTGGACCACATCGGGCTGGAAGAGCTTGAAAGGGTGCCTCAGCAGCCTTCCGCTCTGTTCCGACCGGCCCTCGATGTCGGACGTGCGCATGCGCCAGGAGAGGTTCACCCGCAGATTGCCGGTGGCCGCACCCTGCTTGGTGAGCGAGACGACCGGGTGCCGCTTGGTCAGCTCGATGGAGTTGGTCGCGGCGCTGCCGGAGTCGAACTGAATGGACCTGCCACGCCACAGGCCGTCCAAGAAAGCCATGTGCCACCCCCTGATGCATCGGTGAACCCCGCGGCGGGGCGGCGCCGAGGCCGGTGCCTCGATGCCGCCCCGCTCAGAGCGTTCCTCAATCGCCGCCGGGTCACACCCCGGAGGCGACTTCCTGCTTCTCGTCGGAGTTGTTCCCGCCTCCGGCCTCGATCGCCTTGTTACGGCGCACCGAGGACCAGAAGGACCAGGCGATCAGCACCACACCGACGAGCCCGGTGATGACCTCGTTGATCTCGTACTGGATGGTGACGAGCAGGATCACGGCGAGGGCGCCGATCGCGTAGTGCGCGCCGTGCTCCAGGTAGACGTAGTCGTCGAGGGTGCCCTGGCGGACCAGGTAGACCGTGAGCGACCGGACGTACATGGCGCCGATGCCGAGGCCGAGCGCGATGACGACCGGGTCGTTGCTGACCGCGAAGGCGCCGATCACTCCGTCGAAGGAGAACGACGCGTCGAGGACCTCGAGGTACAGGAACATGAAGAAGGCGGCTCTGCCGACGAGCTTGGCGGCCGAGACCTCCTTGCCGGCCTTCCTGGCCTCCTCCTCTGCCTCGTGCTCGCGCTCCTCGTCCTCCTCCAGCTTGTTCTCGAAGTACCCGGAGAGACCGCCGACGATCATGTACGTGATGAGTCCGGCGATGCCCGCGGTGAGGACCGTCCCCGACTTGTCGGCGTGCTGCCCGCCGTACTGGTGGGCATGGACGGCGAAGGTCGCGGCCGTGATCAGCAGCACGATCAGCGCGATACAGGCCGCGAGCATGTCGACCTTGCCGAGCTTGGCGAGCGGACGCTCGATCCAGCCCAGCCACTTGATGTCCCGCTCCTCGAAGATGAAGTCAAGGAAGATCATCAACAGGAAGATGCCGCCGAAGGAGGCGATCGCCGGGTGGGCGTCGGTGACCAGTTGCTCGTACTTGTCGTGGTTGTTCAGCGCGAGGTCGACCGCCTCGATGGGTCCGATCTTGGCCGTGATCGCGACGATCACGACCGGGAAGATGAGCCGCATGCCGAATACGGCGATCAGAACGCCAATGGTGAGGAAGATCTTCTGCCAGAACTCGCTCATCTTCTTCAGCACACCGGCGTTGACCACCGCGTTGTCGAAGGACAGCGAGATCTCGAGAATCGAGAGAATGGCGACGAGCCCGAAGGCCGCCCATCCCCCATAGAGCACCGCCGCGACCAGGCCGAGCGCAGTCACTGCGAACGACCAGCCGAAGGTTTTCAGAACCACTGGCTACCCAATCGTTGTATGTGGGGACCCCCCGGGCGAAGCCTGGGGGAGGGTCTCCCCCGCGCCGCGCGCGGCTTTACGAAACATTGACCCCGAAGTCTAGAGCGATGCCTCGCAACCCCGACGCGTACCCCTGCCCCACCGCACGGAACTTCCACTCGCCGCCGTAGCGGTAGAGCTCGCCGAAGATCATTGCGGTTTCGGTGGAAGCGTCCTCGCTGAGGTCGTAGCGCGCGAGCTCCTGGCCGTCCGATTGGTTGACGACCCGGATGAAGGCATTGCTGACCTGGCCGAACGTCTGCCCCCGGTTGTCGGCGTCATGGATCGAGACCGGAAAGACGATCTTGTCCACATGGGCGGGGACCTTGGGGAGGTCCACCAGCAGCGACTCGTCATCCCCCTCGCCCTCACCCGTGAGGTTGTCACCGGTGTGCTCGACGGAGCCGTCGGGGCTCTTGAGGTTGTTGTAGAAGACGAACCACTCGTCGCCCAGCACCCGGCCGGACTGGCAGAGCAGTGCGCTGGCATCGAGGTCGAAGGGCGCTCCGGTGGTGGAGCGTGCGTCCCAGCCGAGCCCGACCAACACCTGTGTGAGGTTGGGTGCGGCCTTGGAGAGGGAGACATTGCCTCCCTTGGCGAGCGTGACGCCCATGTTCGTGGTCCTCCCCGAGGTGATCAGTCAAGAAAGTGGTACAGGCGCGTCCGGCGCCGCACACAGGAGTGCGGCGCCGGACAGGAAACGACTGTTCGCTCAGACGTTCACGCCGAAGTCCTGCGCGATGCCGCGCAGCCCCGAGGCGTAACCCTGGCCGATGGCACGGAACTTCCACTCCGCGCCGTTGCGGTACAGCTCACCGAAGACCATGGCCGTCTCGGTCGAGGCGTCCTCGCTCAGGTCGTAGCGCGCGAGTTCGTTGTTGTCGGCCTGGTTCACGACGCGGATGAAGGCATTCCGCACCTGGCCGAACGACTGCTGACGGCTCTCCGCCTCGTAGATCGAGACCGGGAAGACGATCTTCTCGACATCGGCCGGGACCCCGGCGAGGTTGACCTTGATCTGCTCGTCGTCGCCCTCGCCCTCACCGGTGAGGTTGTCGCCGGTGTGCTCGACGGAGCCGTCGGGGCTCTTGAGGTTGTTGAAGAACACGAAGTTCGAGTCGTTGGTGACCTTGCCCTCGGCGTTGGTCAGCAGGGCGCTGGCGTCGAGGTCGAAGTCCCCACCGGTGGTGGTACGAGCGTCCCAGCCCAGGCCCACGGTGACCGCGGTCAGGTTGGGCGCGGCCTTGGTCAGCGAGACGTTGCCGCCCTTGCTGAGGCTGACTCCCACGAGTCCCTCCATTGGTTGTCAGGGGCAGCGCCCCCGTCGTGCGGTGGTGTGTCGGATCAACGAATGGATCCTAGTGACCGGTTCCCGCGCAATACACCCTTTGGGTCGGGGGTCGGCCGATGAATCGGGCCGTTCGGCGGGCGTCGGCCGAAGGGCGCGGACCAGAGGCGTGTCAGAGGGCGCCGAGCGCCTTGACGTACTCGTTCAGATCGCGTGCGTCCGGCAGGCCGTTGACAACGGTCCAGCGGACCACGCCCTCCTTGTCGATGATGAAGGTCCCGCGCACGGCGCAGCCCTTCTCCTCGTCGAAGACGCCGTACGCGCGTGAGGTCTCGCCGTGCGGCCAGAAGTCCGAGAGCAGCGGGTACTCCAGGCCCTCCTGCTCGGCGTAGACGCGCAGCGTGTGGATGGAGTCGTTGGAGACGGCGAGCAGCTGGGTGTCGTCGTTGACGAACGCCGGCAGCTCGTCACGGAGCGCACAGAGCTCGCCCGTGCACACGCCGGTGAAGGCGAAGGGATAGAAGAGGAGCACCACGTTCTTCTCGCCACGGAAGCCGGAAAGGCTCACGGTGCGCCCGTGGTTGTCCTTCAGCTCGAATTCCGGGGCCTTGGTGCCGACCTCGATCGCCATGACATGCATCCCTTCGCCGGGTTGAGCCGGGCTGGTCCGTTCGGGTGGTGGGACCACCCTACGCAGAAGACCCCCGCCGGCGGATGCCGACGGGGGCCCTCAGGGCGTGGGAGGCTCAGCGCTTGGACTTGGGTGCGCTCAGCCGGGTGCCCGACCAGTCCTTGCCCGCGTTGATGCTCTTGGTCTGGGAGAGACCGGAGGTCTGCGCGGCTTCGTTGATGTCGCTCGGCTCGATGTAACCGTCCCTGCCGGTCTTCGGAGTCAGCAACCAGATGTCGCCGCCCTCGTCCAGCAGGCCGATGGCGTCCACCAGGGCGTCCGTGAGGTCGCCGTCCTCGTCGCGGAACCAGAGCACGACGACGTCGGCGACGTCCTCGTAGTCCTCGTCGACGAGTTCCTGGCCGATAACAGCCTCGATGCCCTCACGGAGCTCCTGCTCGACGTCGTCGTCGTAGCCGATCTCCTGGACCACCTGTCCGGGCTCGAACCCCAGCCTGACGGCCGGGTTGGTCCGCTCCTCCGCGTGGTCCGCGGTCGCGCTCACGGCTTGCCTCCTGATCATGTTTGGAAAACTCTGCAGCCGCGCGCGTACGCGCGGCGTTGGCCGTAGTCCACACGGGCGGGACGGATCGCGCAAGTACCCGGCCGTTCAGACCGCCGAAACGGTGACGTTTAGGGCCGTCTCGACGCAACTCCAGGCATGCTCGACGCCGCCTCGTCCTCACTGTCACACTATTCGGCCACCTTTGCGGCATTCTGCCCCTTCGATGAGCCAATCGAAACCGAACACCTAAACGAAACACATGAGCGGCTTGCGCGTAAGGTTGCGATTCGACCGGACCCGGGACCCGGGCTCGATCAGGATGTCAGGGGGAACGGTGGTTACCCCTGAGTAGAGATGACGTTTTCCGCCCCGCGGTACACGATGGAGGCGGTGCGACACAGCGCAGGCATCCCTAGGCAGAACCCATCGAACAGCGAAGGAATAGCGTGGCTTCCGGATCAGATCGCAACCCGATCATCATTGGCGGCCTTCCCAGTCAGGTCCCGGACTTCGATCCCGAAGAGACCGAGGAGTGGCTGGCCTCCCTCGACGCCGCCGTCGACGAGCGGGGCCGGGAGCGCGCCCGCTACCTGATGCTCCGACTGATCGAGCGGGCCCGCGAGAAGCGTGTGGCCGTGCCCGAGATGCGCAGCACGGACTACATCAACACCATCGCGACCAAGGATGAGCCCTTCTTCCCCGGCAACGAGGAGATCGAGCGCAAGGTCCTCAACGCGACCCGCTGGAACGCCGCGGTGATGGTCTCCCGCGCCCAGCGCCCGGGCATCGGCGTCGGCGGCCACATCGCCACCTTCGCCTCCTCCGCCTCCCTGTACGACGTCGGCTTCAACCACTTCTTCCGTGGCAAGGACGATGGCAAGGGCGGCGACCAGATCTTCTTCCAGGGGCACGCCTCCCCCGGAATCTACGCCCGCGCCTTCCTGCTCGACCGGCTCTCCGAGGACCAGCTCGACGCCTTCCGCCAGGAGAAGTCCAAGGCTCCCCACGGTCTGTCCAGCTACCCGCACCCGCGGCTGATGCCGGACTTCTGGGAGTTCCCGACCGTCTCCATGGGTCTTGGCCCGCTCAGCGCGATCTACCAGGCGCGGATGAACCGCTACATGGAGGCGCGCGGCATCGCGGAGACCTCCGGCTCGCACGTCTGGGCCTTCCTCGGCGACGGCGAGATGGATGAGCCCGAGTCGCTCGGCCAGCTCTCCATCGCCGCCCGCGAGGGGCTCGACAACCTCACCTTCGTGGTCAACTGCAACCTTCAGCGCCTCGACGGCCCGGTACGCGGCAACGGCAAGATCATCCAGGAGCTGGAGTCGCAGTTCCGCGGCGCGGGCTGGAACGTCATCAAGCTGGTCTGGGACCGCTCCTGGGACCCGCTGCTCGCACAGGACCGCGACGGGGTGCTGGTCAACAAGCTCAACACCACGCCCGACGGCCAGTTCCAGACGTACGCCACCGAGACCGGCGCGTACATCCGTGAGCACTTCTTCGGTGACGACCACCGGCTGCGCGCCATGGTCGAGTCGATGACCGACGACCAGGTCCTGCACCTGGGCCGTGGCGGTCACGACCACAAGAAGGTCTACGCGGCCTTCGCGGCGGCCAAGACGCACAAGGGCCAGCCGACCGTGGTCCTCGCCCAGACCGTCAAGGGCTGGACGCTCGGCCCGAACTTCGAGGGCCGCAACGCGACCCACCAGATGAAGAAGCTGACGGTCGACGACCTCAAGGGCTTCCGGGACCGTCTGCACATCCCGATCACGGACGAGCAGCTGGAGAACGGCGCGCCGCCGTACTACCACCCCGGCCGCGACTCCGAGGAAATCCAGTACATGCACGACCGCCGCAAGTCGCTGGGCGGGTACGTCCCGACCCGCGTCGTGCGGTCCAAGCCGCTGGCGCTGCCCGAGGACAAGACGTACGCCGCGGTCAAGAAGGGCTCCGGCCAGCAGTCGATCGCCACCACCATGGCGTTCGTGCGGCTGCTGAAGGACCTGATGCGGGACAAGGAGATCGGCAAGCGCTTCGTGCTGATCGCGCCCGACGAGTACCGCACTTTCGGAATGGACTCGTTCTTCCCGAGCGCAAAGATCTACAACCCGCTGGGCCAGCAGTACGAGGCCGTGGACCGTGAGCTGCTGCTCGCGTACAAGGAGTCGCCGACCGGGCAGATGCTGCACGACGGCATCTCGGAGGCGGGCTGCACGGCCTCGCTGATCGCCGCCGGCTCCGCGTACGCCACGCACGGCGAGCCGCTCATCCCGGTGTACGTCTTCTACTCGATGTTCGGTTTCCAGCGCACCGGCGACCAGTTCTGGCAGATGGCCGACCAGCTGGCGCGCGGTTTCGTACTGGGTGCGACCGCGGGACGCACGACCCTGACCGGTGAGGGTCTGCAGCACGCCGACGGACACTCGCAGCTGCTCGCCTCGACCAACCCGGGCTGTGTCGCGTACGACCCGGCCTTCGGCTTCGAGATCGCGTACATCGTCCAGGACGGCCTGCGGCGGATGTACGGCTCGTCCGAGGAGCACCCGCACGGCGAGGACGTCTTCTACTACCTCACCCTCTACAACGAGCCCATCCAGCACCCGGCCGAGCCGGAGAACGTGGACGCCGAGGGCATCCTCAAGGGCATCCACCGTTACAGGGCGGGCGAGGCCGGGGCGATCCCCGCGCAGATCATGGCGTCCGGCGTGGCCGTCCCGTGGGCGATCGAGGCGCAGAGGATCCTCGCCGAGGAGTGGAACGTCCGCGCGGACGTGTGGTCGGCGACGTCCTGGAACGAGCTGCGCCGCGAGGCCGTCGAGGTCGAGCAGCACAATCTCCTGCACCCCGAGGAGGAGCAGCGCGTTCCGTATGTCACCCGGAAGCTGTCCGGCTCCGAGGGGCCGTTCGTGGCCGTCTCCGACTGGATGCGCTCGGTCCCGGACCAGATCTCGCGCTGGGTGCCCGGCACCTACCAGTCGCTGGGCGCGGACGGTTTCGGCTTCGCGGACACACGGGGCGCGGCCCGTCGGTACTTCCACATCGACGCGCAGTCGATCGTGCTCGCGGTGCTGACCGAGCTCGCACGTGAGGGCAAGGTCGACCGTTCCGTGCTCAAGCAGGCGGTGGACCGCTACCAGTTGCTGGACGTGGCGGCCGCCGACCCGGGCGCCGCGGGCGGCGACGCGTAGGCACCCGGCCCCGTATGCACACGGCCAGGTGAAGGGCGGTGGGACCCACGAGGGTTCCACCGCCCTTCCGCTTGCCTACGATGCGGGGCATGAAGCAGCGAACAGCGCAGGTCCGGTGGGAAGAGCGCATGCAGACACCCCTGCTCGTGCTGGCCCTGGCGTTCGCGCTCGCGTACGCCGTGCCGATCGTGGCGCCCGACGCGACGCCCTGGGTGCACACCGTCTGCACGGTCACGGAATGGATCGTGTGGGGATCGTTCGCCGTCGACTACGTCGTGCGGCTGATCCTGGCGCCGGGCACGTGGCTGTTCGTACGCAGCCATCCGGTGGACCTGCTCGCCGTGCTGCTTCCGCTGGTGCAGCCACTGCGGCTGCTGCGGGTCGTCTCCACACTGCTGCTGGTCGGCCGGCGCGCCAGGATGGCGCCGCAGATAACCCTGACCACGTATGTCGGCGGTGCGGTGGTGGGGCTGATGATGTTCGGCTCGCTCGCCGTCCTTCATGTGGAGCGGGACGCGCCCAACGGGAACATCAAGACGCTGGGCGACGCCGTGTGGTGGTCGTTCACAACGATGACCACGGTGGGCTACGGCGATCACGCGCCGACGACGGGGCTCGGGCGGGTGCTCGCCGTCGGCCTGATGCTCTCGGGAATCGCCCTGCTCGGTGTGGTCACCGCCAATATCGCCGCGTGGTTCATCTCCCGCTTCGAGCGGGACGACGCGGAGGAGCGCCGGCAGACACAGCTGCTGGAGGCGCTGATGCGCGAGGTGACCCAGCTGCGCGCGGAGGTGGCGGCGCTCACGGAAACCGGGGCGGGCACAGTGCCCGCCCCGGTCGGTCCGCCCGACGAGCCCGTGGTCAGCGGCTGACGCTCACCACATCCCGCCGCCGGGAGCCGTGGCTCCCGCCAAGATCAGCGTCCCGGACAGCCATCAGCGTCCCAGAGAGCCGATCAGCGTTCCCAGACCTTGAACGCCCTGACCTGGTAGGGGGATTGGGGCACCCAGGTGCCGCCGCCCGGGTAGGTCTCGAACTCGCCCGTCTCCTCGCACTTTGCCGACTGGTACGTGGTGACGGGCCGTCCGGTGCGGTTGGCGAGCGCCTGCGCGGTGGTGCCGGCGGGCAGGGGCACACAGCTCTCGATGTCGGTGCCGGCCAGCTCGTGGGTCCGGCGGGGTCCTTTGAAGTCCGCCTTCTCCCAGAGGCATAGCTGGCCCGCCGCGCACTCGCCGAGGCGGGGCGGAGCGGCGACGGCCGGCTGCGGCGCCAGCGCTGTCGCGGCGAGGACCCCGCCGAGGACGCCGGCCATGGGTCCGTTCGCGAATCCGTTCCTGACAGTCTTGAACATTTCGGTCAACCCCCGTGTCGTCATGATCACTTGACCGCACCTTGACCCGGCGTGGGGGCGGCGGGGAAGGGGAGCCGGTGGAGATCACCCGGATAGGCGACAGTCCCGCCGAGAGGGTCGGCGGGGCTGTCGTGGGCGCGTTGTTGACGGGCGGTCGTACGAAGCCGCCGGGAGATTGCCGGCCATCGATCCGGGACCGGCCGGGCGGCTCGGGCCGGAACCCCGGTCGCGGTCCAGGGCCCCTGGTCGCGGGTCGCGGGTCGCGGGTCGCGGGTCGCGGGTGCGGACCGGCGCCTCGGCTCGGGACCGTGCGTCAGATGTGGGCCGCGCCCGCGCCTGCATCGGCGTTCGCACCGCGCTTGGTGAGCAGCGCGACGAGGACCGCGGCCCCGGCCACTCCCGCGGCGACCAGGCAGGCCAGACCCATGCCCGAGATGAAGGTGTCGTGCGCGACGCCGACGATCTTCTCGGCGATGGCGGGCGGGGTCCCTGGCGGCCGATCTGCGGGACGCGAACCGCGCCCGGGACGCCCTGGCGCAGCAGGTGGAGCGCCTGGGCGAGAGGCCCGTCACGGGCCCGCCCGGCAGTCGCGGCGAGCCTGGACCTATAGGACCCATAGGCCCCATAGGACCGACCGGACCGCCGGGGACGGACGGCCAGACAGGCGTCAGCCAGATGGGAGCGCCCGGGGAGGCCGGCGCTGATGGGGTGGCGGGCCCGCCGGGGCCTGCTGGTGAGTCAGGGCCGGCTGGTCCGCAGGGCGAGCAGGGCCCGCCCGGTGAGGACGGCCAGAGCTGCCCGGCCGGCTACTCCTGGCAGCCGCCGAAGGATGACCCGGATGCGCTGTGTGCCGCCGTGACGGGGCACCGCAGCCGAGTAAGGGCGGCGGTCTGCTGTCGCTGGGGCTGGATCCGTACCGCAGGCAGTACCCGTGAACGGCGCGCTCTGTCATGTTCGGGAGCGTCTCCAGGAGAAGAAAGCGCCGCCAGCGAGCAGCACCGTGATGACGAGGTCGCCAGCGTCACCCCGTTTGCTGACGGCCGTTGAGCCGCCGATGGCTAGGGCACCGAGCAGGATGGCGAGGATGGTCCAGAAAGCCTTCACGGCGACCCCCCACGGCCTCGGATTGTGGGCGTCAAGGTACCGGCTAGCCGACGCTGCCGGGAGCGCTTCCGTATTCCATCACCCGTGAGGCACTGCGCCCCTCTCACCTTCGGGTGGGAGGGGCGCATTCGTGCGTCCGGGGTCAGGCTCGGCGTTCGGCTCCGTCCGGCCACACCACATCCACGGGGATCCCAGCCTCACGGGCCTTGGTCACCACGTCAGCTGTACCCCCACCCTTGCCTGACGGCGGCTTACCGTTCCACACCGCGACCAGGCGGTCCGCCCGGTCCAACAGCACCTTGTTCGCGGCCTCGTACGCCTGGCGATTCGCGGTCGCATGCGGCATGACGAGAACCTCAGCAGCGGATTCGACGAGGCGATCGAACATGGCCGCGTGGTCTGGCTTCACCTTCGCCACCCGATAGTCCTCGGACGCGATCACCACCACCAGCTGGCCGCCCGCCTCGACGACCGCCTCGGCGAACAGAGAGTCGCTGCCAGCCGCGATGCACGACATCCCCACGAGGCCCTCTATGCGCGGCTGGAGTAGCTCGCGCAGAGCAGCCTTCACCAGCGGGACGCTTTCCTCGGTCAGGTCCATGTGCCCGGTCACGGCTAGCGTCACCATGCGGCACCTCCTCAGCTCGACAGCAGGTCGCGGATACTATTGCGCGCTTCCCGAACGGACCGCGACGCGCTGTGGCCCACGGTGTACGGGTAGAGCTCGCCGAGCTGCATACGTACCCGGCCGGACTGCGTTAGCCGTGCGGCTTCGACCGCTCGGTGAGTCTCCTCTGCTGCGCCTGCTACGTCCCCAACGAGGAAATGGCACTCGGCCAGGCCAATGCGGTCCAAGGCGTGCGAGCGGCCGGCCTCGGTGCTGCGGGCAGAGAGCGCGCTGCGGATCTCAGCTGCGGCGCGGTCGCCGTGCTGGCACGGGTCCTTCCTGGCCAGATCGAGGAACCGGCCGCCAGTGACCCCGGCGAGTTCGGCCTCGTCGAAGTACGCGATCCAGTACGGCTCTTCCCCGCCGTCGTCGGCGTGGGCGAGCGCCTCCGCTGCCCGCGCGGTTGCTCTGTGGAACCCAGCAGTACGCCCCTGCGCCGCGTACGCCCACGCCTCGCGAGTGTGGAGCATGGCTCGGACACGCGGGCCAATAACGTCTCGCGCGCCCTCTTGCGCAAGGTTGATGAGCTGCAGCGCATCGTCGGGCCGGTCGCGGTAGAGCATCTGCCGGGCCATCCCTGCCAAGACGTTGGCGCCGAAAACGGCGTCGCCTCCGGCGTGCGCAGCCCGGAGCGCCAGCCGGTAGTAGTCCTGTGCCCGCCGGTGCAGACCGGTGTCCCAGGACATCGTGGCGGCGGTCCCTGCGAGCTGGGCCATGATCCGGTACAGGCGGGCTTCGACGTCCGGTGACTGGTGCTCGTCGAGAGCGCCGGCCACCTCGCTGAGTTGCCCGAGGACGGCTTTACGGCGGAGGCCCCCTCCGTAGCGATGGTCCCACTGCCGGAACGCCTTCGCGGTCGTCTCCAGCTCGTCTATCTCCCGCAGGCCAAGGCGCCCGCGCCGCCGCTGTCCGGAGACGGGGGTGGCTGGGAGGAGCCATCCCTCAAGGGAGTCGAGGAGGGCGGCACCAGTCACCGCAACTCCGGCTAGGGCACGCGTCACCGCGCGTCGGTCCATCACAAGATCGCTCCTCGTCAGGTGTGCGGCCAGGTCCACGGTGGCGTCAGGCCGCCATGGAACCTCGTCTGCTGCTGGCCGTTCACCTGGCGACTCTGGCGGGTGCTGCTCTGTCTGTTGCCGGGTCTCCCAGGGGCGGGGGGCGAGGCCGAGCAGGTGCCCGGGGACACGGAGTCCGTCGGCAATCCTGACAGACCACCTCGAACGAGGTGACGCGCTGGCTGCCGCTGATGATCGTGCTGACTTTGCCGGGGGTGAGTTCGCAGGCGACCGCGATGCGGTTCTGGGAGAGCCCGCCCCATTTCTTGACCAGGGTGAAGACGGCGGCGAAGTCGTGCTCAGCGAGCGCCCGCCGGATGTCGTCTCTGTCGAGGACTTCGGGGGCGAGAGGGCCGGGGGTGATGGCATCCATATGGGCCGACTTCCGGAGCGATCTTATGCACACGGGTGCGCCTTACTGGAGCGCCAACGAGTGTATTACCGCCTCGGTAACACCCGCTGGTCATCCCGCGGTTGCGTCCCACGGCTGACGCTAATGGGGCGACGAAGCCGACGACGACGCGGAGAACAGCCCATGATGACGATGAAGGTGTACCGGCTAACCCCAGGGGACCAGACCAGGAAACCCGTTGGCGCGACGGTCATGGTCCCGGGTGAAGGCTGTAAGGCGACGCTTGAGTCGGAGCCCCTCCGGTACCCGCCGTGCACCTGCGCCCGGTGCAGGTCGACGCGTTGACCGCGGCCGAGGAGCGCGTGCGCGCGTTCATCTACGACCGGCACGCCACCACGACGACCACGATCCTCGACATCCGCCTCGACCGCTGCCGCGCCTACGCCGAGTCCCGAGGCTGGGACGTCGCAGGCATCTGGCTCGACCTCGGCGACCACGCGCTCAGCGACTGCCGGCCGCAGTTCAACGCCCTGGTCGTGGCCATGGACCGCACCCCCGGGCCGGTCGTCTGCCTCGTCGACGACTGGGACCGCATCGCGCGGGACGGCTCGCTCAGCTCGGTCATGCGGCACCGCGTCGGGCAGGCGGGCGGGCATTGCGAGACGGTCGAGGGCGAGAGCGACACGCCTGCCGAGAGAACACGCGGTCGGCTCTGCACACCCCGCTAAGCCCCGCCTCGGCCGATGAATCCGGCCAGGAACCCCGGCCGAGGCGGTGACGGGCCCCTGCTACGGGCCCAGCGCGCGCACCGCGGCACGAGGAGAGGCCTCGCGCCGAGCACACACCAAGGAGCATCGCATGACCGCTCTCGCAACAGAACATGTCACCGGGCGCCAGCTCGTCACCGCCGAGTTATTCGACCGCCTCACCAACTTCTGCGCCAAGGAGTACGGCCTCGAACGATCTGTCGCCGAACGCGTGATGGACGAGGGCCTCGCGTTCCTCGACGTCATGGGCCGCACCGGCGAGAGCCTCTCGCCGAGCAAGCTCGTCGACCCGGCGTGGCACACGTTCCTGCTGCACAGCCCGGAGTACACAGCCTGGTGCCAGGAACGGTACGGCCGGTACATCCACCACGCCCCGAACTCCCGGTACCGCGACCAAGCGGCGATGGTCGACGCCGTCGCGAAGATGCGCGCCTTCGGCTACGTGGTCGACGAGTCCCTGTGGGGCACGAAAGCGGACTGCAACGAACCGACCTGCTGCGGCGACGGCCCCTGCTGCTAGCCCGATCCCCGCGCGGCCGTCGAGGAGGCGGCCGCGCGCCACTCACAGAACGGAGCCGCTGTGGTTGGCCTTCTCTCCGCTTGCAGCCGCATGACGGTCTTCCCGCTGGAGTGCCTGACCGTCGCGTACACCACGCAGTCGAGTGACTCCCGCGGCCTCGGGGATGTCGCCATCGTCGGTGTCATCGACCCGGACGTCGCGACGGGTGACCACCTGTGGCGGCTGGCCGCGACCATGTACACCAACCCGCCCACCAGCCAGACGCAGGCCCGGTGGATCCTCACCCAGTGCAACAGGGCCCGCACCGTCAACGCACCCGCCTACCGTGATCTGCCCGATGCGAAGTGGACCGGTGACCTGACCCGCGAGTTCCACCTCGACGCCCTCTTCGCCAACCACACCAGCCTGCGCACGGGCCGCCTCACCATCGAGTGACGCCTGTGCCCTCCGCCGCCCCGGTCTGTCTGCGCCCCCCGTCGCGGACAGACCGGGGTCTATATGCGTACGAGCTCGGAGAGTGTGACGTTGAGGGCGTGGGCGATCCGGATGAGGGAGTCAACCCTTGGTGCGGCGTCCCCTGCTCGATGCGGTTGATCGTCTGCCTGTCGATGGCAGACCGCCTCGACGACGTACTGCACGTGGTCGACGAGAACCACGCCATGCCGAGTCGCCCGGAGAACGGCGACCGTGCGGCGACCCCCGACGGAGACTTACCCTCCTAGCGACTCTTGTCGACGGCGAAGAGCGTCAGCCAAGGGTGCCGCGCAGCCCCTTGGCCGGAGCCGGGGCGGAGTCCTGGGGATCCTGCGGCACCTTTTCGACGGTGGTCTGACTAGTCATGTCCCGAGGCTAGTGACAGCTACTGACAGTTGACAAATCAATTCACAAGCCAGTAACTGTCACGTAAGTCACAGGTAGGCTGAGCTGGTCGAAGTGCCGGAAAGAGGACGCTGAAGTGACGGCAGAGCCGACAAGATCGCGTACCGACCCGCCCGAGGGGCAGGGTGCCGGGCCCAAGCTGCCGGGACAGCCCGAGGGGCGGGGCGCGGGACAGCGCGCCGGGCTGCGCGAACGCAAGAAGCAGGCGACGCGGGACGCGCTGCTGCTGGCCGCGCTCGAACTCTTCACGACCAAGGGATACGAGCGGACGACGGTCGATGAGATCGCGGACGCCGTCGAGGTCTCCCAGCGAACGTTTTTCCGGTACTTCGCCAACAAGGAGGAGGCGGCCTTCGCCGTCCAGGAGCTCGCGGAGTCCCACTTCATCGAGGCGCTGCGGGAACGGCCGCCGCAGGAGGGCCCGTTCGAGGCGATGCGCAACGCGGTGCTGGGCTCCTGGGACACGATCGGCGAGGCGATCGAGGCGATCGTCCCCCTCGATCTCTATATGCGCGGCTACCGGATGATCGAGTCGACTCCGGCGCTGCTCGCCGTGCATCTGCGCCGGTCCGCCGAGGTGGAGGAGCAGATCGCCCGCCTGATCGCGGACCGCGAGGGCCTCGACGTGGACACGGACCCCAGACCACGGGTGGCGGTGGCGGCGTTCAGCGGGGTGATGCGGGTCACGGGCCGCTTGTGGGGCCAGGGCGAGGACATGAGCACGGATGCGATCAGGGACCTGACAGAGGAGTACCTGGATCACTTGGGACGGGCCCTGACGGAGAACTGGGGGGCGGGCGACGGGGGTTAAGGGCTGTCCCGCGGGCCTTTCGCTTGGAGGCGCGGATGCGGTTCGCCTGCGAGTGCGGTTCGCCTGCGGGTGCCGTGCTCGTTACGCCTGCGAGTACGGTTCGCGTGCGGGTACGTGCTCGGTACGCATGTGGTGGGCCTCTTCCCCGACCGGAAACCCCGGACAGCGCCGCCACCGTGCGACTCGTCGCGGCGGAGCGTACGCCCTCCACGCACGCATGGTGACCGAACTTCCCCCAATTCCCCCTCCGGACACGTGATCTGCCTCACGGTCTTCGCGACCGCCCTCACCCGTCTCCTAGGGTGTTCCGCAGTGACTTCCTTCGACTCCTCCCCCACGATCACCGCCTGGCGCGCCCTGCTGGCCCTTGCGGTCGTTTTCATCATGCTGGCGACGACCGGCTGGACGGCCGTACGGCACAACGGCGGTCCGCGCAACGCTCTTGAGGCAGAGCTCTCCGGCTGGGCCAAGGCCCGGATCGGGACGCGGATACTGCCCGCTCCGGACTCCGCGCCGCAGCGGGTCGCCGCCTTCTTCTCCTCCGTCGGCAGCGCCCAGCGGGCCCGACTCGCGGGGCAGTACCCGCTCGTCGTCGGCAACCTCAACGGTGCCCCCGTCACCCTGCGCTACCGCGCCAACCGTGAGGCCCTCGCGGACGCGCTCAGGCAGGAGCGCAAGCGGGTGAACAACCCCGACCTCACGGCGGACGGCCACCATGAGGCGGTCCGCCGGATGAACCGCTTCGAGGCGCTCATGAGCGCCAACCGGCAGATCCTCGCCTTCGACCCGTCCGGGGCCGGCAAGGTCGCCGAGGTTCTCGGCGACCTCGACCGCGCCGAGCGGGTCTCGGTGATCGTCCCCGGTGTCGACACCAATCTGCTCACGTTCCAGAAGACGTCCCGCAAGTACAGCGCGCCCGTCGGCATGGCCGAGTCGCTGTACGCCGCCCAGCGGTCCGCGTCCCCGGGCACCCGGACCGCCGTCATCGCCTGGGCCGACTACACCTCGCCCGCGGGCATCGGCATGGACTCCGCCATAGGCCGCCTCGCCGAGGCCGGCGCGGTACGGCTGAACGCGCTGACCGCCTCCCTCCCCGGCGACTCCAAGGTCTCGCTGGTCTGCCACAGCTACGGCTCCGTGGTGTGCGGCGTCGCGGCCCGCCGCCTCCCCGGCCGCGTCGGTGACATCGCCGTGGCCGGAAGCCCCGGCATGCGGGCGGCGAACGTGGCCGGACTGCACACCAGCGCGCGGGTCTGGGCGATGCGGGACAGCGACGACTGGATCCAGGGCGTGCCGCATCTGGCGGTCGGCGGCCTCGGGCACGGCGAGGATCCGGTGACACCGGCCTTCGGCGCGCGCGTCATGTCGGCAGCGGGCGCTATCGGCCACGCCGGCTATTTCGAGCCCGGTACGGACAGCCTCAGCAACTTCGCCGAGATAGGCGTGGGTTCGTACGATGGTGTGAGCTGTGCGGGCGAGGATGACACATGCCGCAGGGGTATCGACGGCGGCGAGGCGGCCTGACGCGCGTAGAACGTCGTGGGCCGTGCTGAGTACCGAGGGGCGACGCGCGGGCGCACGCCGCCTACGATGAGGCGTATGGGTGATGTGCTGGCCGGAATTCAAGCCACTTGGGAGTTCGAGACCGACTCCGTGCTCATCCGCTTCGAACGGGGACTCCGTACGCCGAAGCTGTTCCAGACGCTTCGCGAACGCCGTATCCCGCACGAGGCGTTGGCGTCGGTGACCCTCTCGCCGGGCAAGCGCGGCACGGTCGTGCTGCACGCGGCGCCCAGACCAGGAGCCGATCCGCTGATGGAGGCCGCGGCCGGGCAGTTGAAGGAAGGCTGTGACCCGTACCGGCTGGTGCTGCCGGCCGAGCGCGAGACGCTCGCCGAGTACTACGCCGACGAACTCCGCGCACTGCTCCCGGACAACGCCGGCGCACCCGCCGAACGGTACGCCGTGGCCGCGCCCGAGGGCCCGATGCACTTCAAGGCGTACGACGGAAAAGCCTCCTTCGACGGCTCCAACGTCTCCTTCCGCTGGTCCTGGACGGGCGCGTCGTCCGCCAAGTGGAAGGCGGGCGACCAGAGTTTCCCGGTGGCGGAGCTGAGCGGCGTCGAGTGGCGCTCACCCGAGGCCTTCGACGGGTATCTGCGGCTGCTGCGCCGCGGCGAGGACCCGGGCGACGGCGCGGCCCGGAACCCGCAGGCGGACAAGGACCCGGCGGCCGTGCTCTTCGGACTGCGGTACGGGCCGGTGCACGAGTCGCTGCCGTTCGCGGCGGCGGTCCTCGCGTCCGTGCGCAACAGCGGATCCGCGCCGGTGGCGGCGCTGCGAGCGGGGCGCCGTGACCCTGCGGACATCGCGGAGCGGATCCGGCACCTCGGGGAGCTGCACGAGGCGGGGCTGGTGACGGACGAGGAGTTCAGCACGAAGAAGGCGGAACTGCTCGCGGAGCTGTAGCCCGAGGAGTCCGGACGGGTGCTGTTCCGGGTGCGGGGCGCTCAGGGCGGCTGTTCGCGCCCGGGCGGGCGCAGGGGCGTCGGTGGCCGGGCTCGGACAGACTGAGGGCCTGGGCTCTGACAAGGAGAAACGCATGGCTCACGAGATGTCGGAAGAGCAGTGGCAGGCTTTCGTCTCGGAGGGAACCCGCACCGGCAAGCTGGCCACGGTACGAGCCGACGGGAGCCCGCACATCGCGCCCGTGTGGTTCCTCCTCGACGGTGACGACCTGATCCTCACCACGGGCGCGTCCACCGTGAAGGGACGCAATCTGCTCCGGGACGGCCGGGTCGCCGTGTGTGTCGACGACGACAGGCCGCCGTTCTCCTTCGTCACCCTGCGCGGGCACGTGGAGATCGACGAGGACCCCGAGGCCCTGCTCGACTGGGCGACCCGGATCGGTGAGCGCTACATGGGCCCGGAGCTGGCGGAGCAGTACGGCGCGCGCAACGGCGTCCCCGGCGAACTGCTGGTCCGCGTCCATATCGACACGGTCGTCGCCCAGGCCGACGTCGCCGGCTAGCCAGCCGGCCGACCAGCCGACCAGCCGCGGGAGGCCGGTACCGGGGGACCCGCACCCGGACGGACCCCGCACACCGCACCGGACGGCCGCCCCCGCATCCCCCGTGACCGGGCATGCGGGGGCGGCCGTCCCCGCCCGGCGGTCAGCCCTCGCGGGCCACCGACGTCGAGGACATGTCCGGGTAGCGGTCGCCCGCCACCAGAGCGGCGATCGGCTCCAGCCGCGCCAGCTCGTCCTCGGTCAGCGTCAGCCGGGTCGCCCCGACGTTCTCCAGGAGGCGGCCGGCGTTGCGGGTGCCGGGGATCGGGACGACGGCGAGCGAGTGCACCTCGGCGCGCTGCTGCACCCACGCGAGGGCCACCTGCCCGGCCGTCACCCCGTGCGCCGAAGCGATCTTGTGGACCGGTTCCAGCAGAGCGGCGTTGGCCCTGGCGTTGTCGCCGGTGAAGCGCGGCTGGTACCGGCGGAAGTCGCCCTCGGACAGATCCCTGCCGGCGTCGGCGAACGCCCCGGTGAGGAAGCCACGGCCGAGCGGCGAGTACGGCACGAAAGCGACGCCCAGCTCGGCGGCGGCGCCCACGGCGCTGCGCTCCACGTCCCGGCTGAACAGCGACCACTCCGACTGGAGGGCGGCGATCGGGTGCACGGCGTGCGCCTCGCGCAGTTCCGCACCGGTGACCTCGCTCAGCCCCAGGTGCTTGACCTTGCCCTGCTCGACCAGTTCGGCCATCGCTCCGACGGATTCGGCGAGCGGCACGGCCGGGTCACGGCGGTGCATGTAGTAGAGGTCGATGACCTCGGTCCTCAGCCGTCGCAGGCTGTCCTCGACGGCCTGGCGGATGTACGCCGGGTCGTTGCGCAGGGCCCGGTACTGCGGGTCGTCGGTCCGCTCTATGGCGAACTTCGTGGCGAGGGTGATCTCGTCGCGGTGGGCCCCGAAGAAGGGCGCGAGGAACTCCTCGTTGGCTCCGCGCCCATAGGCGTCGGCCGTGTCGAAGAGGGTGACACCGGCCTCCAGCGCCGCCTCCAGGGTGTCCCGGGCGCCCTCCTGGTCGGTGTCCCCGTAGAACTCGCTCATGCCCATGCAGCCCAGGCCCTGCACGCCGACCAGCGGTCCGCCGGTCCCGAGCCGTACCTGTGCGATCCTGCCGTTGCTCATCAGGTCTCAGAGCCTCTCCGACGCCCGCCGGGCGTCCGCATAGAACTCGATCTTGTGGTTCAGCACGGCGAGCGTGTCCTGGAGCTCCGCGATGCGTGTGCGCACATCGCGACGCGTCTGCTGGAGCAGCTCCTGCCGTGCCTCGAAGGTGTGCTCGCCCTCCCGCACCAGCTCGGCGTAGCGGACCATGTCCGCCACCGACATTCCGGTCAGCCGCAGCTTGCCGACGAAGGCGAGCCAGTCCAGGTCGCGGTTGGTGAAGCGCCGCTGTCCGGTGTGGGACCGGTCGACGTGCGGCATCAGCCCGATCCGCTCGTACCAGCGCAGTGTGTGAGCGGTGAGGCCGGTGAACGCGGCGACCTCGCTGATCGTGTAGCGGTCCTGCCCTTCGGGGCGCGGATGCCCGCGGGGTGGGTCCGTGCAGAGATCCGTCCTGTCCGGCTTGGTCTCGATCAGCGTCATGCCCTCAACGCTAGAACCTTGGAGTGCACTCGAAGCAAGGAGAAACGAAGGGAAATCCGCGCGCAACCGCGATCAGCCTCCGGCACATGAGCCTCGCACGCCGAGCGACCCCCGACCCGGCCATGCGGCCGACCCCGCAGGACCGTTTAGGCTCGTACGCATGCAGAGCCTGGCGATGATCGAGAACTGGCCGGTACCGACCGCGGCGGCGGCCGTCGTACGGGCGGACGGCACCCTCGCGGGTACCCACGGGCCGGCCTCGCACCGCTTCCCGCTCGCCTCCGTCACCAAGCCGCTCGCGGCCTACGCGGCGCTCGTGGCGTACGAGGAGGGGGCGATCGAGCTCGACGAACCGGCCGGTCCCGAGGGCTCCACGGTCCGTCATCTGCTCGCCCACACCTCGGGCCTGGCCTTCGACGAGAACCGCGTGACCGCGCCGCCCGGGACCCGCAGGCTCTACTCCAACGCGGGCTTCGAGGCGCTCGGCGACCACATCGCCAAGGCGACGGAGATCCCGTTCGCGGAGTATCTGCACCAGGCGGTCCTGGAGCCGCTGGGCATGACGGCGACGACGCTGGACGGCTCCCCCGCACGGGACGGTGTCTCCACCGTCGGGGACCTGGTGCGCTTCGCGGCGGAGGTGCAGGCGCCCCGGCTGCTCGACGCCCGTACGGTCCTTGCCGCGATGACGGTCGTCCATCCCGGCCTCTCCGGCATCCTGCCCGGCTACGGCCATCAGAAGCCGAACGACTGGGGCCTCGGCTTCGAGATCCGCGACTCCAAGTCCCCGCACTGGACGGGCAGTTCGTCCTCGCCGCGTACCTTCGGCCACTTCGGGCAGTCGGGCACGTTCCTGTGGATCGACCCGGACGCGCGGGCGGCCTGCGTGGCGCTGACCGACCGGGCCTTCGGGCCGTGGGCGGTCGAGGCGTGGCCGCCGTTCACCGACGCGGTGCTGGCGGAGCTGCGCTGACGGGGAGGAGCCAGGGTCCTTCAGGTGCCGGACGGGCCCGACAGCTCCCAGAGCAGTAGTTCAGCGGCCCCGCCTCCCGCGGTCAGCTCCAGCTCCTCGGCATCGGCGACGCGTGCCGCGTCTCCCGCCCCCAACTCCCTCTCCCCGAGCCGGACTTCGCCGCGCACCACATGGATGTACACCGCGGGTGCGTCCGGCACCGCCGTGCGCTCGCCGGGTGCGAGACGACGGACGTGCAGCATCGCGCCCGCCTCGGGGAGCGCGTACGGCGTCGAGTCCGCGATGCCGCGCACGATCTCGTACGAGGGATCACCGCCCGGCGACAGCGGGGCGAGCCACATCTGGACGAAGGTCAGCGGCACGTCGGCGTCGTTGCGCTCCACGTGCCGTACGCCGTCCGCCGAGCTGAGTCGCTGGACGTCCCCGGGCCGGACCGTGGTCGCGTGTCCGGCCGAGTCGCGGTGGGTCAGCTCCCCCTCGACGACCCAGGTGACGATCTCGGTGTGGCTGTGCGGGTGCTCGTCGAAGCCGGCGCCGGGTTCGAGCCGCTCCTCGTTGCAGGCGAGGATCGCGCAGAAGCGGAGGTTGTCGGGGTCGTAGTGCCGCCCGAAGGAGAAGGCGTGCAGGGACTCGATGCCCGAGGCCGGATCGCCGCCGCGGTAGCGGTCGGCGGAGCGCCGTACGTCAATCACGGGTCCACCGTAGTCCCGCGACGGCGAGCCGGTGGGACCTCGACCAAGGCGCCGTGATCCCGTGAGGGCGGCCCGGCGAGGCGGACCGAGGCCCCGCCACTCCGCGCAGCCGCCCCGATAAGGCAGTCTTGTCCCGTGCCCGAACCTGCAGCGAACTCCGCCCACCCGCACTCCGCGACCCTGCGCCGACTGGAGCAGTCGTCCGGCCGGCTCGCCGCGAACGCCATCGCACGCATGGACGAGGCGCTGCCGTGGTACCGGGCGATGCCACCGGAGAACCGGTCGTGGATCGGTCTGGTCGCCCAGGCCGGTATCGCCGCGTTCACCGAGTGGTTCCGGCATCCCGAGACCCCGCAGGCGATCTCGACCGACGTCTTCGGGACGGCTCCGCGCGAACTGACGCGGGCGATCACACTGCGCCAGACCGTCGAGATGGTGCGGACCACGATCGAGGTGATGGAGGCCGCGATCGAGGAGGTCGCCGCCCCCGGCGACGAGTCCGTCCTGCGTGAGGCGCTGCTCGTCTACGCGCGCGAGATCGCCTTCGCCACCGCCCAGGTCTACGCGCAGGCCGCCGAGGCCCGCGGCGCCTGGGACGCCCGGCTGGAGTCCCTCGTGGTCAACGCGGTGCTCTCCGGCGAGGCCGACGAGGGCGCCGTCTCCCGCGCGGCCGCGCTCGGCTGGAACTCCCCCGAGCATGTGTGCGTCATCCTCGGCACCGCTCCCGACGGCGACAGCGAACTGACCGTCGAGGCGATCCGCCGGGCCGCCCGGCACGCCAAACTCCAGGTCCTGACCGGCGTCCTCGGCGACCGGCTCGTCGTGATCGCGGGCGGCAGCGACAACCCGCTGCATGTCGCCAAGGGCCTGATCGGGCCGTACGCGGCCGGACCGGTGGTAGCCGGACCCGTCGTCCCCGACCTGCTCGCGGCCACCAGGTCCGCGCAGGCGGCGGCGGCCGGGCTCAAGGCGTGCTCGGCGTGGCAGGACGCCCCACGGCCCGTTCTGGCGGACGATCTCCTACCGGAGCGCGCCATCGCGTCGGACCCCGCCGCACGCGAGCAGTTGGTGGAGGAGATCTACAGACCGCTGGAGGAGGCTGGGTCGGCGCTACTGGAAACGCTCAGCGTCTATCTCGAACAGGCGTCCAGTCTGGAGGGTGCCGCGAGGATGCTCTTCGTACACCCCAACACCGTGCGCTACCGGCTGCGACGTGTGACCGACGTCACCGGATGGTCACCCTCCGATGTTCGCTCCGCGTTCACTCTCCGAATCGCCCTCATCCTGGGGCGTCTGGCCGACGGAGATTCGCAGTCCTAGACTTTTGTCGGACACCAACAATTCCCCTGACGGTTCTTGGTCCCTGTCCCCACGGGCGGACGGAGCCATCCACAAGAGAGAGTGTGAGGGTGCTCGTACTCGTCGCTCCCGGCCAAGGCGCTCAGACGCCCGGCTTCCTGACTCCCTGGCTCGAACTCCCCGGTGCCACCGACCGCATCGCGGCGTGGTCCGACGCCATCGAGCTCGACCTCGCCCACTACGGCACGAAGGCGGACGCGGACGAGATCCGCGACACCGCCGTGGCACAGCCGCTCCTGGTGGCCGCCGGTCTGCTCTCGGCCGCCGCCCTGGGTGATCTGCGTCCCGGCGCCGTCGCGGGCCACAGCGTCGGCGAGATCACCGCGGCCGCGTTCGCGGGTGTCCTCGACGACGCCGCCGCGCTGGGCTTCGTGCGCACCCGCGGCCTGGCGATGGCCGAGGCCGCCGCGGTCACCGAGACCGGCATGTCGGCCGTCCTCGGCGGCGACCCCGAGCAGGTCGTGGCCCACCTCGAAGGCCTCGGCCTGACTGCCGCGAATGTGAACGGCGCGGGCCAGATCGTCGCCGCGGGCACGGTCGGGCAGCTCGCCGCGCTGGCCGAGAACAAGCCGGAGAAGGCGCGGGTCATCGCCCTCAAGGTCGCGGGCGCGTTCCACACGCACCACATGGCACCAGCGGTGGCGACGCTCCAGGAGGCCGCCGCGAAGCTGACGGTCGCCGACCCGTCCGTCCCGTACGTCTCGAACAAGGACGGCCACACCGTCGCGACCGGCGACGAGGTCATCGCCCGGCTCGTCGGCCAGGTCGCCAACCCGGTCCGCTGGGACCTGTGCATGGAGACGTTCAAGGAGCAGGGTGTCACCGCGCTGGTCGAGGTGTGCCCCGGAGGTACGCTCACCGGTCTCGCCAAGCGCGCCCTGCCGGGTGTGCAGACGCTCGCGCTCAAGACCCCTGACGACCTCGACGCGGCCCGCACGCTGCTCGCCGAGCACACATCCTGACAAGGAGCCGTAGAGGATGCCCAAGATCAAGCCCAGCCGGGGCGCCCCGTACGCACGCATCATGGGTGTCGGCGGCTACCGGCCGACCCGGATCGTGCCGAACGAGGTGATCCTGGAGACGATCGACTCCTCCGACGAGTGGATCCGCTCCCGCTCGGGCATCGCGACGCGCCACTGGGCGAACGACGAGGAAACCGTGGCCGCGATGTCGATCGAGGCGTCCGGCAAGGCGATCGCCGACTCCGGGATCACCGCCGAGCAGATCGGGGCCGTGGTCGTCTCGACCGTCTCGCACTTCAGCCAGACTCCCGCCATCGCCACCGAGATCGCCGACAAGCTCGGCACGAACAAGGCCGCGGCCTTCGACATCTCGGCGGGCTGCGCCGGCTTCGGCTACGGCCTCACCCTCGCCAAGGGCATGGTGGTGGAGGGTTCCGCCGAGTATGTCCTGGTGATCGGCGTCGAGCGGCTCAGCGACCTCACCGACCTGGAGGACCGCGCGACGGCCTTCCTGTTCGGCGACGGCGCGGGTGCGGTCGTCGTGGGTCCCTCCAAGGAGCCGAGGATCGGCCCCACCGTGTGGGGCTCCGAGGGCGACAAGGCCGGGACGATCAAGCAGACCGTGCCGTGGGACCGCTTCCGCATCGGCGACGTGGCGCAACTGCCGCTCGACTCGAAGGGCGAGATCAAGTTCCCCTCGATCACGCAGGAAGGCCAGGCGGTCTTCCGCTGGGCCGTGTTCGAGATGGCGAAGGTCGCCCAGCAGGCGCTGGACGCGGCCGGAATCAGCGCGGACGACCTGGACGTCTTCATCCCGCACCAGGCCAATATGCGGATCATCGATTCGATGGTGAAGACTCTGAAACTGCCGGAGCACGTCACGGTCGCCCGTGATGTGGAGACCACCGGCAACACCTCGGCCGCCTCGATCCCGCTCGCTATGGAGCGGCTCCTGGCGACCGGACAGGCGAAGAGCGGTGACACCGCGCTCGTCATCGGCTTCGGGGCGGGTCTCGTGTACGCCGCGACGGTCGTTACCCTCCCCTAGGCAGCCGGATCTTCCGGACGCACCACCCTCTGACACAAACCGAAGGAGCGCCACATGGCCGCCACTCAGGAAGAGATCGTTTCCGGTCTCGCGGAGATCGTCAACGAGATCGCCGGCATCCCGGTCGAGGACGTCCAGCTGGACAAGTCCTTCACCGACGACCTGGACGTCGACTCGCTGTCCATGGTCGAGGTCGTCGTCGCCGCCGAAGAGCGCTTCGACGTGAAGATCCCGGACGACGACGTCAAGAACCTGAAGACCGTCGGCGACGCCGCGGACTACATCGCCAAGCACCAGGCCTGAGCCTGAAACGCGCTTGTCGCCACCTGACGGTGGCGCCGTGACAGTTCAGCACCCTCTATACGTGGAGAAAGAATTCCTGTGAGCTCGACCAATCGCACCGTGGTCGTCACCGGTATCGGCGCAACCACACCGTTGGGTGGCGACAGCGCATCGACCTGGGAGGGGCTGCTCGCCGGGCGCTCCGGAGTGAAGCCCCTCGTGGGCGAGCGCTTCGCCGAACTCCCGGTCCGCATCGCCGCGCCGGCGGCGGTCGACCCGGGCGAGGTTCTGCCGCGCCCGCTGGCCCGCAAGCTGGACCGCTCCGCGCAGTTCGCGCTGATCGCGGCCCGCGAGGCCTGGTCCGACGCCGGCTACACCGCTCCCGCCGGTGAGGACACGCCCGTCCAGCCCGAGCGTCTGGGCACCGTCATCGCCTCCGGCATCGGTGGCGTAACGACTCTGCTCGACCAGTACGACGTGCTCAAGGAGAAGGGCGTACGCCGCGTCTCCCCGCACACCGTCCCCATGCTGATGCCCAACGGCCCCTCCGCCAACGTCGGCCTGGAGGTGAACGCCCGGGCGGGCGTGCACACCCCGGTCTCCGCGTGTGCGTCGGGCGCCGAGGCGATCGGCTACGCCGTCGAGATGATCCGCACCGGGCGCGCCGATGTCGTCGTCGCGGGCGGCACGGAGGCGGCCATCCACCCGCTGCCCATCGCGGCGTTCGCCAACATGATGGCGATGTCCAAGAACAACGACGAGCCCGAGAAGGCCTCTCGGCCGTACGACACGGCCCGTGACGGCTTCGTCCTCGGCGAGGGCGCGGGCGTCGTCGTCCTGGAATCGGCCGAACACGCCGCCAAGCGCGGCGCGAAGGTCTACTGCGAGGTGCTGGGCCAGGGTCTGTCCGCGGACAGCCACCACATTGCCCAGCCCGAGCCGAGCGGCCGCGGCATCGCGACCGCGATGCAGAACCTGCTCGACTCCACGGACCTCAAGCCGTCCGAGGTCGTGCACCTCAACGCGCACGCCACCTCGACCCCGCAGGGCGACATCGCCGAGATCAAGGCGCTGCGCAAGGTTCTGGGCGACGACCTCGACCATGTCGCGGTCTCCGCCACGAAGTCGATGACGGGACACCTGCTCGGCGGCGCCGGCGGCATCGAGACCGTGGCCACGGTGCTCGCGCTGCACCACCGCACCGCACCGCCGACCATCAACGTCGACGACCTCGACGAGGCGGTCGACGCGGACATCGTGCGCGGCGAGCCCCGTAAGTTGCCCGCCGGAACGATCGCGGCGATCAACAACTCGTTCGGCTTCGGCGGCCACAACGTGGTCCTTGCCTTCCGGACGGTCTGACGCACCGGCGGCTGAGGCCCGCTTCCCCCGACGGGGTGGCGGGCCTCAGCCATGTCGACACGGCGGTCCGGCAGACGTCCTGGCGCGCTGGGGCGACCCGGGGACCGCCCGGAGACCGCCCGGAGCCACCCGAAGTCTCAGACGACCTGGTGCAGCCAGCGGACCGGGGCGCCTTCACCCGCGTACCTGAACGGCTCCAGCTCGTCGTCCCACGGCTTGCCCAGCAGCTTGGCGATCTCCGCCTCCAGGTCCGTCTCGCCCTGCGCCGACCGTGCCAGCGCGGCGCGCAGCCGGTCCTCGGGGATCAGGATGTCGCCGTGCATTCCAGTGACGGCGTGAAAGATGCCGAGCTCGGGCGTGGCGCTGTAGCGCTCGCCCTCGGCGGTGGGGCAGGGCTCGGCGGTCACCTCGAAACGCAGCATCTGCCAGCCGCGCAGCGCGGAGGCGAGCTGGGAGGCCGTGCCCGCCTCGGCCTTCCAGGAGAACTCGGCTCTCCAGGTGCCGGGCGATGCGGGCTGCCGGATCCAGTCGAGCTGGACCCGCACGCCAAGAACACCCGCGACCGCCCATTCGACGTGCGGGCACAGCGCGCGCGGTGCGGAGTGAACGTACAGAACGCCACGTGTCGTCACCGGGACCTCCATGGTGGGACGAGGATCGTCTTCCCAGGGGCCTCAGTAAACAGCATCGGGAGCGAATCTCCGCAAAAGGGACAGCATGTGACGTGATGTAATTTACCGGAGCCGATGGGCGCGATGCCTCTGGGGTCGACGGGGAAAAGCTACCGTGAGCAGGCGGCCGAAGGGTGACGTACCGTCGGTCCGAGTGCCGTACGCACCAAGCTTTCACCCGGCAGGGCCTCTCACCCGGGTGACACGAAGGGGAACAGGGGATGCGCAAGACACGCCGGACGCGCCGCTCGCGCACCGCGGCGGCCACTCTGGCGGCCGGATTACTCCTGGTGACCGGCGCGCTGGCGGGATGTGACTCCTCGTCGGACACGCGGACGCACGGTTCACCCGCCAAACGGCGCCCCTCCGTCCCCGTCTGGGACCGCAGCCCCGACTCGCTCGCCGCCGTCGGTGACTCCATCACCCGCGGATTCGACGCCTGCGTGGTGCTCTCCGACTGCCCCGAGGTGTCCTGGGCGACCGGCACCGACGCGGAGGTGCGCAGCCTGGCGCTTCGGCTCATCGGCGCGCCGGCGCTGACCGAGCGGAGCTGGAACTACGCCCGGTCGGGCGCGGACGTCGCGGACCTGCCCGAGCAGATGGCCCAGGCCGCGGCGAGGAAGCCCGAGCTGGTGACCGTGATGGTCGGCTCCAATGACGCCTGCGCCGACTCGCCGGAGAGGATGACGGAGGTCGACGCCTTCCGCCGGTCCTTCGAGGTCGCGATGAAGGAATTACGGCGTACGGCTCCGAAGTCCCAGGTGTACGTGTCGAGCGTGCCGGACCTGCGGCGCCTGTGGTCGGCCGGCCGCGGCAATCCGCTCGGCCGGCAGATCTGGAAACTGGGGATCTGCGCCTCGATGCTGGGCGACGCCGACGACGAGAGCACGCAGGCGCAGCAGCGGCGGGCTACGGTGCACGAGCGGGTCGTGGCCTACAACGGCGTGCTCAGGGACGTCTGCGGGAAGGACCGGCGCTGCCGGTACGACGGCGGGGCGGTGTTCGACTACCGGTTCAGCGGGGAGCAGTTGAGCCACTGGGACTGGTTCCACCCGAGCAGGAACGGCCAGGAGCAACTGGCGAAGATCGCGTACCGCAACATCACGGCGGCGGAGCCGCCCGGCTGATCTCTCGGGCACGTCGTCCGGGCCCGGCGTCTGTCGACGGTCGGCATCCCGGACGCGTGGTCAACCCGACCCCCTCGGCCAGGACGCGCCCCCTCAGCGGACAACGCGCCTCTCGCAGCCTTTCAGTGCTGCGAGTGGCGCCGTTGCGCGCTTCCACGGGGATTCGAACACTGTCGGCATTGGAGCTGCCGGGAAGGGGTGTTGATCTGCTACGTCAAGCCCAGGTGCGGTGGGGCGGAGAGGTCTTGCCGCCCGGGCACCCAGCTACCTCACTGGGCTGCCCGAGGACATGACGGATGTGCGCCCCCGCAGCCACAGCCGACGCGCTACCGCAGCAGCGTCTTGCGTTCAGCGCCCGAGGTCAGTAACGAAGCCCATACCCCGCGATTGCGAGCGTCTTGACGTCAGCCGCGCCGTTGCCGGCTTCCTCCTGCGGGCGCTGTGCCAGCGGGCTGGCGGCCGTCCCGGGGTCGTGAGTCGTGGTTTGGCCGGTGGCAAGGGCGACGCCGCCGCCGCCGAGGAATGCGAGGGCCCCGCCGGCCAGCATGAGCCGCAGGCGGGATGAGCGCTGGGCGGAGCGCGGGGTGGGGGTGAAGGAGGACTGCTGGCTATGAGAATTCATGGTGGCGTCCTGTTCTTGAGGCTGCGCCGGCTCTCTCGGCGCTGCGGAACTGTTCAACCTCAGCAGAGCAAGATCAGTGCGACAACCCAACTTTTCCGGGCCGCCACAATGCTTCGGTAGCCACCCCGAATCGCCAAGGCCCCCCTGACACAATCGTTCGAGGGAGGGTGTGGAGCCGGTCACCTCGACGATCAGCCGCATGCCCTTCGGCCAAGTTCCCTCAACCGAGATCTCCCTCAACCGTCCACAGCCTCCCAGGACAGAACACTTAGTCCTTGTTGAAGCCGTAGGGCGCGGGGGCCCGAGTCGCGGGATCCACCGGCTCCGGCTCCTGCGGGTCGTCCACCAGGTCCCGCACCATCAGCGTCGCCCCCGCCACCGCCCCCGGCATCAGGAACACCGCGACGAACGGTACGAGGAAGGCGAGCGTCAGCGGCAGGCCGAAGCCGAGGGTGAGCAGCCGGCGGCCCCGCAGCATCCCGAGCCGTTGCCTCAGCTCGACGCCGCGGCGCTGGAGCGCGACCGCGCTGAGCTCCTCCGCCAGGAAGAAGCCCGAGACGCAGAAGCCGATCGCCGGAACCACGGTCTGGCCGACGACCGGGACGAAGCCGAAGGCGAAGAGCAGCAGGCCGTACAGCACCACCCGGGCCAGGACCCGCAGCGAGTCGCGCGCGGAGATCCACAGCTCGCGCCAGAGCGGCAGCCCGGACTCGGGGACCTCGCCGCCCTCGGAGCGGTCGACCGCCTCGGACAGCGACTCGTAGAAGGGCTGGCCGACGAGCAGGGTGACCGCGGTGAAGGTGATCACGGCGAGGAACAGTCCGAAGACGAAGACCAGCGCGGTCAGCGAGTCCCGGAACAGGCCTCGCCAGGGCGAGTCCCAGTCGTCCGCGAAGGGCGTCGCCCAGGCGGTCAGATCGTCGGCGCCGTAGGCGAGCCCGACCAGCGCGCCCGCGTACAGCACCAGGGTCACGAGCCCCGGAAGCAGGCCGAAACCGAACCATCTGCCGTGTCCGCCGACCCAGCGCTGGCCCTTCACCAAGTAGCCGAAGCCAACCCCGAGATCACGCAAGCTCCCAGCCTATCGGTGTGCCGCCCACGCACCGCCTGGGCCGTACGGGGCAACCTGCCGCCACGCCGAAGTGCCTCTTGTCATTCGTGAGTTGAACCGGTAGACCCCTGCCTACTGTTCGTTGCGCAGTTCGATTCCGGTTCTCCGGAGGTATGTACGCATGGGTCTGCCTCGTCCCGTCCTGATCGCCACCGCCGCCCTCGCCGGGGCGGTGCTCCTCGCGCCCGTCAGCGCTACCGCCGTCCCCGGGGCTCCCGGCCGTGACGGCCCTCGGCCGCATCCCGTACGCGAGGGCGGCGGGCGCGACACCTCGGTCGCGAAGGCGCCCCTCTCGGCCACCGCAAACGCCCTGCGGGCCGGTACCGGGGCTACCCGTGGCCGGGGAGGCGGCTATCCCCGGCGTACCGTCCTCGACGCTCCGCCCGTGAACCCGGCCGACAAGTCGATCAAGCTGGGGCTGGCGCCGTACCATTCGCTCGCCCCGCGGCTGAACGCCCTCCAGAAGCTGGGTGACCGGGTCAGCGTCGAGGTGGCCGGGCACTCCGCGGGCGGGCACGAGCTGTATCTGGTCACGGTGACCGCACCGGAGAGCGCCCGGCAGGCCCGTGAGCAGGAGCGGATGCGGGAGATCATCGAGAACTCCCCTGCCCTGGCCGCCAAGGACGGACACATCAGGTCCGCGTACAAGGCGCCGGTCTTCATCAACAACAACATCCACGGCAACGAGTGGGAGGGCACGGACGCGGCCCTGAAGCTCATCGAGCGGCTCGCGAAGGCGAAGGACGGCAAAACCGCCGAGCTGCTGGCCGGGAACCGCATCTATCTGAATGTGACCGCCAACCCGGACGGCCGTATCGCGGGAACGCGCACCAATGCCAACGGATTCGACCTGAACCGTGACTTCATCACCGGTTCCCAGCCCGAGGCCCGCGCGATCCGGCAGATCGCCATCGACAAGCAGCCGGCGGTCATGCTCGATCTGCACGGGTACGTCAACGGCACGCTGATCGAGCCGACGACTCCTCCGCACGGCGAGAACTACGAGTACGACCTCTTCCTGAAGAACGCCTACGCCAACGCGCTGGGCATGGAGAAGGCGGTCAACGGGCTCGGCTACACCCCCGCGAAGGACGGCGTCGAGCCCGCGGTCATCCCCTTCCGGGACCAGAAGGAGGGCTGGGACGACTGGCCGCCGATCTTCACCCCGCAGTACATGCCGTTCCAGGGGGCGATCGCCTCGCACACGATCGAGTTCCCGTTGACGGTCAACAACGATGCGTACGACACACTGCCGGTCGCCGAGCTGCGCCGCTCGGCGGCGATCAACACGGCGATCGCGGGCGCGGCGATGCGCGCGACGCTCGACTACACACGCACACACCGCACCTCGGTGATCGCCGACCAGATCGAGACCTTCCGGCGGGGCGCGGCGGGCGAGGCGCAGCGGCCGGTGTCGGAGAAGACCGTGCCGGGCGTGCCCGGGATCGGTCCCGAGGACGTCTACACCACGGTCTTCCCCCGTGCCTATGTCATTCCGGCGGGCCGCGGCCAGCGCTCGGCGACCGCGGCGGCCCGGCTGGTGGACCATCTGGTCGCCAATGACGTGCGCGTCGAGCGGGCGGTTGCGCCGTTCCGGCTGGCGGGGCGCGCCTATCCGGCGGGTTCGTACGTCGTCGACATGCATCAGCCCAAGCGCGGTATCGCCAATGTGATCCTGGCCGAGGGCCGGGACATCAGCGCGGACGCGTCCATGATGTACGACATCTCGGGCTGGAGCCTCGGGCTGCTGTGGGGCGCGACCGTGGACAAGGTCACCCGGGGCGGGCTCTCCGTGGTGGGACGCCCGGTCCATGCCGCGGCGCCGACCGGATATGTGGCCCCCCACGGTGATCTGCGACTGCGGCTCGACGACCCGAAGGAGCTGGCGTCGCTCAACTCCCTGCTCGCCCAGGGGGTGCGGGTGCGGCGCGCCGTGGACGGTTCGGCGGTGGTGCCGGGCTCGGCCCGCGGTGCGGCGGGTGTGCTCGCGGACCGTCTCGGCGTGGTGTTCTCCGCGACGAAGCAGCGGGGCACGGCCCTGCTGAAGCGGACCAGGGTGGCCGCGGCGGTGACGCCGGGCGAACTGTTCGGGCTGCGCGAGATGGGTTTCGAGGTCCAGCCGGTGTCGACGGCCACGCTGAACGCGGGCTACGACTGGTCGAAGGCGGATGTGCTCTATGTGTCGAGCGGTCTGGAGTACGGGAAGCTGAACCCGGCCGCACGCGGTGCGCTGGACGCGTTCCTCGCGGGCGGCGGGCGCCTGGTGGGCCTCGGCCCGGAGGGTGCGGCGCTCAATTCGGCTGCCGGGCTGCTCGCGGCGAAGCCGGTGGCGGGCAACGGCGATGCGAACGGTGTCGTCCGGGTGGTCAACGCGGCCGGCAGCCCGGTCACCGGCGGCGCGCTCGCGCACACCTTCGTGTACTCCCCGCTCTGGTTCACCGGCCTGGGGGCGGGTGTGCGGGTGGAGCAGTCGTACGCCACCGGGAACCCGCTGGTGGCGGGCCACTGGCGAGCGGCCGAGGACGGCACCGGCGGGCCGAAGGACGCGGCGGGGAAGGCGTCGGTCGTCAGCGGCAGGTCGGCGAAGGGGGCGCATGTCGTGCTCTTCGGCACCGAGCCACTGTTCCGTGATCACCCCAAGGGCGTGTTCGCGCAGGTCGGCCGGGCGCTGATCACCCGCTGACCCCGGGCCCTGCCGGGCAACGCAGCGAGGACCGCACCCTTTCGGCCTTTCGGGTGCGGCCCTCGTGTTGTGCGGTACGGGTCAGAGGGCGGCCCGCTGATTCACCGCGGCTCGCGCCCACGACCGCGGTGGCCGAGGCGGAGACCAGGGTCTTTCGTTTGGATCTTGCCGGGCTCCCTGGCACCGCTCACCGATCCTGCCCGATCCGAACGAAAACCTAGCGGGTGAGCGAAACGATCATTTTTCCGGTGTTCTCACCGCGGAGCAGACCCATGAAGGCGTCGTAGCCGTTCTCGATGCCCTCAACGACGGTCTCGTCGTACTTGAGCTCGCCGGAGGCGATCCAGCCCGCGACCTCCTGGACGAACTGCGGCTGGAGGTCGGCGTGGTCGCCGACGAGCATGCCCTGCAGGCGCAGCCGCTTGCCGATGACCAGGGCGAGATTGCGCGGTCCGGGGGTCGGCTCGGTGTTGTTGTACTGGGCGATCATGCCGCAGATGGTCGCGCGGCCATGGAGCTTGAGCGAGGAGATGGCGGCCTCCAGGTGGTCCCCGCCCACGTTGTCGAAGTAGACGTCGATGCCGTCGGGGGCGGCCTCCTTCAGTTGCTTGGCGACGGGGCCGTTCTTGTAGTTGAAGGCCGCGTCGAAGCCGTACTCCTCGACGAGGAGTTTGACCTTCTCGTCCGAGCCGGCGGAGCCGATGACGCGGGAGGCGCCCTTGAGCCTGGCCATCTGGCCGACCTGGCTGCCCACCGCACCGGCCGCGCCGGAGACGAAGACCGCGTCGCCCTCCTTGAAGGAGGCGACGTCGAAGAGGCCGGCGTAGGCGGTGAGGCCGGTCATGCCGAGCACGCCGAGGTAGGCGGAGAGGGGGGCGAGGGAGGCGTCGACCTTCACGGCGTGCTTGGCGGGCACATCGGCGTACTCGCGCCATCCGAGACCGTGCAGGACGTGGTCGCCGACGGCGAAGCCCTCGGCGTTCGATGCGATGACCTCGCCGACCGCGCCGCCCTCCATGGGGTGGTCGAGCTTGAACGGCGGGGTGTAGGACTTCACGTCGTTCATCCGGCCGCGCATGTACGGGTCGACCGAGAAGTGCAGATTGCGCACGAGCACGCGGCCTTCGGCGGGCGCGCTCACCGGGGCCTCGCGCAGCGCGAAGTCCTCGGCCTTGGGCCAGCCGTGCGGACGGGCGATCAGGTGCCATTCACGGCCGGATGCGGGAAGTGCGGACATGCTGCGTTCCTCCTAGAAAAGCTTCACTATCTGAAACAACCATGCTCCTCGATATTTCATATTGTCAAGTATCTGGGTATCCTGGTGCCCATGGCCACTGAACGAACCGATCCCCTGACCGTCGAAGTCGTCGAGCTCATCGGCGATGTCGTGGCCCGCTACTACACGGAGTACGAGCAGGCCGCGGCCAAGCACTCCCTCACCGGGGTCCAGGCCCGGGTGCTGGGGCTGCTCGCGACGGAGCCCACACCCATGCGCCGCATCGCGCAGAAGCTGCGGTGCGAGCCCTCGAACATCACCGGGATCGTGGACCGGTTGGAGGCCCGCGGCCTGGTGGAGCGGCGGCCCGATCCGTACGACCGCCGGGTGAAGATCGCCGCGGCCACGGAGGAGGGCATGGGCACGGCACGACGGCTGCGGGAGTCGCTGGACTTCGCGCGCGAGCCGTTGGCACAGCTGACGGACGAGGAGCGAAGGGGGCTGCGGGACCTGCTCCGGCGGATGCTGGGCGCGGGCGCGCCTGCCGTCCCGTAGACCGGGGCCCGGCACCCAGGACTGTTCGACACCCAGGGCTGTTCGACACCCAGGGCTGTCGGATCCAGGTCCGCCCCACCCGGGTCTGTCCGGCACCGGGTCCGCCCGGCCGGACACTGGCGCCGGTACGGCCGGTCCTGGATGCGCCATGGACCGGCCCGGCTCCGTCGACCGCCGGGCTCCGTTGACCGCCGGCCGCTGCGCCCTCAGGGGCCTTTCTTTTGGATCTTGCCGGGTTCGCGATCCGGCCTGATCCGAAGAAAGCTCTAGATGCACCACCAGAAGAAGCGGTCGCAGGTCTTGGGCGGGCTGGGCTTCGACTGGGGATTCGCGGACGGCGGTGCGGAGCCGCGTCCCGGCGCCGAGGCGGACGGGTCGCCCGAGGCGGACGGGTCGCCCGAGGCCGACGACTCGGCACTGCCGGAGGCATCGGCCGGGGACGGGGAGGCGGACGGCGTACCGATGGCCGCGACGGTCGCGGACGGCCGCCGGGTACCCGTACGGGCGATACCCGTGGCCGGGCCGGACCCGGTGCGCGCGGGCCGTGCGGCACCGGAGCTGGCGACCGCGGGCTCGTTCACCTCGTCGGGGCCTTCGGGAGTCACATCGTCGGTGGATTCCGGAGCGGCCTCCGTCTCGGCGCTCTCCTCTTCCTTGACGGAGGTCGCGGCGCCGTCGTCGCCCGCGTTCTCGTACGCGAGCTCGGCGAGGCTCAGCGCACCCGCGGCGAGCACCAGGCCGAAGGTACCGAGCAGCATCTTGCGGCCGCGCCGTTTGCGGGCCCGGCGTCCGGACGGCGGTTTGCGCCGGGGAGCGGGCTGACGGCGGGAACGCCGATGCCCCACGGGGTCGGACACCTCGTCCCGTTCGACGACGTGGTCCGCCGCGGGCGCACCGGGGCTGAGATGCCGGAGCTCCTCGACCGGCGTACCGCAGCCTGCGCAGGCCAGGGCGCCGTTGAGGTGCCGTCGACACTGGTGGCAGTAATCCATGGCGCCCGCAGGCTATGCGCCGCGAGGGGGCCGGATGCGGATGGCTCTGTGAGGATTCTGTGTGGAATCTTCAATTCCGAAGCAATCCATCTCGTGCCGGTTGACGCCACGTTCGATTCGACCGACGGGCAGGATGTCGGGCATGACCCCTGCCGCTCCTTTCGGTCCCCGCGAATTCCAGCTGGTGCTGCTGCGCCGGATGGCCGACCATCAGCCCGACCTCGTCGAGGACGCCCGACATGAGCTGGGAGCCTCGCTCGCCGAGCTGCGGGAGGCCAATCGTCGCTGGCAGGCGATGGTCCGCTCGCCCCGGGGCCGTGGCGCACTCGCCCGGTACCGCTCGGTGCTCGGTGAGCCCGAACGTGTCGAGAGCCGGAAGATCGGCGACCTGGAGTGCGACGCGCTGCTGTGGCCCCTGCCGCTCTGGCCCACGCTGCGCTTCGAGGTGCTGGCGAGCGGCAAAGGGGCGGTGTGGAACGAGTGGCTGGTGCGCGCCCCCGAAGAGGCGGGCCCGTTGCTGCGCGCGGAGGACGACCTGAAGCCGTGGTCGTGCACGGTGGACGAGGCGGCGCGGGCCTTCCCTCCGGCGACCCCGATGGAAGGCTCGGCGCCCACGCGCTGGCAGCTGCGGCTGACGCTTCCGACCGGTGAGAGTCGCGTGGCGGAGTTCACCTGGGGCCTGCTCCAACGATTGCGCTGAGCGTGGACGGCGTGGTGCCTCTCCGACGCGCGCGCTGAGCGCGGACGGGCACCGGCGGCCCTGTCGCGATCGAGAACGGCCCGCGAGGTGGCGGGCCTCGGCCTCCGGAGGGACCACCCGCGCCGGACGGCCGGAACTGGGCGAAGGGCACGGAAGACGCCGCGCCCCCGAACGGCGGAACAGATCTGGCGGTGCGTCAGCTCCGTACCCCCGACCGGCTCACCCAGCGCGCGCACCTCGCCCGGCGATCGCACGATGCGAACAAGTACCGCACTCGGGAGGATCTGCCGTGACCGTCAGCCTTGAGCAGTTGCGCCGTTGCCATGTCGCCGTCGACCTGGGGGCCGCGAGGACCAGGGTCTTCGTGAAGGGAGCCGGACTCGTCGTCGACGAGCCAAGCGTCGCCGCTGTGAACACCCGTACCGGCGCGCTGATCGCAGTCGGCGCGCTCGCCGAGAAGATGACGGGCCGTACGCCCGACTACATCCGCGTCGCCCGCCCCGTCTCCGGCGGAACCGTCGTCGACATCGAGATGGCCCAGCGGATGCTCCGTCACCTCCTCGGCGAGAAGCTCCGCCGCCAGTTGCGCCGCAAGCCGCGGCTGCGCGCCGCCGCCTGCACCCCGCACGACGCCGACCCGCTGGCCCAGCGCGCCGCCGTCGAGACGCTGGTCGGCCTCGGTGCCCGCCGGGTCGAGCTCGTCGACACACTGATCGCCGCGGCCGTGGGCTGCGGACTGCCCGTGGAGCAGCCGACAGCAACGATGATCATGGTGTGCGGGGCTGCGACCACCCAGGTCGCCGTTCTCTCGCTCGGCGCGATCGTCACCGCCGAGCGGATTCCGGTCGGCGGCAACGCCATCGATCACGCGGTGATCCAGCACCTGCGCCACCAGCATGAACTGATGCTGCCCAGCCAGTCGGTACGACCCCTCCAACTCGCCCTGCACGGCAACGGTCTGACGCCCCAGGGGCCAGCGTCGACCGAGATCCACGGCCGGGACGTGGCCACCGGCCTCGCCCGCTCGGTGCGCGTCGACACCGCCGCCGTACGGGACGCGATCCACACCCCGCTCACGTCCGTGCTCGACGGGATCGGCAAGGTGCTGCGGGACTGCCCGCCGGACCTGGTCGCCGATCTCGCCGACCGCGGAATCATGATGGTCGGCGGGAGCGCGCTGCTGCCGGGCCTGGACCAGATGCTGCGCGATGCGACAGGGATGCCCGTGCACATCTCCGAACGCCCCGACATCTGCGCGATCCTGGGCCTCGGTTCGATGCTGGAGGGCAAGATCCAGCCGCTCGTTCTCAGTGCCCTCGCCGGCGCCGACTGACAACGGCTCGGAATCAGGACCAGGACCGGTCTGCACGATCTCGTCGTACCGAGGCTGTTCGCGACGGAGTTGACGCTGGAGCCTCCCCGGCGCGGGGCCGCCGCCGGGGAGGGCGACGAGTTGCTCGCGCGGGCCGTGGATCGGCGATCACGGTGGACGTGGACGCGACGGCGAGCCTGCCCGACGGACGGGGCGGGCGTGCGGCTGACGGTCACGGACGACGGGACGGCGGGCGACGGCGGGCGACGGGCGACGGTCACCTGGCCGGCCCGCCGGTAGCAGCCCGCAGCGCGATCCTGGTGCTGGACTGGGCGACGCCCGCCTCGCGTTTGAGGGTGCGCAGCAGCGTGTCCAGTTCGGCGGGGTCGGCGGCTCTGGCCCGTACGAGATAGTCGTACGCGCCCGTCACATGGACGACCTCGGTGATGCCGGGCAGCTTCAGCACGACCCGCTCGAAGTCCTCGTTCGTCGTGTCGAGCCGCAGCGTGACGTCGATGAAGACGACGAGACCGGCACGGGTGTCGGCGGCCGGGTCGACGAGGGTGGTGAAGCCGCGGATCACCCCGTCACGGAGCATCCGGCGCACCCGCTCGGCGGCGGCATTGGAGCTGAGGCCGACCCGAACACCGAGATCGCGGTACGAGATCCGCGCATCCTCCCGCAGCACACCGAGGATTTCACTGTCCAGACGGTCCATACCGCGATTGTCGCAGTACGGACGGTAATCCGGCCGCGTGAGCGGAAGCGGCTGCCCGATGGTGTCGGCATGACGATGTGGACGACGGCGATGGCGGGCGCGGCGGCGGGCCTGGGAGTGGCGATGCCCGTGGGGGCGATGGGCGTGCTGCTCGTCCAGGAGGGGATGCGCGACCGCCGCGCTGCCGTGGCCGGCGCGGCGGCCGTCGCCGTCGTCGACCTCGCGTACGCCGCCGCGGCGACGGCGCTCGGCCCCCTCGTCGCCTCCGCTCTCTCGGATGTCGAGGCGTGGGTACGGCTGGTGTCGGCCGCGGTGCTGGCGGTGATCGCCGTGCGCGGACTGCTCGCCTCGCGGCACACCGGGCCCGCGCCGGACAGCGAGGGTGCGGGCGCGGCGGCGGGCCCGGTCCGGACGTTCACACGGTTCGCCGCGCTCACCCTGATCAACCCCACCACAGCGCTGTACTTCGCCGCCCTGACCACGGCCCAGGGCGCGACGCTGAGCACGGGCGCGGCCGGGGCGGTGTTCGTCGGCGGGGTGTTCCTGGCGTCGTTCGCGTGGCAGCAACTGCTGGTCGCGCTCAGCGGCTTCGCGGGCGCACGGCTCCCGGAAGCCGCCCGCGCCTGGACGTTCCGCATCGGATACGGCCTGGTGGCGGTGTACGCGGTCGAGGTGGCGCTGCCACTCCCGTGAGCCGTCAGCCGTCGGGCCCGACGAAGAGGGCCCGGTACAGCTGAAGTTCTACCCGGCCCCCTCGCGTCGGCGGCGTCGGCTCGCGGACCGCCAGGAATCGGACGGTCAGGGCGCCGGTGAGCGAGCGTCGTAACGCGCGAAGCCCCGCCAGCGCAGGGACAACAGCGCCAGCACCAGCACGCACGCGATTCCGCCGCCGGTCACCGTGATCGTCGGCGACGTCATGTCGGCGACGCTGCCCGCCAGGAAGTCGCCCAGCCGCGGCCCGCCCGCGACGACCACGATGAAGACCCCCTGGAGACGGCCGCGCATCTCGTCGGGGGCGGCGGTCTGCATCATCGTGTTGCGGAAGACCATCGACACCGTGTCGGCGCAGCCCGCGAGAGCGAGGAAGAACAGCCCGAGCCAGAGATTGCGGGTGAGTCCGAAGACGGCGATGGCGGCCCCCCACGCGCCCACGGCGAGCAGAATCGCCAGCCCGTGGCGGCGGATGCGCCCCTGCCATCCGGAGAACACCCCGCCGAGCAGTGCGCCGAGCGCGGGAGCCGCGGCCAGCAGTCCGGTGGTGCGGGCGTCACCGCCGTACCAGGCGACGGCGACGGCGGGGAAGAGTGCGCGCGGATGGGCCAGGATCATCGCGCAGAAGTCGGAGAAGAACGTCATCCGGAGGTTGGGCCGGGTCGCGAGAAACCGCAGACCGTCGAGTACCGACGCCTTCTTCGCGCCCGCCGCCCGGTCCGGACGCATGGAGGGCAGCCGCCACATCGCGTACAGCGACGCGCCGAACGCGACGGCGTCGATGGAGTACGCCGTCTGATAGCCCGCGAATCCGACGAGAAGTCCGCCGATCATGGGGCCGAGCAGCATGCCGGACGTCATGGTCATCGAGGAGAGGGCGTTGGCGGCGGGCAACTGTTCGGGCGGCAGGAGGCGGGGGATCATCGCGCTGCGGGCCGGGGAGTTGACGGCGGCACAGACCGCCTGGAGGGCGACGACGGCGTACAGGAACCAGACATGCGCGAATCCGGCGAACGCGCCGACGGCGAGGGCGGCGGAGAGAGCGGCGGACCCGCCGGCACTGATCAGCCCGAGCCTGCGCCGGTCGACGGTGTCGGCGATCGCGCCTCCGTACAGCCCGAAGATCACGAGCGGCACGAGGGAGCAGAGTCCCACCAGGCCGACGGCGAAGGTGGAGCGGGTGATGTCGTAGACCTGGAGTGAGATCGCGAGGGCTGTCATGCCCTGCCCGATCCAGGAGATGGTGTTGCCGAACCAGAGCCGCCGGAAGTGCACGGAGGTCCGCAGAGGGGTGAGGTCGGCGAGTATCCGGGGGCGGGTGCTGGTCGACATGCGGGGCAGTATATGACCGGCTTCAGGAGGACCCCTTACACCCCGGATGCTGCGCCAGAGCCTTCGGCGAGCGACGTCCGTCGGTGGCACATAGCGTGCTCGTGAGGATATTTCTCTCCCGGGAGGCTGGAACCCATGGCCGCACCACCCGAAGGCACCCCGTGCTGGGTCGACGCGATGTTCCCCGACATGGAGGCCGCCAAGAGCTTCTACGGCGAACTGCTCGGCTGGACGTTCGGCGAGAGCGCGCCGGAATACGGCGACTACACGCAGGCCTACTCGGACAGCAAGGCCGTCGCCGCCGTCTCTCCACAGATCCCGGGCATGGTGGGCCCGCCCGCCTGGAACCTCTACTTCTCCGTGCCGGACGCCGCTGCCGCCGCCGCGAAGATCAGGGACAAGGGCGGAACGCTGACGTCGGAGCCGATGAAGGTCGGTGAGTTCGGGACGATGGTGACGGCCCGGGACCCCGGCGGCCTTCACTTCAGCGCCTGGCAGGCCGACACCCACGAGGGCTTCGAGAAGACGGGCGAGCCCGGTTCGTACGCCTGGGCCGAGGTCACCACGCGCGACGCCGAGAAGGCCGACGCCTTCTACCCCGCCGTCTTTCCCTTCGAGGTCAAGAAGATGTCCCACGAGGAGATCGACTTCCGCCTCTGGAGCATCCAGGGAGAGCCGGTCGCGGGCCGGATGAACATGAACGACTTCTTCCCTGCCGAGGCCCAGCCGTACATCAACGTGTACTTCGCCGTCCCGGACTGCGACGCGGCCGTCGCCACGGTCACCGGGCTCGGCGGGCAGGTGCGCCTCGGCCCGGCGGACAGTCCTTTCGGGCGCTCCGCACAGGTCACCGACCAGCAGGGCGCCGCGTTCTCCGTCATCGATCTGCGGAACACCAAGGGCGAGATGCCCGCCTTCACCTGAGGCCTTCCTCCACCCGGCGGTCAGCCGACGACCGAAGAATCCTTTCTCCCTGGCCGCGTGCCGCGACGCGCGCCCGCGGAAGCCACGTCGGCCGGCAGGCCGTCGACCGGCGCGGTCCGCGCCGGGAGAAGGTCCCACCACCAGGAGATGACGGGGATGTCGAGCGGCTTGTCGCTGTCGTCGACGGGCGAATCACGAAACGCGGTCGGAAGGCCGGCCGGATCGTCGGGTGTGGTGTAGCGCACGGAGCTGATGCCCCAGTCCTGGGCGCCGCGTATGTACGTGCCCAGATTGTGGAGGTACTGACGCAAGTGCGGTCCGGCCGCGGGCATCAGATGCTTCCGAAGCCTCAGGAAGAGGTTCATCACCCGGTCCCGCTGGGAGATCGCCAGATCGAGGGCCTGGGCGGGGCTGAGCCCGTACTCGTGCTCCAGAACCCGCACGACGTTCAGATAGAAGCCCGTCCCGCGGCTTTCCTTGTGGTGCGAGAACAGGTCGTTGTCCCAGGTGATGACGAAGGAGGCCGTCTCCGCCGCGGCCCGTACGAGATCGCCGGCCCGCTCGTCCTGGTCGAGGACATAGCCGTGCCCCATCTCCAGCAGGGGCAGGACGACCGTGGTGGCGCCGTCGTAGAGACGCATCAGCGTGTAGTCGTTCAAGCCCGGCACCGTGCCCGACCTGCGGTGCTCCGCCTCCCACACGACGCTGGAGAAGTACTCGCGCAGGGCGTTGACCCAGAGGGCGGCCTGTCCGTCGGTGCCGTGCTCGGACATCCTGCGCCGCAGATCACGCAGCCCGCCCGCGAGCGGGTCGTCCAGCAGCATGGGGACGTCCGGATTCTGTGCGACACGCAGCAGCCGTTGGAGCGCCGCGTTCAACTCACCAGGACGGGAGCCCAGTTCACCTTCCTCGCAGTAGCCGTCGTCCACCCCGAACAGCCAGAGGACGAAGTCCGAGAGGATGCCGACGACGGACTCGCGGCCGTCGGGCAGCACCCGGGCCGCGAACGAACCGATGTCGTGCTGGACGAGCCGGCCGCGCAACTCGTCGGATCCGATGCCGATCGCCTGCGCCCAGGCGGTGGTCTGGGCGTCGATGGCCGCATGGCTGGGATGTATCGCAGGCGGTATAGGGGAGAAGATCGGTGGAACGGTCAGCTCCGGCCCCACGTCATCACCTTTCTGCGCATCGAGAAACGGTCGGGTCGGCGGCGCGAATCGCACCCCTCAACTGATCAACTACGACGCATAGTACTCACGAGTCACAACCGTTCCAATAGAGCTTTCAAGCCAAGGTCCGCCCCACCTACAGCTCCCGCACCAGTGCGAACGTCGTTTTCACCGACGGAAGTTCGGCCATGCCGAGGCCTCGCAGTCAGCCTTCCTCCGGAATGCCTCCCTGGTGGCGGCGTGGACGGTGGCTGGCTTGAACGCGACACGCCGTCCCTTGCCGGGTCCGCGAACAGGGGAGTCGAGCGGCCGGCCCGCCGGGCAGAGGGGCGCGAGACATTCATCATGGTTTAGGCGTCGACAGCGTAGATATCCGGACAGACGACACCACACAGGCGGAAGCACGAGCGCGGCCGGGGGCCGGAGCTCGGGCGTGTCGGCTTGACCGCGGCGAGCGACACAGCGTGCCGTGGCTTGATCTGTCGGGTTTCCCGCCCCGTATGCCGACATGAACGCGGACCCGCACGTCGACGTGGATGCGGAGCGCGCGCCGACGTGGATGCGGACCCGCACGACCACACCATGCGGGCCCGGACGGGCTACACCGAGTCCCCCGCCTCCGCGGCGCAGGCGTGCAGCTCGTGCCCGGCGGGCGCGAGCTGCACGCAGATGCGTATGGACCGTCGGCGGACGGGCATCAGCCGTCGAGGCGAACCGCGCTCCCCCGCAGGCGCGGCGGTTCCGTCCCGTTCAGGCCTCGGACGGCCGCCTGGAGCAGCATCGTGTCGCGCAGGTCCCACCAGGTCACCGCGAGCAGCGGTGTGCCGCGCACGACCCGCGCGGTCGCCGTGAGCAGTTCCGAATCGCGCAGGTCCCACCCGGTCGCCGCGAGAAGCTCCGTGGCATCGGCCTGGCGCAGCCTGAGCACATTCTCCGCCGGGCGGTCTGCGTACGCCCTGTCCCCGGACCCGTCCCCGTCCCCGTCCCCGGACCCGCGCTCGCCGGCACGACGGGCGCTGGGCCCGGGCCGCCGGTTAGGGCCGGACGCCTCCTGCCCCGCACCCACGGTGGCCGCACCGGGCTTATCCACGGGCGTTCCCTCGGCCGGTGTGCCGTCCACCGACGGCGTGACGTTGACTTCCTTGGTGGAAGGCCCGCCCGTGTCCGCGCTCGGACGGATCCTGGGCCCGGCGGAGGCAACGTTGTCAGTGGCCCATCGCTGCTCGGGGGAACCGTCACGTATCTTGACGACCACCGGGGTCCCGGCCTCCGGCGAGGCGGGGACGAGGGCCAGACCCTCATTCCAGCGGGGGATCACATCGCCCTGGAGGGTCAGGTCGTAGCGCACGTCCGCGGCGTTGTCCGCCGACGCCTCCGCGCAGACGCCGAGTTCGGCCACACCGTCGAGCTCATGGGAGTCGAGGCACAGGTCGAGGGCCGCCGCGCTGCGCAGCAGTCCGTCGCTCTCGTACACCCACTGCTGGGTCACCGACCGCGAGCAGGCTGCGAGCGTCACGTCCGCACCGTCCTGCACCCTGCTGTCCCGGATGTCGAGGCAGAGACGCGCTCCCACACTGCGCAACCGCGTGTTCAGCGGGGTCGTCGGAAGCCCCGCCGAGGAGGCCGACGGCCGAGGAGCCGACGGCACCCGGGGCCCGGGGGCGGGGACCGCGGAGAGGGAACCGCTGGGGACGGCCGGTCCGGCGTGGCTGGCGTCTCCGGGCCAGAGTTCGGTGACCGCCGTCGCCACGACGAGCAGCCCGGTCGCGATCCCGAGTCCGGTGATGACCGCGCCGCGGCTGCGCTGCGAGAGGGAGATGCGCGGCAGGCTGCGTGGGCGTCCGCCGCGCGAGTGCCGGCCGGCGCTGCGCACCGCCTCCCGCACACCGTCCGCGCCGCGTGCGGCAGCGCCCCGGGTCTGGGAGCGATCGTTGTTACGGGCGGGCCGCGAGTCGAGGTAGGGCTGGGCGGCCCGGCCGAGGAGGCCCTCCGCCAGCAGCAGGGGCAGCCGGCCGCCGACGTGGTTGAGCTGTTCCGCCGCGAAGCGGCAGTGCCGGCACTTCGCCAGATGCGCCTTGATGTCCGGTATCAGCGTGCCACCGCGGCGCAGGGATACGTCGAGCAGCCGGTTGAAGTGGCGGCATTCCTTGTCGGGGGCGAGTTCGAGATGGCCCCGCAGACAGCCCGCCCGAAAGACTTCACGGGCCTGGTCGAGCTGGGCCGCCGCGCTGCGGGGATCAACGGCCAGCAAACCGGCCGGTACAGATATTCCCTCCGCCTCGACCTCGGCGTGCCAGAGCAGGGTTTGGGCGGGCGCGGTCATTGCCTGGAATGCCAGCCGGACAAGCCTTCGATTCTCCGCGATGGTGAACATGTCGACCGGAACTGCCCGGCCTGTGTCCGGGTTCTGGAGTTCGGGCAGTGCGGTGATCCGCTCGTCGGCCGCCCATGTCTTGCCGATTTGACGGGCCGTCACCAAAAAGAGCGGCCGAAGCGCCGTTCCCGCCCGGGCGTGCCGGAGGCTTTCCAGCACCGTGCCGCAGGCCGCGGTGGCGAGCATGGCAGCCGCCCCGGCCGAGGGGGCGCAGATCGACGTGTAGTCGAAGACGGGTTGCCAGTGCCTCGCCAGCAGCACGGCCACGGGACGGGCCTCGTCGTTCCCCCCGCTGGTCCTCAGTGTCGCCGCGAGACCTTCGTCGGAGTCCCCGGAGCTGAGGCCGGTGCGAGAGGGAGGGACGGAACCCGGAGTACGGGGATTCTGCATAGACGTCTTTCCATCCAGGGCATTGCGGTGGGGGGTTGAGCCGTGCCGGTTCGTCGGCCCGTGATTACTGGCCGGTGCCATTTCTGTCGCTTGAAAGAGTGCGCGCACTTGGTCTACACCGCAGCCAATTCGAACGAGTGAACAAATTCGCCATGTTCGGGCGTGAGGAAGCTCACCCTTACACAACCCCCAGGCATGGAACAAGAGTTCCGGACAGCGACCATTCCCGGTCCTGGCGGGAAAAGAAGAAAGGCCCTCGACTCTTGTTCAGAGTTGGGCGTTTTCTGCGCAGTAAGCGCCTATCCGAGATAGGCGCGCGGCAGGTCGTCGAGCGCCTCACGCGCGCCCCGCATCCCGCGCGACCTCCAACGGAGCGCGGGCCGGGACCGGTTCGGACGCGCGGTCGGCGACGATCACGCCGACCCTCGGCACATACGCCGAATTCTCGTACAACGGGCACAGCAAACAGGCCGAGCTCAAAGGCTCAAAGGCGGACCATCGCCTCCCGGCGGAGAGACGTCCACGAGTGCCCGGCCCACGGCGGGGAGACTCCACGGCCGGCCCGCGACGGGGAGACGTCCACGGGTGCCCCGCCCGAGGCGGGGAGACTCCACGCCGGCCGCGACGGGGAAACGTCCACGGGTGCCCGGCCGCCCCCGGACCGGGCACCCGCACACCCGCACTACGGCTTCTGGAAACCGGCGTCCTGGAGGATCTTCTGCGCCTCGGGGGTGGAGAGCCAGGCGACGAAGGCGGCGGCGGCCTCGCTGCTCTTGGAGGTCTTCAGGGTCGCCGCCGGGTATGCGGCGATCGCGTTCTGCGCGTCGGGGATCTCCACGGCGTCGACCTTGCCGGTGGCGGTGGCGGCGTCGGTCTTGTAGACGAGCCCGGCGTCGGCCTCGCCCAGTTCGACCTTGCTGAGGACCGCGCGGACGTTGGGCTCCTGGGAGACCGGCTTCACGACGATCTTCTGTGCGTCGAGGATCTTCTTGCTGTAGCGGCCGACGGGGACCTCGGGAGCGGCGAGGACGACCTTCAGCTTGGTGTCCGCGAGGTCCTTGAGCTCATCGACCTTCTTGGGGTTGCCCTCGACCGTGGCGATGACCAGGCGGTTCCTGGCGATGACGGTGGGCGTGCCGGTGTCCGACTTGAGACCGTCCATGGTCTTGGTGTCGGCGGTGACCAGCGCGTCGGCGGGCGCGCCCTGCTTCACCTGGGCGGCGAGTTCCTGCGATCCGGCGAAGGAGAAGGTGATCTTCGTGCCCGGGTGGGCCTTCTCGTAGGCGGCCCCCGCGGTCTTGAAGACATTGGTGAGCGAGGAGGCGGCCAGCACGGTCAGGTCGGCCTTGGGGGCGCCTGCGGCGGAGGCGGTGCCCTTCGTGCTGCTGTCCGTCCTGGTGTCGCCGTCGTTGCCGCAGGCGGAGAGCGGGACCAGGAGGGCGGCGGTCAGCACGGCCGCGGCTGCGCGGCGGCGGGTGAAAGCGGACGTCATGGGGTGGAACTCCTTGGTGACACGGGCGGCCGGGGCCGACCGGGGCGGGACGGTGACGAGCCGCGCCGGTGAGGGGCGACGCCGCTTGAATGCGCGATCTTGAATGCGTGATGAGCATCGGCGAGCGCGATCGCGCATATGCGACACCGTAGGTCGTTTCCGATGGCATTTACAAGCCGTTGAGCCGCTCTCCGTAGCAAATGCCAGACCGCATGGAGAAAGCCCCACGCGCGCCCCTCCCGGCCGTCCGCGGTCCCGGGAACACACGCGAGGTACAACAGGGCCGAAAAGGGGCGTTCCCTTGGTTGATGGACGCCGGCTCCGGCCGCGGCGGCAGCAGCACCAGCACCCGGCCGGCCGGCGTGAGCGCGGCCGGCCACAGCGAGGACCGGCGCCGGAACAGCGCGGACGACCGATCGCTCCTGGCCCGCCGCTGCCGCGTACGGAGAGCGGCCGAGCCCCCCGTGGTGACGCGCAGGAGCCGAGCACATCGCGGAGGCGAAGGGAGTCGCCGCGTCGAGAAGGGCGTCAGCCCCATCAGGCGCAGGCAGGTGACCGGGAGAGGGCCGTGGCCTGCGGCTCATGGGCCGAAGTGGGGTGGCTGTCTTTGACCAGCCGTAATTTCCCAAGGGGTTGTGTGGCAGTGTGGCCACGTTTCGGCCACTCTTTGAACGCCGACTCGCTCCTGCCCGTTGACCTCGGTAACCGGTGACCCGCCCGCAGACCGGCGAGTGAGTGAGGTTCACACATGCCAGGGATCCGTCAGGAAGACATCGAGCGACGCACTCCCGGCACCAGCTGCCCAGCCCGGTCGGCCGGTTCCGGTTCCGGTTCCGGTTCCGGTTCCGGTTCCTTCCAGGAACTCACGGGCTGAGCGGTCGAGCCATGGACTACTGCTTCCCCTGCCGCCGTGTCCTGAGCGGTGCCGTGACGTGCCCGGAGTGCGGGGCATACGACTCCGACATGGCACCGCCGAGCGATCTGAGCGGCGGTGCGCCCGCAGTCGGCACCGTTATGCCGCAGACCCGCTTCAGCGAGGGACCGGGCTTCGTGGAGCCCCCCGGTCCTCCCCGGCCCCCCGCCGCCCCCTCGGCCGATGGGCCCACAGCCCGGCACCACCGTCCGCCGCGATCGAAGAGGTACGGCGGCCGGACGCTTGCCGCGGCGGCCGTCGCCATGGTCGCCGGTCTGGCCGCCGCATCCCTGCTGCCCGAGAACTCCGGCGGTCTACCCCGAGCAGCGCCGAGCCCGGAACTGGCGTACCCCGACGAGCCCCCCGCCCACGTCACCACACCACCGAAAGCGTCGCCCCCGGTGGAACGTCCGGTCACGCACCCGGCCCGAGGAGGCGCCCGGGACCGCAGAGGTGGCGCGAGCCTGCGCCCTCGCGCGACGGCCACTCACCGGGAATCACCGGCTTCCCACAGCCCCGCGGCCCCCACCAGCCCGCCCGTGGAGGCCAGTCCGGCACCTCCCCGGCCCTCAAGTGCCCGCCCCAGCGCCTCGGCCTCACCGACGACACCGCCCGCGAGTCCTTCCGGCAGTGTCAGCACCTCGCCCTCGCCCACGGCCCGTCCCGCGCCGAGCGCCACGGGTGTGCCGCCGACCGCCGCCATCGGGAACTGACGGCGCGCCACGCGCCTCAGGGGCCTCCGAGCCCGGCATGAACAGGGCTCACGTCGGCATTCAGGTGAACGGCATCGCGGCTGGCGGTACCGCTCTGGCGAGCGCGACCGAGGAGGGTGAATCTGAGTGCGGCGGCCGATCGCCGGCCGCTCCCTGACCACGGCGTCCCTCGTCGGAAAGGTCCGCCCGGAATGTCACTCACCTATCCGCACCGGGTCCGCACCGCCCTCGGAGTGGGCGGAGCCTGCGTCCTGCTCGCCCTGACCGGCTGCTCGAACAGCGACAACGGCGATGACACCACACCCACCCCGGCCACCACGACCACCACCACCAGCGCATCGTCCAAGCCCACCTCCAACGTCGGCGCGGCACACATCTCGATCAAGAACTTCACCTTCAGCCCGGCGAACCTTCAGGTGCGCCCCGGCACGAAGGTCATCGTCGAGAACCTGGACTCCGTCCCGCACACCGTGACCGCCACCGGGGACAAGGCATTCGACACCGGCAGCATCGATGCCGGCGAAACGGCCACCTTCATCGCTCCGTCGGCATCCGGCAGCTATCCCTACATCTGCACCATCCACCCGACTATGAAGGGCACCATCAGCGTGAGCTGACGTCAGAGTCCGACGCCCCCGCGTCGACTCCCCGCGCGACCGGTCGCTGACCGCAGCGGCCGGCACGTGTTTGCGCCCTCCCATGGTGGAGGCCGGCCTCGCGGGCACGGTGAGCACACTCAGAGTGGTTCCCGTACAGGAGACGACCGCCCCCTCCAGACGGTCACGGCAGCGGTGCTGACGGCCGAGCGGACGACGACCGCCCCTGGCTCGGACCTGGTGCCCGGCCTTCCGTACCACCAACCGGGTTGTCCGGCCGCCTGAGCCGTTGGTCGGGATGCGATGTGGTTCTCCCCATTGGATGGTGGAGACATGAACCATCACCACCACCAGTCCCAGCGGACCATCGAGATCGACACCCGCCTCGTCACGACAGGTGCCGTGCTCACCGCGGCCGGTGCCGCGGTGGCGTGCGTCGGCATGGCCACCGTGGCCTTCGCCGTGGTCAAAGCAGGTCGGCGCATGATCCGCGACATGGACGTGCCCCCGGCCCAGCAAGCGGCCATGAAGTGGCGGCAGGCGAAGGAGGCGTCCCGAGCCGGCATGGAGGCGTGGCAGTCCGTGTCCGACGCCCAGAACGGGTCGCTCGCCCGCTAACGCCGCTCGTTGGATCGTGCCGGGCTCGCGTGCCCCGGTGCCGCGTCACGCCGCGTTGTGGTCGGTCGGCATGGCTCCGCCAGGCCTCCCTCCTCCGCCTTGCGGTCCACGGCACCAGATTCCGCTCACCGATCCGGCACGATCCAAACGAAAGACCCTGGTCTCCCGCCGAAGCCACTCCGTTCACCGGGCCCCTGCCCCGGGTCCCGGTGGAGTGATGGGGACACCTTGTCGAAGCGGCGGCCGATGCGCGACTCGTGGTCGTCGGCCGCCGCAGGTCCGCGTCCGGCGCCCACATCGGGTCGGTCACGCACGCGGTGATCCACCATGCCCCCTGCCCCGTGGCCGTCGTACCGCACGCCTGACGTCGAGCCAGCCCGTATCGTGCGCCGGGACGGGCGGGATGCGTACGCGGACTACGACGAGATGGGACTTCCGGTACGCGTGACGGGCGCGAGGTCGGGAAGCTCGTCACCACAGTCCCCCGGATGACGTCCGCGGTTGAGCGCCCGAGCAGGCCGTGTCGCCGGCCTACCCCGGTCGCGGCGCCTCCCGGGCCCGGCGGCGCACCGTGGTGGCGGTGAACACCGCGGTAGCGCCCGCGGTGGCCGCCAGGAGCACGTATCCCCATGTGTAGTCGTCTGCCGCTCCATAGATGGCGCCCATGACCAGGGGCGGGAAGAAGCCGCCCAAGCCTCCGGCGGCGCCCACGACACCAGTGACCGAGCCGACCCGCTCCGGTGGCACGAGCCGGGCGACGAGCGCGAACACAGCGCCTGATCCCGCGCCCAGGGCAGCCGCCATGCACAGAAAGGCGAGCGTTCCGACCGGGACGAGCGGCAGCTCGAAGGAAGCGAGGAGGGCGAAAACAGTCACGGCGGTGTAAGCGGCGATGAGTACGGGCACGGGGTGCAGCCGGTCGGACAGCCACCCGCCGACCGGGCGCATGGCGACGGCGAGGACGACGAAGCCCGCGGTGCGCAGGGCAGCGTCGGACCGTCCGAGGCCGTAGGCGCTGGTGAGGTAGGTGGGCAGGTAGACGCTGAACGCGACGAACCCGCCGAAGGCTACGGCGTAGAGGACGGCCAGCTGCACGGTGGCGGGCATCCGAAGGGTCGCCGTGGTGCGCGCGAGCAGGGAGCCGGCCGGAACGGTCCGGCCGGGCTTGTCGCGCAGGAGGAGGCGTGCCGCTACGGCGTATACGGCCAGGAGGCCGGCGACCAGGTCGAAAGGGAACGCATACCCGACGGCGTCGGCCAGCTGCACGGTGGTGAAGGACGAGAGAGCGGTGCCGCCCGTGCCGACACCGAAGATGCCCAGTGCCAGTCCGCGCCGCTCGGGCGGGTACCAGGCGTTGACGAAGGGCACCCCGATCGCGAACGTCGTTCCGCCCAGGCCGAGGAGGAAACCGCCCGCCAGCACTTCGGGCAGGGAGTCGGCCAGATGGCCGAGGTAGAGCACGGGCAGGACGGTGAGCGCGGCGACGAGGGGGAAAATCCGGCGCGCGCCGACGCGGTCGGTGAGTGCGCCCACGGGGATCCGGCCGAGCGAGCCGACGATCACCGGTACCGCCACGACGAGGGACTGCTGAAAGGAGGTCAGGTCCAGGTCGTCCCGGAGGGTCGGGCCGAGCGGGGCCAGCAAGGCCCACGCCCAGAAGCAGATCATGAATCCGGCCGTTGCCAGGACGAGCATCCGCGTCGGCTGCGTGGATGCCGCCGCCCCACCTGTCCGCGGCGAAGAAGTGCGGCTCAAGGGAGTTCCTCCTTGCCAGAGACGGGGTGCCCCGCTCATCGACTCGCTCACGATGCTGGCGCCTGCCCGTCCGGTCATCCGTACGACGCGCCCGCCGCCGCGGGTGATGCTGCCGAGTGAGCCATGGCGGCAGGAGGGCCATGCGGGTCAAGCGGCGGGACGTTCGCCCCCTGGCCGGGAAGCCTCGGCACGACTGGACTTGGACGACGCACTCGGGGCAGCCGCGGCCTCTCCGTCGGTCCGGAACGGTGCGGAGATGCCAGGTGTGAGCGAGGCAGCCGGTCAGGTGTCCCATGGCCGCATGCGAAGTGAGAGGTGACGATCGTGGCGGACAGCGGTACCCCTCGCGTGCCCGCCGGGGATGACGAGCACGCGTACGACGACCCGGCTGCGGACGCCTTGCTGCGCGCCGGGCGCTTCTTCACCCGGCGTGAGGTCACGCCCGATCGCCGGGCGGTCTTCCACAAGGGAGGGCGGGAGGGAGACGTCTTCTACCGGGACCGGTGGAGTCACGACAAGGTCGTGCGATCGACGCACGGCGTGAACTGCACCGGCTCGTGCTCGTGGAAGGTCTACGTCAAGGACGGGATCATCACCTGGGAGAGCCAGCAGACCGACTATCCGTCGGTCGGCCCGGACTCCCCGGAGTACGAGCCGCGCGGCTGCCCACGGGGGGCGGCGTTCTCCTGGTACACCTACTCGCCCACCAGGGTGCGTTTCCCCTACGCGCGCGGAGTCCTCGTCGAGATGTACCGCGAGGCCAGGGAACGCCTGGGTGACCCGGTGCTCGCGTGGGCCGACGTGGTGGGCGACCCGGAGCGGCGGCGCCGGTACCAGCGGGCCCGCGGCAAGGGCGGTCATGTGCGGGTGTCGTGGGACGAGGCGGTCGAGATGGTGGCGGCCGCACATGTGCACACGATCAAGCGGTGGGGTCCGGACCGGATCGCCGGCTTCTCACCGATCCCGGCGATGTCGATGGTCTCGCATGCGATCGGCTCGCGGTTCATCGAGCTGATCGGCGGGTGCATGACGTCCTTCTACGACTGGTACGCCGATCTGCCCGTCGCCTCACCGCAGGTGTTCGGGGACCAGACCGATGTGCCGGAGTCCGGCGACTGGTGGAACGCCACGTACCTGATCATGTGGGGCTCCAACGTCCCCGTCACCCGGACCCCCGACGCGCACTGGATGGCCGAGGCCCGCTACCGCGGCCAGAAGGTGGTCGTGGTGTCGCCGGACTACGCCGACAACACGAAGTTCGCCGACCAGTGGCTACCTGCCCAGCCCGGCACCGACGGGGCGATGGCCATGGCGATGGGGCACGTGATCCTGAAGGAGTTCTTCGTCGAGCGCCGGGTGCCGTTCTTCGTCGACTATGTGCGGCGCTACACGGACCTGCCGTTCCTGGTGACGCTGGAGGAGCGCGACGGCTCCTTCGTACCGGGGAAGTTCCTGCGCGCGTCCGACCTCGGGGAGACGTCCGAGGGAAGCGAGTGGAAGACCGTGGTGGTCGACGGCCGCACGGGTGAGCCGGCCCAGCCGGGCGGCACGCTGGGCGAGCGGTGGACGGCATCCGGCGTGGGGCGCTGGAATCTCGACCTCGGCGACATCAGCCCGCAGTTGACACTCCTGGGAGAACAGGCGGAGCCCGTCGAGTTGCTTCTGCCGCGCTTCGACACGACCGAGGCGACCGAGGCGACCGAGGCGACCGGCACCGTACTGCGCCGCGGCGTTCCGGCGCGGCGCATCGGAGGGCGGCTGGTGACGACGGTCTTCGACCTGATGCTGGCGCAGTACGGCGTCCGGCGCGAGGGCCTGCCCGGCGACTGGCCGACGGGCTACGACGACTCCGGCCAGCCCTGTACTCCCGCCTGGCAGGAGGAGCACACCTCCGTGCCGGCTGCGACCGTCATCCGGGTGGCCCGCGAGATGGCACGCAACTCCGAGCAGTCCGAGGGCCGCACGATGATCATCATGGGGGCGGGGATCTGCCAGTGGTTCCACGGGGATACGACCTACCGGGCGATCCTGGCGCTGCTGATGCTCACCGGAGCGATGGGGCGCAACGGTGGCGGCTGGGCGCACTATGTCGGCCAGGAGAAGTGCCGTCCCTTCACTGGCTGGTCAACTCTGGCCATGGCAACCGACTGGCAGCGCCCGCCCCGGCAGATGATCGGCACGGCGTACTGGTACACCCACACCGACCAGTGGCGCTACGACGGATACCGCGCCGACGCCCTCGCCTCACCGCTGGCCCGCGGCGATCTGGCCGGCATGCACACCGCGGACACGCTCGCGCTGTCCGCGCGGCTGGGCTGGATGCCCTCCTACCCGCAGTTCGACCGCAACCCGCTCGACCTGGCCGACGAGGCAGCCGCGGCGGGCGAGGCTCCCACGGAGTACGCACTCCGCAAGCTGGCCTCGGGCGAGCTGGGCTGGGCCTGCGAGGATCCGGACGCCGAGGGGAACTGGCCCCGTTGCCTGACCCTGTGGCGGGCCAACCTGTTCGGCTCGTCCGGCAAGGGGAACGAGTACTTCCTCAAGCACCTGCTCGGCACTCACTCCAGTCTGCGCGCGAGCCAGACGCCGCCGCAGGGCCGTCCCCGCGACGTCGTCTGGCGGGAGGAGGCGCCCGAGGGAAAACTGGACCTGCTGTTGGCGATGGACTTCCGGATGACGAGCTCGACGCTGCTCGCCGATGTCGTCCTGCCGGCCGCGACCTGGTACGAGAAGCACGATCTGTCCTCGACGGACATGCATCCCTTCGTCCACGCCTTCACCCCGGCGATCGACCCGCCCTGGGAGACCCGCTCCGACTTCGACGCGTTCACCGCCATCGCCCGGCGTTTCAGTGAGATGGCACGCGAGCACCTCGGCGTACGGCATGACGTCGTCGCCACCGCGCTGCAGCACGACACCCCGGGCGAGACCGCGCAAGCCCTCGGCACCGTCCGCGACTGGCGCGGCGGCGAGGTCACCGCGGTCCCCGGCCGCACGATGCCGGCCCTGACCCTGGTGACACGGGACTACGGGGCGGTCGCCGACAAGCTCACCACGCTGGGCCCGCTCACGGAACAACTGGGGCTGACCGTCAAAGGGCTGACGCTTCGCCCCGACGACGAGGTGGAGCGTCTGGCCCACGCCAACGGGGTGATGCTCGGCGGCGCGGGCGACGGCCGTCCCGCCCTGGACACCGACGCCAAGATGGCCGAGGCCATCCTGGCGCTGTCAGGGACCACCAACGGCCGGCTCGCCGTGCAGGGCTTCCGCACCACGGAGCGGCGCGTCGGACGGCCACTCGCCCACCTCGCCGAGGGCAGCGAGGAGCGGCGGATCACCTTCGCCGACACCCAGGCCCAGCCCGTCCCCGTCATCACCAGCCCCGAGTGGTCGGGCAGCGAGACCGGCGGCCGGCGCTATGCGGCCTTCACCACCAATGTCGAGGAGCTCAAGCCCTGGCACACCCTCACCGGCCGGATGCACTTCCTCCTCGACCACGACTGGATGCACGAGTTCGGCGAGACGCTACCGGTCTACCGCCCGCCGCTCGACATGCACCGGCTCTTCGGGGAGCCCGAGATCGGCCCGAACGGGGAGCGACAGGTCACCGTCCGCTACCTCACCCCGCACTCCAAGTGGTCCATCCACTCCGAGTACCAGGACAACCTGTTCATGCTCTCGCTCTCCCGCGGAGGCCCGACCGTCTGGATGAGCCCCGCCGACGCCGCGGTCATCGACGTGCGCGACAACGACTGGGTCGAAGCCGTCAACCGCAACGGTGTGATGGTGCTGCGCGCGATCGTCTCGCACCGCATGCCGACCGGCACCGTGTACGTCCACCACGCGCAGGAACGGGTCGTCGACGTACCCATCGCCGAGGCCAGCGGGCGGCGCGGCGGCATCCACAACTCCCTGACGCGCATCCTGATCAAACCCACCCACCTCATCGGCGGATACGCCCAGCTGTCGTTCGCCTTCAACTACCTCGGCCCGACGGGCAACCAGCGCGACGAGGTCACCGTGGTCCGCCGACGCTCCCAGGAGGTGACGTACTGATGCCCGCGCGTGAGCCGATCGGACGCTGCATGGCGCAGCTGGCCATGGTGATGAACCTCGACAAGTGCATCGGCTGCCACACCTGCTCGGTCACCTGCAAACAGGCATGGACCAATCGCAGCGGCGTCGAGTACGTCTGGTTCAACAACGTCGAAACCAGGCCCGGCCAGGGCTACCCACGGCGCTATGAGGACCAGGAGAGGTGGCGGGGCGGCTGGGTCCGCACCCGCGGCGGCCGCCTCAGGCTCACAGCGGGCGGGCGGCTGCGCAAGCTGCTCACCATCTTCGCCAACCCGGTGCTCCCCAACATCCGCGACTACTACGAGCCCTGGACCTACGACTACGAGAACCTCACCACCGCCCCGCTGGGCGACGACTTCCCCGTAGCCCGGCCGAAGTCGCTGATCTCCGGCGAGCCGATGCGTGTGGAGTGGAGCGCCAACTGGGACGACAGCCTCGGAGGCGGCGCCGAGATCGCCGACCACGACCCCGTCATCGAACGCATCCGCCGCGAGGCCGAGGAAAAGGTGCGCTTCCGGTACGAGCAGGCGTACATGTTCTACCTGCCGCGCATCTGTGAGCACTGTCTGAACCCCTCGTGCGTCGCCTCCTGCCCCTCGGGGGCGCTGTACAAGCGGTCCGAGGACGGCATCGTCCTCGTCGACCAGGACCGCTGCCGGGGCTGGCGGATGTGCGTGACCGGCTGCCCGTACAAGAAGGTCTACTTCAACCACCGCACCGGCAAGGCCGAGAAGTGCACCTTCTGCTATCCGCGGGTCGAGGTGGGCCTGCCCACCGTGTGCTCCGAGACCTGCGTGGGGCGGCTGCGCTACATCGGCCTCGTCCTCTACGACGCCGACCGCGTCGGAGCCGCCGCATCCGTCGCCGACGAGAAGGATCTGTACGAGGCCCAACTCGGCCTCATGCTCGACCCGTCCGACCCGCAGGTGATCGCGGCGGCGCGCCGGGACGGCATTCCCGAAGACTGGCTGGAGGCCGCCCGCCGCTCCCCCGTCCATGCCCTGGCCAAGGACTACCGGGTGGCGCTCCCTCTGCATCCGGAATTCCGCACGATGCCGATGGTCTGGTACGTGCCACCGCTGTCGCCGGTCGTCGACGCGCTGACCGACACCGGCCACGACGGCGAGGACATCGACAACCTCTTCGGCGCCATCGACACCCTGCGGATCCCGATCGAGTACCTCGCCGAACTGTTCACCGCGGGCGACCCCGAGCCCGTGCGCCGCGTCCTGCAACGGCTCTCGGCCATGCGGTCCTACATGCGAGCTGTCAACCTCGGCGACCCACCCGATGAACGGATCGCCACGGCTGCCGGGATGACCGGACAGGAGGTCACCTCGCTCTACCGGCTGCTTGCCATCGCCAAGTACCAGGACCGCTACGTGATCCCCACCGCCTACGAAACCGAAGGCCGCAGGCTCGAAGAGACGGCCTGCAGCCTCGACTACGAGGGGGGTCCCGGAATGTACGGGAGCGGCCCCTTCGGCGAAGCGTCCGGCCGCCCCGTACCCGTGTCCGTCGAGACGTTCCACGCCCTGAAGGAGCGCCAGACCACCGGTGGCATCGCCGACCCGGAGCAGCGGGGCGCCCGGATCAACCTGCTCAACTGGGACGGCAAGGGCCGCCCGGAAGGGCTTTTCCCGCCCGGGCACCCGCAGCCGGAGGAGGATTCGTGATCGCCGAGCGCGACGCCGCGGTGGTCTGCCAGGCGGCCGCGATTCTGCTCCAGTATCCCGACGATGCCGTCCGGCACCGGATTCCCCTGGTCAACGAGGCCCTGGCCACACTGCCTCCCGGCACGGCGCACTCGGCGCTGACCCGTTTCCTCGGCCACCTCGCCGCCACACCGCCACGCGACCTCGCCGAGGCCTACGTCGCCACCTTCGACCGGCGCCGCCGCTGCTGCCTCTACCTGACCTGGTGGACCGACGGCGAGACCCGCCGCCGCGGCCAGGCCCTGGCCACCCTCAAAGACCGGTACCGCCGCCACGGCCTCGAACTCGGCGGCAAGGAGCTCCCGGACTACCTGCCGGTCGTACTCGAGTACACGGCGACCGGCGACCTGGCCGACGGGCTCGCACTCCTCCAGGAGCACCGCGCCGGGGTCGAGCTGCTGCGGCTGGCGCTGCGCGACGCGAACTCCCCCTACACCGCCGTGGTCGAGGCCGTGTGTGCGCTCCTGCCCGGCCCGTCCCCGCAGGACCGCGCCGCCGCTCAGCGCCTGGCCCGGACCGGCCCGCCCCAGGAGACCGTCGGCCTGGAGCCCTTCGGCCCGGCGCCGTCGGGAGGTGCCCGACGGTGAAGGCTCTCGATGTCCTGCTGTGGGGTGTACTGCCGTACGTCACCATCGTGATCCTCGTCGGCGGCACCGTATGGAGGTACCGGTACGACCAGTTCGGCTGGACCACCCGCTCTTCCGAGCTGTACGAGTCCCGGCTGTTGCGCATCGGCAGTCCGCTCTTCCACTTCGGCATCCTCGTCGTCGTCATCGGCCATGTGATCGGGCTGGTCGTTCCGCAGAGCTGGACATCGGCCATGGGCGTGTCCGAGACGGCGTACCACGTGCAGGCGCTCGTCCTCGGCGGCGTCGCCGGTTTCGCCACACTCGCCGGAGCGGCGATCCTCATCCACCGCCGGCGCACCACCGGTCCGGTGTTCATGGCGACCACGCGCAACGACAAGACGATGTACGTCGTGCTCGTCGCGGCCATCGTCGCCGGAATCATCACCACCCTGCTGGGCGCGGGCGCCGTCGGCGAGGTGCACCACTACCGGGAGACCGTCTCGCCCTGGTTCCGCTCCGTGTTCACGCTGCAGCCGGACATCGACGCCATGTCGGCAGCGCCTCTGTCCTTCCAACTGCACACGCTCATCGGCATGCTGCTGTTCGCCATCTGGCCGTTCACCCGGCTGGTGCACGCCTTTACCGCGCCGATCGGCTACCTGTTCCGGCCGTACGTCGTCTACCGGTCCCGCTCCGTCAGCGACCGTTCGCCGGGGACACGCCGTGGCTGGGAAGGCCCGGGCTCATGAACACCCGGGCGTTCGCGTCGGACGAGAGGAAGCGGAACACGATGAACCATGGGCATGCAGACCAGGCAGCTCGCCCCGCCATCGGGCGAGGTCGTTCCGTGCGGCGAGCGTGAAGGGGCCCGGCGGCGAAGAGAGGCTCGGCCACCTCAGTCCCAGAGGGAGACCGCCAGCATCAGGGCGGCGACCGGGAACAGCAGCCACGGCTCGGCCAGGACCAGGAGCGCGGTGAAGACCAGGGCGAACCACGCCAGAGCCTTGGCCGCGCGCCGCTTGGCCTTGTTCTTCTTCTTGCTCTTCGGGTGAGGCGCGTCGGCGGCAGGGGCCTCACGGGTGTCGGTGACGGTGTCGGTGTCGGTTGCGGTTGCGGTTGCGGTTGCGGTGTCGGTGACGGTGACGGTTGCGGGGTTCATCTCGGTGTTCGTCATGACGCTCAGCTTCGTCGTGCCGACACCGGTCTCGCGTCGGCGATCGGTGCCTATCGCGGCCAACGGCGCCTATCTAGGTGGACGTCACCGACGCGTACGCAGTGCCGGAGAAGAGAGCGTTGGTTCATGAACACTTTCGAGAATCGCGCGGAGATCGTGATGTGGGTACGGCGTGCGGACGGCCGGTGGTCGGCACGGCCGGTCTGGGTGGTGGTGCTCGGCGGGAAGGCGTATGTCCGCTCGGCTTTCGGGCAGCGCAGCGCCTGGTACCGCCGGGTCCTGCAGCACGCGGACACGGAGGTGGAGGTGGCCGGGGTCCGCCTGTCCGTCACCCTCCAGCCGGTGGACGATCCCGAGCTCCTCCAGTGCGTCTCCGGTGCCTACCGGGCCAAGTACGGATTGCACTGGCCCGGCCCCGTGGAGTCGATGAACGGGCACGAGGCCGCGGCCACCACCATGCGGCTAACGAATGTCAGGGAGGTCGCGCAGTTGCCTGCGTGAGGTGAGCCCGAGTTTGCGGAAGATGTTGCGCAGGTGCGCGTCGACCGTCCGGGGGCTGAGGAACAGCTTGGCCGCCACCTCCTTGGAGGTGGCGCCGTCGGCGACCAGGCGCGCGATGTGCACCTCCTGCATCGTCAGCTGGTCCGAGGCCTGCGACGAGCGGCTGCGGGCGTGCTCGCCCGTGGCGCGCAACTCGCCTGCGGCGCGCTCGGCGAACGCCTCCATACCGAGGTCGGACAGCGACTCGTGCGCCAGCCGCAGCTCCGAGCGGGCGTCGCGCCGCCGGCCCTGGCGGCGCAGCCACTCTCCGTACAGCAGATGCGCTCGGGCTCGGTAGACCACCAGTGCGCTGTCGCCGAGAAGGTCGATCGCCTCCTGATAGGCGGCCTCGTCCTCGGTCACCAGAGCCCGCGCGTAGGCCTCGACGCCCAGCCCCCACGCCTGCCGGCCCGCCTGGGCGCGCTCCCGGAGGGACGCGAGAGCCGTGGCGGCGAGTTCGGCCTCGCCGCACCGTACGGCCGCCTCGACCAGCTCGGGCAGGGCAAGGCCTGCCGTGCCGACGGCGCCGTACTCGACCGCGTGCTTCGCCGCTTCCAGCGCGGCCGGGTAGTCGGCCAGGCCGTTGTTGAGGACGGCCGTCGCCCACTGCGCGCTGAGGCTCATCCGGTGATCCACCGACGCGAACAGTTCGACGGCCTCCTGGCGCCGCCCACGCATCGCGGCCAGGTGGAGGCGCGGGTAGACCAGCGGTGCCGCGCGGGTGGCCTCGGCGATCGCCTCCTCCTCGGAGATCAGCTCCATCGCGGCACCGAAGTCGCCCGCGTGAATGGTGGCGGTGGCCTGCATGGCCAGCCCGATGGGCAGCGCGTGGAACGAGCCCGACTCGCGGCCCGCCGCGACGGCGCGGGTGGCGATGCCTTGCAGGGCGTGGAAGTTCCACAGCTCGACAGCCACCATGAAGCCCAGTGACGGCCGCCTGGTCCACACCTCGTCGTCGACGTCGCCGAGGACCGGCCGGAGGATTGCCCCCGCCGCCGCATGCCCGTCGTTGACCAGGCTGATCAGGCCGGTCAGGACCGCGTCCGCGCTGGAGGCCGGCTCGCCCGACGACGGGGCTTCCCTGGCGGCCTCCACCACCTGGTCGAGGCCGCCGATGAGGAGGCCCATCTCGATGGCGTCGAGATAGCGCTCCCGTGACCAGGGAGGATCGGTGGCCGCCAGCCGGGCGGCAGCACGCAGGAGGTACTCCGTGGGGCCTTCGTCGCCTCGGCGGCGGACGAAGGACAGCCGGCCGCGGAGCAGGTCGGCCCTGGCGGCCTGGCGCGGATCGTCGGTCGGGACGGTGCTGAGCAGATCGGCCGCCCCGTCGAATGCGCCCACCGAGAGCTTGGCCTGGACCGCGGCGAGCGCCCGTTCGACACGGAGGTCCGGGCTGATCGTGAGCGCGGCCGAGCGTTCGAGGAAGGCCGCCGCCGCCGCGACACCGCCGCGTTCCCTGGCACGGGTGGCGGAGGCTTCGAGCTCGGCGGCCACTTGCTCGTCCGGTCCGGAGCTGGCCTGGGCGCGATGCCAGGCTCGCCGGTCGGGGTCGGCGACCGGGTCGGTCACGGCGGCCAGCGCCTCATGCGCCCTCCGCCGCTCCTCCGGCGCCGCGGCGCGGTAGGCGGCCGAGCGCGCGAGTGGATGGCTGAAGCGGATCCGGGTGCCGAACTCGACCAGCGGGACGGAGTCCGCAGCGGCAGCCGGGTCGATGCCCAGCAGTTCGGCCGCACGCCACAGCAGGCCGGCGTCGCCGATCGGGTCGGCGGCGGCGACGGTCACCAGCAGCCGGGCCGGGGGCGGCAGCAGCTCCAGCCGGGAGCCGAAGCTCTGCTCGATCACGGCGGGCAGGGAGGCGGGCTGGTCGAAGCCGCCCGACATCCCTGCCAGTCCGGCGGTCCTGGGCAGCTCAACCAGCGCGAGGGGGTTTCCGCGCGCCTCGGCCAGGATGCGGTCGCGCACCCGCTCGTCCAAGGGGGCGCGGATCACCGCGGCCAGCAGCGCCCGGGCATCCGCTTCGCCAAGACCATGAAGGGTGAGGCCGGGCAACTCGTCGAGCTCGGGCAGACGGCTCGGCTCGCGTACCGCGAAGACCACCGCGATCGGTTCGGCCGAGACCCGCCGGGCCAGGAAGGCCAGCGCCTTGGCCGAAGCCTGGTCCAGCCACTGTGCGTCGTCGACGACACACAGGAGCGGGCGCTCCCGCACCGTCTCCGCCAGGAGGCCCAGCGAGGCCACGCCGACCAGGAACGGATCGGGTATGCCGGTGTCGAGGCCGAAAGCGATCTCCAACGCCTTGCGGTGCGGCGGAGGCAACGCCGTCAGCTGACCCGTCACAGGCGCGAGCAACTGGTGCAGCACGGCGAACGGGAGCTCCATCTCGAACTCCGCTCCGGACGCCTGCATGACGAGGAACCCGGACGCGGCCTCGTCCAGATGCCGCAGCAGTGCGCTCTTGCCGATGCCCGGCTCACCGCGCAGGACCAGGGCGCCGCCCCGTCCCTTCCGAGCGGCCTGCAGCAGGGCGTCGAGCTGCAGTACCTCCACCTGGCGACCGATCAGCACATCCGTGTTTGTCTCGACCATGCTTGGGAGCTTAGGCAATCGTGTCGCCGAACGGACTCCGGGAACGACCCCAGTCGCCGATTGGGTCGTATAGGCGATGACTACCGACGCGAGCGCCGGGCGCCCGCTGCGACCGTCGAGTCATGAATCGCACCGCGCTGCAACGGACCACCACCGGCTGGACACCGCTGGCGGTTCTGGCCATGGCCCAGTTCCTGGTCGTACTGAGCACCTCGATCGTGAACGTCGCCCTCCCCCAGATCCGAGCCGGGCTCGATCTCTCGGACACGGGCCAGGCGTGGACGGTCAACGCCTACGTGCTGGTCTTCGGCGCGCTGTTGCTGCCGGGCGGACGCGCCGGCGACATGTACGGCCTTCGCCGCGTCTTTCTGCTGGGCATCAGCCTGTTCGCCCTCTCCTCCCTGGGCGCGGCACTGGCTCCCAACGCGATCGTGCTGATCATCTGCAGGGCGCTGCAGGGAATCGGCGCCGCGCTGCTGGCGCCCACGGCCCTGGCGCTGGTGCTGACCCTCTACCCCGCCGGGAAACGACGTGGCACGGCGCTCGGAGTGTGGGGCGCGGTCTCCGGTGCCGGCGGGGCGGCGGGCGTGCTGCTGAGCGGCGTGCTCACCAGCCTGTACGGCTGGCGGGCGGTGTTCGTCGTGATGGTGCCTCTGGCCCTGGCCGTCCTGGTGGCCACCTGGCTGCTGGTCGGGGCCGACCGGCCACGCGGCGGAAGCCTGGACGCGCCGGGCGCGGTGACGGTCACGGTGGGACTGGTCGCTCTCACCTACGGCCTGTCCGGCTTCTGGCCGCTCGCGGTGATCGGCCTGGCACTGCTCGGCCTGTTCGTGGTGCTCCAGCGCCGCGCCGCCGACCCGCTGCTGCCGGGGCGCATGACCGTGGTGGCGGTGCCCAATGTGCTGATGGCACTGCTGGGTGCGGTCTGGCTCGGCCTGTTCTACTTCCTGCCCCTCTACCAGCAGCGCACCCTCGGCTACACGCCCCTGGAGGCCGGGCTGACCCAGCTTCCCCTCGCCCTCATGATCACCCTCGCCTCGTGGGTCACCGGCAGAATCTCCGGCCGTTCCGTGCTCCCCGCGGGCCTGCTGATCCTCGCGGCCGGGCTGGCGTGGCTGTCCCGGACCCCGGCGGACGGCAGCTTCCTGCTCGACCTGCTCGGCCCGACGCTCCTCATCGGCATCGGGCTGGGGGTGGCCTTCGTCCGGCTCACGGCGATGTCCGCCGAGGGCGTTCCGGCCGCCGACAGCGGGCTGGCCGGCGGGCTGGTCAACGCCACCCGGCAGATCGGCGGAGCCATCGGCCTGTCCTTCCTGGTCCTGTTCCCGTCCTATGGCGGGGCGTTCCTGGCCTGCGCCGCCATCACCCTGCTCATCTCGGTTCTCTCCCTTCGAAAGGCATGAGTCATGACCCTGGCCAAGCCGTACATCAACGGCCACTTCACCCCCGTCACCGACGAGATCACCGCACGAGAACTGACCGTACGCGGGACCCTGCCGCCCGAGCTGAACGGCCGCTACTTCCGCAACGGCCACAACCCCAAGCCGGGCATCACCCCCAGCCACTGGTTCCGCGGCGAGGGCATGATTCACGGCGTCCGCCTCAAGGGCGGCCGGGCCGAGTGGTACCGCAACCGCTGGGTGAAGACCCCGTTCCTGGACGGTGTGCCGTTCACCGGGACCGAGCTCGAGGTCAGCGCCGCGGCCACCAACATCATCTTCCACGGGGGCCGCTACCTCGCCCTGCAGGAGGCCAACCTGCCCTGGGAGGTCAGCGCCAACCTCGACACGATCGGCGTCTACGACTTCGGCGGCAAGCTCACCAGCGCGATGACCGCTCACCCCAAGGAGGACCCGGTCACCGGCGAGCTGCACTTCTTCGGCTACAGCCCCTTCCCGCCCTACCTGACCTACTACGTGGCCAACGCGGCCGGCGAGATCATTCGGTCGGAAGTCGTCGACGGGTCCGGCCCGTCCCTCATGCACGACTTCGCCATCACCCGTGACCACGCCGTCTTCATCAACTCGCCCGTGGTCTTCGACCACGCCGAGCACTCCGGCATCCCCTACCGCTGGCACGACGATGTCCCGCTCCGCATCGGAGTGATGCCGCGCACCGGCGGCAAGACCACCTGGTACGAGGTGGACGATCAGGCGGCGCTGCTGCACGTCGCGAACGCCTACACCGACGCGCAGGGCCGGATCGTCCTCGAAGCACCGCGCTTCGACAGGTCCGCCTGGGAGAGTTCGTGGAAGTGGTGGGTCGGCGCTCCCGGGTTCGGCACCAGCCCCGACGCGGGCTCGACCTTCCACCGGTGGATCATGGACCCGGCCACCGGCAAGGCCACCACCGAGTCCCTCGACGACCTGGTCACCGAGTTCCCGTCGATCAACGACGCCCACACCGGCTCGGTGAACCGCTACAGCTACGCCATCGCATTCCCCGGCGCGGGCATATCCGGCTACCACACCGTCAAGTTCGACACGCAGAGCGGCGAGCAGACGCTGCACGCGCACGGCGAGGACCGGATGCCCGGAGAGGCCGTCTTCGCCGCCGCCGAGGGCGGGACCTGCGAGGACGACGGCTACCTGCTCACCATCGTCAGCGACCTCAAGGCCGACGCCTCGGAGCTGCTCGTCCTGGACGCGGGCGACCTCAGCACGGTGGCCGCTGTCGAACTCCCCCGCAGGGTGCCCTCCGGCATCCACGGCCACTGGATCCCCGACTCCGACCCGTCCGCCTGACCCTTCCCCCTGCCCGGGCCGCCGCTGCCTCGCCGCGGCGGCCCGGGCCCCGAAACCCGAGGAACTCCCATGACCTACCCCACGACCATCGACGAGAACGCCCCCGTCGTCGTCGACCACTCCATCCGGATCGCCGCTCCCGTCGAGCGGGTCTGGCACCTGCACACCGAGATCGGCTCCTGGCCTCTCTGGCAGCTCGACATCACCGAGGCCCGGCTCGACTGCCCCATCGCCCCCGGCACCACCTTCCACTGGTCCACCGCGGGCCTGTCCATCGACTCCACCATCTACGCCGTCGACGCCCCGCACCGCATCCTGTGGGGCGGTCCCGCGCACGGCATCACCGGCGTGCACGAGTGGACCTTCACCGCGGACGGCGACGGCGTCGTGGTGCGCACCCGGGAGTCCTGGGCGGGCGCCCCGGTCGAGGCCGACCGGGAGCACCTCGCCGCCGCGCTGGACCAGTCGATCTGCGCCTGGCTCGACGCTTTGAAGAAAGCGGCGGAGTAGTGGCCGAGCCACTCTTCCTCACCGATCTGGTGCTGGCCTTCGTGCTGGCGGTCACCGGCGGCCTGCTGGGGCGCCGGGCCGGCCGCAGCCAGGCACAACCCGGATCAGCGCAGCGCGAGGAGCGGCAACGACCGCTCGTCCTGTACGTCACCGCCGGGGTCGTCGCCGCCCGGCTGGCGGTCGCGGTGCTTCTGCTGGCGACCAGCGGGTGGCAGCTGGTCGGCCACCGCTTCCTGCTCGGCCTGCCCGTCGTGGTGCTGCCGCTGGTATGGGCGCTGGTACGTCGCACCGCCGTCGCCGCGCACACCACGGCGATAGGTGCCTGGCTGTCCTTCTACTTCCTGTACGTCCCGCCCGGTCCGCAGGATCTGCCGATCGCAGTGGGGGCGTCGGCGATCGTCCTGGCCACGACGATCGGGATCTCCCTCCTGCTCGGCGACCGGCGCTCCCGCGGCGGCCGGCTCGCCCGGCTGCCCTGGCTCTCCCTGGTCGCCTCGGTGGTCACCGCGGCGGCGCTGGGCAGCCTGTTCCTGGTCAGCGAGTCGGAGTCCATGGACTGGGGCGGCGGCCCGGAGCGCACCGGGCACTCCGTGCACGCCATGGGCCATCGGCACGGCGCCGAGGCCCCTGCCATGCGCTCCGTGGACGAGCTGACCGGCCCGCGCGAGGGCACCCCCGACGCCCGCTTCACCCTGACCGCCGCGCACAGCACCGTACGGCTGTCCTCGGGCAGGAAGATCGACGCGCTCACCTTCAACGGCACGAGCCCCGGCCCCGAACTGCGGGTCAAGCAAGGGCAGCTGGTGGAGGTCACCCTGGTCAACAAGGACGTGGCCGAGGGCGTCACCCTGCACTGGCACGGCGTGGACGTGCCCAACGCGGAGGACGGGGTGCCGGGCATCACCCAGAACCCGGTCCGCCCGGGAGAGCGGCACGTCTACCGCTTCATACCCGACCGCACCGGCACGTACTGGTACCACACGCACCGGGATTCCGAACGCACCGTGGAGCGCGGCCTGTTCGGCGCGCTGATCGTCGAGGACGGCCAGCAGGGCGTGCAGCGAAACGTGTTCACGCATCTGTGGCCGGGGGGCGGCAAGGACCAGATCGGGGCCTTCGGCACAGCGGACACTGCCGAACGCCGCGCGATCCCGGCCGGCAGCCCGGTGGTGCTGCGACTGATCAACAGCTCCAAGGAGCCGCACCGCATCCTGCTCGGGGGCACCCCGTTCCGGGTCACCGCCCACGACGGCAACCCGATCGGCGAACCGGGAGAACTCAAGCCCGGTACAGACCTGTTCCTCGCCGCGGGCGGCCGTTACGACGTGGCCTTCACCATGCCGGACGGCGCGGTGACGCTGCGGCTGGACACCTCCGAGATCCCCAACAAGGCAGGCCTCGCCTTCAGCCCCGACGGGCGCGCCGCCCCCGCCGAACTGCAGCCGGGCAGACTCTTCGACCGCCTGTCGTACGGCAGTCGGACCGGCCCGAAGCCCGAAGGCGGCCCGTACCAGCGCACGTTCAACCTGGTGCTGGACAACGGCTTCGGCTTCACCGGCGGCTCGTTCACCTACACCGACACCATCAACGGCCGCCTCTCACCGGCCGTGCCGACCCTGATGGTCCACGAGGGCGACCGGGTACGGATTCGCATCACCGCCCGCGGGATCATCGACCACCCCATGCATCTGCACGGGCACCGGGTACGGGTGCTCTCGCGCAACGGCGAGGCGGTCTCGGGCAGCGCATGGTGGACCGACACGCTGAACGTCGCTCCGGGCGAGAGCTACGAGCTCGACTTCACCGCCGACAACCCCGGTGTGTGGATGGACCACTGCCACAACTTCGAACACGCCGAGAGCGGGATGATCATGCACCTGGCCTACGACGACGTCACCACGCCGTACCACGGCCCGGCGCACTGAGGGGGATACACCACGTAGATGGCCACTCCGCCCGGTCCGGACCCGGTCCTCGTCGGCACACCCGAAATTCGAGGCAGCGGCGCACGAACGCTGTGCGCAGTTGCGCGCCCGGGCGCCGGTCCACCGGGTCCGGATGCCCGACGGCTCGCAGGGCTCTTGGCTGGTGGTCGGCTACGAGCCGGCTCGCGACGCCCTGGCACATCCGCAGCTCAGCAAGGGACGATCTCGCCAGCTCGGAAAAGGGTCCCGAACTCCCGCAGCGGACTGACCTTTTAACGCGCAGAGGCTCCGGCGCCGGCGCCCCTCACACTCCCGGCCTCCGCACCGGCGCCGGCGGCGAGGCCGGCCCCGATGGAGTGAGTGCGACATCCGCGAGATCGATGTCGCCCCCCGCGACGACTTTGCCGAACAGCCACACCAGCCGCGTCGCCCGCGCAACCCCCAGGGCAATGGCCACCTCGGCCAACCAGTGTGCCCCGCCGGGGTCCCGCTGCGTCGTGTCGAGAATGATGGCCAGGAGACACAGGCCTGAGATCACCAGCGTCGCACTGAGGATGCTCATCCAGTTCCGGCGGAACTGTGGCCCCTGTACGGGATGTGTGCGCAGCGTGCGCATACGCTGCCCGGTGGATGCGGCGTACAGGGTGACGGCCGCGGTGATGAAGCTGCCGACGACGGCGGCGACGGTCGCCGTCGCAGTGTAGGCAGCGATCCGCTGTTCCCTGTCGGGCCAGGCCAGCACATCCCCGCCGTCTGCGACCTGCACAACCGCCACATGCACGCCGGTGACCGTCAGCGCGAGGACCCAGTCCACCGCCGGCCGCCCAACCCATCGTCGCCACAGCCAATCCAGCATGTCACCCCCAGCCCTGAACTGCTGCTCAGGTTAACGGTCCGTACTGACAGGCTTCCTGGAGCGCACTTTCATGCGTACGGGCCGCAGCGAAAATCGCGTCGACGGCGTAGCGCAGATCGACCGATCGGCCGTCAGTGAACGCGACCGGCACATCGCACTGCGCTGTGATGCGGTGTGCCAGGAAGTCGAGCGGCTCGTACTCCAGGGACTGTCGGTGCGGGTCCCGTATGGCGACCTGGCCGCTGACCGAGCGCACCACACCCGACTCGTCCATCCACTCATCGAGGTCGGGAATGAACTGCAGTACATCGCTCCGCAGTTGGGTCGCGGCACGGTTCCTCCGGAGCCTGCTCAACCGTCCCCCGCGCCTGGGAACCTTCAGGGAGAGCGTGATGGAGGTGTCGGGGTGACGCTGCCCGAAACTCCGCAGCGAGTCCGCGAGCTCGCCTCGCGCTCTCAAGGCACTGACCGAGTCCGCCGGGGCACCCTCGAGCTGCACGGTGAACTCCGACACCGCCTCGATGCGGCTGAGTTTCTCACGGGCTCGCGCGTGAATCACCGGCTTGAGTACGACCTCACCGCACGGGAGTCCGATCCCGTTCAGCCACTTGGTGATGGCGCTGACGCGCGGCGCGGAGAAGCCGCCGTGCAAGGCGCCGATGATGTTTCCGTACGGCAGGAAGCAGAGCGTGGTGACATGGACGACATCCGTGCCGGCCGCGAGCTGCAGAGCTTCAATGGTGCCATTGCTGTGGTCGAGCTGGTGCGGCACCTCGCCGGTGATCTTGGCGAGTTGCAGATGGTCGGCCGCGGTGGCCGTATCCACGATCCCGACCAGCTGATCGTCCGCGCTGCGCACGATCCGCTCGTGCGGCTCCGAAACCGCGACACGGTCAAGGAAGTCTCTCCAGGGTTGGGGCTCCATGCGGGGCTGGCCGCCTTTGGCTTCGACGATCTCGAAGAAGAACACGGTTCGCTTGCGTACCGTCCCGGCCATATCCGTCTCCCCCGCCTGCGGCTCATTGAGTGCCACATGATCGTAGGCAGACGTGCCGTGGCACATGACATACCGGCCACAGAATGGCCTGATCACGACAACCTGCACCTCGTTCGCCTCGCAACCGTCCCAGCCAGGCACCTGCGTCCTGCGGCACCTCCTTTCACCTGGCAAGATGTCCCATTCACTTGTCTGGCGATATGAACATGTCGCGATTCACTACATCCCGTCACGCTCCCCACGGATCACGTCGGTAGGCGGGTGGATCGGACAGATGAAAGGTGCGGTGAACGGTGGTGGCGGCAGCAGCCGACCAGACGACCCCCAAGCCCGGTCCACCTCAGGTGAAACGCTGGTATCAGACGCGGCCGTCACCGTTCCCCTGGGAGCAGGCGGCCCTCGATCACATCAAGCAGCGGATGCCGGTCACCGCCCCGCACTACGCCTGGGCGACCTTCTCCTTCACCGCCATGAGCGGCCGTATCAATGAGTGTGATCTCTTCATCGCGGTACCCCGCGGCCTGTACCTGGTCGAGCTGAAGGGGCACCCGGGCCGGGCGGTCAACAGCGGCGACACCTGGAGCTTCCACGCACCCGACGGCCGAATCCGCACGATCCGCAATCCGCTGCACCTCACCGACCTGAAGTCCAAAGAACTCAAGTCCCGCCTCCAGGAAGCCGCCCGCGAGATCTGTCCGGGAGAACGGATACCGCGCATCAACCCGGCCGTCTTCCTCTCCGACCCCCTGCTCGACAGTGAGTTGGACACGGTGCAGCGCACTCATGTGTACGGGCGTGACGGCTCCACGACCGGTCTGCCCGGCATCTGGGACGACTTCCTGAGCCTCCCGCCGGAGCGCGAGAACTGGCGGATCACCGAGAACTTCGCCCGGCAACTGCCCGCGTTGATGAAGAAGATCGGGGTGCGGGCCTCCACCGCCCACCTCGACTTCGGCGATGGCTGGAAGCTTTCCTCCCGCCCCTTGGACGCGGGCCCCACCTGGGAGGACCGGCTCGCGGAGCGCAAGGAGATGATCCACGAGGAGGGCAGGGTCCGGGTCTACCTCGTCGAGCAGTTAGCGAGCGAGGAGAAGCGCCGCTCCGCCACCCGGGCCGCGGAGCGCGAGTACCAGGTACTCCAGGGCATCACCCACCGCGGCATCGCCCAGGCCGTCACCCTCCGCCAGCACCAGGGCGGTCCGGCGATCCTGTTCCGCCACCGTGAGAGCGATCTGCGCCTGGACAACTACCTTGCTGTGTACGGCGCGAAGCTGACCGACGCGATACGCCGCGACATGGTCCGCCAACTCGCCGAGGCCGTTCGCTACGCCCACCGCCGCTCGCTCTACCACCGCGCGCTGGCTGCCCGCTCGGTGTACGTCAGCGCGCGGGAGAACGGCAGCAACCCGGTGCTGCGGATCATCGACTGGCAGGCGTCCGCACGCGACTTCGACACCACGTCGCTGCGCTCGCTCGGCGAGTCCTCCTTCACCGGGGAACACATCGAGGACGCAGCCCAGTGCTACCTCGCGCCCGAGACCGATGCCGACTTCCCCGACCCGGTGGACCTGGACGTCTTCGGCCTCGGAGCGGTCGCCCACCACATCCTGACGGGGATGCCGCCCGCCGAAACCCGTACCGCGCTCAAGGAGCGACTCCAAGCCGACGGCGGACTGCACATGTACGCCGTCAGCGACGCCGTCGACTCCGGCCTCGACGAGCTGGTGTACACCGCCACCCGGGCCTCGGTCGACGAGCGCATCGACTCCGCCGACGCCTTCCTCGCCCGGCTCGACGAAGCCGAGCAGGCCCGTGCCGCCCAGGCCATCGCCGTGGAGGCCGACCCTCTCGACGCCACCCCCGGACAGGCCGTCGACGGCGACTGGACGGTGGAGCGAGTGCTCGGTACGGGCGCCACCGCGCGCGCCCTGTACGTGACCCGCGTCAGCGAGGACGAACGTGGGCGGAGGGTGGAGGAGGAACGGGTCCTCAAGGTCGCTCTGGACGCGGAGAAGAACGAGCGTCTGACCTCCGAGGCATCAGCCCTGCAACAGGTCAGCAGCGGCCGCATCGTCAAACTGTACGAGGGCCCGCGCACCCTCGCCGGCCGGACCGTACTGGCCCTGGAGTACGCGGGCCCCGAGACGCTGGGACGGCGGCTGAGCAGCCACGGGCCCCTGGGCTACGAGGAGTTGGCGTCCTGCGGCGAGGATCTCTTCACGGCGCTGGACGACTTGGCGGCCAGAGGCATACGCCACCGCGACCTCAAACCAGACAATCTAGGCATAAAGGTCAGAGAGGACGGCGAGCAGCAGCTCATGCTGTTCGACTTCTCTCTGGCTGCCGTCTCCGACCGGGACATCAAGGCGGGCACCCGCGGCTACCTCGACCCGTTCCTGGGTGACGCACGGCGGCCCGTGTACGACGACTACGCGGAGCGGTACGCAGCCGCCGTCGTCCTGCACGAGATGGCCGCCGCCGAGCGGCCCATCTGGGGCAATGGAACCGACGACCCGCTGACCGCCATGAAGGACGAAACGCCGCTCCTCGCCTCCGACACCTTCGTAGCCGTACTGCGTGCGGGGCTTGAGACGTTCTTCGAGCGGGCTCTGCACCGGGACGTCAACCGCCGCTTCGAAACACTGCGGCAGATGCGGGACGCCTGGCGGGCGATCTTCACCGCCGCCGACCGCACCCAGCCGCCTCCGACCACGGACACCGTGTCGCTCCTGGGGGTCGGCGGGCTGCCCGAGGGGTTGTCCGAGGACGACATCCGGGATGTGTACGCGGACAAGGCGAAGCCCTCCACCACGCTCAGGGACGCGGGGCTGACCGAGCGGGCGGCGGCGGTGGCCGAGGAACTCGGTGCGGTGACGGTCGGCGAGCTGCTCGACGTACCGCTGCCCCGCTTCCGCAACAAGCGCGGGATCGGCGCGGTCGTGAAGAAGGAGCTCAACCGGCGCCATCGGCAGTGGACAGCGGCGCTCCGCCCGAAGAAGTCCAAGGCCACGACTGCCGTGCCGGTAAAGCCGGTTGAGGCTGTCGGGCCGGTCACGGACGACAGGCTCAGCGCGCAGCACGAGGCCCGGCAGAACGTGGAGCGGCTCGCGGCCCTCCTCAACCCGGAGCCGACGGGCCGCAAGGACAACAAGCGGCCGCAAGTGGTCGCGGCCTGGCTCGGGCTCGACGGCAACTCGGAAATCGGTACCTGGCCGACCAACCGACAGGTCGCGGAGGCGGTCAATGCCTCTGAGTACACGGTATCCAAGCACCTCGGCTCGGCCATCGGCGACTGGGCCGAGGCAGGCTGGATGGACATCCTGTGCGGTGAACTGGTCGACGCGGTTCGGGACGCCGGCCGCGTGATGACCGCCCGCGAACTGGCACGAGTACTCGCCGCCAGTCATGGCTCGGAGAGCGAGACAAGCGAGGGTACGGAGGCCGCCGCGCTCGCCGTCGTACGGGCGACGGTCACCGCCGAGACACTGCTCACCGGCCGCGACGAGGAGCGCGAACCCCGACTCGCACAATTCCGGCGCCGGGGGCGGCTGATCGTGGCCCTGGAGTCGCTGGACGGCTCCGACGACCCGACCTCGGACGAACTCGCCGCGTACGCCATAGCGTTGGGCGACGCGGCCGAGAAGATCGCCGGCACCGATCCCCTTCCCGACCGGAGTGCGGCGCTGCGCGACCTGCGGGTCGTGGGCACACCCGAGGGCATGGACCCGCTGCCCGACGCCCGGCTGGTCACACTCGCTGCCGCGGCCTCGGCGGGGGCGGCCGCTTCACCTCGTCTTGAGGTGTACCCCAAGACGCTGGAGCTGTGGCGGGCTCTGCAGATCTCGCAGGCCGCGGCGGGTGTGCGCCGCGAGGTCGGCATCAGCCTGGATGGGCTGCTGGCCCGGCTGCGTTCGCGCTTCCCCGAGATGGCGCTCGGCAAGCCCACGTATGTCGAGGTCGAGGATGCGCTGCAGAAAGCCGGCTTCCCGCTGACGTACGAGACGGCCGAGCAGCGTTTCAAGCCGCCGGTGCCCGTCGCGCCGGTGGGCGGCGGCAGCAGCTGGCTGTACTCGTCCTCCACGGGAACTGTGACGGCGGCCTCCCGCGCGCAGGCGGCGAGGGCGGGGGCCGGGCGGAATCCGGTGGCTCTGCTCACCTCGAAGCTCAACTCTGCGGTACGGGAAGGCGGCTTTCTCGCGCTGAACGTGCCGGTCAAGCGGATGCGGAGCGAGAGCGCATCGGTGACGGAGGCGGTCGCGAGTGCGTTCCCGGTGGTGTCGGTGAATCTGGCGCGGGTCTTCCTCAAGGAATTCCGGGCGCTGGCCACTGAGCACGGCACGGACTGGTCCAAAGTGCTGGGCGCGGACACCAGGTACACGAGGAGCGGTGAACTGCCGGGCGGGCTACGGTCGTTCGTGGTCCGGGTATGGCCCCGGGTCGCGGAGCGGCTGAAGGAGGCGGCCGGGCGGGAGCCGAGGACGGTGCTGTTCGTTCACGCCGCTGGGCTGCTCGCCCATTACGCCGAAGCGGGCGGGCACGAGCTGCTGGTGGGGCTCCAGCGGGAGGCCCGCAAACCGGGCGGCCGACCGCACGGGCTGTGGCTGCTCACCCCCTCGCACAACGCACACGGCGCACCGGAGCTGGACGGACGCACAGTGGAGGTGACCGGCGGCGACGCGGAACGCGTGGTGCTGACCGAGGACTTCCTCAAGAACTTGGCTGCACTTCGAGAGGGATCAGCACAGTGAGCGCGCGCGGCAGCGGCAAGGACGGTCTGCTGAAGGACCTCCGCAAGCAGGTCTCGGTCCTGGAGGACGACTTACGGGCACGCAGCGACTCGGTGGAGGTGTACCGGGAGCGACTGAGTGCCGAGTACGGGAGAGCCTACGAGGCTGGGCGTACAGCAGCCACGTACGAGGCGTGGCGGGACGAGCGGGTCACGCAGGTCGCGGCGGCGTGGGTGCTCGGCTGCGTCTTCGTACGCTTCTGCGAGGACAACGGCCTCATCGCCCGGCCATGGTTAGCGGGCATCGGCGAACGCCTCAAGGACGCGGAGGACCACGACGCGGCGTTCTTCGAGGCACACCCGGAGAGGAACGACCGCGACTGGATCATCGCGGCATTCGACCACCTGGCCGGGACCAACCCGACGGTCGCGGGCCTCTTCGACCGCGCGCACAACCCCCTGTGGGAGATCGAGCCCTCGTACGAGGCAGCGACGGGGCTGTTGAAGTTCTGGCGGCGGGTGGGCGCCGACGGCGAGATCATGCACTCCTTCGTGGACCCGACCCTGGACACGCGCTTCCTGGGTGACCTGTACCAGGACCTGAGCGAACACGCCCGTAAGACGTACGCACTGCTCCAGACCCCGGTGTTCGTGGAGGAGTTCATCCTCGATCTGACACTGGAACCGGCGGTGGCGGAGTTCGGGCTGGAGCCGATTGTCGAAATCCGCGACGGGCACGGCGGTGTACGCGAACTCCCGGCGGGGTTACGGACTATCGACCCGGCATGCGGGTCGGGGCACTTTCTGCTGGGGTTATTCGAGCGGCTGCTGGCGAAGTGGCGGACCGTGGACAAGGCAGCGGACGACTGGACGCTGATCCAGCGTGCGCTGGCTTCGGTGCACGGCTGCGACAGGAATCCGTTCGCGGTGGCGGTGGCCCGGTTCCGACTGCTGGTGGCGGTGCTGAAGGCGGCGGAGGAAGCGCCGGAGAGGCGGCGGCTGGATGCGCTGGGAGAATTCCCAATCAATATCGCGGTCGGGGATTCACTGCTTCACGGTCGGGACGCAGGGCGGGAAAACGATACGCTTCCAGAAGACGAGCAAGCCGACAGTGATCCATTCCTGTATCGGTCCGAGGACATCGACACCTTCGTTAAGCGATGCGATCTCCTGGGCCGGGGTTCTTACCACGTGGTGGTCGGAAACCCGCCGTACATCACGGTCAAGGACAAGAGGGAAAACCAAAACTATCGGGAAGCTTACGACACTTGCGCGGGGACATACGCATTGTCGGTTCCGTTCGCACAGCGCATCTTTGAACTGGCGGTGCGCGCGATCGGGTCGGAGCGCGCGGCAGGATTCACCGGGCAGATTACGGCCAACTCCTTCATGAAGCGGGAGTTCGGCAGGAAGCTGATCGATTGGTTCCATCAGAAGATCGATCTTACGCAGGTCATCGACACCTCTGGAGCGTACATCCCGGGGCATGGGACCCCTACGGTCATTCTGGCCGGTCGTAACCGTGTCGCCTTCCAAGGGGATCCGATTCGGGCGGTGCTTGGAATTCGAGGGGAGCCTTCACAGCCGCAAGATGCCGCGCAAGGGGTCGTTTGGCAGGCCATTATCAGCCAAGTGGGGAACCCGGGAAGCGAGTCCGAGTGGGCTGCCGCCCTAGATGCCGATCGCGCACGTTTGGCCGATTTTCCGTGGGCGCTATCCGGTGGCGGCGCGGCCGAATTGGCCACCACTCTCGAACACAGCCGAAAGCTGCTCCGAGGACGCGTCATGCGTATCGGATTCTTTGGTGACACTCACGCTGACGATGCCTTCACACTGCCGACTACTGGTCCATTAAGGCAGCGCGCCAAAGACCTCCACGCCAAAGTAAGCCACAAAGGGGACCAGACGCGCGATTGGGCCTTCTCCGCTCACGACATTCTTGCCCTCCCCTACAGCGAAAAGAAACGCCTACTTCCTGAGGACGAACTAGGGGAGTTCTTCGTCCGCCACTATTGGCCGCTCCGTTCTGAGCTCTGGCGCAGGACCACATTTGGCGGCGGCACATACTTGAGCAATGGACGCCCTTGGTGGGCTTGGCATCAGCTTCCCAGAGACGCCGAGGCTCACAAGTGGGCCATATCGTTCGCCTTCGTTTCCACCCACACGCATTTCGTGATGGGCCGACTCGGCGAAGCCGCCACCCGTACCGCGCCAGTGATCAAGCTACCGAAGGACGCAAGTGAGGACGAGCACTTGGCCTTGCTCGGCGTGCTCAACTCGTCGACGGCATGCTTCTGGCTCAAACAGGTTAGCCAGTCCAAGGGCAACGGCGGCATCGGTGGGGGCATCTCTGACGAGCTCTGGGAGCATCGGTTCGAGTTCACCGGCACCAAGCTCCAAGATTTACCCCTCCCCTCCCAGTTCCCCCTCCCCCTCAGCCGCTCCCTCGACACCCTCGCCCAAGAGCGCGCCACCCACGAGCCCTCCGCCATCTGCGCCGCCGACGAGCCGCCCACCCGCGCCCGTCTCGACGCCGCCCACGACGCCTGGACCCGCACCCGCCAGCGGATGATCGCGCTTCAGGAGGAGCTCGACTGGGAGGTCTACCACTCCTACGGCCTCCTCACCGGCGCCGAGAAGGCTCGCCTCACCGCCCCTTCCCCCGCACCCACCACCATCCCCTACGTCAAGCTCGGGGAGCGCGCGTTCGAGATCGTGCTCGCGCGCAAGCAGGCCGCAGGCGAAGTGGAGACCGCCTGGTTCGACCGGCACAACTCCACCCCCGTCACCGAGATCCCAACCCACTGGCCGGACTGGTACCAGGCCATCGTGCAGGCACGTATGGACACCATCTCCGCCCGCCGTGACCTCGCGCTCATCGAACGCCCCGAGTGCAAGCGGCGCTGGGCCACCGACCCCTGGGAGAAACGCGAAAAGGCCGCGCTCCGCACCTGGTTACTCGATCGCTGCGAGGACAAGTCCCTCTGGTTCCACGTCCTCAACGACTTCGTGCAGCCCCGCACCCTCACCGTCGGCCAGCTCGCCGACGAGTTGGAGAAGCTGCCCGATGCGAAAGCGATCCTCAACACCGCCCACCTCTACACGACCCACCTCGGCAAGCCGAACCTCTCCCTCACCCAGGTCCTGGCAGACGTGGTCGACGCCGAGCATGTCCCCTACCTAGCCGCGTACCGCTACAAGGACACCGGCCTGCGCAAGCGCGCCCAATGGGAGGGCGTCTGGGAGCAGCAGCGCGAGGAGGACCGTACCGGGGAGCGGCTCGACATACCCGTACCGCCGAAGTACACCTCCGCGGACTTCACCAAGCAGTCCTACTGGTCGAACCGCGGAAAGCTCGACGTGCCCAAGGAGCGTTTCGTGTCCTACCCCGACGCGAACCCGGACTCCGACCCGACCCTCCTCCTCGGCTGGGCGGGCTGGGACCAGCGCGACCAGGCGACCGCCCTGCTGAACATCGTGAGCGAGCGTCGCAAGCGGCAGGACTGGCGGACCGAGCGGCTCGTACCGCTCCTCTCCGGAATCGCGGAGCTCATGCCGTGGCTGCGGCAATGGTTCGGCGAGGTCGACGAGGAGTGGGGCGAGGAATCGGCTGCCGAGGAGTTCCAGAGCTTCCTGGACGGGGAGTTGGCGAGCGCACAGCTCACCCCGGCCACACTCAGCGACTGGCGTCCGGTGAAGAAGACCCCGGCACGCAAGGCGACAGCCACGGCAAAGACGAAGACGACAACGGTCACGATGGAGACGGTGGAAGACGATGAGTAGCAGCGGCGGCGAGCTCTACCTCCGCGACGTACTGGACCTGTCCGAGGTGGTCCGTGCCGGGTCGTTCAAGATCGAGCTGTCCGGCGGCTTCGACGAGACCGCCAAGCGCGTCAGCGAGTACGTGGTCACCCCTCAACTGGAACAGGCGCTGCGCCGTGCGCTGAAGATCGTCGAGGCGTCCGTCCGGGCGGGGTCGTCCGACGCCGCCTATCTGCACGGCTCCTTCGGCTCCGGCAAGAGCCACTTCATGACCGTGCTGCACGCGATCCTCTCGAACGACCCGGCCGCTCGCGCCAAACCGACGCTCCAGCCGGTCATCGCGGACCATGACGCCTGGCTGCGGGACCGGAAGTTCCTGATGGTGCCGTTCCACTTGGTCGGCGCGACTGATCTCGACTCGGCGATCCTCGGCGGCTACGTCCGCACGGTCCGGCAGCTCCACCCTGACGCGCCGGTGCCGCCGGTCTACCGGGCTGATGCGATGTTCGACGACGCCCGCCGCCAGCGGGAGTTCTTCGCCGACGACGAGCAGTTCATCCGCTGGCTCGGCAACCCCGTGCTGCCGAAGGAGGGGAAGGCACCCGACCAGCAGACCGCGGCAGCCGACGACGAGGACGATCTGGTCGACCTCGACGTCAAGGAGGCCCCGGAGATCTGGACCCCGCCCTTCCTCGACCGGGCCCTCGCCATCTCCCCCGATACGAAGGTCCGGGAGTGGCTGGCGTCCGCGCTGCTGTCCGGTCCGTACTCCTCGTACTCCCGTGGTGCTCTCGGTGCGAAGAACGCTTTCCTGCCGCTGGAGAACGGCCTGGACATCATCAGCCGGCACGCCAAGTCCCTCGGCTACGACGGTCTCATCCTCTTTCTCGACGAGCTGATCCTCTGGCTCCAGGCTCACCTGCGCGAGCGGACCTTCGTCAATGACGAGGTCAACAAGCTGGTCAAGCTGATCGAGTCGGGCACGGGCGGCCGGGCGCTGCCGGTCGTCTCCTTCATCTCCCGCCAGCGCGACCTGTCCGAGCTGATCGGTTCGGACGCGGTCGGCGCCGAGGCCAAGAACCTGGAGCAGCAGGTCAAGTACCTGGCAGGGCGCATCGACCCGATCAGCCTGGAGGACCGCAACCTCCCCGAGATCATCAAGGAGCGCGTCCTCAAGCCCAAGGACGACGGCGCGAAGGCCGCCCTCGAAGCGGCCTTCGCCCGGATCGAGACCTCGAACCAGTCGGTACGTGACGTACTTCTCGACGCCAATGGCGTCACCCACGCCGACTGGAAGGACTTCAAGGCGCTCTATCCCGTCTCGCCCGTCCTCCTCAACGTCCTGGTGGCCCTCTCCGGTGCGCTCCAGCGGGAGCGCACCGGTCTCAAACTGCTCCAGCAGATGCTCTACCAGCGGCGCGAGGATATGAAGGTCGGCGAGCTGATCCCGCTGGGTGACCTGTGGGACGTACTGGCCGAGGGGATGGGCGAGGCGTTCACCGACCGGCTGCGAAGCGAGGCCGAGGCTGCGACGCGCTTCCACGGCAAGGTGAAGGACCACCTGTTACAGAAGTACGGGTCTGCCGAGGACTCCAAGTACAAGGCTGACGAACGCTTCGTCAAGACGATGCTCCTCGCTTATCTCGCACCCGAGGTGCCGGCTCTGGCCCGGCTGACCGGGCCGCGGTTGAACGCGCTGAACCACGGGTCGATCCGCTCGCGCACCGGTCAGGAGGACCGGATCGTTGTCAGGCGGATGCAGGAGCTTCAGGCGGAGTTCCCGGGCGAGCTGCGCAGCGACGGCCATGAGCTGGACCCGGTGTTCACGCTGCATCTGTCCGATCTGGATGTGGAGCCGATCCTGGACAGTGTCGGCGAGAAGGACACCCTCGGGGCACGCAAGCGGTGGGTACAGGAGTGGCTGTGGCGGGAGTTGAAGATCGCCGACAACGGCACGCTCGTCGCCGACCGTGAGATTGTCTGGCACGGCACGCGCCGGACCGCGGAGTTCGTCTTCGAGAACGTACGGGATCCGCAGATCCTGCCCGACGCGCAGTTCGAGCCGTCCACCCCTGACCGGATCCGTTTGGTCATCGACTACCCCTTCGACGAGGACGACAAGGTCGCACCGAGCGCGGGCGAGAACCGGGTCTACCGCCTGCAGCGGGAGAGGCCGGACGCGGCGACGATCGTCTGGCTGCCGTCCTTTGTCTCCGGCCAACGGGGTACCCAGCTGGGCCGCCTACTCAAGATCGACTATCTGCTCGATCGCGACCGTTTGAAGGACTTCGCGACTCACCTCGGCTCCGACGACCAGGTACGGGTGCGGCATCAGCTGGAGGCTCAGCGCGAAACGCTCGTCGCGCAGCTGGGGCAGGTGCTGCATCAGGCGTACGGGATTGCCAGGGCCAACGAAAGTGACCTGGGCGCCCAGGTCACCGAGGGCAGGCACGTCCATGCGCTGTACGCCGGGCACAGCCCGCAACTCCAGGGCGGCGGGTCCTTCGAGTACAACCTGCTGAAGCTCGCCGACGGGCTGCTGGACGCGATGTATCCCAAGCACCCGAACTTCGACCGTCAGGAGAGCCGCAAGCCGGTCACCGCCGCGAAGTTCAAGATGGCGTACGGCTGGATCGTCAAAGCCATGGACGACAGTTCACGCCGGGTCGTCGTCGACAGCCGAGACCTGGGCGATGTGGCGCGGATCGTGCATCCGCTGGAGCTGGGCGAGGTGCACGACGGGCCGCTGAACGTGTTCACGGACTGGCGCCGGCACATCGACCAGCAGGCGGGTAAGCACGGCGCGAAGGGCGACTTCGGGGTCGAGGACATCCGCACCTGGATCGCCGAGCTGGGGTGGACAGGGCTGGACAGGCTGGTCTCCAACCTGGTGATCGCCACTTACGCCCTGCTCGCGGACCGTTCCTGGGTCTACAACGGCAAGGCGGACAAGGCGCCTGCGCTGGACCAGATCGGCCCGGGCTGGGCGCTGCGGGCGCAGGAGCGGCCGAGCGAGGAGGAGTACACCAGGGCGCACGAGCGGGCCGCGGCGCTGTTCGGCACGAGCGTGCCGACGGTGCTGTTCACCCGTAACGTCAATGCGCTCGCAGCGGACGTCCGCACCAAGGCGGAGGCGCGCGAGGATGCCGTCAACGGGCTGCGACGGGCTCTGGTCCGCTACCGCTCTGCCCTCGGCATCACCGGCGAGGCGCCGACCGCACGCGAGCAGTCGGTGCGAGACGCGGCCGACCTCCTCGCGCGGATCAAGCAGACTCCGGAGGCGACACCGCTCGCCCGGGACCTGGCGGCGGCAACGTATGTGAGCACCTACTTCGAACTGGGCAAGGTGATCTCCTCCGCCCAGGAGGTGCTGGATGCGCTGGAGGGCACCGACTGGGATCTGATCGACAGCGTACGGAAGTACACCGGCCGCGGGGACGGCCTCGCCGACCGGTCCGAACGGCTGCTCGCAGAGATCGCGGATGCCGCGTCGAGGAACGAGCCCGACACCAGCCTGAAGCCGGTCCTCAACGCGGCGCGCGGTCAGGCGGTGGCTCTGATCAACGAGGCGGCGCGGCTGAGCACTGTCGCGCCGGTGTCGCCCCCTCCCCCGCCATCCGTCGCGTCCGAGGTGAACACCCCCGGTACCGGTGCCCGAACCGGTCACAGCGGTGTCAGCCCGACCACGGACGACCAGCCACCACTGCCCTCCCCGCCCACCACTGCCGCGGCAGCCTCTCGTCGCTCGCGGCGGGTGAAGGCGGCGGAGGGCGGGAGCGTGCTGGAAAACGCACTCAGCCGGGCTCTCGCCGACGTACAGGAGGAGATTCGCGACTACGCCGCCGCACATCCGGACGTCGAGATCGAGATCAACTGGCAGGTGCTGCAGGCCGGTCAGGGTGACGGCGCGAGCCTGCCGGGCGGTGATCTCTGATGGGAGCCCTCGCGCCCGAACTCGACCAGCGGGTCATCACTGGACTGCTCACCACCCGGCTGGCCCGCACCAAAGGGCGGCGACTGCTGCTGGTACACGGGAAGTACGCGGCGGGTGGCCCCGAAGAGTTCAGCGTGCCGGTCGGCGACGGGACACGGCGCAAGGTCTGGGTCACCCATACCACCTCCGTGCTCGGACTGACCGACGCCTGGCAGGCCCATCTGGCCACCGAGGGCGCGGACTTGCTGGTGGTCACCACGGATGTGCCGGGAGAACGGATCAGTCTTGATCTCTTGGGCGAGATGGTGCGCTCGCAGATCATCGCCGTCGACGAGGCCGATATCGTCAAGCAGCTCTTCGGCGCCGCCGACCTCGACCCGCGGATGCGGCGAGATCCGTGGCTGTGGCTGCCGGCCGCGCTGATCGACGCCGAGCCCGATGCGACACAGGGCGGCTGGCCGCAGCACGGCGCCGTGCTCACCCTGGACGCGGCAATGCGCGCGTTGGTTGGAGTGCGGCTCGGGCTTGAGGGCCTCTTCGATGGCGGGGCGTCGGTGGACGTCGACGCGCTGCTGGCTTGGTCCCGTGCGCCGGGCGGTCCCGAGCGCCTCGCCGTGCTGTCAGAGGCCGAACGTCGGGGCATCACCGAATGGCTGACGCAGAGTGCGGGAGAGGCTGCGCCTGTGCTGCTGCGGCTTGCGCTCCAGGGACGGGGGGCCGAAGCCACCGCGCTGGGTGTGCTGGCGTCCGTTATGACAGGGGACACGGCGTCGGCCGACGCGGCTGTGGCACTGGGCTCGGTGTTCGGCTTGGGATCCCGGCCCTCCGAACTGCGCGCCTACGCGCGGGCGGTGGAAGGCACCCTGACCCGCTGGATCGGAGAGGCCTCGGGGCGGGGGCCACAGAGCGAGGAGGCCCGGCAGCGGGTTGTCGACGTGCTGCACCAGGCCGACCGGCTGGCGGACAACGCCCATCTGACCGCCGCGCTGGCCGGCAACCCCTTCCTTCCATCCGGCTTCCAGGCGCGGCTGCACGGGCTGGCCGACGCCCTTTCAAGAGGGACGCAGGCCGCTCAAGCCGCCTGGGACCATGTGGCGGAGCATCAACTCGCCACCGTCCTCTACCCAAAGCAGGTCGAACTCGCGCGCATGGCGGTACGGCTGCTTCGCTGGCTGGACGCACCGGAACCGGCCGTTTCCTCGGTCGGCCAGGCTGTGTCTGCGCATGTCGCCGACTGGGGGTGGGTGGACCGGGCGCTGGCGCAGCTGTGGGTGGGGGACGGAGAGGCCGAGCCCGCTCTGGCACGGGCGTACCGCAGGGTGCACGACGCGGCGCAACGGCGGCGGGCGCTGCTCGACGAGGCTTTCGCGGCTCAGCTCGGTCCGTGGGTCCAGTACGCCACCGCCGCACAGCCTGGTGGGGCGCTGCCCATCGAGGACGTCCTGCTGACGGTCGCACTGCCGTTGGCGAAGGTACGGCCGCCGCTGGTGATCATCCTGGACGGGATGAGCAGCGCGGTAGCGGCCCAGCTCGGCGAGGAGCTGACCGGCGCGGGGCGGTGGAGCGAACTGTCCAGCGACGGGCGGCGGGCCGCCGCAGTCGCGATGATCCCTTCGGTGACGGTGATCAGCCGGGCGACCTTGCTGTGCGGACGGCCGGTGCCGGGCGGTCAGAGCGTGGAGAAGGAGGGGTTCGCCGCCTTCTGGAAACAGCACCGGCACACGGCGGTCCTCTTCCACAAGAGCGAGATCCCCGGACCGGCCGGGCAGCTGCTCGATCCGCGGCTGGTCGCGGCGATCGCCTCGGACGACGTAGTCGGTGTCGTACTGAACACGATCGGCGAGAGTCTCGATCACGGGCAGCGGAGAGCACTCACCGACTGGTCGGTGAGCCGGGTGCAGTACCTCGCCGAGCTCCTCAACTCCGCTCGTGGGCAAGGGCGTCCGGCGGTACTGGTGTCCGACCACGGGCATGTGATGGACCGGACAGAAGTCGAGGCCGGGTCGCTGGCCGCCGAGGGTGTGGGGTCGGCCCGCTGGCGTACGGGGACAGAGGCCGGTGAAGGCGAGGTCGCGCTTTCCGGGCCCCGGGTACTGGAGAACGGCGGCCGGGTCACCGTGCCCTGGTCGGAGGAGATCCGCTATACCCCGCGCAAGGCCGGGTACCACGGCGGTGCTGCGCTCGCCGAGATGACGGTACCGGTGCTGGTCCTGGCACCGTCGGCAGAGCTGGCGCCCGCAGAGTGGGGCGAGTTGCCACGCGAGTCCGTACAACCGTCATGGTGGGAGGCGGAGGCCACATCCGCGTCCTTGGCCATCCCCGTCAAACCGGCAAAGAGGGCAGCAAAGGTCAAGCCGAAGCCACGACCGCAGGAAGGTGAGCTCTTCGCCGACGACGCGGTCGAGGTGCCCGCCGCCTCACCGACGGAACCGGCCGTGCTCACGCTCGGCCAGCGGATCCTCGACACCACGGTCTACAAGCATCAGCGCAAGTTCGTCCGCAAACCGCCGGAGCACAAGGTGGTGGCCGCTGTCATCGACGCGCTCGACCACGCGGGCGGCACACTCTCGCTCGCGGCGGTCGCCGCGGCCGCCATCGGCTCGGGTGGCCGTACGAACACCCGACCCGAGGGCCTTGTGACCGTGCTGACCCGGTTGCTGAACATCGAGGGCTACGAGGTCATCAGCCTGATCGACTCCCGGACCAGGGTCCGGCTCAACCGTGAGACGCTGCGCGAGCAGTTCGAGCTGTCCGAGGAGAGCGTGTGAGCGCCGCATCCGTCAGCGCGGCCCGGCGCCGCGAGGTCATCGACGCGCTGCGGCGTGGGACCGTGCCACAGTCGGGACTCGACCTGTTCGCGGTCGGTCTGGACCGTTTCACACCCGCGCTGGACGAGCGAATCTCCACGATCGCATCGGGCGGCGCGTCCTTCCACGCGATCCGCGGAGAGTACGGGTCCGGCAAGACCTTCTTCGCGCGCTGGCTCGCCGAACGGGCCAAGCGGTCCGGGCTCGCCACTGCCGAGATCCAGATCTCTGAGACGGAGACCCCGCTGCACAAGCTGGAGACCGTCTACCGTCGGCTCACAGAACGACTGACCACCGCGACCGAGCCGGCCAGCGCGCTGCGCTCGGTGGTCGACGGATGGTTCTACACCCTTGAGGAAGAGGTGGACGAGGCGCATCCCGAACTCGCGGAGGACAAGGAGGCAATGGAGGCGGCGGTCGAGGATCTGATGGAGGAACGACTGCGCGCGGTCGCCCAGACCACGCCGGCGTTCTCAGCGGCTCTGCGCGGCTACCGCCAGGCCACCCTTGCCGGGGACTCGGCGACCGCCGAGGCTGTGATCGCCTGGCTCGGCGGCCAGAAGTCGGTGGCCGCCTCCGCACGACGGACCGCTGGGGTACGCGGAGACCTGGACCACTTCGCGGCGCTCGGCTTCCTCCAGGGTTTGCTCACCGTACTGAAGGACTGTGGGCATCCCGGGCTCCTAGTGGTCCTGGACGAGATCGAGACCTTGCAACGGGTCAGAGGAGATGTACGGGAGAAGGGGCTGAACGCATTGCGTCAGCTTCTCGACGAGATGGACGCGGGCCGCTTTCCCGGACTCTTCCTGGTAATCACCGGCACCCCCGCTTTCTATGACGGACAGCAGGGCGTACAGCGGCTCCCGCCGCTCGCGCAGCGGCTGGCGACCGACTTCTCGACCGATCCACGCTTCGATTCACCGCGGGCGGTCCAACTGCGTCTGACCGGCTTCGACCTCGTACGCCTCGGCGAGCTTGGTCGTTCCGTAAGGAACTTGTACGCGGGCGCAGCCAAGAACCCCGAGCGTATCGCCGCACAGGTCGACGACGCGTACGTCGCCGAGCTGGCCACCGCCATGACAGGCAAACTCGGCGGACGGGCCGGGATCGCCCCGCGGCTGTTCCTTCGCAAGCTCGTCGCGGACGTCATGGACCGGGTCGACGAATTCGACGACTTCGACCCGCGCCAGCACTACGCGCTGACAGTGAACGCCACCGAGCTGAGCGAGGTCGAGCGCAATGCGGCAGCAGACAGCGCCGACGAGATCGAACTGAAGCTGCCATGACAGGTGCCCCCGAGCCACTCGACCGGTTGCATCCGGGACTGGTCCATCACATCGTCAACACCCTGGGATGGCCCGGGCTCCGTCCTCTGCAGGAGGAGGCGGTCGAGCCGCTGCTTGACGGCTCGGATGCTGTTCTTCTGGCCCCGACCGCCGGCGGGAAGACCGAGGCCGCGTCCTTCCCACTCCTTTCGAAAATGGCACAGGAGAGCTGGACCGGCACCTCGGTGCTGTATGTCTGTCCGCTGAAGGCGCTGTTGAACAACCTTCTGCCGCGCCTGGAGACGTACACCTCCTGGCTGGGGCGAACCTCCGCCCTTTGGCACGGAGACGTGCCACAAGCGCGCCGCAAGAAGATCCTGCGGGACAGGCCGGACGTACTGCTGACCACACCGGAATCGCTGGAGGCGATGCTGGTGAGCACCAATGTCGATCACAGGGCATTCTTCTCCGGACTGCAGGCCATCGTCGTCGACGAGGTACACGCCTTTGCAGGGGATGACCGAGGATGGCACCTGCTGGCCGTACTCGAGCGACTGCAGCGGGTCGTTGAACGACCGGTACAACGCATCGGGCTTTCCGCGACGGTGGGCAACCCGGATCAGCTGCTCACCTGGCTGCAGGGCTCAGGGAGCGGGCACCGCCCGGCTCGGGTCGTCGCCCCACACCTGCGCGAGAAAGCCCCCCCGCTGCCACCACCCGGCGACATCCAGGTCGACTATGTGGGCTCCCTGGAGAACGCGGCCACTGTGATCGCCGCCCTGCACCGCGGCGAGAAACGGCTGGTGTTCTGCGAATCGCGCCGACAGGTCGAGAAGCTCGGAGAAGGCCTGCGGGCCAAGGGCGTGACTACCTTCCTGTCCCACGCATCCCTGTCAGTGGATGAACGGCGGCGAGCGGAGGAGGCCTTCGCCGAAGCACGCGACTGCGTGATCGTCTCGACGAGCACCCTGGAACTCGGCATCGACGTCGGTGACTTGGACCGCGTCATCCAGATCGATGCGCCCGCCACCGTGGCTTCCTTTCTCCAGCGTCTTGGGCGTACCGGCCGGCGGCCAGGTTCCACCCGTAACTGCCTGTTCCTCACCGTCCACGAGGACGGACTGATCGGTGCGGCAGCCCTGCTGCTTCTTTGGTCGCGCGGCTGGGTTGAGCCAGTGGTGGCACCACCGGAGCCCCGGCACATCGTCGCCCAACAAGTACTGGCCCTCTGCCTCCAGGAGCACCGGGTCGGCGACCGACTGTGGCAGGAATGGTGGGGAGGACTTCGATCCTTCGGAACTTCAGCCGAGCCCATCGTGCGCCACTTGATCGAGGAGGGGTTCCTGGACCGGGACGGAGGGATGCTGTTCATCGGCCCCGAGGCGGAACGCCGCTTCGGCTACCGGCACTTCATGGACCTGACTGCGGTGTTCACCGCGGCTCCGGAATTCACGGTGCTCTCGGGCCGTACCGAGATCGGCACGACCAATCCCGCGCTGCTGACCGAAGAGGTGGCGGGTCCTCGGCGCCTGCTCCTCGCCGGACAGAGCTGGCAGGTGACGTACATCGACTGGTCCAGGCGGCGATGCTTCGTCGAACCGGTCGACAGCGGCGGCAAGGCACGCTGGGGAGGAGCAGGTTCCGGCCGGGCCGCCTCGTACGAACTGACTCAGGCGGCACGGGAAGTACTCCTCGGCACCGACCCGCCGGTCACCCTCACCGGACGCGCCAAGACCGCGCTCACCCAGGCACGCGAGGGCAGTTCGGAACTGGTACACGCTGACGGGACAGTGGTCGTAAGGGGTGGGCGCGACACCAACGTGCGCTGGTGGACCTGGGCCGGCTACCGGGCCAACGCCACCCTGGCCGCCACACTCACCACGATCGCCGATCCACTCCAGAGGCCGACAGACACCTGCATCCGACTTCGCGAGGACGTGACACCCGCGGAATGGAGGAAGGTCACCTCAGAGGCCGCCGATCAACTGTGCCTTCCCACAGTGGACGCGCGTGCGCTGAACGGCCTCAAGTTCAGCGCCGCACTGCCAACCCGGCTCGCGGAGGCCACCCTGGCCGCACGTCTCGCGGATCTGGACGGTGCGACGGCTGCGCTCAGGGGACCGACCAGGTTCACAGTCCTAGGACAGTGACTTGGGCATCAATCAACGAGAGGCCATCAGGCCGACAACGTGGACCGGTCCCGAGATCAGGCCCGAACGTCTCGCTGCTGAACTTCCTTGAGCACTCCGGCCACCGTCGCGAAGTCGTTGTCCACATGGAGGACGGTGTGCCCGTGGTGGACCGCGGTCGCACACACCAACAGGTCGATCGCTCCTGCCGCGCGATGCTGACCCCGCTGGGTCAGTTTGTACTGGGCGGTGTCGACCCAACGCCAGGCATTCTTCGGAACGGGAGAGAGGTGGCAGAGTGCGTCCAACTCCTCCGCGAGCTCGTCCCGGTGGGACGGGCTGGTTGCCGAGTAGAGAAATTCGGCGCGTGTCGGCTCGCAAAGGTGGAACACCCCGGCGGCGATGTGCCCCTCCCAGGGCGGCAATGCCCCGGGGCTGCGGAACAGGTGCCACAGGGCGGAGGCGTCAAGCAGGTATGTGATCACTCGAAGGCCTCGCGTCGGGCACGCTTGCCTGCGTCATGCGCAGCCGCGGCCTGCTCGAACTCGCCACGCGCACCGCGCGCGGCCAGCTTCTCGGCGGCATCGAGCCGCTTGATCCGGGCCACGTAGTCCCGCAGGGCCGCGTTGACCGTCTCCTTCTTTGTCGTGACACCCATCAGCCGCATGGCCTCGGCGAGTGCCTCGTCATCGAGATCAATCTGTGTGACGGACATCGAGCACCTCCAGCATCCATGATGTATGCCTCCAAGGTACATCACCAACATTGGGGCGGGCCACCGCTTAGGGCCGCCCGCCGGAGGTGGTGGGGTGAGGTCAGGGCAGTTCCCTGTACACGCCGCTGCCGGGTATCAACCGACGCAGTCGTGCCGGGGAAAGCCCCACCCTGCGACGGCCCCTATTCCCGCCCCGCCTGAGGGAATCGGACTGGATGCCTCCAAGGCGTCGCAGGCCCGTCAGGCCGCGCAGGACGGAGACCTTGGGTTGATGAAGTCCGCCGTCGTCAACAATACGGTGCGCAGTCGGCCGCTACGTCGTCGACGAAGATCCTCTCGGCGGGCTCCTCCGCCGAGCGCGGCTGGGCCGGGGCACGGGCAGGGCGCACGGTTCGTGCCACGACGTCCTTCAGCCTTCGATCGCGATGGCGGCAAACCGCACCTCGTTGCCGTCGGGAGCTCCGGTGAGACCGCGCCATGGCCGCCCACGCCTACCTCACGGTCACGCGGGCCCAGCAGCGGGAAAAGGGGGCCGCCCGACACGAACGCCAGACCTGACCCCGCCGCCCCTCCCCGAGATCTGTCGGCCGACGTCTCACCCTGCCCGTCCACCACACCACCGACCACATCCTGCACTGGTCCCGATGGCGCCGCCGACGCGAACACCAAGCCCGGACCAGCCACTACAAACAACGAGGCCACAACCCAAAGCCGAAGCCGCATCGCCTTGAGCGCCGTTGCGGTACTCAGGCGTAGGGGGAGGGTCCACACCGGGCCGCACTCGTCGGACCGGACGGCCCTCGCATACCGGGCATGTCGGCGAACAAACTACTCAAGTCCCGTACCAGCAATGACTTTTGTCACTCGGGCCACAGATGCCGCGCATGGTCGATTTTTCAGAGTCTCACCTCTTTGCGATCTTTCACTCCTCGATAGCTTCACCGTGTCATCACAAGTCCTATGAAGAGGCTGAGGAACAATGTCGCCCAAAGTGCCCATATCGGGTAGACGGAGATATCCGTGGTCGCGAAGCGCCCTCGTCCTGATGTCGGGGAGTCTCTCCCTGGCTGTTCCGTCACCCTGCTCACCGTCGGCGAGACAGCGGTGGCCGCCGACCGCGGCGTGCAGCCCCTGGTCGCCCCGAATGAGGCGGTGGCGACCGAGGCCGCCGATATCCCGTCCGCGCGGGTCGCGGCCGAGCTGTCGGGCAAGCGCGTGGAGGCGCTCTCGGAGCGCTCGGAGACGTCAACGACATGGGTGAACAAGGACGGTTCGCTCACCACCGAGCTGACCGCGGGACCGGTCCGCTTCCAGGACAAGAACACCCAGGACTGGCGGAACGTCGATCTGGCCCTTGCGGCCGGCCCGGACGGATGGGTCGAGCCGAAGGCACACCCGCGCGGCCTGCGGCTCGCCGGCCGGACCGGCACTCCGGCGGCCTCGCTGAAGGCGGCCCAGGCAGCCACGGGCACGGATCTGGTCACACTGGGCGAGGGTGATCAGCAGATCACGCTCCAGTGGAAGGGCGGGTTACCCGCCCCGAAGCTGCAGGGCACCCGGGCGGAGTACGTCAACGCCGTGCCCGGCGCCGACGTGGTGGTTCAGGCGACACGTACCGGCTTCGAGCAGTACGTCGAGATCAAGCAGCGCCCCGCCGCCGGCTACACCTACACGCTGCCGCTGCGCGCCAAGGGCCTCCGGGCCAAGCAGCAGAAGGACGGCAGCGTCCTCTTCACCGACGCCAAGAATACGAAGCGGGCCGTGATGCCGGCTCCGGTGATGTGGGACGCCACCGTCGACGAGGTCTCCGGCGAGCACACCCGGCGGGTGCCGGTCGTCATGAAGGCCGTGACCAAGGGCTCCACGGTCGATCTGGTCATCACCCCGGACGCGAAGTTCCTGGCCGACCCGGCCACGAAGTACCCGGTCACGGTCGACCCCTCGACCTCCTCGCTGGGCAACGTATTCGACACCTACGTCCAGCAGGGCGAGACGGTCGACTGGTCCGCCGACACCGAACTCGATATCGGCAACCCCGGAACCACCAACGCCGACGGCACCCCGCGTACTGCGCAGTCCTTCATCTCCTGGAATACCGCGCCCATTTCCGACGCGCTGGTCTCCAACGCCAAACTGTCGCTGTGGAACTTCCATTCCGGCAACCCGGACTGCAAGGCATATCCGTGGGAGGTCTGGTCGTCTCCCGCCGCGACCACCGCCAGCCGCTGGACGAACCGGCCCGTCATGACGGCGAAGAGTGCCACCTCGACCGAGACGCGCGGCAACGTCGGCTGCACCGCCGCCCCTGACGGGTGGATCAACGCCGACGTGACCACGCTGGCCCAGGAATGGGCCTCGGCCAAAACCACGCGCGGACACATGGGCCTGCGTGCCACCAGCGAATCGGTCATCCAGCAGTGGAAGCGGGTCAACTCCGCCAACGCCACGGCCAATCCGCCCAAGCTGGTCGTCACCTACAACTACCGGCCCCGCACCGGCACCAAGCAGGAGGCCGGGCCGCCGTACTTCTCCTACACCGGCGCGTACACCGTCAACACCGCGACCCCGACGCTGCGCGACACCTTCGTCGATTCCAACGGCGACAAGGTGAACGGCACCTTCCAGATCTTCGACGGCACCAGCGACACCCAGGTCGGCGAGGTCCTGGTGTCGCCGTACGTCCCTTCGGGGCAGACCGCCTCCGTGAAGGTCCCGGCCGGTGTGCTGGCCAACGGCAAGACGTACACCTTCCGCACCTCACCGTACGACGGTCTCCACTACAACCTCGGCTGGTCGGCACGGAAGACCTTCACCGTCGACGCCTCGGCTCCGTCCGCCCCGGCACGGGTCGTCTCGACGGACTACCCGTCGGGCTCGTGGGTCAAGGGAGCGGGCCAGGCCGGCGTCTTCACGGTCACCCCGCCCGCCGCCGACCACCAGTGGCTGGAGTGGTCACTGGACGAAGTGACCTGGACCAAGGTCTCCACCGGCGGCTCGACGGCGGCCAAGGCCATCTCCGTCACCCCGCCGCGTGACGGTACTCATACCCTGTACGTCCGCAGCGTGGACCAGGCTGACAACAAGTCCGAGGCCATCGAGTACACCTTCAACGCCGGTCCCGGCGGGTTTCTCCAGCCCTCCGACAGCGAGCGCACTGCACGGCGCCTGCCGCTCGTCGCCGAGGCGGACGCGGCCAAGTACAACGCCGTGTCGTTCTCGTGGCGACGCTCCGAGGCGGATGCCTGGATCGCGATCCCGGTGGCGGACGTCACCGCCGGCGGCGTGCCACTCACGGCCTGGCCCGTCCCGCTGTCGAACGGCAGGAACGCCCCGCTGGTCTGGACTGCCGCCACCACAGTCGACCCTGACGGCACGGTGCAGATCAAGGCCGACTTCACCGGCTCGACCTCCGTGACCGGCAGCAGCAACCCGCTCACCGTTGTCGTCGACCGCGACGCCGACGAGGCCGCGGCCGAGGAGATCGGGCCCGGCTCGGTGAATCTCCTCACCGGCGACTACACGCTGTCCGCCTCGGACGTCTCGTACTACGGGCTTTCGGTGACCCGGACGGCGTCCTCCCGTACCCCGCGGGCCGGGGCGGAACAGCAGGGCCAGGCCGCGATCTTCGGCCCCCAGTGGGTCTCCGGCACGACAGCCGAACTGACCGAATCCGACTACGCACACATCCGCAGGATCTCCGACACCGCCGTCGCCGTGGTCAAGGCCGACGACACCGAGGTCCACTTCACCGCGAATTCCGGCAGAACCGGGTGGATTCCGGAGCCGGGCTCACAGGACCTGAACCTGACAGGCAGCATCAGCGGCTCCTTCACGCTGTCGGACTCCGAAGCCGTGGTGACCGAGTTCGCCAAGCCTGATCCGGCTGTCGTCACCTGGCAGGTGGTCTCGACACGCCTCGAAGGGCTGGACGTCTCCACGACGACCGTGTCGACCGAGACCGTGCTGACGGGCGGCAAGACCCTTGCCCGCCCCAAGCGGATCGTGGCCCCGACCTCGGCGAACACCAACGCCATCTGCCTCGCCACGCCCACTGCCAAGGGCTGCCGAGTGCTGGAGTTCGTCTACGCCCCCGCCACCACGGCGACCGCCACCGCCTTCGGCGACTACCAGGGTCAGGTCAAGGAGGTTCAGCTGTACGCCTCCGGGAAGTCCGCCACCTCGGCGACCGCCCGCGCGGTGGCCACCTACCAGTACGACGACGCCGGACGCCTGCGCCAGGAGTGGAACCCGCGCCTGGCCCAGTCCACGCAGACGCAGTACGCCTACGACAGCACGGGCCGCGTCATCACGTACCAGTCCACGACGGACCAGCCGTGGACCTTTACGTACGGCAAGGTGGGCACCGGATCGACCGCGGGGGAAGGCATGCTGCTCAAGGCGTCGCGCCCGGCGCTGAAGCAGGGCACGACCAGCACCCTTGACGGCACCGCGGCCACGACCCTCGTCTACGACGTCCCGCTGACCGGGACTAGCGCTCCGTACAAAATGGGCGCGGCGGACGTGAAGGTTTGGGGTCAGACCGACGCCCCGACCGATGCCACCGCCATCTTCCCCGCGGATGCCGTGCCGTCGTCCCATACCGGCGCCGGGCTCACCGCCGCCTCCTACGCTCGCGCGAACATCAGCTACCTCGGTGTCTCGGGGCGCACGGTGAACTCCGCGACACCCGGCGGCCATATCTCGGCCTCGGAGTCCGACAGGTTCGGCAACACCGTCCGGGATCTCACGCCGGTCAACCGTGCTGTCGCCCTGGGGATCACGGCCGCGGACAGAGCCGCTCAGGCCGACCTCGGCATCGCTCAGCTCACCTCCGCCGAGCGCGCCAGACTCCTGTCGACCAATTCCGTGTACAACGCCGACGGCACCCGGGAACTGGAGGAACTGTCCCCGCTGCGCAGGGTCGACCTCACCGCGGACCTGAAGTCCGGCACCACCACACTGGTTCCCTCGGGCATGTCCGTGACCGCTCGCGGCTGGACGGTCAACGAGTACGACTCGGGCCGTCCCACCGACGGCACCGCCGGCGTCAAGGACCAGATCACCAAGGTGACCGTCGGAGCGCAGGTCCGTGAGCACCCCGGAGTCCAGGGCGAGACCAGGGCCACCCAGACCGTCTACGACTGGACCCGGGGCCTGCCGGTCAAGAAGATCCAGGACCCGGGTGGCCTGGCCATCACCACCACCTTCGAGTACGACGCGAAGGGCCAGGTGATCAAAGAACTGGCACCCGGAGCCACCGGGACCGACGCGGCCACCCGCGTGACGAAGTACTGGTCCGCCACTGGCACCGCCGCCTGCGAGGGACGTCCCGAGTGGGCCGACCTGCTGTGCTCCACCGGTCCCGGCGGGGCCATCACCGGCGGCGGCAGTAACCCCAGCCAGCTCGCCACCAGCACCTATGAGTACGACTCCTGGGGCAACACCACATCGATCAGCAACAGCGCCAATGGCGTCACCCGCACCACCGTCACGACGTACGACAGCGCGGGCCGCGCCACCACGGTCGCGGTGACCGGCGGAGTGGGTGAGAGCGTCCCGACCGCCACCACCGGCTACGACAGCGTGACGGGCCGGGTTCTCACCGTCAGTTCCCCGACAGCCGGGACGGTCACCAAGGCGTACGACACCCTCGGCCGCCTGATCTCCTACACCGACGCGGACGGCGGCAAAACCACGACGGAGTACGAACTCCTCGACCGCCCCGCCAGGGTCAGCGACACCGTCCCGTCCGTTCTCACCTTCACCTACGACCACACCGTGGAACCCCGCGGCCTCGCGACCAAGCTCACCGACTCCGTCGCCGGGGTATTCAGCGCAACGTACGACCCCGAAGGCAGCCTCCTCACGGAGAAGCTGCCGGGGGGCTACACCATGAACGTCCGCAACGACTCCACCGGAACGGCGATCGACCGTACGTACACCCGGGACAGCGACTCGGCGGTCGTCTACTCCGACAGCACGACCGCGTCCGTCCACAACCAGACCACCAGCCACGCGGGCCGGTCCGACCAGACCTACCGCTATGACGCCGCCGGGCGTCTGGTGACCGTCCAGGACACGTCCGACACGGTCTGCACCCGCCGGGCCTACGGCTTCGACGCCCGCACCAACCGCACCTCGGTCACGACGGAAACGGCGGCGGCGGGCGCGGACTGCCCGACCAGCGGCTGGACCTCGACGACCACGACCTACGACTCGGCCGACCGGCTCAACGCCACCGGCTACACGTACGACGCCTTCGGCCGCACCACTGCGTTGCCGGGCGGTGTGACCGTCGGCTACTACGCCAACGACATGGCCCGTCAGGAGACGACGAGCACCGGACGCCAGACCTGGGCGATGGACGCGGCCCTGCGGCTGCGCTCGTGGACCGTCGAGGCCAAGACATCGGGCACCTGGGCGAGCGTCGGCACGAAGACCAATCACTACGACTGCGACTCCGACAACCCGCGTTGGGTCGTCGAAGACGCCTCGACGGGCGCGGTGACCCGCAATCTGACATCGCTCGCGGGAGGACTCGCCGCGACGACCAGTGCCACCGGCTCCACGGTTCTCCAACTGTCCACGATCCACGGGGATATCGCCCTGCAGCTTCCCCTGGACGCGGCCCAGGCCCCCGTGGCGCTGGACACGGACGAGTACGGCACCCCCAGGGCAGGGCAGGCCGCCACCCGATACGGCTGGCTGGGCACCAAGCAGCGCTCCGCCGAGACCGTCACCGGGCACACCCTCATGGGTGTACGGCTCTACAACTCCACCGCCGGCCGGTTCCTGTCCGTCGACCCGGTCCACGGCGGTGGAGCCAACCGCTACGGCTATCCCGGTGACCCGGTCAACCAGAACGACCTCGACGGTCGTGCGTGGAAGTGCAAGGCCAAGTGCAACATCGAGGGCAAGGGGTCGCACTGCACCGGCCACCTCTGGGGCGCCGGCTCCGGGAAGACGAAGGACGGCGCGGTGAAGGACGCGAAGCGGGACGCCACCCAGCAGGCGCCCCGTGGCTGCTATGCCCGTCACTGCCGGGCGTACGACTGCACCAAGAACCGGGTCAGGCAGTGGTGGGACGGCAACTACGACCCACGTACCATGCACCGGCACAATGCGCCGAACTGGATGAGGCGCGCCAACCACAACTCCTGGGGAATCCTGTTCCACAGCGAGGTGTGGAGGGGTACCTACGGCAGCTTCTGCGGCTGCAGCCCCTGATCCCCGACCATGGTGCGGGAACCGTGTTCCGACCTCCGCCCGGGGTGCCACCCCGGGCGGAGGTCAGGTCCGCGGAGCGCGGCACACTGGCCCCCTGCTCGCTAGCCCACTTCGGAACGAGGACCACATCATGAGCGACGCCGACGCAGAGGTCGTTGGTACGACAGCGGAGCCCAGGCTGTGGCAGGTGAACATCGCCTTGCTGGCGACAGCCGCCCAGCATGAGGAACTGATGGACCGGCTGGTGGAAGTGCTGTGCCCGGACTCCTCGCACGAAGGGCCGTGCCCCATCCCCTGGGGCATACACAGCGTGAACGGTGACTCTCTTTCCAAGAAGAAGCAGAAGGCTCTCCGGATGGAAATCGCCGAGACCAACGGTCCGGATCCGGTCTGACCGACGCTTTGAGCCCGGTTCCGCATACTATGCGGAACCGGGCTCCTTCGCGTAAGCGCCCGTCTCAGTCCTTGTCGTGCAGGGTGCCGTCCCCACCGGACGCACGGGTGAGGTGTCGATGGGCGACCGCCGCCGCCCTCGGCCGGCGTCGGTCCGACCGCAATCACCGACGTGAGGGAGCCGGCCGCCGAGCCACCACAAGCCACGCGCGGGGGGCGACGTCGCGTCACCGCGGTGCGGCGATGCGGCGGGGGGGTTGAGTGGAGTGCGGCGTCTTCCTCGACGGCCGTGGGACCGTTGTTAACCCTCCCATGGGCGCGGGAAAGCGAAAGCCCAGGTCAAAGCCGGTCACGGCCCGTCCTGGATGCGCGAAGACTCACGTTCGCCACACCTCCGCGAGGCGTCCGCCACACCCAAAACGCCCTCGGAAAACGCGTTCCCCAGGTCAGAACGATTCTGCCTGGGGATGCTCGGGGTGGGACGGGTGGGACTCGAACCCACGGCCGACGGATTATGAGTCCTTTGGGATCTTGGCGGCCCTTGTCGATCTACGCCGATCCACGACGTTTTCGCAGGTCAGATGGAGCGAGCCGTGTCGGTACTGGTTTGTCTTTGTCAGTCTGTTGCTGTCCTTGTGTCCCGGCCGCGTCCCGGTTGGACAGGATCGAAGGACACGAGGGTGATCGCGCCAGCCCGGCAAGGCAACCCGAACCTCCGCGCAGCGGATTCCCCTTCCAACGCGCAGATGCTCCGTCCCCCGGTGCTGGGCGAAGCAGCCTGTCGCGACTGCCCGCAATCCTCAAAAACCATCGTTTGTTGAAGATCGGCGACCGCGTGGCTCTGTCCATGAGAAGGGACAGCACTTCGACAGTGGTCCGGGAGGTGTCTGGCCGTCGGCGCCGACGCGGAATGTTCACGGGTTCGGGCAGCGCCGGGCCCTCCTCGCGGGCCGAGCGTGGCGAGGTCTCAGCGCCAGTCGTCGATCACGTAGGCGTCGGGGTGGCTGTAGCCGGGTTCGTTGGGCCTGTGCATGGCCACGCCCTGCAACCAGGTGCGGAAACCGCGGTCGACCATTCGCCGGTAGGTATCCTGGCGGGCCAGGTTCATTCCGGCGTCCAGTTGCCCCAGGCCGCGCTCGGCGGCGAGCCGCTCGCACGCGGTGAGCAGTCGTTCGAACCGGTCGGCCGCCTCCGGGCCAGGACGCACGGCGCCGAATTTGACGAAGCACACGTCTTCTCCGGCCTCCGACCCGGCTCCGCAGTGGCAGACTGCCAGGCCATCGAGCTCTGAGCCGGCCCCCTGGAGCAGGATGGTGTCACCGAGTCCCTGCGCGTGCGTGGCCACGATCTCGCGTTCCACGCTCAGGCCCTCGAACACAGCCCCGGTCAGTGTGCGACAGAGGCTCAGGGCGTCGAGCCGCTCGGCGGCGGGAAGCTCGCCGTACAGCACTCGGCCGGGGACCGCGGCACTGCCTGCGACCTGCTTCTTCATGATGGCTGTGAGGAATCGGGGCCAGAAACCGTACCGGCGGTAGAGCTCAAGGTGCTTGGGACTGTGCGAGAAGGTGAACAGGCCCAGGTGTCGGTTCTCCCAGGTCTCGAAGCAGTCCATGACCGGCTCCATGAGGCGCCTGCCGACGCCCTGGTCCCACAGGTCCGGACGTACGGTCAGCGGGCCGAAGTACCCGACGCTGCCCCAGTTGACGGCGAAGTTCGATGCAACGGCTTCGCCCTCGACCGTCGCTGCGAAGGCCGCCTGTGGATCGGCCGCCCAGCGAGTGCGGACGTAGTCGGCGGTCCCGAAGAATGTCTTCGGCTCGGGAACCCCGAGGAACGTCCCGAAGGCGACCCTGAAGACCTCGTCGGCCCGATCCAGGTCCGCCTCACCCAGCGGGCGGACCGACACAGGGCCCGTGCCACTCTTGCGCTCCCCTGCCGGCGGGATCATCGCTCTCTCCTTCCCGATCCCCTGTTCATCGCACCACGGCCGTGCGCCGCAAGCGAGGCGAAAGGTCCACCGATACCCAGGGACCGAGGACCGGGCCGGTCTGCCTTGCCTGTCCGCCGGGAACTGCAGCAGTCGCGGGTACCGAGGCCCAGGAAGGCCACCCCCTGTCCGGGACGGGGAGTCAGTCGACGGGTGCTGTCCGTTCTCGTGAACATCGACTCGGCCCCGGGCGGGCGCCTCCCAGAGTGATGAACAATCGCCGTCGTGATCCGTGAACAAAACCAACCGCGCGCAGACCGGCTGGTGGTGCCGCCGTTCACGGGTGGCCCTGGTCGTCCCCCAGTGTCCGGTGGGTCGGTTGCTGGCATTCTGGGTGCAGGCCCAGAGCTGTGCGGAACGAGGTGGTGCAGATGCTCGACTTGTCGTCCAAGTTGTCGGGGATCCCGGCGGGACGGGGACGGGCCCCCTGGCCGAACCACGAGTACGTGAAGGGTTGGGGCGTGTTCGGGCTGCCTTTCGACTCCGGTCACGTGCTCGCGCTGCGGGTGTTTCCGGAGAGCTCCTTCGGTCCTTATCGCACGGTGTGGCATCGCGACCCGAGCGGCAGGTGGTCGATCTACGTCGACGGGGAGCGACTCGACACGGCATGCCCGAGGTATTACGGCGCGGCCTGCGATCACACGGGCTACGCCCGGATCGGTCTCACGTGGACGGCCCCGGCCTCCCTGAGGGTGACGATGGATTCACCCTCGCTGAACTGGACTCTGACCGCCTCCGTGACCCGACTTCTCGGGTTGCTGAACCACGTCAGTGTGGCGCTGCCGCTGGCGACATGGCGTCCCCGAGCTCTGGTGGGGGCGCGGGAGCGATTGGCACGGGCGCTGGGGCTGGGCCGCCTGGAGATGACCGGCGTGATGCCGAGCGGCCACCCCGGAACGCTGATGCCACAGCAGATGTACTTCGTCGACGCCTCACGAGCCACGCTTGATGGCGCAGACCTCGGACGCCCCGTTCAACTGCAGGAGAATCCGCGGATCGGTGACGTGCCCCTGCCGGCCCGCGGCGTCCTCGCCATCGGCCAGGCCGCCTGGCAGATCCTGGACCAGGCCGAATACGAGCGCACCCGCGGCGAGACAGCCCAGCAGCCCTGAACGGCGCGAAGCGGCCGTCGGGAATCAGGCGGCCTCGCGCGTGCACGCGCGAGCGAAGGCTGCTGGGCCTAGGAGGGCGTTTATGTAGCTCTGTTCCTGTAAGTCACTTTCGCGCCTGTTCTATCTTGAGTTGGTATGCCGAATAGGTGGCTATCGTCCCCGTCGAGGTAGCGAACTCGGCCGTCCGTCTCGTCCGGCTCTGAAGCCTGAAGTCCGTCTGGTTTGTAAAAGACCCAGAAACGCCAGAGGGGCAGCGGAACGGAGTTCTCCGATACGTCCATGATCACGCTGTGCCGTGAGTCAGCGGAAGCCGTATCCAAGCGACCTGTCCGACGCCCGATGGGCCTCGATCGAGCCGACTCTGACGGCATGGAGAAAGGCCCGGCTTGACCGCAGACCCACCGGAAAACCGGCGTCGGTCGAACTGCGCGACGTCTTCGACGCGCTCCTCTACGTCAACCGCACAGGAATCCCCTGGAAATACCTCCCGCATGACTTTCCCAACCATGGCACCGTGTACGCCTACTACGCGGCTTGGCGCGACGAGGGAATATCGCCCAGCTCAACTACGACCTGGCCGGCCTGGCCCGCGTGAAGGAGGGGCGCAAGCCCGAACCGACAGCGTCCGTGATCGACACCCAGAGCGTGAAGACCTCCACGAACGTGCCCTTGACCAGTCAGGGAACCGATGCGGCGAAGAAGATCGTAGGACGGAAGCGGGGCATCCTCACCGACACGATCGGGCTGATCCTCGCCGTGACCGTCACCGCCGCGAGTCTGTCGGAAAACGCCGTGGGAATACAACTCCTCGACCAGGCCAAGAAGACCTACCCGACCATCTCCAAGAGCTGGGGCGATACCGGCTTCAAGAACGCCGTCGTCGAGCACGGAGCGAAGCTTGGAATCAACGTCGAAGTCGTCAACAGAAACCCTGAAATCCGTGGCTTTCATGACGTCAAAAGGCGCTGGGTAGCGGAACGGAGCATCGGATGGATCATGATGCATCGCCGCCTCGCCCGCGACTACGAGACCCTGCCCGCCAGCTCCGAGGCCATGATCCACATCGCCTCGATCGACAACCTCGCCAAGCGCATAACGGACGAGACCACGCCAACCTGGCGAGGGACCTACTAGGGCATAAGCGGCAATTCGCCTACATCAAACGCCCTCTGACAGCGCTCGGGAACAGGATGGAGGAGGTCGGGCTGCGGTTGCATCCCGACAAGACCAAGATCGTGTATTGCAAGGACGGGAACCGGCGCGGTGCTTACGAGCACACGTCGTTCACGTTCCTCGGGTTCACGTTCCAGGCCCGCAGGGCGCGGAACAGGAAGGGGAAGAACTTCGCCAACTTCCTGCCCGCGATCAGCAAGGAAGCCCTGAAGAAGGTCAGTGGGGAGGTCCGCTCCTGGCGGTTTCACCTGCGGATCGGCCTCACCTTCGCCGAACTGGCCCGCAGGATCAACCCGATCGTGCGCGGCTGGATGCAGTACTACGGAGCGTTCTACCGCTCCGAACTGCTGCCCCTCCTGCGGCGTATCAGTGCCTACCTGATGCGCTGGATCCGCAAGAAGTACAGACGATTTCGGTCGTTCAAGGCAGCCCACAAGTGCTGGCAGCGCATCACCAGCCGGCACCCCAGGCTCTTCGCCCACTGGGCATGGACACCGTGTTTCTGGTGATCAGAGTGACAAGAGCGGAGTGACGGGAGACTGTCACGCTCCGTTCTGTGGGAGCCCGGGGGTGAGCCTCCCTCGGGCCACCCGACCACCGTTCGACTACGCCGCCGGGATGGCTGTAAATGCTTCTGGCCCCTACGACGCCGTGGCGTCGTAGGGGCCAGAGTTGGTAGCGGGGGCAGGATTTGAACCATGCGACCTCTGGGTTATGAGCCCAGCGAGCTACCGAGCTGCTCCACCCCGCGTCGGTAAGACCACTGTACGTCAACGCCCGGCCGAGTGAGCGCAATTATCCCTGCGACACTGTAAGGTCCGCGGATTCGTTAGCAATTCCGCGTGATCATGAGCACTGTCCGAGCAATTCCGCGGTTCGGTGAGCAGGGGATCTCGTGACCTGCGGTTTCTACACGACACTCGACCGCGAAGACCGTGCCCATCACGCCGGATTGCTCATGATCCGGCGACGGGCTCCGTCATCAGCAGTGCTCACCGCTGCCGACACCACAGGTCGGGAGCCCGTGAGCGCTCACGAATCCGCGGAACCTACAGACACCTCGTGCTGTGGTGACGGTCCCGCGAACGTGCGAAGTGGACACGGAGCCGCCGCCGTTCCCTCATGACCGCTCCGCGCCTCAGCGAGGATTGCCACAGGAATCACCTGCGCCAGAGCGGCAGAGAACTGCACCTTCTCATCGGCGTCGGTAGCCATGCTCTGGATCTTCGCAATCCGTTTCATGCCAGGGGTGACCAGAAGCTCCCAAGTTTTGGCCGTTCACCCATCCGGCATGCCTTCAGGATCACGACGTCCAGGTCCTGTCTGCCGGATGCCCGGCGCGACACGCCGATGCGGCGCCGGACGCGTCAACGGGAGGCGGCAGGGTGTGCAGGCGTTCGCGCAGGTCGGCGACGCTCTCGGCGGGCCGGGCGGCGAGCAGACCGTCCAGGCGGCCGCGCCGGGTGCGGGCGGTGGCGCGCAGGCGGCTCGGCGGTACCCGGTCGAGGACGTCCCAGGGCGCGTTGAGCGGCGTCGGACGGCGTCTCGGAGGCCTCGGCCTGGGCAAGGACGAGGGTGGCGGCAGCCCATCCGGGGGTGCCGGGTGGGCAGGCGGCCGCGGAGGCCTCGGCGCGGGCGCGGGCCTGGTCGGTTCGGCCAAGCGTGAGGTGCGCCTCGGCTTGGTGCAGGGCGAGTTCGGGCTCGTCGAAGCCGAAACGGACCGGAGCCTGGCCGACCGGATCGGCTTCGAGTTCCGTCAGCGCCACGTCGAGGGCGGCAGCCGCATCCCGGTCGCGGCCCCTGCTGGGCGAGGGTGGGCAGCAGCGCCCAGGCGTGGACCTGGGCGCGGAGCAGGCCGCTGGGGGCGGCGGCCGCGCCGCGCTTGGCATAGGCGAACGTGGAGGTCAGGTTGCCGGTGCTGCGGGCCACCATGCTCTGCGCCCCCGAGGCGCGGGGAGCCTTCGCGCTTTCCCCGTTTTGAGGTTCGTCTGAGCTGCCTGCCCGCTGGGGTAGCGCGATTCGGCGTCTGCGCGTGATCCGAGTCACTTAGCCATTGCGCCTCGTGATCGCAGCACGGTAGGAACGGCGCACGCAGATCACCCAGAGCTTTCTTCCTGGCATCGCTCGGGGTGACGGGTTTGGGCTCCCTGACCAGGAGCCGTCTCAACCCGCTTATGAAACGGGGACACATGAGCCGCATCGCAATGCGCACCGCACTGCCTCTCATAACCGCCGGGGCCGTGCTGCTGGCAGGAGCCGCCGCGAGTGCCGCCGCTCCGGTGGACGAGCCGACTCCGGCCGAGGGCGCGGAGATCGTTCTGGACGACGGACGTGTCGTCGGCGTCGACGACACGGTCACCTTCACGTTCGAGGGGGAGGAGCCCACGGCCCTGCCCAAGGCGGGGAAGGGGGACATGAGCACGATGGCCTGCCCTGAGGTGAACGACCGGCCGAAGTACACCGTCAAGGGGTCGCCGTACTTCATCGCCGATAAAAAGAAGCCGCAGTCGACGTGGCTGCTGCCCCGTCAGACCGTGTCGTGGACCGTGACCGGCAGTCACACCTTCACCTGGGACATCGGCGCCAGCGTCGAGGCGGAGGCGGGAGCGATCCTGGCCAAGGCCAAGGTCAGTGTCGACACCAAAATCAGCAACGCCTGGACGTGGACCGGGACGCAGACCGTCACGGACACGAACAGCACCTCAAAGGGCTACCGGGCGGTGCTCGGGCAAGTCGGCTGGAAGCTCACCGGCGTGAAGACGTGGATCGCTCCCCCCTGTGACGCCAAAAAGAAGACCATCGTCGTCCTGGCTCCGCGGAAGGGCGACATGTCGATTGGACGGCAGAATTCATGAGTCGGACCAGGGGAATGGACCGGAGGGCCGTCCGGCGCCTCTCCGTCGGCCTCTCCGTCACCGCGCTGCTCGGTGCGGGGGCGTGCAGCCCGGGCGAGCAGTCCGGGTCGCCTTCGAAGAGCCCGACCGTGACAGGGTCAGCCTCGACGACGACTCCGGACACGGCCGGCGCCGCCGCGAAGTCCGTGCTGGAGAGAGCCTTCGTCACCAGGGAGTCCCTAGGGGCCGGGTCCGGCGGGCTGGAGGGGGGGCCGTTCGGCAACACGCATCCCTCCGCGCCTGACGACGTGCTGAGCGTGACGTTCGCGTTCACCTGCACGGGTGGCGCCAAGGTGGCGCTGAAGATCGCCGTCGGAGACAAGGACGTGCCGTCGGCCGCTGGAACCCAGGTGTGTGACGGCTCCATCTTCCAGCGGAGCATCGACATGTCCAAGCCCGGTCCTCTCGGCTTCTCAGCCGCCGTCACTGGCTCCCAGGGCGGGGGTTACGCCTACGCCTACTACGCCGAGAAGAAGCAACTCCCTTAGCCCGGCAGGTAGGTACGGCCCCGCAATTTCCGTTCTAGTGGTCGTCGCAACACCCCAGCTCAAGGGGCTGTCGGCGGTGGGACGTTCGCCCTCTTTCGGCATCCTGATCCCTGCGTTTGCTGCCAACTCCGTCATGGTGCTGGCAACCCGGGGCCAGATGAACAACGCCACCGGATGGCACCGGGGGCTCGCCTTCACGATGGCCGCGGCAGGAGGCGTCGTGTCAGTCGTCCTCCTCTGACCCGCACGCCGGCACGGAAGGTGCTCCGAGCGGGTTCCACCATGGCGGGAGCCACTCGTTGCCCGGCATGAAACGAGCGTGAGGGGCCGGAACTCCCGGCCCCTCACGTCGCGACATCTTCCGCGATGAACGCGAGACCGGACGGCACGCGAAAGCCAGGCCGAACGAGAGAGGCAACGCCTTGTGGGGGCCACCTTGCCGGCACGGCAATCGACGGCATCGGCCCCATCGCAATCGCGCTCACCTGCCAACGCACATTGCCCGGGGCTGTCCCACGGCCACGGTGTGCGGGGGAACCTCAGGGGATCCCGCACACTCTCGTCTAGGTAACCGGGGCAGGCCAGGCTCGTTGAGCAGACCTGTGAGTGCACAGCAGGAGCCCCGGACTGAGCAGTCCGGGGCTCCTGTCACGCTGGCGGGAGTCCGAGCCCCATGCGTTTGCGCGCCACGCGCAGATCAGCACCAGAACAAGATCCTCGGCATGGTGGCCGGGAAGCTCGCGCGCAACACCGAACAGCCTAGTGCAGCCGTAGCAGGTGGCTGTCGTACTCGGTCGGGATGACCATCACCGACACCATCCACCAGGCCGTCCTGAAGGTTCCCGCCCCGGCCTGGACGGCGGCCGTCGAGCCCGGCGGCGAGATCCGCGACGGCGCCTGGGTCGCCGAAAACGACGGAGACGTCCTCAAGGGCTGGCCTGCGGGAATGCGACTGATCGTCCGCAAGGGAACGTCCGCATCCCGGCGCCCAGTTGCGATTCACCGATGCTGACGGCCTGTGACTCACCTGCTTCGCCACCAACACCACCCGCGTCCCCATCGCCCAGCTGGAGCTGCGGCACCGCCACCGGCGCGACGCCACCTGCCGCTCCACGACACTGCCCAGAACCAGATCTGGCTGGAGATCATAAATCTGTCACAGGGGGCAATACTGGCAGCGTCAGCGGCTGGGCTCAGCGAATCACGCCCGGGATCGCCTGCGCCGGATGATGAGCAGCGCGCCGGCGACTGCGGCGAGGGTCGCGCCGCTGGCTGCGGTCCATGTCACCAGCTTCGTACTGGAGTTCGCGCCCGCGAGCGCCGGTTTTCCGGCCGTGCAGGAGCGGCGGGTCGATTCGTCGGCGGGGGCAACGCGGTAGCGCGCCCAGACTTTCTGCTTTACGTCAGGCGCGTCCTCGTCCTGCTCGTAGACGGGGTAGAGGCCGGGTTTGGCGTCGCATTTGATGGTCACGGTTGCCCACTCCTCGGATTTGCTCTCATGCATGACGGGCCGGTCGGCAAAGGCCGGAGAGACGAGGGGCCCGTCGAAGGAATGGAGGGTGCTGTGGGCCTCGACCTTGCTGCCGGCCGGGAAGACCCTTACGTCCCAGTCGGTCGCGGGCCAATCGGTCTCCTTGGGCCACTGTTCTTCCTTCGAGTCGGGCGGCAGGTTCTTCAGCTTGCTGCGACAGGCACTCGCGGCCGCCGCGTCGGCTTTCTCCACCCGCACCTGGGTGAAAGTGCCGTGCCGCGCCCAGGAGGGGAAGGGCGGGGTCTTCACCGTGTGGATGCCGGGTGTCGCGTCGCACTTGATGGCGACGGTCGCGGTCAGGCGTGGGGTGTGCATCCGAAGGACGCCATCGTTGAGGAAGGCCGTCGAGGTCAGTACGTCACCACTCCCCAGGTCGTTTTGAAAGGCGGGGGCGGTCGCGGTGAGGACGTCGCCGGGGCGGACTGAGAGGACTTTCCCTGGAGCGTAGGGAAGCGTCCCGTCTGCGGACGCCGGACCGGCCGTGCCCACTGTGCACCCGAGGGAGAGCACGGTGGCGACGACTGCACGCGAAATTCCCATGATGGCCCTCTACATCCGCTCTATCATCGAACTGGTGTGTGATTATTGTCCAGTTGGAGGGGCGGGTCCCCCGTTACTAGAGGACAGTTCATTGCGCTCCTGTTGGTTGCCTGCGCTCGCGCTCGTCCTGTGCGCCGGTGCACTGGGCACCGATCCCGCCGCCGCAGCGACCCCCGCCCCCACGCCAGCCACGTCCGCAGCATCACCTTCGCCACCAGCCCCCGATTCCCCCACCCCCACGCCGCCGCCGTCCACCGCGGCGGCATCGTCACCGCCCCCTGGCGCACCCTCCCCCACGTTGGCTGCGCCAGCTCCACTGAACCCTGAACCCGATACCGCAGCGAGTTCGTCCCTGAGCGAGGAGGAGAAGTACTGGACGGCCGAAAGGATGGCCGAGGCGGTGCCGGTCGACGCTCAACGGGGCGAAGGGCCGCTCGTGAGGGCCTCCGGCCGGTCCAAGCGCGCTGCGTCCTCGTCAGGTGTCAAACAGGGAGAGTATTTCGGCGGGCTGCCGATGGTGGGCACCTTCTTCTACAAAGGCCGGGAACTGGGAGGCAAATTGACGTACTGCACGGGCAGCGTTGTCCACAGCCGCACCCGTGACCTGGTCCTGACCGCCGGGCACTGCGCTGTGAGCCTGAAGGTTGCCAACAACCGGATCTTTGTGCCGCAGTACCGTCACGGCGACGGCGCGGACAAACAGCCCAGCGGCGTCTTCCCCGTCCACGACGACGGCGACGTGTTCATAGACCCGCGTTACAAGAAAAACACAAAGCTGCCCGTCTCGGACCTCGATGTGGCGTTCGTACGCGTCGGCGCCAACAGCAAAGGGAAGGCGGCCGAGGATGCCACCGGGGCGCTGACCTTCACGCCTACGGCCGGCTACAGCCACCAGGTCACCGTGGTCGGCTACCCGTCCAGCCAGGAACACAACAAGGATCACAAGGCGTTTCGCTGCGAGACCTCGACAAGGCGGCTGCCGGGTTTCCGTCAGATGCGGATGGAGTGCGGTGGCTTCTACGGCGGGGTGTCCGGCGGGCCGTGGATCACGGACTACGACGCCGGGAGTCGTAAGGGAAGGTGATCGGCAACACGGGCGGTTACAACGGGGGCGGCACTGACTCGGAGGTCGACTGGATCACCTATGCGCCTGTTTACGGCAAGGATGCCCAGGACCTCTATGACGATGCCGTCGCCGGCCGGCAGCCGGGCGCGCGGCCGCCGTACCAGGCCTCGACGGACCCTCACCTGCCCGGTGGCGGCGAGCTGTGGAAGCACGCCAGGCTCCTGGCCTCCGGCGACTTCTCCCAGACCGGCCACAGTGACCTGCTCGTCATCTGGACCGACGGCGAGACCACCCTCTACCCCGGCGACGCCCAGGGCGGCTTCAAGCCCGAGCGGCAGCTGCTGCCGAAGAACGACCTCTGGAAGAACACCGGGTCCATCACCGGCGGCGACTTCACCGGATCCAACCAATTCGACCTCATGGTGCGATGGAACGACGGAGAAGTCACCCTCTACCCCGACGTGAGCAGCAACGGCCTCAAACACGACGGCACCCAGATGGCCAAGAACTCCACCTGGAAAGACGCCACCCAGATCTCGGCCGGCCGCTACAACGCCGACACCTACGTCACCGACCTCATGGTGCGCTGGACGGACGGCGAACTCACCCTCTACACCAACGTCAGCTCCGGCACCTTCGGCCAGGAACACAAACTCCGAAACCCCGACCCCGTCTGGAAAGATGCCACCCTGCTCACCAGCGGACAGTTCTCCGGCCATCACAAATGGGACCTCATGATCCGCTGGGTCGACGGCGAAGTCGACACCTACGTCGGCACCACCACCACCGCCCTCGGCACCGAGCACCGCATCCTCGACAAGAACCACCTCTGGGCAGACAACGCCAACGTCATCTCCACCGGCAACTACACCCCCAACGACCTCACCGACGACCTCCTCATACGATGGTCCGACGGCGAAACCACCATGTACAAGGACTCACCAGCCGACCACCTCGGCACCGAACAAACCCTCGTCACCCGCTGACCCCACGGTGACGGGTGTCGCCGGAAACACGCGCGCATCGGGCCTGCTCGCCCGGCACCCCTTTCCGGCGCAGATCCGGAAGGTGACGCTGCTGTCGCAGGCCGCCAGGGCCGTCAACCCGGCATCGGTTGGCGGCCCTGGTAAGGGCGTGATGACGTGGGGTCGAGCAGGCTGTTACGGCGCTGGGGTGTAGGTGACGCTCTCACCGCCGCAACCGGCCGCGATGAACAGCAGCCGGTCCTGCTCCAGTTCGTCGACGGCGAGATTCCAGCGCAGCTTGGTCGCGGTCCATTCGGCCGCGTAGCGGCACAGAGCATTCGCCGGGGGCGGAAGCCATTCGGCGGGGTCCTGGTCGGCCTTGCTTCGGTTGGACCGTGCGGTCACCGCGACGAGGGAGGACGCCTGGCCCTGGTCGTTCGCGTAGGCCTCCCGCCTCGCCGCCGACCACGCACTCGCCCCGGAATCCCAGGCCTCGGCAAGCGGCACCATGTGCTCGATGTCCAGTGCGCCGGCGACGGTCACCATCAGCGACGGTCGTATGACGCGCCGTTCCGTGAAGGCGCGGTACGGATCGTGCTGGAGACCGGGAAGTCTGCGGCGGAGGTCGCGCGGGACCTGGGTGTGCACGAGGGCACACTGCAGACCTGGGTTCACCGGGCCAAGGCCCGCGCGGCCGCGGAGGCTGCCGGCGGGCTGGACGAGTCGGAACGCGAGCAACTGCGTAGGCTGCGCTAGGAGATCAAGCATCTGCGCAAGGAGAACAGCGAGATCGGGATGGAGCGCGATGTCCTCAAGCGTTCCGTGGTCCTCTGGGTGAAGGAGGCGACGAAGTGACGGGCGGGCTTCATCGCCGACCAGCGGACCGAGCATCACGTCCCGCACGCCGTCTCCTGCCGGGCGCTGGAGGTGTCCGAGTCCTGGTTTTACAAGTGGCGCCGCCGCCCGGAGCAGCCGACGAAACGCGAGGTCAGACAGGCCGCACTGGCCGAGCAGATTACCCACTTCTTCAACGCGTCGGGGCGGACGTACGGTTCGCCGAGGGTCACGCTGGATCTGTGGGCCGAGGGCTGGCAGGTGTCGCAGAACACCGTCGCTGAGATCATGGCTGAGCTCGGCCTGCAGGGCCGCAAGCCCCCGCGCCGGCGCAAGAGCCTGACCCGGCAGGGCAAGCGGAAAGCCGCCCGTGACCTGGTCCTGCGTCGCTTCGACGCGATCGCGCCCGACGTGCTGTGGTGGGGCGGTATGACCGAGATCGAAACCGGTGAGGGCAAGCTCTACCTCGCGTCCGTCCACGACGCGTTCTCACGCCGGGTCCTGGGCTACGCGAGGGGCCCCAGGCATGATGCGTCCCTGGTCAGCGCGTCGCTACAGATGGCCGCCGCGACGCGCGGCGGCATGGTGGACGGCGTGATCTTTCATTCGGACCGCGGCTCGGAGCCCAGGCTCAATCGGTCGTCGCAACACCGCCTTGTTGGATCAACAGTAGCTGTTCGTTGAGGGCCTCTGCGGGTGTCTTCCAGCCGAGTGTCTTTCGGGGCCTGGAGTTCAGGGCGGTGGCAACGGCATCGATCTCGTGTACGTCCCAGCGGGAAAGTGAGCTTGCCGTGCGTGAACTCCTTGACTTCGTCGATCCGGGGGAACGGCACCTCTCTGAGGGCGTGCAGCACGCTGTCGGTGAGCTGGTAGGCGGTGGCGCCGGCGGGCACTGGTGTTCGGAACTCGGCGGTGCAGGACCCAGCCGCTGCCTCGGCGGCCAGCGTCAGACCATGACGTGAGGCCGTACGCCGGGCACGCCACGTGTCTGACGAGGCGATCACGACGGTCAAGACGACGCCGACCAGGAGTCCGGCGATCACCCCTTGGAGCAGCGCGCCCGGCCAGGCGTTCGCGTCCTCCGATATCAGTACACCGGCCATGGCTGCCGCAATGACGTGAAGGGTTGATCCGACTACGTCCTGGCGCGGCGGCAGTTGCGCCGCCGGTCCCAGACGTGGGGGGACTCAGCTTATGGCTCTCTTGAAGCCGGGTACATCACCAGCCGAAAGATGCCTCGTCGCCATAGACGGAGCTGAGACCGTGCGGGGAGAGCAGCCATACTGGAGATGGTCGGGTAGGTCTTCTTGGCCTGGTCGAGGAGTTGTATTCCCACGGCGTTTTCCGACAGACTCGCGGCGGTGACGGTCACGGCGAGGATCAGCCCGATCGTGTCGGTGAGGATGCCCCGCTTCCGTCCTACGATCTTCTTCGCCGCATCGGTTCCCTGACTGGTCAAGGGCACGTTCGTGGAGGTCTTCACGCTCTGGGTGTCGATCACGGACGCTGTCGGTTCGGGCTTGCGCCCCTCCTTCACGCGGGCCAGGCCGGCCAGGTCGTAGTTGAGCTGGGCGAGTATTCCCTCGTCGCGCAAAGCCGCGTAGTAGGCGTACACGGTGCCATGGTTGGGAAAGTCATGCGGGAGGTATTTCCAGGGGATTCCTGTGCGGTTGACGTAGAGGAGCGCGTCGAAGACGTCGCGCAGTTCGACCGACGCCGGTTTTCCGGTGGGTCTGCGGTCAAGCCGGGCCTTTCTCCATGCCGTCAGAGTCGGCTCGATCGAGGCCCATCGGGCGTCGGACAGGTCGCTTGGATACGGCTTCCGCTGACTCACGGCACAGCGTGATCATGGACGTATCGGAGAACTCCGTTCCGCTGCCCCTCTGGCGTTTCTGGGTCTTTGTCAAACCAGACGGACTTCAGGCTTCAGAGCCGGACGCGACGGACGGCCGAGTTCGCTACCTCGACGGGGACGATAGCCACCTATTCGGCATACCAACTCAAGATAGAACAGGCGCGAAAGTGACTTACAGGAACAGAGCTACATAAACGCCCTCTAAGCTTGAAATTAAAGGTTTCCCCTCGGTTCTTCGGGTCGAGGGGTGTCCTTTTTGTGCTGGTGTTTGCCGACGGGGTGTCGGGGGGCGGGGCTGGTGGTGGTGCCCCGTGGGCGGCCTGGGCCGGGGTGGGTGGCTTTCGGCGGTTTCGCGGGAGTGCCCAGGATCTTGCGGATGCGGGGATAGCCGCGGCGGATCCGGCCGGGAGTGAGCTGATCCGATGTGAGTGGCTTCTCCCAGGGCCGGCGCAGATCGCCGGTGAGGGTGCGGGCGAGTCGGAGCTGGGTGTAGGCGGCGAGGATCAGCCAGACCCAGCGGTCGGCCTGAGCGGGGTGACGCAGGCGGGGGCGGGTCATGCCCAGGGCCTGCTTCCAGAACCGGAATGTGTGTTCGATGTCGAATCTTCTCAGGAAGATCCGCCACAGGCGGTCGACGTCGTGAGTGTCGGCGTCGGGGGCCGAGTGCCATAGCCATAGCGGCTTGGGATCGCGGTTGCCGGGCAGGCGCTCGACCGCGAGGTGTACCAGCGTTCCCTCCACGTTGGGCAGGTCACCCGGGTGATCGGCCCAACCGCCCTGGCGGCGTTCGAGTTTGGGGTGCAGGCGTCCCCAGCAGCGGGCGGTCACGGCACCGAACCGGTCATGACGGGTGGTGGACTCCTGGACGGGTGCGGGGTGGGTGGCCGGGTCGGCCAGCCGGAAGGGTGCGCCATGACGCGGTTGGCGGCCTTTGGTGGGTCCCCTGCGGCGCCCTGGCGGGTGGTGCATGACGCGGTCGGCGCGGATCCGCCCGAGCAGCCGGACCGGCTCGTTGCGCAGCAACCACGTCAGCCGCACGATGTCGTAGCCGGCGTCCAGCACGAACAGCACCTCGGGGTCGCCCTCGCGACACTGACCAGCCTCGCGCAGGCGCGTGAGCAGGTTCCGGACCTGGGCGGCGGTGACCTCGGTCAGGTCATCGTCCGGGCCGAGGCGGACCGCGTCCAGCGGCCCGGTCCACGAGGTCCGTCCGCCGCCCAGCGCGGCGGCGACCTGGTAGGGCCAGCCCGGAATCGTCTGCCGCACCCCGTCGCAGCGGCACGGGCGGTGGCAGTGCAGCCGGTCCGGCGAGCACTCCGCGTCCGGGCGCGGCCACGGTGTCACGTCCAGCGCGATCGAGATCTGCCGGTCCGTCCCGCGCGGAAGCTCCAGCCCGGCCAGCGCCAACCGCAGCCGCGACACATCCAGGCGGCCTCGGGCGAGCGCGTCGTACATCGCCCCGTGCCCACGCCGGTGAACTGTCTCAAGCGACAACTCCGGCAGCGACACCACCGGGCCGCCCGCGCACAGCACCGCGTCCGTCAACTCGAACAACGCATCGGCACGGCGGGGCATTGCCGCGTACAACTCCATTCGAAAGGAGGACAGTTCGGCAAGTGCCTGCCGATGAGCGGCTCCAGGGACGACACTCGACACTGACGACCTCCCGGCCCGTTGTGCGACTCGACATCACACAGCGTGAAAGGGAGGTCGTCGCCATGTCCGGCAGATCCCCATGTGAGTGAACGATCCGAACCTCAAACGATCACTGAAGGTTAAATTTCAAGCTAAGAGGGCATCTGATCAGCGTTCAGGCTGTGTTGACCGATTCACCCGGGTCGATTCGCCAGGTTGGCGTGGATCTCCCGTGAGCTCGCGGCTCATTTTGTTAGCCATGGCCCAGTGGATCATTGCTCGGGAACGCTGGGGGTAAGGCTTCGTAGTCGCGTGCCAGGCGGCGGTGCTGCATCAACCAGCCGAATGTCCGCTGGATCACCCATCCCTTCGGAAGAGGCTGGAATCCTGAGCGGTTGGGCAGTTTCACGACTTCGACGTCGATGCCCAAGCGGGCTCCGTGGTTGATGACGGTGGTCTGGTAGCCGCCGTCGGCCCAGATCTTGACCACGCTGGGATGCGCGGCGGCAACATGCTCCAGGAGCTGCTTGCCGCCGGCGGAATCGTGCGCCGCAAATCCCAGGCCACCCTCACCGGCCACAACGGCAGCGTGATGTCCCTGGCCTACAGCCCCGATGGCCGGACCCTCGCCACCGGCAGCCACGACAAGACAGTTCACCTGTGGGACGCGCTCCTGCCCGAGCCAGCTGGAACGATCAGCAAGATCTGCCATGCCCTCCACCGAGACCTCACCAAACAGGAACGGTCGGTCTACCTACCGGACTAACCAGCCGACCCGGTGTGCCCAGCCTGATTCACGTGTTCGCATCACCGTCCGATGTCATGCCCCCGAATGGGCTGGACCGCGCGAAAGGAGCACGCGGCCTCCCGAATGCGTCCCAGTTGGACAGAATCGAAGAGCAAAAGAGCGATCGCACCAGCTCGGAAAAGGGACTCGAACCTCCGCGCAGCGGATTTCCCTTCCTCTAGGATCCGCGACTCCATTAGCAATGAAGACAGTTCGTTAGCCCTGGATTAGCAAATCCGCAGCTTCCTTAGCAATGACTACGAGCAGTAGCGGTCGGTTGTATGGCAACTTTCGCCAGCCTGCGGGTCGCGGTTCGTCACGATGGTTCCGCGGTGGCGGCGAGCAGGGCGGTGTCGTCGTCGACCCGGTCGGGGGTGTTCAGCAGCTCCAGAGCCAGTTCGGTGATCTGCTGGGGGTCGGTGCGGGCGGTGGCGGGCAGCGCGCCGCAGGTCTGGCGCAGGGCCGCCAGGCAGTCGTCCAGGGACAGCGCCCGGTTTTCCACCAGGCCGTCGGTGTATAGCAGCAGACTGGTGCCGGGCGGGAACGCCACCTCGCGGTCGACTGGGGTGCTGCCCAGTCCCAGCGGCAGCGCCGGGGGCAGCTCCAGGTAGGCGGTGTCGGCGGCTACCAGCAGGGGCGGCAGGTGCCCGCTGGCGGCGTAGCGCAGGCGGTGGCGGTGTGGGTTGTAGACCGCGTACAGGCAGGTGGCGAAGCGTTCGGTGGCGAGCGACTGCAGGTAGGTGTCCAGCCTGGCCAGCACCTGGGCCGGGCCGGCGCCCTCCATCGCGAGGCTGTGCAGGGCGGAGCGGAGTTGGCCCATCACGGTGGCGGCTTCCACGTCGTGGCCCATGACGTCGCCGATGGCCAGCCCCACGGCACCGTCGGGCAGTGCGAGCACGTCGTACCAGTCGCCGCCGACCTCGGCGCCGCGGTTGCTGGCCCGGTAGTGGGTGGCCAGGCGCACCCCGGGCACCTGGGGCAGGCGGTGGGGCAGCAGGGCGCGCTGCAGGGTCAGGGCGAGGCGGCGCTCGTTGTGGTACCGGGTGGAGTTGTCGTAGGCCAGGGCCAGGCGGTGGGCGAGGTTCTCCAGATACTTGTGTTCGACCGCGGAGTAGTCGGTGTGCCGGACCAGTACCAGGGCCCCCAGTGTCTGGTCGTGGGCGTGCAGCGGCAGGGCCAGCACGGCGGCGGGCGGCGGGTGCGGGCCGGCTGGGGCTGGGGCGGTGCCGTTGATCGCGTGGGTGGCGGCGGTGGCCAGGGCCTCGCGGGCAAGAAGAGGGGGGCCGGCGATGTATGCCGGGGGCGACTGCGCCGGGGCGGGTGCCGCGGCGGTGAGGTGGATGCTGATCTGGTCGGCGAAGTCGGGCAGCAGGATCTGGCCGGCAGTCTGCAGTACCTGGTCCGGGTCGAGGGTGGCGGACAGCCGCAGGCCCGCGTCGGCCAGGGAGGCCAGCACGGCCAGCTGGTTGCGGGTCTCGGTGAGTACCTGTTCGCGCAGCCGGGACAGTTCCAACCCAGTGCGGACGCGCGCCAGCAGCTGGCGCGCGGAGAAGGGTTTGGCCAGGTAGTCGTCGGCGCCGGCGTGCCGGCCCTGCACGGATTCCTCCTCGCCGGCGCGGGCGGTGAGCAAGACGATGGGCAGGCGGGCGGTGCGCGGGTCGGCACGCAGCGCCCGGACCAGCTCGAAGCCGTCCATGCGGGGCATCATCACGTCGCTGAGCACCAGCTCGACCGGCTGCGCCAGGGCCATCTCCAGGGCGGCCCGGCCGTCGGCGGCCAGCAGCACGTCGTAGTCGGGCTGCAGGAGCTGGGTGAGGTAGGCGCGCATGTCGGCGTTGTCGTCGACGACCAGCAGGCGGGCCCGGTGGGGGCGGTCGGTTTCGTGCTGGCCGGGGCCGTGGGGGGCATCGTGGGTCGCGGGGGCGTGCGGGGTGCGTGCCGCGGGGGTGGCCGCGGCGGGGACGGGGTCGGCCGCCAGCCAGCCCAGAGCCTCGTCCACGTAGGCCGCGGCGCGGCCGGGCCGGCCGCCTCCGCCTTCCCTGGGGGTTTCCCCGAGGGATCCGGCGCCGGCCGCGGGCGGGTCCGGGCGGGGCCGGTGGGCGGCGGCGAAGGGGAGGTCCATGGTGACGGTGGTGCCCTGGCCGACCCGGCTCTCTACGCCGATGGTGCCGCCGTGCGCTTCCACCAGGTCCTTCACCAGCACCAGGCCGAGGCCGCTGCCCTCGTGGGAGCGGGAGCGGGCGCCGCGGACCCGGTGGAAGCGCTCGAACAGGCGCGGCAGCTCGTCCGCGGGGATGCCGGTGCCGGTGTCGGTCACGGTCAGCCGGGCCCGGTCGCCGGCCGCGGCCACCTGCACCCGGGCGCCGCCGGTGAAGGTGAACTTCAGGGCGTTGCTGAGCAGGTTGAGGATGATCTTCTCCCACATCTCCCGGTCCAGGGACACCGGCTTGGGCAGCGGCGGGCAGTCCACCTCCAGCGTCAGCCCGGCCGCCTCGAAGGCGGAGCGGAACACCCCGGCCAGCTCGGCCGTGGCACCGGCGAGGTCGACCGGCTCGAGGGCCGGGCGCATCTGCCCGGCCTCGGCCCTGGCGACGTCCAGGAGGGTGTTGACCTGCTTCAGCAGGCGCAGGGCGCCGCGCTCGGCCAGCTCCAGCTGCTCGCGCCGCTCGGGCCGGTCCTCGTCGGCCAGGGCCTGCTGGAGCGGGCCCAGGAGCAGGGTGAGCGGGGTGCGGAACTCGTGGCTGACGTTGGCGAAGAAGGTGGTCTTGGCCCGGTCCAGCTCGGCCAGCGCCTCCGCCCGCCGGCGCTGCTCGTCGTGGGCGAGCGCGGCCGTCAGCGCCCCGGCCACGGCGGCGGCGAGCACCTCCAAAAAGTCCCGGTAGGCCCCGGCTGGCGGGAAGCAGGGGTTGACGCCCACCACCAGGACGCCCGCCACCTGGCCCGCGCAGTCCAGCGGCATGGCCAGCGCCTGCTCGACTGGGAGCCGGGGGGCCGCGGCGTGCTGCCCTGCCGTGTTGCCGCCGGTGAGCGCGGCGGCTGGCAGCGTGGCAGGGGCACCGTCGGCGACCACCTGCACCAGCCGGGCCGCGACCTCCGACCCGTCGGCCGCATCCAGCGAGACGGCCTCGGGCGCCGGCCGGAGCCCGGCGGAGGCCACCGGCCGCAGCATCCCCGGCTCGGAGGCCAGGTACAGGCCCAGGAACGGGATCTCCTCGGGATAGGAGCCCAGCACCTCCGCGACGACGCGGGCGACCTCGCCCGGGGTGGGCAGCCCGGCGGTGCGGGCGGCTGTCTCGCTCAGCAGGCGCAGCCGGCGCTCGCCCAGTACCCGGCCGGTGGTCTCGGTGATGATCTGCAGCACGCCGCCGGCGGAGCCGTCGTCCAGCAGCACGGGCTGGAAGGCGGAGTCGAAGTAGCACTGTTCCGGAAAGCCGTGGCGCTCCATGATGAGCGGCTCATCGGGGATCAGCAGGGGCTTGCGGGTGTCGGTCACATAGTGGAAGTGGGAGCTCACGGGGTGGACCCAGACCTCGGGGAACACATCCTTATAGGGCCTGCCGAGCGCCCAGGGGTGTTTGGCGCCGACAATGGGTGAGGAGCCCAGGTTGTACAGCGTGGCGAATTCGGCGCCCCAGTACAGAGCCATCCCGTGCTCAGAGGTGAGCATGAGGCGCAGGGTGTCCACCAGGGGCCCCGGCCAGGACTCGGGGGGCCCGAGCGGCGTCGCCGCCCACTCGATCCCGGCCAGAAGCTCGCCGAACGCGCCGGCCTCGGCGAACATCCGGGCCGCCGCGGTGCGCGGGTCATCGGGCCGGGTCATCAAGAGATCTTCCTCCTGGCGCCTATGTGATCCGCCCGCGCCCTCCCAAGGCTGCCGACGGCCACTCGCTGCGGACCTCCCGGGCAGATCGGACGCCGATCCGACGGTTCTGGCTACGCTCCTGCCAGAATTGCAAGGTTAAAATAGTTAAAACTGCGATTTGCCCAGAAGTGTACGCTTGCAGCCGCACGCCGACGGTGTCGGCCGGGACGGCGGGAAGAAGGTGGCGGGCCGCAAAGGGCAGGTCGTGGACTGCCTGGGTTTGCTGCTGGCGGTGCTGGTCACCGCCGCGAGCGTCCAGGACCGGGATGCCGCTGCTGCAGCGACTGCGTGAACTCCACCGAAGGATCACCCTGGTGTGGGCGACGGCGGATACGCCGACTCGTCGACTGGGGCCCGCAACCGGCTCCGCCTCGCGCTCACGATCGTCAAACGCACCGATGAAGCCACGGGGTTCGTCGTCCTGCCTCGCCGCCTCACCGGCGATGCCACCCCAACCTGGCGCGACCCGACCCCGTGGGACCAAACAACATCCTAGGCATCCGCGCATCTGGGCCCGAAGCCTGCTTCGCAGACTCGCGGGCATCCATGTCTCCGCCGGGGAACGCTCGTAGATCACCAGCCCTGGAGAGCCTGACTCCCCGGACCCAGCTCCCCGCGGGCGCTCGTACAGCCGAGCCCCGTAAACCAGTACGGGCCGTTTCTCCCGCGCCTCGGTCGGGCGACAGCCCTCCGGTCCAAAGGCTGCGCAACACCCCGGCCGCGTGCCGCCACATCGCGCGGACTACGCCACCCACGTCCGGAGCGGTGTCGGGCAACATGGCGCCGAGGCAGTCGCTTCCGATTCCCTGCGTCCTGCCAGCGTCCCGAATTCGCCGTCCAGCCGCTCACATTGGCCAGATGCGGTGACTTCCCGGACTGTGGGGCCAACACATCCGCGCAGGTCAGGCCAGTTCGAACTACCGCCAACGGCAACGCTGTCGAACTCATGGGCAGCGGATTCAGTCCGTTGGGCCAAAGTCCTGAATCCACACCCGCGATGAGACGTTTCTGCAGGTCAGAGGTCTGCACAGTGGGGCGGGTGGGACTCGAACCCACGGCCGACGGATTATGAGTCCTTTGGGGATCTTGGCGGCCCTTGTCGATCAAGGCCTATTCGTGACGTTTTCGCAGGTCAGACGAGGTGATCCGTGCCGATGCCACCGAGCCCTTGTCAGTCTGTTCCTGTTCTTGCAGCCCCAACGCGGCCTCAAGAGCGTTGTTCAACCTGAATTCGCTGGTCATGGGGCTGGCATGGGCGAGGGCTGGGGTGCTCGTGCCGGTCGTGGGCGTGATCGGTAGCAGGTGATCATCCAATGCCACGCAGTAAAGCGCCTGGAGCGGGTGTCCAGTTGGTCGGGAGTACGAGTCTGGTGCGATGCGGTCGAGGAGGCCGCGCCGGGCCCAGAGCCCGAGCTGGGTGCTGATGCTGTTTAAGGGCTTCGGGCCGGTGATATCACCCGCCGCTTCCGCCGCCTACCCCACAGCGCAGCACTCCGGATGATCCGCTTCCACGACCTCCGGCACTCGACCGCGACCCTCCTCCTGGAACAGGGCGTCGAATTCGTCGCCAAGAGGGAACTCCTCGGCCATGTCCACATCGGCGTCACCGCCACCGTCTCCGCCCATGTCCGCCTCTGCCTCCAGCGCGACGCCATCGACCTCCTCGGCCGTACCCTCGGCAAGCCCTTCGAGACCACCACCGACCCCGACGACAGCGACGGTCCGCCCTTAGTGCGGCACCCGTCCGCTGACATTGCCGTCAACTACTGCCGTCAAGAGCCCAGAAAGGCCTCGCCGAGAAGTTCGGCGAGGCCCTTCTGTCATGACCCATATGACCAATTCGCAGGTTTTTTAATGCCTACGAGCCAGCGGCACTAGCTAGCCACAATTGGCGAGTCAAATAGAGCGATCCACCTAAATCGATTGAGCTAAAACGACGCCGTCTATCTTGATATTAGTGCAGGCCGTAGCCCGAACTCGCCAGTCGTCGTCACCGCTGGCAACGAAAGTGGCTCCGCGCGCACATGGAACCCCTCCGGCTGCGCTGCCGGGATCAGTGCGCGTCCGCTCCCGATTCAGGACCAATGTAGATCTCCATGCCGTCAGCATCCCACGCCCTGCTATACCCACCACTCGGGGCAGCCACAACGAAGGTCTCGGATTCCACGGATACCATGCCGCCATCGCCTCCCCCGAACCATTCCACGACGATGGGCCTGCCTGGCTCCAGTGTGCACTCGGCTGCTGTCGGCTCGAAAGCCACCATGATGCACCGGTCCGCGCGGATAACGAATCGCACTTTCATCCTCCAAGGCTATCCATATAGTACTGGAACAAATCCGCCCTTGATCCGGCACTGGGCTTGACCTTTTCCGGATTATTGGGGAACCTCGCCGCTGACTTATTGTGAATATCCTAGTAGAAGTTCCGTCAGTACTGGGCGTCGTCGCGGGTCATGCCGATCCCCCTCATTTTCGCTACCTGCTCGGGAGTCTTGAGCTTGCTACTGAACTTGAACTCGTGATGTCGGTGGTGTCGCGGAGACCGCTGGACGCTGGCCGTTCGAGATCAAGAGCGTGTCTGCAGCCAGTGACGCACGGCAGCCAGTGTCACTTCGATGTCGTCGCTCCATGAACAGACTTCCAGCCATGACAGGTAGCCGCCCTGCGTGAAGACCAGGACCTCACCGGGGCACTCGCCGGCTTCGGTGACGAGCTGCGCTTCGGCCGCCACGACAGTGCTGGGTCCGGTGGGCGCGGGCTCCACCTCGCTGGTGTCGAGTTCGAAGTAGGTGGTACCGCACCCGCATGTGCAGCGCGCTCGCATGCTGAGGTGCGGAACCTGCCTTCGGAGCGCGACATGAACCGGATTGTCCGCGTTCAGGACCGCCGCAAGCACCTCGGCTACGTCTGCAGGCAGGCTTTCGATCATTCCGTCACCGTATCTGACTAGCGACTTTCGGCTTTGACTGTGCTGGCCTATCGCCGACCGGCCAGCCAGTGTGTTCACGCGTCGAGGACCAGGCCGGTGCCGGCAAGGCAGCCGTCGATGACCTCCGGTCGGTACTGCAGCATCTTGAGCTTGCGCTTCACAGCGCGGGTGATCTGGCTGAGGTCAGCGGCGGCGACGTTGCCGATGTTGCGCTTGACCAGCGACCAGATGCCTTCTTGCGGGTTCAGGTCGGGCGCGTAGGTGGGCGGGCGCTGGCCAAGGCGACCTGGCCCGGCGGCCCGAGGGCGGGGCCCCGGTCGCCACACCTGCCGCAGCCGTCGTCCGCTGACGTTGCCGTCAAACGGCGCGAGGCCCTCCCGAGAGGTTCGGGAGGGAGCCTCGTTTCAATGGCTACGAGAATTCCGCCAACCATTCCCAGTCGCCGGGCCGGGAACGCAACCGGATGAATCCCTGTTCGATGCAGTCACTCAGGCTGGAAGATTCAGCGCGAATAAAACCTTGCTCGCCCAGCCCTGGACCCGACATCACCAAAGTCCAGGGCTCACCACCTTCCGCCATCCTCTCGTCGTCCACCTTGAGGATCACGGTGACGCCTGAGCTGCCCAATCTTTCCATGAGCTGCTCAATATCCATCCCTTGTACTCCCATCAGTAGCCCCTCAAGGCTGCCGAGATGTCGCTGACGTCGTGCAGCTGACCTTTGCCAACCCTGTCGATGACACTTCGAAGGTCGGCAGAAGTTGGGCCACTGGTGACGCGGTTCCGACGCATCAGCTCTTCCACGACAGCTTGGGCAGTGCGCTTGTTTCCATTGTTGAACATGTGGCTACCGGCAATATCACGAATTACGACGGCCGACTTGTCCCAGAAGCTGTTGTAGCGGCTGGCGTTAGCCATGGTGTTTGCCGGTGTACCGTTGAGCAGAGTTTCACCACCGAAACCACGGTTGATATCGGTGATCTCGTCAGGGGTCACACCCACCTTGAAGCCGCCGGTCAGCGGGCAGTTGGAATTGTGAACCAGGACTGGTGTCGCGCCCGCCAGCACATAGTACGTGTGGAGGTCGTTGACGGTGAGGTCGTGTGCGGGCTGAAGGTTCTTCCAGTGATGGACCTTGCTGACTTGGGCAGTATCACCGTGGGGGGTGCGGAGGGCGTCCTGTGGGGTGAGGTCGGCCGCGTTTTTCCACTTCTTGTCGTTCTCGGTCCAGAAGGGGTGGTGGTCCCCCGTGGTGAGGGAGCCGCCGCCGTTGGTCTGGTCGAGGGTGATGTCGGTGAAATTGAGGTCGTCGGGGGTGTAGATGGTGGCGTCGACGCGGCGCGGGCCGGTGTCCCCGGTTTCGGGGTTGGTTGCCAGGACGTGGTCGCCGGTCTTGATCTGTTCGATGGGGCGGGTGGTGCGGTCGCCCATCAGGACAGGAGTGCCAGCCGGGAAGCTGTTCTTGCCTGGCTTGATGCATGGGGGCAGCTTCTTACCGAACCGTGTTCCCTTGACTATGTCTTCGACGCCGTCGGCGGCTTTCTTGAGGAGCTTGAGCTTGCCGACGGGGAGTACGCCGACGACGGCCATGGTGCAGTCGCCCCAGGTGGGTTCCTTGATGCACCGTTCGATGTCGGCGCCGCCGGAGATTTCCCAGACGGCCTTGCCGAGAGCTTGGCGAGTTCGGCGTCGGGCTTGGCAAAGACGATCTCGTACTCGTCCTGGGCCATCATGCACGGTGGCACGGTGTCCCGGTTGTAGGGGACGATGCAGCGCTTCTTCTTGTTCTTTGCCGCCGAAGCCTGCTGCTTGCGCTGTTCCTCGGCTTGGTGTTTGGCTTGCGCGATCTCTGCCTCGCGCTTGCTTTTGACGTCGGTCCAGGCCTGGCTCGCGGCTGCTTCGGCCTCGTCCTTGCTCTTGCCGGCCGCGGTCGCTGAGGTGCGTGCCTGCGCAGCGGCGTTGTCCGCCTCCCAGGCGGATTCACGGGCGTAGTTGGCGGAGAACTCGGCCTGTGCGGCGGAGGTTTCGGCGGCGTCGGCGTCGCGGTCGGCATTGGCTGCGGCGTTGCGTGCGGTGGCCGCGGACTGGTTTGCCCGGGCGGAGCTGGCTTCGGCGGCGTCGGCGGATTTCTTGGCGTCGGCCGCGTAGCCCTTGGCTGCTTCGGCGGATTTCTTGGCCTCGGCGGCGGCGGTGGCCGCTTCGGCGGATGCCTGGTTGGCCTTGGCGGCTGCTTCAGCGGCGCGCCAGCGGTTGGCCTGGGCCTTGGCGACGATGAGCTCGCCTTCGGCCAGGAGCCGTTCGACCTGGGCGCGGTGGTGGGCGGTGAGTCCGTCCTTGCGGGCGGCCATGTGCTGGCCGACGGTGACGAACTCGTGCAGCTTGTCCGGGGTGCCGGCCAGGGCTGCCTTGGCGGCGGCCTTGACCTCGTCGCCGCCGTCGTTGACGAGCTTGGAGGCGATGACCACGCTGTCCCAGGTTCCGTCCGCCGACCACCGGCAGTGCCGGTCGTACACCGTTTTCCACTTCGCGAACCGTGACGGAGGCTACGCACGCTGCGGCGGTCGCCAGGGCACGGGCTGAGGAGCGCGCCCGGAAGGGCCTGGATCCGGCAGGCGTTCCACGCTCCGCGACCTTCTCCTCGGCCGCCACATACAGCACACGAGCGCCCGCCCAGCTCTCCCGATCCTCAGCCAGAACGAGAGCTTCACCATCGTCCAACTGCCCGTCGAAGTAGAAGAACAGCAGTGCTCCCGGCCTACGTCGACGCCAGCCGCATCTTCAACATCGGGGGCCCTGCCGTCCGCGAGGCGACCAAGCGGGCATTGAAGGGAACGCCCGAGGACCTGAAGGCATTCCTCAGTTCCTCCGCGACAGCCACGAAGGCCCCGCAGCAACCGTGGATTCGTGTCGTCACGCACACACCATTCTCACCCACCAGCCGGGATTCACAACACAATTGCGTGGATGCCGACCGGACAGGTGTTGGACCCTTCGAGGAGCCCCGACAACGCTGAACCCATGCCAGGACACTTCGCACCCCAGCCCCAACGGCCCCCGCATCGCATGCTGCTGACCGTCGTCGGCGAGACCTTCGTCGTCGCCGCACTCCCAGAGTTCACAGAACCGCCCAGCGCTTCCCCGCGTCGGCGGCGGCTGACCAAGCTACGGCGCGCATTGACGCGCCTCGCAGCGTCCGGATCAACCAGACGCTGGTGGAATCGCTGACGCTTCAGGCTCTGTTTCTGCCTCTCACCCCAAGCCCGGGTTCGGAAACAGGTTGTCAGGAAGCCTGCGGGCTCCTCGTCGTCCTCGTCCGGCCCGTCCTGCGAGGCCAGTTCGGCGGTCGCCTCCAGGTCGAGCTGTCCCGTTGCCGTGGTAGACGAACACGGCGCCGTCGGCGTCGTCCAGTGGCGACGAGTTGCCGAGCCTCCCGTCCATCACCTGCGTGATCAATGCTTGTGCGTTATTCGCGAGTTTGTTCTAGGGTCGCGCTGATCAAGGGGAGGATGGCGCATGGTGCGTGGGGGGCGGTGGGCCGTGGTGTGCGCGGCCGCGGTACTGGTTTTGGCGGGATGCGGGCAGCGGCATCTTCCACCCGAGCCGAAGGAACCGTACGCGGGTGTGGAGCAGTTGCCGGAGAGTCTCGACGCCGACGGCACCACGATCACGGTGGGGGACCCTGAGGCGGCGGTGACGGTGCACCTGTATGAGGATCCGCGCTGCCCGACTTGCAAAGAGTTCGAGACTGCTGGCGGCGCTCTGGGTCTACGGGAGGCAACGGTTCGGCGGGAGGTGAAGTCCACGTACACCCTGGCCTCCTTCCTGGATGACCGGGTCGGCGGAAGCGGCTCGAAGAAGGCGGTCAACGCACTGCGCGCAGCGCTGGAGAAGGGGAAGTTCGCCCAGTACCACGAGGTGCTGTACGCGAACCAGCCTGACGAGTCCGTCGACGGCTACACCGACGCCCACCTGCTCAAGCTGGCCGAGCAGGTCAAGGGCCTGCGCGGCCCGGACTTCGACCTGGCCGTGAAGTCTATGAAGTACCGTGTCTTCGTTGCTGCCTCCGAGCAGGCGTACGAACGGGCTGGGGGTGCGAAGGACCCCAGGGGCCCGGGTACACCGACCGCTGACATCAACGGCAAGCGGATCCCCCCGGACTACAGCGGCATCCTTGTGGACCACATTGCCTTCCCCGCCCTGCTGCAGGAGATCTACGCCGCGCCCTGGAAATGGAAAGGCTTCTAGCATCCGCCGCCCGGAACCGCTCGCCCGTCCTGGCGCGCACCCAGTTCCTGAGCGCGCTCGACGTCCTCACCGCCGGCAGGAACCGGGATGAGGCTTGCCGAGCAGGTGCAGCGAACGGGGCCGTTGAGAAGAACTGGGCCTTCCACCGGGTGAATGAGATCGGCTAGAAGTGCGGAAGCCCGAGGGGGCGTCGCCAAAGCGGCCCCTCCAGGGATGGTCCAGCGCATCCAGGCGCTGGCGGGGGGCCGGGGGCAGCGCCCTCCGGCACCTCACCTGCAGAAAACACACGACAAGAGCGAGCAACTCGCAAACGGCCCCTCACAGTCGGCCTGTTGCTCGCAGGCCTTGCCGCTTAAGAGGTCGTCTTCTCCCAGTGTCTATAGCGGAATCTATTGTTTGATCTGTTGTGTCGGGTCGCGCCAGGAGATGGTGGTTTCGCCGGTGAAGCGGCGGGCCATGAGGTCGGCCATGGCGAGGTGGATCATGGCTTCGGAGCGGGTGCCCGGGCACCCACCTTCTTGCACGCGGTGCCGAACCCGGCGGCCGAGCTGATGAAGGAGGGATGCCCAGCTCGCGTGCGCATCACCCGGGCCGGGTGAACCCGTGCCTAACCGGACGTCGCAGCGGGAGCAGTTCCCGACCGGGCGGCGGACCGAAACACCGGTCGCAGACGGCCGGAAGTGGCGGGCCTGGGGCACCTTCCAGCGGTGGGCGGGGACGCCTGGATCTGTTCGGCGGCCTGCCGGTACATGGGCGGCGTCCATGGACTGGCGCCGGGTGCCGCGGCCGGCCCTGACGACGATCCGGAGGGCAGCGGGACATGGCGGACGACCACACAGGACCCGGCCGCCGCGCGACCCTGCTGGCGGTGGCGCGGTCGATCGGTATGGAGTCCGGACTGGTCGTCGCCTACTACCTGCTGCCCGTGGACGCATCATTCGACGGCGGCACGGTAGCCGGTCTTGTCCTCGGTCTGATCGCCGTGACGGCCCTGTTCGTCTGGACGCTTCGTGCGATCGTCCGCTCCCCGCACCCGCAACTGCGGGCCGCGGAGTCGCTCGCCGCCGTCGTGACGCTGCTCGTGCTGGTCTTCGCCTCCTCGTATTTTCTGTTGGAGCGGTCCGCACCCGGCAGCTTCACCGAGCCCCTGACCCGTACCGACACCCTGTACTTCGCGCTCACCGTGTTCAGCACCGTCGGCTTCGGCGACATCACCGCCCGCACTGACACCGCACGCGTCATGACGATGATCCTGATGGCCGGCGGAATCCTGCTCGTCGGAGTGGCGGTCCGGATGGTGGTCAGCGCCGTCCGCGCCGGCCTGCGGCAACGGGACCCGAAGGACAGGTGAGCGGTGAGTGCGATGGGCGGCACGGCGCCGCAGGTCGTGGAGGCGGTGTTGACGAATGCCCAGTGGACGGTGCCGCCACGGTCGATGACGTACCGGGCGCGGGGCGGGTACGGATTGCCGTCGTGGAGGACATGGGCGCTCATGGCGGCGGCCGCGGACGTGGCTGAACCAGGAGTGGGCTCATCCCACTGGGTGTCGCTCGGGGGGCGCAGGCACACCAGGCGCCCCCGGAGGAGGGGTCGGGAGAGGGCACGGAGCAGCTCGTAACCCGACCGTGTGACATGCCTGGCCGAAATACGGCTGCGCGGCGCGCCGGTCTGCCCTGCTCGCGGCGCTGGGTGCTTGGGTCGGGGCGCCGGGCATGCGACGGCTCCCACGCGCCCTGGCGGGCCGACCGGCTCTCAGCCCTCCATGCGCGTCGCCAATTTCCGGCGTGCGTGCCCTCCCAAACGCTGAAGGAGAAAACGTGGTGGCAGGAAATGGCGACGTACACCATGGGGCGACGTCCGCGCAGCTGCTCAGGGGCCAGAAGGCGCTGGTGACAGGTGCCAACTCGGGAATCGGCCTGGCGACTGCCGTTGCTCTGGGCCGGGCCGGAGCTGACGTGGTGGTGAATTACGTCGTCGGTAAGGACGAGGCCGAGAAGGTCGTTGCGCAGATCAAGGACTTCGGGGTTCGCGCCTACGCCCACGAGGCCGACGTGTCCGACGAGGACCAAGTGGTCGGCATGGTCGCGCGGATGGTCGAGGAGTTCGGCACCATCGACATCATGGTGGCCAACGCGGGCCTTCAGCGGGACGCGGCCCTGACGGACATGACCCTCGCCCAGTGGCAGAAGGTCATCGACGTCAACCTGACCGGCCAGTTCCTCTGCGCGCGCGAGGCCGCCAAGGAGTTCGTTCGCCGCGGTGTGGTGGGGGAGGTGTCCCGGTCGGCCGGGAAGATCATCTGTATGAGCTCGGTCCACCAGATCGTCCCGTGGTCGGGGCACGTGAACTACGCCTCCTCCAAGGGTGGTGTGGGGATGCTGATGCAGACCCTCGCCCAGGAGCTGGCCCCCCAGCGCATCAGGGTGAACGCGGTCGCACCCGGCGCGATCCGCACCCCGATCAACCGCGACGCCTGGTCCACTCCCGAGGCCGAGGCCGACCTGCTGCGCCTCATCCCGTACCACCGGGTGGGCGATCCGGACGACATCGCCAACGCCGTCGTCGCCATGGCGTCCGATCTGCTCGACTACGTCGTGGGCACCACGCTCTACGTCGACGGTGGGATGACGCTCTTCCCCGGCTTCGCCACCGGAGGCTGATCCCCTGTGCAAGACCATGTGACGCCCCGCCGGGTGGTCATCCTCGGCGGGGGGTTCGCGGGGTTGTTCGCCGCTCGCGCGCTTCGGCGGTCACCGGTCGCCGTGACCGTGGTCGACCGCCGCGCCCATCATCTCTTCCAGCCGCTGCTGTACCAGTGCGCCTCCGGGATCCTGTCCGAGGGGCAGATCGCTCAGCCGCTCCGCGGGGTACTGCGACGCCACCACAACGTGAGCTGTCTGCTCGCCGAGGCCACCGACGTGGATGCCGAGGCCCGGCTGGTCCACGCCCGGCGGCCCGACGGCGGAGTTGTCGAGCTGCCCTACGACGATCTGATCGTCGCGGTCGGGATGCGCCAGTCCTACTTCGGGCACGACGAGTTCGCCGCGCACGCCCCCGGCATGAAGACCCTGAACGACGCGCTGGGCATCCGCCGGCGGCTCTATGAGGCGTTCGAGATGGCCGAAATGGCCGCAGACGACCGGGAGCGGCAGCAGTGGCTCACGTTCGCGCTCGTCGGCGGCGGGCCGACCGGTGTCGAACTCGCAGGCCAGATCAGGGAGATCGCCGGCCATACGCTCGACCGGGAGTTCCAGACGATCGACTCCGCCCAGGCCCGTGTGCTGCTCTTCGAGGGCTCCGACGAGGTGCTGGGGGCATTCGGCCCTGTACTGGCACGTCGCGCGGCCCGGACCCTGCAGAGCCTCGGCGTGGAGCTCCACTTGGGCACGATGGTCACCGACATCGATGCGCACGGCTTGACGGTGAAGAGCCGTGACGGCGGAGCGACGCGGTTCGAGGCACGCACCGTGCTGTGGACGGCCGGGGTCGAGGCGCCGCCGATTGCCGCCGCGCTGGCCCGGGCAACCGGTGCCACGCAGGACCGGGCCGGACGCATCGCCGTGCAACCCGACCTCACCCTTCCCGGCCATCCGGAGATCCGCGTCACGGGCGACGTGATGAGCCTGAACCGGCTGCCGGGCCTGGCCGAGGTCGCCATGCAGTCGGGCGCTTACGCGGGCCGGGTCGTGCGCCACGCCGTGGAAGGCAGGACGAAGCAGCCGAAGCCCTTCAAGTACCGGGACCTCGGCAGCGCCGCCTACATCGCCCGCGGCCGGGCCGTCGTCAAGGCCGGTCCGCTCCATCTTTCGGGTTTCACCGGCTGGCTCGCCTGGCTCTTCATCCACCTGGCCTTCCTCACCGGATTCCGCAGCAGGCTGGGAGCGGTGCTCAGCTGGTCCGTCTCCTTCGCCACCAGCTCGCGACGCGAGCGCGCCTTCACCTTGCCCGACAGCGAGGCGTCTACCGGCAGGGCGTCTGGGCCGCCTCCCTGACGAAAGCCCCGGCCGCCCCCTCCGCATCCTGTCCCTCCCCAGCCCCGCCACCCCCGCGGGGCAGACCATCGAGGCGCACATGCTCAGCACCGCCGCCATTCTGGCGAACACCCCGCCCCAACTCCTGCCGGCTCGTGAGCTGATGGCCTTCACGCTGGCCTCGCACATTCTGCTGGTCCCGTTCGGAGTGGCGCTGCCGTTCATCACGCTGCTGATGCATCACCGGGCGCTTCGCCGCAACGACCCCGTTGCGCTCAAACTCGCACGGCGCTGGTCGGCGGTCATGGCTGTCCAGTTCGCCATCGGCGTCGTCACCGGCACCGTGCTGTCCTTCGAACTCGGCCTGCTGTGGCCCGGCATGCTGGGCCGCTGGGGCGACGTCTTCGGCCTCGGGTTCGGCGTCGAGGCCTGGGCGTTCTTCCTGGAGGCCGTCCTGATCGCGATCTACCTCTACGGCTGGCGCCGGCTCAAGCCGTGGACGCACTTCTGGCTGGCCGTACCGCTGCCGCTGGCCGCCCTGATGGGGGCGTTCGGCATCATCGCGGCCAACTCCTGGATGAACACCCCGCAGGGGTTCAAACTCGACGCCCAGGGCAATCCCGTCCACGTCAATGTGCGACAGGCGATCTTCACACCGATCTTCGGCCCGGAGTACTGGCACTTCGTGGTCGCGATGTTCCTGACCGCCGGCTACGTGGTCGCCGGCGTGTACGCGGTCGGCTGGCTGCGCGGGCGCCGCGACCGCTATCACCGGCTCGGCTTCACCCTGCCGTTCACCGTGGCCACGATCCTCACCCCGGTCCAGTTCATGCTCGGCGACTCCGCCGCCCGCGCCGTCTTCCACAAGCAGCCGGTCAAGTTCGCCGCCATGGAGATCGTCTGGAAGACCGACACCCACGTGCCCGAGTACATGTTCGGACGGCTGAACAGCGACGGCACGATCTCCGGGGGGCTCAAGATCCCGCAGCTGGACTCCATCCTCGCCGGCTTCAAGCCCAGCACAAAGGTGACCGGCCTGACGTCGGTGCCTGCCGCCGACCGCCCCACCGCCGTCCAGGCCACCATCGCCCACTGGGCCTTCGACATCATGGTCACCATCGGCAGCCTGCTGATCCTGCTCGCGCTCTGGTACGCCTGGTCCTGGTGGCGGCACCGGGACAACCCTGGCAGCCGCTGGTTCTACCGCTGCGCCGCGATCGCGGGAGCCGCGTGCCTTCTCACCGTGGAGTGCGGCTGGATCACCACAGAGGTCGGCCGCCAGCCCTGGATCGTCTACAACCACATGAGGGTCTCGGAGGCCGTCACCACCACCCACGCCGGATCGCTGTGGGCGATGCTCGGCATCGTGATCGTCGTGTACGTGGCCGTCTTCGGCTCGTTCCTCGCGGTCGTCCTGAAGATGCGCACGCGCTGGCGCATCGCCGACGAGGGCGCGGCCGCCGCGCGCGCCGAACCGCCCCCTGAGACCGACACCCCCTACGGGCCCAGAAGCGAGCCCGAGCCCGCGGCCGCCGGGGCCGCGCCCGGTGGTGGGTCCGACAACGCCTCCGGCGGTGCGTCGTAATGGCCGAATTCATCGCATGGGTCCTGGTGGTCGCGATCGCCGCCTACGCCTGTGCGGGGGGTACCGACTACGGCGCCGGCTTCTGGGACCTCATGGCCGGAGGGGCGGAGCGCGGCAAGCGGCCCCGCTGGCTGATCGACCACGCCATGGCACCGGTCTGGGAGACCAACAACGTCTGGTTGATCTTCGTCTTCGTCGTCATGTGGACCGGCTTCCCGACCATGTTCCAGGCCGTCTTCGAGGCAATGTGGCTGCCGCTCGCGCTCGCGGCCGTCGGGCTGGTGCTCCGCGGCGCCGGATTCGCCCTGCGCAAGCCGTCCCACAGACTGGCCCAGCGACGGGTCTACGGCGCGATGTTCGCCGTCTCATCGCTGCTCACGCCCTTTTTCCTCGGGGCGGTGCTCGGCGGCATCGCTTCCGGTCACGTCAAGGTCGGCACGACCGCCTCCGCGGACGCCTGGGCCAACGGAACCTCCGTCCTCACGGGTCTGCTGGCCATCGCCGCCACCGCGTTCCTCGGAGCGGTCTTCCTCTGCTCCGACGCGCGACGCTTCGACGCGGACGACCTCGTCGACTATTTCCGGGTGCGGGCGCTGCTCGCCTTCGCCGCCGTCGTCGTCCTCGCACTCATCGCCCTGCCCGTCACCCACGACGACGCCCGGTACGTCTGGGACGGCCTCACCGGGGGCTGGGGCCTGCTTCTGATCATCCTGGCGGCAGTCTGCGGTCTGGCCACGGCGCTGCTGCTATGGCGCCGGTCCCACGGCTGGACCCGATACACCTCGGTGGCGAGCGTCGCCCTCACGGTCGGCGCCTGGGGCTTCGCGCAGCGGCCCTACCTGCTGCCCACCACACTGACGGTGGCCGAGGCGGCCGGCGCTGCACACACCCTGAACTGGCTGGTGATCGTCACGGCCATCGCGATCGTGCTGGTCGGCCCGGCGCTGGTGCTGCTCTACCGGCTCGACACCCTGGGTGAGTTGGAGCCGCTCGCCGACGCCGACACCGGGGCCGCCAGAACACCCGGGGACAACCGGTAGCGGCGCTGCGCCGGTTCACGCGGACGAAGCCGGCGGCGGGTGGACGTGCCACCCGCCGCGGGCTCCGTCGTCGCTGCGTGCGACACCCCGTCAGCGCAGTCGGGCAGCGATGTGGTCGCCGACCCGAAGGGCGTTGGCGATGGCGGTAAGTGACGGGTTCACCGCGCCGATGCTGGGGAAGAAGCTCGTGTCCACGACGTACAGGTTGTCCAGGTCGTGGGCCTTGCAATTGCTATCGAGGGCCGAACTCTTCGGGTCCTCGCCGAACCGCACGGTGCCGGCCTGGTGCGCGGTGGCCCCGATCGGCATGCCCTTGTGCAGGTAGATGCTGTGCGGCAGCAGGTGGTGCTCGTGCATGCCCAGATGACCGAGCATCCCCTGGAGCTTGTGCTGGAGGCGCTTGAGCCCTGCGACGTTGTTCTTCTCGTCGAGAGCCAGGTGGATGGCGTCGTCCTTGTCGAGGGTGACACGGCTCTCCGGCAGCGGGAGGTCCTCCCCGCACAACCAGAAGTCGACGGCGTGGTGTGCCAGTACCTCGAACGGCATGTCGGGCGAGACCGCGCCGGCCCAGCGAGGTGCCTCGCCGTGGATCTGATCGGTGTCCGACTTGCCCAGCATCTGGATGCCGCCGAGCGGGTAGTCCCAGTCGTCCGCGCCCAGGTACCAGTCGTTCAGCGCCAGGGTCTTCTGGAACCTGGTGGGGTTCGGTTCCTTCGACACCGCCATCAGCGCCAGGTTGTTGTGACGCATGTAGTGGCGTCCCACCACGTCCGAACTGTTGGCCAGGCCGCCGGGGTGCTTGTCGTTCGCAGAACGCAGCAGCAGCACGGCGGAGTTGACCGCGCCGGCGGCGACCACCACGATGTCGGCGCCGAATTCCTCGGTCGTTCCGTTGCTGAGCTCGGCGACGACCTTGGTGACGGTGCGTCCGGTCGGGTCGGTCTCCAGGCGCCGTACATGGGCGTTCGTCACCATCGTGACGTTGTCGTGCTTCAGCGCAGGGTCGACGCAGATCACCTGCGCATCGGACTTGGCGCCCAACAGGCAGGGGAAGCCGTCGACCCGGTCGCAGCGGATGCAGACGCTGGAATGGGTGGCCCCGCCGTTCTCGTCCTGGGTGAGATTCACGCCGATGGGCAGATGGAACGGGCGCAGACCGGCCTTCTCCAGGTCGTCGCTGAGCTGCTGGATCCGTGGCTCGTGCGCGACGGGCGGGTAGGCATACTGCGCGCTGGTCGGCCCTCCCGTGGGGTCCTCGCCGTGCCGGCCGTGCACCAGATAGAGGCGCTCCGCCTGGGTGTAGTACGGCTCCAGGTCCTCGTAGCGGATCGGCCAGGCCGGTGAGAGGCCGTCGTGGTGGCGCAGAACGCCGAAGTCCTCGGGCCGAAGACGGAAGAGCGCGGCGCCGTAGAACTTGGTGTTGCCCCCGACGTAGTAGTTCACCTCCGGCGGGAACTCATTGCCGTGCTTGTCGTACCAGAACTCGGGAGCACGGTACTTGCCCTTGACGAAGACCGCGGTGGAATCCCAATTGTCCCGCTCCCGCGGCAGGTAGTCGCCCCGCTCCAGGATCAGGATCCGCTTGCCCGTGGGTGCCAGCCGGTGGGCGAGCGTACCGCCGCCCGCTCCGGTTCCAATGATGATGACGTCGAAGTGCTGATCGTCAGCCATGCGAAGGTCCCGTTCCAGGAGTCGTTGCTGCCCTGGCATAGCGCCGGCCCGGAGGGGCCCGTGACGTGCTACGTCGGACGCATATACGTATGATCGGGATGTTTAGTACCTGTTTTCAGGCTATCGGTAACCCTTGAGGGCGGCGACCGGGCCGGTGTTGAACGGGTTGCCCATTCAACCGATCGCCCGCACGGCACTCGACGCCTCGTCGACGATGCTCTGCGGGTCGGTGGCCGCGTCGACGGTCAGCCCGGGCCGTCCGGTCGCAGCAGTTCGAGGGCGGTGTACTGGGAGTCCACCAGCCGGCCCGGCATGAAATGGCCCACGCGTCCGGCGACCCGTTGGTGGGCGGTCGCCCGTTCGAGCGCCAGGTGCAGGAACCACACGCCTGCGTCCGCGCCGCGGAACAAGTCCCGGTATTCGTGCGGAGAGCCGGGCACGCCATCACCCCGCCGCGACCGGAGCCGGTCGCCTCCCGGATCCAGTCGGCGAGGGACATCAGCCACGGTCGGCGATCCTCGTCGTCGAGTGGACGGCCGGCAGCCATCTTGGCGCGGTTCGCGGCCGTCGTCATCCCCTACACCTTCACGGATGTCACAGTTGTGCTGCTCCCGCGCCTGCCGCGACTGCGGGTCGTCCAGTCCCAGTCAGCCGGTGTCGATGACTCACGGGTGGCGGCCAGCACACGGGCGGGGGTGAGCGATCCAAAGCTCCCCGCTCGCCGTTGGCCCAGGCGGCGCGCGGGAGCAGGTGCCGCTACAGCACGGCGAACTCGGCCGCGGTCAGCGGCGGCGGTCCTGCCGGACTCGCACGCGTGACCATCGCTCAGCGCCCGTCCTCCACGTCGAGTTCCTTGTCGAGGGTGAGGGCGGCCATGATCAGGGACAGGTGAGTGAAGGCCTGGGGGAAGTTACCCAGTTGCTCCCCGCTGGGACCGATCTCCTCGGCGAACAACCCGACGTGGTTGGCGTAGGTCTGCATCTTCTCGAAGGTGTAACGGGCCTGGGTCAGCCGCCCCGCCCGGGCCAGCGCGTCGACGTAGAGGAAGGTGCACAGGCTGAACGTGCCCTCCGAGCCGCGCAGCCCGTCCGGTGATGCCGACGGGTCGTAGCGGTAGACGAGACTGTCGGAGACGAGCTTGCGGTACATCGCGTCAAGCGTGGAGAGCCACGGCGCGGCCCGGGGAGCGACGAACCCGACCCTGGGCATGAGCAGCAGCGAGGCGTCCAGGACATCGCCGTCGTAGTGCTGGACGAAAGCGCGCTCCTTCTCGCTCCAGCCGCGCTCCATGACCTGATCGAATACGGCGTCCCTCGCCTCGCGCCACCGCTCCAGGTCGGCGGGCCTGCGGAAGGAATCGGCAAGCCGCATTCCGTGGTCGAAGGCGAGCCACGACATCACCCGGCTGTAGGTGAAGTCCTGGCGGCCGCCGCGGGTCTCCCAGATGCCCTCGTCCGGCCGGTCCCAGTTTTCGGCGAACCAGTCAAGCGTCCTGGCAATCGCCTGCCACCCCTCGAAGCTGGCCTGCGGCGCGATCTCGGCCCCCTGGGACACCGCGTAGAGGGCCTCGCCGTAGATGTCCAGCTGGAGCTGGTCGGCGGCGCCGTTGCCGATGCGAACGGGGAATGAGCCGCGGTAGCCCTCGAAGTGATCGAGTGTCTCCTCCGGCAGGTCGGGACTGCCGTCGATCCGGTACATCGTCTGGAGCGGCTCGCCCTCCTTCCCCTCGCACTCACGCAGCCGGTCCACCAGCCAGTGGACGAAGGCGGTGGCCTCCTCGACGAAGCCGAGATCCAGCATGGCCCGCACGGACAGCGAGCCGTCGCGTACCCAGGTGAATCGGTAGTCCCAGTTCCGCTCGCCGCCGACCTGCTCGGGCAGACCCGTGGTGGCCGCCGCGATCAGCGCGCCGGTGGGGGCGTAGGTGAGGAGCTTGAGGGTGATGGCCGAGCGGTGCACCAGCTCGGGCCACCGTCCCCGGTAGCGGGACTGGCGCAGCCATTGCTGCCAGAACCGGGCGACTTCCTCCATCTGTGCGGTGAGCCCGTCGACCGTGGGGGGTGCGGGCGCCTCACCGCCGGACGCGCAGACGGTGAACACGGCGCCCCCGGACTCGCCGGAGTTCAGCGTCACCCTTCCGCGCACATCCCGGCCGTCCCGCTCCAGCGGGAAGGTGGACTGCAGGTGCGCGTCGATCCCCGGTGCCCGGAACAGAGCGCCCCCCTCGCCGAGCTCGAGTTCGTGCTCGGCCCGGCCGTAGTCGAAGCGCGGCCGGCACTCGAGGGTGAAGTCGACCGTCCCCCGCACGGCACGGATCAGGCGAATCAGGGTGTGCCGGTCGGTGGCGGTGCGGGTCCGGCCCGGGGGCATGAAGTCGACCACCTCGCCCACGCCGTCCGGCGACAGGAACCGGGTGACGAGGATGGCCGTGTCGGGGTAGTAGAGCTGCTTGCAGGTCCCGTCAGGGTGCTCGGGGGCCAGCCGCATGTACCCGCCGCCGTCGTGGTCGAGCAGCGCGGCGAAGACGCTGGGCGAATCGAACCTGGGAGCCGCGAACCAGTCGACGACGCCTTGTGACGAGACGAGCGCGGCGGTCTGCAGGTCGCCCACCAGGCCGTGGTCGGCGATGGGAGGGTAGCGGTCCATGGCTGCTCCGAAGTCTCGGAAGAAGCCCCCTGCATCCACTGTCCGACAACCTGCTCGTCCTTGTCACATCGAAGCGGTCGACGACCGGTCGCCCACGGCCGTCGACCACAACACTCCGCAGTGGCCGGCACCCTTGCGGCGCAACGTCGACGGGTCTCAAGGCCGCCGCAGCCGGGGCCCTGGCGGGCGCCTGAAGTGACCGTGGCCCACTGACTGGAGCCGTACCTCTCGGCTTGCTGACCGCCTTGCCCCGCGTACGTTGCTGGCTGGGGCGGCCGGGCGTGCCCGGGCACCGCGTGCCCCGGTGCGGCCGCCGGCCGAGTGATGGAGGTTGCATGCAGATGATCCACCTCCGACTGGTGTGCGTCCTGATCTCAGCTGTCGGGCGGTCGGGCTCCTGACCGACGACCGCTATGTCTTCAACCTGGTGGCCCTTCCCGAGTTGGCGCACAACCCAGACGGTGACGCGGTCGAGTGCGACATCCTGGCGGGTGCGGCCAACGCCGTGCTGCGCGGTCTCCGTAGCTGGAACTCGACCGACGCGGATCCATCGTCATCGAGCCGGTCGAAATGGCCATCTCCGGCGTCGCTGCCGAGGTGGAGCAGCACCAGCTCGGGGCGCTCGCCCACGCGCCCGTCTGGGAGGAGGTCGAAGCACGCATTCGCTCCGAGGGCACACCTATGGGCCGAGTTTCTACGTGTCGATACCCCAGGGGCCTGCTGCGCGGGGTACGAGGCCAGTCAGTGGCTGGCTGCGAGTTCGCCGCTGAGTTTGCCGTGGTTGTGGGCGCTGGGGTCGTTGAGGCCGGTGATCTCAACGGTCTCGCCCAGGGCGCTGCCCAGGCCGCAGGACTCGCCGGCAATACCAGCCTCACCACCGGGGACGCCGAACGACTCCCCTACCCGGACGGAACCTTCGACGCGTTGGTGTGCGAGTGCGCCCTGTGAACCTTCCCGACGAAGCCCAAGCCGCCGCCGAGGTCGCCCAGTCTCCGCTCAAGCGCCCCCGGTGCGGGGCGCGGCCTCGCGCAGACGCAGTGCCTGGGCGTCGTAATCCTGGAGGACCTGTCGAAGCTGTTCCAGCGCCTCCTCGGGAATGTCGGAGGGAGCGGACTCGGCCACGAATCGGGCGGCAGCCACCAGGGCAGCGAACTCGAAGGCGTGAGCGGTCGCGCGCAGGACGCCCGGCCGGGCCCACTCGAGCTGCATGGTTATCCCTTCGATGCCAGGTAGTCCTTGATCTGCCCGAGTTCCTGCTCGAAGTCGTCGTAATCCTCACGGATACCGTTGAGGTACGCGCTCCAGCCGAGGCTGTTCTTCGCGTAGTGGACGGCTTCCTGAATCTCCTCGTCGGTGGCCCCGAACAGCTTCGCGGCCTCGGTGTGGAAGAGCGTGCAGTAACGGCACTTCGTCTCCGAGTGCAACGCGATCCCGATCAGCTCTTTGTACTTGTTCGGGATGAGCGTCTGACCGAGCTCGATCTTCTTGAAGATCTCCCACTCGTAGTCCAGCAGGTCATCGGGGATCCGTGAGAAGAAATGGGGCACCAGACCCAGCGTCTCCTTGATGTCCGCCTCGACCTCGCTCCGGCTCCGTCCCGCCATGGCGACCACTCCTCTCAACGCAGCGAAACCGACACCCTCCTTCCACGTTAGAGCGGGCCGACGGCCAGTGCGACCGCTGCCACGACTGCCTCCTCCGGCTCATTTGGGTGGCAGGCTTGCCGCGAGGGCGTGTCCCGCCTCGATCCAAGCGTCGAGAGCTCGTCCTGGGAGGGACAGTGCGGAGGACGCGACGACGACCACCCGCGTATCGGACGGCCTGTGAAGTCGAAGTCCCTCGTCCCGGGCCGGTCCAGAGCGGCGTCGGTGGCGGCGGGGCCGACGGACCATCAGCTCGTCTCCGATCTAGGCCCCTCCCACGCCAGCGGGATCACTCGCTCCACGCTGTGGGCGCCGGGACGACGCGATCGCCGGCACCACCTTCGGGCAAGCGCACCGGCCGGGCCGCGGAACCGGGGCGCCGAGAAGGCGCGACCTGAACGACGCAGAGATGGACGCCATCGCCGCTGCGGCCCCGATGAAGACCCACAGCGCAGGCGAACTGCTGTACTCGAGCTCCCAGCCCTCCGAGTTGCTGTTCGTCCTCAAGAAGGGACGCGTTCGCATCTTCCGGGTCTCCGCCGACGGCCGTGCCCTCACCGCAGCGATCATCAGCCCGGGCACCATCTTCGGCGAGACGGTGCTGCTCGGGCAGCGCATGTACGACAACTTCGCCGAATGCCCGGACGACGTCACCGTCTGCGTCATGAGCCGCGCCGACTCCACCGCTTCTTGCTATCCGACGCCGCGATCTCCGCACGCCGTTGACGATGTCTACCTTCGTTGCCGCAGCAGTTGCCATGTCCGCTCCTCGAATACACGCGCAAGGACGCATTCGCGTTGCCTCGAACGGTCTTCGCCGACAGGCGTTGCGAGCATTGCGCTGGATGAATGTCCGACCCCGAGGGCGATATCCTGTCGGGTCATGCACGAGGCGGAGCCTCTACCGCACTCCCGGAAAGGGGGCGGACATGGACGTTACGTTCTCCCCGTGCAGCCTGAGTCGTACCCGGGCTTTACGCGTCCCATGCAGGCGCTCGGCCAAATGTTATTTCCCGAAAGCGAGGTGCCCTATCGCCATCGGCGTGAAACCTCGACCTGCCGAGCTGCGCGCCGCTTGAGGTTGAGCCAGGCTTGAAGGTCTGATGCCCGGTGGGGTGCGAGCACCTTGCGCGCCGACCGCCCAGGGCCCATCCCGGAGATCCACGCAGCGGGTAACGCTAGTCGGCAGCACTCCGGGTGATTCGGGAAACAAGCACCAGAACCCAAGCAATCTCTCGTGCGCGGAAATCGAAGAGGTGGTGCACATGTCGACCAAGCTCGACCTGGCTCAGGAGAAGTTCAACTAGCCTCAGACCGCTTTGCAGGCGGGTCTTGACGACTACCGAGAAGCCGTACGCGGCGATGGGGATCTCAGCGTTGCTGAAGTCATGGAGACGGTGGACAAGATCCAAGAATTCTCCACGATCGCAGAAGTCTCTAAGAGAAAATATCACCTAGTCGACTGATCGAGAAGAATAAAGCACGACTGCGGTGAGATCCGCGGGCCGGCATTCGCCCAGAAGTGAACTGACCGGCCCGATCGGTCGATCGCCCTGCCCCGGTACCCGCGCGACGCCCCCGGGCCGGGCGAGGCGGGACCGGAACTGTCTGCTGTGCAGCAGATCTTGGCGGGATGATGACCACGGAACACGCGAAACAGCCAGACCGGCCAGCCATGCCGCAGGGCGGGAGCGGCGTGCAGTTGCGGCTCGCCAGTGGGGACGGCGGAATCGTCCAGGGCGAGGGCAAGGTGGCTGGCGGGACTGTGCGCAAGGAGCTGAGCCTGCTCAAGGGCGGCACCGCCACGGTGACCCTGTCCGGGACGATCGACCCCAGTTCACCGGGACCTTGACGATCCCCGCCACGATCACCTCGCCGACCCAGGCGAACACCTCCGCCCAACAGCACGGTGAGGCGAGCACCGACGTCACCGCCCGCAAGACACCGCCGACGCCGTTGGTGGTGTGGCAGGAAGGCGGCGTGGAAGACGCCCCCGACGGTCTCGGAACCACGATCAACGTCTGCGTGCGCACACCGAACTGGACGGAGCAGGCCGACGAAGGCGAACTGCCGCACGTCTTCACCGCACCGACCGGCTTCCGCTGGAACGGCACCGTAAGCGCCCAGTACAAGCACAAGGACCAGACCACCAGCGGAAACCTGCCTCCGGTACAGGCCACGGTGAGCGACGACGGACGCACACTGACCTTCGCCTACCCCGTGCACCTCAACACCAACGCCGACGACACCGGCGCACTGGTCTACATCTGCGGCATCGAAGCCACCCACGGCGCCCAGCCCGGCCGCCACACCGACGGCGTCGCCCAAGTCGGCACCGCACCCCCCGGCAAGTTCAAAGCCGAAGTCATCAACCCCGACGACTGAGCCTTGCCCACTAACCCCCAACAGCGCCCATGTGGCTCCGCCACGAGGGACACCACGGAAAGGAAAACATGGCCACCCAGACCAAGGCTCCTGACTTGTTGAATCGACCCCAGACGCCCGGTCTGCAGCCGTAGCGTCCAGGGTGCCGGTCGGCACGGGCTCGCATAGCTCCTTGCCGCCCTGCGGGCTGGCTCATGATTAGCGTGCCGCCGCCGGCCGGCACCCGCGCGGTGTGGCTCGACAGAGGCATGAATGTGTGTGACCGCTACTTCAAGTCAGGGTGCCCACCGCACACTTCTGCCCCATCGAGCACCAGGTCAGGACGCGCGTGATCACGATCGGGATCGACCCCCACAAGTCCTCACATACCGCCGTCGCTATCGACTCCGCTGGCCACAAGATCGGCCAGCGGCGCTTCGTCGTCAACGCCGGCACCTTCGGACAGCTGATGCGCTGGAGCGACCAATGGCCCGAGCGCCGGTTCGCGGTGGAAGGCGCCGGCGGCCTCGGACGGACTCTCGCCCAGCAGCTCGCAGCCGCAGGCGAGGACGTCGTCGACGTGCCCTCGACCTTGTCAGCCAGGGCCCGCCTCCTGGCCACCGGCGGGGACCGAAAGACCGACCCCGCCGACGCCCTCCACGTCGCCCAAGTCGCTCTGTTCCGCACCGACCTGCGTAAGGTCACCGCAGAGGACCAGTCCACGATCCTGCGGCTGCTGACCGAGCGACACAACGACCTGGTCAACGAGCGCACCCGCATAATCAACCGCCTCCACGCAGTCCTGCGTGACCTGCTGCCCGGCGGAGCCCCCACCCGTCTGTCGTCTGAGAAGGCCGCCATCTTGATGAAGGGCATCCGGCCGACCACCGCGACGGACAACTGTCGGCGCGATATCGCGCGCGATCTGCTGGCCGACCTACGCAGGCTCGACCGCCAGGTCAAGGACAACGAGGCCCAGATGCGTGACGCTCTCGCCGCCGCACGCACCAGCCTGACGTCGTTGCCCGGACTGGGCACGGTGCTGGCTGCGAAGGTCCTCGGCCACATCGGAGACATCAGCCGCTTCCCGACCGAGCACCACTTCGCCAGCTACGTCGGCAGCGCGCCCCTGGACGCCTCCAGCGGCAGGAACGTCCGCCATCGCCTCAACACCGGAGGCAACAGAGCTCTGAACAGCGCACTCCACATCATCGCCATCTGCCAGATCCGCGACGGCGGGCGCGGCCAGGAGTACTACCTCCGCAAGATCGCCGAAGGCAAGACCCCGGCCGAGGCCCGTCGGGCGCTCAAGCGCCGCTTGTCCAACGTCGTCTACCGGATCATGAAACGCGATCAGCGAACCCAACTTGCCGCAGCCGCTTGACACACAGAGGCGCTATTCAGTCAGGATCCGAGAAGAAGCTGTGGATCACCCAACAGGGCATCGTCGAAGATGCCGCAGGAGGAGTCCCGGCCCACCTCACCATCGCCATCCTCAGCACCGTCCCGGACCCGGTGAACCCCGGCGACGTCACCTTCACCCTCAAGGCACCCACCGGTTTCGCCTTCACCGGCTGGATCACCTGGGCCTACCACGACGTCAACACCATGGCGGCAGGTTCCAACTCATCGAGAACAGGGACTCACACGACTAACATCCCAGGTCACAAAGTGTCGGCCCCGCACCCGCGGGGATGTTCCCCGGCACTCGTTATCGCCACTCTCAGTGCGGGCAGGCCCGCCTCTCTCGACGCGAACGCCGTCCTGCGGGAAGGCCGCAAAGGACTCCGCAAGATCACGGGGCCGGCCACGCAGCATCGCATCAACGACACACTGAGCTCCGCCCTGAGCGACGCTGTCGATAAGGAGCTGATCGCCAAGAACTGGGCCAATCTGGCCGAACTGCCGCCCGCCAAACGGCCCAAGCCCCTGGTGTGGACTGACGAACGCGTCGAGGAATGGCGCAGGACCGGCGAGCGACCCTCGCCTGTCATGGTGTGGACACCCGAGCAGACCGGCAAGTTCCTCGACGAGATGCTGGCCGACCGGCTGTACCCCCTCTGGCACAGCTTCGTCTTCTTCGGCTTCCGACGTGGAGAGTCGTGCGCCCTGCCGTGGTCAGCGGTGAATCTCAACGGCGGCTGGGTGCGGATCTCGGCTCAAACCGTGGAGGTGGCCTACAAGACGTACGGCGAAGACCCGAAGGCTGACAGCGTTCGCACCATTGCCGCCAGCACGGAGTCTGTGTCCGTCCTGCGTGAATGGCAGGAAGAGCAGGACAGGGAGGAGCGCAAGACGAGGCAGATGCACGAGGCCCGGGTCGAGTCCGGACGCGTCTTCACCCAGGAGAACGGCGACGCGTACCACCCCGACTGGATCAGTCGGCGCTTCAAACGAATCGCAGAAGTCCTCGACCTTCCCTCGATACGCCTGCACGACCTTCGCCACGGCTCGGCCACTCTGTCGCTGCAAGACGACGACGCACGCCAGGGCCACGGGGTCCCCTGGAGACGAGCCAGACGAGGGAAAGTCCCAGGCGGCCTGCCCCTGCGTCCCCTGTACGTCCCCTGGACCACGTTTTCGTGATCCAACAGGGCCGTCACGATCACCAGCAAGATCCGTCTGACCAGCGAAGACACTGGTCAGAAGGTTTCTTCACGCGTAGCGCGCAGTGGGGCGGGTGGGACTCGAACCCACGGCCGACGGATTATGAGTCCGCTGCTCTAACCGGCTGAGCTACCGCCCCTAACGGCGCGTCGCGCACAAATGTGCGCGCCGTCTGCCGCAGCATAGCCGCTCATACGATCTCCTGCCTCGGATGGTCGGCTTCGCACAACCATGAGGACTGCGCTGCCCCTTGCCCGGTTCCAGAAGCCGGTCGGAAGATCGTCACTACACATGAAAGAGGGCCCCGAAGGGCCCTCTTCCGATGTCTGCTCCCCCGGCTGGACTCGAACCAGCAACCCTCCGGTTAACAGCCGAATGCTCTGCCAATTGAGCTACAGGGGATCGCGCTCCCCCGACTGGACTCGAACCAGTAACCTGCCGGTTAACAGCCGGCTGCTCTGCCAATTGAGCTACAGGGGATTGCTGCGTGTGCACCGAACGTACCTACCCCGGGCGTCCCGGGGGGCGTGCGCTCGCTGCGACACATACATTAGCGCAAGCAGGGGGGTGCTCCGCCAATCGGTATGGGCTCGGGTGATCACGGGCCACGACGGGTAGGCGCGGAACGCGGAACCCCGATGCAAGGGAAGGGTGGCAGCCATGCGGTACAAGCTCACGTTCGTCGCCGGACTGGCCCTCGGCTACGTGATCGGCACGCGGGCCGGGCGCGAGCGCTACGAGCAGCTGAAGAAGTCCGTACGCCAGTTCTCCCAGAACCCCGCGGTGCGCAATGCCGTCGAGTCCGCCGCGCACAACGGCCGCCAGGTGACCGGTAAGGCCTTCCACGCGGTGAGCGACAAGGTCGGGGACAAGATGCCCGACTCGGTCGCCGAGCGTGTGCGGTCCCTCAGGGAGCGGAGCGCGAGCGGCGAGGACGACTGGGGAACAACCAACACGTGACGTGCATACCTCCGCGGGTGCGGCAGAATCTTCAGTCATGGGGATAGTTGCCGGCTTGGACAGTTCGTCTGCGTTCACGCGCATCGTTGTCTGCGACACGGACACGGGCGCCGTGCTGCGCCAGGGGTATGCACCGCACCCTATGGAGGCCAAGGCCACCGAGATCGATCCGCAGGCCTGGCTGCTCTCGCTCGGCGACGCGGCGGCCGGCGGGCTGCTCGAAGGCGTGCAGGCCATCGGCGTCTCCGCCCAGCAGCACGGCCTGGTGACCCTGGACGCCCAGGGCGGCCTCGTACGTCCCGCCCTGCTCGGCAACGACAAGCGGGCCCAGGTCGCGGCGGCCGATCTGATCGAAGCGCTCGGCGGGCGGCAGGCCTGGGCCGAGGCCGTCGGCTCCGTACCCCAGTCGGCGCAGCCGGTGGCGAAACTTCGCTGGATGGCGCGCTCCGAGCCCGATGCGGCGCAGCGCGTCGCGGGCGTCATGCAGCCGCACGACTGGCTGGTGTGGCAGTTGCTCGGCCGGCCCGCCCGCAGGACCACGGACCGTGGGGGCGCGTCCGGCACCGGCTACTGGTCGGCGGGCACCGGCTCGTACCGGACCGATCTGGTCGAGCTGGCGCTGGGGCACCAGGTCACGCTGCCCGAGGTGCTCGGCCCGGCCGAGGCGGCCGGCACCACTCCCGAGGGGCTGCTGATCTCCGCCGGGACCGGCGAGACGATGGCGGCGGCCTTCGGTCTGGGCGTGGGTGTCGGCGACGCTGTGGTGTCGCTGGGCGCGTCGGGTTCCGTCATGGCCGTACACCAGGAGGCGCTGGCCGATCCGAGCGGGATGATTACGTCCTTCGCCGATGCGACCGGAATGCACCTGCCGGTGGTACACACGCTCAATGCCGTACGGGCGCTGCGCGGGGCGGCCGAGATGCTGGGTCTCGATGAGCTCAGCGAGCTCTCCGCGCTGGCCATGAAGTCGACGCCCGGTTCATCCGGACTTGTCCTGCTCCCGTATCTGGAGGGCGAGCGCACTCCGCGACTTCCCCACACCGCCGGAACACTGAGCGGCCTGCGCCGTGAGTCGATGAAGCCCGAGCATCTGGCGCGCGCCGCTTTCGAAGGCATGCTCTGCTCGCTGGCGGACGCGATGGACGTGCTGCGCGGGCGCGGGGTCGAGGTGCGCAGGGTCTTTCTGCTGGGCGCCGCAGCCGAGCTGCCCGCGGTGCAGGCGGCGGCGCCCGCGATCTTCGGGGCGCAGGTCGTGGTGCCGCAGCCCGCCGACTACGCGGCGCTCGGCGCGGCCCGCCAGGCCGCCTGGGCCCTCGGGGTCTCGCAGGGAACGCTGTCCCCTGCCGTCCCGCCGGCCTGGCAGGGGGCCTCGGCGCAGGTTTTCGGGCCCGGCGACGAGCTGGCGGTGGGTCAGGCGGTGCGCCAGCAGTACGGCGCGACGCGGGAGCAGATCCATCCGGGGGCGTTCAACCCGGCATCTTGACCCTGCCTTGAATTAATCCCTTGGGGTTCGGGGGGCGGAGTGTCGGAAGATTGGGAGGACCCCCAGATCTGCCGACTCCGAGAGACAGCGCGTGCTGATACGACTCCTGCGGACGTATTTGAGTCCGTACCGACAACCCATCGCCCTGCTGGTGGCGCTCCAGCTGTTCCAGACCAGCGCCACCCTCTATCTGCCCACCCTGAACGCGGACATCATCGACAACGGTGTCGTGAAGGGGGACGCGGGCTACATCCTCCAGGTCGGGGCGCTCATGATCGCTGTGAGCATCCTCCAGGTGGTGTGCAACATCGGAGCCGTCTACTTCGGCGCGCGGACCGCGGCCTCGCTCGGGCGTGACGTCCGAGCGGCCGTCTTCGACCGCGTACAGAGCTTCTCCGCGCGGGAAGTCGGCCACTTCGGCGCACCCTCGCTGATCACCCGTACGACCAATGACGTCCAGCAGGTGCAGATGCTGGTGCTGATGGCGTTCACGCTGATGGTGTCGGCGCCGATCATGTGCGTCGGCGGCATCGTCATGGCGCTCGGCCAGGACGTGCCGCTGTCGGCGGTGCTGCTCGCCGTGGTGCCGGTGCTGGGCATCGCCGTCTCGCTGATCGTCAAGAAGATGCGGCCCCTGTTCCGGACCATGCAGGAGCGCCTGGACACGGTGAACCGGGTACTGCGGGAGCAGATCACCGGCAACCGCGTCATCCGCGCCTTCGTACGCGACCCGTACGAGAAGGAGCGCTTCCGCGCAGCCAACACCCGCCTGACCGACGTGTCCCTGTCCACCGGTCGGCTGATGGCGCTGATGTTCCCGACCGTGATGACGGTCGTGAACGTGTCGTCCGTGGCCGTCGTCTGGTTCGGCGCCCAACGGGTCGACAGCGGTGCCATACAGATCGGCGCGCTGACCGCGTTCCTCGCGTATCTGATGCAGATCGTGATGGCTGTGATGATGGCCACCTTCATGTTCATGATGGTGCCGCGCGCGGAGGTCTGTGCCGAGCGGATCGAAGAGGTGCTGGGCACCGATTCGAGTGTGGTTCCGCCCGCCGAGCCCGTGCGGCAGCTGCGCCGGCGCGGACATCTGGAGGTGCGGGACGTGGAGTTCCGCTATCCGGGGGCGGAGGAGTCGGTGCTCAGAAGCGTGGGGCTGGTGGCGCGGCCCGGCGAGACGACCGCGATCATCGGGTCGACGGGCAGCGGCAAGTCGACACTGCTCGGTCTCGTGCCCCGGCTGTTCGACGCCACGGGCGGTGAGGTGCTCGTCGACGGCGTGGACGTGCGCGAGCTCGATCCCGCGCTGATGGCGAAGACGGTGGGGCTCGTGCCCCAGAAGCCCTATCTCTTCTCCGGCACCGTGGCCACCAATCTGCGGTACGGCCGGCCCGACGCGAGCGACGAGGAACTCTGGCAGGCGCTGGAGGTGGCCCAGGCCGCCGACTTCGTCCGGGACCTGGAGGGCGGGCTGAACGCGCCGATCGCGCAGGGCGGCACCAATGTCTCCGGCGGCCAGCGGCAGCGGCTCGCCATCGCGAGGACGCTGGTGCAGCGCCCGGAGATCTATCTCTTCGACGACTCCTTCTCGGCGCTCGACTACGCGACGGACGCGGCGCTGCGCGGGGCGCTGGCCCGTGAGACCGCCGAGTCGACGGTCGTGATCGTCGCCCAGCGGGTGTCGACCATCCGGGACGCCGACCGCATCGTGGTCCTGGACGAAGGGCAGGTCGTGGGCAGCGGAAGCCATCACGAGCTGATGGAGAGCAATGAGACCTACCGAGAGATCGTGCTCTCGCAGCTGACGGAGGCTGAGGCCGCATGAGCGGGCCGGGCGGACGGATGGTGATGGGCCCCGTCGAGCGGTCCATGGACTTCAAGGGGTCGGGCAAACGGCTGCTGCGGCAGCTCGCGCCGGAACGTGCCGCGCTGTGGGTGATGCTCGCCGCGGCCGTGCTCAGCGTCGCCTTCGCGGTGGTCGGGCCGAAGGTGCTGGGGCAGGCGACGGACCTGGTCTTCGCCGGGGTCGTCGGACGCGGAATGCCGGAGGGGACCACCAAGGCGCAGGCCATCGACGGCCTGCGGGACAAGGGCCAGGGCTCGCTCGCCGACATGCTCTCCGGCGTGGACTTCACGCCCGGCGAGGGCATCGACTTCGGCGCCGTGGGGCAGGTACTGCTGGTCGCGCTGGCGATCTACGTGGTCGCGGGCCTGCTGATGCTGGTGGCGACCCGGCTGTCGATCCGGGTGATCAACCGGACTGTGTACCGGATGCGCGAGGACATGCAGGCGAAGCTGTCGCGGCTGCCGCTGTCGTACTTCGACCGGGCCAAGCGCGGCGAGGTGCTCAGCCGGGCGACGAACGACGTCGACAACATCTCGCAGACCCTGCAGCAGACGATGGGACAGCTGATCAACTCGCTGCTGACCATCGTGGGAGTGCTGGCGATGATGTTCTGGATCTCACCGCTGCTCGCCCTGGTCGCGCTGGTGACGGTGCCGGTCTCCGTCGTCGTGGCGACGAAGATCGGCAAGCGTTCGCAGCCGCATTTCGTGCAGCAGTGGAAGTCCACGGGCAAGCTGAACGCCCATATCGAGGAGATGTACACCGGCCATGCGCTGGTGAAGGTGTTCGGGCGGCAGGACGAGTCGGCCGCGGACTTCGCCGAGCAGAACGACGCGCTGTACGAGGCGAGTTTCAAGGCCCAGTTCAACAGCGGGGTCATGCAGCCGCTGATGTTCTTCATCTCGAACCTCAACTATGTGCTGGTGGCCGTGGTCGGCGGGTTGCGGGTCGCCTCCGGCACGCTGTCGATCGGCGATGTGCAGGCGTTCATCCAGTACTCCCGGCAGTTCTCGATGCCTCTGACGCAGGTCGCCTCGATGGCCAACCTGGTGCAGTCGGGCGTCGCGTCGGCCGAGCGGATCTTCGAGCTCCTCGACGCGGAGGAGCAGGAGGCGGACGAGCCGTCCGCCGAGCGGCCGGAGCGCCGCGTCGGACAGGTCTCTCTGGAGAAGGTCGCCTTCCGCTACGAGCCGGAGAGGCCCCTCATCGAGGACCTGTCGCTGAGCGTGGAGCCGGGTCACACGGTCGCGATCGTGGGTCCGACGGGTGCGGGCAAGACGACGCTGGTGAATCTGCTGATGCGGTTCTACGAGGTCACGGGCGGCCGGATCAGCCTCGACGGCGTGGACATCGCGAAGATGTCCCGTGAGGAGCTGCGGTCCCAGATTGGGATGGTGCTCCAGGACACCTGGCTGTTCGGTGGCACGATCGCGGACAACATCGCGTACGGGGCCTCCCGTACGGTCACCCGGGCCGAGCTCGAGGAGGCGGCGCGCGCGGCCCACGCCGACCGTTTCATCCGTACGCTCCCCGACGGCTACGACACGGTCATCGACGACGAGGGCTCGGGCGTCAGCACGGGCGAGAAGCAGCTGATCACCATCGCGCGGGCGTTCCTGTCCGACCCGGTGATCCTGGTGCTCGACGAGGCGACCAGCTCGGTGGACACCCGTACCGAGGTGCTCATCCAGAAGGCGATGGCGCGGCTCGCGGCCGGCCGTACGAGCTTTGTCATCGCGCACCGGCTCTCCACCATCCGGGACGCGGATGTGATTCTGGTGATGGAGAGCGGCGCGATCGTCGAACAGGGCACGCACGACGAACTGCTGGCCGCGGAGGGAGCCTATGCGCGGCTGTACGCCGCGCAGTTCGCGCAGGCGGTCGTCGAGGTGGAGTAGGCGCCGGGGCGCTTTCGCAAGCCCGTCCGGCAGGGTGGACTCGCCCCCTGTGCCCAGTTGGGCGCAGGGGGTTCCCTCAGTCGAGGTATCCGCGCAGCTGGTCGGCGAACGCGTGGTCACGCAGCTTGTTGAGGGTCTTGGACTCGATCTGGCGGATGCGTTCACGCGTCACGCCGAAGATCCGGCCGATCTCCTCCAGGGTGCGCGGCCTGCCGTCGACCAGTCCGTAGCGCAGTTGGACGACCTTGCGTTCGCGCTCGCCGAGGGTGGAGAGGACCGCCTCCAGGTGCTCGCGCAGCAGCAGGAAGGCGGCGGACTCGACGGGGGACGCCGCGTCGCCGTCCTCGATGAGGTCGCCGAGGGCCACGTCGTCCTCCTCCCCCACCGGAGCGTGCAGGGAGACAGGCTCCTGGGCGAGGCGCAGCACCTCGCCGACCCGCTCGGGCGCCAGGTCCAGCTGGACGGCGACCTCTTCGGGGGTGGGTTCGTAGCCGCGCTCCTGAAGCATCCGGCGCTGCACCCGCACGACCCGGTTGATCAGCTCGACGACATGGACCGGGACGCGGATGGTGCGCGCCTGGTCCGCCAGCGCCCGGGACATGGCCTGGCGGATCCACCAGGTCGCGTACGTCGAGAACTTGTAGCCGCGGGCGTAGTCGAACTTCTCGACGGCCCTGATCAGGCCCAGGTTTCCCTCTTGGACGAGATCGAGCATGGTCAGCCCGCGGCCGATGTAGCGCTTGGCGACGGAGACGACGAGGCGGAGGTTGGCCTCGATCAGCCGCCGCTTGGCCATCCGGCCCATCACGACGAGCTTGTCGAGGTCGACGGCGAGCTGGGAGTCGTCGATGTCGGGGGTGTTGGCGAGCCGTTCCTCGGCGAACAGTCCGGCTTCGACCCGGCGCGCCAGCTCCACCTCCTCGACGGCCGTGAGCAGGGGAATCCTGCCGATCTCGCGCAGGTACTGCCGGAACAGGTCGGAGGAGGGCCCGCCGCTGTCGACGCGGCTGCCGGCCCGGCGTTCCGGAGGATCGGGTACCTCCACGGGGTCCTCGACGACGGTCTCGGTGACCGTCTCGACGGCCTCGGGGTGGTGTACGACCCGGCTCTGCGCGGGGACCTGCGCGGAGACGGCCGGGACGGCGTCGGTCTCGGTCAGGGTCTGGGTCTGGGTCTGGGTCTGCACGGGGGCGACCTCCAGGGTGATCGCTGCCGGTTCGGGGGTGTGCGGCAGCGGGACGGGGGCGGCCGGGCCGCTTTCCGTCCCGTACACGATGAGCGGATCCGCGGGGGTGAGAGGCCCACGGTGGGTGGACCGGCCGCGCTCCGAGGACTCAGGCACCGCACCCCAGTGTGGGGTACGACACACGGCGTCCACGAGGGGCGTGCGGCGACTTTCTGAGTCCCGTGCGTGACCGGTCGGTTACCGAAGCAGGATCCGCGGGGGTCCGGACGGTCTAGAGGGCGTCCGCGCCCTGGTTGCGCAGGGACCGGGCGTACTGCTGGAGCACCCACAGTTCGTTCGCCACGGCGGTGTGCTGCTCGGGGTCGGCGTGCTGTCCGAGGCGGGCGAGAGTGCCCTGGACCTCGCTGATGCGCCGGTCGACCGCGCGCAGGCGGACCTGGACGAGCTGGAACCCGGCGTAGGTCTCGTCGACGGTCCGGGCGTGGACCGCTTCGACGGCAAGCTCGGTGACCAGGGCGCGCACCGTGTCGTTCGGCGCCGCCTCACGGACCTGGGCGAGGTACTCGGGGGTGTCCCGGGTGCCCTGCTCGGCGCCGCCCGCCTCGGCGATGGTCTGCCGGACCGCCGCATAGGGCGGGGCGGTGAACTCGTCGACGCCGTACGCGTCGAAGGCCGGGGAGACCAGCTCCGGGTGCTGCAGAGCGAGTTTGAGGAGTTCGCGTTCGGTGCGGTGGGCGGGGCTGCGGAGGTTGAGCGCGGGGCCGGACGGGACGGCCTGGGCCTGGGCCTGTTGGGATCCCGCGTTGCGGGACGGGGCCGGCGCCGGGCCGCGACCGCCCCGGTCTCGTGCCCAGCGGGCGAGCTGGGCGACGCGCTTGACCACGAACTGGGTGTCGAGGATGCCGAGGATCCCGGCGAGCTGGACCGCGGACTCGTGCTGGATGGCGATGTTCTTGATGCCGGCGACGATCGGGGCGGCCTCGTCGAGCGCGGCGGCCCGGCCGGCGGGCGTCTCCAGATTGTGGCGCAGCACGCTGTGGCGGATCGCGAACTCGAACAGCGGTGTACGGGTCTCGACCAGCTTCTGGACCGCGTCGTCGCCCTCGGCGAGGCGCAGTTCGCAGGGGTCCATGCCCCCCGGGGTGATCGCGATCGAGGTCTCGGCGGCGAACTTCTGGTCGTCCTCGAAGGCCCGCAGCGCCGCCTTCTGGCCTGCCGCGTCACCGTCGAAGGTGAAGATCACCTCGGCCGTGGCGTTGTCCATCAGGAGCCTGCGGAGGATCTTGATGTGGTCGCCGCCGAAGGCCGTGCCACAGGTGGCGATGGCGGTGGTGACTCCGGCCAGATGGCAGGCCATGACATCGGTGTAGCCCTCGACGACCACGGCCCGGCTGGTCCTGGCGATCTCTTTCTTCGCGAGGTCGATGCCGTACAGCATCTGGGACTTCTTGTAGATGCCCGTCTCGGGGGTGTTCAGGTACTTGGGGCCGTTGTCGCTCTCGTAGAGCTTGCGGGCGCCGAAACCCACGACGTCGCCGGAGATGTCGCGGATCGGCCACATCAGCCGGCCGCGGAAGCGGTCGATGGGACCGCGACGGCCGTCCTGGGAGAGTCCGGAGAGGGTCAGCTCCTTGTCGCTGAAGCCCTTGCCACGCAGAAAACGGGTGAGGTGGTCCCAGCCCTGGGGGCTGTATCCCACGCTGAAGTGCTGGGCGGCGCCCTGGTCGAAGCCGCGCTCGGCGAGGAACTTCCGGCCGGTCTCGGCCTCGGGGCCGCTTTCCAGCTGCTCGATGTAGAACTGTGCGGCGATCTTGTGGGCTTCGACCAGGCGGATGCGCTCTCCGCGCTGGTGGGTGGGGTTGTACCCGCCCTCCTCGTAGCGCAGCGTGATGCCCGCGGTCGCGGCGAGGCGCTCGACCGTCTCGGAGAAGGTGAGATGGTCGATCTTCATCACGAAGGCGATGGTGTCGCCGCCTTCCTGGCAGCCGAAGCAGTGGAAGAGACCCTTGCTCGGGCTGACCTGGAAGGAGGGAGACTTCTCGTCGTGGAAGGGGCAGAGCCCTTTGAGGTTGCCGCCGCCGGCGTTGCGCAGCTGGAGGTATTCGGACACGACGGCATCGATCGGGACCGCGTCCCGGACCGCCTTCACGTCGTCATCGTTGATCCTGCCTGCCACGCGTGAAGTCTACGGTGGCGCGGTGACACTCCCGTCAGCCGCTGAGGGAAGTGAGCGGTACGGACGGGTCGGCCAGGGCCTCCGGGTCCACGGGGGCTCCGGAGCGGATCAGCTGCTGGATGGGGTCGGTGACGTCCCAGACGTTGACGTTCATCCCGGCGAGCACCCGTCGGCCCTTCAGCCAGAACGCGATGAACTGCCGCTTCTGGGCGTCGCCGCGCAGTACCACCTGGTCGTACGCGCCGGGCGGGGCCCAGCCGGAGTACTCCAGTCCCAGGTCGTACTGGTCGGAGAAGAAGTAGGGGATGCGGTCGTAGGAGACCTCCTGGCCGAGCATCGCGCGTGCGGCCGCCGGGCCGCCGTTGAGCGCGTTCGCCCAGTGCTCGACGCGCAGCCGGGACCCCAGGAGGGGGTGGTGGGCCGCGGCCACGTCGCCCGCCGCGTAGATGTCGGGGTCGGAGGTGCGCAGGCTCGCGTCGACGGCGATGCCGCCGCCGTGGGCCCGGTCGGCCATCGCGAGGCCGGCGGACTCGGCGAGGGCGGTGCGCGGCGCGGCGCCGATGGCCGCGAGGACGTCGTGGGCCGGGTGCTCCTCGCCGTCGTCAGTGCGGGCGGCGAGCACCACGCCGTCCTGCCCGCTGATCTCGGTGAGGCGGGCGCCGAAGTGGAAGCGGACGCCGTGCTCCCGGTGGAGTTCGGTGAAGACCTGGCCGAGTTCGGGGCCGATGACCTGGTGCAGCGGGGTTGCCTCCGGTTCGACGACGGTGACCTCGGCGCCGTAGCCGCGGGCGGCGGCGGCGACCTCCAGGCCGATCCAGCCGGCGCCCGCGATGACCAGATGGCCGTTGTCGCGGCCGAGGGCGGCGAGCACGCGGCGCAGCCGGTCGGCGTGGGCGAGGCGGCGCAGATGGTGGACACCGGCCAGCTCGGTGCCGGGGATGTCCAGGCGGCGCGGCTCGGCGCCGGTGGCCAGCAGCAGCTTGTCGTAGTGGACGACGGTGCCGTCCCCGAGGCGTACGGACTTGGCGTCACGGTCGATGGCGACGACGGTCTGGCCGAGGTGGAGTTCGACGTCGGCGCGGGCGTACCAGGCGGGTTCGTGGACGAAGACGCTGTCGCGTTCCTCCTTGCCCGACAGATAGCCCTTGGAGAGCGGCGGCCGTTCGTAGGGGTGGTCGCGTTCGTCGCCGATGAGGATCACTCGCCCGGTGAACCCTTCGGCGCGGAGGGTCTCGGCGGCCTTGGCTCCGGCGAGCCCGCCGCCGACGATGACGAATGTCCGATGTGCGTCGACCACTTGATGCCTCCTCTTTGCTTCTACGCTGCGCAGCCTTCAGCGAGCGTCCCGCACGCAGCGATATGGCGGAAGAGGGAGTGCCTCTGGGCGTGTCATTCCGTACGTGCCCGTGAGGCGCTCCCGACTGTCAGCGACGGGTGGTGAGATGGGTGTGCAGGGTGCGGGCCGAGGCGTCCGTGAGGGAGGCCAGCTGGTCGACGATCACCCGCTTGCGCGCACGGTCGTCGGGTGCGGCCTCGAACAGGGCTCTGAATTGCGGGTCGAGGCTCTCCGGCGCGCGGGCGGTGAGGGCCTCGGCCAGCTCGGCCAGGACGATGCGCTGATCGGCACGGAGGGCCTCCTGCTCCGCGCGCTGCATCACATAGCGGTCGGCTACGGCCTTGAGCACGGCGCATTCGTTGCGCGTGGCGCGCGGAACGACCAATTCCGCGGCGTACCGGGTGAGCCTTCCCGATCCGTACGCCTCGCGGGTCGCCCCCTCGGCGGCGAGACAGAACCGGCCGATGAGCTGGCTGGTGGCGTCCTTGAGGCGGGCCTGCGCGACCGCGGAGCCGTCGTAGTGGTGCGGCCACCAGTCCTGGTCGATGAGCCGGTCGAGGGCTTCGGCGAGCTCCTGCGGATCCGTGTCCCTCGGTACGTACCGTCCGATCGCGACCTGCCAGATGTCGCCGCGCTCCGGCTCGGCGAGCAGGAGGTTGGGGTCGAGGTGACCGGCGTGCAGCCCGTCCTCGAAGTCGTGCACCGAATAGGCCACGTCGTCGGCCCAGTCCATGACCTGGGCCTCGAAACACGTGCCGTACGCCGGGGCTCCCTCGCGGGCCCAGGCGAAGACCGGCAGGTCGTCCTCGTAGACCCCGAACTTCACCGAGTCCGGGTCGCTGGGGTGCCCGCCGCGCGGCCACGGGTATTTGGTGGCGGCGTCCAGGGCGGCCCGGGTGAGGTTGAGGCCGACGCTGACCAGCTCGCCCGATTGCTCGCTGTGGACGAACCGCTTGGGCTCGATACGGGTCAGCAGGCGCAGCGACTGGGCGTTGCCCTCGAAGCCGCCGCAGTCCTTGGCGAAGTCGTTGAGAGCCTGCTCGCCGTTGTGCCCGAAGGGCGGATGGCCCATGTCGTGGGCGAGGCAGGAGGCCTCGACGAGATCGGGATCGCAGCCGAGGGCCGCACCGAGCTCGCGTCCGACCTGGGCGCACTCCAGGGAGTGGGTGAGGCGGGTGCGGGGGCTGGCGTCCCACGCCTGGTTGCGGGTGCCGGGGGTGACCACCTGCGTCTTGCCGGCGAGCCGGCGCAGAGCGGAGGAGTGCAGTACGCGCGCGCGGTCGCGCTGGAACGCGGTGCGTCCCGGCCGTTTGTCGGGCTCGGGGGCCCAGCGCGCGGTTGCCGCCTCGTCGTACGCGCCGTCGGACGAGTCGGCGCCGTCGGGTCCTGATGAGGTGGTGCTGGTGGTGCCTGCCATGCACCGAAGGTAACCGGAGCGAGTGACAGCCGGGTGGTCGAGCGGGCTATGCGGTGGCGAGTTCGCGCGGGTGGGAAGCGGCGTACGAGGGGTTCAGGGCCTCGTCGTACCGCTGGAGCAGCAGCCGGGCCACGGCCGGGTGCGCGCCGAGGGGGGCGGCGGCGATCCAGGGCGCGGCGGCGGCGCAGCCGGCGGCGAACCGGCCGGGGAAGGCGAAGTAGGAGGCGACGGCGACGCGGTGGCGGCCCCGGGCGGTGAGCGAGCGTACGGCCGCCCGCACGGTCGGTGTGGCGGCCGACGCGTAGGCGGGCAGGACCGGAACTCCGTCGAGGCGCTCGCTCAGCAGTTCGGCGGTACGCCGGACGTCGGTCGCGGAGTCCGGGTCGCGCGAGCCGGCCGCCGCCAGGACGACTCCGGCGCTGCGGCTGGTGCCGTCCTCGGGCCGCCAGCCCGCCTCAGCGAGCCGGGAGCAGAGGGCCTCCACGAGCAAGGGGTGCGGTCCAAGAGGGGCGGCGATGCGTATGTCGGCGCCCGGGACGGCCGCGGCGGCGCCCGGCAGATCGTGCTTGACGTGGTATCCGCGGCCGAGCAGCAGGGGGACGAGGACCGCTCGGGTCTGCGCGGCACTCCGCCCGGCCCGGAGAGCGCCGAGCGTGTCGGGCAGCAGCGGCTCGTTCAGCTCGATATGGCCGAGGCGGACGTCGAGTCCGGGGCGCAGCTCGCGGACCCGGTCGAGGAGCGCGGTGGCGGTGCGCAGGGCGCGGGGGTCGCGGCTGCCGTGGGCGACGGCGACGAGGGTGGGCCGTTCGGTCGGGGGCATTCGCCTGCGGCTTCCGTTGAGTGCGACACGGCTGAGTTGTGTGCCCAGCTGGTCGGTGATGCGCGACAGCAGCTGTGCGGTCGTGTCGAGGGGCGTGGCGTCCAGGAGCGCGGTGTCCCGGAGCGTGGCGTCGAGGGTCAGGGACTCACGGGGCTGTGCCGACTCCGTCATGGACCGATCCTGCCGGGCCGAGATTGCGGGGCCGTTGCGCGGCGGTGACGGGTGTTTTCCATGGGCTCACCCGTTCGCCGGAAGCACTGTCAGACCGGTCCCGCCGTACGCCGGGAATCTGCGGCTGCTTGCCGGGACGGCCGCGGACCGCCGCCACGATGTGCTGGGCAGGCTGCTGCCCGCCGACCCGGACGCCTGCGCCGCGGCCTGGCCGGCAGCGGCCGTCTCCTTCTCGGCCGCGTCACGGTCAGTGCTGCTCGCGCCTGGTCGGTGACCGGCCAGGACGGAACGGACCGACCGGACAGAACGAACCGATCAGTCCCGGACAGCGTCTGACCAGGCGTGAAGGAATCACGAGTGAGACCGCGCCTGCCCCTCCGCCCGCGATCGGGACCGGCGGGGCTGCGCGGGCTGCTGCGGCTGCCGCGCACCCGTCGCGCGCGGCGGCGGATCGTGCAGACGGGCATGCTCGCATGCGTGCTCGCGCTCGCCCCCGCGACCTGGATGCACGCCGTCGCCGACAGCAGGGTCCGTACCGTCGCGCAGGTGCCGTCGGAAGATGTCGCCGTCGTCTTCGGAGCCGGGCTGTGGAAGGGCCGCCCCACGCCCTATCTCGCGCACCGACTCGATGCCGCCGCCGAGCTGTACCGGGCGGGCAAGGTCAAGGTCGTGCTGGTCACCGGGGACAACAGCCGCGTCGAGTACGACGAGCCGGACGCCATGCGCACCTATCTCACCGCCCGCGGCGTCCCGGACAAGCGGATCGTCAGCGACTACGCCGGGTTCGACACCTGGGACTCCTGTGTACGCGCCAAGAAGATCTTCGGGGTCGAGCGCGCGGTGCTGGTGACGCAGGGCTTCCACATCCGGCGGGCCGTCGCACTCTGCCGGGCGGCCGGAATCGAGTCGTACGGGGTCGGGGTCGCCGAACCGCACGATGCGACCTGGCTCTACGGCGGGACGCGCGAGATGTTCGCGGCGGGCAAGGCGGCGCTGGACGCGGCGTTCACACCGGATCCGACGTTTCTGGGCGCGCGGGAGCCGGGAGTCAGCGAAGCGCTGGCCGCGGCGGGCAGGTGACACGCGCGCGTGGACTCGCGGCCGGGGACTCGCATCGGCCTGCGCGGCGCGCGACAGTGACCCGTATGGAAAAGGACGTAGCAACTCTGCTCAGCCGCCATGCCGAGGCGCTCGCGCTCTTCACCGACCGGGTGCACGCCGTACGCACCGACCAGTGGGACGACCCGACGCCGTGCACCGAGTGGTCCGTCCGGGATCTCGTGAACCATCTCACCGCGGAACAGCTGTGGGTGCCCGATCTGGTGACCGACGGGGCGGACATCGGCGAGGTCGGGGACGCCTACGACGGCGATGTGCTCGGCAGCCGTCCCCGGGCCGGCTGGGACGCCGCCTCACGCGCCGCACGCAGGGCGTTCGCGGAGCCGGGCGCACTGGAGCAGACCGTGCGGCTGTCGTACGGAGAGACCCCGGCCGTGGCGTACTGCGCCCAGATGGTCGCGGACGCGGTCGTTCACTCCTGGGACCTGTCGCGGGCGATCGGCGCGCCCGAGCGGCTGCCGGAGGTGCTGGTGAGCTTCGCGCTCGACGAGGTCACTCCGTACGCCGCCGAACTGGCGAAGTCCGGGCTGTTCGCCCCTCCGATCGAGCCGCCGCCGGGTGACAGCCACCAGACGCGGCTGCTGGCGCTGCTCGGCCGCCGCGCCTGAGGACTCCCGGCCGAGACTCCCTCCCGGCATGGGGGAGTGCGGCCCGAGGGATTGCGGCCTGAGGGATAGCGGCCTGAGGGATCCGAGCCTGAAGGTTCCGGGCCTCACGGGACGGTGGTGCTCGGGCGGAGCGGGGCGTACCCCGACCGTAATGCGGCACGCCCGCCCGCGTAACACGGGCGACCCAACCTGGGCGTATGTCCGACGCCACCGTCCCGACCGCGGACACCGCAGCCCCCACCCCCACAGCCCTCGCCCCCGCCACCACGGCCACGCACTGCCCCTACTGCGCGCTGCAGTGCGGTATGAAGCTGCGCGGCGGGGCCGGGACCGCGGTCGAGATCCTGGAACGTCCGGACTTCCCCGTGAACAGGGGCGCACTGTGCGGCAAGGGCCGTACCGCGCCCGCTCTGCTCTCCTCCCGGGTGCGCCTGACCGAGCCCCTGGTCCGTCGCCACGCCACAGGCAGGCTCGAACCAGCCACCTGGGAGGAGGCCCTTGGCGCGGTCGCTGCGGGACTTCGGCGCACGAGGACGGTGCACGGCCCGGACGCGGTCGGCGTCTTCGGGGGCGGGGGTCTGACCAATGAGAAGGCGTACACGCTCGGGAAGTTCGCGCGGGTGGTCCTGGGCACCTCGCAGATCGACTACAACGGGCGTTTCTGCATGTCGTCGGCGGCGGCGGCGCACCAGCGCGCGTTCGGACTCGACCGCGGGCTGCCGTTCCCGCTGGAGGACATTGCGCGCACCGGTTGCGTGATCCTCGTCGGGTCGAACCTCGCCGAGACGATGCCGCCCGCGCTGCGCTATCTCACCGAACTGAGGGAGAACGGCGGCACGTTGATCGTCATCGATCCGCGGCGCACCCGTACCGCGGAGCATGCCGATCTGCATCTCGCGCCCCGGCCCGGGACGGACCTGGCGCTGGCCCTGGGGCTGTTGCATGTGGCGGTCGCCGAGGGGCGTACGGACGAGGAGTTCATCCGGGACCGTACGAGCGGCTGGGAGGAGGCCAGGGCCGCGGCCATGGCCCATTGGCCCGAGCTGGTCGAGCGGATCACGGGTGTGGGCGTACCCCGTCTGCGCGAAGCGGTTCGGATGTTCTGCGACGCGGAGTCGGCGATGGTGCTGACGGCGCGCGGGCCCGAGCAGCAGTCCAAGGGCACGGACACGGTCAGCGCCTGGATCAACCTCTGCCTGGCGACCGGCCGGGCGGGACGGCCGCTGTCCGGCTACGGCTGTCTGACCGGCCAGGGCAACGGCCAGGGCGGTCGCGAGCACGGCCAGAAGGCGGACCAGCTCCCGGGCTACCGCAAGCTGGACGACCCCGCGGCACGGGCTCATGTCGCCCGGGTGTGGGGGGTGGAGCCGGAGACCCTGCCCGGTCCGGGCCGCAGCGCCTACGAACTCCTCGACGCGCTCGGCGGCGACATCCGCTCCCTGCTGCTGATGGGCTCGAACCCCGTGGTGTCCGCGCCCCGGGCCGCGCATGTCGAGGAGCGCCTGCGCTCACTGGACTTCCTGGCGGTCGCCGACGTGGTGCTGTCGGAGACGGCCGCGTTGGCGGACGTGGTGCTTCCGGTCACCCAGTGGGCGGAGGAGTCGGGCACGACGACCAATCTGGAGGGCCGGGTGCTGCTGCGCCGTCAGGCGGTGTCGCCACCGCCGGGCGTACGGAGCGACCTGGAGGTCCTGGGTGGCCTGGCGTCTCTGCTGGGCCACGAGAAGGGCTTCCCCTCGGACCCGGAGAAGGTTTTCGAGGAGCTGCGCCGCGCGTCGGCGGGCGGACCGGCGGACTATTCCGGCATCACGTACGAACGGATCGCCCAGGAGAACGGGATCTTCTGGCCCTGCCCTGCCGAGGGTCCCGACGCCGGGACGGCCGCGGGAGAGCGAGAAGCCGCAGCCGGAGCCCTGCCCGCCGACCTCCCAGCCGGCGACGGCGGCTCCGCACCCCACCCCGGCGGCGGGGACGCACCCCACCCCAGCGGCGACACCAGCCCCACACCCCGCCTGCGCAACAGCAGCCCCTCAGTCCACCCCGGAACCCCGCGGCTCTTTCTCGACCGGTTCGCCACTCCCGACGGGCGCGCCCGCTTCGTCGCCGTCGCGCACCGGGCAGCCGCCGAGGAGACCGACGAGGACTATCCGGTCCTCCTCACGACCGGGCGGGTCGTCTCCCAGTACCAGTCCGGTGCGCAGACCCGACGGGTCGACGAGCTCAATGCCGCCGCCCCCGGGCCCTTCGTCGAGCTGCATCCGCTGCTGGCCGAGCGGATCGGAGCCGTCGAGGACGAGCCGCTCGCCGTGGTCTCACGGCGCGGGCGTGCCGTGGGCCCCGCACGGATCACCACGGCGATACGGTCCGACACCGTCTTCATGCCCTTCCACTGGCCGGGCGAGGGACGGGTCAACTCGGTGACCAATCCGGCGCTCGACCCGACCTCGCGGATGCCCGAGTTCAAGGTGTGCGCGGTCCGGGTGGAACGGGCTCTCTAGCGTTTGCTTCCGGCCAGACCGTCGCCGACTCTGCTGGACGGTCTCCCGCAGCCGGCGGGCTCGCCGGGAAAGCCAAGGAGGGCCGCAGCACGGCGAGTGTGACCAGCTCGGCATCGCCGAACTGCGGAGATATCCCGACCTCGGTGGCGCTCAGCCGGGCAGCCGGCCGGTCCAGTCGCCGCCGGGGATCGGTGCGCCCTTGGCGCGTAGTTCGCGCTCGACGCCGGGCGCGGCGACGTACACCCACGCCCGCACGCGCGTGCCGTCGGACCGGAGCACCTCACAGACCACTCGTTCGTACAGATTGCGCGGATGGCCGGGTGCGACGTACTCCTCCAGCCGGTCGAGTACGGAGAGCAGTTCCCCGTACTCCCCGGACGAGGCCGTCACCACCTCACCGGCGACCGTGCCGCCCGCGCCCGGGTCGAGCAGGGCGTACGGGTAGCCCGGCCCCTCGTACAGCACCGCACCGGCGAGCACAGCCGGTTCCTCGGCCGCCGTCCGGCCGTGCAGGAACAGATCGTGGTTGCACTCCCCAGGGCGCAGCGTGCCGTACACGAAGAACGGAAGCTCCTCCCCGCAGCCCCCATGAACCTCCCCGCAGCCCTCCCCGATTCTCGCCCCGGAGCCCTCCCCGAAGCCCTCCCCGAAGTCCGCCCGGCTCACGGCGCCACGGTCTCCGCGTCGATCCACGCCAGATACGCCGGGCCGCCGCCGGCCACCGGCGTCGCGATGATCTCCGGGGTCTCGTAGTCGTGCGCGGAGGCCAGATGTGCCTCCAGCGCCGGGTAGCAGGCCTCGGTCGTCTTGAAGAGAACCTGCCACTCCTCGGCCGTCTCGATCGCGTTCTTCCAGTGGAAGACCGAGGTCACGGGTGAGGAGACTTGAGCGCATGCGGCAAGCCGCGCCTCCACCGCGCCCCGCGCCAGCTCCTGCGCCTTCTCCGCGCTGTCGGTCGTGGTCAGGACGGTGAGTACGGTCAGTGCCTGGGCCACGGACATTCTCCTTCGGTTCGTCGTTCACTCCGGCGGGGCCGGTCGTCGGTCGCGTCACAGGTCACAAGGGCGGAACCTGAGTCCATTACACAGCCGTGGCCTCGGTTCGGGGACGACGGAGGGAGCGACAGCCGTCGTCACGATGCCGCCGGGGTGATCGCCCCGGCGGAGGAACGGCCGGGTGCGCGGCCTCGTACTCCACCTGGGCCGCCTCGACGCGGCACCCGTGAGCTCTTCGGGGAGGGCCTGGACGTCGCGCGGGTTCGCGCGTACACCCGGCACGCGCCGCTGGACACGGCGGCCGGCTCGGACGGGGCATGGGGCACCGCCCGGGGCCGCGGGGCGCGCGGGCCGCAGGGGCACGGCCGGGGCGGCGGGGCGCGCGGGCCATTGGGGCACGGCCCGGGGCCGCGCGGGTGGCCGCGTCACCCGTTCAGCGCGCGGGTCATCTGATTCCCCGTCACCGCCGATGACCTGCGGCAACGTCCTCTGTCCAGCGCGACACGCCGAGCGAAGCCGAGGATTCTGATAGCCCATCAGCAGGCGTCGGCGACCCGCTGCGCCTTACCTCGGAGAGAGGACGACCCCGTCGCTCGACCGTGCTTCCTCGGAGGATCACCATGCGCACCACCGCCCGCCTGCTGGCCAGTACCGTGCTGGCGGCCGCCACCATAGGCATCGGCGCCCCCCTGGCGACGGCCGAGGACTATGCGTCGCTGGAGGTCTTTCCGTCGACCGCCGTCGCGGGCACGTTCATCACCGTGAGCATCACCGTCTGCGGCCACCAGGGCTTGGGCATCGGTGACGCACGGTCGCTCGGCGCGGGCGAGTTCCAGCTGCTGCCCGGGACGCACAACGGGGTCGCGATCGGTCAGTTCACCGTCCCGGCGAACACCCAGCCGGGCACGTACGTCATCGGAGTGCGCTGCAAGAACGGCCGGCAGGCCACCGGCGAGGTGGTCGTTCGGCACCACGGCAGGCCGAGCGGCCATGTGGACACCGGCGTCGGCGGCAGCGTCGGCCCCGACACCACCCAGATCGCGGCGGGCGTGGCCGTACTGGCCGCGGCCGCCGTCGGCGGGACCCTGCTCCTGCGCCGCCGGGCGAGCGGCGCGCAGGACAGCTGACGGGGCGGTTCCCACCGTCCCTCGTACCGCCGTGTCCCCGTTCCCGTCAGGTCCTTCGGGCCTGACGGGAACGGGCGAGACTCATCCGGAGGACCCATGGGCGCCCAGGGGAAAGGCACGGGCACGGGCCGAGCGGAAGCGAACGGCCGGGGGAAAAGCCAGGGGAAGGGGAAAGGCTGGGGCATAGCCGCGGCCGTCTGCGCCGGTCTGTGGCTGGTGCACAACGGCTCCGCCGATGTGACTCCGCCCGTCCCGTCCGCCGCCGAGGCGTTCGCCGCCGGTCCCGGACACCACACGGACGCGGCAGCCGACCCGCTGCCGCCGTCCGCCCCCGTGCGGCTGCGCATACCCGAGATACGGATCGACGCCCCGGTCATGCGCCTGGGCCTCGCCAAGGACGGCAGCCTGGAAGTGCCGCCGTCCGGCGACCGCAACCTCGCCGGCTGGTACGCGGACGGCACGACCCCCGGCGCGAGGGGCACGGCGATCGTCGCCGGCCATGTCGACAACGCCCGCGGCCCGGCCGTCTTCTACAGCCTGGGCGCGCTCAAGAAGGGCCACCGCATCGAGGTGACCCGCCAGGACGGCCGCACGGCGGTGTTCACCATCGACGCGATCGAGGTGTACGAAGCCGGCTCGTTCCCGGACGAGAAGGTGTACGGGTCCAGGGACCGCGCGGAGCTGCGGGTGATCACCTGTGGAGGCGGATTCTCCAGGAAGAGCGGCTACAGGGGCAATGTGGTGGCCTTCGCGCACCTGATCGGGGTGCGCTAGGAGCCCTGCCGGACCAGGCGGGCGGGCCGGCAAGACCCGGAAGGCGGGCCCTATCCCGTCCACTGGTCGAAGGCGAGCTTCGCGACCAGCGAGAGGACCACGACGAGCAGCACCCCGCGGACGAACTCGCTCCCCTTGCGCAGCGCCATCCGGGCGCCGAACATGCCGCCCGCCAGGTTGAACACGGCCATCAGGGCGGCCAGCTGCCACATGACCGTGCCCTGATAGGCGAACATGGCCAGCGCCCCGCCGTTGGTGCAGACATTGACGATCTTGGCGGTGGCGGAGGCCGTCACCAGGTCGAGATGGAGCACGGCGGTCAGCGCGAGTACCAGGAAGGTGCCCGTGCCGGGGCCGAACAGTCCGTCGTAGAAGCCGATCCCGCCGCCGACGAGCACGATCGCCGCGACCCGGCGGGTGCGGCTCACGGTCCGCCGCTCCTCGTCGGTCGCGGTGCCGAAGGCCGGGCGCAGCATCACGAAGGCGGCGACTCCGAGCAGCACCACCATGATCACCGGCCGGAGCACGTCGCTGCTGATCCCCGCGGCGAAGAACGCCCCGCCCATCGATCCCGCCAGGGCGGCGAGCCCGATCCGTACCGCCGCCTTCACCTGCACCGGCGCCTTGCGCACATAGGTGACGGCCGCGCCCGATGTGCCGACGATGGCGACGGCCTTGTTGGTGCCGAGGATCTGCGCGGCCTGGACGTTCGGCAGCCCGAGCAGCAGCGCCGGAAGAAGGAGCAGCCCGCCGCCGCCCACCACCGCGTCGATCCAGCCGGCCGCGGCGGCGGCCAGACAGAGGAAGACGAGCGTGGTCAGCGATATGTCGGGCATGCCCGCGACCCTATGGAGCAGATGGGTGTGCCGTCCATCAATCTCCGGGGAGTTGAGCGACCTCTGAGGTTCCGGTGGCGGGTGCGCTTTCGGTGACGGGCGCGGCGAGCCTCGTGCCGATCACCACGGTGGCGTACAGCTCCTCGGAGACGGCCACCGTCGGCACCAGCCCGCTGCGGGTGAAGGCGTCGACAGCGAGCGGCGCCTGGCGTTCGCTGGTCTCGACCAGCAGCAAGCCGCCGGGCGCCAGCCATCGCGGTGCCTCGGCGGCGACCCTGCGCAGGACGTCGAGCCCGTCCGGGCCGCCGTCGAGTGCGACCAGCGGCTCGTGGTCGCGGGCCTCCGACGGCAGCAGTCCGACCTCGGCGGTCGGCACGTAGGGGACGTTGGCGGCCAGTACGTCGATACGGCCGCGCAGCGCGGCCGGCAGCGGGGCGAAGAGGTCGCCCTCGTGGACCTGGCCGCCCGCGGCGCCGATGTTGCGCCGGGCGCAGCGCACCGCGGCCGGATCGATATCGGCCGCGTGCAGCTCGACCCGCCCCAGCGCCCGCGCCAGGGCGACACCGACCGCGCCGGAGCCGCAGCACAGGTCCACGACCACGGTCTCCGGGCCCGTCTGCGGTCCGGTTCCCGGCCCCGTGAGGGCCACGGCCCGGCGGACGAGGAATTCGGTGCGGCGGCGCGGGACGAAGACCTCGGGGTCCACGGCCACCCGCAGACCGCAGAACTCGGCCCAGCCGAGGACGTGTTCAAGGGGCAGGCCACCGACGCGGCGGTCGACCATGGCGGCCAGTTCGGCCGGGGTGCGAGCTGTGGCCAGGAGGAGTTCCGCCTCGTCCTCGGCGAAGACACAGCCGGCGGCGCGGAGCCTGGTGACGATGGCGGACAGGGAAAGCGATGACGGAGAAACCGACATGGAGAGCCTTTCGGGATACCGAAGGGCGCTCTCGCGGTCGCCTATGCCGGACGAACCGAAGGACCGTGGGAGGAGAGCACCCGACCTGCTACAGCGGTAATGGGTCTCACCTCCTTGGCCGGTCCACTGATGTGGAGAGCCCAAACCCTACAGGAGCTGGGCACACGCATGGCCCCTCACACCCGGGTTGCCGACGCGCTGAGCTCAGTGTTCCGCGAGGGAAACAGCGGCGCACCCGACGGGTAACACCGGCACCGCAGGCTGCTGGACATGGCTCATGGGACAGTGGTGATCGGCGGCGGGACGGCAGGCACGCGACTCGCGCGACAGCTCGTCACCGGTGGCATGCCCGTCACCGTTCTCGGTGAGGAGCCGCACGCGCCGTACAACCGTCTGCTGCTCGCCGAAGTGCTCGCCGGGCGGTACGGCCCCGAAGTGATCGCCCTGCCCACGGTGCCGGTGCGGCGCGGTGTGCGGGCGACCGCCGTCGACCGTGAGCGCCGGCTCGTGCACTGCGCGGACGGAACATCGGTGCCGTACGACCGGCTGGTGCTGGCGACGGGCTCGAACCCGGTGCTCCCGCCGCTGCGCGGGATCGGCCGGGAGTTCCCTGAAGGGGTGCATCCCTTCCGTACCCTCGACGACTGCGCCGCCCTGTCCGCGGCCGTACGTCCCGGCATCCGCGCGGTCGTCGTCGGCGGTGGGCTGCTCGGCGTCTCCGCGGCCCGGGCGCTCGCCGAGCGCGGCGCCAAGGTGGTGCTGGCCCAGCAGGGCGAGCACCTCATGGAGCGCCAGCTGGACGTCTCGGCGTCGGAGTTGCTCCGCACCCATCTGGAAGGGATGGGCGTGGAGATCCACACGGAGTGCCGGGTACGCGGCCTGCGCGGCACGGACGTCGAGCTCGCCGACGGATACGTGCTCGACGCGGAGCTCGTCGTTCTCGCGTGCGGGGTGCGCCCCCGGGTGGGGCTCGCCCAGGACGCCGGACTCGACGTGCGGACCGGCATCGTCGTCGACGACGAACTGCGCACCTCCGACCCGTACATCCACGCCGTCGGCGACTGCGCCGAGCACGAGGGGCGGGTGTACGGACTGGCGGGTCCGGCGCTGGAGCAGGCCGACGTCCTCGCCGCCCGCCTCAGCGGGAAGGCCGCCCGCTACACGGGCACCAGGGCCCTGACCCGGCTGACGCTCAGCGGAGCGGGAGCCCTCGACCTCGCCGCGTTCGGCGATCCGACCCCGCAGCCGGGGGACGACGTCGTCCAGCTCGCCGACGCCACCCGTGGCGCGTACCGCAAGGTCGTCGTCCGCGGCGACCGGCTCGTCGGCGGCGTGCTGCTCGGGGATCTCGCCGCGGTCGGCGCGCTCGCCCGGGCCTGGGAGGGCGACGAGGCCCTGCCGGAGACCGTTCCACTGCTCCACCTGCTCACCAATGATGGAGGCCTCTGACATGGCTGCTGTGTCCACCCCCGCGACTCCCACGATCGTGGTCGTCGGCCATGGCATGGTCGGCCAGCGTTTTCTCCAGGCCCTGGCCGAGCGCGGTGTGACCGGGCGGGCGAGAGTCGTCGTCCTGTGCGAGGAGCCCCGCGCCGCCTACGACCGAGTCCGGCTCACCTCGTACTTCTCCGGGCGCACCCCCGACGAACTCTCCCTCGTCGAGGGCGACTTCATCGAGCGCCACGGCATCGAGCTGTATCTCGACGACCCGGCCGAGACGATCGACCGGGAGGCGCGCACGGTTGTCTCGCGCGCCGGGCGGACGTTCACGTACGACACGCTCGTCCTCGCCACCGGCTCGTACCCCTTCGTGCCGCCGGTGCCGAACAAGGACGCCAGGGGCTGCTTCGTCTACCGCACGATCGAGGATCTGCTGGCGATCGAGGAGTACGCCAAGACGGCCGCCACCGGCGCGGTCGTCGGCGGTGGGCTGCTCGGTCTGGAGGCCGCGGGCGCGCTCAAGGGGCTCGGTCTGAGGACCCACATCGTGGAGTTCGCGCCGCGCTTGATGCCGGTGCAGGTCGACGACGGCGGCGGCGCCGCGCTGCTGCGCACCATCGAAGGCATGGGGCTGACGGTGCACACGGGCACCGGCACCCAGGAGATCACCGTGGACGGCACGGGGGCCGTCAACGGCATGGCCCTGTCGGACGGTTCGGTCCTCGCCACCGATCTGGTCGTCTTCTCGGCGGGTGTACGGCCCCGGGACCAGCTCGCCCGGGACGCGGGCCTGGCGATCGGCGAGCGCGGCGGCATCGTCGTCGACGAGCAGTGCCGCACCTCGGATCCGTCGGTGTTCGCGATCGGCGAGTGCGCGCTCGCCTCGGACGGCCGGGTGTACGGCCTGGTCGCGCCGGGGTACGAGATGGCCGAGACGGCGGCGGCCGCGCTTGAGGGCGAGGCCCGGGCGTTCACCGGCGCGGACATGTCCACCAAGCTCAAGCTGCTCGGCGTGGACGTGGCCTCCTTCGGCGATGCGCACGGCGCGGCCGAGGGCTGTCTCGACGTCGTGTACTCCGACTCCCGTTCCGGGGTCTACAAGAAGCTGGTCGTCGGCAGCGGGGGCGAACTGCTCGGCGGCGTCCTGGTCGGTGACGCCGACGCGTACGGCATGCTGCGCCCGCTCACCGGCTCCGTGCCGCCCGTCTCGCCCGAGCAGCTGGTGCTGCCCGCGGGGGCCGGAGCGCCCCTCGCGCTCGGCCCCTCCTCGCTGCCCGACGACGCGGTGATCTGCTCCTGCCACAACGTCACCAAGGCCACCATCCGCGGCGCGGTCACCGAGCACTCCTGCACGACGGTGCCCGAGGTGAAGAAGTGCACCAAGGCCGGCACGGGCTGCGGCAGTTGCGTCAAGGTGCTGGGCCAGCTGGTCAACGCCGAGCTGGAGGCGTCCGGCGTCGAGGTCGACAAGGGCCTGTGCGGCTGCTTCGGGCAGACCCGCCAGGAGCTGTACGAGATCGTGCGGGCGCTGCGCATCACCTCCTACCAGCGGCTCCTGGACGCGCACGGCCGCGAGAGCGCCCGCGGCGGCAACGGCTGCGAGATCTGCAAGCCGGCGGTCGGCTCGATCATCGCCTCGCTGGCGCCGACGATCGGCGCGGACGGCTATGTGCTGCACGGCGAGCAGGCTGCGCTCCAGGACACCAACGACCACTTCCTGGCCAATCTGCAGAAGAACGGCTCGTACTCGATCGTGCCGCGCGTCCCGGGCGGTGAGATCACCCCCGAGAAGCTGATCGTGATCGGTGAGGTGGCCCGGGACTTCGGCCTCTACACCAAGATCACGGGTGGTCAGCGGATCGACCTGTTCGGGGCGCGTGTCGATCAGCTCCCGCAGATCTGGGGGCGGCTGGTCGACGCCGGCTTCGAGTCCGGGCACGCGTACGGCAAGGCACTGCGCACCGTGAAGTCGTGTGTGGGGCAGACCTGGTGCCGCTACGGCGTGCAGGACTCGGTGAGGATGGCCATCGATCTGGAGCTGCGCTACCGGGGCCTGCGCTCCCCGCACAAGCTGAAGTCCGCGGTCTCGGGCTGCCAGCGCGAGTGCGCGGAGGCGCAGAGCAAGGACTTCGGGGTCATCGCCACGGCCAACGGCTGGAATCTGTACGTGGGCGGCAACGGCGGCGCGACCCCGCGCCACGCCGACCTGCTCGCGCAGGACCTCTCCGACGCCGAACTCGTCTCTCTCATCGACCGGTTCCTGATGTTCTACATCCGCACCGCCGACCGGCTTGAGCGCACCTCGACCTGGCTGGAGCGGATCGAGGGCGGCCTCGACCACATACGGGACGTGGTGGTCCACGACGCCCTGGGAATCTGCGCGGAGCTGGAGTCCCTGATGGCGGACCATGTCGCCAACTACCGCGACGAGTGGGCCGAGACGCTCGGCGACCCGGAGCGGCTGCGCCGGTTCGTCTCCTTCGTGAACGCGCCAGACGTCCCCGACCCGACGGTGAAGTTCGTGCCCGAGCGGGACCAGGTCAAGCCCGATCTGCCGCTGCTGTCCATCCGTTCGCTGGAAGAAGTCCTGGAAGGTACCGCTGCCCGATGACGATCGCCCCCGAAAAGCCCCGGAGCACACAGACCCAGATCCAGGTCCGCCTGGGCCGGGAGTGGTTCGCGCTGTGCGCGCTGTCCGAGCTCACCCCGGGCCGCGGCGTCGCGGCCCTGCTGCCCGACGGCAGCCAGGCCGCCCTCTTCGTGGACCGCGAGGGCACTCCGTACGCGATCGACAACCGGGATCCGTTCGCGGGCGCACAGGTCCTCTCGCGGGGCCTGGTCGGCTCCTGGCCGGGCGGCTCGTTCGTCGCGTCGCCGCTGCTCAAGCAGCGCTTCGACCTGCGGACAGGGCGCTGTCTGGACGACGAGTCGATGTCGGTGACCGCGTACGAGGTGCGGCTGGGGTGACGCGGCGCGGCGGCCGAGGAGATCGCCGCGGCGGTGCTGTTCCTGACATCCGCTGACACCGGATCGGCCGTCGGCAGGGATCTCGTCGTCGACAGTGGCTCCTCGGCCTGATCGTTCCTAGGGTGAACCCGACCAGTTCCCTACCGAGGAGTTCAGCCATGCCGGGCTGGAACGCGAACCACATACCGGACCAGAGCGGGCGCACCGCCGTGGTCACCGGTGCCAACAGCGGGATCGGGCTCATCACGGCGCAGGAGCTGGCGCGACGCGGCGCGCGGGTCGTCCTCGCGTGCCGCAGCGAGGCCCGCGGCACGGAGGCCGCGGCCCGCATCACGGCCCAGGTGCCGGGCGCGCAGGTGGAGTTCGGCCGACTGGACCTGGCCGATCTCTCCTCCGTACGCCGGTTCGCAGACCGGTATCCGTACTCCGGTCTGGATCTCCTCATCAACAACGCCGGCGTGATGGCCCTTCCGTACGGGAAGACCGCCGACGGCTTCGAGACACAGTTCGGCGTCAACCACCTCGGACACTTCGCGCTGACCGGACTGCTGCTGCCGAAGCTGCTGAACACCCCCGGCGCACGGGTGGTGAGCCTGTCCAGCTTCATGCACGGCATGGCCGACATCGACATGGGCGACCTGAACAGCGAGCACCGCTACAACCGCTGGACCGCCTACGCCCGTTCCAAGACGGCGAATCTTCTCTTTGTGCACGAGCTGGCCAGGCGGCTGGGCGCGGCGGGCTCCCAGGTCGTCGCCGCCGCCGCGCATCCGGGCTATGCCGACACCAACCTGCAGACGGCGGGCGCGCGGATCGAGGGCAAGAAGGCGACCGAGCGGTTCATGGCGGCCGGCGGCCGGCTCTTCGCGCAGCCCGCCCGGTCGGGAGCGCTGCCGACGCTGTACGCCGCCACCGCGCCGGACGTGCGGCCGGACTCCTTCACCGGGCCGAAGTTCATGGGCTGGCGGGGTGCGCCCGCTCCGTCGAAGAGGTCCGCATGGACCTTCGACGACGTGAAGGGCGAGCAGTTGTGGGCCGCGTCCGAACAGCTCACCCGAGTGCGGTACGAGAGCCTCACGCCCTGACCCCTCTCCCTCGCATGCCGTGTGTGCGCCAAGCGCCGGGCCCCGGACACCCACGGTCCGGCGCCCGGCGCGCGGCGCACAACTACCGGCGCACGACCACCGGCGCGCAGCGCTCGACGTCCGGCGACAGCGCACTCGCCCACCGCACGTCATTACTCGTTGACGTTCCGTCCATGCGGGACTCCTAAGTTCCGGTACCGCGCGACCTCGGGGCGCCGACCGGCGTCCTGAGGCGGTCACCACCCTCATCTGGAGTGACAGTGGAACGTCGCAACTTCCTGCGCGGAGCGGTCATCGGCACGTCCGCGGCAGCCTTCGGCGGCACCCTGATGCGCGGCGCGGCCTTCGCCGCCCCAGCGCAGCCGGGCCCCGGGCCCTATGGGGCGCTCGGCGCGGCCGACGCCAACGGCATCCAGCTGCCGAACGGGTTCAGCAGCCGGGTGGTCGCCCGGTCCGGCCAGAAGGTCGGCTCCACCTCGTACACCTGGCACAGCGCCCCCGACGGCGGCGCCTGCTTCGCCGACGGCTCGGGCTGGATCTATGTCTCCAACTCGGAGATCAACCCGTCCGGCGGCGCGAGCGCGGTGAGATTCTCCTCGACCGGCGCGATCACCGGCGCCTACCGGATCCTCTCCGGCACCCGGCAGAACTGCGCGGGCGGCAGGACGCCGTGGAACACCTGGCTCTCCTGCGAGGAGGTCAGCCTCGGCTACGTCTACGAGACCGACCCGTACGGTGTGAACGCCGCCGTACGACGGAGCGCGATGGGCAGGTTCAAGCACGAGGCCGCAGCCGCCGACCCCGTGCGCCAGGTCATCTATCTGACCGAGGACGAGACCAACGGCTGTCTCTACCGGTTCATCCCCACCACCTGGGGCAACCTCGCCTCCGGCACCCTCCAGGTCCTCGTCGCCGGCTCCGGCACCTCCGGCTCCTTCAGCTGGCAGAACGTGCCCGACCCGGACGGCTCGCCGACCGCGACCCGCAGCCAGGTCTCCGGCGCCAAGCACTTCAACGGCGGCGAGGGCTGCCACTACGCCAACGACACCGTCTGGTTCACCACCAAGGGCGACAACCGCGTCTGGCAGCTCAACATCGCGGCCGGTACCTACGAACTTGCCTACGACGACTCGCTGGTGGTCGGCGGCGGCGCCCCGCTGACCGGCGTGGACAACGTCACCGGCTCGTCCTCGGGCGACCTCTTCGTCGCCGAGGACGGCGGCAACATGGAGATCTGCGTCATCACGCCCGACGACGTCGTGGCGGTGTTCCTGCGGATCACCGGGCAGTCCTCGTCCGAGATCACCGGACCGGCGTTCTCCCCCGACGGCAGGCGGCTGTACTTCTCCAGCCAGCGCGGTACGAGCGGCTCCTCGTCGGGCGGCATCACATACGAGGTGACCGGGCCGTTCCGCGCCTGAGACCCCACCAGGTCCCCAACCTCACCGGGCAGTACACCTGGGGCCACCGTTTGGATCTTGGCCTGACGCCGTGCGCCGACCCGCCGGGCAGGACGGGACAGCCCTAGCCTGCCTCCACCGTGGCGCCGCCCCTGAGCAGGGCGGCGCCCAGCGGAGTGACGGTGTGCAGGACGGCGTTGCCGTGGCGGAGCGTCACCACCAGGCCCGCCTCGCGCAGGACCGCGGCGTGCTGGCTGGCGGAGGCGAGCGACACCCCCGCTCTGCGGGCCAGTTCGCTGGTCGTGCATCCGTAGCGTATGGCCTGCAGGACGGCCGAGCGGGTGTGACCGACGAGCCGGCCGAGCGACGGGTCCCCCGTGTCGCCGAAGACCGGAGCGCTGCTGTGGGCGGCCGGGTAGACGAGGACCGGCGGCAGCGCGGCGTCGCGGTAGACCACGGGGTTTCCGCGGCAGAAGAACGAGGGCTGGAGCAGCAACCCGCGTCCGTCCAGCCGCAGTTCGCGCTCGACGGGGTAGTCGGCCTCCAGGACGGGAGGCCGCCAGCGCAGCACCGGCGGCAGCGAGTCGAGGAGTTCGCCCGCGCCTCCGTCGAGCAGGGCGCGCCCGCGCACGACGCGGTCCGCCTCGACCGTGGCCTGGATGTGCGGCCAGTACGGCTCTATGGCCGCCCGGTGGTAACTGCGCAGCGCACCCACGAGGCGGGCGAGCGCCTCGGGCCTGCCCTCGGCGAGAGCGGAGAGCCGGCCGGGCAGCACGGGCATCGCGGCCCGTCCCGCGGCGGCCAGGGCGAGTTCGGAGTGCATCCGGGCGGGCGGGGTGGCCCGCAGGGCCTCCAGGCCCGCGTCGAGCCCGCAGCCGCCCTCCGGAGGCGTCAGAAAGTCCGGGAAATAGCCCCGGGGCGGAACAAGCGCGGCGAGCAGGCGTGTTTCACCATTCAACCGGACCCTGGTTTCGGAGCGCCATTCACCGAACGTCTGGGCACGCCGACGCTCCCGCAATCGATGAAAACTGAGAATGGTTTCCCACAGAACGTCCGGCCTGGCCGCCATCCGAACCTTTGCTAGGTCATCCCCTGTGAAATGGATACGTAGCACCGAACCCCCACCTGTTGCATCCGCAATCGCCCCCACCACTGAGTATGCATGCAATCACAGGACGTTACCACGGTGTTTCGGCCACAGTTGAAACGCCTCGCGAGGGTCGGGTGCCAACCGAAAGGCTGTACGACGTCGGACAGGAAATCTTCTGTCACCGATGGACGTAGCGAAGGCCGTGGGGGGCTTTGCGCGTCCGGCGGCGGGCGACAGAGGGTTGCGGCTCCCTGTCCGGCACGGGTAATGGGGCGCGGCCCGCGGATGGGGATCCACGGGCCGCGCTCCGCCCGTTGTTTGCGCAGCGAACGGCAGGAATTCGTTTCGCAGCAACGGTCCGTAATTCAACAGGGACTTTCCGAGCGACGTGAAAAAGGGAAGGGGCGGGGCGCCCCGCACAAGGCGCCCCGCCCCTTCCCCCTTCGGTGTTCCGCAGCCGCCACCGGGTCGGTGAGGGTAGGTGTACCGATCCCCCGGGGACGCACCCCGGAAGGCCGGTGACGGCTCCGGCGCCCTATCGGGAGTCGCTGCCCTTCGACTCGGCCGCAGCGCGGCCGGCCTCCAGACGCGCCACCGGGATACGGAACGGCGAGCAGGACACGTAGTCCAGACCCACCTCGTGGAAGAAGTGCACCGACTCCGGGTCGCCGCCGTGCTCGCCGCACACGCCCAGCTTGAGGTCCGGGCGGGTGGCCCGGCCGGCCTCGACGGCGCTGCGGACGAGCGAGCCGACGCCGTCCTTGTCGATCGTCTCGAACGGCGAGACCCCGAAGATGCCCTTCTCCAGGTACGCCGTGAAGAAGCTCGCCTCGACGTCGTCGCGGGAGAAGCCCCACACGGTCTGGGTGAGGTCGTTCGTACCGAAGGAGAAGAACTGCGCGGCCTCGGCGATCTGACCGGCGGTCAGGGCGGCACGCGGCAGCTCGATCATGGTGCCGATGGTCAGCTTGAGGTTGGTGCCGGTCGCGGCCTCCACCTCCGCGATGACCTGGTCGGCCTCCTCGCGGACGATCTCCAGCTCCTGGACGGTGCCCACGAGCGGAATCATGATCTCCGCGCGCGGGTCGCCCTTGGCGTTCTTGCGGGCGGCCGCGGCCTCGGCGATCGCGCGTACCTGCATCGCGAACAGACCGGGGATGACCAGTCCGAGGCGGACACCGCGCAGACCCAGCATCGGGTTCTGCTCGTGGAGCTTGTGCACGGCCTGGAGGAGCCGCAGATCGTTCTCGTTGGCATCCTTGCGGGACTCGGCGAGGGCGACGCGCACCGAGAGCTCGGTGATGTCCGGCAGGAACTCGTGCAGCGGCGGGTCCAGCAGGCGGACGGTGACGGGCAGCCCGTCCATCGCCTCAAGGAGCTCGACGAAGTCCTTCTTCTGGAGCGGCAGGAGGGCGCCCAGCGCCTCCTCGCGCTCGTCGTCCGTGTCGGCGAGGATGAGCCGCTCGACCATCTCGCGGCGCTCACCGAGGAACATGTGCTCGGTACGGCACAGGCCGATGCCCTGCGCGCCGAACCGCCGTGCGCGCAGCGCGTCCTCGGCGTTGTCGGCGTTGGCCCGTACGCGCAGGCGGCGTACCCGGTCCGCGTAGGCCATGACGCGGTGCACCGCGGCGACCAGCTCGTCGGCGTCGTCGGCGCCCGCGTGCATCCGGCCCTCGAAGTACTCGACGACCGGGGACGGGACGACCGGGACCTCACCGAGGTAGACCTTGCCGGTGGAGCCGTCGATGGAGACGATGTCGCCCTCCTCGACGAGGGTGCCGTTCACCGTCATCCGGCGGCGCTTGGTGTCGACCTCGAGATCCTCGGCGCCGCAGACACAGGTCTTGCCCATGCCGCGGGCGACGACGGCGGCGTGCGAGGTCTTGCCGCCGCGGCTGGTCAGGATGCCCTCGGCGGCGATCATTCCGTCGAGGTCGTCGGGGTTGGTCTCACGGCGGATCAGGATGACCTTCTCGCCGGAGCGCGACCACTTGACCGCGGTGTACGAGTCGAAGACGGCCTTGCCGACGGCCGCGCCCGGGGAGGCCGCGATACCGCGGCCGAGCAGGTCGGCCTTGGCGCTCTCGTCGAAGCGCGGGAACATCAGCTGGGCGAGCTGGGCGCCGTTGACGCGCTGGAGCGCCTCGGCCTCGTCGATCAGCCCCTGGTCCACGAGCTGGGTGGCGATACGGAAGGCCGCGCCGGCGGTGCGCTTGCCGACTCGGGTCTGGAGCATCCAGAGCTGGCCGCGCTCGATGGTGAACTCGATGTCGCACAGGTCCTTGTAGTGCGTTTCGAGGGTCTCCATGATCTGCATCAGCTGGTCGTACGACGCCTTGTCGATCGTCTCCAGCTCGGCGAGCGGCACGGTGTTGCGGATGCCGGCGACGACGTCCTCGCCCTGGGCGTTCTGGAGGTAGTCGCCGTAGACGCCCTGGTGGCCGCTGGCCGGGTCGCGGGTGAAGGCGACGCCGGTGCCGGAGTCGGGGCCGAGGTTGCCGAAGACCATGGAGCAGATGTTGACGGCCGTGCCGAGGTCACCGGGGATGCGCTCCTGGCGGCGGTAGAGCTTGGCGCGGTCGGTGTTCCAGGACTCGAAGACGGAGCGGATCGCCAGATCCATCTGCTCGCGCGGGTCCTGCGGGAAGTCCCGGCCGGCCTCGCGGGTGACGATCTTCTTGAACTGCTTGACCAGCTTCTTGAGGTCGGCGGCATCCAGGTCGGTGTCGACGGTGACCTTCTTGGCGGCCTTGGCCTCGTCGAGGGCGTCCTCGAACAGCTCGCCTTCGACGCCGAGGACGGTCTTGCCGAACATCTGGATGAGGCGGCGGTAGGAGTCCCAGGCGAAGCGCTCGTCGCCGGACTGCTGCACGAGCCCGGTCACCGACGCGTCGGAGAGGCCGATGTTGAGGACGGTGTCCATCATGCCGGGCATGGAGAACTTCGCACCCGAACGTACGGATACCAGCAGGGGGTTGTCGGCCTGGCCGAGCTTCTTGCCCATCGTCCGCTCAAGGGCGTCGAGGTGTGCACTCACCTCGTCGCGGAGCTCGGCCGGCTCCTGGCCGCTGTCGAGGTAGACCTTGCACGCCTCGGTGGTGATCGTGAAGCCCGGAGGGACCGGCAACCCGAGATTGGTCATCTCGGCGAGGTTCGCGCCCTTGCCGCCGAGCAGGTCCTTGAGGTCCCTGTTGCCCTCGGTGAAGTCGTAGACGAACTTCTGATCTTTGTTTTCCGACACGGGTCTCGACTCCTCGAGGACTCGGTGGCTGCCCTGACGGCGAGGAACATACCCAGATCAAAGGCTTCTGGGTACGTCCACTTGGCGGTCATACGGCTGTAACCACTCGTCCGCCACCAGATCGAAAGTAACTGACGGGTAGCCAGTTGATCGCCATGAGTTCAGGACTTGAACACACCAGCACCGAAAGTGATCGATCATCGCTCAGGCGACTACGGGAGGCGACGAATCGCCCGACCAGGTGAACCCAAGAGGGGTGGCACTTAGTGCCACCCCTCCGAGAGGTGCAGTCGTGTTCAATTCGCTCATATGAGCGCCACCCCTATCAAGGGTGGCGAGAATCACGCGGTGGAAGAACTCCGGATCCCATCATCCGGACCCGCGTCGTGCGTCGGAAACACAGCGGCTGAGCATGGCGAGATCCACATCCTCCAGGCTGTCGGCGAAGACCCGTCCCGCCGACGCGGGAACCGGCAGCAACGAGGGCACCACCAGCACCGGACACCCCGCTGCCTGCGCCGATGCACTTCCGTCCGGCGAATCCTCCACCGCCACACAGGCCCCAGGGGCCGCCCCGAACCGCTCCGCCGCAGCGCGGTACGGATCCGGATGCGGCTTCGTCCGTACGGTGTCGTCGGCGGAGAGCGTGAACGAGAACGGCACCTCGGCCAGCACGCCGGAGACCACCGAGTCGACGACGATCCGCGGTGAGGCGCTCACCAGCGCGAACGGCACCCGATGCCGTTCCAGCTCGTCCAGCAGGCGCCGTACGCCCGGCCGCAGCGGGGCCCCCGCCTCCACTCGCTCGTGAAACAAGGAGGTCAGCGCCGCGGCCACCGAGGTGGCACGGAGAGACATCGCGGCTCCGGGAGGGCTGACTCGTATCAAATGAGCGGCGGTGTCCTCGACGGCCCGGCCGACCACCTCCGGGGCGTCCGCGTCACCGAGCCGGTGGCCGAGCGAGGCGGCGACCTCCGCGGTCGCCTCCCACCACAGCACCTCGGTGTCGACGAGTGTGCCGTCCATGTCGAAGAGGACGGCTGCGGGCGGATTCACCGCGCCACCGGGACGACGAGGACGGGACGCTGCGCGAGACCCACCGATGCGCGCACGCCCGGGACCAGCGCGCCGGCGTCCCGCGACGGCAGATCCGCCTTGACCGGACTGCCGTCCGGCAGATCGAGCAGCACCCGGGTGACCGAGCCGAGGAAGGAAGCCGAGACGACCGTGGCCTCGCCCTGCGGGTCCGCGGTGACGGTGACGTTCTCGGGGCGCACCAGCACCTCGACACCGTCCGCGCCCTGGGGGACCTCGCCGTCCACCGGCAGCCGGCCGCCCGCGGCCTCGACGAGTCCGCCGTCCGTCATCCGGCCGGGCAGCCGGTTCATGGTGCCCACGAACTCGGCGACGAAGGCCGTCGCCGGCCGTTCGTACAGCTCCGCGGGAGCCGCGCACTGCTCCAGCTTCCCGGCGTTCAGGACGGCGACCCGGTCCGCCATGGACAGGGCCTCCTCCTGGTCGTGCGTCACAAAGATCGTGGTGATGCCGAGGGAGAGCTGGAGCCGCCGGATCTCCTCACGCAGGCTGAGCCGTACCTTGGCGTCGAGCGCGGACAGCGGCTCGTCGAGCAGCAGCACACGCGGCCGGAGCGCCAGGGCGCGGGCGAGGGCGACGCGCTGCTGCTGGCCGCCGGACATCTGGTGGGGATAGCGGTCCCCGTGCTCGGGCAGGCCGACGAGGGCGAGGAGTTCGGCGGCGCGAGCCTTGCGCTCGGCGGCGGAGACGCCCCGTACACGCAGGCCGAAGGCGACGTTGTCGCGGGCGCTGAGATTGGGGAACAGGCTGTACGACTGGAAGACCATGCCGGCGTCGCGGCGGTTGGCCGGCACCCGGGTGATGTCCTCGCCGTCGACCAGCACCTCGCCCGCGTCGGGCTGCTCGAAGCCGGCGACGACCCGAAGGGCGGTCGTCTTTCCGCAGCCCGAGGGGCCCAGCAGGGCGATCAGCTCGCCGGGCTCCACCGTCAGGTCGAGCCCGTCGAGGGCGACGGTCGGGCCGAAGGCCCGGCGCAGACCGCGGAATTCGACGCGGGCGCCGGTGGTGGCCGGTGCGCCGTCCCGCCCGTCCCGGTCCGCGACGGCGGTCACTGTCTTTGTTGCCGGCATGACTAGTCCTTGGTGGAGGAGGGGGCTGCGGTCACGGTGTTCGCGGTCCGGGTGCCGTTCCCCGCACGGGACAGGAGCAGCAGCAGCGCCCAGGTGATCAGAAGACTGAGGATGGAGACGGCCACCGACATACGGGCCTGCGACCCCGAGACGGTGACGATCCACACCGCGAAGGGCTGGAAGCCCAGCAGTGCGGCGACCGTGAACTCGCCGAGTACCAGGGCCAGCGTGAGAAACGCGGCTCCGGCGAGCGAGGTGCGCAGATTCGGCAGAAGGACCCGGCCGATGACCTGGAGCCAGCCCGCCCCGCAGCTGCGGGCGGCCTCGACCAGCGTCGGCACATCGATCGCGCGCAGCCCCGCGTCCAGCGAGCGGTACACGAACGGCAGCGCCAGCACGGTGTAGGCGAAGACGAGGACGAGCGGGAAGTTCTCGTTCTGTACCGCGATGAAGGTCTGGTAGAGCGGGGTGCGGGACAGGTGCTCGGGACCCCAGCGCAGCACCGTGCTGATGCCGGTGACCAGCGCGATCGGCGGCACGACCAGCGGCAGCATGCACACCACCTCGACGACCGGCCGCAGCTTCGGTGCTCCGAGCCGCACCGCGACCAGCGCGGGCACGGCGAGCATCAGCACCAGCGCGATGGTGGCGGCGGCGAGGGAGAGCGAGAGCAGCAGGCTGTCGGTGAAGCCCTCGGCGCCGAGGATCCCGGTGTACGCGGCAAGGGAGAAGCCCTGGCCGGGGGTGTGCACGGTAAAGACGAACGAGGCGGCCAGTGGCACCAGGAAGTAGCACCCGGCGAGGCCGAGGACGAGTCCCCGCCACACACGCGGGCGGCGGCCCTGTCCGCGGAGGGCCGCGGCACTCTTCTCGGGCGCCGCCGGGGCGTCATGCACGGTGGGAGTCATCGCAGCCATCGGGCGCTCCGTCGCTGGAGGGGCAGATAGACCGCCATGACCAGGCCGGCGATCACGATCATGTCGAGGCTGAGGGCGAGCGCCACGTTCTCCTGGCCGACCAGCACATTGCCGGAGAGCGCATCCGCGATCTTCAGCGTCACCAGCGGCACGGAGCCGCCGACGAGGGCCGCGGCGGTGGCGTGCGCGGCGAACGCGCTGCCGAAGAGCAGCACGAAACCGCCGAGCAGCGAGGGCGCGAGGACCGGTAGGCCCACCAACCGCCAGAACTGCCATCCGCTCGCCCCGGTGTTCTGTGCGGCCTCCCGCCACTGGGGACGCAGTCCGTCCAGTGCCGGGACGATCACGAGCACCATCAGCGGGGTGAGGAAGTAGAGATAGACGACGGCGAGACCCGTGAAGGAGTAGAGGTTCCAGCCGAGGCTCTCCAGGTCCGCGAGCTGCGTGACCACTCCGGAGATGCCCGCGGTCGCGATGAACGCGAACGCCAGGGGCACACCACCGAAGTTGGCGAGCACCCCGGAGGCCGTGAGGGTGGCGCCGCGCAGCCACTGCCTGCGGGAGGTGACGACGGCCTGCGCGATGAACACGCCGGCGAGCGATCCGATCACCGCGGTGAGCGCCGAGAGCTGGACGCTGCCGACGAGCGAGCCCAGATAGGGGCCCTGGAGCGAGCGCTGGAGGTGCTCCCCCGTGAGCGCGGTCCGGCCGGTCGCCGGGTCGGTGCGGGTGACCGCGCCACTGAGCAGGGCGGCGACGGGCAGGCCGAAGCACACGCCCGTGAAGAGGAGCAGCGGGAGCGTAGCGAGCCAGGTGCGCGGCCCGCGCCGCCGGCGGCGGATTCCGCCGGCGGGCCCGCTGGGGGACGTCGAGGGTACGGGCATCAGGAGAGAGCCTTGTCCCAGTTCTCGGCGAGGGTGGCCTTGGCCTTGTCGAGCTCGGCGGAGGCGGGGAACTTCGGGGTGCCCTCGACCTTGGGGAGCTTGGCGACGGAGCCCTTGTCGGCGCTGCCGTCCGCGGTCATGCCGGGCAGCAGCACGGGACGGGCGTACCCCTTGAGCCAGAGGTTCTGGCCCTCGGCGCTGTAGAGGAATTCCATCCACAGCCGGGCGGCGGCCGGGTTGGGGGCCTGCTTGTTGATGGCCTGCGAGTAGTACTGCGCGTAGACGCCGTCGCTCGGGACGGCGACCTTCCAGTCGACGCCCTTGCCTCGGAACTGGTCGGCGTAACCGGCGTTGAGGTAGTCCCAGTCGATGCTGATCGGGGTCTCGCCCTTCTCGACCGTGGCCGGGGTGGACTCGACGGGGATGAAGTTGCCGCTCTTGCGCAGCTTCGCGAAGAAGTCGATGCCGGGCTGGATGTCGGCGAAGGAGCCCTTGTTGGCGAGGGCCGCCGCGTAGACGCCTCCGAAGGCGGACCCGGACTTGGTCGGGTTGCCGTTCAGCGCGACCTTGCCCTTGTACTCGGGCCTGAGCAGGTCGGCGAAGGTCTGGGGGCAGTTCTTGATCCGCTTGGCGTCGCAGCCGATGGAGACGTAGCCGCCGTAGTCGTTGTACCAGCGGGCCTGGGGGTCCTTCTGCTCGGCGGGGATCTTGTCGAAGGCCTCGACCTTGTACGGGGCGAACAGGTTCTCCGCCGCTCCGCTGCGGGCGAAGGCGATGCCCAGGTCCAGGACGTCGGGCGCACGCTTCTGGCCCTTGCGGGCCTTGACGGCGGCGATCTCGTCGGCGCTGGAGGCGTCCGGGTTCTCGCTGTTGACCTTGATCTTGTACTTGGCCTGGAAGGCCTTGATCAGCTCTCCGTAGTTCGCCCAGTCGGCGGGGAGGGCGATGACGTTGAGTTTGCCCTCCTTCTCGGCAGCGGCGACAAGGGCCTTCATCCCGCCGAGTTCGGCGGCCGAAGCGCTGGCGCCGGCCCCCACCTTGCTGCCCGCGGCAGCGTCCTCGGGTGCGGCGCCACAGGCGGTGAGGGTGGTGAGCGCGGTGGCGCCGAGCAGTGCGGCAGCGCCGAGGCCGGAGCGTCTGAACACGGTGTCTCCCAGAGACGAAGCGAAGGGCAGTTGTCAGGCACTTGTCTGAACAAGCTGGATTCAGTTCGCCCGGACGAGCTGTCCGGACCATGAACGGCGCATGGCCGTGGCAGATCGGCTGCCGGAAGAGAGAGATCCGCCTCCCCGCGGGTCAACACGGGCTCTTGGGGACGGGAGACAGCCGCGCTCGGGCGTGGTTAGGGTGGGCGAGGAAGCGGAACACAGCGCAACCGACTGCGCACAGTTCGGGGCACGGAGGGCGTTCGCGTGGGTACGGCGCGTTATCTGGAGATCGCGGAGGCGCTGCGGCGGTCCATCCTCGGCGGTGAGTACCCGGTCGGGGCGCAGCTCCCCTCGGAAAGCGACCTTGCCGAACACTGGTCCGCGTCACGGGGAACGGTGCGCCAGGCCGTCGCCGTCCTGGCGTCCGAGGGTTTGATCGGCTCCCGCCAGGGTGCGCGCAGAATCGTGCTGCGGCACGAACGGCGGCACAGCTTCGCGGAGTTGAACAGCTTCGCCCAGTGGGCACAGGGCATGGGCTACGAGGTCTCCAGCCGCATCCTGAACCGCACCCGCCGCCCGGCGACTCCGGCGGAGGCCGCACGGCTCTCCGTCCCCGCCGGGTCGACCGTGCTGTATGTCGTCCGCGTACGGCTGCTGGACGGCGAACCGGCGATGCTGGAGCGCACGGCGTACGCGGAGTGGGCGGCACCGGCGGTGGAGGAACTGCCCGCGGACTGTGTATCGATCATGAACAGCATCGCCGAGCGCCACCGCATCGTGGCCCACTACGGCGAGCACCTGATCGACGCTGTCGCGGCGGGCAGCGTGGACGCCCGCATGCTGCGGGTCCGCAGGGGGAGCCCCCTGCTGCGCCAACGCCATCTGACGTGCACGGCGACGGGCCGCCCCATCGAGTGGACGGACGACCGCTATGTGGCGGGAAGCGTGACGTTCAGTGTGAGCAACTCGACGGACACGGCGCCGCTCTCGCGGCATGCGGGGGACCTGTCGAACCCGGGCACGTCAAGCCCCTCCGGCGGCTGAGGAACGAAAGTCCGGGCCGGAGCCCCCGCGTCCTGGGCGGACGGCCCGAGCCGCGTCTCCCGCGTCAGCCCCCCGAGGTGTCCAGCTCCGCCTCCGCGCCGACCCCCGCGCAGTCGTACGGATCCTTCAGCCACCCGTCCGGCAGGACAACCCGGTTGTTCCCCGACGTACGCCCGCGCGGCCCGTCCGCCCCCACCGGCCACGCCTGCTCCAGGTCCAGCTCCTGCAGATGCGCGTCCATCTCCGCCAGCGACGACGTGACCGCCAGCTTCTTGCGCATCTCGGAGCCCACCGCGAAGCCCTTCAGATACCAGGCCACGTGCTTGCGGAAGTCGATCACCCCGCGCGCCTCGTCGCCGATCCACTCCCCCAGCAGCTCGGCGTGCCGCCGCATGACGGCCGCGACCTCCTTCAGCGTCGGCGTCGCGTACATGCCCGTACCCTCGAACGCCGCCACCAGGTCGCCGAACAGCCACGGCCGCCCCAGGCAGCCGCGCCCCACGACCACTCCGTCACAGCCCGTCTCGCGCACCATCCGCAGCGCGTCGTCCGCGGACCAGATGTCGCCGTTGCCGAGCACCGGGATCTCCGGGACGTGCTCCTTGAGCCGGGCGATCGCGTCCCAGTCGGCCGTGCCTCCGTAGTGCTGCGCCGCGGTGCGGCCGTGCAGCGCGATGGCCGTGACACCTTCCTCGACCGCGATCCTGCCCGCGTCGAGGTAGGTGATGTGGTCGTCGTCGATGCCCTTGCGCATCTTCATCGTCACGGGCAGATCGCCCGCGTTCGACACCGCCTCGTGCAGGATCGCGCGCAGCAGCGGCCGCTTGTACGGAAGGGCCGAGCCGCCGCCCTTGCGGGTCACCTTCGGGACCGGGCAGCCGAAGTTCAGGTCGATGTGGTCGGCGAGGTTCTCGTCCACGATCATGCGGACCGCCTTGCCGACGGTCACCGGATCCACTCCGTACAGCTGGATGGAGCGCGGGGTCTCGGTCGCGTCGAAGTGGATGAGCTGCATGGTCTTCTCATTGCGCTCGACCAGCGCCCGCGTCGTGATCATCTCGCTGACGAACAGTCCCTTGCCGCCGGAGAACTCCCGGCACAGCGTGCGGAACGGCGCATTGGTGATGCCGGCCATGGGCGCGAGCACCACGGGGGGCTGCACGCTGTGCGGGCCGATCTTCAGCGTCGAGGGCGTCGGGGCCGGGGCAGGCGTGGTGAGCGTCGAGGAGGGCGGGGCGAGCGTGGTCATTCGCCCATTGTCGCGCACGACGGCAGTCGTTAGTTAGCCGCACTATCCACGTATGCCCGAGCTCACACACCGACGGCGGCCGCTCGTGCCGGACAGCTGCTGTATGAGCCTGCTCAGCCCGTCCACTGCTGCATGAGCCTGCTCATCCCGTCCACAGCCGGTCCACAGCCTCCATGGGGCGTGGCTCACCTTCACCGCAGTCGGTGGTCCCATCGGCCGCCGGTGGGCGAGGATGCGTCGGATGAGCCCGACGCGAACGTGCGAGACATGCGGGACCGAGCTTGCCGGGCATGGCCGGCGACCGGGGAGCGGGCCCGCGGAGGGCGACCGGCCTGCACGGGGCGGCCGGCCCGCCCGCTACTGCTCCGCCGCCTGCAGACAGCGAGCCTTCCGCCGCCGCGCGGCCCGGCACGGCCGGAGCTCCACCAAGCCGAGGGGCTCAGCCGCCCCCGGGGCTCCTCACGACGTGCCCGTCCCGGGCAGCGAACTGCCCCGGGCGCTGGACTCCTTCGTCGGCCGCCAGAGCGAACTGTCCCGGCTTCGCACCCTGTTCAAGGGCTCGCGGCTGCTGACCCTCACCGGGCCCGGCGGAGTGGGCAAGACGCGGCTGGCCCTGGAGTTCGCCGCGGGCCCGCGCGCCGGGGACGGCCGCGCCGCCCGGCTGGTCGAGCTGGACTCGGTCCACGACGGAGCCCGGCTGCCGCAGGCGGTTGCGGCCTCGCTGGGCGTCGGCGAGCGTGCCGGACGCACGGGTGCCGAGGCACTGGCCCATGCGCTGGGCAACCGCGGGGTGCTGCTGATCCTGGACAACTGCGAGCATCTGGCGGAGCCGTGCGCGCGGCTGGCGGCCGAACTGCTGAGCCGGTGCCCCCGGCTGAGCATCCTCGCCACCAGCCGCGAAGTGCTGCGCGTGCCCGGCGAGGTCGTGTTCCGCCTCGGCGAACTGTCCCTTTCACCGGCAGTCGGCGAGGACGATCCGGCAGCGGTCGTTCAGGCCGACGCGGTACGCCTCTTCGTGGAGCGCGCCGCAAGCCGCGCCCCCGGATTCACCCTTCATGCCGGCAACGCCCGTACGGTGGCGGAGATCTGCCGCCGCCTGGACGGCCTGCCCCTGGCCGTCGAGCTGGCGGCCCGCCGCACGGGTGCCCTCCCTCTGGGCGACATCCTGGCCGGGCTGGACGACCGGCTCGCTCTCCTGACCGACGGCAGCAGAACCGGGCCCGGCCGTCATCGCGAGCTGGCCGCCGCGATCGACTGGAGCCATCGATTGCTCAGCCTGGAGGAACAGAGGCTCTTCCGCAGGCTGGCCGTCCTCGTCGGCGGCTTCGACGCCGCTGGGGCCGAGGCCGTCTGCGCCGACGCCGGGACACGGCCGGGGGACGTCCTGCGTGTCCTGTGCGCGCTGGAGGCCAAGTCGCTGATGGTACGTCTGCCGGGCCGGGAGGCCGAAGAACCGGCGCGCTTTAGGCAGTTGAACTCCATCCGCGCCTACGCCCTGGACCGCCTCACCGCCGCAGGGGAGCTGCACGACACCTGGCAGCGGGCCGTCGACCGGCTGACCGGCCTGACAGCGGCCTCCGAGGGCATGGTCTACGCCGACCAGCTGGCCGAGCCGCCGGCCGAGGAGCGGGAGAACCTCGCGGCGGCCGTCGCCCACACCGCCGGCCGGGACGAAGCGGCGCACACCGGGCTGGCGATCGCGCTGGCACGGGTGGCCTTCCGGCAGGAGCAACCGACGGTCACCCGCGCGCTGCTGGCCGGCGTACTGGGGCACGGCGGTGTCCGGCACAGCGGCGGCACAGCCCTGGCGCTCGCCGCACGTGCCGCCTGCCAGCAGGCCGACCGCGAGGCGGCGCTGCATCTCGCGGAGCGGGCGGTGACCGTCGAACGGCAGGGCGACAACCCCGCCGGACTCGCCAACGCCCTGGACGCGCGGGCCGCGGCTTTGGTGTGCGCCGGGGAGCACACCAAAGCCGCGGCCTCGCCGACTTGGCCGCCTGTCTGGACATCGTCACCACGCTCGGCAGCCCTCACGAGACCGCCTGGTGCCGGCACCACCTGGCCTGGGCTGCACGCGGGCAGAGCCGCCGAGGCGGATGCGCTGATGGCCTTGTGCCTGCCCGAGCTCAGGGGCCGTTCGCCGTGGAGCCAGTCGGCGGCAGCGCTGCACACCGCGGGTGCGATCCGGCTCGTCCTGGGCGATCTCGGCGCGGCCGAGGATCTGTTCGCCGAGGGGCTGCGCACGGTTCCCGGCGAAAGCTTCCACGCGCTGTACCCGCTGGAGGGGTTCGCCATGGTGGCGGCCGGACGCGGCGAGTTGAAACGGTCATTGCGGCTGTTCGCCGCCTGTGCGCAGGCGCGCAGGCGGACGGACACCGAGCCGGAGAGCGAGTGGCGCCGGCAGGTCGAGGAAACGGTGGCGCGAGCGGATGCGGCACTGACGCCGACGGCGAGAGAGGCGGCGGTGGCGCGCGGGCGGCGGCTGTCCTGGGAAGAGATGTGCGCGTACGCGCTGCACGGGGGCGACGACGGCCCGGCGCGGGTCGTGGGAACGGGGGTCGTGGGAGCGGGGGGCGTGGGACCGCTGCTGACGGGGCGCGAGTCGGCGGTGGCCCGTCTGGTGACCGAGGGGCTGACCAACCGTGAGATAGCCGCCCGGCTCGGCCTGTCGCCGCGCACCGTCGCCACCCATCTCGACAAGGTCCGGGACAAGCTCGGTATGCGCTCCCGTACGCAGATAGCCCTGTGGGTGGCCCGCATCCGCCCCGGCGACGCGCCCGCTTCCCCGGACACCTCCCCGCCCGCTCCTCCGCCCGGCCACGACCCTCGACACCCCGACGCGCGCCGGGGCGGGGTTTCGTAACGCGCTGAGCCTGCCGGTCATCCGATCGATCCGTACGCGCGCCGCACCGGCCAAGCTGGGCCGGAACAGGTCATTCCAAGGACCCGTCGACGTGGATCCGGGTTTCTTCCCCCCACGGAATGCCCTGCCGAGCGAGACGAATCCGGCAAGGAGACGCGATGCGGCACGACGACCAGGACGCGGACGGCGGGCACACCAGCTCCAGGCGGGCGTTCATCAGAACGAGTTCGGCGGGTGTCACCGCCGCCGCCCTCGCGGCGACAGGTGCAGCCCCGACTTCGCCGGCCGCCGCCCCCGAGACCGCTGTCACGGCGGCCCGCCTGGCGGGACGTCCCGTCGCCGTCACACCCGCCTGCGACGGTCATGAGACCCCCGCGGCGATGGAGGGTCCGCTCTTCAAGCCGCAGTCGCCCGAGCGGGGTGACTTGATCACTCCGGCGGTCAGCGGGGTGCGGCTGGACCTCACCGGCGTCGTCTACGACACCGCCTGCACGCCGCTTCCCGGTGCGCTCATCGAGTTCTGGCAGTGCGACCAGAACGGCGACTACGACATGTCCGGCTTCTCGCTCCGCGGCCATCAGTACACCAACAGCCGGGGCGCGTTCCGGCTTCGCACGATCATCCCCCGTGACTACTGGGGCCGTTGGGGCCGCCGTGCACCCCACATCCACACTCAGGTCCAGGCTCCCCGCGGACCCGTCCTGGTCACCCAGCTGTACTTCCCGGACGACACCCGGGCGTACGGAAGGGACTTCGCGGCGCTCAACGCCTCCGACGGGATCCTCAACCGCGCGTGCACCATCGCCCTCGCGGGTCCGACCGGCGGTGCCTACACCGGCGCCTTCGACTTCGTCATCAAGACCACGGTCCAGTAGACCGACCGCCGATCACCCCGAGCACCCAAGGATTCTCGTGATGCACAAGAGCACGTCGTCCCGGCGCCCGAACATCGGCCGGACACCCCTCATCGCCTGCCTCGTCGCAGGCGTCATCGCGGCCGGCGGCCTGGCCCTCACCGATACGCGCGTGTACGGTTCCCCGGCCGCGCCCGCCGGTTCCGACATCTCTGCTGCCACCTCCCGGGCCGCCGGGCGGTGGCAGCAGACGCCCGTCCCCGTGGCGAAGGGCGACCTGACGGCCGTGGCCGCGCTCAGCGGCACACAGGCGTGGGCCGTGGGGTACCGCCTCAAGAGCGCGACCGAGCCGGAGGCGCTGGCCCTGCGCTGGAACGGCACTGCCTGGGCGCGGGAGTCGACGCTCCCGCGCGACACCTTCCCGCAGGCCCTCGCCGTCAGGTCGCCCCGCGACATCTGGGCCGTCGGCGCGACGGCGGCACACTGGGACGGCAGGTCCTGGACGACACGCAACCTGGACCGCGACCCGGCCGGCCCCGTTCTGCCCGACGCGGTGGCCACGACGTCCGACGGCAAGGTCTGGACGGCCGGCCGCGCGGTGCAAGAGTCCGCCAAGAACGCCGTACCCGCCATCCAGACCTGGGACGGATCGGCCTGGCGCCGGCAGGCCCTGCCCAAGGTCGGCAAGGGGGAACTCACCGGCCTCGCCGCGCTCGCGCCCGACGACATCTGGGCGGCCGGCACTTCCTTCGGCACCGGCACCACCGATCAGACCGCTCTGCTGCTGCACTGGGACGGCACGTCCTGGAAGCGCGTGGCCGCCCCCGCGGGCAAGAGCGGCGAGGACCGCTGGGCCGGCGGGATCACCGCGCTGGCCTCCCACGACATCTGGGCGGTGGGCGGCGCCACTTCGGGGGGCGTGGAGCGCCCCTACGCAGCGCACTGGGACGGCACGAAGTGGACCGAAGCCACCACACCGGACATCGCCGACGGCCGGCTCCGTGCCGTCGGGCGGTCAGGGGACGGCACGCTGTGGGCGGTGGGCGGCAAGGGCGCCGTCTCCGTCGCCCTGCGCTGGGACAGCCGGCGGCACTGCTGGGAGAAGACCGCTGATCCCCGTGTGGTGGTGCGGGGCTTCAGCACGGTCCCGCACAGTGCCGACCTGTGGACCGTGGGGATCGCCAAGCAGGGCGATCTCGTACCCACGGTGACCCGGTTCACCGGCCGCAAAGGCTGAATACCGCCACAGGAAGGCAGAGCGGGCCCGGATCACCTCACGTGGTCCGGGCCCGCTGCCGTGCCAGGGCGGTGCCGCGCCGTGCCGGTGCCGTGCTTCGATCGCCGGAGTGCGTGTTCCCGGTCCGTAACCGGACCCCGGGCGGACCCCGGGCGGGCGTCGGGCGGGCGTCGGACCGCGGCGAGCGCCAGCGCCTGGAGCAGTCCGCGCCGGCGCCGGGCGTGGCCGCTCTTGGCTCGCTGTTCCTGTCACCGACCGCTTCGGCGGGGATGCGCGACGCGCTGACGGTCTCGCTGCTCGTGCAGGTGGCGATGGTCGCGCTGACGGTGCTGCTGAGCCTGCGTCCGCCCCGCACGGTGAGCTGAGGGGGCCGGACACGACCGTGGGCCCGGACCGCTTCGTACGGTCCGGGCCCACGGCTCTGATCAGGCCTGCTCCTCCTGCGGCGGCTCCTGCTCGCCACCGCCCTGGGCGCGCTCGCGCATCTTGCGCAGCAGCTCCTGCTTCTGGTCGGCGGCCGTCTTGCGGTCGGCGTTGCGTGCGGGGCCGTTGCCCTGCTGGTCGGCGCGGGACAGCTTCTTGCGCTGTCCGCCCACGCCGAGGAGGTTGTTCCGGCTCTTGGCCATGAGGGTCTCCCATTGAGGGTGAGGAGTGACTGGGAATTCGTCCGACGGGGGGCGGTGTCGACCGCCGCCCTCTCACTCGTAGATCGGGAGATGCGCATACATGGACCGAACGGTACCGCGCCGGGGGCGCGGCGGGCACCAGCTTTTCGGGTGAGATGTGGCATGAGGTGACGGTCTGCGGACGGCGACGGCACATGATGGGGCACAACGAACTGCTGATCAACGAACTGCTGATCAACGAACTGCGCGGCCTGAGGGGCTGACGCCTCGCACGACCGGGCGCCACGCGGAGAACGACCTCCCGGCACGTGACCCACAGGTGCGGGGCCGCGGGCATGTGCGTGACCGCGGGTGCCCGGGTGCCCGGGTGCCCGGGCGCGCGGGTGCCCGGTGCGGGGCCGCCGGTCAGCCCGACGCCCCACCCCCCTCTCCCTCCCCGCCCTGCGCCCGCCTCGTGCGGCTCAGGCGCTCGGGTCGACCGTCGCCTGGTGTGCCTCCGTGAGATGCTCCTCGGCCTTGAGCCACGGCAGGAACTGCGCCCCCTTGCGCCAGCCGCAGGTGTCACAGGTCAGCGTGCGCTGCATGCCCGATTTCGTGACGTGCACGACGTGTTCACGGCCGTGCTGATCCCATCTGCTGACCTTGCTCGTGGTCATGGACGGCATCGTTCCTCCTGGTGACGAGTGCGCCCAGTGTGCAGCAGTTCCAACATCAACAGCACACCCTTGTTGCGCTGTTGCCCCATCCGTCGCCCTCGGGGCGCTCAGGCTCCACCTTCCGGGAAGCGTGGCACCACCGCGACCTGCGGCGGCCCGGCGCGGCGTGTCGGTGAACTCCCCCGCGCCCGCGGGCCGTTGCCCGCGAACACGGGGACACAGGAACGCGCAGAGGCCGGCCGGGCTGCGGGCCCGGCCGGCCTCTGTCCTCGTGAGAGGCGAAGCGACAAGCGTCAGCAGCCGAGCAGACGGCTGCCCAGGTACTGCTGGATCTGGTCCAGCGAGACGCGCTCCTGCTTCATCGTGTCGCGCTCGCGCACGGTCACGGCGTTGTCGTCGAGGGTGTCGAAGTCGACGGTGACGCAGAACGGCGTGCCGATCTCGTCCTGGCGGCGGTAGCGGCGGCCGATCGCGCCCGCGTCGTCGAACTCGATGTTCCAGTTCTTGCGCAGATCGGCGGCGAGGCCCTTGGCCTTCGGCGAGAGCTGCGGGTTGCGGGACAGCGGCAGCACGGCGACCTTGACGGGCGCGAGGCGCGGGTCGAGGCGCATGACGGTGCGCTTCTCCATGACGCCCTTGGCGTTCGGGGCCTCGTCCTCGTTGTAGGCGTCGAGAAGGAAGGCGAGCATGGCGCGGCCGACACCGGCGGCGGGCTCGATGACGTACGGGGTCCAGCGCTCGCCGGCTTCCTGGTCGAAGTACGACAGGTCGTGGCCGGACGCCTTGGAGTGCGCGGAGAGGTCGTAGTCGGTGCGATTGGCGACGCCCTCGAGCTCGCCCCACTCGCTGCCGCCGAACTGGAAGCGGTACTCGATGTCGGCGGTGCGCTTGGAGTAGTGGGAGAGCTTCTCGGCCGGGTGCTCGTACCAGCGCATGTTCTCCTCACGGAGACCAAGGTCGCGGTACCAGTTCCAGCGCTGCTCCATCCAGTATTCCTGCCACTGCTCGTCCTCGCCGGGCTTGACGAAGAACTCCATCTCCATCTGCTCGAACTCGCGGGTGCGGAAGATGAAGTTGCCCGGCGTGATCTCGTTCCGGAACGACTTGCCCATCTGGGCGATGCCGAACGGCGGCTTCTTGCGGGAGGTCTGCTGGACCTGGCCGAAGTTGGTGAAAATGCCCTGGGCGGTCTCGGGGCGCAGATAGGCGACGGAGCCGGAGTCCTGGGTGGGGCCGAGGTGCGTGGCCAGCAGGCCGGAGAACTGCTTGGGCTCGGTGAAGGTGCCCTTGTTGCCGCAGTTGGGGCAGTTCAGGTCCGCGAGGCCGTTCGCGGGGGCCTTGCCGTGCTTCTCCTCGTACGCCTCCTCCAGGTGGTCGGCGCGGAAGCGCTTGTGACAGGAGGTGCACTCGGTGAGCGGGTCGGTGAAGGTGGCGACGTGGCCGGAGGCCTCCCACACCTCGCTGGCCAGGATCACCGACGAGTCGATACCGACGACGTCCTCGCGCGAGGTGACCATGTAGCGCCACCACTGACGCTTGAGGTTCTCCTTCAGCTCGACACCCAGCGGCCCGTAGTCCCAGGCGGCACGCTGACCGCCGTAGATCTCACTGCACGGGTAGACGAAGCCACGGCGCTTGCTCAGGTTGACGATGGTGTCGATCTTGTCGGCGGCCACGGTGCTCTCTTCATTACGACGACGACGGGAATAAACAGGTGCGGCGCGGAGCGCCTCGGTGAGGGGTGGTGGTCGGGAGACGGGCGGGCGAATGCTTCAGGTTACCGGCGGCCGCACCCCCCGGATCAAATCGGTTAGGGGAGAGGGGCAGCCCGGAAGCGTTGTTGACAATCGTTTCCAGTTTTGTTGAAAATGAGTGTCATGAACGTACGCCGCCTCATACCCGCCACGGCCACCGCCGGGGCCGTGGCCCTCGGCCTCGTGGCCGTCTCCGCCTGCTCCGCGCCCACCACCGACGGCAGGGACGGTGACGGCAGGCTGTCAGTGGTGGCGTCCTTCTACCCCATGCAGTATCTCGCGCAGGAGATCGGCGGCGACCATGTCTCCGTCTCCAGTCTCACCAAGCCGGGCATCGAGCCGCACGATCTGGAGCTCGGCCCCCGCCAGACCGCCAAGCTGAACGAGGCGGGCTTCATCCTCTACCTCAAGGGCGTCCAGCCCGCCGTCGACAAGGCCATCGCCCAGTCCGAGGCGAAGCACAGGATCGACGCCGCCACCCTCACCACGCTGGAGCACCACGGCACCGAGGGCGGCCACAGCCATGGCACCGACGAGCCCGGCCACGACAAGCACGACGACAAGCACGACGACGAGGGCGAGTCGGGCGCCGACCCGCACATCTGGCTCGACCCCGTGAAGTACGCCGAAGTCGCCAGGGGCGTCGGAAAGTCTCTGGAAAAGGCTGACCCGGACCACGCCGCGGACTACAAGAGGAACACGGACGCGCTGGTCACGAAGCTGGACGGACTGGATGCCGACTACCGGCGGGGTCTGAAGGACACCACCACCAAGACGTTCATCACCACCCACTCCGCCTTCGGCTACCTCGCCGAACGGTACGGCCTGGACCAGGAGGGCATCTCGGGCATCGACCCCGAGTCCGAGCCCAGCCCGGCCCGTATCAAGGAGCTCCAGGCCGTCGCGGCCCAGGACAAGGTCACGACGGTCTTCTTCGAGACCCTCGCCAGCGACAAGACCGCCAGGACGCTCGCCGAGGACACCGGCCTGAAGACGGACGTGCTCGACCCGCTCGAAGGAATCACCGACAAGTCCAAGGGCCGCACCTACCTCGAAGTCATGAAGTCCAACCTCGCGGCTCTGCAGAAAGCTCTCGGCGCGAAGTGACACACCAGGAAGCGGCCCACCAGGCATCGGAGGCACGAGACATGGCCCTGGAACCCGTCATAACCCTCCGCGGGGCCCAGGCCACGCTCGGCTCGCGGCCCGTACTGCGCGGTATCGATCTCACGGTCCACCGTGGCGAGGTCGTAGCGCTGCTCGGCGCGAACGGCTCGGGCAAGTCGACCGCCGTGCGCTCCATGATCGGCCAAGTGCCGCTCACGAGCGGCGAGATCACCCTCTTCGGCACCGAGCAGCGACGCTTTCGCGCATGGTCGCGGATCGGTTACGTACCGCAGCGCACGACCGCCGCGAGCGGTGTGCCCGCCACCGTGCACGAGGTCGTGTCCTCGGGCCGCCTGTCCCGGACGCGGCTGGGCCGGCTCTCCAAGAACGACCGGGCGGCCGTACGACGGGCCATCGAGCTCGTCGGGCTCGCCGACCGCGCCAAGGACTCGGTGAGTGCCCTGTCCGGCGGCCAGCACCAGCGGGTGCTGATCGCCCGCGCGCTCGCCTCCGACCCCGAACTGCTGATCATGGACGAGCCCATGGCGGGCGTGGACCTCGCCAGCCAGGAGATCCTCGCCGGGACACTGCGCGAGCAGGTCGCCGCCGGGACCACGGTCCTGCTGGTCCTGCACGAGCTGGGACCACTGGAGCCGCTGATCGACCGCGCGGTCGTGCTGCGCGACGGCTGCGTGGTCCATGACGGGCCGCCGCCGGAGGCCGTGGGCCAGCACGCACTGCCCGGCCACGACCACGTACATCCGCACGCGGCCGACGAGCCGCTCCGCACGGGACTGCTGACCTGATCATGGAAATCCTCGAGACCGCCTTCATGCAGCGGGCGCTGATCGCAGCCCTGCTGGTCGGCATCACCGCGCCGGCCATCGGTATCTACCTGGTGCAGCGCCGGCAGGCGCTGATGGGCGACGGCATCGGCCATGTCGCCATGACCGGCGTCGGCCTCGGCTTCCTGCTGTCGGCCAACCCGATCTGGATGGCGACGATCGTCTCGGTCGCGGGCGCGGTCACCATGGAGCTGATCCGGGCGTACGGACGCACCCGGGGGGACATCGCGCTCGCGATGCTCTTCTACGGGGGCATGGCGGGCGGTGTCCTGCTCATCAACATCTCCGACAGCGGGTCCACGGCGAACCTGAGCTCGTTCCTGTTCGGCTCGCTCTCGACGGTCTCCGACGCGGACCTCACCGCGATCGCGCTGCTCGCCGCGTTCGTCGTGCTGGTCTCGGTGGGGTTGAGGCGGCAGCTGTTCGCCGTCAGCCAGGACGAGGAGTTCGCGCGGGTGACCGGGCTTCCGGTGCGGGCGCTCAACCTGCTGATCGCCGTCACGGCGGCGGTCACGGTGAGCGTGGCCATGCGCGTCGTCGGGCTGCTGCTGGTCAGCGCCCTGATGGTGGTGCCGGTGGCCGCGGCCCAGCAGCTGTCCCGCTCCTTCAAGGCTACGTTCACGCTGGCCGTGGGGATCGGCGTGGCCGTGACGCTGGCCGGAACCACGACCTCCTACTACCAGGACGTGCCTCCAGGAGCGACGATCGTACTGATGGCCATCGCGGTCTTCGTGACGCTGACCGCGCTCGCGGCTCCCCTGGCGAGGCTACGCGCGCGGGCGACGGAAACGAACGCGGCGCAGTGCCCGGCGGACATGGCGGACATGCCCGGCAGCCGTCAGCCGGGCGACGACGTGAAGGTCTGACGGCGAGCCTGGCAGAATGGCCCGACGGATGTGCGGGCGAGGCGAGGAGGCACCTGTGGTGACGGCGCCAACGGGCGGGAATCCCGCCCCAGTGCGAGGCCGGTCGACCCGGCAGCGTGCCGCGGTAGCGGCGGCGCTCGACGAGGTGGACGAGTTCCGCAGTGCCCAGGAGCTCCACGACATGCTCAAGCACCGCGGCGACTCGGTGGGGCTGACCACGGTCTACCGCACGCTGCAGTCGCTCGCGGACGCGGGCGAGGTGGATGTGCTGCGGACGTCCGACGGCGAGTCGGTCTACCGCCGCTGCTCGACGGACGACCATCACCACCACCTGGTGTGCCGGATGTGCGGCAAGGCGGTGGAGGTCGAGGGGCCGGCGGTGGAGCAGTGGGCGGAGACGGTGGCGGCGCAGCACGGGTATGTGAATGTGGCGCACACGGTGGAGATCTTCGGCACGTGCGCGGAGTGCGCGGCCCGGCCCGAGTAGTGCTTTTCGGGGCTCGGCCCCGGGCCCCTCGGCCCGGGTGACCACGGAGGCGGCGGGGTGCGGGCCCCGCCCCGCGCCCCCGGTCCGCGGTGCGGGCCCGTCCTCAGTCGCCGTACGGGCGTGAGCGGGTACCCGGCACCGCGGGGAGAGGCGGGGTGGGGGGCAAGCCCACCCACCCCGGAGCGCTCACGCCCCCTCCGGCCTTCCCCGCATCGCCTCCAGCTCCTCGTTCGGGATCGCTCCCCCGAACCGCCGGTCCCGCTGCGCGTACTCCAGGCAGGCCCGCCACAGGTCCCGCCTGTCGAAGTCCGGCCACAGCACGTCCTGGAACACCATCTCCGCGTAACTGCTCTGCCAGATCAGGTAGTTGGACGTACGCTGCTCGCCGCTCGGGCGCAGGAACAGGTCCACGTCCGGCATGTCCGGGTAGTACAGGTACTTCGCGAAGGTCTTCTCATTCACCTTCGACGGGTCCAGCTTCCCCACCGCGACATCCCGCGCAATCGCCTGCGCCGCGTCCGCGACCTCGGCACGCCCGCCGTAATTCACGCAGAAATACAGCGTCATCGCGTCATTGTCGACGGTCTGCTCCTGCGCGATCTGGAGTTCCTGGACGACGGATTTCCACATCTTCGGCATCCGGCCCACCCAGCGGATACGAATGCCCAGGTCGTTCATCTCGTCGCGGCGGCGGCGGATGACGTCCCGGTTGAAGTTCATCAGAAAGCGCACCTCCTCCGGCGAGCGCTTCCAGTTCTCGGTCGAGAAGGCGTACAGGGAAAGGTTCTTGACGCCCATCTCCAAGCAGCCCTTGAGCACGTCGAGGACGACGCCCTCGCCCACCTTGTGCCCCTCGGTGCGGGGGAGCCCGCGCTCCTTGGCCCAGCGGCCGTTGCCGTCCATGACGCACGCCACATGGTTCGGCACGAGCTCGCCCGGGATCTTCGGGGGGCGGGCGCCGGAGGGGTGCGGCTCGGGGATCTTGTACTCGCGGCGGGACCGGCCCAGGATTCCGCGTCGTGCCATGCGGCTCACATCTCCTATTTCTCTACGTATCTCAGCGAGCGCAGCCCGCGCTCCAAGTGCCAGTGCAGATAGGCCGACACCAGCCCGCTCCCCTCTCTGACGTGGCGCGCTTCGCACGCGTCCGCCATGGGCCAGTCACCGGTCAGCAGCGCGCTGAGCAGACCGATGGCCTCCGCTGAGGGTACGACGCTGCCGGGCACCCGGCAGTCGCCGCATATGACCCCGCCCGCGGCGACGGAGAAGAAGCGGTTCGGCCCGGGAAGGCCGCATTTGGCGCAATCATCGAAGCTGGGGGCGTAGCCGTTGACTGCGAGGGAGCGCAGAAGGAAGGCATCGAGGATGAGATGTGGCGCATGTTCGCCACGGGCGAGAGTACGCAGGGCGCCGACAAGGAGCAGATACTGCTGGACGGCCGGTTCGCCCTCGTGGTCGGTGAACCGCTCGGCGGTCTCCAGCATGGCGGTGCCGGCGGTGTAGCGGGCGTAGTCGGTGACGATGCCGCCGCCGTACGCGGCGATGGTCTCGCTCTGGGTGCAGAGGGGGAGCCCCCGGCCGACGAGTTCGCTGCCGCGGGCGAAGAACTGCACATCGACGTGTGAGAAGGGCTCCAGCCGCGCCCCGAACTTGGACTTGGTCCGCCGCACCCCGCGGGCAACGGCCCGCACGCGGCCGTGCCCGCGCGTGAGCAACGTGATGATGCGGTCGGCCTCGCCCAGCTTCTGGGTGCGCAGCACGACGCCGTCGTCACGGAACAGGCTCATGCGGCCATTGTCCCGTACCGGCCGCCGCCGACCGCCATCGGATCGGGGGTCAATCCTCCACGCGCTCCTCCAGGCGCACCGTCACCGCCTCCCCCGCCTCCTTGCCGATCGCCTTGCGCACATCCGCCTTCACCGGCAGTTTGTGCGTCCCGTCCCCGAGCGCCATGAACGAGCTCCGGAACGGGTGCCCGTCGATCGTGCCCCTCACCTTGACCAGGCCCCGAGTGCCGAAGTATTCGACGGACTCCGGCCACACCAGATACGTCCAGCCGCCCTTTTCCGGGCTCTTCCGCAGCGTTGCGGTGAATTGTCTGTCCATAGCGGTAGGACTGCGCGGGCCCCCGGAACTCATCGCCTTCAGGTGAATGCAACTGGAGCATGAATTCAATGGGCCCGTCGGCTTCCGTGGGTCCGCCGGTTTCCATGGGTGCGCGTCATCTCGATGTCCTTGTTGATGGCACGGGCCAGCACCACCCCGGTGAGGATCAGCGCGACACCGAACCACGAGGCGGCCGCGTCGAAGATCAGGACGACGATGCCCACCGGGATGAGCAGACCGACCAGCGGGGTCAGCAGACCGCGCACCGGCGGCGCCGGCCGGCCGGTGCGGCGGCTGCGGACAACCTGCGGGTACCACTGGGTGAAGCGCAAGGCGGCGACGATCGCGGCGATCTGGATTATCCACGCGGTCCAGAGGTTGTTCGGGTTGTGGAGGACGAGATCGCCGAACCCGCCCGCCATGGCCGCCACAAGGAAGGCCAGCCCCCAGACGGCCGTGATCACGTAGTTGGCGCGGAGGAAGTCGGGCGAGTCCCAGTACTCGCGGTCGACCCGCTCCCGCGCGTACTGGATCGTGAACGGCACCCCGATCGCCATGGAGCCGAAGGCGATGACCGCCAGCGCGATGTTGGATACCTCGCCCGCGTACGTCTCCAGCCACCGGTGGGTGCCAGGGGACGCGGCGGCTCCGATCGCGGCCAGGGCGGCGAAGAAGATCACGTCGGACACTTCGAGGATCTTGATCGCGCTCCCGCGGTGGATGACCCGTCCCGCAACGAAGATCACCACGGCCGCCGCGAGTGCGAGCACGACCGAGACTTCGAAGCGGCCCGGTCCGACCAGAACCGAGAAGAGGATCCAGGGGGACATCCCGATGAGCGGACTGTCGAGGAGGCTGTCGAGACGGCCGCCGGGTGCTGTGACTGCGCCTGTGTTCATGGGGGGCCTTTCTGGGCCCGGCGATCAGTTCGCGGTTTCCCCTGCCTCCAGCGTGCCCCGTGACGCCCGCCCCCGCTATGCGGGACCGGCAGCGCGTTCGGACCGGCCGGACCGGCGCCAGGGCCGGATCAGAGGTCGCGGGGCGCGTCGACGATCTGCGAGAGCGCGACGGTGAGCGCGTTCTCACGGGTGAAGACATCCACCGCGCCGAGGCGGCCCAGCCACTTGCGGTGGATGACCGGCTCCACCTTGTCGGCTACGGCCTGGAGGTAGAGGTCGAAGCCGGCCCAGTTGTTGCCCGCCTCGACCTTGCCGAAGAACGGGCCCATGTCGGTCGCGGCGATCGCGCCGCTCGTCTCCTTCCAGAGGTCGCGCACGAACTCGCGGGAGACCTTGATGTCCTCCTTGGTGCCGAGCCGGTGGACATGGCCGCCGATGTAGGTGTCGATGTCCATACGGGCGAGCTGGTCGTGGGCGCGCAGGACGCCGGGGACGCTGTCGGCGGTGCCCCAGGCGCGGAAGGGTGCCCAGCCGGGCATCACGACGTCGACCATCATCGCGGCACGCTGACGCGGGGCGTGGATGAGGATGTTGCCCGTCTCGTGGTTGGCGCCGGGGTAGCTGAGCAGCAGTCGCTCACCTCCCAGGTCGAGCCGGTAGCGGTCGGTGAAGGTGACGGTGGGCATCGGGCGGCCGGGGTCCTGGTTGGCTTTGATGCGTTCCGCCGTCGCGGTGTGCGCGATACGGACGACGTCGCCGAACGCCGAGGCGTTCGCGGTGTGGTCGGCATGGTCGTGGCTGTAGACGAGGTGGGTCACCTTCTTGCCGGTGACGCGGCGGATCGCGGCCGGGAGCGCCTCGGCCAGCGAGGGCGGGGCGTCGATGACGACGACTCCGGCGGTGGTGACGAGGAACGCGGCCTGGGTGCCTCCGGCGGTCACGGCGTAGAAGTTGTCGCCGATGCGGTCGAGCCGGTAACCCTCGGGGGGTACGGGCAGCGGCTTCGCGGTGGCGGGGAGCGGGGCGAAGCCGCGGGTGGCGGCGCCGTCGGGCGACTCCGGGAGCACCAGCTGCTGCCCTGCCCGCGGCTCGCCGCTGCGGCCCAGCTCCTGCCGGTTCAGTCGGTAGAGCTCCGTCCAGCGCTGCTCGGTTCCGAGGAAGCGGGCGGAGATGCTGCGCAAGGTGTCCCCGCGGGCGGTCCGGTAGAACGCGCCACCGCCGCCCGCGGTTCCGGCTGCGGCGCCGGCCGCGCTCTGCGACGGCCAGACCGCGACGGCCAGGCTCGCGGCTGCCGGTACGGCGGCGGCTGCGGCGCCCCAGCGCAGGACGCCCCGGCGGGACGGCGGCTGCGGCTGCTGCTCTTCTTCACACATGACGTACTCCCTGGTGGCCGGGTGCCGTTGTCGTGTCGGCACTGCGGTCACGCTAGGGATTCACGCCTTGTGGTTGAAGATTGCACTTTCTTGATAGTGGCTATCCGCGAGGAAACGGTGCAGCTCAGACGTCGGCGTCATAGCCGCGCTGTGCCGCGAGACACACCTCGATGTTCTCGTCGGTCCAGCCGAGCAGCGCCTCCAGCGGGGCGCGCAGCGTGTGGCCGAGCGGAGTCAGCTCGTACTCGACATGCGGCGGGATCACCGGGTGCACGGTGCGACGGATCAGACCGTTGCGTTCGAGTTGGCGCAGGGTCTGGGTGAGCGCCTTCGGCGTGACCCCGTCCAGTTCGGCGGCCAGCTCGCCGAACCTCCGCACCCCCCGGGTCAGGCAGCCGATGACGAGAATCGTCCACTTGGCGCCGATGAGATCGATCAACGACCGGCTGGAGCATGCGGCGGAGTACGGATTCGTCTTGCTCAGATGCATACGCCGAGTCTCCTCGCTAAGAGGAACGGGGCGCCCGTGGACCCGGAAACGCGGCCGGTTAGGGTGTCCTTACCCCGCTCCTTCCCAGGTGCGGGTCATAGATCAGGCTTATGGGCTCATAGGCACAGGGCGGGTACCGCGGCGCGAGCTTCGTTGCCAGGGTGGCGGACGGGAGTCGGCTCCCTCCGCACACGCCGGGCCGCCTCAGCTACCGGGTCACGCCCCGTGGACCTCGTTCGAAGGGAACCATTCATGCCCCGCTCTCTGCGGATCGCGATTGTCGGTGCCGGCCCTGCCGGGATCTACGCCGCCGACGCCCTGCTGAAGTCCGAGGCCGCCGCCGAGCCCGGCGTCTCCATCGACCTCTTCGAGCGGATGCCCGCGCCGTTCGGCCTGATCCGCTACGGCGTGGCGCCCGACCACCCCCGCATCAAGGGCATCATCACCGCCCTCCACCAGGTGCTCGACAAGCCGCAGATACGCCTCTTCGGAAATGTCGACTACCCGAGCGACATCGGCCTCGACGATCTGCGTGAGTTCTACGACGCGGTGATCTTCTCCACGGGCGCGGACGCGGACCGGGCGCTGGACATCCCGGGCATCGGCCTCGACGGCTCCTACGGAGCCGCCGACTTCGTGTCCTGGTACGACGGCCACCCGGACGTCCCCCGCACCTGGCCGCTGGAGGCCGAGAAGGTGGCCGTGCTCGGCGTCGGCAATGTCGCCCTGGACGTTGCCCGTATCCTCGCGAAGACCGCGGACGAGCTGCTGCCGACCGAGATCCCGCCGAACGTGTACGACGGTCTCGCCGCCAACAAGGCCCTCGAAGTCCATGTCTTCGGACGCCGTGGCCCCGCGCAGGCGAAGTTCAGCCCCATGGAGCTGAGGGAGCTCGACCACTCCCCCACCATCGAGGTCATCGTCGACCCCGAGGACATCGACTACGACGAGGGCTCGATCGCCACCCGCCGCGCCAACAAGCAGGCGGACATGGTCGCGAAGACGCTGGAGAACTGGGCGATCCGCGATGTCGGCAACCGTCCGCACAAGCTGTTCCTGCACTTCTTCGAATCGCCGACCGAGGTCGTCGGCGAGGACGGCCGTGTGACCGGGCTGCGTACGGAGCGGACCCGGCTCGACGGCACGGGCAATGTCACGGGCACGGGCGAGTTCCGCACCTGGGACGTGCAGTCCGTGTACCGGGCGGTCGGCTATCTCTCCGACGAACTGCCCAAGCTCCCCTTCGACTTCGTCTCCGGCACCGTCCCGCACGAGGGCGGCCGGGTCATCGAGGGCGGCGAGCACCTCCGGTCGACCTATGTGACCGGCTGGATCAAGCGCGGCCCGGTCGGGCTCATCGGCCACACCAAGGGCGACGCGAACGAGACGGTCGCGAACCTGCTCGACGACCACGGCAACGGGCGCCTCCACGCGCCGGCCGCGCCCGACGAGGAGGCGATCGTCGCCTTCCTGGAGGGCAAGGGCGTCTCCTACACGACATGGGAGGGCTGGCACCGCCTGGACGAGGCGGAGCGGGCGCTGGGCGAGGCGGAGGGGCGCGAGCGGGTCAAGATCGTCTCTCGCGAGGGGATGCTCCGGGCGAGCGGCGCTTAGGCCCCTCTTTTGGATCAGGCCGGATCGGTGAGGGGGGTCCGGGCCCGGAGCCCCGGGCCAGCCCCCACTCCCGTGCTCAGGACCCGGAGGATGCAGGGAGCACACCGGATCCCGGGAGGGCCGCTCCGGAGCGGTCAGAAGGGGGTGCGCGCCGTGGCCAGCAGCCGGGCCGTGTCGTCCGCGCAAAGCTGGAGCGCCGCGCCGACCGTGGTCAGCACCTCGCGCTCCGCCGGGCTGTACGGACCGTCGGCGAGGGCGATTCTCGCGCCTTGCAACAGGATCGACTCCCGCCCGGCGGGTGCCAGATGGGGGGCGAGTGGCTCCAGCGCCTCGTGCAGTTCGATGGCGAGGGCCGCGCCATAGGGCCCGCTGTCGGTGACGTAGCGGCCGGTGTCCGCGGCGAGCGCCTCGATCAGGCCCGTGAGCTGGTCCTCGGTGCAGTCGTCGAGCCCCGCCGCGCGGACGGTGGCGACGGCGGTCTCACGGACCGGGCGGGAGGAGGTGCCGCCGGAGGCGAGGACAGCGAGGACGACGGTGTGGACTGCGTCGCGGAGCATCGCGGAGAAACGAGCGGTGGTGGGGTGATCGAGGGCTTCCGTCCCGAAATGGCCGTGACAGGCGGCGCATTCGACGACCGGGCCTGCGAGACCGCGCGGCAGCAGCGGAACACCGAGAAGAGTGAAGCGGCGGCGGCCCGTGCGACGGCGGTAGTTCCGGTCGCCTCCGCACTCGGAGCAGAAGAACTCGCCGTCCCCCACTGTGTTCCAAGAGGTATGAACGCCGCAGACCAGCATTTTTCGGCTGAACGGTCCCCGGTCTGGCTGCACGTCGCACCTCCGTAACGCTCCGGCAACGTTGCCGCGTTGACGTGATGTTAGCCACACCGATGATGCGCCGTCAGCACCCCGACGGGGGAACGCCAGGACATGGCCGATTCCACACCCTGACATTTCCTGGCCCCGACAGCAATCGCCGGACGGGCTGAATCGCGCCCGTCCGGCGACGAAGGACCGCCGCCCCGGCCGGAGCCGGGGCGGGCCCTCCCTCAGGGCTTGCTGGGAATCAAGGGGTCGCTTCCCGGCAAGCCCTTAGCGGGCCGCCCGGTTGACCGCCGAGACGACCGCCTTCAGCGATGCCCGCGTGGTGTTCGCGTCGATGCCGATGCCCCACAGGACCTGGCCGTCGATCGCGCACTCGATGTACGACGCGGCCTGCGCGGACGCGCCCTCGCTCATCGTGTGCTCCTGGTAGTCCAGCAGCCGCGCGTCGACACCCACCGCGCTCAGCGCCTCGAAGAACGCCGAGATCGGGCCATTTCCGGAGCCGGTCAGCACCGTCTCGGTACCGTCCACGACGGCCTCGACGGTCAGGGTGTCGATGCCGTCCTTGTCGGTGGTGGACTGGCCGGAACGCAGCTGGATCCGTCCCCATCGGGCCGCGCCGTTCTGCGGGTTGGGCAGGTACTCGTCCTGGAAGACCGACCAGATCGCCTGGGGCGTGACCTCGCCGCCCTCGGAGTCGGTCTTGGCCTGGATGATCTTCGAGAACTCGATCTGCATCCGGCGCGGCAGGTCCAGCTTGTGCTCGTTCTTCAGGACGTACGCGATGCCGCCCTTGCCCGACTGGGAGTTGACCCGGATGACCGCCTCGTAGGAACGGCCGACGTCCTTGGGGTCGATGGGCAGATACGGAACGGCCCACTCGATGTCGTCGACGGTCTTGCCCTGCGCCGCCGCGTCGGCCTCCAGCGCGTCGAAGCCCTTCTTGATGGCGTCCTGATGGGAGCCGGAGAAGGCGGTGTAGACCAGATCGCCCGCGTACGGGTGGCGCGGGTGGATCTCCATCTGGTTGCAGTACTCGCTGGTGCGACGGATCTCGTCGATCTGCGAGAAGTCGATCTGCGGGTCGACGCCCTGCGAGAACAGGTTCATGCCCAGCGTCACCAGGTCGACGTTGCCGGTGCGCTCGCCCTGCCCGAACAGACAGCCCTCGATGCGGTCGGCTCCGGCCATGATGGCCAGCTCGGCGGCGGCCACGGCGGTGCCACGGTCGTTGTGGGGGTGCACGGACAGACAGACATGCTCACGGCGGGTCAGATGGCGCGACATCCACTCGAACCGGTCGGCATGCGTGGACGGGGTCGAACGCTCCACCGTGGCCGGCAGGTTGAGGATGATCTCGCGCCCCTGCTCCGGCTGCCAGACGTCACAGACGGCCTCGCAGACCTCCAGGGCGAAGTCCAGCTCGGTGTCGGTGAAGATCTCGGGGCTGTACTGGTAGCCGAAGGTGGTCTCCGGGCCCAGCAGCTTCTCGGCGTACTCCATCACCAGCCGGGTGCCGTCCACGGCGATCTGCTTGATGTCGTCCTTCGAGCCGCGGAAGACGACCCGGCGGAACGTGGGCGCGGTGGCGTTGTACATATGCACGGTGGCGCGGTGGGCGCCGACGACGGACTCGATGGTGCGCTCGATCAGGTCCTCGCGCGCCTGGGTCAGGACGGAGATCGTCACGTCCTCGGGGATCGCGCCCTCTTCGATGATGGAGCGTACGAACGCGAAGTCGGTCTCGCCGGAGGACGGGAATCCGACCTCGATCTCCTTGTAGCCCATGCGTACCAGCAGATCGAACATCTCGCGCTTGCGCGCCGGCGACATGGGGTCGATCAGGGCCTGGTTGCCGTCGCGCAGATCGGTCGACAGCCAGCGCGGGGCCTTGGTGATCCGGTTGTCCGGCCAGGTGCGGTCGGGGATGTCCACGGCCTCGTACGAGCCGTACTTGTGGATCGGCATCCCGGACGGCTTCTGGGTGTGGGTCGCATTGGTGACCGGCGTGGGGCGGCCGACAGAGTTGTCAGACATTTGCGTAGGGCTCCTCGGGGTCCATCGAAAGGACGGCCGACTGAGTCGAAGCAGCACCAGATCCCGCGGGGAGGGGGTCGGCCTACGACTACAGGCCCTCGCCGCGGCAGCTAAGAAGAAGCAGCCCGAAACGCATGATGGAGGCAGCCTAGCCGAGCGGCGTGAGGACGGCGGTCCCGTATCAGTATGCGGGACAGAGCCTGACTGTCCGCTAAACAGTGATCCATCACTCCATTTCATTAATCATGGTGGCAACTAGTGACAGCACGGTGACTCAGTGCCACAGTCGCCCGCATGGACGCAAACGCCCGCCGGGTCAACCCGGTCTTCTGCACCATCGTGCCGCCCCATCTCCTCGACAAGCTGGCCCGCGCCGAGGACCCCGCGATCGCCGATCCCGCCGCCCGCACCCTTGAACACGACGCCCTCCAGCGCACCCGCCGCCGCATCACCACGGTCCGTGGCCTGGCGCCTGTCGCCGGCGCCGCGGTGTCGGACAAGCCGAAGCGCACGATCTACGACGCCGGGCACACCGAGACCGTGCCGGGGACGAAGGTGCACTCCGAAGGGGACGACCCTTCGCAGGACGCCTCGGTCAACCGTGCGCACGCGGGCCTGGGCGCGACGTTCGAGCTCTATCTGAAGGCGTACGGACGCCGATCGATCGACGACTCCGGTCTGCCGCTGAACGCGACCGTCCACTACGGCGAGAACTACGACAACGCCTTCTGGGACGGCGAGCGGATGGTCTTCGGAGACGGCGACAACGACCTCTTCCTGGACTTCACCCTGCCCGTGGACGTGATCGGTCACGAGCTCACCCACGGTGTCACGCAGTACACCGCGAATCTGGAGTACTTCAGTCAGTCGGGGGCGCTGAACGAGTCCATGTCGGACGTCTTCGGCTCGCTGATCAAGCAGTACTCCCTGGGGCAGAGCGCCGACCAGGCCGACTGGCTGATCGGCGCGGGCCTGCTGGGCCCCAATGTGACGGGTGTCGCGCTGCGATCGATGAAGGAGCCGGGCACGGCGTACGACGACGACGTCCTCGGCAAGGACCCGCAGCCGGCGACCATGGAGGACTACGTCAGGACAGGCCGCGACAACGGCGGCGTCCACATCAACTCGGGTATCCCGAACCGCGCCTTCTACCTGGCCGCCACCGCACTGGGCGGCAATGCGTGGGAGCGGGCGGGCCAGATCTGGTACGACGTGCTGACCGGCGGGGAGCTCTCCTCCACCGCGCAGTTCTCCGACTTCGCGGCCCTCACTGTGACGGCGGCCCGTGCGCGCTATGGCGAGGGCGGGGAGCAGGAAGCGCTGCTGAAGGCGTGGTCCCAGGTCGGGGTGCCTACCAACTGAGGCGTTCTCGTACTAGACAGGACCCATGCGTATCCAGGTAAGGCGCACCGGAGGGTTCGCCGGAATCGAGCGGTTCGCCGAGGTGGACACCACCGGGCGGACCGATGCGGGCGAGTGGCATGCCCTGGCCGAGCAGGCGTTGGCCGACGGCCGGGGCACACCGTCGTCGGGGGTGCCGGACGGCTTCAGCTACGAGATCACGGTCGACGGGCGGACCGTCCACTGCTCCGATCCGCGGCTGTCGGAGCCCCAGCGGGAACTGATCTCGCGGGTGCTCAAGGAAGGGGCGTGACCGGACCGGTCGCGGGACCGGCGGCGACCGGGTCCGCGGCCGGTCCGGCCGGTCGCCCGCCGTGACGGCGATGCGCGCGGCAGCGGGAGGCGGGCCGGAGCCCCGGCGTCAGAAGCCCAGCTTGCGCAGTTGCTTGGGGTCGCGCTGCCAGTCCTTGGCGACCTTCACATGAAGGTCGAGGAAGACCGGTGTGCCCAGGAGCGCCTCGATCTGGTGGCGGGACTTCATCCCGACCTCCTTCAGACGCTTGCCCTTCGGGCCGATGATGATGCCCTTCTGGCTGGGGCGCTCGATGTAGACGTTGGCGTGGATGTCCAGCAGCGGCTTGTCCGCCGGGCGGTCCTCGCGCGGCAGCATCTCCTCGACGACGACCGCGATGGAGTGCGGCAGCTCGTCCCGTACGCCCTCGAGCGCCGCCTCGCGGATCAGCTCGGCGACCATGACCTGCTCGGGCTCGTCCGTGAGGTCGCCCTCCGGATAGAGGGTCGGGCCCTCCGGCAGCAGCGGGATCAGCAGATCGGCCACCAGCTTGACCTGCTTGTCGCCGACCGCCGAGACCGGGACGATCTCCGCCCACTCCATGCCCAGCTCCTTGCCGAGCCGGTCGATGGCGATCAGCTGCTCGGCGAGGGTCTTGGAGTCGACCAGGTCGGTCTTGGTGACGATCGCGACCTTCGGGGTCTTCCTGATCCCCGCGAGCTCCTTGGCGATGAAGCGGTCGCCGGGGCCGAGCTTCTGGTCGGCGGGCAGGCAGAAGCCGATCACGTCGACCTCGGCCCAGGTGGTGCGCACCACGTCGTTCAGCCGTTCGCCGAGCAGCGTGCGCGGCTTGTGCAGGCCCGGGGTGTCCACCAGGATCAGCTGCGCTTCGGGGCGGTGCACGATGCCGCGCACGGTGTGCCGGGTCGTCTGCGGCCGGTTGGAGGTGATCGCCACCTTCTGGCCGACCAGAGCGTTCGTGAGGGTGGACTTGCCCGCGTTGGGGCGGCCGACGAAGCAGGCGAAGCCGGCCCGGTGCGGGGCGTTGTTCTCATCAGTACGAGCGCTCATGGGGGCCATTGTCCCTGATCTCAGGCGGCCCGGGGTACGCGCGCCCTGCCCCGGTGCACCCGGAGCCACACCGCGGCCCCTGCCAGGGCCGCCACGAGCACCACTGCGATCAGCCACGGCAGCGCGAAGAAGGACACCCCGGCGGACTCGCGCACCCCGCGCGAGGACGCGGTGAGCCTCACCTCACCCCATTCGAGCTGGGGTGCGCCCGACCAGCGTTCGGTGAGGCGGATCTTCTGGCGGGGCAGCAGCTCGGAGGGGATCCGCTTCAGGTCGCGGTGCAGCAGATCACGTCCGAAGAGGCCCTCGGCCGTGAGGGCGACCTTGGGGTTCAGGGTCACATTGCCGCGGTTGTAGAGCGTGTACGAGATCAGCGCGGTGCTCTCGCCGGTGCCCGGTACCAGGGGCTGGTCGTGGGCGAGCGTGACGTCCTCGACGGAGAGCGCGGGCACGGTGGGGCCGTTGACCCGCAGATACACACGGGCGCCGACGGCCTGCTGGATGCCGACGGCGACGGAGGCCGAGGAGGCCGCTATGCGTTCGTCGAGGGCGACAAGGGCTCCCGGATGGTCGCCGGGCTCGGCGCTCTCCGGAACGGTGAGGGTGTAGGGCACGGTCACGGAGCTGTTCGCCGGGACGGTGACCCGGTCGCGGCCGGGCCTGGCCCAGGCGCCGACGCCGCGCTGCTTCTCGGTGCGGGCGCGTACGGCGAAGCCGCCGTCCCGTTCGGTGTTGTACGCGTCGGCCGCATAGAGCCGGAAGGTCAGCGGGGCCCCGGTCTTGTTGGAGACCGTCACCCGGTCGGTGAGGGTGGTGCCGGGATCGGCCGAGAGATAGAAGTACGGCCGCCCGCCCAGCTCGGAGGAGGCGGGGTAGACGGACCAGTTGCCGTTGTCGGCGGCGTGGGCGGCCGGGACGGGGCACAGCACGATGAGGAGACCCAGCAGGACGACATACAGCTTGCGCATGGTGCACAGCCCCCTGAGGACGAAGCGGGCCGACCGGGTGCGCGCCCGGCCCGCTGTGTTGTGTGTGGCTCGGTTCGCCTCCGGAGCGCTTCGGCGTGCGCGCCTTCGGCTCACCCGCCGTTGCGGGTTGGCCGTGATGCTCGGTGGTCAGGTGAGCGTGAGAGTCAGCACGCCGGAGTACGCACCGGGAGCCGTGTACGCCGGGACGTTCAGCGTGACCTTCGCGCCCACGGTGAACTCGCCTCCGGTGACCGCCCCGTTCGGGGTGGAGGCCAGGGTGGCGCCCGCGCTGCCGACGACTCCGGCCGAGCCGGCCACGCAGGTGCTGGGGCTGCCCGCCTTGGTGGTGCACGCCGGTGTCCAGCCGAGCCTGCCGGCGTCGATCTTTCCGCCGGGCCCGGTGAAGTCGGTGACCTTGCCGGTCAGGGACCAGCCCGCGGGGCCGCCGCGGAAGTCCTTGACCGTCACCGTGTTCAGGTCGCCGGTGGATGCCCCGCCCGCGCCGAAGTCGACCGCCGAGAGCGCGACGGTGTCACCGGCCTGGGACATGGACAACGTGCCCGCCTTGACGGAGGAGTTGAGCTTCTGGCTGTTCGGGGGCGCGGGCGTGTCGTCGATGACGGTGTACGCCGCCGGCCCCGCGCCCTTCTCGGCCGACCAGGCGGCGCCCTCGTACGCGACGATGCCGGTGGTCGCCTTGTCGTTGACCGTGAGCTGCGCGCTGAAGCCGCCTGCCGCGTCGGCCTTGACGGTTGTCCTGTCGGCGGTCTGGGCCGCTCCGGCACGTCCGGCGACGGTGATGTCGGCGAGCGGAGCGAACTTGGCGCCGGTGACGGTGACCGGGTCGCCGGGCTTGCCGGAGGCCGTGGTCAGCTGGATGGAGCGCTCATTGGCTCCGGGCACGTCCGTCGCGACGACCGTCTCGGAGACGGGTGCGGGTGGAGTGATGACCGTACAGGGGGTGTCCAGCTCCATGATGTAGCTGGTGTGGATGTTGTAGTCGCCGGGCGCGAGGGTGATCGAACCGGGCGCGGTGACCTTGAACGTGCCGGTCATCGAGAACGGCGGGAACGACCCCTTGCCGGGGACCGGCGGGTTCTTCTTGGGGCCGGTGACCGTGACACTGCCGGTCTGGGCGCCGCCGAGGGCGACCTTGCCGGTGGGCGTCATGATGTCGGCCGGGAGCGCGAGGTCGACCGGGTTGCTGGCGGCCGGCTTGGTGACGGTGTAGGTCACCGTGACGGTGTCGCCGACCTTCGGTGCGGCGTTGTCGACGGTGATCTGGGCGGTGGTGGTGCCGTCGATGGGCGGGATGCCGGCGATGGGCGGCGGTACGCAGTGGGTCGCGAAGTCCACCGGCGCCGAGGCGGCGGCCATCGCGTGCGCGGGTCCGGCGAGTGCCGCCGTGCCCGCGAGCAGTGCGACCGCTCCCAGCGCGGCGGTCCAGCGCCGCCTTCGGCCGGTGGTTCTTCCTGTTCGGGTTGCTGATCTTCGGGTGGCTGTTGCCATGATTGCCCCCTTCTGAGGATGCCGGGGGCTATTGACGTGTCATGGCGGAAAGAAGTCAATGGAATCGAAATGCATCGTCTGATGACCCATCAGATACTGTCAAGATCCCCGTTTCCGCAGGCCGAAAGGGAATCGGCGCCACCGGAACGGTGACGCCGATCCCTGTCACAGAAGTGCTGTTGCGCCTCGGGTGGCCGGTCTCCGTCAGCCCGCGGTGACGGCCGCCTTCAGCTCACCGTCGGGTCCCGCGAGCAGCACCGGCGTCTGCGGCCCGCCCAGGTCCCGTACCGCGGCACGGTCCGCGTCGGAGGCGGCGTCCGCGACGGAGACGACGGCCGCGGCCTCCAGGGAGGTCGCGCCGCTGGCGACGGCCATGGCGACGGCGGTCTGCAGCGCGCTGAGCTTGAGCGATTCGAGGGCCACGGTCCCGGCGACATAGGTACGGCCTGTCTCGTCCCGTACGGCGGCGCCCTCGGGCACACCGTTACGGGCCCGGGCGCTGCGCGCCAGCGTGATGATCTTGCGGTCCTCGGGGCCGAGGTCGGTGCTCTGCGGGTCCGTGCTCTGCGTCATGACCCGAGCATAGGTCGAAAGGGCCAGGGTCCCGGAGCCGGGACCCTGGCCGCTCGCCGCCCTGCCGGGGTCGGCCCCAGACGCCCTTGGCGAACGTCCGGGTCGGCCCCAGAGGCCCTTTGCGAACGTCCGGGTCAGCCCCAGAGGCCCTTTGCGAACGTCCGGGTCAGCTCTGGACGCCCTTGGCGAACTTGTCCCCCGCACGCCTGGCCAGGTCGCCGAAGGCCTTGTGGCCCGACGCGTCGGCCGGGATGAAGGCCACCCGGGTGACGCCCGAGCCCTGGCGGGCCACCATCAGATCGGACTCGAAGTTCAACGACAGAGACGGAATGGATGTCTTCATCCGGAAGGTGTGGGACTCCTCGCCGGCCTTCGGACCCGTGATCTTCTTGACCGTGATCTGGAGCTTCTCACCGCCCTGTGCGACCGCGAACGAGGTGCAGACCTCCAGCGCTGCGCCGACCGCCTTCACATGGTCCTCGGCCCCCCTGCCGGGAAAGGTGAACACGCGCTGGGTCAGCATGGCGTCCCCGCCCTCGCCCGCGAAGTCCACCATCCCGCCCGTCGTGGCGCCCGCGACCTTCTCGTTGAGAAAAGCCGCGATCGGAGCGCAGTCCTGCTTGTCCGTCGTGTACTTCTCGTCCGCGGCCTCGTCCGGCTTGCTGGCCTTGTAGCCGGCCGGGAGGTCCTTGGCCACAAGGGTCCCCGCCGCCATCTGGGCAGCGGTCAGCGGCGTGCCCGACGCCCCTGCGGCCTTGCCTCCATCCTCCTCCGCCCGCTCCTTGCCGTCGGACGGCTTCTTGCCGTCGGACCCGTCACACGCCGCCGCCGTGAAGCAGAGCGCGGAGACGGCGGCAACGGCGGCAACGCCGTGACGTATTCGGGTACGCATGAAGTGACAACTCCCCTGGATCCGAGCCGAGTTCGGCCCGACAAGCTCATGGGGAGCTTCCCCCCTCCCCGGTAACGGGCCGAGGATATCCCTGAGCAGAGGTCAGCCCGCCACCGGATACATCGAGCCACGGCGCCCCTTGGGGCTCGCCAGCCATTCCAGTTTCCGAGCCGTGTCCGCCTCCGGAAGCGGGGTGTGCATCACGATCGCGAGATCCGGCCGGGCCGGGACCCGAAGCTGAGTCGACTCCACGAACAACGTCCCGACCAGCGGATGTTCGAGCTCCTTGCGGACCTGCCCACCCGGCGCGATGTCCCGGCGCTCCCACAGCTCGGTGAACTCCGCGCTGGCCGCCTTCGCCTCCTCGACCACCGTCCGGAAGCCCTCGTCGTCCGGGCGCTCCGAGCAGGCCGCCCGGAACTGCGCCACGACATAAGGGGCGTTCCGTTCCCAGCTCCTGGCACGGGCGCGGTAGACGGGATCCGTGAAGAAGGCGATCAGACAGTTCTGGACGAGACCGGGACGCATCCCGAGGGTCGTTCCGGCCGCGTCGTTGTACATGATCGTGTTCCAGTAGGCGTCCATGATGTGGGCGGGGTACGGCATCCAGGCGTCGATGAGCCGCCGCAGCCCGGCGCACATGTCGGCGTCGCCCGGATCCACCTCCGGAGCGGGCGGGTTCAGCCCGGCCAGGACGTACAGATGGCGGCGCTCGACACTGCTCAGCCGCAGCACCCGGCCCACCGAGTCGAGCACCTGCGGTGAGACGGTGATGTCCCGCCCCTGCTCCAGCCACTGGTACCAGGAGACGCCGACGCCCGCGAGGACGCCCACCTCCTCCCGCCGCAGTCCGGGCGTACGGCGGCGGGCTCCGCCGTCCGGCAGGCCGGCCTCGACCGGGCTGATCCGGGCGCGCCGGCTCATCAGGAACTCGCGCAGCTCACCGAGGCGGTGAGCCTTCATCGCATCCCGCTCGGTCGTCGTGGCCACGTACTCCCCCTGTCCGTATGCCTGGTGGCGCAGCCAACAGGATAAGTTCCCGCTCCCCACGGCTGTTCGGGCGGCCCGAACGTGCTGACCATGGCGCGTAGGTCGGGGAGCGGAGTCCGGGGCGGAGCCCCGGACAGACCGCCGATCCCGTCGGCGAGGGACGCCCCAGGGTCTTTCGTTTGGGTCAGGCCGGATCAGGCGCCAGGGCACGCGAGCCCGGCAGGATCCGACGAGAGGCCCTGGCTCAGGGCCGGTCGAGGCGGAGGCGGAGGGCTCGGGGGAGGCCGGCGACCACCAGGTCGTAGGAGTCCTCGATCAGCTCGCGGACCAGCCGATCCGGCACCTCCCCCACGGTCACCGTGTTCCAGTGCCGCTTGTTCATGTGATAGCCCGGCACAATCCCCGCATGATCCGCCCTCAGCCGCACCGCGATCTCCGGCTCGCACTTGAGGTTCACCTTCAGCGGCTCCCCGTCCAGCGCGCTCAGCGCGAACAGCTTGCCGTGGACCTTGAACACCGATGTCTCGGGGCCGAACGGGAACTCCTCGACCGCCGCGTTGAACGCGAGGCAGAACGCCCTCAGTTCCTGCGCCTTCATGCCGCCGCTCCCCCTTCCGGCCGCTTCGGCAGCGGCTCCGCCAGTACCGTGACGATCTTGTTCCGGCGACCGGCCGGGGACTCCGCCGTCAGCCGCAGGGCACGGCCGTCGGGCAGGTCGACCACCGCGGTCGCGCCGGCGATCGGGACCCTGCCGAGGGCCTTCGCGAGGAGGCCGCCGACCGTCTCGACGTCCTCGTCGTCCAGTTCGTCGAGGCCGTAGAGCTCGCCCAGGTCCCCGATGTCGAGCCGCGCGGTCACCCGGAAGCGCCCGTCGCCGAGGTCCTCGACCGGCGGCAGTTCACGGTCGTACTCGTCCGTGATCTCGCCGACGATCTCTTCCAGGATGTCCTCGATGGTGACGATCCCGGCCGTCCCTCCGTACTCGTCGATGACGACGGCGACGTGATTGCGCTCCTGCTGCATCTCGCGCAGCAGATCGCCGGCGTTCTTGGTGTCGGGGACGAACACGGCGGCCCGCATCGCCGTCGAGACCAGGTCCGCCTCGGAGTCCCGGTTGATGTGCGTCTTGCGGACCAGGTCCTTCAGATACACGATCCCGACGATGTCGTCCTCGTTCTCCCCGGTCACCGGGATGCGGGAGAAGCCGGAGCGCAGCGCCAGGGTCAGCGCCTGCCGGATCGTCTTGTAGCGCTCTATACAGACCAGGTCGGTGCGCGGGACCATCACCTCCCGCACGAGCGTGTCGCCGAGTTCGAAGACGGAGTGCACCATGCGGCGCTCGTCGTCCTCGATCAGCGACTCCTGTTCGGCGAGGTCGACCATCGCCCGCAGCTCCGCCTCACTCGCGAACGGTCCCTTGCGGAAGCCCTTTCCGGGGGTGAGCGCATTACCGAGCAGGATCAGCAGCTGAGGGACCGGGCCCATGATCCTGGCGAGCGGCAGCAGGACGTACGCCGCGGCCGTCGCGGTGTTCAGCGGGTGCTGGCGGCCGATGGTGCGCGGCGAGACGCCCACCGCGACATAGGAGACCAGCACCATCACACCGATGGCGACGACCAGTGCCTCCCAGGTCTCGCTGAACTCCTGCAGACAGGCATAGGTGACCAGTACCCCGGCGGCCATCTCGCACGACACCCGCACCAGGAGGGCCACATTGAGATAGCGGGTCGGGTCGGAGGCGACCTGCTCCAGCTTGTCCGCTCCGCGCCGGCCGGAGCGCACGGCCTCGGCGGCACGGAAGCTGGACATGCGGGCGATGCCCGCTTCCGCGCAGGCCGCCAGCCAGGCGACGACGACCAGCAGAACCGCGCCGAAGATCAGTTGGCCGGTCATGAGACGGTCGGCGCCGGGGACGGACCGGAATGGCCCTTCTCCGCCCGCCAGCCGTCGATGATCGCAGCCTGGAGGCCGAACATCTCGGCCTTCTCGTCGGGCTCCTCGTGGTCGTACCCGAGGAGATGCAGCACTCCATGGACGGTCAGAAGCTGGAGCTCCTCGTCCATGGAGTGCTGTGTCGGAGCCTCTTCGCCCTGCTTGAGGGCCACTTCGGGGCAGAGCACGATGTCACCGAGGAGCCCCTGCGGGGGCTCCTCGTCGTCCTTGACCGGTGGGCGCAGCTCGTCCATCGGGAAGGACATGACATCGGTGGGACCCGGCAGGTCCATCCACTGGATGTGCAGCTGCTCCATGGCTTCGGCATCCACCACGATCACCGAGAGCTCGGAGAGCGGGTGGATACGCATCCGCGCCAGGGCGTAGCGGGCGACATCGAGGATCGCCTGCTCGTCGACCTCGGTTCCGGACTCGTTGTTGACGTCGATCGACATGGCGCGCTGTTACTACTTCCCGTTTTGTCCGTCGTACTTCTCGTACGCGTCGACGATACGGCCGACGAGCTTGTGCCGTACGACATCCTGACTCGTGAGGCGGGAGAAGTGGACGTCCTCGACGCCGTCAAGGATGTCCTGGACCTGACGGAGGCCGCTCTTGGTGCCGTTCGGAAGGTCGACCTGGGTGACGTCACCGGTGATGACTATCTTCGAGTCGAAGCCGAGCCGGGTCAGGAACATCTTCATCTGCTCGGCGCTGGTGTTCTGCGCCTCGTCGAGAATGATGAACGCGTCGTTGAGCGTCCTGCCGCGCATGTACGCCAGGGGCGCGACCTCGATCGTGCCCGCGGCCATCAGGCGCGGGATCGAGTCGGGGTCGAGCATGTCGTGCAGCGCGTCGTACAGCGGGCGGAGATACGGGTCGATCTTCTCGTAGAGCGTGCCGGGCAGGAAGCCGAGCCGCTCGCCGGCCTCCACCGCGGGACGGGTGAGGATGATGCGGTTGACCTGCTTGGACTGCAGGGCCTGCACCGCCTTGGCCATGGCGAGGTAGGTCTTGCCGGTGCCGGCGGGGCCGATGCCGAACACGATCGTGTGCTTGTCGATCGCGTCGACGTACCGCTTCTGATTGAGGGTCTTGGGGCGGATGGTCCTGCCACGGCTGGAGAGGATGTTCTGGGTGAGGACCTCTGCCGGGGTCTCGCCCGCGGCCTCGCCCTGGCCGTTCTCACCTGCCCTGAGCATGGCGATCGAGCGTTCCACTGCGTCCTCCGTCATCGGCTGCCCGGTGCGGAGCACGAGCATCATCTCGTCGAACAGGCGCTGGATCAGGGCGACTTCCGCCGCGTCCCCGATCGCGCTCACCTGATTGCCCCGGACATGGATATCGGCCGCCGGGAAGGCCTTCTCGATCACGCGCAGCAGGGCGTCACCCGAGCCCAGGACCGTCACCATCGGATGCTTGGCGGGGACGGTGAAGTGGGCTCGCGCCTGCCCCGGCGCTGGGGTCTGGGCTGTGGGTGTCTGAGTCATGGGCCGGCTCTGTGGCCTGCACATACCTCCCGTTGCAGGGTTCTCGCTGCTCGACAACCTCTGGAACACCAGCGTACGACCTGGCACTGACAAGGCCGAGGGCTTTTCCGCGGGGGCCGCGCAGGGCCTACGCGGAGCGGCCGAAGCCGATGGTGGGGACGGCTCTGCGCAGGGGCCAGGGACGGTCCTCGGCGGGCAGCAGGGCGTCGAGGAAGGCATAGCGCCGAAGGGCCGCCGGTTCCTGGTCCGCGACGCCCTGGACCTGCTGCCACCAGGCGGCGATCTCCGACCAGCCGGGCGCGGAGAGCGATCCGCCGAATTCCTGTACCGACAGGGCGGCGGTCAGCCCGGCGAAGGCGAGCCGGTCGGCGAGCGGCCAGCCGGCCAGCGTCCCCGTGACAAATCCGGCGACGAACACGTCCCCGGCGCCCGTCGGGTCGAGCGCTTCCACCCCGATGGCCGGTACCTGGGCGGTCTCGCCGGTCGCGCCGTCCACCGCGTACGCGCCCTCGGCACCGAGTGTGACGACGGCAAGCGGAACCCGGTCGGTGAGGGCGCGGGCGGCGGCGCGGGGGCATTCGGTGCGGGTGTAGCGCATCGCCTCCTCGGCATTGGGCAGGAACGCCTCGCAGTGCTCCAGGTCGGCGAGGTCGGCGGGGTCCCAGCGGCCCGAGTCGTCCCAGCCGACATCGGCGAAGATCCGGGTCCCTTTGCCGGCCGCCTGGCCGATCCACTCGTCCCGGGCGGGCGACAGGGAGGCGACGGCGGCCCTGGCGGGAGGCGGACAGTCGGGCGCGGGCTCGGGCGGCGGGGCCTCGTGGCCGTGGGAGACCATCGTGCGCTCGCCCTCGTACGCCATGGAGACGGTGACGGGGGAGTGCCAGCCGGGCACGGTGCGCGACAGGGAGAGGTCGATGCCCTCGCCCTGTTCCAGGGCGTCCCAGCAGTACTCGCCGTAGTGGTCGTCCCCGAAGGCGGCGGCGAGCGAGGTCCGCAGGCCGAGCCGGGCGAGGGCGGTGGCCATGTTGGCGACGCCGCCCGGGCTCGACCCCATGCCGCGGGCCCAGGACTCGGTGCCGCGGACGGGCGCCGAGTCCAGGCCGGTGAAGATGATGTCGAGGAAGACGTTGCCGGTCAGGTAGACGTCACAGTTCGGATCGCCGGGAGTGCGCAGCGCGGCGAGCGGGTCCAGGCAGGCTGCAGCGCGGTCCAGTTGCTCTCCGTGTCGCGTGGTCACCGTGCCGCTCCTGGTACGTGGTGCAGATCAGGCCAGTCTGCCTGATCGCGGCGTCGGCGGCGGCCATACGTGCGGTGGCGCCCCCCGCCGCGGCGCTGTCCGCCGGCACGGAGCTGTCCCCTCGGCGCGGCGACCGCGACCCGGTTCGGCGCCGTCTACCAGCGCTGTGCCGTCCAGCCCGGGTCCGCCACCCGCATCGCCGCCGCGTCGTCGCGATCACGCATCGTGCCGTCGTCGTCCAGCCAGCGCCGGTGCAGGCGTGCCAGCTCCACCCGGTCGAGCTCGATGCCCAGGCCCGGCAGATCACTGACGGCGACACGCCCGTCCTTGAACGCGATGCGTTCGGTGAGGACGTCTTCGTTCTGCCAGGGGTAGTGGCTGTCGCAGGCGTGGTCGAGATGGGGGACGACCGCCGCGACCTGGGTCATCGCGGCGAGGCTGATGCCGAGGTGGGTGTTGGAGTGCATGGACATGCCCACGCCGAACGTCCGGCAGATCGCGGCCAGTTCACGGGTGTTGCGCAGCCCGCCCCAGTAGTGGTGGTCACCGAGCACGATCTGCACGGCGCCGCGCGCGAACGCCTCCGGGATCTCGGCGAACGTCGTCACGCACATGTTGGTGGCGAGCGGGACCTCTGTCGCCGCCGCGACCTGGGCCATCCGGTCCGTACCGGTGGCAGGGTCCTCCAGGTACTCCAGGAGATCGCCCAGTTCCTCCGCGACCTTCAGCGAGGTCTCGACCGACCAGGCGCCGTTGGGGTCGAGCCGCAGCGGATGCCCGGGGAGGGCCTGGGCCAGCGCCCTTACGGCTGCCATCTCCTGCTCGGGAGGGAAGACGCCGCCCTTGAGCTTGAAGGAGCCGAAGCCGTACTCGCGCGAGAGGCGCCGGGCCTGGGCGAGAACGCTTGCCGGGTCGAGCGCCGCGCCCCAGTCGTCCCGCTCGCCCGCCCCGCCGGGGTGTTCGGCCCAGCGGTAGAAGAGGTACGCGCTGTACTCCACGGTGTCGCGCACCTTGCCGCCGAGCAGCGCGTGCACGGGCAGTCCGAGGGCCTTGCCCAGCGCGTCGAAGCAGGCGACCTCGAATCCGGAGACGACGGAGAGCCGCAGTTTGCCGGCGGTCTGCACGCCGCGCAGACCGCCGGCGTCGACGGCGCCGGTGGCCTCGGGCGAGTCGCCGCACACCAGGTCGGCGAGCCTGTGGAGGCCGTTCACATCCGCGACCTGGCAGCCGGGCAGCGCATCCGCCAGCGGGGCCGCCAGATCGAGATACCTGGTGTCGCCGTAGGTCTCGCCGACACCGGTGACGCCGCCCGCCGTCACCACCTCGACGATCAGGCGGGGGGTGTACGGCTGGTGCACCCCCTGGGTGTTGAGCAGCGGCGGGTCGGCCACCAGGATCGGGGTGAGCCGCACGTCGGTGATCGTCAGGTCCTGGGTCATGCCGTGGCTCCTACGAGGTCGAGTCCGTCCGCCGGCAGCGCTTCGAGTTCCGCGAGGTCGTCCGGGCCGGGTCCGGCGAGCGCACCGTCCGAGGCCTGCCCCATGCTGTCTTCATCCGCAGATGACGTACATGTATGGGAATGAAGGTTGGATACGCGAACAAGCCCATCCATGGCATCGGCATCCGGGCGCTGCTACCGGCACCGGCTGTCCGGACGGCGACAACTCCCGCCCGTCCGGCGATCGAGGAACGCCGTTGCGCGCGGCGAGTACGAAGGCCGGCTCGGGTTCGAGGGTGCCCTCGATGGGGGAGACGCAGTTCGGCCTTGGGGAGGAACATGGTGACCCTCTACCGCTTGGGAAGGGGAACGCGGATCAGGTCCTGGGCGATGGTCAGTTCGCCCTCGAACCCGGCCGCGCGGGCCTGCCGCTCGAATTCCTCGTGATCGTTGTAGCGCTGCGAGAAGTGCGTGAGCACCAGATGGCGCACGCCGGCTTCGTGCCCGACGCGGGCCGCCTGCCCGGCGGTCAAGTGGCCATGGTCCTTGGCGAGTTGATCGTCCTCGTCGAGGAAGGTGGACTCGATGACGAGCATGTCGCAGCCGTCCGCGAGGGCGTACACGCCTTCGCACAGCCGGGTGTCCATGACGAAGGCGAAGCGCTGCCCCCTGCGCGGCTCGCTGACCTCCTCCACGGTGACGCCGTTCACCCGGCCCTCGCGCTGGAGCCGTCCCACGTCGGGACCCTGGATGCCGTGCTCGGCCAGCTTCTCGGGCAGCATCCGGCGGCCGTCGGGCTCGACGACGCGGTAGCCGTACGACTCGACGGGGTGCGAGAGCCTACGGGCCTCCAGGCTGTACGCCTCGGTCTCGGCCAGCGAGGCGCCCTCCCCACTCACCGGCTCCTCGCTCAGCACCACCGTCTCGCGGTACGCCGTGGCGTACCGCAGCCGCTCGAAGAACCGCTGCCCGCTCGCCGGATAGTGCGCCCGCACGTCGTGCGGAACCCGGTCGAGGTTGATCCGCTGGATCACCCCGGCGAGTCCGAGGGAGTGGTCGCCGTGGAAGTGCGTGACACAGATGCGGTTGATGTCGTGCGCCGCCACGCCGGCCCGGAGCATCTGCCGCTGGGTGCCCTCGCCGGGGTCGAAGAGGATGCCCTCGCCGTCCCAGCGAAGGAGGTAGCCGTTGTGGTTGCGGTGCCGGGTCGGAACCTGGCTGGCGGTGCCGAGCACGACCAGTTCTCGTACGGACAAGGTGAGCCGGCTTCCGTTATCCCGGCGGCCAGGCGAGGCCTCGGCCACCGAGCAGATGGGCATGGGCGTGGAACACCGTCTGGCCCGCGCCGGCGCCGGTGTTGAAGACGATCCGGTATCCGGTGCCGTCGATCTTCTCCTCGGCGGCGACCTCACCGGCCTCACGCAGCACATCGGCGACGAGCTGGGGCTCGGCGGCGGCGAGCGACGCGGCGTCGGGGTAGTGCGCCTTGGGGATGACCAGGACATGCGTCGGGGCCTGGGGGTTGATGTCGCGGAAGGCGACGATGTGTTCGGTCTCCCGCACGAAGGTGGCAGGCACCTCCCCCGCGACGATCTTGCAGAACAGGCAGTCGGCCTGCGGTTCTCCCGCCATGCCAGGGTCCTCCTCGTATGAGTCCACTACGACGGAAATGGTATCGGCCACCTCCGTCCGTGCCGTGCGCGGTGCGCCGGGCAGTGCCGCCCCGCGCCGCGGAAGCTTTGGCTTCCGCGGGTCCGACGACGTCCGGACAGTCCGGGCCTCCGGGGCGTCTACGGAAGCCCGGGAAGCTCCGGAGGAGACTTCGCCGGGTTCTGAGACAGCACCGCCAGCGCCATCCGTACCGCCTCGTCGAGCTGCGGATCGCGCCCCGCCGCGTGGTCCTGCGGGGCCATCACCACTTCCACGTCCGGGTCCACGCCGTGGTTCTCCACGCCCCAGCCGTACCCCTCCAGCCAGAACGCGTACTTGGGCTGGGTGACCAGCGTCCCGTCCACCAGCAGATAGCGGCTGTCGATGCCGACGACCCCGCCCCAGGTCCGGGTACCGACCACCGGGCCGATCCCCAGAGCCTTGATCGCCGCGTTGACGATGTCGCCGTCCGAGCCCGAGAACTCGTTCGCGACCGCCACCACCGGACCGCGCGGGGCGTCCTGCGGATAGCTGAACGGCCGCATGCCGCGCGGCACGTCCCAGCCCACGATCCGGCGAGCCAGCTTCTCCACGACGAGCTGGGAGGTGTGCCCGCCGCGGTTCTCGCGCACGTCCACGACCAGGCCCTCACGGGCGACCTCGACGCGCAGATCGCGGTGGATCTGGGCCCAGCCGGGTGCCTGCATGTCGGGGACGTGCAGATAGCCGAGGCGGCCTCCCGACTTCTCGTGGACGTAGGCCCGTCGCCCGGCGACCCAGGCGTGGTAACGCAGCGGTTCCTCGTCGGCGAGCGGCACGACGACGGCGTGCCGCGGATCTCCGCCGTCCGCCGGGGAGACGGTCAGCTCGACGGGCTTGCCCGCCGCGCCCACCAGCAACGGTCCCGGCCCGGCGACGGGGTCCACCGGCCTGCCGTCCACGGCGAGGATCGCGTCGCCGGGGCGCACGGCGACGCCGGGAGCCGCGAGCGGTGAGTGGGCGTTGGGGTCGGACGTCTCGGACGGCAGGATGCGGTCGATGCGCCAGGCGCCGTCCGCGGCGCGGGAGATGTCCGCGCCCAGCAGCCCCTGGCGGGTCGACGCCGATCCGTACCCGCCCCGCGGTGTGACATACGCGTGCGAGGTGTCGAGCTCGCCGAACACCTCCCAGAGCACATCCATCAGATCGTCGTGGGTGGCCACCCTGCCGAGCGCCGGGCGGTACCTGTCCAGTACGCCGTCCCAGTCGACGCCGCCCAGGTCCGCGCGCCAGAAGTTGTCCCGCATCAGCCGACCGGCCTCGTCGTACATCTGGCGCCACTCGGCGGCCGGGTCGACTCGCGCGCGGACCCGTGAGAGATCGACGGTGATGTTGGTGTCGCTGTCCTCGTCCCGTGAGGCGCGGCGGTCGCTCGGCACCACCTTGAGCTTGCCCTCGGTGTACAGCAGCACCCGCTTGCCGTCGCCGCTGACCGAGAAGCTCGTGGCGTCCCCGGAGAGCTCCTCGATCCGCTGCTGCGCCAGGTCGTAGCGCTCCAGCGCGGTCCTGGGACCCGGGTCGTCGGGGGTGGCCCGGGTCGCCCCGAGGACACCGCGCAGCGGGTGGCGCAGCCACAGGAGGCCGTCCTTGGCGGCACGCAGCGTGGAGTAACGGGCGGCCTCGACGGGGAAGGGAACTATCCGGTCGGCGAGCCCTTCGAGGTCGATACGGGTGACGGGGACGCCGCCCTCCTCTCCGTCCTGCCTGCGCTGGTCCTTCTCCTTGTCCTTGTCCGTCTCGAAGGCCCGTCCGTGGCGCTGCGGCCCGAACGGCGAGGGCGTCGTGGACGCCAGCGTGATCAGGTGCGGGCGGCAGCCGCCGACGAAGGCGAGGTCGAAGACGTGCGTGTCGTAGACCGGGTCGAAGGCGCGCTCGGAGAGGAACGCAAGGTGTTTCCCGTCGAGCGTGAAGGCGGGCTGGAAATCGCAGAAGCGCAGCGGGGTCGCCTCGGAGACGGACAGTTCGGTGGTGCCGGCGAGCTTGAGCTGGCGCAGCGGGTCGGGCCCGGCGTGCGACCAGGCGAGCCATCCGGAGTCGGGCGAGAAGGCGAGACCGGTCGCTTCGCCGTGCTCGCTGCGGTCGACCTCGCGGACCTCGCCCGACTCGCGGTCGACGAGCAGGACGCGGCCGTCGTGCGAGGCGACGGCCGCGCGGCTGCCGTCGGGTGCCACGGAGAGGCTCAGCACGCGGCCGAGCCGGCCGGCCCCGAGCCTGCGGGGCGTCGCGCCGGGCGCCGGGCCGGTGGCCGGCGCGAATTCGAGGGCGTCGTCGCCCTCGGCGTCGGTGACCCAGACGACCTGCTCCTCGCCGTCGACCCGGAAGGTGCGGGGCAGCCTGGCGCGGACGCCGGGCTCCGCGGCCAGTGCCCGCGCGGGCCCCTCGCGGTGGGTGACCCAGTGGATGCCTCCCCGGATCTCGACGGCGCTGCCGCGGCCCGTGTGGTCCGGCGTGGCGGTCCCGAGGTGGCGCTCGGACCTGACCGGACGCGGGCGCAGATCGGTGCGCTGGCCGCCGAGCCGGATGTCCAGGCGGCGGGGTTCGGCGGTGCGGAGGTCGTCGACGATCCACAGCTCACCGGCGCGGGAGTAGACGACACGGGTGCCGTCGGTGGCTGCGTGGCGGGCGTAGAAGCCGTCGACCGGGGTGTGCCGCCGCAGTCCGGATCCGTCCGGGAGGGAGGAGTACAGCGCTCCCACGCCCTCGTGGTCGGAGAGGAACGCGATCCTGTCCCCCACCCACAGCGGGTACTCCATGTTCCCGTCGAGATCCTCGTGGAGGCGTACGAACTCCCCCTCGCCCGACGGGTCGATCCACAGCTTGCCCGCCGTGCCGCCCCGGTAGCGCTTCCAGGCGGCGGCCTCGCGCCCCATGGTGGCGGAGAGCAGCAACGTCCGCGGGCCGTACGCCACACCGCCCACGGGTCCGTACGGCAGCACGGCCGCGGGCCCGCCGTCGAGCGGCACCGCCCGCGCCCAGGTGCGGCGCAGCGAGGCCTGGCCGTGGGTGCTGATCGCGAGGACCTCACCGTCCGGGGTCCAGCCGCGTACGGACGTCTTCGCGCTGCCCCAGTACGTCAGCCGGTCCGCGGGTCCGCCGTCGACGGGCGCGAGATGCACCTCGGGCGCACCGGCCCGCAGCGAGGACCAGGCGATGTGCGCGCCGTCGGGCGAGATCCTGGGGTGGTTCACCGGAACGTTGTCGGCGCTCACGCGCCACGCCCGGCCGCCGTCGATCGGGGCGACCCAGACGTCGTCCTCTGCGGTGAAGGCGATCAACTCGCCGTGGACATGCGGGAACCGGAGGTAGGCAGGCTGAGTCACACGGTCACCCTAGGCAGGCGACCGCTGCCGGGTCACGGCTTTGGGATCACTTGGCCGGACCACCGCGGGTCGTGTCCCGCGTGCCGGATCACTTGCCACGGCGCCGCGTGCCGCGGTGCCGCGCGCCCGGTCACTTGCCCGGAGCTGCCGTCACGGTCACCGTCACCGTGACGGTCGGGCGCGGCTGCCCGTCCGGACGGTGAGTGGACGGGGTGCTGCTCGGCGCGGCGTCGCAGTTGCCGAGCACGCTGGCCTCGAAGACGACCTTGCCGCCGACCCTGGCGACGAGTCTGCCGCGTACGCACGTCCCCGAACGCTCGTCGGTCACCTTGCCCTTGAGCGTGATCTCCTGGCCGGATTCGGTCTCGCCGCGGCAGTCGACGGTGGCCGTGCTCGGTCTGCTCGGCGTTGCGGATGCGCCGCCGCCCGCCTTGCCGTTGTCCACCTTCGCCGTGCAGCTGAGCCAGCGCACAGCGAAGCCGAGGCGCTCCAGCGTGCTCGTCCCGGTCTTGTCGGTGGTGACCGCGACGGCGGCGGAACTCAGGCCGTCGGCGATCGGATCACAGGCGGCGACGCCCGCAACCGCGGTTCCGGCAGCGCAGATTGCGACCAGGGTGCGCCCGTAGCGCGTTCCTCTCATGCCCCGCATAGAGGGCAGGGTGACAGCTGATGCCCGGCAGGAAAAGGGTGGTTGCGGACAGTCCTGGCCCCGTACGGTCGTCGACATGGCGGAGAGAAACGGCGCGATCCCGCCGCGCGCGTGAGGGCGGGGCGGGGCGGGCGAGGCAGGCAGGTGGCCGAGCGGCGGAGCCGAAGGGCGGGGCCGTACGGCGCCCGGAGCGGGCCCTAGGACCAGCGGCCCGTGCGGCCGAGCAGCAGGGCCGTCGCGGCCGTACCCGCCGTGGAGGTGCGCAGCACACTGCGTCCCAGCCGGTACGGCTTCGCGCCCGCGGCGGCGAACGCCGCCAACTCCTCCGGCGAGACGCCCCCTTCGGGCCCCACCACCAGCACGATCGACCCCTCGGCCGGCAGGTCGGCCGTGGCCAGCGGCTCGGCGCCCTCCTCGTGCAGCACGGCGGCGAAATCGGCTTCGGCCAGAAGGGACGCGACCTGCTTGGTCGTTGCCGCGTCCGCGACGTCCGGGAAGCGGAGCCGACGGGACTGCTTGCCCGCCTCACGGGCGGTGGCCCGCCACTTGGCGAGGGACTTGGCGCCCCGCTCCCCCTTCCACTGCGTGATGCAGCGTGCGGCGGCCCATGGCACGACCGCGTCCACCCCCGTCTCCGTCATGGTCTCGACGGCGAGCTCGCCACGGTCGCCCTTCGGCAGGGCCTGGACGACGGTGATCCGGGGAGTGGGCTCCGGCTCGGTGGGGAACTCGAACGGCTCGACGATCAGCCGGTCCTTGCCCTCGGTCCGCAGGACCACACCGGCGGCCCCGCGCCCCCTGCCGTCCGTGAGCACGATGTCCTCGCCGGACTGCAGCCTGCGTACGGAGACGGCGTGCCGTCCCTCGGGCCCGTCCAGGGTGACGATCGCCCCGGCACCCACGCCCTCCAGGGAGTCCACGACGAACACGGGTGCGGTCATCGGGAACCGCCCGGCGCCAGCGCTGCGCGCGCGGAGTCCGTCTCGGCGACCAGCACGTCGACCAGGTGTCCGGCGGGCAGCTCACGCGCCAGCCGGTGGCCCTGACCGGCCCACAGCGCCATGCCCTGGGCGTCGCCCGCCTTGGCCGCGGCCTTGCGCAGGCTGCTCGTCATGTGGTGCACCTGGGGATAGGCGGCGGGGGCGTACGGACCGTGCTCGCGCATGAAACGGTTGACGAGGCCGCGGGCGGGCCGCCCGGAGAAGGCCCGGGTGATTTCGGTACGGACGAAGAGGGGGTTGGTCATGGCCTGCTTGTGCAGCGCGTTCGCGCCCGACTCGGGGCAGACCAGGAACGCCGTCCCGAGCTGCGCCGCTGCCGCGCCGGCCGCGAGCGTGCCCGCGATCTGACCGCCGCGCATCAGGCCGCCCGCGGCGATGACCGGCAGCTGCACGGACTCATGGACCAGCGCGACGAGCGTCAGCAGCCCGACACCGGCGCCGTCGGCCGCGGGGTCGTCACGGTGGGTGCCCTGGTGGCCGCCTGCCTCGATGCCCTGCACACACACGGCGTCGGCGCCCGCCCACTGGGCCGCCTGCGCCTCTTCCGGCGTGGTCACGGTGACGACGGTGAACGTACCGGCCTTGGAGAACGAGTCGAGCACGTCCCGCGTCGGGCAGCCGAAGGTGAAGGAGACGACGGGCACCGGGTCGTCGAGGAGGATGGCCAGCTTGGCCTCGTAGCCGTCATCGCGCCCGGAGTCGGGATCGCCGATCGGGGTCTCGTACCAGGCGGCCTCACCGGCGAGCTGATGACGGTAGACCTCGACGGCGGCGGAGTCGGCGGTGTTGGGCTGCGGCATGAACAGATTCACGCCGAAGGGCTGGGCGGTGAGCCCCCGGATCCGTTTGACCTCCTGGTACATGCCGTCCGCGGTCTTGTACCCGGCGGCCAGGAACCCGAGCCCGCCGGCTTCGGACACGGCGGCGGCCAGCTGCGGGCAGGATGCGCCGCCTGCCATGGGGGCCTGCACGATCGGGAAACGGCAGAGATCGGCCAGTGCGGAGGACATGGAGGCATGGTGCCATGCTGGCGTCGCGCCACCGAATCGGGCGTTCCACGCCTGTGCGCGGGCCCGACCGGGGGCGGGCTTGCGGAACCCGCGCGCGTGTCCTCGATCGCCGGAGGGGCTTGATGTACCGGCCCCCACCTGGCCTCCGCCGCACCGACCAGCCCCGCCGGCGATGGAGGCGCGGGGGTCCGAGGGGCAGCGCCCCCGGGCCCCCGCCCAGACCGGTCAGCGGCCGTTGAACGCGTCCTTCAGGCGGGAGAACAGCCCCTGCTGTCCGGGCTGGAACTGACCTGTCGGCCGCTCCTCCCCGCGCAGCTTCGCCAGGTCCCGCAGCAGCCTCTCCTGCTCCGCGTCCAGCTTCGACGGGGTCATGACCTCGACATGCACGATCAGGTCGCCCCGGCCCCCGCCCCGCAGGTGCGTGATGCCGCGCCCGTGCAGCGGGATCGACTGCCCCGACTGCGTGCCCGGGCGGATGTCGACCTCTTCCATGCCGTCCAGCGTCTCCAGCGGGCACTTCGTGCCCAGGGCCGCCGCCGTCATCGGGATCGTCACCGTGCAGTGCAGATCGTCGCCGCGCCGCTGGAAGACCGCGTGCGGCAGCTCGTGGATCTCGACGTACAGATCGCCCGCGGGACCGCCCCCGGGGCCGACCTCGCCCTCGCCCGCGAGCTGGATGCGCGTGCCGTTGTCGACGCCCGCCGGGATCTTCACCGTCAGCGTGCGGCGCGAACGGATACGTCCGTCGCCCGCGCACTCGGGGCACGGCGTCGGCACCACGGTGCCGAAGCCCTGGCACTGGGGGCACGGGCGCGATGTCATGACCTGGCCCAGGAAGGACCGGGTCACCTGCGAGACCTCACCGCGGCCACGGCACATGTCACAGGTCTGCGCGGAGGTGCCGGGAGCGGCGCCCTCGCCCGAGCAGGTCGTGCACACGACGGCCGTGTCGACCTGGATGTCCTTCGTCGTGCCGAAGGCGGCCTCGTTGAGATCGATCTCCAGGCGGATCATCGCGTCCTGGCCCCGGCGCGTACGCGACCTGGGTCCCCGCTGCGACGCCGTCCCGAAGAACGCGTCCATGATGTCCGAGAAGTTCCCGAAGCCACCGGCTCCGAAGCCGCCCGCGCCACCGCCGCCGGCCTGCGACAGGGGATCCCCGCCGAGGTCGTAGACCTGCTTCTTCTGCGGATCGGAGAGCACCTCGTAGGCGGCGTTGATCTCCTTGAAGCGCTCCTGCGTCTTCGGGTCCGGATTCACATCCGGGTGGAGTTCACGCGCAAGCCGGCGGAAGGCCTTCTTGATCTCGTCCTGCGATGCGTCGCGGCGTACGCCGAGTACGGCGTAGTAGTCCGTGGCCACTTACGACTCCGCCAGGATCTGTCCGACGTAACGTGCCACTGCGCGTACCGCTCCCATCGTTCCGGGGTAGTCCATGCGGGTCGGTCCGACCACGCCGAGTTTGGCAACTGCCTCGTCGCCCGAACCGTAGCCGACGGCGACGACGGACGTGGAGTTGAGGCCCTCATGGGCGTTCTCATGACCGATCCGTACAGTCATGCCCATACCGCCCGATTCCTTGGCCTCACCGAGGAGCTTGAGGAGCACGACATGCTCCTCCAGCGCTTCGAGCACGGGCCGGATCGTCAGCGGGAAGTCGTGCCCGAAGCGGGTCAGATTGGCGGTGCCGCCGATCACCAGCCGCTCCTCGGTCTCCTCGACCAGGGTTTCGAGCAGGGTCGAGAGCACCGTGGAGACGGTGCCCCTGTCCTCCGCATCGAAGGATTCGGGAAGGTCCTGCACCAGCTGCGGCACGTCCGCGAACCGCCGCCCGACGACCCTGCTGTTGAGCCGGGCCCGCAGATCGGCGAGCGAGGTCTCGGCGAACGGCGCGGGGCAGTCGATCATGCGCTGCTCGACCCGTCCCGTGTCCGTGATCAGCACGAGCATCAGCCGGGCGGGCGCCAGGGACAGGAGCTCCACGTGCCGGACGGTGGACCGGGTCAGCGAGGGGTACTGGACGACCGCGACCTGCCGGGTCAGCTGCGCAAGGAGCCGGACCGTACGGCCGACGACGTCGTCGAGGTCGACGGCTCCGTCCAGGAAGTTCTGGATGGCACGGCGCTCGGGCGACGACAGCGGCTTGACGCCGGCCAGCTTGTCGACGAAGAGGCGGTAGCCCTTGTCCGTGGGAATGCGCCCGGCACTCGTATGAGGCTGGGCGATGAAGCCCTCCTCTTCGAGCACCGCCATGTCGTTGCGGACCGTGGCCGGGGAGACCCCGAGCTTGTGACGCTCGGTGAGCGCCTTGGAGCCGACGGGCTCCTCGGTGCCGACATAGTCCTGGACGATGGCGCGCAGCACCTCGAGTCTGCGTTCGCTGAGCATCGCGCACACCTCCAGCTGTGATTCCTCGGCGACTGCTTGGCACTCGCCGCGTACGAGTGCCAGCATTGTCCCGTGCCAGTGTACGGCCGCGGGGTGTACCTCTAGCAAGGGCGGCCGACCGGGGCGGCCGACCAGGCTACCGCGAGACGCCGCTGGTCGTTGCGGATAGCGTCGCTGTATGGACGTCCGTTGGGAAGACTTCGGCTGGGAGCGGCTGGCCGACGGGGTGGGGCGCAGGCGGTTGCCGGTCTGGGACGCGACCTCCGGTTTGATCGCCGGGGAGGACGGTGCCCTGCTGTACGACACGGGTGCGACGCTCCGCGAGGGCGCGGAGCTGCGTGCCCAGGCGCAGGCCCTGCTGGGGGGCCGCCGCGTGACGCATATCGCACTGAGCCATCCCCACTTCGACCATGTGCTGGGGACGGCGGCGTTCTCGGGCACGGAGGTGTACGGCGCGGTCGGTCTCGCCGACCTGATGAGGCGGGAGCGGGACGGGATCCGCGATTCGGCGGTGGGGCACGGGGTCGACCCGGCCGAGGCGGCGGAGGCGGTCGACGTGCTCGTGGCCCCGCACCACCCGGTCTGCGGCGAGTGGACACTCGACCTGGGCGGCCGGCAGGTGCTGCTGGCGAACGTGGGCCCCGGGCACTCGGGTCACGATCTGGCGGTCCTGGTGCCGGGCGGCCCGGAGGTGGTGTTCTGCGGAGACCTGGTGGAGGAGTCCGGCGAGCCCCAGGCGGGCCCGGACGCGATCCCGTCGCGCTGGCCTGCCGCGCTGGACCGGCTGCTGTCGCTCGGCGGTGAGGACGCGGTGTACGTACCGGGCCACGGCGCGGTCGTCGACGCGGCGTTCGTACGCGCCCAACGCGACGTGCTGGCGGCGCGGTTCGGGGTGTCGTAGCGTCTGGCGAATGCGCAGCTACAGCCCGGATCTGACCCCACCCTGGAAGAAGTCGCAGCCCGCACCCGAGGTGCCGGCCGAGCCCGATCTGGTCGTGGAGGAGGTCGGCACCGGGTTCTGCGGTGCGGTGATCCGATGCGAGAAGACGGCGCAGGGCCCGACGGTGACGCTGGAGGACCGCTTCGGCAAGCACCGGGTGTTCCCGATGGTCCCGCGGGGCTTCCTGCTGGAGGGCCGCGTCGTCACGCTCGTACGCCCCTCGGCGGCGGGTCCGGTGCGCCCGGCCCGTACGGCTTCGGGCTCCGTCGCCGTTCCGGGCGCGCGGGCCCGGGTGGCGCGGGCGGGACGCATCTACGTCGAGGGCCGGCACGACGCTGAGCTGGTGGAGCGGGTGTGGGGCGACGACCTGCGGATCGAGGGCGTGGTCGTGGAGTACCTGGAGGGCATCGACGACCTGCCCGCGATCGTTCGCGACTTCTCGCCGGGCCCGGACGCGCGCCTGGGCGTGCTGGTGGACCATCTGGTGCCGGGTTCGAAGGAGTCCCGGATCGCCGCGGAGGTCTCCTCCGCTCACGCGCTGGTGGTGGGCCACCCGTACATCGACGTCTGGGAGGCGGTGAAGCCGTCCTCGGTCGGCATCACCGCGTGGCCTTCGGTTCCTCGGGGGCAGGACTGGAAGACCGGGGTGTGCGCGGCGCTGGGCTGGCCGCGGAACACGGGGGCCGCGTGGCAGCGGATTCTGGCCGCGGTCCGCTCGTACAAGGACGTGGAGCCGGCACTGCTGGGCAGGGTGGAGGAGCTGATCGACTTCGTGACGGCGCCGCCGGGTACCGACCGCGACTGAGGCGCGGTCCCGGGCACGGCCCCCACGGGACTCGGGAGCCGTGCGACACCGCGAGGCACGGGAGCCGGGCGACCACGGCGAGGCACCGAGGCAGCGGGCGAGCACCGCGAGGCACCGAGGCCGGGCGACCACCGCGAGGCACCGGGGCAGCGGGCGAGCACCGCGAGGCACCGAGGCCGGGCGACGACCGCGAGGCACCGAGGCAGCGGGCGAGCACCGCGAGGCACCGGGGCCGGGCGACCACCCGAGACGCAGCCCCCCGGGTCTTGCGGGGCAGGGCTGCTGGGCCCGACCGTCAGTCCACCAGGTCCCGCACCACCGCGTCCGCCAGCAGGCGCCCCCACAGCGTCAGCACGGCCCGCCCCTGTTCGTACGCCCCCGGCTCCAGCAGGCCGTCCTCGAGCGCCCGCCCCGCCGCCGCAAGGCCGGCCGTGCGCAGGAGCGACAGTTCGCAGCCCTCCCGCAGCCGCAGTTCGAGCAGGATCCTCTCCACGCGGCGGTCCTCCGCCGGGAGCACCTCACGGCCCGCACCCGGCGACCGGTTCTCCGCGAGTGCCGCGGCGTACGCGCCGGGGTGCTTCACGTTCCACCACCGCACCCCGCCCACATGGCTGTGCGCGCCCGGGCCCGCTCCCCACCAGTCGGCTCCGCGCCAGTACAGCTCGTTGTGCAGGCACCGGCCGGCCGGTGAAGTGGCCCAGTTCGAAACCTCGTACCAGTCGAAGCCCGCCTCGGCGAGCAGGGAGTCGGCGATCAGATAGCGGTCGGCGTGGACGTCGTCGTCGGTCATCGGCACCTCGCCGCGGCGGATCCGGCGTGCCAGCCCGGTGCCCTCCTCCACGATCAGGGCGTATGCCGAGATGTGGTCGGGCCCCGCGCCCACCGCCGCCCGAAGGGACGCGCGCCAGTCGTCGTCGCTCTCCCCCGGCGTGCCGTAGATCAGGTCCAGATTCACATGGTCGAAGCCCGCCGCCCGTGCCTCCGCGACGCACGCCTCGGGCCGCCCCGGCGTGTGCGTGCGGTCCAGCACCTTCAGCACATGCTGCCGGGCACTCTGCATCCCGAAGGACACCCGGTTGAAGCCGCCCTCGCGCAGTTCGGCCAGGTACGCCGGATCGACCGACTCCGGATTCGCCTCGGTGGTGATCTCCGCGTCGTCGGCGAGCCCGAACTCCTCCCGTACCGCGGCCAGCATCCGCACCAGGTCGGAGGCCGCGAGCAGCGTCGGCGTACCACCCCCGACGAAGACCGTGCGGACCTGCCGCGGGTCGTCGCCCAGCACCTTGCGGGCGAGGCGGATCTCCTCGGCGACCGTGTCGGCGTAGTTGTCGCGGGAGGCGAGGACCCCGCCCGAGCCGCGCAGCTCGGTCGCGGTGTAGGTGTTGAAGTCGCAGTAGCCGCAGCGCGTCGCGCAGTACGGCACGTGCAGGTAGAAGGCGAGCGGCCGGTCGCCGGCCCCTTCGAGGGCGGATGCGGGCAGCGCCCCGTCCTCGGGCATGGGCTCACCATCGGGCAGTACGGAAGGCATGCCCCCCATTGTCCGTCACTCGGAAGGGCTGCTTCGCCTGCCGCACGAGCAGTGCGAGATCGTCCTCGGGCGGAGTCCGGGAGAATGCGTGCACCGCCTGCTTGATCCGCTCGGCGATCCCCTGCGCGTGAGGCCCGCGCATCCGGCGAGGACCCGGGCGAGCCCGTCCCGTCGTCGAACATCCGCGAGCCCGAGCGCCGCTCCGTCACCCCGTCCGTGTCGCGGAGCAACATGTCGCCGTGCTCCGGATCGAAGGTCTGGCTCTGGTACGCCACCTCGTCGACGACCCCGAGCAGCACGACCTGCGCAGCGTCCGGGTCCAGTAGCGGGGCGCGGCTCTGCGCAAGAGCTCGGGAGAAGGCGGGCGGGGAGCGGGCCCGCCACAGGCGCGCCGCACCCGCACCCGCATCAATCCCTTACGCCTCCCGCGACCCCGCGTACATGTCCTCGATCAGCGCCTTGTACTCCCGTTCCACAACCGGCCTCTTCAGCTTCAGGCTCGGCGTCAGCTCGCCGTGCTCAATGTCCAGGTCCCGCGGAAGCAGCCGGAACTTCTTGATCGTCTGCCACCGCTGGAGCCCCTCGTTGAGCCGCTTCACATAGCCCTCGATGAGCTGCTCGGCCTCCGGCGTCGCCACCACCTCGGCGTACGACTTGCCGTCCAGGCCGTTCTCCTTGGCCCAGCCGAGGATCGTCGGCTCGTCGAGCGCGATCAGCGCGGTGCAGAAGTTGCGGTCCGCGCCGTGCACCAGGATGTTCGACACGAACGGGCACACCGCCTTGAACTGCCCCTCGACCTCCGCCGGCGCGATGTACTTTCCGCCGGACGTCTTGATGAGGTCCTTCTTGCGGTCCGTGATCGTCAGGTAGCCGTCCGGGGACAGCTCGCCGATGTCCCCGGTGTGGAACCAGCCGTCGGACTCCAGCACCTCCGCCGTCTTCTCGGGCAGCCGGTGGTAGCCCTCCATGATGCCGGGCCCGCGCAGCAGGATCTCGCCGTCGTCCGCGATCCGCACCTCGCAGCCGGGCACCGGCTTGCCGACGGTGCCGGTGCGGTAGGCCTCGCCCGGGTTGACGAAGGAGGCGGCGCTGGACTCCGTGAGGCCGTAGCCCTCCAGGATGTGGATTCCGGCACCGGAGAAGAAGTAGCCGATGTCGGGGGCGAGCGCGGCCGAGCCGGAGACTGCGGCGCGCAGCCGGCCGCCGAACGCGTCGCGCAGCTTGGAGTAGACCAGCGCGTCGGCGATCCTGTGCTTGGCGCTCAGACCGAACGGCGCGGTGGCCGAGCCGGTGCGGCGGAAGTTGTCCTGCGTGGCCTTGGCATACTCGCGGGCCACCTCGGCGGCCCACTGGAAGATCTTGTACTTGGCGCCACCGCCGGCCCGGGCCTTGGCCGCGACTCCGTTGTAGACCTTCTCGAAGATCCGCGGGACGGCCGCCATGTAGGTCGGCTGCACCACGGGAAGGTTCTCGATGATCTTGTCGACCCTGCCGTCGACGGCAGTGACGTGCCCGACCTCGATCTGGCCGGAGGTCAGCACCTTGCCGAAGACGTGGGCCAGCGGCAGCCACAGGTACTGGACGTCGTCCTTGCCGATCAGCCCGGTCGCGGCCATGGCCTTGGCCATGTAGGCCCAGTTGTCGTGCGGCAGCCGTACGCCCTTGGGGCGCCCCGTGGTGCCCGACGTGTAGATGAGTGTCGCGAGCTGGTCGGAGGTGATCGCCGCGATCCGCTCCTTGACGGCGCCGGGGTGCTTGGCGAGGTACTGCGCGCCACGCGCCTCCAGGTCGGCGAGCGAGAGCACCCAGCCCTCGGGGTCGCTCTCGTCCGGCTCGACGCCCGACGCGTCGAGGACGACGACATGTGTCAGCCCGGGCAGATCGGCCCGCTTCTCACGCGCCTTGGCGAGCTGCGAGGCGTCCTCCGCGATGAGCACACGGCTGGTGGAGTCGGAGAGGATGAACGCCGACTCCTCGGCGTTGGTCGACGGGTAGATCGTCGTGGTCGCGCCGCCCGCGCACATCACACCGAGGTCGGCGAGGATCCACTCGACCCGCGTCGAGGAGGCGAGAGCGACCCGCTCCTCGGACTGCACGCCGAGTTCGATCAGACCGGCCGCGATGGCATAGACCCGCTCGGCGGCCTGGCCCCAGCTCAGCGACTTCCACTCGTCGGGCCCGTTACCGGCGGCAGGGGCCACCGGATACCGGTAGGCCTCCGCGTCCGGCGTGGCCGCCACGCGCTCGGTGAAGAGGGTCGCCACCGAGGGCGGTCGGTTCTCGATCAGGGTCTTTGTGTCGCTCACGGCGTCCTCCGGGCCTGCGGCAGTACTGCACGACTGGCTGGTTGTTTAACTGGCGAGTAACCATCGAGCCGTGATCAGAGTAGAGCGCCCAAAGCCGGTGCGTAAGAGGATGCAGGCTGCCGCTTCATAACGAAGGGGCCCCCTGATCACTGACCGGAAGCCTCGGTCGGTGTATCCCTCACGTATTGGGCGACGCAACCGCGGACACGCGAAAAGCGCCCGTCCGGACCTCCGGCGGGCGCTTTCGCATGTCATACGGGACGACTACTGTCCGTTCCGGTCGTACCGGCTACTTCTTCGCCTTGCCGCCTTCGTCGCTGGACAGCACCGCGATGAAGGCCTCCTGCGGGACCTCCACGCTGCCGACCATCTTCATCCGCTTCTTGCCTTCCTTCTGCTTCTCCAGCAGCTTCCGCTTACGGGAGATGTCACCGCCGTAGCACTTGGCGAGGACGTCCTTGCGGATGGCGCGAATGGTCTCGCGGGCGATGACCCTGGACCCGATGGCGGCCTGGATGGGCACCTCGAAGGCCTGCCGCGGGATGAGCTCGCGCAACTTGGCGACGAGCCGCACGCCATACGCGTACGCCGCGTCCTTGTGCGTGATGGCCGAGAAGGCGTCGACCTTGTCGCCGTGCAGCAGGATGTCGACCTTGACCAGGCTGGACGCCTGCTCTCCGGTGGGCTCGTAGTCGAGGGAGGCGTAACCGCGCGTCTTGGACTTCAGCTGGTCGAAGAAGTCGAAGACGATCTCGGCGAGGGGGAGCGTGTAGCGGATCTCGACCCGGTCCTCGGAGAGATAGTCCATGCCGAGCAGAGTGCCGCGCCGGGTCTGGCAGAGCTCCATGATCGAGCCGATGAACTCGCTGGGCGCGAGGATCGTGGCCCGCACGACCGGCTCGTGGACCTCGGCGATCTTGCCCTCGGGGAACTCGCTCGGGTTGGTGACCGTGTGCTCGGAGCCGTCCTCCATGACCACGCGGTAGACCACGTTCGGGGCGGTGGCGATCAGGTCGAGCCCGAACTCGCGCTCCAGGCGCTCCCGGATGACGTCGAGGTGCAGCAGCCCGAGGAAGCCGACGCGGAAGCCGAAGCCGAGCGCGGCGGACGTCTCGGGCTCGTACACGAGCGCGGCGTCATTGAGCTGCAGCTTGTCGAGGGCGTCGCGCAGTTCGGGGTAGTCCGAGCCGTCCAGGGGATACAGGCCCGAGAACACCATCGGCTTGGGGTCCTTGTAGCCACCGAGCGCCTCTGTGGCGCCCTTGCTCAGGGAGGTGATCGTGTCACCGACCTTGGACTGCCGGACGTCCTTCACACCGGTGATGATGTAGCCCACCTCGCCGACGCCGAGACCGTCGGCCGGAGTCATCTCCGGGGAGGAGACACCGATCTCCAGCAGCTCATGGGTGGCGCCGGTGGACATCATCCTGATGCGCTCGCGCTTGTTGAGCTGACCGTCGACCACTCGCACATAGGTCACCACGCCACGGTAGGAGTCGTAGACCGAGTCGAAGATCATCGCGCGGGCGGGCGCGTCGGCGACGCCGACCGGGGCCGGGACGTCACGGACCACCCGGTCCAGCAGCGCCTCCACGCCGATGCCGGTCTTGGCCGAGACCTTGAGGACGTCCTCCGGCTGACAGCCGATGAGGTTGGCGAGTTCCTCGGAGAACTTCTCCGGCTGGGCGGCCGGCAGGTCGATCTTGTTCAGGACCGGGACGATCGTGAGGTCGTTCTCCATCGCCAGATAGAGGTTGGCGAGCGTCTGCGCCTCGATGCCCTGGGCGGCGTCGACCAGCAGGACCGTGCCCTCGCAGGCGGCGAGCGACCGCGACACCTCGTACGTGAAGTCCACGTGCCCGGGGGTGTCGATCATGTTCAGGATGTGGGTCCTGCGCTGGCCGGGCTCCTCGGTCGGAGCCCAGGGCAGACGGACCGCCTGGGACTTGATCGTGATGCCGCGCTCGCGCTCGATGTCCATCCGGTCGAGGTACTGAGCACGCATCTGCCGCTGGTCGACCACACCGGTCAGCTGGAGCATCCGGTCGGCGAGGGTCGACTTGCCGTGGTCGATGTGCGCGATGATGCAGAAATTGCGGATCAGCGCCGGGTCGGTACGGCTCGGCTCGGGCACGTTGGTAGGAATCGCGGGCACGCAGGGTCCTGATTCTTGAGACGCCGGGCGTCTCGTCTCGGGCGATGTCGGATCGATACGTAGCCTCCATGCTCCCATGGCTGCGGGGCTGCGCCCGGTTTGGGCCGTCCGGCGGACGACTGGTAGCCTGGGCAGCTGTGTCTCGTGCCCTCTCAGTACGGGACGCAACCTCAGAGATCAAAGATCATCGAACCTGAAAAGGCTCTTTCGTGGCGAACATCAAGTCCCAGATCAAGCGGAACAAGACCAACGAGAAGGCGCGCCTGCGCAACAAGGCCGTAAAGTCGTCGCTCAAGACCGCGATCCGTAAGGCCCGTGAGGCTGTCGCAACCGGTGACGTCGAGAAGGCCACTGTGGCCGTCCGTGAAGCGTCGCAGAAGCTGGACAAGGCTGTCTCCAAGGGTGTCATCCACAAGAACGCCGCCGCCAACAAGAAGTCGGCGCTGGCTGGCAAGGTTGGCTCCCTTCAGGGCTGAACCTCTTGATTGTCGCCGGTAGGGACTCAGCGGGCCCTCTCTTCCGCTCCTGATCCGGCATCCTTCGCGCCGCACGCGGCCTGCGTTCGCCACGCGGGTGCGGCGCACCAGCTTGAACCGTGGCCCCGGGCGCCGTCCTTCCCCAGGACGGCACCCGGGGCTTTCGGCGTTCTTGGGGCGGGGTTTGGGGGCGCGGGGTGGGGATGGGGACGGCATCGCGGCGTGGGGGGCGCGGCGTGGGCATCGCGGCGTGGGGGGGCGCGAGCGCGGGGTGGCGGTTGGCGCGAGGCGTCGGGCAAAGCGGCGCCCAGGCCCCGGCTTGCGCGGCGAAGCCAGCGCTCGGGGCGGGTCGGGGGCGCTCGGGGCGGGTCGGAGGGTGGGGGCGTACGCCGTGCTCCCACGTCGCTCCCCCGCAGGGGTTCGGGCCTGGCCTCGATTCGGCAAGGGACGGGGGTGGGGTGGGGTGACCGTCCCGCAGGGGCTACCGCCGTGCCCTCGCCGCGCGGGCTACCGCCACGACCGCCTTCTCCAGCGCATACTCCGGGTCGTCCCCGCCACCCTTGACCCCCGCGTCCGCCTCCGCAACGGCCCGCAGCGCTGTCGCCACCCCGTCCGGCGTCCAGCCCCGCATCTGCTGCCGCACCCGGTCGATCTTCCACGGCGGCATGCCCAGCTCGCGCGCGAGATCCGCGGGCCGTCCGCCCCGGGCCGACGAGAGCTTGCCGATCGCCCGGACACCCTGTGCCAGCGCGCTGGTGATCAGGACCGGTGCGACCCCGGTCGAGAGCGACCAGCGCAGCGCCTCCAGGGCCTCCGCTGCCCGCCCCTCCACGGCACGGTCGGCGACCGTGAAGCTTGAGGCCTCGGCCCGGCCCGTGTAGTAGCGCCCGACGACCGACTCGTCGATCGTGCCCTCAACATCGGCCGCCAGCTGGGAGGCCGCGCTCGCCAGCTCCCTCAGGTCGCTGCCGATGGAGTCGACCAGCGCCTGGCACGCCTCCGGCGTCGCCGACCTGCCAAGCGCCCGGAACTCCGACCGGACGAATGTGAGCCGTTCGGCAGGCTTCGTGGTCTTGGGGCACGCCACCTCGCGCGCCCCCGCCTTACGTGCCGCGTCCAGCAGTCCCTTGCCCTTCGCCCCACCGGGGTGCAGCAGAACGAGCGTGATCTCCTCCGCGGGCGCGTCGAGATACGCCTTGACATCCTTGATCGTGTCCGCGGACAGATCCTGTGCGTTCCGCACGACGACGACCTTGCGCTCGGCGAAGAGCGAGGGGCTGGTCAACTCTGCGAGAGTGCCCGGCTGGAGCTGGTCGGAGGTGAGGTCGCGCACGTCCGTATCGGCGTCGGCGGCACGGGCCGCCGCCACCACCTGCTGCACGGCACGGTCGAGGAGCAGATCCTCCTGGCCCACGGCGAGCGTGACGGGAGCGAGGGGATCGTCGGTCGAATTCTTCCTGGTGGCCATCGCGGTCCAGCATCCCACGCACCACTGACACCGCCCTCCGCCGTCAGGGCTCCTCGCGCCAGCCGTCCCACTCCTGCGCGAACTCGTCCAGCTTCGCCGGGTCGAACCGCTCCTCGGGGTCCTCGACGACCACCAGCCACTGCGCGTCCTCTGCGTCGTCCTCGCCCGCCAGGGCATCCCGTACGAGCAGGGGCTCCTCGGCGACTCCGAAACGGTCGCGAAGGGCCTCGGCCGCCTCCTCCGCGGCATCACGGTCGGGCAGGACCAGCACATGTCTCACAGCACTCACAGGGACATTGTTCAGGCTGCCCGGCCCGGAGCCGACGGCAGGCGGTCGAGCCGGATCCCGAAGTGCTCGCGATAGGCGTCCAGTACCGCCGCGTCGTCGGCCAGCGGCTCCTCGTGGCGCTCGCCGCGCACCGTGGTGATCAGCTTGTCGCCGCTGAGTGTGATCCGTCCTTCGGCAGTGAGCCGGGAGCAGACCGGGGACCTGGTGAAGTGCGAGTCGGGCGAGGTGGAGTGCCACCAGGCCCCGGCCGTGAAGTCGTCGAGGTCCCGGGGCCGCCGCTCCAGACGGAACTGCGGCTTCCCGTCCCGGTGGACATCGACGTCCCCGTTCTCCGGGACATCGACGATCCGGAACGTACCGCCCGGGTCCTCCTGATCACCCCGCTCGTCGAACACCAGCGGGTGGTGTGCGTGGTCGCCGAAGCCGACGTCTGCGAGCCACGGTCCTGTCGCGTCCGTCGTCTTGACCAGCAGTGCGAGATGGTCGTACGCGATGCCGAGCCGCCCGCCCTCGCCGAAGACGCGGCCCTGCAGCAGGCTGACGGTGAAGCCGAGGTCGCGCAGCAACATCGCGAACGCGCCGTTCAGTTCGTAGCAGAGCCCGCCGCGCCGTGCCTCCACGATCTTCGCGAGCAGAGCCTTCTCCTCCAGGTCGATGCCGTCGCCGAGATGGATGGCGAGGTTCTCGAAAGGCACGGTCAGCAAGTGGCGGATCTGCAGGTCCCGCAGCGCTTCGGCGTCGGCGCGCTCCGGGCGGCTCGCCCCGATACGGCGCAGGTAGGCGTCCATGAGGGAGAGTCTGACGCGTGGGACGCCCGCCCGCCATGGAGCGCTGGTCCCAAGGCCTTTCGCCCGAGGCGCACGGGACCACCGGCCGTGGCGCGGTTTCCGAGAGACGGGGCTCGGGAGCGCTTTGCCGGGCGGGACCGGCGCCGGCCGAACCCGGGAGAGCTCGGCGCCGGGGCAGGACCGGCGCGGGCACGGCTGGGTGCACACCTCACGGGTCAATACGCCTAAGGCGGATCCGGGCCCCGGGGGACCGCCCGCAGATCCTTGCCGCCTCCCGTCACAGCGATCGCCCCGTCCGTGTCCGTGCGCAGCACCACGGCTCCCCCGGCGCGCAGCGCGCCGACCGTACGAGGGGAGGGGTGGCCGTAGGTGTTGTCGCGACCCACCGAGATCAGCGCCAGCCTCGGCCGAACGCCGTGCAGCAGGCCGGGATGCTGATGTGCGGAGCCGTGGTGGGCGACCTTGAGGACATCGACGGGCGGCAGGACCGGAAATGCCCGCAACAGTCCTCGCTGGGCCGGTGGCTCCAGGTCACCGAGAAGCAGCAGGGTGGGACCGTCCTCGATCCGTACGAGCAGCGTGACGCTCGCGTCGTTCGGGCCGTCCGGTGCTTCGACAAGGCCGGGTCCGAACGGCTCGCCGGGTCCGACCAGGCCGGGACCGGAACCCGCGGGCGGCCACAGCACCTGCCAGGCCAGCCGCCCTGCCCTGCGCCGCTCCCCGGCCCCCGCGCGGACCACCGGTACCCCTGCGGCGGCGCTCGCCCTCCGGACGAACTCGCTCTGCTCGCGCGGCTCGTCGAATGTCGTCGTCTGGACAGCACCGACGGATCTGCCACGCAACACCCCGGGCAGCCCCCGGACATGATCCGCGTGGAAGTGTGTCAGCAGCACCAGCGGGATGCGAGTGACGCCCAGATCGCGCAGGCACCTGTCGGCGAGCTCCGGGTCGGGTCCCGCGTCCACGACCACGGCCGCGCCCTCGCCCTCGCCCTCGCCCGCGGCGAGGACCGTGGCATCACCCTGGCCGACATCGCATATCGCAAACGACCAGTCCGGTGGCGGCCAGCCGCTGATGCTCCTGGTGAGCGGCGCTGGGCGCAGTACGGCGCAGACAAGCAGCAGTGCGCAGGCGCCGACGGCCCAGGGGTGCCGTGGAAGCCTTCGCGCAACAAGGGCGCCTATGACAGTGACGGCGGCCAGCAGAAGCCCGCCGGTCCAGCCGCCCGGCCAGTCGGCCTGAGCCCCCGGGAGCGCCGCCCCCGTGCGCGCGACGGAGGCGAGCCACCCGGCGGGAAACCCAGCGCACCAGGCCGCCGTCTCGGCGACCGGCATCGCGACCGTCGCTGCGGCGAGGGCCGCGAACCCGAGAACCGTGGCCGGCGCGACCGCGAGTTCGGCAACCAGATTGCAGGGGATCGCCACCAGGCTGACCCTGGCTGCGAAGACCGCCACCACGGGAGCACACACGGCCTGAGCCGCCGCTGCCGCGCCCAGCGCCTCGGCGAGCCGGGGCGGCACGCCTCCGCGCCGGAGTGCCGCGCTCCAGCGGGGGGCGATGGTGAGCAGGGAGCCCGTGGCCAGCACGGAGAGCAGAAAGCCGTAACTGCGCGCGAGCCATGGGTCGTACAGGACGAGCAGCAGCACCGCTGCTGCCAGAGCAGGGATCAGGGACCTGCGGCGCCCGGTGCCGATGGCCAGCAGCGTCACCGTCCCGCAGGCCGCCGCACGCAGCACGCTCGGCTCCGGTCGGCACACGATCACGAACGTGAGTGTGAGCGCACCGCCGAGCAGCGCGGCTCCGCGCAGTGTGATGCCCAGCCGAGGTGCCAGCCCACGCCGTTCGGCCAGCAGGGCGGTGCCTGGCGGTCCGATCAGCAGCATGAGAACGACGCTCAGATTGCTGCCTGATACGGCGAGCAAATGCGTGAGATCCGTTGCCTCGAAAGCCTCCTGAAGATCAGGGGTGATCTGTGAGGTGTCCCCAACGACCAGTCCCGGGAGCAGAGCCCTGGCGTCCGGGGAGAGCCCATCCGTCGCCCGGCGCAGTCCCGCCCTGAGCCCTCCCGCCGTTTTCTGGAGAGCGGTCGGCGGGCCGATGATCTCCGGGGGACGGCCCCCGCCGGGCCGCAGGACGGCTGCCACCCGGTCGTCGGCCTGCGGTGGCGCGAGACGTCCGGCGACTCTCAGGCGGGTGGAGGGCAGGAGTCTGCGCCACTGTTCGGCGGATCCTCCCGGCCCGGCCGACGCGCGCGCCGCCGGCACGATCAGCAGGACGGGTGTCCGCGTCACGGTCACGGCGCCGACGGGCGTCGTCACGCGCGTCGCCTCCGCATCCACCACCACGAACCGGCCCGCCATGTGATCGCCGCTGACCCGCGGCCGAGTGAGCCGTGGATCGGAGGAGACGGTCAACTCGACAGTGGCGTAGCGGTACTGGCTCGCCAGCTCCGGCAGCGGACCACGCCGCAGATCCGCGCCGTGCAGTCCGGCCGAGGCAGCGCCCGCGGCAGCGCACAGCAACACCGCAGCCAGAGCGGTGGTGTTGAGCCGCCGTCCGCGCCGACCGGGCTGCGCTTCCTCAGCGCCCGGAACGGCGTCTGTGCCTGCGCCTCTGCCTGCGCCAGCTCCAGCTCCAGCTCCAGCTCCAGCTCCAGCGACCATGCGTGCACGGATCGCCCTGGCGAGAGCAGGAGCAGCCCTCGCCAGGGCGGGAGCCGACAACAGCCCCGCCACGACGGCGCAGGCCGTCACTCCCACCGCCGTGCACCACCCCCGCGCGCCCACCGCGAGCGCTGCCGCGATCCAGGCGGCCAGGGCCGGCGGCACCAGCCGTAGATCGGCCGGGGCCTCCTGCCACGGGTCCGCCGCCCCCAGCCGATGGCCCGACTCGGCGTGCACCGCGGGGCGCGTCACAGCCGTACGCGCTCGCCCCGTGTCCGTATGAGCGGCCGGAGATGCGTCCGCGCGGGCTGACGTCGCGTTCCCGGGAGCCCGAGACACGTCCGTGCGAGCCCGAGTGGTACCCGAACCAGCCTGAGTCATGTCCGTACGCCCGCGAGTCATGGGCGTACGAGGGTCTGGAGGTCCGCGAACCGGCGGTCGCCGATTCCGTCGACCTCGTGGAGTTCGTCGACCGACCGGAAACCCCCGTGCTGGGTGCGGTAGTCGACGATGTGCTGCGCCAGGACGGGACCAACCCCGGGCAGGGAGTCGAGTTGCTCCGCCGTCGCCGCGTTGAGACTCAGCGGTCCTGTGGGCTGTGCCCCGGCCTGGCCGCTGCCGGTCATCGGCGTCGCGGGAACACCCACCACCACCTGCTCCCCGTCCATGAGCACCCGCGCCCGGTTGAGCCCGGTCATGTCCGCGCCGGGCGTGGCTCCTCCCGCCGCCCGTAGCGCGTCGGCGACCCGGGAACCGGCCGGCAGCCGAAGAACCCCCGGCCGCCGCACCTTGCCGCTCACATCGACGACGACCCGCCTGCCGGAGACCGGATCGGCCGACGACGGTGGCCGGGGCCCTGGCGTGGCCGCGCCCTGTTGGAGCAGCTCAGGCGCGCGTACTGTCTCCGGCCGCCCCGACCAGTAGTGCTGGGCGGCAAAGACGACGGCCGCCACGAGCACGACAGCCATCGCGGCGAGGGGTCTGGGTTCGAGCCCGCATCGGAGCTGCATCCACAGCGGCAACCGCTCGCGCACCGCAAGGACCACTCGCTGCCGGGCGCCCGGGCCGATGTCGACATCCGCGGCCGCAACACCGACCGCATCGGCGGGCAAGCGCCCAACTGCCGCGCCAGGACCGGCACCAGGACCCGCACCCGCACCCGCACCCGGGGCAAGACGTGGAACAAGGCTCGGTGGGAGGCTGGTGCCGGCGCCCCGCAGTCCGGTGTCTTCGTGTGCAGGACCGCGCGGCCCTGCGAACAAGGCGTCCGCCCGACGTCGCAGTGCCACGCTCGACGGCGTACCCACGCGCCTTCCGCGGCCGTGAACAGTCCGGCGTAATCCCCGACCAGGGCCGCCGCCGAGGCCTGAACCTGCGCCGCCGGCGGCGCGTCTGGTGTGAGCGCGCCCGTCTCGGGCACGACTGTCCGAAGCCGGGGCGCGCCCCGGCCCACTCGTTGCGGAACCTGTTCTCAGAGCCATGACACAGGACGGTAGGCACATCCACCCGAACCCGCTGAGCAGGGCCAATTTCCGTGGACAACCGCCCCGTTGTGGATATCTCGGTCACCCGCACGGGCGACGGCGGTACGTCAGCGCGGCGAGACCACGGCGGCCAGAAGCCCCGGACCCGTGTGCGCACCGATCACGGCGCCTACTTCGCTGACATGCAGATCGACCAGGCCAGGGACGCGTTCCCGCAGGCGCTCAGCGAGCGCCGCAGCCCGTTCCGGCGCGGCCAGGTGGTGCACGGCGATATCCACGCTGCTCGTCCCCGCCCGGTCGACGACGATCTCTTCGAGCCGGGCGATCGCCTTCGACGCCGTACGCACTTTCTCCAGCGGCTCGATCCGGCCGCCGTCCAGTTGCAGAATCGGCTTCACCGCGAGCGCCGAGCCCAGCAGTGCCTGCGCGGCCCCGATCCGGCCGCCGCGGCGCAGATAGTCCAGGGTGTCGACGTAGAAGTACGCGGACGTGCCGGCCGCCCGCTTCTCCGCGGCGGCGACCGCCTCGTCGAGCGTGCCGCCCCCTTCTGCCGTCTCGGCGGCGGCAAGAGCGCAGAATCCGAGGGCCATGGCGACCATCCCGGTATCCACCACCCGCACCGGCACCGGCGCGTCCTTGGCGGCGAGCACCGCGGCGTCGTAGGTTCCGGAGAATTCGCCTGACAGATGCAGGGAGACGATCGCGGTCGCTCCGGCCTCGGCCCTGGCGCGGTACGCCTCGGCGAACACCTCGGGGCTCGGCCGGGACGTGGTCACCGGGCGTCGCTTCTGCAATGCCAGTGCCAGCGAGCGGGCCGAGATCTCGGTGCCCTCCTCAAGTGCCTGATCGCCAAGTACGACGGTGAGCGGCACCGCGATGATGCCGTGGCGCTCCATCGCCGGCGGCGGCAGGTAGGCCGTTGAATCGGTGACGATCGCGACATGGCGGGACATGAGCGGGAGGTTACCCGCAGGCGCGGCCGTCCGGCAGCCCGGGCCCTCGCCGACGATCGCGTCGCCGTACCCGGCGGATCAGTTCGTGGTCTCCGGGCGGGCGGTCTTCTGCCAGGGGTGGGTCGTGTGCTGTCGGTGATCGCGCGCCGTGATCGCCGACGGCTGCTCGGCGACCGTGTGCCCGGGGCCGGTGCCGGCACCGCGCGCATCCGGCGTGTGCGAGGACTCCGGCCGGGTCCGCTCCGCCGCTCCGGCAGCGCGCCCCGCCTCGGGCCAGGACGTGGCAGTCGCCCCGGTCTCCCCGTCCGCCGGACGACCGTCCGCCGAATCCGGCTCCGCCCAGTGCCGCAATGCCCCAGCCTCCACGTCGATCTGCGCGCTCAGCGCGTCAAGATCGTCGTCGGCGAACTTCTGGGCACGGTCCCGCGCCGCCCACCGCAGGGACTCTGCGGAGCGTGTGATCCGTTCCATACGCTCACGCAGCCCGGGAAGCAGCGACGCGACCGTGGCACGGTCCGGCTCGCGCTCCAGGCGCTTCAGCTCGTCGTCGAGTTCATGGCCGTGCACACTCAGCCGCTGGAAGAGGCCGAGCGACTCCGAGAGGGAGGCGTCCTCCGCCGCGCCCGCGTGCAGCGCGTCCTGCGTCGCCCGCATCGACGTACGCAGTGAAAGCCGCAGCTGCGCCAGCTCTCCGACCACACCGCCCTGCCCGTAGCTCTTCGCCCGCAGGGTGGTCTCCTCAACCGTGCGGCGGGCCTGTGTGACCGTGCGCTCCACACCTCGCTTGGCGGCGCCGATGACCTTCACGCTGACATACACCCCCAACGCCACAAAGGCGACGAAAAGCAGCGCCAGTATCAGAATCGCGGCTTCCATGAGCGCCCCTCCGGCGTCGGATGTTGTCCCTCCACCGTAAACGGAACGGGCAGGCGGAGGGTTCCGTCGGAACCCCCAACCTGCCCGTAGGGGAAACCCCTGGGGAGCCGTTTCCGGCCGTCACAGGGTGCCGTCACACGGGTATCGCCCCCTGTGAGCGGGACAATCGCCGCGCCTGGAGCACCTGTGTGCCTGCCCTTCGGATCTTGCGGGCTCGCATGCACCGGTGCCGCGCTGTCGGAGGAGGGAGGCATGGTTCCGCCATGCCTCCCTCCTCCGCCGATCCGGCCTGATCCAATCGAAAAGAAAGGCCGCCCTACGCCGGGACGATGTTGACCAGCTTGGGCGCGCGCACGATGACCTTGCGGATGCCCGCACCGCCCAGCGCAGCGACGACCGCAGCGTCACTCAGTGCCAGCGCCTCCAGCTCCTCGTCCGAGATGGACGGGGAGACCTCCAGCCGTGCCTTCACCTTGCCCTTGACCTGCACCACGCAGGTCACGGACTCGTCCACGACATAGGCGGGGTCGGCGACCGGGAAGTCCTGGTGCACGACCGAGTCGCCGTGCCCCAGCTTGTGCCACAGCTCCTCGGCGATGTGCGGGGCCAGCGGGGCGATCAGCAGCACCAGCCGCTCCGCCACGCTCCGCGACAGCGGGCCGCCCACCTTGGTCAGATGGTTGTTCAGCTCGGTGATCTTGGCGATGGCGGTGTTGAAACGCAGCGCCGCCATGTCCTGGCCTGCTCCGTCGATCGCCTTGTGCAGCGCACGCAGCGTCGCCTCGTCGGCCTCGGAGTCGACGACGGTGACCTCGCCGGTCGCCTCGTCCACCACGTTGCGCCACAGCCGCTGCAGCAGGCGGTACTGGCCGACGACGGCCCGGGTGTCCCACGGCCGCGAGACATCCAGAGGACCCATGGCCATCTCGTACAGACGCAGCGTGTCCGCGCCGTACTCGGCACAGATCTCGTCCGGAGTGACGGCGTTCTTCAGGGACTTGCCCATCTTGCCCAGCTCACGCTTGACGGGTTCGCCCTCGAAGGAGAACTTCCCCTCGCGCTCCTCGACCTCGGCCGCCGCCACCGGGAAGCCCCGCTCGTCCCGGTAGACGTAGGCCTGGATCATGCCCTGGTTGTACAGCTTGTGGAACGGCTCGACCGACGAAACATGCCCCAGGTCGAACAGCACCTTGGACCAGAACCGCGCGTACAGCAGGTGCAGCACGGCGTGCTCCGCGCCGCCGACGTACAGGTCGACACCGCCGTGCGGCAGGCCCTCGCGCGGACCCATCCAGTACTGCTCGATGGCCGGGTCGACCAGCTTCTCGCTGTTGTGCGGGTCCAGGTAGCGCAGCTCGTACCAGCACGAACCGGCCCAGTTGGGCATGGTGTTGGTCTCGCGGCGGTAGCGCTTGACGCCGTCACCCAGGTCCAGCTCGACGTCGACCCATTCCTCGTTTCGCGACAGGGGCGTCTCGGGCGTGGTGTCCGCGTCGTTGGGATCGAACGTGCGGGGGGAGTAGTCGTCGACCTCAGGCAGCTCCAGCGGCAGCATCGACGGGGGCAGCGCGTGCGCGATGCCGTCCTCGTCGTAGACGATCGGGAAGGGCTCGCCCCAGTAGCGCTGCCGGCTGAACAGCCAGTCACGCAGACGGAAGTTGACCGTGCCCTCACCGATTCCGCGTGCGGTCAGCCACTCGGTGATCCTCGCCTTGGCCTCGGCGACATCCAGCCCGTTCAGGGAGATGTCGTCGTTGGCGGAGTTGATCGCGGGTCCCTGGCCGGTGAACGCCTCGCCCTCCCAGCCGTCCGGCGGCCGGACGGTACGGATGATGGGCAGCTCGAAGGCCTCGGCGAACTCCCAGTCACGCTCGTCCTGGCCGGGGACGGCCATGATCGCGCCGGTGCCGTAGCCCATCAGCACATAGTCGGCGACGAAGACCGGGATGCGTCCCCCGGTGACCGGGTTCAGGGCGTAGGCGCCGGTGAAGACGCCGGTCTTGTCCTTGTGCTCGGTCTGCCGCTCGACATCGCTCTTGGTCTGGGCATGCTTGCGGTAGGCGGCGACCGCCTCGGCGGGAGTGGCCGCGCCGCCCGTCCATGCCTCCTTGACGTCCTCGGGCCACTCGGCCGGGACGATGGAGTCGATCAGGCCGTGCTCGGGCGCCAGGACCATGTATGTGGCGCCGAACAGGGTGTCGGGGCGCGTGGTGAAGACGGTGATCTGCGCGTCGTCGCGGCCGTCGACGGAGAAGAGGACGCGCGCGCCCTCGCTGCGGCCGATCCAGTTGCGCTGCTGCAGCTTGATCGCCTCGGGCCAGTCCAGCCCGTCCAGGTCGTCCAGCAGACGGTCGGCGTAGGCCGTGATGCGCATGTTCCACTGGCGCAGCTTGGACTTGAAGACGGGGAAGTTGCCTCGCTCGGAGCGCCCGTCGGCGGTGACTTCCTCGTTCGCCAGCACGGTGCCCAGTCCCGGGCACCAGTTGACGGGCGCGTCGGAGGCGTATGCCAGCCGGTAGCCGCCCAGCACGTCGGCACGCTCCTTGGCGCTCAGCTCGCTCCACGCGCGCGTGGAGCCGGGCACGGCGCGCTCACCGCTCTCGAACCGCGCCACCAGCTCGTCGATCGGGCGGGCCTTCTGCGCGTCCTCGTCGTACCAGGAGTTGAAGATCTGCAGGAAGATCCACTGGGTCCACTTGTAGTACTCGGGGTCGATCGTCGCGACCGACCGGCGCTGGTCGTGGCCCAGGCCCAGCCGGCGCAGCTGCCGCTTCATGTTCTCCATGGCGGCTTCGGTCGACACCCGGGGGTGCGTGCCGGTGGCGACCGCGTGCTGCTCGGCGGGCAGGCCGAAGGCGTCGAAGCCCAGGGTGTGCAGGACGTTGTGCCCGGTCATGCGCTGGTGACGGGCGAAGACGTCGGTGGCGATGTAGCCCAGCGGGTGGCCGACGTGCAGACCCGCGCCCGAGGGGTACGGGAACATGTCCATGACGAACTTCTTGGGCTTGGCAGCGAGGGCCGGGTTCCCCGCCAGGTCGCCGGTCGGGTTGGGCGCCTCATACGTGCCCTCCGCCTCCCAGACGTCCTGCCAGCGTGCCTCGATCTCGGCGGCCATGGCAGCCGTGTAGCGGTGCGCCGCGCCCATATCGATGGGCGCACCTCCCGCGCTGAAGGCTGCGGGGGAGGAATTCGTCTCGCTCATGATCTTTGAAGCTCCATCGATTCGTCTCTGCCAGCGGATTCCAAAACGAAAAAACCCCTCGCACAGGAGGGGACGCCGCGCCGATTCCGACCGGATCTTTCATCCGTCGGGACTGATCAGCGCGGCTCGCTAAGCAGAAGGCGTACGGCACGCATGGCGCCAGGGTACCGCAGGGAGCGAACCCGCCGCATGGCATCGGCCTCGAGGAGCCCTGGAGGGGCGGCACTACCCGAGAGTCAAGATCCATAGGGAAGGCGGCCCACGCATCCACACTTCCCACACCGAAGTCCTACCGAACCTACGCCGAACTCGCGCCGAACCCACGCCCGAATCACCTGGCGCACCGCGCACCCCCCTCACACGCTCCCGGCGCGCGCCCCGCGCCGATCCCCGGCGCACCGCCCGAAGGAGCGCCCGACGGGACCGCGGACAGGACTCAAGGGGAGCAAGTTACTCCGCGTATCACCCCTATACGGGGCAACCTCAGAGTCAGTTCACTGTGGTTCCGCTCTCTAAACGCTCAAATCTCGAACCACTCAGTATGGGTCGACTTAGCATGCGTCAACGGGACCGCATTTCCCGCACCATTCGGAGTCGCCCCATGAAGCCTTCTCGCAAGAGCCGTTCATCGCCAGCGCCGAGCCCCGGGCTCAGCCGCCCCGTCCAAGGCGGCCTGACCGCGGCGGCGTTGGTGCTCATACCCCTGCTCGCCGTCACCGGCAGCGACAGCTTTCGCGCCGCACTCGACTTCACCACCGGGGTTTTGTCCCTGTTGTCCTTGACCGCTTCCGTGGCATGGGGTCTGCTCGCCACGGACCGGCTACTGCTCTCCACCCGCCACCGCCTGCTCGCACAGGCCATCCACCGGACCACCGCGGTCGCCTCACTCGGCTTCCTGCTGCTGCACGCCACTGTGAAGGTGTCACTGGGGCACGTGGAACTGATCGGCGCCCTTGTCCCGTTCGGGCTCGGCATCACGGGTACATCCGCCCTGATCGGATTCGGCTCGCTGGCCGGCTTCCTCATGGTGGTCGCCGGCACGACCGGTGCCCTGCGCAGCGCTCTCGCGGCCAACGTCCGCGTGGCGGGCCGCTGGCGTCCGCTGCACATGCTGGCCTACCCGGCCTGGTGCTTCGCCCTGGTCCACGGCCTGTACACCGGTCGGCCCGCGGCGACTTGGGTGGTCGCGATGTACTGCGTGGCACTCGCCGGCGTCGCAGGAGCCGTAGCACTGCGGATGCTGCCGCGCACGATGCAACGGCGCATCGCCAACAAGGTCATCTCGGTGATCGGGTCGGCTGCCGACAGGTCTACGGCGCCGGACAACGCACGGCGCGACCTGAACGCCTCCCCCCTCCCCGGCACGAGCGGTGTGACGGCTCCGGCCGGACTCAACGGCATGAACGGCATCCCCTCCCAGCGCCAGTACGAGGCGGAGTTCCAGCGCGAGTCCCCCCTCCGCCAGGCGCGCGCGCAGACCCCGAGGCTCGCGGCCCCCTCGCCCCAGCTCTACGAGGCCCCGCCGCCCCCGGAGCGCGAGCCGCTCACCGGCAGCAGCGCGGGCACCGGTCCCAGCACCGGCACGGGCATCTCCGCCGCGTACCGCGCCGTCTCTCTCGGCGCCGACCCGGCGGCCCCGCTGGCCGAACGCATTCCGATGACCGAAGAGATACCCGTCGTTTCGGAATCGGGTCCGCCGCCGCGCCAGTGGCCCACGCCGTCGCCCCCGCCGCCCGCGCAGGCCATCCGGCCCGAGCCGACCGAGCTCCCCGCCCCCCCGGCCTTCGAGCCTCCTGCGGCATACGCTGCGCCTGCTCCCTCGTACGACGCCCCCGCGTACGAGCCTGCTCCCTCGTACGGCGCCCCCGCGTACGAGCCCGCCCCCTCGTACGGCGCCCCCGCGTATGAGCCCGCCCCCTCGTACGACGCCCCCGCGTACGAGCCCGCCCCCTCGTACGACGCCCCCCCGTACGAGCCCACGTCCACCTACAACCCCATGTCCTCGTACGACTCCCTCTCCCCTTACGGGACTTCCTCCTCGTACGCCGCCCCGTCCGCTTACGACCCCGCTCCCCCGTACGAAGCAAATCCCTCCCCGTACGCCCCCGGCACCCCCGAGGCGTACGACGAAACAGCGCAGATGCCCGGACTCTTTCCGCCCCCGGCAGGGGAGCCCTGGAATGCGCCCGCAGGAGACCGACCGTGAACGCCCCCCTTCCTGATGTCCCCGAGGTACGAGTCGTCGGCCTTCCTCAGCTGACGCAGGGGTTCGACCTTGTCGAGCGACTCGATCTCCCCATGCATCTCAAGGTGCACGGCCCTCTTGAACCCGTGACCGGCGAGCGGCTCGCCCAGCTCGCCGAAGAGATATCCCTGACGGGCCGCGGCGGCGCGGGATTCCCCTTCGGGAAGAAGCTCCGCGCTGTCGCGAAGTCAGCCATCCGGCGCGGGGTGCGGCCCGTCGTCGTCGTCAACGGCAGTGAGGGCGAGCCCGCCTGCCGCAAGGACACCGTTCTGCTCAACCGCGCTCCCCATCTGATCCTCGACGGCGCCCTGCTGGCCGCCGAAGCGCTCGGCGCGCGCACTCTGGTCGTCGCGGTCACGCGCAACTCCACCGAGGTCTCCATGCGCGCCGCACTGGCCGAGCGCGGACTGTCCGACCGGCGCGGGCAGCAGCTGCGCGCGCGGGTGGTGCGCACCCCGGAGCGCATGGTCTCCGGGGAGGCCTCCTCCGTCATCCGCGCCGTCAACGGCGGCCCCGCCCTGCCCCCCGGCCGCCGTGAGCGCGCCTCCGAAACGGGTGTCGGCGGAGCCCCGACCCTGCTGTCCAACGCGGAGACGTTCGCGCAGCTCGCCGTCGGCGCCCGCATCGGCTCCCGCCGCTACAACCACACCGGCCTGGACAGCGAGCCGGGCACGGTCATGCTGACCATCTCCGGAGCCGTGGCGCGCCCCATGGTGGTCGAGGTCCCCACGGGGGTGCCGCTGCGGTACGTACTGCAGCTCGCGGGCGCCCCGCCGCTTCCCCAGGGCGTGCTCACCGGCGGCTACCACGGCAACTGGATCGACTCCGCCGCCGTCCACGAGTCCGTGGTGTCCAAAGCGTCCCTGGCGGCCGTGGGCGGCGCACTGGGCGCGGGAGCAATCCTCCCGATCGGCCCCGAGACCTGCCCCCTGGGCGAGGCGCTGCGGGTGGCCAACTGGCTCGCCGCGGAGACCGCGGGTCAGTGCGGCCCCTGCAAGCTGGGTCTGCCGGCCGCTGCGGGCGGTCTGTCGGACGTGATGAACGGCGGTGGCCCTGCCGCCCTGGAGGCCCTGAGGGAGGTCACACAGGCCGTCAAGGGCCGTGGCGCGTGCAAGCACCCCGACGGCTCGGCGCGCTTCTTCGCCTCGACCCTGTCCGCCTTCACGGACGACCTCGCCGCCCATGTGCTCCACGGCGGTTGCGGACGCGAGACGACCGGCGTGCTGCCGCTCCCGCTGCCCGGTTACGAGGAGGCCGAAGAGTCGATTCCCAGCGGTGAGAAGGTCTTCATCGACTGGACGCTCTGCCAGGGCCACGGGCTCTGCGCCGACATCATCCCGGAGTTGATCAGGCTGAACCCCGACGGCTTCCCGTCGGTGGCCGACGCGGTCGTCCCAATGCACCTGCAGGGAGCCGCACAGCGCGCGGTGCGCCGCTGTCCCGCACTGGCGATGCGTATCGAGCAGATGCCGTCCGAGCGGGGCGGCCCGGCACCATCGGGCCGTCGGGAGCTGCCCAGCAGCAACCGCAAGGCCCTTGGCAGCGGCCGGGGTTGACGGACATGAAGAAGCGGGCCACCCGATCCGGGTGACCCGCTTCTTCATGCTTACCGCTCTGTACTGCTTCTGTGGAGCTAAGGAGAATTGAACTCCTGACCTCCTGCATGCCATGCAGGCGCTCTACCAACTGAGCTATAGCCCCGTGCGATGTGCCGTTCGGCGTGAAGCTTCCCCCGCTCGGCGACGTCGACAACATTACACGCTCCCCCCGGTGCACCACCAAATCGTTTCCGGCCCGCTCTGACATGACGGACAAGACGGGGCATTGCGCCGTCGACGATCAAGCAGTGGCGAAGGAGTAGAACCGCTTCAGAGTGCAGTGCTCATCGAGAAGCCGGCCATAGATCGGCTCCCCTTCCAGCTCTCTGTACGTCTCGATGGGGTCGCCTTTTATGATCAGCGCCCGCGCGCACTCCTCACACCAGTACTGGTACTCGGGATTGACCGGGTCCATGTCCCGGACGATGGGCGTACCACTGCCGCACCAGTCGCATTTACGCCTGTGTGCACCCATCATTCAGCTCCAGCTATGGCCGCAGGCCGTGCACACGTAGGACACTCCGCCATTGTCGCCGAGGACTTGGGCCACATACGCCGATCCGCAGGAAGGGCAGTTGAGAAGAGCTCGCGCCTCCGCCGCGGCAAGCAGGTCCTCATCGGCCTCCTCGCTCCTGCTGGCGGACATCGTGCTCTCCCTCCCGTCCTGGCCGGTGTCCCCTCCGGCCGTCCGATTCTGCCATGGCCACGCAAGGGCGTCAGCGACGATTGCGCACCAGCCCGGCCTCCGCACCCAAGATCGAAGCGGCTGCGGGTGACCGGGCGCACACTCACAGCGCCTCTCCTTGTCACCAGGCAGGCCCGACTCGGGAGAAATTCGGCGGGAGGCCGCGTGAAAGACACCGGAGAACGCCGTGGAGGCCCCCGGACGGGCCCAGGAGAAGGCGGGTCGCACCTGGCCCCCACCCGGCGCCGGCGACCCGGCGAGGGGCCGCACAGCGGCGGCGGCGAGGCCGGACCCGTACCGAACTCGACGAGCCCGGCGCGGAGTTGCAGGGCCGAGGTCCAGCACGATGGAGGATGTGAACTGCGCGACAGTGCGCGTAGCCGGGCACGGGGGAACGCGAAATCCCGCCCTCTGACGAGGACGGGATCCGGATTGTGGAGCTAAGGAGAATTGAACTCCTGACCTCCTGCATGCCATGCAGGCGCTCTACCAACTGAGCTATAGCCCCGTGTGTTCTTCGCGCTCCGCGCTGCGAACAAGAAGAACTTTAGCCTGCGACCTGCCGGAAAGTGAAATCCGGAGGTACGGGCCCGGATACGGGCCCGGGCCGGATCAGTCGTCGTCGCCGAGAACCGGTTCCGGCAGTGTGCCGGCGTTGTGCTCAAGGAGCCGCCAGCCACGCGCGCCCTCGCCGAGCACCGACCAGCAGCAGTTGGAGAGGCCGCCGAGGCTCTCCCAGTGGTGGGACTCCAGACCGAGCAGCCGGCCGATGGTGGTACGGATGGTGCCGCCGTGGCTGACGACGACGAGAGTGCCTTCCTCGGGAAGCTTCTCGGCATGGTGCAGCACCACGGGAGCGGCCCGGTCGGCGACCTCTGTCTCCAGTTCACCGCCGCCCCGGCGCACGGGCTCGCCGCGCTTCCAGGCTGAGTACTGCTCTCCGTGCCGCTCGACGATCTCCTCGTGGGTCAGCCCCTGCCAGGCACCCGCGTAGGTCTCGCGCAGGGCGGAGTCGTGCGAGACGTCGAGCCCGGTGATCTGGGCCAGCTCGGCCGCCGTGGCCGCCGCCCTCTTGAGGTCGGAGGCGACGATCACATCCGGCCGCAGGGAGGCGAGGAGCCGCGCGGCCCGGCGCGCTTGGGCGACGCCGTCCTCTGTCAGGGCGATGTCCGTGGACCCCTGGAAGCGCCGCTCCAGGTTCCACGCGGTCTGGCCGTGCCGCCACAGGACGACGCGGCGGCCCGTCCTGCGCCTGCCCGCGTCCGCCGCGCCGTGCGTTCTCGTGTCCGTCCCGCTCAGCTCAGCTCACCGTCCGGGTCACCGGTGAGCCGGGCGTGCTCCTCGGCCTTGCCGCGGGTCTTCAGCGCGTCCTCGGGGAGGGGCAGCTCGGGGCAGTCCTTCCAGAGCCGCTCAAGGGCGTAGAAGACACGCTCTTCGCTGTGCTGGACGTGCACGACGATGTCGACGTAGTCGAGCAGGATCCAACGGGCGTCCCGGTCGCCCTCGCGGCGCACGGGCTTGGCGCCGAGCTCCTTGTTCAGCCGCTCCTCGATCTCGTCGACGATCGACTTGACCTGGCGGTCGTTGGGCGCGGAGGCGAGCAGGAAGGCGTCGGTGATCGACAGCACGTCGCTGACGTCGTAGGCGATGATGTCGTGCGCGAGCCGGTCGGCAGCCGCCTGTGCGGCGGTGCTGACGAGCTCGATGGAGCGATCCGTGGCGGTCACAAGCAGGCTTTCGTCGGCGGTCAGGTACCCCTCAAGGGTCTCACGGACCGCCGACAGCCCTCGCCGCGATTAACGAAGCTTGATCATCCGCGCCGTCCGCAGGCCGCCGCCGGTCGCCGTCACGCGCCGCCGTCCTTGACCTTGTAGTCCTTGCCGAGGACGACCGAGACATCGGCGTTGGCAGCGGCCACGCCCTTCTTCACCACGCTTACCGGCAGCCCCAGGGTCTTGGCGACCTCCACCGCCTTGGCCCTCTGCGCCTCGTTGCCGTAGGTGACCTGCGAGGTGGACCGGGTGTCCGCCTTGCCGCCGTCGAGCACCGCGTAGCCGCCGTTGACCAGATCGATCCTGGCCTTCTCCGTGGCGCCTGCGTTCCCGGTGCCGTTCTTGATCCCCACGCGGACGGCCGCGTCCTTGTCGGGCGGGGTGACCGAGCCGCCCAGGATGTCCTTGACGACGCTGTCGGCGGCCTGCTCGGTGAGCGTGCCGTCCTGCTGGACCGGAAGCAGTGCCGTCTTGTAGTCGCCGCCCTTCGCGTGCTCGGCGAGCTTGGCGAGGGAGGCTCCCAGGTCGCTCTCGCGCAGCGACGGGTCGAGGATCTGCGCAAGGGTCTCCACGGTGACGGTCGCCGACTTGGGGTCGTCCGGGAACTTCTTGAGGACGGCCTGCATGACCTGACCGAAGCGCTGGAGCTGCTTCGCCTCGGCCTCTGCGGGCCCGAGGTAGGTGGCGTACGCGACGGCCGAGCGCCCGTTCAGCGTCTGGTTCTCGCCCTTCTTCACCAGCGGCGCCTCGCCCTTCTTGGCGCCGGGCACCTCGGTGTCGGTGGTCAGGTCGATGGTGCCGACCAGTTCGACCAGGTTCTCCAGGTACGGGGTGTCGAGCCGCCAGGTGCCGGTGATCTTGGCGCCGAGCAGGGTGCCGATCGCCTCCCGAGTGCCCGTCGAGCCGTCGTCCTCGACGGACTTGCCGAGGGTGGTCGCGGTGCCGTCGTCGTTGGCGACGGAGAGCGAGTTGGGCAGCAGAACGGTGGTGCCCTGCCGGGTGGTGGAGTTGTCGACGAGGAGGGCGGTGGAAGTGCCCTTCTTCTTGGTGTTGTGCAGATGTACCACGATCACGTCCCGCTTCTGCGGTCCGGCGGCCGTGGTGTTCTTCTTGTCGGTGTCCGAGAGGCCGGGGACCTTGCCCGCGTACCAGAGGTAGCCGACTCCGCCGACGACGGCGAGAGCGAGCACCATGACGAGCGCGACGACGCGGTTGCGGCTGCGGCGCTTGGCCTCCTCGCGCCGTTCCGAGCGGGACTCGGTGAAGTTCAGCCAGTCGATGACGTCTTCGGAGTCCTCGTCCGGCTCTTCGATGAACGAGAACTGCTCGGCGCGGTCGTCACGATCGGCGGCGGGGCGGCGCTGCCCCGGCACGGCGGCCTGGTCGGCGCCCGGCCCCTGCTCGGGCTCGGGCGTCCGCGCGGGCGGCTCGTTCGGGGCCGGGTGCTGCTGCGGAATGGTCCACTGGCCGGTGGTGCCGACGGCGGCGGACTGCTGACCGGTGTCGTAGCCGTAGCCCTCGTAGCCGTAGCCCTGACTGTGCTGGGACTGGCTCTGGCCGTAAGGGTCGTACTGCTGCTGCGACCCGTCGTACCGATGGGCCTGGTCGTACTGCTGGGCCTGGTCGTACTGCGTCTGCTGCTGGGCGTACGGGTCGTAGCCGTATCCCTGTCCCTGGCCGGGCTCCTGCTGTTGCTGTTGCTGTTGCTGAGGGTGCTGCGACTGGTGCTGCGCGTAGGGATCGTACTGCTGGGGCTGCTGATAGACCGGCTGCCCGTACTCGTCGTAGCCGATGATCTGCGGCTGCTGGTAGTACGGGTCGTACGGGTTCTGCTGGTCGTTCACCGGTGCCCCTCTCCGTGGCTCACTCGCCGCGGTACAGCTGGCGCTTGTCGATGTAGCGCACCACACCGTCCGGAACCAGGTACCAGACCGGATCGCCCGACGCGACCCTGGCCCGGCAGTCGGTCGACGAGATCGCCAGCGCGGGAATCTCCACCAGGGAGACACCGCCCTCGGGCAGCCCGTCGTCGGTCAGATCGTGCCCCGGCCGGGTCACACCGATGAAGTGGGCAAGCGAGAAAAGCTCTTCGGCGTTGCGCCAGCTGAGGATCTGCGACAGTGCGTCGGCTCCGGTGATGAAGAAAAGATCCGCGTTCGTATGGATGGAACGCAAGTCCCGCAGCGTGTCGATCGTGTACGTCGGCCCGCTGCGGTCGAGGTCGATACGGCTCACCGAGAACTGCGGGTTCGACGCCGTGGCGATGACCGTCATGAGGTAGCGGTCCTCGGCAGCGGACACCGTCTTGTGGGACTTCTGCCACGGCTGCCCGGTCGGCACGAACACCACCTCGTCGAGGTGGAACAGGGCGGCCACCTCACTGGCGGCCACCAGGTGTCCGTGGTGGATCGGGTCGAACGTCCCACCCATCACACCGATTCGGCGCTTGCCGGAACCGGAACCTGTAGGCACTTCCTGCTCTCCCATGCGTGCAGAGCCTACTGGCACGCCGGAACGGCGCCTGTCGGCGGTCGCGAACTCAGCGGTCGCGGTTGAAGCGCGTGGTGATCCACAGCAGCAGGAGCAGCGCGGCGAAGGCACCGCCACCAGTGAGGTACGGGCTGAGGCTTTCGTGGTTGCCACCGTGCTCAGCGCCCTCGGCGAGAGTGACCAGGTTGGCGGCGGTGCTGGCGAGGCTCATCTTCAGCAGGACCTATCGATCGGGAGTCGGAGCTCGGGAATCGGACGGAGCGGAGAGACTTCGCGCACATCGTATGCGGGCCGCCCGGGCACGCTCACGCCGACTCAGTCGTTGTCACCGTCGTCGGCGCCGTTCCCCCGGTAGCCGCGCAGCAAAAACCAGGCGAGCAGCGCCGCTCCGACGATCGATGTGATCAGCAGGATGCGCAGCGTGCTGCCCGGTCCCTGCTGCTCGGATGCGGCGGCGAGCAGTGCGGCGGTGTCCGGCATGTCGGGTGTACTCCTCAGTTATCCACAGCCCCCGTCACACCGTAGCCCCAGCACCTACGCTGGGGTCCGTCAGGGGGACGAGCCGGAATTCGCACCACTCAGGGGCAACAGGGGGCTTGAATGACCGAAAGCAGTCACGAGAACGTGCCGAGCAGGCAGCGCAAGCGCTTCGCCGGTATCTCCTCTCGGGCGTACGAACATCCCGCGGACCGCTCGGCGCTGGTCGCTCTGCGCAAGCTCAGCGGCTTCGACACTGTCTTCAAGGCGTTGAGCGGACTGCTGCCGGAGCGCAGTCTGCGACTACTCTTCCTCTCCGACTCCGTGCGTGTGAGCGACGCTCAGTTCGCCCACCTCAACACCATGCTGAGGGACGCCTGCTACATCCTGGACCTGGAGAAGGTCCCCGCGATGTATGTCACGCAGGACCCGCGGCCCAATGCGATGTGCATCGGTCTCGACGAGCCGATCATCGTGGTCACCACCGGTCTGGTGGAACTGCTCGACGAGGAGGAGATGCGTGCGGTCGTCGGCCACGAGGTGGGCCACGCGCTCTCCGGCCACTCCGTCTACCGCACGATCCTGCTCTTCCTCACCAACCTCGCTGTGAAGGTCGCGTGGATCCCGCTCGGCAATGTCGCGATCATGGCGATCGTCACGGCACTGCGTGAGTGGTTCCGCAAGTCGGAGCTCTCGGCGGACCGCGCCGGACTGCTGGTCGGCCAGGACCTGCATGCCTCGATGCGTGGGCTGATGAAGATTGCCGGTGGCAACCATCTGCACGAGATGAACGTCGACGCGTTCCTGGAGCAGGCCGAGGAGTACGAGGCGGGCGGCGACCTGCGCGACTCGGTGCTGAAGATCCTCAATGTGCTTCCCCGCTCGCACCCGTTCACCGCGGTCCGTGCGGCCGAGCTGAAGAAGTGGGCCGCGAGCCGCGACTACCAGCGGATCATGGACGGTCACTACCCACGGCGCGCGGAGGACAAGGACGCCTCGGTGTCCGACTCCTTCCGCGAGTCCGCCTCGCACTACGCCGAGACGGTGCGCACCAGCAAGGACCCGTTGATGAAGCTGGTAGGCGACATAGCCGGCGGCGCGGGCGACCTCGGCGGCAAGCTGCGGGACAAGTTCACCGGCGCGGGACCGGGCGGCGGCGCGGGCTCGGGCGGGACGAACGGCAACGGCAGCGGGCCGGCCGCAGAGGGCGGATCCGGGAGCGCTCAGGGCGAGGGCTGAGCGGACGGCGCGAGCGCGCCGCAGAGGGCGGCGGTGGCCTGGCCCGTCGCGTACGGGTCGGTGCCTGCCGGGAAGCCCGCACTCGCCCGCTCGCCGGCGAGCAGGGGGCGCAGGGCGCCGGTCGCGTCCGCCGAGCAGGCCTGCGGTCCGGCCTGGACGTAGCTGGCCCGGAGTTCCGCGCGGTGCTGGTGGAGATCTTCGCGGTCGAAGCGGAAGTGCAGCTCACGGCGGACGGTGAACAGTGAGGCCTCGGCTCCGGGGCCGCTCACTCCCACCGGGCGCAGCGCATAGGCGAAGGTGTGGTCCGACGTCACCTCCAGGGCGTCGGGCCCCACCTCGGCGAAGCGCAGCGTGCCCTGGACCCTTACGCCGGGATCGGCCAGCGCCACCTTCGCCGGGTCGAAGCGGACCAGCCACCCGGTGGCGGCATGGCGGCCGTCGGCTGCCGGGACCGACATGCTCCGGTCGAACTGCTCCAGCTGATCGGGATCGAGCAGCACCCGCACGGGGCGCACCGAGCCGCCGGTGAGGACGACGGGGTCGAGGGAAGACCTGACGAGGTAGTCCTTCGCCGTGGTCAGGGCCGTCATGACCTGGCTCTCCGAGAAGTTCTTGGTGCGCCGGGCGCCGGGCAGATTGATGCCCGAGGCTCCGATACGGAAGTTCGCGGCGGGGCTGTGCGCATAGAGGTCGGCGGGAGTGCCGCCGGGGACGGGGCCCTGGGGTGCGAGGGGAATGAGGGTGATCCGCAGCTGCTCGGCCGACGTGAGCACCGGCGCCGTGTAGGGATGGCGGACGCCGAGATAGATCGCGGTTCCGAAGGCCATCGCGACCAGCAGGACAAGCACGAGGATCTGCTTCGATCCGGTTCGGTGGCTCCAGGCGGGGAGGCTGCGCACAGCGCGCGCGTGCTCGCCCATCCGTTCCTGCGCGGAGAATTCCTGCAGCCGCGCAGCCCGTACAAACGATTCGTCGAAGACGACGGATCGGTACTCGTCCTCACCACCGCCGGGGAGTCCCTCGGGTGTCCCCTCAGGCGGGTCTCCGCGCCCAGCCATACCTTCAGGGTAGGTCCGTCAAGCCCCCGATAAACGCGCTGGTGCGCGACAATGTCTGACGAGTTCTCACGGAGTCTTTCAAGAGCTCGCACAGGCCCTGATCAGGGGCTTGCCGTCCGGGGATCACGGCGTGCGCGGATCAGCCGAAACCGGAGGCGCGGAGTACTCCGCGGAGGCGGAGGGCCCGCCCACCCGGTCGACGGCAGGGCCGCCGGTGGGGGTGGCGTCGACGCCGGTCGTGGCGGGAGGCGGCACCTGGTCCTGGCGGTTGCCCGCGGCCCCGCGGTAGACGGCGGTGAAAGCGAGGGCGACCATCCCGATGCCCATCACCAGGGCGAGGATCCAGGCCACGGGCCGGTGCCAGCGGGCGCTGCCGCGGTAGGGGCGCAGGACGCCGCCGTGCCGCCCGTACGGACCGGTGTACTCGTCGTCGAAGTCGGGACCGTCGTCGTCGCCGTATGCCCGTCCCCGGGCGTACTCCCCGCCGTAGCCGTCGTCGTAGAGCTCCTCGTCGGGAGCTCCGCCGCGGGATCCCGCACGAGCGGCCTCGGCCTCGGCGCGGGCCTGGGCGGCAGCCAGAAGCCGCTCGACGGCGCTCGGCTCATGAATCTCGGCGGCCCGTACGAAGTCCTCGTCGAATACCACGGAGGCGAAGTCCTCGTCCGCGCCCCCGCGGTCGTCGTCGGGCTCCCAGCCGTCCGGAAACGGCCTGCCCCCCACGTCGTCCGGCACGCTTTCAGAGTAGACCTGGGCGATGGGTTTGGGCAGAGAGAGTCCGAAGTCTCCCCACCCGGGTGACGCGACAGACACTCACCGAGTGTGACCATCTCCTGTCACGATGTACTTCGTCGAGGTCAGCTCCGGGAGGCCCATCGGGCCTCGGGCGTGGAGCTTCTGTGTGGAGATGCCGATCTCGGCGCCGAATCCGAACTGGCCACCGTCCGTGAAGCGGGTGGACGCGTTCACGGCGACCGTCGTGGAGTCCACCAGTTGGGTGAACCGGCGGGCGGCTGCCTGCGAGGTGGTGACGATCGCCTCGGTGTGCCCTGAGGACCAGAGCCGGATGTGGCCGACGGCCGCGTCCAGCGAGTCGACCACGGCGGCGGCGATGTCGTACGACAGGTACTCGGTCTCCCAGTCCTCGGCCGTGGCGGGGACGACCGTGGCCTTGGTGACGTCGGCGTACTCCTGCACCCGCTCGTCGCCGTGCACCCTCACTCCGGCCTCGGCCAGGGCGTCCAGGGCGCGCGGCAGGAAGTCGGCCGCGATGTCCTGGTGGACCAGGAGCGTCTCCGCTGCATTGCAGACGCTCGGCCGCTGTGCCTTGGAGTTGATGAGGATGTCGACGGCCATGTCGATGTCGGTGTTCGCGTCCACGTAGACATGGCAGTTGCCGGTGCCGGTCTCGATGACGGGGACCGTGGACTCCTCGACGACCGTACGGATCAGGGAGGCGCCGCCGCGCGGGATGAGGACGTCCACCAGGCCGCGGGCGCGCATCAGCTCCCGTACGGAGTCGCGGTTCTCGCCGGGCACCAGCTGAATCGCGTCGGCCGGCAGTCCGGAGCCGCCGACCGCGTCCCGCAGCACCTTCACGAGCGCGCTGTTGGAGGCGTACGCGGAGGAGGAGCCGCGCAGCAGTACCGCGTTGCCGGACTTCAGGCAGAGGGCGGCGGCGTCCACGGTGACGTTCGGGCGGGCCTCGTAGATGATGCCGACGACGCCGAGGGGGACGCGCACCTGGCGCAGGTCGATGCCGTTCGGCAGGGTCGAGCCGCGCACCACCTCGCCCACCGGGTCGGGCAGGGCCGCCACATGCCGGACGTCGGCGGCGATGGCCCGCACCCGCTCCGGGGTGAGGGTCAGCCGGTCGACGACCGACTCGCTGGTGCCGGCCTCCCGGGCGCGCGCGATGTCCTCGGCGTTGGCCGAGACGATCTCGCTCGTACGGACCTCCAGGGCGTCCGCGATCGCCAGCAGCGCGTCGTCCTTCTCCGAGCGCGGCAGCGGTGCCAGGTCGGCGGCTGCGCCACGGGCACGGTAGGCGGCGCGGGCGACCGGGGAGAGGTTGTCGTACGGCGAAAGCGGCGAGGACGTCGTCATGCCCGCAGGGTACTGCGCCGGTCCCCGCGGGCGTCCATCACGTATTCCGCATATTCCGCATTGCGAGACGGAAGCCTCAGAAGGGGTGCACACCCACCGGCGCGGCCGGCGGCGGGCCGTACCCCTCCGCGATGCGCTGGTGGTACGTCTGGCGGTCGATGACCTCCAGGCCCACGATCTCCCACGGAGGAAGCCTGGCGCTGGAGCGGTGCTCGCCCCACAGGCGCAGCGCGACGGCGGCGGCGTCGTGCAGGTCGCGCGCCTCCTCCCAGTAGCGGATCTCCGCATGGTCGTTGGCGTACCGGCTGGTCAGCAGGAAGGGATGGTCGTGCGCGAGCTGTTCGAGGCCGCGCCGGACCTCCTTCAGCGGGGCTTCGGCGCCGGAGACGCTCAGCGTGATGTGCCACAGCTTCGACTGCACACGCTCCTCGGCGTGGGTGTCCGTCTCCGATCCCGATTCCTGGCCCGCCGCGCGGTCCTGGTAGTCGGCACCCGCTCCGACACTGGTCAGGGCTCTTTCCTCGCCCACAGCCCTCCGGGCGTGGGGGATGCCCCCCGACCCTCGGGGCACATCCCCGGGGCGCGCTCGTCTCACCGGCGGCCTCCTGTTGCATGTGTCGTGTGGCTGTACCCCGCCATTCCCCCGCAACAAAGTTGACCAGTCCGGGACGGGACGTGGGGCGCTTTTGCTGAAGGTCTCTGCCAGAAGACCTGTGTTTCAGCCGATTCAGGGCGTGAGGACGACCAGATCGTCCCTGTGTACGACCTCACGCTCGTAGGCCGGGCCGAGTTCCGCCGCCAGCTCGTGGGTGGAGCGGCCGAGCAGCTGAGGGATCTCCTTGGCGTCGAAGTTGACGAGCCCACGGGCCACGGCGCGGCCCTGGGCATCGCGCAGCTCGACCGGGTCGCCCGCGCTGAAGTCGCCCTCGACCGCGGCGATACCGGCGGGCAGAAGCGACTTCCTGCCCTGCACGACGGCGTTGACCGCGCCGTCGTCCAGGACGAGCGCACCCTGCGGTGTCGAGGCGTGGGCGAGCCACAGAAGCCGGTCCGCGGAGCGGCGTCCGGTGCTGTGGAAGTACGTGCCGGTGGCGCGGCCCGCGAGGGCGTCGGCGGCGCGGACGGCGGAGGTGAGGACGACAGGAACGCCCGCGGCCGCCGCGATCCTGGCGGCCTCGACCTTGGTGACCATGCCGCCGGTGCCGACTCCCGCCTTGCCCGCGCTGCCGATCTGCACATGTGCGATATCGGCCGGGCCGCGCACCTCGTCGATCCGCGAGCTGCCGGGCCTCGCCGGGTCCCCGTCGTACAGGCCGTCGACGTCGGAGAGGAGGACCAGCAGGTCGGCCCGTACGAGATGGGCGACGAGGGCGGCGAGACGGTCGTTGTCACCGAAGCGGATCTCGTCCGTCGCCACGGTGTCGTTCTCGTTGACGACCGGGACCGCGCCCATGGCGAGCAGCTGGTCCAAGGTCCGGTAGGCGTTGCGGTAGTGGGCGCGGCGGCTGGTGTCGTCGGTGGTGAGGAGCACCTGGCCGACCCGCACGCCGTAGCGCGCGAAGGAGGCGGTGTAGCGGGCGACCAGCAGGCCCTGGCCGACGCTGGCGGCAGCCTGCTGGCGGGCCAGGTCCTTGGGGCGGCGGGCCAGGCCCAGCGGGGCGAGTCCCGCGGCGATGGCCCCGGAGGAGACCAGCACTATCTCCTTCTCACCGCCGCTGCGGACTTTGGCGAGCACATCGACGAGGGCGTCGACGCGGTCGGCGTCGAGCCCGCCGGATGCGGTGGTCAACGAGGACGAGCCGACCTTGACGACGATCCTGCGGGCTTGCGTTACCTGCTGTCTTGCCACTGTCACAGACCCGAATCTATGTCAGTGCCCGCCGTGGCCGCGCGGGCATATCACTCGCTGGACAGCCGGCCCGCCGCGCCGCTCCTGCTGTCGTCCCACCACAACAGCGCCCGAGAAGTGACGAGTTGACCGGGATATGAACCAGGCTTCTCGTTTGGCTCTTGCCGGGCTGGATCCAAACGAAAGACCCCAGGTCGGGGTTGCGTCGGCGCCCGGCACCGGCCGTGCCTGTCCGTCAGCCCCTGAGCCTCAGGCGACGCAGCGCGCGCCGCACGAAGGAGGCGCGCCCGCGAGAACCGGGAGCGCGGCGCGCACGCAGCGGTCCGATCTGCTCCCCGCCGACCTCCTCGGCGGCTCTCACCTCGTAGACCGCGTCGGGGAAACCTTCCTCTCCCTCCCCGAAGCGCGGATAAGCGAGATACCTCCGGCCGTCCCGCTCCACCACCTCGGGAACCCGTCCCGCCCGCTCGAAGGCCAGCACCTCCGTCAGCAGGTCGAAGCGCCCCGCGGCGGCGCTGGTGAGCCGCAGCCGCTCGCCGACCCTGAGCCGGCGCGATACGCCCTCGGTCCAGTACGCGTCCATCAGAGGGGCCACCCGCGCCAGTTTGTCCCACCCCCGCTCCTGCGGCTGCTTCAGCACGATGGGGCCCAGCTGGGGAAGGAGCGAGGTGACAAAGGGCCTGACCATCAGCAGGTCACGCCGGTCGCCGGGCGGCACATGGTCGGCGATCAGCTTCATCAGCTCGTGCGCCGCGTCGATGATGGCCGCGTGTTCGACGCCCTTGGTGACGTGCTTTCCGTCGTCGCGGCCGACGAGGTAGTAGCAGGTGTAGTCGGCGACCACGGAGACACCGTCGGCCCGCAGATAGGCCTCCATCGTGAACAGCGCGTCCTCGCCGAGCCGCATGCCCTGGTCGAAGCGCAGGTCGTGGCGGACGAGCAGCTCGCGCCGGAAGAGTTTCTGGGCGCTCAGCGTGAACTTGATGGCCGAGGAGAAGACATCCGTACGCTCGGCGTTCGCCCGGAACATCGACCGCGGAGCACCCCGGTTGACGCCTTCCATTCTGCCGAGCACCACATCCGTGCCCGCCCGGTCGGCCACCGCGACCATCCGCTCCAGCGCCTCGTCGCCCAGGTGGTCGTCGGCGTCGAGGAAGAAGACATAGCGGCCCCGGGCGAGGGAGAGCCCGAGATTGCGCGGGCCGCCGGGCCCGCCGGAGTTCGCCTGCCGCACCACGCGCGTCCCGGTCCTGCTCCTGGCCGCGAACTTCTCCAGATACTCCCCCGTGCCGTCGGTCGACCCGTCGTCGACGGCGACGATCTCCATCCGGGCGGCGCCGATGGTCTGTGCCTCGACGGACTCCAGGCAGCGCTCCACATAGGGCATGGCGTCATAGGCACCGATGATCACGCTGACATCGGGCTCGTTCGCGTTCATGGCAGCATCCTCTCTCCGCGCCGTCTCGACCCGGCGCGGGGGTACGGAGCGGCCCGCGCCCCTCATCCGTACGGAAGCACGGAAGGGGGCACGGGCCGTCGTCGTCGGCGGGCACCGGGCCTCAGCGGGCGGCGGCGGAGTCCAGGCCGGCGGACTCGGCCTCGGCTGCCGCCGCGTCCTCGGCCGCATCCTCCGCCGAGACCTCGATCTCATGCTGGCCGGGGCCGGCGTTGCGCGCCTCGGCTCGGGCGGTCACAGCGGCGATCGCGGCGTTGAACTGGTCGATGGAGGTGGACTCGTCGGGCCCGAGCAGATACCGCTTCAGCTCGCGCCGTGCGCCCGCCAGTCTGTCCGCCGCCGGATCGGCGACGGCGTCCAGCAGCTCGCCCAGTTCCCCCGCGCTGTTGGAGAGGACGACCGCGGCTCGCACGGCGGTGTTCTGCCGCTTGAACTCCTCGGCGCCCATGGCAGCCGCGTCGGCGGCGGCGTACGGCTTGCCGCTCGCGATGAAGTCCGAGACCACGCTGGAGATGTCGGACACCATGCCGTCCGCCTCGTTGAAGCAGTCGTACAGGCCCGGCCGGGGGCCGGTCACCGTCTTGTGCTCCCACCAGCCGAAGGAGCGCCAGTAGGCGTCGTTCCACTCGGCCCGCAGTCGCTTGATCTCCGCGAGCCGCTGGGGATCGGCGAGCGAGATCCGTGACACTTCGGCCTCATCGCCGCCCGCCCTGCCGGGCTCGGACAGCTCGGCCAGGCGTGCGTCGACACGGGCGAGCGTCGCCCGCGCCGTTTCCTGGCCGGCCTGTGCGGCGGCGGCCTCCTGGGCCCAGCGCGGGTCGGAGGCGCGCTCGGCCGCGGCCGTGGCGACCAAAGCGGTGATACGGGTGTGGACCGCCTTCGCCTTGGCGCTGCGCGTGCCGGTGAAGGGGTGCGGCTTGTAGATCACGCGGACCGGGCGCTCGGCGTTCAGCAGACCCTTGACGATGTTCTCGCCGGCCAGCAGCAGCGAGGTGTTGCCCGGGTTGTCGTCCCAGCCCTCCCAGGTGGGGGCGTACAGGACGGTCGGGATCGGGTTCTTCGGGGTCCCGGTCCAGGACGTGATGGGGGCCAGCTGGGGGCGGCCCACCTCGACGATCTCGTCGTCGCGTACACCGACGTCGGCGAGCGCGTAGCGGTCGCGTCCGGCACGGCCTGCCGTCCACACCTCGTCGTAGACCTTGCTGAAGGGGTTGACGCTGGCGATCTTGTCGCTGTCGCCGTGGCCGATGAAGACATGCTTCATGGTCGGCACGCGCAGGATGTGGATGTTCTTGCCGACGTTGGCGGGGTACAGCGCGACACGGACCGTGGACAGGTCCATGTTCATCAGGTGCACTCCGCCGGGGACGCAGATGACCGGCACAGAGGTCTCGCCGAGCTGGGGCACGATGTAGCGCTCACGCAGGATGATCAGCGGACGGGCGTCCAGCTGCTCCATCGTCTCGACCCACATCTTCACCTGGTACGCCGACTCCTTGGAGCCGGAGAAGTAGAGGACGACGGTCGGGCGGTACTCGCGCAGCCAGGTGTCGATGCCCTTGAGGACCTTCGAGGCGTTCGGTACGAGCCGGCTCGGGCGCATGTAGAGGCAGAGAGCGGCGGTGTAGAGCAGGGCGAGGCCGAGGGTGATCGCCATACCGGCGTACGCGAGGACGTTGGTGTCCATCCGGGTGGCGGCCAGCACGCCCGCGACCGCGGGGATGTCCAGGTGGAGCATCTTCTCGGAGGATCGGTTCAGCAGTGCCTTCGAAGGCGCGTTGGGGATCCGCAGGCCGTGCAGATCGACGTTGCGTGTCACCACCGGCATGGTGCGGCGCAGACGGATCAGCGTGGCGAGGGCGCCGTGCGGGGCCTGGAGACCGAAGATGAGCAGGAAACCGCCGACCGCGACGTAGAACAGGGTCTGCTCGGCGAGGTCCAGCCGGGACAGCAGCAGCACCAGAAGCAGCTGACGCACCAGGAAGTGCATCGGCAGGCCGAACTTGATCTTGTTCAGCCGGTTGACGAGGTAGCTGCCGCGCTGGTGCAGAAACCAGTCGGCGACATACGTCACCGAGGCAGCCGCGACAAATCCCCAGAAACTGGGAATCAGAGCGGTGATCAGCATACAGGGAAAGCCCAGTCCCAGAAGGACTGCGGCAACCAATTCGGCTCCGCTGCCCACTCGGGCCCGGCGAATGGCGGTCGAAATCACGAAGAACCTGCTCCAGGGGGGTGCCGGTTTACCACAACAAAGATGCAATCACAAAGGAAAAGACTTCACGAATTCGGGCCTCTGTGTTCGCTTGCTGGGCGAACACAGAGGTCCGTCAATTTCAGCTGTCGGCAATCATCACACATCTTCCTGGCGGTCCAGAACGGCTGCCAGCGCCGCTTCGAATCCGGAAGCTTCACTCGCCTCGCGGGTCGGATCCTGCTGCCGTACGTCAATGACGTGACCGGTCAGTTCGGAGAGCAGAACATCCAGGGAAGACCTGGCCACAGCCTCGGAGGAGAGCAGCGAACCGCTCGGCTCCACACCGAAGGCCTTGGTCCGCATCGGCGTCGCGGTGCGTTCGGGATTCACACAGTTCACGCGAATTCCGTCGCTCGCCCATTCGTCGGAGAGGGCCTGGGTGAGGTTCACCATGGCCGCCTTGGTCGACGAATACAGGCTGTACTCAGCGCGTCCGCGGGTGTAGCTGGAGGAGGTGTAGAGCAGCAACTGGCCCTTGGTCTCCGCCAGGTACTTGTACGAGGCGCGGGCAATCTGGACCGGTGCCAGGTAATTGACGTTCAGCGCCTCCTGAATGGTCGTGTTGTCCGTCTCGGCGAGCTTGCCGATGCGCAGGACACCGGCTGTGTTGATGACGTAGTCGACCCGGCCGGTCTCGGAGTACGCCCTGGAGAGCGCGTCGTCGACATGCTCGGGGTTCTCGACATGGGTGCCGGTGGTGGAGCGGCCCAGCGCGTACACCTGCGCGCCGTACCGCTTCGCCAGCTCGGCGATGTCCGCGCCGATGCCGTACGAGCCGCCGAAGACGACCAGGGTGCGGCCGGCGAGCAGTTCGCGGTAGGCGGCCTCGTCGGCCTGACGGGGAGCGGCGGTTGTGGCCAGTTGGAAGAGTTTGTCGGCGATGAAGACGTCGACCGGCTGGGTCACCTTCATGTTGTACTCGTCGCCCGCGACGACATGGATCGGGACGTCCGGCAGGTACTTCAGGACCACCGAACAGTCGTCGGTGGCCTGGAAGTTGGGATCGCCCGCCGCGATCTCGTACGCCTTGCGGATCGTGGAGAGCTTGAACGCCTGCGGGGTCTGGCCGCGGCGCAGCCGCGAGCGGTCCGGGACGTCGGTGATGAACTCGCCGTCCTCGCCGTGGGTGCGGGTCACGATGATCGTGTCCGCGGACGGGATGGCGACATCGACCGCCTGATACCGGTCAAGTGCGTCGACACAGTCCTGGATCACCCGCTGTGACAGAAGCGGACGGACAGCGTCATGGAACAGGACGTTGCGGTCCTCGCCCTCGGCAAGTCCCTCTCCCAGCGCGGCGATCGCACGCTCGGTGGTCTCGTTCCGCGTCGAGCCGCCTTCGATGACCCCGGCGACCTTGGTCAGTCCGGCCCTTGCGATGATCTTCTCCACGTCGGGCACAAAACCCGGCGCCATCAGCACAATCACATCGTCGATGGACTCCGCCTGCTCGAAGATCGTCAGCGTGTGCTCGATGACAGCCTTGCCGGCGATCTTCAGCAGCTGCTTGGGGATCGACAGACCCACACGCTGGCCGGTACCACCGGCGAGCACAACAGCTGTGGTGCGGGGCTTGGCTATGGGCTGCACAGACACAGACGACGACCTACCTTGCGGGGACTGGGGAACATTCCGATAGTTGCACTCTGCGTTACCGTCTCGCAAGGCGTAGGCCATTCACGCCACACCTCTGCGCAACCCGCCGTTCGCCTTGCCATCAGGCTAATCCGGGCACACCAGACGATTGACCGGGTGACCGAGACCACATGAGTGCTTGGCTCGAATCGCTCTTGCCGCCAAAACGCCTCCTGTAGTCGACCCCGGATTACGTATGCAGGAAATCCCTACATATCGACCACGTTGAGAGCGAGATCGTTCGAGGCGGTGTAGAAGAGGCGGACGCGGACGCGCTGAGCGGGCCTTCTGAGGATTTTCTTGGCGAGCGCACGCGCGAGACTCCCCTTCCTCTTCTTCGGCAGAACGGCCAACGGATAGTTGTAGACGTCCTTCTTCATGACCACGTCGTCCAGTACGCGGCCGATCTTCACCGGCTGGGCATCCGGGGCATATCGGAGGAAGGTGTCCCACACATCGTGTGCGGTGATCTGCTCCGCGGCCGGAGCGGTACCGGCGATGGTGAAGTGGAACACACCCGCGGCGTCCCACCGCCCCGGGACGGTCAGTTCCTTCGCGGGCTTCTGACGGCGGCGCAACACAAGGACGGGGTTCCCGGCCGGGCTCGCGCCGATCAGACTGCCCGACAGGGTCATCTTCCGCCCGGCGACCCGGACGTCCGCGGCCTCCGCGTGGACCGCCCTGACCCAGGACCGCAGCACGAGCGTGCCCCGTGTCCTGTCGGCGTACGGCACGAGATTGCAGACGGGCTTTTCGGGTACGAGCCGCTCAGCGGCGTGCATGGCGCCGCGCTGATCGACGTTGCGGCTGCCGAGGCGGGCCCGCGCACCGGTCGCCGCCGACTCGGCGAAGAGCTCCCAGATGCCCTCGCCGAGCTCCTCACCGGCGGGGACGGTCACGGATCCGTCCGGCCCGAAGGGAAAGGTGTGCACCTCGGTGCTGCCCGTGGTCCGTACGCACAGCAGCCGCAGCCCTGCCTCGTCGGCCGCCGGGCGGGGCGTGACCAGCGTGATGACCAGCTCGCCCCGCGAGCCCACCACGCAGTCGGCGACCGGCTCGAAGTCCGGCGCGCCACCGCGCTGCGAGAGAGCGGCGCTGAGCTCCTCGAAGAGGTTCTCGTACTCCTTGACGACCTGCGAGGGGTCGAAGCGGCAGGAATTCTCGCGCGCGGCGGTGCCCAGACGGCGGCGCAGCTCCCCATCGTCGATCAGCCTCAGCAGCGCGTCGGCGATCGCCTTGCGGTCGCCGACCGGGACGAGGACACCGTCCACCCCGTCCTTGATGATCTCCCGCGGTCCGTAGTCGCAGTCGGTGGAGATCACCGGCAGGCCGCAGCGCATGGCCTCGACGAGCGTCATGCCGAACGACTCATGGCGTGAGGTCGACACCGCGATCGCACCCTTGGCCCACTCGGGTTCGATGGGCGAGTGCGGACCCATCAGATGGACCTTGTTGTAGAGGCCCATGGTGAGGATCTTGTCGCGGAGCCTGGGGCGCTGGTCGCCGCCGCCGTAGATGCGCAGCACCCACTCCGGGCGCTGGGCGGTGACCTTGGCGAAGGCGTCGACGAGGACGTCGTACTGCTTCTCGGGGGCGAGCCGTCCGGCGGCGACGACGGTGGTGCCCGTCCCGTCGGAGGGGGCGACCTGGGGCTCGGGGACGCTGTTCGGGATGGCCAGCACACGGGTGCCGGGCAGCGGCATCCTCTCCCGCCAGATGGCGGCGTCGCCCTCGGAGACCGTCACGAAGGCGTCCATCGCCGCGAGATGCTCGTACATCTCGGCGCGCAGCGCTGCCTTGTGATGGTTGTGCGACATGTGTTCCTGGCCGATGCGGACCGCGCCCCGCGGGGCGAACTGTGCGACGTACGCGACGAGCCCGGGGCGGGTGCCGACCACGACGTCCGCGTCCGAAGTGGCGTAGTGCTCGCGGACGCGGTCGTCGGTGAGCCGGCTGTACTCCTTGTAACGCGCCTCGTTCTGCGGGAAGAAGGCGGCGGGCTGGAGCTGGAAGGGGTGTTCCTTCTCGTTCGTCGGGGAGTTCACCCGGGTGTCGACGAGGGGAACGACGGAGATCCGGGGGTCGATGGTGAACAGAGGTACGTCCCGGTGCCTGAAGACCGAGACGATCTCCACCTCGTGCCGGCTCACCAGCTCTTCGGCGAGGTTGAGAGTGGTGCGGATCGTCCCGCCAATACCGTAAACGGTATGGATGAGGAAGGAGATCTTCATCGGCCCTTGCTGCTCCGTTCAACTGGGGATCGGGAGGCAATCGGATGTTCCATAGATCGCCACACGCCCCGTCAGACGGTTGCCGTCTCGCCGAGGTTGCCCCTCATCCCACGATTTAGCCTGATCAGGGGAGACAGAGGGGGATGAACACACCCCACCTTGACCAAGCGTTTGCCGGTCGACCGGAACGCCGAGCTCCGGGACGGAGTCCGGCGTTCCGGGGCGGCAGGCCTGCCGGTGTGCCTAGAAAGGGTCGAACTCGTCGAACTCGCGCTGCGCATCGTCGCGCTCCGCTTCCCGGTCGCGGCGGCGCTGGGCCGCGGGGCGCGGGGCCTCCAGGCGGTGGTCCTCGCCGCGGCGGCCGAGCATCTCCGCGCCCGCCATCATCGTCGGCTCCCAGTCGAAGACGACCGCGTTGTCCTCGGGGCCGATGGCCACGCCGTCGCCCGCGCGGGCCCCGGCCTTCATCAGCGCCTCCTCGACACCGACGCGGTTGAGGCGGTCTGCGAGATAGCCGACGGCCTCGTCGTTGTTGAAGTCGGTCTGGCGGACCCAGCGCTCCGGCTTCTCGCCACGCACGCGGAAGTGACCGTCCTCCTCCTGCACGACCGTGAAGCCCGCGTCGTCGACCGCCTTCGGGCGGATGACGATCCGGGTCGCCTCCTCGACCGGCTTGGCGGCGCGCGCCCCGGCGACGATCTCGGCCAGGGCGAAGGAGAGTTCCTTCAGGCCGGTGCGCGCCACCGCGGACGCCTCGAAGACGCGGTAGCCGCGCGCCTCCAGGTCGGGGCGGATCATGTCGGCGAGATCCTGGCCGTCCGGGATGTCGATCTTGTTGAGGACGACGATGCGCGGACGGTCGTCGAGACCGCCGTACTGCCGCAGCTCCTCCTCGATGACGTCGAGGTCGGAGACAGGGTCGCGGTCGGACTCCAGCGTCGCCGTGTCCAGGACGTGCACGAGCACGGAACAGCGCTCGACGTGGCGCAGGAACTCAAGGCCCAGGCCGCGGCCCTGGCTGGCGCCGGGAATCAGGCCCGGCACGTCGGCGATGGTGTAGACGGTCGACCCCGCGGTGACCACACCGAGGTTCGGCACGAGCGTGGTGAAGGGGTAGTCCGCGATCTTGGGCTTGGCGGCGCTGAGCACGGAGATCAGCGAGGACTTGCCCGCGCTCGGGTAGCCGACCAGCGCCACGTCGGCGACGGTCTTGAGCTCCATGACCACGTCGCGCGACTCGCCCGGCTCGCCGAGCAGCGCGAAACCGGGGGCCTTGCGGCGGGCGGAGGCCAGCGCGGCGTTGCCCAGGCCGCCGCGGCCGCCCTGGCCCGCGATGAAGGTGGTGCCCTGGCCGACGAGGTCGGCGAGGACATTGCCCTGCTTGTCGAGGACCACGGTACCGTCGGGCACGGGCAGGACGAGATCCTGGCCGTCCTTGCCGGAGCGGTTGTCGCCGGCGCCGGGCTGTCCGTTGGTGGCCTTGCGATGCGGGCTGTGGTGGTAGTCGAGCAGCGTCGTCACGGACTGGTCGACGACCAGGATGACATCGCCGCCACGGCCGCCGTTGCCGCCGTCGGGGCCGCCGAGCGGCTTGAACTTCTCCCGGTGAACGGAGGCGCAGCCGTGGCCTCCGTTACCCGCGGCGGCATGCAGCTCAACGCGGTCCACGAAGGTGGTCATGGGTGTGCCTCCAGATATGTACGGAATGTCTTAGGTGTAACAAGCGAAAGGCGGACCCGCTTCCCGGTCAACGGGAAGCGAGGTCCGCCCTCGCAAAGAAAACCGCTCTACGGGTGCCTGGGTCAGGCGACCGGAACGATGTTCACGACCTTGCGGCCACGACGGGTACCGAACTCCACCGCGCCGGCGTCCAGCGCGAACAGCGTGTCGTCCTTGCCACGGCCGACGCCGTTGCCCGGGTGGAAGTGGGTGCCGCGCTGGCGGACCAGGATCTCACCGGCGTTGACGACCTGACCGCCGAAGCGCTTCACGCCGAGCCGCTGAGCATTGGAGTCGCGCCCGTTCCGAGTGGACGATGCGCCCTTCTTGTGTGCCATGTCTCCTCAGTCCCTTACTTCGCAGCCGCGGGGATACCGGTGACCTTGATCGCCGTGTACTGCTGACGGTGACCCTGGCGACGGCGGTAGCCGGTCTTGTTCTTGTAGCGAAGGATGTCGATCTTCGCGCCCTTGTGGTGGTCCACGACCTCGGCCGTGACCTTGATACCGGCCAGCACCCACGGGTCGCTGGTCACGGCGTCGCCGTCGACAACGAGCAGGGTCGAGAGCTCGACCGTGTCGCCAACCTTGGCAGTGGAAATCTTGTCAACCTCAACGATGTCGCCGACAGCAACCTTGTGCTGGCGACCACCGCTGCGCACGATGGCGTACACGCGGGTCTCTCTTTCGCTCGGAACGGACCCCCTGATGCCAGCCGCTCGCACAGGCCGAAGCCCGCGACGATCCGGAAGGATGAGCGGCCTCTCCCGACCGGAAGATCCATCGGGAGGGAGTTGCTCAGGGGTGGGCGCAGGGAAACACGCCGAGGGTCAAGGTTACGGGGCCCGCTCCGGAGGGTCAAACCGGGTACGCCCGGTGAATCCCTGGGGACAGCTCACGACCCGTTCGGCAAGAATGCGCACGTGTCCTTGCGCTCCCTGATCACCATGCCTCGTATGCTCCGCCACGGCTCGGCCGTGGGCGCGGATCTCCCTCCGGACGAAGCCGTCACCGTCGGCACGGTCGCCGATCCGGCCCTGCGGGCCGCGCTCGCCGCGTGCTCCGCCGGGGATGCCGGCCTTGCCCGTGAGCTGCTCGCCGGGACCCGGCTCGACGCACAGTGGGAGCGGCGCAGCGGCTACGTCTCCGAGCTCGCCGAGAGCGCGCTGCACAACCCGGGCTGGCTGGAGAGCTGGCTGTCCCGGTCGCCCGAGGACCCCGACGCGCTGCTGGTGAAGGCGGACCTCTGTATTCAGCAGGCGTGGGAGATACGGAGCAGCCACCGTGCCCGCCATGTGTCCGAGGACCAGTTCCGGGCCTTCTTCACGCTTCTCGAGGACGCGGTTCCGGTGATCGCGGCGGCTGCCGAGCGGAACCCCACCGACCCGGTGCCGTGGGAGATCGCGCTCACCCACGCACGCGGCATCCAGGCTCCGCGCCATGTCTTCGACGCGTACTGGAAGGAGGCCGTCGCCCGTGCCCCGCACCACTACGGCTGTCATGCGACCGCCCTCCAGTACCTCTGCGACAAGTGGTACGGCTCGCACGAGGAGATGTTCGGCTTCGCCGAGAAGGCCGCCGAGGGGGCGCTGCCCGGCTCGAAGCTGCACGCCCTGCCCCTGCTGGCCGCGATCGAGTACGAGGTGGTCTCCGAGGACTCCACCGAGAACGGCCCGATCGACCCCGCCCGGGTCCGGGCCGCCGTGGACCGCGCCCTGGAGCTCTCCGGCTGGTACGAACCCGGCGACCCCGAGGCCGCGGGCTTCCGCAACCACCTGGCGCTGATGCTGATCCTCGCCGAGCGCTGGAGCGAGGCTCTGGAGGTGTTCCGGGCGATCGGTGTGCACGCCGCTGAGTTCCCGTGGACCTATCTGGGCGACAGCCGCAAGGAGTTCCTGGAGTTCCGGCTCGGCGTACGGATGCAGATCGCCTCCAAGACCCCGTTCTTCGGCAGACCGCCCCGGCCCGAGAACCCGGCGGCACCGGTCCCGGCCGTCCCCGCGCCGCGCTCGCTCGCGATAGCCGCGGCCCCGCCGCACGAGGTCGCCGACGCGGCCCTGATGTGCGGTGTCTCGCTCCGTATCGCCCCCGCGCCCGCTCCCCCGGGACGACCCGGCGGTCCTGGCGGTCCCGGCGCTCCCACGGGCCTGAGTTACGTCGAACTCGTCGCCGACCCCTCCCCCGGCAGGCGCGCGACGCTCGTGGCCGGCGAGGAGATGCTGACGTCGGCCGCCGACAACTTCACCACCGGCGAGAAGTGGCCGGCGCTTGTGCTGCGCCGCACCGCCGACCGCTGCGGCTTCACCCTCTTCCACAAGGGCAAACCGCGCGCCTCCCACCTGTGGGACCCGGCGGCCCCGGTCACCGACCACGCCGAGGCCACCGCCACGGCCGCGGCCCTCGCCGAACTCTTCCCGGTGCCCGACGAGCGCCCGCTGGTCACTCTGCTCCGCGGCACGAACGACCCGGCGAGCCGCCAGTCGGAGCTGGTGACGGCCCTCGGGCTGCCCCCGCTGCCTGACGGCTTCGGCGAACGCGACGAGATCCTGGCGGATGCCCCCGGTGCCCAGATCCTCGCCCGCCGCGGGGTGTTCAAGGGCATCCGCGACACGATGTCGAAGGACCTGGGCACCCCCACGCTCCCGGCCCCCCGGTCGAGACGCTGGTGGCTGTTGCGCGTCGCGGGCCTGCTGTTCTTCGTCCCGCTGATGGCGTACGCGTGGTGGTCGCCGGGCGTGAGCTGGTACCGGACGGTGATCCCGACGGGATGGTCGCTGTTCCTGGCACTTCAGCTGCGGAAGGCGTGGGGGCAGCGGCGCTGAGGCGTTGGGCGGCGTGCCGTCGACCGCCTGCGCAGTGCCCTCAGCTCTATCGCCGACAACCCCGAAGCCCCACCCGCCATCCACTGACTTTGCCGTCAAACACCCCAAGAGCCCCGCCAGACACTACTGGCGGAGCTCTTACGATTCATCATCTGAAGCCACAATAGGGCACCACTTCGAAATCTTGACGCACCGCTGGCATAATTCAGCGGCCAGCGCGTTCAGGATTTACCTGCCATCGCCCCCGGGGTCGCCGTAAGACTGCCGCCCATCGGAGACTATGTCAGTCAGTAGGCTTTCATAACCAGCCTCCTGGCCCGCGTCCCAATACTTGACATGTCGCCACCGCTCATGATCGTACTCGTCATGCCATTGCCATGGGGACACCAACGCCCACAAGGCATTCCATGCCATCCCGATCTGCAAACCCAGCTGCAGTTGATTCGACTCACGATCCGCTTCAGAAAGCGACAGGGCGTGCTGGAGCGTACTGACGAGCTGCAAGAGCGCAGTTCGCATACCGCGCGCCACTTGCCGCTCGTCAGTTCCACGCTCCGCGCTGGCAAGTCGCGCTGTTCGTGCAGTCAGAAAGCGTTTGATGCCCTCAACGTCACCGAGGGTGACCTCCCCGGAATAGCGCAGCGGATGACGCTCTGACACGGTCATGATTTCTGCCTCATCTTCGCGGGCGCTGTTCTGCCGCCCCTGTCAGGGCCGCGGCGCCACGCTGTTGCCTCAAGGGACCGCGCTGCCGTGCACCACGTGCGGCGGCACCGTCCGGCCCCGCCCCTGCCCCGTCACGCCGTCGCCCGTCACGTGCGGCAGATGATCCGCGCCTGTTAGGAGCTGGGCAAGCTGCTCTTGAAACAGGGCGTCGACCTCGTCGTCATCAAGGAGCTCCTCGGGCACGCCCCCAACGTCGTCTCCGCCGACGTCTACGCCCACGCGAGCCCCCGCCTCCAACGCCAAGCCATCGGCACACTCCGCACGGTCACCGACGCCCCAGACGCCCCACCCACCCCAGCAGCCGGCCGCTGACGTTGCCGTCACCGTTGCCGTCAAAAGCCTCTTGGGACCCTCCGAAATCCTTTCGGGGGGTCCCAAGTCTTACGCTGATGCAAATACCTCAGGAGTTGGCGACTGAGATGATTTCGTCGCCGCCGGAACGCCAGTCCCAGGACGGATCTCGCTGGAATATCAGCAAGGCACTCTGGTAATCCAGAAGCTCACCGTGGTTCGTGTCAAGGATTCCACTGATTCCAGAAAGTACGTCCATCAGAAGCTCACGGATGCATGCCACGCTGGGGTATTCGATGAGGACCGCCCCCAACTCTCCGATCTTCTCAGAAATCTCGGCAAGCTCTTCCTCATCAAACTCATCGATGACGTCCCCGGAAACATCCACACCGAATCGACATTCGCCTCGATGCAAGTGATCAAAAAACTCGTCTTCACGATAGGAGCCAGCTCCACGCAAGCGGTTCACCAGCTCCTGATGATCACCAGTAGGGCTCAGAAGGACGACAGTAGGACGCACTGCGGCTCCCTTCGTATCGAATATTTGCAATCATTCGGAGGCTATGGCGCCAGGACATCAAGTAGCAGATTCTTGTCCCGCGTGACCATAATGCCAGCCTGCTCCAGACTCTTGATCACACTGCCACGCCCCTGTGGAAGGTAGACAATGACAGGATAGTCCGTCAGACTTTGCGTGTTTAGCGCCTGCTTGCGAGCACCCTTTCCTGAACCACTCTTCACCTGCACCACTACATTCCGGGTCACGATGTCAAAGTCTGTGAGCGATTCACCGCTCGGCCCATTTATCGTGACGCCTTCAGCTCGCACATGCCCAGGATAGCGAGCATTTATATCGTTGATGAGTTCCGGAACTAGCGGGTCATCACCCTTACCTGTGACATGAGTGGGTGCGCCTTCGCAATTGTGCACAAGGACCGGCGTGACCCCCGCCAGCACATAGTACGTGTGCTACGCGAAGCCTTCGACCTGCTTTTTCGCAGGTCAAGTACGGTTTGCTGGTCCGGTGAGGTGCGTGGATGTCCGTGGTTGTGCGGGGTTGTTGCCGTCGCTACTGCCGTTAGGCGGTTCAGCCCAGGTACGGCTTTTCGCGCTGTTCCAGGAAGTGCTGGAGCCTGAGCCGTTGGGTGTGGTGCATCGGCAACTGCTCGATCTCTTCCGGCGACACGAACCGGAGTTCAGTGGACTCGTCGGAGATTGCCAGTTGGCCGCCGGTGATGCGGGCGGTGAAGCAGACGTTGAACTGGCGGCGGACTTCGCCGTCGGTGTAGGCGATGATGTGTTTCGGGTCGGTGTAGGTGCCGACCAGGCCGGTGATCTCGATGTCGAGGCCGGTCTCCTCTTTGACTTCGCGGACGGCTGTGCCGGGCAGGGAGTCGGTGAGGTCCATGCCGCCGCCGGGCAGTGCCCACAGGTCGTTGTCGCGGCGGCGCTGGAGGAGGATGCGGCCGTGGTCGTCGGTGACGACGGCGGAGGCGGCGACGACCACGGTGTTCGGCTTGGGCGCGTTGGGGTCGTCGTAGTACTCGGTGCGGGCCATGGTCAGTCTTCCTCTCGTACGGGGGTTGCGGTCGCCCACACGGCGTTGAAGCTGTCGGCGTAGGTGTCGAACATGCCGCTCTCCTGGTGTCGGCGAAGGTGCCACACGGGGGCGGCGTAGGCGTTGACGCCCCAGACGTGTGCGTTGACGAGTTGCTGGTCGTCGGCGCGGTAGAGGGAGTTGTAGAGCGTGGTGCCGTGGGTGCGGACTTCGATGCCTGGGGTGTCGGCGAGCGGCTTGTAGTGCATGAGGGCGAGGCGGCAGCGGGATTCGATGCCGTGGCCGAACCGCTCTTCCTGGCCGCGGGCTTGGACGTTGTCGCTGTCAGGGTCCCCGATCGCGATGCGGGCGGTGCAGCCTTCGGCGGCGCGTTCGGTGAGGAGTTCGTTCAGCCGCGGGTACGCCTCGTGGAGGAAGACTGCCGCGTAGACGAGGATGTCGATCCGTTCCCGGGCCTGGGCCATCAGGTCGGTGAACGTCGAGACGGGGATGTCTGCCCGCTGTTCGTAGAGCGTGACCAGTTCGGGGCTGATGGCGCGGGCGGGGCGGGCCTGGCGGAGCGCCGGCCAGAGTGCGTGCACGTCTTCTCCCAGGGCCTTGGCCGCCTGGAGGGCGGTGGCACGACGTGGGATACGCCCGAGGTTCACCCAGCGCTCGACCGACTTGGGGTCGACCTCGACCTGCTGAGCGAGTGCGGCGTACGTCCAGCCTCCCGCCGCCATGACGGCTCGTAGTCTCTCGTTCGGCACGAGTCTCCCCCTTCGTCTCAGGACGGCACTAGGGACGTTCTACATGGTGCAGGACGTCCCGAAGTGGGGTTTGGTGGAGGTTCCTTCGTCCCGGTGACCGGCGTGAGGATCGGTGCCGACCCTGCGGCACCAACAGGCCCAGGGGCACGCATCAACGCCGCCGAGGAGCGTCACCGTGCGAATGAGCGCCACCCCATGTGTTCCCGCCCTGCGACTGGACGCCCGGTCGCGCGCCGCCTCGCCAGGGTGGTCACGATGACGGCCCCCACCCCTGATGCCGACGGGCACACCGCCCGATGCCGGCGCCCTGGTGGTCGACCGGCGGAGCGGCAAGGTGGGCGTGGTGATGGGGCATGTGGGGACGTCCGTGCAGCTTCGGCCGCCGCGCGGTGGTCGGGAGTGGGACGTGCCGCCCGAGGACCTACGTTCGCCGACTCCGGCGGAGGAGTTGAGCGCGAAGGTGGCCGTGGCCAACCGGAGGTGGGGACGGTGACTTCTCGCTCGGTTCTGCGCTACGAGACCTGGACGCTCCAGCCCGACCGCGAGCCGGACGCGGAGCCGGTCCTCTACGCGATGCAGTGCGCCGTGGACGGAGAGACCTCGCCGACAAGCGAGGACTTCACCGAACCGCAGGACTGGGTCCTGCGGCACTGCGGCCAGAAACCCGTCCCACCACACCTACCGGGAGATCATCACCCGCCCCTGGCGGACCTGGCGCCAGACGTGACCCGCCTCGCTCGCCCAGGCGCCGCACCGCGCTGACCCACCCGACTCCCGCCCCTGCCGGGCACGGCCGATCGAGGCTCCCCCCGCACTCGTCAGCCCCGGCAGGGACGGGCCTTCACGTGCGTGCCGTGCCCATGGCCATGAGGTTCTGGCCTCAGCCGTAGAAAGTCAGCCACGACGGCGGGCGCGCCGACCGATCACCCGTCACGTGTGTCTCGCTCAACCCCGCACCGGCATCAGCCCAGTTATCTCCATCGTCACGGTCCCAGCCAGGCACAACGGCCGCGTTCCGGACGACAGCTCCGCCGGGGTGTCGACGCCGCACGGTACGAGCTCGCCGGACGGCCTCTCGGGAACCCAGCCGGTCTGCTGCTGAGCGTTCGGACAGCGGGGCTTCCGATTGACAGTCCGGCCTATGCCTCTGGGCCCTGCGCGCCGAGTGGTCGGCGGCCGTCGCCAGCGGGGCGGCAGACAGGAGCGGGCGGCGGTCACCGACCGCCGACGCGCGGCGGCCCGCGTCAGCGGGACGCCCTTGATCAAGTAAGAGTTCGCGCAGATAGGCGTGTGCTCATGGGCGGCGGTTCGGGCGGTCGTCCCAGCGGTGGGTCGTCCATGCCTGGCGGATCAGGCTACGGACGGTGATGATCGTGTCCGCGAGGTCGAAGAAGGCGTCGATGACCGTTGCGCGGCGTTCGTAGCAGCGGGCGAGCCGGTAGAAGGCGTTCTGCCAGGCGGTTGGGTCGGCCGCGCGGTGAGGTGCTCGCCGTGGGGCGAGTCCTGTTCCGCGCGGCCTCCCGCCGAACCGGACATGACGGTTTCCCGGTCATCCGGCTCTCCAGTGACTACGGCGTGAGTGATCGGGCTGGCCGTTCTGAATGGATACGGTCGTGGCAGACGTCGCAGGCCACGACCGTTTTGCGTCGTCGGTGAAGCATGACGCGTGCCCAGTCGGAAGGCTGCCATCCGGCATGTGCGAGGTCGGCGAGAGCACGGACGTGGTGCACTTGCACATTGCCCTTGCTTCCGCAGATCTCGCAGGTGTCCGCCAGGAGTCTCGCGATGAGTTCCTTCTGCGGATAGTCCACCCGCACCGGCTCGCGGTCGGCGAGTTCTGCCGCTCGCTGCCGTTGGAGGGGAATCCCACCGAACCGTGCCACCAGTGGTTTCCTGTTCTTCCGCTCGATGCGGGCCTCGAAGCACACCCGGGGCCCGTTGGGCGTGTCAATTCTGGCCTTGTGCTTGGCGGCCATCTTCGACACTGACGAACGGTGCTTGGCGGCAAGGGTCTTGAGCATGGACGTTTCCATGACCCATTGCAGCCGGTGCAGCCGGAAGACATCTCCGGCGAGCAGGTAGTACTGGACAACGCCCCGGTAAACGGTCCCGAAGGTCGCCACGATCGCATGATCGCTGCTGTTGATCAGGGCTGTCTTCTTCGCGGGTTCTCCGCGGGCGAGATAGGGGGCGCACTTGGACTTGATCACGTCCTGAGGGACGCGGAGAGCGATCTGGCCGTTGATCCGACGGTAACGGCCGGTCTTCTTCGTGTCGTTGTGCTGGGTCGTGATCTCGTAGCCGAGAAACCTCGCTGCCCCGGTGCGGGCATGAGTGATCAGCGTCTTTTCCTGGGACAGCTCCAGCTTGAGTTCGTCGCGCAGGAACTGGTCCAGGCGTTGCTTGATCTGCTCGGCCTCGGCTTTCGGTCCGGTGAAACCGAGGAGGTGATCGTCCGCGTAGCGTATGTAGCGCAGTCTGCGGTATGCCGGATCGTCGGGATCCGCGCTCGGCAGGCTGACCATCCGCTGACGCAGCTTGCGGGCCTGGACCCGGTCGCCGCGCCGGCGGGCTTTCGCCAGCAGATTCTGCAACTCCAGGTAGGCCGGGTTTCGGGCCCGGCGCTTCCCTCGGGTGTAATCCGGAATCAGAACTGTCTCGATAAACTCATCCAGCTTGTGCAGGTAGATGTTGGACAAGATCGGGGAGGCCACTCCGCCTTGCGGCGCTCCGGAGAGCGTGGCACCCCATCTCCAGTCCTCCAGGTATCCGGCCTTGAGCATGTTGCGCACCAGCCGCAGAAACCGCTGGTCATGGATCTTCTCGCCGAGGATCGACAGCAGCACCTGATGGTCCAGGCTGCCGAAGCAGTCGGCAATGTCCCCTTCGATGAACCAGGACGTCCCGGTCCAGGTGTGGTCCACCTCCCGCAAAGCGGTATGGCAGCCACGGCGGGGACGAAACCCATGAGATCGGTCGGAGAACGTTGGCTCGTAGTACGCCTCTAATAACAGGCGGATCACTTCACCGACGAGTTTGTCCGACCAGGTCGGCAGCCCCAACGGACGCATCTTCCCGTTCTTCTTCGGGATATGGATGCGCCGGACCGGCTTGAAGCGGTAGCGCTCGTGGCGTATCGCCTCGATGATCCGGTATATCTTCCGCTGCGACATGCCGTCCACGGTTTCCGACGTGACCCCGGGTGTCATCGCACCATGGTTGGCGTAGATCCGCCCGTAGGCCAGCAGATACAACTGCGGATTGAACAGCTGCCGAAACAGTTCATTGCACGGCAGGCCACGCCTGCCGCGTTCACGCAGGACACCCAGCACCGTTTTGGCGCTCTGCATTACGCATACCTCCCGACTCTGTGGTGTCCAAATCACCTGGCCCCCTTCGCCCGATGTGGACGGCTTTCCCGTCCTCCCTGACCGGTCGTTACTCCGGCGACTACTACGGGGCCTCCGTCGCCATAGGACTCGCATCCCGTAGGCGATCCCACGTTCGTCCCTGTCTGTACGTTCTAGCGCGACACAGGCGTCCCACTCATCTCCTTGAATGTCCTCGCTGGACATCGCTCCGAGCTCCGGAAGTGCACCGGACAACCTTCGAATCCAGGGCAGAGCACGGCGCCGGTTTCAGTCGTCTTTCCGACGGATGGGAACTTGCATCTCCTGGAGATTGGGCTTCAAACAATCCAGTCTTCGCCATATCGCGCGGGCCGCCCAGCACACCGTCTCTGACAACTGAGCCCGGTCACTGGTTTTCTGACATGCTGTTGTCCCCTTCACCTTTCGGATCCAGGTAAGTCATCCGGCCCAGAAACCTCCTTCCGAGTTCCTCCCGGCTGAGCCGGGGATACAAACAGAGCGCCTCGTGGCACACTAGGTTCGCTCGACATGCCACCGCTGGCTGGCCTGGATCGGGGCCTTCTCGCCTTTGTGCGCGATGCGGCCATGCAGACTGCGCGCGGCGAGTTCGGTGCGGGTCTTGTCCAAGTCGTAGCCGGCGTCCAGGTGCACGGTGATGTCGTCGGGCAGCGGCCCCAGGTCCTCCAGGCGGTCCAGGGTCGGGGCGAGCAGCGGGGAGTCGTGGCGGTTCGCTCCGGCCAGGACCCTGCCGAGCGGTATTCCGTATCCATCCGTCATGCCCGAGCGCTTCAGGCCCTGTTTGCCGCGATCGACCGGTGAGCGTCCGGCGACCTCCCCGCCGCCGGGAGCCTTGGTGATGGAGCCGTCGATGGCGATCTGGTCGAGCACCAACCCGACGATGCGGTCGTATGACTCGAGCGCGATCTGCTTGAGGCGGGCGAAGACGCCGAGCCGGATCCACTCGTCGCGGCGGTTGCGGATGGTGGTCGCCGAGCAGGTCGTGTCGGCGATCGCCTGGTAGGAGCAGCCGAACCGGAGCAGCTGCAGCAGCTTGTCGAAGACAAGCCGGTCGCTGATGCGCCGGCGGTGGCAGCCCAGCGGATGGGTCGGATCGACCGTCGGGCGCTCGGGCAGCAGCGCCTCGAATTGGCCCCAGAGCGGGTCGGTCAGCCATGATGGCAGGACAGGCACAGGTCTCCCCAGTGATCACAGAGCGTCGCAACTCCATGATCACCTAGACCTGTGCCTGCCTTACTGTCGCGGCTGCCTCGCGCCGCCTATCTGCGCGGTCTCTAAACTTGAAATTTAACCTTCAGTGATCGTTTGAGGTTCGGATCGTTCACTCACATGGGGATCTGCCGGACATGGCGACGACCTCCCTTTCACGCTGTGTGATGTCGAGTCGCACAACGGGCCGGGAGGTCGTCAGTGTCGAGTGTCGCCCCTGGAGCCGCTCATCGGCAGGCACTTGCCGAACTGTCCTCCTTTCGAATGGAGTTGTACGCGGCAATGCCCCGCCGTGCCGATGCGTTGTTCGAGTTGACGGACGCGGTGCTGTGCGCGGGCGGCCCGGTGGTGTCGCTGCCGGAGTTGTCGCTTGAGACAGTTCACCGGCGTGGGCACGGGGCGATGTACGACGCGCTCGCCCGAGGCCGCCTGGATGTGTCGCGGCTGCGGTTGGCGCTGGCCGGGCTGGAGCTTCCGCGCGGGACGGACCGGCAGATCTCGATCGCGCTGGACGTGACACCGTGGCCGCGCCCGGACGCGGAGTGCTCGCCGGACCGGCTGCACTGCCACCGCCCGTGCCGCTGCGACGGGGTGCGGCAGACGATTCCGGGCTGGCCCTACCAGGTCGCCGCCGCGCTGGGCGGCGGACGGACCTCGTGGACCGGGCCGCTGGACGCGGTCCGCCTCGGCCCGGACGATGACCTGACCGAGGTCACCGCCGCCCAGGTCCGGAACCTGCTCACGCGCCTGCGCGAGGCTGGTCAGTGTCGCGAGGGCGACCCCGAGGTGCTGTTCGTGCTGGACGCCGGCTACGACATCGTGCGGCTGACGTGGTTGCTGCGCAACGAGCCGGTCCGGCTGCTCGGGCGGATCCGCGCCGACCGCGTCATGCACCACCCGCCAGGGCGCCGCAGGGGACCCACCAAAGGCCGCCAACCGCGTCATGGCGCACCCTTCCGGCTGGCCGACCCGGCCACCCACCCCGCACCCGTCCAGGAGTCCACCACCCGTCATGACCGGTTCGGTGCCGTGACCGCCCGCTGCTGGGGACGCCTGCACCCCAAACTCGAACGCCGCCAGGGCGGTTGGGCCGATCACCCGGGTGACCTGCCCAACGTGGAGGGAACGCTGGTACACCTCGCGGTCGAGCGCCTGCCCGGCAACCGCGATCCCAAGCCGCTATGGCTATGGCACTCGGCCCCCGACGCCGACACTCACGACGTCGACCGCCTGTGGCGGATCTTCCTGAGAAGATTCGACATCGAACACACATTCCGGTTCTGGAAGCAGGCCCTGGGCATGACCCGCCCCCGCCTGCGTCACCCCGCTCAGGCCGACCGCTGGGTCTGGCTGATCCTCGCCGCCTACACCCAGCTCCGACTCGCCCGCACCCTCACCGGCGATCTGCGCCGGCCCTGGGAGAAGCCACTCACATCGGATCAGCTCACTCCCGGCCGGATCCGCCGCGGCTATCCCCGCATCCGCAAGATCCTGGGCACTCCCGCGAAACCGCCGAAAGCCACCCACCCCGGCCCAGGCCGCCCACGGGGCACCACCACCAGCCCCGCCCCCCGACACCCCGTCGGCAAACACCAGCACAAAAAGGACACCCCTCGACCCGAAGAACCGAGGGGAAACCTTTAATTTCAAGCTAAAGAAACTCTGAACAGCTCACCCCGAGTTGCCCCATGCCGCGCCTCCTGCTGCTTCGCCGGGTGTGGCCGGTTCAGCGTCGGCGTCTGCCTTCGTTCAGCCGGTCGTGCAGGCGCTGGACGCCAGCGGCCTGCTCTTCGGGCGTGTACCTCGCCCTGAACACCGCCGAACCGCTGCTGGCCGGGCGCTACGGACGGGCCTGCCTGGACACCGTCGCCCCGCTCCTGCTGCTCGGCTGGGGCCACGTCGGCCCCGCCTTCCTCGCCCAGTTCCACACCCTCACCCACCCCACCCCGCACCTGGAGGCAGCCGCCCCGATCTCTGAACCGGTGCCCGACGAAGCACCCGCGCCCGAGCCCCCTCCGGCTCCGGCGGCCGCGTTGCCCGTCGCCGTCACCAAGACGACCCGGCCCGCCTCCGGCCCGGTCCTGCCAGCCGCCCTGCTGGACGCGGCCCGGCGCATCGCGGACACCCACCGCACCGAGCACGGAACACCAATCACCGCCGCCCACCTGGGAACGCGCATGGGCATCGCCCTGCCGGTGGCCACCGCCGCGCTCGCTCAGCTCTGAATCCCGGCCCACATCGGCCGAACCCCCCTCGCTGAACCCAACGCCCGCCTCTGGGCCTGGTTCGTCATGCCCCGAGCAGCACTAACACGCCCACAGACCCGGCTGGTTGCTGCTCGGGACACCACCCGAACAGAAGGGACACGCCCCGAATGGTCACCCTGGACCTGCACCACGTGGCAAGCCCCGCCGTGCGGGATCTGCTCCACCTCGTCAACCACCCCGACTTCGACCGCGCACAGCAGCAGATCGAGCGCCTCGGCGGCTGCACCGAACCCGTCCGCCTGACCGGCCACACCACCACCGTCGACACGGCGACGGGTGAGGTGCTGCGCTCCTACACCTCGTCCGAGGAGCCCACGGGCAGTCTGCTCACGGCGTGCGGCAACCGCCGCGCCTCCCGCTGCCGGCCTGCTCCCGCCTGTATGCCGCCAACACCTACCACCTCATCCGCGCCGGCCTTTCCGGCGGCAAGACCGTGCCCGACACCGTCCGCACCCACCCCCGCGTCTTCGCCACCCTCACCCCGCCGTCGTTCGGCCCCGTCCACAACCGCCCCACCACCCCCAGCGGCGATGTCCGGCCCTGCCGCTGCCGCAAGCTCCACGAACCTGACGACGCCCTGCTCGGGACGCCGCTGAACCCGGCGACGTACGACTACGAGGGCGCGGTCCTGTTCAACGCCCATGCCTCCGCCCTGTGGGCCCGCTTCACCACCTACCTGCGCCGCGAGATCGCCGCCGGGCTCGGCATGACCCAGAAGGCTGCCCATGAGGTCCTGCGGGTCTCTTTCGCGAAGGTCGCCGAGTACCAGCAGCGTGGCCTGGTCCACTTCCACGCCGTCATCCGGCTCGACGGCCCGGACGGCAACACCACGTCCCCGCCGCCGTGCGCCACCGTCGCCGTACTCACCAAGGCCGCCCGTGCCGCCGCCGCACGGGTCCGGGTCACGGTCGAGTCGGATGGGGTCGGGGAACGCGAACTCGGCTGGGGCGAGCAGTTCGACGTGCGCGAGATCGCTTCCTTCGGCACTGACGCCGAATTCACCGACCAGGCCGTGGCCGCCTATGTGGCGAAGTACGCCACCAAGTCCGCCGACGCCTCCGGCGCCCTCGACCGCGCCCTGTTCTGCCGCCCCTGCCAGGGACGCGGCGCCACCGTGCTGCCCCACGGGACGCCGCTCCCGTGCACCGCGTGCGGCGGCACCGGGCAGGCTCTGCCGCTGTCCCGGCTCGCCGTCGCCCAGCATGTGCGACGGATGATCCGCACCTGCTGGGAGCTGGGAAAGCTGCCGGAGTTCGCCCACCTCAAGCTCTGGAAGTGGGCTCACATGCTCGGCTTCCGCGGCCACTTCTCCACCAAGTCCCGCAGCTACTCCACCACCCTCGGCGCGCTGCGAGATGCCCGCCGTGCCTGGCGCACCGAACAGGCCCACACCCATACCGTCCTGCCCGAGTCTGACCCCACGACCACCCTCGTCGTCGGTCACTGGGGCTACCTCGGATCGGGCTACAGCCCCGGCGCTGCCCTCCTCGCGGCCGACGTCTGGCACCGCAAGGAACTGGAACGGCGGTTCGCGGCCGAAGGGGGCTGCTGATGGCCTCACCCCCGATCGCCGTCCTCCACGCGGAGGCGGTACCGGCACCGGATCTGCTCACGGTGCCCCAGGTGATGGCCCGCCTCCAGCTCGGCCGCTCCGCCGTCTACGACCTGCTCCGCACCGGCCAGCTCGCCTCGATCACCCTCGGCCGCGCCCGCCGCATCCCCACCCACGCTCTGAACGACTTCATCCGTACCCGCCTCGAACAGGAAGCCGCCGCCTGATGACCACACCCCGCGACAACCCCGCCTCCCGCCGCGTGCGCGCCAACGGCGACGGAACCGTCTACCAGCGCAAGGACAGCCGCTGGGAAGCCGCCGGATACGTCCTCGCCCCCGGCAACACCCGCAAGCGCGTCCGCGTCTACGGCACCACCCGCAAAGACGCGATGACCAAGCTCACCGAGAAGATCGCCACCAGCAACCGCGGCATCCCCGCCCCTTCCGCACAGGGCAGCCTGGCCGCGTACCTGACGTACTGGCTTCAGAACGTCGCCGTCCACCATCTCCGCGAGAACACCCACACCCGCTACGCCACCTGCGTCAACCGGTACCTCATCCCCGGACTCGGCAAGAAAAAGCTCACCAAGCTCACCGCCAAGGACATCCGCACCTGGCTCAACCAGCTCCGCACCACATGCCAGTGCTGCACGCACGGCATCGACGCCCGGCGCGACCAGCCCCTCTGCTGCGCCGCCGGCCAGTGCTGCCACAAGCTGCTCTCCCCGCTGACGCTCGCCTACATCCACTCCGTCCTCAAGTCCGCCCTGGAACACGCCGTCCGCGAGGAGGAGATCCCGCGCAACGTTGCCCGCAACGTCCGCACCGGCACCCCACGGCCCCGGCGCTTCGAACCCCTCACCGCCGACGAAGCCCGCCAGTTCCTCGTGGTCACACGCGGACACCGATTGCACGCGCTGTTCGAACTCGCCCTCCACACCGGACTCCGCAAAGGAGAACTCGTCGGCCTGGGCTGGGAGGACCTCGACCTTGACGCGGGCACCGCCGCCATCCGCCGCACACTCCAGCGCACCAGCACCGGCGGGCTCACCACGCTGCCCACCAAAACGCGCGCCTCCGAGCGCCGCATCGCCCTTCCCACCCGCTGCATCCAGTCGCTGAAGCTCCACCACGAGCAGCAGGAGCGCGAGCGTGAGGCCGCGGGCACCACGTGGCAGCACGACGCGCACGTGTTCACCACAGTGCAGGGCAGACCGATCGACCCGACCAACCTCACCCGCACCTTCACCACGCTCCTCCGCAAGGCCGGCCTCCGCCGCATCCGCTTCCACGACCTCCGGCACTCCACCGCCACCCTGCTCCTGGAGCAGGGCATCGAACTCGTCGTGATCAAGGAACTCCTCGGCCACGCCCACATCGGCGTCACCGCCACCGTCTACGCCCACGTCCGACTCCGCCTCCAGCGAGACGCCATCGACTCCCTCGGCCGCGCCCTCGACCACCCCTGACATACGTACGGCAACGGCGGCGGACACCCAGGTGTCCGCCGCCGTTGCCGTCAACTACTGCCGTCAACCAGGCCAGAAGCTCCGTTAGACGAAGCTCTACGCGGCCGAGATTCACTAACGAGAATCAGGTCCCGGCCAAGAATCGAGTCCCGGATCGGAGTACAGGCAGATCAGTGGGCGATTCGCGCAGACTGCCAACTCTAGGGAGTCTTCAAAGGTGGAACCAAGCTCCCAAATCCAGCCCATGCCAGCAGCAACCACCCTCCCCCCAGCTTCGACGAACACGCTTGAATAACTGAGCCATTCACCGATGGGGAAATAGTCCCCACCGAGAACACTCTCCACCTCTATTGCTAGATCACGCTGCCCTGATCCAGCGGCGATGGGATCGAAATTGTAAGGCTCGTCATTACTGAAGTTCGGACCGACTCGATTGACCGGCTCGATTGAGAGCCCTCCCAGCGCCGCGAGGATTTCCTCTGCCAATGGGTGGGACCGGTACCCTTCACCCTCCAGCGGCTCCACCCATTGACCTGTGTCAACCTTCCTGCCTGCGCTCCATCCGGACGCAACAAGCGCCCCAAGCAGATCCTCGCTGAGCGAGTCGAAGCGAATCAGGGACATCAGTTGATCTCCAGGTCTTCCAGCAGCCTGCCACAACGGCCGCAGGGGTGAGCCGGTTCACCATGCCCATCCGTATTCGATGTCGGCATGGAGTTATTCCGTGTCCTTACCGTTTGCATGGTTCCACCCCTGATGGCCTCGGGCCCCTCCGCCGCCTGCGCCTGAATTAGACAGTGCACCTCCGCGCACCCTCCATGGTGACCTGTCCGTTCGAGTGCATCCGCCAACGGCCCTTCTGCCTGCTGGCCGTGCTTATTGCGGCCGTAGTACTTCGCGCCTGAAGGAGATGTGTACTCGGAGGCAAACTTCACCCCAGGTTCGTTGCGAACACTGTCGGCATAGTCACCCAGGTTGCAGTTGTGAACGAGGACCGGCGTGGCCCCCGCCAGCACATAGTACGTGTGGATACCGTTGATCGTGAGGTCGTGGGTGCGTTGACGCTTATCGAAGAAGCGCAGGCTCTCGATCGGGGACGTCTTGCCCTCAGGCGTGCGCAGCAGCATGCCGGGCTTCAGGTCGCCCGCCTTGACGAACCTGTGCTCGTTCTCCACCCAGAAGGGGTGCGTTGTGGTCGCTATGAGTGCGGCCTCGCCGCCCTCATCGGCAATGGTCAGATCGACGAAGTGTTTGTCGTCCTCAGTGACGATCGTGCCGACGACTTCGCGGGTGACGGCCTCACCCGTCTCCGGGTCGGTGACAGTGACCTTGTCGCCAAGTGCCACTTCTTCGATCGGTTTGGTGGTGCCATCGCTGAGGAGCACCGCAGTTCCGGGTAGGAAGCTGTGGCATTGCGGATCCTTCTTCAGCAACGCCTTGCCCTTGGCCAGGGCAGCCTGCGCCTTGGCGCGGGCAGCCGCCAAAGCCTTCTCGGCTTTCTTGACCGCCCCGGACGTCTTGATCATGTCCATCACGCCGCCGATGAGGTCACCGACAAGGTTGGCCACTCGCTTGGCGAGCCTCGCGCCCTCGACCCACTTCCACGGCGCCCCGTACTTGGCGAGGATCTTGCCTGCCAGGCCGCCGGCAAAGCTGCCTGCGATGTTCAGAGCCGTTTCACCACAGGAGCCGAGGTCGCCGCTGGAGAAGCAGTCCAGCGCTGCGTCGATTCCGAGGAGGTCCCGGGCGATCTTGACGAGGGCCTTGGCCGCCTGTTTGATCACCTGGCCGGCCTGGGACTGCTGCTCCTTGGCCTTCGCGACTTCCTTCGTCGCAGTGTCGGTGGCGGCGTCAGGCAGTGGATTCAGGCAGTAGATGTGGATGTCAGCGCAGTTGTCGCCGGGGTGTCCGCACTTCAGGCCGCCGCACGGGTCCAGTCCGTCCGGATCCGACAGCGTCACGGGCGAGTTGTGCGCGTACGAGTACGCGTTCATCTGCTCGGGCGCTGTGTAGTCGATGACCGGATCAACAGAGATGAACTTGCCGATGGCCGAGTCGTATTCACGCGCACCCAGATGTGTCAGCCTTGTCGAGGCGTCGGTCGTGCCCCCGACGAAGCCCTTCTCTCCCGGCCACTTGCCCGTCGCCTCGCCGCGCTCCACTCCGTACGGGTCGAACCGGCGCTGCGAAACCCCTCCCGTCACCGAATCGATCGCCAGCTCACCGGTGCCGTGATGATCCGCCGCGATGAAGGAGAGCTTTCCGTCCTTGGTGCGGACTGCCACCGTCTGCCCCGCGTGCGAGTAGTAGCGCGTACCTTCGGCCGTGGAGCCGCCGACCGGGAGCCGGAGTTCCATGCCGGGCAGGTAGATCGTGGTGCCGGTGGAGTCCTTGCGCTGCACGCGACTTCCGTCGGCGGCGTACAGGTAGCTCGACTCCTTGCCGTCGGCTTCCGTGGCCTTCTTCAGCTTGCCTGTCGTGTCCCATTCCAGGGACTGGGTGTCGCCGGCGATGGTCCGCGTGGTCCTGTTGCCCGTAGCGTCGTAGGTGTACGTCGTCTGACGGTCTCCGGTCGGCATGTTCTCGACGAGCTTCGTCAGCTGGTGCGGGCCCTTGCCCGCCGTCCCGGCACCACCATAAGTGAAGGTGCGTACGACGTTCTTCGAAGAGTTGAGACCGACGTCGTGCACTGTCTCGGACGTCCGGTTGCCGATCGCGTCGGTGACGTACGACTTCCAGTACGGAGCGGGCCCGCCCAACGGGTTCGCCCCGGGAGCCTCCGCGCACGCCTTGGGCTTTGTCCCCTCCACGGGAGCGGTTGTCCCCACCGTGCCGGAGCCCGCCGCGTCCGTCGCGGTGGACGCAGGGGTCCATGCCTCGGCGAGCCGCTGCGCGTAGTCGTATGCGAAGCACTGCACATCAGGGGCGCCCGCGTTCGCCGTGTCCGAGATGGACATGACATTGCCCACCTGGTCGTAGGAGTAGTTCGACTCCTTCACCGGAGCGGCTCCGCCGGCGATGTCGAGGACCGACCGGGTGAGCCGGTCTGTGCCGGTCTCGTAGGCGAAGGTCTGCCAGACCTTTTTGCCGGTCCCGGTGGACAGTTCGAGCTGCTGGAGGTGGCTGGTGTTCGAGTAGACCGTGTTGGTGACGTACGGCGTCGTGCCGGTGAGCTTCGTCGGCCGCTGCAGCTCGTCATAGGTCGGGACGAGTACCTCGGCCGGCAGGCCGCCCGCTGCGGGGAGGCCGGCGGACTGCACGGTGCCGTCACGGTTGTACGCAGTACTGAAGACGTATGTGCCCGCGAGCGCGGCGCCCTGTGAGGCGGGAACGGTGTAGGCCGTCTTGAGCGGTCGGTAGAAGTTGTCCAGGGACTGGGTGACCGACGCGAAGTACTCGGTGCCGGAGATGTAGCGCAGGGATGCCCATGCCTGGCCGAGCCAGCCCGCCTTGTCGTAGCGGGTCTCCGTGAGCTTGGTCCCGGTGGTCGGATCGCCCTCCCAGGTCGTCACCGGGCGGCCGAGCTCGTCATATACGGTCGACACCGTCTTGTTCCGGCTGTCCGTCGCCTTGACCGGACGGTCGAGAGCGTCGTACGTCGTGGTCGACGGGCCGGCGTCGGGGTCGATCGTCTTCGTCTTGCGGCCCAACTGGTCGTACTCGTATCGCCATACGTTGTTCTTGGCGTCGGTGACCGTCTCGAGCTTCCCCGACGGCGTGTAGGTGTACTTGGTCGTGTCGTGACCGGCGCTCGGGCTCGGCGACGTCCCGTGGTGGTGCCACATTTCCGTGATGTGGCCGCCGGCGTCGCTGACGGTCGTCGTGGGCACGCCGCCAATCGGCGGGTCCACCTCGACGCGCTCGCCGTTGTACGTCGTGGTCGAGCGCCACTGCTCGACCCCCGAGACCGCGAAGATGTCCGCGGTCTTGCGGCCGAGGCCGTCGTACTTGAAGAGGTTCTGGCCCAGGACCTCGCCGTTGGGCACGATCAGCAGTTCGTCGGAGGGAACACCGGCCGCGTTGTAGGTCGCGTTGGTCTTCTTCACCTTGCCGGTGCCGTCGTAGAACGAATCGGCGACCATCCTGGTCCCGCCCAGACCCTCGGTCTGGATCTGGCGGGGGCGCAGCAGACCGTCGTACAGCTGGTACTCGGACCCGTACGAGCCGTCGATCTCGATCTTCTCGGTCTTGATCGCGACGACCTTGTCCCGACGGACGTTGTACGAGTACTTGATGCTCGGGGTCTGCGTCTTGGCGCGGTCCGGAAGCCAGACGGACGTCAGTCGGCCGAGGCCGTCGTACGCCAGGTCGGTGCGCTTGCCGTTCGGGTCCGTCTGACCCGCCGACTGGCCCCAGGCGGGGGCGTAGTCGGTGGTCGTCACGTGGCCGAGGGCATTGGTGAGCGTGGTCTTGGAGATCAGACCGTTCACATCGGTGTATGCCGTCTTGGTCTCGACCTGGGCCCCGTCCTTCTGCAAGGTCGGACGGCCGAAGGCGTCGTACACCGTGGTACCGGTGACCTGATACGTACCGGTGGTGCCATCGTGAGAGGTAAGGCGTTCGGTCTTCGTCGCGTTGCCCGTGCTCGGGGCAGAGCCGAAGGCGCCTCCGTCGTAGGAGGTCCGCTCGTCCGCGATCACCTGGGTCTTGCGATTGGGCGTTGCGGCGCACTTGACGGCGACGGACTCGCTGCGGGACGGCAGCGAGAGGATGTTCTTGTCCGCTCTGTCGGCGTACCAAGTACGCGTGCAGGTGTCGTCCGAGGGGGTCGATACGTCGCCCAGATCCTCGGCCTCGTAGACCCGCCCGGTGTGGTTCGCCGTCTCGTACTTAGTCGTCGACTTCGTCTCACGCCAGCCACCGGCCGCGAGAGGTGTGAAGCCCCGGGTGGTCTCCGGCTTCACGATCGTCGCGTGCTTGGTGCCCCAGCTCTTCGTCTGCGTGGAGGTGTTGTATTTCCACGGCGTGCTGATCACCTTCGAGAGGAGTTCGGCACCGTCGTAGGTCGCTGCCTCCAGCTCGAAGCCGGTGAACTCCTTGGAGTCGGTGTACTCGGTGCCCGTGGAATCCTGGGCCTTGACCGAACGCATCCCGCCGTCGGGGTCCTTGTCCCCGTCCATGCCTTGCATGTACGTGTAGTCGATGCGGGTGATCTGCTGGTCGGCGCTCCCGCTGGTGACCTTGACCTTGCCGTATCCCTGCCATCCGCCCCACGTGAGGTACTTGTCCTCCGTGATGCCGTCCGGCTCGGCCTTACGCCATGCGGCATTGCCCTGGTAGTCGTATCGCGTGACCAGGCTCTCACCACCGCCGGTCCGGTCGGTCTCGATGATCTCCGCGACGACGTACTTGTGGAACCAGTCCGTGATCGGCTCGATGTGTCCGGGCGGGGCCCACTTGACCGGGTAGCAGCGCTTCGTCGATTCACCGGGCTTGGGCAGCGTGCCCTTGGTGCAGTTGGTCGGCGCGTAGTTGACGTCCAGCTGGGCGCCCGTCTCGCTCAATACTGACGCCAGCCGGAACCGGTGGAACGGCGCCAGATTGTCGCCGATCGCGTCGACACGGTTGACGAGCTGCTGACCGTAGAGCTCAAGAGACGGCAGACGGACCGCCGAGCCGGCCCTGCCCTCGTGGTCGATCTTCGACAGCCACAGCGTTTTCGAGTCATCGCCGTTGTCGGTGAACAGGTGCGTGAACGTCCATGCGTCGACGTCCTGGTAGGTGGTGGCGTCCTTGCGCATCTGCGTGGTGACACCGGTCAGCCGCTTCGTGGTCCAGAACGTCTGCCCCACCTTGCACTTGGTGTCGGCCTTGCACTCCTGGTCGACGGGGACGTCAGGCCAGTAGGCGGCGTTTGCCTTTGTGCGCTTGCTCTCCGCGCAGTCAAAGTTGGCCGAGGGCAGGCACCGCTCGGCGGTGGTGAACGAGACACGGGCCGGGGCCTTGGCCGCGTAGACCTGGCCGTCACGCTGACCGTAGTCGACCCGCTTCAGATATCCGCCGCGGTGGTACGCCGTGCCGTTGACGTCCGTCTTGCCGTTCAGCGCGTAGTGGTTGGTCTCCGGCGCGTAGAAGTAGGACATCACGTTGCCGTGGGTGTCCTTGACGTAGTCGAGGTTCCAGCGCCAGGCCTGCTTGCAGTGGGCGCTGGTGAACGTGGCGTTGTAGCAGGGCTCTCCGGGGTCGTCGCCGAACACGGGAGCCGTCCAAGCCGATCCGGTTTCTTCGTCGCCGGTCCCCCAGCCCGGCAGGCGGTTCAGGCCGAAGTAGTACTCCGTACCGTCGGTGGTGGTGACTCGCCAGTGCTCGCCGTCGTTGTCGCCGTTGGTCGCGTTGGTGAGCTTGTCGACCTTGGCGCCGTCGTCCGACGCAAGGCGCCACTGACCGGTCTCGTCATCCTTGACGAGCTCGGTTGCGCTGCCGTTCAGCAGAATGGTCGCGTTGTCGAACGCCCAGCACTGCTCGCCCGAGCCGGAGTGGCCGTCGTCCGAACAGGGCTTGTAGCGGCGCTCGATATAACCCGGGTCGTAGGAGAATCCCTCACCGATCCAGGAGCCCTGGTTGTTGGTGGCGGACGTCCGGCCGTCGGCCGACTGGGATGAGTAGCCGAGGCCGATGGTGGGCGTCTGGCCACCCGGTGTGGGCACAGTGCGCAGCGGGTAGTTCCAGCTGAAGCCGCCCGACGAAGGAGCGACGTTCCAGCTCGCCGACGGAGACAGGGCCGTTGCCTTGTACGTGCCCTGGGCCGAGGACGGACCGGCTTCAAGTGCCACCAGGGACTCACCCTGGACGTCCATGGTGGATATACCGGACTGCGCCGGCGCGGCCATCACGTCGGCCGAGAGCGTTCCGTCCTTGACGTTGTTCACCGTCGCCAGCGGCTTCGGGCTCTCGGGGCACGCCTTGCTCCCCGGCTCGGCGACTGCCGCACACGCGGGCAGCTGGACCAGGCGGAGCCGGGCTCCGTAATTGCCGCCGAAGCCCTCGGCGATGGTCGAATAGTCCACGTTCAGGCGAACCTTGGCAGCCTTGTCCGCGTCATCGGCTCGCCGCACGCGAAGAAGCGCGCCCGCGCCCAGCTTGGCCGCTCGCTCAGGTGCCAGGACATCGACCTTGACCTTGTCCGGCGCCGGGACCGCGTCTTTGGGAGCAGCCTTGGCCTTGGAGACGGACTTCGTCGCCGTCACCGAGACGGGGAGTCCGCCGGCCTTCACCTCGGCGGGCGACTTGGACGCCGCCGCCGAAACGGGCACCTGTGCGCTGCCCTGCTTCGGCCAGGTGGCTTTGTCGAGCCGCTGAACGGCGGCCTTTCGCGCGGCGTCCGCGGGACGCTGTTTGACCTTGCCGTTGGTGCCCTCGACGGGGTCACCGAAGTCCTGTACACCAGGCCGGCCCCGGCCCTCCTCGTCGGCGAAAGCCACAGCCTGGACCGAGGAAGCGGACAGCGCGAGGGAGAGCCCCAGCACGGTGGCGGCGAGGGTACGTCTGGGTATGCGGCGGCTTACCAAGCGGCCACGCAGAGGCATCAGAGAACTCCACAGATCGAGACAGGAAGTCGGAACGAACGAACGGTAGAAGTGGCGGGTGTCCCGGGCCCGGGTCGAGCCGGGACACCCGCGCCCGATTTACAGGTCGGGCTGTGAGATCTGTGCCGCCATCTGCTTCACCCTGGTCGGGTCGGCCGCACCGGTGTAGGCACGGACTTCGTCGATGGCGCCGGCGAAGTACTCACCGGCTCCGACGGCGGAGCGACCCACTTGCAGACCGCCACCGGCGGCCCAGAGTGTGGTTTCGGTTCCGAATGCCGTGCTGGCCAATTGACCGTCGACGTACAGCCGGATCTGATTCGCTACCGCGTCATAGACGACTGCCAGGTGCTGGCCCGCACCATCCGTGTCGGGCAGTGTCTGGTCATCGTTGAAGACCTTGACCTCGGCACCGGCAGCGTCGGTCTTGGACACGACCAGCTCCCACTTACCGCCCTGAGGATCCGCGTGGTAGCGGACCGCGACACGATTGGCGGCCGTGCCCGGCAGCGAGAGGACGGTCTGCGACTTCTCCGGATCCACGGACGTGAGCTGCGCCCGGGCTGCCAGCGTGAAGCTCGACCCACCTGTGACGGGAGCTGATGACGTCGACGCGTAGTCACCGTCGCCGTCCAGGATCATGTGCCCGCCGCCGACCATGGCCGGCACGTCTCCCGAGAGCGGGTCCGGGTCCGGGCGGTAGATCGAGGCGTTTCCGGTCAGGTTCAGCGACGAACCGTTCGGCGTGCCCGCCTCCGGCGACACACCGCTGGACGCGGTGTCGAGCATCCAGTAGTCCTTGCGCTCCGCCTTCACTGTCATGAGTTCCGCCACCTGCGCCGCAGGCAGGACCCGGTCGAAGACCCGAACCTCCGCGAGGTCGCCGGCGAAGAAGTTCCGGTAGCCGGTCTTGGCGGTGGAGCGCCCGATCTGCAGCGAGCCGTAGGACTTCCACACGGCGGGGCGTTGTGCGACGCCCTTCAGCGTCTGGTTGACATACAGCTGCAGTTGAGACTTCTGCGCGTCGTACACACCGGTCAGCAGGACCCACTGGTCCTTGACCACGGTCAGGCCAGTGGAGACGGCTTTCCACTCGCCGATGGTGTCCACGTCCGCGACGGGAATCGAGAAGGACCAGGTCTTGGCGATGGAGTTGTAGCCGAGAGTGAAGCCGGGCTCCCCTGTGCCGTCCTGGCTGACGATCGCCATGTCACGGTCGAGCGCGGTCGGTCGCACCCAGGCGCTGACACTGAAGCCCTTGGCGGAATCGATGACGGTCTCGGCGGTGTCGAGGTAGGCGCCGGACGTGCCGTCGAAGTGCGCGGCGGAGTCGGACTTGCCGCCGGGGCCGTCGATACCGAAGGCCACGCCGCTGCCGGCGGTCGCCGAGAACTTCCCCTCCTGGTCATGCGCCTCTGTGCTGCCGGGTTCGTCCGCGAGGTTCCACTGGCCGACGACCGGCTTGCCCTCACTCACCCTGAACTCGTACCGCTGAATGGTGCTCGGGTTCTCCGCCTTGTCGACAGCGATGACCTCAAGCCAGTGCATGCCGTCCCGAGAGGGCATCCAGGTGACCGACGCGGGACCACCGGCCGTCTTGGCGGGAACGGTGGTGACGGGAGATGCCGTCGCGTCGAACGCATAGCGGTACTTCACGACATCGGTGTCCGGGACCGAGTCGTTCGGGTTGGGAGTGAAGGTGAAAGTGCCGTACGTGCCCACGCCGTCGTGGTAGACGGTGTCGGACGGGTATTCCTTGGACAGAACATTCGGCTTGCCGGGCAGGGTGGCGTCGTAGATGAACTCGCACTTGGTCACGGGCAACGGACTCCACCCGTCGCCGTCAAAGGCTCGGGCGCTCCAGGAGATCACCTTGTTCTGGGGAATGGTGGACCTCACCTGATGGGTGAACTTCGTTCCCGCGATGGGCGAGAGATAGCCCGTGTTGGCGGTGTACGACTGGGGCGCTCCGGCGCTGTCGGTCCACTCGACCTTGAACTGGACCTGAACCTTGTCCGTTCGGCCATTTCCATGGTCGGGGTCGCGCGCCTCGGTGGAGATCACCGGCGGCACCTCGCTGTAGGGGCGTGCGGTACCCGTCTTGCAGCCGCCACCAGGGTTGCTGGACATCATGCCTGCCGTGATCGGCGAAGGCAGCGTGTTGTAGCTGACAGAGAGGTACGCGTTGCCGCAGATGCGCTTCCACTCCGCGAATCGGGATTCGTCTGCGGCCCTCAGACCGAGGGTCATCGAAGACCAGCCCCCGGCCGCAGCCGCCTTGACCTCGCTGGTCAGTTCCCCGGTGGCGCCGCTCTCGAAGTGCAGGTTGGCCTGGTTGGAGCAGCCGGTCGGCGAGATCGCCTTGTCGACCGTCTGGAGATAGTCGGACCAGTCGTCCTTGGTGTTGGACCAGTTGCTGGACGATGTGATCGAGTAGTTCGCGCCGCCGATCCGGTAAAGCTGAATGGGTTCGGCGGTCGGCGTCGCGCTGTAGATGTGCGCCACCCGGGCCGAGAACGTCGCGCCGAGGATCTGCTTGCGCTTGTAGAACGACATGGGCAGCGTAAAGAGCAGTCGCCGGACGTCGACACCCTTACAGGACACCGGGTTGAAGTCGGTCGGGCACTTGCCCACGCCGGCGCTGTCGGAATACTTCCAGTCCTGCTCGGTCGGCATCCCGGACATGACACCGGTCCACGCGGAGTTCGCGGTGGTCCGCTGGATCGGGTCGATCACGACTGGAAAGACCGTGTCGGCCGAGGTGAGCAGCTTGCGGTCGGGTACGAGCGTCAGTTTGCCCTTGCCGATCTCCACGTTCAGGGGTGCGGTTCGACCACCCCCGCCAGGCCCTTCGAGAGCCGGGGCGGGCGCCTCGGCACGGGCAGGGGCGGCGGCGCGGCTCCCTACGAACGATGCTCTGCTGACGGCCTTGACGCTCCGAGGCTTTGCCTCCGCGGCCTCCTTGACGGCTGCCGAGTCCCACATAGTGGGCTTGCCCGCCTCGAAGACGGTGCCCCCGACCGCGGCGTCTTCGGCCCTGAGCGCACCGGACGCGTCCTCGTGGACCTTCAGGCCGTCGGCCGTCAGCCCGAGGTCGACCTTGGCCAGTCGGGGATCGGTCGCCGCCTCAGGCGTCTTGACGACCAGCAGATGGCCGAATCCGTCGGCCTCGGCCCGCACGGTCAGATCGACGCCGGGCAGAGCGTCGGTGTACGTCGCCGTGTTCCCCTTGAGAACGGGAGCCGGCAGCTTGCCGTACGGCCAGGTCAACGCGAGCTCACGGCCCGCGCGCCGCAGGGACGCGAACGGCTTGCCCGCCTCGCCCGACGAGAACGACACATCGACAGCGCTCGCCCGAGGCACCAGCGATCCGTCCGCGCGCCTCACCAGAGTGGGGTCGATGCCGACCCACTTGCCTCCCCGCATGGTGCGCACCGGCTGCGTGTACTCGCGGGCGGTGAAGCTGCCGTTCGGCTCCGCGAAGATCTCTCGGCGCGCTGTGCGCAGCGCCAGGACCTCGACTCGCTCGCCGCTCTTCTTGGCGACCGCGCGAGCCTGGTCTTCTGTCTGGGCGGGACCGGGCGTGGACGCCTCCGCCGCCACTGGCACCTCGGCCGGCCTCTGAACGCCTGTCAGGCCGCCCGTCAGGACCGCCCCGGTCGCCGCGGCCACCACCGCTCCGCGCAGCAGAACACTGCGCCGTTTGCGCGTGGACACGATTCCCCTCCCCATATTTCTCACGTCAATTTCTCCGGGTTCGGACGATGCGGTCAGCGGACAACGGCGCCGAAGGAAACGGCACCGGCCGGAATGCCGCCTTCACCCGGTTTCCAGGTCTGCGTCGGAGCGCCCCCGGAGACCACGTTCCACGGGAATCCGTACACCGCCCGTCCCTCGGCGGGGCCGTAGGGAATGCCGACGTACAGAAGGGACGGGCTGCTAGCGACGCTCAGCCCAGCCAGGAGCTGTGTGGCCGGCGGCGAAGGAATGCCGTTGCCCGGTTCGAGCCAACTGTCGGAAGCACCCGGGGCACCCACCATGGGGAAGACCTGCACGCCGCCCTTGTCCCGGTTCTCTTCGGACGATTCTTCGCCTGGCACGCCGACCGCGAGACGCATGGTGGCGGACGTGCTCACGGCACCTGGTGTGGTGTTCACCGCGGCGAGGCGCTGTCCGAAGAAGTCTCCTGCTTCGGCCTCGCCTTCCACGTCCGGCGAGTTCTGGTCCAGCCACTGCAGTTGAGTCACCGAGCCTGCCGCCGTGGCGTGGTAGATCTGCACGGCTCCGGTGTCCACCGCGCCTGCCAGGTCCTCGCCCGGAGCGCCGACAGCCAGCAGGACATCAGTGGCCGCGGAGGCACCCGCCGGACGGTAGGGAGCGATGGCCATGGCGGTGCCGAACCGGTCCCCGGATTCGGCCGACTGTTCGGTGCCCCCCGCCCGCGTCTGTCCCATGCCCCAGGACGGCTTCGGAATCCCGTCGGTGGTGATCGAAGGCTGGAAAGCCATCACCGCGCCGGCGGCGAGGTCGGTGTCGATGGATTCACCCGGTACCCCCACGACGAAGACCTGTCCCGTCGCCACGACCGACGCACCGAACTGGTCGTATGCTTCGGCGTCTTCCCAGACACCGGGGCTGTCCTGAGTGACCGAGGCGACTTTCTGGTCCGCGCCGAAGACACAGCTGACCATGCCCATGTCCGGCTTCCCGGTGCCGTCTTCACCCGGTATGCCGATGATCAGGAACACGTTGTTCGTCGTCGACTTGGTCGTCGCGACGGAATACCCGACCCAGTCCTCGGCTTCGAGGCTCTCGCCGAGTCGGCCGTCCGGACCCTGCCTGAAGCCTTTGTCAGGGGTGCCCTGTCCGATGCCCGCGGTCGAGCCGTAGATGAGATGGACGAGCCCGGCGTCCGGCGTCGTACCGACGTCCTCGTAGGGAATACCGACGGCCAGATCGCTGCAGCCGTCCAGGTCCGCGTCGTACACAGCCAGAGAGAACCCGAACTGGTCACCCGATTCAGCCGAGTCGGAGACGTTGGGCATGTCCTGGGAGACCTGGACGGTTCCCTTGCCGCCGCCGAGGACGACGTGAATCTGACCCGCTCGCTCCACGCCGGAGACCGTGGCCATGGGATCGGCGATGGCTACGTCCCGGATCCCGTCACCGTTGAAGTCGTTGTCGACTCCACCTGCACACGCGGCGGCGGCCGACGCGGGTTGCGGGGACGCCGCCCCCAGACCGATCGACAGCAATGCTGCTGCGGCGACACCGACGGCGCAGCGCCGCCAGCCTTTCCCTACGCCCGACATTAAGTTCCCCACCCATGGTTTTGGTCATAACCAGGGACAACTCTGACGGGGCGTTACGAACCAATCAAATCACATTTCCGACATCATCACCTCTGATCGATCACAACATGATCACAACAACCGCACACAAAGCCGTACTTGGACCCATAGCCGACCAACTTCCGTCACTTCGACCGCACTTCAGTGAGTCCGTATGCTCTCTTGATCCAGCCGCGCGGCCCCTCGATGCGCCGGCCGAAGCATGGGGTGAAGAAGTGGTAGAGGTCGGTCAGCGGACGTTCGGCTCCCTGGGCACGGTGTTGGTGATCATCCCGACGTACGACGAGGCCGACAACATCGAGTGGATCGTCTCGCGGGTTCGTGCCTCCGTACCCGAAGCGCACATCCTCGTCGCCGATGACAACAGCCCCGACGGCACCGGCAAGATCGTCGATCAGATCGCCGACGGCGATGCCCATGTGCACGCCCTTCACCGCCAGGGCAAGGAGGGCCTCGGCGCCGCCTACCTCGCGGGCTTCCGCTGGGGCATCGATCACGGCTACGGAGTGCTGGTCGAGATGGACACCGATGGCTCCCACCAGCCTGAACAGCTTCCCCAGCTCTTGGGCGGCCCTGCCGGACGCGGATCTCGTCCTCGGGTCGCGCTGGGTTGCGGGGGGAAGTGTCGTGAACTGGCCGAAGTCTCGCGAGCTCCTGCCCCGCGGCGGCAGCCTCTACTCACGGCTCCTGCTGGGCGTGCCGATCCGAGATGCGACCGGCGGGTTCCGGGCCTTCAGACGGGAGACTCTCGAAGGGCTCGGCATGGAGAACGTCACCCCCCAGGGCTACTGCTTCCAGGTCGATCTGGCCTGGCGTGCGGTGAAGGCGGGCTTCAAGGTCACCGAGGTGCCGATCACCTTCGTCGAACGGGAGCGCGGCGACAGCAAGATGAGCCGCGCGATCGCCGCCGAAGCACTGTGGAGGGTCACGGCCTGGGGTGTCAACGCCCGCCTCAGGGGCCTGTTTTCGCGCGCCTGAGGCCGTGTGATCAGGCCAACCTCACACACCATCAGCCCTCTGTGCTATTTCTGTGGTGAGTGTGCGACGCCTGTGAAGGATGCGCACAACATCTCAGGGCACAACAAGAGCAGAGAGAGCGATGATGTCGGGACTGCAGACGACACCGGCCCCGGCCGCTTCCAGGCCTGCCGCACCCCGCGGACGGCACAGCCGGGTCGGCGACTCCCGATCGTACGAATACACAGCGCATTCATTCGCGCACTGCCCGCACTCGTCGCGTACCCGTGGTCAGATCCATAGGTGTGGCCTTCGTCGCACTCCGGATCCCGGACGACGGCCCCAGCCTCGGCCAGCTCCTGGCAGCCAAGTTCGACACGCAGTACTACGTGCACATAGCCGACTACGGCTACGCCGCCCCGATGACCGGCCTCTGCAAGGCCCAGGGCGAGCTCTGTAAGTACGCGTTCTTCCCGCTGTACCCATCCCTGATCCGGGGGGTCTCCGCCGTCATCCCACTGCCCGTGGGCTATGTCGCCTGGGGCATCTCCATCACCTCCGCCCTCCTCGCCGCCTGGGGCATCTTCGCCATCGCCGAACTGCTCCTCGGACGCAAGGCCGCCCTGGTGACGGTGGTCCTCTGGGGGATCGCTCCGCACGCCATGGTGGAGTCGATGGCTTACACCGAGCCCGTCTTCACCGCCATCGCCGCATGGGCGCTCTACGCCGTCCTCACTCGGCGGTGGGGCGCCGCCGCGTTTCCTGGCCGTGCTCGCCGGGCTCACCCGTCCGTCGGGTGCCGCAGTCGTGGCGGCGGTGGTCATCTGTGCGGTGTGGGCCCTGATCTGCGCAGTCCGACAGCCGCGGGCGGCGGGGGCGGGCCCCTCACAGACGCTGTCGGCCGTCGCCTGCATCGTCATCGCGCCCCTTGGCTGGTTCGCGTGGTTCCTGTGGGTGGGTTACCGCGCGGACCGCTGGGACGGCTACTTCGTGGTCCAGGAAAAGTGGGGCAGCACCTTCGACGGCGGCACCTTCACGCTTCACCACATGTCCGAGCTGTTCTCCAAGCTGCCGATGACGTTGAACACAGTGGTGGCCGCCAGCACCATCACCGTCGCAGTGATGATCTTCGTGATCGCGGTCCAGCAGCGCCAGCCCGCCGTTCTTCTCATCTACTCCGCCGTACTCCTGCTCATCACGATAGGCGGCGCCGGATACTTCCACTCGAAGGCGCGCTTCATCCTGCCCGCCTTCCCTCTGCTCCTGCCGCTCGCACGGGTGATCGCGGCGACACGTCCCACGGTGACCTACACAGTCCTGGCCTCGGCCACACTGGTGTCGAGCGCGTACGGCAGTTACCTGATGCTTGTCTGGCCACAGTCGCCCTGACCCGCGACAGGTCCCCGCACCCACGTATGCTCGCCGGGCGAAGCCGCGCACCGGAAGGCAGAAGAGTGAACTACAGGGTCCAGCCCACCGCCCAGGTCCACGAGACCGCCGAGATCGGCGACGGGAGCAGCGTCTGGGAGCTCGCCCAGATCCGCGAGGGCGCGAAGCTCGGTGAGGGCTGTGTCGTCGGCCGTGGCGCGTATGTCGGCACCGACGTCAAGATCGGCAACAACGTCAAGCTGCAGAACTACGCCCTGGTGTACGAGCCCGCCGAGCTCGGCGACGGCGTCTTCGTCGGCCCCGCCGTAGTGCTGACCAACGACCACAACCCGCGCTCCGTCGACCCCGAGGGCAAGCAGAAGCGCGGCGGCGACTGGGAGGCCGTGGGCGTCAAGGTCGCCGAGGGCGCCTCGCTCGGCGCGCGGTCCGTGTGTGTCGCGCCGGTACGGATCGGACGCTGGTCCATGGTCGCCGCGGGTGCCGTCGTCACCAAGGACGTGCCGGACTTCGCGCTTGTCGTCGGTGTGCCCGCGCGGCAGATCGGCTGGGTCGGCAAGGCCGGTGTCCGGCTGGTCGAGCGCGCGGACGAGGCCGGCGTCTGGGAGTGCCCGCAGAGCGGCGCCGTCTACGTCGAGAAGGACGGCGTTCTCGCCGAGCAAGGCTGACGGCACGACTCGCTCCGGCAGCAGAGCGCGCCCCAGGCTTCGATACCCTGGGGCCCTGCGTCATGTTGTGCGAAGGGAACCAGATGAAAAGCCACGTGCTCTATCTCGCGCTCGGAACGTACCGGGTACGGGCAGCACGCGAGCATGTCAAGGAACTTGCGTCGTCCGGGTCGCAGGTCGTGCTGGTCGTCGCAGAGGGCGAGGAGTGGACGGAGACCGTCGCCGAACTCTCGCTCCTGGACGGCGTGGAGGTCGTACGGCTCTCCCTCGACAAGCACGGCTCCGCATGGTCCGCGGCGAAGAAGCTGGTCGCCGACAAGTCGGGGCCCTTCGCCACGGCCGGGCGGCTGATCGCCGGTGACGCCCAGGCGCTGCCGACCGCCTGGGCCGCCATTCGGCGCCGGCCGGAGCTCACGCTGGAGCTGGAGCCGGGCACGGGCGCTCACACCGCCGAGCCCTGCGACCTCGCCGTGATCACCCCCTGGTACCCGTCGCCGAACAACCCGTACGCGGGCTCGTTCGCCCAGGCGATGACGGCGGCCGTGGCCGACCAGTTCGACCGGGTCACCGTCCTGCACACCGAGGACTGGGCCGGCCGGGCGTACCCCGCGCTCAACGACGCGATCAAGGTCACATCCGAGCGCCTGCGGGACCGCCGCGACCTCATCCCCGTGGTGAAGGCCCCGGAGGGCACCGTCGTCCGCGCTCCCGTGCCCCTGCTGAACCGCAAGAACTACAGCCCCTGGGCCACCGCCCAGGAGAAGGCGCTGCTGCCCGCGCTGCCCAAGGGAACGATCGAGGCCCCCCTCGTGCACGCCCACACCGGCATCTACGGCGGTGTGCTGGCCCTGCGCCTGGCCAGGCCCGACGCGCGCGTCGTCGTCACCGAGCACTCCTCGTTCCTCGACAAGGTCTTCTCCCAGCCCGCCGCCCGCGCACTGTACGGCGAGGTGCTGGAGCGCGCGGACGCGTTCCTGTGCGTCAGCTCCAGGCTGCGTGACCAGATCGCCGAGGAGTTCCCGGCGTACGCGGACAAGCTCAGCGTCGTACCGAACATGATCGACTTCGGTCGTTTCACCCCCGGCGCCGCGCGCTCGTCGGAGCTGCTCAGCTGGCTGTACGTCGGCCGGCTGGTCAAGCCCAAGGGCGTGGACGAACTCCTCGAAGCCTTCGCCCTGGTGGCGAAGAAGGAGCCGCGCGCGACACTCACCATGGTCGGCCACGGCGCCCGCGAGGAGGACCTCGAAGCCCGCGCCGCCGAGCTCGGCCTCGCCGACCGGGTGAGCATCCTGCCGCCCGTGTCCCCCGAGGACGTCAACGCGCTGATGCACCGCCACGATCTGCTGGTGCACGCGAGCAAGGGCGAGACCTTCGGCATGACGGTCGTCGAGGCGGTCGCCTCGGGACTGCCCGTGCTCGCGACCCGCAGCGGCGGCCCGCAGGAGAGCCTCGCGGGCATCGAGTCCAAGGCCGGGGCGCTGATGGACATCAGCGAGGACCCCAAGGTCATCGCCGACGCCTACTGGCAGCTGAGGGACGACGTGGCGGGGATCGACCTGCCCGCCGCCCGTGAGGTCCTGGAGAGCCGCTACGGCACCGAGGCGGTCGCCAAGCAGCTCATCTCGGTCTACGAGGGCACCCCGCTGCCCGCCGCACCGGCGCCCGTGCCCGCCGAGAAGGCGGCGGAGGTCCCCGCGACGGCCGCGGGCGAGGCTGCCGCCGGCTCCGCCGACCTGACGAAGCCCGCGAAGTCGACGCAGCCCGCGGAGCCGGTCGGACGCGCGGTCATCCTCGCGCTGACGCCCCCCGGCAAGCCCCGGCGCATCGTCGACTTCGCCAACTTCCTTGTGGAGGTGGGCGTCGAGGTCACCCTCGTCGCGGGCCGAGCCGACAACTTCTGGCAGCACGCGCACTTGGACCCCCGCGTCCCCGTGATCAGCATCGAGGACGCGGAGAAGAAGCTGCGCATCCCGCGCGGTGAGCGCTTCCTCGTCTACCGCGCCCCCCGCGCGGTGCTGCGCAAGGCCCGCAGGATGGCCGCGCGCAACCGCAAGGTGATCGGCCCCGAGCTCGCGGTGGCGACCATGCAGCGGGCCCACACGAAGGCCGCCAACGCCTTCCACAAGAAGATCTTCAACCGCGGCTACCGCGAGATCCGGCCGCACCTGCTCTCCCGTATCTCCAAGCGGGTGGCCCTGCCGGAGCTCCGTCTCGACCTCGCCGACCATGTGTTCGTGAGCGACATCAACTCCACGGTGACGGGCTGGAAGTGGGCCAAGGCCCACCCGCACCTCGTCGTCACCATGCACATGGACCGGGAGATCTACGCCCCGAAGGACGAGTAGCCCCCGCCGTTACGGCGAAGGCCCCGACCGGAGTTCCGGTCGGGGGCTTCGTCGTAACGGCTTCGCCTCAGCTCTCCGAGGGAGCGGCGGGCTCGCGGCCGATGATGGTCCGCAGCTGCTCCTCGAACGGCCTCAGCACCGCGTCACGCTGGTACTTGTCCGCGTGCCGCCGGGCGGTCTCGCGCTGCTCCGGCGTCAGATCACGGGCGGCCTTGCCCGCCGCCACCATCGACGCCGCGAGGGCGTCCACATCCAGGCTGTCCGCGTTGAACCAGAGCGGATAGCCCTCCAGCACGTCCTGGGCGGCGATGCCCGGCGCGTGCACCGAGACGATCGGGTGCCCGAAGGCCATGTACTCGAAGATCTTGCCGGAGGTGACGTACTTGCCGCCGCCGGCCAGGAAGACCAGGACGTCCGCGTCCTCGTAGACCTTGCCGACCTCGGTCTTGGAGACCGGGCCGCAGTAGCGCAGACCGGTGTCCTCGACGCCGTTCGCCGGGCCCTCCTCGTCCAGGCCGAGCTTCGCCTTCAGCGTGGCCGGGCTGTTCTTGAAGAAGCCGAGGTGGCCGTGGATCTGGAGCTCGGCGTCCGCAAGGTCGGGATGACGGCGGGCGATCTTGAACGCCTCGGCCATCTCCCCCACCGGCTGCTTGACGGTCAGCGTGCCGAGGTAGGCGAACCTCAGCGGACGCGACGTACCGTCGGGAGAGGTCACACTCGTCGCGGGGTCTTCGCCCTCGGAGGGCGCGGGCGCCTCCGGAATCACGTCGGCGTCCCAGCCGTTGGGGACCACCATCATGCGGTCCGCGACCTCGGGGTACCGCTCGGCGTGCCAGCCGCGCAGCGCCTCGTTGACGAACACCGAGGCGGACGCCTTGCCCAGCATCCGCTTCTCCCAGCCCCAGGCGATGTGGCCCTTGGGGAAGGCGGGCTCGTCGTGGAAGAGGTCCAGCGTCCAGGAGTCGCGGTAGTCCATCACGTACGGAACACCCGTGAGCCGGTTGAACAGCCACGCGGCGCCGAAGGACGCGAACGGGTTGCCGGTGGCGACGACGATGTCGAAGCGCTTCTTGGAGTGCAGCTTCAGCGCCCGCACCACCGAGGCCCAGGCCCAGGAGGAGTAGCGCTCGGGGAACAGCTTCGTCTGGCTGAACTGGTAGACGCGCTTGGCCATCAGCGGGAAGCTGCGCCGCAGCCAGCTGAACTCCCGCAGGTCCTGCTGCCAGGTGTACTGGTTGAGGGACGGCCGCTCGACCTTGATGCGCGGGTCGACGGTCTCGGAGAGCCCCTCGTCGACCGAGCCGATCCTCTTGTAGAGGAAGTCCAGCGGAGACGCGCAGACGGTGACGTCCCAGCCCTTCTCCACCAGGTGGTTGGCCGTCGCCCGGGCGCGGTAGACACCGCTCGCGCGGGACGGCGGGAAGTAGAACGCCAGGTAGAGCACGCGAGGGCGTCGGCCGCTGCGGTTCTTCATGAATCTTCCTCGTTGTCGATGTCAGCGAGCGGCTGAGGTCTGCGGGGACACGTCGGAGTCGATGCCGTAACAGACTCTGGGGACTGCCAGGCCTTCGGACTCCCACGCCTCCGTCAGTTGTACTGCGCGGGGCACCGACAGCGCATCGGCGACCACCAGGAGGTCCGGGCCCTTGCGCGGGGCGAAGTGGCTCCAGACCATCCGGTCGGCGAACTTGGGCCAGACACGGCGGTGCAGCGGCATGAAGACCCTGCGGTGGACACGCGCCGCCACCCGGCGCTCGTACGCCTTGAGGGCGCGCTTGGCCTTGGCGGCCAGCGGGCCGCGGCCGGTGACGCGTACGACGAGCCGGGGCACACGGTAGAGCACCAGCCGCTCCAGCCGCAGCGGCAGATGGCGGGCCTGGAGCTCGTCGGCCGTCACCAGCTCCACGCCGGGCTCGAAGCCCTGGTCGAGCCACGTCTTGTGGGCGCCGACCAGGACGACGGCACGGCCGCCGCGCGCCACAATTTCCGCCGACTCTTCGACCACAGCCCGCTTGCGCGAGGCACCGAGAGCCAGGAACAGGACCTGCATGTCACTCCATCACGGGGAGTCGGGGAACCAGAGACGGTAGTGCGCCTGGGCGACGGCCTCGAAGCCGTACTGCGCGGCCAGCTGTTCCCGGGCGCGCTTCAGGTCCAGACCGCTGCTGTCGAAGCGGCTGCGCAGGCGCCAGTAGCCCTCACTGATCGACTCGGCGTTCTCTTCCACATCAATGAGCTCACCGGCCGCATCCTCTATGCCGGCCAGCGTCTTCTCGGGTCCACCGCAGCGGGTCACCAGCACCGGCATACCGGCGGCGATGCCCTCCACGATGGTCATTCCGAAGGTCTCGTAGCGGCTGGGGTGGACCAGCAGATCGTGCTCCCGCATCAGGTCGAGCGCCTGCTCGTGCGGGATCGAGCCGGGAAGGTCGACGGCGTCGGCAAGACCGAGCTCGGCCACCCGCTCGGTCAGCGTCTTGCGCAACGGACCCTCGCCGACCATCGTCAGCGTCAGCGTCGGGTCCTGGGCGTGGGCCTGGGCGAACGCCTCGACCAGCCAGTTGACGCCCTTGAGCTCGACCATGCTGCCCAGGTAGAGCCACTTGCGCAGCTCCGTGACCGGGGCGGGCCGACTCTCGTCGAAGGAGATCGGGTTGGGGATGCGCAGGATCTTGTCCGCGTGGTGCGGGAACTGCCTGCTCAGTACCTCGGTGACCTTGTCGCCGACGGCGAAGAAGCCGGTGACACGGGCCAGCAGCTCGTCGTAGAGCTCCACGGCGTCGGGGTCCTGGAAGACGCGCTCCAGGAACGAGGCGTGCTCGGTGACGAAGACCCTCGCGTCCGGCCGGGCGTTCTGCAGGGCGGCCCAGCCGCTGGGGAGGCCCACGTGGGCGTGGACGACCGGCGCGTCGATGGGCCTGCCGCCCAAGACCGCCCGCAGCTGCCGTTCGTGGTTGCGCGACTGGGCGCCGTAGTCCTGACCACGCGGGGTGGTGACCGGGAAGTGCACCAGCTCGGCACCGCCGGCGGTGGGAACCCGGTGCGTGGCCCGCGTCACGAGTTTGCCATTGGCCGCTTCCACCGCTTGGGTGGTGGTGGCGTCCATCGGGGCGACCCAGGGGTCACAGTGATAGACCACGAAGCTGTCGCAGCCCGGGGCCGTCGCACCGACCATCGCCTGGACGAAAGACCCTCGGAAAGGCAGCTCACGTGTGGGATACCACGGCGTGACTACGGCCGCATCCCTGGATGCTGCCTGATTCATTACCGACTTCCTCCCCGGAGCACACGTCGAGGCGTCACTTTATCATCGGACGGAATTCGGTCTTCGGCCCCGGCCGACGGCCCGTAACCAAAGTATCGAGGAGCAGTTCACCGTGAAGGTCATCAGCGTCGTCGGGGCGCGTCCCCAATTGGTCAAGCTCGCACCGATCGCCGCTGCGTTCGCGGAAACCGATCACCAACATGTGATTGTTCATACAGGGCAGCACTATGACGCCGACCTCTCGGACGTCTTCTTCTCGGGCCTCGGCATTCCGGACCCCGATGTACACCTCGGCATCGGTTCGGGCAGCCACGGTGTGCAGACCGGCGGCGTGCTGACCGCGATGGACCCCGTCCTGGACGCCGAGAAGCCCGACTGGGTGCTGGTGTACGGCGACACGAACTCCACGCTGGCCGGTGCCCTGTCCGCGGTGAAGATGCACTTCCCGGTCGCGCACCTGGAGGCCGGGCTGCGCTCCTTCAACCGCCGTATGCCCGAGGAGCACAACCGCATCCTCACCGACCACGCCGCGGACCTGCTGCTCGCCCCCACCGAGGAGGCCATGCGCCACCTGGCGGCCGAGGGACTCACGGAGCGTTCCGTGCTCGCCGGTGACGTCATGGTCGACGTCTGCCTGCGCATCCGCGACGCGGTACTGGCCGGGGAGCACCCCAAGCCGGTGCTGCCCGAGGGCATCGACCCGGAGGCTCCGTACCTGCTCGCGACGCTGCACCGCCCGGACAACACCGACGACCCCGCGCGGCTCGCGGCGATCATCGAGTCGCTGGCGGCCCTGCCGGTGCCGGTGGCGCTGCTGGCGCACCCCCGTCTGGTCGTGCGCGCCGAGCAGCACGGCATCAAGCTGAACCAGGGATCGCTGTTCTCGGGCCGTCCGCTGCCCTACGCGGGCCTGGTGTCCGCCGTCCTCGGCTCCACCGGTGTGGTCACGGACTCGGGTGGTCTGCAGAAGGAGGCGTTCCTGCTGGACCGTGTCGGCACCACGATCCGGCCCGAGACTGAGTGGGTCGAGACGCTGGAGGGTGGCTGGAACCAGCTGGTCCCCAACCCGCACGAGCTGGACTCCGCCGACTGGGCCAAGATCGCCACCCGTCCCGCCCCGGCGACCGAACGCGGCACCCCGTACGGCGACGGCCGCGCCGCCCACCGCGTGGTCGAATTCCTGGAGCAGCACAAGCGCTGAGCGTGCGCCAAGCGCGTGGTTCACGCGTATGACAAGGGCCCCGGCCGCCTCCTGCGAGGTGACCGGGGCCTTTTACTACGACGGCACCACGGCCTTTTCAGGCCTTTGTGCCGTAAGGCTTTCAGCCGCCGATGACGACGCGGCGGACGCCTTCCCAGCGCGCCGGGTCCGTGGTGCGCCGGCCGTCGACCAGGACGCGGACGTCCGGCAGGTCGGTGGCGGCCAGCTCCCGGTACTCGGCGTGGTCGGCCTGGAGGATCGCGGCGGTGACGACCTGGCCCTCGTGCGGGGTCAGACCGTGCGCGGCGAGCTCCTCGGCGGTGTACATCGGGTCCGAGACGAAGGCCACGGCCCCGCGCGCCTTGAGCGCCTCGACGGTCGGGAAGACGCCGGAGAAGGCCGTCTCCTTCACGCCGCCGCGGTAGGCGGCGCCGAGCACCAGCACGCCCACGCCGTCCAGGTCGCCGTAGGCGGCGGCCAGCAGGTCCACGGCGTACTCCGGCATGGCGGCGTTCGCCTCGCGCGCCGAGCGCACGACGGTGGCCTCCGGGTCGTTCCACAGGTACATCCGCGGGTAGATCGGGATGCAGTGGCCGCCGACCGCGATACCGGGCTGGTGGATGTGGCTGTAGGGCTGCGAGTTGCAGGCCTCGATGACCTTCTTGACGTCGATGTCGTTCTTGTCGGCGAAACGGGCGAACTGGTTCGCCAGGCCGATGTTGACGTCGCGGTAGGTGGTCTCGGCGAGCTTCGCCAGCTCGGACGCCTCGGCGGTGCCCAGGTCCCAGACGCCGTTCGGCTGCGCCAGGTCCTCGCGCTCGTCGAAGTCGAGCACCTGCTCGTAGAACTCCACGCCGTGCCGCGCCGAGGCCTCGTCGATGCCTCCGACGAGCTTGGGGTAGCGGCGCAGGTCGGCGAAGACACGGCCGGTGAGGACGCGCTCCGGCGAGAAGACCAGGTGGAAGTCCTTGCCGGCGGTGAGGCCGGAGCCCTGCTCCAGCATCGGGGCCCAGCGGGTGCGGGTGGTGCCGACCGGCAGGGTGGTCTCGTACGAGACGAGGGTGCCGGGCTTGAGGCCGGCGGCGATCGCCTTCGTCGCGGAGTCCATCCAGCCGAAGTCCGGCACGCCCTCGGCGTCCACGAACAGCGGGACCACGACGACGACGGCCTCGGACTGGGCGACGGCGGCGGCGGTGTCCGTGGTGGCGGACAGCAGCCCGGCGCCGACGGTCTCCTTGAGCAGACGGTCGAGGTCGTGCTCTCCGGGGAAGGGCTCGGTGCCGGCGTTGACCAGCTCGACGACCTTCTCGTTCACGTCGGCGCCGATGACCTTGTGGCCCTTGGCCGCGAACTGCACGGCAAGCGGAAGCCCGATCTTGCCGAGCGCAACTACACAGATATTCATCGGGTTACTTTCCTCTTCACACGGACCAGCAGGGGTCGCACTCGCGGCCACAACTTATTCTCTGGCGGGAACAGCAGGCCGGTCAGTATGACCATGCGGCCCTTGCTGTTCACCCGCGCTCCCACGCGATAGGGGGTGCCGCTGCGCCAGCGCCGGGCGAGCGGCATCGGCTTGTCCTCGGCGCGCACGGCGACTTCGTACGTCCAGCCGGCGACCTGCACATGGACACGTACCCCGAGCGAGGCCTGACGGGCCTCGATCGGAATCCGTCCGCGCAGGATCGTGCCCGTGCCGTCGGCCGTCGCTTCCTGGGTGAACTCCCCCACAGGGCCCGGAAGTTCCTGACCGGCGGGCAGCCGTCGGCCGCCGGCCCTGTCGGCGCTCTTGGGCATCGCGCCCTGGACGAGCCGCAGGACGGCCGACCCGGTGTCACCGGTCAATCCGAGGCGCACCTCGGCGGCCAGCGACAGGTCGTCGCCGTCCTGCTCCCACTCGGCCGAGACCAGCTCCGTGTTCGCGGCCAGCGCCGCGGCCACCGACTCCTGCGTCACCTCGAAGGCCCGGTCGGGGATGTTCAGCGCGGGGTCCCGGAAGCCGGGGTAGCGGGCGAAGGCCCGGTCGCCCTCCAGCAGGAACGGCGGGGCGCCCTGCTCGTCGATCCTGATCGCCTCGACGAGCTCGTCCACCGCGCCGTGCTGCGCCAGCACCGCCCGTACCCGCCGCACGAGCGGCAGCGCGTCGCGCAGCGAGTCCGTGAGGTACATGTCGGCCAGCTCGGCGATGCCCGCGGCCACCGCACGCCGGGTCTCCTCGTCGAGGGCCGGGTAATCCTCCTTGACGAGCTTGAACAGCTCCCAGGTGAAGTGGCGCTCAAGGAGCATGTCCCGCTGGTGTCCGGGTCCCATGAGACCGGCCGCGTGGTGCATGATCTTCGCTGTGCAGTCCAGCCGCGACAGATGGCTGGACTTGTACGTGATGTTGCTCGCGTCCTTGCGCCGCACCGCGTAGTAGTACACGTAGTCGGCGAGGACGGAGATCTTGCGGGCCTTGAAACAGGCCTCGATGGTGAACGGCATGTCGCTGCCGACCGGCAGGTCCTCGGGGAACCGCAGCTTGTGCTTCTCCACCAGCTCACGGCGGAACAGCTTGGTGTTCGCCAGCGTGAACGGCAGCGCCGAGTCGAACATGCTGATGTCCGGGTCGCTCTTCTTGAAGAGCGCCTGGTGGACATAGCGGCCGTTGGTGCCGGCCATCTTGCCGATCACGATGTCCGAGTCGTGCTTGTCGGCGCAGGCGACCATCCGCTTCAACGCCTCTTTGCCGAGGTAGTCGTCGGAGCCGATGAAGTAGACGTACCGTCCGGTGGCCACGTCCAGCGCTCTGTTGCTGGGCGCGGCCGGGCCACCGGAGTTCGCCTGGTGCATCACCTTGACGGTGTCCGGGTACTTCTTCGCGAACCGGTCGAGCTCCGCTCCGCTCTCGTCCGTGGAGCCGTCGTCGACGGCCACGATCTCGAGCCTGTCCAGGCCAATGCTCTGCCCGACAAGGGAGTTAAGGCAATCCGTCAGATACGGCATCGTGTTGTACACGGCGACGACGACGGTGACATCAGGACTGGTCAAGGCTCCTCGCCCTACTGGGCCGCGGTGTGCGCGGAGAGATCGACGGTGGTGCCGCTGGCTGCGGACTCCAGAACGGCCGCTGCGACCTCGACCGTCCGAAGACCCTGGCGCAGCGTACAGATGTCGTGCGACTTGCCGAGGACCGCATCGCGGAAGAGCTCGTGCTCGACCAGCAGCGGCTCACGCTTCGGGATGGCGTACCGGATCATGTCGCCCTCGGCGACACCGCGGAACGCCTGGAGGGCCTCCCACTCGGTGGCCTGGGCGGCGTTGGAGTAGAAGGTCAGGTCGGCGGTGAGGGTGTCCGCGATGAAGCAGCCCTTCTCGCCGGTGACCGACGTGAAGCGCTCCTTGAGCGGGCTCAGCCAGTTGACCAGGTGGTTGACCATGGTGCCGTCGGAGAGCTGACCGACCGCTGAGACCATGTCCTCATGCGGACGGCCCGACTTGGAGACCGTGCGCGCGGAGATCGAGGTGTACGTCTGGCCGGTCACCCAGCCGGTGAGGTCGATGTCGTGGGTGGCGAGGTCCTTGACGACGCCGACATCGGCGATGCGGTGCGGGAAGGGGCCCTGGCGGCGGGTGACGACCTGGTAGACGTCACCGAGTTCGCCGGCCTCCAGGCGCTGGCGCAGGGAGCGCAGCGCCGGGTTGCAGCGCTCGATGTGGCCGACGCCGGCGACCAGGCCGCGCGACTCGAAGGCCTCGACGAGACGGCGGGCGCCGTCGACGGTGTCCGCGACCGGCTTCTCGACCAGCGCGCAGACTCCGGCCGCGGCGAGCTTGAGGCCGACCTCCTCGTGCAGGGCGGTCGGGCACGCCACGACGGCGTAGTCGATGCCGAGCGCGATGAGCTCCTCGACGGTCGAGAGCACGGGGACGCCCTGCGCCCAGCCGTTCTTGTCACCCATCGGGTCGACGACGGCGACGAGTTCGACGCCCTCCAGGCCGGCCAGTACGCGGGCGTGATGACGGCCCATCGAACCGATGCCGATCAGGCCGGCCCGCAGTCCCTGGGGGGTGGTCACAGATTCTCTCCAAGCTCGTTCACGGCGGTGACGATCCGCTCCAGGTCCTCCGCGGACAGGGAGGGGTGCACGGGGAGGGAGACGACCTCGGCGGCGGCGCGCTCGGTCTCCGGCAGGTCCCAGTTGCGGCCGGCCTTCTGATCCGGCTCCCAGTAGGGCTTCAGACGGTGGATCGGGGTCGGGTAGTAGACGGCGTTGCCGACACCCGCCTCGGTGAGCTTCGCCATCGCGGCGTCGCGGTCCCCGCTGACGCGGATCGTGTACTGGTGGTAGATGTGGCGCGCGCCCTCGGCGACGGTCGGCGTCTGCAGGTTCGGCGCGGTGATGTGCTCGGTGAGGTACGCGGCGTTGGCGATGCGCTGCTCGGTCCAGCCGCCCAGCTTCGAGAGCTGGACACGGCCGACGGCGGCGGCGACGTCCGTCATGCGCATGTTGGCGCCGACGATCTCGTTGGCGTACCGCTGCTCCATGCCCTGGTTCCGCAGCAGGCGCAGGGTGCGGGCGACCTCGGCGTCACCGGTGGAGATCATGCCGCCCTCAAGGGAGTGCATGTTCTTCGTCGGGTAGAAGCTGAAGGTGCCGCCGGAACCGAAGGCGCCGACGGGGGTGCCGTTCAGCGCCGCCGCGTGCGCCTGGCAGGCGTCCTCGACGACAGCCAGTTTGTGCTTCGCGGCGATGGGCATGATCTTGTCCATCGCGGCCGGGTGGCCGTACAGGTGCACGGGCATGATCGCGGCGGTGCGCGGGGTGATGGCGGCCTCGACGGCGGCCGGGTCCAGACCGAAGCTGCCGGGCTCGATGTCCGCGAAGACGACATCGGCGCCGACGAGGCGGACCGCGTTCGCCGAAGCGGCGAACGAGAACGAAGGAACGATTACTTCGTCACCCGGACCGATACCCAAAGCCAGCAGAAGGAGGTGCAGCGCAGAGGTACCCGAGTTGACGGCCACACAGTGGCGCCCCTCCACGAGCTCCGAGAAACCCTCCTCGAAGGCCGCGACCTCCGGGCCCTGCACGACTCGGCCGCTGCGCAGTACGCGTACGGCGGCCTCGATCTCTTCCTCACCGATGACCGGGCGGGCAGCGGGAATGGGCTGCTGGTTGCTGCTCGTCATGGACGTCCTCCTTGAACACCGCAAGAGCTCTTTATGGCAGAGGTCAGGGGCGGAGCGGACGTCTCGCGAGGCCGCGCATACCCCTCCGGCGCAAAGCCAACGCCCTACCGAGGATCTGGGACCGGTCTTGTCCCGAACCGGGCCGGTCACCCACCGTAGTGTCTGGAACGGGGCCCGCACCCGGCAGCGACCGCCGTCACATTATCAGGGATTTCCTAGGCAATTTCAGGGTCGTTAACGCACCACTGCATCGATTCGGAGACAAAAACCGTGTCCCACCCCGCGACTGCGAGATGGGACACGGTCGGTTCACTGAGGGCTCATCGACTGTTCAGCTCTCGGTCGACGCCGTCACCGACGGCACCGCCTGCTGCTCGGCCGCCGCGGTCTTCTTCGCACCGGCCTTCTTCGCAGTCGTCTTCTTCGCCGCGGTCTTCTTGGCCGCCGTCTTCTTGGTGGCGGCCTTCTTCGCGGTGGCCTTCTTGGCGGTCTTACGAGCCGCCTTCTTGGCGGGAGCCGACTCCGACTCCACCGCCTCCGACTCCGGTTCGGAGGCGGTCTCGGCTGCCGGGGCGCTGCTCACCACGACGACCGCCGCTTCCTCGGCGCCCGAAGGCGAACCCGCGGGAGCGGTGACCTTACGGGTCACCCTGCGGCGCGCACGCGGCGGAGCCGCGACCGGGGCCTCCTCGGCGACGGGGGCCGCGGCGGCCTCCTGCACGGGAGCCTCGGGCTCGGCGGCCGGGGTCTGCGCCTTGGCCTCGATGACCACCTCCGCCTCGGCGGCGGTCGTCTCCGCGGCCTTCGGCGCACCCGCGGGCGCGGTCGCCTTACGCGTGGCCCGGCGGCGGGTGCGGCCCACGGGGGCGGCCTCCTGCGCCGGAGCCTGCGCCTCGGCGGCCACAGCCTCGACCGGGGCCTCGGCCACCGGCGTCCCGGGCTTCGACTCGATGACCACCTCGGCCTCGGCGGCCTTCGCCTCCGCGGCCTTCGGCGCACCGGCCGGGGCCGTCGCCTTACGGGTCGCCCGACGGCGGCCACGGCCACGCGTCGCTGCCGCCTCGGCCTCCGCGGCACTGCTGTACAGCTCCTCGTCCGGAACGAACTCGGGCTCGGCGAGCGCCACCGGCGCGGCGACCTCCGCCGCGAGCTCCGCCTCGGACTCGGTCTCGGCGGCCTCGGCACCCTCGTGCTCGTGCTCGTGGACGTGCTCGGCACCGCCGCGACCGCGCTTCTTCGAACGCTTGCCGCCACCACCGACGGAGGTCGGCTGCTCCATGTGCACGATCACGCCACGGCCGTTGCAGTGGACGCAGGTCTCGGAGAAGGACTCCAGCAGACCCTGGCCCACCCGCTTGCGGGTCATCTGGACCAGGCCCAGCGAGGTGACCTCGGCGACCTGGTGCTTCGTACGGTCGCGGCCCAGGCATTCGAGCAGCCGCCGCATGACCAGATCGCGGTTGGACTCCAGAACCATGTCGATGAAGTCGACGACGACGATGCCGCCCAGGTCGCGCAGCCGCAGCTGGCGCACGATCTCCTCGGCCGCCTCCAGGTTGTTCCTGGTGACGGTCTCCTCGAGGTTGCCGCCCTGACCGGTGAACTTGCCGGTGTTGACGTCGACGACGATCATCGCCTCGGTCTTGTCGATCACCAGCGAACCGCCGCTGGGGAGCCAGACCTTGCGGTCCAGCGCCTTCATCAGCTGCTCGTCGATGCGGTACGTCGCGAAGACGTCGACCTCGGAGGTCCACTTCGACAGCCGGTCCGTCAGGTCCGGGGCGACATGGCTGACGTATCCGTGGATCGTCTCCCACGCCTCGTCACCGCTGACGATGACCTTGGAGAAGTCCTCGTTGAAGATGTCCCGGACGACCCGGACGGTCATGTCCGGCTCGCCGTAGAGCAGCGTGGGCGCGTTCGAGCTGCCGCCGCTCTTGGCCTTCTTGCGGATGTCCTCCCACTGGCCCTGGAGGCGCTCCACGTCACGGCGGAGCTCGTCCTCACTGGCACCTTCCGCCGCAGTGCGGACGATGACGCCCGCGTCCTCGGGGACGATCTTCTTGAGGATGGTCTTCAGACGCGCGCGCTCGGTGTCGGGCAGCTTGCGGCTGATGCCGGTCATCGAGCCCTCGGGCACGTACACCAGGTAGCGGCCGGGCAGCGAGACCTGGCTGGTCAGGCGGGCACCCTTGTGGCCGATCGGGTCCTTGGTCACCTGGACGAGGACCGACTGGCCGGACTTGAGCGCGGCCTCGATACGGCGGGGGCCGTTGGCCATGCCCAGCGCCTCGAAGTTGACCTCGCCGGCGTACAGGACGGCGTTGCGGCCCTTGCCGATGTCGACGAACGCGGCCTCCATGGACGGCAGTACGTTCTGCACCTTGCCCAGGTAGACGTTGCCGACGTAGCTGGTCGCCTGCTCCTTGTTGACGTAGTGCTCGACGAGCACGTTGTCCTCAAGGACGCCGATCTGGGTGCGCTCGCCGCTCTGGCGGACGACCATCACGCGCTCGACGGCCTCGCGGCGGGCGAGGAACTCGGCCTCGGTGATGATCGGGACGCGGCGGCGGCCCTGCTCGCGGCCCTCACGGCGGCGCTGCTTCTTGGCCTCCAGACGCGTCGAGCCCTTGATGGACTGGACCTCGTCGGACGGCTCGTCGCTCTTGGCGCGCGCGGGACGCGGCTCGCGGACCTTCACGACCGTGCGCTCGGGGTCGTTCGAACCCGTCTCGTCGTCGGCGGCGGAGTCACCGCTGCGACGGCGACGACGGCGACGACGACGGCTGCTGGAGGTGCCGGCGGCCGACGGGGTCCCGCTCTCGTCGTGCTCCTCGTCCTCCTCGCCTTCGTCCTCGTCCTGGGCGTCCTCGGCGACGGCCTCCTCGGACTGCTCCTCCGAGGTCTCGTCGGTGTCGGCGGGCTCACCCCGGCGACGGCGTCGGCCACCGCGACGGCGACGGCGCGAGGGACGGTCCCCGTAGTCGTCCGAGTCCTCGCCCTCGGCACCTTCGGCGCTCTGCTCGGACTCGGTCTCCGACTCGGGCTCCGGCTCGGCCTGCCGGGCGGCGGGCGCGGGGGCCTCGGCCGGCTCGGCGCTCTCACCGCGACGGCGGCGACGGCGACGGCCGGCGGGCTCGGGGGCGACGGTCTCGGCAACCGGCTCGACGGCCTCCTCGTCCTCCTCCGGCTCGGTGTCCACGGCCGCGGCGGCGGCAGCTGCGGCCGTCTCCGGGGTCTGGAACATCGGCTCGGTGAAGACAGGGGCCTGGAAGACGGCGACGGCGGGGCGGGCGGCGCGGCGGCCACGCGCGGGCGCCTCTGCCTTCTCGCCCGCGGGCTCCTGGCCCGGGGCCTTCGCCGGCTGCGCGAATTCGGGCGCGGTGGCACGACGGCGAGTACGGCCACGGGTGGCGGCCTTCTCGGCGGCGGCGACCTCGGCCTCGTCGGAGGTGATCTGCGCGACGGCTCCGGTGGGCAGGCTCTCGCCCGCCTCGGCGACGGCCTCGTCCTCGTCGGCCTCGACGGCCTGCGGGGCGGCGGCGGGCGCCGTGACCTTGCGGGTGGCGCGGCGGCGGGCGCGGCCCGCGGGGGCCTCCTCGGCGGGGGCCTCGGCCTCAGCGCTCTCCACGGCCTCGGCGACCTCAGCCGCCTGAGGCGCGCCGGCAGGCGCGGACGCCCGGCGACGGGCGCGGCCACGCGGCCCGGGGGCCTCGGCCGGGGTCTCGTCCTCGACGGCCCCGGTCTCGGCGGCGGTGCTCTCGGCGACCGGCTCGGGGGCGCTCACCTGGCGGGTGGCACGACGGCGGGTACGCGGCGCGGGAGCCTCGGCCTCCGGCTCGGCGGCCTCGGCGCTCGCCACGGCCTCGACGGCCTCAGCCGCCTGAGGCGCACCGGCCGGCGCGGTCGCCTTGCGGGTGGCACGACGACGGGCACGCGGCGCAGGAGCCTCAGCCTCCGGCTCGGCGGCCTCGGTGGCTTCCGTGGCTTCCTTGGAAGCGGCGGCCTCGGCGCTCGCCACGGCCTCGGCGACCTCGGCCGCCTGAGGCGCACCGGCCGGCGCGGTCGCCTTGCGGGTGGCACGACGACGGGCACGCGGCGCAGGAGCCTCGGCCTCCGGCTCGGCGGCCGGGGCGGCCTCGGGTGCGGCCGCCTCGGTGACGTCCGTCGTCTCCACGGCGGCGTCACCGGTCGGCGGCCCCGCGGGACGCGACGCGGCGCGGCGCCTGCGGCGCGGCGGCAGCGTGTCGCTGGGTGAATTGTTCTCGGTCTCTCCGGCAGTGCCGGATTCGTTCGGCTCATGCATGCGGGCGGTTCTCCCGTCGCGCTCCCGGGCGCCACGCCTGATTCCGGTCCGGCCGCGGCCCGCGTGATGTCCGCGGTGCCGCCGTCCGGGGCGCGGGCGCCGCACGGGAGCTGATGTATGGCTCGCCGGTTCCGTACGCGATATACGCACGGCCTGGCGAAAGTCTCCTGTCAGTGCGCTGCCCGACCCAGGTGGCTCCCGAGTACCAGGGCTGCGCTACAACGACTGTCCTTACGCGGCGGGACCTTCGAGCGCCGTCGCGGCGGCGGTTCCGGCGGCCGTGGGTGGAGCGGCCAGAACTGCCTCGCGGTCGGGCGCGAGCGGGTCGGTCACCGTGCCGGACTCCTCGTCGAAGAGCCCCTGCGCCAGCCTGGTCACCGCTGCGGGGACCGGCGGCGCCAGGTCGGCCACAGCTCGGAGACCGGACAGGACGTCGTCGGGTCGCACGGCAGGTGTTACGTGCCGAACAACCAGCCGCAGTATCGCACAGGGCTCGACCCCCGGCCTATCAGCCTGGGGAGGAAGCGCCTGCAGCTGGGCCACGGCGCCTCGTGCGTCGAAGGTCCTCATGCCGTTCTTCGTTCTGCGCTCGACCTCGACGGTCTCGGCGGCGAGAAACGTCGACACGGCCGCCGAAGCGTCGTCCACGCCGACTCCGTCGAGACGCAGCTCCCACACGGATGCGGTCAGCCGGTCGGCGAGCCCGGACGTGCGGGCCTCGACGGCGTCAGTGATGTCGAGGCCGCCCGGCAGCGACTCGTCGAGCAGCTCACGCAGCTTGTCGGGGTCGCGGTGCTCCGTGAGGGCGATCTCCAGATACTCCGCCTCACTGCCCGTGCCGGTGGGTGCGGCATTGGCGTACGAGACCTTCGGGTGCGGGGTGAAGCCGGCCGAGTACGCCATGGGCACCTCGGCTCGGCGCAGCGCCCGCTCGAAGGCACGCTGGAAGTCACGGTGGCTGGTGAACCGGAGGCGGCCGCGCTTGGTGTAGCGCAGACGGATGCGCTGCACCGCCGGTGCGGGCGGCGGGCCTTCGGGCTGTCGCTTGCCCAGTGGTTCTTCTCCTCGGTGCGGGGCGGGCGCGGGGGGCGCGCTGCCCTCGGACGTGCGGGGGTGTTCCCTGGGGGCCTGCCCGGCTCACCCCTGCTTGTGCAGGGAGATCTCGGGTTCGGCCGCCGCGCCGGGAACAGTCTGTGGTTGTTGCGTATGACCCAGCCTACGCGCCTGGCGCAGCACCGGTTCCCCGTGCTTCGGTGCGGCCGGGCCGCCGACCAGGGCGCGCCAGGCGTCTCGCCTGGCCCGGCGCACGGTCTCGCGGGCGGAATCGAGTGCGGCGCGGGCGGCCCGGCCCGCCTCGACGGCGGCCTTCTTCGGCGGTAGACCCAGCAGACGGCCCCGGATGCGTCACCTGTGCCTTCCCTCGCTCGGCCTCCCCAGTGCCGAGGGTGGAGCTTCTGCCGGGACGCACGAAGGCCCGGCCAGGGAGCATTCCGCCCCACCCGGCCGGGCCTTCGCCCGAGCTCTTACGTGACGACCGTCAGCGGCAGCAGCTTCTTGCCCGTCGGGCCGATTTGAATACGCGTGTCCATCTGAGGACAGACACCGCAATCGAAGCACGGCGTCCAGCGGCAGTCCTCGACCTCGGTCTCGTCGAGCGCGTCCTGCCAGTCCTCCCAGAGCCAGTCCTTGTCGAGACCGGAGTCCAGGTGGTCCCAGGGCAGGACCTCTTCGTACGTCCGCTCACGCGTCGTGTACCAGTCGACGTCCACGCCGTACTCGGGCAGCGTCTTGGCGGCGCAGGCCATCCAGCGGTCGTACGAGAAGTGCTCGCGCCAGCCGTCGAAGCGTCCGCCGTCCTCGTACACGGCGCGGATGACCGAGCCGATGCGGCGGTCACCGCGGGAGAGCAGTCCCTCCACGATGCCGGGCTTGCCGTCGTGGTAGCGGAAGCCGATCGAGCGGCCGTACTTCTTGTCGCCGCGGATCTTGTCGCGGAGCTTTTCGAGACGGGCGTCCGTCTCCTCCGCCGACAGCTGCGGGGCCCACTGGAAGGGCGTGTGCGGCTTGGGCACGAAGCCGCCGATGGAGACCGTGCAGCGGATGTCGTTCTGGCCGGAGACCTTGCGGCCCTCGGCGATGACCTTGACCGCCATGTCACCGATCTGGAGGACGTCCTCGTCGGTCTCGGTGGGCAGGCCGCACATGAAGTACAGCTTCACCTGACGCCAGCCGTTGCCGTACGCGGTGGAGACCGTACGGATCAGGTCCTCCTCCGAGACCATCTTGTTGATGACCTTGCGCATGCGCTCGGAGCCGCCCTCGGGGGCGAACGTCAGACCCGACCGACGGCCGTTCCTGGTCAGCTCGTTGGCGAGGTCGACATTGAAGGCGTCGACGCGGGTCGAGGGGAGGGACAGGCCGATCTTGTCCTCTTCGTACCGGTCGGCGAGGCCCTTGGCGATGTCGCCGATCTCGCTGTGGTCGGCGGAGGACAGCGAGAGCAGGCCGACCTCCTCGAAGCCGGTCGCCTTCAGGCCCTTCTCGACCATGTCGCCGATACCGGTGATGCTTCGCTCCCGCACGGGGCGGGTGATCATGCCGGCCTGGCAGAAGCGGCAGCCGCGGGTGCAGCCGCGGAAGATCTCCACCGACATCCGCTCGTGGACGGTCTCGGCGAGCGGCACGAGGGGCTGCTTGGGGTACGGCCACTCATCGAGGTCCATGACGGTGTGCTTGGACACCCGCCACGGAACGCCCGACCTGTTCGGGACGGTGCGGCCGATGCGGCCGTCGGGGAGGTACTCGACGTCGTAGAAGCGCGGGACGTAGACATTGCCGGTCCTCGCGAGGCGGAAGAGGACCTCCTCGCGCCCGCCGGGACGGCCCTCGGCCTTCCAGGCGCGGATGATCCCGGTCATGTCCAGGACCGCCTGCTCGCCGTCGCCGATGACCGCGCAGTCGATGAATTCCGCGATCGGCTCGGGGTTGAAGGCCGCGTGGCCGCCCGCGAGGACGATCGGGTCGTCGACGGTCCGGTCCTTGGCCTCCAGCGGGATGCCCGCGAGGTCAAGGGCGGTGAGCATGTTGGTGTAGCCGAGCTCGGTGGAGAAGGAGAGCCCGAAGACGTCGAAGGCCTTCACCGGACGGTGGGAGTCGACGGTGAACTGAGGGACCTGGTGCTCTCGCATCAGCTCTTCGAGGTCCGGCCAGACGCTGTACGTGCGCTCGGCGAGCACACCCTCGCGTTCGTTCAGCACCTCGTAAAGGATCATGACGCCCTGGTTCGGCAGGCCGACCTCGTACGCGTCGGGGTACATGAGCGCCCAGCGGACATCACAGGCGTCCCAGTCCTTGACGGTGGAGTTGAGCTCTCCTCCGACGTACTGGATCGGCTTCTGGACGTGCGGGAGAAGCGCTTCCAGGCGTGGGAAGACCGACTCGACAGGCATCGTGGTGTCTCTCATGGAGGCGGGCTGGGGGTCCCCCGCCCGAGGCAGGGGGCGGGATGACCATCAAGCGTACCCCGACGCTCAGCCGCTCAGATCCGCCCGAAGTCTCGGGGCGGACGCCTTCGCCCACACCTGCGGCAGCTCGGCCTCCCGCTGCGACGCGGCGGCCTCCTCCTGGCCGTACAGAAGTCCCCAGGTGAACGCGGACTCGCCCGCCGCATGGGCCTGGATCGCGAGATTGCGCAGGGCATCGCGGGCGACGACGCTGTCCTGATGATCGCCGAGGACCGTCTGGACGGCCTTCATCCTCTTGGCGAACTTCCTGGCGGCCTTGCCGAGCGCGGGCGTCGTCGCCTCGCCGGCGTACCGGGCGCGCTTGGCGGCCTTGCGGGCTTCGTGCATGGCCAGGTCACGGGCTTCGCCGGCCGGGAGTTCCAGCGCGTGGTGGACCCGGGTGGCCAGCCGGTCGTAGTCCTTGAGGACGGCCTTGGGCAGTACCCGGGCCGCCGCGCCGCCCGCCGCCTTGAGCAGCGGAGGGTCGCCGAGCAACGCGTCAAGCGTCTCCAGCAGCGCGAGGTAGCGCTTGCTGTCGAGGACGGCGACGGCCCGGCGCCGGGCGTCCGAGCGGTGGGCGACGCCCCACAGGCGCAGCCGCCCGCGCACCGGACCGAGCAGCCGGGGCCTGGGCAGGGCGTCGATCCTGGACCTGAGGCGCTCGGCGAGGACCTCCTGGTCGCGGGCGACTCCCAGCTCGGCGGCGAGCCACTTGAGCTCCTCGCCGACGGGGTCGGTGACGCTCCGGTCGATGACCTTCCTGAACGTCTTGAACGCGCTCCGCATCCGCCGGGTGGCCACCCGCATCTGGTGGACGGCATCGGGCAGGTCACGGCGTACGGCCGGGTCGTAGGCGAGCAGCGCGTCGGCCTGTTCGCGCAGATAGGCCAGGACATGGTCACCGGCCGTCCGCAGGTGTTCTGGGGCGGGCGGGGCGGTCGTCTTGGGGACCGCGGCGCCTTCGGGTGCGGTCTCCGCCAGTGCCCGGGCGAGTTTGGAGGGTGAGGCGGCCGGATTCACTCCGGCCTTGCGGAGCTTTTTCTCGACGGTGTCCAGGAAGGACGGGTCGCCGTCGTCCGCGAGCTCGACCTCGATCTCGTCCCAGGCCGCCGAGGGGCCGCCGCCCTCGGTGAGGCGTTCCGCGCGGACGGCGTCCCGGCTGAGCTCGGCGAGCAGTGCGCCCTCGCCGTCGACCAGGTGGTGGATCTGGCGCAGGGAGCGCAGGCGGACCACGGGGAGGAGTTCGGTGTCCCGGGTGCGGGCCCGTACAAGGCTCGTGAGGCCGCGGGGGAGCGTGTCGGACAGGGGTACGCCGATTTCGTCGCGTACGCCCGGCGCGACGGGCAGTTTGAGGTGCCAGCCCGCGTCGCTCCCGCCCGTCCTGCGCCGCAGGGTGATGGAGGCTGCGGCGAGCCGCAGGTCGGCCGTGTCGTAGTAGACCGCGTCCAGTTCGTGGACGCCCTTGTCGACGACGGCCGACACTCCGGGCACGCGGGTCAGGTCGGGGAGCCGGGTTTCAGGGGTGGCTTCGTACTTCCGCTCGATCTCGCGCTTCGCATCCGCCATGAACCGAATCTAGTTGCCTGGACGTCCTCATGGGAGCCCCTGATGTTCACCTAGGCCGTTATCGGTCGCTGGACCCGGATCGACTGGAGCAGCCCGATCGCGATCCAGACCGCGAACATCGAGGTTCCTCCGTAGGACACGAACGGCAGCGGCAGCCCCGCCACCGGCATGATGCCGAGTGTCATCCCGATGTTCTCGAAGGACTGGAAGGCGAACCAGGCGATGATCCCGGCGGCGACAACCGTGCCGTAGAGCTCGGTCGTCTCGCGCGCGATCCGGCAGGCGCGCCAGAGCACGACGCCGAGCAGCAGCAGGATGAGACCGGCTCCGAGGAAGCCGAGTTCCTCGCCGGCGACCGTGAAGACGAAGTCGGTCTGCTGCTCGGGCACGAACTGGCCGGTCGTCTGCGAGCCTTTGAACAGGCCCGTGCCGGTCAGCCCGCCCGATCCGATCGCGATCCGGGCCTGGTTGGTGTTGTAGCCGACGCCGGCCGGATCGAGCTCCGGGTTGGCGAAGGCCGCGAAGCGGTTGATCTGGTACTCGTCCAGCAGTCCCAGCGCGGTGACGGCCACGGCGCCGATGACGCCCGCGCCGATGAGGCCGAGGATCCAGCGGTTGGAGGCGCCGGAGGCGAGCAGTACGCCGAGCACGATCACCGCCATCACCATCACCGAGCCAAGGTCCGGCATGAGCATGACGATGGCCATCGGCAGGACCGCGAGACCCAGGGACTTGGCGACGGTCCGGTGGTCGGGGTGCAGTTGGTCGCCCGCGTCCACGCGCGCGGCCAGCATCATCGCCATCCCCAGGATGATCGTGATCTTCACGAACTCCGAGGGCTGGAGGGAGAATCCGCCGCCGATCACGATCCACGCGTGCGCGCCGTTGATGGTCGCGCCGAGCGGCGTGAGCACCAGCAGGACGAGCACCACGGACAGCCCGTACAGCACGGGGACCGCGCCGCGCAGGGTGCGGTGTCCGAGCCAGATGGTGCCGACCATCAGAGTGAAGCCGATTCCGGTGTTCAGGGCGTGCCGGAACAGGAAGTAGTACGGGTCGCCCTGATTGAGCTCGGTCCTGCCGCGCGTGGCCGACCACACAAGGAGCGCGCCCACGAAGGAGAGCGCGATCGCCGAGAACAGCAGCGGCCAGTCGAGCCTGCGCACCACGGAGTCGCGGGCGGAGATCTGGGACCACAGGCCGCCGCGCCGGGGCCCGTACCCGGAGACGGAGAAGCCATTCGTGCCGGCCATGGCTCAGTCCCTCCGCGCGGGCGGGCCCGCGAGCTGCTGCGTGTCGTCGGGCTCGGGTTTCTTCGGCTCGTACGGCTTGATGTCCGGGGCGTAGATGGAACCGTCCGGCTGGATCTTCGGCAGTGACGCCTGGGGCTTCGGGAGCAGGGCGCGCTTCAGGTCCTGGCCGCCCTTCTCGTCGAGTCCGTACATCGACTCGTAGATCTTGCGCACGGCGGGACCCGAGGCGCCGGAGCCCGTACCACCCTGGGCGATCGTCATGATGATCGTGTAGTCGGGGGTGTACGAGACGAACCACGAGGTCGTCTGCTTGCCGTAGACCTCGGCGGTACCCGTCTTGGCGTGCATCGGGATCTTGTCCTGCGGCCAGCCGCCGAATCGCCAGGCGGCCGAACCGCGGGTGGTGACTCCCGCGAGGGCTTCGTCTATCTGGTCGCGGGTCCTGGCGTTCATCGGCAGCTTGCCGTGCGGCTTCGGCTTGATCTCCTGGACGGACTTGCCGTCGGCGCTGATCACGGCCTTGCCGATGGTGGGGTTGTAGAGCGTGCCGCCGTTGGCGATGGCCGAGTAGATCGTCGCCATCTGGATCGGGGTGACCAGCGTGTCGCCCTGGCCGATGGAGTAGTTGACCGAGTCGCCGGCGCGCATCCGGTTGCCTTCGAGGCAGTTCTCGTACGCGATCTTCTCGACGTAGTCGCCGTTCTTCTTGCCCTGCTTGCACCAGCCGGCCTTGTTGGCCTCCCAGAAGCTCTGCTTCCACTGGCGGTCGGGGACACGGCCCTTGACCTCGTTGGGGAGGTCGATGCCGGTCTCCTTGCCCAGGCCGAACTGGTGGGCGGTCTTGTAGAACCAGTCGTTGGTGTGCTTCTTGGGCTGGGTGCCGCCGTCCTTCTGCCACTCCCGGTGGGCGATGCCGTAGAAGACGGTGTCGCAGGAGACCTCCAGGGCCCGGCCGAGCGTGATGTTGCCGTACCCCTTGGACTCGAAGTTCTTGAAGACCTGGCCGCCGACCGAGTACGAGCTCGGGCAGGGGTAGTCGCCGTCGAACGGGTACCCGGCGTTGACCGAGGCCGTCGAGGAGATGACCTTGAAGATCGAGCCGGGTGCCGCCTGGCCCTGGATCGCCCGGTTCAGCAGCGGGTAGTTGGAGTCCTTGCCGGTCAGCTTGGCGTAGTCCTTGCCGGAGATGCCGCCGACCCAGGCGTTCGGGTCGTACGTCGGCTGGGACGCCATCGAGATGATCCGGCCGGTCTTGTTCTCCATCACCACGACGGCGCCGGCGTCGGCCTTGTAGTTCTCGTCGGTGTTCTTGTCGAAGCCCTTGCGGGCTTCCACCATCGCGTGGTTGAGCTCGTACTCCGCGACCGCCTGGACCCGTGCGTCTATCGAGGTGACGAGGTTGGCGCCGGGCTGGGCGTCGTCCTTCTCTGCCTGTCCGATGACACGGCCGAGGTTGTCGACCTCGTAGCGGGTGACTCCGGCCTTGCCCCGCAGTTCCTTGTCGTACGTCCGCTCAAGGCCCGAGCGTCCGACCTGGTCGGAGCGGAGGAACGGCGAGTCGGTGTCGTGGGCCTTGGTGATCTCCTCGTCGGTGACCGGCGAGAGGTAGCCGAGGACCTGCGCGGTGTTGGTCTTGCCCGGCGCGGTGTAACGGCGTACGGCGGTGGGCTCGGCGGTGATGCCGGGGAAGTCCTCGGCACGCTCGCGGATCTGCAGGGCCTGCTGTGTGGTGGCCTCGTCGGTGACCGGGATCGGCTGGTAGGGCGAACCGTTCCAGCAGGGCTGGGGGGTCTTGGCGTCGCAGAGCCTGACCTTGTCCATGACGTCCTTCGGCTTCATGCCGAGGACACCCGCGAGGCGGGTGAGGACGCGCTTGCCGTCGTCCTTCATCTTCATCAGCTCGGTGCGGGACGCGGAGACCACGAGGCGGGTCTCGTTGTCGGCGAGCGCGACGCCGCGGGCGTCGAGGATCGAGCCGCGGACGGCGGGCTGGACGACCTGTTGGACGTGGTTGTTCTTCGCCTCGTCGGTGTACTCCTGGCCGTTGCGGATCTGGAGGTACCAGAGGCGTCCGCCGAGGGTGAGGAGGAGGGAGAAGACAAGTACCTGGATGACCACGAGCCGGATCTGGACCCGGGGGGTCCGCCCGGTCTCCGGAATGTTGCTCACGCTGCTGCCCCCTCGGTCACAGTCGCTTGACTCCCTTGATGCGGCCGGCCCGGGCCGCCCGGGACCTGGCCGCCTTGACCCTGAGGCCGCCGCGCTGGGTTCCGATGCGCAGGCCGGTGCCGTTGGCCAGCCAGCCGGATGCGATGTCGCCGCCGCCGCTGTTCTGGCTGTCGGAGAGCGGATCGTTCTCGGCCCGTCTGGCGAGGCCCATGATCAGCGGGACGGTGAAGGGCGCGAGCAGCAGGTCGTACACGGCGGCCGTGAACAGCAGGCTGCCCAGTCCCACATGGCGGGCCGCGCTGTCGCCGACGAGGGCGCCCACACCCGCGTACAGCAGGGTGGAGCCGATCGCGGCGGCGATGACGACGATCATCGGGGCGGTGGCCGACTTGAGCTGGCCGTTGTCGGGACGCACCAGGCCGGCGAGATAGCCGATCACACAGAGCACGAGCGCGTACCGGCCGGCCGCGTGGTCGGCGGGCGGGGCGAGGTCGGCGAGCAGGCCCGCGCCGAAGCCGATGAAGGCGCCGGCCATGTGCCCGTACACGAAGGCGAGTCCGAGGACGACGAGCAGCAGCAGGTCGGGGACGGCGCCGGGGAGCTGGAGGCGGGCGAGGACGGAGACCTGGATGACGAGGGCGACCACGACGAGTGTCGTGGAGAGCAGCATCCGGTTGAAGTGCATGACGGATCAGCTCCTGCTACTCGTCGTCGGTCGGGCCGGTGGCGTCGCCGGTGCCAGGTGGTGGACTGCTGGCGGACGGTGGGACACCGGTGGCCGGGACCTGGCCGTCGGCGTTGCCCTGGGCCTGGTTCTCGCTCGCGCCCTCCACCTGGCCGTTCGCCGAGGGGGTGACCGTCACGGTGACCGTCGGGGTGGGCTTGGGGGCCGCGGGCCGGGGTGGCAGGACGGTGTCGCGCGGGTCGGTCCGGGGCGCCTCGACGACGACGCCGACGATGTCGAGCTTGGTGAAGCCGACGTACGGGCGGACATAGATGTTGCGGGTGAGGTCGCCGCCGGACGGGTCGACGCGGACGACTTCGCCGACCGGGACGCCGGGCACGAAGGGCTTGTCGGCCTGCGAGCCGAAGGTGACGAGCCGGTCGCCCTTCTTCACCTTGGACTTGCCGTTGAGCAGTTGGACCAGCAGCGGCCGGTCGCCCTGGCCGGTGGCGAAGCCCAGTTCGTCGGTCTTCTCCATCCGGGTGCCGACGGTGAAGTCCGGGTCGTTGGCGAGGAGCACGGTCGAGGTGCTGGGGCCGACGGTGGTGACCCGGCCGACGAGTCCGTCGCCGTTGAGGACGGTCATGTCGCGCTTGATGCCGTCGTCGGCGCCGACGTCGATGGTCACCGTCCAGGAGAAGCCCTGGGCCGCTCCTATGGCGATGACCTCGGCGCCCTTGATGCCGTACTGCCCCGCGCCGGCTTTCTTGAGCATCTTGTCGAGTTCGTTCACGCGGCTGCGGTTGCGGTCGTCGCTGCCGAGCCGCTGCTTCAGCGCGGCGTTCTCCTGCTCCAGTCGGCTGATGCGGTCATGGCGCTCACCGGAGTCGCGTACGGCCCCTATGGCGTTGCCGATCGGGTCGACCGCTGCGGCGACCCCGTTCTCTACCGGTCCGAAGACCGAGGCGGCGGCCTGCCGGGCGCCGTCAACCGGTGAATCCTCGCCGCCGCGGATATCCACCGTGATCAAAGCGAACGCGATGGCGATCAGCAGCACCAGGAGCAGCCGGCTCTCTCGTGTGTCCCTCACGTGCGGCGGCCGTGCCTTCCTCGTAGGAATGGTGATGTCTGTATATCAACGATCCGCCGTACGGGTTGGCAGGCCCCCATACGGCGGATCTCAGTAGCCACGCCGATTCCGCTAGCGGCGGGGCTGGGCGTCCAGAACCTGCTGGAGCGCCTCGAACTCCTCGACGCACTTGCCCGATCCGAGCGCCACGGAGTCCAGCGGATCCTCGGCGATGTGGATGGGCATTCCGGTCTCGCGGCGCAGCCTCTCGTCGAGCCCGCGCAGCAGGGCGCCACCGCCGGTGAGGACGATGCCGCGGTCCATGACGTCGCCGGACAGCTCCGGCGGGCACTTGTCGAGCGTGGTCTTCACGGCGTCGACGATCGCGTTGACCGGTTCCTCGATCGCCTTGCGGACCTCGGCGGCCGAGATGACGACGGTCTTGGGCAGACCGGAGACAAGGTCACGACCGCGGATCTCGGTGTGCTCGTCCTTGTCCATGTCGTAGGCGGAGCCGATGGTGATCTTGATGTTCTCGGCGGTCCGTTCGCCGAGCAGGAGCGAGTACTCCTTCTTGATGTGCTGAATGATCGCGTTGTCCAGCTCGTCGCCGGCGACGCGGATGGACTGTGCTGTGACGATTCCGCCGAGTGAGATGACGGCGACTTCGGTGGTCCCGCCACCGATGTCGACGACCATGTTGCCGGTGGCTTCATGAACCGGGAGTCCGGAGCCGATGGCCGCGGCCATCGGCTCCTCGATGATGTGCACCTGTCGGGCGCCCGCCTGCGTCGATGCCTCGATGACCGCGCGGCGCTCGACGCCCGTGATGCCGGAGGGCACACAGACGACAACGCGCGGCCGGGCGAGGTACCGGCGCTTGTGGATCTTCAGAATGAAGTAGCGGAGCATCCGCTCGGTGATCTCGAAGTCGGCGATGACGCCGTCCTTCAACGGCCGGACGGCAACGATGTTGCCCGGTGTCCGGCCGATCATCTTCTTCGCCTCGGCGCCGACCGCGAGAATGCCGCCCGTGTTGGTGTTGATGGCGACGACGGACGGCTCGTTGAGGACGATCCCCCGGCCCCTGACGTACACCAGCGTGTTGGCGGTCCCGAGGTCGACAGCCATGTCACGGCCGATGAACGACATGTTGTTCCCCATGAGGATGCGTCTGGCCTTCCCAAGCGTTGATGGCTTTTCAGGATGGCGAGGTGGGTGCGATGTGGCGTGGAGGCTTCCATCGTAGTGCCGCTCGTACCGACACCGCGCGGTGGTCCACCTCTGTATTACGTGACGAGGTGTCGGATCGATGAGTTCCCGTAAAGCGCACTCCTATGCCGAAGGGCGACCGAAATTCCATCGGTCGCCCCAGCTCATGAGCGCTGTATGGATGACGGCCAATCAGGAAAGACCGGGAAAGAAAATCTTGAGTTCCCGAATGGCGGACTCCTCGGAGTCCGAGGCGTGGATGAGGTTCTCCCGGACGATGGTCCCGAAGTCCCCCCGGATGGAGCCGGGAGCCGCGGCAATCGGGTCGGTCGGGCCCGCGAGCTGGCGTACGCCCTCGATGACCCGGTCTCCGTCGACGACCAGGGCGACGACGGGACCGGAGGCCATGAACTGGACCAGCGGCTCGTAGAAGGGCTTGCCCTTGTGCTCGCCGTAGTGCTGATCCAGGGTCTCCTGGTCGAGGGTGCGCAGCTCCAGCGCGCTGATGGTCCAGCCGGCCTTCGCTTCGATACGGCCGATGATCTCGCCGATCAGGCCGCGGCGTACGGCGTCGGGCTTGAGCAGGACGAGCGTGCGCTGGCTCACGGGAGGGACTCCTTTGTAGCTGTGTGCGGAAGTCCGAGGCTACCGGGCGTGTTGCCGGTCTCCGCCCCGGACCCCGCCCCCGGACCGGGAGCCCGGACGGCAGGCGGGTCCGGTCACCCGGCCTGGGCCGCCCACTTCGCCTTCGCCTCGTCGATCCTGCGGCCGTAGTGGACCGACGCCCACCACAGGCCGGCGAAGACCGCGCCGAGGAAGAACATCGTCGGCACCACGAAACCGCTCGCGATCAGTGCGATCTGGAGCGCCCAGCCGAGCTGCACGCCGCCGGGGCGGCCGAGCATCCCGCAGAGCAGGACGGAGAGCAGCATCCCGATGCCGCATACCGTCCAGACCGTCGCCATCGAGAGGTCGTCGGACTTCATCGCGACCAGACCGGCGAAGCCGATCACGAAGAACTCGCCGATCAGAGTGGACGCACAGAGCGTACGCATCGGTGTCAGCCCCTTCCCAGCAGCAGCCGGGCCTCGCCGACCGTGATCACCGAGCCGGTCACCAGGACACCCGCGCCCGCGAACTCGGACTCCTCCTCGGCGAGCGTGATCGCCGTCTCCAGCGCGTCGTCGAGACGCGGCTCGACGACCACCCGGTCGTCGCCGAAGACCTCGACGGCGACGGCCGCCAACTCGTCCGCGTCCATCGCCCGATGGCTGGAGTTCTGGGTGACGACGACCTCGGCGAAGATCGGCTCGAAGGCCTCCAGGAAGCCCTTGACGTCCTTGTCGCCGCTCGCTCCGACCACCCCGATGAGCCGGGAGAAGCCGAACGACTCGGTGATCCCGTCGGCGCTCGCCCGTGCGCCGGCCGGATTGTGCGCGGCGTCCAGGACGACCGTCGGGCTGCGGCGCACGACCTCCAGGCGGCCGGGGGACGCCACCGCGGCGAAGGCCTTGCGGATGGTGTCCATGTCGAGCGTGCGGGCGTGCTCGGAGCCGACGCCGAAGAAGGCCTCGACGGCGGCGAGCGCCACCGCGGCGTTGTGCGCCTGGTGCGCGCCGTACAAGGGGAGGAAGATCTCCTCGTACTCCCCGCCGAGTCCGCGCAGCGTCACCTGCTGGCCGCCCACCGCGACTTCGCGGGAGACCACGCCGAACTCCATCCCCTCGCGGGCGACGGTGGCGTCGACCTCGACGGCCTTCTTCAGCATCACCTGCGCGGCGTCCACGGGCTGCTGCGCCAGGATGACGGTCGCGCCCTGCTTGATGATCCCGGCCTTCTCCACGGCGATCTCGGCGGGCGTGGAGCCCAGCCGGTCGGTGTGGTCCAGGTCGATGGGGGTGACGACGGCGACGGAGCCGTCGATGACGTTCGTCGCGTCCCAGCTGCCGCCCATGCCGACCTCGACGACCGCCACGTCCACGGGCGCGTCGGCGAAGGCGGCGTACGCCATGCCCGTCAGCACCTCGAAGAAGGACAGCCGGTAGTCCTGCTGGGAATCGACCATCTCGATGTACGGCTTGATGTCGTTGTACGTCTCGATGAAGCGCCCGGCCTCGATCGCGGAGCCGTCCAGGCTGATCCGCTCGGTCACCGACTGGACGTGCGGCGAGGTGTACCGGCCGGTGCGCAGGTCGAAGGCGCCGAGCAGGGCCTCGATCATGCGGGCCGTGGACGTCTTGCCGTTCGTCCCCGTGATGTGGATCGAGGGGTACGCCCGCTGCGGCTCGCCCAGTACGTCCATCAGAGCGGAGATGCGCGAGACGGAGGGCTCCAGCTTGGTCTCGCCCCAGCGCGTCGCGAGCTCCGCCTCGACCTCGCGCAGCGCCTTGTCCACCTCCGGGTCTGCGGGCCGGGCGGGCACGGGGTCACCCTGGAGCGATCCGGCCTGCGCGCGCAGGGTACGGCTGCCGGCCTCGATCACCGCCAGGTCGGGGTCACGGTCGGTCTCGGCTTCGACAATCTCGTCGAACTCGTCGGGGGTGGGCTGCTCACTCACAGGGCCAGTCTACGGAGGCGGGGCGGCGGGACGTCCGGCACGCCCCGTCCCGGCTCTTCGGGCGCCGGTCCATGGCGGGAACTCGTGCGCGGGGGCGGGCACGGGGCCGCACGGTCCGAGCCCGGAGACGCGAAAGGCCCCGGAGGAGCTGGCGGGCGAGTTCTCGGGGCCCGTCGTCGCGTGCCGCTACGCCTGCGGCAGGCGGTCCAGCTGTGCGGTGATCCGCGCGATGTCCTCCTCGGCCTTGGCCAGGCGCGTACGGATCTTGTCGACCACGTTGTCCGGCGCCTTGGCCAGGAACGCCTCGTTGCCGAGCTTGCCGACCGCCTGCGCCTTCTCCTTCTCGGCCGCGGCCAGGTCCTTCGCGAGCCGCTTGCGCTCGGCGCCGACGTCGATCGTGCCGGACAGGTCGAGCGCGACCGTGGCGCCGGCGACCGGAAGGGTCGCCGTGACGCTGAAGGCGTCGCCCTCCGGCTGGAGCCGCAGCAGCTGCCGGATGGCGGCCTCGTGCGGCGCGAGCGCGGTGCCGTCGAGGGTGAGGCGGGCGGGGACCTTCTGGCCGGGCTGGAGGCCCTGGTCGCTGCGGAAGCGGCGGACTTCGGTGACGACGCGCTGGAGGTTGTCGATCTCGCGCTCAGCGGCCTCGTCGCGGAAACCGCTGTCGGCCGGCCACTGGGCGATCACGACCGACTCGCGGCCGGTCAGCGTGGTCCACAGGGTCTCGGTGACGAACGGGACGACCGGGTGCAGCAGTCGGAGCATGACGTCCAGGACTTCGCCGAGGACCCTGCCGGACGCCTTGGCGGCCTCGCCGCCCGCGAAGAAGGTGGTCTTGGACAGCTCGACGTACCAGTCGAAGACCTCGTCCCACGCGAAGTGGTAGAGCGAGTCCGACAGCTTCGAGAACTGGTAGTCCTCGTAGAACGCGTCGACCTCGGCCACGGTCTTGTTGAGCCGCGACAGGATCCAGCGGTCGGTCGCCGACAGCTGTTCGGCGGGCGGAAGTTCGCCCTCGACCGTCGCCCCGTTCATCAGGGCGAAGCGGGTGGCGTTCCAGATCTTGTTGGCGAAGTTGCGGGACGCCTGGACCCAGTCCTCGCCGATCGGGACGTCGACGCCCGGGTTGGCGCCGCGTGCCAGCGTGAAGCGGACGGCGTCGGAGCCGTATGTGTCCATCCAGTCCAGCGGGTTGACCGCGTTGCCGAAGGACTTCGACATCTTCTTGCCGAACTGGTCGCGGACCATGCCGTGCAGGGCGATGGTGTGGAACGGCGGGGTGCCGTCCATGGCGTACAGGCCGAACATCATCATCCGGGCGACCCAGAAGAAGAGGATGTCGTAGCCGGTGACAAGAACGGAGTTCGGGTAGAACTTCGCCAGGCTCTCGGTCTGTTCGGGCCAGCCGAGCGTGGAGAACGGCCACAGGCCCGAGGAGAACCACGTGTCGAGGACATCGGTGTCCTGCGTCCAGCCCTCACCCGCCGGCGGCTGCTCGTCGGGGCCGACGCAGACGATCTCGCCGTTCGGGCCGTACCAGACGGGGATGCGGTGCCCCCACCAGAGCTGGCGCGAGATGCACCAGTCGTGGAGGTTGTCGACCCAGTCGAAGTACCGCTTCTCCATCTCCTGCGGGTGGATCTTGACGCGGCCGTCGCGGACCGCGTCGCCGGCGGCCTTGGCGAGCGGACCGACCTTGACCCACCACTGCATGGACAGCCGCGGCTCGATGGTGGTCTTGCAGCGCGAGCAGTGGCCCACGGAGTGGGTGTACGGGCGCTTCTCGGCGACGATCCGTCCGTCGGCGCGCAGGGCGGCGACGATGGCGCTGCGCGCCTCCAGCCGGTCCAGGCCCTGGAAGGGGCCGTGCACGGTGATGATGGCGTGCTCGTCCATGACGGCGAGATTCGGCAGGTTGTGGCGCTGGCCGATCTCGAAGTCGTTCGGGTCGTGGGCGGGCGTCACCTTGACAGCGCCGGTGCCGAACTCGGGGTCGACGTGCTCGTCCGCGACGACCGGGATACGGCGGCCGGTGAGCGGCAGCTCGATCTCGGTGCCGACAAGGTGCTTGTAGCGCTCGTCCCCGGGGTGAACGGCGACGGCGGTGTCACCCAGCATCGTCTCGGCGCGGGTGGTGGCGACGACGATCTCGGCGTCCCCGGAGCCGTACTTGATCGAGACGAGCTCGCCTTCGTCGTCCTGGTACTCCACCTCGATGTCGGAGATGGCGGTGAGACAGCGCGGGCACCAGTTGATGATGCGCTCGGCGCGGTAGATCAGCTCGTCGTCGTAGAGCCGCTTGAAAATGGTCTGGACGGCCTGGGAAAGACCCTCGTCCATGGTGAAGCGCTCGCGCGACCATGCGACACCGTCGCCCAGACGCTTCATCTGCCCGGAGATCTGGCCGCCGGACTCCGCCTTCCACTGCCAGACGCGCTCGACGAACGCCTCACGGCCCAGGTCGTGGCGGGACTTGCCCTCCTTGGCGAGCTCGCGCTCGACGACGTTCTGGGTGGCGATGCCCGCGTGGTCCATGCCGGGCTGCCACAGCGTCTCGTATCCCTGCATTCGCTTGCGGCGGGTCAGGGCGTCGATCAGCGTGTGCTCGAAGGCATGCCCCAAGTGCAGGCTGCCCGTGACGTTCGGCGGCGGGATGACGATCGTGTACGGAGGCTTCTCGCTCTTCGCGTCGGCCTCGAAGTAACCGCGCTCTACCCAGCGCTCGTACAGCTTCCCCTCTACTTCGGCCGGCGCGTACTGGGTCGGCAGTTCGGGGTTGCTGGCTGGCTGCTGCTGAGTGTTCTCGGTCACGGGCCCAGTTTAGAGGTGTCACAGCGCCGTACTGAAACGGGAATGTTCGGTAACGGTGTGACCCCTGCCGCCCCAGGACGTTGGAGCTTGAGCCAGGATGTTCCGAACGCATAAGTATCTGGAGGGGAACGCAGTAATGAGCTACAACCAGCCGGGCCCGTACGGCGGCCAGCCTCAGCAGCCCGGACCGTACGGTCAGCCGGGTCCCTACGGCCAGCAGCCGCAGGCCCCGCAGCCCGGCTATGGGTATCCGCAGCAGGCCCCTCAGCCTCAGCCGGGCTACGGCTACCCGCAGCAGGCCCCTCAGGGCGTCCCGCCGCAGCAGGGCCAGTGGGGCCAGCCCCAGCAGCCCGGCCCGTACGGCCAGCAGCCCTACGGCGGCGGCCAGGTTCCGCCCCCGCCGGGCGCCCCCAAGAAGAAGACGGGCCTGATCGTGGTGGCCTCGGTGGTGGCGCTCGCGGTGATCGGTGGTGGGGCGTACCTGCTGCTGGGCGGAGGCAGCAGCAACGGCGACGTCTCGGCCGACACGAAGGGGTACAAGCTGACCCCGGCGGCGGCGGTCGACGAGTACAAGAAGTCAGGTTCCGACAAGTCGGGAGCCCTGTCCGAAAAGGACAAGAAGCAGGCTGATGGCCTCGGCATCAAGAACCCGACGGAGGTGGGCGCAGCGTACAGGTCCGGTTCAGCGAACGACCCGCTGAAGGGGAAGATGCTGCAGCTAACCGGCATGTGGGGGGAGATCTCCGACCCCGAGAAGGCCATCGACGGGTACTTCCGGGGTATTAAGGAGGGGGACGAGAGTGGCGGTGAACTAAAGATCGAACTCCTCGGCAGCGCCGAGTCCGTGAAGCCCTCCGGTTTCAAGGGCGCTCTGATGAAGTGCCAGACGGCGAAGCTCACGGATTCGAGCAAGAAGCCTGGGGCGTCGAAGGGGCCCACGGAGGCCGAGATCCCCGTGTGCGTCTGGGCCGACTACAGCACCATCGGCATGGTGCAGGCATTCGACATGTCGTTGGTCCTCACTGGCGGCAAGGGCATGCCGCAGGACAAGGTCGCCGATCTGGCTGCCAAGCTCTACAAGAACTCCCGCACCAAGGTCTGATCATCAACACAAAGGGGCGCCCGGCCAGTTGACCCGGCGCCCTGTCCGTTCGCCCATGATTCAGGTTGCGAGGCCGCGACTTCCGAACATGTGGCACAACTTCACGAACCTGCTAAGGCAGATCCCCATCAACACGCCGCGAACGCGTCGTCGGCCCTCACGCCGATGACGATGAGCTTGTTCTGGCAGAGGACTGTGGTACCAAACCTGGAGTAGCTACACCCATCCTTTATCCTGGGACCGATCACATAGCGTCCCGTGTTTCTCAAGTAGCCCTCACATGAAGCCGGAGATGCCTGCGCTGGTGCAGCTGTCACCATAGGGATGGAGCCCGCTGCCACAGCCACACAGGTTGCCACCAGGATCCGCTTCATCATTCATGATCTCGTCACTCCCGTTTCGCTCTGGTCGATCCTGCACAGCAAGGCAATCATGGGGGACAGGAAGGAAGCCAGAGGAAACGTCGGGACTGGCTTGAATCTCTCCACTGGAACAGTCGAGGCGGTTCAGATCAGGCGCCCTGCCCCGCACTCTCGCGCAGAAGTCTTAACCAACCCAGAAGCCATGACTGGCTCAAAAGTACGTGACGTCGCTGCAGCTACTGAGTTGAACTCGTGGTGTCGTAGGGGCTGGCGGCTCCTGGGTCCTGCGGTATCACCGGGGCATGCGGTTTCCACAGGGTGGCGGGCTGACCGCCGAACGGCAACAGGCCCGCGATCAGTTACGGCTTCAGGCGGCCGAGCGCGGTGATCGCCAGGGATCTGCGGGTCAGCGTCCGGTCGGTGCAGCGGTGGCGACATGCGTGGGTGGAAGGCGATCCGCGGGCACTTCGCTCCAGCGGTCCGGCGTCGTTGCCGCGATGGAGCGAGGAGCAGTTCGCTCAGCTGGAGCGGGTCAAGACTGGTCGGACGTTCGCAGACGGCTCACCACCCCCACCGGGCGGTGGCTGCCGATCAGCGCGGGCGAGATCGAGTCGCGGCTGAGACGCAAGCCGTGCGACATGGATCGCACCCATCCGCCTTGGGGATTGAGATCAGAAAGGGGCGCCCGGCCAGTTCACCTGGCCGGGCGCCCCTTTGGCGTAACCGCTCAACCGCTACGCCGACTTCTCGTGCCGCCCGTCGTTCTTCACGATCCTCGGCTCCCGCGGCACCAGCGTCGGGTTCACGTTGTTGTGCACCACGTCCGCCGTGATGACCACGCGGGCCACGTCCTTGCGCGACGGGACCTCGTACATCACCGACATCAGGACCTCTTCCATGATGGCCCGCAGGCCACGCGCGCCCGTGCCCCGCAGGATCGCCTGGTCCGCGATCGCCTCCAGCGCCGGGAGGTCGAAGTCCAGCTCCACGCCGTCCAGTTCGAACAGTCGCTGGTACTGCTTCACCAGGGCGTTGCGCGGCTCCACCAGGATCTTCAGGAGTGCCTCGCGGTCCAGGTTGTGGACCGAGGTGATGACCGGGAGGCGGCCGATGAACTCCGGGATCATCCCGAACTTCACCAGGTCCTCCGGCATGACCTCCTGGAACTGGTCGCTCGCCTCGATCTCGCGCTTCGAGCGGATCGTCGCGCCGAAGCCGATGCCCTTCGCGCCCGCCCGCGACTCGATGATCTTCTCCAGGCCCGCGAACGCACCGCCCACGATGAACAGCACGTTCGTCGTGTCGATCTGGATGAACTCCTGGTGCGGGTGCTTGCGACCGCCCTGCGGCGGGACCGATGCCGTCGTGCCTTCGAGGATCTTCAGCAGCGCCTGCTGGACGCCCTCGCCGGAGACGTCCCGGGTGATCGACGGGTTTTCGCTCTTACGGGCGACCTTGTCGATCTCGTCGATGTAGATGATCCCGGTCTCGGCCTTCTTGACGTCGTAGTCCGCCGCCTGGATCAGCTTCAGCAGGATGTTCTCGACGTCCTCGCCGACATAGCCCGCCTCGGTGAGCGCCGTCGCGTCGGCGATGGCGAACGGAACGTTCAGCATGCGCGCGAGGGTCTGGGCGAGCAGTGTCTTGCCGGAGCCCGTGGGGCCCAGCAGAAGGATGTTGGACTTCGCCAGTTCGATCGCGTCGTCCCGGCCCGCGCCGCCGCCGTTCTCGCCGGCCTGGACGCGCTTGTAGTGGTTGTACACCGCTACCGAGAGTGCCTTCTTCGCGGGCTCCTGCCCGACGACGTACCCCTCGAGGAACTCATAGATCTCGCGCGGCTTGGGAAGCTCCTCCCACCGCACTTCGGAGGTCTCGGCGAGCTCCTCCTCGATAATCTCGTTGCAGAGGTCGATGCACTCGTCGCAGATGTACACACCGGGGCCTGCGATGAGCTTCTTCACCTGCTTCTGGCTCTTTCCGCAGAACGAGCACTTGAGCAGATCGCCGCCATCACCGATGCGTGCCACGAGGTGCTTCCCCTTCGCCTGGGAGCAGCTTGGTTCAGCCGGCTCCTGGTGCCTCATATCCGACGGTACCTTGCCGGGACCCTCGTTCGGGCCCCCCTTGGCGCGGTTCACATGGTCGTGGACCGCGCCAAGGACACCGGACCGGTCAGGCGGCCGCTGCGGCCGTGGTCTTGCGGGTGGAGACGATCTGGTCGACGAGGCCGTACGCGAGCGCGTCCTCGGCGGTCAGGATCTTGTCGCGCTCGATGTCGTCGCGGATCTTCTCGATCGGCGTCGTGGAGTGCTTGGCCAGCATCTCCTCCAACTGCGTGCGCATCCGCAGGATCTCGTTGGCCGCGATCTCCAGGTCGGAGAGCTGCTCACGGCCCGTCTGCGAGGACGGCTGGTGGATCAGCACGCGGGCGTTCGGCAGGGCCATCCGCTTGCCGGGGGTGCCGGCGGCGAGCAGCACGGCCGCGGCGGAGGCCGCCTGGCCCATGCAGACCGTCTGGATGTCCGGCTTCACGAACTGCATCGTGTCGTAGATCGCGGTGAGCGCGGTGAACGAGCCGCCGGGGCTGTTGATGTAGATCGAGATGTCGCGGTCCGGGTCCATCGACTCCAGGCACAGCAGCTGCGCCATGACGTCGTTGGCGGAGGCGTCGTCGATCTGCACGCCGAGGAAGATCACGCGCTCCTCGAAGAGCTTGGCGTACGGGTCGTACTCGCGCACGCCCTGCGACGTGCGCTCGACGAAGCGCGGGACGACGTAGCGGTTGTCCACCTGCGGGCCGGTGTAGAGGCCGCTCGCGGAGAAGTTGGTCATGTGGGTGTTCACCATCCTGGTGGCGTTCTGCGGGCGGGGGCTGGGGGCAGTGCGGCTCAGGCGCCGGTGCCGCCGCCGCCCGGCACGCCCGATGCGGCGGAGATGATCTCGTCGATGAGGCCGTAGTCCTTGGCCTCCTCGGCGGTGAACCAGCGGTCGCGGTCACCGTCGCGGATGATCGCCTCGACGGTCTGGCCGGAGTGCGCCGCGGTGATCTCCGCCATGCGCTTCTTCGTGCGGAGCAGGTACTCGGCCTGGATCTTGATGTCCGAGGCGGTGCCGCCGAGGCCGGCCGAACCCTGGTGCATGAGGATGTCGGTGTTGGGGAGCGCGAAGCGCTTGCCGGCCGCGCCGCCGGTCAGCAGGAACTGACCCATGGAGGCGGCCATGCCCATACCGATGGTCACCACGTCGTTCGGGATGTACTGCATGGTGTCGTAGACCGCCATGCCTGCCGTCACCGAGCCGCCGGGGCTGTTGATGTAGAGGTAGATGTCCTTGTCGGGGTCGGCGGCAAGGAGCAGCATCTGCGCCGTGATCTTGTTGGCGATGTCGTCGTCGACCTGCTGGCCGAGGAAGATGATGCGCTCGCCGAGCAGCCGGCTGTAGACCTGGTCGCCGAGGCCACCACCGAAGGACGGCTCACCGGCGGCGTAAGGCATCAGATTCGTCACGTGTCCACCTGCTCGTCTCTGACGGCTGCGGCCGTCTCAGCGTCTTTCGTACTGGGGGCTGGGACTCCCCTGCCCTCGTATTCATGGACCCTAACGCGCAGGTAGGACAACGCCATCCCGGTTCCCGAACTGTTCGCTCGGAGCGCAAGGTGCACAGGGGTACAGCAGTACGGATCGGGCCCCGGGCGCAGACGCGTCCGGGGCCCGTCGCACGGGGTTCAGAGCGAGGCTCAGGCCTCGTTCTTCTCGTCGGCCTCGGCCGCGGGCGCCTCGGCGTCCGCGTCGGAGTCGACGGCCGCCTCGACCGTCTCGGCGGCGGTCTCGGTCTCGTCCTCGTCGTCGAGCTCGACGACCTCACCGTTGGTGTCGACGACCTTGGCGGCCTCGACGACCACGGCGAGCGCCTTGCCGCGGGCGACCTCGCCCACGAGCATCGGCACCTGGCCGCCTTCGACGACCGCCTGGGCGAACTGGTCGGGGCTCATGCCGGAGGACGCCGCACGCCGCATGAGGTGCTCGGTGAGCTCCTCCTGGTTGACGTTCAGCTTCTCCTTGTTGACGAGCTCGTCCAGGATGAACTGGGTCTTGATGCCCTTGACCGCCTGCTCCTTGGTCTCGGCGTCGAACTCCTCCTCGGTCTTGCCCTGGATCTCCAGGTACTTCGCGAGGTCGATGCCCATCTGGCCGAGCTGGTGGTGCTCAAGGTTGTGCTTGCGCGTCTTGACCTCGTCCTCGAGGAGCTTCTCGGGGATCGGCACCTCGGCCAGCTTCAGCAGCTCGTCGAGGACGCGCTCCTGGGCCTGGGTGGCCTGGTCGTACTGCTTCATGTTCTCAAGGCGCTTGCGGCTGTCCGCCGTGAGCTCCTCAAGGGTGTCGAACTCGCTCGCCATCTGCGCGAAGTCGTCGTCGAGCTCGGGGAGCTCGCGGGCGGCGACGGCGGTGACCTTGACGGTGACCTCGGCCTCCTTGCCCTCGGCGCTGCCGCCCTTGAGCTCGGAGGTGAAGGTGGCCTCGCCGTCGGCCTCCAGGCCGGTGACGGCCTCGTCGATGCCGTCGAGGAGCTCGCCGGAGCCGATGGTGTACTGCACGCCGCTGGCGACACCGTCCTCCAGGACCTCGCCGTCGACCTTGGCCTCGAGGTCGATCGTCACGACGTCGCCCTCGGCGGCGGCGCGCTCGACCGGGTTGGTGGAGGCGAAGCGCCCACGCAGCTCCTCGACGGCCTTGTCGACGTCCTCGTCGGAGACCTCGACGGCATCCACGGTGACCTCGATGCCGGAGTAGTCCGGGATCTCGATGGCCGGGCGGATGTCGACCTCGGCGGTGAAGTTCAGCGTGTCGCCGTCCTTCAGCTCCGTGATGTCGACCTCGGGCTGGCCGAGCGGGTTGATCTCGGCCTCGTTGACCGCCTCGGTGTAGAACTTCGGGAGGGCGTCGTTGACGGCCTCCTCCAGCACCGCACCACGGCCGAACCGCTGGTCGATCACTCGGGCCGGGATCTTGCCCTTGCGGAAGCCCTTGACCGTGACCTGCTGGTTGATCTTCTTGTACGCCGCGTCGAGGCTGTCCTTGAGCTCCTCGAAGGGCACCTCGACAGTGAGCCGAACCCGGGTCGGGTTCAGGGTCTCCACGGCGCTCTTCACGGTTCGGTCTCCTTGGTGGCTGATTCTGGGGTTCTGCTGCGTCCGCCGCACTGGAGGCGGCTCAGCGGATTCGGCCCGGCCTCTCGTCAGACTCGCCGGCACTTCGGCGGGACTCGCCAGACACACGGGCACGCAGCTTGCATAGTAGCCGCAAGCAGGATGAGCCCCACAACGCGATCTTAAAGAGCGCTCGGTGGTGATGGTCGGGGTGGCCGGATTCGAACCGACGACCTTCCGCTCCCAAAGCGGACGCGCTACCAAGCTGCGCCACACCCCGTCGGTGCGACACGTAGGGTACATGCCCGCAGGCCGTGCGACTGCCGCATTTCGGGGGAGGCGTCGGGGGACGGAACGGAGTGTGCGTCACCGCCCCCGGACCCGCTACGATGCTGTTCGTGCCGCGGCCTTCGTGACCTGCGGCGCGTCGCTTGCGGGCGTAGCTCAATGGTAGAGCACTAGTCTTCCAAACTAGCTACGCGGGTTCGATTCCCGTCGCCCGCTCTGTACGGCTCAGGGCCAGGTCAGAGGATGTTTCCTCCACCTGGCCCTGATCGTTTTCCGGACCGCGGCCCGTCCTGATGCGCCGGGGCCGGTGAGCGCCCCCGCCTCGCGCTCTTCACGCCTCAGGCCCGGCCCGGGGATTCGTCGCCCGGCCGGGCCTGAGACTTTCGCAGTTCAGAAGTTGATCTGGTTGATCGTGTCGGCTATCGAGTTCAGGAACCTGTTGATCGACGGCGCCATGCCCGTCGAGGCGAGGAAGAAGCCGAACAGCACCGCGACGATCGCGGGTCCCGCCTTGATGGAGCCGCCGCGAATCAGCACCACGAGGATGATCGCCAACAGAAGCACCACAGACAGTGAAATGGCCACAACTGATCACACCCTCGGTCGGTCCCACTTACCCGCTCGGGAGCGTACGGCCCAGCACACCCCCGCCATTGACCATCGTGCCACCAACAGCCCCGAACATGCCCCCCGCTGACGAATCATCGACGACGGGATCACGCCACACGCGCGCCCGCGTGCGCCTGCATCCGGGAGGAGTCTGCCCTGCCGGGGGAATTTCATGCGGAAATATTTCGACCTGATCGTTTCCATGCCCACACGATGCGGTCACCGGAATTCCGCAGCGGACACGTGGGGTAATTCACACGGCCACAAAAGCTTGATGTTATGCCCTATTTAAGAGGGATTAATAAGGGCATAGTGGGCGTTTGGTGGCGGTGTCAGATGCGAATGCGCGACATGCGGACGGGGTTTTACTCAATCGAATCGGCGAGGCTATGGTGCCTCGGATGTTCCACGCTCCGGATGGAAATAAAAGAGCCCCGCTCCCCATGGCCCGGGAGACGGAGCCGGTCTCTACGACGGGCAAGAGGGCCGTCCCCGCCGCTGGCACGGTGGCCGAGAAGCCCACCCCGACGCCTGCCGCGAAGTCCACCAGGCGAGACGCCTACTTCGACAACGCGAAATACCTGGCCATCGTGCTCGTCGCGATCGCGCACGCGTGGGAGCCGGTGATGGAGGGCAGCCGCGCCTCCAGGGCCCTCTACCTGCTCGTGTACACCTTCCACATGCCGGCTTTCATCATGATCTCCGGTTACTTCTCCCGGAGTTACACCGGCCGCCCCGACCAGCTCAGACGGCTGCTGACCGGCATCGCCTTGCCGTATGTCGTCTTCGAGGTGGTGTACTCCCTCTTCAGGCAGTGGGCCCAGCACGCCCCCGAGCAGCCCATCAGCCTGCTCGACCCGTTCTATCTGACCTGGTTCCTCGCGGCGCTGTTCATCTGGCGGCTGACGACCCCCCTGTGGCGGCTGATCCGGTGGCCGCTGCCGGTCGCGCTGACGCTGGCCTCACTCGCCGCGATCACGCCGGACATCGGCCCCGACCTGAACCTCCAGCGGGTGCTGCAGTTCCTGCCGTTCTTCGTGCTGGGTCTTCTGCTGAAGCCGGAGCACTTCCAGATGGTGCGGCGCCGGGAGGTACGGCTGCTCACCCTGCCGCTCTTCGCGGGCGCGGGCGTGTTCGCGTACTGGGCCGCTCCCCGGATGGATCTGGGCTGGCTCTACCGCTCCAGCAGCAGCCAGGACCTCGGAGTGCCGTGGTGGGCGGGTGTCGTGATGACGGCGGCGTTCTTCGGATGCGCGCTGCTGCTCGCGGCCGGGTTCCTGGCCTGGGTGCCGCGACGGCGCACCTGGTTCACGGTGCTCGGCGCGGGCACGATCTGCGGCTATCTGGGACACGGGCTGCTGATCAAGGCCGCGGACTACGGGAATGTCTTCGAGACGACCTGGCTGAGCACCCCGGGCGGCGAGATCGTGGTCACACTGGTGGCGGCGACCGCGGTGACGCTGCTGTGCACGCCGCCGGTACGCAGGGCGCTGCGCTTTGTCACCGAGCCGGAGATGAAGTGGGCGTTCCGCCGGGACGCGACGGAACTGGGGCCGCGGCGCCGGGACGCGACGGAACTGAGGCCGCGGCACCAGGGCGACAAGGCAGCCTGAACCGCCCGGTGACCGGGTGCCGGGGCCCGTGCGCGTGCGCGCGAGGGACACGGCCTACGGCGCCCGGTCCGGGATGCCCAGGAGGCCGCGGACCTTCGCGTACTTCGCCGTCAGGCGCGTCCGCGTCGCCTCGTCGAGGACCGCGAGCCGCGCCGGGTCGGCGTTGTGCGCGAGATCGGCCTCCTTGACCAGCTTGGCCCCCGGTGTGGCCAGAACGCGACGGGTGTACTCCTCCAGGTCCTCGCCCTTGCGCTTCGTGAGGGCGAGGACCATGTCCTTGACCGGCTGCGGCAGCGCCGCCGTGTCCAGCCAGTCACGGGAGAGCGCGTCGTCCTCGACGGCGTCGTGGAGCCATCCCGCGGCGATCTGCTCGTCGCTTCCTCCGCGGGCCCGCACCCCCTCGGCGACCGCGGCAAGATGCTCGGTGTAGGGGCGTCCCGCCTTGTCCCGCTGGGCCGCGTGGGCCTCGCGTGCGATGGCCTCGACCTCGGCCAGAGTCAGGTTCTGCTGCGCCATGTGCCCGACTCTACGGGCCCTCGACGCTACGGATTCCAGGCCCGGCCGGGCCATGGCGGCTGCTGGCGGACCAGGGGTGGGGACAACCCCACCGCGAGGGTTCAGAGAACTCTCAACGGTCGAGCGAGGGCGGCTTCGCCTCGCACTCGAACCAGACCGTCTTGCCGCCTCCCGCGTGCCTGACCACCCCCCACCGGTCGGCCACCGCGTCGACGAGCAGCAGCCCCCGCCCGCCCTCGGCGAGCCCGTCCCCCGGCTCGCCCCGGGCGGGCAGCCCGGGGGCCGCGTCGGTGACTTCGATCCGTACGACGGCGGCCTGCCGCACGACGAGCAGCGCGCACCGCCGGTCCGGGACGTGCCGTACGACGTTCGCCTGCAGCTCGGTGACCGCCAGCTCGGCCGCGTCACAGAGCTCCGCGAGCCGCCACACATGGAGGTACGCGCGGACGATCCGGCGGAGATGACGCGCCGAGTGCTCACCCACGGTGAAACTCATGCGGTACGTCGTGGGTGGCGCGGTATCGATCTGGTGCATGATAACTCCCGGTGGGGCAGGGTGGGTTGGTCCGTTATGGCACCAAGCCTGCGTGCGCGCGGTTACGCTCGGCTACGACCCTGGAGCAACGCCGAGCACCGTTGGGGGATGCCGTGACACACATCCGGGACCTCGATCCGAGCGCTTCGCCGCTGGACTACTACGGCGCGGAACTGCGGCGGTTACGCGAAGCCGCCGCCCTCAACCAGAAGCAGCTGGGCTCGATCATCTACTGCACAGGCTCGCTGGTCGGCCAGATCGAGACCGCGAGAAAGGTTCCGACCAGGGAGTTCTCGGAACGCGTGGACGCGGCGCTGGGGACGGAGGGGGCGCTGTCACGGCTGGTGGGGCTGGTGCTGCGGAGCCAACTGCCGTCGTGGTTTCAGCCGTACGCGGAGCTGGAGGCGCGGGCGACGTACATCTCCACGTATCAGGCGCAGTTGGTCTACGGCCTCTTGCAGACAGAGGCATACGCGCGGGCTGTACTTGGCGTACGGACCGGGGAGAACCTCGACGCCCGAGTGGCTGCGCGCATGGAGCGCCAGCGGATTCTGGAACGGGAGAATCCGCCACCGATGTGGGTGGTGCTGAGCGAGGCCGTACTGCACCAGGAGATCGGTGGGCGGGACGTCATGCGCGACCAACTCGCAAGCCTGTTGGACCTGCGGCGGCGGGAGTGGGTGAGGGTGCAGATCTTGCCCTTCGCCACCGGGGCACACGCGGGACTTCCCGGGACATTCACTGTCCTGCGGTTCGAGGGCGACCCCGACCTCGTCTACACCGAGGACTTCATCCAGGGCCATATGACGGCCAATCCTCAAGCTCTCAGGGAGGGTTCGCTCCGATACGATCATTTGCAGGCCGCGTCGCTCTCCGTGGAGGACTCGGCGGCGCTGATCGCCCGCGTAGTGGAGGAGCGTTATGGAGACCAACCACAGGCTGACAGGCTCGGCATGGCGTAAGTCGAGTTACAGCAGCGACACCGGCGGCGAGTGCGTCGAGTGCGCCCCCCTCGCCCCCGCCGCCTGGCACAAGTCCAGCTACAGCGGTGACAGCGGGGGCGACTGCGTCGAGGCCGCCGAGCTCACCGCACGGGTCGCCGTCCGCGACTCCAAGAACCCCGACGGCCCCCACCTCGCCGTCCCCGCCGCGGCCTTCGCCGCGTTCGTATCGGCCGCCGCACAGGGCGGTTTCCGCCGCTGACGCGATGCCCCCGGTGCACCGGAACACGGTGCGCAGGGGGGCGCGTCCTATGCGCCGCTGAGCACGGCGAGTTCGAGCAGCGCGTGATCGGTGCCGGGACCGGCGATCACGGCCAGGCCCACCGGCAGCCCGTCCACCACCATCCGCGGCAGCACCAGACACGGCAGGCCCGCGCCGCTCGCCAGGCAGGTGAGGCGGAAGGTGGCCTGGCGGCCGGCGTCCTTGTGCTCGGGGCCCTCGTCGGTCAGGGGCGCCGGGCCGCAGGTCGCGGGCAGCAACAGGACGGTGTCCTCGGGAAGGGCCGCGCGCAGATCGCGGGCGGTCCGGTGGACCACGTCCTCCGCGGCGGCCCGCTCCTCCTGGGTGACGGAGGCCGCGCGGGCGAAGCGGCGCTCGACGCCGGGCCCGAGGGTGCCGGGGTGGGCGCTCACCCAGTCCCCGTCGCACTCCCAGACCTCCGCGCCCTGAGCCGACGCGAAGGCCTCCGCCCTGGCTGCCGGGTCGCCGCCCAGGGTCGGGACCTCCTCGATCCGCAGGTCCAGCCGTTCCGCGAGACCCGCCGCGGCCTGTCCGAACGCGTCGCGTACCTCCGGCTCGGCGAGCGCGACGAGGTCGGCCGCGACCAGGGCCGTATGGAAGGGGCGCTGCTGTTCGGCAGGGGCCGCGGGCAGCAGAACCTCGCCGACGCGCGCCAGCGTCACCGCGTCCCGGGCGAGCCAGGCGACGGTGTCGAAGGAGGGGGCCAGCGGCAGCATGCCCGTGACGGGAACCAGTCCGTGGGTGGGCCGCAGGCCGTACAGACCGCAGTACGAGGAGGGGACTCGGATCGACCCGGCGGTGTCGCTGCCGAGACCGGCGTCGGCCTCGCCGAGGGCGACCGCGGAGGCCGGACCGCTGGAGGAGCCGCCGGGGACGCGACCGGGGGCGGCCGGGTTGGGCGGGGTGCCGTAGTGGGCGTTGGTGCCGTCGAGGCTGTAGGCGAACTCGTCGGACCGCGCGATGCCGGTCACGTCGGCGCCGGCGTCCAGCAGGGCACGTACGGCCCAGGAGTGCGCCTTCTGTGGCTGGGCCTCGGCGAGCCATTCGGGATTGCCCGCGCCCAGCCGGTGGCCCTCGACGGCGTGGACGTCCTTGACCGCGAGCCGTACGCCGTGGAGCGGTCCGCTGTCGGACCCGGCCACCAATGGGGTGCCGTGCTCCCGCCAGACCGCGCTGTCTGCCGCCATCAGAACTCCTCGCGACGCCTGAGAACCCTGCCGTGATGTCCGAGCATCTCAGACATAACGGTCAGGGAAGGCGGTGTGGACCGCGGCCGTGTCCTGAGGACAGCCGACGGGACGGCTACCCCTCGCGGCAGAGAAGAAGGAGCGCCCGGTCGTCGTTGACGTCCTTCGCGACCGCCTCGATCAGATGCCAGGCCGCGCCCTCGAAGCCCGCGGTGACATAGCGGTCGGCCTCGCCGGTGAGGCGGTCCATGCCCTCGCTGATGTCGCGTCCCGACGCCTCGACCAGGCCGTCCGTGAAGAGCATCAGCACGTCGCCGGGGCGCAGCGTTCCCTTGACCGGGTCGAACTGCCCCTTGTCGTAGACACCGAGGAGCGGCCCCTCGGCGCCCTTCTCCTCCCAGCGCCCGCTGCCCGCGTGGAGCTGGAGCGCGGGCAGGTGGCCGGCCGAGAGGAGTTCGTAGTCGCCGGAGTCCAGGTCCAGGACGAGATGGATGGAGGTGGCGAAGCCCTCGTCCCAGTCCTGGCGGAGCAGATAGCCGTTGGCCGCGGGCAGGAAGCCGTGCGGCGGGAGCGAACCGAGGAGGCCGCCGAACGCTCCGGACAGCAGCAGCGCGCGGGAGGCCGCGTCCATGCCCTTGCCCGAGACGTCGGTGAGGACGACCTCCAGGGTGCGCCCGCCGTTCGTACGGGCCGCGACCACGAAGTCGCCGGAGAAGGACTGGCCGCCCGCCGGGCGCAGCGCCATCTCGTGGTGCCAGCCCTTGGGCAGCCGGGGCAGGGCGCTCTGCACCCGGATGCGTTCGCGCAGGTCGAAGAGCATCGTGCCGCCGCGCCGCCAGGGCACCCCCACCCTGGCTCTGAACTGCGCGATCAGCAGACCGAAGAAACCGCAGGCGGCGACCGTGAGCACGGTGCCGGGGGTGACTCTCGCCGGGCCCTCGGTGTACGGGCCGAGCACGACCGATTCGACGATCAGGGCCGCCGCTGCCGCCGCGTACAGGCTCAGCAGGCTCGCCGGGCGCAGCAGCAGACCGCCGGCCACGATGGGCAGGACGAGCGCCGCCGGGGAGACCCAGACGGGCATCACGACCGTGCCCCAGGTGAAGGCCGGAATCGTCAGCAGCAGACCGGCCAGCGCGATCCAGTCGGAGCCGTCACCACGGAAGTAGTCGACGCCGGATTTGCGCAGCGCGATGCGGGCCCGGTGCCATGCCTGCCGCAACCGGGCCGTGGACGAGTCTGCTGCAGAGCCGCGGGCCATTGTCGGCGACCCTATCCACCCAGTCGCCCTCCGTGCAGGGGGACCCCTATGACAATGCGTTCGAAATCGGGTCGCCCCGACGCCGTGGCCCTGGTAGGCATGGCATATGACGATCGAGTTGCGAGCCTTGCGTCAAGCCGAATGGGACGACTGGTACGGCAAGTTGGAGCTCGCGTTCGGAGGGGTCGCGGATGCCCCGGAGGAGCGCGAACTGTGGGACTCGCTGACCGAGACCGAGCGGTCCATCGGCGCCTGGGACGGGGGCGATTGCGTCGGGACGGCCGGGGCGTTCTCGTTCGGAGTCTCGGTGCCGGGCGGCGCGATGGTGCCCGCAGCGGGCGTCACGATGGTCAGCGTGGCTGCGACGCACCGCCGGCGCGGGGTGCTCACCTCGATGATGCGCCGCCAGCTCGATGACGTACGCGGCTGGGGCGAGCCGCTCGCCGTGCTGACCGCCTCCGAGCCGGAGATCTACGGACGATTCGGGTACGGCGTCGCCACCCAGCAGCTGTCCGCGACGATCGACACCGTCCAGGGGCGGATCAGCCTCCCGCAAGGATCCGACGCGGTCCGGCTGCGCTTTGCGAAGGTCGAGGACGTCGCGCAGGAGTGTGAGGCGGTCTACGTCCGGAGCATCGGTACCCGGCCAGGCATGCTCGCCCGCAGGCCGGGCTGGGAGCGGCTGCCGCTGCTCGACCCGCCCGGCGGGCGGGAGGGCGCGTCGCCGATGCAGTGCGTGGTCGCCGAGCGGGACGGCGAGATCGTCGGATTCGCCCGCTTCCACAACAAGCCGGGATGGGAGGCGCGCGGCCCCCAGGGCGTCATCACGCTGCGGCAGATCGAGGCGCTCGACCCGGTGGCGTACGCCGTGCTGTGGAACTTCCTCTTCGGCATCGACCTGACCGTTCAGGTGGTGACGCGCAATCGGCCCATGGACGATCCGCTGCTGCATCTCGTCAATGACGTACGGCGGTGCGAGCTGCGGGTGCGGGACGGACTCTTCGTCCGGCTCGTCGACCTGGGCGCGGCCCTTGAGGCGCGTACGTACCGGACGCCGGTGGATGTGGTCCTCGACGTCGACGACGCCTTCTGCCCCTGGAACGCCGGACGCTGGCGGCTGACCGGCGATCCGAAGGGGGCATCCTGCAAGCGGACCGAGGACGACCCGGATCTGGCGCTGTCGGCGCGGGAATTGGGCGCGGCCTATCTGGGCGGGGTGACGCTGTCGGCGCTGGCGGGTGCGGGGCGGGTGCGCGAGCTGAGGCCCAGGGCGCTGGCCGAGGCGTCGGTCGCGTTCGGCTCCGACCTCGCGCCGTGGCTGCCCCACGGCTTCTGAGGGCAGGCGGTCAGCGCCGCTGGCAGGCCGGGCACCAGAAGAGGTTGCGGGCCGCGAGGCCGGCGGTGCGGATCTCGCCGTCGCAGATGTGGCAGGGCAGGCTGGCCCGGCGGTAGACGTAGACCTCGCCGCCGTGGTCGTCGACGCGCGGCGGGCGGCCCATCGCTTCCGGCATGTGCTCGGGGCGGACCGTGTCGATGCGGTTGTTGCGTACGCCCTCGCGCATCAGCTCCACGAGGTCCGACCAGATCGCCGTCCACTCGTCGTGGGTGAGGTCCCTGCCCGCGCGGTAGGGGTCGATACCGTGCCGGAAGAGGACTTCGGCCCGGTAGACGTTGCCGACGCCCGCGATGATCTTCTGGTCCATGAGCAGCGCGGCGATCGTGGTACGGCTCCTGGAGACGCGGGCCCACGCCGTGGCCGGGTCGTCGCCCGAACGCAGCGGATCGGGACCGAGGCGCTCGTGTATCGCCTGCTTCTCGCCGTCGGTGATCAGGGAGCAGGTTGTGGGGCCGCGCAGATCGACGTACGCCGTGGGGTTAGCGAGCCGCAGCCGGACCGTGTCGGTCGGCGGGGGCGCGGGCGCGTCACCGAAGGTCACCTTGCCGAAGAGGCCGAGGTGGATATGGACCCAGCCGAGCGGGGCGAAGCCGAGGAAGAGGTGCTTGCCGTGCGCCTCCGTGCTCTCCAGCACCTGGCCGTCGAGCAGCGCCGCGCTGTCGGAGAACTTTCCCTGCGGGCTTCTCGCCCGCACAGGCCGGCCGCCGAACCTCTCGAAGTGGTCGGCGGCCAGTCGGTGGATCGTGTGACCCTCGGGCACGCTCAGCCCTGCTGCGGGTGGTGCGCCGGGATCGCGGGAAGCTCGCCGGTCTCCTCGTACGCCGAGAGCATCTCGATACGGCGGGTGTGACGCTCCTCACCCGAATACGGGGTGGAGAGGAAGATCTCGACGAACTTCGTCGCCTCTTCCCGGGTGTGCATCCGGCCGCCGATGGAGACGACGTTGGCGTTGTTGTGCTCCCGGCCGAGGGCGGCGGTCTGCTCGCTCCAGGCGAGTGCGGCGCGCACTCCCTCGACCTTGTTGGCGGCGATCTGCTCGCCGTTGCCGGAGCCGCCGATCACGATGCCGAGGCTGTCCGGGTCCGCGGCCGTCTTCTCGGCCGCACGCAGGCAGAACGGCGGGTAGTCGTCCTGGGCGTCATAGACGTGGGGACCGCAGTCGACGGGCTCGTGGCCGTGGGCCGTGAGCCACTCGACGAGGTGGTTCTTGAGTTCGAAGCCGGCATGGTCGGAGCCGAGGTACACGCGCATGGTCCGAGTGTGGCACGCGAAGGGCCGGGTAGCCGTCAGCGGGGTCAGGCACCACCCGGACCACGAGCTTCCGTTTGAAACGCGCAACCCCCTGGAGCTAACGATCCGGAGACGGGTCTTCACACATGGGGTGTCGCGCGTTTGAATGCGGGGGCTCGTGACCCGAGCGCTCTCAAACCTAAGGAATCGTCCATGACCTCGCAGCAGACCCTCATGAAGGAAGGCGGAAGGCCCGAAACACCCGGGAACCCGCAGTCCTCCCATGGTCTCCAAGCCGGTCTGAAGAACCGGCATCTGTCCATGATCGCCATCGGCGGTGTGATCGGCGCCGGACTGTTCGTCGGCTCCGGTTCCGGCATAGCCGCGGCAGGACCGGCCATCCTCCTGTCGTACGCACTGGTCGGCCTGCTGGTCGTCTTCGTGATGCGGATGCTGGGCGAGATGGCGGCGGCCAACCCGACCTCCGGCTCCTTCTCCGCCTACGCGGACCGGGCGCTCGGCCGATGGGCCGGCTTCTCCATCGGATGGCTCTACTGGTTCTTCTGGGTCGTGGTGCTCGCGGTCGAGGCGACGGCGGGCGCGAAGATCCTGGAGAGCTGGGTACCGGCGGTACCGCAGTGGGCCTGGGCGCTGATCGTGATGGTCGTGCTGACGGCGACGAACCTCGCGTCGGTGTCGTCGTACGGCGAGTTCGAATTCTGGTTCGCGGGCATCAAGGTCGTCGCGATCGGCGCGTTCGTGGCCATCGGCATGCTGGCCGTCTTCGGCGTGCTGCCGGGCTCCGACAACCCCGGGGCGGGATTCGCGCACCTCTCGGACGCGGGCGGGTTCATGCCCAACGGCGCGGGCGCGATTCTCACCGGTGTGCTGATGGTCGTCTTCTCCTTCATGGGCAGCGAGATCGTGACGCTGGCGGCGGGCGAGTCCGAGGACCCGCGGCGCGCCGTGACGAAGGCCACGAACAGCGTGATCTGGCGGATCGCCGTGTTCTACCTCGGGTCGATCTTCGTGGTCCTGACGCTTCTCCCCTGGAACGACAAGTCGATCGTCGACAAGGGTTCGTACGTCGCGGCGCTCGACTCGATCGGCATCGCCCACGCCGGCCAGATCATGAACGTGATCGTGCTGACGGCGGTCCTGTCCTGCCTGAACTCCGGCCTCTACACGGCGTCCCGCATGGCGTTCTCGCTCGGCCGCCGCGGTGACGCGCCGAAGGCGTTCGCCCGGACGAACTCCCGCGGTGTGCCGCGGGCGGCCATCCTCGGCTCGGTCGTCTTCGGCTTCCTCGCCGTGTTCTTCAACTACAAGTGGCCCGACACGGTCTTCGCGTTCCTGCTGAACGCGTCCGGTGCGGTGGCCCTGTTCGTCTGGCTGGTCATCTGTGTCACGCAGCTGCGGATGCGCGGGATCATCCTGCGCGAGTCGCCGGACCGGCTCGTGGTGCGGATGTGGCTCTTCCCGTATCTGACGTGGCTGACCATCGCGATGATCCTTTTCGTCCTCGGCTACATGGTCTACGACGGCGGTGACGCGCGGAAGCAGGTGCTGCTTTCGGTGCTGGTGGCCGCGGTGGTGATCGCGATCGCGCTGGTGCGGCAGAAGCTGGGCAAGGGCGGCGAGCCCGAGGCCGGGCTCGGTGCCGCCGGTGTCGGCGAGGGCGCCGCTGACGGCGTCGCCGACGGCGCTCAGAGCGGTGTGAAGGACTCGGTCACCTCTTCGTAGGTGGCGAGGGCGGCCTCCTGGCCGGCGGCGGCGTACCAGAGGTTGAGCTGGTACGACTTGCCGCCGGCCGTGAAGCCGACCTGGCGGGCGCGCCAGGGGGTGCCGTCCTGAGCGAAGACGTACTCCCAGACGATCCCCGGGTGGCCACGGAAGGTGGTGCGCTCCAGGCGGATCTTGCGGTAGCCGGGGGCGTCGTGGCTGTCGCGTTCGAACTTCTGCCATTGGGTGAGGAGATCGCCGCCTCGTGCGAGTGCGTACGAGGCGGCGATTTCTGTCTGCCCGTCGGGCGCGTGGTAGTGGACGTTCGAGGGGCTTTTCGCACTGCGGGTCCAGTTCCCGGGGGGAGCCCAGGCGAAGCCGGTCTCGCTGCGGATGCCGTTGGTGGGGGTGCCGGTTGCCGCCGTCGGCGGGCGGGAGGTGCCGGCGACGGTGGGGCCGGCTTGCGCGGGCGGGGTGTGGGTGGCTCCGGTGGTCGGGGTGTCGCTGCGGGAGTTGAGCACGACGACGGTGAGGGTGGCGAGGGTGGCGGCGGCGAGGGCCGCGAGGAGGAGGGTGCGGGTGCGGTGGGGAGTGGGCTGTTCCGCCGCCCCGCCCCTTCCGGGCACCGGGGGCATGTACCCGGGCCGCCGCCCGGCCGACGGCCCGGGCCGGGAAACGAGGGACAGGGTCCCTGCCCCCGGGGCGCGCTCCCGAACGGTCTCGGGGCGAGACGGCGCGGGGGCGGCTCCTTGCGGCAGCGCGACCTGCTCCGCCTCCGGCCGAGGTCGAGAAGCAACAGGCACCGGCACAGGCACGGGCACAGGCACGTGCCCTGGCTCCGGCCCGGCCTCCGGCCGAGGGTCCACGGGTACGGGTACGGGCGCGGGTACGGGTACGGGCAAGAGCCCCGCTTTCGCCAGGGCCGGGGAATCGACGGTCGCGGCCCCGGGCCCCGGGTCGGACTGCGGCCGGGCCGGTGAAACGGGGGGCACCGGCGCGGGCTCCTGCGCAGGCAGGGGCCCCGGCTCCCGCTGCTGCTCCGACTCCGACTCCGGCTCCGGTTCCTGCTCCTGCTCCCGCTCCGGCTCCGGCTCCGGCGCCAGAGGCGGTGGGGGCGCGACCAGGACCGTAGGGACATACCGCGGAGAGACGATCTCCCGCAACATCCGCTCAAGCGCGTCCAAGTCCGGGCGTTCCTCAGGGGTCTTCACCAGCAGTGCGGACAGCACCGGGCGCAACGGCCCCACGGCCGAGGGGAGTTCCGGCTCCTCGTACAGGACCGCGTGGAGCGTCGACAGCGTCGTCGGGCGGGCGAAAGGCGAGTGGCCCGCCGCCGCCGCGCAGAGGGTCGCGCCCAGGGACCACAGGTCCGACGCCGGTCCCTGGGCCCGGCCGCCGATGCGTTCCGGGGCCATGTAGTCGGGCGAGCCCACCAGCATCCCCACCACCGTCAGCGCCTTCGCGTCCTGGATCGCCGCGATGCCGAAGTCCGTCAGGACCACCCGGCCCGCCCGGCCCAGAAGGACGTTGCCGGGTTTGATGTCGCGGTGCAGGACGCCCACCGCGTGGACCTCGCGCAGCGCCGCCACCAGACCCAGGCCGATGCGGGCCGCCTCGCCCGGGGGCACAGGGCCGTCCTCGACGAGAAGCGCTTCCAGGGAGCGGGACTCGACGAGCTCCATCACGATCCAGAGCCGGTCGCCCTCCTCGACCACGTCGTAGACCCGGACCACATGGGGGTGGTCGATGCGCGCCGTCGCCCGTGCCTCGCGCAGAACGCGTTCGCGGCGGATGCGATTGTCCTCCGCATCCGTTTCCGTGATGTGCATCTCCTTGACGGCGACCGGCCGGTCGAGCATTTCATCGACCGCACGCCACACCCGGCCCATTCCCCCCTGCCCAATGCTTTGGTCCAGCCGGTAACGTCCCGCCACCAATATCCCTGGAGTACCAGGCATTCCCTTCCTCCCCGCCAGAACCCACTGTGACCAGGACAGAAGCATGAACTTCCCCTCATGACAGCATAGTTCCGCGCAATCTTGTGGAACCCTTCTCGTATGCACTGCCCGCAGCGCTTCAAGGGGGCTGGGAAATGCACGACATGACATCGCACGGAAATCGCTCGGGAGCAATCGTCGCGGCAATTGCCGCGGCCTTACTGATGGTTCCGTTCAGCGCGTTCGCGGCCGACGAACCGGTACCGGGGAGCAGTCAGGGCGGCTCCCCCGGCCCCGCGGCGCCGGCCGAAGCGAAGATCACGACCGAACTGCCGGGGAAGATCACGGTCGACAACAGGAGCGAGAGGACCGACCTCACCGCGCGGGTCAGGAACGGGGGGACCAAGGACAGCGGGCCCATCGCCCTGTCCGTCGTCGGGTTCGACGGGCTGCGGGTCACCGCCGTCGAGGGATGTGTGGCCATCCCGAAGGCACGGCTGCCTCAGGGCTCCAACAGCGGATTCGCCTGCGTCATCGACAATCTGATGGCCGGCAAGGACAGGGCGTACAAGGTCGCGGCGACCTTCGATCTGCACAGGACCGGCAAGATCTGTCTGCCGGTCACGGTGGGCGCCAGCGAGAAACTGATCTGGCAACAGGGCCCTGTCCCCTTCGGCACCTCGTCACCGACGCCCAACGCCCCCGACACCCCCCTGCTGCTGGGCACCGACAACGTGCCCTTCGGCCCGGACACACCACCGGCCGCCGGTGATCTGCCGCGCACCGGTGCGCCCGACGACGTACTGCCGCTCGGGCTGGCGGCGTTCGCGCTGCTCGTGATGGGCGGCGCCGGTATCTGGTGGACGACCCGGAGCGAAAGGTAGGCAGCAGGGCCCGCGGCCGTCAGTGGCCGCGGGCCCTGCCGAACGGAACCACGGCATCGTCAGCCGCGACGGCCGATGACCCTCCAGGCGGCGGGCAGCACACCCATCGCCAGCGCGGCCTTGAGGGCGTCGCCGATCAGGAACGGGGTCAGACCGGCGGCGACGGCCTGCGGCAGCGTCATTCCGGTCGCGAGCGCCAGGTACGGGACGCCGACCGCGTAGATGATCGCGGAGCCGACGGCCATCGCGCCCGCGGTGCGCAGCACCGAACGGTCCGCGCCGCGTGCCGCGAGGGCTCCGACGACCGTGGCCGCGAGCAGCATCCCGAGGACGTAGCCGAAGGACGGCATCGCGTAGCCGGACGCGCCCTCGGCGAACCACGGCATACCGGCCATGCCCGCCAACGCGTAGAGCGCGAGGGAGAGGAAGCCGCGGCGGGCGCCGAGCGCCGTGCCGACGAGGAGGGCCGCGAAGGTCTGTCCGGAGACGGGGACCGGGGTGCCGGGCACCGGGACGGATATCTGGGCGGCGAGGCCGGTGAGCGCGGCGCCGCCGAGGACGAGCGCGATGTCCTTCGTACGGGACGCGGGCAGCAGGTCGGCGAGGACCACTCCGGGGCGGAGGACCACTCCGGGGCGGGAGTTGACGGAAGCAGTACTCATCGGGACTCCGCTGAGGTGAGGGCAGGCAGGACACCGCGACGTTAGCCGAGGCGAATCGTCTGATCACCGTCCGCCGCCGACAAAGGCTGAGGCGCTGACTTGATGGGGATCGCACAAAGGGCGCCCATCACACACGCGTTGGCGTGACACTTGTCACTGAGGTCGGACGGGGTTCGGCCCGTTTTGGCGGATGAGGCAGGGACGGGCAACACTGTGGGGTCCCACCAAACCGTTCCACCGGGGGCGCGGGAGTCCTGAACTGGACGCGGGTGAGGGTGTGTTCACCAGGTGTGAGCATCGTGCCCGTATAGCGGACATCCGTTCCGTGTGATCGGTACACGCGCCCAGACTGTGGCCCCCTCCCGTCTCAGCTACTGAACAGGCCATGACCATGTCTCGGACCTCCGCGCCGGCGAGCACCGACCAGCCGGTCGACGCTCCGCTCTCGCACGGACTCAAGCAACGCCACCTCTCGATGATCGCCCTCGGCGGTGTCATCGGAGCGGGGCTCTTCGTCGGATCCGGTGCCGGCATCGCCGCCGCCGGGCCGTCCATCGTCATCGCCTACGCCGTGTCCGGCCTGCTCGTCATGCTGGTGATGCGCATGCTCGGCGAGATGTCGGCCGCGAATCCGGCGTCCGGCTCCTTCTCCGTGCACGCCGAGCGGGCGATCGGCCCCTGGGCCGGGTTCACGGCGGGCTGGGCGTTCTGGTTCCTGCTCTGCGTGGCCGTCGGCCTCGAAGGCATCGGCGCGGCGAAGATCATGACGGGCTGGATGCCCGGAACCCCGGAGTGGGCGTGGGTCGCCCTCTTCATGCTGGTCTTCTGCGTCACCAACCTGGCCGCGGTGAAGAACTTCGGCGAGTTCGAATTCTGGTTCGCGGCGCTCAAGGTCGGTGCGATCACCCTGTTCCTGGGCATCGGTGTGCTGGCGATCCTCGGCGTCCTGCCGGGCACCGACGCGCCCGGCACCGCCAACCTCACGGGCGAGGGCGGCTTCATGCCGAACGGCACCGAGGGCCTGGTCGTCGGTCTGCTCGCCTCCGTCTTCGCGTACGGCGGTCTGGAGACGGTCACCATCGCGGCGGCCGAGTCCGAGCACCCGGTCCAGGGTGTCGCCAAGGCCGTGCGTACGGCGATGTGGCGTATCGCGGTCTTCTACATCGGCTCGATGGCGGTCATCGTCACGCTGGTCCCGTGGGGCGACCCGAAGGTCGTCGAGAAGGGCCCGTACGTGGCGGCCCTCGACCATCTGGACATCCCCGCGGCGGGCCAGATCATGAACGTCGTCGTGCTCGTCGCCCTGCTCTCGGCGATGAACGCCAACATCTACGGCGCCTCCCGGATGGCCTGCTCCCTGGTCGCCCGCGGCCAGGGCCCGAAGGCACTCGGCCGCACGTTCAGCGGGGTGCCGCGGACGGCCGTGCTGGTCTCGTCCGTCTTCGGCTTCGGGTGCGTGCTGCTGAGCTACTGGCGGCCGGCCGATGTCTTCATGTGGCTGCTCAACATGATCGGCGCGATCATCCTCGTCGTCTGGATCTTCATCGCGGTCTCGCAGCTGCTTCTGCGCCGGCGGACGGAGCGCGAGGACCCGTCGAAGCTCGTGGTCAGGATGTGGCTCTACCCGGCGCTGACGTGGGTCGCGCTGGCGGGGATGGCGGGAGTGTTCGTCCTGATGGCGAGGGAGGCGGACACGCGGACGCAGCTGTACTACACGGGCGGGCTGACGCTGGCGCTGGCCGCGGTGGGGTATGTGCGGCAGGTTCGGGCGTCGCGCGAGGCGGACGCGACCGTCTGATCCGGCTGCGGCCCCGGCCGACCCGCGCCTCATCGCCGACGGGCTCGATGTGAGCCCGCCGACGATTGCGGACCCGCCCGAAGGGCGTACAGGTGCGCGGGGAGCCGGGGCCGACCCGTGGGAAGGCAGTCAGTCGCAGGGAACGTTCAGCGACAGCAACCCGCATGTCCCGCCATCCACCCGCACCGCACTCACCGCACCGTTCCGCAACCCCGGAAACACCCTCCGGTACTCCCCCAGCGGAATCGACAGCAGCTCGCACAGAACCAGCCTCAGCAGCGTGTTGTGCGCCACCACCAGCACCCTCTCCCCCTCGTGTTCGGACGCGATGCGCCGTAGCGCGTCCGTGCCCCGGGCCGCCGCCGCTCGGGGGTCCTCCGCGGCGGGGAAAGGGTGGGAGGCCGGGTCCGCGCGGAAAGCGTCCGCCGCCTCGGGGGACTCCGCGGCGAACTCGGCCAGGGTGCGGCCCTCGACCACGCCGAAGTCGCATTCGCGCAGCGCGTGTTCGCGGCGCGGTACGAGGCCGAGCGCCCGGCACGCGGGCTCCGCGGTCTCGATCGCGCGGGAGACGGTCGAGGTCCAGACCGCGTCGACCGGATTGCGGGCCGCCCACAGCCCGAGCCGGTGGGCCTGACGGCGGCCCACGTCGGTGAGGCCGACGTCGCTCACCCCGGCATAGCGGTTCTCCGCGTGCCAGACGGTCTGTCCATGCCGGGACAGCAGCAGAGTCGCGCTCACGTCGTCCTCTCCGTCCGGGCCCTGGCGTGCGCGGCAACGGGTTCCGGCAGCCAGCCGCGCCTCTCCAGTTCGCCCACCATCGTCAGATACGGCTCGGTGAAGCGCCCGCCGCCGCGCGGCCGGATCACCTGGCCGGGCCGGACCATCCGCGCGGCGGTGGCGGCGAGGGTGGGCGCGGCGCCCGCGCCGTACGCGGCGAGGACCGCCATGCCGAAGGCCGGTTCGCTGGACGCGGGTACCTGGACCGTCCGCCCCAGGATGGCGGCCCGCAGCCCGGTCCAGTACGCGCTGCGCACCGCGCCGCCGGTGAAGGTGAGCGTCCCGGCCGACGGTGCGCCCAGGAAGTCCAGATAGTCGAGGCACAGCCGTTCCGTCAGGGCGACGCCCTGGAGGAGGGCCGCCCACAGATCCGCGTCGGAGGCCGGTTCGCCGAGCACGAACGCCGTCGCGTCCGGGGCGAGAAAGGGGAAGCGCTCGCCGCGTGAGCCCAGCGGGTAGGCGAGAGCGCCGGCCGGTTCCAGGTCGCGGGCGAGCGCGTCGAGTGCGGCCGGATCGGTGTCCGGGAAGGCCGCACGCAGTGCCCCTCCGCCGACACCGGACGCCCCGCCGGGCAGCCAGCTCCCGTCCGGCGAGAGGTGGTTGTAGACGACCCCGGCGGGGTCGCGCAGGGGCTCGGCCGTGACCCCTTTGAGGACGAGGGTGGTGCCCAGCACGGAGTTCCAGGAGCCGAGGGTCAGCGCGCCGGCGGCGATCTGGGCCGCGCAGCCGTCGGTCATTCCGGCGACGATCCGCGTACCCGCCGGGATCCCGGTCTCCTGGGCGGCCTCCCGGCCCACTTCGCCCAGCCGCGTGCCGGGGCGTACGACCTCCGGCAGCACCTCGTCCGGCAGGCCCACCCCGCCGAAGGAGCCGAGCTCCGGGTCGTAGCCGGTCTTCAGTGCGTGGCTGGAGTCCGTGGGCAACGGCCGGCCCGCGAGCCGGGTCACGATCAGGTCGGCCTGGTGCGTGACGCGCACCTCGCGCCCGGCGCCGTACTCGCCCAGCAGCCACTGCGCCTTCCCCGGCCCGCGGGACGCGGCGCGCCCGTCGTCGTACATCAGGGCGGGGCTCAGCGGCCGCCCGGCCGGGTCGGCGAGAAGGACGGTGCCGGAGGTGGAGCAGACGGCGAGGGCGCGCGGTCGCCGACCGCCTTTCAGCGCCCGCTGGGAGGCCGCGCACACGGCCTGCCACCAGTCGCCGGGAAGCTGTTCGTGGCGTACGCCGGCGCGCCGCCCGGTCAGCGGGGCCGAGCCACTGCCGAGGACCTCGCCGTCGTCGGCGGCGAGCACCGCGCGGACGCTCTGCGTGCCGAGGTCGATTCCCATCCACATGCCCACTCCCGCACGTCCGGGGGATTGACGGTCCCCGCCCAGTGTTTCAGTCTCGACTGATGCGAATCCTGGCCGCTGGTGACCATTTCGTCCGCAACGCCCTGATCGCCGACGCCCTGCGTCATGACCTCGCCGGCTCACCCTTCGAGCTCACCGAACTCACCCTGCCCTGGCCACTGGAGCCTTTCGGCAAGGTGTCCGAGGTCGACGAGGCGAGCGACGCCGAGGACGCGCTGATCGAGGCCCTCGACGGAGTGGAGGTGTGCGTCACCCAGATGGCCCCCTTCACCGAACGGGTGCTGGCCGCCGCGCCCGCGCTGCGGATGATCGCGGTCTGCCGCGGAGGGCCCGTCAACGTTAACCTCCAGGCCGCCGAGGCGCGTGGCGTACGCGTCTGCTTCGCGCCGGGGCGCAATGCCGCGTCCACCGCGGAGTTCACGATCGGCCTGATGCTGGCCGCGATGCGCCGTATCCCCGCCGCCCACCGTTCCCTCGCCGACGACCGGGGCTGGGACGGCTCGTACTACACGTACGAGAACAGCGGCCTGGAGCTGGAGGACACCCCGGTGGGCCTGATCGGCTACGGCGCGGTCGGCAGCCGGGTGGCCAGGGTGCTGTGCGCGTTCGGCGCCGAGGTGGAGGTGTACGACCCGTATGTGCGTGGCGATGTGCACGGGATGCGCGCGTCCTCGCTGGACGCGCTGCTTTCCCGCTCGCGCGTGCTGACCCTGCACGCCCGGCTCACCCCGGAGACCCAGGAGCTGATCGGCGCCCGCGAACTGGCGCTGCTCCCCGAGGGCGCGGTCCTGGTGAACGCGGCCCGCGGCGGGCTCCTCGACACCGGCGCGCTGTGCGACGCGCTGGACAGCGGCCGGCTGTCGGCCGCGGCACTCGACACGTACGAACAGGAACCGCTGCCTGCGGACTCCCGGCTGTTCAGCACACCGAATCTGGTGCTCACACCGCATCTGGGCGGTGCGAGCCGTGCCGTGGCCCGCAAGGCGGCGGCCATCGCGGCGGCCGAGGTGGCCCGCCATGTCCGGGACGAGCCCCTCGCGCACGCGCTGACCTGACGGCTGCCCGACACGGGAGGACTCCTGCATGGCGACGTACATCGGGATCGATGTCGGCACGTCGGCGGTGAAGGCGGCGGCCTTCGACGAGCGAGGGCGCACGCTCGCCGTGGAGTCCCGGCACATCGGCCTGGACATCCATGGCGGGCGAGTCGAGCAGGACATGGACGAGGTGTACGGCGCGGCCGTCGACGTCCTCGCGGCGGCGCGGGCCGCGGCCCCCGGGCCCATCGCGCTGATCGGTCTCACCGGGCAGGGCGACGGCGTCTGGCTGGTCGACGCCGAGGGCCGGCCGGTGCGTCCGGCGATCTCGTGGATGGACGGCCGCGCCCATGAACTGATCGGCGCATGGCAGGCGTCCGGCGTCGTGGACGCGGTGTTCCGGCGCAGCGGCAGCGCGATGTTCCCCGGCTGCCCCGGCCCGGTACTGGCGTGGCTGGACCGGCACGAGCCGGAGGCGCTGGACGCGGCAGCCGCCGCTGTGTACTGCAAGGACATGGTCTTCCAACGGCTGACGGGCGTCCGGGCGACGGATGTCTCCGACGCGTCCATGCCGTTCCTGGACCCGCGCACCCGTACGTACAGTCCGGACGTGGTCCAGGCGCTGGGGCTCGCGCACCGCAGCCGCCTGCTGCCGCGGATCAGCGATCCGATGGCCGTCGGCGCGCTCGAATCGGGGACACCGATCGCGAACGGCCCCTACGACCTGGCCGCCTGCGCGCTCGGCGCGGGTGTGACCGCCCCCGGCGACGGTCTGCTGATCGTCGGCACCGCTCTGGCCTCCCTCGTCGCCACGAGCGACCTCGATCTGGACGGCGAGCCGGCCGGGCTGCACATCTCCACCGACCGTCCGGGGCACTGGCTGCGGGCGATGCCCGCGATGGTGGGCACCGCCGCCCTCGACTGGGTGCTGGCCACGACCGGCGTGCCGCACGCGGACGTCGACGGGCTGCTGGAGGCCACACCGCCCGGCGCGCACGGAGCACGGGTCCTGCCCTACTTCGCCCCGTCCGGCGAGCGCGCCCCCTTCGTCGAGCCACGGCTGCGGGCCGAGCTCAGCGGTATCTCGCTGGAGACGGCCAAAGGCGATCTCGTGAGGGCCACCTGCGAGGGCATCGGCTTCGCGGCCCGCCACTGCCTTGAGGCCGCGGGGCTGACCGGCACCCTGGCGATCTGCGGCGGCGGCACCCGCTCCCCGGCCTGGACGCGGCTGTTCGCGGATGTACTGGGCCGTCCGCTGCGGATCGTCGAGGGGGAGGTGGGCGCGCGCGGCGCGGTGCTGGCGTCGGCGGCGCGGCACGGCGTCGAGCTGGACACCGCCCTCTGGACGGCCCCGACCGAGGTCGTCGCGCCGGATCCGGCGCGCTCCGCCTTCTACACGCAGGCGTACGAGGAGCATCTGGACCGGCTCGCCGCGTCCCGGGTCCGCGCGCGCAGGACCTGACCCGGACACTGTCCGGTCCCGGTGCGGCCATCGGGCATGGACGCGGTCGTCGGGACGTCCCGGACCTCGCGGCAGCGGCCGGGGACCGACGCCTGAGCACGGCCCACCCCTCCTGCTGCTAGCGTGCAAGTGCATAAGATGTGCAATAAGCAGCCGGAGGGACCGGACATGGCCATGTACACGCTTCCAGAACTTCCCTATGACTACGCGGCGCTCGAACCGGTGATCAACCCGCAGATCATCGAGCTCCACCACGACAAGCACCACGCCGCTTACGTCAAGGGCGCCAACGACACCCTCGATCGGCTGGCGGAGGCCCGTGACAAGGAAGCCTGGGATGCGATCAACGGCCTGGAGAAGAACCTCGCGTTCCATCTCTCCGGCCATATCCTGCATTCGATCTACTGGCACAACATGAACAGCCCGAAGGACGGCGGCGGCGGTGAGCCGCTGGCCGCGGACGGCGTCGGCGAACTCGCGGACGCGATCACCGAGTCCTTCGGCTCCTTCGCGAAGTTCAGGACGCAGCTGACCAAGGCGTCGGCGACGACCCAGGGCTCCGGCTGGGGCGTTCTCGCGTACGAGCCGGTCAGTCGCCGTCTGATCGTCGAGCAGGTCTACGACCACCAGGGCAATGTCGGCCAGGGCTCCGTCCCGATCCTGGTCTTCGACGCCTGGGAGCACGCGTTCTATCTTCAGTACAAGAACCAGAAGGTGGACTTCATCGAGGCGATGTGGCAGGTCGTCAACTGGCAGGACGTGGCCGATCGCTACGCCGAGGCCAAGGACCGCACGCCCCTCATCACCCCGTGAACCGGAGCCCCGCCGCACTGGAGCGCCCCGCCGCGGGCCCCGGGCAAGAGGGTGCCTGAAGCGTCCTGCTCGTGATCGTCTTCTCAACCTTCACGTGCGGGCGGAGTAACGAAGAACCCCCGCGAGGACGTGACTCGCGGGGGTTCTTCCACGCTCAGGCCACCGCACTCCCCCACGACCGTGAACTCCCGTGCCAGGCCCGTCTCGTGGAGCCGCGCGAAGGGGGTGACGTCGATCGAAGCGGTCGTTCGAAGGGGTCAGTCGAAGGGGTCAGTCGAACACAGGGCCCTGCGTACGCGTGCGCTTGATCTCGTAGAAGCCCGGGATCGACGCGACCATCAGCGTGCCGTCCCAGAGCTTCGCCGCCTCCTCGCCCTTCGGGGCCGGCGTGACGACCGGACCGAAGAAGGCGATCTGCTCGCCGTCCGAGTTCGGCACCGCGATGACCGGGGTGCCGACGTCCTGTCCGACCTTGTCGATGCCCTCCTTGTGCGAGGCGCGCAACTCGGCGTCGTACACGTCGGAGTCGGCGTAGTCGATCAGCTCCGCGGGGAGTCCGACCTCTTCCAGCGCGCCCGCCATCGCCTCACGGGTGGCGCCCTCGCCGCGGTTGTGGAAACGGGTGCCGAGCGCGGTGTAGAGCGCGCCGAGCACCTCCTCGCCGTGCTTGTGCTGCGCGGCGATGACCACCCGGACCGGGCCCCACGCCTGCTTCATGCCCTCGCGGTACTTCTCCGGCAGCTCGTCGAGCTTGGGCTCGTTCAGGACGGCCAGACTCATCACATGCCAGCGCACCTCGACGTCCCGGACCTTCTCCACCTCAAGCATCCAGCGCGAGGTCATCCACGCCCAGGGGCACAGGGGGTCGAACCAGAAATCGACGGGGGTCCTGGCCGGCTTGCCGTTCTCTGACATGTCTCTCCTCATCGGGACGCCATGTGCGCCTCAACCGGGCAACGCCGTACGGGACCGGCCGATTCCCCGATACCGCGTGCCACCTGCACATGGGAGGATCGACGCTGTTCGAACGAGACACGAAGGAGTGCCCGTGCCCGGTGAGAATCTGTCCCGCGACGAGGCCCGACGACGGGCCGAGCTGGTCTCCGTCGACGGGTACGAGGTGTCGCTCGACCTGCGTTCAGCGGTCGGGGAGGCCACCGGCGGCCCGGGACCGCGCACCTTCCGTTCGGTGACGACGATCCGCTTCCGCTGCGGCGAGCCGGGCGTCTCCACGTTCGCCGACCTGGTGGCCCCCTCCGTGACCGCCGTGACACTGAACGGCGCGCCGCTGGACCCGGCCGCGGTCTTCGACGGCGCTCGGATCGCACTGGAGGGCCTCGCCGCGGAGAACGTCCTGGTCGTGGACGCGCAGTGCGCCTACAGCCGTACGGGTGAGGGACTGCACCGCTTCGTCGACCCGGAGGACGGCGAGGTCTATCTCTACACGCAGTACGAGCCGGCCGACGCCCGACGCGTCTTCGCCAACTTCGAGCAGCCCGACCTGAAGGCTCCGTTCCGTTTCGAGGTGACCGCCCCGGAGGGCTGGACCGTCTGGAGCAACGGCGCGGGCGCGCCCGGCGACGACGGAGTGTGGCGGTTCGCGGAGACGAAGCCGGTCTCGACGTACATCACGGCGGTCGTGGCGGGCCCGTACCACTGCGAGACCGATCTCTACACGCGGACGCTGGACGACGGCACGACGCTGGAGATCCCGCTGGGCGCGATGTGCCGCAAGGGGCTCGCCAAGCACTTCGACGCGGACGACATCTTCCTGGTGACCAAGCAGGGTCTGGACTTCTTCCACGACCACTTCGACTACCCGTACCCCTTCGGGAAGTACGACCAGGCGTTCGTACCCGAGTACAACATCGGGGCGATGGAGAACCCGGGGTGCGTGACCTTCCGCGAGGAGTTCGTCTTCCGCGGCAGGGTGACGCAGGCGGCGTACGAGCGCCGGGCGAACGTCATCCTGCACGAGATGGCGCACATGTGGTTCGGCGACCTGGTCACCATGGTGTGGTGGGACGACCTGTGGCTGAAGGAGTCCTTCGCGGACTTCATGGGCACGTTCTCGATGGTGGAGGCGACGCGCTTCACCAACGGCTGGATCACCTTCGCCAACAACCGCAAGTCGTGGGCGTACCGCGCGGATCAGCTGCCCTCCACCCATCCGGTCACGGCGGACATCCGCGACCTGGAGGACGCCAAGCTGAACTTCGACGGGATCACGTACGCCAAGGGCGCTTCCGTGCTCAAGCAACTGGTCGCGTACGTCGGCCGGGACGCGTTCCTGGAGGGCGCGCGGCGCTACTTCAAGCGGCACGCCTACGGGAACACGCGGCTGGCCGATCTGCTGTCCGTCCTGGAGGAGGTCTCGGGGCGGGACATGGCGTCCTGGTCGCGCTCCTGGCTGGAGACGGCGGGCGTCAACTCCCTGACGCCCGTGGTCACGTACGACGCCGGCGACCGGATCACGGAGCTGGCCGTGCTCCAGGACGGCGACGAGCTGCGACCGCACCGGGTGGCCGTCGGCCTGTACCGCAACGAGGCCGGCGCGCTCGTGCGGTACGCGCGCGCCGAGCTGGATGTCGCCGGGCCGCGGACGGTCGTGGAGGGTCTGACCGGAGCGGAGCGCCCGGATCTGGTCCTGGTCAACGACGAGGACCTGACGTACTGCAAGATCCGCTTCGACGGGGGCTCGCTGGAGACGCTGCGTGCGCATCTGGGCGAGGTCACGGACCCGCTTGCGCGGGCTCTGTGCTGGTCGGCGCTGTGGAATCTGACGCGGGACGCCCTGATGCCGGCGCGGGACTTCATCGACCTGGTGCTGCGGTTCGCGGGGCGCGAGTCGGACATCGGCGTGCTCCAGATGCTGCAGGCATGGGCCCGGTCCGCGCTCGTGCACCATGCCGCGCCCGACTGGCGCGAGGAGGGCGGCGGACTGCTGGCGGAGGGCGCGCTGCGGGAACTGCGGCTGGCCGAGCCGGGGAGCCAGCACCAGCTGACCTGGGCGCGGTTCTTCGCGGCGAGCGCGACATCGGCGGCGGATCTGCAACTGCTGGCCGGGCTGCTGGACGGCACGGCGAAGATCGACGGCCTGGACGTGGACCAGGAGCTGCGGTGGGCGTTCGTGGAACCGCTTGCCTCGCACGGGGTGGCGGACGAGGCGTTCATCGCGGCGGAACTGTCCCGCGACGACACCGCCTCCGGCAAGCGCCACCAGGTCCGCTGTCTGGCGGCACGGCCGTCGGCCGCGGTGAAGGACCAGGCGTGGGCGGCGGTCGTGGAGTCGGACTCGCTCTCCAACGCACTCGTGGAGGCGACGATTTCGGGCTTCGTGCAGCCGGGGCAGCGGGAGTTGCTGGCGCCGTACGCGTCCAGGTACTTCGACGCGATCGAGCGGGTGTGGGAGGAGCGCTCGATCCAGATCGCCATGGATGTGGTGAGGGGCCTGTTCCCGGGCCTCCAGGACGACGAGGCGACTCTGGCCGCGACGGACGCGTGGCTGGAGGGGCATGCGGGGGCGGCGCCGGCGCTGAGGCGGCTGGTGCTGGAGTCGCGTGACGATCTGGCGAGGGCGTTGCGGGGGCAGAGGTGTGACGCGGCGGCGGGTGGTGCGGCCTGAGGTTCCCCTGGTACGCCCGTTCCCGTAACCGGGGGCGGGCCCCAGATCCGGGGACGGGGCGTAGCCCCACTCGGCAGCCGAACACCCGTACTTTAGGACGCCCTTGTCCCGAAATGTCGACGAGCCTGTAACAGCGGTTATCGCCCCGGCCCTCCGCGGGCATTCCCGACGCATGAACCACGACACCCCGCCCTCCCCCCTGCCCCTCTCCCACCTGTCCGACGTCCGGCGGCGCGTGCTGTCCGCCGCGCAGTTACGGGCGCTTGGTGTGTCCCCGGCGCGGGCCACCGCGCAGTGCCGGCCCGGTGGCCCCTGGCAGGTGCTGCTGCCGGGGGTGTTCCTGCTGCACCCGGGGCAGCCCACCGGTGAGGAGCGGCTGCGCGGCGCACTGCTGTACGCCGGGCGGCCCGTCATTCCCGCGCAGGGCGAGGCGCCGAACGCCTCGCCCTGCGGGGAGTCCGTGGTCACCGGGCTCGCCGCGCTCGCCCTGCATCAGTTCTCGTCCGCCCCGCCCCTCCTCTCCCTCGACCGGATCGACGTTCTGGTACCCCGGACCCGTCGGCTCCGGTCCACCGGATACGCCCGGCTCGTACGGGCGCACACGCTGCCGCGACCTGTGGAGATCACCGGCGTGCCCGTCGCGCCCGTGCCCCGCGCCCTCGCGGACGCCGTGGAGCAGCTCGGCGACGCCCATGCCGTACGCGGGCTGCTCACCGAGGCCGTCCGCGGCGGTCACTGCGAACCCCCCGCCGTCGTCGCGGAGTTGAACCGCGCACGGCTGCTGCACCGCCCCCATGTCATGGACGCGGTCGACTCACTGCTCGCCGAGGGCCGTGCGCTGGCCGAGGACCGGCTGTACGCGCTGGTACGGGCGCACGCGCTCCCGGAACCCGCCTGGAACGTCGACCTGCGCCTTCCCGGGGGCCCTCACCTCGGTGGCGTCGACGCCTACTGGCCCGAGCAGGCTGTCGCCATCGAACTGGACACCCGCGCGCCCCGCCACGAGGAGGACGCGCTCCGGCCGGAGTACGCCCGTAAGCGCGAGCATCTGGAGCGGCTCGGCATCACTGTCGTCCACATCGCGCCCCGCAGGCTGCGGGAGTCGCCGGAGCAGCAGGCGGCCGTGGTGCGCACCGCGCTGATGGCCGCGGCGGAACGCGACCCCGCCGCCTATGTCGTGGTGCTCCCTCGCTGAGCGGGCGGCAGCACCGCTCTCAGCCGCAGAACTCCGCGTCCACGACCGCCATGGTGTCCCCCGCCCAGTCCCCGTTGAAGTTCAGCGCCACCGAGTGGCCGGCGTCCCGTGTACTGAACGCCTGCGACTGGGACCCGTGGATGCCGCCCCCGTGGCCCCAGATCTCGGTGCCGCAGCTCGTCCTGATCCGCATCAGGCCGAGGCCGTAGCCGTAGTCCGGGTGTCCGGGATCGGCCTGGACGGTCGTGGTCATCTCCCGCAACTGCTTGCGCGGCAGCAACTCGCCCTTCATCAGCGCCCGGTAGAAACGCTGGAGATCGGCGGAGTCGGAGATCATCTCGCCGGCCGGCCCGGCGAGCGACGGGTTGAGCTCGGTCACATCATGGATCTTCGCGTTCGGGTCCTCGGACAGCTTCGAGTACGCCCGGCCGCCGGGGCGCGGCATCCGGGCATCGGTCCCGGGCAGGGAGGTGGCGCGCAGACCGAGCGGGCGCAGGATACGGCGCTCGATCTCGGAGCCGTACGGGCGTCCCGTCGCCTTCTCGACGACCATCCCGGCCAGGATGTAGTTGGTGTTGGAGTACCTCCAGCCTGCGCCGGGCTCGAACGTGGGCCGGTGGGCCATGGCAAGAGCGGCCAGTTGGCGCGGTGTCCAGGTGTCGTAGCGGTGCCGGAAGAAGCCGTCCCCGAAGACATCGGCCTGGAAGCCAGGGTCCTCGGTGTAGCTGTAGATGCCGCTGGTGTGGTTGAGCAGTTGCCTCACGGTGATCCGTGACCCGTCGTGGCCGTTGCCGCGCACCACGCCGGGCAGCCACCGCTCCACGGTGTCGTCCAGGCGCAGTGCGCCTTCGGCCTCCAGCTGGAGCAGGACGGTGGAGATGAAGGTCTTGGTGATGGATCCGACGCGGTAGCGGTCCTGCGGCAGGCGTTCGCGTCCGGTGCGCAGGTTCGCCACACCGGCCGAGCCCCTCCAGGCGCCTTCGCCGTCGCGCGCCTGGACGACGACTCCGGGGACTCCGGCGCGCACGGCGGCCTCGATCGCCTGCTGGGTGGCGCGATGGGCCGGACGGTGGGCCGCAACCGTGGCGCCGTCCGCCGCTGCGGGGGTCACCAGAGCGCCGGTGGCCGCCGCCGCGAGCACCACCGCTCCCGTCAACGCCGTGCGGATCGTACGTAGGGACATGCGGGTCTCCAGTCTCCGAGTGCTCGGCAGCCGAGATCGGCCGAGGTCGGCTGACAGGACTCGGCCTGGCCGTGGAGCGTTGCCCGGAAAGGAAGAGTTGGGCGGTTACCGGCCTTTCCCGGCGACCCGGCCGACGGGGGGCCTGGAGCGCCACAACTCCAGTCCCGTGTCGACGAGTTCGACCCGCTCCAGGCCGTTGACCCTGGCCAGCGGGTGCCAGGCGGCCAGGTCCGTCGACCCGTCCGTCTCGTGGCGCAGTTCACCGCCGGTGATCCGGCCCTCGTAGACGATGCGCAGCCCCTGGAAGTCGGCGAACGCGCCGAGTCTGCGGGGGTACTGGCGGCGGACGGAGTCGAGACCGAGCAGCGTGGTCATCTCGGAGGTGTATCCGGTCTCCTCCTCGACCTCGCGGACGACCGTGTCGAGCGGATCCTCGCCGTGGTCCATGCCGCCGCCGGGCAGTGTCCACTTCTTGGCGCCGTCACGGGCGACCCAGCGGGCGAGCAGGATCCGTTCGTCCCGTATGCACACGGCGTAGGCCGCAACCCTCAGTTCCCTGTTCCGCACCTGCTTGTTCATGCGGTGAGGGTAGAGGCACGACCGCGACACCCCGGCGTGCTAACCTCTTAATATAACTTTGCAGGTTAGCTATGGGAGGAGTCAGAATGCCCGCCATGTCCGACCCACGGCCACTCACCGGCGAACCGGTCTCCCTCGACCTGCTCAACACGCGCTGGACCCGGGACGGCACACGCCAGGACCTGCTCACCGGCACCGACGGGCTGCAGATCTGGCTGAAGGCCAACGGTCTCGACACCCGCTTCAGCGCCGACGACGCCACCCTGGAGCGGACGCTGGCCGCCCGGGACGCGCTCGCCGCGCTCGTCGCGAGCCCCGGCGACAAGGATGCCCTGCGACGCGTCGACGAGGTGCTCGACCACGGCCGCATCCGCGCCACCCTCGACGCCGGGGGGCCGGGCGAGGAGGCGGAGTTCGCCGACCCGGCCTGGGGTCCGGGATGGACGGCGGCCCGCGGCCATCTCGATCTGCTGCGCACCGCCCCGGACCGCATTCGGGTCTGCGCGCACGAAGCGTGCGTGCTCCACTTCTTCGACACCTCCCGCAACGGAACCCGCCGCTGGTGCTCCATGGCGCTCTGCGGGAACCGGGCGAAGGCGTCCCGGCACTACGCGCGCAGCCGCGAGGGCTGAAGCACCCGGTTCGTTCCCGTATGGCACACGGCTCGCGATGGCGGGTTTACGCCATGACAACTTCCCGCACCTGCCAACCCTGCACAAACCCCTGTTACTTGCGAAAGGCTGAGCGGTCATCCGGCACCGTATTCCGGACCCCGTCTTTCACAAACAGGGATGCTGATGACCCCCGAATCACAGAGCTCCATACCAGGGCGCTCCGTACCAGGTCACAGACGCGCGGCCCGTATCGCGGCCGCTGCCTCCATGGTGACCGCGCTGGTGGCCGCAGGCGCCGTACCGGCCCTCGCCGCCGCGCCCGTGGACGATCCGGGCACCACTGCCGGCGTCAAGGCTGCCCCGCCCGCCGACAAGCTCGGCGCGGCCGACCAGGAACTCCTCACCCAGGCCGAGGCCAAGGGCGAGAAGACCGTCACCGTCATGGTCGCCACCGCCCCCGGTGCGACCGAGCAGGTCGCCGGGCAGCTCGACGCCGTCCAGGGCGCCGTGGTCGGCAAGACGTACGACCGGCTCGGCTATGTGCGGGCCACTCTTCCCACCGGGAAGGCCGAGGCCGCGCTCAAGGCCGCCGCCAAGCTCTCCAGCGTCCACGGCATCGACCTCAAACACGAGGTCAAGCTGGACGACCCGACGCCGGCCGGGGACCGGGCCACGTCCGCGGGCACCGCCCGCGCGGAGGCGAAGTATCCCGCGCCGGGCAAGAACACCCCGGCGAAGAACCCGTACAACCCGTCCTTCGAGACGGGCGCGGTGGACTTCGTCAAGCAGCACCCCAAGGCCGACGGCCGCGGCGTGACCATCGGAATTCTCGACTCCGGCATCGACCTCGGTCACCCGGCGCTGCAGAAGACCACCACCGGCGAGCGCAAGATCGTCGACTGGGTCACGGCGACCGACCCGGTGGCGGACGGCGACGGCACCTGGCGCCGGATGGCTCTCGACGTCAGCGGCCCGACCTTCGCGGTCAACGGCCGTACGTACTCCGCCCCGGCGGGCGCGTACAAGTTCAACCTCTTCGCCGAGGCCGCCACCAAGGGCGGCGACATGGCCGGTGACCTCAACCGGGACGGCGACACCACCGACGTCTGGGGCGTGCTGTACGACCCGGGCACCCGGACCGCCACCGTCGACCTCGACAACGACGGGAACTTCGCCAACGACACCGTGATGAAGCCGTACAAGAACGGCTTCCAGATCGGCTACTTCGGCAAGGACAACCCGGCCACCGACGTCGTCGAGCGCATCCCGTTCGTGATCGAGGTCCGCAAGGACGTCGTCTACAACGACGCCGGCGCCAAGGCCGACTACGTCAACATCGGCGTCATCGAGTCCGAGCACGGCACCCACGTCGCCGGCATCACCGCCGCCAACAGCCTCTTCGGCGGGAAGATGAACGGCGAGGCGCCCGGCGCCAAGCTCGTCTCCTCGCGCGCCTGCACCTGGAGCGGCGGCTGCACCAACATCGCGCTCACCGAGGGCATGGCCGACCTGGTCATCAACCGTGGTGTGGACATCGTCAACATGTCCATCGGCGGTCTGCCCGCGCTGAACGACGGCAACAACGCCCGTGCCGAGCTGTACACCCGGCTCATCGACACCTACGGCGTCCAGCTGGTCATCTCGGCCGGCAACGAGGGTCCGGGCACCAACACCATCGGTGACCCCGGTCTGGCGGACAAGGTCATCTCCGTCGGCGCGGCCATCTCCCGGGAGACCTGGGCGGCCAACTACGGCTCCGAGGTGACCAAGAAGTACGCCATGCTGCCCTTCTCCTCCCGCGGCCCGCGCGAGGACGGCGGCTTCACGCCGACCATCACGGCCCCCGGCGCCTCCATCAACACCACCCAGACCTGGCTGCCCGGCAGCCCGGTCGCGGAGGCGGGCTACCAGCTCCCGGCGGGCTACTCCATGCTGCAGGGCACCTCGATGTCCTCGCCGCAGGCCGCGGGCGCGAGCGCGCTGCTCCTGTCCGCCGCCAAGCAGCAGAAGGTCGAGCTGACCCCGGCGACGCTGCGCACGGCGCTGACCAGCACCGCGCACCGCATCCCCGGCGTGCAGGCACACGAGCAGGGCTCCGGCCTGATCAACATCGTGGACGCCTGGCAGGCCATCAAGGACGGCGCCACCGCCCACGAGTACGGCGTCAAGGCCCCGGTCGACACCGCGATCGACTTCGCGCTCAAGACCCCGGGCTTCGGCACCGGCCTCTACGACCGCGAAGGCGGTCTGAAGACCGGCCAGAAGAAGTCGTACGACATCGTCATCACCCGTACGACCGGCCCGGACCGCCCTGTGCGGCACGAGCTGGACTGGAAGTACAACGACGGCACCTTCGACCTCCCCGGCTCCGGCGCGGTGACGCTGCCGCTGAACAAGCCGGTCACGGTCAAGGTCGACGCCCGTGCCAAGACGGACGGGGTGCACAGCGCCATCCTCGAGGTGGACGATGTGCGCACGGAGGGCGTGGACAAGCAGATCCTCGCGACCGTGGTCGTCTCCAAGCCGCTGGCCACGCCCGGCTACACCTTCTCGGCGTCCGGCTCGGTGCAGCGCAACAGCCACACGTCGTACTTCATCACGGTGCCGGAGGGCGCGAAGAACCTGGAGGTCGCCCTCGGCGGTCTGGCCAAGGACAGCCAGACCCGCTTCATCGGCATCCACCCCTACGGTGTGGCGGTCGAGGACAGCTCGACGATCTTCTGCTACCCGAACTACAACAATCCGGCGAACACCTGCCGTCCGGACTTGCGCTCGTACTCCGCGCCGACCCCGGGCGTCTGGGAGATCGAGGTCGAGTCGCGGCGTACCTCTCCGCTGCTCGACAACCCGTACAAGCTGGATGTGACCCTGCTGGGTGCCGCGTTCGACCCGGCCGTCAAGACGCTCCCCGAGGCGAAGGTCGGCACGCCGGCCCCCGTCGAGTGGAAGGTCGCCAACGGCTTCGCCGCGATCGACGGCAAGCTCACGGGAGGTTCGCTGGGCTCGGCGAAGGTCACGCGTCCGTCCATCAAGAACGGCGAGTCGCAGGAGTCGACGGTCACCATCGGTGAGGGCGTCGAGCGTCTCGACGTCGCCATCGGCGGGGTCTCCGACACCGCCGCCGACCTGGACCTGTCGGTCTTCCTGAACGGCGTCCGGGTCGGCCAGTCCGCGGACGGCGACTCCGAGGAGGCTGTGAGCCTGCTCAAGCCGGCCGCCGGCACGTACACCGTCGTGGTCGACGGTTACTCCGTCCCGGCCGGGACCACCGAGTACAACTACCGCGATGTGTTCTTCGCGGCCTCGCTCGGCTCGGTCAAGGTCGACTCGGCCAAACCCGTCCAGCTCGCCAACGGGGCATCGGCGCAGGTCAGCGCCGAGGTCCTGGTGGGTGGCCCGGCTCCCGAGGGACGGCAGTTCTTCGGTGAGGTGCGGCTGGTGAACGGCCGCGGCACCGCTGCCGGCGCCGGCAGCGTGGTGATCGAGAAGGTCACTCCGTAGCGTTCCGAGGTGAGGTGAAGGGGGCGGGCGTCCAGGCCGGACGCCCGCCCCTTTCGTATGCCGGACAATGGATTGGACAAGAACACCCGGGTCATACGCATGATGGGCAGGCTGCCCGCGTCACACGCACAGGTACAGGCACAGACTGAAGGAGTCACCGTGAGGGTCGGAATCGTCGGAGCCACCGGTCAGGTCGGCGGAGTCATGCGCAAGATCCTCGCCGAGCGGAAGTTCCCCGTCGACGAGCTCCGTCTGTTCGCCTCCGCCCGCTCCGCCGGGAACACCCTCGACTGGCAGGGCCGGGAGATCACCATCGAGGACGCGTCCACCGCCGACTACTCCGGCCTGGACATCGTGCTCTTCTCGGCCGGCGGCACCACCTCCAAGGCGCTCGCCGAGAAGGTCGCCTCCCAGGGCGCCGTAGTGATCGACAACTCCTCCGCCTGGCGCCGTGACCCCGAGGTACCGCTGGTCGTCTCCGAGGTCAACCCGCACGCGATCAAGGACCGCCCCAAGGGCATCATCGCCAACCCGAACTGCACCACGATGGCCGCGATGCCGGTGCTGCGCCCGCTGCACAAGGAGGCCGGCCTCTCCGCGCTGGTCGCCACCACCTACCAGGCCGTGTCCGGATCCGGACTGGCCGGTGTGGCCGAGCTGCACACGCAGGCCCGCCAGGTCTCCGAGGCCGCCGACCAGCTCACCTTCGACGGTGACGCGGTGGACTTCCCCGAGCCCGGTGTCTACAAGCGCCCCATCGCCTTCAACGTGCTGCCGCTGGCCGGCAACCTCGTCGACGACGGCTCCTTCGAGACGGACGAGGAGCAGAAGCTCCGCAACGAGTCCCGCAAGATCCTGGAGATCCCGGAGCTCAAGGTCTCCGGCACCTGTGTCCGCGTCCCGGTCTTCTCCGGTCACTCGCTCCAGGTCAACGCCCGCTTCGAGCGCCCGATCAGCATCGAGCGCGCGTACGAGCTGCTGCGGGACGCGCCGGGCGTCGAACTCTCCGAGATCCCGACCCCGCTCCAGGCGGCGGGCAAGGACGTGTCGTACGTGGGCCGCATCCGGGTGGACGAGACCGTCGAGAACGGCCTTGCGCTGTTCCTGTCGAACGACAACCTCCGCAAGGGTGCCGCGCTGAACGCGGTCCAGATCGCGGAGCTGGTGGCGGACGAGCTCAAGGGCTGACCGGCCTCGGAACAGGGGCTCTGCTCTCACCCGCCGCGGCGGGTGAGAGCAGAGCCCCTGTTCTATGCCCGCCGCACCTCGAAGAGGAAGCAGCCGTACTCCACCGCCCTGACATGGACCAGCACCACCTCCGGGTTCGCGAACGCCTCCGCGAACGCCGCGTCGAACGCCTCCGTGGCCGCCTCGGGGATCTCCAGGAGGCGGCCTCCCTCGATGCGTCCGTCGGCGGTGTAGCGGCGCAGCGTCCGCAGCGCCCCCGGGGAGGCGAAGGGGTAGCCCTCCTCCCCGCCCGGCCCCTCGCACTCCTCGGCATGGATGAAGACGGGCCCCTGCTCGTCGTACGCGCCGGGCCTGGCCCAGGTCTCCGCGGCCCAGCGGCGCAGCGGCGCGTACGAGACCAGCGCAATGCGCTCGCCGGTCCCGCTCCGGCGCAGACAGCAGCGCAGCGGCGCCCCGCCCTCGGCGTCGGTGAAGGGCGCGCAGGCGTGGCCCGCGTCGTCGGTGTCGCGGAGCCGCCCGAGCACCGCGGGATCGATGGGACGTGCGGTGCGGAGTGTGTCGGTCATGGCTCCAGCGTGGCGCGCGCGCCGCCAGACGTCCGGCGGAAAACGGACATGACGTTCAGCTGCGCCCCCACTGCGGAACATCTGATTCCGGAGGCCCCCATGAGGCCCCCATATAGGGCGGCGGCGGACCCATGCCCCATGGAAGGATGGCCGCAAACGTCACGAACCGAGGAGATGACAGCGTGCCTGGCACGAATCTGACGCGCGAAGAGGCGCAGCAGCGGGCGAGCCTGCTGACGGTCGACTCGTACGAGATCGATCTCGACCTGAGCGGCGCGCAGGAGGGTGGCACCTACCGGTCGGTGACCACGGTGCGCTTCGACTCCACCGAGGACGGCGCGGAGACCTTCATCGACCTGGTCGCCCCCGCCGTGCACGAGGTCGTGCTGAACGGCAACGCGCTGGACGTCGCCGCCGTCTTCCGGGACTCGCGGATCGCGCTGGCGCATCTGCACGAGGGCCAGAACGAGCTGAAGGTCGTCGCCGACTGCTCGTACACCAACACCGGTGAGGGCCTGCACCGCTTCGTCGACCCGGTGGACCAGCAGGCCTATCTGTACACCCAGTTCGAGGTGCCGGACGCGCGCCGGGTCTACGCCTCCTTCGAGCAGCCGGACCTCAAGGCGACGTTCCAGTTCACGGTGAAGGCCCCCTCAGGCTGGACCGTGATCTCGAACTCCCCGACGCCGGAGCCGAAGGACGACGTCTGGGTCTTCGAGCCGACGCCGCGGATCTCCACCTACATCACGGCCCTGATCGTCGGCCCGTACCACTCGGTGCACAGCAGCTACGAGAAGGACGGCCAGTCGGTCCCGCTCGGTGTCTACTGCCGGCCCTCGCTCGCCGAGTTCCTGGACTCCGACGCGATCTTCGAGGTCACCCGCCAGGGCTTCGACTGGTTCCAGGAGAAGTTCGACTACGACTACCCCTTCGCCAAGTACGACCAGCTCTTCGTGCCGGAGTTCAACGCGGGCGCGATGGAGAACGCGGGCGCGGTGACCTTCCGTGACCAGTACGTCTTCCGTTCCAAGGTGACGGACGCGGCGTACGAGGTGCGCGCGGAGACGATCCTGCACGAGCTGGCCCACATGTGGTTCGGCGACCTGGTCACCATGGAGTGGTGGAACGACCTCTGGCTGAACGAGTCGTTCGCCACCTACACCTCGATCGCCTGCCTGTCGGCGGCCCCGGGCTCCCGGTGGCCACACGCCTGGACGACGTTCGCGAACTCCATGAAGACCTGGGCGTACCGGCAGGACCAGCTGCCCTCCACACATCCGATCATGGCCGAAATCCGTGACCTGGACGACGTGCTCGTCAACTTCGACGGCATCACCTACGCCAAGGGCGCCTCGGTGCTCAAGCAACTGGTGGCGTATGTCGGCCAGGACGAGTTCTTCAGCGGCGTGCAGGCGTACTTCAAGGCGCACGCCTTCGGCAACACGCGGCTGTCCGACCTGCTCGGCGCGCTGGAGCAGACCTCCGGCCGCGATCTGAAGACCTGGTCGCGCAAGTGGCTCCAGACGGCCGGTATCAACATCCTGCGCCCTGAGCTCGAGGTCTCCGAGGACGGCTATGTCACGTCCTTCTCCGTACGCCAGGAGGCCCCGGCCCTGCCTGCGGGCGCGAAGGGCGAGCCGACGCTTCGCCCGCACCGGATCGCGATCGGCTGCTACGACCTCGACGACAACGGCAAACTGGTCCGTACGAGCCGGATCGAGCTCGATGTCGACGGCGCGCTCACCGAGGTGCCGTTCCCGCCGAACACCCGCCGTCCCGCGGTGATCCTGCTCAACGACGACGATCTGTCGTACGCCAAGGTCCGCCTCGACGAGGAGTCGCTGCGGGTCGTCACCGAGCACCTCGGCGACTTCACCGAGTCGCTGCCGCGCGCGCTGTGCTGGGCCTCCGCCTGGGACATGGCGCGCGACGGCGAACTGGCCACGCGGGACTACCTCGCCCTGGTCCTCTCCGGCATCGGCAAGGAGACGGACATCGGCGTCGTGCAGTCGCTGCACCGCCAGGCGAAGCTGGCGATCGACCTGTACGCGGCGCCGGACTGGCGCGACGCGGGTCTGACGCAGTGGACGGACGCGACCCTGGCGCATCTGCGCGCCGCCGAGCCGGGCAGTGACCATCAGCTGGCCTGGGCGCGCGCCTTCGCGGCGACCGCGCGCACGCCGCAGCAGCTGGACCTGCTAGGGGCCCTGCTGGACGGCGCGGAGACGATCGAGGGCCTGGCGGTCGACACCGAGCTGCGGTGGGCCTTCGTGGAGCGTCTCGCGGCGGTCGGCGTCCTGGACGAGGACGAGATCGCGGCGGAGTACGAGCGGGACAAGACGGCGGCGGGCGAGCGCCATGCCACCACGGCGCGTGCCGCACGGCCGACGGAGGAGGCGAAGGCCGAGGCCTGGGCGTCGGTCGTCGAGTCCGACAAGCTGCCGAACGCCGTTCAGGAGGCGGTCATCGCGGGCTTCGTCCAGAGCGACCAGCGTGAGCTTCTCGCCCCGTACACCGAGAAGTTCTTCGCCGCGATCAAGGGCGTGTGGGAGTCCCGCAGCCATGAGATCGCCCAGCAGATCGCGGTCGGTCTCTATCCCGCGCTCCAGGTCTCGCAGACCACGCTGGAGGCGACGGACGCCTGGCTGGAATCGGCCGAGCCGAACGCGGCGCTGCGGCGGCTGATCTCGGAATCGCGCTCGGGCATCGAGCGGGCACTGAACGCGCAGGCCGCGGACGCGGCGGCAGCGTAACCGGAATGGAAGGGCGCCCCGTGCCGGCCGGCACGGGGCGCCCTTCCGTTTTCCGGCACACATAAACTTCCCGCAACTTCCCGCCAATGTGCATGACCCCCCGTCATCTCCCGTAACCAGACAGGGATATGCTCCCGATCGACGTCATATGATCTTTCCGGTTCGATGGTTTGAGGGTGCTGATGGTTCGACAGGAAACGTCGACCGGAAGTCCGCGGAACGCGGCCTCTTCCGTGTGGCTCCTGCCCGTCCTCGTGACTGCGGCGGTCGCGGTGGCAGCGGTGGTTCTGGTGTCCTCCTCGGCGCGTACCCCCGTGATCTGGATCGGTGTCACGGCGGTCGCGACCGTCGGCGTCGCCTGCGCCGAAGTGGCGCGGCGCGGCCGTCGGCTCACCGAGCTGAACACCCGGCTCGCGGAGCGGGAGGCGGTGCTCGCGCGGCAGCAGGCCGAGACCTCACGGCTGGCCGGCGAACTGCTGCCCCAGGTCGTGGAGCGGCTGCGCAAGGGCGAGTTCCCCGAGGAAGTACTCGAATCGCTCGACGCCCCGGCCGAACACCAGGCCGTGCTCCAGTCGGTCCTCGACGCCGTCGTCGCCGAGGAGGACCTGCGCGAGTCCGCGCAGCGCGCCTTTGTGAACATCGCCCGCCGCGTCCAGGCCATCGTCCACCAACAGGCCCAGGAACTGCGGGAGATGGAGGACCGGCACGGCAAGGCTCCCGAGGTCTTCGGCGATCTGCTCCGGATCGACCACGGCACCGCGCTGATCGGCCGGCTCGCCGACTCCATCGCCGTACTCGGCGGCGCACGGCCCGGCCGCCAGTGGAGCAAGGCCGTCCCCCTGTACAGCGTGATGCGCGGCGCCATGTCGCGGATCATCGACTACCAGCGGGTCGAACTGCACTCGGTCTCCGAGGTCGCCGTCGTCGGCACCGCCGTCGAGCCGCTGATCCATGCGCTCGCCGAGCTGCTCGACAACGCCACCCGCTACTCGCCGCCGCAGGCCCAGGTCCATCTGACCGCTGTCGATGTGCAGACCGGCATCGCCATCGAGATCGAGGACGGCGGTGTGAGCATGAGCGAGGAGGCCCGTCGGCGCGCCGAGCGCATGCTCCGCCAGGCCCAGCAGGGCATCGACGTCAACGACCTGGGCGAGACGCCGCGCCTCGGCCTCGCCGTGGTGGGCCGGCTGGCGCAGGTGTACGGCTTCCAGGTCTCCCTGCGCTCGTCCGCGTACGGCGGTGTCCGCGCCGTCCTCGTCGTCCCGCAGGCACTGATCACCACCGTGTCGTCGGCGACCGGCCTCGCGCACGGCATCGGCACCTCCTCCGGACCCCGCGCCACCGGAACCGTCGCCGGGGCGCCCGCGCCCAGGCTGGCGACCGGCCCTGCGACGCCGGAAGAAGAGGCTCCCGTCGTGACCGAGCGCACCCCCACCGGTCTGCCGCAGCGCCGCCGCAAGACCCCCGTCACCGCGCAGGCCGCGGAGCTCACGCCCGAGCCGGAGGCAGCACCCGCGGTGCAGCCCGGCATGTGGCTGACCGCGTTCCAGAACGGCCTCGCCGGTGAGACCACCCAGACGAACAAGGGGAACAAGCAGCCATGATTCAGCAGCAGTCCAACCAGACCAACATGGACTGGATGCTCAAGGACCTGGCGGAGGGCGTACCCCAGACCAGAAACGTCGTCGTCCTCTCGGCGGACGGGCTGCGCATGGCCCAGTACGGCGCCGACACCGACACCGCCGACCGACTGGCCGCCGCCTGCGCCGGACTCCAGAGCCTGGCGGGGGCCGTGGCCTCCGAACTACCGCACAGCGACGGCCGGATGCATCTCGTCGTGATCGAGATGAACGGCGGCTTCTTCTATCTGATGGCTGCGGGACCGGGAGCGTTCCTCGCCGTGCTGGCCGACGAAGGCGTCGACGCGGGGCTCATGGGCCAGCGGATGCGGGATCTCGTGCTCCGGATCGGAGAGCACATGAGCACGCCGCCCCGGCACGAGGGGCACACCGCGTGAGCGACCCGGGCGGGAACTGGGAAGAAAGCAGTCCCGAGCGGCTCTACGTCATCACAGGCGGCCGCAGCGGCTCCTCCACACCCGTCGCACTCGACCTGGTCACGCTGATCGTGGCCAAGTCGGGGCCCCGGCCCGGTATGCAGCCCGAGCAGGCCGCGATCATCCGGCTCTGCCGGGCACCACTCTCGGTGGCCGAGATCTCCGCCTATCTGGGCCTTCCGGTGAGCGTCATCACCGTGCTGCTCAGCGATCTGCTGGCCGAGGACCGGGTCCTGGCCCGCGCACCGGTCCAGCCGGCCCAACTCCCCGACCGCGCTTTGATTGAGGCAGTGATCGATGGACTTCAGAAGCTCTGAGCAGGCCGTGGGGCCGCGCAGCGAGGACGTGCTGCCACAGACGGCGACGGCCGCCGTCAAGGTGGTCATCGTGGGCGGCTTCGGAGTCGGCAAGACGACGCTGGTCGGCTCGGTGAGCGAGATCCGCCCGCTGACGACCGAGGAGACCATGACCCAGGCCGGGGTCGGTGTGGACGACACCCAGGGCGTGGAGCGCAAGACGTCGACGACCGTCGCCATGGACTTCGGCCGCATCAGCATCAACGAGGAGCTGGTGCTGTACCTGTTCGGCACGCCGGGCCAGGAGCGCTTCTGGTTCCTGTGGCGGGGTCTGTTCGAGGGCGCTCTGGGCGCGGTGGTCCTGGTCGACACCCGCCGCCTGGAGGTCAGCTTCGACGTCATCGGCCGTCTTGAGGAGCGGGGGGTGCCGTTCGTCGTGGCCGTCAACTCCTTCCCGGACGCGCCGCCCTACCCGCTCGACGAGGTGCGCGGGGCACTCGATCTGCCCGACTCGGTACCGGTCGTGGAGTGCGACGCGAGGATGCGTGGGTCGAGCCGTGACGTGCTGATGGCGCTGATGCGGTATCTGCAGTCGCTCGCCGTGACCACGGAGGCGTCCTGAGCGCGTCGGAGCCGTGAGCAGGCCTTGCAGGGGCCCGCTCCGCGCCCTCGACGAGACCTTCCGTCAGCGCTGCCCCGCCTCCCGCTCCGCCGCCAGTGCCGCCTCCGCGCCGGCCCGGTCGCCGCGGATCTTCCGGTACCGGGCCAGGGTGTACGCCGAGAACGCGTCCCCGGCGGCCACCGCCCGTTCCCAGTACGGCATTCCCTCGTCGACCTGTCTGCGCAGCACGAAGAAGTCGGTGTGCCGACAGGCGGTCTGCGCGTCCCTCGCGAGCGCGGCGACGAGGTCTTCACCCGCGCGTCGCGATATCGGGCACCGGATCGTTCTGAGCCATGGACCGATCGTTCCAGGCGGCCGTGGGGCCCGTTCAACGGGCCCCACACCATGAGCGGTTGACGATCCCCGGCGGCTCCGGGCGCGCCTACCGCTTGCGGGTGTACGTCGCGAAGATCAGACCGTCGTCGAAGGCACGGTGGCCGGTCATCTCGAAGCCGAGCGCACCGAACTCGGGCGAGAACATCGGGATTCCCTCGCCGAGCACCACCGGATAGGTCTTGACGAGCAGTTCGTCGATCTCGTCGCGCAGCTGCCCGGCGAGATCCGCACCTCCGCAGAGGTAGATGTCGAGGCCGCCGTCCTCCGCCTTGAGCTCACGGACCTTGGCGACCGCGTCGCCCGACACGATCTCCACCGCCGGGTCGGGGGACTCCGTGAGGCTGCGGGAGAAGACGTACTGACGCAGATGCGCGTACGGGCTGGTGATGTCGATCTGGAGCGCCGGGTCGTAGGTGCGGCGTCCCATCACGACGGTGTCGAAGCGTACGTTCTCCGCGTTCTCGATGCCGAGGAGCGCGCGGACGTGCGTCGGCAGCGTCTCCGGGTACTCCGCCGCGGTGAAGCGGGTGAACCCCTCACTGATCGGGTAGACGGTGCCGTCCCCGTCGGGGGCGGCGATGAAGCCGTCGATGGAGGTGGCGATGTAGTACGCGAGCTTGCGCAAGCTGATCCTCTTCGGTAGCCGGTCGTCATTCGTCCCAGTCGACGGCTGCCGCCGGAACGTCGGCCGAGGCGGTCCCGTACGGACCCCTCAACCACGACATCCATAGTGCTTCACCCGTAGTGGTTTCGCAAGCGGCTTTCCGTCGAGCGGGCATGACAAGGGCGCCCCGGAGGTGCGTGCACACCCCGGAGCGCCCTGAAAAATCGGTGGAGCCGGTAGTCGGCGGAGCCCGGAAGGGCCGGAACCGCACAAGGGCGGAGCGAAAGACCGTCAGCTCCGCCGCGAGGAGAGGGTCAGCTCTGCTTCTTGGACTTGTCGAGAACCATGACCAGGCCCACGATCAGCAGGAAGAGCCCCACCGGCGTCGCCACGAACAGACCCACCGTCTGGGCCACGCTCAGGCCGGGACCCGGGTCGTCGCCGTCATCGCGGGTCAGGGCGAGCGCGGGCGACGACAGGAGCAGCATCATCAGCGTCGTACCGGCCGTGATGGTGCCGGCGCGCAAAGCGTTCTTCTTGTCCACGGTGCCAAACTAGCGAACGGCGGTCAGGGCCGCGCGCCCGGGGGTGCCGTACGGGAACGGAAGACCTCCATCAGCGCGTGCAGCCGGGGCGAGGCCGCCAGCCCCTCCAGCGTGACGGGCCGCCCTTCGGCGTCCGCGAGGGGCAGCCGCCAGTTCGGATACTGGTCCCAGGTGCCGGGGAGGTTCTGCGGGCGTCGGTCGCCCACCGCGTCCGGCAGCCACACGCCGACCATACGGGCGGGTGTGAGCAGCAGAAAGCGGTAGGCCGCGCGGATCTGACCCTCCTCGTCGCCGGTGCCCTCGGGCAGCAGACCGAGGCCGCCGAGCAGGCCCAGCCATTCGGCGACGTCCGCCGCGTCCTCGGTGCGCTCCTGGTCCAGGGGGCGGGTGAGCAGGCCGAGGCGGTGGCGCAGCGCGACATGTTCGCCGGTCAGCCGGGCCGCCGTGGACGGCAGATCATGGGTGGTCGCCGTGGCCACACAGCCCTCCCGCCACCGCTCGGGCGGCAGCGGGCGGCCGGTGCCGCTCCAGTCGCGCTCGAACCAGAGCACCGACGTACCGAGCACGCCCCGCCGGGTCAGCGCCTCACGCACGCCCGGCTCGACCGTGCCGAGGTCCTCCCCTATGACCACGGCCCCCGCGCGGTGGGCCTCCAGAACCAGGACCGCGAGCATCGCCTCGGCGTCGTAACGGACATAGGTGCCGTCGGTGGGCGGGCTGCCTTCCGGGACCCACCACAGGCGGAACAGGCCCATGACATGGTCGATGCGCAGCGCGCCCGCGTGGCGCAGGAGGCCGCGCAGCAGTCCGCGGTACGGGGCGTACCCGCAGGCGGCCAGTACATCGGGCCGCCACGGGGGCAGGCCCCAGTCCTGGCCGCGGGCATTGAAGGCGTCCGGGGGCGCGCCGACGGACATCCCGGCGGCGAAGGCCTCTCGCTGCGCCCAGGCGTCCGCGCCGTCCGGATGCACGCCGACGGCCAGGTCGTGGACGATGCCGACGCCCATGCCCGCCTCGCGCGCCGCGCGCCCGGCCGCGGCCAGCTGCCGGTCGGTCAGCCAGGCCAGCCGGGAGTGGAAGTCGACGCGGTCCATCAGTTCGTACCGGGCACGGGCGGTCTCCGGTGAGCGCGGGTCACGCAGTCCGGCCGGCCAGTCGCGCCAGGCGGAGCCGTGCACCTCGGCGAGGGCGCACCAGGTGGCGTGGTCCTCCAGGGCCCGGCCCTGTTCGGCGAGGAAGTCGCAGTAGGCGGCGCGGCGTCCGGGTCCGAGCGGGACACCGTGCACGATCTCCAGGGCCTCGCGCTTGAGCGCCCATACGGCGTCCCGGTCGACCAGCGCACCCTTGTCCAGCACCGATGCGCGCAGCTCGGCCCCCTTCTCGCGCAGTTCGTCGAGGCGCTGCCGGTCCGGGGCGCCGGCGTGGGCGTACTCGGGGATGTCCTCGATCCGCAGATGGACGGGGTCGGGGAAGCGGCGCGAGGAGGGGCGGTACGGCGAGGGGTCCGTGGGTGCGCCGGGGACGGCCGCGTGCAGCGGGTTGACCTGGACGAAACCGGCGCCGAGCGACCGCCCGGACCAGGTCGCGAGCTCGGCCAGGTCGCCGAGGTCGCCCATACCCCAGGAGCGGGCGGAGAGCAGGGAGTAGAGCTGCACGAGAAAGCCGTGCGAGCGGCCTGCGGGCCGGGGCGCGCCGGCGGGCGCGACGATCAGGGTGGAGCGGGCGGCCCGCCCGTCGGGAGCCTCGGCGAGCAATCGGTGAACGCCCAGGGGAAGTTCATCCCAGTCGCGCGCGGGCGCGTCCAGGGGCGGCTCCGCCCGGCGCGGCGGCTCGGTGCCGCCCTCCGGCCCCGCCCGGCGCGGCGGCTCGGTGCCGCCCTCCGGCTCCACCCGGCGCGGCGGCTCGGTGCCGTCCTCCGGCTCCACCCGCACAACCGTGCCCGCCGGCAGCTCCGACAACGCGGACGGAACCTTTCCGCCGCCCCGCCACAGCACCACGGTCGGCGGCAGCAGCCGGTCCGCGGCGGCGGATTCGGCGCGGTCCAGCGCGTCCCGTAACGCCGAGGGGGTCGAGGCGTCGACGCCCAGCGCGGCCAGCACGGCCACGACCGTGGCCTCGGGGACGGGAACGGTCACACCCGCGGAGGGCGCGTATGTGGTGGCGACTCCGTGCAGCGCGGCGAGCCGGGCAAGGCCCATTCAGACTCCTGGGGACTCCGTGCCGCCCGCTGTGGCAGGAGCTGTCGGCTCGCTGGTGAGGGGGGCGGCCTCGGCGAGCGGCGGCTCACTGGTCAGCGGTGCGGCGTCGGCGAGCGGGGGTTCGCTGGTCAGCGGGCCGGGGCCCGGGACCTGTTTGGACAGGGCAGAGAGCAGAAGGTGTGCGGATGCGGCCATGGCGGTCACTCCAAGCGGACGGTAGCGGGATACAGCAGCCCTACCCAGTGGGCGCGACCGCAGACGTCCACGATCAGTCGACGTGTTCCGCATCACCATCGGTTTCCCGTACGGCAGTTGGATCAAACCCCCCATTGCGTCCCGCAAAAGGGGCACAACGGCCACCCGGATTGACACCCTCCGTGCGGTGGTGGTGGGCTCGAACCGACCGGTACGACAGGGGAGACGAGGGGAGACGGGCGTGCGGCTCGCGCGCAGGAGGCGAACCGCGACAGCCGTCGCGGTCGCCGTCATCGGCAGCCTGCTCGGCGGCGCCCACGGCGCCATGGCGGCTCCCGACGACCCCGGCTCACCCGCGGGTACCGCGAAGGACCCCGAGGGCGCGGGTGCGCTGCCCACGGTCTGGCCGCGTCCGCAGACGATGCGCGCGTCCGGTCCGGCGGTCGTGCTCGGCGACGAGGCGACGGTCGTGGCGGACCGCGGTGCCGACCCGTACGCCGTGGAACTGATCCACCAGACGCTGCGCGAATCCGGCGTCAACACGCTCTACACCGACCTGCCCGGGCGGGGACCGGTCGTGCGCGTCGGCGGGAGCGGCGCGCAGGACGCGCTGCGCACGCTGCGCGCCCGCGAACGCGCCGATCTCCCCGCCGGCGGGTACCGGATCGCCGTGGGCCAGGTCCAGGGCCGCGACACGGTGGCCCTCGACGGCGTCGGCGACGACGGCCTCTTCCACGGCGCCCAGACGCTGCGCCAGCTGATCGAGCGGAGGACCGCGGCGGGCGGCACGAACGGGACCGGCGGGAAGACGGCCGCGGGCACCGCCCGTACGACCGTCGCCGGAGTTGTCGTACGCGACTGGCCGGGCACGGCCGTACGCGGCATGACGGAGGGCTTCTACGGTCAGCCGTGGAGCCATGAGGAGCGGCTGGCGCAGCTGGACTTCATGGGGCGCACCAAGCAGAACCGCTATCTGTACGCGCCCGGCGACGACCCCTTCCGGCAGGCCCGCTGGCGCGACCCGTACCCCGCGGCCCAGCGCGCCCAGTTCCGCGAACTCGCCGAGCGCGCCCGGCGCAACCACATCACGCTCGCCTGGGCCGTGGCGCCCGCTCAGGAGATGTGTCTGGCCGAGGGCGCCGACACCAAGGCACTGAACCGCAAGATCGACGCGATGTGGGCGCTGGGTGTGCGCGCCTTCCAGCTGCAGTTCCAGGACGTCAGCTACAGCGAGTGGCACTGCGGGCGGGACACCGACGCGTTCGGCTCGGGCGCGGAAGCGGCGGCCCGGGCACAGGCTCGGGTCGCGGGCGCGGTGGCCCGGCATCTGGCGAATCGGCACCCGGGCGCCCAGCCGCTGTCCCTGATGCCGACGGAGTTCTACCAGGAGGGCGCCACCGACTACCGGCAGGCCCTCGCGAGCGCCCTCGACTCCCGGGTCCAGGTGGCGTGGACGGGTGTGGGCGTGGTGCCGCGCACCATCACCGGAAGCGAACTGGCCGGTGCCCGCGAGGTGTTCGGGCACCCCCTGGTCACCATGGACAACTACCCGGTCAACGACTACGCGCAGGACCGGATGTTCCTCGGCCCGTACACGGGCCGCGAGCCCGCCGTCGCCACCGGCTCGGTCGCGCTGCTCGCCAACGCCATGGAGCAGGCGTCCGCCTCCCGCATCCCCCTGTTCACGGCGGCCGACTACGCCTGGAACCCGAAGGGCTACCGCCCCGGGCAGTCCTGGCAGGCCGCGATATCCGACCTCGCGGGCGGTGACCCGAAGACCCGCGACGCCCTGGTGGCGCTGGCGGGCAACCACTCCTCCTCGATGCTCAACCCCGCCGAGTCCGGCTATCTCCAGCCGCTCCTGAAGGAGTTCTGGCGCTCGCGCACCACGACGGACACGGCGGCCAGGGACCGCGCCGCCGCCTCGCTGCGGGCGGCCTTCACCGTGATGCGCGAGAGTCCGAAGCGGCTGGAGCGGTCGGCGGGCGGTCGGCTCGAAGACGAAGTGGCACCCTGGCTGGACCAGTTGGCCCGGTACGGCCGGGCGGGTGAGCTCACCGTCGACATGCTCCAGGCGCAGGCCCGCGGCGACGGCGCGTCGGCCTGGCGGGCGTCGCTGGACCTGGAGCCGCTGCGCAGATCGCTCGGCGCGAGCCCGGCCACGGTCGGCAAGGGAGTCCTCGACCCGTTCCTGGAACGGGCCGCGAAGGAGTCGGCGGCCTGGACGGGCGCGGACCGCTTCGCGAAGACGGCAGGCGACGACACGGTGTGGCTGGACCGGCCGCGTCCGGTCACGGCGGTGACCGCGATGACCGAGCCGTCCGCCGCGGGCTCCGGAGTCCTGGAGGCACACGTCCCGGGTGAGGGCTGGCGGGCGCTGGGCCGACTGTCGCCGAGCGGCTGGGCCCAGGCGGACACCAAGGGCCTGCGGGTGGACGCCGTGCGGATCTCCCGGACGGGCGAGCGGCCCGTGGCCGTACGGTCCCTGGTGCCCTGGTTCGCGGACGAACCGATGGCCGGTCTCGATCTCGTACGCGGCAAGACCGACGCGGAGATCGGTGGCCGCCCACAGCGCACCGGGGTCCGGCTGACCGCACGCCGCCCGGTCGAGGTGCGGGGCGAGCTCACGGCCCAGGCCCCGGCGGGCATCAAGGTCACGGTCCCGAAGCGGACGACGCTCCCGCGGGGGGTGCGGACCACGGTGCCGGTCGAGGTCACGGTCCCCGCGGGCACCCCGGCAGGGGAGTACCGGGTACCGCTCTCCTTCGCGGGCGAGGAACGCACGCTCACGGTCCGCGCCTATCCGCGCACGGCAGGTCCCGACCTGGCACGATCCGCGGGCTCGGTCGCCTCCTCGTCCGGCGACGAGACGCCCGACTTCCCGGCGTCCTCGGCGATCGACGACGACGCGAAGACCCGCTGGTCCTCACCCGTCGAGGACGGCGCCTGGTGGCAGCTGGAACTGGCCCGCCCGGTGCGACTCGGCCAGGTGGTGCTGCACTGGCAGGACGCGTACGCGAGGAAGTACCGCATCCAGGTCTCGCCCGACGGCCGCACCTGGCGCACGGCGGCGAGCGTCGACGACGGCGCGGGGGGCCGCGAGGCGGTGCGGATGGACAACCGGGACACGCGCTTCATCAGGGTGCAGGGCGAGAGCAGGGCGACACAGTACGGCTACTCTCTGTGGTCGGTGGAGGCGTACGCGGTGGCGCAGTGAGCGACCCGCGCCGCGCGCGGGCCTGGGGCTCGGCCCCGAGGCGAACCGAGCGACTGAAACCAAGCCACTGAAACCGAGCCAATAAAAAGATGGCACCGGTTCTCAGGCGGAGATGCCGTCGATCCGGGCCATCGCGTCGTCCGCGCCGTACGGCTGCAGGTATGGCAGCCAGCGCGGGTCCCTATGCCCTGTCCCGATGATCCGCCAGGCGAGCCCGCTCGGCGGGGCCGGATGCTGGTGCAGACGCCACCCCAGCTCCCGCAGATGACGGTCCGCCTTGACGTGATTGCAGCGGCGGCAGGCCGCCACCACGTTGTCCCAGGCGTGCTGACCCCCGCGACTGCGCGGAATGACATGGTCGACGCTGGTTGCGACGCCACCGCAGTACATACAGCGCCCGCCGTCGCGGGCGAAGAGTGCTTTGCGGGTGAGAGGAACGGGCCCCCTGTAGGGGACCCGGACGAACCGCTTCAGCCGTACGACGCTGGGTGCGGCGATGACACGGGTCGCGCTGTGCATGAAGGCGCCGGATTCCTCGAGGCAGAGTGCCTTGTTCTCCAGGACGAGGATGAGCGCGCGGCGAAGCGGTACGACGCCGAGGGGCTCGTACGACGCATTGAGGACCAGAACGTGCGGCACGGTGGATGCCTCCTTGTACGCCGGCGGCGCGTGGCTCGCGCCGGGACGATCTGCTCTCAGTGTCTCCTCATGCCAGGTCCGAGCGCCACCACGTACAGGTAACGGGCTCGAGGTGTTTTCAACCACAGGACTGCGACCGCATGACTGCGCCCAGTTTCGTCCGCGGGTGAGCCTCGTCTCTCCCGCGAAGACCGCAACGGAGCACACCCAATGCCCCGTTAGGGTGGTTGCTGCCGTCGTAATGCCTGGAGGTTCCCACCGTGTCCCTATCCGCCCTACTGGCCGCCGATCCGTCTACCGAGCCGGTCTCGCTCGACGAGGCCGCCAAGCAGGCAGGAGACGCCGCGGGCTACGTGGAGGAGAACTGGTCCACCTGGCTGAACACCAGCCTGCGTATCGCGCTGATCCTGGTGATCGCGCTGGTGGTGCGCATGGTGCTGCGCCGGTCGCTGACCAAGCTCATAGAACGGATGAACCGCTCCGCCCAGGTGGTGGAGGGAACGGCCCTCGGGGGCCTGCTGGTGAACGCGGAGCGCCGTCGGCAGCGCTCGGAAGCCATCGGATCCGTACTGCGCTCGGTCTCCTCCTTTGTGATCCTGGGCACAGCCGGCCTGATGATCCTGGGCGCTTTCAAGATCGACCTGGCCCCACTGCTCGCCTCGGCGGGTGTGGCCGGTGTCGCGATCGGCTTCGGCGCGCGGAACCTGGTGACGGACTTCCTCTCGGGCGTCTTCATGATCATGGAGGACCAGTACGGCGTCGGGGACAGCGTGGACGCGGGCGTCGCCTCGGGCGAGGTGATCGAGGTGGGCCTACGCGTGACCAAGCTGCGCGGCGACAACGGTGAGATCTGGTACGTCCGCAACGGCGAGATCAAGCGCATCGGCAACCTGAGCCAGGGCTGGGCGACGTCGACGGTGGATGTGATGGTCCGCTCCTCGGAGGACCTGGACAAGGTCCGCGCGGTGATCGCCGAGGTCGGCGAGGACCTGGCGAAGGCCGAGCCGTGGAACGAGATGCTGTGGGGCCCGGTGGAGGTGCTGGGCCTGAACGAGGTCCTGCTGGACTCGATGACGGTCCGGATCGCGGTGAAGACGATGCCGGGCAAGGCGCTGGGCGTGGAGCGCGAGCTGCGCTGGCGCATCAAGCAGGCGTTCGACAAGGCGGGCATCCGCATCGTGGGCGGCCTCCCGCCGGTGGCGGTGGACGCCCCGGCGGCGGACCCGACGGCGGGCATGTCGGCACCGTCGGCGTTCGCGTCGGCGACAAGCCCGCAGTCGGTGGCGGCGACGCCGCTGGCGCCGCAGGGGAATTTGGCGAAGTAGCGTCAACAAACAAGGAGGGCCCCCCGAATTCGCCTTCGGGAGGGGCCCTCGTTGTTTGCGGGAGCGGCCAGCCCCTACGGGCTCTCGTAGGTCGGGAACTGCCCGGTGTCGACGCTCCAGGCCCCGACTGCCATGGTGTCGCCGAAGACGTAGTCGTGGCGCGACCGGTACCGGGTGCCTTCCGCCCCGGGCCCGGGGGCGGTGAGGACCGCGGCCGTACCTTTTCGGGGATCGATGATCACGTAGATGGGGATCCCCATGGCCGGGTAGTCCCGCGCCTTGTCCTCGTAGTCGTTCTCGGGATTCGAGCGCGAGACGATCTCAGCCACGAGCAGCACGTCGCCCGGATCGACGTAGGCATCGTCCTCGTCCAGGGCGGACTCGGGGAGCACGAGCAGGTCGGGCCGCCGCATGCGCTGTATGGCGGGCGACTCGATCTCCGGCCCGCTGTGGGCTACGACCCCGGGATGTGTGGCGAGCAACTGGGCATCGAGCTGCCGACGCAGTCGCAGGGTGATGAGCTCGTGCCGCTTGACCGGGCTGCTCATCAACGTGATGCCGGCGTCATCGATCTCGATGGCCCAGACCGGGGGCTCTATGGGCAGTTCGTCGGCGATGGAGCGCAGACGCTGGTAGGTCTGGGCGTCCATGGAGACTCCTCGCGGACGGGTGTCGTATCGAGTCTAGGTGACAAGCTGTGACACTTCGCTTGCTCACGGATCCTGCCGCTGCTCGTCCCGGAGGAGCCAAAGCTCGCCCGGACTGGCTGGGGCGGGGCTTCCCGAGCCGCCATACCCGGGCCGCTGCGGCGTCCGCCACGCCCCGGACGACCTACCTGCGCCGTGAGATCGCCGCCCGGCTCGACATGACCCAGAAGGCCGCCCACGCGGTCCTGCGGATCTCCTTCGCCAAGGTCGCCGAGTACCAACAGCGCGGCCTGGTCCGCTTCCACGCCGTCATCCGGCTCGACGGGCCAGACGGCAACAGCCAGCCCCCGCCGCCGTACGCCACCGTCGCCGTGCTCGCCGACGCCGTACGGGTCCACGTCACGGTCGAGTCGGATGCGGTCGGGGAACGTGAACTCGGCTGGGGCGAACAGCTCGACGTACGCGAGATCACGGCCTTCGGCACTGATGCCGAATTCACCGACCAGGCCGTGGCCGCCTACGTGGCCAAGTACGCCACCAAGTCCGCCGACGCCTCCGGCATCCTCGACCATGCCCTGTTCTGCCGCCCCTGCCAGGGACGCGGCGCGACCCTCCTACCCCACGGGACCCCGCTCCCGTGCACCGCCTGCGGCGGCACCGGGCATGCCCGGCCGCTGCCCCGCCTCGCGGTGGCACGCCACGTGCGACAGATGATCCGCACCTGCTGGGAGCTGGGCAAGCTGCCGGAGTTCACCGAACTCAAGCTCTGGAAGTGGGCGCACATGCTCGGCTTCCGCGGCCACTTCTCCACCAAGTCCCGCCGCTACTCCACCACCCTCGGCGCGCTGCGCGCCGCCCGCCGCGCCTGGCGCACCGAACAGTCCCGCGCCACGCCGGCCTGCCCGACCTCGACCCGACGACCACCCTCGTCGTCGGCCACTGGGACTACCTCGGCTCGGGCTACAGCCCTGACGCGGCCCTCCTCGCCGCCCACGTCTGGCACCGCAGAGAACTGGAGCGGCAGTTCACGGCCGAAGGGGGCTGCTGATGACCTCACCCCCGCTCGCCGCCCTCCACCTGGAGGCGGCACCGGTGCTGGATCTGCTCACTGTGCCCCAGGTGATGGCCCGCCTTCAGCTCGGCCGCTCCGCCGTCTACGACCTGCTCCGCTCCGGCCAACTCGCCTCGATCACCCTCGGCCGCGCCCGACGCATCCCTGCCCACGCGCTGGCCGACTTCATCCGCACTCGCCTGGAACAGGAAGCCGCCTGATGACCACAGCCCACCCCGCTTCGTCCCGCCGCTCCCGCACCCGAGCGAACGGAGACGGGACCGTCTACCAGCGCAAGGACGGACGATGGGAAGCTGCCGGATACGTGCTGGCCCCCGGCAACACGCGTAAGCGCGTCCGGGTCTACGGCGCTACCCGTAAAGACGCGATGACCAAGCTCACCGAGAAGATCGCCGCCAGCAACCGCGGCCTCCCCATCGCCGCAGCCGACAGCACCGTGAACGCCTACCTCGCGTACTGGCTGGACGGCGTCGCCGTTCACCACCTGCGGGAGAACACCCACACCCGCTACGCCGCCTCCATCCGCCTGCACCTCAACCCGGCCTCGGTGCCAAGAAGCTCGCCCGGCTAACCACCCGCGACGTCCGCACCTTCCTCGACGGGCTCCGCACCACCTGCCAGTGCTGCAACCAGGAACGGACACGAACCGGCGGCGCTGCTGCGCCATCGGCCGGTGCTGCGAGAAGCGGCTGTCGCCACTGACCGTGACGTACGTCCACGCGGTCCTCAAGTCCGCCCTGGAACACGCCGTCCGCGAGGACGAACTGCCACGCAACGTCGCCCGGAACGTCAAGACCACCGCACCCCGGCCGAGACGCTTCCAGCCCCTCACAGCGGCCGAGGCCCGCCAGCTCCTTGAAGCGGCCCGGAAGGACGGGCTGCACGCCCTGTACGAACTCGCCCTCCGCACTGGACTCCGCAAAGGCGAACTCCTCGGCCTCCACTGGGAAGACCTCGACCTCGGCGCACGCACCGCCAGCATCAGCCGCTCACTCCAGCGGACCCGAACCAACGGCCTGCCTGTCCTTCCCACCAAGACCCGAGCATCCAAACGCCGGATCGCGCTGCCGACCCAGTGCGTTCACTCACTGCGTGACCACCAGGATCGACAGGAAGAAGAGCGCAAGGCGGCCGGGTGGGTTGGGGGGACAGCGGTCTCGTCTTCACCACGCCGACAGGTGGCCCGTTGGACCCAGCCAACATGACCCGTCCGCTTCGCGGCATTCCTCAGCCGTGCAGGACTGCGTCGCATCCGCTTCCATGACCTGCGCCACTCGACGGCCACCCTGCTCTTGGAGCAAGGCGTCGACCTCGTCGTCATCAAAGAACTACTCGGCCATGCCCACATCGGCGTCACGGCTGGCGTCTACGCCCACGTCCGGCTCCGCCTCCAACGCCAAGCCGTTGACACTCTCACCGACGCACTCGGCAGCACCACCAACTACCCGGACGATCCACCCGCCACAGCAGCCGTCCGCTGACGTTGCCGTCACCGTTGCCGTCAAACGCCCTTGAAGCCCCGCCGGACCCTCTTTCGGCGGGGCTTCAAGTTTGCTGTCTCACACGGCAGTGTGACCTAGGCGGTACGGAGGCCATCTCAACCCTCCCGGAGAAACATGAAGAAATAGGGCGAGCGCTAGTCCACGGGGTAGCCGCACAGTTCGTTGTCGCGCGGATCGTGATGTGCACACCGGTCGCTTCCCGCCCGACGGTCGACAGGTCAGCGCAGCCCGCCGGAGTAGCGCACCCAGCGGGAGTCCTCAAGTTCCTCGTCCAAAGCCACGATGCACCGGTCCGGGAAGGGATCCGGGACGTCAGCGGGCAGCGGGCATTGGTGCTCGACGCAGCGCTCGTTCGGTGCCCCGACGAACGCCCCGCATGGGCCCCAGACCGGGTAGTTGGAGTACCGCGCGGTGCGCGACGACGCCCAGTAACACACCGGCCGAAGAACGGCAGCGAACTTGTCCCGCAGCTGACGGGCCTCAGGAATGGGCACGAACTGCAGGAGCCGAAAGGCTTCCTCCACCTCTTGGGCGGAGATCTCGCCGCGCAGAGATTTGCCGTCGACCGCGATCGCCCGCAGCAACCGCCCGTTGACCCGCGGGCATCGAACTGCAAGCCAATGCTGACGGCGCGGTCGAGTACGTCACCGTCGACCTGGGCGAGCACCCGGCGGATCGTGGCCTCAGCAGGGGCCTGGTGGCAGCCGGTGAAGAGGTCGCGGCGGGCGCCGAGCCGGGCCAGTACCGGCTATCAGGCGTCAGCCGCCCACTCGTTGATCGCCAGCAGAGAGGTCGCACCGGTCAGGACCGCAGCGGCGCAGATGGCGAGCACGCCGACCAGGGGATGAAGCCGGCCCCGTGGATCACGGGGATCCTCACCGTCGCGAGGCAGGTCAACAGGCCCGGGCACTCCTCGCGCCATTTGCGGAACGACGGGGCGAGCGGGTCGTCGACGACGTCCTGGAGTTCTGCGGGCAAGGCTGAAACTGGCGAACTGCCCAACTTGGCCACGCCGACGACGAGGGGGACATCTTGACCCGAGCGACACGGTGCCTTGGGCCAGGGCTAGGCTGGATGCCTCGTGACAGGGCCCGGGCGTGAACGGCGGTGCTATTGCCAGCTTGAGTGCTCGGGGACGCCAGCCCTGGGGTTGTTGGTGATGTTTAAGGTCAGAGTCTGAAAGGTGCTCTCCATGATGGATGATGAGGCAGTCGAGGCAGTCCGCAATCGTGCTGCAGCAGGCGACCTGCCCGCCCCAGCGACATTGGCGGCGGTCATGGAGGCGGAGCGGACGATCGGCTTCCCGCTCACGCCCCTGCTCCGACGCCTCTACCTGGAGGTGGCGAACGGAGGCTTCGGCCCGCCCCAGGGCATCCTGGGCGTGCGTGGTGGTGCTCCCCAGGCCGACTGGAATGACCTCGCAGAGCTCTACCAAGAGGGACCGGATCCTTCCGGCCTGATCCCCGCCGGTCTGGTGCCGGTGTACGACTGGGGATGCACCATCTGGTCCTTGGTGGACTTCCGCGATCCCGTCGGGCCGATGTGGTGCAACCACGAGGGCGAAATCTGGCCACAGGGGATCAACTTGGCGGAGTGGCTGGTCGAGGCCATGGCGGGCAGGCTGACTGTCCACAGCATCCTCGACAGCGAACCTGCGCATTGACATCGAAGGGTCCGACCGTGCACGGCCGGGTGGATGACCAACGGTGGGTTCAGGCCGCAGCGTTTCCGTGTCCACCGGATGGCTGGACTTTCGGGAGCGGCTTCGTCGGCCTGTTGGACGGCGTTCGTGACTTCTGTGGCCTGGGGCCCGACCGAAAGGGAAGGGCCCCAGGAGATTCACGCTGTAGGCGCGATGATATCTATTTTTGACGACTACCTGGTGTGATCCTGAACATTCCGAAGAGCGTTCCGCTTCTTAGTACCTGCTGGAACACTCTGCGAGTGCCGAGCATGTTGCCGAGCCTGTCCTTCATAGCCTTGTCATATATCTTCCCTTCGATCAGGCCGTTTGTCCCTTCCGGGATGGGGACCCTGGCATATTCCGATATGTCTCTGCCACATGTTGTTGAGCAGACGTTATTGGGCGATAGTGCGGTGTGAACCGTCCCGAGCCTCCCTCCGAGAAACTCCTTCTGAAGTGCGGGGCTCTTTCGAAGAGCCGCTCCCGCACCCTCAGAATGACCTTTACCCGTAAGTCCTGCATTTGCCTGAACCTGCAGGACAGGGATTCCGGTCTGTCCGAGTGTTTGAAGTACGCTGGGAGATAGCTTTCCCTTGCTCATCAGGACAACGACCCGGTTCACGGTGACTCCGTCGTCGCCTGTCACTCCGGCAACGGAGATGATTGCATTGAATTGGCCGTACGACCAGCCGCTCTTTTCGTATTCCTTGTTGAGCACTGAAAGAGCCGTCTCGAATTGGTAGCCCGTGCGCAGGTCACGCAGTTCAGCGTTGGGGAGCTTGGGTAGGTTCTTAGGGTCGTTGATTGCTCGCAGGCCCGACGGATTGTTCGAAACCGGTGCCTTGCTGCCGCCGTCACCACTGCTGGTCGATCCTGTTCCACCAGTCCCGCTGCTGCCTGAGTGGGTACCGCCGCGCGACTTCCCGGTCCCTTCACCCGACTGTTTGCCTGGACGCTCGGTGTGGCCGGTGCCGTCGTCGATGCCGAGGCCGGTGGGATCGGTGAGCGTTACGGGGTTTTGTGCGGCGTAGCCGTATCCGTTGAGGGTTTGCGGCTCGTCTACTTCAAGAAGCGGGTCGGCGCTGATGAATTGGCCGACGCCTGGGTCATATTCGCGGGCGCCGATGTGGGTGAGACCTGTGGTGGCGTCGGCTGGCTTGCCCAGAAATGCCTTGTCATCGGGCCATGCCGTCGGCTTAGTGCCGCGAGGGGCGCCAAAGGGAGTGGTGTAGCGCTTGGTGACGGCAAGCGTCGTGGCGTCAATGGCCAGGCTGGAGGTGCCATGGTGGTCACCCGCCAGGAAATTGAGCTTGCTGCCGGTGGTGCCTGCGGTGGCGGTCCGCACTGCAATGGTCTGGCCTGCCGCTGAGTAATAGCGAGTGCCGGACAGACTTTTCGTGGCCCCCTGTGTGGTGAGGCGGACTTCATTGCCGCCGAGGTACAGCACCGTGTCGCCGTCGCCGGTGGTGTTTCGACGGATCAGTAGTTCGCCGCCGGCGTCATAGAGATAACTCGTGCCGGTCGCGCGCTTGGTGCCGACGGCAGGTTCGGTCGTGCCGACAAGCTCGCCTTCGGTGTTCCAGATCAGAGTCTGCCGAGCCTGAGTACCCGGGCGGCTCGTGGTGTTGCCCGTCTCGTCGTACACATAGTCATTGGTCTTGGTACCGGCAACCGTCTTGGCCAGTGGATGGGGCTGCTTTCGAGCCGTCCCGTAGGTGTACGCGGTCGTGACATCGCCGGACGCCGCGTGCCGGGTCTCCGACTTCCGCTGTCCCGCGTCGTTGAATGTGTAGCTGGACCAGTACGGCGCCGCGCCGCCCAGGTTCGCCGTCGTGCGGCCGCTCGCCGCACATTCTGCCGTCTTCGGAGTCCAAGCCTCGGTCAGACGGCGGTGGCCGTCGTAGGCGAAGCACTGAAAGTCCGTCTTGCCCGTGCCACCCAGATCCGTCTTGTCGAAGATCGAGGTGACGTTCCCCGCGTCGTCCTGGGCAAAGTAAAGATCCTGCAACCGGTAGACACGCTGAGGGTCGTTGACCCAGGAGTGCTTGAGTCGGCGGGTGCCGTCCTCGTACTCATAGTCAAGGTTGATGGCCTTGGAGGTGTCCGTGCCTATCGCCAGCCGGTACGTGTCGCCCAGTGCCGAGTAGGAGGCACCGAGTTGGTAGCCGCTCGTACCCGTCAAGGTGTGCTGGAGCCCCACGCCCTTGAAGTCGTAGCCCGGCGCAACAGATTCAGCGGGGAGTCCCGCGACGGCGGGGTAGGCGGTGTGCTTGGGCGTGCCGTCGAGGTTGTAGCTCCCCGAGAAGGACAGGGTCTGCGGAACGCCGGCTTCGACCAATGGCTCCTTCGTGCGGTCCGGGAGGATCAGCTGACTCCCCGTAGCCTGGTACATCGGGTCGTAGGCGGTGACCTTGCTCGTGTAGGCCTTGCCGGTTGCGCCTGCGCCGCCTACGTACCTGACGGAAGTGTCAGGCTTCCCCTTGGCCAGAGTGTCGAAGGTCCAAGCCGCCAACTTCGTGGAGTCGGTCTTCTTGCCGTCCCATAGACCGGTCTTGCGTCCGAGAACGTCGTATTCGGTGAGCAGGGTCTTGGCACGGGAATCGGTGGCGCTGACCGCCTGGTCGAGTTCGTTGTAACTGGTAGTGCTCATCCCCTTGTCGGGGTCGGCGGCACTCGTCTGACGGCCGAACAGGTCGTACGTGTAGGTCCACTTTGCCTGGTCAGGGCCGGTTATCGTGTCCTGCTGACCGGCGGGGGTGTAGGTGAAGAAGGTCTTGGTGGGGGTTCCGGTCGGCTCAGGACCGCCGTACTCCCGGCGTTCCGTGGTCTGACCCAAGGCGTTGGTGACGACCGCGGTGGCCTGGCCTCCTGCCGGTGCGCTGGTCGTGACCGTGTCGCCCGCGTACGTGGTGTTGATCGTCCAGCGGTCAGTGCTCCGGACCTTGGTGACCGCCGTGACGGCGCGGCCGACGCCGTCGTAGGTGGTGGTGGTCTGCAGAGGCGGCTGCCCGCCGTCGATCTCGACCAGCGTCCCCGAGGGCTCGGTGTCGCTGTCCCAGATGTCTGTCTGGGACATGGTTGCAAGGCCGCGTTCGTCGTAGACGGTCTGGGCAACCGTCATGCCGCCGGCAGGAGAGGCCGTCTGAACCTGTCGCGGGCGGAGCAAGGGGTCGTAGATCTCGTAGGTGGTGTTGTAGCCCGAGCCGTCGCCCTTGATGGTGTCCGTGGACACCCAGGGCAGAGCCGAATTCGTGAGGCTGTACGTGTAGACGTAGTTGGCCTTCTTCCCGGCCGCTCGGGAAGAATTCGGCAGCCACACGTCAGTGACTCGACCAAGAGCGTCGTACTTGGACTCGGTGACCTTGCCGTTAGGGTCTGTGATCTTCTTGGCGGCACCGGTCGCGAAGTCGACGAGCGTGGCGGTGGTGTGGTCCTTGACGTTGGTAGCCGTGGTGGAGGTCAGGGGTCCGGCAGCCGTCGGCAGGTAGGTGCTGGTAGTGATGGTTTTGTCGTTGGTGTCCTTAACGTTCAGCGGACGGCCGAGGACGTCGTAGGTGATGGTGCTTGTCTTCTGCCAAATAGGCTGTCCGAGGGCGTAACCACTGACTCGCCCTGTCCAGCGCACCTCGCCCACGTTCGGTTCCTGCGAGGCCGACCACGTTGTTGAGTCGTAGGCGATGGCAGTGTCGGAGATGACGGGGCCAGGGCTTGTGGACTTGGCCGGCAACTTCAACAGGGGGTTGGCGACACATGCTGCCGCCGTGGTGCGCGTTCGGGATACCAGAGAGTTGATGCCGACCGCGTCGTTGCGTGCATACCAAGTGAGCGTGCACTTCTCGTCGTGGTCAATGTCGTCCTGGCCCTTGTCGTCGACCTGATAGGGCATCCCGTACGCGTCGTACAGCGTCTCCGTGGTGCGTATCCGGTCCTTCGGTGTGCCAGTACTCGTCACGTTGGTACGGGCATGGGTGGCACCCGTGCGAACGAAATGTGCCTCGGTATCGGCATACGACTTGTGCTGTGTGGCGGTCCGCTTGGACCACGGATCGTTGACGGTTCCGGAGACTTCCTGGGCACCGTTGTAGGTCACGGATTCACGGGTGAAGCCCGCGTACTGCTCAGTGTCCGTGAGCTCAGGGGCTTTGACACCTGTCACCGTGACGGCCTTCCGTCGGTCGGCGTCAGGACTCTTGCCGTCCGCGCCCAGGACGCGGTCGGCGTTCATGCCCCTCAGGAAGACGGTGACGGTCTTGGACTGAGTCCTGCCCGGCAGCCCCGTGAGGTGGGTGACCTTCTCGAAGCCGCGCCAGCCCGACCAGGTGCGGTGCTTGGTGGGGGTCATGGGGTCGTCGTTGTAGTGCCATGCACCGCCACCCGCATAGGTGTAGGTGTGCTGGACGGCTTCCGAACCGCTCTTCGGGGCCGTGGTGCGAACCGACGCGACCGGGTACTTGTGGAACCAGTCCAGCGTCTGGTCCTTGGCTCCGTTGGGTGACCAGTAGACCGGGTAGCAGCGGCGGGTGTTCTCGTCGACCTTGGGCTTTGCCTGGCCGGCCAGGCAGTCGGCCTGCATGTAGTTGACGATCGTCTGGGCACCCGTCTCAGACGTGATCGTGTACAGGCGCGGCTTGTTGAGCGGCAGGATGTTGTCTGTCGCGCCGTCGACACGGTTCGGACGGTACTCGTGTCCGAACGTCACGGGCGGAAGGGTGATCGGAGTACCCCGCTGTCCCGTATGGCGAATCTCCGACAGCCACAGCGACTGGTCGGTCGAATCTCCGGTGTCGCCGGGGTCGAGGTAGGTCTGCTTCAGCTCCCAGGTGTCCACGGGCGCGTAGGCGGGGGTCGCCGCCGCCGCGTCCCAGGCCTGCGTCGTGATGCCGGTCATGCGCTTACGGGTGTAGAAGCTGGGGCCGACGTTTCCGGTGCACTTGACGTCGGCCTTGCATTCGGCGTCGAAGGGCACGTCCGGCCAGTTGTCCCGCGTGTCCTCGGTCAGCGAGTCACAACCCGTGCCCGACGCGACGCAGCGCTCTGCGTAGTCGAACAGCACCCGGTTCGAGCCCGCCGGAGAGGCGAACAAGGTGCCCTTGCGCTGCCCGTAGCGGATCTCCTTGAGGATTCCGCCGCGTACGTACTCCGTGCCCGTCGTGTCGTCACCGAGCATGTCGTAGTGGTTCGACTCGGCCGCGTACCAATAGGAAGAAGCGTTGCCGTGAGTGTCCTCGACATAGTCGAGATTCCAACGCCAGGCCTGCTTCTCGGCCCGCCCCGCGAAGTTGCTGCTCTGGCTGTAGCCAGGCTCACCCTCGTCGTCGCCGAAGACCGGAACCGTCCACACCGACTGGGTGGCCTGCGTGGTGGAACCCGGCAACTTGTTCAGACCGAAGTGGTACTTGGTGCCCTGGCCGGTGGTGACCGTCCAGTACTCCTTGTTGTCGTCGCCGTTGTCGGCCCCGTCGGCGTCAGCGTGGTGAATGACCGTGGACGCGTCGTCGTCCTTCAGCCGCCACTGGCCACTGGTGTCGTCCTTGACCAGCTCGGTGGCTTTGCCGTTCAGAACCAGAGAGGCATTCTCGTACTTCCAGCACAGGTCGAACTTGTCGGTCTGCTCGTCGTCGTCACAGGAGCCGTACTTGCGCTCGATGTACGACGAAGTCACGTCGAAGCCCTCGCCGATGGCGGTGCCCTGATTGTTGGTGGAAGCCGTGCGGCCGTCGACGCTGCCTGAGTCGTACGAGATCTTGAGATCGGGAGCCGGGCCCGCCGCAGCAGGCGGCGTGCGAAGCGGATACGACCACGTGAACGAGCCCGACGAGCCACCCGCCTCCCATGTCGAGGAGGCTGCGAGTGGCGTGGCCTTGTAGTCGCCGGAGCCGGACTTGGTGCCGGCCGCGAGAGCCAGCACCATCGACTCACCGCTCGCCGCCGAGGGGCTGAAGGCAAGCTGGGTGGTGAGCCGCTGGTCGGCACGCTCGTTGGTGAAACCCAGTGGAGAGCGCTTGCGGCACTTTGCCTGGTCAGGAGTGGTCAACGCGCAGGCCGGCAGCTTCAGGACCTGCAAACGCCCGGCCCAGTCACCGCCATAGGCCGAAGCGAACTTGGCGTAGTTGACGCCGAGCTGAACACTCCCGCCTTCGGTCGGTCCCGCAGCGCTGAGCACGACGCCTTTCACTCCGAGCTTGGCCACCGCCTTCTGGTCGAGGACGCGGACCTTTACCGACCGAGCAGAGGTCGGCTTGGACCTGGCCCCCTTGGAGGCGGCCGGCTGAGTGAGAGTGAGGGGAAGTGAACCAGGAGTGGCGGTAGCAGCGCCCTTGGCGGGGAGCGTCATTTCGGCTGTGCCCGCCGATGGCCAGGTGACTTCGCGTTCCTGGTCCGTCCGGGCTCGCTGGGCATCCCGGCGGCGCGCTTCAGCCGACCGCCGCAATGCCGCTGCTGCAGTGGTGTCGGCCTTCGGTGCAAGCGGTCGGACGTGGTCTTCGCGGGGAGAGGGAGGCTTGGAAATCTCCAGCGGCTTCGCCTCAGCGACGAAGGTCGCCGGTGTCAAGAGGCCTGGTATCAGGCTCAACCCGGTGAGCGTTGCGATGCGCTGCATCCAACGACTGCTGCCCGGTCTCGCGCGACCGGCGCGACGTGGCGTCCTCTGCTGGTTCATTTCCGCTCCCATTGGCGCGGTTCCGGCCGCGCTCCGCCCCGCTTCCGACGGGGTCGTCATCTGTGAATGTCCGAAGAGGCCGCTGGCGTGGCCAGGCGGTCGGGCCAGGCGGCGATCGAGTCACCGCCAGGCCCTTCGAGCGTCGCTACGTGGTTCCACCGACGGCGGTGGCGACCCCGTCCGCCGTCATCGCGCCGCTCCAGATGCGCAGTTGGTCCAGGCTGCCTGCGAAGTAATGCCCGGTGGAGCCGCCGCTTGCCCCTCGGCCCGCCGCCAGCTCACCCGTCCCCTGCGCTGCTGCGGTCAGGCCGGCGTCCGGCTTCAACAGCTGTGGTGTGGTGCCGATGTAGAGCAGCAGCTTGCCCGACTGGCCGTCAGGGGCGGCGGGATCTGTCTGCGCAGCGTCGAACACCGCGGTCACGTCGACGGGCGTGTCGAAGCCGGCATCGCCAAGGACATCGTCGGCCGGGAGTGGCACCCTCGCCGTCACTTTGCCCGTGCCGTCCACCGCTGTGCGCTCGAACCGCCACATGTAGGAAGCGACCCCGTCCTCGTCCAGGTCGGTCTTGTCGAGCCACAGTGCCCACGACGACTCGCCGGCGTTCTTCTGGCCGGCGACCATCCCGTGGTAACCGATCGGCTTGGCCTGCCACTGTGCACGGTCTACCCGGACGCGGGCGGAAACCGTGAACGAGCCGGTCTCGTCCACCACCGGGCCCGTCGCGGCGGCGTATCCCTTGCCTCCATCGAGGACCAGAGTGTCGTCGCCCCCTTCACTCGCCTTCAACTGGGCACCCTCGGGAGACAGCTTCAATCCGGGCCGTCCGTACTGGCTCCGATCCTGGATCTCGCCCCCAGTGGCCCGACCGGCGTTCCAGTCAGCCACGAGAGCGACGGCTGGAACGCCCTCCTGGGCCAGCTCCGACTCCTGCCGTATCTCCACCGGAATGAGAGCACGCTGCCACACGGCGACCTCGTCCAGATGGCCTCGGAAGTGCTGCTGGTACGTTCCGTTGGCCTTGGTACGGCCGAACTGCAGACCCGTGGTCGTCGCCCACGGCTCATAGGCTGCTACAGCTCCGGAAAGTCGCACCGGGCTTTCCTGGGGGCGACCGTTGACGAAGAGCTGAATGGTGTCGTCCGCCCTGTCCGCGTTGCCTTGCGTGTTGAACACGCCGGCCAGGTGTGTCCAGACCCCCACCGGCGCGTTGGCCGCGTCACCGTATGCGACAACGTGTGCTGCGCCGGTCACGTCCTTCACTCCCCGGTTGAACGCCCACTTCTTGTCCTGGGACGAGTAGTAGAGAGTGAACGCCGAGTCCTGGTCACCAGGCGCAGAGAGCACGACGCGATTGGACTTCGCATCTGTCAGGTAGGCCCAGGCCGAGACAGTGAACGAGTCCCGGGTGTCCACCACGGGGGCGGTCCCTGTGGACGCGTAGGCCTGCTGCTTGGCCGGGTCCGTACTCGCCAGTCCGAGGGAGAAGTCGTTCCGCCCCCTTCTGGCGAGATCTGACCACTCGGCGCCACCGGTCAACGCTGCATGGTGGCGTGTACCTTCGGTCCCACTGTCTGCGCTCAAGCCGTTACCCCGGCCCTCCGGCGGCTCGGCGAACCGCCAGCGGCCGACCTCACCCAGTCCCGGCTTCACCTTGAACGAAAACTCCGCCGTGTCGCCCCAGCGTTCACGAACGTCCTTGGCCTGCACGAACAGCCGGGCTTCTCCGGCCGCTGTCGGGGTGACAGTGATCTTTTCCGCCTCGGCAGCGGTCACCGTCTTGGCTTCTGTCATGGACACCTGCCAGAAGCGGTAGCCCGTGACATCGGCATCGGACGTGTTCGGCTTGAACTGGAATGTGCCGGGCTCCCCCGGACCCCCTTCGCCCACGCAACTGGTGCAGCCGGAGTAGGGGCCCAGCGAAATCACTCGAGGTGCTTTGGGCGCCAGAAAATCCGTCTTGAAGTAGCACCACGGCGTGTACGCCGAGGACATGCGTGACGTCGTGCCGCCGGTGGTCCAGTACGACTGGGTAAGCATCTTGACCCGATAGAGAATGCCGTCCGCTCTGTGCGTCATCCGCACTGATTCCAGCGTGCCGTCCGGGTCGTAGCCGGTGCTGGGCGTGGTGGCGTCCCAGGTGTGGACGTACTTCTTCGCCACCGGGTCGTACCGCTCAGCGTAGGAATAGACACGCAGGGAACCCTTGAAGCCGTTCGACGCGGGCTGCACCAGCGCCTGCGCACCGGCTTCGATCATGGGATCGGGGCGGGTGACAACCAAGGGGTCGTTCGCGGGGTTGCAGTGCCTGGAGGCTCCGAACCCGGGGATCACTCCGTAAGGAGTCGGAAGGCCTGGCTTGGGCACGTAGTTGATCTGCAGCGCGGCGTTGTCGTCGAACCGCTTCCAGGCGTCCGGATCGCCCTCGTCCTGCGCCCGCAGCATCAGCGTCAGCCTCGAGAACTTGCCGTTGGCGAAGTCCCGAACAGTGGAGGTCAGATTTTCGTCGCCCTCCGATGGGCTGTCCTGGAACTCGATCCAGCTGTCCGGCTGTTCAGGCGTGCAGTTCTTCCCGCGACCCGCGGAAACATTGCGGTCGCCCATCTTGTCCACCTGCGCGGGACCCGGCCACCGGGTGCCCTCCGAGATATTGTTGGTCCGCCACAGGTCCACCTCGTGCGGAGCGCAGGAGAAGGACCAGGTCTCATGTGCGCGGAAGACCGCGTCCACCACGTGCTTCCCGGCCAGGTTGGTCGGGGCGAACTCGAAGTACATCCGGTTGGTGTGGTCCGCATCGCAGTACCAGGGGCCCACGCGGTAGCAGCGTCCCACTCCGTATTCGCCGTCGAAGTCCCAGAAACGGTCGCCGTCCGACGAGAGGACCGTGCGTTCCTGCAGCGCCAGGCCCATGGGCGGGTCGATGAAGACCGGGTAGACGGTCTTCCCGCCCCGCAGCAGGCCCAGGTCCGGCTTGACCGCGACCGCGGTGTCGTCCACCTGGACGGGCAGTTCGGCGCTTGCGTCGCCCGCGCCCGGTCGGTTGGGGTCCTGCGACTTCGGCTCCTGCGGCTTTGTCTCGCCGGGCGTCACGGCCGTACGCATCAGCTGCGGCGCCATGCCCGCGTCTCCGGCGGAGTCCCACATCACGCCGGCGGGCCCGGCGAAGATCGCGTTGCCGTCCGCGTCGATCGCGCGGATGCCACCGCCCTGGCCCGGAGCAATGTCCAGGCCGTCGCCCTTCACGGAGAGCCTGATCTGCTCAAGCTGGGGGCTGGCAGCCGCGTCGGCGGACTTGACCACCAGCACTTCGCGGTAGCCCTCGGGGGTCGCCGTCAGCTTCAGGTCGACGCCCTTGAAGACCTCTGGATACGTGGCGGTTGCCCCCGAGAGCTGGGGCTGCGGCAGGGGCCCCGGCCAGCCCAGGGACATCGAACCCCGCTTGCCTCCGAGGCTGATCATCGGCTTGCCGCTGCCGCCGCCGGAGAAGGCGAGGGCGACCACTGCGGACTTGGGGCCGACCGTGCCGTCTGCCCGCCGTTCCAGCGTGACGTCGATGCCGCGCCACGAACCGTCCTTGGCCCGGGCCCGCTGAGGCCGGGTCGACTGCGTCAGCGTGAACGTGCCGTCCGGATTCGCCGTCGTGGTCGCGTACTCGGTGCGCTCCTCGACCACCTCGACCGGTTCCCCCGTCGCCGCCGCGCGTGCGGACGCGGACTGATCGGCGGACTGCTTGGCCCTCGGAGCCGAGCCGGGCACTTTCACGGGCGAGGCCGCGCCGAGCGCCGACGCGGGCGCTACACCCGCGACAAGCGCTGCCCCCAACAGCGCCCCCACGGCGCGAGCCACACTTCGTCTCCATGCAGGCATGAGTGATTCCCCCCCGAGGACCTCCCCAGGTCCTTCACTTAGAAGCTGATGTGGTGAAGATCAGCAACGAAAGCTTGACACGGTCACTTGTTCGAGACAAGTGGGATTCTCGATGCATGTCTGATTGACGAACAGTCAAGATGTCGCCTGCAAGCGGCACTTGGGGACGCCGTCCATCCACGTCCGCAGCGAGACCAACTCGTCATCCGCTCAGCTTCAAGGCGGCAAGGGCCCGGCCATCCGGCACGGGCCCCGCGTCACACATCCCCGCGTCAGCCCGCCGCGCCCTCTTCCAGTACCTGCCTGAGCCCGTTCGCGGTCATGGAACCGCTCCAGAGGCGCAGTCGCTCCAGGCCACCGGGGAAGTAGTGGCCCGTGGTGCCGTCGGAGGCGCCACGCCCCGCCGCCAGTTCGCCCGTACCCTGGGATGTCAGCTCTGCATAAGCGCTTCCGCCCACTGCAGTGGTGCCGATGTACAGCCCGAGTTCGCCGGGACCGTTCTGCGCGGCCCCCGGACTCGTCCCGGCCGCGTTGAAGACACCGGTGACATCAAGAGGAACATCGAACTGCTCCGGCTCCATCGCCGTGTTCGACTGAAGCTTGACCCGTTCGGTCACCTTGCCCCTCGCGTCCACTGCGGTCCGCTCGAAGCTCCATACGTACCAAGACGCCTCCTCGCCAACGATCTTGGTCAGAACCAGTGCCCACGACGACTCGTTCGCCAGCTTCTGACCGGCCACCGTCGCCCGGTAGCCGTTCGGTTTCGCGGCCCACAGGGCACTGTCCACGCGCACCCGCGCCGAGACCGTGAACGAGCCCGTCTCATCGATCACCGGCCCGCTCGCTGCGGCATAGCCTTTCGCCCCGTCGAGCGCCACCTCCCGCCGCCCAGCGCTGTCCGCTCGCAGCTGTGCCCCCTGAGGCGACAGCGCAAGAGCGGGACGGCCGTATCCGCTCAGGTCCGCGATCTGCCTGCCCGTCGCGTGGTCGGCGTTCCAGTCGGCCACGAGCTCGGTCGCCGGACTCCCCTCGATCGAGAGCGTCGAAACCTGCACAACATCCATCGGGCGGAGGGCTCGCTGCCAGATCCGTACCTCGTCGACGTAGCCGTGGAAGTACTGCTGGTAGGAGCCGGAGCGCTTGGACCGCCCGATCTGAAGCCCCTCCGAGGACGTCCATGGTTCGTACGCCGGGGCTGCGGCCGAGAGTCTCACCGGCTGCCCCTGAGGCCGGCCGTTGACGAACAGCTGGACGGTGTCGTTCGTACGGTCCGCGTCACGCTTGGTGTCGAACACCCCGGCCAGATGCGTCCACACACGGGCCGGGGGACCTGCGGCCTCGCCGTACGAGACGGCGTCCACCGTGCCCTTCACGTCCTTCGCGCCGCGGCCGAAGGCCCACTTCTTCTGCCTGGCCGAGTAGTACAGGGCGAATGCCGAGTCCTGCTTTCCCGGCGCCGAGAGCAGCACCTGGTCCGACTTCGTGCCGTCGAGATACGCCCAGGCAGAGACGGTGAACGAATCCTTGGTGTCGACCACCGGTCCGCTCGTGGACGCGTACGCCTTCTGCTTGGCCGGAGCGGTGCTGTTCAAATCGAGGGAGAAGTCGTCTGCGCCGCGTCTGCCCCGCTCCGACCAGCCCGCGCCGTCCATGAGCGTCGCGTCATGGCGCTCGGTGCCCTCGGTGGCGGTGTCCTTCGTGGTGGTCACCGACGGATCCGTGGGGCGGTCGGCGAACCGCCAGTGCGAGACCGCGCCCGGTGCGGGCTTCACGTTGAACTTGAAATAGGCACGGGGACCCCACCGTTCACCCCGGTCCCTGGCCTGCACTTCCAAGGTCTGCATGCCATCGCTCGGGGGGATCACGATGTGTGAGGCCTCCGCTCCACTGACCAGCGTGGCACCCTCCTCGCCCTGGAGTCTCACCAGGTAAGCCGTGACGTCGGTCTTCCCCGTCGCGGGATCGATGTCCGCCTCGTTCGGCCGGAACGTGAACGAACCCGGCAACCCCGGCTCACCCGACTCCGGGCACGGCCCGCCGGCGCACTCCTTGTACGTGCCATCGCTGGCGACCCTCGGCGCACGCGGCACCGGATCGTCCCCCTCCGCCCCGAACGCCGGCGTCGACAGTACCCCCGCCGTCAACATCCCCGCCGTCAGCGCCGCCCCTGTCATTGCGCTCCAGGCGCGAGCGCCTCTCCGTCGATGTCCAGGCATGACTGAATCCCCCCTCCAAGGGCCTCCCAAGGCCCTTTGTCAAGCCGATCAGGTCAAGATCAGCGAGGGGAGCATGGCACAGCCACTCGCACCCAGCAATCGAATTACGACATAAGTCAATAAAATCGGATGGAAAAGGGGTGCCCACCGCTACCCGATGGTCACGCGCGAACACTCCCGCCCCATCCCGCCGATTTCCCAGAACGAAAGGGCGCCGGAATTCCCGGCGCCCCCTCTCAACCATTCACCCGCCTAATACCAGGACGTGCACTTCTAGTACCAGGACGTGCACTTCGTGGAAACTCCCCCGGCGCCCTTCACGTCGCGCGTCACGCATACGCGGTCCTTGTACCCGGGCCCGTCGTACACCCAGGCGCTCTCCGCGTACTGCTTGCCCTCGATGCCGTAGACGTTCCGGCCCTCCACGCTCGCCCAGTTCGACTGGGAGGTCTTCCACTTGTCGATCCACACGCGGCACGACGAGATCGCCCAGTCCGGGTCGAAGTCGTAGACCGCGTAATACTTCATGTGCTCATGACCGGCGGTGCCCTTCGGGATGCCGATGTGGCGGCCGGCTCCGCAAGGACCGTTGTCCACTGAATCCTTGTAATACGGATAGGTGGCCGCCTGCGCCTGCGTCGCGGCGCACACCACCAGCAGCGCCGACCCGAGAACAACGGCGCTCTGCCTCAGAGTGCTCACTCAATCCCCCCTGGAAATACGTGATTTGGGGCGACATCCTGTATGGATTGAGCACGACACGTCAAGGCATTTGATCGCCGCGACCAGGTGTCACGCCGGACCCGGCAGGGGTGGCGCGGACGTCCGGCGAGGTAATAAGTCGACAGCGCCCACCGACGGCCTCTTGACGCTGCCCGGCCCTGGGCTTACGTTGCCCTCTATCGATTAGGAAACTTTCCTAACAGTCCAGCCGGGCTCAGCCGCAGCCGAAGGGCAGGTGCATCCGTCGTGGCCGGAACCACCCCCGGTACACCGCGCGTACTGCGCGCCATGAACGACCGGGCCGCGCTCGATCTGCTGCTGGAGCACGGGCCGCTGTCCCGTACCAAGATAGGGAAGCTGACCGGTCTCTCCAAGCCCACCGCCTCGCAGCTCCTCGCGCGGCTGGAGTCCGCCGGGCTCGTCGTCGCCACCGGGACCACCGAAGGACGGCCCGGGCCCAACGCCCAGCTCTATGCCGTCAATGCCCGCGCCGCCTTCGCCGCCGGGCTCGATGTCACCCCGCAGCGCATCCACGCCGCCGTCGCCGACATCACCGGCGCCACCGTCGGGGAGTTCGAGCTGCCGACCCCGGGCCGACGGGCGGACAGCGTCGTGCGGCAGGTCACCGAGGCGCTCGACGGGGCCGTGAAGGCCGCGGGGGTCACCCGCGCCGATGTGCACCGGATCGTCATCGGGACGCCCGGTGCCTTCGACCCGTCCACCGGGCGGCTGCGGTACGCCTCGCACCTGCCCGGCTGGCACTCCCCCGCCCTCCTCGACGAGCTGGCCGCGGTGCTGCCCATGCCCGTCGAGTACGAGAACGACGTCAACCTCGTCGCCGTCGCCGAACAGCACCTCGGCGCCGCGCACGGGCATGAGAACTTCGTGCTCCTGTGGAACGAGGAGGGCCTCGGCGCCTCCCTCGTCATCGGCGGGCGGCTGCACCGCGGCTTCACCGGCGGCGCGGGCGAGGTCGGCTTCCTGCCGGTGCCCGGCACCCCGCTGGTGCGCCAGGTGGCCAAGGCCAACAGCGGTGGTTTTCAGGAACTCGCCGGCGCCCAGGCGATCCCCCGGCTGGCGCGCGAGTTCGGGATCGACGGCATCGGGCACGGCCCGCACGCCGAGGTCGCCACCGAGCTCGTCGCCCGCGCCGCGGCCTCGGACGAGGGTCCCTACCGCCGCCTCCTCGACGCGTACGCCACCGGGCTCGCCACCGGTCTGGCCTCCATGGTCGCCGTACTCGACCCCGAGCTGGTCGTCCTCTCCGGCGAAGTGATCGCCGCCGGCGGGGAGCCGCTGCGTCAGCGCGTGCAGGCGGAGCTCACCGAACTGGCCGCCCCCCGGCCCCGTCTCGTGCTCGGTTCCATACGAGAACACCCGGTCCTGCGCGGGGCGCTGGAGAGCGCCCTGGCCACCACGCGGGACGAAGTCTTCGACACCTCCCGCTGAACACCGGCCACACCCCCTGGCCAGGCCCGCCCCGGCCTCCCACGCGCGTACGCCTGAACAGACCCCACATCTTCGCCCTCGCCCCTCGATCCGTCACAGGGAGACACCGCCATGCCCGCACGCACCCGGAAGGCGGCCGCCGCGCTCGCCGCGGCCGCCGTGATATCCCTCCTCGCCTCCGCGTGTACGGGGTCGAACCAGAGCGCGGCGAACGACGATCCGAACAAGGACGTCACGATCAACTTCTGGCACGGCTGGAGCGCCCCGGGCGAGGTGAAGGCGATCCAGGACAACGTCGCCCGCTTCGAGAAGGCCCACCCGAACATCAAGGTGAAGGTGACCGCCAACATCACCGACGCCAAGATCCAGCAGGCGCTGCGGGCCGGTGGTTCCAAGGCGCCCGACGTCGTGTCGTCGTTCACGACCGACAGCGTCGGCAAGTTCTGCACGTCCGGGTCCTTCGTCGACCTCAAGCCGTTCCTGGAGAAGTCGAAGATCGACCCGGCGAAGGTCTTCCCGAAGTCGCTGCTCGAATACACGCAGTTCGCGGGCAACCAGTGCACACTGCCGCTGCTGAACGACGCGTACGGGCTCTACTACAACAAGGACGCGTTCAAGGCCGCCGGGATCACCGCCCCGCCGAAGACCTGGAGCGAGTTCGAGAAGGTCGCCGAGAAGCTGACCAAGCCCAAGGGCGACGGCTACGCGCAGCTCGGCTTCATGCCGACGTACCACGGCTACGAGACGACCCCGATGCACTACGCCTCCCAGTGGGGTCCCGCCTACTTCGACGCCGAGGGCAGGTCCAGCATCGCCAAGGACCCGGCCTTCTCGAAGATGCTCACCTTCCAGAAGGGTCTGATCGACAAGCTCGGCGGCTTCCAGAAGCTGGAGAAGTACCGCAACACCTTCGGCGACGAGTGGGGCGCCAAGCACCCCTTCCACACCGGTCAGGTCGCCATGCAGCTCGACGGCGAGTGGCGGCTCGGCATGGCCCAGGAGGCCGGTGCGAAGTTCGAGATCGGAACCGCGCCGATGCCCGTCGCCGACGACCAGGCCGCCGACTACGGCAAGGGCTACCTGTCCGGCACGATCATGGGCATCGCGGCCACCAGTCAGAAGCAGAACGCCGCGTGGGAGCTGCTGAAGTACATGACGACGGACACGGACGCGGTCGTGGCCTTCTCCAACGCGATCCACAACGTGCCCTCCACGCTGGAGGCGCTCAAGTCGCCGAAGCTGAAGGTCGAGCCCGGCTTCAGGACGTTCATCGAGATCGCGCAGCACCCGAAGTCGAACACCACGCCCGCGCAGGCGGACGGCGGCGCGTACCAGGTGACGTTCCAGGACTTCGGCTACCAGTACGAGAAGGGCTCGGTGAAGGATCTCAAGGCCGGTCTGGAGAAGACCGCCCAGCAGATCGACACGGACATCGCGAAGGCGAAGTAGCCCCGAGATGACCACCAGCATGAGCGCGAGCACCAGCACGACGCACACCCTGCGTGCGAAGCGCCGCCGGTCGGCGCTTCGGACGGCGGCCTTCATGTCGCCCTGGCTGATCGGCTTCAGCGTCTTCTTCGCCTACCCGCTGATCTCCACCGTCTACTTCTCCTTCACGAAGTACGACGGCATCCGGCCGCCCGCCTTCAATGGCCTGGACAACTGGTCGTATGTGTTCGGCGACTACCGGCTGTTCTGGCCGGCCATGCAGAACACGCTCTGGCTGGTGCTGGTCATGGTCACCTGCCGGGTGGTCTTCGGACTCGGTGTCGGACTGCTGATCACCAAGATCAAGACCGGGGCCGGGGTCTTCCGGACACTGTTCTATCTGCCGTATCTGGCCCCGCCGGTGGCCGCCACGCTCGCCTTCGTCTTCCTCCTCAACCCGGGTACGGGACCGGTCAACTCCGTACTCGACTCGATCGGGCTGCCGACCCCCGGCTGGTTCACCGACCCCGCCTGGTCCAAGCTCGCCCTGACGGCGCTCGCGCTCTGGGGCATCGGCGACCTGATGGTCATCTTCATGGCCGCGCTGCTCGACGTACCGAAGGAGCAGTACGAGGCGGCGGAGCTGGACGGTGCGGGTCCCTGGGCGCGGTTCCGTTTCGTGACGCTGCCGAACATCAGGCCCATCGTGATGTTCGCCGTGGTCACCGGCGTGATCCAGACCATGCAGTACTACACGCAGCCGCTCGTCGCGGGGAAGGTGGCCTCCGGGATCATCGGCGGTTCGGGGCAGCAGTTCGAGCCCGGTTACCCCGACAAGTCCACGCTGACCCTTCCCCAGCTCGTCTACGACCTCGGCTTCCAGCGCTTCGACTACGGCTCCGCCTGTGTGATCGCGCTTGTGCTCTTCGCTCTCGCCATGGCCTTCACCGCGCTGCTGATGCGCCGCCGTGGTGGCCTGATCCAGGCAGGTGACTGACCGTCATGACCCAAGTCCTGACTGCCCCCAGAACCCCCGAGGCACCGGGCACGGCCTCGGGCCGCCCGGCCGCCCGCACCGCGCGCCGCAGGGCGATGCTCCACTGGATCGCCGTGCACTCCCTGGGCCTCGCGGCAGCGCTGTTCTTCGTGCTGCCGTTCGTCTTCCTGTTCCTCACCTCGGTGATGAGTGACCAGCAGGCGCTGACCCGCGATCTGTGGCCGCAGAACTGGCAGTGGAGCAATTACGCGGACGTCTGGAACACGCCGGGCTTTTTGACCTGGTGGAAGAACACCCTGCTCTACGCGGGGCTGGGCACGGTCCTCACGGTCGTCTCGTCCGTTCCGGTGGCGTACGCGCTGGCCAAGTTCCGCTTCCGGGGCCGCAATCTGTCGCTGATGCTGGTCATCTCGATGATGATGCTGCCGCAGCAGGTGACGATCATCCCGATGTACCTGTTCTGGGCGAAGCAGTTCGACTTCTCCGGAACGCTGTGGCCGCTGATCATCCCGATGGCGTTCGGCGACGCGTTCTCGATCTTCCTGCTCCGCCAGTTCCTGCTCACCATCCCCAACGAGTATCTGGACTCGGCGAAGGTCGACGGCTGCAGCGAGTTCCGCACGCTGATGACGGTGGTGGTGCCGATGGCCAGGCCGGGCATCGCCGCCGTGGCGCTCTTCCAGTTCTTCTACGCCTGGAACGACTACTTCGGCCCCCAGATCTACGCCTCGGAGAACCCGGCGGCCTGGACGCTGAGCTACGGCCTTGAGTCGTTCAAGGGCGCGCACCACACCGACTGGAATCTGACCATGGCCGCGACCGTCCTGGTCATGGCCCCCGTGATCCTCGTCTTCTTCTTTGCCCAGAAGGCATTCGTCGAGGGCGTCACACTGACCGGAGTGAAGGGCTAGAACACATGAAGCTCGCAGTCGTGGGTGGCGGGTCCACCTACACCCCTGAGTTGATCGACGGCTTCGCCCGGCTGAGGGACACCCTGCCGATCAGTGAACTGGTCCTCATCGACCCCGCGGCCGACCGCCTGGAGCTGGTCGGCGGCCTGGCACGGCGGATCTTCGCCAAGCAGGGCCACAACGGGAAGATCGTCACCACCTCCGACATGGACGCGGGCGTCGCGGACGCCGATGCCGTCCTGCTCCAGCTGCGCGTGGGCGGGCAGGCGGCCCGCAACCAGGACGAGACCTGGCCGCTGGAGTGCGGCTGCGTCGGCCAGGAGACCACGGGCGCGGGCGGTCTCGCCAAGGCGCTGCGCACGGTCCCGGTCGTCCTCGACATCGCCGAGCGGGTGCGGCGCACCAACCCCGACGCCTGGATCATCGACTTCACCAACCCCGTGGGCATCGTGACCCGGGCCCTGCTGCAGGCCGGGCACAAGGCCGTCGGGCTGTGCAATGTCGCCATCGGTTTCCAGCGCAGGTTCGCGCGCCTTCTCGACGTCACACCGGCCGACATCCATCTGAACCATGTGGGCCTCAACCACCTGACCTGGGAGACCGGTGTGCGCCTCGGGGGTCCCGAGGGTGAGGACCTGCTGCCGAAGCTGCTGGCCGAGCACACCGACACCATCGCGGAGGACCTGCGTCTGCCCCGCGCGGTGCTCGACCGGCTCGGCGTGGTCCCCTCGTACTACCTGCGGTACTTCTACGCGCACGACGAGGTCGTACGGGAGCTGAAGACCAAGCCGTCGCGGGCCGCGGAGGTCGCGGAGATGGAGAAGCAGCTCCTGGAGATGTACGGCGACCCGGCGCTCGACGAGAAGCCCGAGCTGCTCGCCAAGCGCGGCGGCGCCTTCTACTCGGAGGCGGCCGTGGATCTCGCGGCCTCGCTGCTCGGCGCGGGCGGCAGCCCGTACCAGGTGGTGAACACCGTCAACAACGGCACGCTGCCCTTCCTCCCCGACGACGCCGTGATCGAGGTACAGGCCGCGGTCGGCTCCCACGGCCCGGCGCCGCTTGCCCTGCCCGCGCTCGACCCGCTGTACGCGGGGCTGATCTCCCATGCCACGGCGTACGAGGACCTCGCGCTGGAGGCCGCCCTGCGCGGCGGCCGCGACCGCGTGTTCAAGGCGCTGCTCGCCCACCCCCTGATCGGTCAGTACGAGTACACCGAGGCGCTCACCGACAAGCTGATCGCGCACAACCGGGAGCACCTTTCGTGGGCGTGAAGGCCACGGGCCTCCTGGCCATCGACGCCGGCAACAGCAAGACCGACGTCGCGGTGGTCGCCGCCGACGGGACCGTACTGGGCACGGCCCGTGGCGGCGGATTCCAGCCACCCGCGGTCGGCATCGAGGCGGCCGTCGACTCCCTGGGCCGTACGGTGACCGCCGCGGTGATCGCGGCCCGGCTCGCGTCGTCGTCCGATCCCGCCCGGTGGCCCGCGCCCGTTGTCGGGCATGTCTCCGCCTGTCTGGCCAACGCCGACCTGCCCGTCGAGGAACGGGAGCTGGCGGCGGCCGTGCAGGCGCGCGGCTGGGGCCGTACGACCGAGGTACGCAACGACACGTTCGCGATCCTGCGTGCGGGGGTCGACGAGCCGCGGGGGGTCGCGGTGGTGTGCGGCGCGGGGATCAACTGCGTCGGCATGCTGCCGGACGGCCGTACGGCGCGCTTCCCCGCCCTGGGGAAGATCTCCGGAGACTGGGGCGGCGGTGGGGGCCTGGCGGAGGAGGCCCTGTGGTTCGCCGCCCGTGCGGAGGACGGCCGGGGCGAGCCGACGGCACTGGCCCGTACCCTGCCCGCGCACTTCGGGCTCGGCTCCATGTACGCCCTGATCGAGGCGCTGCACCTGGACCACATTCCGTCGGGGCGCAGGCACGAGCTGACACCGGTCCTGTTCGCCACGGGCGCCGCGGGGGATCCGGTCGCACGGTCCCTGGTGCACCGGCTGGCGGAGGAGGTCGTCGCGCTGTCCACGGTGGCGCTCGCCCGGCTCGATCTGCTCGACGAGGAAGTACCGGTGCTGCTCGGGGGAAGTGTTCTCGCGGCCGGACACCCGGAACTGGACGAGCAGATCGTCAAACTGCTGGCGGCCAAGGCGCCCAAGGCGGTCATCGAGGTGGTGACGGCACCGCCGGTGCTGGGCGCGGGGCTGCTGGGGCTCGACCACATCGGTGCGGCGCCCGAGATCGGCACAAGGCTGCGGGCTCACTACGCGTAGGGAAGTCCGCACGGCAGCCCCGGGCCGCCCGCACGCCCCTGCCCCGGCGCTCTGGGCGCGCGTGGCGGACCGCTGCCGTCGATATTGAGATGCGTCGCCTCTGTACCCGGCCTCAGGATCGGAGACATGGGCGACGCATTGCGTGAACGGTTCGAGGCGGACGGGTTCGTGAAGCTCGAAGGGGCCTTTCCGGCGTCGGTGGCGCAGGAGTGCGCCGCGCTGCTGTGGGCCGAGACGGGGTGCGATCCCGACGATCCGGCGACCTGGACCAGGCCGGTGCACTGGGTGTGGGGCATGGCCCAGGAGCCGTTCGCCCGTGCCGTGAACACCCCGGTCCTGCATGACGCGTTCGACCGGCTGGTGGGCCGTGGGCAGTGGCAGCCCCGCCTCTCTCTGGGGTCGTTCCCGCTGCGCTTTCCGCACAAGGAGGAGCCCGACGACGCGGGCTGGCACATCGAGGGCAGCTATCTGCCGGACGGCGCGAGCACGTACTACGCCAACCATCGCTCCCGCGACCGGGCGTTGCTGATGCTCTTCCTGTTCACCGAGGTGGGCGAGGCGGACGCACCGACCAGGATCCGCGTGGGCTCGCACCACGACATGCCCACGCTGCTCGCTCCGTACGGGGAGAAGGGCGCCGCAATCATGGACTTGGGTCCCGCCATCGACGCCGCGTCGGCGCACCGCGAGGTGGTGTACGCGACGGGGCGGCCGGGCGACGTCTATCTCTGCCATCCGTTCCTGGTGCACGCGGCGCAGCCGCACCACGGCACGCGCCCGCGGTTCATGGCCCAGCCTCCGCTGTATCCGGCCTCGTCGGAGGGGTGAAACGGGGAACCGATCAAGGCCGTGAAGCGTATTCATGGTGGGGAGACCGGCCGGGCCGGATGCTGGATTGCTGCGATAGGAACAAGATCCAGTCAATCCTGCTGTGATTGTCGGTCACTGAGTCCATACTGACTGGCCGGGAGCCATCTCCCCGACCCGCCGGGGTGCGGGCCGACGTCGTGGACCGAGGGGGAGGTCACGTGACACACCCGCCGAATGTGCGCAGCGCACCTCAGTCGGCTCCGCCGCCGCATGCGCCCGCACAGCCGCCGGTCCAACCGCCCGCCCAGCGGGGTGCCTGGTCCGTGGGCAAGGAGCGGCTGCGCGCGGCAGCGACCACCGAGCCGGGGCGGCTGCAGATCATCGGGGCCGTGCTGGCGGTGCTGGTGGTGGCGTTCGGCGCGGTGACCGCCGTCGAGGTCGCCGACCGGGCGTCCGCGGCCGACGACGTGGTGAGCCGCAGCCAGCCGCTGAGCGCGGACGCGGCCTCCATCTACCGCTCGCTCGCCGACGCGGACACCGCCGCCTCCAGCGGCTTCCTCGCCGGTGCCACGAAGTCCCCGGCCATGGACGAGCGGTACCGCAAGGACATCGCGCTCGCCTCCCGGCTGCTGATCAAGGCCGCCACGAACACCGACAGTTCGAGCGAGTCGGGCCGGCAGATAGCGACCCTCAACGAGCAGCTGCCCCGCTACACCGGCGTGATCGAGACGGCCCGCTCCTACAACCGGCAGGGCCTGCCCCTCGGCGGCGCCTATCTGCGCTATGCGAACGAGCAGATGACCGAGGACCTGCTGCCCGCCGCCCAGAAGCTGTACGACGCGGAGACCGCCCGGCTGGAGTCGGACGACGAGGACGCCCGCTTCTGGCCGGTCTTCGCGCCGGCCCTGGGCGTTGTGGCGCTGGGCGCCCTGTTCTGGGCACAGCGGCGCAACTACCGGCGCACGAACAGGGTGTTCAACCACGGCCTGCTCGCCGCCACCGCCGCCTCCACCGTCGTGCTGCTGTGGCTGGCCGTCGGGCAGACGGTCGCACGCGCCGAGCTGAACGACGCCAAGGTGCACGGCCAGAAGTCCCTGAAGATCCTCAACGACGCGCGGATCAACTCCTTGAAGGCGCGCGCCAATGAGAACCTCACGCTGGTCGCCCGGGGCGCGGTGCTCACCGCCGACGGCAAGAGCGACAAGTACGAAACGGACTACACCTCGGGCATGGCGAAGCTCGGCGAACAGCTGAGCGAGGCGCAGAAGCTCGCCGATGACGGCGAAGGGCGCGCGCCCGTCACCGCGGCCGTCGCGAGCGTGTCCGAGTGGAAGTCCCGGCACGGCAGCGCCAGCGCGACCGACAAGGCCGGAGACTACGACGGCGCACTGGAGAAGGTCATCGGTCCCAAGGTCTCCACGGGCCAGTCCTTCGACCAGGTGGACCAGGCGCTGGCGAAGGCCCTCGGGCACGAGCAGCGCGAGTTCACCCAGGCCGCCGAGGACGGGCGCGGGGCGCTCACCGGGCTGCCGATCGGCGCCGCGGTACTGGCGGCGCTGGGAGCGGCGGGAGCCGTGCTCGGCATCAACCGCAGGCTTTCGGAGTACCGGTGAGAGGGGGAGGGATGGCGGACGCGAGGACCAGGTTCCGCGGCTGGGGCGGCGTCGCGGGGATGGCCGCCGCCTGCGCGCTGACCGCCGCCGTCACACTGCTGCCGCTGTCCCACCGCGCCGCGGACGACCATGGTGCGGGGCGGGCCGGGCAGAGCGTGGCCGAGGCCGCGTCCGCCGAGGAGGACTGCACCGAACCGGAGCGCTCCCTGCCGTCGTCGGCGGCTGGCGGACCGAACATCGACGCGATCGTCGAGCGCGGCAAGCTGGTCGTCGGCGTCGACCAGAACAGCTACCGCTGGGGCTACCGCAATCCCACGACGGGCGGCCTCGAAGGCTTCGACATCGATCTCGCGCGTGCCATCGCCAAGGACATCCTCGGCCGGCCCGACGCGATCATCTTCCGGGCCATCCCCACCAACCAGCGCATCCCCGCCCTGAACAACGGCACCGTGGACATCATCGTCCGTACGATGACGATCAACTGTTCCCGGATCAAGCAGGTCGCGTTCTCCACCGCGTACTTCCAGTCCGGCCAGCAGGTGCTCGCGCCCAAGGGCTCGTCCATCACCGGGTACAACGCGTCGCTGGCGGGGAAGAGGGTCTGTTCGGCGGAGGGTTCGACGGCGTACGAGGCGCTGGAGAAGAACTCTTTCGGGGCAACGTTCAAGGACGAGCACGACGGGCAGCCGGGTGACGAGGATGTGTTCACCGTCTCCAATCAGCTGGACTGTCTGGTCCGTCTCCAGCTGGGCCTCGTCGACGCGGTGGTGACGGACAACGCCCTTGCGGCAGGCCAGGCCGCTCAGGACCCGGCGGTCGAGCTGAAGGGCGGCAAGCCCTTCACCACCGAGTACTACGGCGTGGCCGCCAAACTGGGCAAGGACGATCTGGTGCGCCGGGTGAACAAGGTCCTCGACGACTACCGCAAGGGCCCCTGGACGGAGGCGTACAACAAATGGCTGGCGGCGGATCTGCCCGGGATATCCGGGCCGCCCGCCCCCAAGTACCGTGCCGGCTAGGTACGGAACGACCAGTCCTGCAAGGAAGAGCGGAGAGGTGATCGATGGGCGTCGCGGGATCCACCGGGCCGGTGATGGACCGGGACGAGGTGGACCGTGCGCTGGCGCGGCTCGACGCGGAGCACGAGGCGATCGAGACATCGCTCCTCGCGCTGCAGGACCATGCGGGCCGCAGGCTCCTCGAAGGCGCCGAGCTGACGGGCGTCACCAAGGACCGCTGGGCCTCCACCGAGCAGGCGATCACCCTGCTGTGGGGGTACTTCGACGCGTACACGGCCGCCCTGAACGACACGCGTGAGCTGCGTGCCCGCAGGCGCTGGCCGAACCGCGAGGATCTGGTGGAGCTGACCGAGCGGCTGCGGGGCCGCAGCGTCACCGTCGCCGGCTCCGCCGCCCCCACCACGCCTTCGATCACCGGGCCCGCCAAGCTCTCCGAGTCGTTCACCCTCGAAGAGCTGGTCGCCCGGATGAACGACCTGTACGCGAGCTCGCTCGACATGGTCGTGACCGCCGACTCGGTCTGGTCGGCCCTGCCCGCCCGGATAGATCTGCTCTCCGCCGAGCTCCAGCGCACCCGCTCGCTGGCACACTCCGTCGGCGTACGGCCCGGGGAGCACCCCTCCGGCGACGAGCTGGAGTCGATCACCCACGAGCTGTCCACGCTGCGCGCCCAGGTGATCTCCGACCCGCTCGCCTTCTGGCGTCCCGCGCCGGGCAGTTCGGCCCCCGGCGGCGGCCGTCCCGACACCGATCGATACGACCGGGCGGCCCGCGCCCTGGAGGACATCCGCCGGGAGATCGAGGCGGTGCTCGGGGTCCGGCAGGACTCCGAGGAGCGGCTCCTGCGGCTGCGGGATGTGCTCTCGCGTGCCGACCGCACGCTGACCGAGGCGCGGTCCGCGCGAGGCGAGGTGCTGGCGAAGATCGCCGCCACCGAGGTCCCCGCTGTCAGCGGCCCGCCGACAGCTCTGCAGGAACGGCTCGCCACCGCCGCCGAGTACCGCAGGCACTCCCAGTGGCACCGGCTCTCACCGCTGCTGGAGTCGCTGGAGCGCGAGGCCGAGGACGAACTGCTGCGGGCACGCGAGTCGCTGACGGCCGTCACGGCTCCGCTCGCGGTCCGCGCCGAGCTGCGCGGCCGACTGGACGCGTACAAGGCGAAGGTCGCCCGGCACGGTATGGCCGAGGACCGTTTGCTGATCGAGCGGTACGACGCGGCCCGCCGGATGCTGTGGAGTGCGCCGTGCGATCTGCGCGTCGCCGAGCAGGCGGTGCTGCGCTATCAGCAGGCCGCCGCCGAAGTACTGGTCCCGCGGCAGTCGGGACCGTCCGGGCCCGAGGACCGCAGGGGGCAATCGTGAGCGAGACCAAGAACTGCCAGCGCCCCGGCTGCGAGGGCAGCTACGAAGACATGGGCGGCGGTGAGATGTACTGCGACACATGCGGGCTCGCGCCCGTCGTGGCGTCGAGCGGCATGGTCTCGTCGCAGGCCACCGGCATCACCGGCCACGGCCGGGGTTCCGGCTCCGCGCGCAGCAGTTCGCGCTCCTCACGGGCCTCGTCGCGGTCCTCGACCTCGCGCCGTTCGGTGTCGGGGCGTCTGTCGCGCTCCCTGACCGGCAGCGGCGCCTCCTCCCGGTCCGTCTCGGTGCGCAGCTCCGGCGCCTCCGCGAGCGCGTCGGCCCGCAACCGGCTGGGCGCGGGCCTGGTGTCCGTGCCGGAGGTGCCGCGCCCCGATCCGCGTTCCGCGGTGATGACGAACCCGGAGGTCCCCGAGCGCAAGCGGTTCTGCTCCCGCTCCGACTGCGGGGCCCCGGTGGGACGTTCACGCGGGGAGCGCCTGGGGCGCACGGAAGGTTTCTGCACCAAGTGCGGCCACCCGTATTCGTTCGTCCCGAAGCTCGCCGAGGGCGACATCGTCCACGGTCAGTACGAGGTGGCGGGCTGTCTCGCCCACGGCGGCCTGGGCTGGGTCTATCTGGCGGTGGACCGCGCGGTCTCGGACCGCTGGGTGGTCCTCAAGGGCCTGCTGGACACGGGCGACCAGGACGCCATGGCCGCGGCGATCTCCGAGCGCCGCTTCCTCGCCGAGATCGAGCACTCCAACATCGTCCGCATCTACAACTTCGTGGAGCATCTCGACCAGCGCACCGGCTCCCTCGACGGCTACATCGTCATGGAGTACGTCGGCGGAAAGTCGCTGAAGGAGATCGCCAACGAGCGGCGTGACACGGCGGGCAAGCGCGATCCGCTGCCGGTGGAGCAGGCGTGCGCGTACGGCATCGAGGCGCTGGAGGCGCTCGGCCATCTGCACAGCAGGAACCTGCTGTACTGCGACTTCAAGGTCGACAACGCCATTCAGCAGCAGAACCAGCTCAAGCTCATCGACATGGGCGCGGTCCGCAGGATGGACGACGACGAGTCCGCCATCTACGGCACAGTCGGCTATCAGGCCCCCGAGGTCGCCGAGGTCGGTCCGTCGGTCGCCTCCGACCTGTACACGGTGGCCCGCACACTGGCCGTGCTGACCTTCGACTTCCAGGGCTACACCAATGTGTTCGTGGACTCCCTGCCGGACCCGGAGAACATCAAGGTCTTCCAGACGTACGAATCGTTCTACCGGCTGCTGGTGCGGGCGACGGACCCCGACCCGGCGCGGCGGTTCGCCTCGGCCCAGGAGATGGCGGAGCAGCTGACGGGTGTGCTCAGGGAGGTCGTCGCGATCCAGACGGGCCGACCGCGGCCGTCGCTGTCGACGCTGTTCGGGCCCGAACTGCGAGTCACGGACACGCAGTTGTTCGCGGAGCTCACCGATGATGTCTCGGTGCTGGGGGCCAGACAGCTCCCGGCGCGGGGCAGCGCCGGAGGGTCTTCGGCGAATGGCTCGGCCGCGGTGGCTCTCGGTTCGGTGGCCGCTCCGGCAGCCAGCGTGACGGCGGGCCCCGGCATCGGAGCCATCGCCCCGGTCCCCGCACCCCGCTCCCCCGAACTCGGCACGCCCCCGGCCGCGCCCCCTGCCGCGCCCCCGCTCGCTCCGCATCTCGCGGTGCTCGACGCACGGGCGACCTCGCTCGCCCTGCCAGTGCCCCGCGTCGATCCGAACGACCCGAACGCCGGATTCCTGGCGGCACTGATGGCCTCCGCACCCGCCGAGCTCATCGCCGCGCTGCACTCCGCGTCCGCGGCCTCCCCCGAGACGCGGTTGCGGGAGCTGCGCGCCCGCCTGGAGATGGGCGAACTGGACTCCGCGGGACGGGCGCTGGCCACACTGGAGAGTGAGCACCCCGACGACTGGCGGATCGTCTGGTGCCGCGGCCTCACCTCGCTGGTGACAGGCGACAACGAGGTGGCGGCACTCTCCTTCGACGCGATCTACGACGCCTTCCCGGGTGAGCCCGCGCCCAAGCTGGCGCTGGGCGTCTGCGCCGAGGTGCTCGGCCAGCTCGACAATGCCGCCGAGTACTACCGCCTGGTGTGGACGACCGACCCGAGCTATGTCAGCGCCGCCTTCGGCCTCGCACGGGTCCAGCTCGCGGCAGGCGACCGGACCGGGGCCGTACGGACCCTGGAGTCGGTGCCCGAGGCATCGATCCACTACACGGCCGCGCGGGTCGCCGCCGTACGGGCGAGGCTGCGGCGACGCGCCGCACACGACCCACTGATCGACGACCTGACGGCGGCAGCCGCGCAGGTGGACGCCCTGAAGGACTTCGGTCTGGACGCGGTGCGGCGCGAGCAGTTGTCCACAGAAGTACTCGGCACGGCCCTGGACTGGGTACTCTCCGGTAGTCCCGGAGTCCCGCCGTCCGTACAGAGCGCACCGCACACACCGGCAGCACCGTCGCCGAGCGCGCCCGTCGCGCAGACCGCGCCGACCGTGCTGCTCGGCAGCGAACTGGACGAGCGCGGCCTGCGCTTCGGGCTGGAACGCTCCTACCGGGTGCTCGCCCGGCTCGCCCAGCGCGGCGAGGAGCGGATGGAACTGGTGGAGCGGGCGAACCGCTTCCGCCCCCGGACGTGGGTGTGATTGATGGCGTCTCAGATGCACGAGCCGGCCGCCGCGTCGTCCTGCCCGAACTGCGCGGAACCGCTGGAGCGCGGTGACCTCTTCTGCGGCGGCTGCGGGTTCGACCTCGCGGCCGCACCCGCCCGGCCTGCGGACCGCCCCACGGTCGCCATCGGCACTCCGGTCGAATGGCCCCGGGCCACGGGGACGGACACCTCGGGCACTCCGGTGCCGGTGTCGGTGCCCGGCGATCTGCCGGGCACCGACTCCGGCGGCGGCCCGCTCTCGGAGCCCGCCCTGCGGTACGACGGCCCCGTCGGTCACGCTGCCTCGCCCGAGGCGTCCGCAATCGGACCGACCGCCTACGCCACCGGGACACACGTCCCGCCGCATGCCCCGGCGGGCGGCTCGGGCAGCGGACCCGCGAACGCCTCCGCCGGAGGCGACTTCGAGCTGGCCGCGCCCGACCCGGGCAGCGTCGTCGCCGCCGACCCGCGCGCAGAACTGGCCCCCGGCATGGCCCAGCCCGGCGGCAAGCTCTGCGTGGCCTGCCGCGCTGGCCGGGTCGACACCGACGGGTACTGCGAGAACTGCGGCCATGCCCAGCCCCGCGAGCGCGACCACATGGAGCAGGAGCTCGGCTCGGTCGCCGCGGTCAGCGACCGGGGGCTGCGCCACCATCGCAACGAGGACTCCTTCGCCGTCTCCTCGACGGCCCTGCCCGACGGCTCACCCGCCGTCGTCGCGATCGTCTGCGACGGAGTGTCGTCGGCGACCCGCCCCGACGAGGCCTCCGCGGCAGCGGCGAGCACCGCCAACGAGGTGCTGCTGGAGACGCTGCCCCGCGGCACGCATCCCCAGCAGGCCATGCACGAGGCGATCGTCGCCGCGGCGGACGCCGTCAACGGCCTTGCCGCCGACCGCGGTCAGCGCGAGGCGATGGAACACGACCCGCACCGCCACCAGAACGCTCCGGCGTGCACCATCGTCGGCGCCGTCGCGGCCGGGGGCCTGCTGGTCGTCGGCTGGGTCGGCGACAGCCGTGCGTACTGGGTGCCGGACGATCGCAGCGGCCCGCCCGCGCGGCTCACCGAGGATGACTCCTGGGCCGCCCAGATGGTGGCGGCCGGCCTGATGAGCGAGGCCGAGGCGTACGCCGACGAGCGTGCTCACGCCATCACCGGCTGGCTCGGCGCCGACGCGTACGAACTGGAGCCGCACACCGCGTCCTTCAAGCCCGACCGTTCCGGTGTGGTCGTGGTCTGCACGGACGGCCTGTGGAACTACGCGGAAGGTGCCGACGACATGGCACGGGCCATCCCGGCCGATGCCGCGGGCAGGCCGCTGCACAGTGCGCAGGTCCTGGTCGGCCACGCGCTCGACGGTGGGGGCCACGACAACGTAACAGTGGCCGTCCTGCCGTTCACCGTGCCGCAGCAAGGGGCAGGATCGGCCTACAACAAGGCTTGAGCCCCCTTTGTCCGCTTGTCAGTTTGACCGATGGACCACTTGACCGATCGCTGCCGTTCGTTTGCCCGCCGAGCCCGCGCTCGCGGACGATTCGTGTCCTGACGTTCACCACTGCCCCGCTCCGCCCGAACCGACTCTGCCGAGTGGAGCCTCAAGGAGCCGATTGAGATGGCCGTATTCTCCAAGTCACAGGTGCCGCAGTTCTCCGTCGAGGTCTATCAGAACGAATATCTGCCCGAGGGCGGTCGCGAGGTCAACGGGATCGTCACCGTCACCTCCACAGGCGGCGGCACCACGGGTGGAGTTCCACTGACCGGTGCCTCGGCCTCTCCTGCCTCGATACCGGGGCAGACTCCGTCCGCAGCCGTAGTGATCATGGTCGACTGCTCCGGCTCGATGGACTATCCGCCGACCAAGATGCGCAACGCCCGTGATGCCACGGCCGCCGCCATCGACACCCTGCGCGACGGGGTCGCCTTCGCGGTGGTCTCGGGCACGCATGTGGCCGGCGAGATCTTCCCCGGGGACGGCAAGCTGGCGATCGCCGACTTCTCGACCCGCGCCCAGGCGAAGGAGTCCCTGCGCAGGCTCACCGCGGGCGGCGGCACGGCGATCGGCACCTGGCTGCGGTTGGCCGACCGGCTGCTGGCCTCTTCCGACGTCGCCATCCGGCACGGGATCCTGCTCACCGACGGCCGTAACGAACACGAGGCGCCGGAAGACCTGCGGGCCGCCCTCGACGCCGTCGCGGGCCGTTTCACCTGCGACGCGCGCGGGGTCGGCACGGACTGGGAGGTCAAGGAGGTGACGGGGATCGCCTCCGCACTGCTCGGCACGGCCGACATCGTGGCGAACCCTGCCGAGTTGTCGGCGGACTTCACGAGCATGATGGAGAACGCGATGGGCAAGGAGGTCGCGGACGTGGCGCTGCGGCTGTGGACGCCCGTCGGTGTGGAGATCAAGTTCATCAAGCAAGTGGCGCCGACGGTCGAGGAATTGACCGGCCGGCGTACGGAAGCGGGGCCGCGGGCCGGGGACTATCCCACCGGTTCGTGGGGTGACGAGTCCCGTGACTACCACGTATGTGTACAGGTGCCCCAGGCCGGAATCGGCCAGGAAATGCTGGCGGCCCGGGTCTCACTGATCATTCCGGCGGCGGACGGCGGCGCCCCGCAGGTGCTGTCACAGGGGCTCGTACGGGCGGTGTGGACGGACGACATGGTCGCGTCCACCTCGATCAATCCGCAGGTCGCGCACTACACAGGTCAGGCCGAACTGGCACAAGTCATCCAGCAGGGGCTGGATGCCCGCAAGTCGGGCGACATCGACGGTGCGACGGCGAAACTGGGGCGCGCGGTGCAACTCGCGGCCGACTCGGGCAACGAGGACACTGCGAAACTCCTTTCGAAGGTGGTGGACGTCGTCGATGCCGCGACAGGTACTGTGCGACTGAAGGCGAAGGTCGCGGAAGCCGACGAGATGACCCTCGAAACGCGCTCCACCAAGACGGTTCGCGTGAAGAAGTAGCCAGCGAACAACACCGATGTGAGACGGCCCCCGGGCCGGACGAGGAGAGGGGGAAGCGCCGACATGCCGACCTGCCCGAACGGACACCAGTCGGGTTCCGACGACTGGTGCGAGGTCTGCGGCCACCGCATGGCCGGTCCCGGCGCTCCTGCGGGTGCCGTTCCGCCGCTGCCTCCCCCGCCTCCGCCGGCCTACGGCTACCCCGGCCCCGGCGACCCGAACGCCACCGCCCAGGCCGAGCAACCTCCGCCGGCCTACGGCTACCCCGGCCCCGGCGACCCGAACGCCACCGCCCAGGCCGAGCTCTGCCCCCAGTGCCGCACCCCGCGCGAGGCCATGGCGCCGTTCTGCGAGGAGTGCCGGTACAACTTCCTCACGCATACGGCGACGTCGTACACCCCCCTCGCACCGCCTCCGCAGCCGGTCGGCGGTCTGAACCTGCCGCCGGGCTTCCAGTCCCCGCCGGCCCAGGGTCCGCCGCCGCCTCATGCGCCGCAGCAGCACGATCCGTACGAGTACCAGAGCTCGCGGCCCTCGCAGATGAACCGGCCGGCCGAGCCGCTGATGAACGAGCCGTCGGCCCAGCATCAGCCGTCACAGGGTCAGCAGCCGCCGCCTCCGTACCAGCAGCAGGGCCCGCCGCCCCCGCCGTCCTTCCAACAGCAGAATCCGTTCCCCCAGCCCCAGGGGAACCCGGGACCGCCTGCCCCGCCGTCCTTCCAGCAGTCCGCGCCGCCGGCACCCCAGAACACGGGCGGCGGGGACGACTGGATGCTCTCCCCGCCCTCGCAGACGCAGGCTCCCCAGCCGCCGCAGCCGCAGCCGTTCCAGCAGCAGCCGTTCCAGCAGCAGTCGATGCCGCCGCAGTACCAGCAGCAGGGCCCCCAGGCGCCGCCGCAGGAGCAGCAGCCTCCGTACCAGCAGTCGGCCCCGGCCGGCTGGGCCGCTGTGATCGCGCCCGACCGTGAGTACTTCATGGCGATGATGCAGCGCAGTGGCCCTGACGCCGGCGGTCTCAACCTGCCCGCGTACTCCCCCGAGCAGCACCTCCCGCTCAACGGCAACCAGATCACCATCGGCCGCCGACGGCACTCCACCGGTGAGTCCCCCGACATCGATCTGTCCGTACCACCGGAGGACCCGGGCGTCTCGCACCAGCACGCGGTGTTGGTGCAGCAGCCGGACGGCTCCTGGGCCGTCGTCGACCAGAACTCCACCAACGGCACCACGCTCAACGGCGCCGAGGACCCGATCCAGCCCTATGTCCCGATCCCGCTCAACGACGGCGACCGGGTCCATGTCGGGGCCTGGACGACCATCACGATCCGCCGGGGCTAGCGCCTTCCGGGGATGCCACAGGCCCCGGACTGGTCCGGGGCCCGTGGCGGTGGTGGTCAGCCGGACTGGCCCCGGGGTCGCCCCAGCGGCCACACGTACGGCCCTTCGGGGTCGTCCAGCCAGGCCCACTGGTGCCGCTCGGCGACCGTCAACCCGAAACGGTCCCTCTGAGGGCGGCGCTCACGCTCCCACAGCGACAGGGCCTCGTGGGGGTCGAGGCTGCCCGCGGTGAGCGTCAGCAGGAAACGGAACAGCTCGTTCTCAATCGCGCGCCGAGGCAGCCCGCCGATGTGCCCCTCGCGCATGCGCTCGGCGCCGCGCAGCGGCACGAAGTACGCGGACGTCCGCAGAAAGCGCCCCTCCGCGATGCGGCCACGACTGTTGTCGCGCACCTGGAGCGTGATCAGCCCGGTGGAGAGCGGGGCCAGGATCCGGGCACCCGGCCGGCACTGCGGCAGCCAGGCGAAGGGCACGGACGGCAGCGTGCAGGTCGCGATGATCCGGTCGAAGGGGACGCGCTCGGGGCAGCCGCGTGCGCCGTCACCGGTGACGACCGTGGGGCGGTAGCCCGCGTTCGCCAGATGCGAGCGCGCCGATTCGGTGATCTCGGGGTCCACGTCGACGGTCGTCACCAGGTCGTCGCCGAGGCGGTGGGCGAGCAGCGCCGCGTTGTAGCCGCTGCCCGCGCCGATCTCCAGGACGGCGTGCCCGTCCCGAACATCCAGCTCGTGGAGCATCCGGGCCATCAACGACGGCTGACTGCTGGACGAGATCAGCTGCCCGTCGCGCACCCGGGTGGCGAGCGGCCCGTCCGTATAGGCCCCGCGCAGCCATCGGGCCCGCCGCACCGGATCGGGGTCCTCGCACCACAGCCGCTCGTACGCGCCCTCGCTCGCGTCACCACCCGGGACATGCCCCCGGCCCACGAAGTAGTACGGCACGAACAGATGCCGCGGCACCTCCTCGAAGGCCGCCAGCCAGGCTGGATCGCTCAGCCCGCCGTCGGCCACAATCGTCCGTACCAGCGCCTGCCGCGCCTCGGCCGCGGGCCCTGTGAACCGCTCAAGCTCCGTACCCATGCCTCCACTGTCCTGCCCGGACGGCGCGGAGGCGAGCACTTGGCGAGCCGTCCTCCTGGCGGGCGGTGCATAGGGCCTCGGTCCCCGGCCGGGGCGTCTGAGACGATGGTGGGGTGAATGACATTCCGCGCGGCACCCTTCAGGAGCAGACCTTCTTCGAGCAGGTCGGTGGCGAGGAGACCTTCCGGCGCCTGGTCCACCGCTTCTACCAGGGCGTTGCCGAGGACCCGCTGCTGCGGCCGATGTACCCGGAGGAGGATCTCGGCCCTGCCGAGGAGCGGCTGAGGCTGTTCCTGATGCAGTACTGGGGCGGCCCCCGCACCTACAGCGACAACCGCGGCCATCCCCGGCTGCGGATGCGGCACGCTCCGTTCACCGTCGACCGGGCCGCGCACGACGCCTGGCTGAAGCACATGCGTACGGCCGTCGAGGAGCTCGGCCTGTCCGAAGATCACGAGCGGACCCTGTGGGACTACCTCACCTACGCCGCCGCCTCGATGGTGAACACCGCCGACTGATCGGCCCGGTGCCCGTGACGGGCTGGGGCGAGGGGCGGGGGCGGCGGGACGAATGTCAGCCGCGACGGGCGAGGACCACGCTCAGCCGTGACGGATGAGGATCCCACTCAGCCGTGACGGGTGGGGAGCACGCTCAGACCGCCGAGACCGTTCGTGCGTACGGCGATCGAACCGAAGGGCGTGCGCAGCCTGAGCCATGAGCCGGCGGACAGCAGCGCCACCGGAACTCCCGGGCGCAGAAAACCGAGGGACTGGGCGGCGTGGACGGCCCGCAGGGGCAGGGGCGTGCCTCCGACCGTGCGCGACCAGATGTCCCGGCCGATCCTGTCCCGCTCGGCGCGGGTGCGGCGATCGGCGGGCAACTGCTCGTCGCGGATACGGAATTCGGCGACAGCCGCGGCCACCGCGCCGCGCATCGCCGTCACTTCGGGCAGTCCGGCGAGCTCCCGCCAGCCGCCGCGGGGCGGCAGCACTCCGGCCCACGGGGGCCCGGTGACAGCGGCAGGCACGGTGAACTCCGCCTCGCCCAGGGCCTCGAGCAGCTCGCCAGCGGAGACGGTGACGTCAAGGTCGGCGGGATCCCCGAGCCGTGCCGTACGGATCGCGAGCACCTCGAAGGAGGGCGGACGCCCGAATACGGCGAGCGCGCCACCGCCGGCCTGAAGGCGGACGGCGGCGGCGCGGTCGTAGTGGATCAGCCGGGCGAGGAAGGCGGCGAGATCCTCCGCCTCCCTCGCGTCGGCGAAGTGCAGACTCCGCACGGGGACGCTCATGCCGCGAGCGCGCCCTCGTCGGCGTCGTCCAGGTACTTCAGGAGGAAGGACTTCTCCTCGGCACTGATGCGGCGCGGACGCTCGGCGGCGAGGTCGTAGGGCACGACGACGGACGAGGCCTTGACATAGATCTGCGAGGGGCCCTCCGCATCCTTGACCTCGTACGCGATGGTCAGCGACGCGGCGCTGATCTTCGTCACCCACGACTCGATGACCACCGGCTCGTGCCGGTGGACCAGCGGACGCTTGTACTCGATCTCGTGGCGGGCCACGACGGACCCGCCGGAGAACGACGGCGAACCGTCCCCCGGCGCCAGCCGGAACATGAAGTCGATCCGTGCCTCTTCCAGATACCGCAGGAAGACGACGTTGTTGACGTGCCCGAAGGCGTCCATGTCCGACCAGCGAAGGGGGCAGCGGTAGATGTGCCGGGTCATGGGTGACTCAGCCCCGGGTGAGCTTCTTGTAGGTGGCGCGGTGCGGACGGGCCGCGTCCGCGCCGAGCCGCTCGACCTTGTTCTTCTCGTACGACTCGAAGTTGCCCTCGAACCAGAACCACTTGGACTCGCCCTCGTACGCCAGGATGTGCGTGGCGACGCGGTCCAGGAACCAGCGGTCGTGGGAGACGACCACGGCCGCACCGGGGAACTCGAGCAGGGCGTTCTCCAGGGAGGAGAGCGTCTCGACGTCGAGGTCGTTGGTGGGCTCGTCGAGCAGCAGCAGGTTGCCGCCCTGCTTCAGCGTCAGCGCCAGGTTGAGCCGGTTGCGCTCACCGCCGGACAGGACACCGGCCGGCTTCTGCTGGTCCGGGCCCTTGAAGCCGAACGCCGAGACGTATGCGCGGGACGGCATCTCGACCTGGCCGACATTGATGTAGTCAAGCTCGTCGGAGACGACCGCCCACAGGGACTTCTTGGGGTCGATGTTGGCGCGGCTCTGGTCGACGTAGGAGATCTTGACGGTCTCGCCGACCTTGATCTCACCGGAGTCCGGGGTCTCGAAACCCTGGATCATCTTGAACAGCGTGGTCTTGCCGGCGCCGTTCGGGCCGATGACACCGACGATGCCGTTGCGCGGCAGCGTGAAGCTCAGGTCGTCGATCAGGACCTTGTCGCCGAAAGCCTTGGAGAGGTTGTTGACCTCGACGACGACGGAGCCCAGACGCGGGCCCGGCGGGATCTGGATCTCCTCGAAGTCCAGCTTGCGCATCTTGTCGGCCTCGGCCGCCATCTCCTCGTAACGGGCCAGTCGGGCCTTGGACTTGGCCTGCCGCCCCTTCGCGTTGGAGCGGACCCACTCGAGCTCTTCCTTCAGACGCTTCTGGCGCTTGGCGTCCTTCTGGCCCTCGACCTTGAGGCGGGATGCCTTGTTCTCCAGGTAGGTGGAGTAGTTGCCCTCGTAGGGGTGGGCACGACCGCGGTCGAGCTCAAGGATCCACTGGGCGACGTTGTCGAGGAAGTACCGGTCGTGGGTGATGGCGACGACTGTGCCGGGGTACTTGGCGAGGTGCGCCTCCAGCCACTGGACCGACTCGGCGTCCAGGTGGTTGGTGGGCTCGTCGAGGAGCAGCAGGTCGGGGGCTTCGAGCAGCAGCTTGCACAGGGCTACGCGGCGCTTCTCCCCACCGGAGAGGTTGGTGACGGGCCAGTCGCCGGGCGGGCAGCCCAGCGCGTCCATGGCCTGCTCCAGCTGGGCGTCGAGATCCCAGGCGTTGGCGTGGTCGAGCTCCTCCTGGAGCTTGCCCATCTCCTCCATCAGCGCGTCGGTGTACTCGGTCGCCATCTGCTCGGCGATCTCGTTGAACCGGTCGAGCTTGCCCTTGACCTCGCGGACGCCGTCCTCGACGTTCTCCAGGACGGTCTTGGACTCGTCCAGCGGCGGCTCCTGGAGCAGGATGCCGACGGTGTAGCCCGGGGAGAGGAAAGCGTCTCCGTTGGAGGGCTGCTCAAGACCGGCCATGATCTTCAGCACGGTGGACTTACCGGCGCCGTTGGGGCCGACCACACCGATCTTCGCACCGGGCAGGAAGCTCAGCGTCACGTCATCGAGGATGACCTTGTCGCCGTGCGCCTTGCGCGTCTTGCGCATCGTGTAGATGTACTCAGCCAAGAGAAACCGTCCGGCAAGAAGTGGGTGGGCAGAGATACACCCCATCTTGCCGTACCGCCACCCCTGGGCGAAAACGGGTAGGTGCCAGGCCCTCGATCCGGAGTGCCGCAGCCGGTGACGGCGAGACCACCCGGACGACGCAGGAGTACCGCAGCCGGTGACGGCGGACCGCCGGGGCGGCGACGGCTCCGGATCTTGAAATCCATCGCATCCCCTGAGCTGGGGTGTTGCGAGGACCACTAGAACTCAAGCGGGCGCTCCGGGGCCGTCGTGGGCGCACTGTCACGGTGCGCCCACCCGTGCTCACTCCCCGGCGGGCGGTGTCTTCTTCTTGCGGAGGAAGAAGACCGCTCCACCGCCGATCACGACGAGCGCGACGGCTATGCCCGCGATCATCGGGGTGGAACTGGAGCTGCCCGTCGCGGCGAGGTCGCCCTCAGGCCCGCCCGATGTGCCGCCGGCCGAGGCCGGGCTGGGCTGGGACGGGGGATTGTCCGGGCCCGGGGTTCCGGTGGTCCTGCAGTCCAGGACGCCCTTGAAGTTCTTCTTGAAGCCGCCGGGGCCGGTGATGGTGAAGTCGTACGCCTGGTCCTCGGCGACCGGAATCGTGACCGTCCTGGACGTCCCGGCCGGGATCGTGTGCTTGACGCCCATCAGCTCGAAGCTAAACGGCGCGTCGCCCTTGTTGGCGGCGGTGATGTCCACTCCGCCCTTGGCGCAGTTCTTCTTCGCCGAGAGCGCGGGGATCGCGCCCGCCTTCGCCCAGGTCGCCGTCGCGCTCGCGGAGACCGTGGACTCGCTGGAACCGGCCAGGATCTGCGTCTGGCTCTTGGTCGCCCCGGCGAACGCGCGGCCCACCGGCACGGACGTGGTGGCCTGCGCGGTCAGCGTCGCCGATCCGTCGGCGGCGCCAGCCGGTACGTCGAAGTACAGCTGGGCGCCGTTGACCACGGAAGTGAGCGGCTTGCCCTTCGAGTCCGTGACCTTGATGCCGCTGGCGGCCGCGTCGGCCGGCGGGGCGATCGCGACCTGCCCGGCGTCGGTGCGTACCGTCACCGGACCGAGCCGCCCGCCCGCCTTGCCGGAGACGGCGTTCGGCTCCAGGCTGAGCGACGCCTTAGGCTCCGCCACGTTCTGCGCCTTGCCCTCCAGCCAGTCCGCGAGCTTCTCGGCCGCCGGGTCGAGCGCGTCGACGTCCGCCTTGTCGGAATAGCGCCAGATGGCCACCTGGGTGCCGGCCGCGGCCGTCCTCTCGGAGAGCGGCCCGCTGCCCGCCTCCTTGGCAAGCACCGCCAGATCGTCGACCTGGGGGTAGGAGTGCTGCAGAATCCAGCGGATCTTGCCCGCGTCCTTGTTGGCGCCCAGAGAGGTCTGGTTCCAGGGGGTCTCCAGATACTTCGCCTGGTCCTGGGTGGGGTTGTGGATGTCGATGCAGTACGTCTTCAGGCGACCGCCGCCGTCGACGGTCATCTCGAAGACCCCGGCCGGTATTTCGTGGTTCTTGCCCTTCGTACGGAGCACGGCCCGGTCGAAGGTCTTCAGCCCGTCGAGCGTGGCGACCGCCCCGCCCTGGTGCTGACCACCGTCGTCGGCTGTGGCCGCACCGGCGGCGGCCAGCGAGCCCGTCGCGATGAGGCCGGACATCACAGCCGCGGCAGTGAGGCGACGAACGGCGCCCCGCCTGCGTACGGCCGACGCAGAGAACACAGCAAACACAGAATTCCCCTCCGGACGAGGCCTATTCGCGTGTGACGCGTGGGGGGAGTGCCTCGCCTGCAGACTCAAGTGCCCCGTGAGTACGCCGAAATCCTAAGGACGCGGCGCATCCCAGTCCCCCGTCATACCGTCCGACAACCATTCCGACTCGGAATCGTTATCGCGGCCACTTCCGCCATCGCCGAATCCCCCTTTCTGAATCGACAAATCTCCACAACTCCTGGTCAGGGCGTGGTTACTGGATGCGCTCTCACCTGCTCGGATCTCTCGACGGCTCCGTTCGCGACGCGATCCCCCGAGCCGCTCACGCCGCGATCCCACGAATCCCTCGTGACGCGTTCTCCTGCCGCGTTTTTCTCGAAGCGATCCGCGGCGCGCTCGGTGAGGCGCTCGCGTCCGGTGGAACTCCCCGCGGGACGAGCCGCCGTCAGATTCGGGTCGGCCTTCACCACGCGCCGGAACGCGGAGGTCCCACGCGCCAGATCGTGTCCGACCGATACGGCGTCGATCTCCACGGACATCCGGCGCTGCCCGTCCCGTTCTTCCTCACGCACCTTCAATCGTCCGTGGACGAGGAGCGGTTCACCGACGGAGACCGATCCCGCCAGATTCACGGCGAGGGACCGCCAGGCACAGACCGTGTAAAAGCTGGTGTGCCCATCCGTCCAGCTTCCGCTCTGCCTGTCCCACCGCCTCGGCGTCACCGCGAACCGGAATCGCGCCATACCTCCGGCCACCGATTCCCGGTACTCCACGTTCGTTGCGACATTGCCCACCACCGTCACCATCGTGTCGTTCACGACAGCCACCTCCCCGTTCGGTTGCCCTGGCCGGTCCCGCTGTCCGTGCCGGTCCCGCTCTGCCCCTGTCGATCCCTGCCGATCTCTGTCGATCCCTGCCGATCTCTGTCGATCTCTGGTGACCGGTCTCCATGCTGGACCGGACAGGCTGAGCCCGCCGAAGCCTGTGGACCACCGCCCCACTGTGGAAAAACACGTCACCCTCCGGGTGGCGGGCAGGCCGCGACCAGGAGGGCGAACGCGCCGCCCGTACACAGCGCCACCGGTACGACGCTCCGTCACCCCAGCAGCCGCACCGTCCCGTTCGACCCGGCGACCGGACGGCCCGCCCCCGCCTTCCCCGACACCGTGGCGTACTGCTCCCGCACCTCCCGGTACCGCATGAGCTCCCCCGCGACCGGGTCAAGCACCTTCGCCCGGCCACACCCGGCCGCCGCCTCCCGCAGCCGCCGCTCCGCATCCTGGCCGTACCTCCGCGCCGGCCCCCGGACAGCCGCCGCGCACGCCCACTCGACCAGCGGGCCGCCCACGATCCCCGCGAGCATCAGCAACGCGGGCACCAGCAGACCCGGCTCCAGTACGCCGATGATCTGGCCCACCAGCCACAGCCCGCCGTAGATCTGCAGCAGTGTCATCGCCGCCTGCGCCAGCACCGCCGCCGGCCACCAGGCGGGCCTCAGCGGGCGCCCGCTCGTCTCCGTGGCCTCGCGTGCCGCCAGCTCGTCCAGCGCCTCGGGCAGCCCGTCGGCCCCGCGCACGGCCGCCTCGCGCACCGCCTGGGCCCAGGGCACGGGCAACCCCGCCGCGGCCTCGTCCGCGACCGTACGCACCGCCTGCTCGACCCGTTGCCGTGCCGTCTGCTCGTCCTCCACCGGCGCCGGAGCCTCCGGTGCCGCGCTGCCCGGCGTGCGCGAGCTCTCGTACCAGCGCCACAGCCGCAGCCACGGCGTCCCGCACGCCCGGCTGGCGTTCCTGCGCCACTCGCGCTCCGCCGTCTCACCGGCCGCTTTCGCCCCGATCGCCTCGGCCAGCCGCGCCGCGAAGTCGTCCCGGGAGCGCTCGTCGAGGCCGGTCCGGCCGTCGGCCAGGTACACCCCGCGCAGCTTCATCGCCGCCGCGTCGATGTCCGCGGAGAGGCGCCGCGCCGGGGCACTGCGCTCCTGCACGAACTTCCCGAGCATGTCCCGCAGCTCGTCGACGCCGTCCCCGGTGAGCGCCGAGAGGGCAAGGACGGCCGCTCCGGGCTCGCCGTGTTCGCCGAGCGCCATGCCGTCCTCGTCGAGGAGCCGGCGCAGGTCGTCGAGCACCTGGTCGGCGGCCTCGCCGGGCAGCCGGTCGACCTGGTTGAGCACGACGAAGGTGATCTCCGCATGCCCGGCGAGGGGCCGTAGATACCGTTCGTGCAGCGCCGCGTCCGCATACTTCTCCGGGTCCACGACCCAGATCACCGCGTCCACCAGTGCCAGCACCCGGTCCACCTGCTCCCGGTGTCTGACCAGGGCCGAGTCATGGTCGGGCAGATCGACCAGCACCAGCCCGGACAGTTCCTCGTTGCCGCCCGCCAGCGGCCGGCGCCGCAGCCGCGGCGGGATCGCCAGCCGGTCCAGCAGTCCGGCCGCGCCCTCCGACCAAGTGCACGCGATCGGTCCCGTGGTGGTGGGCCTGCGCAGCCCGGTCTCCGAGATCGGCACCTCGGCAAGGGCATTGAAGAGGGTCGACTTCCCGCTGCCGGTCGCTCCCGCGATGGCGACGACGGTGTGGCGCGAGGAGAGCCGCTGCCGGGCCGCGGCCTCGTCGAGAACGCGGCCCGCCTCCGCGAGGGCGCCGCCGTCCAGCCGGGTCCGCGACAGGCCGATGAGTTCGCGCAGGGCGTCGAGGCGTACCCGCAGGGGCCCGACGTACGCCCCGCCGATCGGCACATGCTCCTCGCCGACCTCCTCGGACTCCGGCTCCGCCTCCACCGGTGCTTCCCGGCTCCCGGCACGACGGGCGATCAGCCCGTCGTCCCAGCGGTCCCCGGCCTCGTTCTCGTCATCAGTGATGGCGGTCACCGCCGTCACCTCTCCTTCTGCAGTACGGACAGCGCGGCGATCAGCTCGGCCTGCGGCTCAGGGGTCACTTCGAGTGCGTCGAGGGGTGCGAGACGGCGGTCGCGTTCCCCGTGGAGTACGCCGTCGATATGGGTCGCCATGAGCTCGCCGCCCTTGTCGCGGAGCCGCACCGCGCCCTTGGCGCCGATCCGCTCGGCGAGCCGCTCCCCGGCTCCCCGGGCCCGCCGCCCGCCGAGCAGCGCGGCGGCGACCAGAGCGGCGACCGTTTCGGGGTCGGGCGCGAGGTTCAGCTCGGGCCGGCGGACCGCTTCCTCGGCGAGCTCCTCCAGCTCGCGCCGCCAGCGGCGTACGGCGATGCCGATCCGTTCCGACGACTCCAGGTCCCGCCGACCGCGTACGACGACGGCGCCCGCGGCCGGTTCGTGCCGCCATGCCTCCTGGACGCGTTCTTCGGCGGCGGCCACGGCGCACTGGAGGAGCGCGCAGAGGCTGCCGACGAGGGCGTCCAGCAGCTCGGAGGCGGAGCTGTCGCGTGGAAAGCCCCGCCAGCGCGTCCGCGCGTCCCCGGCGAGCACCGCGCCGCTCCTGAGCTGCTGGCGGACCCGCTCGCGTTCCTTGTCGTACGCGTCCTCGACCGCGCCTGTGAGCCGTACGGCAGCCGCGTGCTGCCCCGCCACCGCCGACGCGAGCTCCGGAATCCGCGCCTTCAGCGAGTCGATCACGCCCGCGGCGGTATGCCCCAAGGCCTGCTGGCGGGCTGCAGGGTCCTGCACCCTGTGGGCCAGCCAGGCGAGGAGGGGTGCCACCGCGGTGGTGGGCAGCAGTCCGCTCCCGCCGCCCGCGGACTCGGGCAGCTCGGGGATGGTGAACCGGGGCACCTCGCCGAGACCGGCCTTGGTCAGCAACGCCGCGTACTGCCGCGAGACCTCGGCGACAACCTGGTGCGGCACCCGGTCCAGCACGCTCACGAGGGTGGCCTTGTACTCCTTGGCCGTACGCAGCAGATGCCACGGCACTGCGTCGGCGTACCGCGAAGCCGTCGTCACCATCACCCACACGTCGGCGGCGCAGATCAACTCGGCGGCCAGCAACCGGTTCTCGACGACGAGCGAGTCGATGTCGGGCGCGTCGAGGAGGGCGAGCCCGCGAGGGAGGCTGGGGGCGGTCTCGACCCGCAGGGAACGCTCCTCGTCGCCCCCGCGCCCTCGGTCCCGCTCGCCTTCGGTCTCGTCCTGCTGCGGCAGCCAGACCCGGGTGAGGTGCGGCAGCACGCGCATCCCGGCGAACCAGTGGTGATCGTCCGGATGACAGACGAGCACCGGCGTACGCGTGGTGGGCCGCAGCACCCCGGCCTCGCTCACCCGCCGCCCGACCAGGGAGTTGACCAGAGTCGACTTCCCGGCCCCGGTGGACCCGCCGACGACCGCGAGCAGGGGCGCTTCGGGCTCTTTGAGCCGGGGCACGAGATAGTCGTCGAGCTGCGCCAGCAGCTCCTGGCGCGTCTGCCGTGCGCGCTCAGCACCGGGAAGGGGAAGAGGGAGACGCACGGCGGCGACACGGTCGCGGAGGGCGGAGAGTGCGTCGATCAGCTGAGGCCGTGCATCCAAGGTCACCACATGCGAAGAATGCCCAACTTTATCGGCTTTTTGAAGCGTATAGCCCTCCCTGCGCGCCGGTCGGACAGACGGGACAGACGGGATGAGTGGGGCGCAGGCATAACGAGTGCACAACACCCGAGACGTGAGGCGCTAAAAGCGGTGCGTGAATCGCACCTGCCTGCGATTATCGGTTCGCTTCACCGAACCTCCACATCGTGCCACGCAGGTGAAGCAACGGGGTCAAGGCGATCGGAGCCCTATCCTTGTCCCCGGCAAGGTCAGGGACCACCCGACGAGGGGCTCCAGGCCACCGAGGCCACCATTCGGCCCCCGTAGCTCAGTGGATAGAGCAGGCGCCTTCTAAGCGCTTGGCCGCAGGTTCGAGTCCTGCCGGGGGCGCCAGTCTCCGCCCTCCCTTTGGGGAGGGCTTTTTGCTGGTCAGGACATGCCTCACTCGATACGGCGAAGCCCCGAACGCCTCCCTGATGATCAAGGGGAAGGTCCGGGGCTGTCCGGCTGTCACCGGGTTTTCGCGGGCGAGAAGCATGCGTATGCGCTCTGCCCTGACCGCATCTGCCCTGACCGCATCTGTCCTGACCGCATCTGTCCTGGCTGCTGGCATCCTGCTGGGCGGCGCCAGCACCGCGCCGGCCGACGATGGAGTCGACCTCGACAGCTTCTCCGGTGGCCACGCCGCCTTCGCTTCCACGTGTTCGACGGCCGCCGCCATCCCCGCCGGGTTCCGTCCCGCCTATACGTCGACCTGCTCGAACGAAGGCGAAAAGAGTGGGCGGACTTCGCCCACCTTGGCGCCATTTGACCCTCAGGCGCGGCGCGGGGCAGACGGTCACGTCGGTCGCCCCCGCGCTGTGCGGGCTCAGGTGTAGAGCTGCGGTACAGCAGCGAAGTACAGCAACCGGTCCCGTCCCGCGGCGTCCTTGTAGACCCGAAGCGCGGCCTAAATAACCGTCCCTGACCGGTCTATGCAGAGCTACGGATCAGAAGCCCCTGACGCGTAAGACGCTGACCAACCAGCCTGGTCAGCTGGTGCGGCTACTCCAGAGCAGTACCTGGGGAAGGCGTGATCAGTCGGCTTTCGTAGGCGAGGGCCACGAGGTGCGCTCTGCTGGACAGCGCGACTTTGTGCATGATCCGGTTGATGTGTGTGCCTGGTTGAGTGAGGTCCAGGTCGCAGTTGGTGTGGCTCCGGCCAGTTCGCGGGCTTCGATCAGGACGATGTCACAGGCTGTGGTGGAGAGGATGGTGAGGGCCTCGGCGATGGTTGCCGTGTGGGCTTGGAGGCTGAAGGCTGGGCTTGCGGCGATGACGTGTGCATAGGCGTCACGAACGAGGGTGGGTCCGCCGGCGAGGAGTACCCGGGGCATCGGCGTCCTTCGAACAGGGGCAGGCCCGCGGCGCTGTGATGGCCGCGGGCCCGTGGGGGTGGGTGGTGTCAGCGGTTGTGGTCCGTGGCGCTGACGAAGCTGGGCTGGTGGTCCGCGGGGGTGACAGCCGGGGTGTGGTGGGTGAGCTTTTCGCCTTCGATGTCGACGTTGGGGAGGATGCGGTCGATCCAGGCGGGCAGTGACCAGGCGCGTTTGCCGAGGAGTGCGAGGACGGCGGGAACGATCGTCATGCGGACGATGAACGCGTCGAAGGCGACGGCGATGGCGAGGCCGAAGCCCAGTGACTTGATCATGGCGTCTTGGGAACCGACGAAGCCGGCGAAAACGCTGATCATGATGAGGGCCGCGGCGGTGACGACGGTGGCGCTGTGGTGGAAGCCTGCCTTGATCGCGGAGCGGGCGGCGGCGCCGTGGACGTAGGCCTCGCGCATGCGGGTCACCAGGAATACCTGGTAGTCCATGGCCAGGCCGAAGACGATGCCGACCATGAGGACGGGCATCAGGCTCATGATGGGGCCGGTCTGCTCCAGGCCGATGAGGTCCTTCAGCCAGCCCCACTGGAATACCGCAACGAGGGCGCCCAGGGAGGCCAGCACGGAGAGCAAGAAGCCGAGGGCAGCCTTGACGGGAACCAGGATGGAGCGGAAGACCAGGATCAGTACGAGGATGGCCAGGCCGACGACGAGCGCCAGGTAGGGCACGATCGCGGCGCTGAACTTGTCGGAGATGTCGATGTTGAGGGCCGTGGTGCCGGTCACCAGGGAACGGGCCCTGGTGTCCTTGTGCAGGTCACCGGCCAGGGTGCGGATGTCGTGGACGAGGTTCTTGGTGGCCTCGCTGCCGGGTGAGCTCTTGGGGATGACGGTGATGATCGCGGTGTCGCCGGCCTCGTTGAAGACGGCCGGGGTCACGGCTGCCACGTCCGGCAGGCTGGTGAGGGACTTGCCCATGTCCTGGGCGCCGGTGCGGGCGATGGCCGGGTCGTGGTCGTCGACGGTCACGGTGAGAGGGCCGTTGAAGCCGGGGCCGAAGGATTGCGACAGCATGTCGTAGGCCTTGCGCTGGGTGGACGAGACGGCCTTGGAGCCGTCGTCCGGCAGCCCGAGTTCGAGCTTCGCTGCGGGCAGTGCCACGACGCCGAGTGCGACCACGGCCAGGATCAGCATCCTCGCCGGCTTGCGCAGGACGTAGGAGATCCAGCGCTGTGCCAGACCGGTCCGTCCCGGCCTGCTCTTGCCAGTGCCGGGAGCGTTCTTGCGTGTCCTGCCCCGGACGCGTTCACCGGCGAAGCCCAGCAGGGCGGGAACCAGAGTGGTGGCGACGAGGACGGCGACGATGACGGCACCGGCGGCGGCGAGCCCCATCGCGGTCAGGATGGGCAAGTTCACCACGGCCAGACCTGCCAGGGCGATGACCACGGTGATCCCGGCGAAGACGACGGCGGTTCCGGCGGTGCCGTTGGCACGGGCGGCCGCCTCCCGGGCGTCGTATCCGTCCGCTCGCTCGGAGCGGTAGCGCGAAATGATGAACAGCGCGTAGTCGATACCGACGGCAATACCCAGCATCGTGGCGAGGGCCGAGGCGTTGCTGTTGAGGTTGAACGGGCCGCTGAGCGCGGTGATCGCGGCCATGCTCACGCCCACACCGGCCAGCGCGGTGAGCAGGGGCAGGCCGGCGGCGACGAGGGAGCCGAAGGTGATGAGGAGGATGACCGCGGCGAGGGCGAAGCCGATGGCCTCTGCCGTGTGGCTCTCCGCGGGCGGGGCCAGGGCGTTGCCGGAGGCCTCCACCGTCAGCCCTTGGTCACGGCCCGATTCCAGGGCTTTGTCCAGGTTGTTGTGGTCGCCGTCGGTCAGGTCGGCGTCCTTGGCGGTGTAGCTGACCTGGGCGTAGGCGGTGGTGCCGTCCGCGCTGACGGTCTTGGAGGCGAAGGGGTCGCTGACCTGGGCGATACGGGAGGAGGAGTCCTTCACGCCGGCGAGGATCGTTTTGAGTGCGGCCTTGTTGTCGGCGCTGCTGATCTTTTCACCGGCGGGAGCACGCAGCACCACGCGGGCGGTGGCTCCGTTGGCGTTGGCGGCCGGGAACTTCTCCCCCAGGAGGTCGAGGGCCCTCTGGGCCTCCGTTCCGGGCAGGGTGACGCTCGAGCTGGCGGGGCCTGAGCTGTTGGCGGCACTGGCGCCTACGGCGCCCAGGACGAGCGCCCACAGGAGGACGACCAGCCAGCGCCGCGTGAATGCGGCCCTGCCGATCCTGTGCAGGAAGGTTGCCATGAGGAGGTGCTCCGAATCGAAGGTGTTTTTGGGCGCGCGGTGCCCTGAACCCGGCGACATGGGCGCGGGGCGCTACAGGGCATGCGAAAGCAGACGGGCGGCGCTCAGGCCGTGGTCAGGGCGTGGAGGACTGTCGGCGGAGCCGGAGCGGCGCGGCCGGGGAGGGAGCGGACGTCAGGTCACACGGTGGCGTGTTGCGTGGTCAGGGCCGGCAGGAGAACCAGGTCGACGACGGACTCCATGAGCTCTTGTGTGGCAGGAGTCCCGAAGAGGATGGTCTGGGCGAGCCAGGGACCCAACAGAACCTGGTCCGCGACGCCGATGACCGGATTGCCGGATGCAATCTCTCCTCTGGACACGGCACGGTCGAGGAGCTGGGCGAGGTCACGGAGGATGGGGTGGATCAGAATCTCCCGGACGATCTCCATGAGGCTCTCGTCCTGGACGATCGCGGCTGGCACCGAGGCGAACGTGCCATTGGCCGGGTCGTCCGCCACCAGGTACTCGACCGCGCCCATCAAGTCACCACGCAGAGTGCCCGTATCGACGTGCGACAGGTCGTGCTTGTGTTCAGCGGTGAGGGCCTTCCACGCCGAGATCACCAGCCGCGGCTTGCTCTCCCACTGCCGGTAGAGCGTGGCCGTGCTGCACTTGGCCCGCTGCGCGACCGCGGCCATGGTCACCTGCTCGTAGCCGACCTCGCCGACCAGCTCCGCCGTCACCGCCAGCAGCTCACGCTCCCGTTCCGGGGTGAGCTTGCGGCGCCGCGATGCTGAGGGTGCCTCGGCCATGGCTGCTCCTGATCCGTTCTTAGCTGACACCAGAACTGTAGCCATCCAGCCAATCGAAAAGCAAGTTTTCGAAACTCTCGATTTCGATGAGTGTCTCCATCGCTCCCGGGCTCGTGCGTCCGCTCCGACGTACTGCGCGACCCCGTAGCACGACGACCTGACTTCCTAGCAGGTCAGTGGGGGTGCAAGGCGCGAACGGCGCAATCGCTCCGGAGCCGTTGCGGTACAGCAGCGAAGTACAGCGACCACCATGACAGCCGCCGACCACCAAGAGCCGTCAACGGCCGACTGCCCAGCCCGCTGGACCCCGATAGCCTCTCAGCCGAGAGTTCGGGACGAAAAGGTTGTGGCCGGGCTCGCGTCGTCTGCCTCTCGTCGAGCACGTGGTGAGTGGTGAAGACCGCCTCGACGTGATCCCCCGGGAACACCAGAAGCGCGGCTTCGAGGACGCGGCCGGCGGTGTCGGCGGCGACGCGGGTGATCGCGAGACCGCCAGGCCGGGGTTGATCCGGAGGGTGGACGCCCTGCCGCGTGCACGGAAAGCCCGGTGCCGCCCGGACCTGGCCCTCAGAGCACCCGCCATCGAACCAGCGCCGCCAGCATCGCCACCCCCGGCAGCAGGGGCAGCCACACCGTGAGGAAGCGGAAGCCCAGGACCGTCGCGGTGGCGACCACGAGCGGCGCGCCCACGGTGACCAGCGCGACCGCCAGCGCGGGCTCCACCGAACCGATGCCGCCCGGCGCGGGGATCATCCCGGCCGCGATGCTCGCCGCCAGGTAGGCGACGACGATGTAGTGCCAGGGAACCGGCACCCCGAGGGCAAACGCCACGCAGACCAGCACTCCTGCCTGCAGCAGCGGGAAGGCCACCGCGCCGCCCCACAGGGCCAGCGCCCGTGAGGGCTTCTTGTGCAGGGCGCGTGCGTCGGTCAGGGCCGTACGCAGGAAGTCGAGGACGATCCGGCGCACCCTCGGCACGGCACGGAGCACGATCGCCACCGTCGCGAGCACAGCCGCGGCGGCGAGGGCGACACTCAGCACCGCCCGCCCGGGCGGCACAAGTTCGTTCAGGCGCAGGGCACCCGGGAAAGCCAGCACCAGCGCCACCAGAAGCCCGACCCTGGCCACCGCCTCGACCAGCGAGTAGAGGGCGAGCGAGGCAGTCGACCGGTCCAACGGAATGCCGCAGCCGCGCAGGAAACGCAGGGTGACGACATGTGCGCCCAGTCCCGCCGGGAGGAGGTGGTTGGCGGCTCCGGCGGCGAACTGCGAGGCCAGCAGCCGTCCTACGGGCAGTCCCTCGACCACCGTTCCCTGACGTACGCAGGACGCGGCCACCCAGCACAGACCGGTGACGACACCTCCCGCGACGAGCCAGCCGATGTGAGCGCCACCCAGACGGCCGACACCGGAGGCGACCAGGGACCAGTTGCCGACCGCCCAGGCGGTGACCAGGGCAAAAGGGAGCAGGCAGAGGATCTCGCGAAGGGGGATACGGCGCAGGCGGTCCGCGGGCCGCCGGGACGGGGTGGCGGTCTCGGGCGGGGTGAAGGGGTTCGGCGCGGACAGGGGCTCGTGCGCGGACTGAGGCAGGGGCGGTGTGAAGGGCTCGGACACAGGCAGGGGCTCAGACACGGTCAGGGGCTCGGGCATGGCCACGCTCTCTGCCGTCCTTCATCGTCGGGCGCGTCCCGCTGCGCGGTCGCGGTGGGGCGGGAGGGGCTTCCCGGGAACCTGCCCCCCGCTCGCGACGTCCCGGTGTCCTGAATTCGACTTCCGGCCGATACGTCGATGGCGGAAACAAGTCGACGCGCCGAAAGGCCCGCACTCGGCGACGCATCGAGCAGCAGCGCGCATACCCGGCGGCGCCCGGCGGGACCGACGCCGACCCGCTTGGGAGCCCCGGGAGCGCGGCCGGTCGGGAGCGCGAGCTGACGGAGATCTCCTACCTCCACGTGCACGCCCTCGCCCCTTCACCCCTTCGCCTCCTACAGCCGGGGTTGCCCTGGGTGATGGCGTGTCCGTCCGTCGAGCCGGCATGAGTGGCGCCAAGGAGTGGACGGCGACGTCCGGGGTCGACGAGATCGTCGGCCGACAGGAGACCGTGAGGCTGTTCACGGTCACTACAGCGCGGCGCCGACCATCAGCGCGAAGGCGGCGATCGTGAACAGGGTGCGGACCAGATGGAGCTGATTCCACCGGGGTTCGAAGGCCTTGCGGACCTCGCCGTCGGAGCCGGCCGAGGGGTCGTTCTCCGCCTTGGCGAGGGCGTTGTTCAGCGGGATGTTGCCGCCAGCGGTGATGAGGTGATTGATCACCGCGCAGACCAGGCCGGCGATGAGCAGCCACCGCTGGGTGTCGGTGCGGTCGTCGACGGGGACCGCCAGGGACACGGCCGGGAAGACGATGATCGCGAAGAAGTTCAGCAGGAACAGGGGGCGCGGCACCACCTCGTTGATATGGCGCATGGCGGGAAGGAACTGATCGTCGGACAGCCGGGCGAGCGCGGGCATGACTGCGGTCCGGAACGTCAGCATGAAGCCCGCGTACAGACCGTTGGAAATGATCGCGAGAGCGAGGAGAACGGAGGCCATGGCGCACATCATGGCCCGGTGAGGCGGGTGGCGCAGCGGTCCTGACGGGACACGCGATCACGGCCCGACCGCCCACTCTGACGGACTGCCGGAATCCGGGTCGCCCCGCCTCGAAATTCGACAGCCCGTCAGTCCGCGGGCCGTTGGCCCACCGGCCGTCGGTTCACGTCCCTCGGTTCACCGGCCCTCGGTTCACCGGCCGTTGACTCACAGATCACTGGCCCATCGGCCTGCGGTGCATCTGGCGTGTCAGTGCATTCGGCTTCAGTCCCGCAGTCGCTGCGCCTGCGTGATCGCGTCGGCCAGCTGCCACACCGCGCCGTCCTCCGTCGAGTCCGCCAGCTTCCTCGCCCTCTCGGCCAGCTCCCCGAGCCCGGGTGCCCCCGGCATCGATCCGCCCCGCAGCGACTCGGCGAAGTACGCCGCGAGCGCCGCGACCTGGAACCGCCTGGGCGCTGCTTCCCACAGCCCGCCATCCACCGCATCCGTCTCGACGGAGCCCGTCTGCTCGTGCGGTGCACGCGTGCGCGGGTCGAGCCAGCGGACGGTCGCGGTCGCGACATGGCCGCTCGCCCCCTCGCGCAGCCGTACGGCATACAGCGCGGTCACCGTGTGGCCTGGGCCGACCTCACCGCCGTCCACCCGGTCGTTGCGAAAGTCCTCGTCCGCGACCGCGCGGTTCTCGTAGCCGATGAGACGGAACTGCTTGACCGTCTTCGGGTCGAAGGCCACTTGCGCCTTGGCGTCCCGCGCGCGCAGCTCGATGTGGGCGGGCAGTTGGTCGACGAAGACCTTCCGGGCCTGCTCGCTGGTGGACACATAGGTGGTGTGGCCGTCTCCCTTGTCGGCGAGCCGCTCCATCAGCTCGTCGCCGTACTCGCTGCCGACGCCCACGCCGAACAGCGTGATGCCGTACTCGCGACGGGCGTCGTCGATCCGGGCGAGGATCGCGTCGGCGTCGGTCTCGCCGGTGTTGGCGAGGGCGTCGGAGAGGAGCACGACGCGATTGGTGGCGCCTCGGCGCCGCCCCTCGACCGCCGTGTCGTAGCCGGTCCGCACACCCGCCTCGACATTGGTGGAATCGGTGGGCTCCAGGCTCTCGATCACTGAGCGGATACGGTCCCGGCGGCCGGCCAGCCGCGTCATGGGCAACCGCGTCTCGGCCTCGTCGCTGAAGGTGACGAGGGCGATCGAGTCGTCGCCGCGCAGTTCGCCGGTGAGGATTCCCAGCGACTCCTTGACGAGGTCGAGGCGGCCCGGCTCGGCCATCGAACCCGAAATGTCGATGACGAAGGTGAGCGCGGCCGGCGGCCGGTCGCCCTTCCTGTCGGAGGGACGGGTGGAGAGCCCGACCCGAATCAGCGACCAGCCCTCGCCGCCTCCGGCCTCGCTCTGCGCCTCCGTCCTGATCTCGCCCTCGGCGCTGTGGGGTCGCGCGCCGTCGACGGTCACCGAGAAGCCGTCGCCCTTGGGCCGCGGATAGTCCTGCCAGAAGCTGTTGATGAACTCCTCGGGCCTGATGTCCCCCGGCTGCGGCCTCTGTCCGTCCGCGAGGGTACGGCGGGCGTATCCGTACGAGGCGGTGTCGACGTCCAGCGCGAAGGTGGACAGATAGTCGGGCGCGGGCCTGGCGTCCTCGGAGGCGTCCCCTGTCTTGCGCTGTCCTTCGGCTCCGCCGTCAACTCCCCGCGCGGGCGGGCCCCCTCCCCCGTCCGGGGCTATCGGCGCGGGCTGCACGCCGTCGTTCGCCCGTTGCCTGCCGCCTTGAGAGCTCCGGTCGGCCTGGCCACCTCCCGCGCAGCCCGCGGTCAGCAGCATGCCTGCTGCCAGCACGGCAGCCGCCACTCCCCTGTACGTCCGTACGCCGAGCTTCATCTGGGCTCCCTGGATCGTCAGCACTTGTGAATGTGACGTCCGAGACGGCTCCGGAGAGCAGACGAAGGTGTTGCGGATGAATCTCAATGCGACAACGGCGAGTGGGAGTTGCCCCGACCGGGTGGGCAACTCCCTCAGCGGCTCCGGGGTTCACCGGTGCTCGCCATCACCTCATCCACCTCCAGAATGCCCCACCGCCCCCGCGAATCGAAGCGACTGGCAAACACTCGCCACTCTCTGAACAGGCGCTTGTCACCATACGCAGCCGTGTGCGTACATTGAGTTGCATGCGGGTTTCGAAGGGGACGGCCCGTATGGCTGGAGGAAAGGCGGGGGATGATCTGCGATGGCAGTGGGGGTGGCTCCGGGCTCCGTGCTCGGTCGAGAAGCTTCGCGGTCCGTCCTTCGGGACGCGCCCGGGCAGCCGGTCCAGGGGGCGGCACAGGTGCGGGCGACTCTGAGTGCGCTGATCCGTTCCGCGCGCCGTGAACTCCTCAGCTTCGACGATCCCGCCGGCGCGCTGGACCAAGGCATTCCCGAGCCGTTCCTGGAATTCGCGGGCTACTGCGTGCGTACGTCCGGCGAGCAGACCCCGACGGTCCGCCGTATCGCGCCTCGGCAGGGGCTGACGCACTTACGCGAGTCGTGGCTCTGGCCCGGCGCGGCGCGGGTGACCGACTGCATTCCGTTCAAGATGGTCGTCGCGGACCGCACGGTCGCCGTCGTACCTCTTGATCTGGAACTGCATTACAACGGCCTCCTGTTGATCCGCGATCCTGTCGTCGTCCAGGCCCTGGTCCGCACGCACCATGCCTGGTGGGACACCGGCGAAGATCTCACCCCGCATACGGTGGCCACTGCCGTGCCCGCTCACCTTCTGCCCGTGCTCCACTCCATGCTCGCCGGGTTCACGGACGAGGCGGCCGCGACCCGTCTGGGCATGTCAGGGCGTACGTACAGCCGCCGCGTCGGGCAACTGCTGACCGCCCTCGGCACGACGAGCCGCTTCCGGGCGGGAGCGGAAGCGGCTCGTCGGGGCTGGCTGTGAGGTCCGAAACGGTGCTCGGCCCAGGCGGTACTGGAACAACCAGTGCCGGGCCGGGTGGTACTGGCCTGTGCGGTACCGGTCTGTGCCGTACCTGTCTGTGCCGTGCCTGTCTGTGCCGTACCGGTCGCAGCGCGAGGCAGCTAGGACACGATGTCCTTGCGGGAGAAGTTCCGGAAGGCGAGCGCGAACATCACCAGGGCGTATGTCACCGAGACCGCGGCGCCCTTCACCATGCCGTTCCACTCCAGTTGTGGCTGGAGCGCGTTGATCCAGGCGAATTGCCAGTGTGCGGGAAGCACGTCACGCCACCCCCCGAGCGCCGTGACGGCGTCCAGCACATTGCCGATGATCGTCAGCCCGACCGCCCCGCCCACCGCGCCCAGCGGGGCGTCGGTCTTGGTGGACAGCCAGAACGCCAGCCCCGCGGTGACCAGTTGGGAGACAAAGATGAACGCCACCACCAGTCCGATGCGCGGCAGCGTGTCGCCGGTGTCCAGGGAGCCGCCGGTGGGCAGCTTCAGCGGCCCCCAGCCGTAAGCCAGGGTGCCCGCCATCAGGGCCACCAGCGGGAGCAGCACCATTGCCGCCGCGCTGAAGCCGAGCGCCACCGCCAGCTTGGACCAGAGCAGCCGGGCGCGCGGGACGGGAGCGGCCAGGAGATAGCGCAGGGACGACCAACTGGCCTCCGACGCCACGGTGTCGCCGCAGAACAGCGCCACCGGGACCACCAACAAGAAGCCCGCCGAGACAAAGAGGCAGGTGGCGGCGAAGTTGGCGCCGGACGCGGTGGCCGTGTCCATCAGGGTCACCCGGCCGCCGTCCCGGCCGTCCGGGGTTCCCCCGATAGCGAAGGCAGCGATCAGGATGAGAGGCAGCGCGGCCAGCACCCCGGCCATGACCAGCGTCCGCCTGCGCTTGAGCTGCCGTACCGCCTCCACACGCAGCGGCAGAGTGTGCCCTGCCCGGTAGCCAGGCGCCGACTCGACCAGCGTGCTCATGGGGTTCCTCCGATCAGGGTGAGGAACGCGTCCTCCAGGCGTCGGTGCGGCCCGACGCCCGTCAACGGGACGTCCAGACGTACGAGTTCGGTGATCATGCCGGTGGCGGTGGCTCCGTCGAGACGCACCAGCAAGCCCTCCGCCGTACAGGACGCCGAGCCGATCCCCGGCAGCGCGGCGATCTTCTCGACCATCGGCTCCGGCACCTCCCCGGCTGTGGTGACGAGCAGTGTGTCGCTCTCGCCGGTGATCTCCGCGACCGGTCCTGCTTGCACCAGCCGGCCGCGGTCCATGACCACAAGATGGGTGCAGGACTGTTCGACCTCGGAGAGGAGGTGACTGGAGACGATGACGGTCCGGCCTCCGGCCGCGTACCGGATCATCACGTCCCGCATTTCGCGGATCTGCGGCGGGTCGAGTCCATTCGTCGGCTCGTCCAGAATCAGCAGATCCGGCATGCCGAGCATGGCCTGGGCGATGGCGAGACGCTGCCGCATGCCCTGCGAGTACGTACGGACGGCGCGTGCGAGCGCGTCGCCGAGGCCAGCGATCTCCAGGGCTTCCTCGATATGCGCGTCGCTCGCCGGACGGCCGGTGGCCTGCCAGTACAGCTCCAGGTTCTCGCGGCCGGAGAGGTGGGGCAGGAAGCCCGCGCCCTCGACGAAGGCGCCGACCCGGGAGAGTACAGGCGCGCCGGGGCGGATGGCATGGCCGAAGACGCGGATCTCACCGTCGTCGGGCCGGATCAGGCCCATGAGCATACGCAGGGTGGTGGTCTTGCCGGCGCCGTTGGGGCCGAGTAGTCCGAGGACCTGGCCCTTCTCGACGCGGAAGGACAGCTCCCGCACGGCATACCGGTCAGAGGACCTGGCGTACCGCTTGGTCAGCCCCATGATCTCCAGGGGCACGTCGGCGAGCTCGGGGTCGGGTGCCGGGGCGACCGCCCGGCGGCGGGCGGTGATCAGCAGGCCTGCTGCCACGACCGCGCCCGCGGCCGGCAGCGCCCACGTCCACCAGGGCAGTCCGGCGGCCTGGGTCTCCACGGTCGGCGCGGTGGGCACCGCGAGCGTGCCCGAGCCGAGGAGGGAGACCGTGTACGTGGCGGGGGCGACCGGAGAGGCATAGCCGAGGTCGGTCGCGGACAGGACCAGCCGCAGCCGGTGTCCGGCGTCGACCTCATGGTCGACGGCCGGCAGGGTCAGCTTGACGTCCCTGCCCTGCTGGGCGTCGTCAACACGGACCGGGGCGACCAGCTGGGAGGGCAGTACCTGGCTGCGGCCGTCGGGCCCGACGTCGTACACCTTGCCGAACAGCACCGCGTCGCCGGTGCTGGAGGCGACCTTGACGCGGGCGGTCGGCGAACCCGTGATCCGCAGCGACCGGTCCAGGGGCGCGGAGTCGAAGCGGGCGTACTGCCCGGGGAAGTCGAGGGAGAGACCGAGACCGAGGGAGGAGAGCGCGCTGATGCCGCCGCCGAGGCCGGGGACTGCGGAGATGGCGGGCGGGGTGGCGCCGGCCGGATTGACGAAGCGCGCTGCGCGGCCGGTGAGTCGGACGGTACGGGTGGTGCCGAAGAGTCCGGGGTAGCGGTCGCCGGTCGCTCCGCGCAGCAGGGCCTCGCCATCGGTGGAGTTGACACCTCCGGTCCTGCTGACGCGGAAGGCGGGTCCGGTGTCCGCGGACGTGTCGTGCTTGAGGTACCGGTCGAACCAGGAGCTGATGCGGTTCTCGATTCGGCTGCTCTCCCGGTCTCCGCCGTCGTGGCCGCCGGCGATCCAGTCGACGGAGACGGGCGCGCCGTTGGCGCTGATCCGCTGGGCCATGGCGTCGGCGTGCGCGAGCGGGAAGAGCGAGTCGGACTGGCCCTGGACGATGAGGGCGGGCACCTTGATGCGGTCGCCGACGGCGGAGGGGCCCCGGCTTTCGAGAAGCCGGCGAGCTGCGGCGTCGGGCTTTCCGGCGACGGCGACGCGCTCGTACATCGCGCAGAGTGCGGGTTGGAACGACCCGCAGCCGCTCGGGGTGGCGGGCCGCGAGGCGGCGGCCCGGGGGCACTGTTGCCCGCGGACGCGTCGGCGGGCCGGCCTGCCGGGTCGCCGTCCGAGCCGGCGGGCCGGGTGTCCTCTGCCGGTGCTTCGGGCTGATCGGCGTCGTCCCGCTCGCCCGCCGGTGCGGCGGATCCCGTCGAGAAGAAGATCCCGGCCCAGAGCTTCTTGAAGACGCCGTCCGGGAAGAGTGCGTCGGCCAGGTTCCAGTAGGTGATCTGGGGGGCGATCGCGTCGACGCGCTTGTCATACCCGGCGGCGAGCAGCGAGATCGCCCCTCCGTAGGAGGAGCCGGTGACGCCGACGCGCGGGTCGCCGTTCGCGTCGAGCTGTACGTCAGGGCGCTTCGCCAGCCAGTCGATCAGCCGTGAGACGTCTTTGACCTCGTAGGCCGGGTCGTTGAGCCCGATCTGCCCGGTGGAGCTGCCGAAACCGCGGGCGGACCAGGTCAGCACGGCGTATCCGTCGCGTGCCAGCTTCTCCGCCTGCTCGCGGACATCGTCCTTGCTGCCACCGAAGCCGTGGCCGAGGAGGACGGCGGGACGGCGCTCGGCGCCGCCCGTCGTGAAGTAGGAGGTGTCGATCTTCGCCCCGGGCATCTCCCGCACCAGGTCATCGCGGTGCACGGTCGGTGCGCTGTCGTCGCCGACCGCCGTCCAGGTGCCCGCGCCCGCGAGGACTGCGAAGGCGGCGACGCCTGCGAGCCATCGCCCGCGGGGCCGGGGAAGTCGGATCTGCATGGTGGAAACCCTAAGCGGACCCCTGTGGGGTCTCGGCTGCCGCCAGGCGGAATTGGTGAGCCTCCGCACGGAGTACTGAGTACGGTCGCCGTACACCAGACGCGGTATGCACCGCCGTGGCGAAGGGATTGCTGTGGACATCCGGCGCGCGACGACCGTGGCCGAGCTGGTCGCGGCCGAGCACCTCTACGACGGGCCGGCCCAGCACGAGTGGGCCGAGCGTTTCCTCACGGCTGCGGGGCATCTAATGCTGATCGCGTACGCCGACGGGCGGCCCGTGGGGATGATCTCGGGCATCGAGATGCACCACCCCGACAAGGGCACGGAGATGTGCCTGTACGAGCTGTCGGTTCACGAGGCGCACCGCAGACGTGGCATCGGACGTGCCCTGGTCGAGGCGCTGATCGTGGTGGCGCGCGAGCGCGGCTGTTACGACATGTGGGTGGGCGTGGACACGGACAACGACCCGGCGCTGGCGACGTACCGTTCGGCGGGCGCGAAGGACGACGGGGTGTTCGCGATGCTCACCTGGGAGTTCCCGGCGCCGTAGGCCGTACGGGGTGCCGATGCGGGCCACAGAGGTACAGGGTCACGACCGGACGGCGATGCCGGGTCACGGCCGGACGGCGGTGACCAGCCACAGTCGGGACGTGAGCCGGACGCCCTCGTCCGGTGTCTCGTACGCCCGGAAGGCGTCGGCCGCCGCCGCACGGGCCCGTGCCACGGCCTGTGGCCCGGCGTCTCGCAGCCAGTGCCGCAACGGCCCCCATCCGAAGAGGAATCCGGCCGCGTCCTCCGCGTCCTTCCCCCAGTTCTGCGACACCTCAATGGCCTCCTCCGCAACGGCGTCGAACCCGGCGTCGCGCAGAACCCGGCTGGTGTGCCGGGGGTCGGCGAAGGCGGCGGGACCGGTCTCGGCAGGCTGGTTCAGATCGGGCAGCGGCACGTGCTCTGCGATCGCCGCGAACACGACGGACTGTTCCATCCGGCTGAAGGCCTGGGGGCAGACGAACGCGAGCCGTCCGCCGGGCCGCAGGGCGCGTCCGATGTTCGCGAAGGCGGCTACGGGATCGGCGAAGAACATGATCCCGAAGCGGCTGACCGCAACGTCGAACGATGCCTCGTCGAAGAGGTGCACCTGGGCGTCGGCCCGCTCCCAGGCGATGTTGGCGATGCCCTCGGACGCGGCGCTCTCCGCCGCGCGTTCCAGCATCGGCGCGGACAGGTCGATGCCGAGGGCGTGTGCGCCACGGCGGGCGGCGAGGCGGGTCAGGTGTCCATTGCCGCAGCCGATGTCGAGCACGTGGTCCGTGCCGGTGATGTGGGCGGCGCTCAGCAGCGGTGCGTTGGCAGGGTCGTTGAGGGCGTCGTAGCGGGACTGGTGGTCGGCCCAGTGCCTGCCCTCGTAGCCGTTCCATGCCTCGGACTGATGGGTGTTCACGATCCGGCGGTCCGTCATGGTGTCCATGGTGACGGCATCTTGTGTCGTACGTCACGTCACGAGACCCTGGTCAGCGCATATGCACGGTCTGGCACCACGCACGCGCCGAACCGGTCCGTGAACGTTCAAAGAAAGGCAGGCGCGGGCATCGACTGGGTCACGGGTCCGGGACGCGCTGGTGAACGGCGCGACGAGCGGCAGGGTCGTGGACCCGCGCACCGGGTCCCCGAACAGGTCGCTGTACTCGCTGTACTCGCTGCACTCGCTGTTCTAGCCGGACCCGGCCGGTCCGGGAGGGCAACCGCTCAGCCGTTCCGGCCGGTCGTCGTACCGGCTGCTGCCTCCAGTTCGCCGCTCCGCACCAGGGCGTGGATCCGGTGCGCCAGCGGGGTCACGTCGGTGATCGAGACGGTCCACTCACATCGGAACGAGGGCTTGATCCACGTCAGGCCTCGCTCACAGCCCTTTGAGCGAAACATCCGTGTCGCCCGTCATCGCCCCGTGACCGTCCGTTAAGCTCGCGCCGCCACACAGGTTCCGAATCTTCACGGAGGGCAGGACGGCGAGGATCAATCGCGAGCGTCTCGTCCGAACGCTGACGTTCTGGCTGCGTCCCGCCTTCGCGTTGCGAGTCATCAACCGGTTTCAGAAGATCGTTGGTTTCGACCGCTCGATGGCCCTGGCGTCCAGCGCTCTCACCGCACTGGTTCCGCTCGCAATCCTCGGCAGCGCCATCCTGGGCGACTTGGTCCCCTACGACTCCGCGGAGCGGATCACCAAGCGCTACAGCCTCACCGGAGCCGGCGCCGAGGCAGTCGACTCCCTCCTCTCCCCTACCGAGAGCACAGACGCGAGCGTGGGCATCTTCGGGGTGGTTTTCCTGACGATCTCGGTGCTGAGCTTCGCACGAGCCTCGCAGCGGCTCTTCGAACAGACATGGGAACTCAAGCCCCTCAGCGTGCGCAACACACGAAACGGCCTGTGGTGGATCCTCACCCTTGGTGGCTACGCAGTGGTCACCGGGTGGCTTTCCGCAGTCCTTGGCGGGAGAGGGCTGGGTCTGGTGACCGCGGCCGGCGAGGCATCGGTAACCGCCGTGTTCCTTGTCTGGAGCGGCTGGATCCTGTCGGCGAAGCGGATCACCTGGCCCGATCTGATCCCCTTCGGCGTCGCCGCGGCAACTCTGACAGCGGTCTATTCCGTGGGCGCAACCCTCTACCTGCCGCGTCTCTTCAACGCCTCCGTCTCACGTTACGGGGTGGTCGGTGCCGTCTTCGCGATGATCTCGGCCCTCTTCGCGGCCATGCTCGTGCTCGTCGCGTCGGCTGCACTAGGACGAGAAGTACGAGACGAACTCCGCCGGATCCGTCAGGGCCAGCGCCCTTCGGACCATGAGGTCCGCCAGCAGTGGGACAGCGTGGTCGAGCAGACACGGTCGCGTTGGCGCACGGTACGGGAACAGGTCTCTCATCGTCGGATCAAGGACGCGGACGACTGATGGGCGGGGTCCGCGCCCGGGGGGGGACGGTCACCGTGGACTCGGTGTGGAGCGCGCGGACCGGCGCCGCGGTTCCTGCATGGACACCAGGGCGGTCCGGCCGGGGGCCGGCCGGACCACCGAAAGACAGGTGCCGGGTACGGGCGGGCCCGCGGTCAGTGGTTGCGGGGGAAGCCCAGGTCCACGCCGATGTGCCCCTCGGACGGGTCGGGCCAGCGGGTGGTGACGACCTTGCCCCGGGTGTAGAAGTGCACACCGTCGTTGCCGTAGATGTGGTGGTCGCCGAAGAGCGAGTCCTTCCAGCCGCCGAAGGAGTGGTAGCCCACGGGGACCGGAATCGGGACGTTCACTCCCACCATGCCCGCCTCGATCTCCAGCTGGAAGCGGCGGGCCGCTCCGCCATCGCGGGTGAAGATGGCGGTGCCGTTGCCGAACGGGGAGGAATTGATGAGGGCCACGCCCTCCTCGTACGTCTCGGCGCGCAGCACACACAGCACCGGGCCGAAGATCTCGTCGCGGTAGGCGTCGGAGTCGGTGGAGACCTTGTCGAGCAGAGACAGGCCGAGCCAGTGACCGTCCTCGAAGCCGTCGACGGTGTAACCAGTGCCGTCGAGCACGACATCCGCGCCCTGGGCCGCCGCGCCCGTGACATAGGTGGCCACCTTGTCGCGGTGGGCCTTGGTGATCAGCGGGCCCATCTCGGACGCCGGGTCGTTGCCGGGGCCGATCTTGATCTTCTCCGCGCGCTCACGAATCTTGTCGACCAGTTCGTCGGCGATGGTGCTGACCGCGACGACCGCGGAGATCGCCATGCAGCGCTCGCCCGCGGAGCCGTACGCCGCCGAGACCGCCGCGTCAGCGGCCGCGTCCAGGTCCGCGTCCGGGAGGACCAGCATGTGGTTCTTGGCGCCGCCGAGCGCCTGGACGCGCTTGCCGTTGGCGGAGGCGGTGGTGTGGATGTAGCGGGCGATCGGGGTGGAGCCGACGAAGGAGACCGCGGCGATGTCGGGGTGCGCGAGCAGTGCGTCGACGGCGACCTTGTCGCCGTGCACGACGTTGAGCACACCGTCGGGCAGTCCCGCCTCGGAGGCCAGCTCCGCGAGAAGGTTCGCGGCCGAAGGGTCCTTCTCGCTGGGCTTCAGTACGAAGGTGTTTCCGCAGGCGATGGCCAGCGGGAACATCCACATCGGGACCATCGCCGGGAAGTTGAACGGCGTGATGCCGGCGACGACGCCGAGCGACTGGCGGATGGAGGAGACATCGACGCGGCTGGACACCTGGGTGGACAGTTCGCCCTTGAGCTGGGTGGTGATACCGCAGGCGAGCTCCACGATCTCCAGGCCGCGGGCGACCTCGCCGAGGGCGTCGGAGTGGACCTTGCCGTGCTCGGCGGTGATCAGCGCGGCGATGTCGTCGCGGTGCGCGTCGAGCAGGGCGCGGTAGCGGAAGAGGATCGAGGTGCGCTGCGCGAGCGAGGACGTACCCCAGGTTGCGTACGCCTCCTTCGCGGTGGCGACGGCCGAGTCGACCTCCTCGGCGGAGGCGAGGGCGACCTGGGTGGTGACGGCGCCGGTCGCGGGGTCGGTGACCGGACCCCAGTTGCCGGACGCACCCTCGACGGTCTTGCCACCGATCCAGTGGTTGACGGTCTTCATTTCGTGCTCCTTCAGAGATGGCGGCGTCGGGCTGCGACTTGCCGGTCGTACTCCTCCCGGGCCTTGACCGCCGACGGGCGGGTCGCGGTCTCGGCCACCGGAACATCCCACCATGCCTGCGCCGGGGGCGCGCCCGACACAGTGTCTGTCGTTTCGGTCTCGACGTAGACACCTGTGGGGACGTCCGCCTCGCGCGCCTCGGCGAGCGCTTCGCGCAGGTCACGCACCGTCTTGGCGCGGATCACGCGCAGCCCCAGGGAGGCGGCGTTGGCGGCGAGGTCGACGGGGAGCGGGCTGCCGGTGTACGTCCCGTCGCCGGCCCGGTAGCGATAGGCGGTACCGAAGCGCTCGGCGCCCACGGACTCGGAGAGGCCTCCGATCGAGGCGTACCCGTGGTTCTGGATGATGATCACCTTGATCGGGATGTTCTCCTGGACCGCGGTGACGATTTCTGTGGGGTTCATCAGATATGTACCGTCGCCGACGAGTGCCCACACCGGGCGGCCAGGTGCGGCCATGGCGACGCCGATGGCCGCCGGGATCTCGTAGCCCATGCAGGAGTAGCCGTATTCGACGTGGTACTGGTCCGCGCTGCGGGCGCGCCAGAGCTTGTGCAGGTCCGCGGGGAGGGAACCCGCGGCGTTGATGAGGATGTCGTCGCCGGTGACCAGGGTGTCGAGTGCGCCGAGCACCTGGGGCTGGGTGGGGCGGGTGTCCGGGTCCCCCGCTTGGTAGGCGGCGTCGACGCGGTGCTCCCAGCGCTCCTTGTCCTCGCCGTACTCCGTGACGTACGCGGGCGCGACTCGGAAGCCGGGGCCGAGCGCCGTGGCGAGCTCGTCGAGGGCGGTGCGCGCGTCCGCGACCAGGGAGAGCCCGGCCATCTTGTGGGCGTCGAAGGAGGTGATGTTGATGTTCAGGAAGCGGACGGCCGGGTTCTGGAAAAGGGTCGCGGAGGCGGTCGTGAAGTCGGACCAGCGGGTACCGACGCCGATCACCAGATCGGCGGTGCGAGCCAGCTCGTCGGCCGTGGCGGTGCCGGTGTGTCCGACGGCGCCGACGTCGCAGGGGTGGTCGTGGGGCAGCGAGCCCTTGCCGGCCTGGGTGGAGGCGACCGGGACACCGGTGGCGTCGGCGAAGGCGTACAGGGCATCCTCGGCCTCGCTGTGGTGGATGCCGCCGCCCGCGACGATCAGGGGGCGGCGGGCCGATGCCAGAGCGTCGCGGGCCGCTGCGAGCGCCTCCTGGTCGGGCCGGGGTCGGGTCACCCTCCACACGCGCTCGGCGAAGAACTCCTCCGGCCAGTCGTACGCCTCGGCCTGCACGTCCTGCGGCAGGGCGAGCGTGACCGCCCCTGTCTCCGCGGGGTCGGCGAGTACGCGCATCGCCTGGAGCGCGGCCGGGATCAGTGCCTCGGGGCGGGTGACGCGGTCGAAGTAGCGGGAAACCGGGCGCAGGGTGTCGTTGACCGACACATCACCCGCGTACGGAAGTTCGAGCTGCTGGAGGACCGGGTCCGCGGGCCGGGTCGCGAACACGTCGCCGGGCAGCAGGAGCACGGGCAGCCGGTTGATGGTGGCGAGCGCGGCGCCGGTGACGAGGTTGGTGGCGCCGGGGCCGACGGAGGTGGTGACGGCGTGGGCGGACAGGCGGCGGGACTGGCGGGCGTACCCGACGGCGGCGTGCACCATCGCCTGTTCGTTGCGGCCCTGGACGTACGGCATGTCCGTGCCGGACTCCAGAAGTGCCTGGCCGAGGCCGGCCACATTGCCGTGGCCGAAGATGCCCCAGGTGGCGTTGATCAGGCGGTGGCGGCTTCCGTCGCGCTCGGTGTACTGGCGGGCGAGGAAGGCTACGAGCGCCTGGGCGACGGTGAGTCGGCGCGTACTGCTCATCGGACACCTTCTTCGGTTCCGGCCTCGTACAGGGGCAGTCGGGGGTCGACGGGCTGCGTCGGCCAGGTGTCGCGGATCCAGCCGTGGTCGGGGTGGTCGCAGATCAGCCACTCCCGGGCGCCAGGGCCCGCCATCACGTTCAGGTAGTACATGTCGCGGCCGGGTGCGGCGATGGACGGGCCGTGCCAGCCGTCGGGGATCAGCACGGCGTCACCGGTGCGGACCTCGGCGAGGACGTCCGTGCCGCCGGGCCTGGAGGGCGAGACCCGGTGATAGCCGAGGCCCTCGCGGTCGATCTCGAAGTAGTAGATCTCCTCCAGCTCGGACTCGACGCCGGGGCGGTGCTCGTCGTGTTTGTGCGGCGGGTAGGAGGACCAGTTGCCGCCGGGCGTCAGCACTTCGACCGCGATCAGCCGGTCGCAGTCGAAGGTGTCCGCCGCGGCGAAGTTGTTGACCTGCCGCGAGCAGTTGCCGGAGCCGCGCAGCTCGACCGGAACCTCCGGCGCGGGGCCGTAGCGAGCGGGGAGTCGTCGCTCGCACTTCGCTCCTGCCAGGGCGAAGCGGCCTCCCGCGCCGGAGGCGATCTGTGCATGGGCATCGCGCGGGACGTAGGCGAAGTCCGACACTCCGCTGAACACGCTTTCCCTGCCCTGCAGTTCAAAGATCTCGCCTTGCGTACGGACTGTGCAACTGCCGCTGAGCGGCAGGACGATCCACTCGCTGTCCCCGGCGACGAGGGAGTGTGATTCACCCGGCTCCAACTCCAGCACGCGCAGGCCGGAGTACCCCCAGCCGGCCTGCTCGGGATCGATCCGCAGGGCGTACGGGCCGTCGGCCGCGCTGCCCGCCGTCAGATGCCGCTTCTGGTTGTCGTGGTCGCTCATGAATTCTCCGTACCCCTACAGCAGTCCGACGGCCGTGTCGACCGCCCCGGCGACGTCTCCGTCGACCGGATAGAGCAGCGAGCGTCCCACCACCAGTCCCTGGACGGTGGGCAGTTGCAGCGCACCACGCCATTTCTCGTACGCGCCGTCCTGGTCGTCGCCGATCTCGCCCCCGAGGAGGACCGCGGGGAGGGTGGAGGTCTCCATGACGGCCGCCATGTCCTCGGGGTCGTCCGTGACGGGGACCTTGAGCCAGGTGTACGCGGAGGTGCCGGCGAGCCCGGAGGCGATCGCGATCGACCGGGTGACCGCTTCGGCGCTGAGATCGTTGCTGAGCTGTCCGTCGATCCGGTGACAGATGAACGGCTCGACGAAGACGGGAAGCTGACGCTCGGCCATCTCGTCGACGGCGCGGGCCGTGGCGTGCAGGGTGTCGAGCGAGCCCGGGTCCTGGTAGTCGATACGGAGCAGCAGCTTGCCCGCGTCGAACCCGAGGCGGGCGAGATCCTGGGCCCGATGGCCGGTGAACCGGTCGTCGAGCTCGAAGGAGGCTCCGGCGAGGCCCCCGCGGTTCATCGAGCCCATGACGACCTTGTCGTCGAGGACACCGAGGAGCAGCAGGTCGTCGAGGATGTCGGCGGTGGCGAGGACTCCGTCGACGCCGGGGCGCGAGAGGGCCAGGGAGAGCCGTTCGAGCAGGTCGCGACGGTTGGCCATGGCGAAGCGGCGCTCTCCCACGGCGAGCGCGCCGCGGGCGGGATGGTCGGCGGCGATGATCATCAGGCGTCCGCTGTCGCCTATGAGCCGGGGCCGCCTGCGCCGCCGGGCCGCGGCCTCGGCGACGGCCTCGGGGTGGCGGGTGCGGATCCCGATGAGCTCGGAGATGTCGACGGGGCTCACGATGCGGCTCCGGGTGAGGGTGTCCCGTGCACGGCGACGGGGCCGGGCGGGGGTGGCGGGGTCGGGCTGGGCGGGACGGGGCCGCCGGAGAGTACCTGGTCGACTTCGGCGGCGTACGGCATCGCGGCGGAGCAGGCGAGGCGGGCCGCGACGATGGCCCCGGCCGCGTTGGCGAAACGCATGATGCGCTCCAGCTCCCAGCCGGCGAGGAGCCCGTGGCAGAGCGCCCCGCCGAACGCGTCACCCGCGCCGAGGCCGTTGACCACCTCGACGGGCACGGGCGGGACCTCGGCCTGCGTGCCGTCCCGGTGGACGGCGAGGACTCCCTTGGGCCCCTGTTTGACGACGGCGAGTTCGACCCCGGCGGCCAGGAGCGCGCGGGCCGCGGCATACGGCTCGCGCTCACCGGTGGCGATCTCGCACTCGTCCAGATTTCCGACGGCAACGGTGGCGTGCCCGAGCGCCTCGGCGTAGTACGGCCTGGCCTCGTCCGGGTCCTTCCAGAACATCGGCCGCCAGTCGAGGTCGAAGACGGTGGCCCCGGAGCGGTCCCGGTGGGCGAGCGCGGCCAGGGTCGCGCCGCGGCTCGGCTCGGCGCACAGGCCCGTGCCCGTCATCCAGAACACATGCGCCTCGCGTACGGCCGCCAGGTCCAGCTCATGCTCGTGGATTTCGAGGTCGGGAGCCTTGGGCTGCCGGTAGAAGTAGAGCGGGAAGTCGTCGGGCGGGAAGATCTCGCAGAACGTGACGGGGGTCGGGTAGGCGGCCACGGGCGTCACCCAGCGGTCGTCCACGCCGAATTCTCCCAGCGCCTGGTGGAGATAGTCCCCGAAGGCGTCCTGGCCGGTGCGGGTGATCACCGCGGTGCGCCGGCCGAGCCTGGCCGCGCCCACCGCGACATTGGTCGCCGAGCCACCGAGGAACTTCCCGAACGTGTCGACCTGTGCCAACGGAACGCCGGTTCGCAGCGGATACAGGTCCACTCCGATCCGGCCCATCGTGATCACATCGTACGGCTGAGGCATGCGCGTCCCTTCGGTTCGAGGCCGGCTGCACTTAGGTGTAGTGGTCCCTCCTGAGCCCTGTCAACATTTTGTCCTTACATTCGGACGAACTCTTGACACCCTTCTCCAGCGGCGGGAAAGCTGACCGCCATGACCTCATCCGTCCCCTCCCTGAACCGCATCCGGGTCGGCTCGGCCCCCGACTCCTGGGGCGTATGGTTCCCCGACGATCCCCAGCAGGTCCCCTGGCAGCGCTTCCTCGACGAGGTCGCCGAGGCCGGGTACGAATGGATCGAGCTCGGCCCCTACGGCTATCTCCCCAGCGACCCCGACCTCCTCAAGGAGGAGACCGCCCGCCGGGGGCTCAAGGTCTCCGCCGGAACGGTCTTCACCGGCCTGCACCACGGGCCCGCCGTCTGGGAGAAGACCTGGTCGCATGTCTCGGACATCGCGGCGCTCACCCAGGCCATGGGCGCCGCGCACCTCGTCGTCATCCCGTCGTTCTGGCGCGACGACAAGACCGGCCAGGTACTGGAGGACAGCACCCTCACACCGGCGCAATGGCGCGATCTCGCCGCCCAGACCGAGCGGCTGGGGCACGAGGTGCGCGAGCGGTACGGACTCAAGATCGTCGTCCATCCGCACGCGGACACCCATATCGACAGCGAGGAGAACGTCAGCCGTTTCCTCGACGCCACCGACGCCGATCTGGTCTCGCTCTGCCTGGATACCGGGCACTACGCCTACTGCGGCGGTGACAGCGTCAAGCTCATCGAGACCTACGGCGAGCGGATCGGCTACCTCCACCTCAAGCAGGTGGACCCGAAGATCCTCGCCGAAGTGGTGGCGGACGAAGTGCCGTTCGGTCCGGCCGTCGGCCGTGGCGTGATGTGCGAACCCCCGGCCGGAGTGCCCGCGCTGGAGCCCGTGCTGGCGGCGGCGCAGGCGCTGGACGTCGACCTCTTCGCCATCGTCGAGCAGGACATGTACCCCTGCCCGCCCGACAAGCCCTTCCCCATCGCCCGGCGTACCCGCGGGTTCCTGCGCTCTTGCGGCGCCTGACCCGCGTGCGTCACTTCTGTCACGGTTGTCGCCAGCCCATCACGTATGTCTCCGTTACGCGGGTGTTCCGTCACAAGCGGTCAACAGCCGGGCCCCTCCCGTCACTCGCGGTCGTTCAACAGGCAAAGGCTCAGTGATCGCCAGCGTTCGCGACGCAGCTCGCCCGACGGCCCCCCGGCCGCCGCTGCTGTGCACGCAGGGAGGTGCCCCGCATATGACGGACAGAAGACTCTGGTCCTACAAGGAGATCGCCGCGCACATCAAGGTGCAGCCGGACACGGTCCGTTCGTACCGCAAGCACGGTCTCCTTCCCTCGCCCGACCATGTGGAGGCGGGCAAGCCCTATTGGTACGCGGACACCATTCGTGTCTGGGTCGCCAATCGCCCCAGGAACAGGGGCCGCACCCATTGAGCGCCGTCGGACGCCGGAGTCGTCGAATACCCACCGGACACCGGACGAACACCTGGGACGGCCCGGCCCCGCACCCGACGGGTGCGGGGCCGCGGCATGCCCCTTCGGCTGCCTTGCCCCGTCAGGCCTTGACCTTGCGCCGTCAGGCCTTGACCTTGTCCCGTGCCGCCCCCGCGCCGTCGGACCCGTCCGCCTCCGCAGAGTCCGCCTCCGCAGGGTCCGCTTCCGCGTCCGTGTCCGAATCCGCAACGGGCCGGGGTATCTCTCCCTCACTGAGCCCGAACCGCTCATGGAAGCGTCGCAGCGGCCCGGGCGCCCACCAGGTCGAGGCGCCCATCAGCTTCATCACCGACGGGACCAGCAGACTGCGCACCACCATGGCATCCATGAGCACGGCCAGCGCGATACCGAGCCCGAGCATCTTGGTGTTCGTCACCCGGGAAGTGCCGATGCCCACCATCACGACCGCGAGGATCACGGCCGCCGCGGTGATCAGTCCGCCCGTGCGCTGAAGGCCGAATCGCACCGCGTGCTCGTGATCGTGCGTACGGTCGTACTCCTCCTTGATGCGGGAGAGCAGAAAGACGCCGTAGTCCATCGAGAGCCCGAAGGCGATGCAGAACATCAGCACGGGCAGCGTCGTCTCTATGTCACCGGTGGAGGTGAAGGAGAGCAGTCCGGAGAGGTTGCCGTCCTGGAAGACCCAGACCACCGCACCGAACATCGCCGTCAGGCTCAGGGCGTTGAGCACGACCGCCTGGAGCGGGATCAGCACACTGCCGCTGAGCAGGAAGACCAGCAGCAGAGTCACCACGGCGATGATCCCCAGCGCCATCGGAAGCCGGTCCGCGATGGCGGCCTTGGAGTCTTCCAGCACCGCGGCCCTGCCCGTCACCGAGGTCTCGAACGGCGCCGGGACGGCACGCAGGTCATGAACGAGCCGCTGGGCCACCTCACCCACCGCCTCGCCCTTGGGCTGGACCGAGAAGTACGCGGAGCCGCCCGATGCGACGGGCCCGTCGACGCGCAGAACCCCGGGGAGTGCGGCGACACGGGTGCGGTACGCGGCGTACGCGGCAGGGGTCGTGGGCGCTCCCTTGTCTTCCGCGAACACCTCGAGTCCTCCGGCGGGGCTGCCGGGGAAGCCGTCGCGGATCTGCTGCTGAACCACATGTGTTTCGGCGGTCGACGGCAACTGACGGTCGTCCGGGGTGCCGAACTTCACGCCGAGGAAGGGCAGCCCGAGCAGCATCAGACCGGCAACGGTGGCGAAGGCGAAGAGCGGGGCCCGACGCATCACGAGGGCCGCGAGGCGCGCCCATCCGGTGCCGCTCTCCCGCTCGCCTTCGACCTGGTCCTTTTCGGCCCCGGCCTTCCGGCCGCGGCGGAAGAGGCGGCGCAGGTCCAGTGCGTTGACCCGATGCCCCAGCAGCATCAGCGCGGCAGGCAGCAGGATCAGCGCGGCGCCCGCCGCCAGCAACACCACAGCGATACCGGCATAGGCGAAGGACCTGAGGAAGTACTGCGGGAAAACGAGCATCGCTGCCAGTGACACGGCCACGGTCAGCGCGGAGAACAGAACCGTGCGGCCGGCGGTGCGCAGGGTGGTGCCCATCGCTTCGCGCACCTGAGCGCCGGTGGCGAGTTCCTCGCGGAATCTGCGCACGATGAACAGGGCGTAGTCGATGGCGAGCCCGAGACCGAGAGCCGTGGTGAGGTTCTGGGCGAAGACCGAGACGTCGGTGAACTCGGTGATGCCGCGCAGGACCGCGTTCGTCCCCAGGATGGCGACAATGCCGACACCGAGCGGGAGCAGTGCCGCGACGGCGCTGCCGAAGACCATCACCAGCAGCACCAGGGTCACGGGCAGGGCGATCATCTCGGCCCGCAACAGGTCTTCCTGAACGATCGTCGTCATCTCGTGCTGCAGGCCGACGGGACCGCCGATCGACACCTTCACCGGGCCGTGCTCGCCTCGGAAGTGCGGCGCAAAGCGCACAAGAACCTCGGCCGCAGCCTTCTCGTCGCCCTGGATCCGGGCCGCGATGAGGGCCTGGTGCCCGTCTGCGGCGCGCAGGGCGGGCGAGCGCGTCTGCCAGTACGAACCGACGCCGGTGACGTCCTTCTCGGCGGCCAGCCGCTCCGTCAGCCGCAGGCCCTCGGCGGCGACCGCCGGATCGTCCACGCCCGCCCGGCCGCTGTCCACCAGCAGGAGCACATTCGGCTGGGAGGCGGGGAACTCCCGCTCCAGGGCGGCCGTCGCATAGCTCGACTCGGCGGCTGGGTCCTGCCAGCCGCCGCTGCCCATGCGCTCGGCGACCCCGCTTCCGGCGAACACCGCGAGTGCGGTGATGACCAGGGCGGCGAGGAGGGAGAGGCGGGGTCGCGCCGTGACGAATCGGGTCCATCCCCCGACCGGCCCTGGGCTTTTCTCCGACATGGTGCGGCGTCCCCTTCACCTGGCCCATCCGCCGGCTTCCTGACAGGCAGCATGAGTCGACCATTGCCATAGACTGGCAAACACGAGCCAGCGCTCGCATTAGCCAAGAATGCGAGCGATCACTCGCGTTTGTCAACCACCGCCAGGAAGCTGGGGATTTCACGTGCCGGAGCCCAGGACAGCGGAGCCCGCCACCTCCGAGACAGCGGAGCCCGCCACACCGAAGACGGCCGGGACGACGACACCCGGGCCGGTGACGCCCGTACCGGCCGAGCGGACCGGACGGCCGGGGACGACCACCCCCGCCAGCTCGGCCGCCCCCGACTCGGCCGCCCCCGACTCGGCCGCCCCCGACACGTCGGGACCGACAGCCTCCGAGCCGAACGCACCCGAACCGAACGCACCCGCGGCCAGGCCGCGCAGGCGACAGGCACGCGGAGAGCGCCGTATCGCCCAGCTCCTCGACGCCGCCGCCAGTGTCTTCTGCAGCAGCGGCTACACAGCGGCCAGCACCAACGCCATCGCACGCGAGGCCGGCGTCTCCCCCGGCACGCTCTACCAGTTCTTCCCGAACAAGGAGGCCATCGCCGTCGAGCTCGGCGGCCGTCTCCTGGACCGCTGGCGCGAGTCCCACGGCACCGCCCTGACGGCCGCCAACCTGAACCTCCCGCTCGACCAGCTACTGGACGCGGTCCTCGACCCGCTCTTCGCGTTCAACCACGAGAACCCGGCCTTCACCGTCCTCATGCATGGCCCCGACGTACCGGGCCAGATCACCCAGGAGTTCAACGCCCTGCACGCCGTGCTGCTCACCCGGATCGAGCAGATCGTCGCGAACTTCCTGCCCGACGCCCCGCCCGCGGAGCTCGCCCGCATCGCGACCATGATCTTCACCATTTTCAAGGCCGGTCTCGACCTGGTCCTCGCCCACGAGGGCGACGAGCGACAGGCGTACATCGACGAGATCAAGAAGGTCATGTTCCGCTACCTGGCTCCCATCGTCGGGGTCTGCCCGACGGAGCGACGGGCCGGAGGGCAGCAAAACGCGGAGCCGGAGGCATATTCGCACTAATACCCCCTGGGGGTATAGTCTGGCGTCAGGGAGCCTCGGCATTCCCTGGCCCCCGGCACACCATGACCACGTACGTGTTGCACCCTCGAAGAGGAGAACGCCATGACCGCCGAGACGAAGACCGAGACCGCACAGGCGACCGGCTCCTGCTGCTCCTCGACCGGTTCCTGTCACGACGGCGCGGCAGACGTGCGGCTCGGCGGCGTCACCACGGTCTACCAGGTCACCGGTATGACCTGCGGTCACTGCGAGGGCGCCGTCACCGGCGAGATCTCCGAAATCCCGGGCGTCACCTCGGTGACTGCGGTCGCCGCGACCGGCCAGGTGACAGTCGTCTCCGACACCCCTCTCGACGAGAAGGCCGTGCGCGAGGCCGTCGACGAGGCCGGATACGAACTGGCCGTCCAGGCCTGAACTCGGGGCGCGCCCGTCCTCGCTCCGGCGCCCATCCTCGCTCCCGCGCCCGCCCTCGCTCCCGCGGACACCCCGCGGGTGCACGGACGTCGCAATCGAGGCCGGTGACCTGACGCTCGTACGGGGGGATCTGCGGGTGGCCGCCGACGAGATCCGTCTCGCCCGCCGGACTCCGGGCATCATCAAAGGGAATCTTTACTGGGCGTTCGGCTATGACGTCGCCGCCCTGACGCCGGCGGCATCTGGCCTGCTCAGCACCATGATCGCCGGATTTGCCATGGCCTTTTCGTCCATGTTTGTGGTGATCAACAGCCTCCGCTTGCGCTCCTCCTCGTGACTACAGATAGGTCACAAGACCTTCACAAGGAGACCTAGATCACAGATATTTAGGGGTAACCATTCAGGCTCCTCGCGGGTCTAGATTGGCGATGCCGAGAACGTCTTGGGGGACGTTCATGGGATGTCTTGGGGGACGTCCCAGGCAAGCGTTGGCCGGGGCACGTGCCCGGGGAGCTTTGAGCGGCCCTCCCGTGCGTACGTACCCCGGCAGACCGCGTGAGGAGCTTCTGCAGCCAGCAGACGCCCGGCCGGATCCCGTGGGGGGAATCCGCTCCGGGGATATGGGAAGCGCCCCGCCCGCCGACCCGTGGGGGGATCGGCAGCGGGGCGCTTTCCGCTGTTCACACAGGGCCTCGGCCCTCCGCGGCCCCTTGAGGACCGCGGGGCGCGAGGAGGGGTCAGCGGGCCTCGACCGGGACGAAGTCGCGCAGGACCTCGCCGGTGTAGATCTGGCGCGGGCGGCCGATGCGGGAACCCGGCTCCTTGATCATCTCGTGCCACTGGGCGATCCAGCCCGGGAGACGGCCGAGCGCGAAGAGCACGGTGAACATCTCGGTGGGGAAGCCCATGGCGCGGTAGATCAGGCCCGTGTAGAAGTCCACGTTCGGGTAGAGGTTGCGCGAGACGAAGTAGTCGTCGGAGAGCGCGTGCTCCTCCAGCTTGAGTGCGATGTCGAGCAGCTCGTCGGACTTGCCGAGCGCCGAGAGGACATCGTGCGCCGCCGCCTTGATGATCTTCGCGCGCGGGTCGAAGCTCTTGTAGACGCGGTGGCCGAAGCCCATCAGGCGAACGCCGTCCTCCTTGTTCTTCACCTTGCGGATGAAGGAGTCCACGTCGCCGCCGTTGGCCTGGATGCCCTCAAGCATCTCCAGCACCGACTGGTTGGCGCCACCGTGCAGCGGGCCCCACAGGGCGCTGATACCGGCGGAGATCGAGGCGAACATGTTCGCCTGGGAGGAACCGACCAGACGCACGGTGGAGGTCGAGCAGTTCTGCTCGTGGTCCGCGTGAAGGATCAGCAGCTTTTCGAGCGCCGAGACGACGACCGGGTCGAGCTCGTACTCCTGGGCGGGGACCGAGAAGGTCATCCGCAGGAAGTTCTCCACATACCCGAGGTCGTTACGCGGGTAGACGAAGGGGTGGCCGATCGACTTCTTGTACGCGTACGCCGCGATCGTGGGCAGCTTGGCCAGCAGCCGGACCGTGGAGAGATGACGCTGCTTCTCGTCGAACGGGTTATGGCTGTCCTGGTAGAACGTCGACAGCGCGCTGACCACGGACGACAGCATCGCCATCGGGTGGGCGTCGCGCGGGAATCCGCCGTAGAACCGCTTGACGTCCTCGTGCAGCAGCGTGTGCTGGGTGATCTCGCCCCTGAAGGCCGACAGCTCGTCGACCGTCGGGAGTTCGCCGTTGATCAGCAGGTACGCCACCTCGAGGAAGGTGGAGCGCTCGGCCAGCTGCTCGATGGGGTAACCGCGGTAGCGCAGGATGCCCTTCTCGCCGTCGAGGTAGGTGACCGCGGATTTATAGGCGGCGGTATTGCCGTATCCACTGTCCAGGGTCACCAGACCGGTATTGGCTCGGAGCTTCCCGATGTCGAAGCCCTTGTCACCGACGGTGCTGTCGACCACCGGGTAGGTGTATTCACCGTCCGCGTACCGCAGTACTACAGAGTTGTCGCTCACGTCATCCCTCACCGACGTAGTGCCTCTTCTTCGAGGTGCCCTGACTGTCTCTACCATCCCCCATTTGGCTCAGGAGAGTGCACTCGGGGTCGACCATTGGGCCTATTGGCGGCACTCAGTGCCGCCAACCTGCTCATCTTGCCCCCTTCGCCCTGCTTCCGGAAGCCGGGTGGTCACTTCCGCCCCGTGCGGGGCCCGAGCGCTTCCCCCGGCCGGCGCAGCCTCTCCCCCTCAGCCTCCGGCCAGCCGGTGGTCGAGCGCCGTGAAGCGTCTGCCTGCGGAAACGGTGCGCACCGCCTGTCCTATCGCCTTGCGCGAGCCGACCAGCACCACAAGTTTCCGGGCCCGGGTGACCGCCGTGTAGAGGAGGTTCCGCTGGAGCATCATCCACGCTCCGGTGGTGACCGGGATCACCACCGCGGGGTATTCGCTGCCCTGCGAGCGATGGATGGTCACGGCGTAGGCGTGTGCCAGCTCGTCCAGTTCGTCGAAGTCGTACGGAACCTCCTCGTCCTCGTCCGTCAGCACCGTCAGCCGCTGGTCGTCCAGCTGGAGCGAGGTGACCACGCCGACCGTGCCGTTGAAGACGCCGTTCTTGCCTTTATCGTAATTGTTGCGAATCTGGGTGACCTTGTCGCCGACGCGGAACACCCGGCCGCCGAAGCGCTTCTCGGGGAGGTCCGGCCGCGCGGGCGTGATCGCCTGCTGGAGCAGGCCGTTGAGTGTGCCGGCGCCGGCCGGGCCGCGGTGCATCGGGGCGAGCACCTGCACATCGCGCCGCGGGTCGAGCCCGAACTTCGCGGGGATCCGGCGTGCCGCCACGTCCACGGTGAGCTTCCCCGCGTCCTCCGTCTCCTCCTCCACGAAGAGGAAGAAATCGGAGAGCCCCGAAGTGATCGGGTGCGAGCCGGAGTTGATGCGGTGGGCGTTGGTGACGACGCCGGACTGCTGGGCCTGGCGGAAGATGCGCGTCAGCCGGACGCGGGGCACCGGGCCGCCGTCCGCGAGCAGATCGCGCAGCACCTCGCCCGCACCGACGCTCGGCAACTGGTCCACATCCCCCACCAGCAGCAGATGCGCGCCGGGAGCTACCGCCTTGACCAGCTTGTTGGCCAGCAGCAGATCGAGCATGGACGCCTCGTCGACCACGACCAGATCCGCCTCCAGCGGCCGGTCACGGTCGTATGCGGCGTCCCCGCCGGGTCTGAGCTCCAGCAGCCGGTGCACGGTGGAGGCTTCGGCCCCGGTGAGCTCGGACAGCCGCTTGGCCGCGCGCCCGGTCGGAGCCGCGAGCACCACCTTCGCCTTCTTGGCGCGGGCCAGCTCCACGATGGAGCGGACGGTGAACGACTTGCCGCAGCCGGGGCCGCCGGTGAGGACGGCCACCTTGCTGGTGAGGGCGAGACGGACCGCCTGCTCCTGCTCGGGCGCGAGCTCCGCGCCCGTGCGCTCCGCCAGCCAGGTCAGGGCCTTGTCCCAGGCGACGTCTTGGAAGGCGGACATGCGGTCGTCGGCGGCCCGCAGCAGCCGGCCCAGCTGGGCCGCGAGGGAGATCTCGGCGCGGTGGAAGGGCACCAGATAGACCGCCGTCAACGGCTCGCCGCCGTCGGGGGCGGGCACCGTCTCCCGCACCACCCCTTCCTCCTCGCCGGCCAGCTCGGCGAGGCACTCGATGACAAGGCCGGTGTCCACCTGGAGCAGCTTGACCGCGTCCGCGATCAGCTGCTCCTCGGGCAGGAAGCAGTGGCCCTGGTCGGTGGACTGCGACAGGGCGTACTGCAGGCCGGCCTTGACGCGCTCCGGGCTGTCGTGCGGAATGCCGACCGACTGCGCGATCCTGTCGGCGGTGAGGAAGCCGATGCCCCACACGTCGGCCGCGAGGCGGTACGGCTGGTTCTTCACGACCGAGATCGAGGCGTCCTCGTACTTCTTGTAGATGCGCACCGCGATGGAGGTCGAGACGCCGACGCCCTGGAGGAAGACCATGACCTCCTTGATGGCCTTCTGCTCCTCCCAGGCGACGCCGATCAACTGTGTCCGCTTCGGCCCGAGTCCGGGGACCTCGATGAGCTTCTTCGGCTGCTGCTCGATGATGTCGAGGGTGTCGACGCCGAAGTGCTCGACGATCCGCTCGGCGATTCTGGGGCCGATGCCCTTGATCAGGCCCGAGCCGAGATAGCGGCGGATGCCCTGGATCGTGGCCGGCAGGACCGTGGTGTAGTTCTCCACGGTGAACTGCTTGCCGTACTGCGGGTGGGAGCCCCAGCGGCCCTCCATGCGCAGGGACTCGCCCGGCTGCGCGCCGAGCAGCGAGCCGACCACGGTGAGGAGATCGCCGCCGCCGCGGCCGGTGTCGACGCGGGCGACCGTGTAGCCGTTCTCCTCGTTCGCGTAGGTGATCCGCTCCAGGACCCCCTCGAGGACTGCCAGGTTGGACACCGTCGAATTGGACATGATCCGACGCTACCGCCGGGGTCCGACACCGCGGGCGGCCTGTGGACAACGATTCCGGCCGCCCTGTGGACAACTCCCGTCCCCGAACGGTCGAGGAGGCCCGGCCGTCGCGGCCGGGCCCCTCCATTCCCCCTCCGTCAAGAGCTCCCTGGTCCCCCAGATCCCCTCCCTGGAGCCCTGATGACCAGTACGACACGCGTCACCCGGAAAGGGTTGCACGACTGCGGGCAGTTGTTTTTCCGGAATCTCCGATGCTGACAAAACAGGGCAGTCGGAGCGTTTGGCTCATGAGTGGATCTCTGGAGAAGGATGAGCCGAACGTGCTGGTCGTCGACCGGCCACACGCGACGTAAGCCGCCCCGTCAGAGCACGTGCTCCACATACCGCCCCGCCGTCTCCTCCAGCACCTCGCGCCCGTCCCGCGCCCACAAGCCCTCGTTGAACAGCTCGACCTCGATCGCACCCGTGAACCCGGCCGCGTCCACCCGGCTCCGCCACCCCCGCAGGTCGACCGCCCCGTCCCCCAGCTGCCCCCGGCCGTTCAGGACACCCTCGGGCAACGGCGTCGTCCAGTCGGCCAGTTGGAAGGCATGGATTCGGCCCCGCTCACCCGCCCGTGCCACCGCCGCGGGAGCCGAGTCGTCCCACCAGATGTGGTACGTGTCCACCACCACGCCCACCTGCGACGCCGGGAACCGTTCCGCGAGACCGAGCGCCTGCGTCAGCGTGGAGACCACGCACCGGTCCGCTGCGTACATCGGGTGCAGCGGCTCGATGGCCAGCCGTACCCCCCGCTCCCCCGCGCGGGGCGCGAGCACCTCCAGCGCGTCCGCGACGCGCTCCCTGGCCGCCGCCAGATCGCGGCTGTCCGGCGGAAGTCCGCCCGCCACGAGGACCAGGGTGTCCGTACCCAGGGTCGCCGCCTCGTCGATCGCCGCGCGGTTGTCGGCCAGGGCGCGCGCCCGCCGCCGCGGGTCGGTCGCGGTGAGGAAGCCGCCGCGGCAGAGGCTGGTCACCGTCAGCCCGGCGTCCCGCACGAGCTTCGCCGTCGCCTCGACGCCGTACGCCTGGACCGGTTCGCGCCACAGGCCCACGGACCCGATGCCCAGGCGTCGGCAGGCCCCGGCCAGTTCGGGCAGGCTCAGCTGCCTGACGGTCATCTGGTTGATGCTGAGGCGGTCAAGGGTCATCGGTCCACTCCGTACACCGCGAGCAGGGACTTCATACGCGACTCGGCGAGCTGCGGGTCCGGGAACAGACCGAGCCCGTCGGCCAGTTCGTACGCCTTCGCCAGATGCGGGAGCGACCGGGCCGACTGGAGGCCCCCGACCATCGTGAAGTGGTCCTGATGGCCTCCCAGCCAGGCCAGGAAGACCACGCCCGTCTTGTAGTAGCGGGTCGGTGCCCGGAAGAGGTGGCGGGACAGTTCGACCGTGGGGTCGAGGAGTTCCCGGAAGCCCGACACGTCGCCGGCGTCCAGGACCCTTACCGCGTGTGCGGCCAGCGGACCAAGCGGGTCGAAGATCCCCAGCAGGGCGTGGCTGAAGTGGCGTTCGTCGCCCGCGATCAGCTCCGGGTAGTGGAAGTCGTCCCCCGTGTAGCACCGCACGCCCTGGGGCAGCCGGCGGCGGAGCTCGGTCTCGCACTCGGCGTCCAGCAGCGAGAGCTTGATGCCGTCGACCTTGCCCGGGTGCCCGGCGACGACCTCCAGAAACGTCTCGGTCGCCGCGTCGAGGTCGGTCGAACCCCAGTAGCCCTCCAAGGCCGGGTCAAACACGGGACCGAGCCAGTGCAGGATCACGGGCTCCGACGCCTGCCGCAGCAGGTGGCCGTACAGGGATGAGTAGTCGTCGGGGGTGCGCGCGGCGGAGGCGAGAGCCCGTGACGCCATCAGGATCGCCTGCGAGCCGGTCTCCTCGACGAGCGCCAGCTGCTCCTCGTACGCGGCACGTACCTCGGCGAGGGTGCCGCCCGCGGGCCCGAGCTGATCGGTGCCCGCTCCGCAGGCGATACGGCCGCCCACCGTCCTCGCCTCCGCGGCCGAGCGCCGGACCAGTTCGGCCGCGCCCGCCCAGTCCAGTCCCATTCCGCGCTGGGCGGTGTCCATCGCCTCCGCGACGCCGAGGCCGTGCGCCCACAGATGGCGGCGGAAGGCGAGCGTGGCGTCCCAGTCGACGGCGGCGGGCGCGTCCCAGGCGTTGTCTGCGTACGGGTCGGCCACGACATGCGCCGCCGAGAAGACCGTACGGGACACCGGAGGAGCCCCGGGAGTGAACACGGCCGGGTCGGTGCGTGGTTCGTACGTCCCGTGCGGGAGGCGGATCGTCACAGCGACAGCTCCGGCACGTCGAAGCGACGGCCCTCGGCCGACGACTTCAGCCCGAGCTCGGCGAGCTGCACCCCGCGCGCGCCCGCCAGCAGGTCCCAGCGGTACGGCTCGTCGAGCGCGACATGGCGCAGGAACAGCTCCCACTGCGTCTTGAAGCCGTTCTCGAACTCGCCGTTGTCCGGCACTTCCTGCCACTGGTCCCGGAAGGGCTCCGTGGCGGGCAGGTCCGGGTTCCAGACCGGCCTGGGGGTGGCGGAGCGGTGCTGGACGCGGCAGCGGCGCAGTCCGGCGACGGCGGAGCCGTCGGTGCCGTCGACCTGGAACTCCACCAGCTCGTCGCGCATCACCCGTACCGTCCAGGAGGAGTTGATCTGGGCGACGGCACCGCCCTCCAGCTGGAAGATGCCGTACGCGGAGTCGTCCGCGGTCGCGTCGTACGGCCTGCCGCGCTCGTCCCAGCGCTGCGGGATGTGCGTGGCGACCTGCGCGCTCACGCTCGTCACCCGGCCGAACAGCTCGTGGAGCACATACTCCCAGTGCGGGAACATGTCGACGGTGATGCCGCCGCCGTCCTCGGCGCGGTAGTTCCAGCTCGGGCGCTGCGCCTCCTGCCAGTCGCCCTCGAAGACCCAGTAGCCGAACTCCCCGCGCACGGAGAGGATCCGGCCGAAGAAGCCGCCGTCGACGAGGCGCTTCAGCTTCAGCAGACCCGGCAGGAAGATCTTGTCCTGGACGACGCCGTGCTTGACGCCGGCGGCGTCGGCGAGCCGGGCCAGGGCCAGCGCGCCGGCGACGTCGGTGGCGGTCGGCTTCTCGGTGTAGATGTGCTTGCGCGCCGCCACGGCCTGCTTGATCGCGGCGACGCGGGCTGAGGTGACCTGCGCGTCGAAGTAGATGTCGATGCTCTCGTCCGCGAGGACGGCGTCCAGGTCGGTGGAGACATGGTCGAGGCCGTGGCGCTCGGCGATCTCCCGCAGCGCGTGCTCGCGACGGCCCACGAGGACGGGCTCGGGCCACAGGACGTCGCCGTCGCCCAGGTCGAGTCCGCCCTGTTCGCGGATGGCGAGGAGGGAGCGCACCAGGTGCTGGCGGTATCCCATCCGACCCGTGACGCCGTTCATGGCGATCCGCACTGTCCTGTGTGTCACGAAGCTGCCTCCACGTCCCACGGTGCTCGGCGATCCCTCGTTACGGCCGTGTTCCCGCGATACGGCTGTAGCAAGCGCTTTCTGCACGGTATGACGCTAGCCTGCCGACAGCGGCCTGGACAAGGGCCCGGTTCCATCTCCCGCGGAGGAAAGCGATGACAGTCACCCTGGCGGATGTCGCGGCGCGCGCCCGGGTGTCCCCGGCCACCGTCTCCCGTGTGCTCAACGGCAACTACCCGGTCGCGGCGTCGACGCGGGAGCGGGTGCTGCGAGCGGTCGACGAGTTGGACTACGTACTGAACGGGCCCGCGAGTTCGCTCGCCGCGGCCACGTCGGACCTGGTGGGCATCCTTGTCAACGACATCGCCGACCCCTTCTTCGGGATCATGGCCGGGGCCGCCCAGACCGAGATCGGCGGCCAGGAGGGCACGGGGCGCGCGGGCGGCGAGAAACTGGCCGTCGTCTGCAACACCAACGGCTCGCCGGAGCGCGAACTGACCTACCTCACCCTGCTCCAGCGGCAGCGGGCCGCGGCGGTCGTGCTGACGGGCGGCGCGCTGGAGGACCCCGGCCACATCGCGGCGATGGCCGCGAAACTGGCGAAGCTCGCGGACGCGGGCACCCGCATCGTGCTCTGCGGGAGGCCGCCGCTGCCCGGCAGCGAGTCGGTCGCCGCCGCGCTCGCCTTCGACAACCGGGGCGGCGGACGGCGGCTCACGGAGCACCTGGTCACACTCGGGCACCGGCGGATCGGCTATGTGGCGGGGCCGACGGAGCGCACGACGACCCGGCACCGGCTGGAGGGCCACCGGGCGGCGCTGGCCGCGGCGGGCGTCGACGAGGACCAGGACCGGCTCACCGTGCACGGCCCGTACGCCCGGCGCTCCGGCTACGAAGCGACGCTCGAACTGCTGCGCCGCGAGCCCGGCCTGACGGCGATCGTCGCCGCGAACGACACAGTGGCACTGGGCGCCTGCGCGGCCCTGCGCGACCAGGGGCTTCGCATCCCCGAGGACATCTCGGTGGCAGGCTTCGACGACCTCCCGTTCTCGGTGGACGCGGTACCGGCGCTGACGACGGTCCGGCTGCCGCTGTACGAGGCGGGGGCGCGTGCTGGCCGGCTGGCGATGGGCAACGAGGCCCCGCCGCCGGGCGGCATCGCGACCATTCCGGCGGAACTGATGGCGCGGAATTCGACGGCTCCGCCGCGGAAGGGGTGAGGGGGCGCTTCCGGACAACGGCCTGACCGGGCGCGGCGATCCGTATGGCCGCCGCGGCGAGGCACACCACCCCCGGTCCGTGGTCCCGACCCGACGGCCGATCAGCCGACGGCGACCGGTTCAGCGCGTCCCGGAGGAAGCCGCCCAACGGCCGGATCGCCGTGCGGAGTCCATGTCCCCACCCGGTTCTTGTGCGCGCCGCATCCGCCCCTTACCGTTGACTGAGTCAAGGACAGATCCGGAGTAACCAGCCCGGAGCAGCTGATGCCGATCCAGGAAATCCGCGCCTTCAACCGCTTCTACACCAATCTCATCGGCGCACTCGACTACAGCAAGCACCTCTACACGCCGTACACCCTCACCGAGGCCCGCGTCCTGTACGAGCTCGCCCACAGCCCCCGGACCGATGCCGCCGACCTGCGCGGGGAACTGTCCCTCGACGCCGGGTATCTGAGCAGGCTGCTCGCCAGGTTCGAGCGGGACGGTCTGGTCGGGCGGGCGCCCTCCGAGGCGGACCCCCGGCGGCAGCGGATCACCCTCACCCCTCGTGGGCGCGAGGCCGCCGCCCTGCTCGACCAGCGGTCGCGCGAGGCCGTCGGGTCGCTGCTCGCCGATGTGACCGAGGCAGAGCGGCTGCGGCTGCTCGAAGCGATGCGGGCCGTGCGCGAGATCCTCGGCCGCGGCAGGCCAGCTCACCGCGAAGGCCCCGTCCTGCGCGAGCCCGGACCCGGCGACCTGGGGTGGATCGTGCAGCGGCACGGAGCGCTCTACGCCGCCGAGTACGGCTGGAACGCGGGCTTCGAGGGGCTCGTCGCCCGGATCGTCGCGGACTTCGCCGAGGACCACGACCCGCACCTGGAACGGGTGTGGATCGCGGAGCTGGACGGCCGGCCCGTGGGATCGGTCATGTGTGTACGGGACGACGCCCCCGCGACCGCGCGGCTGAGGCTCCTTCTGGTGGAACCCGAGGCCCGCGGACACGGGCTCGGCGACCGGCTTGTGCGCGCCGTCGTGGATTTCGCGCGCGATGTGGGGTACCGGGAACTGGTGCTGTGGACCAACGACGTACTGACCGGCGCCCGCCGGATCTACCAGCGGGCCGGGTTCACCCTCGTCACCGAGAAACCGCACCGCTCCTACGGAGCGGATCTGGTCGGCCAGGACTGGCGGCTGCCCCTGCAGGAAGGAACGATCAAGTGAAGTTCGCGTTCTCCACCCTTGGCGTACCGGGCATGCCGGTCCCCGACGTGGTCGCTCTCGCCGCCGACACCGGATACCAGGGCGTCGAACTGCGCGCCGATCCCGAGGAGCCGGTCCACCCGGGAATCGGAGCGCAGGAACGGGCCGCCGTGGTCGGGGAGTTCGACCGGGCCGGCATCGAGATCCTGACCGTCTGCGGGTACGTGGGCGTCGGGGCGGCCGGTGACGACGCTCCCGTGTACGCGGAGATCGACGGCCTCCTGCGGCTGGCACGGGACGTGGGCGCGTCGAACGTACGGGTCTTCCCCGGCGGCGGCGACCAGGATCCGGCCGTCGCCGAGGCCACCGCCGCCCGCCGTCTGGGGGCCGCGGCCGAGACGGCGGCCGGGCTCGGCGTACGGATCCTGCTGGAGACCCACGACTCGCACCGCAGCGGCGCGGCCGTGTCCCGCATCCTGGGGCCCGTCGGCCACAAGAACGCGGGCGCGATCTGGGACGTCGTGGGCCCCTGGCTCGACGGCGAGACCCCCGCGGCGGCGCACGCGGCGCTCGCGCCCTTCCTGGGTTATGTGCAGGTCAAGGACGTCGCCTCGGCGGAGGATCTGTCCCCGCTGCCGCTGGGGGCCGGGGTGCTGCCGATCGCCGAGTCCCTGGCCACGCTCACCGAGGAGACGTGGCTGTGCTGGGAGTACGAGAAGCGCTGGTACCCGGGGTCGGCGGATCTGCCGGGACTGCTGGTGCCGGGGCGGGAGCATCTGCTCGGCCTGCTCTGATCCGGCGGCGACCGGGAAACCGCGACGGTCCGGGAAACCGCGGGCCGACCGGGAACGGACCCCGCGGGCCCACCCGGAACCCGCGGACCCTTCGGGAACGGGAACCCACGGACCGTCCGGCGGACGGGAACCCACGGACCCTTCGGGAACGGGAACCCACGGACCGTCCGGCGGACGGGAACCCACGGACCCTTCGGGAACGGGAACCCACGGACCGTCCGGCGGACGGGAACCCGCGGACCGTCCGGGAACAGGAACCCACGGACCGTCCGGCGGACGGGAACCCACGGACCGTCCGGCGGACGGGGCCGAAGCGTCGCGGCCCGGGGCGCGGAAGGACGCCCCGCCCGAACCCCTGAGGCCAAGAGCACCCCCCGTGGCGCCTCCCGTACCAATTCCCGGACGCCCCGCGCCCCGGGGAACCCACCCCACCGCCGCTGCGTCCAACGGGCCGTACTGCCCGGTGAGTCTCCGCAGTGCGGTGTCGGCCTCGCTGCCGGCTGCGATCGCCGACCACCCCTCTCCAGCCGCCTGCGGCCGGCAGCACACCGCCACCGGCGCGCCCCCTGCGACAGCACCGGTGGCGGACCCCCGTCCAAGTGACCTTCCGCGTGGCGTGTCGCTTTTCTGTTGCCACACCCTTGACCTGGCAGTAATTTTCGGGCTATCCGTGTGTCTTTGGAAGTTTCCTTCAACTCCCTTGTCAGGCAAGGCCGCAAGCAAGGCCGGAAGGAGCCAGATGCACGACCGGAGCCTCACCAGACGCACACTTTTCACCGCGACCGCCGCGACCGCCGTAGTGGTCGGCGCCGCCTCGGCGCCCGCCGTCGGCGCCACGGCGCACCACGACCGGCTCAGGCGGCTCATCTCCCGGATGAGCCTGGAAGAGAAGGTCGGCCAGCTCTTCGTGATGCGGGTGTACGGGCACTCCGCCACTACCCCCGACCAGGCCGACATCGACCTGAACCTCAAGGAGATGGGCGTCCGCACGGCCGCCGAGCTTGTCGCCAAGTACCACGTCGGCGGGATCATCTACTTCACCTGGGCGCACAACACCCGCGATCCGCACCAGATCGCCGGTCTGTCCAACGGCATCCAGCGGGCCGGACTGGCCCAGCCCACGCCCCTGCCACTGCTGATCTCCACCGACCAGGAGCACGGCATCGTGGCCCGTGTCGGCCGCCCCGCGACCCTGCTGCCCGGAGCGATGGCGCTCGGCGCGGGCGGGTCGCGGTCGGATGCCCGGGCCGCCGCCCGGATCGCCGGGGCCGAGCTCGCCGCGATGGGCATCCGCCAGAACTACGCCCCCGTCGCCGACGTCAACGTCAATCCCGCCAACCCCGTGATCGGCGTGCGCTCCTTCGGCGCCGACCCGGACGCGGTGGCCGCGCTCGTCGCCGCGCAGGTGAGGGGCTATCAGAGCGCGGGCATCGCCGCGACCTCGAAGCATTTCCCGGGGCACGGCGACACCACCGTCGACAGTCACACGGGCATCCCGGTCATCACCCACACCCGTGAGCAGTGGGAGGAGACCGACGCCCCGCCGTTCCGCGCGGCGATCGCCGACGGGATCGACTCGATCATGACGGCGCACATCCAGTTCCCGGCGCTGGACCCGAGCAACGACCCGGCGACGCTGTCGCGTCCCATCCTCACCGGCATCCTGCGCGAGGAGCTGGGCTACGACGGGGTGGTGGTCACCGACGCGCTCAACATGCAGGGCGTGCGGGACAAGTACGGCGACCACCGGGTGCCGGTGCTCGCCCTCAAGGCTGGGGTGGACCAGTTACTCAACCCGCCGGACCTGGCCGTCGCCTGGAACGGTGTCCTCGGCGCGGTCAGAAGCGGCGAGCTGACGGTGGCCCGCCTCGACGAATCGATCCTGCGCATCCTGTGCCTCAAGGAGAAGCTGGGTCTGTTCCGCGACCCGTTCGTCTCGGACCGGAAGGTGGAGCACACCGTCGGCACCCGCGCGCATCTCGCCGCCGCCGACAGGATCGCCGAGGGCACGACGACCCTGCTGGTCAACGAGGGCGGGCTGCTGCCACTGAACCGGCGCCGCCAGCCCCGGCTGCTGGTGGTCGGCGCGGATCCCGCCTCACCCACCGGGACGACCGGACCGCCGACCGCCGTCCTTGCCAAGGCGCTGACCGACCTGGGGTTCACCGCGACCGCGCTGCCGACCGGCATCACGCCGACCGCGGCCACGATCGACCAGGCGGTGGCGGCGGCCGGCGGCAGGGACGCGGTGATCGTCGCCACCTACAACGTCACGGCCACCAGCCCCCAGCGCACCCTGGTGACCCGGCTCGCCGCGACCGGAGTGCCGCTGGTGGCGCTGTCGATCCGCAATCCGTACGACATCGCGCAGCTCGCCGGCGTGCGGGCGGCGCTGGCCGCGTACTGCTGGACCGATGTCGAACTGCGCGCCGCGGCGCGGGTGATCGCGGGCCGCGTCGACCCGGAAGGGCGGCTTCCGGTGCCGGTGCAGCGTGCGGACGATCCGCTTCAGGTGCTGTATCCCGTCGGCCACGGCCTCTCGTACGACTGACGTAGGCGCACCGGCAGCCCGCCACCGGCGCACTCCCCCCACATATGAGGAATTGCCCCACACATCTGGCGTGGCCCGTCCCGACGGGTCACGCTGGACCCACCGGCCGGAGTGTCGGGGCTCGGGGGTACGGATGGGCGCGCAGCGGAAGCCGGCAGGGGCGGGGAGCACCTTCGTCCTGGTACTCGCCCTGGTGGGGACCCTCACCGCCGGGTGCCAGCAGGCGAGCGGACGCACCGGGGCCGCGGCCGGCAGCATCGCGAGCCCCTCCCCCACGTCTGCGGGATACGGCCTGGTCTTCCTCGGGCGCGGCGACTGCGCCTCGCGCGGCCGGGATGTCCACGAGGTGTCCTGCACCAGCGAGAAGTCGGTGGCCCGGGTGACCGCGCGGTACGGGGGCCGGTCAACGGCCGGTCCCGCCTGCCCGGCCGACACCGACTTCGTGCTGCACATCTCCGACAGCCGTCGCTCGGCCGACGAGGACGGCGACGGAGAGGTCGGCCAGGGATACGCCTGTATGCGCAATCTGGAGCCTCCGCATCCGGGCGACCCGGGCGGGGGCGGCGGCCCGCACACCGTCGTCGGCGACTGCGTCTACGGCGCGAGCAAGGGCCAGGTGAAGGAGACGGCCTGCGACGGATCGGGGGCGCGGGCACCGGAGTTCAGGGTGGCGTCCGCGGTGGAGGGCAGGGCGCAGTGCCCGCCGTCCACGGCCCTGTATGTGCGTCTCGACGGGAACGAGCCGGTGGGCTGCGCCCGCCGCGTGTGAGGATCACTCGGCGGCGGGCGCGGCCCACGGGTCACGCGGTCACGCGGCGCGGCGGTCGCACCACAGGCTCGCGCGGTCACACCCTCGCTCGTCCGGTCACGGCCGCAGCGCGGGCTCCCGCTCGATGTCGCGCTTGTCGAGCTTCGCGTCGAACCTCGTCAGCGGCTTCGCCTTCGCCTCGTCCTGCTGGACGGCGGCCGGGGCGACGCCCGCCCACTTCAGGATGGACGCGGTCGCGGCTGCGTTCTGGTCGGGCACGAGACCGGCCACGTTGGATCCGTGGTTGCCGCCGGGCTGGACGTAGACATAGCTGTCACGCGCGCCCCTGCCGAGCCGGAACTGCTCCGCGCCCCACGGGTCGTTCTGGCCGTACACGAACATCATGTGCCGGGCGTTGTGACGCACCCAGCGGTCGACGTCGTTCATCACGAACGGCTTGAAGCGCATCGGGATGTCCCGCGGCACGAAGTTCCGCGGCGGCTGGTACCCGTACCGGCTCAGGCCCTTGAGGTGCGGCTGCTTGATGTCGGGCGAGCCGAGTTCGGTGCCTGCCTGGTAGTAGTACGGCGTGTACGGCTCCAGGCCCTGGTCGGTGTAGAAGGAGAAGCCGGAGATCGCGTCGATGCTGTCCCAGATCTGCTGGTCGGTCGCGGTCCTGGCGACCGGGATCGACTCGCAGTCGGCCAGCAGGCTGTACTGCCAGAACGCCCAGGTGTAGTCGAGGACGACCGCCTCGAACGCCTTGTCCAGCGAGCCGACCGTGTTGAAGGTGTATTTGTGGTCCGCCGCGTACGTGGTGTACAGGGCCTCCAGCGGCTTGCGGCGCACCAGGGCCTCGCGCTGCACACCGTTCAGCTTGTCGCGGCACTCCTTGGTGCCGACGTTGGCCAGGAAACGGTCGTACGCCGAGTCCTCCTTGTCGACCACGTCGTTCGGCGCGACGTAGGCGACGACGCCGTCCATGTCACGCGGGTAGAAGCGCTCGTAGTACGTGGCCGTCATGCCGCCCTTGGAACCGCCGGTGGTGAGCCAGTTCTTGGCGTACACCGCCTTCAGCGCGGTGAAGATGCGGTGCTGGTCGCTCGCGGCCTGCCAGATGTCGAGCTTGGACCAGTTGGCCGGGTCGGGCCGGGACGGAGTGAAGAACCGGTACTCCACGGAGACCTGGTTGCCGTCGATGATCGCCGTCGGCTCACTGCGGCGGGGGGTGGTGCTCACGTTGTAGCCGGAGGTGAACATCACGGTGGGGCGGTTGGTGTCCTTGTGCAGCAGCGTGATCCGCTGCTTGAAGCTGCCCTTGCCCGGGTGCCGGTGGTCGACCGGCTGTGTGTAGGTGAGGACGAAGTACCGGTAACCCGGGTACGGCTTCTCCTCGATGAGACTCATGCCCGGAATCGCCAGGATCCGGTCCTTGATGTCCGTGCCGGCCGTCGGCTCGGCGGCGGTAGCCGCACCGGCCGCGCTCACGGTGCCTATGAGCACCACGAGCGATAGCAGCCATCTGAATGCCTTGCGCATTGGCCCTCCCCTTGGTCCACCTGTGGTCGCGGTGAACCTAGTGGGGGCAACACCCGTCCCGCCAGCCCCAGTTGCACTCCTGTTTTAGGGCCGCAGGTCAGCAGAGGATCCAACCGGTCGAGCGGGCGATGGAACCGACGGAACCGGTGGCCCGTACGCAGCGGTTGAGCGCGTGGACCGTGACGGGTCCCGCCTGCCGCCTGAAGGTGCCCGTCTCGCGTGCGGCAAGGCCGCCGCGTGCCTGGAGCGTGACGGACATGACGCGGCGGGAGCCGGGCTTTCTGGCGATCGTGACGGCACAGGCGTACTGCCGGTTCTTGTAGACGCGCAACTCGCCCGTGGCGAACGTGACGGTCTTCAGCGGCCGGCCGCTGCACGCGGAGGCGACGGCCTCGGCGCGCTGGACGCCGGGCCCGGCCATCACGAGCGCGCCGACCATCATGAACACGGCGAGGCCGCACGACAGCAGACGCCGCCCGAGTCGTCCGCTCTCCGCCTCACCGAACACGCTTGCTCCTCATCGCCACCACCCCGTACATGCGTACGACGCAGCCGCTGCCCGAATGGTTGCGACGCCCGGCGACCGGTCACACGACGGCGGGCTCGTCCTCGCCGATGAAGGTGCGCCACAGCAGGGCGTACCGCCCGTCCAGCGCCAAAAGCTCATCGTGAGTGCCGTCCTCGACGACCTGGCCCGCGTCCATGACGACCACCCGGTCCGCGCGGGCGGCCGTGGTCAGACGGTGGGCCACGACCAGCGTGGTGCGGCGGCCCGTCAGACGGTCCGTGGCCTGGTTGACCTGGGCCTCGGTGGCGAGGTCGAGGGCCGCGGTCGCCTCGTCGAGCAGCAGGACATCGGGGTCGACGAGCTCGGCCCTGGCCAGCGCGATCAGCTGGCGCTGACCGGCCGAGAGATTGCGGCCTCGCTCGGAGACCTCGTGCAGATAGCCGCCGTCCAGGGTGGCGATCATGTCGTGGGCGCCGACGGCGCGTGCCGCGGCCTCCACCTCGGCGTCGCTCGCGCCGGGGCGGCCGTACGCGATGGCGTCCCGGACGGTGCCGGCGAAGAGGTACGCCTCCTGGGGGACGACTCCGAGCCGGTGCCGGTATGCCGTCAGATCCAGCGCGCGCAGGTCCGTGCCGTCGGCGGTGACCGCGCCGCTCGTCGGGTCGTAGAACCGCGCGACCAGCTTGACCAGCGTCGACTTGCCCGCGCCGGTCTCGCCGACGAACGCGACGGTCTGCCCGGCCGGGATGCGCAGATCGACACCGCGCAGGGCCTCCTCCTCGTCGCCGTAGGCGAAGGACACGTTCTCGAAGGCGATGTCGCCGCGCAGGGAGGGGACACCGCGGGGCTGCTCGGCCGGCGCGGTGGAGGTCGGTTCCTGGAGCAGCTCCTGGATCCGTCCGAGCGACACCGTCGCCTGCTGGTAGCCGTCGAAGACCTGGGACAGCTGCTGGACGGGCGCGAAGAACAGATCGATGTAGAGGAGGTAGGCGACCAGTGCGCCGGTGGTGAGCGTGCCCGCCTCGATCCGGCCGGCGCCGACGATCAGCACGGCAGCCGCGGCCACCGAGGACAGCAGCTGGACGAACGGGAAGTAGACCGAGATCAGCCACTGGCCGCGGACGCGGGCCTGGCGGTAGTGGTCGCTGCGGTCGGCGAACCGCTTGGCCCCGTCGCGCTCGCGGCGGAACGCCTGGACGATGCGCAACCCGGACACGGACTCCTGAAGGTCGGCGTTGACGACGCTGATGCGCTCACGGGCCAGCTCGTACGCCTTCACGCTCTTGCTGCGGAAGAAGTACGTGCCGATGGCCAGCACCGGCAGCGTCGCGAAGACCACCAGCGCCAGCTGGAGGTCGATGACGAGCAGCGCGGCCATGATCCCGAAGAAGGTGACCACCGAGACGAACGCGGTGACCAGACCCGTCTGCAGGAACGTCGACAGGGCGTCCACGTCCGTCGTCATCCGGGTCATGATCCGGCCGGTCAGCTCGCGCTCGTAGTAGTCGAGTCCGAGGCGCTGGAGCTGGGCGAAGATCTTCAGTCGCAGGGAGTAGAGCACGCGCTCGCCGGTGCGGCCCGTCATCCGGGTCTCACCGATCTGCGCGGCCCACTGCACGATCACGGTCCCGAGCGCGAGCCCGGAGGCGGCCCACACCGCGCCGAGCGCCAACTGCTCGACGCCCTCGTCGATGCCGTGCCGGATCAGGATGGGAAGCAGCAGGCCCATGCCCGCGTCGAGCGCCACCAGCAGCAGGCTGACCAGCAGGGGAAGGCCGAAGCCGCGCAGCAGTCGGCTCAGCCCGTAGGCGTGCTCGGCGCGCACGGCCCGGTCCTCGTCGACCTCGGGGGTGTCGGTGGCCGGGGGCAGCGCCTCGACCTGGGCGAGCAGTTCGGGAGTCGCGCCCGGGACCGCGGACTCCACGATGGCCTCCTCGCGCTCCCACAGGCCCGGTGTGATGCCGCGCTCGGCGTCGAACTCGGCGTCCAGCTCGGCCCGTACGGTCCGGTCCTCCTCCGGTTCCGCGGTAGCCGGCGGCAGATGCCCGGGCGACACGCCGCCGAGCTCGTCCGGGTCGGTCAGCAGCCTTCGGTACAGGGCGGAGCGCCGGGTCAGCTCCTCGTGCGTGCCGATGTCGGCGAGCCGGCCGCCGTCCAGGACCGCGATCCGGTCGGCGAGACCGAGGGTGGAGCGCCGGTGGGCGATCAGCAGGGTGGTGCGTCCGGCCATGACCGAGCGCAGGGCCTCGTGGATCTCGTGCTCGACACGGGCGTCGACGGCGGAGGTGGCGTCGTCCAGGAGGAGCAGCCGGGGGTCGGTGAGGATCGCGCGGGCGAGCGCGATGCGCTGGCGCTGGCCGCCGGAGAGGGTGAGGCCGTGCTCGCCGACCTTGGTGTCGTAGCCGTTCGGCAGTTCGGCGACGAAGCGGTCGGCCTGGGCCGCGCGGGCCGCGGTCTCGATCTCCTCCTGGGTGGCGTCCGGCTTTCCGTACGCGATGTTCGCGCGCACGGTGTCGGAGAAGAGGAAGCTGTCCTCCGGCACGAGGCCGATGGCCGCGCGCAGTGATTCCAGGGTCAGCTCGCGCACATCGTGGCCGCCGACCAGGACCGCGCCGTGCGTCACGTCGTAGAAGCGGGGCAGCAGCAGCGAGACGGTGGACTTGCCGCTGCCGGAGGAGCCGACGACGGCGACGGTCTCGCCCGGCCGGATCTCCAGCGAGAAGCCGTCGAGGACCGGGCGCTCCGCGTCGTATCCGAAGGTCACGTCGTCGAACTCGACGGTGGCGGGCGCGTTCGCCGGGAGCTCCTCGGTGCCGTCCCGCATCGTCGGCTCGGTGTCGATGAGCTCCAGTACGCGCTCCACTCCTGCCCTCGCCTGCTGGCCCACGGTCAGGACCACGGCGAGCATCCGGACCGGGCCGACGAGTTGGGCGAGATAGGCGGAGAAGGCGACGAAGGTGCCGAGGGTGATCTGGCCGCGGGTGGCCAGCCAGCCGCCAAGCGCCAGCATCGCGACCTGCCCGAGCGCGGGCACGGCCTGCAGGGCGGGGGTGTACTTCGCGTTCAGCCGGATGGTGCGCATCCGCCCCGCGAACAGCTTTCTGCCCACCTCGCGCAGCTTTCCGGTCTCCTGGTCCTCCTGGCCGAAGCCCTTGACGACCCGGACGCCGGAGACGGCGCCGTCGACGACGCCCGCGACGGCGGCGGCCTGACTCTGGGCATACCAGGTGGCGGGGTGCAGGCGGGTCCGGCTGTGCCTGGCGATGTACCAGAGGGCGGGCGCGACGGCGACGGCGATCAGGGTGAGCGGCAGGGACAGCCACGCCATGATCACCAGGGAGATGAGGAAGAGCAGGATGTTCCCGATGGTCATCGGGAGCATGAAGAGCAGGCCCTGGATGAGCTGGAGGTCGCTGGTGGCGCGGCCCACTACCTGGCCGGTGGAGAGCTCGTCCTGACGTCGTCCGTCCAGGCGGGTGATCGTGTCGTACATCTCGGTCCGCAGATCGTGCTGGACGTCGAGGGCGAGACGACCGCCGTAGTAGCGGCGGATGTACGTGAAGACGTACACGACGACGGCCGCGGCTATCAGAAGCCCGGTCCAGACGGTCACGGACCGCGACCGGTCGCCGATCACGTCGTCGATGACGACCTTGGTGATCAGCGGGACGAGCGCCATGACGGCCATGCCGGCCAGCGACGAGCCGAGCGCGAGCAGCACATTACGCCGGTAACGCCAGGCGTAACCGGACAGCCTCCGTGCCCAGCCTTGGTCCGACGCCGCCACGTGGTGCCTCCCGGTCTTCCTGATCCAGTTCTGATCTACCGGAAGGCACCAACGCGGGCAACGCCGGATTTCATCCCGCCGCAAGAATCGGGCTCATCAGCGGGTGGCCGGAACCGCTTCCTTCGCGGCCGTTTCCGGCGTGGCCGGGAGGGCCTCGTGCGGGACGACGGGCGGCGCGAAGACCTCGGCCGTCGCGGTGGCTGCCGGGGCGAGGTCCTTGTGGACCGCGCGCGCGACCTTCTGGATGCTGTCGACGCCGTACTGCATGGTGCCATTGTCCTGGGTCAGGACGGAGATCGTGTAGCTGTGGCCGCCGCTGGTGAAGGCGCCCACGCTGTGGACGCGCCAGCCGTGCGTGGCCCGCGAGAGCCAGCCGTTCTTGATCTGGACCCGGGCGGTGCTCGGGGCGCCGGCCGAGGTGCCCCAGCGCTGCGAGGGCACGACCTTGTACATCAGGCCGAGGATGTAGCCGCGCGAGGCGTCGGTGAGGACGCTGTTCTTCAGGGCCAGCAGGTTCATCAGCAGCATCTGGTCGCCGGCGCTGATCTGGGTGAGGCCCCAGTAGCCGCCGCCGCCCGGGATGGTGCGGGACATCTTGGCGACCGTGAGGAAGTTCTGGACCTTGGTGACGCCCAGCTGCTTCCACAGTGCGCTGGTGGCGGCGTTGTCCGACTTGGTGATCATGTCGGTGGCCAGCTGCTGCTCGCGAGAGGTCAGCTGGCGGCCGGTCTTCTGGGCGTCCCACATCAGCGTCGCCAGCACGGTGACCTTGACGACGCTCGCGGAGTCGTAACGGTCGCCGCTGCGCAGCCCGCAGGTGGTGTTCGTGGTGTTGTCGCGCACGGCGACGGCGGTCGTCGAGGCTCTGCCGCCGACCGCGGTGGCGATGTCCTGGGAGAGCTTGGCGGCCAGTCCCGACGTGCCGGAGGTGCAGCTGACCGTCGGCGTGGCGGCCGAGGCGGGCGTGGCGCCCGCGGCGAGCGGCACGAGCGTGGCCGCGGCGAGCACCGCGGCGGCCGTGCGGGCGCGGCCGGACATGCGGCCGCCTATTCGGTGGTGAGTCATGAAGGCTTTCCCCGTCCCCTTTATGCCTGGTGGGGAGCGCCTTTCCGGCGCACCCGACACACATGACTCACGACCGGGTGAAAAGTTGTACGCGCTTTCGCCCGAGGGCTGAACAGTTGCGCATCAGTGATGCGGCAGCCGCGCGGCGAGCCGGTGGAGGCGGGTGATCCGGGTCACGTTCCGGTTGTCGTCGCAGGCGAGGAGGAGCCGCGGCCGGTGCCGTTGCCTTCAGGCGTCCCGGCGCCGCAGCGACTCCCAGCCCGCCCACAGCGCCGCCGCGACCCACAGGCCGAGGACGCCGAGGCCCGTCCACGGGCCCAGTGCGCCGGTGGACTCCTGCAACAGGGCCTGCCTGCCCGCCCGGTCGGGGAGGAACTCCACCACGCTCGCGTCCTGCGAGACGTCCCCGATCACGAACGACACCATCGGCGCGGGTCACCTTCGCGTGATCGGTGAACACCCGCCGGAAGAGGTCATGACCGGTCTGGCCGGTATGCCGAAGGCACCAATCCTGAGCCCCCTCTTGCTCACCCTGAGAGCCGGACTCAGCGGCGCACCCGGGGGCAGTGCAGAACGCTTCGTACGTGACTCCGCCTTCCGCCTCATGGCGGATGGTGTGCTCTACGAACCGGAACAGCGTGCGCGTCATGCCGGGCACCTCCCAGCATGCCGGTAGACGACGACTGGCGGACCGGACTGCCTTTCCAGCGTCCCCCGATGGCAGAGCTCAAGACTTTCGATGGGCTTCATGCACGCTGGGCACGTCTCGCCTTTCGGCGCGTACGTCGTGTACTCCCGCTGACTTGCGTCCGTCTCGCTGCGCGTTTGCGTCGTCATGCCCCGATGGTCGCGATGGACAGCGCACGTCTACAGGGACGCAACGGCCTAGTTTCACGGCCTTAGGCGGCGACTCCCAGAAACTCAGCGAGCTGGCGCAGACCAGCCGGGCGCGATGGTCCCGCCCAAAGGTCACTGACTATGGCCACAGCAAGCGTGTGATGCCGCATCCACCCGGGCGCAATCTCCCGTAGGCGCGTGAGGGCTTTCACGGCCCCCTCAGCGTTCCCTAGGTCCGTATGGGCCCGTGCCACGTCCAGCAACAGCCACGTGCGCCAGGAAGGCGGCGTATCGGCACTGAGGCGCATTCCCTTTGCGAGGCTCAGTGCCTCTTCCGGCCGTGCGTGCTGGACAGCAAGGCGGACGCGCTCAATGCGAACGGATGAGCGGCTGAAGACAGACACCATCTTCCCGTCAGCCGGGGGCGGCAACGTGGCAAGTCGGCGGGTCGCATTCTCCGCTGTCGTCATCATGTCGTTGGCAGTGTCGTAGTCGCCGGAACGGGCGGCAGACGTAGCAGCGGACATGATGAGTCCACCCCAGACCCGTAGCCCCTCAGCGGTACTTCCGTGGTCCTTCTCGACACCATCAGCGGCGTAGACGGCAAGGTGTTCGGCATCGTCCAATCGGTTCTGCCGCTGGTAGTTCCAAGCCACGCTGTTGCTGATCATCGGGGCTAGCAGCGGATCAGAGGAATCAGAAGCCGCATTCATCGCACGCTCAAGAGCCGACAGCGCAAGATCAGTCTTGCCTAAACGGATCGCAAGGTGTCCGCCCAATTGCAGCGCCTTACCCAATGCCGCCTGCCCGGCTGCCCGCTCATCCGCAGTACCGACAGCAGCGGCAAGGCGAGCGTCCGTGATGATGCCCGGCAGCGCGTCCATAAGGCGGCCGAACTCAGCGTCGTGGTACAGGGTCCAGCCGTCGGCGATCTCGCGCCGCAGGAGCGCCAGGGACAGCCGCTCAGCGCCGTTCGGCTCAGGGGGCGGGGCGAACAGCGGGGGCATGATTGCGCGGCGCACAGCGACCAACTGAGGCGGGTCAGCTTCGCCGTTGGATGGTACGCCGGGCGGGTCTCCCAGTAGCGCCGTCAGCTCAACCCCTAGCCCACGGGACAGCGCGTGAAGGGTGGGCAGGCGCGCGCTGTGCTTCCGTCGCTGCTCCAGCTTGCGGACCACATCCACGGACACGCCGGAGCGCTCCGCCAACCCCTCTTGCGTGAGGTCCGCCAGTCGGCGCAGACGCGCTACCCGGTCGCCCAAGTGCTCAGCCATACGGCAAGCGTACGGGCGGTGGGCCCCGCTCGTGTCGGAGTCGCCCGGAACGCACAGAAGCCCCATAGCGCCCCAGGAAACTCCCAGGGGCTACGGGGCTTCATCGCGCTCTACCCGGGAAGCCCTCGGCCAGGAAGCATCCGGCGTGCGGTCCCGTCGTCGTCTAGCGCTTCGATCGCGCCGAGTGCGAACTCATCGAGACGCGAGAGCAAGTGATCGGCGGCCTGCGGACCGCCAGACTCCGCACGTCCATCGAAATCCAGGCCCCAGGGGGAAGTTACCCCCTCACCTCGGCCAAGCGTCTGATCAGGCTGCTGGCCGAGGCGCCCGCCGACCTCCATGTCGAGACACTTGTCGAGGGCGGCAACGGTCCACGCGGCACCCTGGAACGGCTACGGCCCGAACCGGCCGACATGCTGCCCAAGGACAGCACCCAGATGACCGGATTCCGGCTGTCGTTGTTCAAAGGCATGGGCGCCACCCGCGGCAGCGCCGAATCCGGATTCATCCGCAGCGTCGACGAGTCCGTGGACCGGTTCTACGCGAGCGTCGTCGCGCAGCTGGTCTCCTTCGAACGACGCCCGGGAAGCCCCTCGCAGCCCATGGAACCGGCTGCCGTCGGCTGAGCCCGGCTGCCGTCGCGAACAACGCTGACGACACCGGATCCGTCGTGCTCATTCAGCCCAGTCCACAGCCCGCGCAGACCTGGGCCCCGCTCGTGGGATGGCGGCGGGGCCCAGGGACTGGGGAGGCAGGATGCCGTCAGAGGTGCGTCGGGGCGAACATCCGCAGAACCGCCGGGAGCACGACCACCGAAGGGCCGGGCTCCGTCAGGGACTTGGCCAGGTCCTCGGTGAGGGATTCCGGCGTCGCGCGGACCGCCGGGACGCCGAAGGACTCCGCCAGAGCCACGAAGTCCGGGCGGGACAGTTCCGTCGCCGTCGCCTCGCCGAAAGTGTCCTGCATGTACTCGCGCAGGATGCCGTAGCCGCCGTCGTCCACGATCAGCCAGGTGACCGGGAGGTCGTACTGGCGCGCCGTCGCCAGTTCGGCGATGGAGTACATCGCGCCCCCGTCGCCGGAGACCGCGAGCACGGGCCTGCTGGTGTCGGCCACGGCCGCTCCCAGAGCCGCCGGGAATCCGTAGCCGAGGCCGCCCGCGCCCTGCGCCGAGTGCATGGTGTTCGGGCGGCGGGCGTCGAAGGCGGACCAGGCCCAGTAGGCGAGGATCGTCATGTCCCAGAAACTGGGCGCGTCGTCGGGCAGAGCCTCGCGTACGGAGGCCAGCACCTGTTGCTCCAGGGTGAGGTCCTGGGACGCGATACGTTCTCGGACCTTGCCGAGTACGGTGCGCACGGTCTCGGCCGCCGTGTCGTCCGGGCGCTCCTCGACCGTCTCCAGCAGTGCGGTGAGCGCGAGCCGCGCGTCCGCGTGGATGCCCAGGCCCGCGTGGTTGGACTCCAGCTTGCCCGCGTCCGCCTCGATCTGGACGACCCGGCCGCGGGGCGCGAACGTGTGGTAGTTCGAGGAGAGTTCACCGAGCCCCGAGCCGACGACGAGCAGCACGTCCGCGGACTCCAGGTAGTTGGTGGTGTGGCGGTCCTCCAGCCAGGACCGGAGCGAGAGCCGGTGCTCCCAGGGGAAGGCGCCCTTGCCGCCGAAGGTGGTGACGACCGGCGCGTTGATCTTCTCGGCGAGCGCGAGGAGCTTGCCGGACGCGTCGGAGCGTACGACTCCGCCACCCGCGATGATCACCGGGCGGGATGCATTGGAGAGCAGGTCGGCGGCGACCGCGGTCAGTTCGGGGCGCGGCACGACATCGTGCGCGGTCGCGTCCATCGCCGTCACCACGGGCAGGGCGGTCGGGGCGAGCAGCACATCCTGCGGGATTTCCACCCAGACCGGGCCGTGCGGAGCCGTCAGTGCCGACTCCCAGGCCGCGGCGATGGCGGACGGGATCTGCGACTGGGTACGCGCCGTGTGGACGGACTTCACGATGTCCCGGAACGAGGCCTGCTGGTCGCGCAGTTCGTGGAGGAAGCCGTGACGGCCGCCGCCGAGACCGGGCGTGGGCACCTGGCTGCCGATGGCGAGCACCGGGGCGGACGCGGCTGCCGACTCCTGGAGCGCGGCCAGCGACATCAGCGCGCCGGGGCCGGTGGAGAGCAGCAGCGGGGCGACCTCGCCGGTGATCCGGCCGTAGGCGTCGGCGGCGAAGCCCGCGTTGTTCTCGACGCGCAGTCCGACGTAGTGGAGCGAGGAGCGGCGCAGCGCGTCGAACATGCCGAGGGCGTGCTGGCCGGGCAGTCCGAAGACGGTGGTCGCGCCCAGTCCGGCCAGGGTCTCGACGACGAGGTCGCCGCCGTTGCGCCCGGCCGGGGGGTTGAGCGCGGCCGTCACCTGCTGCTCGGTGGGACGCAGCACCAGATCGTGGTCGTCCGTCACTTCTCACGCCCCGCTGCGATCTGACGGGACATGATCGTGGTCAGCTCGTACGCCGTGTGGGAGGCGGCGACGGAGGTGATCTCGGCGTGGTCGTACGCCGGAGCGACCTCGACGACGTCCGCCGAGACGAGGTTGCAGGAGGCCAGGCCGCGCAGGATCTCCAGCAGTTCGCGGGAGGTCATGCCGCCGGCCTCGGGGGTGCCGGTGCCCGGGGCGTGCGCCGGGTCGAGGCAGTCGATGTCGACGGAGATGTAGAGCGGACGGTCGCCGATGCGCTGGCGGAGCTGGTCGGCGACCTCGTCGGCGCCGCGCCGGTAGACGTCGGCGGAGGTGACGATGCCGAAGCCGAGCTTCTCGTCGTCCGTGAGGTCCTGCTTGCCGTACAGCGGGCCGCGTATGCCGACGTGGGAGAGCGCCTCGGTGTCGAGGATGCCTTCCTCGACGGCACGGCGGAACGGGGTGCCGTGGGTGTACTCCGCACCGAAGTACGTGTCCCAGGTGTCCAGGTGCGCGTCGAAGTGCAGCAACGCCACCGGGCCGTGCTTCTTGGCGACCGAGCGCAGCAGAGGCAGCGCGATGGTGTGGTCGCCGCCGAGCGTCATCAGGCGCGCGCCGGTGCCGAGCAGATCGTCGGCCGCGGCCTCGATGGTGTCGACGGCCTCGTTGATGTTGAACGGGTTCGCGGCGATGTCGCCCGCGTCCGCGACCTGCGCGAGGGCGAAGGGCGAGGCGTCCTGGGCCGGGTTGTACGGCCGCAGGAGCCTCGACGCCTCACGGATCGCGTTGCCGCCGAAGCGCGCGCCGGGACGGTAGGAGACCCCGGCGTCGAAGGGAACACCGACCACGGCGACATCGGTGGTGCCAACCTCGTCGAGCTGCGGCAGCCGGGCGAACGTGGCGGGTCCGGCGTACCGCGGGATACGGGACGAGTCGACAGGGCCGCGCGGCTGTTCGTTGCTGCTCATGCGTTTTGCCTTCTTTCATACGCTTCGTCGCTATTTGACTCTAGCTGGCTACAGGGGCGGGTTCGGCCACGGCCGTCTCTTCTTCGGCGCCCCGGCCCGCGAGACGCTCGCGCCAGTTCGCCAGCACCGCCGCGTCCGTCGGCTCGGTGGCCAGCGAGACGATCGCATAGGCCGCGAGCGACAGGAGCAGGCCGTAGTAGACGGGCTCGTTGGCGAGGATTCCGTAGGTGGCCATCAGGCCGATGACGGCGAGGCCGCCGACGACGACCGAGGCCAGCGCGCCGTGGACCGTGCCGCGCTTCCACAGCAGACCGCCGAGGATGGGCACCAGCAGGCCGCCGACGAGCAGGTTGTACGCGACGGTCAGCGCCTCGACGACGTTGTTGAGCGCGATGGCCGTACCGATGACGCCGACGCCCATGATCAGGATGAAGGCGCGGTTTCCTCTGACCTCGTCGTGGTCGTCGCCGCGGGTGGTGACACCGCGCAGCCGCGACCAGATGTCGTTGTTGGCGACGGTGGCGCAGGCGATGAGCGCCCCGGAGGAGGTGGACATCACGGCGGCGAGCGCGGCGGCGAGCACCAGGCCGCGCACGCCCATGGGCAGTTCCTCCTTGACGATGGTCGCGAAGGCGTCGTCGGCGTTGGGGAGCTTGGGGTAGAGGACCTTGGCGGCGGTGCCGATGACGGCGCCGGCGAGGGCGTAGACCAGGCAGTAGGTGCCGGCGACGGTGCCTCCGTGGCGGGCGACCCTGTCACTGCGGGCGGTGAACACCCGCTGCCAGATGTCCTGGCCGATCAGCATGCCGAAGGTGTAGATCAGCACGTAGGTGAAGATCGTCTCGCCGCCGATGCCCAGCGGGTCGAAGTACTCGGTGGGCAGCTTCGCCTTCATCTCGCTGAAGCCGCCGGCCTTGACGACCGCGATGGGCAGCAGGAGCAGGAGGACACCGACGGTCTTCACGACGAACTGGACCATGTCGGTGAGGGTGATCGACCACATGCCGCCGAGCGTGGAGTACGCGACGACGATCGAGCCGCCGAGGATGATCGCTACGGTCCGGTGCATGTCGAAGAGGACGTCGAAGATCGTGGCGTAGGCGATGGTCGAGGTGACCGCCAGCATCAGCGTGTACGCCCACATCACCACGCCCGAGATGACTCCGGCTCTGCCGCCGTAGCGCAGGTCGAGCATGTCGGAGACGGTGTAGACCTTCAGCCGGGCGATACGCGCGGAGAAGAAGACGGAGAGGGCGAGGAGGCCGAGGCCGATGGTGAAGACCATCCAGGCGCCCGACAGGCCGTACTTGTAGCCGAGGCCCACACCGCCGATGGTGGAGGCGCCGCCGAGGACGATCGCGGCCATGGTGCCGGAGTACATCGCGGGGCCGAGGCGGCGGCCCGCGACCAGGAACTCACTCTTGGACTTGGCGCGGCGCATGCCCCACCAGCCCATGCCGAGCATGCCGGCCAGATAGACAACGATCACTGCGTAGTCGACAGCCATCGGCTTTCCTTCCGTCCCGTCCCCCGGGTCCTCAGGTCGTGGTGAGACGACGGTAGGTGGCCGGAAAGCAACGCTGAAGTGTACGTTTCATCCATTGTCGAGGCCTCCAATGGATGGACTGTCCATGCCCGAGACCACAGCAGCACCACCGACCCCACCGATTCCTCTTGCCGCGCTGCTGGCCCGCGAGGACCTCGGTCTGCGCCAGATCGCCGGTCCGGTGGAGGCAGGCGCGGCGGTGCACATGGTGCACACCTCCGAGATGGCGGATCCCTATCCGTATCTGCTCGGCGGAGAGATGCTGCTGAGCGCGGGAGTGCTGCTGAAGGACCCCGACATGTACGTCTCGCGCATCGTGGAGGCGGGGGCCACGGCACTGGGCTTCGGGCTCGCGCCGGTCCACGACACCGTCCCCGCCGAGCTGATCGAGGCATGCGACCGGCACGGTCTGCCGCTGATCGAGGTCCCCCCGCAGACGACGTTCACGGCGGTGGCACGGGCGGTGTGGCGGCTGATGGCGGAGGCCCGCCACCGGGAGCTGCGCCGGGTGACCCAGGCACAGCAGGGCCTGGCCGCGGCGGCGGCCCGCCCGGACCCGGTCCCCGCCGTCCTCCACCAGCTGGCGGCCCGCCTGGGCGGCCTGGCGGTCCTGCTGGGCCCGGACGGCACCACTGTGGCCTCGTCGGGCCGTACGCCGTCCGCCGAGGTCATGGCGGGGCTGACGCGGCTGGCACGTGTGGTCCACCCGGACACCTCGTCCGGGGGCACGGCCCGTCCGGCCCCGGCGTCCGCGACGGACACGGTGTCGCCCCCGCCGGTGTCCGCGTCCGCGGAGCCCGCGGGGGCCGCATCCGCTCAGCCCGGCAGCCCGGCACCGGCCGCAACCACCGGACCCCGGAACCCCTCGCCCGCCGCATCGACCGGCACCCGGAACCCGGCACCGGCCGCAACCACCGGACCCTGGAACCCCTCGCCCGCCGCATCCACCCGGCCCAGCAGCCCGGCACCGGCCGCGCCCGCCGTCTCGCACCTCTCCGCATACGCCCTCGGCGGCAGCCAGGGCCTCGTCCTCGGGCTCGCCGCACCCGCCCGCGAGGCGGGAGACCACACCGTCGCCGGGGTCGCCGTCGTACTGCTCTCCCTGCTCACCGCCCCGCACCAGGGTGCCGACGCCGCCGGCCGCAGCTCCGCCCTCGTACGTCTGCTGCTCGGCGCGGGCCCCGCAGAGACGGCCTCCCAGCTGGGACCTGAGCCCTGGACGGTGGTCCGTGGGCGGGGCGGCGACAACAGCCCCTTCGCCGCGTCGGCGCTCGGGGCGGCGCTCGGCAGCACGCTCGTGGACCGGGATGCCGACGGGGACGTACGCGTTCTCCTCCCGGCCTCCGGGGAGGTCGCCCCCCAGCCGGGCTGGACGCTCGGGGCGAGCGCCCCCACGGGCCCGGGGGATCTGGCGGCGGCGGACGTCCAGGCGGCCCGCGCGCTGCGCCACGCCACCGCCACCCGCAAAGACCTGGTCCGCCACCGCGACACCACCCCGGTCGGCCTCGACGAGGCCCGCCGCCGCCTCGCGCCCCTTGCCGGCTCCCCCGCCCTCGTGGAGACCCTGCGCACCTGGCTCTCGCTGCACGGCAGCTGGGACCGGACCGCCACGGCCATGGACGTCCACCGCAACACGGTCCGCCAGCGCGTCGGCCGCTGCGCGGCGCTGCTGGGCGAGGATCTGGACGACCCGGACGTACGCATGGAGCTGTGGTTCGCGCTGCGGCACGGCTGAGAGGCGCGATCGCCCGCCACCGCCGCGACCCGCACGAAGTGAACGCGCCGTACGGGGGGACGGTTTCTGGCGGGAGCCCACCATTCGCGTGCCACAAGCCTGTCGCTTCGGGCCAAGTCCCTTGAGACTCAGGCGTGTTGGAATCTCATCATGGCCACTCCTGCCGACGGATCCATGCGACTCGCTCCGGAAGAGCCCTCGCGCCGCCTGCGCGCCGAGATCGAGCGACTGCGCGACGAAGCGACCGCACAGCGGGCACTGGCCCATCGAAGAGCCGACTTCTGGAACACGGCCCACATCGTGCTGGGCTTCCCCGCGGCGCTGCTCGCCGCCGTGGCCGGAGCCGCGGGACTGGCCACGGCGGAGGCACGCGTCCCCGCCGCGCTGCTCGCCCTGGCCTCCGCCGGTTTCACGGCCGGGGCGGGCTTCCTGCGGAGCGACGCCCGGCGCATCGCCAACAAGCGCGCCCGGGGGGCCTGGGCCGACCTGGAGGGCAGGGCCGGCGTGAAGCTGGCGCAGGAGCGCCTGACGCCCGAGGACCTGCGCGAGCTGCTGGGGTGCCGGCAGAGCGCGTTAGCGGCGTACGACGGCGAGGACCCTGGGACGGGCCACCCGCCGGTGAGCGGAGGCTAAGCGTCCGCCCCACCCGCCCCGCCCGCCGCCCAGACCCACCGCCCCCTCCACGCCCCCTCCCGCTCGGCAGTGTGCCGAGCCTCACCCTGGACAGCCCCGGTGACCCCCCGGTAACTTGACTGAGCAAGCGCTTAGAAAAGCTGGCTCAGCAGATCCACGAAGGAGGGCGTCCCGTGCGCCGTACCGTGTACAACGAGGACCACGAGGCGTTCCGCGAGACCATCCGTGCCTTCATCGAGGCCGAGGTCGTCCCCGTCTACGACGAGTGGTACGCCGCCGGCCAGGCACCCCGGGACTTCTACTACAAGCTCGGCGAGCTGGGCGTCTTCGGCATCAACGTCCCCGAGGAGTTCGGCGGCGCGGGCCTGGACACGCACAAGTTCGAGGCCGTGCTCTACGAGGAGACCTCGCGCGCGGGCGTCAACTTCGGCGGCTCCGGCGTGCACGTGCTGCTCGCCCTGCCCTACATCAAACTGCTGGCCGACGACGAGCAGAAGAAGCGCTACCTGACGAAGTTCGTCACCGGCGAGGAGATGTGGGCGCTGGCGATGACCGAGCCGGGCACCGGCTCCGACGTCGCGGGCATGAAGACCACCGCCAAGCTCTCGGAGGACGGCACGCACTACGTCCTCAACGGCGCCAAGACCTTCATCACCGGCGGTGTGCACGCCGACCGCGTGATCGTGTGCGCCCGTACGTCCGCCCCGCGCGAGGACGACCGCCGCTTCGGCATCTCCCTGTTCGCGGTGGACACCAAGTCCGAGGGCTACTCCATCGGCCGCAAGCTCGACAAGCTGGGCCTGCGCACCTCCGACACCGCCGAGCTGGCCTTCGTCGATGTCAAGGTCCCCGTCGATGACCTGCTCGGCGAGGAGAACAAGGGCTTCCACTACCTCGGTCAGAACCTGCCCTCCGAGCGCTGGGGCATCGCGTTCGGCGCGTACGCGCAGGCCAAGGCCGCCGTCCGGTTCGCCCAGCAGTACGTGCAGGAGCGCACGGTCTTCGGCAAGCCCGTCGCGCACTTCCAGAACACCAAGTTCGAACTGGCCGCCTGCCAGGCCGAGGTGGACGCCGCCGAGGCCGTCGCCGACCGCGCCCTGGAAGCCCTCGACGCGGGCGAGCTGACCCCTGCCGAGGCCGCCTCCGCGAAGCTCTTCTGCACCGAGGTCGCGCACCGCGTCATCGACCGGTGCCTCCAGCTGCACGGCGGCTACGGCTACATGAACGAGTACCCGATCGCCCGCCTGTACGCCGACAACCGCGTCAACCGCATCTACGGCGGCACCAGCGAGGTCATGAAGTCGATCATCGCCAAGAACATGGGCCTGTAGGGCCGCCACGGCAAGGCGGTTACCTTCCTCCCATGAGCGAAGCACTTGACGACCTGCTCGATCTGCTCGATGTCGAGCAGATCGAGCAGGACATCTTCCGGGGGCGGTCCCGCTCGGCCGTCGTACCGCGCGTCTTCGGCGGACAGGTCGCGGCCCAGGCGCTCGTCGCCGCGGGCCGCACCGTCCCCGAGGACCGCACGGCGCACTCCCTGCACGCGTACTTCCTGCGCATGGGCGACCCGGGCGCGCCGATCGTCTACACGGTCGACCGCATCAGGGACGGCCGCTCCTTCACCACACGCCGGGTCGTGGCCGTCCAGCACGGACACCCGATCTTCCATCTCTCGGCGTCGTTCCAGACGGACGAGGAGGGCCTGGAGCACCAGGCGGAGATGCCGCCCGCGCCGGCCCCCGAATCCCTGCCGACCGCGGCCGAGATGCTGCCGCGCTACGCCGGGGACTTCATCGACCCCTCCACCGTGGACCGGCTGCTGGAGGCACGCGCCGCGGTCGATCTGCGCTACGTGGACGAGCCGCCCTTCGCCACGGTCGGGCAGGAGCGCGAGCCCCGCTCACAGGTGTGGTTCCGGGCCAACGGCAAGCTCGCCGACGACCCGCTGCTGCACGTCTGCCTCGCCACCTATGTCTCCGACATGACCCTGCTCGACTCGGTGCTCCTCGCGCACGGCCGCGGCGGCTGGGCGGTCGGCGATGTGGTGGGCGCGTCGCTCGACCATGCGATGTGGTTCCACCGGCCCTTCAGGGCGGACCAGTGGCTGCTGTACGACCAGCAGTCGCCGTCGGCGTCCGGCGGGCGCGGTCTGGGACAGGCGCGCATCTACACCCAGGACGGCCGGCTGGCGGTCTCGGTGATCCAGGAAGGCGTGGTCCGCGTACCCCGCGACTGACGGGCGTACGCAGCCGCTGATACCCGTTCCGGGCGGCGAAGCGCAGGGCGCGTCACCAGTCCGGCCCAACGGAGTGTCCGCAGTCCATCGGCGTCCGCCCCAAGGGGCCAAGGGCACGTGCGGGCCAGGGCCGCCGGCCCGCACGGCGGGTCAGCCGCGCGCCGTGAGCCCTGCCGCCTCCAGCAGATAGGCCGTCATCGGGTCGTAGAAGCGCGGGTCGGTGACATGGTCGTCCAGCGGGACGGTCACCTGGAGGGTGCCTTCCGCCTCCCCGATGAAGAGCGCGGGGTCGTTGCAGTCCGCGTATCCGACGGAGTCCAGTCCGCGCTGTCCCGCGCAGCCGGCCCAGCCGTGGTCGGCCACCACGAGGTCGGGCTGCGGCCTGCCCTCGCGCTCCAGACCGTCCAGGATCGCGGCCATGGGCGCCGGGGAGTGCGTGTGCCACAGGGTCGCGCCGCGCTCCAGCATCGCGACGTCGGCGAACTGGAAGACCATGCCCTCGTCCGCCGTGAGCCCACCCGGAATCCGTACGATCTCGCAGCCCGCGGCGCGCAGCGCGTCGGCGGTCTGCCGGTGCACGTCCAGGAGCCCGCCCGGGTGACCGGTGGCGAAGAGCACCCGCTCCCGCGCGGCGGCGGCCTTGCGCAGCCTGGCCGCGAGCCGCTCCAGGGCGTCGACGGTCAGCTCCGGGTCGATGGTGTCCTGCCCGCTGCGGTGCCCGGGGTCGTCACTGACACCGCACCGCTCGGACATCACGGCCAGCACGTCCTGCTCGTCGCTCCAGCGGTCCCCGAGCTCCAGGCCCAGCCAGTAGTGGCGGTCGCCGTTGGCGAGCTTGCGGTAGTGGGAGAGGTTGTTGTCGCGGGGTGTGGCGACGTCTCCTGCGATACGTGAGCGGACGAGGTGGTCGACAAGGGCGGCGCGGCTGGGTATCGGCATGAGCCCATTGTGCCGTCAGCGACCGGGGGCGCACCCAGCGTCCCGGACCCTGGACTTGGCGAAGCCCGGCCCGCACGCAGGCCGGGTGCCACGTGCCGGGCGAGCTGTCAGCGGCCCGTCAGCGGCGCTCCCGCCGGCCCTTCGCCGGTCGCGAGCGAGGCGAACGCGCCGTGCGCCAGCCGCCGCAGCAGGGTCTCCGTAGCCTCCCGTCCGGGCTGTCCGCTGCCGTACGAGCCGAGGTGCGGCGTCGAGTTCAGCAGCCCGAACACCGCGTGGACCGCCGCGCGCGCCTCCGACTCGGCGACGTCCGGGTGCAGGGCCCGCACCGCGGTGACCCACAGCTCGGCGTACTGCCGCTGGAGCTGCCGCACCCGTTTGCGTTCACTGTCGGGCAGGCGGTCCAGCTCGCGGTCGTGGAGGGTGATCAGAGGGCGGTCGTCCAGCGCGAAGTCGATGTGCCCGTCGATCAGCGCGGCGAGCAGCACCTCGGGGTCGGCCGCCGCCTCCTCGACCCGCAGCCGGCCGCCGTCCAGCAGGCGCTCGCTGATGCCCACCAGCAGTTCGGCGAGCATCGCGTCCTTGCCCGGGAAGTGGCGGTACAGGCCAGGGCCGCTGATGCCGACGGCAGCCCCTATCTCGTCGACGCCGACGCCGTGGAAGCCGCGCTCGGCGAAGAGACGCGCGGCTTCCTTGAGGATCTGCTCGCGGCGCGTCGGGGCTGCGGTCCTGGTGCTCATGAGAATTCATTCTAGACAGCGGCGTTAGCGGTCGTTAACCTAGATGAAACACGTTAACGCTCATTAACCGAGCAAGGGAGCTGGAGCAATGCAGCAGGCACCCGTGCTGGCGAGCGCGGCAGACCCCGCGTCCCCGGCCTGGCAGGCCAATGAGGCCGCGCACCAAGAGCTGGCCGACGCCCTGCGAGCCAAGCTCGCGGCGGCCCGGCTCGGCGGCGGTGAGAAGGCCCGCGCCCGCCACACCGCGCGAGGAAAGCTGCTGCCGCGCGACCGCGTGGACACCCTCCTCGACCCCGGCTCCCCCTTCCTGGAGCTCGCCCCCCTCGCCGCCGAGGGGATGTACGACGGGCAGGCCCCGGCCGCCGGCGTGATCGCCGGAATCGGACGGGTCAGTGGCCGCGAGGTGGTCGTCGTCGCCAATGACGCCACCGTCAAGGGCGGCACGTACTACCCGATGACGGTCAAGAAGCACCTCCGGGCCCAGGAGGTGGCCCTGGAGAACCGCCTGCCCTGCGTCTATCTCGTCGACTCCGGCGGCGCCTTCCTGCCCATGCAGGACGAGGTCTTCCCGGACCGTGAGCACTTCGGCCGGATCTTCTTCAACCAGGCCCGGATGTCCGGCGCGGGCATCCCCCAGATCGCCGCCGTGCTCGGCTCGTGCACGGCGGGCGGGGCGTATGTCCCGGCGATGAGCGACGAGGCCGTCATCGTGCGCAACCAGGGCACGATCTTCCTCGGCGGCCCGCCGCTGGTGAAGGCCGCGACCGGCGAGGTCGTCACGGCCGAGGAACTCGGCGGCGGCGAGGTCCACTCCCGCACCTCGGGTGTGACCGACCATCTCGCCGAGGACGACGCGCACGCCCTGCGGATCGTCCGCAACATCGTGGCGACGCTCCCCGGGCGCGGCCCGCTCCCCTGGTCGGTCGAGCCGGCCGAGGAGCCCAAGGCCGACCCCGCCGGGCTGTACGGCGCGGTGCCGGTGGACTCGCGCACCCCCTACGACGTACGCGAAGTGATCGCCCGGATCACCGACGGCTCCCGGTTCGCCGAGTTCAAGGCCGAGTTCGGACAGACGCTGATCACCGGCTTCGCCCGCATCCACGGCCACCCGGTCGGCATCGTCGCCAACAACGGCATCCTGTTCTCCGAATCCGCCCAGAAGGGCGCGCACTTCATCGAGCTGTGCGACCAGCGCGGCATCCCCCTCCTCTTCCTGCAGAACATCTCCGGCTTCATGGTCGGCAAGGACTACGAGGCGGGAGGCATCGCCAAGCACGGCGCCAAGATGGTCACGGCCGTGGCCTGCACGCGCGTACCGAAGCTGACGGTCGTCATCGGCGGTTCGTACGGAGCGGGGAACTACTCGATGTGCGGCAGAGCGTATTCACCGCGCTTCCTGTGGATGTGGCCCAACGCCAAGATCTCGGTGATGGGCGGCGAGCAGGCGGCCTCCGTGCTGGCGACGGTGAAGCGCGACCAGTTGGAGGGCCGCGGCGAGGACTGGCCCGCCGAGGCGGAGGAGGCCTTCAAGGCCCCGATCCGCGCCCAGTACGAATCCCAGGGCAGCGCCTACTACGCGACGGCCCGGCTCTGGGACGACGGCGTGATCGACCCGATGGAGACCCGCCAGGTCCTCGGTCTCGCGCTCACCGCCTGCGCCAACGCCCCGCTGACCGACCCCGCCTTCGGCGTCTTCCGGATGTGAGACGGACCATGACGATGTTCAGTACAGTCCTTGTCGCCAACCGGGGCGAGATCGCGGTGCGCGTCATCCGCACGCTGCGCGCGATGGGCGTCCGCTCGGTCGCCGTGTTCAGCGACGCGGACGCGGATGCCCGCCATGTGCGGGAGGCGGACACCGCGGTCCGTATCGGGCCCGCGCCCGCTGCCGAGAGCTATCTCTCGGTGGAACGCCTGCTGGAGGCCGCTGCCCGCACAGGCGCCGAGGCCGTCCACCCCGGCTACGGCTTCCTCGCCGAGAACGCCGGCTTCGCGCGGGCCTGCGCCGAGGCCGGTCTGGTCTTCATCGGACCGCCCGCCTCCGCCATCTCCCTGATGGGCGACAAGATCCGCGCCAAGGAGACCGTGCAGGCGGCGGGCGTCCCCGTGGTGCCCGGCTCGTCGGGCTCCGGTCTGAGCGACGGCCAACTGGCCGATGCCGCACGGGAGATCGGCATGCCGGTGCTGCTGAAGCCCTCGGCAGGGGGCGGCGGCAAGGGCATGCGGCTCACCCGTGTCGAGTCCGCGCTCCTGGAGGAGATCGCGGCGGCCCGGCGCGAGGCGCGCGCCTCCTTCGGCGACGACACCCTCCTCGTGGAGCGGTGGATCGACCGGCCCCGGCACATCGAGATCCAGGTGCTCGCGGACGGCCACGGGAACGTGATCCACCTCGGCGAGCGCGAGTGCTCGCTCCAGCGCCGCCATCAGAAGATCATCGAAGAGGCGCCCTCGGTGCTCCTCGACGACACGACGCGCGCGGCGATGGGTGAGGCCGCGGTCCAGGCGGCACGCTCGTGCGGCTACCGCGGCGCGGGCACGGTGGAGTTCATCGTCCCCGGCAACGACCCGTCCTCGTACTACTTCATGGAGATGAACACCCGCCTCCAGGTCGAGCACCCGGTGACGGAGCTCGTCACGGGCCTCGACCTGGTGGAGTGGCAGCTGCGGATCGCCGCCGGTGAGCGGCTGCCGTACGGCCAGCGGGACGTCAGCCTCACCGGGCACTCGATAGAGGCGCGTATCTGCGCGGAGGACCCCTCCCGCGGCTTCCTGCCCTCGGGCGGCACGGTCCTCGCCCTGCACGAACCGCAGGGCGACTGCGTGCGCACCGACTCCGGCCTCACCGAGGGCACGGAGGTCGGGAGCCTGTACGACCCGATGCTGTCGAAGGTCATCGCGTACGGGCCCGACCGGGCGAGCGCGCTGCGCACCCTGCGTGCCGCCCTGGCGGAGACGGTGACCCTCGGCGTCCCGACGAACGCCGGCTTCCTGCGCCGGCTGCTGGGCCATGAGGCGGTGGCCGCGGGCGACCTGGACACGGGTCTGGTGGAGCGGGACGCGGACGGACTGGTCCCGGAAGGGGTCCCCGACGAGGTGTACGCGGCAGCGGCGCTGCTCGCTGAGACCGGGTCCCCCCGCTCCGCCGCAGGCTGGACGGACCCCTTCGGGGTGACCAGCGGCTGGCGCATGGGCGGCGAAGCGGCCTGGACCGTCCGCGACTTCCGCGTGCCCGGCCAGGACCCGCTCACCGTGCGCGTCCGCCCGGCCGCGGGCGGACGGAGCCGGGAGATCCTCATCGAGACCGCGGCGGGCGGCGAGAGCGCGCAGGACGGCGTCCGGTCGGCCCGGCTCGTCCACCGCGGCGGCGGCTGGGCCACCGTCGAGCTGGACGGGGTCACCCACCGCTTCCACCACGCCGACTCCGCGGACGGAACCTGGCTCGGCCGGGACGGCGACAGCTGGCACGTCCTGGACCACGACCCGGTCGAGGCCTCCCTGACCGGTGCCGCGCACGCGGGCGCCGACACCCTCGCCGCGCCGATGCCCGGCACCGTCACGGTCGTCAAGGTCGCCGTCGGCGACGAGGTCGAGGCGGGCCAGAGTCTGCTGGTCGTCGAGGCGATGAAGATGGAGCACGTCATCTCCGCCCCGCACGCCGGCACCGTCACCGAACTCGACGTCACACCCGGCTCGACCGTCGCCATGGACCAGATCCTGGCGGTCGTCACCCCGAGGGAGGAAGCATGACCGACGGGCTCCCCATGGCCGTTCCCGCTCAGGATCTGCCGCCCCGCGTCAGGATCCACGAGGTCGGAGCGCGCGACGGCCTCCAGAACGAGAAGTCGGTCGTCCCCACCGAGGTCAAGGCCGAGTTCATCCACCGGCTCGCCGACGCCGGTCTGGGCACCGTCGAGGCCACCAGCTTCGTACACCCCAAGTGGGTGCCCCAACTCGCCGACGCCGAGCAGCTGTTCCCGCTCCTCGGCGACCTGGACGGCGTCGCCCTGCCCGTCCTCGTACCGAACGAACGCGGCCTTGAGCGGGCCGCGGCCCTCGGGGCGCGCCGGATCGCGGTGTTCGGGTCCGCCACCGAGACCTTCGCGCGGCGCAACCTCAACCGCACCGTCGACGAGTCGCTGGCGATGTTCGAGCCGGTCGTCGCCCGCGCCAAGGACGACAGGATCCATGTCCGCGGCTATCTCTCGATGTGCTTCGGCGATCCGTGGGAGGGGCCCGTCCCGGTCCACCAGGTCGTGCGGGTCGCGAAGCGGCTCATGGACCTCGGCTGCGACGAGCTGAGCCTCGGAGACACCATCGGCGTGGCCACGCCCGGCCATGTGCTGGCCCTGCTCGCGCAGCTCAACGAGGAGGGTGTGCCCACCAGCGCCATCGGCGTGCACTTCCACGACACCTACGGCCAGGCACTGGCCAACACCTTTGCCGCGCTCGAACACGGAGTGAGCACCGTGGACGCCTCGGCGGGCGGCCTCGGCGGCTGCCCGTACGCCAGGAGCGCGACCGGAAACCTCGCCACCGAAGACCTCGTGTGGATGCTCCACGGCCTCGGTATCGAAACCGGGGTCGACCTCGACCGGCTCACCGCCACCAGCGTGTGGATGGCCGAACAGCTGGGCCGACCCAGCCCCTCCCGCACCGTACGTGCCCTCTCCCACAAGGAGTGACTCCCTTATGTCCCTGGACCACCGGCTCACCCCCGAGCACGAGGAACTCCGCCGCACCGTCGAGCAGTTCGCGCACGACGTGATAGCCCCCAAGATCGGTGACTTCTACGAGCGGCATGAGTTCCCGTACGAAATCGTCCGCGAGATGGGCCGCATGGGCCTGTTCGGGCTCCCCTTCCCGGAGGAGTACGGCGGCATGGGCGGCGACTATCTCGCCCTCGGCATCGCCCTGGAGGAGCTCGCCCGCGTCGACTCCTCGGTGGCGATCACCCTTGAGGCGGGCGTCTCCCTCGGCGCGATGCCCGTCTACCGCTTCGGCACCGAGGAACAGAAGCGGGAGTGGCTGCCCCGGCTCTGCTCGGGCGAGCTGCTCGGCGCGTTCGGCCTGACCGAGCCGGGCGCCGGTTCGGACGCGGGCGGCACCAGGACCACCGCCGTGCGGGACGAGGACACCGGCGAGTGGGTGATCAACGGCTCGAAGTGCTTCATCACCAACTCCGGCACGGACATCACCGGCCTGGTCACCGTCACCGCCGTCACCGGCCGCACACCCGAGGGCAAGCCGCTGATCTCCTCGATCATCGTCCCCTCCGGCACGCCCGGCTTCACGGTCGCCGCCCCCTACTCCAAGGTCGGGTGGAACGCCTCGGACACCCGTGAGCTGTCCTTCGACGGCGTCCGTGTGCCGTTCGCGAATCTGCTGGGCGAGGAAGGCCGCGGGTACGCCCAGTTCCTGCGCATCCTCGACGAGGGCCGGATCGCGATCGCCGCGCTCGCGACGGGACTTGCGCAGGGCTGTGTGGACGAGTCCGTGAAGTACGCCAAGGAGCGCCACGCGTTCGGGCGGCCGATCGGTGCCAACCAGTCCATCCAGTTCAAGATCGCCGACATGGAGATGCGGGCGCACATGGCCCGGGTCGGCTGGCGTGACGCCGCGTCACGGCTGGTGCAGGGCGAGCCGTTCAAGAAGGAGGCCGCGCTGGCGAAGCTGTACTCCTCCACGATCGCGGTGGACAACGCCCGCGAGGCGACCCAGGTCCACGGCGGCTACGGGTTCATGAACGAGTACCCGGTGGCCCGGATGTGGCGCGACTCCAAGATTCTGGAGATCGGCGAGGGCACGAGCGAGGTGCAGCGGATGCTGATCGCGCGGGAGTTGGGCCTTTCCGGCTGACACCCGCGAGCGCTGCCCTCGCGCGCCGGAGGCTGCGACGTACGGCCGGGGAGGCCCCCCTCTGGACAGTCACTGAGGTTAGGCTAACCTACCTTCGAACTGGCCAGTGGCCGAACCGGCACGTACGAAAGCGGACCCCATCATGCCCAACGCCCGCCCTTCCCACCTCACCCGTCGCGGTCTGCTCGCCGCGGGCAGCGCCCTCGGGCTCGGCGCGGCGCTGGCCGCCTGCGGGAGCAACGACACCAAGGGCGGCGCGGACAAGGCCGCCGCGAAGTCCGGCCCCTGGTCCTTCACGGACGACCGGGGCACGAAGGTCGAGACCAAGTCCGTCCCGAAGAACATCGTCGCCTTCACCGGCACCGCCGCGGCTCTCCATGACTACGGCGTCGAGGTCAAGGGCGTGTTCGGCCCGACCACGACCAAGGACGGCAAGCCCGATGTGCAGGCGGGCGACCTGGACGTCAACAAGGTGAAGATCATCGGCAACGCCTACGGCGAGTTCAATGTCGAGATGTACGCCTCGCTCGCCCCGGACCTCCTGGTCACCAACATGTGGGCCAAGGGCGACCCGTGGTACGTCCCGCCGCAGTCCAAGGCCAAGATCATGAAGGTGGCTCCCAGTGTCCTGCTGTGGGCGGCCGAGACCACCATGCAGAAGGCGCTGGCCCGTCACGCCGAACTCGCCGAGTCCCTCGGCGGAGATGTGAAGGGCAAGGAGGCCACCGACGCCAAGGCCCGCTTCGAGAAGGCCGCGGCCCGGCTGCGCGCCGCCGCCAAGGCCAAGCCGAACATGAAGGTCCTGATCGGCTCGGGCAGCGCGGAGCTCTTCTACGTCTCCGTCCCGAAGATGTCCGCCGACACCCTGTACTTCCAGGAGCTCGGTGTGAAGTTCGTCGAGCCGAAGCCGGACGCCCAGGGCTTCTTCGAGCCCCTCAGCTGGGAGAACGCCGGCAAGTACGGCGCCGATGTCATCATCCTGGACAACCGCACCGGGACGCTCCAGCCCGACGCCCTCAAGGCCAAGCCGACTTGGACCCAGCTGCCCGCCGTCAAGGCCGGCCAGGTCGTCCCGCGCGTCACCGAGCCGATCTACTCCTACGCCAAGTGCGCGCCGATCCTCGACGACCTGGCCAAGGCCATCGAGACGGCGAAGAAGGTCGCCTGACGATGACGACGACGGCCGAGCTCGCCCCGTTCCGTTTCTTCGATCTGCAGGTGGTACGGACCCGGCGGCTCGGCCCGTCCATGGTCCGCGTCACCTTCGGCGGCGAAGCGCTGCGGGACTTCGCCGCCGGTGGCCGCGACCAGTCCCTCTCGCTGTTCCTTCCGCACCCGGGCCAGGACACGCCCCTCGTGCCGGTCGCCGATGACGGCGATCTGTACGCGACGCTGGGCGCGTGGCGCGCGATGCCCGAGGACGTACGGGCGGTGATGCGCTCGTACACCGTGCGGGAGCAGCGCCGGGTCCCGGGCGGGGAAGGCGAGATGGACGTCGACTTCGCGGTCCACGACGACGGCGGTCCCGCCTGCCGTTGGGCCCTTCAGGCCGCGCCCGGCCACCGCGTGACGGTGCTCGGCCCCGCGGTCGCCGACAACACCGCCGTGCGCTTCCGTCCTCCCGCGGACACCGACTGGGTGCTGATCTGGGCCGACGAGACGGCACTTCCGGCGGCGGCGGCGATTCTGGAATGGCTGCCGAGCGGCACGAAGGCCCAGGTCTGGATCGAGGTGCCGCACACCGAGGACCGCCTGGACCTCAGGACCGGGGCGGACGCCCGGATCACCTGGCTCGTGCGGGCCGAGGGCGCGCCCTCGGCCCTGGAGGCGGTCAGCGCCGCCGAGTTGCCCGAAGGCGCCGGGTACGCCTGGATCGCGGGCGAGTCGGGCAGCGTGAAGGCGCTCCGCCGTCATCTGGTGCGCGAGCGCGAACTCGACCGGCGCCGGGTCACGTTCGTGGGCTACTGGAAGCGCGGACTGAGCGAGGACGGCCTGCGCGAGGAGCCCGCGACGGACGAGGCCGCCGACATGTGAACAACGGCACAGCACGTGCGTCCCGAGGGGGCGAGGGCCAGTTGATGTTAGAAGTGAGGTTAGGCTAACCTTACTTTCACATCCCGAGGCCCTCGCCCCCTTCGCCTTGTCCGGGAGGACATTTCCATGCGCTCGCACCTGCTCAATGACCGAACGGCGGAGAGCTACCGGCGCTCCGTGACCGAAGGAGTCGAGCGGGTGGCGCACCGACTCGCCACGACCCAACGGCCGTTCACCGGTGTGACCGCCGACGAGCTCGCTCCGCTGATATCCGCGGTCGACCTCGACCGGCCGCTGGGCGACGCGTCCGCCGCCCTCGACGAGCTGGAGACGGTGTATCTGCGGGACGCCGTCTACTTCCACCACCCCCGTTACCTCGGCCACCTCAACTGCCCGGTCGTCATCCCCGCCGTGGTCGGCGAGGCCGTGCTCTCCGCGGTCAACTCCTCCCTCGACACCTGGGACCAGAGCGCCGGCGGCACGCTCATCGAGCGCCGCCTCATCGACTGGACCGCGCAGCGCATCGGCCTCGGACCGGCCGCCGACGGCGTCTTCACCAGTGGCGGCACCCAGTCCAACCTCCAGGGGCTGCTGCTCGCGCGCCAGGAGGCCAAGTCGAGGGACCTCGCGAAACTGCGCATCTTCGCCTCCGAGTGCAGCCACTTCAGCGTGCAGAAGTCGGCAACGCTGCTCGGCCTCGGCCCCGAGGCCGTCGTCTGCGTACCCGTCGACCGCAACAAGCGGATGCAGGCGCTCGCCCTCGCCGCCGAGCTGGAGCGCTGCTCCCGCGAGGGCCTGATCCCCATGGCCGTCGTCGCGACCGCCGGCACCACCGACTTCGGCTCCATCGACCCGCTGCCCGAGATCGCCGAACTGGCCGAGCAGTACGCCACCTGGATGCATGTCGACGCCGCGTACGGCTGCGGGCTGCTGGCGTCGCCCACCCGCCGCCACCTCCTCGACGGCATCGAGCGCGCCGACTCGGTCACCGTGGACTACCACAAGTCCTTCTTCCAGCCGGTGAGTTCCTCCGCCGTGCTGGTCCGGGACGGTGCCACGCTCGGCCACGCCACGTACCACGCGGACTACCTCAACCCGCGGCGCACCGTCGAGGAGCGCATACCCAACCAGGTCGACAAGTCACTGCAGACCACGCGCCGCTTCGACGCGCTCAAGCTGTGGATGACACTGCGCGTGATGGGCGCGGACGGCGTCGGGCAACTCTTCGACGAGGTCTGCGACCTGGCCGTGGCGGGCTGGGAAATGCTCGCCGCCGACCCGCGCTTCGACATCGTCGTGCAGCCGCAGCTCTCGACGCTGGTCTACCGCTACATCCCCCCGGCCGTCACCAGCCCCACCGAGATCGACCGGGCCAACCTCTACGCCCGCAAGGCGCTGTTCGCGTCCGGCGAGGCCGTGGTGGCCGGGACGAAGGTCGGCGGTCGCCAGTACCTGAAGTTCACCCTGCTCAACCCCGAGACGACGACCCAAGACATCGCCGCCGTACTCGATCTGATCGCCGACCACGCCGAGCAGTACCTGGGAGAGAACCTTGTCCACGCCTCGTGAGCCCCTGGATTTCATCGGTATCGGGCTCGGGCCCTTCAACCTCGGCCTGGCCTGCCTGACCGAGCCGATCGACGAGCTGAACGGTCTCTTCCTGGAGTCCAAGCCCGGCTTCGAATGGCACTCCGGCATGTTCCTGGAGGGCGCCCATCTGCAGACCCCGTTCATGTCGGACCTCGTCACCCTCGCCGACCCCACGTCCCCCTACTCCTTCCTGAACTATCTGAAGGAATCGGGACGGCTGTACTCCTTCTACATCCGCGAGAACTTCTATCCGCTGCGGACCGAGTACAACGACTACTGCCGCTGGGCCGCCGGCAAGCTGAGCAGCGTCCGCTACCGCACCACGGTGACCCGCGTCGAGTACGAGGACGAGCTGTACGTCGTGCACACCGAGGGCGGCGAGCGGTACCTCACCCGCCGTCTCGTCCTGGGCACCGGCACCCCGCCGTACATCCCCGAGTCCTGCCGCGACCTCGGCGGCGACTTCCTGCACAACTCGCGCTACCTCGACCACAAGGCCGCGCTCCAGCAGAAGAAGTCGATCACCCTCGTGGGCAGCGGCCAGAGCGCCGCGGAGATCTACTACGACCTGCTCTCCGAGATCGATGTGCACGGCTACCAGCTCAACTGGGTCACGCGCTCCCCGCGGTTCTTCCCGCTGGAGTACACCAAGCTGACGCTGGAGATGACCTCCCCCGAGTACATCGACTACTTCCACGCGCTGCCGGAGGCCACCCGCTACCGGCTGGAGTCGGAGCAGAAGGGCCTGTTCAAGGGCATCGACGGGGACCTCATCGACGCGATCTTCGACCTGCTCTACCAGAAGAGCCTGCCGGGCCCGGTCCCGACCAGACTGATCACCAACTCCGCGCTCCACAGCGCACGCCACGAGGGTGACACCTACACCCTCGGGCTGCGCCAGGAGGAGCAGGGCAAGGACTTCGAGCTCCGGACCGAGGGCCTGATCCTGGCCACCGGCTACAAGTACGTCGCCCCGCGCTTCCTTCAGCCGCTGCACGACCGGATCCGCCGGGACGGGCAGGGCCGCTTCGACGTCGCCCGCAACTACTCCGTCGACACCGCGGGCGGCGAGATCTTCCTTCAGAACGCGGGGGTGCACACGCACTCCATCACCTCGCCCGACCTGGGCATGGGCCCGTACCGCAACGCCTACATCATCAAAGAGATGCTGGGCTCCGAGTACTACCCCGTCGAAAAGTCCATCGCGTTCCAGGAGTTCTCCGTATGACGTTCAGTGTCCGCCCTCTCGATCCCTTCGCCGACGCGGAGCTGATCCATGGATGGGTGACCCACCCCAAAGCCGCCTTCTGGATGATGCAGGACGCGAAACTGGAGGACGTCGAGCGCGAGTACACGGCGATCACCGCGCACGAGCACCACGACGCCTTCATCGGGCTGCACGACGGCGAGCCCGTCTTCCTGATGGAGCGCTACGACCCGCGATACGTGGAACTCCCGGGTCTGTACGACCCCGAGCCGGGCGATGTCGGCATGCACTTCCTCGTCGCCCCGACCGACACCCCGGTGGACGGCTTCACCCGGGCCGTGATCACCGCGGTGATGGAGACGCTGTTCGCCGACCCGGCCACCGTGCGCGTGGTCGTCGAGCCGGATGTGAGCAACAAGGCCGTGCACGCGCTCAACGAAGCCGTCGGCTTCGTCCCCGAGTGCGAGATCAAGAAGCCGGAGAAGGACGCCCTGCTGAGCTTCTGCACCCGCGCCCAGTTCATGGCAGCACAAGGAGTGGCGGCATGACCGTGTCCGACGCCGTGGCCCATCTGACGCCCGCGCTGTGGGAGCAGGCCAACCGGCTGCTCGTCCGCAAGGCGCTTGCGGAGTTCTCGCACGAGCGGCTGCTGACCCCCGAGCCGCTCGGCCAGGACAGCTACCGGGTCCTCAGCGACGACTCGGCGAGCGAGTACCGCTTCACCGCGCGCCGCTTCGCCCTCGACCACTGGCAGGTCTTCGCCGACTCCCTCACGTGCCACCGCGACGGTGAACCGCAGCCGGTCGACGCACTGGAGTTCTTCATCGGGCTGCGCTCCTCGCTCGGCCTGAGCGAGGAGATCCTGCCGGTCTATCTGGAGGAGATCTCCTCCACCCTCTCCGGCACGGCCTACAAGCTGACCAAGAAGCCCGTCACCTCCGCCGCACTGGCCCGGGCAGGCTTCCAGGCCATCGAGACGGGCATGACCGAGGGCCACCCCTGCTTCGTGGCCAACAACGGCCGGCTCGGCTTCGGGGTGCACGAGTACCGCTCGTACGCCCCCGAGACGGCCGGCGCGGTCCGGCTCATCTGGCTCGCCGCCCGTCGCGATGTCGCCACGTTCACCTGCGGCGCGGGACTCGACTACGCCTCCCTGGTCCGCGAGGAGCTCGGCGAAGGAGCCCTCGCCCGCTTCGGCGCGCAGTTGAACGACCTCGGCCTGGACCTCGCCGACTACTTTTTGCTGCCCGTCCACCCCTGGCAGTGGTGGAACAAGCTCTCCGTCACCTTCGCCGCCGAGGTCGCCCAACAGCGTCTGGTGTGCCTGGGCGCGGGGGACGACGACTATCTGGCGCAGCAGTCGATCCGTACGTTCTTCAACACGAGCGCCCCCGCGAAGCACTACGTCAAAACCGCCCTGTCCGTCCTCAACATGGGCTTTATGCGCGGTCTTTCAGCCGCGTACATGGAGGCGACCCCGGCGATCAACGACTGGCTCGCGGGTCTGATCGACAACGACGACGTCTTCAGGGCGGCCCGCTTCTCGATCATCAGGGAGCGGGCGGCGATCGGCTACCACCACCGCCAGTACGAGCGGGCTACCGACCGCTACTCGCCGTACCGCAAGATGCTCGCCGCGCTGTGGCGCGAGAGCCCGGTGCCCACCCTCGACGAGGGCGAGCGGCTCGCCACCATGGCGTCGCTCCTCCATGTGGACCACGAGGGAGCGACGTTCGCGGGCGCGCTGATCGACGAGTCGGGACTGCCCCCGGCTCAGTGGCTGCGCCGCTATCTGGACGCCTACCTCACACCCGTGCTCCACAGCTTCTACGCCTACGACCTGGTCTTCATGCCGCACGGCGAGAACGTCATCCTCGTCATCGGCGAGGACGGCACGGTCCGCCGGGCGATCTTCAAGGACATCGCCGAGGAGATCGCGGTGATGGACCCGGACGCGGTGCTGCCGCTGGCCGTCGAGCGGATCCGGGCGGACGTTCCCGACGACATGAAGCTGCTCTCCATCTTCACGGACGTCTTCGACTGCTTCCTCCGCTTCCTGGCGGCCGCGCTGGTCACCGAGGAGCGGCTGGACGAGGAGACGTTCTGGCGGACGGTCGCCGCATGTGTGCGGGGATATCAGGAGTCGGTGCCGCATCTCGCCGAAAAGTTCGCCGAGTACGACATGTTCGCCGACACGTTCGCGCTCTCCTGTCTCAACCGGCTCCAGTTGCGCAACAACAAGGAGATGGTGGATCTCGCCGACCCGGCCGGGGCACTCCAGCTGATCGGCTCCCTGGAGAACCCGCTCGCGCGGTTCTCCCACTGAACGGCCGGGCGCGCGTGAATACGGTCCCTCACGCGCGCCCGGCCCCGGTCTCCCTTCCGGCGCTCGCGTCCGGACGTCAGCCCGCGGGCCAGGGAACCTGCGGCGAGCGGTAGTAGGCGATCCCCAGTGCCGCCATCCGCGGCCCCTGGGCGGCCAGCCGCAGCTTGTACGCGTCCCAGCCGTGCGCGGACGCCGGAGCCCACCCGATCTCCGCCACTCCCACGACCCGCGGGAACGCCATGAAGTCGATGTGATCGCTCGTCGAGATCGTCTCCGACCAGAGCGGAGCCTCCACGCCCGCCACCGACGAGGCGGGCACGCCCGGCAGATAGGCCGCCGGGTCCCAGTCGTAGGCCCTGCGCACCTCGACGAAACCGGCCCAGGCGAGGCCCAGCGGGGTGTCCTTGTCGTACTTCATGTCGAGGTAGATCCGGTCGGCGGGCGACAGGATCAGCCCGGTGCCGTTCTGCGCGGCCCTGGCGACCTGTGCCTTCTCCGCGTCGCTGGTGCCGTCCAGCCCCCAGTACTGGGCGAGTGCCCCCTCGGCGGGGGTGGCGCCGGTCAGCTGGTGCCAGCCGACGACCTTCTTCCCGTACTTGGCGACGATCGGCTGGACCTTGTCCATGAAGGCCACGTAGTCGGCGTGGCTGGTGGAGTGCGCTTCGTCGCCGCCGATGTGGAGGTACCGGCCGGGGGTGAGCGCGGCGAGTTCGCGGACGACGTCGTCGATGAAGTCGTACGTCACGGCCTTCGGCACGCACAGCGAGCTGAAGCCGACGTCCGTGCCGGTGTAGAGCGGCGGGGCGACGCCTGAGCAGTTCAGCTGGGCGTACGAGGCGAGCGCGGCGTTGGTGTGGCCTGGCATGTCGATCTCGGGGACGACCTCCAGATAGCGCGAGGCCGCGTAGCCGACGATGTCCCTGTACTGCGCCTTGGTGTAGTAGCCGCCGCGTCCGCCGCCGACCTGGGTCGAGCCGCCGTACGTGGCCAGCCGCGGCCAGGAGTCGACGGCGATGCGCCAGCCCTGGTCGTCGGCGAGATGCAGATGCAGCTTGTTGATCTTGTAGAGCGCGAGCTGGTCGATATAGCGCTTGACCTGCTCGACGGTGAAGAAGTGCCGGGAGACGTCGAGCATCGCGCCCCGGTAGGCGTAGCGCGGGGTGTCGCTGACGGTGCCGCCCGCGACCTGCCACGGGCCGCGCTGACGGCTGTCCTTCTCGACGGAGGCGGGCAGCAGCTGACGCAGCGTCTGCACGGCGTGGAAGAGTCCGGCGGGCCGGCGGGCGGTCAGGGTCAGCCCGCCGCGCGAGGACTCCAGGCGGTAGCCCTCGTCCCCGAGTGCCCGCTCGCCGGAGCGCAGCCTGAGCCGGATGCCGCCGGGGCCGTGGCCGTCGGTGACGGGCAGGGCGTATCCGGTGGAGGGGCGCAGCAGCCCGGCGAGGTAGCCGCCGATCCGCCGGGCCTCTCGGGAGCCGCTGTCGACCAGGATCCGGGTCCGGGGGGTGAGGGTGTACGGAGCCCCGCCCGGGCGCGCGGACGCGGGCGCGGGGACGATCTGCCCGAGCGGGCGGACGGAGGGGGTGGCGGGCGAGGGAGCGGGCCCGGCACCGATGCCGGCGACCCCGGCCGCGGCGACGAGCAGCAGCGAGCCGAACAGACGGGGTAAGGTTCTGGGCTTTCTCACAGGCTGGGTCCCTTCGACGGGCGTAGCGACTGTGGTGCTGGCAACCTCAACGGCAGTCACCATGCGTACCGCGCGCCCCAACTCCGGTCAAGGTGTAGACCACTTGCCCGCCTGCCGGATGAAAGAATCCCGGCATGGCGGAAATCATCCAGAAGGGCGGCAGCTGGGCCTTCGACGGGGACACCGTGCGCATCGTGCCGGGCAGCGACAAGAGCGTGAGCCCACTGCGCAAGTCCCTCGGTGAAGTCGCCGTGCCCCTGCGGGCGTTGGCCGGGATCTCGTACGAGCCCGGCAAGAAGTCAGGACGGCTGCGGCTCCGCCTGCGCGACGGCGCCGACCCGCTCCTGCAGATCACGGGCGGCAAGCTGGAGGACGGCTCCGACCCCTACCGGCTGAGCGTGGAGAGCGACCGCACCGGCGTCGCCGAGTACTTCGTCGACGAGGTGCGCAACGCCCTCCTGCTGGAACAGATCCCACCGGGCCCGGTGGACGGCTATCTCCTTCCCGGTCCCTCCCTGCCGATCACCGTGAGCGCGGGCGACGGCACCGCCGGGTTCGACGGCGAGCTGATCCGTCTGGAGTGGAACTGGAAGACCGAGGAGTCCAAGTCCTCCGGCGGCCCCCGCGCCCTCGCCCTGGTGGACGTGGAGTCGGTGGAATGGCTGCCGTCGGCCGGCCTGGAGAACGGCTACCTCCGCTTCCGGGTGACCAGGGCCGGCTCCCCGCCCCCGGCGAAGTACGACCCGTACGCCGTGGAGCTGTGGGGCTTCCGCAAGGACCCGCTCATGGCCCTGGTCGGAGCGGCCGTCGCGGCGCGCCTGCCGCATCCGTACGCGCCGCAGGACGCCCTGCCGCCGGCCCCGCACGTCCAGGCCGCCGTGACCGCCGGTGACGATCATGACGTGCTGCTGCGGCGACTGCGGGAACTGGGCGAGCTGCATCAGTCGGGGATACTGACGGACGAGGAGTTCACTACCGCAAAACAGGCCGTTTTGAAGCGACTGTAAGCATCACTTGCCCGGAATCGGGCAGGATTCTTGCAATCACGGTAGGCGACCCTCCAATATCTACGGGTGCTCGAACATCGCCATCCGGGGCGTCCGTCCCACGACGACCTCATCGATCACCTGGTGCGCAGCACCGCGCTCCAGCGCGGTGAAGCGGCCCGGGTGGTGCTCGACGTGCTGGCGTACTTCGACGAGAAGACCGAGGAATTCGTCCGCCGCCGCCACCGTGAGCTGCAATCGGGTGGCCTGGCGAACGCGGAGATCTTCGAGCGGATCGCGGCCGAGCTGCCGCACCGCGCCGTGGCGCCGCCGGAGCTCTCGCTCCGCCAGCTGCGCCGCATGGTCTACGGCTGACCGGCCGGGCACAGAACTGATCTACCGGAGGGGCATAACTCTATGTGCGGAATTGTCGGCTACATCGGCAAGCGTGACGTGGCACCACTGCTGCTGGAAGGCCTGCAGCGGCTGGAGTACCGGGGGTACGACTCCGCGGGCATCGTGATCACGAGCCCCAAGGCCACCGGCCTGAAGATGGTCAAGGCCAAGGGCCGGGTCCGTGACCTGGAAGCCCGCGTCCCCAAGCGCTTCGCCGGCACCACCGGCATCGCCCACACCCGCTGGGCCACGCACGGAGCCCCGAGCGACATCAACTCGCACCCGCACCTCGACCCCGAGAACAAGGTCGCGGTCGTCCACAACGGCATCGTCGACAACGCCGCCGAGCTGCGCGCGAAGCTGGAAGCGGACGGCGTGGTCTTCGCCTCCGAGACCGACACCGAGGTGCTCACCCACCTCATCGCCCGCTCCCAGGCCGAGACGCTCGAGGAGAAGGTCCGCGAGGCACTCAAGGTCGTCGAGGGCACCTACGGCATCGCCGTCATGCACGCCGACTTCAACGACCGCATCGTGGTGGCCCGCAACGGCTCCCCGGTCGTTCTCGGCATCGGTGAGAAGGAGATGTTCGTCGCCTCCGACGTCGCCGCGCTGATCTCCCACACCCGCCAGATCGTCACCCTCGACGACGGCGAGATGGCCACGCTGAAGGCCGACGACTTCCGCACGTACACGACCTCGGGCACCCGCACCACCGCCACTCCCGAGACCGTCGAGTGGGAGGCCGCCTCCTACGACATGGGCGGCCACGACACGTACATGCACAAGGAGGTCTCGGAGCAGCCCGACGCGGTGGACCGCGTCCTGCGCGGCCGCATCGACGAGAAGTTCTCCACCGTGCACCTGGGCGGCCTGAACCTGGACGCCCGCGAGGCCCGCGGCATCCGTCGTGTGAAGATCCTCGGCTGCGGCACCTCGTACCACGCGGGCATGATCGGCGCCTCGCTGATCGAGGGCCTGGCCCGTATCCCCGCGGACGCCGAGCCGGCCTCCGAGTTCCGCTACCGCAACCCGGTCGTGGACCCCGACACCCTCTACATCGCCGTCTCCCAGTCCGGTGAGACGTACGACGTGCTCGCCGCGGTGCAGGAGCTCAAGCGCAAGGGCGCCCGCGTCCTCGGCGTGGTCAACGTGGTGGGCTCCGCGATCGCCCGCGAGGCCGACGGCGGCGTGTACGTGCACGCCGGCCCCGAGGTCTGTGTCGTCTCCACCAAGTGCTTCACCAACACCGTGGTCGCCTTCGCGCTGCTCGCCCTGCACCTGGGCCGCATCCGCGACCTCTCGGTCTCCGACGGCAAGCGGATCATCGAGGGCCTGCGCAAGCTGCCCGCGCAGATCACCGAGATCCTGGAGGGCGAGGCCGAGATCAAGAAGCTCGCCGAGGAGTACGCGGGCGCCAAGTCGATGATGTTCATCGGCCGGGTGCGCGGCTACCCGGTGGCGCTGGAGGCCTCCCTGAAGCTCAAGGAGATCTCCTACATCCACGCCGAGGCCTACCCGGCCTCCGAGCTCAAGCACGGCCCGCTGGCGCTCATCGAGCCCGCGCTGCCGACGGTCGCGATCGTCCCGGACGACGACCTGCTGGAGAAGAACCGCGCGGCGCTGGAGGAGATCAAGGCCCGCAGCGGCCGTATCCTCGCCGTCGCGCACCGCGAGCAGGAGAAGGCCGACCACACGATCGTCGTGCCGAAGAACGAGAACGAGCTGGACCCGATCCTGATGGGCATCCCGCTCCAGCTCTTCGCGTACCACACGGCGCTGGCGATGGGCCGCGACATCGACAAGCCGCGCAACCTGGCGAAGTCGGTCACGGTCGAGTAGCCGACCGGCCCGACCGGACACATGTGAACAGGCGGTCCCCCCGCACGCAGCAACCGGTGCGTGCGGGGGGACCGCCTTTTTGGGGCAAGCCGGCGCCGCCCGGTGCCGGCTTGCGGCTGCCTCAGCCGGTGGCCGTCACTCCCCGGCCGGCAGCGCGTCCCGAGAAGGTCGGCCACTTGGCGAGCTCGGCCGTCGCGCCGTACCAGGCCGCGAGGCCCGCGACCGCGCCGGCCCAGCCGCCCGCCTTGGCCAGTCCGTCCATCTCGGCGAACGAAGCGATGCCGAGCAGCAGCAGCGACACGAACAGCAGCCCGTACACGCCCTGTCCGAGCAGTCCGCTGCCGGCGGACGCAGCGGTCAGGGTGAGAGCGAGCAGCGCCCACAGCAGCAGGAAGAGGCCTGCCGCCTCGGCCGACACTTCATTTCCCGCGCCCGTGCCCCAGGTGAACCAGAAAGCGCCGAGACCCGAAAACGCCGTTCCCGTACCGGCGTTGCCCGCACGGAACTCGAGCAGTCCGGCGATGAACAGCGCGACGCCGCCGACCCAGGTCGCAAGTCCGGTCGCGTCCGCGGCCGTCACGTTGTCGATCACTCCGGTGTTGCCGACGCCGAACGCCAGCAGGGTCAGTCCGAGCGCGAGATGGCCGAGAGTCGAAGAAGTAGCGCTTCCCGCAGAGACGTCGTTGTCCACGGCGGGCTCCCTTCGTGTTCTGTGAAGTCGTGCTGCAACCCAGCGACCGTCATGTACCCTTCACAAGCGCACAATCCACCTCTACGGGCCAGTAGTTTTCCGTGCACACAAAGGGAGTTGACCCCGGACGACCTGGGGCGACGGCGTGATTGCGGGACGGGCACGAGCCGATGTGCGCGGGATGACGGAACACCGCGGAACGCCAGGGTCCGCGGAACGGCCGCGGAAGCGCGGGGGCTCCGGACAGCTTCGGAAGCTAGGGGATCACGACGACGGGTCGCTGCGCGCGCCGCGCGAGCCGTCCCGCCACGGAGCCGAAAATGCGCCCCACGATGCCGTGCGTCGAGCCGACGACGATCGCGTCGGCCGAATACTCCCGGCCGACCTCCTCCAGCTCGTGGCAGATGTCACCGCCGCGCTCGACGAGGATCCAGGGAACCTCGGTCAGATAGTCCGCGCAGGCCAGCTCCAGGCCGAGGACCTCGGTGCGGTGATCGGGGACGTCCACGAAGACGGGGGGCTCGCAGCCGGCCCAGACGGTGGTCGGCAGGCGGTTGGCCACATGGACGATGATCAGCCCGGAGCCCGACCTTCTCGCCATGCCGATGGCGTACGCGAGCGCCCGCTCGCTGGATGTCGACCCGTCGAAGCCGACGACGACTCCGTGCCGGAAGGCAGGGTCGCAGGGATGACGTGTTTCTTCTGCCGCTTGCAGGTCCGACGAAGGGTCGGCTACCTGCTTGCGGTCCGCGGGTTCGGGGATTTCGTGACCGGCCATCGGTGTCTCGGCGAAGAAGGTCCTCTGGGGAGGGGTCGTCTCAGGCAGGGTGCGTCGGTTGGCATGGCGACGGAGCTGTGTCCGGGAATCATCTTCCCTGGCCCCTACCCCCAAGGGTACGGCGACACTCCTCCCGTGCCCAGAGCCCGCCTCGCCATGCGCGGCGTTCCAGGGAGCATGCCCGAGCCCGCCCCGTATGGCAATGCCGCTTGGTGCCTACAGCCGTCTGTATGGTCGCACCCAGTGACCGGAACGCTCCGCTCCTCGTTGGCACCTCGGTCACCCCGCAGCCCTCAGGGAGCATCCGTGCCCGCACCGCCGCCCGCCCCTCTGCCCGCCCGTTCCCCGGCCCCGCCGCGCGGGCGTCGCCGGGCGTCGCGCCGGACGACGGAAGCGGGCGCCGGCCCCGGCGAGCGCGCGCCGCACCCCTCGTCCGAGTCCGCCGGCGAGGTCGTGCGATGGGCCGCCTTCAGCTGCGTGCTCGTGCCGGTCGTCCTTGTCGTGTACGGGACGTCCGTCGGGGGCGCCGCCGCCGCGGCCCTCGGTCTGGCCGCCGTGACCGCCGCCTGCCGGGTACTGCTGCGCCAGTCCGAACGCGCCGCCGCGCAGGCCCGCGGGGCGGACTCGGCACCGGCCCGCGGCAGGCGTGCGCGGACGGGTCCGGGGGCGCGACGGGGCGGTCGCCATGGAGCGGGGCGTGCGCCCGGCGACTGACGGGTTCACACACTCACACCCGTATATTTTCAGCCAACTTCGCGTCAGTGGCCCTCCCGTGGCGAAATGGCCTGCCAACCCCCTTGCCACCAGGGAAGAAAGGACCATTCGCGGCTCGTGCACCCTACGTGGATGGGCCATGCGCGGCAGGCGCACTTCCCTGTGCGGCCCCCGAGTGGAACGCTTCGTGATCGAATGCTTCGCGCCAAGTTGCCAAGTCGACATAGCGGGGCATGACGAACTTGTCACGTCGGCGCCACGGGACACAGTAGATTCGATCATGAGTATCGAAGTCTCGGGACTCGTGCAAAACCGAGGGGAAACGTGCAGGAGCGAAAGGCCCGAAACGAACGGGGAGACGCGAACACCGAGGGGGGCTTAGCGTCATGAGTCAGGACTCCGCCGCACCGGAGGCAGCACGGAAACTTTCCGGCCGCCGGCGCCGGGAGGTTGTCGCGGTGCTGCTGTTCAGCGGCGGCCCCATTTTTGAAAGTTCCATCCCACTCTCGGTGTTCGGAATTGACCGTCAGGACGCCGGAGTTCCCCGCTATCGACTGCTCGTATGCGGTGGCGAGGAGGGCCCGCTGCGGACCACCGGCGGGCTGGAACTGACCGCGCCGTACGGCCTGGAGGCCATCGGCAGAGCAGGCACTGTCGTCGTACCGGCCTGGCGGTCGATCACCTCACCGCCACCGCCGGAAGCGCTCGACGCGCTGCGCCGCGCTCACGAGGAGGGGGCCCGGATCGTCGGACTGTGCACGGGTGCGTTCGTGCTGGCCGCGGCCGGTCTGCTGGACGGCCGCCCGGCCACCACACACTGGATGTACGCACCGACGCTGGCCAAGAGGTATCCCTCTGTCCACGTCGATCCGCGTGAGCTGTTCGTCGATGACGGCGATGTGCTCACTTCGGCCGGAACGGCGGCCGGAATCGATCTCTGCCTCCACATCGTGCGCACCGACCACGGCACCGAGGCCGCCGGGGCTCTGGCCCGCAGGCTGGTCGTGCCGCCGCGCCGCAGTGGCGGGCAGGAGCGCTATCTGGACAGGTCTTTACCAGAGGAAATCGGGTCGGACCCGCTGGCCGAGGTCGTCTCGTGGGCGCTGGAGCATCTCCATGAACAGTTCGACGTGGAGACGCTGGCCGCACGGGCGTACATGAGCCGACGGACCTTCGACCGGCGATTCCGTTCACTGACCGGCAGCGCGCCGCTCCAGTGGCTGATCACCCAGCGGGTGCTCCAGGCCCAGCGGCTCCTGGAGACCTCCGACTACTCCGTGGACGAGGTCGCGGGCCGCTGCGGCTTCCGCTCGCCGGTGGCTCTGCGCGGCCACTTCCGGCGTCAGCTGGGCTCGTCCCCGGCCGCGTACCGGGCCGCCTACCGGGTCCGTCGTCCGCAGAGCGAGTCCGCACCGACCGCAGTGGTGGAAGCGGTCGTGCCGGTGCAGGCCAGGCGGGCCGCCGCGGCGGCCGGGGCGCCAGGTCACTCGGCCACGTCGGCCGCTCCTCCGGAGCTCGGCAAGCCTCCGTCCGACGCGTACGCGTCAGGCCACGGCCGTCCGAGCCTGCCGGGCCAGCGGAGCGCGCCCTAGACGGACCGCACTCCGGTCGGCCCGGGGTCCGTCTTTTGGATCAGGCCGGTGCCGGGCACGCGAGCCCGGCCCGATCCAAAAGACAGGCCCTAAGGTAGGACGCATGAACGATCGCATGGTGTGGATCGACTGCGAGATGACCGGGCTCTCGTTGACGGACGACGCACTCATCGAGGTGGCCGCACTGGTCACCGACTCGGAACTGAACGTGCTCGGCGACGGGGTGGACATCGTGATCCGCCCGCCGGACGCGGCGCTGGAAACCATGCCCGAGGTGGTGCGGCAGATGCACACCTCCTCGGGCCTCCTCGACGAGCTTGCGGGCGGCACCACGCTCGCCAGCGCCGAGGCCCAGGTTCTGGCGTACGTACGTGAACACGTCAAGGACCCAGGCAAGGCTCCGCTCTGCGGGAACTCGGTCGGCACCGACCGCGGCTTCCTGCTGCGCGACATGCCGACCCTGGAGGACTACCTCCACTACCGGATCGTCGATGTCTCCTCGGTCAAGGAACTGGCTCGCCGCTGGTACCCGAGGGCGTACTTCAACAGTCCGGAGAAGAACGGCAACCACCGGGCGCTGGCGGACATCCGTGAATCCATCGCGGAGCTGCGCTACTACCGGGAGGCGGTCTTCGTGCCGCAGCCCGGGCCCGACTCGGACACCGCGAAGCAGATCGCGGCCAAGCACGTACTGCCCGCGGAGTAGGACCCGCGCCAGAGGGCCGTAAACCCGGGCGCGAGCACCCTCTGGGACCCTGTACACTTTTTCTCGGCCGGTCGGGAAGAAGACCGGTCGTGGTGGGTATAGCTCAGCTGGTAGAGCACCTGGTTGTGGTCCAGGATGTCGCGGGTTCGAGTCCCGTTACTCACCCTGAATGATCAAGGCCCGACCTGTGAAAACAGGTCGGGCCTTCTTCATGCCCCAATCACGGGGGTCCCGTGGGGGTCCGCTATCGCGGAAACCCCCTTATGGTCACCGCCATGGCGTACATCCAAGAGCGCCCCCACAAGAACGGGGCCGTCACATACCAGGTCCGATGGATCGAGGGCGGCGGACGCACGGGCGAGAAGCAGTCCGAGCGGTTCGGGGACCGAGGCTCCGCAGAGCAGTTCAGGGACCTCGTCAATGCCCACGGTCAGCACTGGCCTCACGGCTGGGTCAGCGGCCGAGGTTTTGTCGAGCCGGAGACTCACCCCGGCGATGTGCCGATCGCCGACTACGCGAACCGCTACGTAGACCGGCTGACAGGCATCGAGGACCGCACCCGCGAGGACTACCACCGCGAGGTGCGCCTCCACTTCTCCGTTCTCCGGCACACCGACGCCTACGGCCAGGAGCACCCGGCGACGATCTGCACCCTCACTCAGGACGACGTGACCGACTGGGTACGCGCCGAGGAGAAAGGTGAGCAGGACCCGGCGGACCCGGAGAAGTGGACGCGCAGGCCGGCTGATCCGAAGAGCATCGCGAACCGGCACGGGCTGCTGTACTGCATCGTCCAGTCGGCCATCGACGCCGACCCGCAGCTGCGAACGGCGAACTGCTGCAAGGCCACGAAGCTCCCGCGCGTAGACGATCATACGGTCGAGGAGATGACGTTCCTTGAGCGCGACGAGTACCAGCGGATCGCCGCGGAGATCACCGACCCGGACGCGCGGGACCTCGCAGACTGGCTCGTCGGTACAGGGATGCGCTGGGGCGAGGCAACGGCCTTGAAGGTGAGCGACCTCAACCTCATCGCCGACCGGCCCTCAGTGAACGTCCAGCGGGCATGGAAGAAGGCGAAGAAGGGTGCCCCGGGCGGCGCGTTCTACCTCGGCCCGCCCAAGACGAAGAAAGCGCGCCGACTCCTGCGGCTGTCCCCGGTGCAGGTCGACTTGGCGCGGCGCCTGGTGACAGGCCTCGGCCCGGATGACTACGTGTTCCGAGCCGCGATGGGCGGGGCGTGGCGGCATGCGAACTTCTACAACCGGAAATGGAAGCCGGCCGTCGAAGCAGCCGTGAAGAAGGGCCTGCCGAAGCGGCCCAGGATCCACGACTTGAGGCACACGCACGTCTCGTGGCTGATCGCGTCACGCATCCCGCTGCCAGCGATCCAGATTCGCCTCGGGCACGAGAGCATCCAGACCACGGTGGACCGGTACGGGCACCTGGAGCAGGGCCTCGACGACGACATTGCGTCCGCCGTCGAGGCCGCGATGGGCGTACCTGCGCCGCGCACGGGACTGCGGCAGGTGGTCTAGGAGTCGGCGGGGTCGGCGGGGTCGGCGGGGTCGGTGTCTTCGCCGGCCGCGCGCTGGATCCAGACCGCGCTCTGCACCATCGCAGTGAGAAGCTCGGTCATTTCGGCGGCAAGCCGCTCGGTGGCCTCGCCTTCGCGGATGACGAACGTGTGTTTCGGGGGCCGCCACATAGGCATACACAGGACGCCGTCGGGGAGTTCGCTGCCTGGCCGCAGTTGTACGACGCTTTCCAGGGCTCGCAAGGGGTGGGCCAGATTTTCGGGGGTGGGGTCGAGTCGATCCCACAGCCCGGTCTCGAAAGCGACGCGGTGCTGCTCGTTGAAAGTGGCGAGGAGCCGCTCGGTGGCCTCGCCCGGCATGATGACGACGCTGACGACCGGACCGTCGGCATCCTTGAGGGCGACGACGCGCCCCTCCGGGATTTCGTCGTCGTCCGTCGCGAACCGGAAGCAGGCTTGGATCGCCTCGCGCATACTCTCCAACCCCTCTGGTCCGGCAACCCCGACCGACGCATGTCCGTTCGAAGCAGGGCTGGAACCCCATCTTCCACCCCCGGGCGGATGACTATCATCCACCCGCCTGCGGGGTTTCACTAGATGGGAAACGGAAGCGACGGAGCTACTTGTGAGGGCTAGGACTGGCGGAAGGTTTCGATGATCGCGAGCACCTTGCGCCGATCCTCGGGACTCAGATCCTCGAAACCGTGCACCATCGCTCGCACTTGGGCATCCTCGGAGTACACCGAATCCATGCCGAAGAATTGCGCGGCGGCAGCATCCTGGATCACACGCAAGGGCACCCTAAGACCGGCGGCAAGTGCCCGCAGTTCAGGGAGTCGCGGCGGCTTGACTCGCTCGCCCGCCAAGAGATTACCCAGCGTGCCTCGTGTCCAGAGGGGGCCTGTATCCCGGTCCTCTGGATCAATGCAAGCAGCCGCGAGGGCGCGGAGGCTGATCCTGTTCTCGGCCATGCGCTCCCGCACGAGGTGAGAGAGGTCGGCTCTCTCCTCGGACGAGTCGGCGTGGGGTGTCGCCTCGTCGGTCATCAGCACTTTTCCCGTCTCCAGGTCGCTATGGGCTGCCCGATGTCCATGTGACCACTGATACGCAAGCCGGATAGATCCAGCTCACAGCATCGGCGCGACTTACTTCGTGGTCACAGTGTCCAGGTTCTTAGCCGACCCTTGCCACCCCACCGGGCGACGTTGACTCAATATCCGCACAACCGAGGTGGCTAAGAATCTGGACAGAGCGACCAACTTTCTGGCAATCTTGGGGTGTCCAAGTTTTTGGCCACCCGTCTTTGGGGTTGCACCTATGCACCTTGCCCAGCGATACCGGCTGGTCAGCCCAGACCGCCTGCGGATGCTCATGGAACGGACAGGCTCCGGCTCCGCCATCTCCAGCCGCGAACTCGCGGCCCGGGTGGGCGTCTCTCGCGGCCTGATCAACAACCTGCTCAACGGCATCACGAAGACCACCCGCGTCGAAGTCGCAGAGGGAATCTGCCAAGTCATCGGTGTTGACCTGCTGATTCTGTGGGCGCCCACGGGGCGCGCCGTCCCGGCTGACGACACCGAGAACAAGACAACGGCGGTGCCGGCATGAGCCGCCGCTACACGTACGCCGAGGCCGCGGCCGAACTGCGCGTCGAGGAACGGTGGTTGCGCCGGAACATCGGCCGCCTGCCGCGCTCCAAGAAGGGCCGCGTCGTCACCTTCTCGGACGCGGACCTGGAACGCATCGACGCGATGTTTCACCACGACCCGACGACCGGCCCTCTCGCCGTCGTCACCACGCCCGCCGAGGGCGCGCATCCGCTGCGTCACCTTCGGCCGCTGCCGCCCCGCGGTGCTGCTGTCCGTAGCAGCTGATCAAACGCAAGCGGGGCCGCCCGGACCGGGCCTGGTCCGTACGCGACCCCTCGGCACCTCAACCCAACGAATCGAGGACACCGTGAGCATCACCCTACCGACCAACCTCCCCGCCGAGGACGGCCAGCAGACGACCGCCGTATCCGTGCCCGTGCAAGACCTGCTGAGCGACTACATCCACCGTGCGTCCGTGTACGTGCCGCCGCTGGACTCCGCCCGGGAGGCGGCGCGGCAGGCGCTGGCCGAGCACGAGGGCGCGAGTATCCACGACCACACCTCGATGATCAAGGCGGCCGTGGTGCTCGGCAGGGAACTGCGGGGCCTGCTGGCGTCTCTGGACGCCGTGGACGGTGCGGCGTGAGCGCCCCGGTGTCGCGTGACCCGCTGGTGGTGAACACACGGGACGGATCCTGCTGGGTGCGCCGCGCGGTGACGCGGGAGGGGCGCGGGTTGTATGCGCTGGAGGGTGCTCCGGCGTGCTGTCCGGAGTATGTGCTGGCGTCTCTGCGGGAGTTGGCGGAGATCGGGTTGCGGGGGATGGCTGATGCCCTGCCGATGCCGGTCGGTACGCCTCGGTGTGTCGAGGACGAACTGGCTGGCGTGAGTCTGTCCCTCTTCGAGGAGGAGCAGGTCTCCGCGCGGCTGCGTCTGGCGGTGAAGTCGGCTCAGCGTGGTCGGCGTGTGTTGCGGGCCCGGGTCGCCGAGCTGGAGGCTGCGTCGGGTGACGGGTCGACGCGGACGGTCGACGAGGACCCGATCGTGTTCGCGCTGACCGAGGAGGCCGCTGCGCTCCCGGGTTTCTGCCGCAACGTGAGCCCGTACGGCCGCCGTTGCGACCAGCCCTCAGAGCACGACGGCGACCACGCCATGGCCGACGGCGCGGGTGGTCACTTCGGCTGGCCCGCTACGGACGTTGTCCGCCCGGAGGCGTTGCACGCGTCGTCGGGTGCGGTCATCGAGATCCCGGCCGCGCCTGTCGATGGCCCGAACGGCTGCGGCCGTTGCGGCATCGCGGAACGGCGGCACGGGATCCAATACGGCGACGGCGGCGGGCACGCCTTCGAGCGGCCGACGCAGGAGCAGATCAAGGAGCGCATGTTGCGTCGCCGTTCGGTGACGGAGCTCCGCGGCCTGCTCGCCGGGCCGCGAGAGGACACGGGTTACGTGTCGCCGCTGCACCGCGACTACGCGACGCCGCACGACCTGCCCTCGCCGGAGGTGCAGTCGTGACGGACAACGACACGTTCAGGAACTGGTTCCGAACGACGCGCAAGGAAGCGGGCCTGTCCCAGCAGAAGGTCGCCGACGCCCTTCAGGCTGAAGGCTACGCGTTCTCCCAGACGACCGTGGCGAAGATCGAGCGGGGTGACCGCCCGCTCCGACTGGACGAGGCGGCGGCGATTGCGCGCCTGTTCGGTACAACGCTGGACGTCGCCCTCGGCCTCAAGCCCGGCGACCCGAACAGCCTCGCAGCCCGCCAGCTCGCTGGCCGTACGTCGCTTCTCCAGCAGATCCGCGCGGTCATCGGCGCCGAGCTGGATGGTGCGTCGTGAGCGCCTACATGAGCCGCGGCCGCGGCGTCCTCGTCAAGCTCCGCGTCGAGCACCGCATGTCCCTCGACGAGCTCGTCCTTGTTCTCTTCGCCTCGTACGAGGACGTCGACGCTGAAGAGCACTTCACGGTGGCCGACATCCGGCAGGCCATCGCCACCCAGCTGGTGCGCGAGGGCACCGAGTCAACGCTCTCCGCGTCGGACCGGATCGGCGAGGCCAACGACAACGGCGACGAGGACGGTGTCGCCGAACGGCTGGCCTGGGCTCGCCGCATGGTCGCGAAGGCGTACCGCCGGGACTTCGCCAAGTTCCCTGCCGAGCTGGCCGCGTTCGAGGCGGGTGAGTCGTCGTGACTGATATCCGCAAAGCCGCGCTCGTCGTGGCTGACCGAGCCGTCGACGCCGACGAGTGCCGCCTGCTGCTCGACATGCTCGGGCTCCTCGGCGGACTCGCCCCGGCCGCGCCGAAGCGGCGCGGGCGTCGGCCCGTGGACCGCGGGCACGGCGACTACCGCACCTACATCAAGGGCTGCCGCTGCGACGCCTGCCGTGAGGCGCATCGCGTGCACATGGCCGCCCGTCGGGCCGTGTGGGCTGCCGATCCGTCGGCGGCCGACCGTGCGGGGCACGGCAAGAGGTCCACGTACCGGAACTATCACTGCCGCTGCGAGCCGTGCACGACGGCGAACACCGCTGGCGTGACTGCTTACCGGGCTCGTCGCCGGGATCGTGCGCTGGCCGAGTCGGGGGGTGCGCGATGACGGGACTCCAGATCTTCGCCACCGCGTTCACCGCGCATGCCCTGGGCTCTGTGCTCCTGGTCCGGCTGTGCGAGGCCGACGACCTCAACCCCCTCCACCATGCCCGCGCCGTCTACCACCGGCTGGCGCTGACCGTGGCCGCGCTGCTCCTGATCCTCGGAGGCACCACCAATGTCCGCTGAAGACTTCGACATCGACCCGGAAGAGACCGCGGCCGAGCTCCGTGACCAGGCCATGGGCGAGGACGGGTACCGCGACCCGCGCGCTTGGCGGCCGATGCGGCACCCGCTGTTCCGGCCCACGGTCGAGCACTTCAAGGCCAACCCGCTGCCGTCGCAGCGTGAGGCAGGTGCGGCATGAGCGCCCGCGAGGCGGCGATCCAGGCCGTCAAGGATCACCCGTCCACCACGTTCATGGCTCCGTATGAGTCGCTGGCCGATGCGGTGTTGGCCGCGGCTGGTCCGCTGCTCCGCGCCGAGGTGCTGCGCGAGGCCGCAGCCGAGGCGGACGCGCGCACCGAGTCGCACACCGTTCGGGCCGTCGCCGATGTGCTGCGCCGCATGGCCGACGCCGCCGAACAGGGCGAGACGGACACCCGCGAGGGAGCGTCCACTCCCCAGCCCGCGAAGACTTGCCGTAACTGCCGCAAGCCGTTCGACCCGACCGACACCCGATTCGACGGCCGCGCCCGGTCCGGCAACACGCCGTACTGCCGCAGCTGCGTCGACCGGTGCCACGAGTCCACCGACGCCTTCCACGTGTGCGCCGTGTGCCGCTCCCACGCTGAGGGCGGCGATGCCCGATGAGCACCCTTGAGCGGCTGATCGCCGCACTCGAAGCCTCGCCCGAGGTACGCCCCGGCACAGCCAGGCAGCTCGTCGCCGACTTGGTCGCCGACGTGCTTAACGAGACGCCACTGTTCCTCGCCGAGTACGACAGCGTCGAGTCCGAGGTGTTCCTCAACCCGGACGACGCCCGCGCCATGTGCGACGACATTGCTCAGGCCGTGGCGAACGGGCAGTGCTGGGACTGGTCGCGGAATGAGCACGGCGTGTACGTGCAGTTCTGGACGCACGAGGACGACGACCGGCCGCTGCACTTGACTGGCGGCACGGTCACTGAGATCCGGGTGCAGCGTCCGGCCGCCGAGGCTCAGGAGAAGGACAACACCCGCGAGGGCGAGTCCACTCAGGCCCGGCGATCCGCCACCCGCCTCGCCGCCTTCTTCGACGGAGCCCACAAGGGCGGTGCCCGCGAGGAGCTGACGTCGGAGCGACTGGCCGAGATCGGGGATCTGCTCAAGTACGGCGACTCCGGCGAGAAGGACACGGCCCCCGCCGCGACGTCCACTCCCCAGCCCGCCGAGGAGCGCATCGTCGCCTACCGCAACACCCACCGGCCGGGCGTGCTGCTGTGCCGCGAGCACGGAGACGGCTGGGCGTGGCTGACCCCGCTCACCTCCGACGACCTGCCGGACGGCGGGATCTGCACCCACGGCGACCCGGCCGACCCCGACGACGTGTGCGGCGTGGACGTCCTGATCGACGCCCCCAGGGCAGGGCAGAAGGACACCCGCGAGGGAGCGTCCACTCCCGACTTCTTCCAGCCCGGCCACAGCTACGCCTACGAAGCCAGCGGCTTCACCGCCCCAGAGTTGCTCACCGTCTTCCGCGTGGCGAGCACCACTGTCCACCCGGCCACGGGCGAGCCCTTCGCATTCGGATGGATCAGGAAGGGCGAGGCAACCACATGGGTGCCGTACGCGGAACCTGCGGACGACTGGCCCGCCGCATGGTCCGAAATCACCGAGGGCGGCGATGCCCGATGACGACAACCGCGCAGGCCGGGGCGAGCACCGCCCCGGCCGCCGGCCGCAGGGTCACCCCCACCGGCCGCCTCATCCTCCCCGCCGACGCCGACCGCGCCGACTGGCTCCACGCCCGCACCTACGGCATCGGCTCGTCAGACGTGCCCGCAATCCTCGGCGTCGCCAAGCCCCGCACCCCCACCCACGTCTACTACGACAAGCGCGGCGAACTCCCCGACGACGCAGGCGAAGCCGCGTTCTGGGGCACCGTCCACGAGGAGCCCGTAGCCCGCCATTGGGCCATGCGCAACCGGTCCGTGATCCGCCGCGTCGGGCTCGTCGCCCACCAGGACCACCCGCACCGCATGACCACTCTGGACCGGCGCGTCACCGAATGCCCGCTGTCCGAAGACGAGCGCACCGCCTGCGCGCTGGAGGTCAAGACCCGCAGCGCCTTCAAGTCCGCGCAGTGGCACGCCGGACCGCCTGACGACGTCCTCGCGCAGATGCTCCACCAGATCAGCGTCTGCGGATACGAGCACATGCACTACGCCGTACTGATCGGCGGCAACGAGTACCACCAGGGCACCGTACGGGCCGACCAGTACACGGACATCACCGCGGACATCGAGGCCGCCGTCGACCGGTTCTGGTTTGACCACGTCCGTGCCGCCGTGCCGCCGCCCCTCGACGGCGACGGGGAGGACATCGTCGGCGTGTTCCGCCGCATGCACCCCACCCGGTCCGGCGCAGTCGACATCGACCGGCACGAGGACGCCTATGACGCGCTCTGCGACTACGAGCGGGCCCGCCTCGACGAGAAGGCCGCGGAGAAGCGGAAGAACGCCGCGAAGGCCCGCATGCTCGCCGCCCTCGACGACGCGCAGACGGCCCTCATCGGCGGAGAGACCGCCTACGCCATGACGCCGACGAACGGCCGCCCCGCGATCGACCTCGAACTCCTCGCCGAACGCTGGCCGGACGCCTACGAGGCGGTCGTCACCTCGAAGCCGGGCGAGCGGCTCGACATCTCCAAGACCTACCGACTCAAGGGGGACTCCTGATGGGACTGCGCGAGAACGCAGCCGCAGCCGCCGGCCGCACGCTCGACGACGAGCAGCACCACAGCCCGGCCGACGCTGAAGACACGGCACCGCTGCCTGACCCGATGGCCGACTACGAGCCCGGCGACAACGACCCCGACATGGTGCCCGTGCACCTCGCGTGGCTCCGCGTCCGCCGCGACATCCGCGCCATCGGCAAGGGCGAGCTGTACAACCAGTCCGGCACCCGCTTCAACTTCCGCGGCGTCGACACCGTGGTCAACGTATTCGGGCCCGTCACGCTCAAGCACGGCGTGCACGTCATGTCCTCCAAGGTCGAAGCCACGTACGGCACGAAGAACACCAAGTCCGGCGGCACGATGCGGGAGTGCTCCGTCCTCGTCACCTGGACGATCCTGGGGCCGATGGGGGACACCTTCACCCTCCAGACCATGGGCGAGGCCCTCGACACCGCGGACAAGAGCACGACCAAGGCACAGTCCGTGGCGCTTCGAACGCTGCTGCTGGGCTTCGGTCTGACGCCGACGCACGACACGGACCCGGACGCCGACCGCATCGAGCGCGGCGTCGAGGCTCCGGCCCGGTCCGCCGAGTCGTACCGCGACGAGATCCTCGACAAGAAGACGTCGCAGGGCCGGTTGCAGCAGATCGGCTACGAGCTGGCCAACCTGCGGATGCTCAACACGAAGGTCCCGAACGAGACCAACGAGTTGGAGACCCTCGACGCCCTCGGGCAGCGGATCTACAAGGAGCGCGCCGCGGGTGGTGGCGCATGAGCTGGCACCTCGGCCGCATGTGCGGCTTCGACCTGGAAACCACCGGCCCCAACCCCGAAACCGCCCGCATCGTCACCGCCTGCGTCGTCCAGTGCGGCGGTAAGCAGCCCACCGACTCGGCCGTGTGGCTCACCGACGTCGACGGCAACGAGATCCCCGACGAGGCCGCAGCCATCCACGGCATCACCACCGACCGCGCCCGCACTGAGGGCGCGCCGCTTGCCGAGGCTGTCGTCGAGATCGTCGCCGCGCGCACGCAGGTGATCGCCTCCGGGATCCCGGTCGTGGCAATGAATGCCCGCTACGACATCACCGTGTTGGACCGGGAGGCCCGCCGCTTCGGCATCGACCCGCTGCCCGAAGGCTTCCCCGTCGTCGACCCGTTCGTCCTCGACAAGCGGTTCGACAAGTACCGCAAGGGATCACGGAAGCTCACCGCCCTGTGCGAGCACTACGCAGTGCCGATCGGCGACGCGCACTCCGCGGACGCCGACGCCATCGCCGCGTGCCGTGTCGCGTGGCGGCAGGGCCAGCGGTACCGCGAGCTCGCCTCGCTGTCGCTGGACAACCTGCACAAGTCACAGGTCGGTTGGGCCGCCGCGCAGGCCGCTTCGCTCCAGGAGTACTTCCGGAAGAAGGACCCGGCCGCGGTCGTCGAGGGCGCCTGGCCGCTCATCCCGCACCAGGGAGGCGAGCACTGATGCCCTGGATCACCACCCGCCGCCTGAACCACCTGCAAGCCATCGCAGACATGTACGCCGAGAACGCCCGCGGCGCATGGAAGGCGCAACGCTCCGCAATCACCAACGCCGCAAAGATCGCCGAGCGGTTCGTGTCCGCCGACGAGCGCACCCGCGCTGTAGAGAAGCGCCTCGACCGCGTCCTCCGGGCCTGCGCCGGATACCGCGCCACCATCCGCAAGCGCGACCAGCGGATCCGCGCCCTGGAAGCACGCCTTGACGACCTCCTCGGCCTGAACCAGCAGGGGGTACGAGACGGGGCCATGTGGCAGGAGCGGCGCACGGACAAGCCGAAGCAGGTGGCGCCGTGACGGAGTACTACCGCGACGAGCAGGTGACCCTCCTTCTCGGTGACGCCCTGGAGCAGCTCCGCACCCTGCCGGACGGTGCGGTCGACTGCGTCGTCACCAGCCCGCCGTACTACGGGCTGCGCGACTACGGCACCGAAGGTCAGTACGGGCTCGAAGCCACGCCCGTCGAGTACGTCGAGACGATGCGTGCTCTGTTCGCCGAGGCTCGCCGCGTCCTCGCCGACGACGGCACGCTGTGGCTCAACCTCGGCGACAGCTACGCCACCACCGCATCAGGTAAGCCCGGTGCTGCAACCACGCTCGGCGGGGGACGCCGTATTCGCGAGGTGCAGGTGCAGGGTTCCCGCACGAAGGGCGGCGATCTCGCACAGAAGAACCTGCTCGGGATTCCCTGGCGCACGGCGTTCGCGCTCCAGGACGACGGCTGGATCCTCCGCAACGAGATCATCTGGCACAAGCCGAACGCGATGCCCGAATCCGTGCGCGACCGGCTCAGCAACCGGCACGAGCACCTGTTCCTGCTCACCAAGAACGCCCGCTATCACTTCGACCTGGACGCCATCAGGCAGCCGTGGAAACCGCAAAGTGCCCGGCATCATGCAAGGTACGGCGGACGGTACGACACCGAGTACGGCACACCGGGCGCCAGCCATGGCGAGCGCGCGAGCACTCTGCACTGCTCAGCGATGAACCCGCTCGGCCGCAACCCAGGCGACGTCTGGGACATCACCACCAAGCCATACCCGGCCGCGCACTTCGCGGTGTTCCCGATCGACCTGCCGATCCGCTGCATCAAGGCCGGCTGCAAGGCCGGCGGGACCGTCCTCGACCCGTTCTCGGGGTCCGGGACGACCGGCGCCGCAGCTCGACAGCTCGGCCGGAAGTACGTCGGCATCGACCTCAACGCGGGCTACCACGACCTCGCCAAGCAGCGATTCGCGCAAGGCGTCCTTGACTTCGGAGGCGCCGCGTGACGATCCCGACCCTGTTCGACCACCAGACCCCCGCGGCCGGGCCGACCCCCCGCCCGGCCGCGGCCGGGGCCGACATCACCATCGTCGTCCACGGAACGCCCGGCCCGCAGGGCTCGAAGCGCCACGTCGGCAACGGCCGCATGGTCGAGTCATCGAAGAAGGTCAAGCCGTGGCGGCAGGACGTCAAAGCATCCGCACTCATGGCTATGTCCGAGATCGAGGACTGGCAGCCCCTCGACGGGCCACTCGTCGCGAGCATGACGTTCGCAGTCCGGCACAAGCCGAGCAGCAAGCCCTCGTGGTGGACGCCCGGTGTCCGCTGGTCTAAGACGCTGATGTGGCGGCCGGGTTCGATGCCCGACCTGTCCAAGCTGCTGCGCGCCACCGAGGACGCCCTCACCGACGCCGGGGTGTGGAAGGACGACGCGCGTGTCGTCGAGTACCGCCGGCTTGCGAAGCACTACGTCGGTGACCCGTGCGAGGACGTGCTGGCGTCCGGGCCGGGCTGCGTGATCCGCGTGTGGCGACTGTCCGAGGCGGTGGCGTCATGACGACCCGCGCCCCCGACACCCTCGAACCCGCCGACACCTGGCGCAGCGATGGGCTCTGCGGCAAGCCCCAGTACAAGGACCAGAGAGACCTCTGGTTCCCCCACACCACAGACCGGGCCGCAGCCACAGCAGCCAAGAAGATCTGCAACGTCTGCCCCGCCATGGAGACGTGCGCCACCTGGGCACTCACCCACCGCGTCGAGTCCGGGATCTGGGGCGGCCTCGACGAAGCCGAACGCCGCCGCATCCACCGCCGGAAGGTGCAGCTCGACGACGCGGAGCAACTGGCCCAGGCCGCGGTGGAAGCGACGCTCGAATCCGCGCTCCAGAAGGCCCTCGCCCGGCACACGCGACCGGGCACGTTCGGCCACACCGTGTGGACCACGCGCAGTACGTCGGTGGCGGTCCGCGGCGTCGCGTACACGCCGATGCGGCTCGCTTTCTACGTCCACTACGGCCGCCCTGCTGAGGGCACCGTCCGAGCCGCGTGCGGCCTTCTGGGGTGCGTGACGGGTGAGCACCTCCTCGACGGGCGCCTGCGACGCCTACGACAGGGCGGACTCCCGTGACCCGCCCCCAGCTACCGCCCGGCGGACTCCTCGACTGGCGCGACCAATCCCACTGGTCGTGGACGGAGAAGCCGTGCCGGTACTGCGGCCACCCGACCCATCTCCGCGACTCCCACCGCAGCCCCGCACACAAGGTCTGCGCTGAGGAAGCCCTCGCCATCCAGGCGGCCGAAGCCGCCGACGCCTACAGGAAGGACACGATCACGTGACTGAGATCCTGACCAGTTCCGAGCACCAGGCGCTCGTCGGTCATGAGGCTGTCATCGAGCGCGGGATCGCCACGTTCGTCGAAGTCGGCAACGCGCTCGCGGAGATCCGGGAGCGGCGGCTCTACCGCGCGGAGCACGGATCGTTCGAGGACTACTGCCGAGCTCGGTGGAAGTTCGGCCGTCGCCGGGCAAACGAGCTGATCGCGTCCGCTGAGGTGGTGGGCGCAATTGCGCCCACTGAACTCCCGGTTCCGGAGAACGAGGGCCAGGCCCGAGAACTCTCCCGCGTACCCGAGCCGGAGCGCGCCGGAGTTTGGGCCGCCACGATCGAGCGCACCGAGGGGAAACCGACCGCCGCCGCCGTGCGCGAGACGCACGCCGTCCGCCAGCTCGCCGCGCTCCTCCTCCACCGCGCCGGATACGACCGCGAATGGATCGCCAACCGCCTCGACGGAGCTGAAGCCCCGCAGGACACCGCCTCGGTCACACCGGAGCTGCTGGACGCCGCGGCCGAGCATCTACAAGCCATCGGCATCACCTACTACGGCGTCGGCCAGGCGGTCGCCGCGCTCCGCAAAGAAGCCGCAGTGGAGCCGCAGCAGCCCGCCATCGCGACGGATACGGACCTGCTGGCCGGTGACGACTGGGTCCAGCCCGGCGAGGAGCCGGGGCTCGTCGACGAGTTCGGCGTCGACGAGCCCGCCCCTGTTCAGCAGCCGAAGCCGAAGCGGCGCCCGCTGCCTGAGGCGTTCGCCGACGCCAGCCGCGACCTCACCCGCGCCGCGGAACGCCTCGCCCGCCTCACCGAAGACGACCGGTTCCCCAAGAACCGGGACACCACCCACAACCAGCTCCCCGAACTCCTCAGCGCGCTGGAACACACCACCCGCCTCCTCCAGGCCATGAACCTCCCGGCCACCGAGGCAAGCGAAGAGGCCCGCCGCTGGTGGGCGACGAGCCTCCACAACACCTGCGACGCCCTGCGCGACGTCGCCGACTCCATCCAGAAGGAGAACGGAAGTGCGTAAGACCACTGTAGCCATGCCCGACCCCGACGAGCCGCAGTACAACGTCCTCTACATCACCCCCCAACTCGCCGAGAAGTGGCTGAGGCAGAACACCCACAATCGCAACCTCCGCGAGCGTGTCGTCAACGGCTACGCCACGGACATGCGCGACGGGAACTGGGTCGAGGACGGGCAGAGCATCAAGTTCGCGAAGGGTGACGTCCTCCTGCTGGACAGCCCGCCCATCCGCGGCGGCGCGCTCCTCGACGGGCAGCACCGCCTGAGCGCCATCGTCACGGCCGACGTCACCGTCCGCATGCTCGTCGTGTCCAACTTGCCCGACACGACTCAGGACACCATGGACACCGGCGCCAAGCGGTCCCTCGGCGACGTCCTCAAGCTCCGCGGCGAAGACCACTACGTCACCCTGGCGGCAGCTCTCCTGCGCGTCTACGTGTGGAAGCAGGGCGCCCGCAAGAACCTGAAGACAGCCGGTCGCTCCCGGCCCACGCACCGCCAGCTGCTCCGCGTGCTCGACGAGCACCCCGAGCTCCGGCGCTCCGCAGAGATGGCCTCGCGCGTCAGGAACTCCGTCCGGCTGTCCGCCAGCACCGGTGCCCTCTGCCACTGGCTGTTCAACCGGGTCGACGCCAGCGACTGCGCGTTCTTCTTCGCCCGCCTCACCGACCACGCCGGCCTGGTGCCCGGCGACCCGATCTACGCCCTGCGCCGCGTCATCGAAAACCTCGCGAAGGCAACCGGACGCCCCGACGAGGCACTCATCACCGCTCTCGTGATCAAGGCGTGGAACTTCTACCGAGCCGGTGAGGAGATCCAGACGCTCGCGTTCAAGGCGGGCGGGGCGAAGCCGGAGACGTACCCCGAGCCCAAGTAGCCCGCCCTGCCCGGGGCCACCGCGCCCCGGGCCACATCCCCACCCGGAAGGAGCCCCATGCCCAAGCTCGCACCCACCCAGGCCCCCGAGGTCAAGCTCGACTCGGCCGCCGCGGCCGTCGAAGCGTCCCTCACCACCGAACAGCGCCGCGGCCTCTTTGAGAATCCCGGCACCGTCGTCGTCGCCATCGTCGAACTCACCTCCAAGTCGTACACCGGCCACGCCGAAGGCGAGGAGAAAGAGCCCCAGGTGAAGGTCCGCGTCACGGGCTGCGAGGCCGCCCGCTCCGACGCCGAAGCCGCCACCCTGCTGGAGGCCAAGCGCGCCATGTGGAGGGCCCGCCGCATGGACGGCACGCTCGACGAGGTCGGCCCCGGCCCCCGTGACCCCGAGCAGGTGCTCGGCGACGCCTTCGGCAGCTACCCGTCCGAGGCCGAATACCAGGCCCACCAGCGGGCCCGCGAGCAGCAGCGCCGCGACGAGTACGTCCGCTGACGTCTGCCCCGCTGCACCGTCCGGGGCGGCCGGCCCCCGCGCCCCGCCCCGGACGAGACACCCGCACCACCACAAGCCCTACGGAGAATCCGAGTTGAGCACAGACGAGCAGGCCACCCGCGCCGCCGGGAGCGTCCCCAACGCATACGGGAACGCCCTCGCCTGGCGCTGGTCACGAGAGATGCCCACCGCCCTGCGGCGAGGCTTCCTCACCCTGCTCTACGCCCTCCGCGCCATGGCCAACTCGTCCGGTGAACTCCGCTTCCCCGACAAACCGATCCGCATCCAGGACATCGCCAAGGCCGCGGGCGCCGCCGAGAAAGACGCCCGCCGCTACATGAACGCCGGAATCGCAGCCGGGGTGATCGCGGTGAAGGGCGAGCAGCGGCGGGGGAAGCCCACCCTGTACGTCCTCATGGTGGACCCGGATCCGGACTGGGGGGCCGCCGAGCAGTCCCTCAAGAGCAGTCGCAGGCCGCCCGGGAAGGCGTCCGCACCGTGGCAGAAGCCCTCCGAAAGTTCGGGGGACCGCGACCCGAACCAGTTCGGGGGACCGCGACCCGAACTTGAGGCGCCTGAGGCGGAAGAAGTTCGGGGGACCGCGACCCGTATGGGTTCGGGGGACCGCGACCCGAATGGTTCGGGGGACCGCGACCCGAACAACCCAGGTATTACCCATGAGGTTTCCCATGACGGGGCCGGGGTGGTCTTCAAGCCTCAGGTGGTGGGCGCTCCCGATCTCCAAAAGATCGACTCCGCCCAAGAACAGGACCACGACACCGCAGCCGCCGAGCCGCCGCGTGACTTCACCCGCTGCGCCGCCTGCCACGAACGCATGGTCCCCAGACCCGGCCGCGACCGACACACCCACTGCCCACCCGCACCCGAAAGGACCGCGTCATGACCGGCATCCCAGACGGCTACTACGCCACGCCCGACCCCGACAACGCCGACACCATGACCTACTGGCGAGCCCGCACCGGACACGTCGAGCGCTGGCCCGCCAAAGCCTGGTACGGCCCCGCCCGGCTCCTCAAGCGCGACGCCCCGGCCGACCGCGACAGCAAGGTCACGTGGATGCGGGCCTGGAGCGACCAGTACCGCGCGTGGCTCCAGCGAGTGACCGACACGATCGCGGCCGACCCTCAGACCGGCCGAGCCACCTTCGCCGCCTTCACAGTCCGCTGCTGCGACTGCGGACGCGCACTCACCGACACCAAGTCCAAGACCCTCGGCATCGGCCCCGAGTGCCGCCGCGGATACGACGAGGCATTCCTCGCCTCCACCTTGACGCCCGCCGTCGCCAAGGCCCACGCAGCGCAAGCCCGGAAGGCCACCTCATGACTCCGTACGAGCGCCTCCTCGCCGAGCAGATCCCCACAGGCACCTTCGGCGACGCCCCACCGCACACCAGCCGCCCACAACCCCACACCCGCCCCTGGACAGCCCAAGAACAACTCGACCACCGCCGCGCCCTCGAAGTAGCCCTCGAAGGCTGGACGAACGACACCGCTCCCCGACACCTCCGCGCCATCCGAAACGAACACGCCGCATGACCCGACGCCAGCGACGCGCCCTCGCCCACCACTTCGCCCATCCGGTTCCACAGACCCGCGCGCATACCCGAGGAGAGACCCACATGCCCGACTGCCCCCACTGCGACGCCACTCAGCAGTTCGCCAACAAACTCGGTGACGAGTCCTACCGCGTCGACGCAGCCCGCCAACACCTCGCCGTCGCACTGATCTTCCTCCTGGAAGATCTTCACGCCGGTACGGCCAGCGGCGAGACCCACGTCGAAATCCCCCGCATCGTCAAAGTCCTGGAGCGCATTCAGCGGCGCACCCGACACGCCATGAACGCACCGCTCCCGCACTCCCGCCGCGCCAGCGACCCCACCCTGCCGCGCACCCCGGAGCCCGACCGCAGCCCCGAAACCATCGCGCTCATCCTCCGCATCGTCGAAGGCAAGTGCGAGGAGCTGGCACGGATCGAGCCACCCGGGTCGCACTCCAAGCGGGCCTTGTCCGACCTCGCCCTGCTCGCCGAGGGCTGGATCACACCCGAGTCGCTGGGCTTCAGCCTCGCCGAGGGCTGACCCACCAGCCCGGGTGGCGCAACGGTAGACGCCGCCGCCTTAAAAGCGGCTCCCCTGCGGGTTCGAATCCCGCCCCGGGCACCCCAACCTCACCACCCACCACGCACCCAGGAGCCCCGACACATGCCCCTCGCTGAACGCCGCGCAGCAGCCCTCGCAGCCCGAGCGCTCCCGCCGGTCTGGAGCGACTCATGAGCCACCGTGCGACGGCGTACGCGGCGTACATCGTCGGCGCCCTGTCCTCTGGCAGCGCGATCATCGCTGCCCAGGGCGCCATGTGGATCCCCGCCGCGCTGTGCGTCTTCGTCGGCGCCATGTTCTACGAATTCGGCCACCGTGAACGCACCGCCGCACGTGCCGCCAGAGCCTCCTTGGAGGCCACGGAAGCCACCGCACGACCGCCCGGGCCTCACACGCCCACATGGGCGCCCTGCTGCGACTACTGGGTCCACAGCGCAGGCATGGCCCACAACCCCCGCGAATGCCGAAGGAGCAGCGCAGCATGACCGACCGCCTCACCGTCGACACGATCAACAGCGACCAACTCGACGTCCTGTACGAGCGCGTAGCCAAGGCCGAGCAGGACGCCGACGACTCGGTCGCCGCCGCCACACGCCTCACCACCCTCGTCGGGAAGCGTTCCGAGCGGGCTGAGCGGGCGGCCGACAAGCAGCGTCGCCGCGCCGACGTCGCTGAGACCGAGCTGCGGATCCTCCGCTCTGGCCTCCGTGCGAACGGTGCCGATCCCACGCAGATTCAGAACCTGTGGGCGCAGATCAGGCTTCGCAACCGGCAGTGGCGGGAGGAGAAGCAGCGCGTCGAGCAGGCCGAGGCCGCCATCGAACGCGTACGCGCCCTCACCGACCGGTGGGTACTCCCCGGCCACATCTCCATGCCCACGGCCGCCGACGACATCCGCGCCGCCCTCGACGAGCCCAGCGACACTGCCGGGCACTGCGGCGGCACGCTGACGCACCCCGGTCACAAGTTCATGCGGCTCGACGTCGTCTTCAACTGCCCCGGCAACACCCCGAAGGAGCCCACCACGTGAGCTACGCGTCCGTCCTCACCATCTGCATCACCAGCATCGTCCTCGCCCTCATCGGCGCAGCCGTCCGCAGCAACCAAGGGAAATGACCATGCCGCTCTTCATCCTCGGCCTGCTGCTCGGCGGCATCTCCGGAGGCATCACCTACGGCCTCACCACTGACGGCCAACTCGCCGCGATCGTCGGTGTCGTCGCGATGGTCCTGACCTGGCTCGGCCTCGCCTCGCTGATCATCGCCGACGACTGAGCATGCACGACGGGGCGTCCCCTCCGTCTCCCCAGACCAGGACGCCCCACGCGGTGTGATCACCCTACGCACACACGGAGACGCCCGCCATGAACCACACCGCACCCGCCCGCACCGCCGCCGACAACCTGCAGCACATCGCCGACCACTGGCACCACCTCCGCGCCCTCCTCGACACCGACGGCCCCGGCGGCACCTGGCCCCCGCAACGCCCCGGCACCGAATACCTCCGCGCCCTCGACCAGCACGACGCCGCCGAGGTCACACTCGCCCACGCCCTCGCCCACGCCCTGTGGCACCCGCAGCGGCTCATCACCCGCCGCCGCCCCGACGGCCGGCTGTCGTACGAGTGCGCCCACTGCGACTACACCGGCGAAGGCGGGACGCACCCGATGCGCGAGGACCGCGACCCGGCACAGCTCGGCGAACGCCCCACCCCCGTACGGCTCCACGTCGTCGACGCCTGCCGCGCCATCGAGATCGCCCTCTGCGGACTCGCCGACCAGATCGCATCCCGCGACGCCATCGATCCAGCCGACTGGCACCACGCCGACCGTGCACTGCGCACCGTCCCGACGGCCGCCGCGTGGCTGCTCACCCGCCTCGACGCCGCCCCGTGCTGCCCAACGCACGACACCGACCGGGCCCGGATCACCGAGTACGCCCGCGAGGCAGCCGCCCGCCTCGACCGGATCCTCGGCACCGGCCGGACCTCGGCGACCCTGCCCGGCAAGCTGTGCCCGTGGTGTCGCGGCGAGCTCGCCATCCACACCGAGGCGGACACGGTCATGAGCGTGACGTGCGCGACCGGACTGATCGACTGCGCGGCGCCCGTCGCGTTCGACGTCGACCGGCGGGCGCGGGTGTGGTCGACGGTCGAGCAGCTCGCGGCGTTGCAGAGGGCGATCGACGCGGCCGAGCGGAAGCTGTCGGCGGAGGAGCAGAGGGCGAAGCGGGCCGAGGCGCGGCGTCGGCAGCGTGAGGCAGCTCGGGAGCGCGCCGCGGTGTAGGCGTCAGGGCGGCGGCACGGACCACACGTGCGGGCCGCCGCCCCGCCACTCGATGATCTCGGAGCGTGCGACGTCGTCCTCGTCGAGTCCTTCGAGACCGGCTCGGCGAAGGAACTCGACTACGTCCGCGAGGCCGGTCGCGAGTCCGAGGATCTCCCCGTCGACACGCACCCGCCGGCCGCCCGTCGGCGACGGCGGATAGACGATCACAGGTAGCGGTCCGGCCATGCCTCCAGCCTGCGTCAGATCTCCCGTCACAGCAGCCCCAGCGCCGTATCCGGCCGGCAGAACTGGCACGCCTCGACGCCCTCGCCGATCGCCCGCCGCGCATCCTCCTGGCTGACCACCTTGCGGTGCTTAGCCATGCCGCAGTCGCCGATGTGCACCTCGATGGGTCGGCGGTCAGCGCCGATGCCGTACGACACGCACCAGCCCGGATCTACGGGCGGCCGAGCGAGCGCCGCACGAGCCTCGGAGGCTTCCCGCTGCTCTTGCTGCGCGATCCACCGGTCAGTCTGCTGGAGCTGCTGCTCCTGGACGCGGCGGAGGAACCGGAGGAGCTCCAGACGTGGCACATTTTCGGACATACATTCGATTCTAGATCCGACAGGGCAACAGAGAGCCCCCGGCCCATCGGCCGGGGGCTCACGCACGCGCGGCTACGGGCGCCACTCCTCGCGGTAGTCCGGGTGATCGACGTACGGCAGGGCGAGCAGGCGCAGCACGTTATGTCCGTGCTTCGAGCGGTAGCCGCAGAGCGGGCCGCTGTCGCACAGGTACAGGTTCGCCTCTTCCACGATCCGCCGCTTGGCCTCGACCTCGCGCAGGACGCGGGCCGGATCATGGCGAGCCATGTGTTCGGCCGCCTCACGGCTACGAACGCCACCCGCCCCAATGTCCGACCCGGCTACTTCCAGGCGGTACGCCGTGACCGTTCGGACGTCCTCGTCAGCGTTGAAGCGAGAGTAGGCACCGTAGGGACCAAGGACAGTCCACAGGTCGGCGGCGTCGCTGGGTCGCGCGTCCCACGGGCCGGGGGGCGCGGCGTCGGCGAGCTGCTGATCCTCGTCGAGGCGCGCCCGCAGGAACGCCACCAGATCACTCACGTCACTCACTCCTCAGCCCGCTTCAGGTCCGTGCGCTGCCCCTGCCTCGACTTCCGGCCAGCGAAGTACGGGCGCGCCTTGCGGTAGTCCACCGCCAGCGACCGACCGATCTGCACGACGGGCGGGAAGCCCTCGGGATCATCGCGCCGGATCTGCGAGATCCGCTGATGCGTGATCCGCTCGACGACGCCCTCGCTCACCAGCCGTCGGGCCAACTCCCGGAAGCTGATCATGTCCGGCCCTCCTTCGTCGTCGGCCATGGCCACCATTCTCCCTGACCTCATTGCCATATGGCAAGGAAGTCGCTACGGTCGTACTCGGTAACGGGAAAGCCCCCTGATCCATAAGGCGTTGGAGCGCCGGACCAGGGGGCGGACCCACCCACAACCACGACGAAGGAGCAGGTCCGCCATGAGCGTACCCATCGCACAGCAACGCACCACCCCCGTCATCGCCGACCAGCACGCCGACGCCGCGCAGCTCCACCAGCGCGCCGCCACCGACTACAGGGCAGGGGCAACCACCCGCGCCGACAGCATCAACCGCGACGCCCGAGCACGCCGATGAGCGCCGTCCTCGCGGTCCTGTCCGTGATCGCCCTTGCGGCCCTCGTGCTGGGCACGATCTACGTCCTCTTCGCGCCACCGCCCCGCCGCTGACCACCCCGACCGGCCGTGCCCGCGTCCACCCCCACGCGGGCACGGCCACCCTCGCGCTCCGGAGGAACACCGTGAAGACCCGCAGCATCGAGCGGACCCGCCTCGTACCCCACACCATCAACGGCAAGACCGAGATGGTCCTCGACCGCTACACCATCGACGCCCCCGTCCCACCACGCGACTGGGACCGCATCGTCCTCGCGGCCGTCACCGCGTGCGCCGGCCTCCTCGTCACAGCCTCGGTCATCTGGTCGACCGCGAGCATCGGTGACCTCCTGGCCCTCGTCGTCATCGCCGCAGCTGCGTACGGCGCAGCGATCGTCTTCGACCTCCTATGGATCATGTGCATGGCGCTGGAATGGCTCGCCCGCTACGACCCCCCGCGCGCCCGCCTGCCGCGCCTCGCCGGGCACGCCTCGCTCGCGGTCGCCATGGTGGCCGTCGCCGCGCACGGCTGGCTCGCCGGGCAAGAGGTGATCGGCGTCGTCGGCGCGGCCGTGTCCGGCATCGCTAAGGGCGGCTGGACCGTCGTCATGCGCCACCACGCCAAGCCCCTCGACGCGCTCACCCAGCAGTGGGTAGAGAAGCAGCGCGCCGAGGTCGGCGGCCGACTCGCCATGGTCACGATCACCCGCGAACTCACCCGCCACGAGGCCCTCGTCGACGCGGAGCGGCTCGCTCTCCGGACGAATCCGGACGCCGATCCGGACGCATCCGCACAGGCCACGGACGATCCAGACGAGGACGCCGAGCCCGCCCGCAAAGGGCCGATGACCATTGCGGATGCCGTCCGGACCGCCGCGGACTGCGGCATCCACGATCCGGACGCGGTCCTCCGCTACGTCCGCAAGGTCGCTGACGCCAACGTGAAGCCGGAGACGGTCCAGCGGTACATCCGGGCGCTCCGGAAGGGGGCGTGATGCTCCTCGCCCTGATCGCATTCCCGATGCTCGCCATCCTCGGCGCCTGCGCCCTCGTCGCCATCGCGCCCCGCCGCGGCCCCGGCCCGTACTTCATGCCCGCGGTGCGCACCGTCGCCCTCATCACCGCCGCCACGGTCTACATCGCCGCAATCTGGAGCCACACGTGAACCTCGGCAACCCCGCCGTCAGCCTCGGCGGCATCACCCTCGGAACGATCATCCTCGCGATGACCGTCCAACGCTGGTGGAAGAAAGGCAGCGGTGGACGCGGCAAAGGCGACGACGGAGGCGGCTCCCGCGACTGGAAGACCCTGCTCCCGTTCGTCCTCGCACTCTGCTTCGGCATCCTCGCTGTCCTCGCCGCCGGCCCCGCCTCAGCGCTCGGCCTGATCACCCGTTTCAGCCTCTGGTCCGGCGACGGCATCGGCACCATCTATCTCGTCTACGGCATCGGCGGCAACAGCCCCAACGTCACCCGGGCCAACCAAGTGGTCCTCACTGACGGCGGCTACGCCATGTTCGCGATCCTCACCGCGCTCATGATCGGCCAGCACCTGTGGTCGAAGAAGCTGCCGAAGAAGCAGACGCTGCTCGGCGTCCTTGCGGGGATCCTCCTGGGCCTGTCCCGCGGCATCGCAGGCATCGCCGCTGTGCCGCTCGCTTCGCTCGTCAACGTCGCGGGCGGCTGGTACGCGGGGATGGTCCAGTGAACGCCTCTCAGCCCATCGAGAACATCGCCCGGGGGAGCGCCCGCATCGCACGGCACATCGGGCCCGCGCTGTGGCCGGGGGAGTGGCTCGAAGCACTCGCCCGCTGGTTCCTGCTCGGCCTGGCCGGCTCGATCGCTATGACTGCCCTGTCCCTGCACCGCTGGCTCATGTGGTTCGCCGTCGCCGTCGGCCTCCTGGCGGCGCACCAGGCCGGCCGCACCGCTGACGCCGAAGAGCTCGACGAACCGGACGACGAGCATCCTGAGGACGACGAGGACGAGCAGCCCGAAGCGTGGCACCCCGACGACGTGATCGAGCTGCTGTGGGAGCTGATCGGCGAGCGCAACGGCGTCCACCTCGCCACCGTGCGCACCGAGCTGGAGGCCGAGACTCGTCGCCCGTGGACGCCCGCCGACGTGCGCTCCCTGCTCGCTGACGCGGGCGTGCCCATGCGCGACGGCGTACGCGTGCGAGGGGTCGGCAACTCCACCGGAGTCCACCGCGACGACGTGCCGCCGCTCCCCTCCCCTGCCCCTCCCCCGGCCCCTGTTGGTGTTGTTGGCGCTGGTCACGACGCCAACACCAACAACAGCCCGCAGGTGGACCGCAACGAGTGGGGTGTGACGATCACCGACCCCACGGAGAAGCACCGCCGGCACCACGTGCCGCGCGCCTGAGAACCCCGGGGCGGCCGTTCGCTGCCAGGCATCCCGACCGCCCCGGTCCCATCCCGATCACGAGACAGGACCGTCAGCATGCCACTCCGACAGCCGAAGCTCCCCGAGGGCGACCCGCGCAGGACCGGTCACGAGACCGTGTACCAGCCGTCCCGCGGCGGGCACTACCCGGCCCCACAGAAGCCCGTACCGGGCAAGCCGAAGCAGGGATGATGGGCGCATGAGCGACTCCGAGGACTTCGAGGCCATCGCCGAGATCGCCAGCGCCCTCCGTGACGCCACCGACGGCAACGAGTACCACGCCGTCGGACTGATCTACGACATCGCCAAGGGCAGGAGGGACGCGGCCACGGCGCGAGCCGAGTTCGCCGAACTGGAGTTGCGCCACATCTGATCCCCGTTGTCGGTTCCGCGGCGTAGCGTGAGACCGGAGCCCCTGCCGTTCGTCCCCCCGTCGGCAGGGGCTCCGTCATGCCCGCCGACGGGCCGTCATCCCCCGTTTCGGGACTCGAATCGACAGCGAATCGAAGACGAATCGAGCGCGAAACGACGCCGATTGCACGCTGCGTCTAACGGCTAATCAAACCGATCACTGCACGTCACCGCGATGCGTCCCCAGGGGACTCCCCGGTCCCCTCGCGCGCGCCTGCTCCACTCCACTCCAATAAAAGAACGGTGGCTGAGGAAAGAGAGTGTCTGAACGTAGTACCGAGCGAGCGCAAAACGATCTCTCTCACACGCCGCCCCGAGTTGACTTCCGTCGATCACGTGTCGCATCCTGGGGGCCGATAAGCATGCCCGGACACAGGAAAGGCCCGCCACAGCGCGGGCCTTACGCATGTCCCAGAACGGCCACACAGACACCCACGAAGGCTCCGATCACTCTTACGGTCGGAGCCTTCGCTATTCCCCTCCCTGCGACGCCCGGCGTGCCCGATGATGTCCACTCTCATCACGCAACGTCATGGGGGACCATGCGCACCAGAACCCTGCTCACGGCCACGTCCGTCGCCCTGCTCACCCTCACCGGCTGCAGCAGCAACACCAGCGACGACCCCAAGGCCGACAAGCCCGGGACATCAGCCTCCCCAACCCCGAGCGACAGCGCCACGCCCACCCCGGCCGCGCCCCTCACCTTCGGCCAGCCGACCAACGCCGATGACCGAGAAGCCGGGACAGCGGCCAACGTCACCGTCCTCGGCTATGAGCAAGGCAAGGTCAAGACTCACGCGTCCGCCGACGAGGAGTTCGGCACCACCGGCTACGTGTGGGCCACCGTCGACCTCAAGGTCTGCAGCACGAAGGGCACCGTGGGCATGACCCGCAACCCATGGGAACTCGCATACTCCGACGGCACCCGCATCCGGCCGAGCAGCGCCACATACGGGGACTTCCCCAAGCCCGAGTACCCATACGAGGCTCAGGTCAAGGTCGGCGACTGCGTCCGCGGCAAGACCGTGTTCGCCGTCCCCGCCAAGCAGCGGCCCGAGCGAGTGATCTACACCAGCGAAGCCGTGCCCGTACAGCCTGAGTGGAGCGTGCCCAAGGCGTGAGGAGGTGAGCGCCCGTGGCCGGCAACCCGCGCAACGGGCGCCCCTACCGCCGTCTCGTCGCCGCCGTGAAAGCCCTCGGTGACCCGTGCGCCCGCTGCGGCCACAACATCGACCCCGGCCTCGACGCCCGGCACCCAATGTCGTTCACCCTCGACCACGTCGTGCCCCTGTCGAAGGGCGGCGACCTGCTCGACCCCGCCAACGCCCGCAGCATGCACCGACGGTGCAACAGCGCCAAGGGGAACCGAGTCGGGCCGCAGCCGCTCAAGACGTCCCGGAGGTGGTGACCCGTGTCCAACCTGGCCGATGCCGCCACGCTGCGCCGCCTTGCTGACGCACTGGACCGGATGACCGAGACCACCGCACAGACCGGCGTATCCCTCAGCCCGTACAGCAGCGAGCACATCGAGATCGACGGCATCACGCTGCAGCTCGGCACGGTGAGCGAGGGAGACGCCGTCCGGTACGCCGTCGACCTGTCGAGCGGGTAGCCGTGCTCATCGTCGTGACCGGCCCGCCCGGCGCAGGCAAGTCGTCATGGATCCGCAGCCACGCCCGGCCCACCGACATCGTCATCGACCTCGACCTCATAGCCCTCGCCATGTCAGGCCCCGGCGCCGACCACCACGCACACAGCGACGTACTGCTCAAGGTCGTACACCGCGCCCGCTTCGCTGCCATCCGAGAAGCCGAGCAACACCTCGACAAGACCGACGTCTACCTGATCAACACCCTGCCGAGCGCGAAGGCCAGGGCCGACTACAAGCGGCTAGGCGCCCGCATCGTGATCATCGACCCCGGTCGTGACGTCGTGATGCAACGCATCGAGACCATGAGGCAGCCGGCCATGCGAGCCGTTGCGACCAAGTGGTACCGGGCCCACCGCAACCGGCAGACGTCAGGGGCCATGCCGCAGGCGTCACGGGACTGGTAACGCAGCGCAACCCGACTCCCGTAGCGGAGGGTGAGAGTGACCCGTCGAGTGATCCACAAGGGTGCGCGAGCGTGATCCGATCATGGCCGATCGGCCCGATCCAGGCATTCTTTGAGCTCAGGGACGGGCGACCCAAAAGCCCTTCCCGCCCGATTTTTTGCGCGGCCCGAATGAAAGATCATTTTCACCGGTTCTTCGATCCGATGAAAATGATCTACGTCACCCTACGTGATGATCCATTGGCGTCACACTCAGTGACTGACGATCCGTCAGGTGGGGTGAAGCGACATGACAACCACCGACGTTGTCAAGCAGATCCGCGACGAGATTGACCAGCTCAATGTGACTGCCATCGCGCCCGGACTCGCCGCGGTCGCGCTCGCACTCGCCGCGTCGATCGACGGAACCGAGGCCGCGACCTCGATCGCACAGGCCGCCCGAGAGCTACGCGCCGTCATGGCCGACCTGCGCCGGCTGGCGCCCGTCGATGGGGAAGGGGATGCCGTCGATGACATCGCCCGCGATCGCGAGGCGCGCCGCGCCGAGGCTGCCCGCCTCGCGGCGGAGGCCGAAGACTGAGGTCGTCTACGGCCACCAGCGGCCCCGGATCTTGACCGTCCCCCCGACCCGGCTGTCGAGCGCCGGGCAGGAAGCTATCGACCTTGCCAAGAAGGCGGGTCTGGAGCTCGACCCGTGGCAGCAGTTCATTCTCGACCAGGGCATGAGCGAGGACTCGTACGGCGACTGGGCTGCGTTCGAGGTCGCGGTGAACATCCCGCGGCAGAACGGCAAGGGCGGGGTGATCGAGGCCCGCGAGTTGTGGGGTCTGTTCATCGGCGGCGAGGAGTTGATCCTCCACAGCGCCCACGAGTTCAAGACCGCGAAGGCTGCGTTCAAGCGGATCGAGCGACTCATCCGGCGAACCCCTGACCTGCACAAACGGGTCAAGCAGTACCGCAAGACCGTGGGCGAGGAAGGCATCGAGCTCTGGTCTGGGCAGGAGCTGCGGTTCATCGCCCGCTCGCGCGGCTCGGGCCGAGGCTTCACCGGCGACTGCAACATCATGGACGAGGACATGATCCTCGGCGATGACGCTATGGAAGCACTGCTGCCGACCATGGCCGCGATCGCCAACCCGCAGATCTGGTACCTGGGTTCGGCGGGCATCGGCTCTCCGTCGGTGCAGCTCGCACGGCTGCGGCACCGCGCCCTGGCAGCCATCGAGACCGGTGTGCCGGATCCGTCGCTCGCCTACTTCGAGTGGTCAATCGACCCGCACGTCGACGAGTGCCCGCAGAGCTGCACGGACCACGACGACGCCGACAGTGACGAGGCAATCCTCAAGTCGAACCCCGGGGTCGGCTACCGGCTGACGCTGGAGAAGTCACGCAACGAGCGGTCGACCCTCGGCGCGGCAGGCTACGCCCGTGAGCGGCTCGGGGTGGGCAACTACCCGTCGATCGTGGCCGACTCGTGGCAAGTCATCGGCGAAGAGGTGTGGCGGGCGCTGGCGAACGCGCAGTCGTCGGCCGAGGGGCAGGTCGCGTTCGCCATCGACATGACGCCTGAGCGGTCGCACGCGGCGATCGGAACGGCTGGCTCGTGGCGGGGCGGCACGCATGCCGAGGTCGTCGACCACCGGCCCGGCACCGGGTGGCTGATCGAGCGGGCGAAGGCGCTGCACGCGAAGCACAAGCCGCGGTGCTGGGTGATCGACCCTGCCAGCCCGGCCGCGTCGATCATCAAAGATCTTGAGGAGCGGCTCGGCATCGAGGTCGTGCAGCCGAAAGCGCGGGACACCGCGACAGCCTGCGGGCAGTTCTACGACGCGGTCACCGACCAGTCGCTGTCACACATCGATCAGGCGCCCATGGCGACGGCTCTGGCGGGCGCGCAGAAGCGGCCGCTCGGTGACGCGTGGGCATGGGCGCGGCGCAGCGTCGGCGTCGACATCAGTCCGCTGATGGCGGTGACGCTCGCGAAGTGGGGGCTCGGCGCCGAGGTCGAGGAAGACGTCGATCCGATGGACAACATCTATTGAGAGGGGCGCTCATGGACAGGGCGAAGGTTGTGGGCGCCCTCGCTGCGGCAGCCGGCTGGGCGGCGGCGCGGCTGCCGGGCGCGGCCGGGGCGGTACTCATTTCAGCGGCGGGCTGGATGGTGTACGCCCCGGCCGGGTTGGCGCTGGCTGGGGCGTTCTGTCTGGCTGCGGATTGGCGGACTCGATGAGCCTGTTCTTTCCCCGGCGCGAGTCGCGGGCGCCGTTCGCCGAGCCGGAGATCCCGCGCCCGTCTGCGGTGTCCTCGTCGTTCGCGCGGATCAATTTGTCGCGGAGCGAGGCGAGCCTGCAGAAGGTGGCCGTGTGGTCGGCGGTGGACCTGGTGTGCAGTCTGGTGTCGACGCTGCCGATCGATGTGTACGAGGGCGAGGGGAAGGCGCAGCGGGAGGTGGACAGGCCGAGGGTTCTGGTCGATCCGGCGGGCGACGGCTACGGCGTGATCGACTGGCTGTATCAGTACCAGATGTCGGTGCTGCTGCGCGGCAACACGTACGGGCGGGTGGCCGACAGGGACCGGCTCGGGAACCCGACACAGATCGTGCTGTACCACCCCGACGAGGTGCAGGGCTGGCGCGACGAGCGGGACGGCATGCCGCGCTGGCGGGTGGGCGGCAGGGAACTGACAGCGGACGAACTGCCGGACATGTGGCACCAGCGCGCCTACTCGGTCGCGGGCAGGCTGCTCGGCCTGTCGCCGGTGCAGCATCACGCGATGACGATCGGGCTCGGCCTCGCGGCAGCCCGGTTCGGTCAGCAGTGGTTCGAGGACGGGGCGCACCCCTCGGGGATGCTGACCAACGATGCGGCCCTCGACCAGAAGCAGGCCCGCACCGCGAAAGACCGGTTCATGGCTGCGCTGCGCGGGACGCGGGAACCGCTGGTGCTGGGGCAGGGCTGGAAGTATCAGGCGATCCAAGTGGCGGCGAACGAGTCGCAGTTTCTGGAGACGCAGCGGTACACCGCGGCGGAGTGCGCCCGGATCTACGGTCCGGGCATGCCGGAGATTCTGGGCTACGAAACGGGCGGGTCGATGACCTACGCCAACGTTGAGCAGCGCTCGCTTGATCTGCTGACGTACGCGCTGGACCGGTGGCTCGTGCGAGCCGAGGCGATGTTCACGGGTCTCCTTCCGCCGGGGCAGTACGTGAAGCTCAACCGCGGTGCGCTGGCCCGTACGGATCTGCTGACCCGCTACCGGGCGCACTCAATCGCTCTGCGCAACCGGTTCAAGGTCGTCAACGAGGTTCGCGGCGACGAGGACATGCAGCCCGTCGACTGGGGCGACGTACCCAACGAGATCGGCCCGCCGGGGCCGGAAGAGGCCGACAAGTGAAGGGGGCGCGATGAGCGTCAAGAGCGACCGGGCCAAGTCGTCTGGGATCGTGCGGCGCGCGTTCCCTGTGCAGCTTGAGGTCCGGGCGAAGAAAGACAACGGTCCGACGACGATCGAGGGCTATGCCTCGGTGACCGAGAGCCCGTTCGAGATGTGGGACTGGCTCGGCCCGTACTCCGAGGTCGTACGTGCGGGGGCGTTCGCGAAGACCCTCTCCGAGAACCCGCAAGTGCAGCTGCTGCTGAATCACGGCGGTCTGGCCATGGCGTACACGCAGGCCGGGACGCTGCGCCTGTCGGAGGACACCACGGGGCTGCACATGGAAGCCGACGTCAACACCAAGCGCAGCGACGTCAATGACATGCTGCTCGCTCTCGAAGAAGGCAGCGTCGACGAGATGTCGTTCGCGTTCCGCGTGACCCGTCAGCAGTGGTCACCGGATTACGATCAGCGCGACATCCTCGAAGTGGACCTGCACCGCGGCGACGTGAGTGTGGTCAACTTCGGCGCGAACCCTGCAACGACCGTGACGCCCGCCATGCGTGGCGCCGACTTCGACCGCCTCGACGAGGCGGACGCACGGGCGCTGTACGAGCGACTGCAGCGCCGGCTTGAGCCCGCCCCTGTGGCGGTGCAGCACCCGCTGTCTCTGTACCAGGCACAGGCCGAAGCACTGGCCCTGTAGCCGTATTTCGCCTGCATTACCTGACGCGCCGGAGTCCACGCCGGAGCGCTCTCACGCATGCCGTGACGGCGCCACCACCTGGACCACCACCCGGACGGATCCGCAGGCGCGACCCAACCCACCACCATGAAGGGAGCGAGCCATGCTCGCCTACCTGCGTAAGCAGATGACGGCCGCGCTCGAAGCCCGGGCCGCGCTGAAGACCGAGATGGACTCCGTCCTCACCGCGCCTACGGCTGAGAACCGTGGACTGAACGACGACGAGGTCGCCAAGTTCAACGAGCGGCGCGACGCGGTCAAGGCCAAGGATGCGGAGATCGAGGAACTCTCCGCGAAGATCAAGGATCTGGAGGAGGACGAGGCGCGTGAGCAGCGGGCCGCCGAGGTTCTCGCCGAGCACCGGCAGGCCGGCGAGCGCCGCGAGCGGGTGACGGTCACCTCGGAGCCGGAGACGTACCGCAAGGGCGGTCAGACGTCGTACTTCCGCGACCTGTTCCGGGCGCAGCAGCGCGGTGACACGGACGCCATGGACCGGCTGCGCCGCAACGACCGTGAGGTCGGCGACGAGCTGCAGAAGCGTGCGCTCACCACCACGGACGGCAGCGCGGGCGAGTTCGTGCCGCCGCTGTGGATGATCAACGATTATGTGGCACTCGCCCGCGCCGGCCGTGTGGTCGCCGACCAGGTGGCGCCGCAGCCGCTGCCCGCCGGTACCGACACGATCAGCCTGCCCAAGGTCGCGACCGGTACGGCGACCGCCGAGCAGACGTCACAGAACACAGCGGTGCAGAACACCGACGCGACGAGCACGAGCGTGTCGGCTGCCGTGGCGACGATCGCGGGTCAGCAGGTCATCCCGCAGCAGCTGCTTGAGCAGTCGCCGATCAACATGGACGGCATCCTGCTCGCCGACCTCGCGGCGGACTACGCGGTGAAGCTCGACACGTTCGTGATCAACAACAACGCGGCAAGCAAGCGCGGTCTGCTCAACGTGACCGGCCTCAACGCGATCACGTACACCGATGCGTCGCCGACGGTAGGCGAGGCGTACAGCAAGGTCGGTGACGGTATCCAGCAGATCCACACCGGGCGCCTGCTCCCGCCGGACAAGATCTTTATGCACCCGCGGCGGTGGGCCTGGTACACGGTGTCCCTCGACACCGCGGGCCGGCCGCTGGTCGTGCCGTCGGCGAACCTGCCGCAGAACGTCCTCGCCGCAATGTCCGACGTGGTGTCCGAAGGATTCGTCGGCACGCTGCAGGGCCTGCCGGTCTACGTCGACCCGAACATCCCGACCAACCTCGGCGCCGGAACGAACGAGGACCGGATCATCGTCGCCCGCTCGTCCGACGTCATCCTCTTCGAGGGCACCCCGCGCAGCGAGACGTTCCGCGAGACGAAGGCCGATCAGCTCTCGGTGCTGCTCCGCTTCTACAACTACGCGGCGCTGCACTCCGAGCGCTACCCGAAGTCCATCTCGGTCATCGCCGGCACCGGCATGATCGCACCCGTCTTCTAGTCACCCCCTCGTGCCCCGGACCACCACGGTCCGGGGCCCCCTTCTTCGAAAGGACTCAGCCGGTGAGGATTGATCCGGAGCGGGAGAAGACCGAGGCGGAAGTCGCGGCCGAGCAGCGCGCCGCGCACCGTGCGGCACTGGAGCGGGAACGGGCGGGCTACGAGACTCGCGGCCTGCCGGAGCGGGCAGCGCAGGTCGACGAGCAGCTGAAGAAGCTCGAAGAGGACGGCGACGCCGCGCCGGAGGGGGACGCCGCTGTCGAGGGGCGTGAGCAGTCGGCGCCGCATGAGACGGCGGTCGAGTCCAAGCCGCGCCGTACTGCCTCGTCTCGTGGCAGCAAGTAGGCCGGGGCCGGGAGGCGGACGGCGGTGGCCGGGTTCGGTCTGCTGCAGGACCAGTTCGACGATGGCGCGGTCGATCCGGGTCTGTGGCCGCAGTCGTACGGGGATCCGGTGGTCGCGGGCGGGCGGGGCCGCGTGCCGTGCACGGCGGGCTACGCGGCCCTGCGCTCAGCGTCGGGCTACTCGCTCGCGTGGTCGCAGGTATCTGCTCGTGTGATTCCGCCGGCAGCGGGCGGGGCGTCGACAGCTGCCTGCTCGCTGCTGGTGCTGTCGTCGACGCCGGGCACGGATGCCGGGTTCCTGATCGACGGGGCGCAGAGTGCGATGGGCCTGTATCTCCGCGAGGGGTACGCCGACGGCAGCGCCCTGTTCCCGCTGTACGACCCCGTGGCGCATGCGTGGCTGCGGCTGCGGGAGGACGACGGATCCCTGTACTGGGAGACGTCCCCGGACGGCCGGGCGTGGACGGTGCGCCGCACCGCGCCGTCCCCGGCATGGGCTGCCGACACTGATCTGTCGCTGCTGTTCGAGGCGCACCGCGACACGGGCGTCATGGACTTTGCCGAGATCGACGACGTCAACATCAGCCGAGCCGGGATCGTCGCAGCCTCGGTGCGGCTGCTGGCCGGGCCCGGACCGTACGCCCGCACCGGGCCGACCATGAGCGGAGGCTGACATGCCGTACGACCTCGGCGCGCAGGTGCCGCTCGGCACGACCGTGAAGGACGGGGCAGGGGCGCTCGCCAACGCTGGCGGCATGGCGCTGACGATCACCCTGCCGGATGCGTCGACGGTGACCGTCTCCTCAGTACTCCCGTCGTCGACGGGTGTCTACGCCTACGACTATCCGACGGTGCAGCCCGGACGGCACTCGGTGCGGTGGGTGGCGACGGGCATCAACGCGGGCGCGTACACGGACGTGTTCGACGTACGCGAGGCGACGCCGCCGCTGCTGTTCTCACTGGCCTCGGCGAAAGCGCAGCTCGACATCACGACGACGGAGTACGACGAAGAGCTGCGCGAGTACATCGCGGCGACGACGCAGGCGGTCGAGTTCTTTGTCGGCGCGGTCGTCCGCCGCAGCGTCACGCAGCCCGTACGCGGTGGCAGCGACCGAGTGGTGCTGGACACGACCCCAGTCCTGGCCGTGACGTCGATGACGGCGCTCGGCACGTGGCAGGAGTCGGTGCCGGTGGACGTGCTGAATGTGGCCGACGCAGAGTCGGGTGTGCTCCGCCGCACTGACGGCCTGGTGTTCACGCAGTGCGAGTACCACGTCGAGTACGTGGCCGGCCGGACCGCGGTCCGGCCGAATATCGCTCTCGCGGGGAAGATGATCCTTCAGCACCTGTGGCGTACGCAGTACGGCGCGGCCCGCGGCATGGTCGGCGGCGGCGACGACTTCAGCGTGACCGAGCCGATTCCGGGTCTGGGCTACAGCATTCCCAACCGCGCGCTGCAGCTGCTGCAGGGCGACCGGCTGCCGGGGGGTATCGCATGATGACGTCCCGCGTCCCGGCCGCCGTTGACGCGCTGCTCGCGATCCTGCGGGCGGCGCCAGCACTGGAGGGCGTACGCATCGTGGACGGCCCGCCGATGGTGAACCTCACCGAGCGGCAGCGGATCTACATCGGGTGGCAGTCGTCCGAGGAACCTGCGGTCACGCTGCAGCAGGACTTCGCCAATGCGGGCGCCCGCAGCCGTGACGAGGACTTCACCATCGCCTGCTACGCCGAGAGTCGCTCGGGCGACAAGGACATTGCTCTGCAGCGGACGCGGGTGTTCGAGCTGGTGGCCGCGGTCGAGTCCGCGCTGCGTGCCACGGACGCCGCGCCTGAGGCGCCGACGCTGAACGGCACGGTGCTGTGGGCGCACCTGACGACGGGTGATCTCACCTACGTCGCGGCCACGGGCGCTCTGGCCGGGCTCGCGTTCTCGATCGCCTGCCGCGCCCGTATCTGACCTTCACTGCACGTCTGAACATCAATCACCCCAGGGAGTAGCCATGGCGCGTGTGCGCTTTCTCGGCGCCGAGCCGGTCACCGTGCCGGAGCTCGGGAACCGCCTGATTCAGCCGGACGAACTGATCCAAGTGCCTGACGAACGGTTCGGCGGATACGTCTGCCAGACCACCGTGTGGGAGCCCGTTGAGGAGCCCCGTGACTGGGTGTGGCCCATGGGCGAGGACGCTGAGAGCGAGAGCGAGTCCGAGGCCGTCGCGGAGCCTGAGCCGAAGGCGACAGCAGCGAAGAAGACCACCGCCGCGGCGAAGGCCGCCACCTCGAAGGAGGGCTGATCATGGGTATCGGATCCGGGCTCGGGGCACAGGTCGGTGTCGCGGCCGAGTCGTCGTACGGCACGTTCGTGGCGCCCACGCGTTTCCCCGAGTTCACGAAGGAGTCGCTCGCGCTGAAGAAGACTACGGCGCAGAGCAGCGGCATCGCGGCCGGTCGGCAGCTGGCGCTGTCGTCGCGGCGGGTGGTGACTCAGCGGGAGGCGGCCGGCTCGCTTGAGATGGAGGTGACCAACAAGCTGATGGGCCTGTTCTTGCAGGCTCTGATGGGTACGACGGTCACTCCGGTGCAGCAGGGCGTGACGACGGCGTACCTGCAGACGCACACTCTGGCGGACGTGGCGGGCAAGTCGCTGACGATCCAGAAGGGTGTGCCGCTGACGACGGGCACGGTGACGGACAAGACGTTCGTCGGCTGCAAGGTCCAGTCGGCAGAGTTCTCGTGCGAGGTCGGCGGCATGCTGACCGTCAGCATCGAGTTCGACAGCAAGGACTGCGACGAGACACAGACGTTGGCGGTCGCGTCGTACCCGCAGATGGCACCGTTCCACTTCGGTCAGATGGCGATCAAGACGGGCAGCTTCGGCACCGAGACGGCGCTCGACGGTGTCCGCAAGGTCAGCGTCAAGATCGAACGCCCGCAGGCCACCGACCGGTTCTATGCCGGGCAGGCAGGGCTGAAGAAGGAGCCCATCAGCAACGAGCTGACGAAGATCACAGGCAGCTTGGAGATGGACTACGTCGCGACCGCAGTCGACGACCTGCACACCTCGGACGGCGGCACGTCCCTCGTCTGGGAGTTCATCGGCCCGATCATCGCGAGCACCTACGCCGAGACGTTCCGCATCAAATTGCCCGTCGTCAAGATCGACGACGCGCCGCCGACCGTCGACGGCCCGGACGTCGTCAAGCCAAAGTTCGGGTTCACCGGTCTCTATGACGGGACGAACCTTCCGGCGATCGAGTACATGTCAGCGGACGTCACGCTGTAGCGGAGGTGCCGCCATGGGGCAGCAGTCCGTACAGATCCTCGGCACCGGGCAACTGCTGGAGCTCAGCCGGAAACTGAAGGCCGCGGGCGGGGCCCGGCTGAAAGCGAACTTCGGCCGCCGTGTCCGGCGGGCGGCCGAGCCGCTGCGGGATGACATGCGGCAGACGATCCGCATCCTGCCGATCAAGTCGGATCCCCGTAAGTCGGGCAACAGGGGCGGGCCGTCTCCAATCTCGCGCCCGCTGCGCGCCACGATCGCCGAGCAGGTCCGCATCGCGGTGCGGACGTCGGGCAACCCGGGCGCGCGGGTGTGGCTGGACAAGGGCGGTCTGCCGCCGGGCCTGCCCGGTGTGGCCGAGGCCCTCAACAGCAAGGGCCGCAACCGGCACCCCGTATTCGGCAACAAACGCCGCTGGGTGCAGCAGACCACTACCCCGTTGTGGTGGGACCGGACGGTGCGTGCCCACACCCCCCGCATGACTCGCGAGATCGCGCATGTCCTTGAGGACGTGCGCGGCTGGATCGAATAGGGAGACCACATTGATCATCGTCTACACGCCGCCCGGCGGTGGGGAGCCGGAGCACTTCGACGCGAAGACTCTGCTCTCGTCCGAGGCGTCGATCGTGCAGCGCACCATCGACATGAAGTGGGCGCAGATCAGGGCGGGTCTGGCCGACGACGACCTCGAAGCGCTGCGCGGCGTGGCATGGATCCTGAAGAAGCGCCACGAGCCGAACCTCAGGTTCGCCGACTTCGACCCCGGGGTCGACGACCTGAGGAGCTACTTCGACAAGACCGAGGTCGTCACGTACGTCGAGGAGTCGATCGCCGTCGCGACGAACGACCCGAGCGTGACGGGCGAGCACATGGCCTTCGCGCTGCGCAATCTGCCGTCTGCGGCGATCGACCCGGCGCACGCCGAGGCGGTCGTCAAAGAGCTGACCGAGGCGATGGGAAAAGACGAGGACCCGGCGCCCGAGGACGCGGCAGCAGTGGAGCCGGACAGCGAGTCGTCGTCCCTGATCTCCCCGACGACATCGACGACTGCCGAGCCCAGTACCTCGGACTCTTCGCACACCTCCTCCACATCCCTCCCGGAGGGGTCGACGCCCTGACCGTCGTCGACTTCTTCTCGCTCATCGCGTGGATGGATGCCCACGTCGCGCAGCAGTCCGAAGGCGGTGAGTGAGCGATGACGGTGATGCGGTTCATCCTCGATGGTGTCGACCGGGTGTCGGACGTCCTCAACGACGTCGGCGACGGCGCGGTCCGTCTGCACCGCCGGATGGAGGGGGCGAGCAAGGGATCCAGCGACGCACTGGATCAGATCAAGAAGTCGGCGATCTCTCTCGCCCCGGCCGTGATCCCTGCGGCTGCGGCACTGGCGCCGCTCGTCGCGCACACCGCGGCTGCGGGTGTCGCGGCTGGCGCGTATGCGGTGGCGCTCGGCCCGCAGATCGTCGCGATCGGCGAGGCGTCGCAGGCTCAGAAGAAGTTCGACGACGCGGTCGAGAAGTCGGGTGCCCGGTCGAAGGAAGCGGTCCAGGCGCAGGAGGAGTACGTGCGGTCGGTGGCGAAGCTGCCGCCCGCCACTCGCGAGGCCGCGGTCGCTTTGTCGATCCTGAAGGACGACTACAAGGACTGGTCCAACAGTTTGGCTGGCGACACGATGGGCCCGTTCACGAAGGGTCTGGCGATCGCCGGGGCGCTGCTGCCGAAGCTGTCCCCGCTGGTGAAGGGTACGTCGACCGAGCTCGACCGGATGATGACGATCGTCGGCGGCGGTATGGCGTCGCCCGGGTTCGACCGGCTGGTCGGCAAGTTCTCAGGGTTCGCGACGGGCACGCTGCGCTCGGTCAACGACGGTGTGATCAGCTTCCTGCGGAGCCTGGACTCGGGCAAGGTCGGCGGCGGCCTGTCGGAGTTCATGGAGTACGCGCGGGCGAACGGGCCGCTCCTCGGCAGTGTGCTGCAGCACATCGGCGAGGCCCTGGTGAATCTCCTCAAGGCCGGCGGCGACGTCGGTGTCGGCATGCTGCAGGCGGTCGATGTCCTCGCCCGGCTCGCGTCCGCTGTGCCGCCGGGTGTGATCACGGTGCTGCTGCAGCTTGCGGTAGCGATGCGGGTCGCGAAGCTGGCCGCGCTCGGATTCGTTGGGGCTCGTGCTGCGGTTGCTGCGTTCGGCGGGCAGCTCGTCGCGATGCGCGCGGCAGCCGGCGGCGCAGCCGGCGGCATGGCGTCGTTCACCGCGGCGTTCGGCGCGATGTCCCGCGGCGTGAAGGTTGCGGTCGCCGGTACAGGTGTCGGTCTGCTGTTGGTGCTGATGGGCTCCCTGATGGAGATGGGGAAGCGGTCGCCCGCGGATCTCGACCGGATGACCACCAGCCTCGGGAAGTTCGGCCGGACTGGTCACATGACGGGCGAAGCAGCCCGCGTGGTCGGCGAGGATTTCCGTGAGTTCGATGAGGCGCTGCGCGGTATGGCACGCCCGTCCGGACTGGATCAGGTACAGCAGTCGATCACCAGTTTCTTTGGCATGGATTCGACGCCGGTCAAGCGGTGGAAGGGTGTTCTCGACGACCTCGACAAGTCGCTAGCGAACATGGTCACCAGCGGCAACGCGGACATGGCGGCGAAGAGTTTCGACGCGCTCGCGGCTCGGGCGAAGAGTCAGGGCATGACCACGGCCGAGTTGCGTAAGCAGCTCGGCGACTATCGGGCGGCGCTGGAGAACAAGCGTTTCGAGGAGCAGCTCGCTGCCGCGAGCATGGGCTTGTTCGGTGCGCAGGCGCAGGCAGTGCAGACGAAGTTGGATGGGCAGAAGCGTTCGGCGGACGGGCTGCGCCAGTCGCTGCAGGCGCTGAACGACGTGAACCGTCAGGGCCTCGGCGGCATGATCGGGTTCGAGGCCGCGATCGATGCGGCGGCCGAGGCGGCGAAGAAGAACGCCGGCGCACTGACGATGACCGGCGGGCAGCTGAACCTCAACTCGGAGAAGGCCCGCACGGCGGCGACCGCGCTCACCGACCTCGCCGCCAGGACCGATGAGGCGGCCTCGTCGGCGCGGGAGTCGGGCGCGTCGTGGTCGACGGTCAACGGGATCTATGCCCGTGGCCGCGCCCAGCTGATGTCGTCGGCGCAGGCGATGGGCCTGACGAGGGCGCAGGCTGCTGCGCTGGCGGCGCAGATCCTCCGTACGCCGGACAAGACTGCCCGGCTGCGCGGCAACATGGAGGACTTGCAAGCCAAGCTGGCCCATGCGAGGAACCAGCTCGCGCGGGTGCCGGACTCGCGGAGGGCTGCGATCCGCGCCCGGATCGACCAGCTCGAAGCTGCGATCCGGCAGGCCAAAGCCGACCTCGGGTCCGTGCGGGACAAGAGCGTCACGATCACCACGAACTACAGGGTGACCGGTCACCCGGCCGGGCATTCCGGGCAGGGCGGGTTCCCCAAATTCGCCAAGGGCGGCAGGCCTGAGGCGGGGTGGGCGCTGGTCGGTGAGGAAGGGCCGGAGCTCGTCCGGTTCCGGGGCGGTGAGCAGGTCTATGACCACCGCACGTCCATGCGTATGGCTGGTGCCGGGATGGACGCGGGCCGTGGTCTGTCCGCGGGTCTGGTCGGTTCGGTGTCCGGGGTGGAGGGATCGGCCCGGATCATGGCGTCCGCCGTGGTGGCCGGGGTGCGGGCGGAGCTGCAGATCGCCTCGCCGTCGAAGAGGATGAAGGCTCTCGCGGTTGACACCGCGAAGGGGATGATCGTCGGTCTGACCGGGGAGAAGAGCAAGATTAAGGCGGTCGCCGCCGACCTGGTCAAGGACATCTGGGCAGCCTGGTCGGGCAGCAAGTCGACCAAGGATTCCCGTCTGGTGGCGATGGTCAACCGGGACACCGCCAGGCTGATGAAGCTCGCCGATCAGCGGACCGCCCTCGCAAAGCGCATCGCCGATGCGAAGGCGTACGCCAACACGCTCGCCGACAATGCGCGGTCGAGTGCTGGTCTGCAGCAGCTCGGTCTCGGCGAGGACGTCAGCGGCGAGGGCATCCGGGTCGGGCTGATCGGGAAGCTCGCGAGGCTGCAGCAGTTCGCCAAGAAGATCGCCGAACTGGGGCGGCGCGGCCTGCACAAGGGACTTCTGCGGCAGATCCTCGACATGGGCCCCGAGGCCGGGTTCGAATACGCCAACGCCCTTGCCTCAGCAGACCGGTTCACTTTCTCGCAGATCAACACCGCACAAGGCCAGATCGACAAGGCTGCGTCCGGCATGGCCCTGACCGGGGCCGACGCCATGTACGACGCGGGGCGGCAGGCGGGCCGCGGGTTCCTCACTGGGCTCGCAGCCCAGCAGAAGGACATCCAGAACCTGATGCTGTCGATCGCGAAGGGCATGCAGTCCGCGATCCGTAAGGCCCTCGGTATCCGGTCGCCGTCGCGGGTCATGGCGGTCGAGGGCCGGTATGCGACGCAGGGTCTCGGTGTCGGCCTGATCGAGGGGATCCCGTTCCTCGACCGGGCGCTCGGCGCGGTCACCGGTCGGGTCGCTGCGGCCCGCCCGGTCCTCGGCCGGCCCGCTGCTGCTGCGGCGGGGACTGCCGCTTCGCAGGTGAGCATCCAGGTCGACGTGCATGGGGCGATTGATCCTGTCGCGACGGCGCGGGAGATCCAGCGCATGCTGCTGAATCTGAAGCGGACGCAGGGTGTGAACATCGCGCTGGGGGTGGGGTAGTGACGCGGCTGGTGGTGGAGTGCGGGTTCGGGTCGACTGTGTTCACCGCCCCCGGCTCGATCACGTGGACTGAGATCACGCAGTACGTCGATGTCCACGATCAGGGGGTTTCGATTAGTCGGGGCGCGTCGGATGAGCGCTCCGATATCCAGGTCGGCACGTGCACGCTCCGCCTCGACAACAGCGACGGGCGGTTCTCGGCTGGGCTGGCGTCGAGCCCGTACTACCCGAACGTCCGCAAGGGGACGCCACTGCGGGTGCGGGTCATCACCACCGCGAAGAACCTGATGCCGAACCCGTCCTTCGAGTCGGGGGTCACGGCGTGGACGAGCAGCGGCACGCCGACCCGCGCAGCGTCGGCGACGCATGTTCAGGACGGCGCGTCGGCGATGCTCATCACGTGGGGCGGAGTCGCCTCGCAGACGATGACATCCCCCGTGGTGCAGGGGCTGGAGGTCGGCAGCCGGTACACGTTCAGCGCGTACGTGTGGGTCCCGGCCGGGCACACCCCGGTACAGCTCACCGTCGCAGGGGTCACGACCGGCGCGCAGTCCACGGTCACCGGAGCCTTTCAGCGGCTCACCGTCTCGTGGACTGCGACGGCCACCTCGCATCAGGTACGGGTCGCCGCGATCGGTACGCCGACCGTTGGCCATCAGACGTGGGTCGACGCGTGCCAGATCGAGGAAGGCAGCAGCGCCACCACGTACAGCGGCACGGAGCCGCGGACCCATGACCGGTTCTGGGGTGGGGTCAACGAGTGGCCGACCAAGTGGAAGGGCTTCTATTCGACGGCGGTCATCACGTGCAGCGATCTGCTGCTTGCCCTCGGCCGTCAGCCTGCGCTGCGCTCGTGCCTCGAAGAGGAGGTGCTGCGGACGGGGCCGATCGCGTACTACCCGCTGACCGAGCCGGCCGAGTCGGTCACGGCGGGGGACCTGTCCGGTATCACCGCGGGGTCGCTCGGCATCGTCCAGGTCAGCACGGGCGGGACCGCCGCGTTCGGCTCCGGGACGGGGCCGGCAGCGACCGGGGAGTCGGTGCTGCTGCTCACCCCGGTGGGTACGAGTCAGGGCAAGTACTTCTCGGCGGATCTGGGTGCGCAGTATCAGGCCCGGTCGGATTCGGGCTGGAACAACTTCGAATGCTGGTTCCAGACCTCGACCGTCTCGCGCGTACTGTTCGCCGTCAGTTCCACCGACGGGCAGTACGTCATTGTGTTCGCCCTGTCGGCGGGCGGTGCTCTGCAGATCGAGTCAACGAACGACGGGTCGGCGCTGACGACCGCATCGGTCACGTCCGGGAATCTCGCCGACGACGTGATGCACCACGTCGTCTACGACGAGAACGCCAATACGGTCCACGTGGACGGGGTCAGCGTGGCCACGGGCGCGGTTCCGACGATGTTCCGGCTGCGGACCCTGCGCGTCGGCGGCTACGCCAACACGCGCCTCTTCTCCGGCAGCATCTCGCACCTCGCTCTCTACACGATCCCGTCCGGGAACCTCGGGCCGACGCTCGCCGCCCACTACGCAGCTGGCGCCACCGCATTCGAGGGCGAGGATGCAGACGTCCGGATCCAGCGACTCGCCGGGTACGCGGGCATCGGCACGGTCAGCGTCGTCGGCGTCACGCATGACCCGATGGCCGGGCAGGGTCCGGGCGGATCCACGGCGCTGGCCCGCATGAAAGAAGTCGAGCGGACCGAGTCGGGCCATCTGTTCGCGGAGCGCGACTACTTCGGGCTGACCTACCAGTCCCGTGACGTGCGGTACAACCCGGACCCTGCGAGTGAAGTGTTCACGATCGCCTACGCCGATACCGAGTCCGACGAGCTGGAGATCCGGGACGACGATCAGAAGCTGGTCAATACGGTCGTGGCTTCCCGCCCGGCCGGGGCGACGCAGCGCGTCATCAACACGGCGAGCCGCTCGGCGTACGGCGTGTATCAGCAAGACCTGAACCTGTTGAAGACCTCGGATGGTTCGGTGCTGGACGCGGCGAACTGGATGGTGTCCCGGTTCGCCGACCCGCCGCCGGAGCTGCGCGAGGTACCGATCGAGGCGTACTCCCTCGCGGCGTATGCGGAAATCCTCGACGGCGACATCAGCGAGTTGTTCTCCGTGACGAGCATGCCCGCGCAGTCCCTCGCGTCGACACTGCGGGTCACGATCGAGGGCTACTCCGAGACGATCAAGTACCGGTCGCACCGCATCCAGTTCCACACCTCCCGGTCGGACACCGACTCGGTGTGGGTCCTCGGCGATCCCGTCTACAGCGTGCTCGCGTCCACGACCCGGCTCGCCTACTGAGAGGACGCGTGCATGTCCAAGGTGATCCCTATCGTGCGGGGCGAACAGTTCTACCTCCCGCCCCGGTCCCTGAAGGCCGACGCCTGGGACACGATGCCCGTCGCCGAGCGGGCGTTCGCGTGGCTGGAGCTGATGCAGCAGCGCCGCATCGTCCGGCCCGAAGGAGTCGTGCTCGGTGAGCAGTACTACGCCCGGATCAACCATGGCCGGTGGATCGCGGACTGCCTGTGCGGATCGGCGCTTGTCGTCTCCCCGGACGATCCGCGGTACGCCTGCCCGGAGTGCGGCTACGGCTGGATCAAGCTCGTGTTCCCTGACGACGTCGACGCGGTCGAGGACGAGCTGTTGAGTCTCGCGCCGCCGGCCCGGAATTGGTGGCACGACGACGACCCGGCCAACCCTGAACGTCCGCAGCCATCGGCTGCCGAACTGATCCTTGGGGGGTAGTCGATGGCCAACTTGGCGACGCCGCGGACCTGGGTGGTCGGCGAGACCGTGTCGGCGACGATGCTCAACGCCGAGATCCGCGACCAGTTCAACATCCTGATCGGGCGCGAGCTAAAAACCGGCACCCTGTCGATCAGCTTCACCAGCCTCGACCAATACACCGCGTCGGCCGTCACGTTCTCGGGCGCCCCGTTCTCGGTGGCCCCCGTCGTGCTGGTCACGATCCCGTCGACAGCGGGTTCTACGTCCCGCTGGAACGCGCGCGGGACCAGCGTGTCGACGACGCAGTTCACCCCGTTCTTCCAGTCCGGCACATCCGGCGCCACGGCAACGTGGGCATCGATCGCCTGCGGGTGGGTCGCCCTGGTCGCCTGACCGCTGCTCGTGCCGCTCCCATCGCCGCCCGTCGAGGCGGCATTTTTCATGCCCTGAGGGGGGCCGTTGATCACCGAGACAGACCCCGTACCCGTGCAGCCTGCTGGTCGGCCGATCATCTTCTACGCGCCGCACCAGGACGACGAGACGCTGTGGATGGGCACGGTCATAGCCCACCATGCGCTGGTCGGCCGGGAGGTGCACGTCGTCTCCGTGACGGACGGCAGCACGTCGACGATCCGGGCCGCCCTCAACGGCGAGACAGACAACGGCTGGTGGCCGGCGCACGACCACTACCCGGACCGGGAGCAGATCCCGTACCTGAGCCAGGCCGCGTTCGCGGCGGCGCGGGATGCCGAACTGGTCGACGCATGCGCGCTGCTCGGCGTGACCGAGGTTCACATGGACTGGTCGGTGCCGCTCGCCGACGGAAGCGCGCTCACCCGCCCGGCGAACATCAGCGTCCCGCTGGCCGAGGAACTGATCCTGCACTTCGCCGAGCAGTACCCGGACGCCGGGCACTACACGACCTGGTGGGGCGACACCGACCCGAACCATTCGGCGATCGGGCAGGCCCTGCACAACCTGGCCGTGACGAGCGACGCGGCACGGCGGATCGTGGACCGTCGGTGGCTGGTCCGGTCCGGGCAGACCCCTGCCGGCTCCGAGCTGTACGCGCTGCCCGCCGACAAGGCCGCCACGATCAACGGCATGGTCCGCTCCGCGGTGCAGGCGTACCGCGCGTGGGCGCCGCGCGCCGGCCGGTACGCGATCGGCTACCACTCGGTGCCCGCCAATTTCCTCGACATCGAGGACGGCAAGACCGACCGCATCGTCAAGCAGCCCTGAGGGGGACGGATGAAGCTTGTGACGCGCGCCCAGTTGGGCTGGCCCGCCTCGGCCGCACCGACGCAGACCACGACGATGGGAGTCAAGGTCCACTACGAGGGGGCGCCCGTCAGCCGAACTCTGCTGACGGACCACGCCGCGTGCATCGCCGAATGGAAGAACATTCGTGCCTCGCACCTGGCGAACACGGTCGAGAACTACTCGGACGTCGCCTACAACTATGCGGCCTGCCCGCACGGGTTCCTGCTCGAAGGCCGCGGCCTGCGGAAGCGCACCGGGGCGAACGGCAACCAGACGCTGAACCAGGCGCATTACGCGATCGTCGGCCTCGTCGGTTCGTCCGGGCTCACCGATCCGACAGACGCCATGCTCGGCTCGATCCGCGACGGCATCGACCTGCTACGCGCCAACGGAGCCGGGCCCGAGGTCAAGGGCCACCGCGACGGCTACGCCACAGCCTGCCCCGGCGGACCCCTCTACGCGTGGGTGCAGCGCGGCGCGCCCCGCCCCACCGACACCCCCGCACCGTCCGAGGAGGACGACATGACCCCTGAGCAGGCCGCCCAGCTGAAGGCCCTGTACGAGCAGCGCGCGGTCGCCCCGTGGACGTACAAGGGCACTCGCTTCCCCGACCGGGACGCCTTCAACTTCCTCGTCACCACCGACCAGAACGCCAGCAAGGCCCTTGCCGGGCTGGTGACTCTGGCCGCCAAGGTCGACGCGCTTCCGAGCGCTCCGGAGCTGACTCCTGCGCAGCTGGAGGCGCTCGTCGCGCAGGTCTCCACCTCACCGACCCTCGCCGAACGCATCGCGGAACTCACCGCCGCGAAACTCGCCGCCCGCCTTGCCCAGTAACCCTCACAGAAACGGAACCGTCATGGCTGCACCTGTTGAGAAGAAGGTCACCGCCGCCTCGGTCGCCACGTACCTCGCGTCGACTGGGCTCCTCGGGGCCCTCGCCGTGGTCCACGACAACGCGAGGTTGCTGGAGTGGATGCCCGACGGCCTCACGCCGTTCGTCCTCGCCGTCGTTCCTGCGGCGATCGCGTTCGTCAGCGGCTACCGCGCGAAGCACTCGCCGCGCTTCGACGTGCGGTGAGCGTGCCGCAAGACCCGGGCGTGTACATCAGCCCGGCACAGATGTACCAGGAGATGAGATCCCTGCACGACGCCGTATCCCGGGTGGAGACCAAGCTGGACGGGCTCCTCGGCGACTACAAGGAAGTGAAGGACGACCTAAGCGACCACGAGACCCGCATCCGTGCTCTGGAGCGTGGGCGCTGGCCGCTGCCGACGATTGGTGTCCTCGCTGGTGTGGCTGGCGCGGCGACCGGAATTATCGCGATGCTCCGCTGAAGCCTGCCCCCTGTTCTCCCTTCGGGGGAGGGCAGGGGGCACTTTCGTGCGTGCAGCCTCAGCTTCGTGGGCGGGCAACCAGTCGCACGTCCGGGCCGGACCGAGCCACGTCGATCAGCTCGTACCGGAGGATGTCATCCATCGTCTCGATGGTGCCGCCCTGGAGCGCGCTCTTGCCGCGGCCGAGGAGCGCAGGCGCGATGTAGGCGATGATGCGGTCTACCAGCCCGGCCGACACGAAGGACGCGGCGAGCGTGGGTCCGCCTTCCAGGAACATGCCGCGCACGCCGCGATGGTGTAGCTCGCGCAGCAACGCCTCAATATCCAGACCCTGTTTTGCTCGCGGCAGCCGTACAACAGTGGCAGCACCTTCCAGGTGGGAGGCGTCGGCGTCTTCGGCAACGGCGATCATCGTGGGTGCAGCGGCGTCGAGGACGCGGGCGCCGGACGGAGTGCCGGCGTTGGTATCGATGATGACGCGCCACGGCTGCTCGTCGACGGGCACGGCCACCTGAAGGTTTGGGTCGTCCTTCCTCGAACGCACGGCGAGATGCGGGTCATCAGCCCGCTGCGTTCCAGAGCCGACGACGGTCGCCTGACAGGCCGCCCGCAAAGAATGCACCTCGGCACGGGATTCCACACTGGTGATCCACTGGCTTGTGCTGTCCACCGCTGCGATGCGTCCGTCCAGCGTGGCCGCGTACTTGTACACGACGTACGGCCGCCCCTCGACGGTGTGCCACTCGTCAGTGCCGACCAGCTCGCTGATGTGCATCGCTCTCCTCCAGGCAGATGGTGGTACCGGCAATCTAGTCACACCTCGGCGACCGCCTCGGCTAAGTCCTGCACCATCGCGGTCCGCCGCCACGGGGCAAGGCCGGTTACGACCCGGCGAAGTTCTGTCTTGGTGCGGCGCGACTCCGTCTCGCGGGTGATCTCCAGCGCTTCCATCGCGGTCAGGCAGGCGGCGTCCGGAGTCCGGTCGGCGGCGTGAGCATTCGCCAACCTGGCCAGGTGCAGCCCGCGCTCACGCTGATAGACGGGGGGCCAGTCGCCCAGGGCCTGCCGGTAGGTGGCCACGGCGTCGGCCGGTCTACCCAGACGCAAGTGACAAGCGGCGCGTTGGGCGTCGACGTAGGAGGGGACGCAGTATCCGCCCAGTTGATCGCTCGGGGTGTGATCTCCGTCGACGAGTTCGCGGGCGGTGTCCAGCGCGCGGTCCGCTGCCGTGCCCTCGCCGATGAGCGCGTGGCCGTGCGCCGCTTGGAGGTGGGCCGACGCGCGGATGCGTACGGGAACATCGCCGCGGACGCGCAGCGCGGCCTCCGCCAGGCCGACGGCTCGCTGCTGCTGCATGAGTCCAACGGACTGCTGAGCCTTGCGCATCAGGATGAACGCCTGACGCACGGGATCATCCGCCTCTTGCGCCCATTCCATGGCCCGATCGGACCACCACAACCCGAGATCTCCCTGGCCAAGATCCTCATAGAGCCAGCCCGCGAACTCGGCCCACTCCGAGGCCACTTCGAGGACATCGAAGCGCAGCCTTCCCGTGGCAGCGGGGAGAAGCTGCTGCTCGATGACGGCTAAGTGGTCTTGAACTGCGCCTATGACGCATTGCGGACCGTAAAGGCTGTCGGACTGGACCAGGGTTCCGCGCAGACGGCGCAGGTGTCCGACAACGGCAGGGTTAACAGGGCGGCGGGGTGCAGCGGCTGAGGGGGTTGCGTTTAGGCCGAGGACTGCCGCAGCGCCCAGGAAGTGACGACGATTCACGGCCGTATTGTCCTTGGCGTCTCCGGCCAGACCGACATCTGAGGGCGAGATCCCAAGCCGGTCGGCCACCAGCGCGAGCACGTCCACATCTCCCGCGGACTGTCGGCCGCGCTCCAGCCTACTGATGGTGCTCTGGCTGTACCCGCACATGTCAGCGAGCTGCTGTTGGGTCCAACCACGTTCGCGGCGAGCGGCTGCAATGGCAGTGCCGGCGCCGCGATGGTGTGCTGACTGCGCCATGTCCGGTCCTGGTGTGCGGTGGCTAAGGGGCGTCAAGAAGGTACCCACGGTAGCGGTCCGGACGTATGCGTATGCAGGGTCTGCATACGCGCAGCGTCTGTTGCATCCGCCGGGGGCGGTGGTGCGCGGCACGCGTTTGGCTGGGGTGGAAGCCCAGACGCCAGACCCCCGCGACCGCTCGCGACGGTCCGGGGGCGTGGCCGACTGTGAAGGAGTCGACATGCGACAAGGTACCGCCCGAACGGACGGGTACGAGCCCGCCATTGATGATCTGGTCTGGGACGTGATCGCCCGGCGGGTGGGTCGGGTTATGGACCACGTCGGCGTGCACTGGCAGCTCCGCTCGGCGGAGGGCGGACGCGAGTGGGAGTCCGATGCGGAAGGCCTTCGCCCGGCCACGCCCAGCGAGCGGCTGATGTTCGGCGTGACGCAGGCGAACGCTCGATCAACCGGAGAACTGCTGTGACGGCAGCAGGACACACCACCGTGGGCACAATCCCGCTGGAACTCTGGTCCCTCGACCGCTCGCAGGGGAACGCCGACCTCGTGCTGTCCCGCGTCGAGGCTGAGCACCTGTACGCGCACCTGTCGTACTTGCTCCGCCAGGACAAGGTGGCCCAGGTCGGCTCTGCCCGCGTATCCGGGGTGCTGTGATGCGCTCAGTCATCAAGCTCGCCGACTGGATCCTCGGCATCGACCGCACGCCCGGCGCGTCCGGCCCGATCTTCGAGCTGACGTGCACGACGTGCACTGAAGGTTCGCAGGCCAGCGACAGCAAGGCGGACCCGGAGCTGTGGGCGCTGGCACACACGGGCAGGAACACGGATCACCGCTCGTTCCGGGCGACGACAACGGCCTTCTTCTGCACCGTCCCCGCCCCCGGCAACCCGCTTCATCGGGAGCCGTCATGACAGGCATGAGCGGTATCCGCTTCTGCTGCCTGTGCGACAGGCCCATCCTCGGAAAGGCCGAGCGGGTCGAGCAGTTCTCGGCGAGCGGCGCCCGTCCGGACAGCCTCCGGCACCCTGCGGGCGACCCGGACTGCCGCCGCACCAGCCGCACCTAGACCCCTGCCCGCACTCTGCACCCCGTCCCTGTTAGTGCGGCAGGACCCCGCCCCGCCCGTGGCCGTCGCCGATCGGCCGCCGGCGGGTGCCGTGCCCGGTCTGCCCGTGCCCCCGTCGCGGGCAGGCCGGGCTACGACCGCCCCTGATCCCCGCCCCGGCCGGATGACTCCCGCCAGGAAACCCCCGGTCGGAGCGGGTTGCAAGGACAGAACACATCCCACTGAGAGGACACCACCAATGGGCACTATCAGCAATGGACGCACCAGCAAGCCGTTCGAGAACTCGCATGCCCCCGGGCTGGACTGGCGCAAGGCCAGCCGGACCGACCTCGACCCGATCCTGAAGGAGTGCGTCATCCTCGCCGAAGCGCCGGACGCGAAGGGGCACCCGCACTTCAGCATCCCGGACGGGACGCGCATGGTCGCAGTCTCGGACGACAAAGACACGGACAGCCCCGTCCTCTACTTCAGCCGCGCCGAGATCACCAAGTTCTTCGAGGGTGTGAAGTCGGGCGAATTCGACGACCTGATGGCCACCGATCAGGAGATGGAAGAGGCCGCCGCAATCGTGGCCCCCTGACCGGCCATGAACTCGGACCAGGTCGCCGCAGCGCACCGGAGCATCCAGAGATTCCGCGGCACTCCTTGCCGGGAGTGCAAGGGCCGGCAGACAGTCCCGCTGATCTATGAGGGCATGGTCCTCGTGTCGTGCGAGGGCTGCGGAGGATCGACCCCGATGGGCCGCCTCGCCAATGGCGCGCCGCCCGCGTAACCCATGAACGGCCCCGGTCTGTCCGCGTCCCCGTCGCGGGCAGACCGGGGCTCCATTCCAGACCGGCCCTCCGCGTCCTCCCCCAGGCGGATCGGAGTGGTCGGCGGCGCCCCCGCCTTCGGGTGGGGGCGTTGCCATTTCCCCAATTGCGGATAGGGCGTTTTCTACTCACCCGGCAGCCCGCTGTGCGATCTCCAAAGGGCGCGCCCCCACGGGGGTCCCGCCTGGTTTTTCGAGGTGTCGAGTGGCATTGAACGGCATCGAACTGCACCCATTTGGCACGGTTTTCAGCATCACCGCAGGTCAAATATGGGTAACGAAACTGGTTCGAGTCCCGTTACTCACCCTGAATGATCAAGGGCTGACCTGTGAAAACGGGTCAGCCCTTAGTCATGCCCAGAACCTGGGAACACAACGGGAACACAACTGCCTGTGTCAGCCCTACCGTCGGGCCATGGCGAGCATCGTGGAACGGCCCCGGAAGGACGGCGAGTGGCAGAGCGAGCGGTTCGGTGAGCCCGAGGCAGCCGACCAGTTCTAGGCCCTCGTGGAGGCGCACGGTGGGCAGTGGCCGCGCGGCTGGGCGCACGGGCAGGGATTGGTCGAGGAGCCGGCCGTACCGGGCGACATCCCGTTTTTGGCGTACGCCGAGCGGTACGTCTCCCGGTTGACCGGCATCGAGGAGCGGACCCGCGACGACTACCGCCGCGAGGTCCGCATCCGTGCTCTGGAGCGTGGGCGCTGGCCGCTGCCGACGATTGGTGTCCTCGCTGGTGCGGCTGGCGCGGCGACCGGAATCATCGCGATGCTCCGCTGAAACGTGACGCCCGCTCTCCCCTTCTCTGGAGGGGGCGCTTTCGCTTTTTCCCCTCCAGAGAAGGGGAGTAGCGTTCCGAGTGTCTAGGTCAGAACGGAGCCCAGTATGCCCGATCCCACCGACACACCGGCAGTAGACGTCAGCACCTTCGGCCAACGCGTCCGCCGCGCACGGGAGCGCAAGGGAGTCACACGCGCCGCCGCAGCCGCCCGCGTCGGCAAGTCATACGAGTGGTGGAAGGCCATCGAGTCCGGCCGCCTCCGCATGCCCCGCCTGCCCATGCTGATGCGAATGGCCGACGTCCTCGACGTCCACTCCCTGTCCGCCCTCACCGGCGACGACCGCGTCACCGCGGCCACGTACAGCAATGCCGCACACCCTGCGTTGCAGCGGGTCCGAGGCGCCCTCACCACATACCGCTTCCAGACCACCGACGAGCCAGCCCGCGTCACGGACCTGACGACGCGGGTCCGGCAAGCGTGGCTGCTCTGGCACGGCATCGGCGACCACCGCACGAACGTGGCCGACGTCCTCCCCGGCCTGCTCGCGGATGCGCAGTACGCCAGCCGCGCGCTCGACGGCACCGATCGCCGCAGGGCGCTTGCCGCGTTGGCCGAGACCTACCACCTCACCCAGCTGTACCTCAGTTTCCAGCCCGCTCCCGAGCTGGTCATGCTCACCGGCGATCGGGCCATGGCCGCAGCACAGGACGCTGATGACCCGCACGCCATCGCCGGAGCAGCCTGGTACATGAACCACGTCTACCGGGACGCTGGAGAAGCACACGAGGCGCGCGTCGAGCTGGCGATGAAAGCAGCAGAGCTGCTCCGCCCGGGCAGGGGCCAAGAGGACACGGCCCGGCACGGTCTACTGCACCTCGCGGTGGCCCTGTCGTACGCGAAGATCGGCCGGACGGGTTCCGCCGAGTATCACTGGGCGAAGGCGGATGCTGCGGCGCGCACTCTCGGCGACGCGTACAGCCACCCGTACCTCATCTTCGGGCGGGGCATGGTCGACGCCTACCAGCTGACGATGCAGGTGGACATGGCCCAGACCACATCCGCTGTGCAGGCGGCAGGAGACCTTGACCTGGAGTCGATGCCGTCGGCGACGCGACGCAGCTTCCATGCAGTCGAGCAGGCCCGCGCGCACAGCCTGGCGGGGGAGGACGTGGCGGTCGTCCACTTTTTGAGGCAGGCACAGGAGACCTCACCGGAGACCGTCCGCTACAACCTGTTCGCCCGCAGCACGGTCGCGGATCTGGTGGAGTCGGGACCGGCGGCGATCCGGCCGAGCGCGCGAGCCCTTGCCCGAGGACTCGGGGTAACTGTGTAGGTACATTCTGTACCGGGATCAAGGGGGTATCGCGTGTACCCATGACACGGGTCATACGCTTCTACGGTCGGTCGTATGGACACGGAGACAGGGCCTGAGCAGGCCCAACTGCCGACCACTTGGTGTCACTTCCACAGGAGCACTTCTGGGACGGCCCTGCCGGTGCAGTGTGCTGAGCGCTCCTCAGGCCCGCCGGTCACGCTGTACGCGTGCGCGCCGTGCCGTGAGCAACGCGGGCTCACGCCGCTGGCCATGGGGGCGGCGCGGTGACCGCACTCCCGTACACCACCCCGGGCCGCGTCGTGATTCCCTGCTACTGCTGGATCCGGAAGCCGGGCACCGAGCTGCGCTGCACCCTCGCTCCGCACGCCAAGGGTGACCACTGGCACGCGTACGCCCGCAAGTCGTGGCCACACCGCGGACCGGAGCCACAGTGACCGCGCCGACCATCGACACCCCGGCCCGGCCCCCTCGGCTCCCCTGCCGGCAGACGCCAGTCCCGCACGCCAGCACTCTCGGCTGGGAGGCGTACGCAGGCCGAGCCTGCTACGCCTGCGACACGCCACTCACCACCGTCGCCGTGCCCTGCGGCAAGGCTCGCGGCCAGCTCGGCGTGCACGTCCTCGACGTCGAGGTGTGGGCCTGCTCTTGAACTCCCGCCCGCTGCCAGCCGACAGGTGGCGCGCGGGCCTCCGCTTCGGCCGCGTTTCCTGGCCGGATGCATCGGCCGAGGCGGAGATGGGCCCAAGGGCCCAGCACGTGCACGACGGCATGGGGGAAGGCCCCGCGCCGAGCACACACCAAGGAGCATCGCATGACCGCTCTTGCAACGGAACAGGTCAACGGCCGCACGCTCGTCAACGCCGAGTTATTCGACCGTCTCACCGACTTCTGCGCCGGCGAGTACGGCCTCGAACGATCTGTCGCCGAACGCGTGATGGATCAGGGCCTCGCGTTCCTCGACGTCATGGGCCGCACCGGCGAGAGCCTCTCGCCGAGCAAGCTCGTCGACCCGGCGTGGCACACGTTCCTGCTGCACAGCCCGGAGTACACAGCCTGGTGCCAGGAACGGTACGGCCGGTACATCCACCACGCCCCGAACTCCCGGTACCGCGACCAAGCGGCGATGGTCGACGCCGTCGCGAAGATGCGCGCCTTCGGCTACGTGGTCGACGAGTCCCTGTGGGGCACGAAAGCGGACTGCAACGAACCGACCTGCTGCGGCGACGGCCCCTGCTGCTAGCCCGATCCCCGCGCGGCCGTCGAGGAGGCGGCCGCGCGCCACTCACAGAACGGAGCCGCTGTGGTTGGCCTTCTCTCCGCTTGCAGCCGCATGACGGTCTTCCCGCTGGAGTGCCTGACCGTCGCGTACACCACGCAGTCGAGTGACTCCCGCGGCCTCGGGGATGTCGCCATCGTCGGTGTCATCGACCCGGACGTCGCGACGGGTGACCACCTGTGGCGGCTGGCCGCGAGCATGTACACCAACCCGCCCACCAGCCAGACGCAGGCCCGGTGGATCCTCACCCAGTGCAACAGGGCCCGCACCGTCAACGCACCCGTCTACCGTGATCTGCCCGATGCGAAGTGGACCGGTGACCTGACCCGCGAGTTCCACCTCGACGCCCTCTTCGCCAACCACACCAGCCTGCGCACGGGCCGCCTCACCATCGAGTGACGCCTGTGCCCTCGGCCGCCCCGGTCTGTCTGCGTCCCCCGTCGCGGACAGGCCGGGGCTCTCCCTCAAAGACTCAGCCTCGTCGCGACGGACGGGCCGCCCTCACGCGAAAGGCAGGTGCCGGCCATTCCAGACCGGCCCTCCGCGTCCTCCCCAGGCGGATCGGAGTGGTCGGCGGCGCCCTCACCTTCGGGTGGGGGCGTTGTCATTTCCGTGTTGCGGATAGGGGGAGTCCCGTTACTCACCCTGATCGCTCAAGGGCCCCTCGAATTCGCCGCGCGGACCGGAGTGCTGCCCGACCCGCCCCGGTAGTCCGGCTCCGGCGGGGCGGCGCGGGTGGAGCGGGTGGAACGCGGCAGATCGGTCAGCGCCGGTACGGCCGGCGCTTGATGTCCGCATCGGCCGTACCGGCCACGGCGTCGTCGTACAGGGCCTGGGCGTCCACGCCGTACAGCGGTGAGTAGCTGATCCAGTCGACGTTCTGGTCGTTGCCGCCGCCGTTGTAGCCGCCGATGTTGCCGATGATTCTGCCGGTGCGGGTGGTGGCGTTGTAGCCCGTGATCCAGGGGCCGCCGGAGACCCCGCCGTAGAAGCCGGCGCAGGTCATCCGCATCTGCCGGAAGCCTGTCAGCCGGGACGTGGTGACGTCGCAGCGCAGGGCCCGGTGCTGCTTGTTGACGGACTCGCTGCTGGGGTAGCCGATCACGGTGGCGCTGTGGCGGTAGCCGGAGGGCCGGGTGAAGGTGAGTGCCCCGGTGACGTCCTCGGCCTCGCCGCCGCTGTTCGGGACGAGGCGCGCGAAGGCGAAGTCCAGATCGGAGACGGCCTTCTTGCTGTTCTGCCGGTACCGCGGGTCGACGAAGACCCGCGCGACCTCGAAGACGCCGCTCGGCTGGGCCTCGGCGGTGGCACCGTGGCGGTACCGCGGCACGAAGATGCGGTGGGTCGCCCGCTTGAGACCGTTGCCGCAGTGACCGGCGGTGAGGGCGAGATCTCTGGTGGCGCTGTGGACGATGCTGCCGGTGCAGGAGGTGGCTCTGCCGCCCAGCGGTCTGCCGTCGTAGAAGAAGGTGCCCACCATCGGCAGGCCGTCGACGTACTGGCCCTTCCTGGTGCCGCGGGGCGGGTCCGCCCGCACATCGGAGGGGGCGGGGCCGCGTGCGGAGTCGGCCGGCAGCGCGTCGGCCATCCTGTCGGCCGTCCAGTAGCGCTCCTCGGCCGTGGGCTTCGGTACCCGGGGCGGGGGCGGCGCCGGCGCGGGACCGGCTGCGAGGGTCAGGGCGCAGAGGGCGATGGCTATCGCACGGGGCAACGAACGACGTGGGTGCAACGCACTGTCCTTCCGGTGGATGATCACCCCCCGGAGTTCAGTGAATCAGTTCGAACCAGGTCGCCTTGCCCGGGCCCGGGCCCTGGGTGCACACCCCCCAGGCATCCGCGCCGTACGAGATCAGCTGCATGCCGCGACCGCTCTCGTCCTCGTCGGCGGCGGTCCGCGGAGCCGGGACACCGGGCGCCTCGTCGTGCACGAGGATGCGCAGCCGGTGATCGTCCGTCCATCCGGCGAAGAGGGTGACGGGGGCGGTGCAGCCCTTGAGGACACAGGCGTTGATCGCGTTCGTCACCGCCTCGGAGGTGAGGAGGACCGCGGTGTCGGCCCGCTCCGTCCGCCGGGTCGCGGCGAGGAGCGTTCGGACGGTCTCGCGCGCGGCGCGGACCCACAAGGGGTCGGGCGGGAAGACGAGGGAGACGTCTCCGCCGGGGGCGTCCTCCATACGGGTGCCTCCAGGTGGGGGGTGCGGTGCCTGTGACCGTAGACAGCCGTTCATGTTGGTTGCAACCGTTTCCGCGGCGTGTCACCGATGTGGGTGAGTCGCGAACGACCTTGTGGATTATGGAAGTTCATCTCCGCGAGACTGCGTCGCAGGAGGTCGCACACATGCCACCGAGGAGCAATCCCAGCGAGCGCCAGCGCCGGCTCGGCCTGGAGCTGCGCAAGCTCAGAAACAGCGCCGGACTCTCCGGCGACCGGGCCGGGGCGCTGCTCGACGCGGACCGCACACGGATCAGCAATATCGAGGCGGGCCGGATCGACCTCGGCCACAGCCGTCTGCGCATGCTGCTGCGGGAGTACGGCTGCCCGCCCGGCGCCTACTTCGAGTGCCTCCTGGAGATGGCCGCCGACCCGGGCACGGGCTGGTGGGACGGCCATCGCGACGTGATGAGCCGCAGCGCCCTGGACCTGGCGGCGCTGGAGTCCCGCTGCTCGGGCATCCGTATCCACGAGCCGCTGTTCATCCCGGGCATGCTCCAGACCCAGGAGTACGCCGAGGCCGTGGTGCGCGCGACCGGCGGCAACGGTGACCCGACCGACCGGTACGTCGAGTTCCGGCTGGCCCGGCAGCACACCCTGACCGGCCCGGACCCGGTCCCGTACCACGCGGTCGTCCACGAGGCCGCGCTGCGCGTCCACACCGGCGGCACACACACCATGCGCAGGCAGCTTCTGCGCCTGATCGAGCTGGCGCGGCTGCCCCATGTGACGCTGCAGATCTTCCCGTTCGAGCGGGGAGCCTACGCGGCCTTCAGCCGCCCGTTCGTCCTCTTCGCCGGGCCTACTCCCGAGCTCGACACGGTCTATCTGGAGCACCCCCTGAACACGGTTTTCCTGGGGGATGGAGAGCACATCGACGAATACGGCAAGATGTTCGAGCGGCTGTCCGGACTGGCATTCGATCCCGTCGACCCGCAGGCCGCGCCGGAGGCTCACGACAACCGGGACTCCATCAGCCTCATCCAGCACATCATGTACGCACTGTAGGGGGAGTCGGATGTCCCAACTCACATGGCAGAAGTCCTCGTACAGCACCGGCGGCCAGGGCGAATGCGTCGAGGTGGCCGCCGACGCCGCCGGGCTGGTCCACCTCCGCGAGAGCGACCGGCCGGAGCAGAGTGCCATCACCACGTCCACCGCGCTCGCCGCCCTCCTCGACGCCATCAAATCGAACCGCCTCAGTCCCCGCTGAGCACCTTCCACGTACAGCGCCGGGCGTGCCGCAGCAGTACCGGATCGTCGCCCACCACCACCGGGTTGCCGACCTCGGCCAGCAGGGCGAGGTCGGCGGCCTCGTCCGCGTACGCGTGGCAGTCCGCCGGGTCGAAGCCGTACTCCCGCATCAGCGTGCGTGCGGCGTATCCCTTGCCCTGCCCTCGCATACACGTGAACGTCTCGTCCGCGCCCAGGCGGGCGGCCAGCGGGGCAACCACGGGCAGCGGGGAGCTGGAGACCAGCACCATCAGATCGCCCGCCAGCGCATGGCGCATGTACGCGGCGAGACCGGGTTCGTTCCACAGGGCCTGCCGCACCAGCGTGCCGCCGACGTCGAAGAAGGCGGCCCTGCGCGGGACTTGGCGTGTTTTGGCCGTGATGGAAGTGATCGGGGCAACCGTGTCCTTCATACCCATCAATACGATGTGCGGCCCCGCATCACTCAACCGCGCGGGGGTTTTCCCCACCCCGGACCGACCGGACAGCGGGAAGTCCCCGTCGGCGCATCCGGACGATCGTGGTGGTGAACGGTCGATGTGAAACACGCGTCCCGGCCGGGGTGGGGGAAGTCCGGCCGGGACGCGTGGGCTGGGGGTGACAGCTGGTCACGGATGTTGCTTCACGGGCACCGGTGGCCGTGCGGTCGCTTCACGGGCACCGATGGCCGTGCCACTACTTCAGGGCGCCGAACGCCTTCGTGAAGGCGAGCGGCTTCTGGACGATCGAGGAGCAGGTCGCGTCCGCGGAGGGCTTCGCACCGCCCGCGCACTCCTTGTCACGCGTCGAGGACCACATCCCCAGCCAGCCAATCCCCTTCGACTTGGCGAAGCCGACGAGCTGCTTGGCGTCGTCGACCTTGAAGATCTCGGTGGCCACGTCGTTGACACCGATCATCGGAGTGACGGCGACGGCCTTCCACGCAGCCGCGTCCGAGAGGCCGAGCACACCCTTGATCTGTGCCTGGGTGGCGGTCGCCGCCGAGATCGCGTACTGGCCCATGTCACCGCTGTAGGCCGGTCCGTAGTCCATCGCCATGATGTTGACCGCGGAGACCTTCACGCCGTTCTTCTTGGCGTCGGCGACCAGGTCCACACCGGGCTGGGTGAGACCCTCCGGCATGACCGGCAGCGTGAAGGAGACATCCAGGCCCGGGTGGGACTTCTGGAGCTGGGCGATCGCCTGCGAGCGGCGGGAGTTGGCGGCCTTGTCCGGAAGGGCGGCCCCCTCGATGTCGAAGTCGACCTTGGTGAGCTTGTAGGCGTCGATGACCTTGCCGTACGCCTTCGCGAGTTCGCCGGCGGACGAGCACCTCAGCCCGAGCTCCGAGCCCGCCGCGCCGCCGAAGGAGACCCGCACGTCGCCGCCCTTGGCGCGCAGCGCACCTATCTGGGAGGCGACCTTGTCGCTGCCGAGGTCGGTGACGCCGCCCCACAAGGGTGCGCAGCCGCCGCCGGACGTGATGAAGGCGAGGTTGAACTGCTTGACCCCGGTCTTGGTCGCCGTGTCCACCAGGTCGTACGCGGGGTAGAGCGAGGTGTCGACGTACGGGGCGAAGCGGGCGCCGGGCTTCCCGGTCGGCGTCGGCTTCGGGGTGGGTGTGGGGGCCGGTGTCGGCGGCTTGCTGGGGGTGGTGCTCGCCGTCGGGGTGGGGGTCGGCTTGGGCTGCTTGGTCGGACGGCCGCTCGGCTCGGGGGTCGATCCCCCGCCGGCGGAACACTTGATCTTGTTGATGACACATGACGTCGGGTCGGCGGCGGCAGCGCTGCCGCTCGCGGCGGTGACGAAGCCGACGGTGACCGAGGCGCCGGGCGCGAGCTGCCTGCTCCAGCTCGCGGGCTTCACGGTGACGTGCTGGCCCTTGACGCTGTGCTCGCCGTTCCACAGAGAGCTGACGGTGGTGCCCGCGGGCAGATCGAATTCGAGTGTCCAGTCCGACTGTGCCTTGTCGGTGTCATTGGTGATGACGTACTGGCCGGTGTAACCGCCGGTCCAGGAACTGGTCTTGGTGTACGCGGCGCCGACGGACGCGGCCTGCGCGGTGCCCGTGAGTGCGAGAGCCGCGCCCCCGATCACCGCGGCGGCGACAAAGGCGCCGACCGCCTTGGTCTTGACGCTCGCCCTGCGCCGGTGCGTACTGCTGCCCATTGCGTGCCTGCCTCTGCGATACGGGAGATGAGGGGGTGGTGCGCAGCACGCTAGCGGCAGGGAAACGGACAAACGGTCGGTTCGGTTCGGGGGCCGAGCTTCTTAGGGCGGCCTTAAGGAAGAGATGGGAAGCGATTAAAGGTAGAGACCAGTCGCCTTCGTCCGCTTGCGCCGCCTGACCGTTCCGCGGTGGCCGCGGCGGCGCTCCCCGCCCAGGGCCTCGCGCGGGTCCAGCCCGATCCAGATCCGTACCTCCGTGCCGCCCAGCACCGAGCTTCCGATCCGTACGTCGCCGCCCGTCGACTCCGCCACCCGGCGCACGATGTCCAGGCCGAGCCCGGTCGAGCCGTCCCTGGCCCCGCTGTTGCCGCGGGTCATCGCCGCCTCCGGGTCGGAGATGCCAGGACCCGCGTCCGAGACCAGGACGATGACCGCGTCGTCGCCGTTGTGGACGTCGACGGAGAAGGCCGTGCCCTCGGGGGTGTGCCGGAAGACATTGCCGAGCAGGGCGTCGAGGGCGGCGGCCAGTTCGGGGCGGGCGACCGGGATGCGCACGGGTCGGTCGACACCCGCGACCCGCACCTTGCGGCCCTCGTCCTCCGCGAGCGCCGACCAGAAGTCCATCCGTTCCCGTACGACTTCGGCGGCGTCGCAGCCCGCGCCGGGGCCGGCCGCCATGGTCTGCGGCTTGGCGTCGCGCGCCGTGCGGATGATCGTGTCGACCTCGCGCTCCAACTGCTCGACGGCGGCCCTGGTCTGGTCGGCGGCGGGCCCCTCGCCGAGCGAGGCCGCGTTGAGGCGCAGCACGGTGAGCGGGGTACGGAGGCGGTGCGAGAGGTCGGCGGCCAGTTCGCGTTCGTTGGCGAGAAGCTGGACGACCTGGTCGGCCATGGAGTTGAAGGCGACCGCGGCCGAGCGCAGTTCGGTCGGGCCCTCCTCGGGGACGCGCGCCCCGAGCTTGCCCTCGCCGAGGTCGTGCGCCGCGCCCGCGAGCCGCTGGGCGGGCTGCACCATCCGGATCCCGAGCCGGTCGGCGACCGCGACCGAGCCGACGATCAGCGCGACACCCACGCCCGCGAGCACCAGCCAGGCGGTGTCCACTCCGTTGGAGACCTCGTTCTCCGGCACGAAGACCTCGACGACGGCGATCTGGCCGGTGCTGATGGCGGTGGGCTGGAGCAGCGCGGAACCGCCCGGGACCTCGGTGATGGAGGCGCGGCCGAGCCGCTGCGTGGTCGCCAGGTCCTTCTGCGCCGCCCGGCGGGTGCCGATGTTCACCGGCAGGCTGCCCTCCTCGTCGGAGGCCGGTAGGTGCACGGCCATCCGCCCCGCAGCTCCGGCCTGGGTGGAGAGAACGGCTCGCTCCAGCGGGTCATATTCGGCGGTGATGGAGAGCGTGGGGCCGATCGCGGCGGCCTGCCGCTCGGCGTTGGAGAAGGCCCGGTCCCTGGCCATCTCCTTGATGACGAGACCGAGGGGTATCGCAAAGGCGACCACGACCATCACGGTGACGGCGAGGGAGACCTTGACCAGCGCCCACCTCATGACATGTCTTCGTTCGGCGGCTCCAGCTTCACGCCGACGCCGCGGAGAGTGTGGAGATAGCGGGGACTGGCCGCGGTCTCGCCCAGCTTGCGCCGCAGCCAGCTCAGATGGACGTCGATGGTCTGGTCGTCGCCGTAGCTCTGCTGCCAGACCTCGGCGAGCAGTTCCTTGCGCGGTACGACGACACCGGGCCGTCCGGCGAGGAAGGCCAGCAGGTCGAACTCGCGGCGGGTGAGGTCCAGGGCCGTGCCGTCCAGCTCGGCCTGACGGCGTAGCGGGTCGATGCACAGACCGCCGACCTGGATGACCCTGCTGGGCTGCGCCTCGTCCGCCGCGGCCCGCGCGCGGCGCAGTACGGCCGACATCCGGGCCGAGAGGTGCTCCACCGAGAAGGGCTTGGTGAGGTAGTCGTCGGCGCCGTCGTTGAGCAGTCTGACGATCTCGGTCTCGTCGTCCCGCGCGGTCGCGATGATCACGGGGACGTCGGTGATGCCGCGCAGCATCTTCAGCGCCTCGGCCCCGTCCAGATCGGGCAGGCCGAGGTCGAGGATGACCACGTCGAACCGGATATGGGCGACCTCACGCAGCGCCTCAAGGGCCGTGCCGACGCTCCGTACGGTGTGGGAAGCCTCGGTCAAGTGCCGGATGAGAGCGGAGCGCACGAACTGGTCGTCCTCGACCACGAGCACACTTGCCATGGGCGGCACCGTACGCCATCCGGAGGAGCCGGGTCCTCCCGAGGGAGTGTCCGCAATGTCTCACTGTCCGCCCGAACGGCGCAGCGGGCCAGGCGAGATGTTGTGGAGGCGGTGTGAGGACAGAGGTGGGGCTCGTGGTGCAGTATGGCTGAGATGCATCGAGGACTCGTACATGCGTTGGCGTGGTCACTGTCCACCGGAGCCGCGGTCACGCTGTCCTGGTGGGGCGTTCACACCGTCATGTCCGGGACCGCTTACGACCGGCCGCGCGCGCTTCCCATCAACGCCGACGCCGCGATCATCCAGGGCGCGGGGCCGCAGGTCTCCTCCACGAACCGGCCGCAGCCACCTCCGGCGTCGAAGCCGGCGGAACGGGACGGGAACCGCAAGCCGCCCGCCTCCACACCCGGCGGGAAAAAGCGCACCGGCAAGTCGCCGTCGTTGAGGCCCGCTTACCCGCCCCCCGCGTCCGGGAACGTGAAGGGCTACACGGTCGACGGCGGCCGGGTCGTTTTCGACATCGGAACCGCGTCGGCGGAGCTGGTGACGGCGACACCGGACGCCGGCTGGCAGATGCAGGTCTGGAAGCAGCCGGAGTGGATCCGGGTGACGTTCACGCGCAACGGCCGTGAGGTCTCGGTGTTCTGCACATGGAACGGTCATCCGCCGATGGTCGAGTTCGACGACCGCTGAAGGCTGTGCCGTAGCCGGCGTCGGGCGCCCGGTGGGGATCGCGGAACAGCCCTGAGGCACGGCCCGGGACCCAGGGTGTTGTGCACCGGCGACGTGCGCGGCCGTCCGTTTCGCGGTCACCGGTCCCGGAACACCGCAGGCGGCGGCACCGGTGACGGCTTGGCGCTCGCGTCGGTCACCACGTGCGCGCCGCCCGTGAAGTCGGCCAGCGCCTTTCCGTGTTCGACCCTGCCCGGGTGCGGGTCGCTCGCGACACGGCGGGTCAGTTCGGCCACGGGCAGCGGAACCTCGGAGGCGAGCAGCACGGCGTTGCCGAAGCGGCGGCCACGCAGCACGGTCGGGTCGGCGGCCAACGCGAGTTCGGGGAAGACGGTGGCGGCGGTCGCGATCTGCGCACGCAGATGGGCGAGCGGCGGCCCGTCGGCGAGGTTCGCGGCGTAGTGCCCGTCCGGGGCGAGGACCCTGCGCACCTCGGCGAGGAATTCCGTACTGGTCAGATGCGCGGGCGTCCGGGCCCCGCTGAAGACATCGGCGATCACGAGGTCGGCCCAGCCGTCCGGGATCTTGCCGAGTCCGTCGCGGGCGTCGGTGGACCGCACGCGTATCCGGGCGCCGGGATCCAACGGGAGCTGTCTGCGGACCAGTTGGACCAGCAGCGCGTCCAACTCCACGATCTGCTGGGTGGACCGGGGCCGGGTCGCCGCTGTGTAGCGGGCGAGGGTGAAGGCTCCGCCGCCGAGATGCACGGCTTTCACGGCGCGACCCGGCGGGGCGACGAGATCGATGACATGCCCGAGGCGGCGCTGGTACTCGAAGGAGAGATGCACCGGGTCGTCGAGGTCGACATGGGACTGCGGGGCGCCGTCCAGGAGCAGTGTCCAGCCGCGCGGACGCTCGCGGTCGGGTATGAGCTCGGCCAGCCCGCCGTCGACCTGCTCGACGACGGGTTCGGGGCCGCCTGCCCCGCCCGTACCACTGCGCCGCTTCCGTGCCATCAGCCCATTATCGGCGCAACCGCGACGGTGGGCTCAGCGGCAGTTGTCCGCGGCCTCGATCAGCCGGGCCGCCTCGCCGAGCGCCTCGCGCAGCACCACCGGGTCGGTGACCGCGTCCGCGTCGTCCGGCGGCAGCAGCCAGCCGGAGCCGGTGACCGGCGGCTCGGCGGGGACGCGCAGTCCGCGGCCCGACGTCTGCGTACAGGCGCTGCCCGGCATGTCCCACCCGTCCGCGGTGCCGGGCGGCACCAGGAAGCCGAGAGTGTCGCAGCTTCCGTCGTGCAGGACGGGGCCGACGGCGGGGCCGGCGCCGCGCCGCAGGATGTCGACCGCTTCCAGGCCCTGCCGGGCCGGGACGGTCACCAGATCGCAGGGCTCGGCGCTGTCGCCGTGCGGTGCGGGGCGCGGTGGCGCACTGCTGTCCGGGGTTGGTGTGTGGCGAGCGGTCGTCGCAGTCGCGCGTGAGCCGCCAAGGGCGCTGGTCTCCATGCCGACCTCCAACAAGAAGATCCCCTCCTCGCTCGAGTGGTGACGCTCACCGCGCCTCCAGGGGGTTCAACGCCCGTACGTGTCAAAGGGCTACGGCGGCGCGTCGCCGCAAAGGATGGCATTTCATGGCAGATCAAGGGGGAGATATCCCTTTTGTAGGCAAACCGTGTGTGTGCGGCCCATCACAGCAGGTACGTTCTTGCTCCGCCGGAACACGGTGCACCAAGAGAGGCTCGGCCATGGCGTCGTCGTCACAGGCAGCACGGCAGGCTCGGCAGGCATCACGGGCGGCCCCCAATACCGCCTTCCGCCGGTTGCGCGGACAGCGCTCGCCCGGGGAGTTCGCGGCGGCCGTACGCAAGGCAGCCCGGGAGATCGGCGAACAGGTCTCGTGCGACGCCCGCTACATCGGGCGCGTCGAGGCCGGCGAGATCCGCTGCCCCAACTACGCGTACGAGCGGGTGTTCCTGCACATGTTCCCCGGTCTCACGCTGGCGGATCTGGGGTTCACGGCGCGGGAGCAGGTACGCGGCGGGCGCCGAGGGGGCGGACGGGTCCACCCCCTCTGTCCGCTCGACGGGCCGCCGGGCGACAACAGCAAGATCAGTGACATCGACGAGGAGAGCGACGTGCTGCGTCGCGTGTTCATGACGAGCGGCCCCACCACGGTGGCAGCCGCGTCCCTCGGGCTCGGACTCGGTTTCGTGCCCGCACAGCGCCGGGTCGGCGAAGCGGAGGTCGACGCCGTCGAGGAGGCGGTGCGCCGGATCCGGCTGCTCGACGACCGGCACGGAGCGGACGGGCTCTACCGGCGGGCGGCGCAGCCGTTACGGGCGGCGTACGCGCTGCTCGACGCGGGGACGGCGGCGCGCCGCTCGACCGCGGACCGGCTGCACGCGGGGGCGGGCGAACTCGCCATCTCGGTGGGCTGGCTGGCGCACGACTCGGGCCGTTTCGACGACGCACGCTCCCACTACGGGGAGGCCCTGGCGACGGCACGGGTGGCGGGTGACCTCGCGCTCGAAGCGCATGCCTTCTGCAACACGTCCTTCCTGGCGCGTGACGCGGGCCGGCACCGGGAGGCGGTCCGCTCCGCGCAGGCGGGCCAGCAGGCGGCGCGGCAGCTGGGGTCGCCGCGGCTGCTGTCGCTGCTCTCCCTGCGGGAGGCGGGGGGCTGGGCCGGGCTCGGGGACCGTACGGCCTGCGAGAAGTCCCTGGCCCGCGCGCACACGTACTTCGACCGGGGAGCGGGCGGCGGGGCGGACCCGGAGTGGATGTCCTTCTTCGGCGAGCCGGAGCTGGAGGCGCTCCAGGCCCAGTGCTGGTCGGCGCTCGGCGAATGGCCCCGCGCGGCCCGCCATGCGCGCCGCGCGGCCTCGCTCCAGGACCGCCGCTTCACCCGCAACCTGGCGCTGTACCGGGCGGAACTGGCGTCCGACCTGGCCCACGCCGGCGCCCCCGAGGAGTCGGCGGAGGCCGGTCAGCAGGTGCTCGACCTCCTGGAGGGGGTCCAGTCGTCGCGCATCCAGTCGATGCTCGCGGAGACGGCACGCGTGCTGGCCCCGCAAGCGGGCACAGGCGGCGTGGGCGCGTTCCTGGACCGGTTCGGGGAGGCGCTGCGGCTGCCATAGGCCGTGTCCGGAACGGACCCGGTTCCGGACCGGGTTCCGGACGCGGTTCCCGACCCGGTTCCGGTCCGGAGCAGGCCACCATTCCCGGTCGGCCCGGCCCCGGACCCCGGTCGGCCCCGGCCCCCGGTCGGTCCCGGCCCCCGGCTCCCGGCTCCCGGGTCAGGCCTCCATGTGGCCCGTGTCGTTCCAGCGGTCGACCGCCGGTTCTCCGTACGCCCATCCCAGCACCGACAGCGAGGTCGGATCCAGCTTGATCCTCGCCGCGAACGACGGGTCGAGCCCCAGCCAGCGCGCTCCCAGCACCCGCAGGATGTGGCCGTGCGCGAAGACCAGTACGTCACGGTCGGCCGAGCGCGCCCACTCCACCACCTCGTCCGCGCGGGCGCCCAGTTCGGGCAGCGCCTCGCCGTCCCGGACCCCGTCCCGCCAGATGAACCAGTCGTCACCGGCGAGCGCCCGGATCTCCGGCGGCGTCAGACCCTCGTACGCGCCGTAGTCCCACTCCATCAGCGCGTCCGAGGCAGACGCCCTGTCCCCGAACCCGGCCAGCGCGCACGTCTCGCTCGCCCGTGACAGCGGACTGGTGCGGACCTCGACACCCTTGAGCCCCGACCACGGGTCCCGGTGCAGCCGCTCACCCAGGAGTTTCGCCCCGCGCCTGCCCTCTTCGAGGAGAGGGATGTCCGTCCTGCCGGTGTGCCTGCCGAGCAGCGACCATTCGGTCTGGCCGTGCCGTGCGAGCAGGATGCGCGGTGCCATGAGAGCTCTCCTGAGGTTCACCTGCGGTGTCGCTCCATCATCTCGCACCTGAACGCAGGGCAACCTGCCGGGCGATCCCGGCGTCCCCTACAGGCTGGACCCGATGCCTGAACACGTTGTCGTACACCGTACGGTTGGGCGGCGGCCGATGGGCTGCCTGGACACACTGGAGACACGTTCGGATGCCGTACACCGCGACCCGCCACCGGCCCCGCTGGTGGACCGAGCTGATGCTGATCGCCGTGGTCTACGCCGCGTACTCCGCCGGCCGACTGCTCGCACGCGGGAACGTGTCCACCGCGGTCGAGCACGGCACAGCGATACTCCGGGCCGAGAAGGCACTCCTCCTCAACGCCGAGCACCCGCTCAACCGTCTCTTCACCAAGACCCCCGCCCTTGGCATACCGGCCGACTTCGCGTACGCCTCGCTGCACTATCTGGTCACCCCGGCGATCCTGGTCTGGCTCTTCCGCCGCCACCCCGTCCGCTACCGGGCCGCCCGCACCTGGCTGTTGCTCTCCACCTTCCTCGGCCTCGCCGGCTTCACGCTCCTGCCGACCTGCCCGCCGCGGCTCCTCGACGCGGGCCACGGCTTCGTCGACACCATGGCCCAGTACAGCTCGTACGGCTGGTGGGGCGGCGAGGCGAGCGCGCCGCGCGGCATGGGCGCGATGACCAACCAGTACGCCGCGATGCCGAGTCTGCATGTCGGCTGGGCCCTGTGGTGCGGCGTGATGCTCTGGCGGCACGGGCGTACGCCGCTGATGAGGACACTCGGCGTCGCCTACCCGCTGCTGACCACCCTCGTGGTGATGGGCACGGCGAACCACTACTTCCTCGACGCGGTCGCCGGTGCTGCCGTGATGGGCATCGGCGCCCTGCTGACACGGCCCGCGCTACGCCTCGCCGACCGGATGCGCACCCGCTTCCTGCCCGCCGCATCCGCCGTGAAGTCCCCGATTGTCAGTGCCGGATGCGAGACTTCCGCGGGTGAGCGAATCCCTGGACAGCGGACCACCTCCGCAGGCGCCGACGACAGCACTCCGGCAGCGGCTTGCTGAGCTGCGCGGCCCCGCCGCCCAGCCACAGCCGCTCGACGCCCGCGCGCTGGCCGCCCTCGCCGCCAACCCCGGCTGCAAGCGGCGCGCGCTGCTCGACGGCGCCGGGGTGGACAAGGCTGCGCTCGCCTCCGCGCTGGGATCGCCGGCGGCGTTCGGGCAGTCGCAGTTCGCGTTCATGCGCGGCCATGCCTTCGAGGCGAAGGTCAAGGCCGACGGCGGCAAGGAGCTGACACGGCTGCTGGGTGTGGACTCCCCGGCGGATGTCACGGTCCCGGATCTGTCGGCGGCCGGGCCCGAAGGACGCGCGGCGCGCACGGCGCTGGCGCTGCGGGACGCGACGTCCGCGCGGACGTGGACTCTGCTCGACCATCCGATGCTGGCGCTGGAGGTCGCGGGCTCCCCCGCCTATCTGGAGCCGGACGCGGTGGTGGTTCACCCCGACGGGCAGTGGACGGTCGTCGAGATCAAGTCCTTCCCGATGATCGACGCGTCGGCGGATGCGGCGAAGGTGGGCGCTGCCGCCCGCCAGGCCGCCGTGTACGTACTGGCCCTGGAGCGGGTCGCCGCGCTGACCGCCGGCGCACGGGTGGCCCATTCGGTACTGCTGGTCTGCCCCAGGGACTTCTCCAATCTGCCGACCGCGTCCGCCGTCGACGTACGCAAACAGCTGTCGGTCACCCGTCGGCAGCTGGCCCGGCTGACCCGGATCGAGGACATCGCCGCGACCCTCCCCGAGGGCACGACCTTCGACGTCGAGCGAGGGACGAAGGAGCTGACGGCCGCCGTCGAGTCGGTCTCCGCGGCCTACGCCCCCGATTGTCTGGCAGCCTGCGAGCTGGCCTTCCACTGCCGGGAGCGGGCCAGGGAGTCGGGTGTGGTGGAGGCGCTGGGGCGCGGCCTGCGCGGTGAACTCGGCGGTCTGACGACCATCGGCGACGTCCTGGCGGCGGCCCGGTGCGAGGCGGGCGATCCCGACGATCCGGCGGTCGCGTCGCTGCGCCGGGCGGCGGCGCTACGGGCCGAGGCCCTGCAGACGGCCCGGTCCCCGGGAGCGGCCGCGGCCGAGGAGAGCTCCGGAATCCTGGAGAACGCCGAGCCCCTGGAGTCCGCCGGATGTCGCTGATCTCCGCCCTCGCGCGGCTGGAGGCCGCGGAGTCGGGCCGCGCCACACCGCTCGCGACCGTACGGCACCGGCATCTGTCCGAGCGGCCCCTGGTCCTGGTGCCGCTCACCACGGCCGGTGAGGCGGGGGCTCCGCTGGGCGCCCTGGTCGGCACCGACGAGGACGAGCCGCGCCTGCTGGCCGTGGCGCAGCCGCGCGACCGCGATCTGCGCTTCGCCTTTCTCGCCGAGTTCGCCGACGCGGTGCTCCCCCATCTCGACGCGTACGCCGACGACATCGAGCCCGCCGAGCGCGGCGAGACCGACCCGGAGACCGGCAAACGGGTCAAGGTCGAGGTCGAACTGTGCGCGGACGCACCGCAGTTGATCGTTCCCGGGCGGGCGGGCATCGACTTCGTCCGGCTGCTGGGGCGGTCGATGCGGTTCCGCCGCACGGCGGAGCAGGACCCCGACGCGCCCTACCCCGCGCCGCCGCGCGTCCCGCTCCTCGGCCGGTGGCTGACGCACTACGGCGAGCGGGCCAGGGTGCCCGGCTCCTCGCTGCTGCTCGCGGCGACCGATCTGCTCGGCCGCCACTGGGCGACCGGCCAGTCGACGCTGGAGGACCAGCACCTGGGAGCGCTGCTCGCCTGGATCGACCCCCCTGAGGGCGAGTCGGGCGCCGGGGCGGCGCGGCGGGCGGAGCTGGCGCGGGACCGGGACGGGCAGTTGCTCTGCCCACCGGCCGGTCCGGCCACCGACCCGGCCTTCGACAACCGGCTGCTGGCCCCTGCCGTGGAACGGTACGACCGCGCCCGCCAGGCGCTGGGCGCGGCCCAGGACGGAGCCGAGGCGGATGACCGGCTCGGCGAACTGACCGTCGCCGAGCGGGAGATCCGCCGACTGCTGCTGACCCAGCTGACGCCGACCTGGCACGCGGTGTGGCGCAGCCTGGAGCTCGTACGGGCGCTGCCGGAGGGGTCCCGGGCGGCCGAGCGCTGGACGCGCGACCGCTGGTCGTTCACCGCGCACCGCGATCGCGTCCGGGCGGGCGAGCCACCACAGCCCCGCCGCGACGACGCGGTGACGGCCGCGCGGAAGCTCGCCTCCCGCGAGAGCGCCCAGGCCCAGCTGGAGGCGCAGGAGGCGCTGGACGACCCGCTGGTGCTGGCGGGGCGCAGACTCGCGGGCGAGGCGTTCCTCGGCGAGGTGAGGGAGGTGGTGATGGCCTGGTCCGAGTCGAAGAGGCCGAGCCCCCGCCCGCTGCTCACGGTCCGCACGGACGACCGGCCGCAGCTGGCCGAGCGGGCGAAGGTGTACCGCTCGCTGGAGGGCAGGCAGCAGACGGCCGAGTTCGTACGGTACGAACCGGACGGGACGCTCGTGCTGCGGCTCACCGACCGGATGGGCCGCTCCAAGGACCCGGCGCAGGGCTCCGTACCGGACAAGGGCGACCGCGTCGCCTGGACCCTGTTCGAACACGACCAGCGGGGCGGGCCGAAGCTCCCGGACCCGGAGGAGACCCCGTGGACCCATGGCGGCCCACCGGGCACCGCGGCGGAAGGGCCCGATCCAGTGACCCCGGAGGACATTCTGTGAGCGGGCAGGCCTTCGATCCGGCCGCCGAGGCCTCGCGGGCCACGGCCGCGATCCTCGACGACACCCTGCACGGCACCCACCGCGGCGTTGTCGTGGACTCCCCGCCGGGGGCGGGCAAGTCCACGCTCGTGGTGAACGCGGCATGTGAACTGGCTGCCGCAGGGCGCCCGTTGATGGTCATCGCGCAGACCAACGCCCAGGTGGACGACCTGGTGGTACGGCTCGCCGAGAAGGAGCCCGGACTGCCGGTCGGGAGGCTGCACAGCAATGACCCCGACCCGTACGACAAGGCGCTCGACGAACTGGACAACGTCCGCAAGTCCGCGAAGGCGGGCGACCTCGCGGGCCTGGACGTGGTCATCTCCACCGCCGCGAAGTGGGCGCATGTGCAGGGCGTCGAGCCCTGGCGGCACGCGATCGTGGACGAGGCGTACCAGATGCGTTCGGACGCGCTGCTCGCCGTCGCGGGGCTCTTCGAGCGGGCGCTGTTCGTCGGCGACCCGGGGCAGCTGGATCCGTTCTCGATCGTCGGCGCGGAGCAGTGGGCCGGCCTCTCCTACGACCCGTCCGCGAGCGCGGTCTCCACGCTGCTGGCCCACAACCCTCACCTGCCGCAGCACCGGCTCCCCGTCTCCTGGCGGCTGCCGGCGTCCGCGGCGCCGCTCGTCTCGGACGCCTTCTATCCGTACACGCCCTTCCGCAGCGGCACCGGCGCGGGCGAGCGACGGCTCGCCTTCGGCGTGGCGTCGGACGGCTCGGGGCCCGACCGGGTACTGGACGAGGCCTCGGATTCGGGGTGGGGCCTGCTGGAGCTGCCCGCCCGGCACACACCCCGCACGGACCCCGAGGCGGTACGGGCGGTGGCACAGGTCGTCCGCCGGCTGCTCGACCGGGGCGGCGCGGCCGTCTCGGAGCGCTCACCCGATCCGGTCCCGGTGACCGCCGACCGGATCGCGGTGGGCACGGCACACCGCGACCAGGCGGCGGCGGTGCGCGCGGCCCTCGCCGAGGTGGGCGTGGCGGATGTCACCGTGGACACGGCGAACCGCCTCCAGGGCCGGGAGTTCGATGTCACGGTCGTGCTGCACCCGCTGTCGGGCCGCCCGGACGCGACGGCGTTCCATCTGGAGACGGGACGCCTGTGCGTGCTGGTCTCCCGGCACCGGCACGCCTGCATCGTGGTGTGCCGCGCGGGTGTGGGCGACCTGCTGGACGAGCACCCCTCGACGGAGCCGGTCCAGCTGGGCGTCACGGTGAAGTTTCCGGACGGCTGGGAGGCGAGCCACGCCGTCCTGGCGCATCTCTCGGAACACCGGGTGAGCTGGAGTCCTTAGGCCGTGTCCGTACGGTCCTGCCAGGTCCGCGACGCCCTGCACGCACTCTCGCCCCGAAGCCCGCCCCCGGGGCGGACACCGGTTACTTTGCGGACACGCCCCCGGTCCCCTTGCGGTTGCCGGGACAATGGAAGGCGGCCACGGGCGGAGAGCGGCCGGGGAACAGGATCAGGGAACAAGGTCAGAGGGGGGCGGCCGGGACAGGGGCCGACCCGTGCGAGGAGGAGAACCACATGGCGCAACCCGAGCGGAGCGAGCGAAAGCTACGGCCGGCCCCGCTGCTCTTCGAGCCGTCGGAGGCTGCCGCCGACCCCGAGCACTTCTTCGACCTGGAGTCCATCGAGGACCCCCGGGAGCTGCTGGCGCGGTCGACCGAGCTGACGCTCGCCTTCCGGGCGGCCACCGACCGGGCGGTGGAGTTCCAGGCCCTCGCGGCGGCCCAGCTCGCCGACCCCCGCCGGTTCGACCGGCTGACCCCCGCGGAGATCGCCCAGCGGGCGGAGTGGACCGAGGACTATGCCAAAAAGATGATCGAATTCGGCCGCGAGCTGGGGCGAGGCGGATCCCAGCAGTAAAACCCGTACCGAGGGCACGGCGCGTCTGGCATATGCGGGCCCACAAGATACGCCCACCCACCCTCCGCTGTCCCCGTTTCCGCCAACTCTCAGAAACGAGCCTGTCACTCCGGGTACATCTTGTGGCATGAGCGCATGGCTGCGAGACGGCTCCCTGGTCACCCCCGGTGCCAGTCACGAGGAGCGCCGGACGGACATCTTCGCCCTGCTGCGGGAGGAGGGCGGCCATCACGTCGCGCAGGTCACCCCGCCCGGCGCGCACTGGCTCGCCTCCGCCGACACCTATCCGCGGTCCACCCTCGCCCTGTGGGGGACCCGGCCCACCACCCCGGCCGTCCTGCCCTGCGGCACGGTCTTCGACATCGTGAACGTGCCGACGATCTTCGGGCGCCGCATGCTCGACCGGCTCTGGGACGAGGGTCCGGGCTCCGGGCCCGTCGCCATGCACCGCGGCCGGATGCTGCTCTTCGCCGCCCCCGGCACCGCCCAGCGGCTGCCGTCCCTGCTGGACTGGGAGGAGTGGGGCGAGGCGGTGCCGCCGATGCTCTGCCACGGCATCGGCGACGCGGTGACCATTCCGCCGCTGACCGAGGGCCGCGCCGGCCGGGAACCGCGCTGGCTGGTGGCTCCCGACACCCGACACCCCTGGCTTCCGGGGCCTGAGGTGGTCCTCTGGGCCTGTGTGCGAGCCGCCCGCGCGGCCTCGTCCCCGAGCGTCGCTCTATCGATTTTTCCTCGCGCCGATCAGGATGCTAAGGTCTACGACGTCAGCAGGCGCCGCTAGCTCAGTTGGTTAGAGCAGCTGACTCTTAATCAGCGGGTCCGGGGTTCGAGTCCCTGGCGGCGCACAGACGGGAAAAGCCCCTCGCGTACAGCGAGGGGCTTTTTCGTGCGCCCGGACACGCGTCCAGGCCCGTGACACCGCACCGCGGCCCCCGCCCCGCGCGGACTACACCGGAGTGATCTTGACCGTCCACGCCCCCGTACGCGTCCGGTCCGCCACTTCGACGCGGACCCGCTCTCCCGGCGCGCCCGGCACCGTGAACGTCTCGCCGACCCCCAGTGGCGCATCCGCCAGCGGCGGGAACACCGACCGGTCCCAGCACGCCTCGGTCCCCGGGTGTGTGTCCACGACCTCGACCGGGCCGCCGCCCGAGGCCGTCTCGGCCCGGACGCGGTAGATCAGCACGCCCTCCGTGCAGGTCGTCCCGTCGTTGCCCGTCGAGCTGCGCGCCTCGATCGCGACCACCGTGTCCTCGCCGGTCCTCACGACCGCGAGCCGGGTGCCGAGGGTTCCGCCCCGGACGGGCGCGGCCCCGATCGGCTCCAGCGTGAGCACGTCCGTACGGCTCACGCACTTCACGGACCGCCGGTCCAGCCAGCCGAGCTTCCACTTGTGCCAGCCGAAGAGCTCCGGGGACAGCCCGAACTGGCTGCCCATCACGTCCCAGTCCCCGACATATGTGTCCCAGTCCCCCTTGCCGTCGGTCGGCCGGTGGTAGAGGTCGGGCAGGTCGAAGACGTGCCCGGTCTCGTGGGCCAGCACATTGCGGTCCGGCGGATGACGCTCGAAGACGGTGACGATCCGCTTGATGTCGGTGCCGTCGGCGTGCAGCGGCCGGTCGAAGTTCACGACCTTCGTGGCGTCGGAGTCCACGCCGGGGGCGTCCGGGTCGGCGACCAGATAGACGATGTCGTAGCGGGAGAAGTCCACGGTGGCGTCGGCTGCCTCGACGGCGTCGCGCAGATACGCGCTCCGCCGCTTCGACTGCCAGTCCCGCCTTATCCCGTACTCCGTCGAGGCCTGCGGCATCTGGACCCACTGGTGCTGCGGGTCGGCGCGCAGGGCGAACTTTCCGTACGAGGCGCGCGAGAAGAAGGTGCTGGTGGCCGGGAAGTGGTCGCGTGCGAGATCGCCCGGCGCGTTCTCGGGCAGGTGGTCCGGGAAAGACAGGAAGATCATGACCGCGTCGAGACGCTCGGCGGGTCGCGGATACGCGGCGTTCCAGGTGTCGAGGCCCAGGGAATGGTGCGCGGCCGTGCGGGACAGGGCGCACGGCCCCTCCGCGGTGGCGGCCACCGCGGGTCCGGCGACCAAGGACGTGGCGGCGAGCGCCATGAGGGAGGTGAGGGCGGCAGCGGCGCTGCGCAGGCGCACGCGTTCCACTCCCCCGGGTGTTCCCTCGGACGGTTGCTGACCCTCCACGTGGACCTCCGGCTACGGAATGCTGGACACCTCACCCACCTTCTGCTGATTTGCACCGGTACGCCCTGTTCCGCTGCCCCACTCGGGTGACCGACCCGACACCGGCCCGACACCGACCCGAGACCCGCCGACACTCCGATGGCTCACAGAACGTCACATTCGGTCAGTGGGGAATCGAGCAAGGCCAAGACCTGTGCAGAAACGATCGACCGGAGGACTGGGAACGACTCCCGGGAGGCCTCATCGCTGGAACGGCCCAGGGACCAGCCTCTATGATCGGCACACTTTCCCGACTTCCCGACCACATCTGTACGACCCTGTACGCCACAACTGCACTGCGGGAGCAAGCGGTGAGCGGAACCTCCGAAGGAAAAGGGCCCGCGGGAGTCGCAGTCCCCGGGAGTACCTTCCGACCGTCGGTCACAGAGCGTCACAATGTCGGCCGGACCGCAGCCGAACTGCGGGACTACCGGGCAGCGTTCAACGCCGCCCATCTCGCGATGGCGGTCGTCGACCACGAGGGCCTGGTCGCCACCGCCAACGCGGCGTTCGCGGCGCTGCTCGGCATCGAGCAGGCGACCCTCCAGGAACAGTTCGCGGCGGATCTCGTCGACCTGGGGTCGGACCGCCGCACCTGGCACGCGTACCGCGAAGTGCTGCGCGGCCGACGCTCCCGATTCCGCTGTACGCGCCGCCTCAAACACCCCGACGGACGCACCCTGTGGGCCGAGGTGACCGTCGCTCCCGTGCCCGACAGCCGCAATGTGCTGCTCTCCATCGCGGACATCAGCGACCGGCGCGAACTGCACGCGCGGCTGCGCCATCTGCAGATGCACGACGCGGTGACCCGGCTGCCCAACCGGACGCTGTTCTTCGAGCGGCTGTCGACGGCGCTCGAGTCATCGGCGTACGACCACGGATCGACCGGGCGGATCGGCGTCTGCTATCTCGACCTGGACGGCTTCAAGGCGGTCAACGACACGCTCGGGCACCGCGTCGGCGACCGGCTCCTCGCGGCGGTCGCGGCTCGGCTGACCGAGTGCGCGGACGGCGACGGCCACAGCCGCGGCGGCGGCCATCTGGTGGCGCGGCTCGGCGGTGACGAGTTCGCGATCCTGGTCGAGGACTCGACCGGGACGGAACAGCTCGCGGACCTCGCGCGGTCCGTACTGGCCGCGCTCCAGCTGCCGTTCGACCTGGCCGGGCAGCGGCTGTCGGTCTCGGCGTCGATCGGCGTCGTGGAGCGGACGGTGTCGGGGACGACGGCGACGGGTCTGATGCAGGCCGCGGACACCACGCTGTACTGGGCGAAAGCCGACGGCAAGGCCCGCTGGACCCTCTTCGACCCCGAGCGCAACGCGCACCGGATGACCCGTCAGGCGCTCTCCTCGACGCTGCGGCCGGCCGTGGAGCGCGGGGAGTTCGCGCTGGAGTACCAGCCGCTGGTGGGGATGGCCGACGGAGTCACGCGGGGCGTCGAGGCACTGGTCCGATGGAATCATCCACAGTTCGGCACACTAGCGCCGAATCGGTTCATCGGAATTGCCGAGGAAGACGGTTCGATCGTCCAGCTCGGCCGCTGGGTCCTGCGGACGGCCTGCCGCCAGGCCCGCCAGTGGCAGAAGGACCACCCTCGGACACCGCCGCTGTTCGTGAGCGTCAATGTCGCCGTACGCCAGGTCTGGGACTCGGACCTGGTGGCGGACGTGGCGGACATCCTGGCGGAGACGGGCCTCGCGCCGCATCTGCTGCAGCTGGAGCTGACGGAGTCCGCGGTGATGGGTTCGGCGGGCCGCCCGCTCCAGGCACTTCAGGCGCTGAGCGACATGGGCGTGCGGATCGCGATCGACGACTTCGGTACGGGGTACTCGAACCTGGCGTATCTGAGCAGGCTGCCGGTATCCGTACTGAAGCTCGACGGATCGTTTGTCCGCGGCTTCCAGGACGAGGCGCATCCGAACCCCGCGGACGAGACGATCGTCGAGGCGCTGGTCCAACTGGCGCACCGGCTGGGTCTGACGGTCACGGCGGAGTGCGTGGAGACGGCGGGCCAGGCTTCGCGCCTGCGCCGGATCGGCTGTGACACGGGGCAGGGCTGGCTGTATTCCCGGGCGGTGGCGGCGGAGCAGATCGCCGAGCTGATCGGGGTCACGTCGCTGCCTGCCTGACGTCCCTGCGCGCAGCGCTCGGCCGCGTACGGACACCGAACCGCCCCCGGCCGGAGGGACGTTCCGGCGGGGGGGCGGTCGCCTGTGGGGGGACACGGGGCTGCTGATGAAGCCTCGCCGGCGCTCGGGGTCCGGGCCGGGACCGGGGGTCACGGGACCGGGTCGGACCTGGAGGGCGGGGCTCCGGTCTTCCTCCCCGGAGCCCCGCCTCGGATCAGCAGGCGCCCTGGTCGCGCCAGACTCCCCACTCCCCCGTCGTGCCCGGCTCCTCGCCCTGCGTCCACCACTGGGCCTTCCAGGTGTGGCCCTTGTGGGAGACCAGGCCGCCGCCCGTGTACACCGCGGTGCTCGACCAGGCCGCCGCCGTGCAGCCCGTCTGCGGGGTGCTCGGGGTCGGGCTGGGGGTCGGGTTCGACGGAGAGGGGGACGGTGTCGGGTTCGAGGGGGACGGCGTCGGGTCCGGGGTCGTCGGGGAGCCGCCGACCGCGGTCACGATGTCGTTCAGGAGCGTCGTGCCCTCGTCCAGGCCGAGCAGGGAGTACATCATCGCCCCCGCCAGGCCCCGGTTGTGGGCGTAGTCCGCCCGCGCCTGGATCGCCCGCTTGTCGAGGCCGGTGAAGAACTCCCCGTCCTTGTAGAAGTAGGCCGCCTTCGCCTCGTCGTCCCAGAAGGTCGTCGCCGCGTTGTCGACGATCCCGCCGAGTTCCTTGTAGTGCGCGATGCCCGGCTGCCGGCTCACCGGCCGCGCGGTCGACGCGCCGGTCGCGGACTGGGCAAGGCCGTTCCTGGCGCCGGCCGGGACGCCCTTCCAGCCGCGGTAGTAGAACTCGTACCCCAGCGTCAGCTTGTTCGCCGGGAAGCCGCCCGCGATTCCGTACGCCGCGTTCCCGTCCAGCCACGCGTCGATCGCGTTGTCGACCGAGTACTTCTGGGTGCCCGGCGCGATCGGGTCCGTCGGGTCGGACGCCGGGGAGTGCAGCGGCGACTGGTGGTACGTCGGCCCGTCCGCGTCCCAGGCGCCGTGCATGTCGTACGTCATGATGTTCGCGTAGTCGAGGTACGCGCCGATCTTGTCCGTCTCGATGTTCTTGATCTTGTCCTGGCCGGCCGGAAGCGCCGCCGTCAGCAGGTACTTCTTTCCGCCGTGCGCCGTGCCGTACTCGTCCAGTTGCTTGCGGAACTCCGCGAGCAGCAGCGTGAAGTTGGCCTTGTCCTCGGGGCCGTAGTGGTTGCCGAGGTGGCCGCTCGCCGAGCCCGGGTACTCCCAGTCGATGTCGATGCCGTCGAAGATCCCGGCCGCCGTGCCCGCGCCGCCGTAGCCGCCCTCGACGGGCAGGTCGCCTGCGATGTACTGCTTGACGCAGGAGGCCACGAGCTTCTTGCGGCTCGCGTCCGTCTTGGCCGCGTCGTGGAAGTACTTGGAGTAGGTCCAGCCGCCGAGCGAGATATTGATCTTCAGCTTGGGGTACTTCGCCTTCAGCTCCTTGAACTGGTTGAAGACTCCGACGATCGGCTGGTTCCAGGTGTCGGCCACTCCGTCGACGCTGTCCGCCGCGGCGAAGGACCGCTGGTAGTCGGCGTACGAATCGCCCGCGCCGTCACCGGCGTTGGGGTTGGCGTCGTCGCCGGCGGCCTTGTTGGCCTCGAAACAGGTCAGGTCGGTGGGGTGGATGTTGCCGAAGGAGTAGTTGATGACATCGAGCTTGCCCGCGATGCCGCGGGTGTCGAGGTGCTTGGGGTAGAAGGCGTTGCCGTACACGCTCCACTGGTCGTAGTACGCGATCTTCACCCCGCCGGTGGACACGGCGGCGTCGGCCGCCTGGGCCGAGCCCAGGCCGACGGATGCGGCCAGGGCGCCGGCGGCGAGCGCCACACTCGTGAGCGCGGCGATCAGGGGTCTGCGGGAGCGCACAGGCTTCCTCCGAGGGGGGTGTGCGGAACAGGAGTGGAAGAAGAGATAGCGATCCGGCCACCCCCGAGTCAATGGTCTGAACCAAATGAGGACTAGACCATTTTCTTGACGAAACCGCTTGTCAGACGCCCATCCCCGGTATGCGAAACCGCCCGCCACCATCGGTGACGAGCGGTTTTAGGACTCCCTTAAGGCCGGGCGGCCAGGCGGTTCAGGAAGGAACCACTTCGGCCGGCACATCGTAGGCATCGGCGATCAGTTCGTACGAGCGCAGCCGTACGTCACCGCCGTGCGCATTGGCCGTGATCATCAACTCGTCGGCGCCGGTGCGCTTCTGGAGGTCGTCCAGACCGGCACGTACCGCATCCGGCGTGCCGTGAATGACGTTCAGCAGCCAGCTGTCCACGAACTCCCGCTCGACGGGGCTGAATTCATAGGCCGCCGCCTCTTCGGGCGTCGGGATGAGACCGGGCCTGCCGGTGCGCAGCCGCAGCATGGCCAGCGCGCCGGTCAGCACCTGCCGACGGGCCTCCGCCTCGTCGTCCGTCGCCAGCGCGGAGACGCCGATCAGGGCGTACGGAGCCGCCAGCGCGGCGGACGGACGGAAGGACTCGCGGTAGAGGTCGAGGGCCGGGACGGTGTTCTGCGCCGAGAAGTGGTGGGCGAACGCGAACGGCAGCCCGAGCACTCCGGCCAGCCGGGCACTGAAACCCGAGGAGCCGAGGAGCCAGATCGGCGGACGGGACGAGGGACCCTGGACCGGGCCCGGAACCGCATGGATACGGGCGTAGGGATGGCCGTCCGGGAAGTCGTCGTCCAGGAAGCGGGTGAGCTCGGCGAGCTGCTGCGGGAAGTCGTCCGCGCCCTCGTTCAGCCGGTCCGTGCGCCGCAGGGCCGCGGCCGTCGCGCCGTCCGTGCCGGGCGCGCGGCCCAGCCCCAGGTCGACGCGGCCCGGGGCGAGTGCCTCCAGCGTGCCGAACTGTTCGGCGATGACCAGTGGCGCGTGGTTGGGGAGCATCACGCCGCCCGAGCCGAGACGGATGCGCTCGGTGTGGGCGGCGAGGTGGGCGAGGATCACGGCCGGGGACGAGGAGGCGACGCCCGGCATGGAGTGGTGCTCGGCGACCCAGTGGCGGTGGAAGCCCCGGCGCTCGGCGAGCCCGGATATCTCCACGCTGGTACGCAGAGCGTCGCTCGCGGTGCGGCCGGCTCCGACCGTGACCAGGTCCAGTACCGACAGCGGTACGGGTGCGGATCCGATCGCCGTGCCTCGAATGTCGTCCACCGGTGAGCCCTCCCACGCATGAAGTCGCATACAGCACAGCCGAACAGGAGGGTCTCTCCGTTTATTCCCGACCGGGGGTCACTCGCGCCTGGCGAAGAGGGTGCCGAGCTTCGGCGCCCAGGCCCTGCGGTCCGCCAGCCGCAGCCCCTCCCACACCGTCACCTGGTTCGCCGTGAGGACCGGCTTGCCCAGCAGCTCCTCCAGCTCGGGGAGGTACGCCGCCGTGTGCAGGGCCGTGTCCGGCAGCAGGACCGCCTCGGCGTCCGGGTGGTCACCCGCGCGCGCCAGCTCCAGCACCTCGCCCCGGCCCCAGGTGCCGACCTCCGCCGCCGTGACGATCCCGCTCGCCCGGTCGGCGACCACCTCGGCCCCCGACGCCTTGAGAAAGGCGGTGAACAGGTCGGTCACATCCTGCGGATAGGTCGCGGCGACCGCGACCCGCGCGGCGCCCAGCGCCGCGACGGCGTGGGTGAAGGCGAACGACGTGCTCGACGCGGGCAGTCCCGCCGCCCTGGCCAGGGTGCGGATCTGCTCGTGGGCGCCCTCCCAGCCGTACACGAAGCTTGCGCTGGTGCACGCCCAGACCACCGACTCCGCGCCCGCCAGGCGGAGTTCCTCCACGCCCTCGGCGAGTCGGCCGGCCTCGCCCATCCGCAGGAGCGCGTCGACACGATGGGCGTCCTCGCCGATGTCGGTGTGGAAGACGGGCAGTCTGATGTCGCTGTCGAGCAGCACCTCGAAGCGGGGATAGTCGTCCTCGGCGGAGTGCCCCGGGTACAGAAGTCCCACCGTGGTCATGTCCAGCCTTCCTGTTCTTCCGGCTCGGTCGTCGGCTCGGTCGTCGCCACCGTCGCCGCCGGGTCCAGCAGCAGTGCCTGATAAGGGCCTACCGCGTGCACCCCGATCCTGCGCAGGGCCGCCCACATCGTCACCTGGTTCGCGGACAGCACCGGCATTCTCAGTTCGGCCTCCAGCTGCGGGATCGCGTCGTACGTCGGCAGATTGGTGCAGCTGATGAAGAGCGCGTCCGCCGCGCCCACCACCGCCTGCCGCGCCATGTCCACCACCGACCGGTACGGCACCTTCCAGATGTGCCGGGTCAGCCCGAGAAAAGCGCGGCCTGTGACGGTTGCCCCGGCTTCGGCCAGATACTCCTCCAGCGCCTGGGTGACCGACTCCGTATAGGGCGTGACCAGGGCGATACGAGCGGCGCCCAGCTCGCCCAGTGCTTCGAGCAGGGCGCCGGACGTGGTCAGGGAGGGCACTTCCCCCGCCGAGGTCATCGCTTCGCACATGGCCCGCTCGCCGGCGAGCCCGCCGACGAAACTTCCCGATGTGCACGCGTAGGCGACGATCTCGGGCTCGGACGCGCCGAGTGCCCGGACCGCGTCGGCCAGTGTCTCGTGCTCGCTCACCAGCCGCGCCAGGTCGAGGGAGACCTCGACAGGCACATAGGGCGTGCGGGTCAGCCGCAGCGAGACATCGTCGGGGACCCAGCGCCACAGCTCGCGGTCCAGGGCGAAGTCGAACGGGGCGACCACTCCGACACCCCGCTGGGGGTGTGGTCCGCCGAGAAAGGAGACATCCATCGCAGGCCCCCTCAAGCGTGTTGTTGACGACGTTAGGTTCGGGTGCGAGCGTGGTCAATCGGTACATGTCAGACTCCCCCGTATGCCCTGCGGGTACGGGAGCCGCCCCCATCGAAACGGTTTCCGCTTGATGTCCGAACCCACTCTTCTGGTGCTCGCGGCCGACCCTCCGCCCCGCCTCGGGCGACTGACCGGACGGGTTAAGGTCCAGTACGCGGACGAGCAGACACTGGCCCGTCAACTCCCTGACGCCGACGTGCTGTTGGTCTGGGACTTCACCTCCGACGCGGTACGCGCCGCCTGGCCCGGCACAGGCCCGCGACCCCGCTGGGTGCACACCCCGAGCGCGGGCGTGGACCGCCTGCTGTGTCCGGAACTGATCGCTTCCGACACCGTGGTCACCAACGCCCGGGGGGTCTTCGAGGAGCCCATCGCCGAATACGTCGCCGGACTGGTGCTGGCGATGGCGAAGGACCTCCCGGGCACCCTGGAACTGCAGCGGCAGCGGCGCTGGCGCCACCGCGAGGGCCTGCGCGTCGCGGGCACCCGGGCGACGGTCGTCGGCGCGGGCCCGATCGGCCGTGCGGTGGCCCGCACGCTGGAGTCCCTCGGGGTCACCGTCGCCGTCGTCGGCCGTACCGAGCGCACCGGCATCCACGGCACACGGGAACTCGATCCGCTGCTCGCCCGCGCCGACTGGGTGGTCTGCGCCGCGCCGCTCACCGAGGCGACGCGCGGGATGTTCGACGCGCGGCGCTTCGGACTGATGCAGCCGTCGGCACGGTTCATCAACGTGGGACGCGGCCCCCTGGTCGTCGAGGACGACCTCGTCGCCGCGCTGAACAAACGCTGGATCGCGGGCGCGGCGCTCGACGTCTTCGTCTCCGAGCCGCTCGCGCCCGCCAGTTCGCTCTGGGACGTTCCCGGGCTGATCGTCTCGCCGCACATGAGCGGCGACACGGTCGGCTGGCGCGACCGTCTCGGCGAGCAGTTCGTGGAACTGTACGAGCTGTGGGAGGCCGGAAAGCCGTTCCCGAACGTGGTCGACAAGAAACGTGGGTACGTCCCCATGCATGACGTCTCCGCTGACTGACCTCACCGCTCACCAACTGCTGGCCGGCTACGAGCACGACGACTTCACGCCCGTCGACGCGACCCTCGCGGCACTGGAGAGGATCGAGGTGGCGCAGCCGCTGGTGAACGCCTTCGTCCGGGTCGACGCCGACCAGGCGCTGGCCCGGGCACGCGCATCCGCCGAGCGCTGGCGCAAGGGGGAGCCGCAGGGACTGCTCGACGGAGTCCCGGTGACGGTCAAGGACCTGCTGCTGCAACGCGGCGGACCGACCCTGCGCGGCTCCACCACCGTTCGCTCCGAGGGCGGTTGGGACGAGGACGCGCCGTCCGTCGGTCGGCTGCGCGCGCACGGCGCGGTCTTCCTGGGCAAGACGACGAGCCCCGAGTTCGGCTGGAAGGGCGTCACGGACTCCGCGCGGCACGGGGTGACCGGTAATCCGTACGATCCGGCACGGACGGCGGGCGGATCCAGCGGCGGCAGCGCGGCGGCCGTGGCACTCGGCGCGGGCGCGCTCTCGCTCGGCACGGACGGGGGCGGTTCGGTCCGCATACCCGCCTCCTTCTGCGGGATCTTCGGTCTGAAGCCGACGTACGGGCGGGTGCCGCTGTATCCGTCCAGCCCCTTCGGCACGCTCTCCCATGTGGGCACGATGACGCGCGACGCCGCGGACGCGGCGCTGATGCTCGATGTGATCAGCGGCGAGGACTGGCGCGACTGGTCGCACCTGGGCCCGGCCGACGGGGTGCGCGGCGCACTCTCGCAGGGTGTGAAGGGGCTGCGGATCGCCTACTCGCCGTCCTTCGGCGGCCAGGTGGCGGTGCGCCCGGCAGTCGCTTCAGCGGTGCGGCGGGCGGTGGGGGCGCTGGCGGGTCTCGGCGCGTACATCGAGGAGTCCGACCCCGACATCTCCGATCCGGTGGAGGCCTTTCACACCCTGTGGTTCAGCGGCGCGGCCCGGCTGCTCCAGCCGCTCGGCGCGCATCAGCGGGAGTCGCTGGACCCGGGGCTGCGGGAGATCGCCGGCATCGGGTCGCGGTACAGCGCCCTGCAGTATCTGGCGGCCGTGGACACCCGGATGGAACTGGGCCGGCGGCTGGGCCGCTTCCACACGTCGTACGACCTGCTGGTCACCCCGACGCTGCCGATCACCGCGTTCGAGGCGGGGGCGGAGGTGCCGGCACACTCGGGGCACCGGCGCTGGACGGGGTGGACGCCGTTCACCTACCCCTTCAACCTGACGCAGCAGCCGGCGGCGACCGTGCCGTGCGGGGTGGACGAGTCGGGGATGCCGGTGGGGGTGCAGCTCATCGGGGCGCGACATGCGGACGGTCTTGTCCTGCGGGCGGCGCACGCGCTGTACGAGTCGGGCGCGGCGACGATCCCGGGGCCGCCGGCGTTGTAGGCGCGGGGCTCCGTCCCGAACCCGTTCCTCCGACCCGGTCCTCCGACCCGAACCCGGTCCCCCCGAAGGGGCCGGGGCCGAGCCCTGGCCGGTCAGTCGGCTCGCCGGAAGGAGAGTGTTTCGCCCAACGCACCTCCGCGCCACAGCCCCTGGCACGCCTCGGCCATCTCGTCGAGCCCCTCCACCACCGTCCCCCACACGATCCCCGGCACCCACCCCACATCGCCGTTGAGCAGCAGATTGTTGCGCTCGTAGAACAGCGCGAGATCCACGACCGTCCGGCGGCCGTGCAGGGCCGCCCCGTCGCCGTAGCCGTACGACGACGTGCCCAACTCCACGTCGGAGAAGGTGAAATAACACAGATCACCGGGAATGGGGGTGACTGTCGGGTTCTCCAGCGGCGGTTCCCGCTCCGCGAAAGCCGGAAACAGGGCATAGATCTCATTGCGTGCGTACTTCGCGTGGTACACGTCCCCCGCGAGGGGCAGCGCGTCCCAGACCGCCGCGCACGTCAGCGGGGCCTTGTCGTCGAGGAGCTTCGCGGTGCAGCGGACACCGCGCTTGTCGAGGGCTACGGTCACGTATCGGTCGGACATCCCGTAGGCATACCCGGGCAGGAGCCGGGTAGCCGCGCGCCCATGGCTCGTACACGACTGACACGAACGATTCGCAGACGCACAGTGCTGCTCGGCGCCACCGCCGTCGGCACCCTCGGCGCCGCGGGCGCGGCAGGCTGCAGCCGGGTCCCGTCGGGCGATGCCCTGGCCCGGCTGAAGTCCCAGCGCACGGTGCGCCTGGGGATTGCGGGTGAGGTGCCCTACGGCTATGTCGACGACCAGGGCGAGTTCACCGGCGAGGCTCCGGAGCTGGCCCGGGTGATCTTCAAACGGCTGGGGATCGATCATGTCCAGCCGGTCGCGACGGACTTCGCCTCGCTGATCCCCGGCCTGAACTCCCAGCAGTTCGACGTCGTCTCGGCCGGGATGTACATCAACAAGGAGCGCTGCGAGCAGGTCGTGTTCGCCGACCCCGAGTACCAGATGCTCGACTCCTTCATCGTACGCAAGGGCAATCCCAAGAACCTGCACAGGTACGAGGACGTGGTGAAGGCGAAGGCGAGTTTCGCCACCGGCACCGGCTACGCGGAGATCGGTTACGCGGTCGCCGCCGGCTTCCCCGAGAAGGACATCGTCATTCTCCAGGACCAGGTGGCCGGGCTGAACGCCGTCGAGTCGGGCCGGGTCGACGTCTTCGCGGGCACGGCGCTGACCACCCGCGAGGTGGCCAGGAAGAGCAGCAAGGCCGAGGCGACCGAGCCCTTCGCCGCCGTCGTCGACGGCAAGAAGAAGATCGACGGCGGCGGCTTCGCCTTCCGTCCCACCGACACCGAACTGCGGGACGCGTTCAACGTCGAGATACACAAGATGAAGGAGAGCGGCGAACTCTTCCGCATATTGCGGCCGTTCGGCTTCACCAGGAACGAGATGACGACGCTCACCGCCGAGGAGCTGTGCCGATGACAGCCGGACTCTGGCAGAACTGGGTGCTCCCCGGCATATGGACGACGATCCAACTGCTGGTGTACAGCGCGGCGCTGGCCGGACTCGTCGCCTTCGCCGTCGGTATCGCCCGCACCCACCGCTCACGCTTCGTCCGCTTCCTGGCGGGCCTCTACACCGAGATCTTCCGCGGCACGTCCGCGCTGATCCTGATGTTCTGGCTGTTCTTCGTGCTGCCGCCGCTGCTGGGCTGGCAGCTGGTCCCGGTGTGGGCCGCGGTGCTCGCTCTCGGCCTCTCCTACGGCGCGTACGGCGCCGAGATCGTCCGCGGCTCCCTGAACTCCGTCGCTCCCGCCCAGCGTGAGGCGGGGATCGCCCTCAGCTTCTCGCCGTGGCAGCGGATGCGGCTGATCCTGCTGCCCCAGGCGGTGCCCGAGATGATCCCGCCGTTCTGCAATCTGCTGGTCGAACTGCTCAAGGGCACCGCGCTGGTGTCGCTGCTCGGCGTGGGTGACGTGTCCTTCGCGGCCTACCTGGTGCGCCTCGCGACCCAGGAGAGCGCCCAGATCTACACCATCAGCCTGGTCATCTACTTCGTGATCGCGTTCGTCATCACCCGCTCGATGAAGGCGCTGGAGAAGAGGACCAAACGCAACATCGGCGTCGCGGTCATCGGAGGTGGCGCGAAGTGAACTGGGACTGGTCCGCGGTCGCGGACTTCATGCCGCGCTTCTGGGACGGCGTGCTGATCACGCTCCAGATCCTGGTGCTCGGATCGCTGATCTCCTTCACGCTCGGCCTGGTCTGGGCGATCGGATTCCGCGCGCCCACGCGTTTCGTACGGTGGCCGGTGAACGTGATCACGGAGTTCATCCGCACCACACCCCTGCTGGTGCAGCTCTTCTTCCTCTACTTCGTGCTGCCCGAGTGGGGCGTGCAGTTCTCGGCGCTGACCACCGGCACGATCGCGATCGGGCTGCACTACTCCACGTACACCGCACAGGTCTACCGGGCCGGCATCGAAGCCGTGCCGGCCGGACAGTGGGAGGCGGCGACGGCCCTGAGCCTGCCCGCCCACCGCACCTGGTTCGCGGTGATCCTGCCGCAGGCGGTCCGGCGCATCACACCGGCGCTCGGCAACTACGTCATCGCGATGCTGAAGGACACGCCACTGGTCGCCGCGATCGGTGTGCTGGAGATGCTCCAGCAGTCGCGCCTGGAGAGCGCGTCGACGTTCCAGTACACGGAGCCGCTGACCGTGATCGGCATCGCCTTCATCCTCATCGCCTATCCGGCTTCCCTTCTCGTACGAGCCCTGGAGCGCCGCCTTGTCCGCTGACACCCCGACCACCGGCACCACCACGAAGTCCGACGAACTGATCCGCTTCGAGAGAGTGACGAAGCGCTTCGGCGACAACACCGTGCTGGACGACCTGTGCTTCTCGGTGAAGCCCGGCAAGCACGTCACTCTCATCGGCCCGTCCGGCTCCGGCAAGACGACGATCCTGCGGCTGCTGATGACTCTGGAGACACCCGACGAGGGCACGATCCAGGTGAACGGCAGCCGGCTGTTTCCGGCCGCCGAGAAGGAACGCCGTGCGGCGCGCAAGCAGATCGGCATGGTCTTCCAGCAGTTCAACCTCTTCCCGAACATGACCGCTCTGCGGAACATCACCGAGGCCCCGGTGCGGGTGCTCGGCATGTCCAAGGACGAGGCGGAGGTCCGTGCCAGGGAACTGCTGGAGCTGGTCGGCCTCGGCGACCGCTGGGACGCGAAGCCGACGCAGCTCTCGGGCGGCCAGCAGCAACGGGTGGCGATCGCCCGCGCCCTGGCGATGCGCCCGCAGGTGCTGCTCCTCGACGAGGTGACCTCGGCACTCGACCCCGAGCTGGTGGCCGGCGTCCTGGACGTGCTGCGGGACATCGCCCGCTCGACGGACATCACGATGCTCTGTGTCACGCACGAGATGAACTTCGCCCGGGACATCTCCGACGAGGTGCTGATGTTCGACGCGGGGAAGGTGATCGAGTCCGGCTCTCCGGAGAAAATCTTCTCGGATCCGGAGCACGAACGTACTCGCGAGTTTCTCGGCGCGGTGCTCTGACCACTCCCTCAGAGTGCGAAGTGTGACTCTGACATATGCCAGGTGATTGCGCCCCAGATGAAGGGGCTGGGGCGCCCCACATTCTCGCCAACAGCCGCCCCTGAAACGGCTCTTGGCCGCTATCGTGGTACGGAAGCTTGCGGTCACAACCTGCTAGGGGGAACCGTGGCGCTGAAGCCCGAGCCGACCGCGCCGTTCCACTCGGTGCAATACGTCTTGCGTGTCCTGGAGACGATCTCGAAGCACGGTGGCGGTGTCACCGATGTCCAGGTCGCACGCGAGACCGGTCTGCCGACCGGCCATCTGGCTCCCATGCTGACGATGCTGCGCCGCGAGGGCTATGTGGAACAGGTCGCGGACGGCGCCTATGTGATCGGTGACTCACTGATACTCCTCGGCTCTGGAGTCACCCGGCAGCAGGCACTGGAGGCGAAACTCCAGGAGACGCTCACCGAACTGCGCGACTCCGTCGGCGCTGCCGTCTACATCAGCCGGTACATCGACGGCGAGGTGAAGATCACGCAGTACGCCGACGGGCCACGCGCCCCGAAGGTGAACGAATGGGTGGACTTCCGCTCCGCCGCCCACGCGAGCGCGGTCGGCAAGTGCCTGCTGACCCAGCTGGATCTGAACGGCCGCCGTGACCACCTCTCGCGCCACAAGATCGCCCGGCTGACCTCGCGGACGATCACCAGCGAGAAGCTGCTCTTCTCCAAGCTGGACGCCCAGCCGGCGACCGTCCCGGTCCTGGACCTCCAGGAGTACGCCGTGGGCACGGTCTGCGCGGCCGTCCCGCTGACGGCGGGCTCGGCCGTGGGCTGCCTGGCGCTCTCGATGCCGATCGAACACGCCCACCGACTGCGCGCCGCGGCGGACACGCTGAACCGCAGGGCCGCGCCGGTGGTGCTGTCGCTGGCGATCTAGAGAGGGCCGGCGGATGTCACGGGCAGCCGTCCGGACCAGGTAGTATTAACGAGTCGGCAGGCGCCGCTAGCTCAGTTGGTTAGAGCAGCTGACTCTTAATCAGCGGGTCCGGGGTTCGAGTCCCTGGCGGCGCACAGACGGAAGAGGCCCCTCGCGAGCAGCGAGGGGCCTTTTCGTGTGCCGCGCTCGGCCGGACCCCGCTCGGCGGGAGCCCCTCGGACGGACCGAAGCGGGCGGCCTCCGCGGTGGGTCTCCCCGGCCGGTGGCGTCGGCCCGTCTCAGCGCCCGAGCAATCCCTCCCGCCCGTGCTCCCCGTACTCCTCCCGCAGCCCCTCCCGATCCCCCTCCGTCAGCCGCCGGTAGCCGCCCCCGCCTGAATGCCGCCCGCTCCACCACACCTCGCCCTCGTCGAACCCCGCCCTTCGCAGGCCCACCCGGTGGACCTTGTTCGTCGCCGTCACCGGGAGGGAGCGCATCACGCGGACAAAGCGCGGCGCCATCTTGGTCCCCAAGTCCTCCTGCTCCGCGAGGAAGCCGGCGAAGGACACCGGGTCGAACGACGTCCCCTTGCGCAGTGCCATCGCAGCCATCACCTGGTCGCCCGCCACCGGGTCCGGGACGGCGTAGACGGCGACGGCCGCCGCGTGCTCCCAGCGGGAGAGGATGTTCTCGATCATCGCGGCGGCGAGGTTTTCGCTGTCGACCCGGAGCCGGTCGTCCGTACGGCCCGCGAACCAGAGGAATCCGTCGGCGTCGCGGAAGAACAGGTCGCCGGTCCAGTACCAGCCGCCCCGCGTCCTGGCCGCGTCCGCCTCGGGGTGGCGCCAGTAGCCCTCGAAGGGGTTCGGGCCCCGGTTGACCAACTCCCCTATCGCTTCTGACCCGTTCAGCAGCCGTCCGTGCTCGTCCACCACGGCCGTGGCCCGTTCCTTGCCGGTGTCGGGGTCGACCACCGCGAGGTCGTCGCCCGGGGCGGCCCGCCCTGTCGCCCCGGCGGGGGTGTCGGGGGTCCGCTGGATCGCCGCGCCGCCCTCGGAGGAGCCGTACCCCTCGACCAGGCGCACTCCGAAGCGCGCCTCGAATCGGGCCGCGTCGACCGCTCCCGCCTCGGTGCCGAAGCCGAGCCGCAGCGCGTGCTCGCGGTCGTCGTCCCGTTCGGGCGTGGCCAGCAGATACTGCACGGCCCGTCCGACGTAGGTGAAGTAGGTGGCGCCATGGGCCCGTACGTCGTCGAGGAACCCGGAGGCCGAGAAGCGGCGGCGCAGCGCGATGCCCGCACCGCCCGCGAGCGCCGGCGCCCAGTCGGCGATCACGGCGTTGCCGTGGAACATCGGCATGCAGATGTAGTGGACGTCGCTCTCGCGCACACCGAAGTGCCGCACCAGCGACGCGCCCGCCGCCGCGAGCCGCCCCTGGGAGCAGATCGCGGCCTTGGGCGCGCCCGTCGATCCTGAGGTGAAGTAGAGCAGCAACCGGCTGCCGGGCCCGACCGGCCCGAGCGTGGCCTCGCCTGGTTCGGCGGCGGCGTACGGGGCGAGCAGCTCGGCGAAGGCGTCGGAGTCGGTCACCAGCACCCGTGTCCCCGGCAGGTGGAGCCCGTCGAGGAGGGGAAGGCGGGAGCCTTCGGTGACCAGCACCCGGCAGTCGGTGTGCACGATGTCGCGGGCCAGTTCGGCTCCGCGACGGGTCGGGTTGATCCCTGCGACGGCGGCTCCGGCCAGGGCCGCCGCGCTGAGCCACAGGGGAAACTCCGGGGTGTTGTCGAGCAGTACCCCGATGTGCGGCTCCGCTCCGCGCGGCACGAGGTCCACGAGGAGCGCGGCCCGTGCGGCGGCGCCCGCGGCGACCTGGTGGTGGCTGAGGGCGAGGGTCTCGCTTCTCAGCCCCACCCGCCGGTCGCCCCACTGACGCCGCACAAGCTCCGCAACGGTGTCCGCATCCGCGTTCCTCATGGCGCCGCACGGTAACTGACTACCTGTCAGAACTGAACATCCGAGCAGGCGTAGAAGGCTTTCCCCGTGTCGTGCACGGTCCACACCGCCAGGATCAGATGGCGGCCGGAGCGCTGCGGGAGACTGCCGGAGTGGGACAGGGTCTCCGGCGGCTGGTTGCCGCCGTAGGGGACGGTCAGGAACGGCTGCGACTCAAGCGCCGCCCTGGTCAGCGGCTGGTTGGGGTTCCAGCCGCTCTTGGTGATGAAGTACTTGAAGTCGGTCGTCCGGTGCCGGGCCGTGAACCGCCACCGGAAGGTGTGGTTCTGACCCGAGGAGACCTTGGTCGTTGGCCATGCACCGCCGCGCGGGTCGTCGAGCTGCGCGAACTGGCCGAGGCCGCCCGCACAGATCCTTCCGTCGGCGGGACCGGCGGCCGGGAAGCCCTTGGGGCCCTCGACGCTCTGCGGTTCCCACTGAATGGGGCCGCAGTTGGTGACTGTTCCGTTGGCACAGAGCTTCTGGCGGCTGATGGGGGACTCGGTGTAGCCGTGGCTGCTGGCGCTGCCGGTGGCGAGCAGGGTGGTGCCCGCCACGACGAGGCCGACCACGGCCGCACCCAACTTCTTGCGCATGCTTCGCTCCAGGAGAACGTGGGGGAGTTCTGTGGGCCGTGCTGCACGCGTGCGGGGTGGTACGGGTTCCGGTCTAGACCAAGTCTCAGGGTATTAACGGAACTTGAACATGTCCAGACCAATCACGTACCTTCCACCGCCCCCGAACGGGCGGTGTAGAAGGCGACCGTGAGGTCCTTCACCAGAGCCTTGCGCTCGTAGTCGTCGAGCTCGACGAGACCCCGCGCGGTCAGCCGGCCCACCGTGTCGTGCACCGCGTCCACCACGGATGTCAGCACACTGTCCCGGTGCTTCGCGTCGATCGCCGCGATCCGTCTGCGCTGCATCGCGGCCGCCACCTCCGGCGCGTACTCGATCCCCGTCGGCTGCGCCGAGAAGACCTCGACCCCCACCGGAGCGCACTCCGCCGACAGCATCCGGGTCAGCGCGTCCCCGACCGCCTCCGCGTCGCGCAGCGTGGGTGCGTCCTCGTGGAAGGCGTCCGCGGGCAGTTGGGAGAGCACCCGCGCCATCGACGACTCGACCTGCTCGCTCAGATACTCCTCGTGGTCCTCTACGGCGAGCACGGCACGCGCGGTGTCGGCCACCCGCCACACCACGAGAACGACGACCCGCAGCGCGGTCCCGTCCGCGTCGACCGCGGGCATCGGCTCGCTGCGCCAGTGGCGCAGCCGTACGTCGACGCGGCGGCGCAGCACCAACGGGCTCACCCACACCAGTCCCGTACGCCGCACAGTGCCCTGATAGTCGCCGAAGAGGGAAAGCACCCAGGCATATCCGACCCGTCCACGGCCGAGCCCGCCGAAGGCGAAGAGCACCAGGAGCACTCCGAAGGCGAGCAGGCACCACAGGCCGATCCCGATGCCGTGGTACGGGTACGGGGTCAGCCCGAACGGCTTCGTCACCGAGGCCGGCACCGCCCCGGCCCCCCACAGCAGTGCGCCGATCCCACCGAGCGCCAGCGCCCCGGCGACCAGTCCGGTCCAGCCGGGCAGCACGGACGCGGGCCGCTCGGCCAGGTCGGGATCGACGGGCGGCGCGGGACGCGTCACGGCGGCCGGATGCGGCGGCGCCGGTCTGCGTGCGACCTTCGGCTGCTCGCCCGTGCCCTGTCGGCGTCCGACGACGGCGGAGCGCAGGGCGACCGGCTGGGAGTCGTCGTCACGGAAGAGAAGATGCACCGGGATCTCGGTGGTCGCCTCCTGGGCGATGACCGGGGTGCGCCGCGGGCCGTCGGCCGGAATGCCGCCGTCGGGCTCCGAGCTCATGGTGTTCATGACTGCCACCTCTGCTGATGTGTTCCGTGCTGCGTAGTTCGGGGGGAGGCCCGCGCGCCGGGCGGAGTTCGGGTGCCGGGCGAAGCCGTCGGGCCCGGCCGGGCCGGTCGTGCCTCGCCGGGCAGAGTCGCCCTCGCGGTCCGGACCCGCCTCGCCAGGCCGGCTCCGCCTCAGGCGAAGACCCGGCGCCAGGTCTCGGGCCCGGGCTATCCGTCCGCCGCCACTCCGCTCCAGCCCTGGGCACGCTGGAACGCCTCGACATTGCGCCGGTCCGACTCGCCCCAGCGTGCCCCCGGACCCGCTGTGTAGTGCGCGCCGTAACCGCGCTTGACCAGTTGCCGGCCGAGCTGGGTGACGTGCGCGCCGGACCGGCCGGGGCGGAAGAACCCGCTCCCCGGGTAGTCCGGGGGCTTGGCCGCGCTCGTACCGCCGGGGCCGTTCGCGCGGGCCGCCGGGATGTTCTTGCCCTGCCTGGCCACCAGCAGCCGCCAGGTCTCGGCGCCCGGCAGCCCGTCCGCGTCCGTGCCGGTCCAGCCCTGGGCGATCTGGAACGCCTGGGTGGCCCGCCGGTCGGCCGCGCCCCAGACCGGTCCGGAGCCCTTGGGGTAGAAGCGCTTGCCGCCGCGGGCGATGAGCATGTCGCCGAGCCTGGTGACGTACTCGTTGTTGGCGCCGGGACCGAAGGAGCTCATGCCGGGATAGGCGTCAAAGGAGGTGGAGCCACCGGCCGTGGCCGTCTGGACAAGGCCGTTGTAGCGGTAGGGCACATAGCGGTCGGCGTTGGTCCAGTACCCCATGGGCGTGACCTGTTTGCGGGTGTTCGGCTTCGTCTGCTCGTACGCCGTGTAGTAGGTGTGCGTGTAGTCCGCCCAGCCGCCGAAGATCGTGACGTGCGAGCCCCTGGTCGGATTGTCCGGGTTGTGGAAGAGCAGGATGTCGCCGGGCTCCAGCTCCTCGCGCTTGATCCTGGTGGCGAACTTCGAGAGGCTCCCGGTCCATTCGTTGCCCGCCAGGTTCCAGGCCATCGACACATAGCCCGAGCAGTCCTGACGGTAACCGTCGGACCAGTACGCCTCCATGCTGTACGGGACCTCGGCGGCCACCCACTGCTTGGCACGGTTGATGATCTCGGCGCGGGTGACCGGGCGCAGCGGCGCCGGGGTCGTCGCGGGCTTGCCCGGGGGCCCCGGCAGCGGCCTGCCGTGCAGCGGGCCGATGCCGCCCTGCTCGGTCGTGGGCTGGGGGTCGTGATCGTCGTAGTCGTAGTCGTAGTCGTAGTCGTAGTCGGCGTCGGCGTCGGCGTCGGCGTCGGCGGCGGCCGGAAACGCGACCGCGCCACCGGACACGCCGACGGCCGCCGTGGCGACGGCACCACCGGACGCCGCCGGGGACCCGAGGGACCCGGCCACGACAAGGCCGGCCGTGTCCGCCGCCGCCGCGCCCGCCCCGCCGCCGAGCACCACACCCGCCGCGGTGAACAGGGCGAGTGCGCGGCGGCAGCCGTGAGCCGCCGGGTGCTGCCCCGCGGCCAGCGCCCGGCGCCGCTGGGCACACCCGGCACAGGCGCAGTCGGCTGCTGGCTCGAACTCCTCGAAAACCGGCACGGTCATACGTGGCCCCTGTCACTGATCCAACCGTCACGTTTGATCGCATTTTGACGGAATGCCGGTAATAAAAGACGATTCGACAGGCCGGAACGATCAGATAATGGTCAGGAGCACCTCTCACCGTCCGGTAGAGTTCTCCAGGTCAGCAGGCGCCGCTAGCTCAGTTGGTTAGAGCAGCTGACTCTTAATCAGCGGGTCCGGGGTTCGAGTCCCTGGCGGCGCACGCATTACCGAGGCCCCCTCACGTTCAGCGAGGGGGCCTCGGTCGTTCCTGCAGTCCTTTTCAGCCCCCCTCGATCTCTCGCACAGATCTTCGCAAGGGTCCCTCAAATCGCACATTTATCCGCATACCATCTTGATTCACCCTTGCGATCATGACCAGGGTCGTAGAACCTATCTGGAGTCATTGCCTCCAATGGGGCATCCGTTTCGCGTAGTTGGGGGTAGTACAGACGCATTGTTCCGTTGCCGGTCGCCGGGGGTGGGGCCCCGTACGCGAACCGAACATGCGACGGGCATGATGCAACCGACCGGTGACTGTTCCGTGTCTGTGCGAACAGTGACCGGTCACTGAATCTGTCCAGGACAACTGGTCGAGGGGGACCGGGGTCAGGACGCAGGAACCGAAACCACATCACACGCAGCCAGCATGCGTGCGGGGGGATGACTCATGACGTCGACGCCGAGCGGCGCCGAGCAGCACAACGACCCTTCCCGAACGACCCAGCTCCGGGTACCGGCCAATCTGCGCACGGGCGGCCACCGGCCGCGGTCGAAAAAGGCGCTGCCCCGATACGACTACGAGCACTACAGCCGACTCGCCGGCCCCCTCACCCAGCCCGACCCCACCAAGCCGTACACAGTGCAGTACCGCTCGCTGCTCTCACAGGAGCCGCACCGCATACGGGCGGCCCTGCTGCTCGGAGCCGCGCCGCTGGTCTCGCTGGGCCTGTTCGCCTGGCTGATGCAGCCCCAGCACTGGACCGAGCGCGACCCCAACCTCAAGAACGACACACTGCTCATCCTCGACATCGTCATGCTGGTCTCGATCGGTCTGATCGAGCTCTTCCGCACGATGAACGTCCTGTCCAACGCGCACGCGACGCTGGTGGCACGCGATCCGGTCCCCGTGGTGCCCGAGAGCGGCACCAAGGTTGCCTTCCTCACCTCCTTCGTACCGGGCAAGGAGCCCCTGGAGATGGTGACGAAGACCCTGGAGGCGGCCGTCAGAATCCGCCACCGGGGGCTGATGCACGTCTGGCTGCTCGACGAGGGCGACGACCCTGCCGTCAAGGAGGTGTGCGCCCGGCTCGGCGTGCACCACTTCTCCCGCAAGGGCGTCCCGCACTGGAACCAGGCCACGGGCGCGCACCGGGCCAAGACCAAGCACGGCAACTACAACGCCTGGCTCCAGGCGCACGGCGACAACTACGACTTCTTCGCCTCGGTCGACACCGACCACATCCCGCTGCCCAACTATCTGGAGCGGATGCTCGGTTACTTCCGGGACCCGGACGTCGGCTTCGTCATCGGCCCGCAGGTGTACGGCAACTACGACAGCTTCGTCACCAAGGCCGCCGAGTCCCAGCAGTTCCTGTTCCACGCCCTGATCCAGCGCGCGGGCAACCGCTACGGTGCGCCGATGTTCGTCGGCACCTCCAACGCCGTACGCATCAAGGCGATCAAGCAGATCGGCGGCCTGTACGACTCGATCACCGAGGACATGGCCACCGGCTTCGAGATGCACCGCGCCAAGAACCCCGACTCGGGCAACAAGTGGCGCTCGGTCTACACCCCGGACGTGCTGGCCGTCGGTGAGGGCCCCTCGGCATGGACCGACTTCTTCACCCAGCAGCTGCGCTGGTCCCGCGGCACGTACGAGACGATCCTCAAGCAGTACTGGAAGGGCTTCTACTCGCTGCCCGCGGGCAAGCTCTTCAACTACACCATGATGATCATCTTCTACCCGATGTCCGCCCTCAACTGGATCCTGGCGGCACTGAGCTGTGCGCTGTTCCTGGGCATGGGCGCCTCGGGTGTACAGATCGACCCCGCGATCTGGATGATGCTGTACGGCAACGCCTCGGCCCTCCAGATCGGCCTCTACATCTGGAACCGCCGCCACAACGTCTCGCCGCACGAGCCCGAGGGCTCCGGCGGGCTCGCGGGCATGGTGATGTCCGCGCTCTCCGCGCCGATCTACGCACGCTCGCTGATGGACGCCGTACTGCGCCGCAAGAGCAAGTTCGTCGTGACCCCCAAGGGCGACTCCTCCAGCCCGGACACCCTCTTCGGCACGTTCCGGATCCACCTCTTCTTCATCCTCGTCTTCGGCGGATCGCTCGGTGCCTCGTTCTTCAACGGGCACAGCCATCCGGCGATGATCACCTGGGCCACGCTGGCCCTGCTGATCACGGCGGCGCCCATCTTCGCCTGGCAGCACGGCGTCCGGGCCGAGAAGAAGAAGCGCCGAAGGCGGCGCGGCGGCGGGCAGCCGCCGGCCCGGCAGCCGGGGAAGGTGCCGCAGCAGCGGCCCGGAACCGCCGCAGACCAGACCATGCAGATCGCCCTTGGGGGACGTAAGAAATGAGCACGCTGCCCGTCCGGCCGAACCACCGCAAGAACAGGGCCCGCCGGATAGCGATCGGTGCCGCGGTCATCGTCGCGGTGGCCGGGTTCAACGGACCCGCGATGTGGCGGTTCGGCTCCGAGCAGTACCACGACTACAAGATCAACAAGCCGGAGTACAAGGCGGCCAACGGCCACTGGGACTTCCTCGACGTCCCGGCCGAGTACAGGATCAACTCGATTCACGCCGCGCTGCTGCACACCGGCAAGGTGCTGCTGATCGCCGGATCGGGCAACAACCAGAAGAACTTCGACGCGAAGAAGTTCGAGTCGGTGCTGTGGGACCCGAAGACCGGCGACTTCAAGAAGATCCCGACGCCCAAGGACATGTTCTGTGCCGGGCACACCCAGCTGCCCGACGGAAAGCTGCTGATCGCGGGCGGCACCAAGCGGTACGAGAAGCTCAAGGGCGACGCCACCAAGGCCGGCGGACTGATGGTCGTGCACAACGAGGACCCGGACGAGCCCAAGACCCTGCCCGCGGGAACCAAGTTCACCGGCAAGAAGAACGGCAAGACGTTCGTCTCCAAGGACCCGGTCCTGGTCGAGAAGGCAAAGAAGATCTTCGACCCGGCCACCGGCAAGTTCCTGCGGACGGAGGCCGGGCTCGGCCGGATCTATGTCGAGGCCGAGAAGTCCGGTACGGACCACGAGACCGGCACCGAGGACAACTACCGCGTACAGGGCCTGTCCGGCTCCGACGCCCGCAACGTCTACGGGATAGCGCAGAAGCTCGCCCTCGACAAGAAGGACTTCCAGGGCATCAAGGAGGCCTACGAGTTCGACCCGGTCGCGGAGAAGTACATCACCGTCGACCCGATGAACGAGGCCCGCTGGTACCCCACGCTGACCACCCTCAAGGACGGCAAGGTCCTCTCGCTCTCCGGCCTCGACGAGATCGGGCAGATCGTCCCCGGCAAGGACGAGATCTACGACCCGAAGACCAAGACGTGGAAGTACACCGGGATCATCAGGAAGTTCCCCACCTACCCGGCGATCTTCCTGATGGACAACGGCAAACTTTTCTACTCCGGCTCCAACGCCGGGTACGGCCCCGCCGACGTCGGCCGTAAGCCGGGCGTCTGGGATCTGAAGACCAACAAGTTCGATGTGATCCCCGGGCTGAGCGACCCGGACCGGATGGAGACCTCGGCGACGGTCATGCTGCCGCCCGCGCAGGACCAGAAGTTCATGGTCATCGGCGGCGGCGGCGTCGGCGAGTCCAAGAAGGCCAGTGAGAAGTCCCGCCTGGTCGACCTCAAGGCCGCCAGCCCCCGCTTCAAGGACAGCGCCTCACTGGAGAAGGGCACCCGCTACCCGAGCGCCTCGCTGATGCCGGACGACTCCGTCCTGGTCACCGGCGGCTCCTCGGACTACCGCGGGCGCGGCGGCTCCAACGTCCTCCAGGCGCGCAGGTACGACCCGAAGACCGGCACGTACAAGCGGCTCGCCGACCCCGCGGTGGGGCGCAACTACCACTCCGGCTCGGTCCTGCTGCCCGACGGCCGTGTCATGATCTTCGGCTCGGACTCGCTCTTCGCCGACAAGGACAACACCAAGCCGGGCGTCTTCGAGCAGCGCATCGAGATCTACACCCCGCCGTATGTCTACCGGGACGCCAAGCCGGTGGTGAGCGGCGGCCCGAAGTCCATCGAGCGCGGTGGCACGGGGACGTTCAAGGTGACGTCCGAGGGCGGTCCGGTGAAGACGGCGAAGCTGATACGGCCGAGCGCGGTCACGCATGTCACGGACACCGATCAGCGCTCGATCGCGCTGGACATGAAGAAGACCGCAGACGGGATCGAGGTCACCGTGCCGAAGAACCGGGCGCTGGTGCCGTCCGGTTGGTACATGCTCTTCGTGACGGACGGCAAGGGGACGCCGTCCAAGGGCGTCTGGGTCGAGGTCCCGTAGGACCGTACGCACTGCGCGCCCCCGCTATTACTTCGCGCCCCGTGCCGTTACTTCGCGGCGCGGGCCGTTACTTCGCGGCGCGGGCCGTTACTTCGCGGCGCGGGCCAGGCCGAGCGCGTACTCCGGCCACCACTCGCCCGCCTTGGGGCCGCCCTTGCACTCGCCGTCCGACTCCCCCGGCCGCTTGACCCACAGATAGGCGTCCACGAGCGGGTCGCCCGTCGTCGCGGTCGGCGGCTCGCCCAGCGCGCGGCCCGGCGGATTGCACCAGTTCTCCGCGGGATCGCCGCCGGTGTAGGGGCCGTTGCCGTTGCGGCTGGTGTCGATGACGAAGTGCTTGCCGCCGACCTTCGCGGAGAGCTTCTTGCCGAAGTCCTTGCTCACGGCCGTCGGAAAGAAGTTGGAGACATTGACGGAGAAGCCGTCCGCCGCCGCGAGGCCGGCCCTGCGCAGCGGGTCGAAGAGCGCGTCGGGCTCGGACCAGCCCGCGTTGCCCGCGTCCAGGTAGACCTTGGTCTTCGGCTGCTTCTTCAGCCGCTCGACCGCACCCTTCAGCAGGTCGAAGCGCTCCTCGTGGAACTCCTCGGGCGTACAGGTGTCCACCAGGTGCAGCACCGCGTCCGGCTCCAGGATCACCGTCGCCCGGCGGCCCCCGATGCCCTTGGCGACCTTGTCGACCCAGGACCGGTAGGAATCGCCGTCGGCGGCGCCGCCCTTGGAGAACTGTCCGCAGTCACGGTGCGGGATGTTGTAGAGCACCAGCAGGGCGTCCCGGTCGGCCTTGGCCGCCGCCTCGGTGAATCCCTTGGCCTCGGCCTCCGGATTGTCCGGGCCGATCCACTCACCGACCGGCTGCTCGGCGATCCTCTTGATCAGCTCGGCGTTCTTGTCGTCGCCGTCCTTCTCGTAGGCGGCGACCTGCCGGGCGGCCTTTCCTTCGGGATTGACCCAGTACGGGTCTTTCGCCTTGGGCTGCTGGCTCACCGCGGGCTTCTTGTCCTCGCCGTCGGCGTCGGAGGAACAACCGGCGAGCAGCAGTACCGCCGTACCCGCCGCGGCCACGCCCAGACGGGCACGCCCGGTGGAACTCCCGTACATCCACTCCCCCTTGGTGCACTTGCCGGCATCCGCCCCCCGGCTTCTCCCGGACAAGACCGGTCGAATCCATCCTGGCACACCGCCGAGGACCACCACGAGGCATCCCCTCACGATCCGCGAAGGATGCGCAGGGCCCCGTGCGATGCGAACGCACGGCGACCGCTTCGCGACATGGCGTCATGTTTCCCTAGGCCAAACCACTTCCCGGCTCTAGAGTGTCGGCAACGACCCGGGCCCGGGTGAGCGCCACCGCACCACCAGAGCCCTCCCGTGCCGGTGCCGGGCTTCTCCCGCAGCCCGTGCGCCCACGGTCGAGGACCAGCCCGGCCGGCGGCTCCGGGGGGAGCGTGTCGTCGGCCGGGCCTGGCCGTTCATGGGCTCGCCGCGGTGAGGTAGGCCGACACCACCACGTTCGCGTCGTACGTGCCCGTCGCGCGGTCGAAGGTGCCGCCGCAGGTGATCAGCCGCAACTCCGCCCGCCCGTCCTCGCGCGGCCCGTAGACCTTGTGCGGATCGAAGCCGTCCCGGCCGAAGACCTGAATGTCGTCGATGGTGAACTCCGCTACCGAGCCGTCGGCCCGGGTCACCCGGATCTTCTGGCCCGGGCGGGCGGTGCTGAGGCTGTAGAAGACGGCCGGTTCCGTGGCGGTGTCGACGTGGCCCACGAGCAGCGCCGCCCCGGGCGCGCCCGGCTGCGTACCGCGGTCGTACCAGCCGACCGTGTCCGGCATGGCGTACGGAGGGGGGTCGACCGCGCCGCTCGCGTCGAGTCCGCGCGGGACCACGGGGGCCCTGACGCCTATCGCGGGTATCTCCACCCGGTCGGGTCTGACCGGCGCCAGCGGGTCGTGCGGGGGTGGCAGGGGCGTGCCCTGCGGTCCGACCGCGGCCACGTCCCCGGAGGCCGGCGCCGAGGCGCCGTCGGTCATGCCCCGGCCCCAGAGCCACAGCCCGAGCAGAAGCACCACCCAGGTGAGCGAGCCGAGTAGCCGGCCGGTCCCCGCCGAGCGTTCGGCGGCGGACACGTCAGTCCGCGTCCGTGCGGCTCCGCCGTGAGCTGCGGAAGGCCACGGCGACCGCCGCCACGCCCGCGAGGACGAGGCCGATCACAGCGTGCGGAGTGCCGGGGCCCGTCGCCTGGACCCGGTCCGCCGTGCCCGCGGCGAGGACCGCGGTGCCGCCGCCGCCCGCGCGCACCGGTGCGACCGGGCTCGACTCCTGCGACGGCGTCTTCTGCGGGTGCGAGGTCGGCGGGGCCGAGAGCTCCTCGACGATCTTGATCCGCCCCGATCCCGGGTGGTCTCGGCCGTCACAGGTGACGGTGATGGCGTACGCCCCGGCGCGCACGGAGGCTTTCAGCCTCGTCCTACCGGTCAGGCCCTTCGCGCCGCTGCTGCCGGTCAGCTCGATGTCCGTGGCGAAGACCAGGGACGTGGCCGCCGCGGTCGCGCCCTTGCAGCCCGAGACATGGAGCTCGACGGCGCTGCCCGGGAGCGCCCCGGAGGGGGAGACCGTGACTTTCACCGTGTCATCGGCTTTTGCCGTGCCACCCGCGTACGCGGCGGTGGCGGGCGCCAGGACCAGGACGGCGGCGGCCCCTGCGGCACGGAGAGCAATCAATCCTGAACACATCGTGAACCTCCTGATACGGAAAGATTCACGCGTCTGGCGCGTTTTCGCATCCGCTGGAGCGGGCCAGAGGCTCGTGGGAGCCTCTGACCTGCCCGAATGCGTTACACCAAATGGGCGGGACCGTGGGTCATATCCGCTCGACGAGATCCGCGATCGAGTCGACGACGTTGGTCGGGCGGAACGGATAGCGCTCTATGTCCGCCTTGCTCGTCAACCCTGTGAGCACCAGGAACGTTTCCATACCAGCCTCAAGCCCTGCCAGGACATCGGTATCCATGCGGTCACCGATCATGGCGGAGGTCTCCGAGTGCGCTCCGATGGCGTTCAGTCCAGTGCGCATCATCAGAGGGTTCGGCTTGCCAACGAAGTAAGGGGCCTTGCCGGTGGCCTTGGTGATCAGCGCGGCGACCGCCCCCGTGGCGGGCAACGCCCCCTCGGCGGACGGTCCGGTCTCGTCGGGGTTGGTGGCGATGAAGCGGGCCCCGTTGTTGATCAGGCGGACGGCCTTGGTCATCGCCTCGAATGAGTACGTCCGCGTTTCGCCGAGGATCACAAAATCAGGGTCGTGGTCGGTGAGGACGTAGCCGATGTCGTGCAGCGCGGTGGTCAGACCCGCCTCGCCGATGACGTAGGCGGTGCCGCCGGGGTGCTGGTTGTCCAAGAACTTCGCGGTCGCCAGGGCCGAGGTCCAGAGGCTCTCGACCGGCACGTCCAGGCCCATGCGGGCGAGCCGGGCGTGCAGGTCGCGCGCGGTGTAGATGGAGTTGTTGGTGAGGACCAGGAAAGGCTTCCCGGTCTCCTTGAGCTTCTTGATGAAGGCGTCCGCACCCGGGATCGGCACACCTTCGTGGATCAGGACACCGTCCATGTCGGTGAGCCAGGATTCGATCGGCTTGCGCTCTGCCATGCGGGCGGACTCCTGCCGTACAAGAAACACGCTGTACTGGGGACGCCGCCACAACACTGTGGCGGCGCCCCCAGCCTAAGGGCGCGGTGACCTCGACCCCGCAGATCCCCCACCGCCGGATGCCGGAGGCGGGCGGTGCACAGGGGATCTCCCGATTCTCCGGATGGATGTCGGTCCGTACCCGTTATGGTTCCGTGATGCCACGGCGGGGGACGGAAGGCAGTCGGGGTCAGCTGCCGGTCGCGGACTTCCACGCGTCGACGTACGACGGAAGGTTCTTGTCGACGTCCTTCCAGTCCGGCTCGAACAGCTCGACGCCGTCCATGATCTTCACAAGGGCGATGGCGTTGGCGTCGGTGGCCTTGACGTCGCCGCGCGCCGAGAAGCCGCCGCCGATCTCACTGACCTGCTTCTGCGCCTTCTCACCGAGCATGAAGTCGAGCAGCTTCTTGCCGTTCTCGGTGTGGGGGCCCTTGGCGAGGAGACCCGCGGCGTACGGCAGCGCGAAGCTGGTGGGCCTGCCGCCGGCCTTGGCGGGGAACCAGATGCCGAGGTTCGGCATCGACTTGGACTGGGCGAAGTTCATCTGCACATCGCCGTTGGCGACGAGGATCTCACCCTTGTCGACCTTGGGCGCGAGCTTGGAGGTGGAGGAGGACGGGCCGACGTTGTTGGACTGGAGCTTCTTCAGATACTCCATCGCCGGCTCCTTGCCGCCGAAGTCGTGCATCGCCTTGATGACGACCGCGGTACCGTCGCCCGCGACGCCGGGCGTGGAGTACTGGAGCTTGTCCTTGTACTTCCCCTCCAGGAGCTGCTCCCAGGTGGTGGGCGCGCTCTTCAGCTCCTGCTTGTTGTAGATGAACCCGAAGTAGTTGTTGACGACCGAGATCCACTTGCCGTCGGACGACTTGTCGCCGCCGTCGACCTGCTCGGCGCCCTTGGGGACGTACGACTGGAGCAGTCCCTTGGAGTCGGCCTGCTGGATGAAGGGCGGGAGGGTGACAAGGACATCGGCCTGGGTGTTGGCCTTCTCGCGGACGGCGCGCTGCACCATCTCGCCGGAGCCGCCCTCCACGTACTTGACCTTGATGCCGGTCTCCTTCTCGAAGTCCTTGAAGACCCGGTCGTACCAGCCGTCGCCCTTCTCGCCCTTGAGGCCGTCGGCGCTGTAGACGGTGACGACCTTCTCATCGGCGGCAGCGTCCCCGCCGCAGGCGGTGAGGGAGGCGGCGAGGGCGAGGCTTCCGACGACGACGGCGATCGGCTTGAGGATTCTGTGCATGGCGTTGTGCTCTCCTAGCGGTACGAGGCATTGGTGCGGATACGGGATACGGCGAGCAGCACGAGCAGCGTCGTGCCCATCAGGACGACCGCGACGGCCGATCCTGTGAACAGTGAGCCGCGGTCGGTGGCGGTGAAGATCTGCACCGGGAGCGGCATCCAGTCGGGCGGATAGAGCATCATCGTGGCGCTCAACTCGCCCATGGACAGGGCGAAGCAGAGCCCCGCGGCCGCGTTCAGGGACGGCAGCAGCAGCAGGATCCTCACCCGGAACAGGACGTACGAGGGGCGGGCGCCGAGGCTGGCCGCCGCCTGCTCGTACATCGGGTCGAGACGCACGATGGCCGCCGCGACCGACTGGAAGGCGAACGCCGTGACAAGGACGGTGTGCGCCAGGATCACGATCCAGCGTGTTCCGTTGAGCAGCATCGGCGGCTTGGAGAAGGCGACGAGGATCGCCAGGCCGACGACGACGGAAGGGACGGCGACGGGCAGCATGAACAGCGCGTCGAGCGCGCGCCGCCCGCGCTTGTTGAGCGCTGCGGCCGACAGGGCGGCCCAACTGCCGACGGCGAGGGCCAGCAGGCTGGCCGTCACGGCGGTGACCAGGCTGGTGGTGAGCGCCTGGAGGGACTCGCCGCGTACGGCAGCGCTGTAGTGACCGGTCGTCGGTCCGGAGGGGAAGGCGCCGGACCAGTGCGTCGAGAACGACGCGGTGACGATGACGAGCAGCGGCAGCGCGAACAGCGGCAGGAAGAGGACGAGGAAGAGCGCCCAGAGCGCCCATTTTCCCTTGCGGCTATGCACCAACACGGCGGCTGACCATTCGGTAGAGGCTGTAAAGGCCCACGGAGATGGCGATATTGACGACGGCCACGACGCAGGCGGCCGGGTAGTCGGACTCAAGGATCGCCTTGCCGTAGACGAGCATGGGGAGGGTGGTGACGCCCTTGGCCCCGGTGAACAGCACGATGCCGAACTCGTTGAGGCACATGACGAGCACGAGACTCCCGCCGGCGGCGAGCGCGGGCAGCGCCTCGGGCAGGATCACCCTCCGCACGATCCGCCCGGGCCGCGCGCCGAGCGAGGAAGCGACCTCCAGCTGAGCGGTGTCGAGCTGTGAGAAGGCGGCGAGCAGCGGGCGCATCACAAAGGGCGTGAAGTAGGTGACCTCGGCGAGCAGGACGCCCCAGGGCGTGGTGAGGAAGTGGAACGGCCCTTCGGCGGCCCCGGTGACGTCCGTCCACACGCCGTTGGCCATCCCGACCGTGCCGTAGACGAAGAGCAGCGCGAGCGTGATGAGGAAGGAGGGAAAGGAGAGGAAGACGTCGATGAACTTGGCGACGGCCTTGGCGCCGGGGAAGGGGACGAAGGCGATGACCAGGGCGAGGGTGAACCCGAGGACGAGGCACCCGGCGGTGGAGCCGAGGGCCAGCCAGACGGTGGTGGTGAGGGCGTCGCGGAAGGACCCGGAGGCGAAGACGGAGGAGTAGGCGCCGGGGGCGAGGGACTCCTGGACCACGAGGGCGAGGGGATAGAGGAAGACGAGGGCGAGGACGGCCACGGGGGGAAGGATCCAGACCCACGCAGGCACGGCCCGTCGGGGCCTCGCGGGCGCGTCGGGCGGGGCGGTGTGCGGTGGGGGCGGGGGATGCCCGTCGGCTCGGGACAGCCGGGGCCGGGGCGCGGGAAGTCTGTCTCCCTGGGACGGCTGGGGCGCGAGGTGCGGGTACTGACTTGTGGGCCCGTCGGCCGCGGAGCCGTGCGGGTGGTGCGGGCCTGGCCTCTGTGGACCGGGCGCGGCCCCGGACCAGGTTCGGGGCGGGCCTTGGCCGCGCGCCGGACGCAGCGGTGCGCCCGGGGTCGCACGCCCGCCGGTCCCGGGAAGGGCAGCCGCGGCGGAGGGCGGCTTCGGGTCAGACATCCGGTGTCACCCCCGCCTCCAGCAGCACCGCGTCCTCCGGTGCGAAGTGCACCGTGACCTCCGCGCCCAGGGCCGGGGTCTCCCGCAGTTCGCGGACGTCGGCCTTCACCCGGTGGCCGCCGATGTCCACAGAGAGCCGGTGTGTCGAGCCGCGCCACTGGACCTCCGCGATCGTGCCGCGCAGGGCGTTCGGGCCGTCCCCGAGGCCGACCAGGTGCGGGCGGACGCACAGCGTCGCCGTGGCCCCCGGTGCCACCTCCGCGGTGGGGACCCGGAGTTCGGCCCCGTCGAGGCAGACCGTCCCTGCTCCCACCGTCACCGGCAGCAGATTCGCGTTGCCGACGAACGACGCCGTGAACTGCGTACGCGGCCGGCGGTACAGCTCCTGCGGCGTTCCGCAATCCCGCAGCCGCGCCCGGTCCATCACGGCGATACGGTCCGCGAGCGTCAGCGCCTCGACCTGGTCGTGGGTGACGTACAGGATGGAAACCTCGGGCAACTCGCGGTGGAGCCTGGCGAGTTCGGTGAGCATCCCGGACCGGAGCTGCGCGTCGAGCGCGGACAGCGGCTCGTCGAGCAGCAGCACGTTGGGCCGGATGGCCAGCGCCCGCGCGATGGCGACGCGCTGCTGCTGCCCGCCGGACAGCTCACGCGGATGCCGGTCCGCGTACGCCGCCATCCCCGTCATCTCCAGCGCCTCGGCGACCCGCGCGGGTATGTCGCGCTTCGGTGCCTTCTGCGCCCTGAGCCCGAAGGCCACGTTCTCGGAGACCTTCATGTGCGGGAAGAGCGCGTACTGCTGGACCACCATCCCGATGCCCCGCCGGTACGGCGGCAGCCCGGTGACATCGCTGCCGCCGATGAACACCCGCCCGGACACCGGCCGCACAAAGCCCGCAACCGCCCGCAGCGCGGTCGTCTTGCCGGAGCCGGACGGGCCGAGCAGCGCCATGACCTCGCCGGGTTCGACGGTGAGGTCGAGCGAGTCGAGCACCACGTTCTTCCCGTACGCGACCGACACCCCCTCGAAGCGGATGCCGCTCGTCATCGGTGCCCCGCCGCGAGAAGGCCCGGCAACTCCACGACGGAGCCCAGCACATGGGTCGCTCCGTGCGTCTCCAGCTGATGCTTGTCATGCGCGCCGGTCAGGACGCCCGCCACGACGCCGGCACCCGAGCGCACCCCGCTGAGCATGTCGTACGAGGTGTCGCCCGCGACCGCGATGTGCCGTACGTCGTCCACCGCCCCGGTGCGCAGGAAGGCGGCAAGGACCATGTCCGGGCAGGGACGGCCCCGGCCTCCGGCGTCGGCCGGGCAGAGCGTGAGGGAGACCAGGTCCTGCCAGCCCAGCGCGGCAAGGATCGCGTCCTGGGTGACGCGGGCGAAGCCGGTGGTCAGCACGACCGTACGGCCCTGGGAGACCAGCTCCCCGATGGCCTCCTCCGCGCCGGGGAGGGCGGCGATCCGCCCGCTGTCGACCAGCTCTCCGTACGCCGCCTCGAAGGCGGCGTTCGCCTGCCGGGCACGCGCTTCGTCACCTCCGAAGAGATGGCGGAAGACGGAGATCTTCGACTCCCCCATCGTGGCGCAAACGTAGTCGATCATCGTCGTGGGGTCCTCGCCGAGCCGCTCGGCCGCGGCGGTGAAGGCCTGCTCGACCAGGCCTCCGTCGGCGACGGTGGTACCCGCCATGTCCAGCACGACGAGCTTCTGTCCGGCCGTGTGACCGGTGCTCCGCTCGCCGGAGGTCGTCTGCTCGCCCGTGCGATGGGTCGTCTGCTCGCTCGCCCGATGGGTCATCTGCTCGGTCATCCCTCTCACCAGCCCAGTTCGTTCGCGGTCGTCTCGGCAATGGCGGGCGAGCACGTCATCCCGCGCCCGCCCGGCCCGGTCACCAGCCACACGCCGTCGCGCACCTGCTCCCGGTGCACGACGCGGCTGGTGTCGGCGCACTGTGCGTAAACCCCGGCCCAGCGGCGGCGGATCCGCGGCAGCGGCCTTCCGATGAAGGACTCGACGACCTCCGTGAGGTGCTCGTACGGGTCCTCGAGCGTGTCGAAGGCGAAGGGGTGCTCGTACTCGTGGGTGTCGCCGATCGTCAGTCCGCCGTCGTGGCGCTGCACCATCAGCAGCTGCATCTTGTGCGCGGCGGCGGTCGGCGCCTGGGCCTGCCCGGCGTTGAGGGTGTCCAGGGCCTCACTCGCATACGCCGGGTAGTAGCGGAAGCTGTCGGCGTCGGCGACCGACGTGGTGAGCGCTTCACCGAGCGGGTCGGTCTGCATCATCTGCAGCCGGACGCGGCGCACGGGCAGGTCGGGGGCGAGCTCGCGGACGAGACCGGACAGCGCCGCGCCCGGGCAGAGGACGACGGCGTCACCGATGTGCGTATCGCCGTGGTCGTCGCGGACGGCACCCCGGCCCAGCACCTCGCGGACCTCGCGCCCACCGAGGTAGGTGTACCGGCCGGAGGCGAGCAGGGCCTCCTTCAGGGCCAGCTGCGCGGGCCGCGGTTCGACGGCGGCGTCGCGCTCGCACCACAGCGCTGCGGTGAACGTGCCGCGGAGCGCGGGGTTGATGACCCGCGCCTCGGAGGCGGTCACCAGCTTGTAGCCACGGGCGGCCGCGTCGGGACGCGCGACGGCGGCCTCGGCCACGGCGAGCTCCAGCTCGTTGCGTACGGGAGTGAGCGAGCCGATGGCCCGGAAGCCGAGCCCGGGCACGCGTGCGCCGATGGCCTCCCACAACTCACGTGCGCGCAGGGCGGTTTCGAGCTCAGCGCCGCTCGCACGTCCACTGACCCATATCTGGCCGAAATTGCGCAGACTCGCGCCCCGCGCCTCGCTCTCGCGCTCGATCTGAACGACCTCGTGGCCGCGTTCCACTGCGTGCCAGGCGTGCATGGTTCCCACCACGCCTGCTCCTACGACGATGACTCTCACGACGGCAACGCTCCTGGGAGTTGGTGTCCCGCTCGGGGCCGGTCGGCAACGGGACGGTGAACGGGCCATCACACTTGGCCCAGACCCGTTACCTTCTCGTGATCGAAGGGGGGTGTCCAGAGGGCCCTGCGCATGGCGTCCACCGGGCTGGTTCCCGGGACCCGGCTTGCCGTTCCTGGGAACCGGCCCGGCGGTCGAAGGAGTCGGCCCGCCGCTGCGAGTGCCGTCCGCCGCTGGCGGAGCCCAGCCGACACGTGGCGGAGTCAGCGGGCGCTCGCGGAGCCCAGCCGGCACGAGCCGGAGTCAGCGGGCACGAGCCGGAGTCAGCGGGCGCCGGCGGAGCTCAGCCGCCGTTCCCGAGATGCGTCGTGAAGCTGAAGCGGTCGCCGCGGTAGAGCGTGCGGACCCGCTCCAGGGGCCGGCCCGAGGTGTCCCGCGAGAGCCGGTGGAGCAGCAGCATCGGCAGGGCGGGGGGCGTACCGACGAGCAGGGCCTCGCGCGGCGTCGCGAGCACCGTCTCGATCCGCTCGTCCGCGTCCCCGAAGGAGATCCCGAGCCGCTCGCGCAGATAGGCGTAGAAGGACGAGTCGGGATCGAAGTCGGCGTCCAGGTGCGGCACGCGGGCCACCGTGACGTACGTGCTCTCCAGGCCGACGCGTTCGTCGTCCGCGAGCAGCACGCGCTCCATGTGCCATACGGGCTCACCGCGTTCGGCGCCGATGTCGGCCGCCAGCGCGTCGGAGCAGGGGAAGCGGTCGAGGCTGATCAGCGCACGGCCAGGCCTGCGCCCCTGGCGGCGTACACCCTCGGTGTAGCTGGCGAGCGAGAGCGGCTGCTCCAGCTTCGGGCCGGCGACGACCGTTCCGCGGCCCTGACGGCGCAGCCGCCCCTCCAGCAGGAGTTCGCGCAGCGCCTGACGCACTGTCTCGCGCGAGACCTCGAACCGTACGGCGAGATCGCGCTCGGTGGGCAGCAGTCCCCCTTCACCCAACTCCTCGATCAGCACGGAGAGATGGGCCTTGACGGCGTAGTACTTGGGGATGCGGCCGTGCTCCGGGATGCCGGAGCGGACGGGGGCGCCGGGCGCCTGGTCGTTCGGATAGTCCACCGAGTGATGCTCGCACACGTATGTGAACGGTCAGCGTCGGCCTGGACGCATCCGGCGCTGGGCCAGGACCAGGACTCCGCCGCCCAGCAGCACGACGCCGACCGCGGCGCCGAGGCGGAGCAGGGACCCCGTGCCGGTCGAGGCGAGTTCGTGGATCGTGACGGTGGCCGCGGCTCCGTCGTCGTCGAGCACGGCGAAGCGGTAGTCGTCGGACTCGCCGACCCAGTCGCCGTCGTCGCCCTTGCGCTGGACGACGGCGGCGTTGACCGTGACCTGGTTGGGCGGGGTGTCGTCGGCGAGGGCGAGCCGGACTCTGACGGTGAGGGACTTGCCCGCGGGGAGGACATAGCCGGGGAAGCCGTCGTCGAACGCGCCGACGACCTCGTCCTCGGCGGTCGTCTCCAGGGCGACGGGACGCCACGCGCCGGCGTCGCCGTCGTAGAACTCCAGGATGAGCCGGGCCGGGGTGAGACCTGGGTCGCGGCCGGTGAAGACGATCACGGGATGGATGTTGCGGCAGCTCTCGCCCGTGGTGTTGGCGAGCTCCACGGACCACTCCTCGAAGCCTCCGCCCGGGTGGTGGACGGTCGGGCCGCCGTGGATGCGGGAGCCGATCGGGAAGTCGGGGTCGGACACCTTGCCGCAGGTGGGCTGCTGGCCCCCGGGGCGCACGGGGATCGGGGCGACGGCCGGTCGCGCGATCGCACCGAGGGCGGCGGAGGCCGCGGGCTCGGAGGCGGGCGCCGCGGCCGGGGCATCGGCGTGGGCAGGGGCGTGGGCATCGGCCTGGGCACCGGCGGGGGCGTGTACATCGGCCTGGGCACCGGCATCGACCTGGGCATCGACCTGGGCATCGACCTGGGCATCGGCGGGGGCGTGGGCGGAGGAGGGCGGAGCCGCCGGGGCGTGGGCGAAGGAGGCCGTTCCGGCGGGGGCCGAGTCCGGGGCAGCCGCCGCCGTCCCGGTGAGCGCCGCCGGGGCAAGCGTGGCTGCGGTGACGCCGACGGTGAGGGCATTGCGCAGTCGCATGAGGGACCTTTGCTGCTCGGCTGCGTACGAACCCGCCGGGGGGATCGCCCGGTCGTGCACCACGTACCTGCCCCGCGCGCGTGGCTCGGCCCGCCTGTCGGCGGGCCATACGCCCGATCAGCCCTACGAATCAGCCCTATCAGCCTATTTTCGGTGCGGCCGAGGCCGCCTCGGCCCGCCCGAAGACCGGGGCGAGGACCAGTTGCGCGGCCCCTTCCGCGACGACCTGCGCGGCTCCTTCGGCGAGGGCCACGGGGATGCGGACCCGTTCGCCGACGCCGCGTACGAAGGGCTCCGGGTCCGCGGCCACGATCCGCCCGCCGAGCAGTACCCGGTCGATGTCGAGCAGTTCGACGAGGTTCGCGGCACCGACGCCGAGGACGCGTGCGGCACGGTCGAGATCCCCGGCCCCGACGGCTCCGAGACAGAGCGCCTCGATGCACCCCCGCCTGCCGCAGCCGCACGGCGGCCCGTCGAGCTGAATGACCTGATGCCCGAACTCCCCCGCGCCGGTCCTGGCCCCGCGGTAGAGGGCCCCGGCGAGCACGAGCCCCGCGCCGAGGCCCGTGCCGAGGTGCAGATAAGCGAAGGACTCCCCGGCCCCGCGGAGCGCGAGCCCGAGGGCGGCGGCATTAGTGTCCTTGTCGAGGACGACGCCCAGCCCGAGCCTCGCGGCGAGAGCGTCCCGCAGCGGAAATCCGTCCCACGCGGGGAACCCGGTGACCCGGTGGGCGACGCCGGTGCCGTGATCGAGCGGCCCGGGCATGGCGACTCCGACGCCGAGTACGCGAGCGCCTCCCCCGGTCAGCGCCTCCACCTCCGCGGCCACCTTCTCGACGACCGCCTCCGACCCCGCGCCGAGGTCGAGAGGTCCGGCGCCGACGGCCACCGGGGTGCCCGCCAGATCCAGCAGGACCGCCGTCACTTCGTCGCGGTCCAGGTGCAGCCCGACCGCGTGGCCGGCCGAGGGGACCAGGCACAGCGCCGTGCCGGGCCTGCCACCGGTGGAGGCGCGGCGGCCCGCTTCCGCCACCAGACCCTCGTCCCGGAGCCGCGCGGTGATCTTGCTGACCGCCTGCGGGGTGAGCCCGGTGCCGTCGGCCAGCTCGATCCGGCTGATGCCGCCCTCGCCCGCCGTGCGCAGCAGATCCAGTACCAGCGCCGCGTTATGGCTGCGCAGGGCAGGCAGATTCACTCCCGTAACGCCCTTGATGCTCCCGATGCCTCTGATATCCCTGATACCCCTGTTCACGGACCCTCCTGTTCACCCACCCATTGTCCCCTGCGCTTGCACTTTGGCAACACCGTTGCTTAAGTGGAAGCATGACTGGTTCCGGCACCCGCTCCCCCCTTCGCGTCGGACTCGTCGGCTACGGCCTGGCGGGTTCCGTCTTCCACGCCCCCCTCATCACCGCCACCGAGGGCCTGGCCCTGGACACGGTCGTCACCTCGAACCCGGAGCGGCAGAAGCAGGCCCGCGCGGAGTTCCCCGATGTGCGCTTCGCGGCCTCGCCGGACGAGCTGTGGGAGCGGGCGGACGAGCTCGACCTCGTCGTCATCGCCTCCCCCAACAAGACCCACGTCCCGATCGCCACGGCGGCGCTGAAGGCCGGACTCCCCGTCGTCGTGGACAAGCCCCTCGCCGGGACGGCCACCGAGGCACGCGACCTAGCCGCCCTCGCCGAGGAGCGCGGCCTGCTGCTCTCCGTCTTCCAGAACCGCCGCTGGGACAACGACTTCCTCACCCTCCAGAAGCTGATAGCGGACGGCGGGCTCGGTGACGTCCAGCGCTTCGAGTCCCGCTTCGAGCGCTGGCGGCCCCTGCTCAAGGGCGGCTGGCGCGAGTCGGGCGACCCGCAGGAGATCGGCGGGCTGCTGTACGACCTCGGGAGCCATCTCGTCGACCAGGCGCTGACCCTGTTCGGCCCTGTCGCGCGCGTGTACGCCGAGGCGGATGTGCGCCGCCCGGGCGCCGAGACCGACGACGACACCTTCATCGCGCTCACGCACACGAACGGCGTCCGCTCCCATCTGTACGTCAGCGCCACCGCCGCCCAGCTCGGCCCCCGTTTCCGCGTGCTCGGCTCGACTGCGGGGTATGTGAAGTACGGACTGGACCCGCAGGAGGCGGACCTCCGGGAGGGCCGGCGTCCGGGCGGCACCGGGAGCGGCGCCTGGGGCGTCGAACCCGAGGAGCTCTGGGGCCGACGCGGCGCGGGCGAGTCCCCGTTGACCGGCGGCGGCCTCCCGGTCGAGACGGTGCCGGGCGACTACCCGGCCTACTACGCGGCGATCGCCGAAGCCCTGCGCGACGGTACGCCCCCGCCGGTCACCGCCGACGAGGCAGCCGCGGCACTGGACGTCCTGGAGGCCGCGCGCCGCTCCGCCCACGAAGGCATCACCGTGGAGGTCGCCGTATGAACGCCTCTCCCACTCCCACCCCGGCCCCTTCCCAACCGGCCGCGCCCGCGGCACCGCTCACGGTCGACGAGATCGTCGAGCAGGAGCACCGGCTGACGCTGCGCCGCTTCAGCAACGAGGACGCCTGGGCCCTCGGCAGCATGCTGGTCGAGATGGGGCATCTGCGGCACGCGCCGGTCGCGATCGACATCCGCCGCGGGACGCAGCAGCTCTTCCACGCGTCGCTGTCGGGATCGAGCGCGGACAACGACGCGTGGATCGACCGCAAGCGCCGGGTCGTCGAACGCTACAGCGAGAGCTCGTACCTCGTCGGGGCCCGCTTCCGCGCGAAGGGCACGACGTTCGAGGACTCCTCACGCCTGGACCCGGACGAGTACGCGGCCCACGGCGGCTCGTTCCCGATCCGGGTCGAGGGCGTGGGCGTGGTCGGCACGGTCACGGTCTCGGGCCTGCCGCAGGCGGAGGACCACGCGATGGTGGTGGAGGCCCTGGACCGCTTCATCGCCACGTAACGGGCCCGCCGACCGGGCAGCGTCCTGGCCTGCGGGTGGTTCGACGGGGCGGCGGGGCGGGGCGGCGGCCGGTTGGTGGCCTCGGGGCGTCCTGGCGCGGGTCCGTCCTCAAGCGCCGGACAGGCTGAGAACGCGCCGACGCACCGCCGCCCCCGATCCAACCCCCACCCCCAGCCCCAGCCCCAGCCCCAGCCCCAGCCGAAACGCGCCTACGCGTCCTTGAACTCCTGCCGCTGCCGCCCCAGCCCCTCGATCTCCAGCTCCACCACGTCCCCCGCCCGCAGATACGGCTTCGGTTCGGGCCGCCCGAGCGCCACCCCCGCCGGCGTTCCCGTATTGATGACGTCACCGGGGTACAGCGTCATGAACTGGCTCACGTACCGCACCACCTCCGCCACCGGGAAGATCTGGTCCGCGGTCGTGCCGTTCTGCTTCTGCTCACCGTTGACCCACAGCTTCAGACCCAGCGCCTGCGGCTCCGGCACCTCGTCCGCCGTGACGAGCCACGGGCCCAGTGGGTTGAACGTCTCGCAGTTCTTGCCCTTGTCCCACGTGCCGCCGCGCTCGATCTGGAACTCGCGCTCCGAGACGTCGTGGGCGACCGCGTACCCGGCGACATAAGCCAGCGGGTCCTCGTCGTCGTCCACATAGCGGGCCGTACGTCCGATCACCACCGCGAGCTCGACCTCCCAGTCGGTCTTGCGGCTGCGGCGCGGCACCAGCACGGTGTCGTTCGGCCCGACGACCGTGTCGGCGGCCTTGAAGAAGACGACCGGCTCGGCGGGGGTGTCCGCGCCGGTCTCGGCCGCATGGTCGTGGTAGTTCAGTCCGATGCACACGACCTTGCCGATCCGGGCGACCGGCGCCCCGATGCGCAGGCCGTCGGCCTCTAGGGCAGGCAGGTCACCCGCGTCCGCCGCGGCCCGTATCCGGGCAAGGGCCGAGGCGTCCGCGAGCAGGTCCCCGTCGATGTCCGCGACAAGGCCGGACAGGTCCCGGACGGTGTTCCCGTCCTGGTCGAGCAGGGCCGGTCGCTCGGCGCCCGCCGGGCCGACGCGCAGCAGCTTCATGGTCAATCTCCCCTGGTCGAGTGTGAGCCCGGCCGATGGGTAGCGGCCATCGGGAGGATCGTAGGCTTGGCTGATCCTCCAAGACATCGGATCAATCCGCAATACCCGTTCACAACCTGGACCGTTACACGGCGGTAGCAAGCGCCCCCGCGACCGGCATGTCCCGGTAGAGGAACGACCGCTCCACCGCGGTCCAGGTGAAGCTGGTGACGACATAGAGCGCGGCTGCGAGCGGCACGACGGCGACGGTGAAAAGGGTGAAGAAGGAGAGCAGCGGCATGATCTTCGTCATCGCGCCCATCCCCGGAGCGGTTGGCCCGGGGAGCGGCGAGGTGGCCATCTGCCGCTTCGTACGGCGGAAGTTGTACGTCGCGACGGCGACGACGATCCCGAACAGCGCCAGGTAGACGAGCCCCGCCCCGCCGAGGACCCCGCCGTGCGTGAGCGCGTCGGTCCAGCGCCCGCCGAGCGGTGCGTCGAAGAGGGTGTGCGCGAGCAGGCCGTTCCGCTCGCCGCCGATCTTCCCGCTGGAGAAGAGGTGGTACATCAGGAAGAACGCGGGCAACTGGAGCAGGCTCGGCAGGCATCCGGAAAGGGGCGAAACCTTCTCCTTGGCATGCAGCTCCATCATGGCCTTCTGCAGGCGCTCGGGGTTCTTGCCGTGCTTCTTTCGCAGCTCGGCGATCTGCGGCGACAGCCGGGCCTTGGCCTTCTGACCGCGGGCGGCGGCCCGCGAGAGGGGGTGGACGGCGAGCCGTACGAGCGCGGTGAAGACGACGATCGCGGCGGCGGTGGCCGAGGCGTGGAAGAGCGGCTGGAGCAGGTCGGCAAGGTATGCGACCAGGCTGGCGAAAACGGACATGGGTGAGCCCTCCGAGGGTCTCGTCGTGCCGGAATGAGAGATGTCGGCATGACGACCCGCGAGGGGGTGGGTGAGAAGAGGTGTGCCCCTACGCGGCCGTCAGGAGGGCACGGCCGGGGGCTCGGGGCCTGGTACGCCCCTTCGCGTCAGGATCACGCTGTGGCAGGAACGCGGTGCGCTGCTCCCGGTCGCGGATCGCGGTGCGTACCCGCGTGCGCGGCACCGCGGGAGCGCAGCGCGCGCTGATCACTGCGCAGACGACGAGAGCGGAGCCGGCGGCCGCGGTGGCGGTCGCGGCGAGCGCGACCGCGGCGGTGAGGCTGCCGCCGTCGATGAGCAGGACTTCGACGAGGAGGAGCAGGAGAAGCGCGGCGGGGCGGAACGACCGCAGCGGTCGACGCTTGCCCATGCCCACTCCTCTCAGCTCGGTTTTTCACACTGCGGGAACTCTTCAGCCGTTATACACGATGGTTCCGGCGCCCGGAATCGCCCCCAAGTACACCCTTGTCTCCCACTCCCTCTTGTCTCCCACTCCCTCTTGTCTCCCACTCCCTCTTGTCTCCCACTCCCTGACCGGCTTCCCTGCCTCCTCACCCCGTCCGGGGCCGCATCGACGTCAGCTTCGCCCACACGACGAGCCGGTGGGTGGAGGTGAACTCGGGCGTGCAGGTGGTGAGGGTGAGGTAGTAGCCGGGCTCGCTGTACCCGGCGGACGGCTGCACGGTGGAGCGGGGGACGGTGGCGATCACGCCGGTGTCCCGGGGCGAGGTCTGCGCCACGCCTTTGTCCACTACGTAGAGGTAGATCGCCTCGCGCGTCTCGACCCGCACCTCGTCCCCGGCCCGTAGCCGGTTGATGTGGCGGAAGGGCTCACCGTGCGTATTGCGGTGCCCGGCGACGGCGAAGTTCCCGGCCTCGCCGGGCTGGGCGGTCCCCGGGTAGTGCCCCACGTATCCCTTGTCGAGGACGCCCTTCTTCCCGACCCCCTGGGCGACGGGCGCGACGACGCCGAGACGGGGGATGCGGAGGACGGCGTACGCCTGGTCCCAGCGGGGGGTGGTTCTCGGCCGGGCGCCTTGATCTCGACGCGGCCCCCCGGTCCCGCTCCCACCGGCGGGGACCTCACCCGCAGCCTCGTCACTCGCCCCGCCCTGCTCGGGGTGATCTCCCCCGCGTGGTTCGGCCCACTCCCGTTCCAGGGCCCGGACCTTGTGCTGGGCGCCTTCGCGGGCCTGCCGGTTGGTCCACCACAGCTGATGGACGACGAGCAGCAGCACGACGACCCCGACGGTGACGGTGGCCTCGGCGCCCGCCCACAGCGCTCGGGCGAACCTGGCCCGCCTTCGCGCGCTGGGCCCCTGCGCCACGACCGCCATTCGCTCCCGCACGCGCGCACGATAGGGGCTGTCCGCCGAAGTCTCCAGAGCCGTACGCCGCCGCTCGCACCGGCGAGCGCATCCGCTCTCCCACCGGCTCGGTGCCGGCAGTCCTACCAGCCCTCATCTCGGCTTCATCCCGCCGAACCGCCGTACAGCAGTACGGTGTCCACCATGCGCCCCGACACGCCTGCCGATCACATCGCCGAAGCCGAGCGCCTGCTGCGTACCGCGGCTCAGTACCCCGAGGATCACGAGTCACTGCTCCTCCAAGCCGCGGCCCACCTGGAACTGGCGGGCGACCGCGAACAGGCCTCGTCCCTCTACGACCGCCTCCTCGCGTCCGACCCCGAGCACGCCCTGCTGATCAAGGCGCTGCAGGCGGCCAACCTCTGGGAGTACGGCCATGAGGCCGAGGCACGCGCCCTGATCAACGGCATCCGCACGGCGGCCCCGACGGACGCGGCCCCGTGGGAGATCATCGCGGAGACTCTGGAGTCCCACGACGAGTTGGAAGCCTCCCACGACTGCTTCAGCACCGCCCTCACGCTGCTCCTCCCCGCGGGCGACGACGACGTCCCGTACCCGACCAAGTCCCTCCTGGCCGGCCGCCACCGCGTCCGCCGCCTGCTGGGCCTCCCCCACGACGAGTGGGACGGCCTCGCGGACCGGGTTCACCCGGGCGACATCTCCCTGGACGAACTCCACGACCCGAAGCGCCTGTGGGCCCTCGGCTCCGACAACCCCGCGGAACTCCAGGCCGAAATCGCCCGCCTCCGCTCCGAGTTGGGCTCCTACCGCTCGGCGCTCTCCCGCCCGTTCCCGGTGGCGGTCCTGCACTGGCCGGAGCCGGAGCTGGACGAACTGCTCGCGGCCTACCCCGAGTTGGAACGTGAATACCCGACCCACGAGGCCCACCTGACGGACCTGGAAGCCTCCCTCCGCGACCTGGCGGCCACGGGCACCGAGAACCTGGGCATCGTGACGGGCACGGTCCCGTCGTACGAGGCGTTCGCGGCCTCGGAACAGTCGTCGCCGTCGAACGCGGACCTGCTGCCGCAGTACGCGACGACCCTGGCGGCGAGGGGCAGGGCGATGGCGTGGCCGCCGTCGAGGGGGGCGGGGTGCTGGTGCGGGTCGGGGCGGGTGTACCGGGATTGCCACGGCACGGACGAGATCTGAGGCCGCTAACTGGGCGGATGCCCTCGGCATCCGCCCAGTTAGCGGCTTAACCGCTCCTCTTAGCTGACCAGCCCCGCTGTTAGCGCAGAGGCCGATCCCGCCCAACCGATCTCGGATTGCCATACTGCTGCTATGCCGTGGTCTTCCAAATATGGGGCGTAAACCCCGATGTCCTCGGTAAACAGGCCAAGCAGGTGCGGGCGCGAAAGGCCGCGCTCGCGATACAGAAAATGGCTGTACTCCAATAGCTGGCCTACGGCCCCTCGAACGGCTGAGGTGGGGTTGCCTTTGGACACCACCTTGGCTTCAACCAACCATTCGTCGCCCCGCTCGCCCCCTGCACCCTCGCGTCGCAGGACAAGGTCCTTGGGGTGCATGCCGACCGTTGTTGGCACATACCCCCGGTCGACGATGTACCGCCCGAAGGTAGCGATCAACGCCTCGTGCGAGCGCTTCTTGACCTGCTGCCTAGCAGCAATGTTCGCGATGTAGTCGTCGCTACTCTTCGGCCGAAAGCCGTCTAGCGGGTCTTTCGTACCATGGCCGCCGTCTGGATACTCCACTTCCAGCTTGCTCTGATCCTCGAACCACCAGAGCCTTTCGGCGGTTGCGGCACGTTGCAGGAGGCTGGCCGCCTGGCTCAAATCCTCGCGGAGCGCCACCTCTTCAGGCATGTTCGCGATGTCATAGCGCCGCGCCGCGATGCTGCCAGCTTCATATGCCGCAGGTCGCCAACCCGTTCCACGGAACGAAGGACGGCAGCGCCAGTCCTTCGCCAACCTCTCTGGAAGGACCCTATGGAGCAGCGCCGCTCGCTGCTCCAAGTGCGCGTTGAGGTCTCTTCTAGCCTGGAACCTCTTCTCCAGCAGAGTCATACCCTGCTGGAGCGTGAGGGTCACAGCGGTCAGTTCAGCGCTAAAGATGTAGGCCAGGTAGAGGCCCTGCTTGGGGTCGCGAGACACATCAGGATCGAAGACGCCAATCCAGGGAGTGCTACTGGCACTCCCTTGACCGCCATACCCGCTCGCAACGTAGCCAGGAGGCAGGGCCAGGCTGCGCTGCCCCACGCTTCGAAGCAGATCCTGCGCACCTACGCCCCGCGTCGTCCCGGCCGTCCGGTCGTACGTACTGGCCACTTGGAGGAGCAGGTCACGTATGTCCATGAGCAAACACTAGACACCCTCGACCCGCCCATGATCGCTTTACGACCAGAATCGGTCAGGCTTCCGGCACTCCGACACGGCTCAGTTCCGGCTGCACGTGGATGCGTCGCGCCAGTCGACGGAGAAAGCCCATTGGAGCCCAATCGGCTAGGACGAAACGAACATCACTCCAAGTTCACTTGGCGGAGCCAGCCTCATCGAGTTCCCCCTCGAAGTGTGTCTGCGCACGATCCAGCGCCTCGTCCGGATCACACCCGTGAGCCCGAAGCCAGTGAAGAAGGTCGGCAATCAGGTTGATCGCCGCCTCCTCCGCGAGGGCCGCGCTCAGGCGGCCCGACCCGAACGACCGCGGGTGGCAAGCCGCACCGTAGACCGGGTGAGACACCTCGGTATTCGTCCCCCGCGGGCCACCGTTGTGACCGCCCGGACCGGTGAGGTCCGTGAGCAACTCGCACCACACCACCTTGGAGTCCTCCCGAAGGATCACGCCCCAGCGGTCAGTAAGCGCGTCAACGAGCGTCATTCCGCGCCCCGACTCCGCCTCGCCATCCGCGCCGAGCAGCGTGGGCAAAGCCCGCGTGTCCGGGTCGTGCAGTTCGATACGTAGCCGGGTGCCGTTCATGGAAACCGCGAGCTTGACTGGCGTGCCCACCCCGACGTGTTTGATCACGTTTGAGGTCAGCTCTGTGGCGCACATCTGCGCCGACTCGACCAGGTCTGGAAGGCCCCACAACGTCAGGTGCAGCCGCAACACCCTGCGCAGGCCCGCAACCTCGCGAGGCTCCGCCTCGAAGGCCAAGCTCCAAGGCTTACGTCGTACCCGGTCACTCGCGTAGATCATTTCGGATTGCCTCCCAGTCCAGAGCTACACGGCCCGAACTGGCGCCACACAGCACGCCGCTCACCACAGACCGTAGGACCACGACCACTGTGAGTGCAATTCGCTCGGGGAAAATTACACCCATCGTGGTTGCGAGCGCTCTGCGACCAGACACAAACTGTGCGTGCATCCAAGGAGGGCATGGCGTGAGGCAAGAGCAGGCACCGCAGGGCAACCGCGCTTCCACAGTGCTCGGACGCCGCCTCGGCGGCGAGCTGTACACACTCCGTGCGGCAGCGGGGTTGACACAGACTCAGGCCGCCAAGGCGCTGAGCGCCTCCACAGGAAAAGTCGCCAAGATGGAGAGCGGATGGGTTCCTATGCGGGACCCTGACATCCGCGCCCTGTGCGAGCTGTACGGCGCCGAGGATCCGCAAGCAATGCAGCACCTGCTGAACTTGGCGGCAACGGACCGGGATCGACGTAAAGCACTCGGATGGTGGAACCAGTACCCGGAGCTCCGCTCCCTGGTCGAATACGTCGCCCTGGAGGACGTCGCAACGTCCGTCAGAACGTGGCAACTGGCCTTCGTACCAGGCCTCTTCCAGACGCCCGACTACGCGCGATCACTGGCTATCGGCAGCGCCACATGGGAGGACCCGGACGAGATCGAGCGGTTCGTGGAAGCCAAGGTCGCCCGACAATCGCGCCTCACTGGCGAGTCGCCGCTACGCATCTGGGCCATCGTCGCCGAGGGAGCGCTGCGCCAACTCGTAGGCGGGCGCGATGTCATGCGAGCCCAACTCGACCACCTCATCCGTACCGCACAGCTACCTCACGTGAAGCTGCAGGTAATGCCGTGCTTGGCCGGCGCCCATCCCGGGATGACCAGCGCGTTCAACATCGTTTCGTTCGCGGATTCCGGCGCGATGGACGTGGTCTACATGGACACGACGTCATCTACGCTGTGGCTGGAGAGCGAGAAGGATGCGGCTCACCATGGGACTCTGTTTGACCGCATCGCCCGGCTCTCGCTGGCGCAGCATGATTCACGCGCCCTCATCGAGAGCATCCGCAAGGAGTTGTGACCATGCCTGCCTTCGAATTCGTTAAGTCCAGCTACAGCAGCGGCAACGGTGAGTGCGTCGAAGTAGCGACCAACCTTGTCGGCACCGTGGCAGTGCGCGACTCGAAGGTGCTGGACGGACCCGTTGTACAGTTCGCTGCCAGCGCGTGGGGCGAGCTCGTGCGTCAGATAACCGGGCGCTGAGTGGGACGCAGCCGCCGCCAGCGGGTTTCGTATCGGTCGTGCGGGATGGCTTGCGACCACACCGCCTCGAACGCATCAGCGCACAACTTCACGGCGGCCGAGTCCTCACTGACCTCCCGCCCATGGACGAGCCGTCGCCGGAGAAGTGATTCCAGCGCACCTGCTCCCCGGCCGCCACGTTGGTGAACGCGCCCGAGTGCTCGTAGCGGATGTACTCACTCACTGGCTCTGACACGATGCGCGCTCGCCGCACCGCAACACCGCGGGTCACCGTCTCGACCATGAGGTCCAGCCATGGCCGCCACCAGGCCGGGCCCGCATCGCCCGGGCCCCCAGCCACCGCGATCTGCCCGGCGCTCGGTGGACCGCCGACCTGAACCGCGAGGTCGGTCTCGACGCCCTCTTCGCCAACCACGCTCTCCTGCGAACGGAGCGGCTCGCCATCGGGTGACGGCCAGGCGATTCACGGGCTCGCCCCCGGGTCCCGTACCGGGAGTCCCGTTTGGCGGGCACCTCGGTATACGAAGCCCTCGATCGCCCGGAAACCGGAGGCAGGCCACGGCGCTGGAGACTTGTGCGTCCGCCCCGGGCAGGCCGCCGCACCCGCACCCGGGCAGCCCGCGGCCGGGCGGCTTCCTCGCGGCCAGCCGCCGCCCGCGCCCCGTCAGTGCGCCTCCTCTTCCACCCGTACCGCCGGGCGGGATCCGGAACGGGGCGAGAGCAGGGCGGCGCGTAGGGCCGTCACTACTTCCACCGCACCGGAGCGGAGTTGGGACGGGGACGCCGACAGGACAATCAAGCCCGCGGCCGTCATGCGGTTACGGCGGGACATCGTGCCTTCCCAGAGGGCCGGGCTCAGGTGCCACTCCCGGGAGTCGATTTCGAGTACCACGCCCTCGTCCGGCCAGTACGCGTCCGGGCGGGCCAGGAAGGTGCCGTCCAGGAGGTAGAGGTTGCGGTTCCAGAGCGGGGGCGGGAGCGACGCGGACCGCAGGACGTGGCGGGCGGTGGATTCGGCCGTGGAGCGGATGCCTGCCGTCAGGCCGTCGAGCGCGGCGGCGACCCGCGGGTCGCTCGCGCGGTGGGAGGCGCGCAGGGTCGTCGTCAGGTCGGCGAGGGTGCAACGGCCGCGCTGGATGACTTCGGCCAGGAGGGCCGTCACATCGTCGTCGCTGGTGAGGGAGGGGATCGCATCCGTGACGGCACGTGTCAGGCGGGCGCAGGGCAGGCCCTCCACCGGCAGGCGGGGGCAGGGCGGTGGCTGCGGTGGACGCGTACGTACGCGCGGCTCCGTGGGTTACGGCCGCCCGGAACCAGCACGTCCACCGGGCCCACCCGGGACTGCGGGCCCGCGGCGCGGACTCCGTACAACGTCAGTGCCGCGGCTCCCGTGAGCTGGGCTCCCTCGCCGGCGTACAGCAGGGCCGCGCGTAAGCGTTGGCGTGGGCTCGGCACGCCCGTCTGGAGCAGGATCACGCGGGGCAGCACGCGTTGCCATGGACCACCGGGTCCGCAGCGGTTGGTGATGGTCGACGTGGGGCATCCCAGTTCGGTCAGTTGGCGGGTGGTGGCCAGGCGGTCCTGGGCCTTGATCATCCTGCTCGTCACGGTGCGCATACGCGAGACGTGCCCTCGGCCCGGCTTGCCCTACCCACACTTGCGCGAACTCGCCTTCTCCATAGAAGCGCCCACCCAACACCGATCACTCAGCGTCAGTATTCGCACACGATCATCACAACTCGGCCACAAAAGGTCGCAGTCAGAGCAACACCGGGTAACCGGAATGTCATGCTCAGCCCTCTCAGCTCGGATCCGCAGGCCTTGGGGGACACATGACCCGGATACGTACGACCCGGATACGTACGCATGGACGCATCGCCGTGGCAGCAGCCGGTGCGGTGATGGCTGTCGTCGGGCTCACCGCCTGTGGGGCCGAGACCGCCGGAGACGCCAAATCCGCCGCCGCCGGGAATACGGCCGGCGCGTCCGCCACGCCCACGCCGACCGCCCAGGGCGTACTCGAGCTCGCCGACGACCAGCAGAGCGCCGAGACCGGGAAAGAGATCGTCGTGAAGGTGCTCAGCAACGACACCGTCACTCTCGGGGACGGAACCGGCGGCAATGTGCAGATGGTGCTCGACGACACGGACTTCAGCGTCTCCGTCGGCGCCCCGCCCGCGCACGGGACCGCGACCGTCGACGGGAACACCGTCGTCTACAGGCCGGCCGCGGGGTACGCCGGTGAGGACGAGTTCAGGTATCGCGTGAACGTGACCGCGGGCCGGCCCCTGTCCGAGACCGCCGTCGTGCGGATCACCGTGGCCGTGCCTTCATCCACTCCCAAGGCTTCCGCGCAGACGGAGGTCGCGTATGCGAACTGCGATGCCGTACAGGCCGCGGGGGCCGTTCCCATTCACGCCGGGGACCCGGGCTACGGGCCGCACCTCGACTTGGACGGGGACGGCGTCGGCTGCGAGTAGGCAGCGCGGGCGCCACTGAGCGAGTGAGGTGAGCGCGGGGCCGCCCGGCGCCGGACGCCGGAGGTGGCGGAGGCGCACGGCCGTCAGAGGCGGCGCGGACCTCGCACGCCGGGGCATTGCGACTCTTTCCCGGGCCGTGCCGCCGTGAATTCGGATGTGCAATTCGAGCCAATGAGCGGAGGGGACGCGGAACGAGAAGCGGAAGCGGAATCCGGCTTTATGAAAGGCGGATTAATTTTCCCCTCCGTGCGATCCGTCAGACCGCCTGCTTGACGAGCTTGCCGTCCGCCGCGATGACGAACCACTCGCCGTCCAGACCCTGCCCGTTCACATCCCCGGGCGTCGCGTCCCCGGCGTAGTAGTACAGCGGCCAGTCCCAGTACGTCGCCTGCTCCGCGCCCTCGCCGAGCCTTGTCTCCGTCAGCAGGCCGGCGTTGGCGCCCGAGCCCGCCTTGACGTCCTTCGCCGATGTGAGCGCCGGCCAGACCGCGACGCAGTCGGCGTCACAGGCGCTCGCCCCGGGCTTGTCCTTGGTGAATCCGTACAGCGTACGGCCCGAATCGTCGACGAGGATCTTGCCGAGCTCCGAGTCGGCCGTCTTGGCCGAGACGGCCTGAGCGGGCTTCGCCGCGGGCCTGGCGTCGTCGTCCTTCGCGGCGTCGGCCGAGCCGCCGCAGGCGGCCAGGGTGAGCAGCGCCGCCGTCAGCAGCGGGGCGGCGAGCAGAGTTTTCGTGCGGGTCCTGGGCATGGTCGTTCCCCCGGTTTTGTGTGTGGGTGCGGGTCGCGCGAATGGTCGTTCCCGCACCTGGTTGTACGGCGTCAAATGACCGCCGGTTCAATCGAATTAAAAGAAATCTGTCTTTGAACGAGCCGCGCCCAGGACGCGTACCTCATCACGACCGGCCCATGAAGAAGGCCGGTTCCAACGGGAGGACAGAAACAATGCAGGAGCGTTATCTCGCTGTTACCGCGGCCGCAATTGTGCTTGGTGTTGCCGGTGTTACTCCGGCGGTCGCGCACGCGAGTCACGAGGTTCACAACAGCCCTGCCGGTCACGACAGTCACAGTGGACAGGCCGGCCATGACGCGCACGGGGCGAGCGGCTCGACGGCCGACGCCGCTACCTTCACCAAGCCGTCCGGCGGGCGGGCTCTCACCTTCGCCGCGCACCTCTCCGGTGCCAACGAGGTGCCCGTCGCGGGCGGCCCCGCCGTCAACGACCCCGACGGCAAGGCGCTGGCCCTCGTCAAGGTGAAGGGCGACCGCGTCACCTTCGCGCTCCAGTGGAAGGGGTTCACGCCGAGCCTCGGGCACATCCACGAGGGCGCGAGCGGCAAGAACGGCGCGGTCAAGGTCCCGCTCTTCGGTACCGCGATGCCCGACTCCGTGACATCGGCGGCCGGGCAGGTGGCTCTCACCGACGCCAAACTGGCCGACAGTATCCGCAAGAACCCTTCCGGCTTCTATGTGAACCTGCACAGCGCCGAGTTCCCGGGCGGAGCCGTACGAGGGCAGCTCACGCCGCTCCACAAGAACATCAACCCGCTCGACATCATCAAGGGCGGCAAGCTGCGGGCGCTCTCCAACGGCGACCAGGAAGTTCCGAAGAACGACGCGTCCAAGGTGGGCGACCCGGACGGGCACGCGGTCACCTTCCTCCAGCCCAAGGGCACGTCCGTCGGCTACTCCCTCGCCTGGATCAACATCAAGGCCCCCACCAACGGCCATATCCACAAGGGGAGGTTCGGCAAGAACGGCGATATCGTCTTCACCTTCTTCAACCGGCCCGTGCCGGACGGGATCTTCGCGGTCTCCGGGAAGTTCGAGGGCCAGAACGCCGACGTGGTCGAGCGCGTTCGCGCCACCCCGCACAACTACTACTCCAACATCCACACCTCCGAGTTCCCCGACGGTGCGCTCCGCGGGCAGCTCTTCCACTGACCGGGGGCCCTTTCCCTGCTCCGCCGCCGTCACTGCGTAGGCTCGGATGTCACAGGGGGACATCCGAGCCGATGGCAGATGTGCAGAGGTACAGACGCACAGATGTCCTGTGGGCAGATGCACAGATGCACGGATGCACGGATGCACGGATGCACGAATGTCCGGTGGCGGACGGCCAGTGGACAGATGACAGGAAGGCGGCAGCGATGGCGAAGATTCCGGCAGCGGCGGTGGCGGCGAGCGGGCTCGTCGGGGGGTACTCGGTCGCGCGGTGGACGAAGAAGCGTCCGCTCGGCGGTATCGCTCTGGCGACCGCCGGGGCGGTCGCCGCGCGGCAGTGGCACCGGGCGGCGGGACCAAAGGCCGCCGCGGGCCTGAGCGTCGCCTATGTCGCCGCCTTCGCCGGTTCGCACCCGCTCGCCAAGAAGGTCGGCGCGTGGCCGGCGGTCTTCGCCGTGGCGGGCGGGGTGGCCCTGGCCTCCTGGGCCGTCACCCGCGGTTCCGACGCGTAGTCACGGCGTCGGCCGACGCCCAGCCCACACCCGGCCCACACCCGGGCCACCCGTCGGCCGCGGCGCGTCGGCCGCGCGGGGGCGCTGAATGCTTCGCCCCCGCCGTACGTACTCACCGGCGCCTCCCAAGGTTGCTGGGCGCGTGACTGTACGGCAGGGACCGGTCACGCGCCCAGTGCATGGGCCACCGTGTAGATCAGCAGGCCGGCCAGCGCGCCGACCACCGTGCCGTTGATCCGGATGAACTGCAGGTCGCGACCGATGTGCGCCTCGATCTTGCGCGTGGTGTGCTCCGCGTCCCAGCTCGCGACGGTGTCCGAGATCAGCGAGGTGATCTCGGCGCGATAGGTGGTGACGACGTACACCGCCGCGTCCGCCACCCAGCCCTCCACCTTCGCCTGGAGCCGGTCGTCCGTCGCGAGCCGCGCACCCAGCGACAGCAGCGACGCACGGGCACGCAGGCGCAGCTCGCTCCGGTCGTCCTCGGCCGCCGAGATGATCATGGATCGTACGGAGGACCAGGCCGACGCGATCACGTCCTGCACCTCCGTGCGCGAGAGCAGGTCCGACTTCATCCGCTCCACGCGCGCCCGGGTGTCCGTGTCGGACTGGAGATCCGCCGCGAAGTCGGCGAGGAAGCGGTCGATCGCGCCGCGGGCGGGGTGGCCGGGCATGTCGCGCATCTCGGTGACGAAGCGCAGCAGCTCCCGGTAGACCCGGTCTCCGACCTTGCGGTCCACGAAGCGCGGGGTCCATCCGGGTGCGCCGCCCTCGACGGCGTCCAACACCGAGTCCGAGTGGAGGACGAGCCAGTCGTGGGCGCGGGCGCATATGAGGTCGACCGCGCGGTGGTGAGCGCCGTCGGCGACCACTTTCTCCAGGGTCTTGCCGATGCCGGGAGCGATCTCCGCGCTGTCGGCGCGCCGGGTGATCGCCTCGCCGACGACGGCCTGCACATCGGCGTCGCGCAGCACGGTGAGCGCGCCGCGCAAGGCCGTGGACAGTTCGGCGGTGACCCGGTCGGCGTGGGCGGGCTCGGCCAGCCAGGTGCCGAGGCGTCCGCCGATGCCGAGGACGCTCAGCCGGGCGCGTACGACGCCCTCGGAGAGGAAGTTCTCTCCGACGAAGGAGCCGAGCGAGGCCCCCAGCTGGTCTTTCTTGTTCGGGATGATCGCGGTGTGCGGGATGGGCAGGCCCAGGGGGTGCCTGAACAGCGCGGTGACGGCGAACCAGTCGGCCAGGGCACCGACCATGCCCGCCTCCGCCGCCGCGGCGACGTATCCGGCCCAGGGGCCCGCGCCGGAGTTCTTCGCCCAGGTGGCGAGAACGAAGATCAGTGCGACGAGCAGGAGCAGGCTGGTCGCGGTCAGTTTCATACGGCGTACGCCGCGCTGCTTCACGGCGTCCGCTTCGGTGTACACGAAAGAAGGCAGCCCCGTGCGGCCACCCGCCCGGGCCCCGGCCGGGCCCGGCCGTTCCGATTCTGTACGTTCCATCCGCTCCACCCGTCCGCGCGCGTCCCGTACGCAATGTCCCTACCTCAGGTACTCCCGGGACGCACGTCGAGTTCCCACGAGATGTCCCACGTTGTGCCCATGCCCCGGGACCGCAGGTCGTAACGCATCGGTGGCACGCCACCGCAGAGCCCCGCACCCGGCGCGGACCACGGCCGAGGCCGCTCGCTAACCTCCTCGGATGCGCCAGTGGTTGAAGAGGGGCGGGCGGCGGACGATCGTCTTCGTGCTGCCGGTCGTGATCGCCGCGGCGGGCGCGACGGCGGTGGCCTGAGCACGGGGGACGACGCGAAACCCTGCTGGAAGGTCCCGGCGGCGACCGCGGCCCTCCCCGACGACCCGGCAGCTGCCACCAAGACGCTCGCCCCGGTGACGGTCTCTCCCGCTACACGGTCATGACCGAGCTCCTGAGCGCGGAGCCTCTGCACAGCTGGCCCGGCCAGGGCGCGGTCCTCGGAAAGGTCCTCCTGAACGCGTCCACCGGCGGCGCGGGCGCCACGCACTCGCAAGCGCAGGCGCGTGTGGCGTACGCCGCCGCCTCGGCGCTCTCCGGGGACAGCGAGCCGCTGCCCGCCGGCCTGAGTCCCCATGTGGCCCGGCTGCTCGCCGGCTACATCGTCGATGTGCAGCGCACCTGGTACGGCAGTCCCGACCGGCGCCGGTTCACCCGGCCCGCCGGGACGTACGAGGAGAGCCGCGACCGGGCGGGCGCACGCGCCCCGGCCCTCGGTGCGCAGGAGCGCCCGGGAGCGGCTACCGCTGTTTCGGCACCGGCCGTTCGCGGCCCGGCAGGGCGAGGCCGCCGCAGCCCCCGTGCCGCCTCATCTGGTCCTGCGCGAAGACGGTGAGCAGGGCCTGCAGCCGGGGCCCCTTGATCCCGGCCTTGCCTGCCTCGTCGCCCCCGCTCGCCTCGAAGTTGGCGGCCTCCGTATCGCAGCCGTCCTTCGAGGGCGTGGCGCAGTACCCGACGACCGCCGGCACGACCGCGGCGATCACGCCGGCCTTGACCCACCGCGGCACCATCGATCCCCCGTCGTAGCGTCGTTCCGGATGCCTGTTCACGAGCGACGGGAGACTACCGGGCTCAGCCGAGCTCCTTGCGGTCGCCCTTCTCCAGCCGGTGCCGCTTCTCCTCTTCGCGCTCCGCCTTGAGGCGCAGCTTCTCGGCCCGGGTGCGCTTGCGTTCGACGCCCACGCCACCCATCAGCGCGAAGCCGGTGATGATGACCCGCGGGGCCGCCGGGTCGGGGTTCCCCTCGCCCTCCTCGCCGAAGCCGCCCATGAATCCGATGCCGTTGACCTCGACGTTCAGGTCGGGGGGCACGACGATTCCGACTCCGCCCATGATGGCGAAGCAGCGGATCACGGTCACCTGGTCCTCGAACCGGGCGTCACGCAGGTCGAGTTCGCCGCCGCCCATCATCGTGAAGGTGGTGTACTTCTTCGCCACCGTCCAGGTGCCCTTGCGTCCGAAGCCGCCCCAGAAGGCGAACGCCCCCTTGGAGGTGGGCGGTCCGCCGACGCGGCCGGCCCAGTCGCCGGACCCGGTGGCGGGGACGGCCGGGGACACCGACGCGGTACCCGGCGCGGGGAGGTCGCTGACCAGGGGCACCAACTCGCCGTGGGTGCGCGCCTTGAAGGTGGCGTCGAGGCGTTGCTCGAACTCCTCCATGTCGAGCCTGCCCTCCGCCACCGCCTCTCGCAGCCGCTCGGCAACGCGCTCGCGCTCGGCGTCGGAGGCGCGCATCTCCGGGAGTTCGCTCGTCATGCGGGCAGAATATCGATCGTCGCGCCCGGCTCCCAGCGCCGGGGCTACAAGCCTGATCGCTCCGCGTACATTTTCGCGATCACCGCTTCGATGTCCGGCTCGCGCACCGACAGATCCACCAGCGGATACTTGTCCGCGACGGCGGCCACCAGCGGTGCTGCCGACTGGGACGCCGGGAATGCCAGCCACTGCCGGGGCCCCTCGGTCCTGACCGTGCGGGCCAGGTCGAGCACGATGGGCGGCATCTCACGCTCCAGGTCCACCACCAGCGTCCGTTCACTCGCGCCCACTTCGTGGAGTCCGGCGAGCGCCCCGTCGTACATCAGACGTCCGTGGTCGATGACCATCACGCGCTTGCACAGCTGCTCGATGTCGGTGAGGTCGTGGGTGGTGAGCAGCACCGTGGTGCCCCGCTCGGCGTTCAGGTCGCGCAGGAAGTCCCTGACCTTCGCCTTGGAGATCACATCGAGGCCGATGGTCGGCTCGTCCAGGTACAGCACTTCGGGGTCGTGGAGCAGCGCCGCGGCGATGTCCCCGCGCATGCGCTGGCCGAGCGAGAGCTGCCGTACGGGGACGTCCAGCAGCTCCGCCAGGTCGAGGAGTTCGACGCAGCGTTCGAGGTTCTCGCGGAAGCGCCGGTCGGGGATCTTGTACATGCGGTGCACCAGGCGGTAGGAGTCCTTGAGCGGCAGGTCCCACCACAGGGTGGTCCGCTGCCCGAAGACCACTCCGATGCGCTGGGCGAGCCGGGTGCGCTCGCGGGACGGGTCGATGCCCGCGACCCGCAGCCGCCCGCCGCTCGGGGTGAGGATGCCTGTCAGCATCTTGATGGTGGTGGACTTCCCGGCGCCGTTCGGGCCGATGTAGCCGACCATCTGGCCGCGGGGCACCCGGAAGCTGATGCCGTCGACGGCGCGCACCTGGTGCTTCTCCCGGCGCAGCCGTCCCTTGCGGCGCCGTACGTCGAAGACCTTCTCGACGTCTTCGAGCTCGATGAAATCCATGTCAGCTCCCCGTGCTCCGGTATGAACGCAGTGCGGTCCGCCAGGCCAGGGCGGCGAGGGCGCAGCACAGTCCGGCGACGGCCGGCGGCAGGAACGCCGGCCAGGCGGGCAGGCCTGCGGGGGCTTCGCGCCCCAGGACGTACAGCGCGGGCAGCCAGTTGACGAAGGCCAGCGGTACGACGAAGACGACCCCGCGCACCAGGTCCTGCGCGAAGATCGTGGGCGGGTACTGGAGCAGCGTATTGCCGCCGTACGTGAAGGAGTTGGTCACCTCGGACGCGTCCTGGGCCCAGAACTGGAACGAGGCTCCCACGACCATCACCGCACAGAAGATCAGCGCGCCGCAGACGGCCATCAGCGGGACGAGGGCCGCTTTCAGGGGCGTCCACTGCACATCGACGATCACCAGTGACCAGATGAGTACGAGCAGGCCCTGGCTGATCCGTCCGAGTCTGCGCAGCGCGAAGCGGTCGGCGGCCACCTGTGCCAGCACCGGCACCGGCCGTACGAGGAGCGTGTCGAGCGTCCCGTCCCGCACCCGCCTCCCCAGCCGGTTGACCTGGCCCATCGCCAGGTCGGCGAGTCCGAAGGACGTGCTGGTGGTGCCGTAGAGGAAGGCCACCTCGGCGAAGGAGAAGCCGCCCAGGCCCCGCACCTGACTGAACATCAGCACGATGACGACGAAGTCGAAGATCGTCGCGGCGAAGTTGGTGAAGGTGCTCATCACGAAGGAGAGGCGGTACGTCATCGTCGACCGGATCCACATCGCCGCGATCATCCGGTACGTACGCCAGGACTCACCCACCCTGCACCACCACCCTCCGTGTGGCCAGGGACTGCACGAACCGTCCCGCGGCCAGCAGGACGACCGCCCATCCGGCCTGGAACGCGTACGCCTGCGCGAGTCCCCAGCCCGTGCGCTTCTCCAGGAAGACATCCGCCGGGACCTGGAGCATCGAGGCCCAGGGCAGCACCTGGGCGATCTCGCCCAGCGCGCCCGGGAAGACCGTCAGTGGCAGCAGCATCCCGGAGAAGAACAGTCCCGCGAGCCAGACGACCTGGACCGCACCCGCCCCGTCCATCAGCCAGAACGCGCTCAGTGCCACCAGGTACCAGACCGCGAAACTGACGCTCACGCCCAGCGCCACCGACAGCAGGAAGGCGGGCCAGGTGAGCGGTTTCGCCGGCAGCGCGAGGTCGAAGGCGAGCGAGCCGATCGCCATCGGCGCCACGCCCCGCCCGAGCAGATGGAAGGCGGCCCGCCCCGTGTTGGCGGAGAACCACCACAGCTGGAGGTCGACCGGGCGGTAGAGGTCGATGGCGATGTCGCCCGTCTTGATCCGCTCGATCAGCTCTTCCTCGAAGCCGCCGCCCATCAGCCCGGCGGTGGCCAGCAGCGCCTGGCCGATCCACACGTAGGTGAGGGCCTCGGACATGTCGTACCCGCCGAGCGCGGGCCGCTGGTCCCACAGGGCCATGTAGGTGTACGCCAGGATGAAGCCGAAGACGGTGTTGGTGAAGACCCCCGCGGCCGTGGCCATCCGGTACGTCGCATGACGCCGGAAGCTGCCCGCCGCGACGGCCGCGTACAGCCGCACGTCGACTCCCCTCCGCCCGAAGGCACCAAAGCGCCCGACGCTACCCCACCGTCGTCTTTGGCCGCGACGGCTTTTCCCGGCCCCGGGCCCCCGGGGAAAGGTCCCCCGGAAAGAGCCGACGGGCTGCCGGCTCCGGGGGATATCCCACCCAAAAGGGCAGTATGGGCGTATGAGTGACGAGCCACAGCAGGGCTGGACACCCCGGGACGCGACCGTCGCCGGACCGGAGCCGCGGCCCGCGCCGGGAGCGAACGGCGGCAATCCCCGTCGCGGGCGCACCGGCTGGCGTCGTGCCGTCCCCACCTGGCGGATGGTGCTCGGCGCGTTCCTGCTCGTCGCCCTGCTGCTGATCGGCGGATTCCTGGCCGGGTACATGCTCGTCGACATCCCGCCCGCCAACGCCGCGGCCACCGCGCAGTCCAATGTCTACCTCTACCGGGACGGCAGCCAGATCGCCCGTGACGGTGAGGTCAACCGCGAGAACGTCGGCCTCGCCCAGGTCCCCCTCACGGTGCAGCGGGCCGTACTGGCCGCGGAGGACCGCGACTTCTACTCCGAGCGCGCCGTCGACCCCAAGGCGATGGTCCGGGCCGCGTGGAACACCCTGACGGGCAAGGGCAAGCAGTCCGGCTCCACGATCACCCAGCAGTACGTCAAGAACTACTACCTGGGCCAGGAGCAGACCATCTCGCGGAAGTGGAAGGAGTTCTTCATCGCGATCAAGCTCGGTCGTGAGGAGAGCAAGAGCGAGATCCTCGAGGGCTATCTCAACACCAGCTACTTCGGGCGCAACGCCTACGGCATCCAGGCGGCGGCCCAGGCGTACTACGGCAAGGACATCGGGGACATCGACACGGCGAAGGGCGCCTATCTGGCCTCGCTGCTCAACGCCCCGAGCGCGTACGACATCGCCACCCACCCGGAGAACCGGGCGGCCGTGTTCGGCCGATGGAACTACACGCTCGACGGCATGGTGACGAAGAACTGGCTCGGCCCGGCCGAACGCGCGGCCATGACGTTCCCCGTGCCGCAGCGGGCGAAGCCGGCGAACGGGCTCTCGGGCCAGCGCGGCTACATCGTGCAGGCGGTCGAGGACTACCTCACCAACAACCGGATCATTGACGAGAACACCCTGGCCACCGGCGGTTTCCGGATCACCACCACGCTGGAGCGGGACAAGCAGGACGCCTTCCGACAGGCCGTGGACGACCAGGTGATGTCCCAGCTCGACGAGGACCGCAAGGCCGACCGTGTCGTCCGGGTCGGCGGCGCCTCCATCGCCCCGGCCACCGGAAAGGTTCTCGCCATGTACGGGGGCGTCGACTACATCAGGCAGTACGTCAACAACGCCACCCGCCGCGACTACCAAGTCGGCTCCACCTTCAAACCGTTCGTCTTCACCTCCGCCGTCGAGAACGGCTCCGAGACCCAGGACGGCCGGCCCATCACCCCCAACACCGTCTACGACGGCACCAACCGGCGCAGGGTCAGGGGCTGGATCGGGAAGCCGTACGCCCCCGCCAACGAGGACGACATCTCGTACGGCCCGATCACCGTCCGTACCGCCACCGACGAGTCGGTCAACGCCGTCTACGCCCAGATGGCGGTGGATGTCGGCCCGGCCAGGGTCAAGCAGACCGCGATCGACCTCGGGATCCCCGCGAGCACCCCGGACCTGACCGCCTCGCCCTCCATCGCGCTCGGCCCGGCGACCGCGAGTGTGCTCGACATGGCGGAGGCGTACGCGACGCTCGCCAACCACGGCAGACACGGCACGTACACCCTGGTCGAGAAGGTCGAGAGGGACGGCGAGACCGTCCGGCTGCCCGAGCAGGAGAGCGAGCAGGCCGTCAGCAGGGAGGCCGCCGACACGACCACCTCGATCCTGCAGAGCGTGGTCGAGGGAGGCACGGGCACCGCGGCGCAGTCGGCGGGCCGGCCGGCCGCGGGCAAGACGGGTACGGCGGAGGAGGACCAGGCCGCCTGGTTCGCGGGCTACACCCCGGATCTGGCGACGGTGGTCTCCGTGATGGGCCAGGACCCGGAGACCGGCGCGCACAAGTCGCTGTACGGGGCGCTGGGACTGCCCCGGATCAACGGCGGCGGGACGCCCGCGGAGATCTGGGGGCAGTACACGGGGGACGCGCTGGAGGGATCCTCCGTCGAGGAGTTCGACCTGGAACTGCAGGAGGGCGCGGAGGAACCGCCGCCGCCGCCGGTGGAGCCGGAGCCGCCGGCGGAGTCCTCGCAGCAGCCGCCCACGCAGAGCCCGAGCCAGGGGCAGTCGCAGGGGCAGGACGAGGGACAGACGCAGGGCCAGAACGAGGGTCAGACACAAGGGCAGGACCAGGGACAGACCCAGGGCCAGAACCAAGGGCAGACACAGGGCCAGAACCAAGGGCAGACCGACGGCGGCACCGGCAGCGGCGGCACGGACAACGGCGGCGCCACCGAGGGCGGCGTGCCAGGGGGGACGACCGACGGTGGCGCGACGACCGGAGGGGTTCCGGGCGGCGGGACGGCCAACGGGGGCGCGGGCAGCAGGCCATCGGCCCGCCGCCCCGGCTGGCACCCGTGAGCCGGCGAGCCGGTGGCGGCCGGGACGGGTCAGTGACCCGCGGTCGCCTTGAGACCCACTACCGCGACCAGCAGCAGACAGACGAAGAAGATCCGGGCGGCTGTCATGGGCTCGTTCAGCGCGACCATGCCGACCACCGCCGCACCGGCCGCGCCGATCCCGACCCAGACGCCGTAGGCCGTCCCGATCGGCAGACTCCTGGCGGCGTGCGACAGCAGCAGCATGCTCGCGACAATCCCCAGGCCGGTGAACACGCTCGGCCACAGCCGGGTGAACCCCTCGGTGAACTTCATTCCGATCGACCAGCCGACTTCGAGTAGACCGGCGACAACCAGCAGAACCCAGGCCATGACGGCACCTCCGAGACGCGGACTTCAGCGGTGCGTCGTCTTTGCCTGACCCGGTACGACGCGTCTCGTCGGGACTGTCCACCCTAACCCCTGTCCGGGCAAACGGCATGGAAAAGGGCTGGTGGCGTCTGCCACCAGCCCCCTGCGACCGGCCCCGCTCGGGGCCCCGGGCTCCCGCCTACAGATACAGCCCCGTGGAGTCCTCGGACCCCTGGAAACGGTCGGCGGCGACGGCGTGCAGATCGCGCTCCCGCATGAGGACGTAGGCCACACCCCGCACCTCGACCTCGGCGCGGTCCTCGGGGTCGTACAGCACCCGGTCTCCCGGCTCCACCGTGCGTACGTTCTGGCCGACGGCGACGACCTCGGCCCAGGCCAGACGCCGGCCGACCGCGGCTGTCGCCGGGATGACGATCCCCCCGCTGGACCGCCGCTCACCCTCCGGGATGTCCGTCCGCACCAGCACGCGGTCGTGCAGCATGCGGATGGGCAGCTTGTCGTGCGTGGTGCTGTGTTGCTGGCTGTTGGCGCTCACTCGTCGAACCTACCTGCCCGGGGCCGTTCCGTACGCCCGAGGGTCAGGCCCGTCGCCTTTTGATCGAGACGGCGAGCAGCCCCACGAGCCCCACGGCCACCAGCGCCACCGGAACGACACGCTCCAGCCGTGGAGCGCCGTCCTCCGAGACGAACTGGGCCTTGACGTCCGAGACCGTGCGGTTCATCGCGACGACTGCCCGGCCCACGGTCTGGTCCACGGTCGAGGCGACCTTGGCCTTGGCGTCACCGATGATCGTCTTCGGATGGACGCGCACCCCGATCTCGTCCAGCGTCTCGGCAAGCTGGTCGCGCCTGCGGACGATGTCCGCCTCGATCTGCGCAGGGGTCCTGGCATCCGACACCGCGCTGCCTCCGTGGTCGTGTCCGGTAGTCCTTCATCGACAGTCTGTCAGCTCGCCCGCGCCCGCACCCCACGGCACCCCTATTACGCTCGACGGCGTACACCAGCACGTCCCCCCGCGCACCTCTTCGAGGAGAACCATGAGCGAGCGACTCCAGCCCGGCGACACCGCCCCTGCCTTCACCCTGCCCGACGCGGACGGCAACGAGGTCTCGCTCGCGGACCACAAGGGCCGGAAGGTCATCGTCTACTTCTACCCGGCGGCCCTGACGCCCGGCTGCACCAAGCAGGCCTGCGACTTCACGGACAACCTGGAGCTGCTGGCGGGCGCCGGGTACGACGTCATCGGAGTGTCCCCGGACAAGCCGGAGAAGCTGGCGAAGTTCCGCGAGAAGGAGTCCCTGAAGGTCACGCTGGTCGGCGACCCGTCCAAGGAGACGCTGGAGGCGTACGGCGCCTTCGGCGAGAAGAAGCTGTACGGCAAGACGGTGACCGGTGTCATCCGTTCGACGGTCGTCGTCGACGAGGAGGGCAAGGTCGAGCGGGCGCTGTACAACGTGAAGGCGACCGGGCATGTCGCCAAGATCATCAAGGACCTCGGCATCTGACGCCCGCCGCCCGGCCAGTAACATGGCCGGACGGCTCGCGGCCGTGGTGGAACTGGCAGTCACGCTGGGTTTAGGTCCCAGTGGGGTAACTCCCGTGAGGGTTCGAGTCCCTCCGGCCGCACACATCGACTCCGGGCGTCAGCCCAGGAGTTCACGCACCACCGGGACCAGCGCACGGAACGCCTTGCCCCGGTGGCTGATCGCGTTCTTCTCCGCCGGGGTGAGCTCGGCGCAGGTGCGGGTGTCCCCCTCCGGCTGCAGGACCGGGTCGTAGCCGAAGCCGCCCGTGCCCGTCGGGGCGTGGCGCAGGGTGCCCAGGAGCCGCCCCTCGACGACGCGCTCGGTGCCGTCCGGCAGTGCCAGAGCGGCGGCGCAGGCGAAATGCGCGCCGCGGTGGGACTCGTCGATGTCGCAGAGCTGGGCGAGGAGCAGGTTCAGATTGGCGGTGTCGTCGCCGTGCCGGCCGGCCCAGCGGGCGGAGAAGATACCGGGCGCGCCACCGAGGACGTCGACGCAGAGTCCGGAGTCGTCGGCGACGGCCGGGAGACCGGTCGCCTGCGCGAGGGCGTGCGCCTTGAGCAGGGCGTTCTCGGCGAAAGTGACGCCGGTTTCCTTGACGTCGGGGATGTCGGGGTAGGCGTCCGCGCCGACGAGGTCATGGGTGAGGCCCGCGTCGGCGAGGATGGCCTTGAGTTCGGTGAGCTTCCCGGCGTTGCGGGTGGCGAGGATCAGACGGGTCATGGCCCCGATTATCCGGGCGGGCGGCCTTCCCCGTCCGGGCGGGCGGGTGCCGGCTGTCCGGGCAGGCGGCCCACGGCTGTCCGCCCGGCCGGATCATGGTCATCAGGGGGTGCAGACCTTGCCGATTTCCGCGGCGGCGTCGGTGATCGGCTTGATGTCGGGGCTGGTGTCCCCGTTCTTGACGGCCGTACGGACGCTGTCGACGCCCTTGCCGAGGTTGTCGACGGCCTTGGACAGATCGGCGTTGTCGGTCTCGTCCTTGAGGTTGCCGAGCTCGGTGCTGATGTCGTCCAGCGCCTCGTTCAGCTGGGTGGCGTCGTTCGACGCGTTGGAGACGGCCTGCTCGAGTTTGTTGACGCTGGTGGCGATCGCGTCGGCGGTCTGAACACAGTCGAGCGCCTTGTCGAGCGCGCCGCAGCCGACGGCTCCGGTCAGCACGACGGCGGTGGCGACGGCAAGTGCGATTCGGCGCATGGAGCGGTTCCTCCCCGAGATGGACGGGCGCACGGTTCGGCCCGTGCGCCCGTATGTCCAAGGACGCCCGGCGGGGCGCGCTTGGTTGCTTCTTTACCCTTCGAGACTGCGCTCCAGCGCATCGCGCTGAAGGGCGGCGAGGTCGGCACAGCCGCCGGTCGCCAGGTCCAGGAGCGCGTTGAGCTCCTTGCGGTCGAAGGGCTCGGCCTCGGCGGTGCCCTGGACCTCGACGAAGCGGCCGTCGCCGGTGCAGACGACGTTCATGTCGGTCTCGGCGCGCACATCCTCCTCGTAGCAGAGGTCGAGCAGCGGCGCGCCGTCGACGATGCCGACGCTGACGGCGGCGACGGTTCCGGTGAGCGGCTTACGGCCGGCCTTGACGAGCTTCTTGCCCTGGGCCCAGGCAACGGCGTCGGCGAGGGCGACATACGCGCCGGTGATCGCGGCGGTCCGGGTGCCGCCGTCGGCCTGGAGGACGTCGCAGTCCAGGACGATGGTGTTCTCGCCGAGCGCCTTGTAGTCGATGACGGCGCGCAGCGAGCGGCCGATGAGGCGGCTGATCTCGTGCGTACGGCCGCCGATCTTGCCGCGTACGGATTCGCGGTCGCCACGGGTGTTGGTCGAGCGCGGCAGCATGGAGTACTCGGCGGTGACCCAGCCTTCGCCGCTGCCCTTGCGCCAGCGCGGGACGCCTTCGGTCACGGAGGCGGTGCAGAAGACCTTGGTGTCGCCGAAGGAGATGAGGACGGAGCCCTCGGCGTGCTTGCTCCATCCGCGTTCGATGGTGACCGGGCGGAGCTGTTCGGGGGTGCGGCCGTCGATTCGAGACATGGCGTCGAGCCTAGCGGCAGATGCGCGAGGGGCCCGCTCCGGTTTGGAGCAGGCCCTTCGCCGGGCCTGCTCCGGCGGAGAACGGGCCCCTCACCGCCGAGTTCAGCGGTTCACATCATGTCTTCGATGTCGGCGGCGATGGGGTCGGCGTCGGTGCCGATGACGACCTGGATCGCGGTGCCCATCTTGACGACGCCGTGGGCGCCGGCGGCCTTCAGCGCGGCTTCGTCGACCTTGCTCGGGTCGATGACTTCGGTACGGAGTCGGGTGATGCAGCCCTCGATCTCCTCGATGTTGTCGATACCGCCGAGCCCGGCGACGATCTTCTCAGCCTTGCTGGCCATGTCTTTCTCCTTGCGTATCCAGAGCGCCCCCCGCAGGGTGCTCAGCGCTGCCTCGGTCCACCATCGACCCGTTTGTCACGGTAACGCACGGTTGGCCCACCCTCACGGGCGAGTAACCGTCTCGTACCCAATGATGACGATCACCGGTGCCCTGTCCCGAGACCGGGCGCCGGAGCCGTACCGCGACTGGTCTACACCAGTCTGCGGCAGCTGCCAAGCCAGGCACCCTCCGGGAGGACGCGGATGAGCACCGACAGCGCTGCCGCACCGCATCAGAAGTGGTGGAGCGGCGCTTTCCAGGGACTGCAGAAGATGGGCCGCAGCCTGCAGCTGCCCATCGCCGTCCTCCCCGCGGCCGGGCATCCTCAACCGGCTCGGCCAGCCCGATGTCTTCGGCGCGGACGGCCTCGGCTGGGACAATCTGGCCAAGGTGATGAACGGCGCGGGCGGCGCGCTGCTGGACGGGCAGCTCGGCCTCCCGATGCTGTTCTGCGTCGGGGTCGCCATCGGCATGGCCAAGAAGGCGGACGGGTCCACCGCCCTCGCCGCCGTGGTGGGCTTCCTGGTCTATCTCAATGTGCTGCGCCAGTTCCCCGAGGACTGCGAGGTGGGGGCGACGGTGGTCGCCACCGGCTGCCTGGGGGCGGGCCAGACGGTCACGGCGTTCACGTACCAGAACCCGGGAGTCTTCGGCGGCATCGTGATCGGCCTGCTCACCGCCTGGTTCTGGCAGCGCTACCACCGCACCAAGCTCGTCGACTGGCTCGGGTTCTTCAACGGCCGCCGGCTCGTGCCGATCATCATGTCCTTCGTGGCCATCGCCTTCGCGGTGCTGTGCCTGTGGGCCTGGCCGCCGATCGGTGACGGGCTGGAGAACTTCAGCGACTGGCTGGTGGGCCTCGGCTCGTGGGGTTCGGGCAGCTTCGGCCTCGCGAACCGGGCGCTGCTGGTGATCGGCCTGCACCAGTTCCTGAACGTGCCCATCTGGTTCCAGTTCGGCAGCTACACCAAGCCGGACGGCACGGTCGTGCACGGCGACATCACCATGTTCCTGGCGGGCGACCCGAACGCGGGCCAGTTCACCACGGGCTTCTTCCCGATCATGATGTTCGCGCTCCCGGCCGCCGCACTGGCCATCACCCACTGCGCCAAGCCGCACCGCCGCAAGGAGGTCGGCGGCCTGATGCTCTCGGTCGCGCTGACGTCGTTCGTCACCGGCATCACCGAGCCGATCGAGTACTCATTCCTCTTCGTGGCTCCGCTGCTGTTCGCGGTGCACGCGCTGCTGACCGGTGTGTCGATGACCGTGAGCTGGGCGCTCGGCGTCCATGACGGCTTCAGCTTCTCGGCGGGACTGATCGACTACGTCATCAACTGGGGACTCGCGACGAAACCATGGCTGATCATTCCGATCGGACTCTGTTTCGCGGCGGTCTACTACGCGATCTTCAGATTCGCGATCACCAAGTTCAATATCCCGACGCCGGGGCGCGAGGCGGAGGAAGTCGAGGCCGAAGTGAAGGGGGACATCACCAAGTAGTCCCGCACATGCCGCGGCAGTCCCTCGCCCCCGGGCGTCGCGCCCTTCGCACACTTGGGCCGGCTCAAGCGCCGCGATTACCCCTCGCACACCATCCGTAATGCCCTGTAAGGCCCTCGGGAGCCGACCCGAGGGTCTTATGTCGCGTTTTTAGCGCTATGACCCAGGCCGCAGAAAACGAAGGTTCCTTATCTCGCCTTCACCGTGCTACAACAGGTCTACACCACTGAGTGGTGTAGACCACGCGGCGTCGGCCGCGTTCCTTTTCGAGACGCCGCCTTCTCCCGTGTTCCGTTCCCTGGCGGCGCCTTGTCCACTGGAGGAAGTTATGAGTACGGCTACCGCCGCTACGGCGCCGCCCGCCAAGAACTGGCGCTCAGTCCTGTTCCAAGGCCTGCAGAAGGTGGGCCGCAGTCTACAGCTGCCCATCGCCGTTCTGCCTGCGGCGGGAATCCTGCTGCGCTTCGGACAGGCGGACGTCTTCGGCAAGGACGGCCTCGGCTGGGACAAGGTCGCCTCGGTGTTCGCCACCGCAGGTGACGCCGTCTTCGCCAACCTGCCCCTGCTCTTCTGTATCGGCGTCGCCATCGGCTTCGCCAAGAAGTCGGACGGTTCCACCGCCCTCGCCGCGCTTGTCGGCTTCCTGGTCTACAAGAACGTTCTCACGGCCTTCCCGGTCACCGACGCCGTGGTCAACACCACCGCGAACAAGGGTGTGGACGTCGCGGCGACGTACAACAACCCGGGTGTCCTCGGCGGCATCGTCATGGGCCTGCTGGCCGCGGTCCTGTGGCAGCGCTACCACCGCACCAGGCTGGTGGACTGGCTCGGGTTCTTCAACGGCCGCCGGCTCGTGCCGATCATCATGGCGTTCGTCGGTGTGATCGCCGGTGTCTTCTTCGGTCTGGTCTGGGAGCCGATCGGTGAGGTCATCTCCCACTTCGGCGAGTGGATGACCGGACTGGGCGCCGGCGGTGCGGGCATCTTCGGTGCCATCAACCGTGCGCTGATCCCGATCGGCATGCACCAGTTCGTGAACACCGTCGCCTGGTTCCAGATCGGTGACTTCACCAACGCCGCCGGCGAGGTCGTCCACGGCGACCTGAACCGTTTCTTCGCCGGTGACCCGAACGCCGGTCTGTTCATGTCGGGCTTCTTCCCGATCATGATGTTCGGTCTCCCGGCAGCCGCCCTGGCGATGGCGCACACCGCGCGCCCGGAGCGCCGCAAGGCCGTGATGGGCATGATGGTCTCGCTCGCGCTGACCTCGTTCGTCACCGGCGTGACGGAGCCCATCGAGTTCTCCTTCATGTTCATCGCGCCGCTGCTGTACGTGATCCACGCCCTGCTGACCGCGATCTCGATGGCGGTCACCTGGGCGCTGGGAGTCCATGCGGGCTTCACCTTCTCCGCGGGTCTGATCGACCTCGGCCTCGGCTGGAGCAAGGCGACCCAGCCATGGATGATCATTCCGATCGGCCTGGTCTTCGCGGCGATCTACTATGTGCTCTTCCGCTTCGCGATCGTCCGGTTCAACCTCACCACCCCGGGCCGCGAGCCCGAGGAGGAGATCGAGGACCTCACGAAGGCGTAAGCCTCTGGTCCGCTGGTCCGGCTGGTCCGGCGACGAAGCCCCCGCCCGTTTTCACGGGCGGGGGCTTCGTCGTCGGTGCGCCGGCCGCAGGGCCGAGAGCCGACGGGGAGACAGGGGGTCAGACCTCGTAGACCGCGCCCGGGAGCGCCAGTTCCACGGGGCCGCCGTAGACCGCGCGGGCGTCCTCCAGGTTCTGCCGCCCGTCCGTCCACGGCGGGATGTGGGTGAGCACGAGCCGACCCACATTCGCCCGCCGGGCCTGGGCACCGGCCTCGCGGCCGTTGAGGTGGAGTTCCGGGATGTCCTCCTTGCCATGCGTGAAGGACGCCTCGCACAGGAAGAAATCGGCGCCGTCGGCAAGTTCGTGCAGCGGCTCGCAGACGCCGGTGTCGCCGGAGTACGTCAGCGTCCTGCCGGCGTGCTCCAGGCGGATGCCGTACGCCTCGACGGGGTGCGCCACCTTCTCCGTACGGACGGAGAACGGGCCTATGTCGAAGCTGCCGGCCTTCAGCGTGCGGAAGTCGAAAACCTCGCTCATGGCGTGGGCGGAAGGGACGTCCGCGTACGCGGTGGTCAGACGCTGCTCGGTGCCCTCCGGGCCGTAGACCGGGAGGGGGCCGCAGCGACCGCCCTCGTGGCGGTAGTAGCGGGCGACGAAGTACCCGCACATGTCGATGCAGTGGTCCGCGTGGAGGTGACTGAGAAAGACGGCATCGAGGTCGTAGAGACCGATGTGGCGCTGCAACTCGCCGAGGGCACCGTTGCCCATGTCGAGGAGCAGCCGGAAGCCGTCGGCCTCTACGAGGTAGCTCGAGCAGGCCGATTCCGCGGACGGGAACGACCCCGAGCAGCCGACGACGGTGAGCTTCATGGAGCTTGAACCTCCGTTGACGGGGAGGGCTGGGGAAGGGTCGTGCGGTTTGTTGAGCGTAAGGCGCGAAAGGGCTGGTCGCTCCCCGGTGGCGGGCCGTTGTGGGAGAACTCACCTGGTCTGTCACCGGTTCGGACGGAGCGCGCGCGTGCGGCGGCGCGCCGGTACCGTCTGGGGTATGGACACGTCATGGTGGCTCGCGGTGCTCGCCGTGGTGGTGATCGCGCTGGTGGCCGCGGTGATGGACGGGCGCGGGAGGAGCGACGGGCGCCGCCGCCCCGGAGGGCGGGTCCGGCCGCCCGGCCGGCCGGCCGGACCCCGGCGCGCGCCGGAACACCGCCCGCAGCCGGGTGAGATCTGGTGGGCGGAGGTCCCGTACGAGGACCGGCCGGGCTCGAAGGACAGGCCGTGCCTGGTGCTCTCGGTGCGGGGCGACGCGGCACAGGTCGCCAAGATCACGAGCAGGTACCACGACGAACGCCCGGGGGTGATCCCGCTGCCGCCGGGCACGGTGGGGGATGCGCAGGGGCGGCCGAGCTTTCTGGAGACGGACGAGCTGCGGGATGTGGGGGTGTGGGGGTTCCGGCGGAGGGTGGGGGTGGTGGATCCGACGGTATGGGACCAGGTCCGCCATTTGGCCGTGTGACGAGTGCGGCGGGGCGGGGCGAGCCACCCCGATGGGACGGTGAGGGTCGCCCGCTGTGCTTGGGTGCGGCGGCTTCGCGGCGCGGAAGAACACGCCGCCCGTGCGGCGAGTGGCCCCGCAACGGGGACGAGCGGGCCGGGACGGTCGACGGGCCGTCACCGGGCCCGGGGCCCGGTGACGGCCCGTGGAAACCCGCTACGCCCAGAGCTGGCCCTGGAGCGTTTCGATCGCCGCCTCTGTCGTCGGAGCCGTGTAGACGCCCGTCGAGAGGTACTTCCAGCCGCCGTCCGCGACCACGAACACGATGTCCGCCGGCTCCCCGGCCGCCACCGCCTTCCTGCCCACGCCGATCGCCGCGTGCAGCGCCGCGCCCGTGGAGACGCCCGCGAAGATGCCCTCCTGCTGGAGCAGTTCGCGGGTGCGGGTGACCGCGTCCGCGGAGCCCACCGAGAAGCGGGTGGTGAGGACCGACGCGTCGTACAGCTCGGGGACGAAGCCCTCGTCCAGGTTGCGCAGACCGTAGACGAGGTCGTCGTACCGCGGCTCGGCCGCGACGATCTTGATGTCCGGCTTGTGCTCCCGCAGGAAGCGGCCGACGCCCATCAGCGTGCCCGTCGTGCCCAGGCCCGCCACGAAGTGGGTGACCGACGGCAGGTCCGCGAGGATCTCCGGGCCCGTCGTGGCGTAGTGAGCGCCCGCGTTGTCCGGGTTTCCGTACTGGTACAGCATCACCCACGAGGGGTTCTCGGCCGACAGCTCCTTGGCCACCCGTACCGCTGTGTTGGAACCGCCCGCGGCGGGGGACGGGACGATCTCGGCTCCCCACATACCGAGCAGGTCCCGGCGCTCCTGGGAGGTGTTCTCGGGCATCACGCACACGATGCGGTAGCCCTTGAGTTTCGCCGCCATCGCCAGCGAGATCCCGGTGTTCCCGGACGTCGGCTCCAGGATCGTGCAGCCCGGCGTCAGGCGGCCGTCCTTCTCCGCCTGCTCGATCATGTGGAGGGCCGGGCGGTCCTTGATCGAGCCGGTCGGGTTGCGGTCCTCGAGCTTGGCCCAGATGCGGACCTCCTCCGAGGGGGACAGCCGCGGCAGGCGGACCAGCGGAGTGTTGCCGACCGCCGCCAGCGGGGAGTCGTAACGCATCAGCGCATGCCACCCGCGACTGCCGGGAGGATCGTGACGCTGTCGCCGTCGGCGAGCTTGGTGGAGATGCCGTCCAGGAAACGGACGTCCTCGTCGTTGAGGTAGACGTTGACGAAGCGGCGCAGCTGGCCGGCGTCGACGATGCGCTCCTGGATGCCGTTGTGGCGGGACTCGAGGTCTGCGAAGAGGTCGGCGAGGGTGTCACCGCTGCCCTGGACGGCCTTCTCGCCGTCGGTGTAGGTGCGGAGGATGGTCGGGATGCGGACCTCGATGGCCATGACATGGGCTCCTGTCGGGAGTGGCGGGGTGGCGTAAGGGGCGCGCGGCTCTGCCCCCCCGCGCAGGGGGTGGTGCGGTCGTCGATGCGCTCAGAGAGCAGCGGGGGCCGTACAGATCGCGCTGGCGAGGCGGCACAGGTCGACGTGCAGCCGCGCCACGAGCAGCAGGCTGCTCGGCGTCTTGTCGCTCACGTCATGGGGAACCATGCGGTCATCGTATCGATTCCCCTTCCGGGTTCCGGAATGTGATCTCGCATAGTGGACGTACCACGCTCAGCATGCGGTACGGCGTCGGCCGGGAAGCCGCCTACGACGCGACGACCTCGACCTCCTCCTCGGTGACCTCGCCGTCCACGATGCGGAAGGAACGGAACTGGAAGGGACCGGCGTCGTCGGTGTCGGCGGTGGAGACCAGGACGTAGTGGGCACCCGGCTCGTTGGCGTAGCTGATGTCCGTACGGGACGGGTACGCCTCGGTCGCGGTGTGCGAGTGGTAGATGATCACCGGCTCTTCGTCGCGGTCGTCCAGCTCCCGGTAGAGCTTCAGCAGGTCCGCCGAGTCGAACTCGTAGAACGTGGGCGAGCGTGCCGCGTTCAGCATCGGGATGAAGCGCTCGGGCCGGCCGGTGCCCTCGGGGCCCGCGACCATGCCGCAGGCCTCGTCGGGATGGTCGGCGCGGGCGTGCGCGACGATCTGGTCGTACAGGGCCTGGGTGAGGGTCAGCATGGGGACGAGAATAGGCGGAGCGTTCCCGGATCCGAGATCCGGGGACCAGCCGGTGAGACCGCCCATGAGGCGCCGAGAGGGGGCGAGAGCCGGCCGACGACAACGCGGCGAGGTGCGGCACCGGGGGCCCGCGAGCCCGGTGCGGCTCAAGGGAGAGACGATGACGGTGGTGCCGGTCGCCGCGTCGCCGGCGGGGCGTCCGCTCGACCCGACCGGGCCCCGCGTCACCTGTCCGGGCCCCGCGTCGCCGCGGCCTTCGCCGGACGGGAACGGACGGTGCCGGACCTCCCGGCCACTCTGGTCCCCGCCGATGTCCGGGCCACCGACGCGGGCGTGACGTTGCACGCCCGCACAGACGACGTCCGCGTGGCCTGATCCTTCCGCGCACGCCCCGGACACGGTCCGCCACGCAGGGCCGGACACCGCACACCACGCAGAACCGGGCGGGCCCTTGGGCCCGCCCGGTTTCACGAGGACGCTCGTCAGTGCGAAGCGGCCGAAGCCGTCTCGACCCGGTCCTTCTTGTTCTTGTCGCTCCGCTTCATCAGCACGAGGTAGCCGACTCCGAGGATCAGCGCCCACAGCGGCGCACCCGGCCACAGCGCGACGCGCGCGTCCTTGTCGACGCCCATCATCACGATGACCATGCCGATGAAAAGCAGCGCGAACCAGCTGGTCCACGGCGCGCCCGGCGCCTTGAAGGTGGACTGGGGCAGCTCGCCGCGGTCCGCCTTGGCGCGGTAGCGGATCTGGCAGACCAGGATCATGATCCAGGCCCACATGCCGGAGATGGTGGCGAAGGAGACGACGTAGTCGAAGGCCTTGCCCGGTGCCTTGTAGTTGATCCAGACGCCGACGAGCATCAGCGCGGCGGAGACGGTGGTACCGACCAGCGGGGTGCCGCTCCTGGTCAGCCTGGTGAAGAGCTTCGGCCCCTGGCCGTTGCGCGCGAGGTCGCGCAGCATGCGGCCGGTGGAGTACATGCCGGAGTTGCAGGACGAGAGAGCCGCGGTGAGGACGACGAAGTTCACGATCGCGGCGCCGACGCCGAGGCCCATCTTCTCGAAGGCCGCGACGAACGGGCTGACGCCCGGCTGGAACTCGCTCCACGGGACGACCGAAAGGATCATGATCAGCGCGCCGATGTAGAAGACGGCGATACGCCACGGCACGGTGTTGATGGCCTTGGGGAGGGTCGTCTCCGGGTCCTTGGACTCGCCGGCGGTGACGCCGACCAGCTCGACCGCGAGGAAGGCGAACATCACGATCTGGAGGGTCATCAGCGTGCCGCCGATGCCCTTGGGGAAGAAGCCCTGGTCGTTCCAGAGGTTGGCCACGGTCGCGGTGTCGGCGGCGTCGGAGAAGCCGATGGTGAGAATGCCGGCACAGATGAGGATCATGCCGACGATCGCGGTGACCTTGACCATCGAGAACCAGAATTCCAGCTCACCGAAGAGCTTCACGGAGATCAGGTTCGCGCCGTACAGGATGACCGTGAAGATCAGCGCGTACGCCCATTGCGGGAAGCTGTCATGGGTCCAGAAGGACATGTACTGGGCGGCCGCGGTGACCTCGGTGATGCCGGTGACGACCCAGAAGAGCCAGTACGTCCAGCCGGTGACGAATCCCCAGAAGGGGCCGAGGAACTCGCGGGCGTAGTCCGAGAACGAGCCCGAGACCGGCCGGTACATGAGCAGTTCGCCGAGCGCCCGCATGATGAAGAAGATGACCAGACCCGCGATGGCGTAGGCCAGGATGAGGCTGGGTCCGGCCTTGGAAATGGCCTTGCCCGCGCCGAGGAACAGGCCGGTGCCGATGGCGCCGCCGATCGCGATCATCTGGATCTGACGAGCACCCAGTCCCCGCTGGTAGCCCTCGTCCTCGCCTGCCGCGGACCCCGCCGCCGCCTCATTGCCGTCGTGCTTGTCGACCTGCAGTGAGGTCATGGTGTTGCGCCCTTTCTCCATGCCGATCCGCGCGCGCGGCAGATGCCGAGCGACTGCGGACCAGGTCCTGATCTCCCCGGATGTGAATGGAGTGCTACCGCCGGTCTGCCGGCCCAAGCGCCCCCGGGGACATGGGTCGCGTCCCGCGGGTGGTCGTGAAGATTTATCACGGTTGCAGCAGCGATCGACCACCGGCAATGTGGCCCAGGCCACAGGAAAAAGCGGACAAAAGTCGGCCACCGCAGCAAAAGTTTCCGATGCGGTGACATGATCGTTATCCGGATTTGAGTGTCCGTTGAGCGAACGGCCGCCGAGCTTCCCATGACGTCCTCAGGACGTCCTCATGGCCTCCACATGACGTCCCGGGGCACCCCCGGGCGCACCCCCCGGAGCGCGCTCGGGCGACCCCGGGAGCATGCTCAGGGCAGCAGCGTTTCGACGAGCGTCTCCTGGAGCGCGCCCAGCCAGAGGTAGGCCATCACCATGGGCTTGCGCGGGTCGGAGTCCGGCAGTCGGTACAGCTCGCCGCTCTCGTCCTCGTCGCCGACCTCCAGCCGGGTGCCGATGGTCAGCCGCAGGTCGTTCAGCGCTCCGAGCCAGTGCAGACAGTCGTCGGCCGTCAGCTTCAGTACGGCGCCGCCCTCGCCGGTGGCGGTCAGCGAGTCAAGGGTGCGCACAATGGCCAGGGCGTCGTCGCGCTTGCGGGAGCGCAGGTCCTTCTCGGTGAAGCGCCTGAACTCGGCGGAGGCGGCGCGCAGTTCCTCGTCCGCCTCGTCGTCGTCGGGTCCCCCGTACGCCTCGGGGAAGAGGCGGGCCAGCGCCGGGTCGGCGGGGGGCTCGCTCGGCCCCTCCGCGAAGAGCGCGGCCAGCGGATCCTCGCCCTCGACCGGTTCGTCGCCGGGCCCGATCAGCTCCAGGAGCTGGACGGCCAGCGAGCGCAGGATGGAGATCTCGACCTCGTCGAGTGCGACGGCGGCGCCGCCGCCGGGGATCGCCTCGAAGTGCCCGGCCATCAGGTGCGGTCCTGGGAGAGGGTCGCCCACAGGCCGTAACCGTGCATGGCCTGCACGTCGCGCTCCATCTCCTCGCGGCTGCCGCTGGAGACGACGGCGCGTCCCTTGTGATGAACGTCGAGCATCAGCTTGTGCGCCTTGTCCTTGGAGTAGCCGAAATAGGCCTGGAAGACATAGGTGACATAGCTCATCAGATTGACGGGGTCGTTGTGGACGAGCGTCACCCACGGCACGTCGGGCTCGGGAACGGCAAAGGTCTCCTCCGCCGATTCGGGACGTTCGATCTCTGTGGGAGCAACACTCACCTGGTCCATGCTGCCACCCGCAAGGGCTCATCGCACAAACGACCCGCACATCTCGTCACTCTGACGAGATGTGCGCTAGCATCGTTGCCATGAACGCTGCGGACCTTGGACTGCCGGTGGATGTCCCGTCGACAGCCCTCTTCACCGACCAGTACGAGCTCACGATGCTCCAGGCGGCGCTGCGCGCCGGCACCGCCGACCGGCGCTCCGTCTTCGAGGTCTTCACGCGCCGCCTGCCCGAAGGGCGGAGGTACGGCGTCGTGGCGGGTACCGGCCGGGTCCTGGACGCCGTCGAGAACTTCCGGTTCGACGCGGACGTGCTGGGCTTTCTGCGTGAGCGCGACATCGTCGACGAACCCACGCTGCGATGGCTGGCCTCGTACCGCTTCCGCGGCGACATCTGGGGCTACCCGGAGGGCGAGGTGTACTTCCCGGGCTCGCCGATCCTGCGGGTCGAGGGCTCTTTCGCCGAGTGCGTGCTGCTGGAGACCGTGCTCCTTTCGATCCTCAACCACGACTCCGCGATCGCCGCGGCGGCCTCACGGATTGCGATCGCGGCCGGCGGGCGCAGGCTGATCGAGATGGGTGCGCGGCGCACGCACGAGCTGGCCGCGGTCGCCTCCGCCCGCGCGGCGTACGTCGGCGGCTTCAACTCCACCTCCGATCTGGCGGCGGGCTTCCGTTACGCCATTCCGACGGTCGGCACCAGCGCCCACGCGTTCACGCTGCTGCACGACAGCGAGCGCGAGGCCTTCCAGGCACAGGTCGACTCGCTCGGCCGGGGCACGACGCTGCTGGTCGACACGTACGACGTCGCCGAGGCCGTCCGTACCGCGGTGGCGATCGCGGGCGCCGAGCTGGGCGCCGTCCGCATCGACTCCGGTGACCTGCTGCTGGTCGCGCACCGGGTGCGGCAGCAGCTGGACGAGCTGGGGGCGCGGAACACCAAGATCGTCGTCACCTCGGATCTGGACGAGTACGCCATCGCCTCGCTGGCGGCGGCCCCCGTGGACGCGTACGGAGTGGGGACACAGCTGGTCATCGGAAGCGGGCACCCCACCTGCTCGATGGTCTACAAGCTGGTGGCCCGCGCGCGTTCGGCCGACCCCAGGGCTCCGCTGATGGCGGTGGCGAAGAAGTCCATGGGCGCGAAGTCCTCGGTCGGAGGCCGCAAGTGGGCCGCTCGCCGGCTCGACGCGGACGGGGTGGCCGAGGCGGAGGTGATCGGCGTCGGCGAGGTGCCGCCCGAGCTCAAGGACCGGCAACTGCTCGTCGAGCTGGTCAAGGGCGGCGAGACAGTCGCACGCGAACCGCTGGACGCGGCACGCGAGCGGCACATCGAGGCGCGGGCGGGGCTGCCCATGTCGGCGACGCAGCTGTCCAAGGGGGAGCCGGTACTGCCCACGGAGTACGTATGAACCCCGCGTGAGCCCTCTCCCGCGGGGCGGCCCGAGTCGTGAGCCCTCTCCCGCGGGGCGGCCCGAGTCGTGAGCCCTCTCCCGCGGGGCGGCCCGAGTCTCTAGGCTCAGTACCTTCCGGGCCTTCCCGGCCTTCCCGCACCTTCGATCGCGTCCGAGCACCTGCGGTCCCCGCCCATTCGCTTTTTCACCCCATCGAAGGACACCCGCCATGCACCGCGCCTTGATCGTCTTGGACGTTCAGAACGACTTCTGCGAGGGCGGCAGCCTCGCGGTGGCGGGGGGTGCCGATGTCGCCGCCGCGATCACCGATCTGATCGGACAGAGCCAGCCGGGCTACCGCCATGTCGTCGCCACCCGCGACCACCACATCGAGCCGGGCGGGCACTTCTCCGACCGCCCGGACTACGTGGACAGCTGGCCGCCGCACTGTGTGGCGGGCACGGAGGGCGCGGGGTTCCACCCGAACTTCGCTCCGGTGGTCGCGTCCGGCGCGATCGACGCGGTCTTCGACAAGGGCGCCTACACGGCGGCCTACAGCGGCTTCGATGGCACGGACGAGAACGGCACGACGCTGGCGCAGTGGCTGCGGGCGCACGAGGTCACCGAGGTCGACCTGGTCGGCATCGCCACGGACCACTGCGTCCGCGCCACGGCGCTGGACGCGGCCCGGGAGGGCTTCGCCACGCATGTGCTGCTGGACCTGACGGCCGGGGTCGCGAAGGAGACGACGGAGCGGGCGCTGGAACAGATGCGGGGCGCGGGCGTCGAGCTGTCCGGCAAGCCGGTGGTGTGAACGGCGGGGGCCGGCAGGCAGGGCCCCTCAGGCGAGGGAGGAGCGGGGTCCGCCACGGAGCTCCGGCGGGGTTCTCAGGAGCGCGCGTATCGGATGCCAGAGCTCCTCGCGGTTCTCCGGGGTCGCGCGCCACAGCAGGCCGTCCGGATGGTGCAGCACCGCCGTGATCTCGTCGGGCGTCGGCGGCTCCGCGTTCCCCCGCAGATACACCGCCCGAAACCCCAGGTTCCGCAGTCGCGTCAGCGCCCTCGCCCGGTTGGCCGCATGGACGAGAAAGCGCACGGTGGTGCCGTCGCCGACCGGACTGGGCAGGCTGAGCGCGACCACCACGCTGCCGTTCGGCAACTTGCAGAAACCTCCGCCGGGCATGCGGAACCACTCCCCCGTGAGATGGCGTGTCAATAAGGACCTGGTAGACGCACCTAAACACGATCGGCCGCCGCCCGCTAGAGGGCGACGGCCGATCATGCTATGACCTGCGGTGATACGAATTACTTGGTCGACGGACCAACCTTGACCGTGATCGTCTGGCCGCTGCGCGGCTCACTGACGACCGTGATCTTGGTGTTGGTGTCAGTTACCTTGACACCCGCCGTCGGGTTCTCGGCAAACCAGTAGACACCCTTGCGGTCGTCGAAGACCGGGTTGCCCTTCTGCGCCTTGATCCGGAACGCGACATCCGCCTTGTGGAGCGTGAAGGCGTCGGTCGGCCGGAGGCCGAAGGCCGAGTCGAACGACTGGATCTTGTTCCGCATCAGCGTGCCGTCGGCCCACTTCATGGCCTTCGGGTGCGCGTCCACGGGAAGGACCAGACCCTGGCCCGGGTGGGCGCTGGTGTTGTTGTCCTTCTGCGAGGTGTCCCACAGCCAGATGACGAGGCCGTTCTGGTACGGGTAGTGCTCGACCCAGGCGTCCTTCGGAGCCTTGAAGCCGAAGTTGTACGGGCCGACCTGGAGGGTCTTGTCGTACGAGACGTACTGCCGGTTCTCCGCCAGGTAGTACTGCTCGTACTCCTTGGTGAAGGACTGGCCGATGCGGGAGAAGCCCTTGGATGTCCACCCCGCGTCGTCACCCTCGGCGTTGTCCGAGAACAGCGCCTTGCCGTCCGCGTTGACCGTGATCGTGTCCGCGGCGAAGCCCTTGCCTCCCGCACCGCCGTCCGTCTGGTAGCGGAAGCGGACGTCGACGTTCTTGCCCGCGTAGGCGTCGAGCGAGTAGACGAGCTTCTTGTACGCGCCCGAGACACCGGTCAGCGCCGGCTTGTCGCCCGCGTCGCGGGTGATCGCCTTGCCGTCGGCCGTTCCGTCCACCGGCGTCCAGCCTGCGCCGCCGTCCGTCGACACCTCGGTGTAGAGGTAGTCGTAGTTGGCCTCGATGTCCCACCAGCCCGAAAGCTCCAGGGACGCCTTGGACTTGCCGGTCAGGTCGACCGAGCGGGTCAGGGTGTTCTTGAGGTTGTCACCCATGTCGCTCCACCACTGCTTGGAGCCCTCGGCGGGCTTCACGACAGTCGTGGTGACGGCCTTCTTCGGCAGCTCGACGACAAGCGCCTGCGGCTTCTTGGTGTTGTACGCCAACACACCGAGGGTGTGCGTCGACTTCTTCGCCGCCTTGCCCTTGGTGTAGTTGAGCCAGCCCAGCTGCAGCTTGTCCCAGGCGCTCATGTCGCCCGGCAGGTCGCCGATGGAGTCCTTGCCGGTGCCGAGCCAGGAACCGGCCGACATCAGGGTCCAGAAGCCGGTCGAGTTCTCGCCCTTGCCCGAGGTGTCGTAGTGGTCGGGCAGACCGAGGTCGTGGCCGTACTCGTGGGCGAAGACACCGAGGCCGCCGTTCTCGGGCTGCATGGTGTAGTCGCCGACCCAGATGCCGGTGGTGCCGATCTGGGTGCCGCCGGCCTTGTTGTTCGCCGGGCCGGTCTTGCCGGCGTCCTGGCCGTAGGCGTACCAGCGGTGCGCCCACAGGGCGTTGGTGCCCTCGGCGCCTCCGCCCGCCGACTCGTCCTCGCCCGCGTGGACGATCTGGAAGTGGTCGATGTAGCCGTCGGGCTCGTTGAAGTTGCCGTCGTTGTCGAAGTCGTAACGGTCCCACAGGTCGTACTTCGCGAGGTCCGTCTTGATCTGCGCTTCGGTACGGCCCTTCGCCTTCTGGTCCGCGGCCCAGGCGGTGACGCCGTCCTTGACCGTGTCCCAGACGTTGGCGCAGTTGGTGTCGCCGCAGTAGTTCGAGCCGTAACGGGCCTCGTTGTAGTCGACCTTGACCCAGTCGGAGACCTCGCCGTCGACCGAGTAACGGCCGGAGGAGGTCTTCTCGTAGTAGGTCTTCAGGGACTCCTTCTGGCGGCCCCGCTTGTCCTTGCCCTTGCCGAAGTAGATGTCCTGGAAGTGCTGCCGGTTGTAGTCCGCCTGCCAGGCCGTGGAGTTGTCGACCTTGCGGTCCGGCTTGGCGATCTTGTTGTGCTGCGGGCCCGGGGTTCCGCCGTACTTCTTGACCGGCACCTCGGGGCCGTCCGGCCCGTCCGGGTCGAACATCGTGGTGTCGTCGACCTTGTCGCCGAACTCCACGAGGATCGTGAAGATCTTGTCCGTCTTCTCCCGGGCGAGCTCCACGTACTTCTTGTCGCCGAGCTTCACGACCTTGGACCCGCCGCGCTGCTGCACGGTCGCGTCGCCGGATATGACCTGTTCCAGCGCGGCTTCGCGCTGCTCGTCCTGCTGCTTGCTGAACGGGCCGTCGAGGTCGTGCTCGACCTGCCCCTTGGGCGCCGGGTCATGGCGCTCGATTGCGGCTGGGCCCGATGTCCCCTGGTTGTCGGCCTGGGCGCTGCTGAACGCCGAGGCCGACGCGGTGGTCGCGGCCAGGGCCACGAGCACCGCGGACGCTCTGATCGTCCCTCGATTGATGGTCACTTGATGTTGTCCTCCCCCGCGTCCCGTCGCTGCGGCGGACCTGATGTGGGGTCGTCCGCGCGCGGTGACGCGTCACAAGTGACGACATTCGACCGGAGTTGCCGGAGAAAAGACAGACCTTGACTTGCACACACCAAGTGCACTATGCGATCACGTACCGTTATCCGAACGTCCGACATGTGAGACAACAGGCGCATCGGATTGAACAGTTGCCCGATCGATGACTCAGTGCGCCCCCCGTGCACCGGCACCGTGGGTTAGGTCACGCTTACCGCCGGTTCCTCCCGGGCATCCACCGTCGTAGAGTCACTTGACAGTGCGACCGCGTTGAGAGACACCCCCCTGCCCTGTCCCGAGGACGGAAACTGTCATGCCGCGTCCGACTGCCGCACAGCTCGCCTACGGTTCCGCCACCGTCGTCTTCTCGACCCTCGCCCTGCTGCTGCTCACCCGCGCGAGCCATGCCATGGGGGTCGCCGCCATCGGCGTCGCCTCGATGGGGCTCGGTCTGCTGGTCGCGGTCGCCCTGCCCTTCGGCAGGTCAGGAGCGAGGACGGCGAAGACGGCGCACACGGCTCGTACGAACCATGGCGCCGCCACCAGCCCTTCCGCATCGGCCGCCGCCGCCGACGGTCTCACCACCCGGGTCCCCGCGGCCCGCGCTCGCGCGGGAGCGGAGGCCAGGGTCGGCGAGCACTCACTGCGGCGCTGACACCACGACCGTCTTGCCCGCCTTGTCGTGCAGACCCTGTTTATACGGCTTGTCGCTCAGAATCGTCAGAATGATGATGATCCACCAGAGGCAGAAGCAGCAGACGAGCGCGGGCACCCAGAGCACCAGCGCGCGCAGCAGCGACGACGACGTGTCCGGCACGCTGCCGTCGTTGAGCATCGCCACGCGGATCTTCATCAGACGCATGCCGACGGTCTGACCGTTCCTCGTGACCATCACCGCGTCGTAGGCGACATATGCCACGACGGAGATGAGCGACCAGAGCCACTGCCGGCCGCTGTTCACCTGATCGGTGAACTCGTCCCAGCTGTCGTTGTTCGAGTTGTAGTCCCAGCCGCCGAAGATCAGCGAGATCACCGCCAGCGGCACGAAGACGATGAGCGCGTCGATGACGCGGGCGACGAAACGTTTGCCGAAGTCCGCGAGCGGCGGCATCCCGGCGAGCGGGTCTGCCCCACCGTACGCACCGCCGTAGCCGGAGCCGGGCGGAGGGGGCTGACCGCCGCCTCCGTCGTACGGACCCGATCCGCCGGAGCCGTAGCCCGGTCCGGAGCCGGGACCGGGACCGTACGGAGAACCTGAGGGCGGTCCCTGTGGGGGCGGGGGCTCCTGAGGACCGCCGGACGGCGGAGGCTGGGAGTCCGGCGGCCTCTTGCGGAAGGGGTCGTCCTCGGGCGGCTGGCCGGGCGGCGGCTGGTCGTTGCTCATGGGGGCAGTGCACCGCGCCCCGGGTGCCCCCGCAACGGCTCGCGCGCCGTTCGGGGGAAAGTCCGGTACTCCCCGAAAACTGTCAACCGGTCACGAACGTGTGGGCCGTCTTGTCGTGCCAGCACTGCCGCCAGGGACGGTCGAACAGGCACCAGAGCACATTGAGCACCCCGACGGCGAGCACGCCGAGCACTCCGTAGACCAGCCAGCGGCGCAGCGCCGCCCCGAAGGACGGCGGCTCATGGGACTCGATGTCCCAGACCCTGATGCCGCAGAGCTTCTTGCCGAGGGTGCTGCCCCACTTCGCGGTCGGGAGCGCCTCGTACAGCACGCCGACCACCAGCAGGGCGCCCAGGACGATGCCGAGCTGCCCGGCGGTCGTCCCGTCGACCAGCCAGACGGTGACCGTCTGGCCCGACTGCTTCGCCGCCTCGATCTTCTCGTCGATGTGCGTACGCGCCTGGGCGACGACCGGCACAGCGGCGGCGCCGACGATCGCGCCGAGCAGCAGGGTGTCGATCAGCCGCGCGGCGAACCGCCTGCCGAGCGAGGCGGGACGGGCCGCTGCCTGGACCAGGACGGCTTGCAGGAACGGATCTCTGACCGGTGGCTTCCACGGCACGACCGGGGGGTCGGCCTGGCCGCGACCGGTGTTCGGCTGCGCGAGCCGGTGGACCTGCTGCGCCCAGGAGGCCGAGCCTCCGCCGGGGCCGTTGGTGACAGGGGGCTGGCCCTGCACGGGCACCTGCGGCGGGGACTGCTGGGTCCCCGGCTGCGGCGTCTGCGGCTGGGTGGGCGGCTGAGGCCGCCGCTGGGAGGGTGTCTGCGGCTGAGGCCCGCCGGGCGCAGCCGCGCCCGGGGTCATGGACCGGACCGTCAGCCCTTCGGGCTGCACGCTCTGCGGGCCCTGCCCGCTCTGTGCGCTCTGTCCGCTCTGGGCGGCCTGCGCACCCTGTGCGCCCTGACGCAGCGCGCGGATGGAGACCGTGCCCTCGGCGGGCGGCTGCTGCCGGTGGTGCGCCGACGGCTCACCCGCGGTCGGTTCCGCGGCAGGATTCGCCGCGCCGGGCGCTTGCCTGCCGGGTCTGAGCGGACGGATGAAGACGGTGCCGTCGGCCGGCGGCTGCTCTCCCGACGCGGAGGGGCCGAGCAAACGTACGCCGGGCAGCGCGCCGCCCGTCGGGTCACCGTGCGGCTGAGGCGCTGCGGAGCTGCGCGGATCGGCGGGCGCACCTGGCCCGTCCGTGGCGCGCGGGTCCTGGGGATGGTGCGGACCGCCCCACGAGACGCGATGGTCGCGCTCTCCGCCGAAGCCGGTCTGGCGTGCCGTGTCGGCCTGCCAGGCCGTCGCCGGTTCGGGGCGGGACGGCTCGTCGGACGGTTCCTCGTCGAAGAAGACCGGACCGGTCTCCTCCAGCCGAGTCGCCGCCGGAGCCTGGGGCTGGGCCTGCGGACCCGCGAGTCCGGCGTCGGCCGGGCCGGGGCCCGTGGGCATCGCCTCGCCCGTATCCGGCGAGGGCCGGCTCGTACCGGGAACCCAGGCAGCTCCGTTCCAGTACCGGACGTATCCAGGAATGGATGGGTCCGGGTAGTAGCCGGGCGTGGGGCTGCCGTCGCCGGTGGCCGGGGTTGGGGCGCTCATCACCGTGGTCCCGTATCTCCTCGAGAGCCTCAATTCAAGGGTCCACATCTATCAGACGCTCGCGCACGCCCGTGCCGGTCCGGCCGTAACGACCACTTTCCGGTCACGTCCGCAGTACAGAGAGCCGGTCCCGGAAAATTTCTTCCCCGAAGTCGCGTCATAGCCGCGCGGCTTCGTGCTCTCTCCTGGCAGGCCCGTTCACGAGACCCGCACACGAGGCCCGCACAGGAAGGAAGAGCACTCTCATGCACACCGTGGTGGAACGCGAAGTGGAACTCAATCTCGTGCTGTCGCCGGAGCGCAGCATCCCCGTCCCGGCTCGGCTGACCTATCGCACGGACGACCCGTATGCCGTACGCATCACCTTTCACATCGGCTCCGACAACCCCGTCACCTGGACCTTCGCCCGGGAACTGCTCGTCGAGGGGGTGTTCAGGGCCTGCGGCCAGGGCGATGTGCGGGTCTGGCCGGAGAAGGCCGAGGGACGCAGCGTCGTACTGATGGGGCTCAGCTCCCCCGAGGGGAAAGCGCTGCTCGAGGTGTCCGCCACGGTGGTCTCCGCCTGGCTGGAGCGGACCCTGAGGGTGGTCCCCCCCGGCTCTGAGCCCGAGCAGCTCGGTATCGACGACGGCCTCGCCGAGCTGCTCGCGCCCACCCCGGCCGACGACCTGCGGCCGCGTGAGCAGCGGCCCGCGGACGAGTCCCAGGACGGCGATGCCTAATCGGTGACGTAGGTGTGAGTGATGAACTCAAGGGAGTGACCGTCCGGGTCGTCTATGTAGACCCCGCGGCCCCCGAAGTGGTGGTTGATCTTCTGGGGCCGGTCGTGCACGGGATCGGCCCAGTAGGGGAGTTCGCGCTCGGCTATCCGGGCGAAGATCTCGTCGAACTCCTCCTCCGAGACCAGAAAGGCGAGGTGCTGGGGAACGATCGTGCCCGGCGCGTCGAGGTAGTCGAGGGTGACACCGCCCGCCAGCGGCAGGCTTGCGAACGGTCCGAAGGGCCTGGGCTCGGGCTCGCCGATGAGCTCGGCGAGAAAACGGGCGCCGGCGAAGCGGTCGCGGCTGTGGACGATGGTGTGGTCAAGGCGTGCTGGCACGGCTCCTCCTTCATCGGTCTCTTCACGCTATGCGGACGGCCGTGTCCGATCCATCGGGCTTTGGCCGTACGTCCAAAGCCTCAGAAGATCTTGCCCGGATTGAGGATGCCGAGCGGGTCGAAGGTCTGCTTGATGCCGCGCTGCATCTCCACGCCCACCGGGCCCAGTTCGCGCGCCAGCCACTCCTTCTTCAGTACGCCGACGCCGTGTTCGCCGGTGATCGTGCCGCCCAGCTCCAGGCCGAGCGCCATGATCTCGTCGAAGGACTCGCGGGCGCGCCGGGACTCGTCGGGGTCGGCGTGGTCGAAGCAGACGACGGGATGGGTGTTGCCGTCGCCCGCGTGCGCGCAGACGCCGATCGTGAGGCCGTACTTGTCCGCGACGGCGGCCGTGCCGTCGATCATCGCGCCGAGTTTCGAGCGCGGGACACAGACGTCGTCGATCATCGTGGCCGACTTGACGGTCTCCAGGGCCGTGAGCGACATCCGCCTCGCCTGGAGGAGCAGTTCGGACTCGGCGACGGTGTCGGCCGGGACGACCTGGGTGGCGCCGGCCGCCTCGCACAGGGCGCCGACCGCCGCCAGGTCGGCGGCGGGGTCCGGGGTGTCGAAGGCGGCGAGGAGCAGGGCTTCGGTGGAGTCCGGCAGGCCCATGTTCGCCATGGCGTTGACGGCCCGGACGGTCGTACGGTCCATCAGTTCGAGCAGTGAGGGCGTGTGACCACGCTCCATGATCGCGCAGACCGCTTCGCACGCGGCACCGGCGGAGTCGAACTCGGCGGCGAGCACCAACTGCGCGGGCGGCTGGGGGCGCAGCGCGAGCACGGCTTTGACAACGATGCCGAGACTGCCTTCGGATCCGACGAAAAGCCTGGTCAGGTCGTATCCGGCGACGCCCTTGGCGGTACGGCGGCCCGTCGTGAGCAGCCGTCCGTCGGCGAGGACGACGTCCAGACCGAGTACGTACTCCGCGGTCACTCCGTACTTCACACAGCACAGGCCGCCCGACGCCGTGCCGATGTTGCCGCCGATGGTGCACATCTCCCAGCTGGACGGGTCGGGCGGGTAGTACAGGCCGTGTTCGTTCACGGCCCGGGACAGCACGGCGTTGACGACGCCCGGTTCGACGACGGCGATCCGGTCGACCGGACTGATCTCCAGGATCCGGTCCATTTTCGTCAGGGAGAGCACGATGCAGCCGTCGGAGGCATTGGCGGCCCCGGACAGGCCGGTGCGTGCGCCCTGCGGGACGACGGGGACGCGCAGCGCGCTCGCGGTGCGCATGACGTGCTGGACCTGCTCGACGGTGCGGGGCAGGACGACGACGGCGGGGGTGCCCGCCGCGCAGAAGCTCGCCATGTCGTTCGCGTAGGAGGCCGTGACGTCCGGGTCGGTGATGACGGCCTCGGCGGGCAGACCGGTACGCAGCCGGTCGAGAAGATCGTCCATGGTCCCAGCCTCGCACCGGGGGCCATCGGTGTGAACCCGTGTGCCTTCCGCATCGCAGGGCCGGATGCGTTCTTCGTATTGACTGCGCGCTGACGCACAGTGAGCCCCATGAAGAGCGAACACGTGAAGAACGCCGCGATCAGCACGCTGGTCGGCGCGACGCTGGTCATCGGGGTGATCACGCTCGCGCCCGGGTGGGGCGAGGAGGGTGGGCGGAGGGAGCCGGGTGCGGCCGAACGGGCGCTGGCCGCGGCGGGCGCTGGCGCGCCGGCCGCCCTCGTCGATCTGACCGCGCTCATCGCCGACCGGGAGCAGTGGGTGAAGGCGCACCCCCGGGACGGGCAGTCGTGGGCGGTGCTGGGCTCGGCCTATGTGGAGCGGGGGACCCGGCTGGCGGATCCGGCCTACTACCCGAAGGCGGAGGGCGCGCTGCGGCACTCGCTGGACGTGCTGCCCGGCGAGAAGGGCAATGTGAACGCGCTGCTGGGGCTCGCGGCGCTGGCCAACGCCCGGCACGACTTCGTCAGGGCCCGCGATCTGGGTGAGAGCGCGGCGAAGCAGCAGCCGAAGCATTGGACGGCGTATCCGGTGCTGATCGACGCCTACAGCGGGCTCGGCGACTACAAGTCGGCGGGCACGGCCATGGACCGGCTCACCTCGTTGCATCCGGGCGCACAGACGCTGGGCCGGGCGGCCGAGGTCTACCGGGACCGCGGCTGGCGCGAGGACGCGGCGGCGCTGGCGTACGACGCGGTGGGCAGTGCCGGGACGCCCGAGGAGAAGGCCACCGCGCGGCACCGGCTGGGCGACCTGGCGTGGGAGCGGGGTGAGCCCGCCGAAGCGCTCGTGGAGTACGACAAGGCGCTGAAGCTGGCGCCGGACCATCATCCGTCGCTGGCGTCACGGGCGCGGACGCTGGCCGCGCTGGGGCGCACGAACGAGGCGTTCCGCGACTACGAGTCGGCTCTGGGTCTCGCCGATCTGCCCGAGTACGCCTTGGAGGCCGGCGAGTTGTACCAGTCGCTGGGGCTGGACGGGGATGCCGCCACCCAGTACGCGCAGCTGCGGGAAAGGGCGGCGCGGGCGGGGAGGGACGGGGTGGACGAGGCGTTCGTGCTCGGCCTGTTCGAGGCGGACCACGGCGACCCGGAGGCGGCGGTGCGCCGGTTGCAGGACGAGTGGGACCGCGGCCACCGCAATGTGCACACGGCGGACGCGCTGGGCTGGGCGATGTTCCGGGCGGGACGGCCTAACGAGGCATTGCCGTTCGCCAAGAGGGCGACGGAGCAGGGGCTGCGGAGCCCGCTGTTCACCTTTCACCGCGGTGAGATCGAGCGCGTTCTGAAGCTCGCGGGTCCGGCGCGGCGGCATCTCGCGGAGGCGCTCCAGATCAACCCGTACTTCTCGCCGCTGCTGGCTCGCGTCGCCCGGGACACCCTGACCGCGCTCGGGGATCTGCCGCCGGGCGGGCCGAAGAAGGTGACGGGCCTGGAGCGGGACGGTTCGCAGAAGGCGGCGGAGGGTGAGTCGTCGGCGTCCCCGTCCGCGGAGAGGCCGTCGCCGTCCTCGTCCGCGCAGAAGCCGTCGCCGCCTTCTTCCTCCTCGCCGTTCTCGACGTTCTCGCCGTTCTCGCCGTCGGAGTCCGCCTCGCCCTCCTCGCCCTCCTCGTCGGCCCCGTCGGCCTCGTCGGGCCTCGCGAGGGAGGGGCGGTTCTCCGGGACGCCGAACCTCCCGTCGCCGTCGTCGGGCACCGGACGGACCTGAGCGCGCGGACCGCTCAGAGGGCTGCCGTGCCGATCAGCGCGTTGCGGGACACCAGTGCCGCCAGGTCCTGCTCGGTCAGCGACTCGGTGTCCTCCGGGCGGCGGGGCAGGACCATGTAGCGGGTCTCCGAGGTGGAGTCCCACACCGTGATCTCCGTGTCGGCCGGCAGCCGCAGCCCGAACTCCTCCAGCACCGCGCGCGGTTCGCGCACCACGCGCGAGCGGTAGGCCTCGCTCTTGTACCAGCTCGGGGAGGGGCCGAGCAGCCGGATCGGGTAGCAGGAGCAGAGGGTGCAGACGATGACGTTGTGGGTGTGCGAGGTGTTCTCGACGACACGCAGCCGCTGGGGCTGGACTCCCCCGGCGGCGAGGCCCAGTTCGGCGACGGCCGCGGTGCCGTCGGCGAGCAGCCGGGCCCTGAAGCCCGGGTCGGTCCAGGCATGGGCCACCACCCGCGCTCCGTTGGCCGGGGAGGCGCCGCTCAGGAAGGCGTCGATGACCTCGTCGAGCGCGGCGCCTGCAACGATGCCGCGCTCCTCCAGGAGGGTTTCCAGCCGCCGTACGCGGCGGGAGACGAGGGCGTCGGAGTGGGTTCCGGTCACGGCTGGTCGTCCTCCAGATAGCTCTCGGACAGGTCGAGCACGACGTGGTGGTCGCCTTCGCCCCACAGGTCGCGGGCCTCGAACCGTACGGCGTAGACCTGCTCGACGGGGGCGTCCTCGCGTCCCTGGGAACGGATGTCGGCGAGCGGGGAGCGGCCCTCGGGCTCCACGACGGTGCCGGTCTTGCCGCGTGCGTACCGCGGCAGCCGGGTGTGGTGCGGTGGGTCGTGGTCGACGGTCCGCACCCGCGCGCCCGGCGCGAAGCGGTCGGCGGTGCCGGTGCCTGTGCCCGTGCCCGTGCCTGCCCCCGCGCCGGTGCCTGTGCCTGTGCCGGTGCCGGTGCCATTTCCGGTGCGGGTGCCGTCAGGAGCGGCGTCAGTCATCGAGCTCGCCCGCCTCGATGACGCCCTTGCGCTCCAGCAGGGTGACGATGGCATGGACCCAGCGCTCGTAGTACGAGGCCGCCAGGTATTCGGCGGGCTCCATCGACTCGACGGCGTCGCGGAACTCGTCGAGGTTGAAGACCTTCCCGGCGAGCAGCGCCCGGTTGAGGGCGAACACCCGGGCTTCCCAGTCGGCGTGGAAGGGCTCGGTGTCGTCGGTGGTGTCGATGGGCCCGAAGCCCTGCATCCCGCCGACGTCGTTGATCCTGGCCATGCCCTCACAGTAGGACTCAGCGCCCCACGGCGTAAACGATCAGGTTGTCCACCGGGTGCCCCTGCGGGTCGAAGGCTCCGTCGCAGGTGATCAGGCGCAGGGCCCGCCCGCTCGTCGGGCCGTAGACCTTCCGGGTGGGAAATGCCTTCTTGCCGACCGTCTCGGTGCCGGTGACGGTGAAGTGGAGCGTCCTCCCCCGCCTCGTCCGTACGGCGATGTCCGCGCCCTTGGCGATCTTCTTCAGATCGTGGAAGACGGCCCGGCCGAAGCGGGTGTCGTTGTGGCCGATGATCACGGCGGCCCCGCGCGCGCCCGGCACTGCTCCGCCGGTGTACCAGCCCGCGGTCATGCCCCGGTCTGCGGGCGGGACTTCGACCGTGCCGTCGCCGTTGAGGCCGAGCCGCATGAGCGTGCTGGTCACGCCGATGGAGGGGATGTCGATCTGCGCGGGATCCGCGGGATCCGCGGGGTCCGCGGGGTCCGCGGGATCCACGGGATCCACGGGATCCACGGGCTTCTCCGGGGCGGTGCGGCGCGGGGCGATCGACGGTGTCCGCACATCCTGCGCGGCTCGCGGCGGCGGAATCGGTACGGCGTCGGCCGAGCATCCGGCGAGGGCGGCGGATGCGCAGGCGGCCAGCGCGAGGCGGGCGAGCGCGGACGGCGCGCCGGGCGGCCGGGCGCTTGGGTGCGTACGGAACATGGGGTCTCCAGAGCGGGGACGGCGCCGCCGGTCGGCGGCGCCGTCCCTGGACGAGGGATCAGCCGTTGCGGTGGGCGGCCGACCGGCGGCGCACCGCGATCGTTCCCGCGCCCGCGACCAGGGCGAGCGCCGCGGCCGACCCGGCGAGTGCGGTGGTCGGGGTGCCGCCTGCGGAGGCGGCCGGGCGCTCCCCGGCGGAGACACCGCCTCGGTCGGCCGCGCCGAGGGCGTGGCGTCGGCGAGGGCGGCCGTGGACGGGACGATCACCGCTCCGGCCACGGCGGTGGCGACGACGAGAGCACGCAGGGACAGACGGTGGGACATAGGGGTGGCTCCATTCCAGCTCGGCCGTTTCGGCGTTTGGCGACAGGCTGGCCTGAAGGTGTGAAGAAGCTGTCAGACCGCTGTGGTCATCCGATCAGGGCCGGCGGGCGGGAGTTTCAGCGTGAAGACCGAGCCCTTGCCCTCGGTGCTCGCCGCGTCCGCCGAACCGCCGTGCGCCTCCGCGAGTTTGCGGACGATCGCCAGCCCCAGACCGCTGCCGCCGGTACGCCGGCTGCGGGACTTCTCCGCGCGCCAGAAGCGGTCGAAGACGCACGGGAGGTCCGCGGCCGGTATGCCGCTGCCGGTGTCGGCGACCTCGACGGTGACGGTCCCGGACGCGCGGCCGTGCGCGCTCAGCGTGACGGCGCCACCGGGCGGGGTGTGGCGTACGGCGTTGGACACCAGGTTCCCGACCGCCTGCCGCAGCCGGACCGGGTCGGCGCTCAGGGCGGGGACGTCGTCCGGCAGGGACACCTTCAGCGTGACGCCCGCCGTCTCCGCCTGGGCCAGGTGGGCGGCGGCGACCTGGCCGAGGAGTTCGTCGATCCGGACCGGCTCGGGGTGCAGGCGCAGCGCGCCCGCGTCCGCCTGGGCCAGGTCCTGGAGGTCGCCGATGATGTGCTGGAGCTGCATGGCCTCCTCCAGCAGCGAGGAGACGAAGGCGGGGTCGGGGTCGGCGAGGCCGTCCTGTGCGGCCTCCAGCCAGCCGCGGATGTTGCTGAGCGGGGTGCGCAGTTCGTGGGCGACGTCGCTGACCATCGCCTTGCGCTGTTCCTCCAGGCGGGCGCGGTGCACGGACATGTCGTTGAAGGCCAAGGCCAGCCTCCCGATCTCGTTGTCCGCGGAGACCGGCACCGGGACGGGGCCGGCGTATCCGCCGTCCCTCATCCGCTGGGCCGCGCCGGTGAGCGCACGCAGCGGCCGTACGAGCCGGGTGGCGGCGAGCAGGGAAGCGCCGACCGTGAGGGCCAGAACAAGGGCGGCCGCACCCGCGATCCGGGCGGTGTTGGCCGGGGAGAGGTCGAAGCCGGGGACGGTCCCGCCGTCGGGGTCTCCGATGAACAGCAGGGCGGGCGAGGCGACATGGGAGCTGAGCTGTTCCCGGCGGGCGGTGCCGACGCAGGAGGCGACGGCCCGGTCGTCGTCGTCGGGGGTGGGCGCGACGGACGGAATGTCGAACAGCTCGGGCCGCTCGGCCGGCCCGATCGGCTCGGGCCGTTCGGTCGGCTCGGGGTGCAGACGCAGCGCGCCCGCGTCCGGCCACTCGGCCGGCCCGGGACGGTCCTTCCAGGAGAGGTTCAGGTTCAGCCGCACGGCGTGCCGGTCCTGGCGCTTGAGGCAGGCGTTCGCGAGCTGGTTGAGCGCGGCGAGCGCCTTGGCCTCGGTGGCGGTGGGCTCCTCCAGCGCGTCGATCGCGCACCGGGTTCCCCGGATACGGTCGAGGTCGTTGCCGACGACCTGGATGCGCGGCCGGCCGCTGGGTGTCTCGATGATGTCCGAGGTGACGCCGTATTCGCGCAGGCAGGAAACGGTCCGCTCCGCGGTCGCCCGCAGCCGGTCGCGCTCGGCCGCCGGGAGCCGGAACGGTCCGACGGCGCGCAGGTCGATACGGTCCGCGGTGCTCTGTCTGCCGCCGCCCGCGAGTGTGCTGTCCGTGGAGAGCGGGTCGACGACGGCCGACGTCTGCGGCGGGAGCGCGGGCGGCTTGTCCTGGGTCGCCGAGTCGGCGAGGGGCACTCGCTGCGCGGTGGTCAGCGCGATCCGGCGACCGGTCTGCCCGGCGAGGTCGGCGACGGTCCCGTCCACCCCGTCCCAACGGGGGTGGGTCGCCGCGTAGCCGAGCAGGGTGTTGTAGATCCGGGCGTCGTCGGTGAGGTTCTGCCCCTGCTCCTGCTTGATGGCGCCGGAGGTGGTCTGCACGGCCAGCCAGGCGGTCGCGGCCACCGAGCAGGCGGCCACCAGCGCGGACACGGCGAGCAGTCGCCCCAGCAGGCTCTTCCTCAGCGGGAGTCTGCGCTCTCCCGGCGTGGTGCTACGAGGAGGCACGAGCGGCACTCTTCGCCGGGTCGGTCAGTTTGTAGCCGACGCCGAAGACGGTGAGCAGGCGGGCGGGCCGCCGCGGGGCTGGCTCGATCTTCTTGCGCAGATTCATGATGTGCACGTCGACCGTGCGGTTGCCGATGTACCGGTCGAAGCCGTGGAGTTCCTCGAGCAGCCGCTCCCGGGTGAAGACCCGGTCGGGCTCGGCCGCCATCGCCGCCAGGATGCGGAACTCACCCGGAGTGCACTCCACCGGGCCGCCGTCGATGGTCACTTCGTGCCGGTCGGGGTCGATGAGCAGCGAGCCCACCGAGAGCGTGGCGGCGGCCTCGGCCGCCGTACCCGAGCCCCGGGTGCGGCGCAGCAGGGTGCGGACCCGGGCCATCAACTCCCGCGGGCTGTAGGGCTTGGCCATGTAGTCGTCGGCGCCGAGGTCCAGGCCGAGCAGGAGATCGTCCTCGGTGCTGCGGGCCGTCAGCATCAGCACCGGCAGCTCGCGGGCCTCGGCCCGCAGCACGCGCAGTACGTCCAGGCCGTCGGCGCGCGGCATCATCACATCGAGGACGAGCAGGTCGGGTTCCCTGTGCCGGACGCACTCGATGGCCGTTCTGCCGTCCCGTACGACCGTGACGGCATGGCCCTCCCGTTCCAGGTAACGGCGGACCAGCTCGGCCTGCTTCTCGTCGTCCTCGGCGACCATGACGTTTGCGCACACGCCGCCGATCGTAAGCAGTCCTGCGGCCCCACGGGTCAGTTCCGTGGGGCCGCAGTGAAGGACGGGGCAGCTGTTACAGGTTTCCGCGCTTCTCCTGCTCACGCTCGATCGCTTCGAAGAGCGCCTTGAAGTTGCCCTTTCCGAAGCCCATCGAACCGTGTCGCTCGATCATCTCGAAGAAGACCGTCGGCCGGTCCTGCACAGGCTTGGTGAAGATCTGCAGCAGATAGCCGTCCTCGTCGCGGTCGACGAGGATCTTCAGCTCGCGCAGCGTCTCGACGGGCACACGGGTCTCGCCCGCCCACTCGCCGAGCGTGTCGTAGTACGAGTCGGGGGTGTCCAGGAACCGGACTCCCGCCGCCCGCATGGCCCGTACGGTGGCGACGATGTCGTTCGTGGCGAGAGCGATGTGCTGCACACCGGCCCCGCCGTAGAACTCCAGGTACTCGTCGATCTGCGACTTCTTCTTCGCGATCGCCGGTTCGTTGATCGGGAACTTCACCTTCAGCGTGCCGTCGGCGACGACCTTCGACATGAGGGCGGAGTACTCGGTGGCGATGTCGTCGCCCACGAACTCCTTCATATTGGTGAAGCCCATGACCTTGTTGTAAAAGGCGACCCACTCGTTCATCTTGCCGAGTTCGACATTGCCGACGCAGTGGTCGATGGCCTGGAAGGTGCGCTTGGCCGGCGGCTCGACGATCGGGTCGGCGGCGACGAAGCCGGGCAGGTACGGGCCGTCGTAGCCCGAGCGGTCGACCAGGGTGTGCCGGGTCTTGCCGTACGTCGCGATCGCGGCCAGCACCACCGTGCCGTGCTCGTCCTTGATCTCGTACGGCTCGGTGAGGCCGCGGGCACCGTGCTCGGTGGCATAGGCGTACGCGGCGCGCGCGTCCGGCACCTCGATGGCCAGGTCGACGACTCCGTCGCCGTGCTCGGCGACATGGTCGGCGAGGAAGCGGCCCCAGTCGGTGGACTGCTTGATGACGGAGGTGAGGACGAAGCGCGCGCCGCCGTTCTCCAGCACATAACTGGCCGTCTCGCGGCAGCCGTTCTCCGGTCCGGAGTACGCGACGAGCTTCATGCCGAAGGCGGTGGAGTAGAAGTGCGCGGACTGCTTGGCGTTGCCGACGGCGAAGACGACCGCGTCCATTCCCTTCACCGGGAAGGGGTCGGCCTCACGCGCGGTGTTCAGGGCGGGATCGGTGATCATCGAGTTCTCTGCCATAACGGCAGACTCCCCCCGATCCACAAGGTGCGCAATAGTTCCCGATTCCACTGGGCAATCTGCATAGCAGGGGAGGAATATATGGGGGATATCTGTACATGATGACCATGAGGGAGACGCGATGGCGATCGATCGTCTGGACGGCCGGCTCATCATCCTGCTCGCGCGCGAGCCGCGCATCGGAGTGCTGGAGGCGTCCCGGCGACTGGGCGTGGCGCGCGGCACCGTACAGGCGCGTCTCGACCGCCTTCAGTCCAATGGAGTCATCCGGGGACTCGGACCCGACGTCGACCCGGCGGCCCTCGGCTATCCCGTCACCGCGTTCGCGACCCTGGAGATCAAACAGGGACAAGGCGCGGACGTACGCGCCCATTTGGCAGGCGTGCCGGAGGTCCTGGAACTGCACACCACCACCGGCCACGGCGACATGCTGTGCCGTCTTGTGGCCCGGTCCAATGCCGATCTGCAGCGGGTGATCGACCGGGTTGTCGGTTTTGATGGCATTGTCCGGGCCTCCACGGCGATCGTCATGGAGAATCCGGTGCCCTTGCGGATCATCCCGCTGGTGGAGCAGGCTGCGGAGGACGAACCGGTGTGAGGGAGCGCTCGTGAGCTTCTGGGAGTATCTGGTCACCCGACGCGAGCAGCTGCTCACGGACACCTTCCAGCAGGCCAGTCTCGTCTTCCAGTGCATGGTCCTCGCCACCGTGATCGGCGTGGCCATCGGCGTGTGCACCTACCGCAGCGCCTGGGCCGGAAACCTGGCGATCCTCTCCACGGCAACGATCCTCACCGTCCCCTCCCTCGCCCTGATCGGTCTGCTGATCCCGATCGTGGGCCTGGGCGTGGCGCCCGCGGTGATCTCCCTGACGCTGTACGGCCTGCTGCCGATCGTCCGCAACTGCATCGTGGGACTGCGGGGTGTGGATCCCTCTCTCGGGGATGCGGCCACGGGCATCGGTATGTCGCGGGCCGCCCGGACGGTCCGGGTCGAGCTGCCGCTCGCCTGGCCGCCGATCCTCACCGGTATCCGGGTCTCCACCCAGATGCTGATGGGCATCGCCGCCGTCGCCGCCTACGCCTCCGGGCCCGGACTCGGCAATGAGATCTTCCGCGGGATCGCCTCTCTGGGCAGCGCCAACGCGCTCCACCAGGTCCTCGCCGGCACGATCGGCATCGTCGTCCTCGCGCTGCTCTTCGACGCCGCGTACGTCCTGCTCGGGCGGCTGACCATCTCCAGGGGGATCCGTGGCTGAGAACGACGCCCCCGCCTCCACCGCCTACGCCTCCGTTGCCTCCACGGCCGTATCCGAAGCCCCGGCCGCCGCGTCCAAAACCTCCCCCGGCTCCGGTGCGGGCATCCGGCTGGAGAACCTCACCAAGCGCTACCCCGGCCATCCCGGCCCGGCGGTGGACAACGTGTCACTGGAGATCAGGCCGGGCGAGACAGTGATCCTCGTGGGCCCATCGGGCTGTGGGAAGTCGACCACACTGAAGATGATCAACCGGCTGATCGAGCCGACATCCGGCCGGATCAGGATCGACGACGAGGACGTCACGGACATCGACCCGGTGAAACTGCGCCGGAAGATCGGCTACGCGATCCAGTCGTCCGGGCTCTTCCCGCACATGACGGTCGCGGAGAACATCTCCCTCGTACCGAAGATGGTGGGCTGGTCGTCCTCGCGCGTGAAGAACCGGGTCGAGGAGATGCTCGACCTGGTGGGCCTCGACCCAAGAGAGTTCCACGGCCGCTATCCCCGCCAGCTCTCGGGCGGCCAGCAGCAGCGCGTCGGTGTCGCCCGCGCACTGGCCGCGGACCCTCCTGTCCTGCTGATGGACGAGCCCTTCGGGGCCGTCGACCCGATCACCCGCGACCATCTCCAGGACGAGCTGATCAGGCTCCAGCGCGAGTTGCACAAGACGATCGTCTTCGTCACCCACGACTTCGACGAGGCCATCAAGCTCGGGGACCGGATCGCGGTGCTGCGGGAGCGTTCGCACATCGCGCAGTTCGACACTCCGGAGGCGATCCTCACCAATCCGACGGACGACTTCGTCTCCGGGTTCGTCGGCGCGGGCGCCGCCCTGAAACGGCTCAACCTCACGCGCGTGCGCGAGGTCGAGATCGCCTGCTTCCCGACGGTCACGGTGGACGATCCGATCCAGTCGGTCCTCGACAGGCTACGGGCGAGCCCCCACGACGAACTGCTGATGCTGGACCGCAGGAACCGCCCCTACAAGTGGCTGCGGCGCGGTGATCTGCAGCGCGCCCGCGGCTCGCCGGCCAGGGCCGGGCAACTGGTGCGCGGCACCGTCGCCCGGGACGCGACGCTGCGCGACGCCCTGGAAGCGGTGCTCACCGACGTGGGCGGACGTGTAGCGGTGACCGGCCGGCGCGGGGAGTTCATCGGCGTCGTGGACATGGAGACGCTGATGAACTCCGTGCACGAGATGCTCGAAGCCGACCGGCTCACCGCCCTGGAGCACCAGCACGACCTGGAGGAACTGCGTCACCACAGGACCGAGACGGAGCTGGAGGGCGGTGCGGGCGAATGAGTACGGCTCAACAGCGCCCGCCGGGCGGGGAAGGCGCCGACACCCACCGGCACGAGGAAGCCCCTCCCCCTCCTCACACCCCCGAGCGGCGGATCACCTGGCAGAAGCTGGTGGTCCTGCCGTCCGTCGTCGCGGTCGTCCTCCTCGCCACCTATCTGTGGATCTCCGGCATCCACCTCGACGCGATCGCCGAGAACTCCCTGTCGGGCGGCAATGTGCAGCTGCGGCTGTGGCAGCACATCCAGCTCACCGCGATCTCCACCTTCTGGGTGCTGATCATCGCGATCCCGCTGGGCATCGCGATCACCCGGCGCAGGCTGAACAAGGCAGCCCCCGGTGTCACCGCCCTCGCCAACATCGGGCAGGCGACCCCGGCGATCGGCCTGCTGGCGCTCCTGGTGATCTGGCTGGGCATCGGCCGGTCCACGGCGATCATCGGCATGGTGATCTACGCGGTGCTGCCGGTGCTCTCCAACACGGTGGCGGGCCTGAAGGCCATCGACCCCCAGCTGGTGGAGGCCTCGCGCGGCATCGGCATGTCGGCGCACGGGACACTGGGCCGGGTCGAACTGCCGCTGGCCGTGCCTCTGATCCTCGCGGGCGTGCGCACGGCCCTGGTCCTCAACGTGGGCACGGCGACGCTCGCGACCTTCGTCGGCGGCGGCGGTCTCGGCGACCTGATCACCTCCGGCATCCAGACCCAGCGGATGCCCGTCCTGATCGTCGGCTCGGTGCTGACCGTGGCGCTGGCGCTGGTGGTGGACTGGCTGGCCTCACTGGCCGAGCTGCTGCTGACGCCACAGGGACTGGAGGCGTGATGCGGTGTCCGCGGACGTCTCCGGTCAGGGCCATGCCCCTGGCACTGACCCTGTTCCTGGCCCTGGCACCGGCCCTCGCCGGCTGCGGGCTCAAGAGCGGCTCACCGATGGTCGACGACGTGGTCCCGGGCCCGCGCGGCAGCGGCAGGCCGCTGCACGGCGCCTCGCTGACGGTCGCCTCCAAGAACTTCAGCGAGAACATCATCCTCGGCCAGATGATCGGCCTGATCTTCAGGGCGGCGGGCGCGGAAGTGCTCGACCGGACGAATCTGCCCGGGTCGATCAGCGCGCGCGAGGCCATCGTGAACGGTGACGCCGACGCGATGTACGAGTACACGGGCACCGCCTGGATCACCTATCTCGGCCACGAGAAGCCCATCATCAGTCCACAGGCGCAGTGGCAGGCAGTGCACGACGAGGAGCTGGGGAAAGGCGTCACCTGGCTGCCGCAGGCCTCGCTCAACAACACCTACGCACTCGCGATCAGCAAGAAGAACAACGCGAGGTACCACCTGAAGACGCTGTCGGACGTCGCCGAGCTGTCGAGGAAGGACCCGTCGGCGGTGACGGTCTGTGTGGAGAACGAGTTCGCGGCGCGCGCGGACGGGCTGCTGGGCATGGAGAAGGCGTACGGGATGAAGATCCCGGCCGGGAACATCGGAAAGATGGACGCGGGGATCATCTACACCCAGGTGTCGAAGTCCGACTCGTGCCTGCTCGGCGAGGCGTACACGACGGACGGCCGGATCACGTCGCTGAACCTGGACACACTCGCGGACGACAGGCGCTTCTTCCCCAACTACAACGCGGCGCCCGAGATCCACAGCAAGTCGATCGAGAAGTGGCCGGCCATCGCGGAGCTGCTGAATCCGCTGAGCGCGCGGCTGACGACGTCGATCGCGCAGGAACTCAACGCGAAGGTGGACGTGGACGGGGAGGACCCGCACGAGGTGGCGAAGGACTGGCTGATCCAGGAGGGCTTCATCAAGGAGGGATAGCCCGCGCGGAGGGGCCGAGGGCCGCGCGGTCAGCACCTGGCTCGGGACCGCGCGAGCTCCCCGAGCCCGGGGACCCAGGGCGCCGCCCAGATCACCCCCGCCGCACTCAGCAGCTCGGAACCTTCCCGCCCTTCTCCAGAGCCCGAAGCGACTCCACAGCGCCCTTCAGAGTCGTGACCGGGATCAGCCGCAGGCCCTTCGGCAACTCCGCCTGGGCATCCGGGCACTCGTCCTTGGGCACGAGGAAGACGCTCGCGCCGTCCCGCTTGGCGGCCTGCGTCTTCAGCGAGACACCCCCGACCGCGCCGACCTTCCCGTCGGCGCTGATCGTCCCCGTACCGGCGACGGTCCGCCCTCCGGTGAGATCGCCACCCGCGCCGTCGCCGACGAGCTTGTCGACGATGCCGAGCGAGAAGAGCAGCCCGGCGCTGGGCCCGCCGACATCGGCGAGGTGGAGGGTCACCTTCACTTTCGCCGGGTCCTTCTTGAGATAGGAGAGCGCGGCGGTGGTGGCGGAGTCCTGCGACGTCTCCATGTCCTCGAGGTTGTGCTCGGTGACCTCCTCGTCGGACTTCCCGGGCGGATAGACGGCGTCGCGGGGCAGCACGGCACGGTCGGTCCGGAACCACCCGTCGACCACATCGCCGAGATCGACATCGGCGGAGGGCCCGGTCGCGATGATGGTCGTCATCCGCAGCTCGCCCCCGGGTGTGCGGGTGGGGGCACCGGAGATGGTGATGACCGGGGCGCCCTTGTCCTTGCCCAGCACGTCGGCGGTGGTGCCGGGCTGCGCCACGACGTACGGCAACGGCGCGAACCCGACGACGGCGAAGAGCGCGGCGATGGGGAGGGCGCAAAGGGCGAGGGCGCGGGGGCGCGTGAGACGGGAGAGCACGCTGTCAATCTAGCGGGAGGCGCGCGACACCAGGCGAGCACGGGCCCCGGCTCAGGCTCATCGTCCCTGCTTGCACGCGGTGGCCCGGCTCAGGGTGGGGGCGGCCTGGCTCGGCCACGGCGCCTTTGCCGTACCGGCGCCGCCTTCAGCCCGTCCGGTGGTTGGCACCCTTCAGCCCGTCCGGTGGTTGGCGCCGCCTTCAGCCCGTCCGGCGGTTGAGGACACCGCCGCACCACGGACGACCGCGCCCGGCAGCAGACCCGCGCCGTGGACCGGGGCGAGGCCCGCACCGCCGACGACCGTACCCGGCCGTGGAGCCGGCACCCGCGCCCCGCGCCCGCGTCAGCGCAACGCGTCCGCGACCTCGCGCGCCGCGTCCATCACCCGCGGCCCCACCCTCTCCGGCACCGAGTCCGCGAGCATCACCACACCCACGCTGCCCTCTATACCCGTCACTCCCACCAGCGCCGCCGCCGCGCCGCTCGCGCCCGCCTCCAGCTCGCCGTGGGTGAGGGTGTATCCGGGTTCCTTCGACTTGCTCTGGCGGGCCGCCAGAATCGCCTTGCCCGCCGCACCTCGATCCAACGGGTGACGGAACCCGGCGCGGTAGGCGACGTGATAGTCCGTCCAGGTCGGCTCGACGACGGCGACCGCGAGGGCCTCCGCGCCGTCGACGAGGGTGAGATGAGCCGTGGCACCTATGTCCTCCGCGAGCGAGCGCAGCGCGGGCATCGCCGCCTCGCGCACCAGCGGATGCACCTGGCGGCCCAGGCGCAGCACGCCGAGGCCCACCCGGGCGCGCCCGCCCAGGTCGCGGCGGACAAGGGCATGCTGCTCGAGGGTGGCGAGCAGACGGTAGACGACGGTTCGGTTGACGCCGAGTTTGTTGGACAACTCGGTGACGGTCAGCCCGTGGTCAGTGTCGGCGAGAAGCTTGAGGACACGTAGTCCCCGGTCGAGCGTCTGGGAGGTCTCCGCGGTCACGACGCCCTCCTTCGGAGTGAGTGACGGCGGTCCCCCGACGGAAGCAGCGACACCGGTCCCATCGGCGACGCACCTCAGAGGCCGCCGGCAGGCCATGGCACACCGGCTGCGCTCCGCGGCGGCGCTGCCACGGGGCGTTTGCATTGCGGGGACAGTAGCGAGCAGGTTCGCTCAGCGGAAGACCTCGTCCAGAATCCGGGCGTTTACGCGGAGCGCGAAGCCGGTTGCTCCCCGTTCAGGATGTACGTCCCGGGGGAAATCCCAGCGCTGAGGCGGGAAGACGGCCCCGTCCGGCATCCCGGCCCGCACGGGCGTGTCCCGTATCCGTACACCGGTAACCGCTGACAGAACACCGAACGCCGAACACCGACGCGCGGACCGGACCGCGTGTCACTGCGACCGCATGACTCCGCATCCGCATGACGCCGTGACCGCGTCGCTCCGCGACGGCGTGTCACCGCGACCGCGGCTCATCGCATCCGCGTCGCCCACTCCTGGACCTTCTTGATCCGCTCCCGGATCTGCCCGGCCGTCGCCTCCGCGCTCGGCGGCCCGCCGCACACCCGCCGAAGCTCCGTGTGGATGACGCCGTGCGGCTTGCCGCTCTGGTGGACGTACGCGCCGACCATCGTGTTCAGCTGCTTGCGCAGCTCGAGAAGCTCTTTGTGGGAGACCACGGGACGCCGCTCGGCCGGCAGCTCCAGCAGATCGGCCTCGTCGTCGGGCTTCTTGCGGCTGTGCGCGATCTGCCGCGCCTGCCGCTTCTGGAGGAGCAGCTGCACCTGGTCGGGTTCGAGGAGCCCCGGGATACCGAGGTAGTCCTGCTCCTCCTCGCTCCCCGGGTGCGCCTGCATACCGAACTCGGCGCCGTCGTACAGCACCCGGTCGAAGACCGCGTCGGACTCCAGGGCCTCGAAGGGGAGCATGTCCTGCTCGCCCGTGTCCTCGTCCTGCTGCTTCTCGGCCTCGGCGAGGAGCTTGTCCTCCTCGGCGTACGGGTCCTCGTCCCCGTCCTTCTTCGGCTTGTCGAGCACATGGTCGCGCTCGACCTCCATCTCGTTGGCGAAGCCCAGGAGGTTGGGGATGGTCGGCAGAAAGACGGACGCGGTCTCGCCACGGCGGCGGGAGCGTACGAAGCGTCCGACGGCCTGCGCGAAGAAGAGCGGGGTCGAGATGGTGGTCGCGTACACCCCCACCGCGAGCCGCGGGACGTCGACGCCCTCGGACACCATCCGGACGGCGACCATCCAGCGGTCCTCGTTCTCGCTGAACTCCTCGATGCGCCGGGAGGCCGCGGCCTCGTCGGAGAGGACGATGGTGGCCTTGGTGCCGGTGATCTCGCGGATCAGCTTGGCGTACGCGCGTGCGGAGTCCTGGTCGGAGGCGATGACCAGTCCGCCGGCGTCCGGGATGCCCTTCCTGACCTCGGTGAGCCGCTTGTCGGCGGCGCGCAGGACGTTCGGCATCCAGTCGCCGCGGGGGTCGAGCGCGGTGCGCCAGGCCTGCGAGATGGCGTCCTTGGTCATCGGCTCGCCGAGGCGTGCGGCGATCTCGTCACCGGCCTTGGTGCGCCAGCGCATATTGCCGCTGTAGGAGAGAAAGATGACGGGGCGCACGACTCCGTCGCCGAGGGCGTTGCCGTATCCGTACGTGTAGTCGGCGGCCGAGCGGCGGATCCCGTCGTTGCCCTCCTCGTACGCGACGAAGGGGATCGGGTTGGTGTCCGACCGGAAGGGCGTACCGGTGAGCGCGAGCCGCCGGGTGGCAGGGTCGAAGGCTTCGAGGCACGCCTCGCCCCAGGACTTCGAGTCACCGGCGTGGTGGATCTCGTCCAGAATCACCAGGGTCTTGCGCTGCTCACAGCGGTTGCGGTGCAGCATGGGCCGCACGCCGACGCCCGCGTAGGTGACGGCGACGCCCTGGTACTCCTTGCTGAGCGGCCCGGCGCTGTACTCAGGATCGAGCTTGATGCCTATCCGCGCGGCGGCGGCAGCCCACTGCTTCTTGAGGTGCTCGGTGGGGGCGACGACGGTGATCTGCTGCACGACGTGGTGGTGCAGCAGCCAGGACGCGAGGGTGAGGGCGAAGGTGGTCTTGCCGGCGCCGGGGGTGGCGACGGCGAGGAAGTCCCGCGGCTGCTCCTGGAGATACCGCTCCATGGCGCCCTGCTGCCAGGCACGCAGCTTGTTGGCGGTACCCCAAGGGGCACGCCCGGGGAAGGCGGGTGAGAGGTGGTGGGAGGCGGTAGTAGTCACGGTCTCCGGTTCGACGCTCGTCCAGGTATGACAACCGGGCCACCCTACCGGTGCGATCGCCGAGACCCGCGGCGAACCCGTCGGAGCGGGCCGGGTGAGACCCGCCTCACAGGTCGGCCCGCGGGGCCACATCACGCTCCACGTCCCGGCCCCACCTCCGCGCGCCGCTTCCGGGGTGCGCGCCCAGCAGCACACTCGTCGAAGCGACGACCAGCCCCAGCCGCGGAGACGATCCCGCCACTGGGCGCACGGTGAGCCCCGCCGAGAAGCCCGCCCCCGCCCTGCTCCTCGGGCCCATCGAACAGGTCGGCGGCCGGCGGCCGGCGGAGAGACGTCGGTGTCACGGGGTTCGAGGGCGGACATGGGCTCAGAGTAAGGTCCATGATCCAGAATGGGACCTGTCGCGGGACCGGACCGGGCTGGCCCCTTGGTCGTACGACCGTGAACGCCGTATGGCAGTCGCATTGCAGCCCGCGCCATGTCCTTGAGCGCTGCGGGCACCCCGCCTACGGTCGAGGCAACGCAGACACACGGCCGTGTGCCCGAGTGGTTGAGGGACTCGCCTGCAAAGCGAGTTACGCCGGTTCGATTCCGGTCACGGCCTCCGGCAGCCGATGGCGCTGAGCTGCCCATCGCAAAGGGCGGTCCCGATCGGGACCGCCCTTTACTGCTTTCGTCTGAGGTTCCCGCCCCGGCCGGTCAGGGGGCCGGCGCGCCGCTGCCGCTCTGATTGCTCGGCGCGGCGGTGGCCGGGCCCTGCGCGGGTGATGCCTGCGGCGGTACCTGCCCTTGAGCCTCCGTCTGCATCACCCCGGTGCTCCTCGTGGAGAACCCGCTGAGCACCTGAGACGCGATGGTCTTCCTGAGGACGAAGATGGAGCTGATGGAGGTGAGCGGAATCCCGCACAGGGTCACACACCATCCCGGATGCCCCTTCTGGGCGAGCTGATACCCCAGCCAGATGAAGGAGAGGACCAGGAAGCCGGAAACGACAACTCCGAGGGCTGCGACAGCGTTACCCATCACCACGTTCCAGCGTGCGGTCCTGGCAGGGTAGTTGATGGCTTTGAACGCGAGCTTCAAATCTTTGCGATTTACGCCCTGGAGATGCTTTGCCAGTTCGACCAAACGGTCGACATCGATTTTTCCGTCGCCGGTTTCTGCGACTTGGGACATCTAAAGAGCCTCGCTCACGTCGGACGAACGAGCCTCGCTCACGTCGGAAGCCAAACGCCTGAGTGTGCGAACAACAACGTGATTGGCGCTGGCCGTTTGCATCAGGCGATCTACAGAAATGCCTCCGCCGTCGATCTGGCCCGGAAGCTGATCGGGAGAATGTTCCGCATCCGTGTACTCGGTCATGATCTCGACAAGAATGGCGTTTGCCAGCTTCGGGTTGTGCTGACTCAGGCGCAGGAGCCGACCGGCCTCCATCGCGGACACCTTGGCTTCCGCCATTTCACGCAGTACGGCGCGCATACGGTGCCTGGTCTGCAGTTCGAGCGCCTGCCTGTTCAAGGTCCACCGAAGGACCCCGAAGAAGAGGACGATGGCGATCGTCGCACCTGCCGAGATGGCACTGACGGCGATCAGCGGCCATGCGGTGTCGCTGGCGATGGCGATGATACAGAGCACAAGAGTCGACACCGCACAGAGAAAGCTGGCGGTCACCGCGGCCATCCTCAGCCTGGAGAGCGGCGCGTTCACTGCTGCGGCTATCGTGACGCCTCGTTTTTTGGATTCCACCGCGGAGAGTGCCTCGATCAGGGCATCGACGCCCCCGCCGAAAGTCCGACCGTATGTCGGCTGACAATCGGGCCGCGCCGTCAACACCCGCCCCGAGGGGTCGAACACGCTCAGCATGCCCGCGGCGAGGATCTTCCCCATGACGCCCCCCTGAAGCACCAAGCAATGTCTACCCAACGTAGCAGATCAACAACGCTTTGTGATCTGGCTCGCTCGGATCCTCAACGTAACCGAGCCGCGCGAGGGTGCGCCGAGAAAGCCGAAGATCGGTTCATCGAAAGGAAGAATCGATTCTTTCCCGCAATGGGATCGAACAACCCGCCCTTCGGTTCGCACTGTTCGGTCGTGGCGCGCAGAAATGGGAGCAGCCAGCCTCCGCCGAGGCTTTTCGGACGACCGGAGGTGCGCCGGCGGCCGAACCGCCCCTCTCCGGGCCCCGTACGCCCACGGCCTCGCGGCGCCTTCCCCTGCACCCCATTCCTGTGGGGGTGTTCGCGCTGGACGGCCCCGGAGTCGTGGCCACCGGGGGATACCTCTCGCTCTCCGACCAACTGGTCGCCGCCGTGGGCACCGGAGGCAAGGTGGTCACGTTCGTCGCCTCCACGGGCGAGCGCAAGTGGACGGCTCCCGCACAGGCCCGATACTTCCTCGCCTCCGACGAGAGTTCGCTCTACGTGGTGACGACGGACGGCCGACTACGCCCCATCGGCCGCTCGGACGCCACCGTCCGCTGGACGGTAAGGAGCCCGGTCGATCTCCTCGCCGGACTGGGCACGCGGGGAGTTGTCGCGCAGGGCCGTCTCCTCTGCTGTGTCCCGGGCGGCGACATCGTGGCCGTCGACACGAAGAACGGCTCGACTCTGAACGAGCATTCGCTGACGGCCCTGCCGGTTCTGTGACGGCTTCGCGCCGTCGTCCACGGTGGAGGGACATCGGCGCGAAGCACCGTCAGCTCGGGTCGGTGCACGGCACGGAGGGCTTCCCCAACTCCGCCGATGATCGGGTTCCGGGGTTCGCGTTCGGGGTGCGGTTCCGGTTCCGCGGGCGGCTGGCGGCGGGCGGCGGGCGGCCAGGTCACACGCGTACCACAGGCCGCCCGCAGCTCACAGGCATCGAGTCATCAGGCAGCGGGCTTGGGCACCCCTTCGACCAGCTTGGTGTCGTTCTGGCAGCCGAGGTCGGTGGCGACCTTGCGCGCGGCGGCGTTGAGCACGGTGATCTGAGACGCCGGGAGATCCTTCGTCTCGGCGGCGCCCTTGCCAGGCCGTTCGAGCTCGGCGGCGACGATGATCTCCTTCGCGGGCTCCTTCATACGGCACTTGAAGGAGATGCTCGCGAAGCGATTCGATGAGATCGCGGACTCTCCGGTCGTGAACGGAGCGAATCCTGTGTCCCCGGGCTTGTGCGGGGTGACCACCAGAGCCTCGCGGAACGAGATGTTGACCGTCGGCTCACCGTCCTTGGCCGTCCGCAGCCTGCAGAACGGGCTGCCGCTCGCCATCTCCTGCGTCGTCAGCTTGCCGTCGGCGTCCCGCAACGCGCTGAGCGTCTCGTCCGGCTGAGAGCGGTCGTCCGTGAGATCGCCGTCCCCGGCAATCGCCTTGAGGGCATCAAAGGCCGCCCCTTCCTTCGCGAAACCACCGCAGACCGCGGCGACAGCCTTCCCCTTCGCGCCATCCGGGCCGCCGCCGTCTCCATCACCGCCGGAGGAGCAGCCTGCTGCCGCAGCCAGGGCGAGGAGGGCACCTGGCACCATGAACATTCTCAGCGTGGATCGCATGTCACTTCTTCGGCTTGTACGGGTCGGGCAGTGAGTCGTCCTTGGCATGCAGGCGGCTGTCCTTGACGTACTTGGTCAGCTCTTCCTGAATGTAGTTGCTGTCGTCCTTGCTCCATCCGGGGGCACCGGCATACGCCTGAGCGGGCATCAGGGCGTTCTGCTTGCCCGTCTCCAGCGCCTCGTCCTTCAGGTCGTCCGACTTCTTCTTGAGGATCTCGTCCTCCTCGTACTTCTCCGCGATGTCGTCGGCCTCCATTCCGAGGTACGTCACCACGGCGCCGCCGATCGTCTCCGATGCAAGGGGTACGAGCGCGCCGCCCGCGCCGCCGGTGAGCGCCGCGACACCGCCCGCGGCGGCGGCGCCCACGCCGAACTTGACCCACTCCGTGGTCCTGCCGACGGCCTTCTTGTGCTCCTCGGAGTCCTTTTGGTAGTCCTGATCGATCTGCGCCATGCGCGAATCGTCGAGGATGCCGTGGGTCTCGGCGCCGATCCGCAGCGCGGTCTTGGCATCGGTGAGGTCCAGGTCCTTTGCCGGCCCGGAGCCGGGCGGGGGGCCGACCTGGTCCATGACACTCGTCGTGTACAGCGTCTGCGCGGCGGACAGCTGGCCGTGACCGGTCTCGCTCTGAGCGACTGTGCCCATGAAGCCGATCGTGTCGCCCCGGCTGAACAACAGCTCGGTGTCGAACTTGTCGCCGAAGCGGGACTTGCCGTTCCCGGTGTTGGCGCCGAACGGAGAATTCTCCGTCTCCTGGGTGGAAGAGAGGCTTTCCTGCTCCATCGACCGGTTGAACTCGTCGATGTACGCCGCGCCCATCTTGCCGAGGCTGTCGTCGATGCCGGGCTGCGTGTGCATGTACTTCGGGTCGTCGCCGTACCGCTCCACGACCTTCTGCATGACCTCGGCGTTCTCGACCGTGCGGACGTCCTTGAGACCCTCGGTCGGCGCATCGTACGGATGACCCGTCGTTGCGGACTCCAGGGCGTGGCCCAAGGCGTTGTAGCCGGGCTCCTTGGTGTGGTTGCCCTTGTCGTTGAGCTCCTCGGGCCAGTCGCGGTCCTTGGAAAAGTAGTCGAACGCGTTGAGCTTCTTGTTGTCCTTGTCGTTCTCCGGCGTCAGGTCGATGTCGCTGTTGAAGAACTCGGTGGACGCCTTCGGGTTGTGGCCGAGTCCCTCCATGAACCCGATCATCGGGTCCTGCCCCTGGTCGCCGCCCTGCCAGTTGAGGTGGTTCGCGGGCGTCTGGAACCAGGCCCGGCCGGGCGGGTGCGAGCCGCCGTGGGTGATCTTGTCCTCGGCGACGACGAGCGCGTTGCCGTAGGTGCGCAGGAACTTGTCGTCGTAGTCACCGACGCGCATCAGGTTGCTCATGACCTGGAAGCCGTACGGATGCGTGCCCCGCGACTGGATCGGCTCACTGCCGGACTTGATCATGTCCGTCTTCCACTGCTCCATGTCGGGGCTGGTGGAGTGCGTGGCGGTGGCGAGGGTCATGCTCCAGTTCTTCTGGAGCTCGGCGAGCTTGTCCTTGTGGTCGATGCCGAGGCGCGAACCGTCGCTCGGGTCGCCCATGTCCGCCCAGTACTCGAGGTTGCCCTTCGCCCCCACCTCGACGGCGAAGCGCTCGGCGAAGTACGGGTCGTCCCTGTTGTCCTTGAAGTACTTGTTGAGCTTGTCGATCTCCTCCGGTGTGGCGTCGTCGCCCTTCTCGGCGAGCTTCGCCGCCGCCTTGGCGTCCTCGGCGTCCTGGGCCTTCGAGGCTTGCTTGAGGCCGGTGTACTCCGTACCGGAGAAGTTGTTCTCATCCGTGCCGACGACCGAACGCAGCGCGCGGGACGCCACATCGTCGGCGTCGTTCGCCCTGTCGAGGGCGGCCTTGATGGCCGCCCTCATTTCGTCGAAGTCCTTCTCCTGCGGCTTGGGGCCGTCGTAGTCCTTGCTTCTGCGGTCGGGGTGGATCAGATAGCTGACGGCGCCGTTGGTATCGATCCGCATTCCCTTGGCGGGCGCTTCCTGGACCAGCTTCTCAAGGGATTCCTTGGCCGCTTTGAACTCGGCCATCGCGTCCTTGAGGATGTTTCGTATGCTGTCCGCCACCTTGGCGGCGTCAGAGAACTCCTTGGCGGTCTTCTTCACGAAGGGACGCGTCACACCGGCGTTCTCTCCCTGCCAGTCGGCCTTGTCCGCCTTCGCCTGGAGGCCGTTCTCCGCCTTCTCCTGCAGCGTGGTCAGCTTGTCGTACGTGCTTCCCCAGTCCGAGACAGCCTCGTTGAGGCTTCCGAGCCGGACATGGAGTACCTGGTCGAATGTCGGCATCGTGGCGCCCCTCAGCTGAAGTGCTCGGAAATCTTGGACATGGTGAAGTTGGTGACGAGCACTTCTTCGTGATTGGTGTGACTGATGACCGTGTCTTCGAGGTGATTGTGGATGTGGGCGCAGGCGCTCAGCAGCGTCTCGGACTGTGTACGCCACTTGTCCCATGCGGCCCACATGCCCGAGCCGATCGCGAACCCGTCCTTGTCGAGGCTGGTGGAAGCGGTGTCGTGGTGAGCTCCCGCGAAGAAGGCGGCGGTTTCGAGGCCGTGGTAGAGCTCCTGAGCCTCGTTGCCGACGGCCTGGAGGTCCTTGGACGTGACCTTGTAGTCCGATGCTCCGCCACCACCTCCCCCGCCGCCCTCGGCAGGCGCCTGGTTGAGTCGCATGCTGGTCGCACCGGTGCGTGCGCTGGCCCATTCCTCGTCGAACGACATCAATCTCCCCCGTTGCTGACCCCGGCCGACACCGGGACTGGTCATTGGCGATGCTGGTCCCTGGCGGGCCCGAGGTCTGCGTGACCCGGTCTCCCACAGTGGGCCGCACTCTTCCCCAACTGCCTTGACTTCAAAGGCCACTGTATCGAGCAGCCGTCGACACACACACCCGGGGATTGCATACGCAATGGGTGTCACATCGCCATGAGTGGGGCATCGCGACCGCCGTTGGTCCCGCACTTCCCCGAATGCGAACGTGCAGAATATGTGCCTTCAACGCAAAGAGTGCCGCTGTGCGAAGTCACGGCGGCACCCGGGCGCTGTACGGAGGCCGAAGGTCAGGCGCTTCGACGGGAACGGATGACGGGAACGGCGACAGCAGCCCCGAGGATGACGGCCGCGGCGACGCCGATTCCGATCCAGAGGCCGGTGTTCCCGTCATCGCTGGACGCGGAGGCCGCGGCAGGCTGCTTCTTGTCGGGCTCGGCGCCTCCGGCGGCCTTGGAGGGCTGCGAGGAGGGCGACTTGGGGGCGGCGGCGAGGTCGGGGAGCGGGTACTCGTCGGCCGGGCCGGGGTCGCCGGGGGCCGTCAGTGCGATACGGGGGCGAACGGTTCCGTAGCCGAGGAAGTCGGTGCGCTTTTCTCCGCTCCGCGGGCTGCCGACGGTGTTGAGTAGGACGCGCAGGACCTGATTGTTGGTCCACTCCGGGTGCTTGGACCAGATGAGTGCGGCGGACGCGGAGGCGAGAGCGGTCGCGTCACTCGTTCCGCTCGTCTTGCACAGTCGGGTCTCCTTAGTGCAAGCCGCGACGATGTCCCAGCCGGGCGCGACAAAGTCAACGAGAGGCCCGTACTGGGACTCCTCCGTCTTCTTGCCGTCCCTGCCAATGGCACCGACACTCACCACGCCAGGGGTGGCAGCCGGATATTCGATGTCGGTGTCGCCCTCGTTTCCTACGGCAGCAAAGATCAGCGACCCCTTGTCGAGGGCGTACTTCACCGCACTCGTCAGCTGCGGCGACCCGTGGATCACGCCCTGCGAGATGTTGATGACCTTGGCGCCCTGATCGGCCGCGTAGCGGATCGCTTCACTCACTGGCTTTTGATATTCGTCGGCCTGGTCCTGACGACTCCCCGAAAGGTCAGTGTCGGCCAAGCGGACGGGAAGGATCTTGGCTCCCGGGGCCAGGCCGAATGAGCCGTTTCCACCGTTCAACTTGCCGGTACCGGCGATGACACCCGCCATGCCTGTGCCGTGCCCCTCAGTGTCCGTTCGCTCATTGCCCGGCTCTGCAGGAGTGAAGTCCTTACCTGGGAGGATCTGGCCCTGGAGGTCGGGATGTGTGACATCGACGCCACTGTCGAGGAGCGCCACCGTCACGCCCTTCCCGGTGCTGACCTTCCACATTTCCTCAGCATGCATGGCGTCCAAATGCCATTGCTTGGAACGGATTGACTCCGCCAGGGCCGGTGGGGCAGCGGAGCCCACCAGCAGTAGGCCCAGCGACGCCGCAACAACACAACTGCGACGGCGCGATCGAATACCGCTGGTAGACATCTGCTTCCTCTATGTGGGGGTGTTCAGTCGATGACCGGTGGAACGACGGGTCGGGTGCCCTGCTGCCACGTCGCTTCGTCCTCGGACAGGTAGTCCGGGCGCTCGCCGTTCCGGTCGTCGCGGCGGGAGTTGGCGCCGTGTGTCCCAGCGGACATCGCTCCGGAGCGGCCGGCCTGTCCAGGGTGGGCACCGCCGCCGCCCGCGTTCTGGCCTCGCACGAGGCCCGAGCCGCCGGGCGTGAAGGGGCGGCCACCCGTCTGTCCGGGCTGCTGCGGTCGGCCTCCGACCACTCCGCCCATCTCGGACGCCAAGCGGCGCCCACCAGAGATACCGCTCTGGCCTGCGCCCCCCATGGGACCGCCGCCGTGCATGCCGCCCATCCCGCGCCCCATCGGCCCCCGAGTGCCCGTGGTCCCTTCGTTGCCGATCACCGTGCCACGGGGAATTCCGCCCGCAGGGCGGCCCGTGTTCGGCGCGACGGGTCGACCACCGGAGATGCCGTTCTCACGCGGCATCCGTGACGCGATCCCGCCCTGGCTCGGCGGCAGCACACCGCGGCCACCGGCGATTGCCTTCCCTGGCGCGCTCGTGGCGGGCACAGGGGGGTTGCCCCCGAAGGCAGGCGGTATCACGCCGGGCGGGACCGTGCCCGGGCCTTCGGGCTTGGCCATCGGAGGAACGATGCTGGTGGTCGGAGGGAGTTCAGTCTTCGGCGGGAGGGTGTTGACGCTGTCGATCCCAAGGTTCGTGGGGCGCTCAGGCGGGACCCGCCCAGGCTTGTCCGTCTGCTCCACGTGTCCCACAGCCTGATTCTGGGAGGGATCGGTCGATGTTGTATGCACACCGTCGCCAACCGCAGTGGTCCGGCTGCTCCGGTCACTGGTCCCAACCGACGACTGCTGGTCGCCGGTCCTGCTCTTGGGTGCTTCCGGAACGAACCGGTCCGGCGGCGCCGGGAACGTCGGCACCTGCAGCCCGTTCATCGCCTCGGCACTCGTCGAGTACGACCCGGCCAGATTCCTCATGTTCTGGATGGCCTCTTGCCGGGCGTTCTCCCTGGCCGTGGCAGCCAGCGCCATAGCCTCGGGCGAGACCTTTCCCTTCTCGTCCGGCGGCGGCTGGAACTGGGTGATCGTTGACCGGGCGCTCGCCCCGATCGGCCCCGAATCGGGGTCGTTGTGAAACTTCCGCGCCGCGTCAGCACTGGCCTGGGCGGTTCCCAGACTGTCCGGCATGGCGGTGTGGGCCGCCGCAATCGCCTGCGAGGCGAGCGCGAGCCACTTCGAGGACTGCCGACTGTACTCAGCCAGGTACTTGGTGGAAAGGGCAGTGTCCGCACCCCAGTCACGGAAACTGTCTCCGGCCTCGCCTTGCCAACCCACCTTCTCCATGTGCTTGGTAAGGTCCGTGGCAAGCTTTTCGAGGGCCGTCGACGCCTCCGACAGGCGGTCGGAAACACCCTGGACCGTCCCACTGCTCGAAGGCCTCAACCACGCCCAGAGATCGTCATGGGACATCTTGTCGAACTCGGTCTTCACACCACCGCCGCCATTGGCACCGCTACCCATGTGCCGTCACCCCTCTCCCCCGTTGAACTACGCCCCGCATCATCACGTACTTGCGCCCTGGTCGACCGGCTGGTCCTTCGCGTGGTCCCTGGCCCATTCGGTGGTGTTCCGGTTCAGGGCCCGCATGCGCCGCTTGACGTCGTCGTCCATGGACTCGTAGCCCGCCTGCGACGCCTGGATCGCGATGCTCAGCCCCTCAACGGAGTCCGAGAGCATCTTGGAGAGCTGTTTGAGCTGCGCCACGACAGTCTGGTAGGCGCTGAAGAGCTCCTGCGCCTCGATGAACGCGCTCTGGCCTCCGCCGAGTTCGGCGCGCACCATCTTCTCGTCGGCCAGTTGGTGCGGCGAAGCCTGTGACCCGAGCAGCTTGGTGAGGATGTCATCCGCATCCTTGCGAAAGTTCTCCAGCGTCTCGGCCTCGACGAGCATGGCCTGCTGCGGATTGACGTTCCACAGCGCCTCCATCGCGCTCGGCGGTTTCGGTACCGGCGGCCCGTACACCGGCCGCCCCGTCCCATCGTCCTCAGCCACGAACGCCTCCCCGTTTACGCACGTCTACAGGGATCACTGTACCGACCATCAGTGACAGCACGCATCCTCGAATTGCAGATGCAATGCGCGTCACACCGCTACGAGTTGGGAACAGCCACCGCCGCCTGAGGCCTGATCGGGAGCCTGTTGATCGGGCGGCCCGTGGCTGCGCGGACCGCTGAAGCCACCGCCGCCGGGGAAGTGACCACCGGGGCCGCACTCGCGGGCTTTGCGCCGAAGGGGGCCACCACGTCGCGCTCTTCCACAAGTTTCACGATGCGAATGTCCGGGGCGTCCAAGGATGTCGGGAGTGCGTAGCCCGTCAGGTCCGGGCGGCGGATCAGGCCGCGGGCCGTGCGGAGGTTCTCCGTGAGGGCCGCGCCGACTCCCTGGGTGACGCCCGCTTCGATGCGGGTTGCCAGCTGCGCCGGGTTCAGCACACGGCCGACGTCCTGGGCCACCGCCATCTCCACCACGCGGACCGAGCCCAGTTCGATGTCGACGTCGACCACCGAGCGGATCGCGCAGAAGGCCATGCCCACGAAAGCGTCACCCTGGCCCGAGTCGTCGAGGGGCTCCGTGGGGTGGGGGCGGCACTGGGCCGTCGCCCACAGTTCCTTGCCGTCCATCGCTTCCGTGACCGTCGTCGACAGGACGCCGTCGTACGACGTGATCTTGCCGTCGGTGATCTGGAGCAGCTCCGTGGACATGCCGAACTTGTGCGCCAGGGGCTGGAGCAGCTGCGTACGGACCATCTTCGCCGCGCGCTCGACCGCGCCGCCCGAGACCCATGTGTGGCGGCCGTGCGCCGCCGGGCCGGCGGGGGGCTGGTCCGTGTCGACCGAGGCGACGTGGACCTCATCGAGGCCCAGCGTCTCCTGGACGATCTGGCGCGCGAGGGTGGAGAAGCCCTGGCCGGTCTCGACCGCCGCACAGATGACCGTCGCGATGCCGTCGTGGACCTTCACCGTCGCCGTGGAGACCTCGTCGGTGCCTTCCGCACCCAGCATGTGGACCATGCCCAGGGCGTAGCCGACGCCGCGCCGGACCGCGCCCGGTTCGCCCGCGCCCTCCGGGCCACCGGGGAGGAGCCAGTCGTTCTCCGGGGAGTCCTTGGGGAGGGCGGGGAGGGGGAAGTCGCGTACGGCCTGGAGGAGTTCGGCCACCGGCGCCGGGCAGGTGACCGTCTGGCCCGTGGGGAGGAGGTCGCCGGTCGCCAGCGCGTTGCGCAGCCGCAGGTCCACCGGGTCGAGGCCGAGTTTCCCGGCCAGTTTGTCCATCTGCGCCTCGTACGCGGCGCACACCTGCATCGCTCCCTCGCCGCGCACATGGCCGGACGGGGGGTTGTTCGTACGGACGGCCCAGCCCTCGATGAAGGCGTGCGGCACGACGTACGGGCCGCAGGCGAAGGCGACCGCGGCCGCGAGGGACTCCGAGGAGGCGTCGGCGTAGGCTCCCGCGTCGAGCAGCAGCTGCGCCTCGACCTTGACCAGGTGGCCCTCGGCGTCGGCGTGGTGGCGGTAGCGGAGCAGTGTGGGGTGGCGGTGGGCGTGGCCGAGGAAGGACTCCTCGCGGGTCGCCGCCAGCTTGACCGGGCAGCCGGTCTTCAGCGCCAGCAGGCCCAGCGCGAGTTGGAAGCCGGGGTCCTCGCGGTCGCCCATGGCGCCGGGGACGCCGGTGACGACGACCTTCACCCGGTCCGGCTCCAGGCCGAAGCACGAGGCGGCGAGGTCGCGGTCGGTGTGGGGGTCCGTGGACGCGGCGTACAGCTCGACACCGCCGTCGGGGCGCGGGACGGCCAGGCCGGCCTCGGCGCCGACGGGGGCCGGGTCCTGGCGGCCGATGCGGTACAGGCCCTCGACGATCACCTCGCCCGTCACATCCGGGTCGCCGTAGCGCAGCGGGATGTGGCGGATGAGGTTGCCGTCGGGGTGCAGGTGCTCGGCGGCGAAGGCCTTCTCGGGGTCGGTGACCGGGTCGAGCACCTCGTACTCGACGGTGATCGCCGCGGCGGCCAGGCGGGCCGTGTCCGGGTGGTCGGCGGCGACGGCGGCGATCGCCTCGCCGTGGTGGCGTACGAGGTCGGAGGCGAAGACGGGACGGTCCGCGATACGCCTGCCATACGCCTTGTCGCCCGGAATGTCCTCATGCGTCACGACGCCTCGCACGCCCGGCATCTCCAGCGCCGCCGAGGTGTCGACCGAGACGATTCGCGCGTGCGGGTGCGGGGAGCGCAGGATCGCCGCCCACAGCAGGCCCTCGGCCCACAGGTCCGACGCGTACGGAAACGTGCCCTCCGTCTTGGCGCGGGCATTGGCCTGCGGGAGCGACGCGCCGATGCCGTGGGCGGGCGGTTCGGGCTGACCGGCGTCAACCGTCCGGGGCGTCGCAGTGGTGGCCGCGTCGTTGCTCACGCCATGCCTCCGTCGTGCGGGTGGGGCTGCACACTACCTGCGCCGGGGGGCGCCTGGTGCGGGATCCGGGCTTCCTCGCTCGCCTCGCCCGCGGCGGCGGCGGCGCTCGCCGCGCGCTCGGCGGCCACCTCGCGCACGGCGTCGAGGACGCCCCGGTAGCCGGAGCAGCGGCAGAGGTTGCCGCACAGGGCCTGACGGGTCTCGAGCTCGGTGGGGGCGTGGTTGCCCTCCAGGAGGTCGTGGACGGTCATGGCCATGCCGGGGATGCAGAAGCCGCACTGGACCGCGCCACAGCCCGCCAGGGCGCGCTGGACGTCGGAGGGTTCGCCGTCGACGGCGAGGCCCTCGACGGTGCGGACCTCGGAGCCGGCGGCGGTCGCGGCGGGAACCAGGCAGGAGGCCACGAGACGGCCGTCGACCTGGACGTTGCACGCGCCGCACTCACCCTGGGAGCAGCCGTCCTTGGCGCCGGCGAGGCCGAGGCGCTCGCGCAGCACGTAGAGCAGGGATTCGCCGATCCAGGCGTCGGCGACGGGGCGGTCGGTGCCGTTCACCCGCAGGACGTAGGAGGTGGGCGGGTGTTCGTCGCTGTCGGTGGACGAGGTGTGAGCGGGGCCCTCGTGCTCGACGGGCCCCTCGACGGGCAGGGCGCCGTCGCCGAGCCGGGCACCTTCGACAGGCACGGCGCCGTCGCCGAGCCGGGCACCTTCGACGGGCAGAGCGCCTTCGACGGCCGGCGGCTCCTCAGTGGCCGCGTCGGCTGCCGGGGGGCCCTTCACGGGCTCCTGAGGGGCCTGCTCGCGCAGCGGCGCGTCCTCGGCCACGCGCTCCTCGTCCGCGGCGGCGGGCTCCGGCGCCGGCGCCCAGGGCGCGGTCGCGCCGCCCGGCAGTGTGGTGGGTGCGTCGAGCGAGGGGGCCCACGGGGCGGGCGCCCCGCCCGGCAGGGTCGACGACGGGCCTGCGGCAGCCCACTCGGAGCGCAGCGCCGACGTCGTGAACTCGCCGGACTCCTCGGGCAGGTCGCCGCCCGCCACCGGAATCGTCCACTGGCCGGTCAGCTCGGCCGCCGCGGCCGGGGCGTGCTCGGCCTCCGTGAAGGTCCACTGGCCGGTGGCGTGCGGGTCGACGTGCTCGGCGCGCGAGGACTCGGGCTCCGGCCACCGCACGGCCCCGGGCTCGCCCCGGTTCCCCGCCCAGCCGCCCGTCGTGCCCGGACTGTTGGCGGCCGAGGGCAGCGGATTGATCGTCGGCGGTACGTAGCCGTGCCCCGGCGCTTCGAGGGGCGCGGCGTCGAGCATGCCCTCGGGCGGCAGTTGCACGAAGGCCGTGGCCTCCGCGTCGTACTCGCCGCCGTGCGGAACCGGCTGCCAGCCACGGTGCTCCGGCGGGAGCTCGTGCGGGTTCTCCTCATTGCTCACGACAGCGCCCTCCCCAGTGCACGTCGGGCCAGCGCGGCGACGGTGCGCCGCAGGTGCAGTACGGCAGGCGGCACCACGGGCCGCTCCTCGCTCTCGGACGCCGGGGCCGGATCCGGGATGCACGCCGCCGCGACGTACTCGCCGAAGGCCGCCAGTGCCTCGCTCGCGAGGCCGCGCTCGCCGTCCCAGTCGACCAGCGAGGCGATCCACCGCTCCGCTTCCAGGGGCCGCAGCGGCATCGGTGCGATCGCGCCGACGGCGCAGCGCACCCCGCGCCGAGCCGGGTCGAGGACGACCGCGACGGAGGCGGTGGCGCGGCCCGGTCCGGTCCGGCCGGTGGCCTTCACGAAGACCTGCGGGGCGTGCAGCAGGGGTACGCGTACGAAGCCGATCAGTTCCGCGGGGGCGAGCATCTCGCGGCCCGCCAGCAGGTGGGACACGGGAATCTCGCGGCGCGCCCCGCCGGGTCCCGCGATCACCAGGTCCGCCTCCAGGGCGGCCAGGACGGGCAGGGTGTCGCCGGTCTGGGCGGCCGTGGCGATGTTGCCGCCGAGGGTGCCGGCGTTACGGATCTGGGGCGGTCCCGCCGCGCGCGCGGAGGCGGCCAGCGCGGGAATGAGAGCCGCGAAGTCGGGGCGTCCCATCCGGGCGTGGGTGAGTCCGGCGCCGAGCAGCGCGTGTCCGTCCTGGTAGCGCCAGCCGCGGATCTCGCTGATGCGGCCGAGGCCGACCAGTCCGGCCGGGCGGAGCTGTCCCTTGTTGACGGCGGCCATCAGGTCCGTGCCGCCTGCGACGGGCACGGCGGCGGGCATGGCTGTGAGCGCCGCCACGGCCTCGTCGAGCGAAGCCGGCAGCGTCACCGACTGCGCCGTCTGCGGTGCGTGCGTGGTCACCCAGCTGCCCCTTCCCGGTGTCCCGGCTGTCCCGCCTGTGTTGCCGTACCGTACGTGCTCACAGCCCGGACGTGGCAACTCTGGCACATCTTCCGAGCCGACCGACGAGAGGGTCCGCGAAGGACACATCCGTACCGGATGCATCCGCTTGTAACGATGGTCCGATTTGGAACACCGTCGGCGCCACACGCGGATTGCCACTCTTCGGCGAGCGATGTACGACTTATGCCTTACGGCCGTTCACGGTCCCAGGGACCCGGGCACGGAGGATGCGACTTCCAGCCGGGCTCACACGTTTGGGGGCGCACCCTCGATCGGGCGTCCGAGTACACCGGGTCGCTTCTGCCACGGCAAGGGGCCGCCGGGCGGACGGTAGTGGACGCCGAGGGCGTCAAGGCGCTGGTAGTGGACTTCCATTCGCCGTTCGAAGTCCGCGAAGTCGCGTTCGGGCGGGGCGGGGAGCGCGGACCAGGCCACCTCGGCGAAGGCCGAGAGCCGCGGGAAGACCTGGTAGTCGACGCGGGAGCGGTCGTCCATCACCTCGGTCCAGACGTTGGCCTGGGTGCCGAGGATGTGCTCGGCCGCCTCGGGCGCGAGGGCCGGCGGTACCGGCTCGAAGCGGTAGACGTCCTCAAGGGTGCGTACGTATCCGATGGGCATCGGCTCGTCGGGGCCGCCGTGCTGGCGGTGGTCCAAGTACACGTGCTGCTCCGGGCACATGACGACATCGTGGCCGGCCTCGGCGGCGGCGATGCCTCCGGCGTATCCACGCCAGGAGGAGACGGCGGCGCCGGGCGCGAGGCCGCCCTCCAGGATCTCGTCCCAGCCGATGAGACGACGGCCGCGCCCGGCGAGCCAGCTGTCGAAGTGCCGGACGAACCAGGACTGGAGTCCGTCCTCGTCGGCGAGACCGAGCTCCTTGATCCGGGCCTGGGCGGCCGGGGACGCCTTCCACTGGTCCTTGAGGCACTCGTCACCGCCGATGTGGACGAACGGGGAGACGGCCGCCGGAAAGAGTTCGAGGATCTCCTCGAAGACGCCCTCGTAGAAGCGAAGGGTGGTGTCAGTGGGGGCGAGTACGTTCGGACTGACGCCCCAGGTGTCCCAGACGGAGAGGGTGGTGGTGTCGATGACGTCGGTGTTGCCCAGTTCCGGGTACGCGGCGATGGCGGCCTGCGAGTGGCCCGGGATGTCGATCTCGGGGACGACGCCGATATGCCGCTCGGCGGCGTATGCCACGATTTCGCGGATGTCGTCCTGCGTGTAGTAACCGCCGTGCGGCTTCTCGTCCCAGAGTTCGGAGGCGCGATGGCCGTATTTGGTGCGGGATCGCCAGGCGCCGACCTCGGTGAGCCGGGGGTGGCGCTTGATCTCGATGCGCCAGCCCTGGTCGTCGGTGAGGTGGAAGTGGAAGACGTTCAGCTTGTGGGCGGCGAGGAGATCGAGGTGGCGCAGGACGTCGTCCTTGGGCAGAAAGTGCCGTGACACGTCGAGCATGAGGCCGCGCCAGCCGAAGCGGGGGGCGTCCTCGACGACCTGGTCCGGCAGGGCGGCGGCCCCGGTACCGACGGGTGCGCTGCGGAAGGCCCGGGGGCCGAGCAGCTGACGCAGCGTCTGGGCGCCCCAGAAGACGCCGGCCGAGTCGCCGCCGACGATCTCCACGCCCCGGTCCGAGGCGACCGTGAGGCGGTACGCCTCGGGGCGCAGGGCGTTGTCGACGCGCAGCGTGAGCGTGTTCCGTGCGCCCTCGCGCGCGGGTGGCAGGGTCAGCCCGAAAGCCGCGCCGAGCACGGTGCGCAGCCAGCGTTCCGTGCGCTCCGTGCCGGGGGCGGCGGCCATCGACGTCCGCCCGTCCATGACGAAGCAGCCGCTGTGCGAGCCCTCGACGGCCGAGGGGGCCGGGATCAGATCCATCGGTTCAGTCCTTGACCGCGCCGCCCAGGCCGGAGACCAGGCGTCGCTGCACGAGTACGAAGAAGACGAGCACGGGCACGGTCATCACGGTAGACGCCGCCATGATTCCGCCCCAGTCGTTCTCGTCGGGCTTGAAGAACACCAGGAGCGCCATCGGGAGGGTCGACTGCGAGGTGTCGCTGATGATGAAGGACTTGGCGAACAGGAAGTCGTTCCACGTCGAGATGAACGAGAACACGCTCGTGGCCACGAGCCCCGGGAAGACCAGCGGGAACAGGATCTGCCACAGGAACCGGGTCCTGCTCGCACCGTCGATGTACGCCGCCTCCTCCAGCGCCTCGGGGACGGCCTTGACGAACCCCCGCAGCATCCAGATCGCGAACGGCAACGAAAAGGCGATGTGCGGCAGGACCAGTGAGCCGAGGGTGTTCAGCTGGCCGAAGTCCCGCATCAGGAAGAAGAGCGGGATCGTCAACGCCTCGACCGGCACCATCTGCGCGACCAGGAACATGATCAGCAGAGTCGTGCGGAACCGGAAACGGAATCGCGTGACCGCGGTTGCCGCCAAGAAGGCGATCAGCGCGGAGGCGAGGACGACCGTGCCCGCCACGAAGAGACTGTTGAGGAAATACCGGCCGAATTCCTGCTGTTCGAAGACGCGGCGGAAGGAGTCGAGGGACGGGGAAAGCGTCCAGGGGCGGGCCTCGGCCGACTGGACCTCGCCGGCCGGTTTGAACGCCGAGAGGGCCATCCAGTACAGCGGGAAGGCCACGACGACCGCGATGACGAGCGCGGACGCCTCGGCGGCGAGACGCCACGGGCGGTGGATACGGGGCAGGCTCACAGCTCTTCTCCCTGGCGTCGCAGCAGTCGCAGATAGACGAGCGTGACCGCGAGCAGAATCAGCAGCATGACGACGCCGATGGCCGCGCCCAGGCTGTACTGGGACGAGGCGAAGGCTTTCTGATAGGCGTACACATTGAGCACGAGATTCTGTCCGGCGATGCCTCCGCCGTTGGTCATCACATATATCTGCGTGAAGACCTTGAAGTCCCAGATGATCGACTGGATGGTGACGACGACGAGAATGGGCCGCAGCATCGGGGCCGTGACGGAGCGCCAGATCCGCCACTGCGAGGCGCCGTCGAGAGAGGCGGCCTCCAGGACTTCGGAGGGGATCGCCCTGATGCCCGCGTAGACCGTCACCATCACGAACGGGAACGAGCACCAGACGACTTCGAGGAGCACGAGCGCGAAGGCGCTGTAGCGGCCGTACGTCCAGGAGAAGTCACCGAGGCCGAGGAGCCGGTCGACCGGCCCGTAGTCGGGGTCGAAGAGAAAGACCCAGACGGTGGAGCCGGTGACGGCGGGGGTCGCCCAGGCGCCGAGCGCGGCCAGCATCAGCGCGAGGCGGGGCAGGGCCCGCACGCGCGTGAGCAGGACCGCCAGCGAGCAGCCCACGGCGAGCGTGGCGAGGACGCAGGAGGCGGCGAAGACGAGTGTGGCGAGAAGGACCTGCCGGAACTGGCTGTCGGCGAAGAGGGCGCGGTAGTTGCCGAGCCCTTGGAAGGTGGTCGGCTCGCCACCGCTGACCTGGGCCTGGGTGTACTCCAGGAAGGAGATCAGGCCGAGCTGGTAGATGGGGTAGACGAGGAGGGCGCCGAGTACGACGAGCGCGGGCGCGAGATAGAACCAGGGGGTCCAGCCGCCGCGCCGGGCCGGCCCTACGCGACTGCCGCCCGAACCTCCACTCCGCTTGCGGGCAGCGCTCCCGCGCCTGCCGTGCGGCGGCCGGGTGGGCCCGCGCGGGGGGACGGCCGCGCCGGAGCCGTCCGCGATGTCCGTGTTCGTGGCCATGACAGCGGCCGTGCTTCCGGCGCGGGCGGCCGGACCGAGGGAGCCACCCGCACCGGCGCCCCTCGCAGCGGCCCCGGCCGGCCCGGCGGACTTGCCCGCCCTCGGAGGCGGAACCGCCGACGCGCTGGTCAGGGCGTCGGAGGCTTGCGGCAGCCCCGGGTCCGTACCCTGCGAACAGCCCGCACCTCTCGAACCGCCCGCACTCTGCGAACCGCCCGCACCTCTCGAACCGCCCGCACCCTGCGAACCGCTCGTGCCGCCCGCACCTCTCGAACCGCTCATACCCTTCGAACCGTTGGTCATCGGCGTCAGCCCGCGGCCGCGAACGCCGCGTCCATCTTCTCCGCCGCGTCGTCCGAGGCCGCCGCCACGTCCTTCTTGCCGCTCACGATCTCCTGGAACATCGTCGGCAGCACCAGCGAGGCGTCGATCCGGCCCCAGCCCGGCGACGCGGGCACGAACTTCGTCCCCGAACCCAGGGTCGTGACGAACGGGCCGACGAACGGCTCCTTCTTCGCCGCCTCCGACCGCACATCCGTGTAGGTCGGCAGGAAGCCCATCGCACCGAACAGCTTGCGCTGCGTCTCCTTGCCCGCGAACTGCTTCATCAGGTCGACCGCCAGCGTGCGGTGCGAACTGCTTCTCAGCACACCGATGTTGTTGCCGCCCGCGAAGGCCGGAGCCGTCTCGCCCGCCTTCACGCCCGGCAGCGGCACCACCGCGTACTTGCCCTTGACCGAGCCCGCCTCCACCGCCTGGTGGCTGAAGTCGCCGCCGATCGCCATGGCCGCCTTCCCCGAGGCGAAGGCGGTCACGGTCGCGTTGCCGCCCATCGAGGCGCACTTGGCGGCCGGGCAGTTGTCGTCGCCGAAGAGGGAGGTGTAGGCCGCGATGCCCTTCCGCGCAGCCGCGCTGTTGATCGCCGCCTTGTACGAACCGCCCTTCTCCTCGGCCAGTTCGCCGCCCCGCGCCCAGATGAAGGGCATCGCGCCGTAGGTGTACGCGCCGCCGACGGCGAGCCCGTACAGGTCCGGCTTCGCCTTGTGGATCTTCTTCGCGGTGGCGATCAGCTCGTCCTGCGTCTTGGGGGCGGCGATCCCCAGTTCCCTGAAGACGTCGGTGCGGTAGTACAGGGCGCGCACGCCGACGAAGAACGGCGCCCCGTAGATCTTGCCGCCGACCGTGACCGAGGTCCGTGCGGTCGGGTCGGTGTCCTTCGCCTCGTCCCACGCGGCGAACTCCGCGCTGATGTCGGCGAGTCCGCCGTCCTTCACATATCCGGCCGTGTCGGTGTTGCCGTACTCGATCAGATCCGGCGCGCTCTTCGGGTCGTTGAACGCGGCCTTGATGCGCTGGGCGCGCGTCTCGACGGGGATGTACTCGACCTCGACCTTCGCATCCTTGCGGCGGGCGCGGAACGCGGCGACGGCCCCGTCGACGACCTGCTCCTTGGGCTTGTTGTTGACCTCCTGGAAGAGCCAGACCCGCAGGGTGCCGCTCTTGTCGTCCTTCGAGGCACTGTTGTCGGAGGTCTGGGGGGCGCAGGCGGTGGCGGTGAGACCCGCCAGCGCAAGTGCCGCGGCCGGGGCGGCAATTCGGGCGATGAGCTTCATCCGTGAACCCCTACGCGTAGGCGTTGCAGCATGTGCAACGCACGTTTCGTACTGCACAACACGCAGGAGGCTAAGGGCGCGCCAACAGCTGGACAAGAGGTCTCAACCACTCTGTGACCGGCGGACGCATCCCGTGCAACGCGGCGGGTCGCTCGGCGAGGTGCACGGCGCACCACACGGACGAAAAGCAGAACGGTCCCCGGGACGCGCCATCGGCGCACCCCGGGGACCGTCCCCGGCAGGAAGGACCTGCGTTACTTCTTGTCCTTGCCGCCCTTGTCCTTGTCGCCACCGGGGCCCATGGACTCGTAGATCTCCTTGCACATCGGGCAGACCGGGTACTTCTTGGGGTCGCGCCCCGGAACCCAGACCTTTCCGCACAGTGCCACCACGGGAGTGCCGTCGACGGCACTCGCCATGATCTTGTCCTTCTGGACGTAATGGGCGAAGCGCTCGTGGTCGCCGTCGCCGTGCGACACCTGGGGTGTCGGCTCTACGAGGGTCCCCGTGCCTGTCCCGCGCTCGGGCTCAAGAGTGCTCATAACTGCCAAGAGTACTGAACGCCGGGCCGCTCAGTTCAGCGACGGGTCGTCCGGATAGGTGGCGAACATCGCGAGCTCGCTGCGCTGCCTGCGCAGCACCGCCCGCCACAGGCTCTCCGGCCTGGGCGAGGACACGTCTCCGGGCTCCGACTCGACCACGTACCAGGCCCCGTCGTTCAGTTCGCCCTCCAGCTGACCCGGGCCCCATCCGGCGTAACCCGCGAAGATCCGCAGGGATCCGAGGGCCCCGCCGAGCAGCTCGGGCGGCGCCTCCAGGTCGACCAGTCCGATCGCGCCGTACACCCGCCGCCAGCCGAGCGGACCCTCGTCACCGGGGATCACGGCCACCCCGAGCGCCGAGTCGAGCGAGACCGGACCGCCCTGGAAGACCACGCCCGGCTCACCCGCGAGAGCGGCCCAGGACTCCAGGATGTCCCCGACGACAACGGGGGTCGGCCGGTTGAGAACCACCCCCAACGAGCCCTCGTCGTCATGGTCGAGCAGCAGAACGACCGCCCGGTCGAAGTTCGGATCGGCCAGGGCGGGAGTGGCGACGAGCAGCCGCCCTGTGAGCGAGGACACCTCGGTCATGCGAGACATGATCCCGCATCTTCGCCCTCCGCGGGTGGCGGGCGGCGGAGTGTGAGTGACCCCAGTTCAGACCCCGGCCCGGGCTCCCGACGCCCGAGCGCCGCGCGGTGACGCTCCGCGATAGTTCCGGCACTGAACGTGTTGTTCCGAATTCATTACGCTTCCGGAGCACCCTCGGCCTTACGGGACAGGGGTGTACGCCCCTTACCCTTTTCACTTGTCCCCTGTCCGGCCTCCCCTCGCTCCGCTGGGGGGACCCCCATCGGAACGCGAGATTCATGACCGGCACCGACGATGTACTGCTTGTCCACGGCGGCACCCCGCTGGAGGGCGAGATCCGCGTCCGCGGCGCGAAGAACCTCGTGCCCAAGGCGATGGTCGCGGCCCTTCTGGGCAGCGAGCCCAGCCGGCTGCGCAATGTGCCCGACATCCGTGACGTGCGTGTCGTGCGCGGGCTGCTCCAGCTGCACGGTGTGACGGTCCGCCCGGGTGACGAGCCGGGAGAGCTGGTGCTCGACCCGTCGCACGTCGAGAGCGCGAACGTCGCCGACATCGATGCCCACGCGGGCTCGTCGCGCATCCCGATCCTCTTCTGCGGTCCGCTGCTGCACCGGCTCGGCCACGCCTTCATCCCGGGCCTGGGCGGCTGCGACATCGGCGGCCGGCCCATCGACTTCCACTTCGAGGTGCTGCGCCAGTTCGGCGCGACGATCGAGAAGCGGGCGGACGGCCAGTATCTGGAGGCCCCGCAGCGGCTGCGCGGCTGCAAGATCCGGCTGCCGTATCCGTCGGTCGGCTCGACCGAGCAGGTGCTGCTGACGGCCGTGCTGGCCGAGGGCGTCACCGAACTGTCCAACGCGGCCGTGGAGCCGGAGATCGAGGACCTCATCTGCGTACTGCAGAAGATGGGCGCGATCATCTCCATGGACACGGACCGGACGATCCGGATCACCGGTGTCGACAAGCTCGGCGGCTACACCCACCGCGCGCTCCCGGACCGCCTGGAGGCGGCCTCCTGGGCGTCGGCGGCGCTGGCCACCGAGGGCAACATCTATGTGCGCGGCGCGCAGCAGCGCTCGATGATGACGTTCCTCAACACCTACCGGAAGGTGGGTGGCGCGTTCGAGATCGACGACGAGGGCATCCGCTTCTGGCACCCGGGCGGCTCGCTCAACGCGATCGCCCTGGAGACCGACGTGCACCCCGGTTTCCAGACCGACTGGCAGCAGCCGCTGGTCGTGGCCCTGACCCAGGCGGCGGGGCTGTCCATCGTCCACGAGACCGTGTACGAGTCGCGGCTCGGCTTCACCTCCGCGCTCAACCAGATGGGTGCGCACATTCAGCTCTACCGCGAGTGCCTGGGCGGCTCCGACTGCCGCTTCGGCCAGCGCAACTTCCTGCACTCGGCGGTCGTGTCGGGCCCGACGAAGCTCCAGGGCGCGGACCTGGTCATCCCGGACCTGCGCGGCGGTTTCTCGTACCTGATCGCGGCGCTGGCCGCGCAGGGGACGTCCCGTGTGCACGGCATCGACCTGATCAACCGGGGCTACGAGAACTTCATGGAGAAGCTCGAGAAGCTCGGGGCGAAGGTCGAACTCCCGGGCGGAAAGCTCGTCTGACCGCTGCTCGGCTCCGGACCCCGCTCCTCCCCTTGTGGGGGCGTACGGGGTCCGGGATGTCCCGCAGCCTCCAGGCACGGCCCCAGAACGGCCTGTACGGCCCGTAGGCACGCAAAAGGGCGGCCACCCGGCAGGGTGGCCGCCCTTCGTGCTGCCGACGGCTTACTTGCCCTTGGCGGCTTCCTTGAGCTTGGAGCCCGCGGAGACCTTCACGCTGTAGCCGGCCGGGATCTGGATCGGGTCGCCGGTCTGCGGGTTACGAGCGGTGCGAGCGGCACGGTGGGTGCGCTCGAAGGTCAGGAAGCCGGGGATGGTGACCTTCTCGTCGCCCTTGGCGACAACTTCGCCGACGGTCTCGGCGAGAGCGGCCAGCACGGCGTCGGCGTCCTTGCGGGTCACCTCGGCGCGGTCGGCCAGCGCGGCCACCAGCTCACTGCGGTTCATGTTGTTACTCCCGTGTTCTTCTTGCCTGTGAGGCGTGAGATCGAAGCCGATGCTGCCAGGGCCCTCGGACAGTCCCCGGACCCGGGTCTGCTGTCAGACCCTCGCGCCCGATTACGCATCCTGCCCCCACCAGCGGCGGGAAAGCCAATCCGGCACCCTCCGGAGTCACACGAAAAGCGCCACTGCCTCGTCGTGGTGACGTTCCGTCCACTCGGTGGAGACTCCGTGTGGAGACTCCGCGGAGCCTCGGGGCTCATGGTCCGCCACCCTAAGGCGGCTTTCGCGGCCCCGCGACTCGCGACGCGCCGTGTGTCAGGCGGACGTGGGGCCCGTCACAGCCGCGCTCGCCGCCTTGGCGGCGTTGCGGACGGCTCCCGCGACCGCTCCGGCGACCTTGTCGTTGAAGACGGACGGGATGATGTAGTTCGGGTTGAGTTCGTCCTCGGTGACGACGTCCGCGAGCGCCGCGGCCGCCGCGAGCATCATTTCCGTGTTGACGGTGCGGGACTGGGCGTCCAGCAGGCCGCGGAAGACGCCCGGGAAGACCAGCACGTTGTTGATCTGGTTCGGGAAGTCGGAGCGGCCGGTCGCGACAACTGCCGCGGTCTGGCGGGCGATTGCGGGGTCGACCTCGGGGTCCGGGTTCGCGAGCGCGAACACGATTCCGCCGTCGGCCATCGCGCCGACGTCCGCCGCGCCGAGGACGTTGGGGGCGGAGACACCGATGAAGACGTCCGCGCCGACGACCGCCTGCCTGAGCGTGCCGGTGACGCCTTCGGGGTTGGTGTTGTCGGCGATCCAGCGCAGCGCCGACTCGGGGGCCGCGTCCACCAGGTCCTCGCGTCCCGCATGCACCACGCCGTGGATGTCGGCGACGACGGCGTGCTTGACTCCCGCCGCGAGCAGCAGTTTCAGGATGGCCGTACCGGCTGCGCCCGCACCGGACATGACGACCCGTACGTCCCCGACGGCCTTGCCGACCACGCGCAGGGCGTTGGTCAGAGCGGCGAGGACGACGATCGCCGTGCCGTGCTGGTCGTCGTGGAAGACGGGGATGTCCAGAGCCTCGCGCAGCCGCGCCTCGATCTCGAAGCAGCGAGGCGCGGAGATGTCCTCGAGGTTGATGCCCGCGAAGCCGGGGGCGATCGCCTTGACGATCGCGACGATTTCGTCGGTGTCCTGGGTGTCCAGACACAGCGGCCAGGCGTCGATGCCGGCGAAGCGCTTGAAGAGGGCCGCCTTGCCCTCCATCACCGGGAGCGCGGCCTTGGGGCCGATGTTGCCGAGGCCGAGGACGGCGGAGCCGTCGGTGACCACGGCGACGGAGTTTCGCTTGATGGTGAGGCGGCGGGCGTCCTCGGGGTTCTCGGCGATGGCCATGCAGACGCGCGCCACACCCGGCGTGTAGATCATCGAGAGATCGTCACGGTTGCGGATGGGATGCTTGGACTGCATCTCGATCTTGCCGCCGAGGTGCATCAGGAACGTCCGGTCGGAGACCTTGCCGAGGACGACGCCCTCGATCCCGCGCAGTTCCTCGACGATCTCGTCGGCGTGCGCGGTCGAGGTGGCCGCGATCGTGACGTCGATCTGCAGCTTCTCGTGGCCGGAGGCGGTCACGTCCAAGCCGGTGACGGAGCCCCCGGAGGACTCGACGGCCGTGGTGAGCTGGGAGACCGCGGTACCGCTCGCGGGGACCTCCAGCCGGACCGTCATCGAGTACGAGACGCTGGGCGCCGTTGCCATGACCGGGTTCCTCTGCTTTCCCTAGCTGCATTGCCATGCGGCCGTGACTGTTGCCCGGCGACGCTTGACGATGGTCGCACCTACCTGCGAGTAGCAGGTAATACTGGTCATTTAGTTTTCGGAAAATCCTTTCCATCACACGAGAGATGCAGGGGAAACAGCAGAGGAAACAGACGAGGCCCGCGCCACCGGACGGTGACGCGGGCCTCGTCTTCGATCAGATGGCACCGACCCGCCATGCTCGCCTCGCGGCAAGTGGTCGCTCGTAGCGACGAAGGTTGGGCCCGGGGGCTTGGATCGAGCCGGTGCCGTACCCAGGCTAACAAACCGCTCAGGGAAGTGATTCCAGCATCGCGGGTTGACCCTCCGTCAGTCCCTCAGCAGGTCCGGGACACCGTCTCCGTCCGGGTCGTCACGCCGGTCCGAGACCACGGTCAGCTGCTGGGTCGCCCGGGTCAGGGCCACATAGAGCACCCGCAGCCCGGCCGGCGACTCGTCCGCGATCTCCGCCGGGGAGACGACGACCGTCGCGTCGTACTCCAGGCCCTTCGCCTCCAGGGAGCCGAGCGCCACCACCCGGTCGCCGAGCCCGGCCAGCCAACGCGCCGCCTGCTCGCGCCGGTTCATCGCGACCACGACGCCGACCGTGCCGTCGACCCGCTCCAGCAGGCGTTGCGCCTCCGCCCGTACGGAAGCGGCCAGGTCCCTGTCCCCCGCGACCGCGAAACGCGGACGTACGCCGGTGGAACGGACCGCGGACGGGGACTTCATGCCGGGCATCGCGAGCGCCAGCACCTTCGCCGCGAGCTCGGCGATCTCCGCCGGGTTGCGGTAGTTGACCGTGAGCTCGAAGCGGCGGCGCGGGCGGCTGCCGAGCGCCTCGTCACGGGCCTCGGCGGCCTCGTCCGGGGACGACCAGGAGGACTGCGCGGGGTCTCCGACGACCGTCCAGGTGGCGTGCCTGCCGCGGCGGCCGACCATGCGCCACTGCATCGGGGTCAGGTCCTGGGCCTCGTCGATGATGACGTGCGCGTACTCCGTGCGCTCCTGCGCCAGCCGCTCGGCCCGCTCGCGCTGCGTCTCCTCGCGCTGGGGCATCAGCTCCTCCAGACCGGTGAGGTGGTCCAGCGGGTCGAGCTCGCGTCTGCGCCTGGGGCGTGCCGGCGTGCCGAGCAGGCTCTGGAGCTCGTCCAGCAGCGCCACGTCGTGCACCGACAGCGCGTCACGGCGCAGGGAGCGGGCGAGGCGGCGCACCTCCCCCGGGTTGAGGGTCCGGCGCGCCCAGCGGCCCAGACGCCTCTCGTCGGCCATCGCCGCGAGTACCCCGCGCGGGGTGAGCTCCGGCCACCAGGCGTCCAGGAAGGCGACGAAGGCGTCCTCGGAGGCGACATCCTCGTCGAAGGAGGAGCGCAGCTCGGCGGCGAGCTCCGGGTCGGTGTGCCGGGTCCCGGCGCCGGACTTCGCGTACAGGGCGTCGAGCAGCAGCCTGCGGGCGCGCGGGCGCATCAGGTTCACGGGCGCGGTGCCGCCCAGGACGTTGTGACGGATGCGCGTGAGGTCCTCGGCCTCCAGCTCCAGCCGGCGCCCGAAGGCGACGACACGCAGCCGTGTGGGCGTCCCCGCGGGTGCCTGCGGGGACTCGGCCGGATCGTCCCCGAAGGCGAGCTGGCCGGTGGACGCGGGCCGTCCCCTGGAGGCGGATCGGCCGGCGGACGCGGGGGACGGTGTCTCCAGGGCGCCGCGCGCGGCCTGCCTCAGCACCTTCAGCATCCGCGAGGAGCCCTTGACGCGGGCCACCGCGGGGTCGTCGTACGCCGTGGCCTCCGCGCCGTCGACCAGGCTGCCGACCGCGCGGATCGCGACCTGCCCCTCCTCGCCGAGCGAGGGCAGCACGCCCTCGGTGTACGCCACCAGCAGCGGCGTCGGCGAGACGATGAGGATGCCGCCCGCGTACCGTCTGCGGTCCTGGTAGAGCAGATACGCGGCCCGGTGCAGCGCGACGGCCGTCTTGCCGGTGCCGGGCCCGCCCTCGACGTACGTGACGGAGGCGGCGGGCGCCCGGATCACCAGGTCCTGCTCGGCCTGGATGGAGGCGACGATGTCCCGCATGGTGTGGCTGCGGGCCTGCCCCAGCGCCGCCATCAGCGCGCCGTCCCCGATGACCGGGAGCTCGGCTCCGTCCAGCGTCGCGGTCAGCTCCGGGCGCATCAGGTCGTCCTCGACCCCGAGGACCCTGCGGCCCTTGGAGCGGATGACCCGGCGGCGTACCACCCGGCCGGGATCGACCGGGGTGGACCTGTAGAACGGGGCGGCGGCCGGGGCGCGCCAGTCGATGACCAGCGGCGCGTATTCGGAGTCCAGGACGCCGATCCGGCCGATGTGGAGGGTCTCCCCGATCTCGGCCGTGTTGTCCGCCCGTACGGCGTCGTCGGCGGGCTCGACGGAGGTGTACGCGCCGTCCGGGCCCTTCTTGCCGTCCTTGCCGCGGAGCAGGTCGATACGGCCGAAGAGGAAGTCCTCGAATTCGTTGTTCAGCCGGTTGAGGTGGATTCCGGCGCGGAACACCTGCGCGTCGCGCTCGGCGAGCGCGCCCGGCGTACCGACCTGGCCGCGCTTGGCGGCGTCGTGCATCAGGAACTCCGCCTCGTGGATCTTCTCTCCGAGGCGGAGGTACACCTGGTCCAGATGGTCCTGTTCGACGCCGATTTCGCGGTCTCGCGCCGTATCGACGGCGGATCCGACCATGGAATCAACAGCGGCATCCTGCGCGGCCACCGAGGCCCCCTTCTGACGTGCACTGGGCAGCCGTCAACCGTACGCGAAGGGGGCGATTCTGTCAGGCGCCGACTTCCACCAACCTCTTGCCCTCGAAGGTACGGACCTCGAAGTGGTCGATGTCGTTGCGGTCCATCGCGGCCCCGCCGTGGACATAGAGCGGCTTCTTGCCGGCCTCGACCGTGCTGTCGGGGATGCCGTAGCCCCACTTCGGGACGGCCCAGGAGGTCACGACCTCCTCCTCGCCCTTCTTGGATACGGCGATCAGGCTGCACTTGAGAGGGCCTTTGACGTTCTTCAGTTCCAGAACGGTGTGGGTGCCCCAGGCCTTCTTCTCCAGGCCGACGGTCGCGCTGACCTTCGTCGCCACGTCCGTGGCCTGCACCTTCTCCTGCATGTGGTTGAAGAAGGCGTCCTCGGCGGGACTGGTGGGGTGCGGATCGCTCGTCGCCTGGTTGGTGGTCCCGCCGTCGTTCGACGTGGCCACGACCGCGGCGGCCGGGCCGCCGATGATCAGGGCTGCGGCGGCGGCGACCAGATACATCCCGCGTCTGCGCTTGGCCGCGCGCTTGGCCGCGACCTCGTCGAGCAGTCCGCCGAGCAGTTGCGGGCTGGGGGCGGTGGGCACCACGGGTACGGATACGGGCCTCGCCTGCTGCGGCGGGTAGTCCAGCCAGCTGGGCTCGGACCTCGCGCCGGGCATGGGAAAGACGTTCGACTGCTGCCGCGGCGGCGCCGGGGCCTCGGCCAGCATCGCCAGCATCGGCTCCATCCCGGAGAACTCCTCGAGGTGGGCGGCGCAGATGTCGCAGCCCGCCAGGTGCATCTCGAAGGCGGAGGCGTCCGCGTCGTCGAGAATGCCGAGCACATACGCGCCGACCGCGTCGTGTACGGATTCCTGTTCGTACATGGTCATGCCGTGACCCCCCTCTCCTCCAGAGCGAGCTTCATGGAACGGAGTGCGTAGAACACCCGGGATCGCACCGTTCCACTGGGTATGCCGAGTGTCTCGGCCGCCTCATTGACCGTGCGTCCCTTGAAATACGTCTCGACAAGAACTTCCCTGTGGGCGGGCGTCAAATCATCGAGTGCATCTGAGAGCGTCATCAGCCACAACGCCTTGTCGATCTCGTCCTCCGCGGGCATGACCTCCAGCGGCGACGGATCGACCTCCTGCGGCCGGGCCTGCCGGCTGCGGTGACCGTCGATGACGATGCGGCGTGCAACCGTCACCAGCCAGGGTCGGACAGAGCCGGTCGCTCGGTTGAGCTGGCCGGCGTTCTTCCAGGCACGGATGAGCGTCTCCTGCACCACGTCCTCGGCGCGCTGGCGATCGCCGGCGACGAGACGGAGTACATAGGCGAGCAGAGGTCCCGCGTGTTCGCGATACAGCGCACGCATCAGCTCCTCATCAGGTGCTGAGGAGTCGTTGCGTGCCTTCTCGCTGCGATGGCGTGCCCTCTGCGGACGGTCATCGGCCACGGCGGCATCCTTGCGCACCTGAACCTCCCGGTCGAGACCCTGTTTTTCGGCTGGCTGCTTGTCCCCCTTCACTACGGGGAGCGCAGCCGCATCACTCAATGCCGTGCCGAAAAACTTTCAAGATCTTTTACGGGGGCCGCCGCCCGGTGTCCGGGGCGGGTCTCAGGCCCTTGCCACGGCCGCTCTGCGCCGGTGCCTGGCGACCCTCTCCCGGTTTCCGCACACCTCGCTGGAGCACCAGCGGCGCCGCCGTCCGCGGGATGTGTCCAGGTACACGCGGTGGCAGGAGTCGCCCTCGCACTGCCGCAGCCGGGCCCTGGCCGCGGGGTCGGTCAGAAGGTCCACGGCGTCGCGTGCCACGGCGGCGATCAGCGCCCCGCACTCGGGCGCCGCGCTCAGCGCGCGCACCAGCGAGCCCTCCGCGTCGCGTACGGCCCTGATGCCGGGCGGCGGGCCTTCGGCGAGTGCGTTCACCCGCTCCAGCGCGCACTCGTCGGGCCGGCCGTCGATCTGGGCCCGTACCAACTGACCCACACAGTCCCGCAATTCGGCGAAGCGCGCCACCCACGGGCCGTCGACGGCGGCGAGCGGCGTCCCGGCGGGTACCAGTCCCGCTCCCACCAGCCAGCGGCCGAGCCGCCCGGGTCCGCCCAGCGGCTCACGTTCGCCGGAGATCCCCTCCGCGGTCGCCACCAGGTCCAGGCAGATCCGCCCGGAGTCGAACCTCCACTCCCAGGAGGCTGCACCCGTCGCGCCTGCCGTCATGCGCCTGTCACCGCCTCGGGGTCACCGCCGGGTCTCCCCTCCAGAGTGCCCGTCCGGGCGTGCGGCCGGAACCCCTCCACCATGAGGTCCGGCCGCACTGTCCGGATCAGTCGCGGGCGACGCCCGGCGCGATGTCCTCGTACTGCTTCGCGGGCGCGGCGCTCCGCTTCACGGGCGCGGCGCTGCGGGCGGCGGCGGGTGTGGCCGGCTTGCCGCAGAAGGCGGAGTCCAGGGTCTTGGCCATCACGCCGAGCACGGTGCCGTTGTTGGAGGTGTTGGCGAGGGCGGTGATGCTGCGCTTCCCGTCCTTCGAGGTGAAGGAGTACGTGTAGTAGCCCTGGACGGTGCCCGTATGCCCGTACACGGAGACTCCGCAGGACAGATCACGGCGGCGCAGCCCGAGGCCGTACCCCTGGGTGCTGTTGACCGGCGTCCACTGTTCCATCTGCGCCAGCCGCTCGGCGGAGAGCAGCTTGCCGCGCACCAGCGACGAGAAGAACGTGTCGAGGTCCTTGGCGCTGGAGATCACCGCGCCCGCGCTCTGGGCCCAGGAGACGGTCTGGTTGGTGGAGTCGACGAGCGGCGCGCCGGCCTCGTCGGGCGTGAGGTAGCCCTTGGTGTGCCGGCCCGGCAGGGCGGTGTCGGGGTGGACGTAGAAGGTGTCGCGCAGCTTCAGCGGCTCGAAGATCCGCTTGCGGTACTCCGTGTGGACCGGGCGACCGGTGAGCTTCTCGATGAGCATGCCGACGACGACGAAGTTGGTGTTGGAGTACTGGTACGCGGCCCCCGGCTGCCCCGTGAGCGGCTTCGCCAGCGACAGGTTCACCAACTCCTGGTACGTGAAGACCTTGTTCCGTACGGTCTCGAAGCCCGGAACGGTCTTCTCGAACATGTCGTTGGTGTAGTCGTAGAGCCCGCTGCGGTGGCTCATCAGGTGCCGCACGGTGATCCGGTCGTCGGGCAGCAGCCCCGGCAGATAGGTGTTGACCGAGGTGTCGAGGTCGAGCCTGCCCTCGTCGACGAGTTGGAGCAGGACCACCGAGGAGAAGCTCTTGCTGACGCTGCCGATGCGGAAACGGTCCTGTGTGCTGATCGCCCGGCCGGTGGCCTTGTCGGCGACGCCCTCCGTCGCCCGGTGGACCGTGCCGTGGTCGTCGATTCTCGCCATCGCGCCGGGCGCGCCCTTGGTCAGCGCCTCGCGCAGCACCGCCTGGAGCCCCTCCAGATCGGGCGCCGGCATCCGCTTGCCGGTCGCCGCCGAGTCAGTCCTGGGGCTGCCGTCCGCCGTGACCGCGGATGCGGCCTGCGCGGGGACCGCCAGAAGCGACAGCAGGACCGCGCCCAGCGCCGTGCCCCTGCCCACCATGCCTGAGACCATCTGGTTCTTCTCCCCATTCAGAAACGAGCCGCCGCCGCGGATGCGGGCGTCGGCAACGTCTATACGCGCTGGACGCCCCGTCAGGTTGCACGCCACGGCCGGCAACTGCCCCTGAGTGTCGGGGCGTCGGCGGGTCGTCATGGAGAATGCGCTGGTAGAGCCCGTGATCACGCCACTCGCCTTCGATGCGCGGATGGCGCGGGGCCACACCGATCGGCTCAAAACCGCAGAGGGCGAAAACCCGTTGGGAGGCCGTGCCGTGCAGCAACGCGGAGGGAGGGGGCATGGCTCATCCCGCGTACCGTAGACGCCCGCACATGCTCCTGCGACGCTCGGCCATGGTCGCCGCCAACGGCCGCCACTTGACTGGTCACATGACACAGAACAGGGCAGAGACCCAGGCGGAGAGCCGGAGCGCGCGGATCGTCCTCGGGGCGGCGGTGGTGACGAACGGTCTCGTGGCCGGCGTCTGGTACGCGTACACGACCTCGGTGATGCCGGCGCTGGCACGCAGCGACGACCGGACCTTCATCGAGGTCATGCAGAACATCAACGACGTGATCCAGAACCCCGTATTCTTCGCGGGCTTCTTCGGCGCGCTGGTGGTAAGCGCCGTCGCCTGCCGGCAGCAGCGCAGATCCCCGGCCCGCTGGTGGGCACGGGCGGGGCTGGTGCTGTACGCCGCCGTCCTCCTGGTCACCTCGGCGGTGAACGTCCCCCTCAACGACCAGCTGGCCGCCGCAGGGAATCCCGCGCGCATCGCCGATCCCGCCGCCGTGCGCGAGAGGTTCGAGGACCCGTGGGTCACCTGGAACGCGGTGCGCCTGGTACTGGGCACGGCCTCCCTGGTGTGCCTGTGGCGGGCCACGTCCGTCGTGCGTCAGGCGTCCGCGTACTTCGTGTCGGCGGCCGGGTCCAGCGCCAGCCGGTAACCCCGCTTCACCACGGTCTGGATGAGCTTGGGCGCGCCGAGCGCCGTACGCAGCCGGGCCATGGCCGTCTCGACGGCATGCTCGTCCCGGCCGGCGCCTGGCAGCGTACCCAGCAGCTCGGAGCGCGAGACCACCCAGCCCGGGTGCCGGGACAGGGCCCGCAGCAGTGCCATCCCGGCGGGCGGCACGGGCCGCAGCTCTTCGTCGACGAGGACGGCATGGCCGCGGATCTCCATACGCCGTCCGGCGACCGGAAGCGTACGGGCCCGTGCGGGCAGCTCCTGGCCGAGCAGCTGCACCAGCGGCCCGAGCCGGAAGCGTTCCGGCTGCACGGTGGTGACGCCCCGGGCCTGCAGCGGCAGCGCGGTGACCGGGCCCACGCAGGCGACCAGCACGTCGTGGTCGAGGGCGTGCAGCAGCTCGGGGAGCAGGCCGCGGGCCTCGGCGCGGGTCAGCAGCGATGCGGCGGCCGGGGCGCTCGTGAAGCTCAGCGCGTCGAGGGCGCGCGTGACGGTCGCGTCCAGAAGCCGGTCGAGGGGGGCGAGATCCTCCGGCGCCATCCAGCGGTAGACGGGGACGACGACGACCTCGGCTCCGCCGGCCCGCAGCGACTCCACGAAGCCGGGCAGCGGCTCGCCGTGCAGCTGGAGCGCCACCCGGCGGCCCGCGACACCCTCGGCGAGCAGACGGTCGAGCACCTCGGCCATGGACTCGGAGGCCGGGGACCACTCCTCGGTCAGCCCGGCGGCGCGGATGGAACCCTTCACCTTCGGCCCGCGGGCCAGCAGCTCCACCCCCCGAAGCCGGTCCAACAGCTCCTCGCCGTACCCCCAGCCGTCGGCGGCCTCCACCCAGCCGCGGAATCCGATCGCGGTGGTGGCGACGACGACGTCGGGCGCGTGGTCGATGAGTTCCTTGGTGGCGGCAAGGAGTTCGGCGTCGTCGGCGAGCGGGACGATGCGCAGGGCGGGGGCGTGCAGGACGGTGGCACCTCGGCGGCGGAGCAGTGCACCGAGCTCGTCGGCGCGCCGGGCCGCGGTCACACCGACGGTGAATCCGGCCAGTGGCCCGTGCTGTTGGTCGTGCATGTGATCGTCCCCACTCTGTCCCACCCTGTACGGATGTGGCAGACCGAGCCTGCCAATGGAGCGTGACAGGCTCGGTTCGCCAGGATTTCCCCGGTGTTACACCTCGGCGTAGCTGAGCTGCGGCTTCGCCTCCGCGACCGGCTGCGCGGCGACCGCGGGCCGGCGAAGGTATACCGCCCAGGTCACGGTGAAACAGGCCGCGTAGAAGACCAGGAAGGCGACGAAGGCGGAGGTTCCGGTGCCCTCGGTGAGGAAGGACTGGCGGAAGGCGAGGTTGATGCCGAGCCCGCCGAGCGCGCCCACCGCGCCGATCAGCCCCATGGAGGCTCCGGACAGCCGCCGCCCGTACGTGGCCGCCGCCTCGCCGGACATGCCCTTCGAGAGCGCCTTCGCGTGGAAGATGCCGGGGATCATCTTGTACGTCGAGCCGTTGCCGATGCCGGTGAGCACGAAGAGCACGATGAACGCGGTGGTGAACAGCGCCAGCGACTCCCGTACGGAGGCGAGCACGACGACCGCCGTGGCCGCTCCCATCCCGAGGAAGTTCCACAGGGTGATGCGCGCGCCGCCGAAGCGGTCGGCGAGCCGGCCGCCCACCGGCCGGATCAGCGAGCCCAGCAGCGGGCCGATGAAGGTGATGGACGCGGCCTGGAGCGGAGTGCGCCCGAACTGGGTCTGGAGGACCAGACCGAAGGCGAAGCTGTAGCCGATGAAGGACCCGAAGGTGCCGATGTAGAGGAAGGCCATGATCCAGGTGTGCGGATCACGCGCGGTCTCCTTCGCCGCCCCGGTGTCGTTCTTGACCGGGGCAAGGTTGTCCATGTAGAGCGCGGCGCAGATAGCGGAGACGGCGATGAGCGGCAGATAGATCCCGAGCAGCATCCGCGGACCGCCGGACGCCCCGATGACCGCGAGCCCTGCCAGCTGCACGACAGGCACCCCGATGTTGCCGCCGCCCGCGTTCAGTCCGAGCGCCCAGCCCTTCTTCCGCAGGGGGAAGAAGGAGTTGATGTTGGTCATGGAGGAGGCGAAGTTTCCGCCGCCCACGCCGGTGAGCATCGCGACCAGCATGAACGTGGTGTACGAGGTCCCGGGCTCCATCACCACGAAGGCCGCGATCGTGGGCAGGAGCAGCATGGACGCGGCGACGATCGTCCAGTTGCGTCCGCCGAAGCGGGCGACGGCGAAGGTGTACGGAACCCGGATGAAGGCGCCCACCAGTGTGGCCATGGCCACCAGGAAGAACTTCCCGGCCGGGTCGATGCCGTACTCCGGTCCCATGAACAGGACCAGGACGGACCACAGGGTCCAGATCGAGAAGCCAATGTGTTCGGAGAGGATCGAGAACGCCAGGTTGCGCCGGGCGATCCTCTCCCCCTTGTCCTGCCAGAAGGTCTCGTCCTCGGGGTCCCACTGCTCAATCCACCGGCCAGCCATCACGCGCCTCCACGGTCCTCGGGTCGTGGTAGGGACGCTATGGAGAGGGCGTTTCAGCCCCGGTGGCGTGAGGTGACCGGTGAGAAACCTTGCTCTCACCCGGCGGCGGGTGCCGGTGTGAGACCTTTACCGCGGTTCGGGCTCCGCCCTCCGTTTCCGCGCCGCCTTTTTGGCGCCGTTCGGCCACAGCCTCGGGCTCCGCTTCGCCGCCAGGTCCTCGATCCAGCCCACGGCCACGATCATCAGCCCGATCAGCGGCCAGACCAGCGCGAACATCAGGACGTCGAAGAACGTCTCCAGGAAGCTGTCCAGATGCACATCCACCCAAGGGATCTCCCACAGCAGATCGAGCAGCGGGACCGTCATCATGATCAAGGCGTTGTGCCAGAGGTAGATCGTCACGGCCCGGTTGTTGAACAGCGTGACCCACTTGTCGAAGCGGGCCAGCTTCCCGGGAAGTTCCTGCCAGGACGGTGAGGACAGCAACAGGATCACCACGAAGCCGAAGGACCAGGTGGCCTGGCCCAGCGGGATGTCGTTCAGGTCCCAGCCGTCCTGGGTCTGGTGGCCCGAGGCCCACCACAGGCCGAAGGCCATCACCAGGATGGAGCCGGAGATCGCGAGATGACGCGGGATCTTCTTGAGCACGCCCTCGTGGTGGGCGAAGCCCAGCACCCAGCAGGCGCCGTACGTGGCGAAGTCGACGATCGCGTAGCCCGTCTCGCCGGGGATCGTCACCAGGTTGGTGCCGACGACGGCGCACAGGGCCAGCGGCGCGGCCAGCGTCGCCCACGGCACCCTGCGGAAGGCCCACAGCAGCAGCGGTGAGGCGATCACGAACCAGAGGTAGGTGCGCAGATACCAGAGCGGCTCACCCGCCTGCACCGCCCAGGTGTCCTCCACGAGGCCCGCATCGGAGCCGAGGTGCCAGGGGAACGGCGGGGCGCCGACGGGGAAGAGGTAGTTGAGGAGGTCGGCCCACCACCACAGGGCGCCGTCCCCCTTGGCGGGCTTCCAGCCGCCGATGAACATCAGCGGCACGAGGAACGCCGAGAACGCCCACAGCGGGGGCAGCAGCCTGCGGATCCGGCCCCGGATCACGCCGACCGCGGGCCGCGAGAGCGAGCGCGCCATCAGCGAGCCGGCCAGCGCGAACATCACGCCCATGGACGGGAAGAGGATCGTCAGCCAGGCCCAGCCGAAGATGTGGTAGACGACCACGCGGATCAGGGCGATGAAACGCAGCAGGTCGAGATAGCGGTCGCGGCCGGGGCGGCGCGCGGCCGGGGCCGCGGGCGCCGTGCCGGGGGCGGAGGCGGCGGTGGCTGCGTGGCTCATGCGACGGGCCTCCGGTCGTCGGCGCCACGGCGCGGGCTCGGGATGACGCCCGGCGCCTCCACCGCTCCGGTACGCCGCAGCTTCTGCCAGCGCAGCCGGCCACCGGTGAGGGCGGTGATCCAGGACTGGAGCAGCACGACGTACATCAACTGCCGGTAGAGGAGTTGCTGGAGCGGCAGCGAGACCAGATGGGTCAGGCGCTCACGGTCCAGCCGGAACGCGTACGCGGCGCAGACCAGCTGGATCGCAAGCACGCCCAGCCAGGCGGCGATCGTCTTCTCGGTGGGGCCGAAGACCAGTCCGTAGAGCAGGAACACGTCGATCAGCGGGGCCAGCAGCGGAGCAAGCACCATGAAGAGCGATACCAGCGGCAGGCCGACCCGGCCGAAGCGGCCCGAGGGCCCTCGCTCGACCAGCGCGCCGCGGTGCTTCCAGATGGCCTGCATGGTGCCGTACGACCAGCGGTAGCGCTGCGACCACAGCTGCTGCACGCTCTCGGGGGCCTCGGTCCAGGCGCGGGCCTTCTCGGCGTAGACGACGCGCCAGCCGTCGCGGTGCATGGCCATGGTGATGTCGGTGTCCTCGGCGAGGGTGTCCTCGCTCATTCCGCCGACCCGCTCCAGCGCCTCGCGGCGGAACGCGCCGACCGCGCCGGGGATGGTGGGCATGCAGCCCAGCAGGTCGTACATCCGGCGGTCGAGGTTGAAGCCCATCACGTACTCGATGTGCTGCCAGGCGCCGATCAGGCTGTCGCGGTTGCCGACCTTGGCGTTTCCGGCGACCGCGCCGACGCGCGGGTCGCCGAAGGGCTGGACCAGCTCGCCCACGGTGGAGGGCTCGAAGACGGTGTCGCCGTCCATCATCACGACGATGTCGTAGCGGGCGTGCCTGATGCCGTTGTTGAGCGCGGCGGGCTTGCCGGCGTTCTGCTGGCGCACGACACGGACACTGGCCAGGCCCAGCGCCTCGACGATGTCGGCCGTGCCGTCGGAGGAGCCGTCGTCGATGACGATGACCTCGATCGAGTGGTCGCTCGACATCAGGGAGCGGACCGTATTGGCTATGCACTCGCGTTCGTTGTACGCCGGGACCAGCACGGAGACCCGTTCGGTGACCGGACGGCCCCAGCTGAAGCCCTTGCGGCGCACCTTGCGGGCGTGCGCGAAGGAGAGGATCAGCATCAGGCCGAAGCGGGCGAAGACCAGCACGCCGATCACAGCGAGGCCGACGACGAGAACCTCGGTGGTGGCCTCGGAGAAGGCCACGGCGGAGACGAAGGCCCTCCCCTTCCACAGCTCGGGGCCGGTGACCTCGGTGTGCGCGCTGGGCGCGCCGAGCGCCTCGGTGAGGTTGGTGAAGCGGTAGCCCCGGTTCTTCATATCCGGCAGGAACCGGCCGAGGGCCGCGACGGTCTGCGAGCGGTCACCGCCGGAATCGTGCATCAGCACGATCGAACCGCGGGTGCCCTTGGGGGTCGCCTGCTTGATGATCGCGTCGACGCCGGGGCGCTTCCAGTCCTCGGAGTCGGTGTTGTTGAAGGCCGTGATGTAGCCGCGGCTGCCGATGTACTGGGTGACCGGCCAGGACTTGTCGTCCAGGGCGTCGGAGAAGGAGGAGTACGGCGGGCGGAACAGCGAGGTGCGGATGCCGGCCGCGCCCGCGAGCGCCAGCTGGTTCTGCGAGAGCTCCCAGTCGATGCGCCCGGTGGACTGGAAGGAGAGGTCGGGGTGGTTGAAGGTGTGCAGTCCGACCTCGTGGCCCTCGCGGACCATCCGCTCCACCAGCTCCGGGTGGCGCGACGTCATGGTGCCGGTGACGAAGAAGACGGCGTGCGCGTTGTACTTCTTGAGTTCGTCCAGGACCTTCGGCGTCCAGACGGGGTCCGGGCCGTCGTCGAAGGTCAGCACCAGCCGGTGGTCCGGAACGGTGAGCGCCTTGGGATCGGCCTTGTCACGGGCGTCGATGACCGGTCCGCCCTCGAGGATCTTGTCCGGGACCTGGCCGGTGGGGGCCGGCGGCCGGATGCGATGGTCCGCGAGGATCTCGCTGTGCACATAGCCGCGCAGCATCAGCATGGCGAACAGGGCGACCAGGATGAAGGCGGGCAGCGCGTAGCGCATGGGCATCTTGCGGCGCGCGACGGGCCGGGCCCGGTGCCGCTTCCGCTGGGCCCTGCTGTCGGAGAGTGTCATCTAGAGCGCGCCTTCTTGCACAGGTGGATCGGTGGGGGCGGAGGGGCCGGGATCGGACGGCGCCGGCCCCGAGGGGCTGGGGTCCGGACCGGGGCCGGGATCGCTTCCGCCGCCACCGGGCGAGGAGGTGACCGAGGGGCCGCCGCCCGGTGCGGGCACGATGCCACCGGAAGGCCTGGGCGCGAAGGAGCTGGAGACGCCGGGGGCGGTGGGGCCGCCGGTGCCGGTGGTGGCGCTCGACGGGCCGCCGGACGGCTGCACCACGGCGCCTGTGGAGTCAGTGGGGTTCGGCGAGCCGGGTATGGCGCCCGGGGAGGTCGTCGCGGACGCGCTGCTGCTGGGAGCAGGCTGTATCTCGACCTTGTCGGTCTGCTCCTTCTCGCTCTGGCCGAAGCCGGGCAGCAGCGGCGCCGTGGAGTTGCCGCCGATGAGGGCGACGGCGAGCGTGACGGCGTAGCAGGCGCAGGCGATGACCACCACCCAGCCGAGGCGACGGAACTTCTTGCTCCGCCGACCGCTCTCATCGACGAAAACCGGCCCGTCGGAGACCTCTTGGACGGCCGGAGCGGCAGGCAGATCCCATAGTTTTCGGCCAAGGCCGTCGAGCTGAACAGTGATCTCGTTCGGCTCGTGCGTATGCCCGATAAGAGCATCTTCTTGCCAATTGTCCACGGTTGTACGCACTTCCCCCACTGGCTGGATTTGGTGCGCGCACGTCTCCCCGGCAGTTGCCGGAGTGGGTCCCCACCCAAACCTGCGCGCCCTCTACCACACTCACCCTGACCAAGAATGTAGCGCACGCCGGTGACCTCTCGTGCCCTTGTGTCAGTTGTTGTCACGCATCAGCGGCATATCACCTTCCGGCAACCATGCATTGGGGTCACGTTCCAGCCACCCCTCTTGCGCGGCCAATTCGGCCGCCGCCGACCTCAGGGCGTCCACTCCCAGGTGACGGGTCCCTTTGCGCCACACCAGCGAGAGAGGCGACAGTGGCACCGGGTCGACGATGGGGCGCAGAACCGTGTCGGGCATGGCCGGAAAGTCCACTACCGCCAGGACCGGGTTGCGCGTCTTGGCCATGACGCGCCGGAACTCCTCGAAGCCGATTGCGACGGGCGCGGGAGGCGCGACGGCGATCCCTCGCCCCGCGAAGAGCCGCCGCGCCAGATCCGTCCACTCCAACGTCCGCGGATTGCCCGCACCGGCATATACGTGCTCACCGGCGAGCATGTTCAACGGGATGTTCGCGCGTTCCGCGAGCGGATGGTCGTGCGGCAGCAGGACGGCCATCTGCTCGTACCGCACGAGCTGGTGGGACAGCAGGGCCCGCACGGCGGGGTCGAGGCCGGCGAAGCGCCCGAAGGAGACGTCGAGCCGCCCGGCGACGATCTCGGCGGCGGCACCGGTCAGCCCGCTCTCGAACCGGGCCATCAGCTCACATTCCGGGGCAATTTCGCGCGCCCGCGCCAGCACCCGACCCGATGCCATGCCCTCGCTGTTGAGATCGACGAGCAGTGGCCGCGAGGATCCCGAGGCGGCCGAGAGAAGTTCGTCCTGCGCCTGCAGCACGCGCCGCGCGTAGGGCAGCAGACGTTCGCCGTCGCCGGTGAGCGTCACCTGCCGGGTGGTCCGTACGAACAGCTCGGCGCCCAACTCCCGCTCCAGCCGCCGGACGTCACGGCTCAGGGCCTGCTGCGCGACGAACAGGCGGGTGGCGGCGCGGGTGAAGTGCAGCTCGTCGGCGACGGCAACGAAGGCGCGGAGCAGCCGGGGGTCCAGATCTCGGGGCACCCGCCGAATCTACAACGCTGGTGCGTCAATCTCCCCTGATCAGGTGTTGGACGCTGCCCGGCCGCCGCCCGGAGGCTTGACCCATGCCGCACTCCCCCGACTCCTGTCCGACGACCGCTTCACAGGCGCACCCGGCCTGTCCCGCGTTCGAGGACCCGGGGCCGGGGCGGAGGAAGGGCCTGAGCCTCTCCCCGTACCGGCGGCTCTTCGCGACCCCCGGCGCGCGCGCCTTCACCGCGGGCAACCTCCTCGCGCGCCTCCCCATGGGCATGTTCAGCGTGAGCGCCGTCATCATGATCGCCGGGGCCCGTGGTTCCTACGCCCTCGCCGGAGCCGTCACCGCGACCGGCCTCGCCGCCACCGCTCTGGTCGCGCCGTGGACCGCGCGGCTCGTGGACCGGCACGGACAGGCCCGGGTCGCGGTGCCCGCCACCGCGCTCGCGGCGCTCGGCTCGCTCGCGCTGCTGCTGTGCGTACGCCTCGGTGCCCCGGACTGGACGCTCTTCGCCGCGTACGCCGCGACCGCCACCACCCCCAATACGGGCGGCATGTCCCGGGCCCGCTGGGCGTATCTCCACCGTGGGGACCCGGCCGCGCTCCACACCGCGAACTCCTTCGAGCAGGCGGCCGACGAACTGTGCTTCATGTTCGGGCCGGTGCTCGCAGCGCTCCTGTGCTCGGCTCTCTTCCCGGAGGCGGGGACCCTGGCGGGCGCGGTCCTGATGGTGACCGGCGTGCTGATCTTCACGGCCCAGCGCGCCACCGAACCGCCGGTCGCCGCCCGCCCTCCCGGGGCACGCTCCCCGCTGCGGACGAAGGGCATGGCCGCGCTGCTCGCGGTCTTCCTCGCCACCGGAGCCGTTTTCGGCTCGCTGGAGGTCACCACCATCGCTCACCTGAACGGCCCGGCGGCAGGCCTGCTGCTCGGGTTGCAGGCCGCGGGGTCCTGTGCTGCCGGGCTGCTCTACGGATCGGTACGTCCCGCCCGCAGTCTGCGGGGCCGGCTGACGGCCTGCCTCGGGGCCATGACCGCGCTGATGACCCTGCCCCTGCTCGCCGCCCGCACGGGCTCGGCCCCGGTCCTCGCGGGAGCCCTGCTGCTGGCGGGTGCGGCGACCGCTCCCACGATGGTGACCGGAATGACCCTGGTCCAGCGGCTGACCCCGCCGAGCAGTCTCAACGAGGGCATGTCACTCGCCGTCACCGCGATCCTCGGCGGTATCGCGGCCGGCTCGGCGACCGGCGGGTGGGCCGCGGAGCACCTGGGCACGGTGCACGGCTACGTGGTGCCCGTCGCGGCGGCCACGGCGGCACTGCTGCTGTCGGCGGCCCGGCCACAACGTTCCTGACATGCACCCCCCGAAGGCCGCCCCGTGAGGGCAGGGCGATACGCTGCACCGCCCCCGATCCGGGGGCTTACGTTCCGCTCCGGGGAGGGCCCATGGCCATGAAGAAGGCAACCATTCAGCAGCAGGTGGCGGCGGCCATCGCCCAGGCCAATCCGGGCGACCGGCCGATCGTCACCATCCAGGCCGTCGCGGGCCCCAGCGTGTGGCTGATGAGCATGCTCGGTCTGATAGGCCAGGCCTTTTTGACGTACTACTTCGTCACCGTGACCGATCAGGCCGTGGTCGTGCACAAGGCTGGCCGGATGAGCAACCGCCCGCGGGAGATCGCTTTCGCCCTGACCCCGGCCGAGGTCCAGGGAATGATCGGCGACATCAAGCGCAATGCCGTCTGGAGCTCGTTCCGCTTCCATCTGCCCGGTCAGGCGCAGCCGACCCGGATGAATGTGCACCGCATCTGGCGCACCGAGATGGACCAGTTGCTCGGCACGCTGACCGGCTATCAGCCGCCGGCCTGACGACCCGGACGGACCGGGCGCGCACGAGCCCACAAGCCCACGCGCCCATGACGAAGGCCCGGCTGTCACGACAGCCGGGCCTTCGTCTCACATGGGATGAGTGGAGATGGCGGGAATCGAACCCGCGTCCAACGGTGCAGAATCAGGGCTTCTCCGAGCGCAGTCCGCTGCGATTTTCTCGGCCCCGGAGATCACGCGGACAAGTCTCCGACGGGCTCAGTCACTGTTTGATTTCCCTCTACTCCCCGTGACCGGGCTTAGAGGTTTAGTTCCCTAGCTGATGCCAGGATCCGGGTCGGGAACAGCCCCGGGCTGACAAGTTCGCTAGTCGCTACTTAGGCAGCGAGGGCGAACTGAGTGCTCTTGTTATCGGCACTTGTTGTTTGCGACATATGGTTTACGAGATCATTGCCGCTTCCTCGGCTCGCTTCCCCTGCTTCGACAGCCGCTGTCGAAACCGATCATCCCCATGTTGATTTTTCAAAACGCGCACCCGCTGTGAGGTGCAGGTGCCATCGTACGTGACCAACGCCCGAGGGTGCCAGCGTATTCCTGCGGGCCGGTGCGGCAGGCCGGGTCAGGCCTGCTGACGGCGGCGCACCGCGGAGACCGCCCGGTCCGTCTCACGCCGGTCCTGCTTCTCGCGCAGGGTCTGGCGCTTGTCGTACTCCTTCTTGCCCTTGGCCAGCGCGATCTCGATCTTCGCCCGGCCGTCCTTGAAGTACAGCACCAGCGGCACGATGGTGTGACCGCTCTCCTGCGCCTTCGACTCCAGCTTGTCGATCTCGGCGCGGTGCAGCAGCAGCTTCCGCTTGCGCCGCGCGCTGTGGTTGGTCCACGTCCCCTGGGAGTACTCGGGGACGTGCACATTGTGCAGCCAGGCCTCGTGGTCGTCGATCTGGATGAAGCCGTCCACCAGTGAGGCCCGCCCCTGACGCAGCGACTTCACCTCGGTACCCGTCAGCACGAGACCGCACTCGTAGGTGTCGAGGATCGTGTAGTCGTGCCGCGCCTTCTTGTTCTGCGCGATCAGCTTGCGCCCTGTTTCCTTAGCCATAGTGCGGACATTTTCGCACTACGACCCACCCCCGAGGCCACTCAATACCGTTTTGGCCCGCTCCTCGGCCCCTTGACTCGCGGTGAGGTCCGGGGTGATGCCCCTGCCGTCGACGCTGTGACCGGCCGGTGTGCGGTAGTGGCCGACGGTCAGCTCGGCGACCGAGCCGTCGGGAAGGCGGCTGGGCATCTGGACCGAGCCCTTGCCGAAGGTGCGCGAGCCGACGGTGACCGCCCTGCCACGGTCCTGGAGCGCCCCGGTGACCAGCTCGGCCGCGCTCATCGTGCCGCTGTCGACGAGTGCGACGACGGGCCGCTCGGTGTCTCCGCCGGGGGTGGCGTACAGCGCGCGCTGCTCGCCCCTTATGTCGTAGGTGGCGACCAGACCGCCGTCCAGGAAGGCCGAGGCCGCGCTGACAGCCTCGGCGACCAGGCCGCCGGCGTTGCCGCGCAGATCCAGCAGGACGCCGGCGCCGGCGGGGGCGTCCTGGACCGCCTCGCGCACCCGCGCGCCCGAGCCCCTGGTGAACGACACCACCTTGATCACAACGGCGCCGCCCCCCAGTCGCCGGACGGTGACCGCCTCGGTGGTGAGGGTGGTGCGCATCAGCTTCTCGGTCCACGCCCGGCCATCGCGTTCCAGCCCCAGCGAGACGCTGGTGCGGTCGCCGCCGCGCAGCAGCGCCACCACCTCGGTGACGGGACGCTTGGCGACCGGGCGGCCGTCGATCGTACGCAGCAGATCTCCGGCCCGGATGTCCGCCTTGTCGGCGGGGCCGCCGTGCTGGACCCGGGCCACCTGAACCTGCCCGCCGGCGGCGCGCTTCGCCGTGAGACCGACACCGGTGTACTCGCCGTCGAGGGCCTGCTCGAACTCCTCGTACTCCTTCTTGTCGTACACCGCGCCCCAGCGGTCGCCGCTGCGGCTGACGACCTCCTCGGCCGCCTCCGTGCCGGATTTGCCGTCGGCCACCGCCTCGGCGGCGGCGCGGGCGACATTGTCACGGACGGTCACGGCGGCCGAGCGGGTAGCGGAGAGAGCAGGCTCCTTCTCGTGGTCGCGCGGCAGGCCGTTGGTGGCTGCGGCAGTGGCGAGAACGATGGCGAACACCAATGTCAGGGCCGCCCCGCGGCCGATGCGGCGGGGCCGACGGCGGAACTCAGGGCCCGGCATGGCGACCACTCTAGGACAAGCGAAAGGCGTCGTACGGCCGTTGGCCGCACGACGCCAGGGGTGCTTGTCACACCTTGAGGTACTTGCGCAGAACGACGAATGCCGCAATGGCGGGCATAAGAAGGCCGATCGCGAGAACCAGGGGCAGCTTGGTGAGAACCGCGTCCCAGCCTATGAAGTTGACGAGTTGCATCTTCTGGGACAGTGCCAGCCCGTGGTCGATCATGAAGTACCGGCCCAGCAGCAGCATGACGCAGGCCACACCGCCGCCGAGAAGCCCGGCGAAGGCCGCCTCCATGATGAACGGCATCTGGATGTAAAAGCTGGACGCTCCCACGAGCCGCATGATGCCGGTCTCACGCCTGCGGCTGAACGCCGAAACGCGCACGGTGTTGACGATCAGCATCATCGCAATGACCAGCATCAGGCCCATCACGCAGAGGGCGGCGACTCTCATACCGTTCATGAGGTCGAAGAGGTTCTGCAGGATGTTGCGCTGGTCCTGGACGGACTGCACGCCGTCCCGGCCGGCGAAGGCGGTCGCGACCACCTTGAACTTCTCTGGGTCGTCCAGCTTGACGCGGAACGACTCCTGCATCTGGTCCGGCGTGATGGTGGAGGCGATCGGAGTGTCCCCGTACTGCTCCTTGTAGTGCTTGTACGCCTCTTCGGCACCCTCGTGATGGACGCTCGCGACGATGTCCATCTTCTTGAGATCGCCCTCGATCTGCGTCTTCTGCTGGGCGGTTACGGCTCCCTTGGCGCACTTGGGAGAGGTCGACGCGTCGTTCTTGTTGCAGAGGAAGATCGAGACGTTGACCTTGTCGTACCAGAAGTCCTTCATTGTGCTGACCTGCTCACTCATGAGCAGCGCACCGCCGAACAGGGCGAGCGAAAGGGCCACGGAGACGATGACGGCAAAGGTCATCGTGAGATTGCGGCGGAGACCGACGCCGATCTCCGACAGGACGAACTGGGCGCGCATGGCGTCCTTTCAGTGCTGGTAGCCGTAGACGCCGCGTGCCTGGTCGCGGACGAGACGGCCCTTTTCGAGCTCGATGACGCGCTTGCGCATCTGGTCGACGATGTTCTGGTCGTGGGTCGCCATGATCACGGTGGTACCGGTCCTGTTGATCCGGTCCAGCAGCTTCATGATGCCCACCGAGGTCTGCGGGTCGAGGTTTCCGGTCGGCTCGTCCGCGATCAGCAGCATGGGGCGGTTGACGAACGCCCGCGCGATCGCGACGCGCTGCTGCTCACCGCCGGAGAGCTCACCGGGCATCCGGCCCTCCTTGCCGCCGAGTCCGACGAGATCGAGGACCTGGGGGACCGCCTTGCGGATCTCACCGCGCGGCTTGCCGATGACCTCCTGCGCGAACGCCACGTTCTCGGCGACGGTCTTGTTCGGCAGGAGCCGGAAGTCCTGGAAGACCGTGCCCAGCTGGCGGCGCATGTGCGGCACCTTCCAGTTGGAGAGCCGGGCCAGGTCCTTGCCGAGGACGTGGACCAGACCCTGGCTGGCGCGCTCCTCGCGCAGAACCAGCCGCAGGAAGGTCGACTTGCCGGAACCGGACGAGCCGACGAGGAAGACGAACTCCCCCTTGGCGATGTCGAGCGAGACGTCGCGCAGGGCGGGACGGCTCTGCTTGGGGTAAGTCTTGGAGACGTTGTCGAATCGGATCACGGGTGCACCACGGTCGGCCGGGAGTAGGTGTGCGTGACACTACGCGAAGCGGACTGGGGCTCGCAGTCGGCGTCGCGGGTTGCGCATTTTGTCCGGTAATGGAACGGGCGTAATCCGGCGGGGCGCGCCGAAAAGCGCGAGAGCTGGCACAGTGGTAGGGGAACGGTTGCGTTTCCTTGAGCGTTGTCAGGAGAGAACTGTGCTTACGGTCCGCGCCTGCGGCTCCGGCGCGCGGGAGGAGGAGAGCGCATGACCTACGACCGATTGGTGTGCGCCAACTGCGCGGCCCCGGTCACTGAGGGTCGCTGCCCGGTCTGCCGGGCCAACCGCGAGCGGCTGCAGCAGGAAGGCCCCTTCGGCGGCCTGAGCCCGGTGGCTCTGCTGACCCTGCTCGTGGTGCTGATCGCCGCGGTGGCACTGCTCGCCGCGCACCAGACCGCGTAAACCGCGTAAACCGTCCTTCAGACACTTTCAGGCGCACGAGAAGGGCCCGGGGCAAGCCCCCGGGCCCTTCTCGTGTGCACCGCTCAGCCAGCCGTGCCAGGCGCTGTGTCGCCTAGGCGATCGTGCGACCGCCACCGACGAGACGCGGCAGCATACGGAAGCCGATGCCACCGGCGATCATCGTCGCGGCACCGATGAGCAGGAAGGTGGTCCCGGCGGCACCGGTCTCCGCCAGCTCCTCCTTGGCCTTGCCCTGCTCGACGGGCTTGGAGCCGGCGCTGTCGGTGTCGGTGTTGTCCGCGCACTCGGCGCCGTCGAGGTCGACGGTGCAGGTGCCGGCGTCGCCGTTGGAACCGTTGCCGTTGCCCGGGTTCGTCGGGTCCTCGGAGGGGTCCGAGGTGGGCTTGCCGGTCGGCTTGTCCGTCGGCTTGCCAGTGGGCTTTTCCGTCGGCTTGCCAGTGGGCTTGTCCGTCGGCTTGCCGGTCGGCTTGTCCGTCGGCTTGCCGGTCGGCTTGCCGGTCGGCTTGCCGGTCGGCTTGTCCGTCGGGACGTCGGTCGGAATGTCCGTGGGGACATCCGTCGGGATCACGGTCGGATCGCCGGTGGGCGCGTCGACACCGAGGCCGGCGTCGATGCCGTTCGCGTTGGCCTTGCCATTGGCGTTGGCCGAAACCCCGAGGGGACCGACGTTGATGTCGGCACCAATGGCTGAAGCGGCGCCCGCGGCGGTCAGCGACGCGCCGGCGGCGATCACCACGCCGGCGGCTATACGCGCCACACGGATCCGCGTCTTCTTGTTCATCAGGCTGCTACCCCCAGTAGCTCATCGTCAATGGAGCAGCGTCCGGGGCTGCGACCGCGGGGGGTTGAACTCTCCCCCGTTCACACGCACCCCAGAGATACGCATGCCGCGCGCCAGCCTTCCCACTTTTCGCGGACGCGTCAAGGTCGTTGCGCGTGCGATGTCCGGTATGAGGCGGTTGCCTGACCTGCACCGAAGCAACTGTGACATAAAAGGGAACTGCCGCCCCGGAGGAGGCAGTTCCCTTGTCGACAAAGAGAGGTTTTACTTCTCCTGCTGCTTGCGCCAGCGAATTCCGGCTTCGAGGAAGCCGTCGATCTCACCGTCAAGTACCGACTGGGGATTGCCCACTTCGAACTCCGTACGCAGGTCCTTGACCATCTGGTACGGGTGAAGGACGTACGAACGCATCTGGTTTCCCCAGGAGTTACCGCCGTCGCCCTTGAGGGCGTCCATCTTGGCCTGCTCCTCCTGGCGGCGGCGCTCAAGGAGCTTGGCCTGCAGGACGTTCATCGCGCTCGCCTTGTTCTGGATCTGCGAGCGCTCGTTCTGGCAGGAGACGACGATGCCGGTCGGGATGTGGGTCAGCCGCACCGCGGAGTCGGTGGTGTTGACGCCCTGGCCGCCGGGGCCGGAAGCGCGGTAGACATCGACGCGCAGCTCGGTCTCGTCGATCTCGACGTGGTCGGTCTTCTCGACGACGGGGAGCACCTCGACGCCGGCGAAGGAGGTCTGGCGACGGCCCTGGTTGTCGAACGGCGAGATACGCACCAGACGGTGTGTGCCCTGCTCGACGGAGAGCGTGCCATAGGCGTACGGCGCCTTCACGACGAAGGTGGTCGACTTGATGCCGGCCTCCTCGGCGTACGACGTCTCGTAGACCTCGGTGGAGTAGCCGTGGCGCTCGCTCCAGCGCAGATACATGCGCTGGAGGCGCTCGGCGAAGTCGGAGGCGTCGACGCCTCCGGCCTCGGCCCGGATGTTGACCAGCGCCTCGCGCTCGTCGTACTCGCCGGAGAGCAGGGTGCGGACTTCCATCTCCTCCAGCGCCTTGCGCACGTCGGTGAGCTCGGACTCGGCCTCGGCGAGGGTGTCCGCGTCGTCCTCCGCCTCGGCGAGCTCGAAGAGCACGCTCAGGTCGTCGATCCGGCCGCGGAGGGCCTCGGTCTTGCGAAGCTCGGCCTGGAGGTGCGAAAGCTTGCTGGTGATCTTCTGCGCCGCCTCCGGGTCGTCCCACAGGGACGGGGCCGCGGCCTGCTCCTCGAGCAGGGCAATGTCTGCCCTCATCTTCTCGAGGTCCAGGACGGCCTCGATCGACCCCATGGTCGAGGAGAGGGACTTCAGCTCTTCGGATACATCGACGACTGCCACGCGTCCAGCGTAACGGGTGGGCACGACACCCCGACCCCGAGGAGTGTCCGCACAGTCTCCCCCTCCGCCCGGAGCGCGGGGTCGGGAGGCCAGGGAGAGGACGGTTCGGGACGCCGATGAGAGGACGGCCGGGAGGCCGGGGCGAGGACGGTCGGGACGCCGGGGCGAGGGCTCAGGGTTCCGTGGGCGCCGACTGCTTCGAGTCCTGCGGGGGCGCGACCGTGCCGTCGTCGCTCGTGGCCAGCCAGCCGCCGACCCCCACCGCCACCGCCACCACGAGCGCCACGACGCCCAGGGTGATCCGGCGCTTGCGGACCGCGCCCGACTTATGGCGGGCAGAGCCGGGCCGGCGCTGGCCCGGACTGCGGGGCGCGCGGGCGGTGCCGCGTGCGCCGCCCGCGAGCTCGTCCGGCGCGGGGACGCGCATCGAGGTGTGGGTGTCACGGTTGGGGTCCGCGGGGGCCGCGCCCGGGACGAGAGGCACGGCGCCCCGGCGGCGGGGCTCGCCCGCGGCGGCGGGACCCGTGTCCTCGTAAGGCTCCGGCTCGGGCTCGGAGTCCGGTTCGTCGACATCCAGCGGCGGCATGCCCGCCAGCAGGGGCTGCAGGTCGTGCAGCCGGGCGGCGAGCTCCGAGGCGCGCAGCCGGGAGGCCGGGGCCTTGGCCAGGCACTGGACGATCAGCTGCCACAGCTCGTCGGGGATGCCCGGGAGCGGGACCACGGTCTCGGTGACATGGCGGCGCAGGACCGCGCCGGGGTGGCCGCCGCCGAAGGGCGTGAAGCCCGCGAGGAGCTCGTAGAGCACGGTGGCGAGAGCGTAGATGTCGACCGCGGCTCGGGGCGGAAGGCCCTCGACGATCTCGGGGGCGATGTAGTCGGGCGTGCCGATGATGCCGGGAGGGCTGGGGGTCTGTCCGCCCGCGGTCCGCAGTGCCTTGGTGCGGCGCGGGGTGTCGATCAGCTTGGCGACGCCGAAGTCGGTGAGCAGCGCCGGGTGGGATCCGGCGGGGCCGAGAGGGCCCTCCATGTCGAGGAGGATGTTCTCCGGCTTGACGTCACGGTGGACGACCCCGGCGGCGTGGGCCGCGGCGAGGCCCTCGGCGACATCAGCGATGATCGCGACCGCCGCCGCGGGGGCGAGGCGGCGCTCCCGGTCGAGGCGGGTGCGCAGATCGGTGCCGCGGACCAGGTCCATGACGAGCGCGAGGTCGTTGCCGTCGACGACGAGGTCGCGGACGGCGACGACCTTGGGGTGGTCGAGTCCGAGCAGGGCGGTGCGCTCCTGTACGAAGCGTCCGACCAGCTCCTGGTCGGACGCGAGGTCCTCGCGCAACAGCTTGATGGCGACGGGCCCCTCGGGGCCCTCGCCGAGCCACACCGTGCCGGCGCTGCCCCGCCCCAGGATCTGGTGGGCCGTGTACCGGCTGCCGATATTCCGTGCCAAGACTGCTCCCTCAGCGGCTGGCGTTGCCCGCTGTGTCTGCCCGGGGGATGACCCCCGGACTCCCGGACCGAAAGGCAGGCCGGGCACCGTGGCCGACGGGGACACGCGAGGCGCACCTGAGTAACGTACGCGGGCCATCGGGGGCTGTGTGCCCCGGATGGCGCCAACGTTCACTTCTGCGGGGTAAATCCGCCCCCAGAAGTCGACAAAGCTACTGAGTCGCTACTGTCCGGCGCCCGAACCGGTGCCGGGGTTCGAGGTGCCCGGGTCCGAGCTGCCGAGATCCGAGATCCAGTTGGACACCTTCGAGATGCCGTCGCCGATGGCCTCCCAGTAGCCCTTGCCCTGCGCGACCCAGTCCTGGAGCGGGGTCAGCTCCCAGACCAGCCAGCCCGCCACGAACAGCAGGACCAGCGTGAACAGACAGCCCTTGAGGCAGCCGAGGCCGGGGATCCGCATCCGGTTGGGGCTGGGCTGGCGCGGCTGCCTGGCCTGACGCGGCGTGGGCTGCTGGGGCGGCGGCTGCTGCGGAGGCGCGTACTGCTGTTGCTGCGGCGGGGGCGGTGCGTACCGCTGCTGCTGATGCTGCGGCGGGTACTGCTGGGACTGCGGGGCGTACGGCTGCTGCTGGGGGCGCTGTTGCTGGGGCCTGCCCTGCGGCGGGTACTGCTGCTGCGGAGGCTGCTGGCGCTGGGGGCGCCGGCGCAGCGGGTCCTGGCTCGGATCGAGGTACTGGACCTGCGTCTGCTCGTTGCGGTCGCGGGCCGCCTGGAGCTGGGACTGCCAGGGGTGCGGGTCCTCCCCACGCGGCGGGCCCGGAGGTACCGGAGGCATCATGGCGGTCGGGTCGGCGTCGCCCGTGTTCGCCCCGCCGGTCGGCATGACGCTGGTCGCGGCGTTGGGGTCGTACGACCCGGCATTGCTGGGCAGCACCTGCGTCGGGTCGGCCGCCCCCGGCATTCCGGGAACCGTGGCCGGTGAGGGGTCGGGCGCGAGCAGCGCGGCGACCCCGAGCGCGGCGTCCACCTGCGCGGGCGTGGAGTGCACGCCGACGCCGGCGGCGACCGTGCGCAGGGCCCGTCCGAGGTTCTCGGCACTGGGCCGCTGGGTGGGCTCCTTGCGCAGGCAGCGCTCTATGACGGTCCACAGGGGCTCGGGAACGGTCGTGGGACGCCGGGGCTCCTCGCTGAGGTGACGGTGGAGCACCTCGAGCGCGGTGCCGCCCGCGAACGGTGGCCTGCCGGTGACCAGTTCGTACAGCAGGATGCCCGCGCCGTAGATGTCGACGGCGGAGGTCTGGGGGCGGCCCTCGGCGGATTCCGGCGCGACGTAAGCCGGTGTGCCGACGAATTCGTGCGTACGGGTCAGGCCCGGGGAGTCCGCGAGGCGCGCGATGCCGAAGTCGGTCAGCATCGGGTGCATCTGGCCGTCGGCGTCGGTCTTGAGCAGGACGTTCGCGGGCTTGAGGTCGCGGTGGACGACGCCGTCGGCGTGGCTGGCGGCGAGCGCGTCGGCGATCTGGGCGGTCAGCAGCGAGGCGGCGACCGGGGTGAAGGGACCGTTGTCGCGCAGGTGGCGGTGCAGGTCGGGGCCGTCGATGAGGTCCATGACAAGGGCGAGGAGATCACCCTCGACGACCAGGTCACGGGTGCGCACGATATTCGGGTGGGTCAGGCGCAGCAGGACGGAGCGCTCGCGCAGGAAGCGCATCACCACGTCCGCGTCGTTCGCCAGCTCCTCCTTGAGGACCTTGATCGCGACGGTCTCGCCCGGCTGACCGGCGACGGCCGCTTCGGCGCCCGCGGTCTCCCGCTGGCTGGCCCGCCAGACGGTGCCCGTGGCCCCGCGCCCGAGTGGTTCCTCGAGCAGATACTTGCTGCCTACCGGCCGCACGTCATGTGCTCCCTGCTGATCGTGGTCCTTGCGTGGTCCCGTGCCACTGTTCCCGGCGCGGGTGTCCGACCCACTTTAGTGCCGCCGGACGGGTCGCCGGTGGCTCCTCTTCCGCTGTACGCCCGGTCGCCCGCCCGGCGCTGTTCGAGGGGAAGACGTCACAGTCGTACGTATGGTTGCCGAACGCGGGTGCAGTGCACATCACTACGGCTTCCGGATCAGACCCCAACCAGCCATTTTTACGTCCAGAGCCGACCATTCAAGATCACTTACCGGTGGCCCCCGGGCGTGTTGTCAGTGGCAGGTGCGAGGATGCCCTCAGCACGGAGTCGTGGGGGAGGGAGCCTCGCGTCCGTGCCGACCTGCCGGGTGGGGATCACAGGGCGGCTTCCCTGCCGGGCACCCCGCGCAGAAGGGATTGCTGACGGCGATGCACATCCGGCTCACTGTCCTCGCGCCGCGCAGCGGGCAGTCCGCGGCCGCGGACAGCTCCCTCGCGGGTCAGACCTCCCCGACGCGCGCGTGCGACGTTCTGATCACCGCACCCGCCGGGACGGTACTGGCCGCCGTGGCCTCCGCACTGTCGGCTGCGGTCTGCGGCCCCGACGTCTCGGGCTCCGTCGTGCTGTACGCGGGGCAGGAGCGGCTCGACGCTCAGCGGCGCACGCTGGGCGAGCCTCCGCTGGTGGACGGCGCGGTGCTCTCACTCCAGGTCCCCGGCGAGGACGAATCCCCGTGGGCCGACGCATCGGCCCAGCTCCATGTGGTCGCCGGGCCCGACGCGGGCGGGGTCCATCTGCTGCACGGCGGCAGGATCAGCATCGGCCGCTCCGCCGAAGCGGACGTGCCGCTGGACGATCCGGACGTCTCACGGCTGCACTGCGCGGTCACGGTCGCCGAGGACGGCCGGGTCACGGTCGCCGACCTCGACTCGACGAACGGCACGACCCTCGACGGCACGGCGGTGGGCGCGCGTCCCGTGCGGCTGCCCGCGGGGGCGCTGCTGCGGCTGGGCGAGTCGACACTCAGAGTCGCCCCCGGTGAAGGGGCACCGTCGCTGGGCACGACGCCGGACGGCGAGGGGCATCTGCGGGTTTCCCGGCCGGACCAGGCGCCGCCGGAAGGCGGATTCGGCACCGGTGCCCCGGGAACAGCTGCTTCGGTAACAGGTACCCCGGAAACAGGTGCCCCGGCCCCGGAACCGGGCGCCGCCGGGTCCGGTGCCGCGGCAGCCGGTGGTGCCGGGGCCTCGGGTGCGGGATCCGTCGGTGCGGAGTCCGCCCGGGGTCCGGCCGCGGGCGCCTCCGGCGGGCGCGCCACCGAGTCGGACACCCCGGCTTCGGGCGGTCAGAGGGTCCCCAGCTGGGCCTCCCAAGGCTCCCGAGACAGCTCCCCCGCGCCCGACGGCGCCCCCACGGCCGGACCCCGGGCGGGCTCTGCCCCTCACGCGCACCGTGTGCCCGCTCAGTACGACCCCGCCCCCGGGGCCCCGGTCGGCACCACCGGCCACGGCGACCCGCCCCCCGCGTACGGCTCGCGAAGTGGCGCACCCGGCGACGCCGAGCACTCCAGGGCGGACGACACCCACGACGGGACGTCGGGGACGCCCGGCCGGGCCGCGGCAGGCGGGCCGAAGGGGCATGCCACCCCCGCCCACGGGACCCGGCTGGCCGAGGGCACCGTCCGCAGACGAGGCATAGGCGCCTGGGCGCGGCGGCTTGCCGGGGGCCGGGACCAGACGGTCCCCGAGCTCCCGCCGCAGCCCGGGCCGCCGGTCTGGGCCGCCCCTCTGGTCGAGACCTGGCCGGACCCGGCCGCCGTCCTGCTCACCGCGCTCGGCCCCGGACCCCGGCTGTGGGAGCGCGGGCCCGCACACCCCGAGTCGCTCGTGCTGCGGCTCGGTACAGCCGACCGGGCCGAGCTGCCGTCGGTGCCGGTGACGGTCGCATTGCGCGAGGCCGGTTCGCTCGGGCTCGCCGGCCCCAGGGCCCGGCTTGCGGGTCTCGCCCGGTCCGCCGTGGCCCAGCTGGCCGCGCTCCACTCCCCGCTGGATCTGGAGATCGTGCTGATCAGCACGGACCGGGCCAGGAGTCTTCAGGAGCGCCGGGCGGAGTGGGCCTGGCTCGGCTGGCTGCCGCACCTGCGCCCGGCTCACGGTCAGGACTGCCGGCTCCTGCTCGCATACGACCGCGACCAGGCCGTGGCGCGTACCGCCGAGCTCACCCGCAGGCTGGACGACGGCCCGCTCGGCCCCGGCTGGGCGAGCGCCGACCACAAGTCCGTCACGGAGGCCGCCGGGCGGTACGAGGGGCCCCGGACCGTCCTCGTCCTCGACGGTGACCCGGGATCGGCCGTGCTCCGCGAGACGACCGCCCGGCTGGCCGAAGCCGGTCAGGCGGCCGGGATCCATCTGATCTGTCTGGCCGAGACACAGGCGGCCTCTCCCCTCTCCCCGGTCGCCGCGACCTATGAGTCCGCCTGCGCGGCCTCGCTCGCCTTCCGAGAGTGCGGGGCGGTCGCCCTGCTCAGCGGCGATGTGGCGACCGCGCTGCGGCTGATGCGTGTGGCGGGCGGGCAGCCCGTCGGCCACGGCACGGTCGGCGCGGTGGACGCGGTCTCGGCTCCCTGGGCCGAGCGTTTCGGCCGGGCTCTCGCGCCGCTGCGCTCCGAGGGCTCGGGCACGCACCCCGGCAGGGCCGCGACCCTGCCTCTGTCCGCGCGGCTCCTGGACGAGCTGGAGCTGGCCCGCGCCACTCCGGCGTCGCTGCTGGCGCGCTGGGCATCGGCGAGCGACGGCACCGTGGTGCTCGGAGCGAGCCCGCGCGGCCCGCTCAGCGTCGATCTGACCGAGGAGGGCCCGCATCTGATGATCGAGGGTCCGGCGGGCAGCGGCCGTACCGAACTGCTGCGCTCCGTCGCCGCCTCCCTGGCCGCCGCGGACCGCCCCGACCGGCTCGGCCTGCTGCTGGTGGACGGCGCGGGCGGCGAAGGACTCGCGGCCTGTACCGAACTGCCGCATGTCACCGAACACTTGGTGGCGTCCGACCCGGTCCGGATGCGGGCCTTCGCGCAAGCTCTCGGCGCCGAGCTGAAGCGGCGCTCCGAGCTGCTCGGCAGCGTGGGCTTCGCCGAGTGGCACAGCCTGCGGGAGCCGGCGGACCAGAGGGCGGGCCAGCGCCCACCGAGCACCGCCGAGCAGCGCGGTGACCTGGACTCCCCCTCCAGCGGAACGCTGCGGCTGCGCCCCGGCGCTCGTACGCAGGCGCAGGTCCTGCCCCCGCTCCCCCGGCTCGTCGTGCTGGTGGACGACTTCGACGCGCTGGTCGCCCCGGCGCTCGGCAGCATGGGACGGCCTGCCGCGGGCTCGGTCGTCCGCGCGCTGGATGCGGTGGCCCGTGACGGCGAGCGGCTCGGCGTCCATCTGGTGGCGACGTCCGCGCGCCCCGACCGTACGGCCGACACCGAACTGGCTCAGGGCGCCCGGCTGCGTATCGTGCTCGACGCACGGCCGACCGCGCCGGGCCCCGAGGATCCCGCTCCGGGGCGGGGCAGGCTCGGGCATCCGGACGGCCGGGTGACGCCGTTCCAGGGCGGCCGGGTGACGGGCCGCATACCCCGTACGGCGACCTTGCGTCCCACCGTGGTGCCGCTCGAATGGGAGCGGATGGGCGATCCCCCGGCCCGCAGGCCCGTTCGTGAACTGGGCAACGGTCCGACCGACCTGGCGCTGCTCGCCAGTGCGCTTGAGCGAGCCGCGCGATCGGTGGAGGCCGCGCCCGTTCCTCCGCTCTCCCCGGCCCACCCCTGACCGTCCGCACTGCCCCCCTCATTGACAGGACATCCCGTCACAAGGCCATCACGAAAGGCTTGTTGACGCCTGGTGCGCTATTGCGACACCCCGGCACCGGGCGTACACCTGTCGGGCACAGGAAGGCGCTCGGGACAGCGCACGGGATCGCGCACAGAAGAGACGGGGCAGTGATGCGCACAACTCTTCGTACGGGCAGGGCAGCAGCGGTGGTCGCCGCCATCGGCGCGCTCGTCATCGCCGGCTGCGGCGACAACAGGGACAACGACTCGAAGAAACCGGACGGGAGCACGAGCAAGGAGCCCGCTTCGAGCCTCCGGCTACCCAGGCTGAACGGCCAGAAGTTAGAGGTCGCGGCGGTCTGGAGCGGCCCCGAACAGGAGAACTTCACCAAGGTTCTCAAGGAGTTCGAGAAGCGGACGGGCGCCACGGTCACCTTCGTGCCGGCCCAGGATCCGATCGTCAACTTCCTTGGTACGAAGATCGCGGGCGGCGCTCCCCCCGATGTGGCGATGCTCCCCCAGGTCGGCGCGATCCAGCAGGCCGTGCAGCGCAAGTGGGCCAAGCCGGTCGGCCCGGAGGCCAAGGCGCAGCTCACGAAGAACTACTCCAAGGGCTGGCAGGACCTGGGCGCGGTGGACGGCACCCAGTACGGCGTCTACTACAAGGCCGCGAACAAGTCTCTCGTCTGGTACAACAACGCGGTGTTCCAGAACGCGGGAGCGAAGGAGCCGAAGACCTGGAAGGAGTTCCTGGCGACGGCCGAGACGATTTCCGCGTCGGGTGTCACCCCCGTCTCCGTGGCCGGTGCCGATGGCTGGACGCTCACCGACTGGTTCGAGAACGTCTATCTCTCCCAGGCGGGTCCGCAGAAGTACGACCAGCTCGCCCAGCACAAGATCAAGTGGACCGATCCGTCGGTGAAGACCGCGCTGACGACGCTCGCCGAGCTCTTCGGCAAGCCCGCGCTGATATCCGGCGGCGCGGACGGCGCGCTCCAGACGGAGTTCCCGGCTTCCGTCACCCAGTCCTTCAGCGGGGGTGACCAGCCCAAGGGCGCGATGGTCTTCGAGGGCGACTTCGTGGCCGTGAACATCGCGCAGACCGATGCCAGGATCGGCACGGACGCGAAGGTGTTCCCCTTCCCGGCGGTCGGCTCGACGGCTCCGGTCGTGACGGGCGGGGACGCGGCCGTGGCGCTGAAGGACAGCACGGGCGCGCAGGCGCTGCTGACCTTTCTGGCATCGCCGGAAGCGGCAGCGATCTCGGCCTCGGCGGGCGGGTTCCTCTCCCCGAACAAGTCGCTGGATCCGTCGGCGTATCCCAATGATGTGCAGCGCGGCATCGCCAAGGCCCTGATCGCGGCGGGCGACGGCTTCCGCTTCGACATGTCGGACCAGATGCCCCAGTCGTTCGGCGGCACGCCCGGCAAGGGTGAGTGGAAGGCACTGCAGGACTTCCTGAAGAACCCGAAGGATGTCGCGGGGGCCCAGCAGAAGCTGGAGTCGGACGCGGCCAAGGCGTACAAGAGCTGACGCGGTGACCTCCGCGGCGACCGCGGGGGGTCCGGCGCGTCCGGCGCCCCCCGCCGACAAGCGCAAGAGCGTGACAGGCACACGTAAAGCGGTGGCGGTCGGCTTCCTTCTGCCCGCGCTGGTGCTGCTGGGCGCGCTCGTGGTCTACCCGATCGGGTACTCCCTCCACCGGTCCTTCTTCGACCAGTCCGGCAGCGCCTTCGCCGGGCTCGACAACTACCGGGAGATCTTCACGGATGACTCCATCCTGACCGCGGTCAAGAACAACGCGATCTGGGTGGTGGTCGCTCCGACCGTCTCGACGGTGCTCGGTCTGATCTTCGCCGTCCTCACCGAACGGGTCCGCTGGGGCACGGCGTTCAAGCTGATCGTCTTCATGCCGATGGCGATCTCAATGCTCGCGGCGGGCATCATCTTCCGGCTGGTGTACGAGCAGGATCCGGATCGCGGGGTGGCCAACGCGGTCTGGGTGGGCGTGCACGACACCTTCGCCGAGTCGGCCGGATTCCCCAAGGCGCATCCGCTGCCGGTGCATCCGCTCAAGGCGGGCGGCGCAGGGGCGTTCGTCACCGAGGAGCCGGTCACCGCGGGCAAGGACGTGCTCCTTCCGCTGGTGGGTGTGGCGCCGGCGAAGATGCCGTCCGACGCGAAGCCCGCGCGGGCGGCGAAGCCGGACGACGGAAAGATCACCGGGACCGCGTGGCTGGACTTCACCAAGGGCGGCGGCGGCAGGCCGAACACCATCGACGCGAAGGAGCTCGGCCTCAAGGGCATCAAGGTGGAGGCGGTCAAGGACGGCAAGGTGGTCGCCTCGGCCCGGGCGGGCGCGGACGGCACGTTCACGCTGCCGGCGTCGGCGGACGGCGCCCTGCTGCGGCTGCCCGCCGACAACTTCCGCGAGCCGTACAACGGCGTCAACTGGCTCGGGCCCTCGCTCGTCACCCCGGCGATCATCGGCGGCTACGTGTGGATGTGGGCAGGCTTCGCGATGGTGCTGATCGCCGCGGGGCTCGCCAGTGTGCCGCGTGAACTGCTCGAAGCGGCCCGGGTGGACGGCGCGAACGAGTGGCAGGTCTTCCGCAGGGTCACGGTCCCGCTGCTGGCACCCGTACTCGCGGTGGTGCTGGTCACCCTGATGATCAATGTGCTGAAGATCTTCGACCTGGTCTTCATCATCGCGCCCGGATCCGCCCAGGACGACGCCAACGTCCTGGCGCTCCAGCTCTACCGGTCCTCGTTCGGCACCGACTCGAATCCGGGCCTGGGCAGCGCCATCGCCGTACTCCTGCTGCTGCTGGTGATCCCCGTGATGGCCTTCAACATCCGGCGCATACGAAGGGAGGCACGCCGATGACCACGGCCGACGGTGCGGTGAAGGCGAAACGCTCCCTCCCCGCACGGATCGCGGCACACGCGGGGGGCGGCGTGATGCGCGTCTTCCTGGTGCTGGTCGGGCTGTTCTGGCTGATCCCGGCGTTCGGGCTGCTGCTGTCCTCGCTGAGGAGCCCGGCCGCCATCGGCGAGAGCGGCTGGTGGAAGGTGTTCAGCGCGCCCGCCCAGCTCACCTTCGACAACTACTCCCGGCTGCTGGACAACGAGGCGATCACCGATTCGCTGCTCTCCAGCGTCCTGATCACCGTCCCGGCGACGCTTCTGGTGGTGGTCATCGGCTCGCTGGCCGGCTACGCCTTCGCCTGGATGGAGTTCCCCGGCCGCGACTGGTGGTTCATCGCGGTGGTGGCGCTGCTGGTGGTCCCGGTGCAGGTGGCACTGGTGCCGGTCTCGAAGCTGTTCGGCGAGATCGGCATCTTCGAGACGACGATCGGCGTGATCATCTTCCATGTGGCCTTCGGCCTGCCCTTCGCGATCTTCCTGCTGCGGAACTTCTTCGCGGAGATCCCGAGGGAGCTGCTGGAGGCCGCCCGGCTGGACGGCGCGGGCGAGATCCGTCTGTTCACCCGGGTGGTGCTGCCCCTGGGCGGCCCGGCGATCGCGTCGCTGGGCATCTTCCAGTTCCTGTGGGTGTGGAACGACATGCTGGTCGCCCTGATCTTCGCGGACTCGGAGAGCGCGCCGATCACGGTGGCGCTTCAACGGCAGGTCAGGCAGTTCGGCAACAACATCGACGTACTGGCGCCGGGCGCGTTCGTCTCGATGATCATCCCGCTCGCGGTGTTCTTCGCGTTCCAGCGGCAGTTCGTGACCGGAGTGATGGCGGGCGCGGTGAAGTAGAGCCCCGGCCGGGGAAGGGGCGGGACGGGGTTGCGGGTGGTTCACGCCCGCAGCGCCGCCACCGCCGACCGCGCCAGCTCGTCCAGGTACCCCTTCGGCAGCGCGGTGCGCACCACCACCAGCCGCCAGTACAGCGGTCCCACGATCAGGTCCAGCGCGCGGTCCGGGTCGGCGCCCTCCGCAAGCTCACCGCGGGCCACCGCATCGCGGACCACGACCGCGGCCACCCCCTGCTGACCGTCCAGCAGGGCCGCCTTGATCGCGTCCGAGATCTCCGGGTGGCGCGCGGCCTCCACCAGCAGGTCCGGGATCACCTGGGAGGCCACCGGGTGGCGCAGCGCGTGCGACGCCACTTCCAGCAGGGCTCGTACGTCTCCGTAGAGCGAACCCGTGGCCGGCGCGGGGAGCCCCTGTGCGGCGAACGCCGAGACCAGGTCGAGCACGAGCGACAGCTTGGACTTCCAGCGCCGGTAGACGGCCGTCTTGCCGACACCCGCGCGCCGGGCGATCCCCTCGATCGACATCCGCGCGAAGCCGACCGCCGCCAGCTCCTCGAAGACGGCGGAGCGAATCGCGTCGGTCACGTCCTCCCGGAGCACTGCGGCTCCCGCGGGAGCGCGACGTGGGGTTCCCGGGTCCGTGGTCATGCACCGGATCCTACCGTCACGACGAGACGGTTGCGTTGCGACGGAACTGCGTCCTACTCTCACCGTAGCGACGATACGGGTCCGTCCCATCGCTACCTCCCGTCCGCCCCGTCGAAAGTGGCTGCCCCTGTGAGCACCCGGACGATCGCCCCTCCCGCACCGCCGGAGGACCTCGGAGAGCTTGCCGCCCGCCACGGGCTCACGGTCAGCGGGGCGCGGCCGACGCTGCCCGCCTACATACACGGCCTCTGGTCGAGGCGGCACTTCATCGTGGCGTTCGCCACCGCCCGCCTCACCGCGCAGTACAGCCGGGCGAAGCTCGGCCAGGTCTGGCAGATCATGACCCCGCTGCTGAACGCGGCGGTCTACTACTTCATCTTCGGCGTACTGCTCGGCACCCGCGGTGGTGTCCCCGACTTCGTCCCGTTCCTGGTCACGGGCGTCTTCATCTGGACCTTCACCTCGAATTCGATCATGAGCGGCAGCGGCGCCGTACGGAGCAACATCGGCCTCGTTCAGGCCCTGCACTTCCCGCGCGCCAGCCTCCCCATCGCCTACGTCCTGCTCCAGCTCCAGCAGCTGCTCTTCTCCATGGGCGCGCTGGTCGTGATCCTCATGTGCTTCGGGGAGTTCCCCAAGCTCACCTGGCTGCTGGCCGTACCCGCCCTGCTGCTCCAGGCCGTCTTCAACACCGGCGTCTCGATGATCATGGCGCGGCTGTGCAGCCGGACCCCCGACCTCGCCCAGCTGATGCCCTTCCTCCTGCGCACCTGGATGTACGTCTCGGGCGTGATGTGGAGCATCAACCAGGTGCTCAAGCACGACCAGGTGCCGCATGCGGTGATGGTGGCCCTGGAGTGCAATCCGGCCGCCGTGTACATCGATCTGATGCGGTACGCGCTCATCGAGAGCTACACCGCCGCCCAGCTGCCCCCGCACGTCTGGGCCATCGCCCTGGGCTGGTCGCTGATTCTCGGCGTCGGCGGATTCATCTACTTCTGGAAGGCAGAGGAGGAGTACGGCCGTGTCTGACGCCAGGATGATCCACACCCACGAAGGACAGCCGGTGCGGGCCCGGCAGGACGGGCGCACCCCGCACGCCGGGAAGGTTCGAGCCGAGGCGGCCACACCGTCCTCGCGGCGCCCGCAGGCCGGGAGCGTTCCCGACGACCGCGTCCCGACAGTCGTCGTCGACCGCGTCCATGTCACGTACAAGGTCCACGGCGCCCGTTCCGGCAAGGGCAGCGCCACCTCCGCACTCAGCCGCATCGTCTCCCGCAGGAAGTCCCCCGGCGTCCGCGAGGTGCACGCCGTCAAGGGGGTCAGCTTCGCCGCGTACAAGGGCGAGGCCGTCGGCCTGATCGGCTCCAACGGTTCCGGGAAGTCGACCCTGCTCAAGGCGATCGCGGGGCTGCTCCCGCCGACCCGGGGCAAGGTCTACACCCACGGCCAGCCCTCCCTCCTCGGCGTGAACGCTGCCCTGCTGGGCGATCTGACGGGCGAACGCAACGTCGTCCTCGGCGGCCTGGCCATGGGGATGAGCCGGGAGCAGATCCAGGAACGGTACGAGCAGATCGTGGAGTTCTCGGGGATCAACGAGAAGGGCGACTTCATCTCGCTCCCCATGCGCACCTACTCCTCGGGCATGGGCGCCCGGCTCCGTTTCTCGATCGCCGCCGCCAAGAGCCATGACGTGCTGCTGATCGACGAGGCGCTCTCCACCGGCGACGCGAGGTTCCAGCGCCGCAGCCAGGAACGCATCACCGAGCTGCGCCGGGAAGCCGGCACGGTCTTCCTGGTCAGCCACAGCAACGCGACCATCACCCAGACCTGCGACCGGGCGATCTGGCTGGAGTCCGGAACGATGCGGATGGACGGCCCCGCCGCCGAGGTCGTCGCCGCATATGAGGACTTCACCAAGAAGAAATAACGGAAAACACTCCAAAGCGTCCTAAACTTCCGGTCGATGACGACCCATCGGATCGGCCCGCCCCCACCCCCCTTCGACCTCCCCCCGGTGCCGGGGATCACCCTCCCCGGCACCGGCCGCTCCCGCACCCGGCCCCAGCGAGCCGCCGCGCTCGCCGCGGCCTGGGCGGCCACCCGCGTCGGAATGCTCGGTCTTCTCCTCGTCGACCGGGTCGGCGACAGCGGCGTCGCCGGCGAGGTCCACACCCTCTACCGGCGCTGGTACGAACAGCTCGTCCAGGGCGCGTTCCCGCTGGACGACGTCACCTGGCAGTACCCGCCCGGAGCCGCGGTCGTCTTCCTCGCCCCCGGCGCGCTGCCCTGGCTCACGTACTTCCAGGCCTTCGTCGCCCTCACCCTCGCCGCCGACGCGGTGATCACCCTCGCACTCGCCCGAGCCGGTCTGCCCGGCGCCTGGCTGTGGGTGTGCGGACTTCCGCTGCTGCTGCACCTCCCGTACGCGCGCTACGACGTCCAGGTCACCGCCGTCGCCGTACTCGCCTTGCTGGCCGTGCACCGACGCCCCCACCTCGCCGGGACACTGGCCGGACTGGGCGCGATGATCAAGGTCTGGCCGATGCTGACCTTGCTGGGCACGCCTCCGGGACGCACGACCCGCTCGGCCTGGCCGGCCGCCGCCACGACCGTCGCCGCGCTGCTCGGCGCGCTGCTGCTGGGCTTCACCCACACCCTGGAGTTTCTGCGCCAGCAGGGCGCGAGGGGCGTCCAGATCGAATCGCTCGGCGGAACCGTCCTCCAGATCGCGCGGGCCACGGGCTGGCCGGGCTCGGTCCGCTACCAGTACGGCGCCTTCGAATTCGTCGGCCCCTACGTCCCGAGCATGACGAAGCTGAGTCTGATGCTGAGCGTGGCCGCTCTGTGCTGGCTGCTGCTGTGGCGGGTCCGGGCGCTGCGCTGGACACCGGCCACGCCCTACGACGCCGCCTTCGCCGCCACCCTGCTCTTCACCGTCACCAGCCGGGTGATCAGCCCGCAGTACATGGTCTGGCTGCTCGGGCTCGCCGCCGTCTGCCTCACCACCCGGCACACCACCCAGCGCCCCGTCGCCCTGCTGATGCTGCCCGCCGCCGCCGTGAGCGCCCTCGTCTACCCGGTCCTGTACGACGATGTGCTGGGCGGCACCCGGCTCGGGCTGCTGCTCATGGTCGTACGCAACGGACTGCTGCTGGCCGCCGCACTGCTGTCGTGCCGTCGGCTGTGGGCGGCCACGGCCGCGCGATAGGCTCCCCGCCGATCGGCAGGAGCACGCCAAGGGGGGCCGGGATGCGGACCAGAGGGCTGGAACCGCTGCGCGCGGACGACCCGGAGGAGATCGCCGGGTATGTGCTCGAAGCACGGATCGGCGAGGGCGGGATGGGCACGGTCTTCCTCACCCGCACCGCCGAGGGACGGCCCGTCGCACTCAAACTGATCCGCCGCGAGCACGCGCAGAGCGAGAACTTCCGGCAGCGCTTCGCGCGCGAGGTCGAGGCCGCCCGCCGTGTGCACGGCCACCATGTCGTGCCCGTCGTCGACCATGACGCCGAGGCGCCGCTGCCCTGGCTCGCCACCCGTTTCGTCCCGGGGCTGCCGCTCGACGACGCCCTGAGCGCGCACGGGCCGCTGCCGCTGGCGTGTGTGCTCCAGCTGACCGCCTGCGCGGCGCACGCCCTGGCCGCCGTGCACGCGGCCGGTGTCATCCACCGGGATGTGAAACCCGGCAATGTGCTGCTCACCGCGGAAGGGCCCTGGCTGCTCGACTTCGGCATCGCACGGGCCATCGGCACGGCCTCGCTGACCACGGTGGGGCGGATGGTCGGCACGCCCAAGTACATGTCGCCCGAGCACGCACTGGGCAAGCAGCTCACACCCGCGTCCGATGTGTTCACCCTCGGGCTCCTCGCCGCCGAGGCCGCCGACGGGAGCCATCCGTACGGGGAAGGCGGCGGCCTGGTCGTCGCCACCCGGATCGCGGGCACCGACCGCGAGCCCCCGGACCTCGGCGGACACCCGGCTGTACTGCGCGAGGTGCTGACGGCCTGTCTCGCCGCCCGCCCCGAGGACCGGCCGACCGCCGAGGACGTGGCCGCGCGGTGCGCACGCGCGGCGGGACGCGACGTACGCGACTTCGACGAGTGGCTGCCCAAGCCGCTGACGGCGACGGTGGCCCGCATCGAACGCGCCGCGAGGGACCCGCGCTCCTCGGGCTGGCTGAGCAGAACGCTCAATCGCCGGACGGGCCCGAAACCGGGCCCCTCCGGCGATTGAGGGCACGCACTTCCCGCCCGGCCCGCGACGGCGGCCAACCGGCTACCGGGCGGATACGGCCGGCCGCGTCAGCTGTGCGTCCGCAGCAGCTGCCGCATCGTCCGCATCGCCACCGACAGGTTCGCCAGGTCGAACGTGTCCGATCCCTGGATCTCGTCCAGCGTGGAACGCGCCCGGCTCAGGATCGCCGCGTTCCTCTCCTCCCATGCCGTGAACCGCTCCTCGGGCGTCGAGCTGCCGTTGCCCACGGTGAGCACGTCCGCCGTGAGCGCCGCGTGCGCCGCGTACAGATCCTCACGGATGGAGGCACGGGCCATGGACTGCCAGCGGTCGGCCCGCGGCAGCTCGATGATCCGGTCCATCAGCTGTGTGATGGACAGCCGGTCGGCGAGGTCGTAGTACACCTCGGCGACCGCCATCGGCTCCTTCTTGGTGCGGTCCGCGATCGCAACGATGTCCAGCGTCGGGAACGCGGAGGAGAACCCGGCGACCCGCAGCGCGAGCACCTCGGGGACGCCCGCCTCGGTGAGCTCCTCAAGGAGGCTCTGGTACCACTCCAGGTCCGCGCCGCGCAGCATCTTCGGGAGCTCGGCCCACACCAGCTCCACCCGCTCGGCGAAGAAGCCGATGGTCTCGGCGAGCTCCAGCGGCTGCGGCCGGTTGCCGAGCAGCCAGCGCGTACCGCGCTCGACGAGACGGCGCGAGTGCAGCCGGATACGGGTCTGGACGTCGGCCGTGGCCTTGTTGTCGAGGGCCTCGACCGCGTCCCACACCGCGCCGAGTCCGAAGATCTCCCGTGCGGCTGTCTGCGCCCGCACGACCTCCTCGGTCGACGCGCCCGTCTCTTCACGCAGGCGGTGCAGGAAGGTCGAGCCACCGCTGTTCACGGTGTCGTTGACCAGCACCGTCGTGACGATCTCGCGGCGCAGCGCATGCCCGTCGATCGCCTCGGGGAACTTCTCGCGCAGCGCCTGCGGGAAGTAGGCGTGCAGCAGCCGGCGCAGGTACGGGTCGTCGGGCAGGTCCGTCCCGATCAGCTCGTCGGCCACCGTGATCTTGGTGTAGGCGAGCAGCACGGCCAGCTCCGGCTGGCTGAGGCCCTTGCCGGCGCTCAGCAGCTCACGGATCTGCCGGTCCGCCGGCAGGAACTCCAGCGCCCGGTCCAGGTGCCTGTCCCTGCCCAGCCTGCGCATGAAGCGCTGGTGGGCGTGGAGCAGCGAAGGCGACTGGGCGACGGCGTTGGACAGGGCCACGTTCTGCGCGTAGTTGTTGCGCAGCACCAGCGCGCCGACCTCGTCGGTCATCTCGGCGAGCTGCTTGTTGCGCTGCTTGACGGTCATGTCGCCGTCCGCCACCAGGCCGTTGAGCAGGATCTTGATGTTCACCTCGTGGTCGGAGGTGTCCACGCCCGCGCTGTTGTCGATGGCATCGGTGTTGATCTTGCCACCGTTGCGGTCGAACTCGATCCGGCCGAGCTGGGTCAGCCCCAGGTTGCCGCCCTCGCCGACCACCTTGGCGCGCACGTTCTCGCCGTTGACGCGGATCGCGTCGTTGGCCTTGTCGCCGACGTCCGCGTTGGACTCGGCGGAGGCCTTGACATACGTACCGATGCCGCCGTTCCACAGCAGGTCCACCGGGGCCTGGAGGATCGCCTTCATCAGATCGGCGGGCGTCAGCTTGGCGACACCGGCCTCGATGCCGAGCGCCGCGCGCAGCTGCGCGTTGACCGGGATCGACTTGGCCGTACGCGGGTGGATGCCGCCGCCGGCCGACAGCAGCTCCTTGTCGTAGTCGGCCCAGGACGAGCGGGGCAGTTCGAACAGGCGGCGGCGCTCGGCGTACGAGGTCGCCGCGTCCGGGTTCGGGTCGATGAAGATATGCCGGTGGTCGAAGGCCGCGACCAGCCGGATGTGCTCGCTGAGCAGCATGCCGTTGCCGAAAACATCACCGGACATGTCACCGACGCCGACGACGGTGAAGTCCTCGGTCTGGGTGTCGTGGCCGAGCTCGCGGAAGTGCCGCTTGACGGACTCCCACGCACCGCGGGCGGTGATGCCCATGCCCTTGTGGTCGTAACCGGCGGAGCCGCCCGAGGCGAAGGCGTCACCGAGCCAGAAGTTGTACGAGACCGCGACCTCGTTGGCGATGTCGGAGAAGGACGCGGTGCCCTTGTCCGCGGCGACGACGAGATAGGTGTCGTCCTCGTCGTGGCGCACGACGTCGGCCGGCGGCACGACCTCGCCCGCCACCATGTTGTCCGTGATGTCGAGCAGCGCGGAGATGAAGATCCGGTAGCAGGCGATGCCCTCGGCGAGCCAGGCGTCCCGGTCCACCGAAGGGTCCGGAAGCTGCTTGGCGACGAAGCCGCCCTTCGCGCCGACCGGCACGATCACGGTGTTCTTGACCATCTGTGCCTTGACCAGGCCAAGGATCTCGGTACGGAAGTCCTCACGCCGGTCGGACCAGCGCAGACCACCGCGCGCCACCTTGCCGAAGCGCAGGTGCACACCCTCGACGCGCGGGGAGTAGACCCAGATCTCGTACGCCGGGCGGGGCGCCGGAAGATCCGGGATGGCCTGCGGGTCGAACTTCATCGACACATAGCTGTGGTGCGAGGCGCCGGCGGCCTGGCCCCTCTTGTCGCCTCCCGCGCCGGCGCTCTGGAAGAAATTGGTGCGCAGCGTCGCCTTGATGACGGTGAGGAAGGACCGCAGGATCCTGTCCTCGTCCAGGCTCGCGACCTGGTCGAGCGCACCGTCGAGCTCTTCGAGCAGGGCGTCGGTCAGCTCGGTGCCACCGCGCTGGCGCTCCGGGGACATCCGGGCCTCGAAGAGGGAGAGCAGCAGCCGGGTGGTGTGGACGTTGGTACGGAGGGTGTCCTCCATGTAGTCCTGGCTGAACGTCGAACCGGCCTGGCGCAGGTACTTGGCGTACGCGCGCAGCACCATCGCCTGCCGCCAGCTCAGACCGGCGCCGAGGACGAGGGAGTTGAATCCGTCGTTCTCCGCCTCGCCGGTCCACACGGCCGCGAAGGCGTCCTGGAACCGCTCGCGGGCATCATCGGCGAGGTAGTCGCCGTTGCCCGTGGCGTGCGGGAAGCGCAGACCGAAGTCGTAGATCCAGGCGCTCGTACGGTCCGAGCAGCGCAGCTCGTACGGGCGCTCGTCCACGACCTCGCAGCCGAGGCGCTGGAGCACCGGCAGGACCGCGGAGAGCGAGACCTGCTCGCCGGTGCGGTAGATCTTGAAACGGCGCTCGCCGGGGCCCGCGCCGACCGGCTCGTACAGCGAGAGCGCGAAATCCTTGCCGGAGTGGGTCAGCTGCTCCACGTGGACCAGGTCGGCAACGGCCGCACGGGGCGAGTGATCGGCCTTGTAGCCCTCGGGGAAGGCGTGGCCGTAGCGGCGCAGCAGCTCGGCCGCGCGCTCCTCGCCGCACTCGGCGTTCAGCGCCTCGGCGAAGCCGTCGGCCCAGGAGCGGGCGGCCTCGACGAGCCGGGCCTCGATGCGGTCCTGGTCGGCGGGGGTGAGGTCGGGCAGCTCGGTGCCGGGCTGGACGCGGATGACGAAGTGCAGCCTGGACAGCACCGATTCGGTGTGCAGGGCCGTGAAGTCGACCGGCGTGCGGCCGTTCAGCTCCTCCAGCAGTATGTCGGTCAGCCGCAGCCGGACATCGGTGGTGAAGCGGTCACGCGGCAGGTACACGAGCGCGGAGTAGTAGCGGCCGTACTCGTCCTGGCGCAGGTACAGCCGCAGCCGGCGGCGCTCCTGGAGGTAGAGGACGGAGGTGACGATGGAGCGCAGCTCGTCGACCGGGGTCTGGAACAGCTCGTCGCGCGGGTAGGTCTCCAGGATCTGGAGCAGGTCGCGGCCGTCGTGACTGTTGGTCGCGAAGCCCGCGCCCTCGACGACCTCCTGGACCTTGCGGCGGATGACCGGGACGCGGCGCACGGACTCGGTGTACGCGGCCGAGGAGAACAGGCCGAGGAAGCGGCGCTCACCGATGACATTGCCGTTGGCGTCGAACTTCTTGACGCCCACGTAGTCGAGGTAGCTCGGGCGGTGCACGGTCGCGCGGCTGTTCGCCTTCGTCAGCACCAGCAGCTTGTGCTCGCGCGCCTTGGCACGGGCGTCGGCGGGCAGCCGGCTGAACGAGGGGCTGACGGGGTGCGCCTCGTCGGTGCTGTGCTGCGGGTCGGAGCGGAGAATGCCGAGGCCTGTGCCGGGCACGGCGGCCAGTGCGTCGGTCTCGGTGAGCTCGTACTCGCGGTAGCCGAGGAACGTGAAGTGGTCGGCGGCGAGCCAGCGCAGCAGCTCGCGCGCCTCTTCGACGTCCTGGTCGCGCAGATCGTCGGCGGTCGGCTCGCTCGGCAGCTCTTCGGCGATGCGCAGCGCGGAGTCGCGCATCTTCTCCCAGTCCTCGACGGCCTCGCGGACGTCGGACAGGACGCGCAGCAGATCGGCGGTGATCTGCTTGAGGTCGGCCCGGTCGGTCTCGCGGTCGATCTCGACGTGGATCCACGACTCGACGAGTGCGTCGTGCGGCAGGTCCTTGCTGTTCGCCTCGCGCGGCAGCACCTCGATGAGCTTGCCGGTGACGTCGCGGCGGGCGATGACCTGCGGGTGGATCACGACATGGATGCCGCGGCCCTGGCGGGAGAGCTCGTTGGTGACCGAGTCGACCAGGAAGGGCATGTCGTCGGTGACGACCTCGACCACCGAGTGGCTGCAGGTCCAGCCGTTCTCTTCGACGGTCGGGGTGTGGACCCGCACGTTGGCCGTCCCCTGAGGACGGTTCTCGGCGAGCCGGTAGTGGGAAAGTGCCGCGCCGAAAACGTCGACCGGGTCGCGGTCGGCGATGTCCTCGGGAGCGGTGTGCAGGTAGTAGCGCTGGAGGTACGTGAGCACGGTGTCCCGGTCAGGACTCTTCCCGTGTTCTGCCCCAGTCGGAAGGTGCCCCCCGACCGGGCTGTTCTCAGCTACGCGGGCAGCCCGTGCGAGCAGCTCGGCCTTGGCTTCGTCCAGCTTGGTCTGCATGTCTTCTGGCTCCTGTCGCGCGCCATTGCGTGACGTAGGTGAAAGAAAAAGCGACGCAACGCCACGACGCGGGGTGTCCGCTCTGAGTCGACGTTATGCCGCAGTGAGAGATGTCCGAGCCGATATTGGCCAAGTTTGGCAGCAGGGCCGGGACGGGATGATCAACGATCGCCCGGGCGCTGTGGCGCACCGGGCGCTGGCCGGGGGCTTCGCTGCCCCCACGGCGTATCGCGCTGATCACGGGTCCAGGCTATCGCCCTGCCCCCCCGCCCCGTCATGAGCCTTATGTGTACAAAAGCAGGGCCAGAAGTTTGACACTCTGGACAGCGACACAGGCCACCTCTTGGCAAACAACCCTCCGCGGTGCAGGTTGGCGGTGACGACACGGACACCGTCGACAGCCGGCCCCGCACCGTCGGCAGGGGCACCGTCGACAGCCCGACACCGGGAGCAGCCATGACAGCCAAGATCCTGATCGTCACCGGAGATGCGGCCGAGGCCCTCGAGGTCCTCTATCCCTACCAGCGTCTGCGCGAGGAGGGATACGACGTCGACATCGCGGCCCCCGCGCGCAAGCAGCTGCGGTTCGTCGTGCACGACTTCGAGCCGGGATTCGACACCTACACCGAGAAGCCGGGCTATACCTGGCCCGCGGACCTGGCCTTTTCGGAGGTCGACCCCGGAGCGTACGCGGCGTTGGTGATCCCGGGCGGCCGGGCCCCGGAGTATCTGCGCAACGACCCCGAGCTCCGCAAGATCATCAAGTCGTTCTTCGACTCCGACAGACCGGTGGCCCAGATCTGCCACGGCCCGCTGCTGACGGCGGCCATCGGCAGCCTGGAGGGCCGCCGGGTCACCGCGTACCCGGCCCTGGAACTGGACATGCAAACGGCCGGCGCGAGCTTCCAGGACGTGGAAGTGGTGGTCGACGGCACCCTGGTGTCGTCACGCGCGTGGCCGGACCACTCGGCGTGGATGCGGGAGTTCCTGACGGTACTGCGCAAGCACGCGCCGCTGGGGTGAGGTGAACGGTCGGGGCTGCCCGGGGCGGCGGTGGCCGACCCCGGGCGAGGGGGCAGCCCGAGCCCGGCCTACGCCACCAGTCGCGTCGCGACCTCCACCGCCTCCGCCAGGCTGTCCACCACCGGCACCCCCGCCGACTCCAGACTCACCCTGCTGTGCGACCCGCCCGTGTACAGCACCGCACGCGCTCCCACGTGCGCCGCCGCCACCGCGTCGTCGACCGCGTCCCCGATCACCACCGTGTGCTCCGGCGCGGCGACACCGGCCATCGCAGCGAGGTGCCGCTCCATGTGCAGCGCCTTCGTGCCCCCGGACGGCCCGGTCCGCCCGTCCACGCGTATGAAGTGGCTCTCGATGCCGTAGCCGCGTACGACCGGGACCAGCTCCTCGTGCCCGTACATGCTCAGCAGCGACTGGCTGCGCCCGGCGAGCCTCCACTCCCGCAGCAGCTCCTCGACACCCTCGGTCAGCCCGCACCCGATCCGGTGCTCGCCGTAGTGCCGGTGGAAGGCCTCGTCCATGACCACCCACTCGGCGTCCGTCGGCAGCCGGCCCATCAGCCGCTCGTAGAACAGGGGGATCGGCACGCAGTACAACTCGCGGTAGCTCTCCAGCGTGATCGGCTCCAGGCCGATCTCCGCGAAGGCCGCGTTCGTCGCCCCGATGACCGCCTTGATGTCGTCGAGCAGCGTGCCGTTCCAGTCCCAGACCAGATGCGTGGTGTGCTTCCCCATACGGAAACCGTACCGGCCTGGTCTGACAACGGGCCGCCCGTGCGCCGGACCCACGGCCTCGCCCGTGCCTGCGGCCGACGGCTTCAGCCGATGAGGTTCGGGATCTCCTGCACCCCGTACCAGAGCAGCTCGTGGTCCTCCGCGCCGTCCACCGTGAACTGCGCGTCGTCGTCGCCCTGGTCCGCCGCGCCCAGCGCGGCCGCGGCCGCGCTCACGTCTCCGATCGCGTCGTCGGCGTCCACATGCACCGCCGCCGCCTTGGCGAGCGGCACCGCGGCGGCCACCCGGACCTCGCCGAGCGCGCTCTCGACCAGCACCCGGTCGGGGTCGGCGACCGCGTCCTGGTCCCGTACGTCGAGGGCCACGACGACCCGGCGCCGGACCGCGTCCGGGTCCCCCGCCAGCAGCCGCAGCGAGGCCGCGGCGGCCCGGTTCAAAGCGGCGTACTCGAGCTCCTCGATGTCGTCGGAGACGTACCACTCGCGCAGTCCAGGAGTCACGGCGTAGGCGGTCAGCGGCCCGGGGCCCAGTTCGCCCGCCTTGTGCGCCTCGGCGAGACCGGGGAGGGTCAGGGGGACGTACACGCGCATGGCTGACCGCTTTCGTAGTCGGAGACGCCCTCAGGATACGTGCGAGGTCCCCCTTCGGGCCCCCGCTCCCGGCCTCGCGCACCGTCCACCTCCACCTGCCCCGCGCCCGCCTGCGACGCCGCGAGAGGGCCTCTCGTCACCCAGATAGGTGAACTGTTCCCCGGGCCGGGCCGACGTGCCCGACTGTTGCGGCGGTCCGCTTCGGCCCCGTAGAAGATCACCACTGAAGTTACCGCCCGGTATCGGCCCGGGCCCGGCACATCGGGGGCGATCCGCATGAACACGACCCGGCCCGCAGGGCGGCACGACCAGCGCCGTCCCGCCGTGGTGGCGCAGGCGGCGATGGCGCGCGCACGGCGGCAGCACAAGCCGCACTACTGGTTCGCCGACCGCCTGCTCGCGGTGCTCAGCGGTCGGCGGCCGGTCCACTGGATGCTGGGACACACGATCGGCGAGGCGTACGAGCAACTGGTACGGCTGGCTCCCGGAGCCCCGCTGCGCCCGGCGGAGCGTGTGACGCCCGTCATCCGGCACTGCGGTGAATACCATCCGGGCCCGGGAGTGATCGAGGCCTTCGCCAGGATCGGCTCGGGCGACCGGGTCAGCGCGATGGCCTTCCGCCTGGAGCAGGGCGCGGACCAGCGCTGGCGCTGCGCCGCGGTGGAGGTCGGCGGGGAACGCGTCGCGGTGGCGTCCGAATAGCCGGCCGGCTGAACCCCCGCTCCCGCACGCCGGCCGCCGGCCGCCGGCCGCGCCACGGTCCCGGGTGCGGACCGGCGTGCGGGTAGGGCCGGCGTGCCGGCAGGAGCGGCCGGCACCCTCGGCCCGTCGACCCGTCAGCCGGTCGCCAGCCCGAGCCTTGCCGCCTGCCCCTCCTGCACCTCCCGGGCCACCTTCAGGAAGTCCAGGATCGTCGCGAGCTGCTCCTCGTCGTACCGGCCCAGCGCCTCCGCCGCAGCCGCGCCGACCGGCAGATACACCTCGGCCTCGGCGACCCCCGCCGCGTCCGTGGCAGTGACCAGCACCCGCCGCCGGTTGGCCGCGTCGCGCGTCCGGGCAACCAGCCCGGCGCGCTCCAAGCGGTCGATGACCGTCGTCGTCGCGGCCGGGCTCAACTTCAGCGCGGTGCTCAGCTCACCGGCCGACAGCGGTCCCGCACCCAGTACCAGGTCAAGACAGCGCAGGTCGGTGCGGTTCACCCCGAGCCGGGCGGCGGCCGCCTCGTCGAACGCGTCGAAGCTCTGCTGCAGCGACCGGAGCTGCTGAGCGACTCTCTCTATGTACGCTTCTTTCGACATTCGAATCTTTCTGGTATCGTAAGTTTCGTTGATCGTAAGGATAACACCCGGAGGGCAGAGCAATGAGTACCCGGCAGAACCAGAGCGACGGTCGCATCAAGGACCTCTTCGAGCGCTTCATGACGGCATGGACCGAGGGCGACGCGGTCGCGTTCGGCGCCTGCTTCACCGAGGACTCGGACTACGTCTCGTACGACGGCACACGCGCCGTGGGCCGCACCGAGCATCAGGCCAACCACGACAAGCTCTTCCGCGGGGTCCTCACCGGTTCCGCGCTGGTCGGCGAGATCGAGGCCATCCGCTACGTCACGCCCGACGTCGCGATCGTCCATGGCACCGCGTCCGTACTGATGCCGTGGCGCTCCCGGCTCCCCAAGCGCCGCCTGTCCCGCCAGACGATCGTGGTCGTGAACACCGAGAACGGCTGGCGGATCACCGCCATCCACAACGGCCGGGTGCGGCCCGTGACCGTCCCCGCCCCCGACTCGATGCCGTCGAGGATGTCCCAGGCGATGACCCGGGGCGCACGCCGCCTCGGCCTGGGGCGCGTCCCGGCGAGCCCCTGAGCGAAAGGGGCCTGAACAGGAGGCCCTGAACAAACGGCCGGGCCGGACACCGCAATCGGTGTCCGGCCCGGCCGTTCGCAACAGAGCAGCGCTCAGGGTTACTTCTTGCGGCGGCCTCCGCTGCGCTTCTGCGCCTTGCGGCGCTCGGCACGCGTCATCCCGTCCGTCTCGGAACGGGCAGGCCCGCCGTCGCTGTCGAAGTCGCCCTCGACGACACCGCCCTCGCCGTCCACGGTGGGAGCCGAGAAATGCAGCCGGTCGGGCCGCTGCGGGGCGTCCAGGCCCTTCGCCCGGATCTCCGGACGCGAGGCTCCGGCCGGAACCGCGTCCTCCTTGGCGAGCGAGGTCCGCTCCGCCGAGTCCTGCACGGGGATCTCCTCGACCTGCTGCTCGACCTGGACCTCCAGGTTGAACAGATAGCCGACGGACTCCTCCTTGATGCCCTCCATCATGGCGGTGAACATGTCGAAGCCCTCGCGCTGGTACTCCACGAGCGGGTCCTTCTGGGCCATCGCCCGCAGACCGATGCCCTCCTGGAGGTAGTCCATCTCGTAGAGGTGCTCGCGCCACTTGCGGTCCAGGACGGACAGCACCACGCGCCGCTCCAGCTCACGCATGATGTCCGAGCCGAGCTGCTTCTCACGCTCGTCGTACTGCTCGTGAATGTCGTCCTTGATGGACTCGGCGATGAATTCGGCGGTGATCCCGGCCCGGTCGCCGGCCGCCTCCTCCAGCTCCTCGACGGTCGCCTTCACCGGGTAGAGCTGCTTGAACGCGCCCCACAGCCGGTCCAGGTCCCACTCCTCGGCGAAGCCCTCGACGGTCTCCGCCTGGATGTAGGCGTCGATGGTGTCGTCCATGAAGTGACGCACCTGCTCGTGCAGGTCCTCGCCCTCAAGGACGCGGCGGCGCTCGCCGTAGATGACCTCGCGCTGCCGGTTGAGGACCTCGTCGTACTTCAGGACGTTCTTACGCGTCTCGAAGTTCTGCTGCTCGACCTGCGACTGGGCCGACGCGATCGCGCGCGTGACCATCTTGTTCTCGATCGGGACGTCGTCGGGGACGTTGGCCATCGACATCACGCGCTCGACCATCTGCGCCTTGAACAGACGCATCAGGTCATCGCCCAGGGAGAGGTAGAACCGGGACTCGCCGGGGTCGCCCTGACGGCCGGAACGGCCGCGCAGCTGGTTGTCGATGCGCCGCGACTCGTGGCGCTCGGTGCCGAGCACATAGAGGCCGCCGATGTCGGTCACCTCGTCGTGCTCGGCCTTGACGGCCGCCTCGGCGCGCTCCAGCGCGGCGGGCAGGGCCGCGGCCCACTCCTCGACGTGCTCGACCGGGTCCATGCCGCGCTGGCGCAGCTCCGCCTCGGCGAGGTCGTCGGGGTTGCCGCCGAGCTTGATGTCAGTACCACGGCCGGCCATGTTCGTCGCGACCGTGACCGCGCCCTTGCGGCCGGCCTGGGCGACGATCGTCGCCTCACGGTCGTGCTGCTTGGCGTTGAGGACCTCGTGCTGGATGCCGCGCTTGTTGAGCTGCTGGGAGAGGTACTCGGACTTCTCGACCGACGTGGTGCCGACGAGGATCGGCTGGCCCTTCTCGTGCTTCTCGGCGATGTCGTCGACGACCGCCGCGAACTTCGCGACCTCGGTGCGGTAGATCAGGTCGGACTGGTCCTTGCGGACCATCGGCTTGTTCGTCGGGATCGGCACGACGCCCAGCTTGTAGATCTGGTGGAACTCGGCGGCCTCGGTCATGGCCGTACCGGTCATGCCGGAGAGCTTGCCGTAGAGGCGGAAGAAGTTCTGCAGGGTGATCGTGGCGAGGGTCTGGTTCTCGTCCTTGATGTCCACCCCTTCCTTCGCCTCGATCGCCTGGTGCATGCCCTCGTTGTAGCGGCGGCCGGCGAGGATACGGCCGGTGTGCTCATCGACGATCATGACTTCGCCGTCGATGACGACGTAGTCCTTGTCCTTCTTGAACAGTTCCTTGGCCTTGATGGCGTTGTTCAGATAGCCGACGAGGGGAGTGTTCACCGACTCGTAGAGGTTGTCGATGCCCAGCCAGTCCTCGACCTTCGCGACACCCGGCTCATGGATGGCGACGGTCCGCTTCTTCTCGTCGACCTCGTAGTCGCCGGTTTCCTCGATGCCCTTGAGGGGGTTGCCCGCCTCGCCCTTGGTCAGGCGCGTGACCAGCTTGGCGAAGTCGCCGTACCACTTGGTGGCCTGGTCGGCGGGACCGGAGATGATCAGTGGCGTACGGGCCTCGTCCACGAGGATCGAGTCGACCTCGTCGACGATCGCGTAGTTGTGGCCGCGCTGGACGAGCTCGTCCTGGGACCACGCCATGTTGTCGCGCAGGTAGTCGAAGCCGAACTCATTGTTCGTTCCGTACGTAATGTCGCAGCTGTACTGTTCGCGACGCTGCGCGGGCGTCATGTTGGCGAGGATGCAGCCAACCTGCAGGCCCAGGAACTTGTGCACCCGGCCCATCATCTCCGAGTCGCGCTCGGCCAGGTAGTCGTTCACCGTGATCAGGTGGACGCCCTTGCCCGAGAGCGCGTTGAGGTAAGCGGGGAGCGTGCCGACGAGGGTCTTGCCCTCACCGGTCTTCATCTCCGCGACGTACCCGAGGTGCAGCGCGGCGCCGCCCATCATCTGTACGTCGTAGTGGCGCTGTCCAAGGACGCGCTTGGCGGCCTCGCGGACGGTCGCGAACGCCTCGGGAAGCAGGTCGTCCAGGCTCTCACCGTCGGCGTACCGCTCCTTGTACTCATCGGTGAGGGCCCGCAACTCGGCGTCGGAGAGGTTGACGAAGTCCTCTTCGATGGAGTTGACCTGGTCCGCGATGCGGTGCAGTTTGCGCAGGATCTTGCCTTCGCCTGCACGCATGAGCTTGTTGAAGACGGACACTGAGGCTGGTCTCCTTGCCGATCGGGCCTGGCACTGGGTCGTGTTATGGACACTGGCGCGGGCACGGCAGGTAGGCCCCACCGCAACGGCCATCGTAAGCGAGGACCCCGCCGGGTCGGGAGGTCCGCCGTCAGCCAGGGCTGCTGTTACCCGCAAGGACAACGCTCGGGACGCACGGAAGGTGCCGGTGAGGTACGAAAAGTACTCGCATCCTTTCGTGTACCTGACCAGAATCCGGGCATGGAGCCCATCACCCTCACCACCGAACGCCTGCTGCTGCGGACCTTCACCACCGACGACACGGACGCGGTCTGGGAGGCTTGTCAGGATCCCGACATCCAACGATGGACGACGGTCCCCTCGCCCTACGAACGGCATCACGCGGCCGAGTTCACCGGCCACATGGTTCCGGAGGGCTGGCGCACGGGGACGATGTGCACGTTCGCGGTGCTGCCCCGCGGGGGCGGTCCGCTCATGGCGTCGGTCGCGGTCACCCTGCGTACCTATTCGGGAACCTGGGAGATCGGCTACTGGACGGGCAAGGAGCACCGGGGCAGGGGAGTGATGGCGGAGGCGGTGGGCGCGGTGGCGCACTGGGCATTCACCAGGCTGGGTACGACGCGCCTGGAGTGGCGGGCGGAGGTCGGCAACGAGGGTTCGCGGGGCGTCGCCCAGAGGGCCGGGTTCACCGTCGAGGGGGAGCTGCGGGCGGCGCTGCTGAACAAGGACACACTCAGGGACGTCTGGGTGGGTGCTCTGCTTCCGTCGGACCTGGGGCTGCCGAGCACCCATCCGTATCTGCCGTCCCGGAGGTGAGGGGCGCGGCTTGCCGGGCGCGTGCTCAGGGGGCAGGGCCTTGCCCGCCCCTGAGCGCGGGGCTTGTCCGTCCTGAGCGCGGGGGCGGTGACTTTCTGGGCGCGGGGGCCTGTCCGTCCTGAGCGCGGGCACGGGGGCGGGGACGGGGCTTCGGCGGGCGCGGGCTTGTGGGGCTTGATACGGGCTTGCTGGGCTTGGTACGGGCTTGCTGGCGGGCGCCCCGGGTTGTGGGCGGGCCCGCGCGCTCCGGCGGCGCGGGCCGGTTGTCAGTGCCGCCGTCTAGGGTGCGGAGCATGACCAGTCTGCCGCCGCCGACCGCCGAACTGTCCGCAGCCGAAGCCCGCCGCATCGCGCTGCGCGCCCAGGGGTTCCTGGGCGCGCCCGACCGGCGCGGCGGGGTGCGCGGCGTGTTGCGGCATCTCGGAGCCGTCCAGCTGGACACGATCTCGGTGCTGGCGCGCTCGCACGAGCTGATTCCGTACGCCCGCCTCGGCGCCGTGGGCCGCAAAACCGTCGAGGACGCGTACTGGACGGGCGGCCACAGCTTCGAGTACTGGTCCCATGCGGCCTGCATCCTCCCCGTTGAGGAGTGGCCCCACTTCGCCTTCCGCCGTCGCGCCTACCGCGCCCGCCCGCACTGGAACCACGATCTTCCGGACGGCGCCTACGACACGGTGATCAAACAGCTGCGCGCCGAAGGCCCCCTCACGGCGACGGAGTTGGGTGGCGCGAAGAACGGCGGGGAGTGGTGGGACTGGTCGGCCTCCAAGGTCGCCGTCGAGCGCGCCCTGATGTACGGCGAGGTGGTGTGCACCGAGCGGCGCGGCTGGAAGCGGGTGTACGACCTCGCCGAGCGGGCCGTCCCCGACGAGTATCTGCACGACGAGCTGGACGACACGGAATGCCTGCGCAGGCTCGTCCGGCTCGCCGGGCAGTCGCTCGGCGTCGGCACCCGCGCGGACATCGCGGACTACCACCGTCTGAAGGGCGAGCAGTTCGACGCGGTGGTCGCCGACTCCGGACTGGTACCGGTCACGGTCGAGGGCTGGTCCAAGCCCGCCTGGGCGGACCCGCAGGCGCTCCCCGCCGAGCCGCGCGGCCGCCACCGTACGACGCTGCTCTCGCCGTTCGACTCACTGGTGTGGGAGCGCGCACGCACCGAACGGATCTTCGGCTTCACGCATCGCCTTGAGGCGTACGTCCCCAAGCCCAAGCGGGTGTACGGCTACTTCGCGATGCCCCTGCTCGCGGGCGGAAAGCTCCTGGGCCGCGTCGACCCCGCCCGCGAGGGCACGACTCTGGTGGCGCGCCAGGTGTCCCTGGAGAGCCCGAAGGCCGTGGCTCCCATGGCGCAGGCACTGCGCGAGGCCGCGGAGTGGGTCGGCTGCGATGCGGTACGGATCGAACGGCTCGACCGCGCCGAGCTGACCGCGGATCTGGTCAAGGCCGTCTCGTGACCGCCCCCTGGTCCCGACCGTCCCGGGTCCGGTGCGGCCTGCCTCCTACCGGATCTCGAGGATCTTCTCCCGCATCGCGTAGACCACGGCTTCCATGCGGGAGTGGAGCTGAAGCTTCTCCAGGATGTTGCGGACGTGGTTCTTCACGGTGTTCTCGGAGATGAACAGCTCTTTCGCGATGTCGCGGTTGTTCATCCCCGTCGCCACGAGCTTGAGCACTTCGAGCTCGCGGTCGGTCAGCCGGGGCGCGGGCACCAGCCGGCGCTCGTCAGTGCGCTGGATCATCGACTTGAACTCGGTGAGCAGCTTGGACGCCATCGACGGGCTGATCTGCGACTGGCCGTCGGCCACGGCTCGGATCGCCGTGGCCACCTCGTCGGTGGAGATCTCCTTGAGGAGATAGCCAGTGGCGCCCGCCTTGATCGCGTCGTAGAGGTCGGCCTCCTCGTCGCTGATCGTCAGCATGATGATCTTGGCGCTGGGGGCGACTTCCTTGATGGACGTGCAGGCCTCGATGCCGCCGCGCTTGGGCATCCGGACATCCATCAGCACGATGTCGGGCAGGAGGTCGGCGGCCTTGTCGACGGCCTCGGCGCCGTCGCCCGCCTCACCGACGACCTGGATGTCCTCTTCCTGTGCGAGGACGATCTCCAGCCCGCGCCGGAACAGGGCATGGTCGTCCACCACAAGCACCCTGATCGGCTCCTTTCGGGAGCCGCCGGGGTCCGCGCCGTCTTCCGCAAGTGCGGTGCCGACATCGCCTGCGTCGCCGTGAACCGGCCCGAAGCTGTCCGCCATCGTTCCTCCCCCTGAAGGCCGCGGCCTGAAGATCATGTCTGGTCCGCCAACCTCAGTACGGGGTGCAGCGGTTGGCCTGGGACGCCCATGCTTTCATGCCTGACCGGCAGAGCGGTGACCCTGTGGTCGCACGGGGGTGCCCCTGGGGGCGCACACGGCGCTCCAGGGGCACCACTTGCCTGCCGACGGCCGTCAGCCGCCGAGTGCACCTCCGGCCCCGCCCGCCTCGGATCCGGCCAGCGGGTCGGACTCCAGGTGGATGACGCCATAGTCATATGCGTGCCGCCGGTAGACGACACTGGGATGCTTCGTCTCGGAGTCGACGAAGAGGTAGAAGTCGTGCCCCACCAGCTCCATCTCGTAGAGAGCCTGGTCAAGGGTCATCGGTGCTGCTGTGTGGATCTTCTCGCGAACCACCAGCGGCCCCTCGCCCTGCACTTCGAGCGAGCCGATCATGGTGGTGGGAATGGATTGCGGCGCCTCTTCGGTGAGGGGCCGTCCGTTGGCGTTCAACTCGGCGACGCCGGGAACGACATCTGCAACTTCGGATGCCGAAATGCGGCCGTTTCCACGGCGGTTGTGGCGCTTGTCGTGCTGCTTGCGCAGCCGGGCCTCGAGCTTGCCGGTGGCGAGGTCGAGTGCCGCGTACGGGTCGCCGGCCGCCGCCTCCGCCCGGATCACCGGGCCTCGCGAGTGGAGGGTGATCTCCACGCGGTCGGAACGGTCGGCCTGCCGCGGGTTGTGCTCCTTGGACACCTCGACGTCCAGGCTGATCACCTTGCCGTCGAGCTTCTGGATCTTGTCCAGCTTCAGCTTCTCGGCCACGTGCTTGCGGAACCGCTCGGGCACCTCGGTCTTGCGGCCCTTGACGACGATGTCCACGCAGAACTCCGTTCCCGGATAGCTCCGCCCGCTCGCAGGCTGCGGAGCATTTCCCTCTTGCACCAGACCCCGGTGATCACCGGAGCCTCGGACTTGGCGACTTCACCTCCTCCTCCCCAGTCGACAAGATCCCCACCCCACCACATTCGAGGTTTTCACACTCCCGAATGCCTGGCCGGAAGCACAGCAGTGCATTGGCGGTGAGGCACGGCAATCGCCATTCCTCACAACCGAACATAGCTCGCTCGGACGGGTGTCGGCACCCGCTACCAGCGCGTACGTCCATTGAGGCGATTTTCGTCTCTCACTACCTGCAACGATGCAAGTTCTCTGTCAGTTCCGGTTTATTCCGAAAGACTGCGGAGGTGCCGCGACAACCGCCGCACTCAGCCGTACGAATGCGGGAAAGGACAGCCCGGGGACGGCTTGGAGCGCGCGGGCCGCCTCCGCCAGCGAAGCCCCCGTGGTCATGAGATCGTCCACCAGCACCGCCCGGCCGCCCTCCAGCAGCCGTCCGCCACCGGCGACGACCTCCAGTGCCCCCGCCAGATTCGTCACCCGCTCACGGGCCGTGAGACCCGACTGGTCGGCGATCTCACGCCGCTGCCGCAGCACCGGCAGTGCCCTGGCCTCCGTTCCCGTACGCCGCAGCTCCGCCGCTGCGGCCTGCGTCATCCGTCTCGCCGCATCGTGCCCTCGCGCCCTGACCGCACGGCGCGCCGACGGCACAGGTACGAGCAACAGGGGCCCGGTACCCCGCACGGCCCGTGGCATGCCCGCCCGCACCGCCCCGGCGATCGCGACACCCAGTGGCCGGGCCAGCCCCAGGACGCCGCGCTCCTTGTGCGCCAGCAGAACGGCCCGCACCGCATCGGCGTACGGAGCTGCTGCATGCACCACCGGCAGCCCATCGGGCTCGGGCAACGGCCTCGCCCGACGCGCCGCGCTGCCGTACAGCGTCAGCGCGCACTCCTCGCACAACTGCGTACGAGCGGTGCCGCAGCCGGCGCAGGCGACCGGCAGCACCAGACCGGAGATCTCCTGCCACCAGCCCCGCATGGCAACCACTGTGCCAACCGCTGGAGCCTTGGGCCACCCCTGTGGACAACTAGGTCCCAGGGTGGCTCAAAGCGCCTTCCCCGGCCCGCCCGGGCACTTCCAGGGCCGTTCAGGACTGGCCGGCCCTCCCCCCGCGAGCAGGGCTGGCCCTCCCCCGCGGGCAGCGGCGAGGGCCGCCGGGCATCCCCGCTGCCCGGGGGAGGCACGCAAGCGGCACCCCGCGCAGCACTACCCGGGGTAGACCGGCGCCGAGCCGTTCTTGACCAGTGTCTGCCAATTGGCCCCTGCCGGAAGCCGCACAATGCCGTCGTCCTCGGAGTACGCGACCAGCGGGCGGCTCTCGTCGTCGGACGCCGCGACCGCCTTCACCCGGTTCAGTCCCGGCAGCACACTCGTGTCCGAACTCGAGCCGTCCGTCTGCATATAACGCACCTGCTGGACACCGCCGGACTCCTTGCCGACCACCACGAGCCTGCTCGGTCCCGCCCAGGACACGGCCGTCACCGTCTCCATCTGTGGCGCGGCGGGCCGCAGTTCCGCGACGGAGACCACCGGATTGTCCTTGGGGCCTGTGCGCTCCACGCGTCCGATCTTCAGGGTGGTCTTCCCGTCCTTCGTCAGCAGCAGCGCGATGCGCACACCGTCCGCGGAAACCCTCAGCGACTCGATCCGCGCGCCGTCGAGACCAGGGACGATCTTGACCTGCTGGGGGGTCCCCGTGCCGCCCACCAGTCGCAGCAGCGCCGGACGCGCCGGGTCACGGTCGGCGATCCAGAGATCGTTCCGGCCGTCCCAGCTGGGTGCCGAGAGACGGTTGAAGGGAGTGTTGCCCCTGCTCTGGACCACGGCCGCGCCCAGGTCGCCGTCCTGCATGACGGACGAGACGTACAGACGGCTGTCGTCCTTCGAGACCACCGCCGCGGTGCGCTCGTCATGAGCCACCCCGACCGTGCTCATCGCCAGCCGTCCGTCGCCGAAGGGACCCGGCACGTTCTCCGGCGCGCTTATCTCCTTGGCAGCACCCGACAGCTTCGCCAGCCGGTTCTTGCTGTCGACGAAGTACTGGTTCACCGGGCCGACCGAGATATGGCCGGGTGCGTACACCTCAGCTTGGCCGCTGTTGAGCACACACAGCTGCGAGCCGTCCGCGCGCCGCAGTTCGACCTGGCCGACCTGGGTGGATGTCACATCCCTCAACGTGAACAGAATCTGCGCGGCCATCTTCGTGCACTGCTGGCGGCTCGTGTTGGACGCCTTCTCGTTGAGCGGCACCTTCAGCGCGTTCCGGTCGTCGAAGGCGAGCGACTTCGTGCCCGCCTTCAGCGCGGTACCCGTCGGGAAGGGCGTCTCGACGACCGGCCTCAGCCAGTTCGACGGCCCGTCCAGCAGCGCCTTGACCGACTGCGTGACGGGATCCATCCGGGTCACCGGATCCAGCCGCTGACGGATGTAGACCGGATCGGCCACCAGGGTGCTCCACCTGGAGGCGAAGTAGTACTTGTTCACCGAACGGTAGTTGCGCTGGAAGTCGGACGCGCCGAGCACCAGACCCGGCGGCAGGTTGTCGATCCGCCATTCCCTGCCGTCCGGGCCGCTCTGCTGAGACAGATGGATCCGGGGGCTGTACTCGGTGGGCGTCATCGGCTGGTACGCGTGCTGCGAGTCCACCGTGGCGATCTGCTTGCCCAGCAGCGGATAGCTGATGCCGGGGTTGTCCTCGCGGCCGGCTGTTCCCTGTCCCGCGTCCGGCGACGCCGCCAGCACCGTGGTGCCCGCCTCCGGCCGCCACGTCCGGGACGTCTCCGCCGTCAGATAGGTCCGGGCGGTGGCGAAATTGGAGTCGTCGCTGGTCATCGCTTCCAGGAAGCCTGTGACGATCTCAGCGGGAGTCGCGCCCTTCCGCGGCGGCACGGCGTACACCCGCACCTGGGAGTCCCCGCGCGGCGACGCCTTCACCGCGTGGATGTCACCGCTGTCGGGCATCGAGGCACACCCCGCCAGCAGCACCGCGCTGCAGCCGAGCAGCGCGGAGGCCGTGAGCGCGCCTCGGCGGCCTTTGTGGCCTCGGCGACGGGGATCAGCGCCCACGAGTCGTGTCCTCCCGGTCCGAAGAAATCTGTGCTGCCGAATCGTCGAGGCGCTCCCCCGCCGGGCGCGCCACCACCCTGGCACCGCTGCCCGGCAGCGCCGCCGGATCCACACCGGACGGGGCCGAGGGGGGCGGTACCGAGGCACGCGCCGGCACGGGCAGGGACGCCCGGTCCGTCACCGGCTGAACGGGCACGGACGTCAGCCGGTGCCCGTTCGTCTTGGGAAGAGCGGACTGGGCCTGCTCGCGGTTCTGCCGCGAGTCCTCCGGCTCCAGCGGTATCGGCGATCCGCGCAGCGGCTCGTCTGCCGTACGCGGCAGCGTCAGCCGGAACTGCGAGCCCCCACCGGGCTCGCCCCACGCCTGCAGCCAGCCGCCGTGCAGCCGGGCGTCCTCGACCGCGATGGACAGTCCGAGTCCGGTACCGCCGGTGGTCCGCGCCCGCGCCGGGTCGGCTCGCCAGAAGCGGCTGAAGACGCGGGTCGCCTCCCCGGGCTTCAGCCCCACGCCGTAGTCCCGTACGGCCACGGCCACGGCTCCGCCGGCCACCGCCATCCGTACGATCACGTCCCGGCCCTCGCCGTGCTCCACGGCGTTGACGACCAGGTTCCTCAGCACACGCTCCACACGACGGGCATCGGCCTCGGCCACGACCGGCTGCTCGTCGCCGATCACACGTATCCGGGTGCCCTTGCGCTCGGCCAGCGGCTCGGCTCCGCCGATCACCCGCCGTACGACCTCGCGCAGGTCTATCGGCTCGGCCTCCAGAGCGGCCGCGCCGGCGTCGAAGCGGCTGATCTCCAGCAGGTCGGCGAGCAGCGACTCGAACCGGTCGAGCTGATCCCCGAGAAGCTCGGCGGAGCGCGCCGTGACCGGGTCGAAGTCGCTGCGGGCCTCGTGGATGACGTCGGCAGCCATCCGCACGGTCGTCAGCGGGGTGCGCAGCTCGTGCGAGACGTCCGAGACGAACCGCCGCTGCATCCGGGAGAGCTCCTCCAGCTGCTGGATCTTGAGCTGGAGGTTCTGCGCCATCTTGTTGAAGGCCTCGCCGAGTCTGGCGATGTCGTCCTCGCCGGTGACCTTCATCCGTTCCTGGAGACGGCCCGCGGAGAGCCGCTCGGCGATTCCCGCCGCCATGCGCACGGGCGTCACGATCTGCCGCACGACGAGCCAGGCAATGGCTCCCAGCAGGACGACCACGAACAGCCCGGCGGTGGCGAGGGTCCCTCTGACCAGGTTGAGCGACTGCTCCTCCTGCGCCAGCGGGAAGAGGTAGTACAGCTCGTACGGATTGCCCTCGATGTCGTTCAGCCGCGTGCCGACGACCAGCCCGGGCTCGGGGTCGTGCTCGCCGTTGTTGTACTTGATCCGGACGTACGTCTCGAAGGTCCCGGTCCCCTGGTCGACCGCGTCCCGCAGGTCCTGGGGAATGCTCGCGAAGTCGACGCTCCCCGAGGTCCTCGGGCCTCGGCTCGAGCCCGCGTCCTCGGAGTCGGCGCTCAGCGCCACCACGTTGAACGCGCCTTGACCACCACTGGCGAGCTGCTCGACGAGGTCGGACCGCCAGGAGCTCCTGGCGGTCCTGCCGTCGGCAGCGGCGCCGTCGGGCCCGACGGGCTCGTTCGCCTTTTCCCGGGCCACGGCGAAGCCGCCTGCGGCCTGGCTCTGGGCGGCCCTGTCCTTGGCGTCGAGCAGACCGTTGCGCACCTGGCCGATGACGACGAAGCCCAGCAGCACCACCACGCCCAACGACATCAGCAGCGTGCTCGCGACCACCCTGAGCTGAATGTTCCGCCGCCACAGGCGCACAGCCGGAAGCAGCAGACGGCGCACCCAGCGCATGACGAACCTCAGGACAGGCCCTGTCGGCAGACTGTCCTGGGGCAGCCGTCCGCCCTGGAACAGACGGCCGAATCGCGAGGGCTCACGCCCCGGTCCGGCAGCCCGCCCCGTACGGACTCCCGGCTCCCCGGGCTTCGGAGCAACGCTGCCTCGGGGCATGTCAGCTCGGCCCGGCCTTGTAACCGACACCACGGACGGTCACCACGATCTCCGGGCGCTCAGGGTCCTTCTCGACCTTGGAACGCAACCGCTGTACATGCACATTCACCAGCCGGGTGTCCGCGGCGTGGCGGTAGCCCCACACCTGCTCCAGCAGCACCTCGCGGGTGAACACCTGCCACGGCTTGCGGGCAAGCGCCACCAGGAGATCGAACTCCAGCGGGGTCAGAGCGATGGACTGCCCGTCCCGCTTGACGGAGTGACCGGCCACATCGATGACCAGATCCCCGATCGCCAGCTGTTCGGGCGCCGGCTCCTCCGACCTCCTGAGCCGTGCCCGGATCCGGGCAACCAGCTCTTTCGGCTTGAACGGCTTGACGATGTAGTCGTCGGCCCCTGACTCCAGGCCGACCACCACGTCCACCGTGTCGCTCTTGGCGGTGAGCATCACGATCGGCACGCCGGACTCGGCCCTGATCAGCCTGCACACCTCGATGCCGTCCCGTCCGGGCAGCATGAGGTCGAGCAGTACAAGGTCCGGTTTGGCCTCGCGGAACGCGGCAAGCGCCTTGTCACCGTCCGCTACGAACGACGGCTCGAAACCTTCACCACGCAGCACAATCCCGAGCATCTCGGCCAGTGCGGTGTCGTCGTCGACGACAAGGACTCGTCCCTTCATATTCGACATCATCCCATTAGCTAATCGTTACCTGGCGTGAACTGGCACACAGCTCCGCAATTCCGCCCCCTGTGACCGGGGACAACGTTCCCTGCTCGGTGACGATCGCCGTCACCAGATCCGGCGGCGTTACATCGAACGCCGGGTTGTACGCCTGGGTTCCCAGCGGTGCGACCGGCAGCCCGGCACCCGCTTCCCCAGCCATCACTGCGTGTGGCGATGTGACCTCCGTCACTTCTTGTCCAGATCGCTGTTCGACCTCTATCGAAGCCCCGTCCTGCGTGCCCAGATCCATGGTCGTCGTCGGCGCGACCACGATGAACGGAACGTGGTGATACTTCGCGAGCACGGCCAGGGGGTAGCTCCCCACCTTGTTCGCCACTGATCCGTCGGCGGCGATCCGGTCGGCACCGATCAGTACGGCATCCACCTCTCCCGCCGCGAAGAGGGATCCCGCGGCATTGTCCGTGAGCAATGTGTACGGCATTCCGTTCCGCGCCGCCTCATAGGCGGTCAGCCGTGCCCCCTGCAGCAGCGGCCGCGTCTCGTCCACCCACAGCCGCCGCAGCCGTCCCGCGCGGTGCGCCGTGAGAGCCACGGCGAACGCGGTGCCCTCCCCGCCGGAGACCAGAGCTCCGGTGTTGCAGTGGGTCAGAATTCTGTGTCCGCCGCCCGGCAGGAGTTCGTCGAGCAGCACGAGCCCATGCTCGGCCATGAGCGCGCTCGCCTCGGCATCCTCCTCGTGCAGCGCCCTGGCCGCCGCGAGCGTCGCGTGCGCCGCCTGCTCCGCATCCGCTCCCTTGCCCGCCGCCGCCCGGTATGCGGCCGCCGCGCGCCGCACGCCGGATCCCAGGTTCACCGCGGTGGGCCGCGCCTGCTCAAGCAGTTCCGCAGCCTCTTCGACGTCGTAGCCGCGGGCGGCGGCGAGCGCCACCCCGTACGCACCCGCGATGCCCAGCAGCGGCGCCCCGCGAACGGCGAGCGTCTGTATCGCCCGCACCAGGGCAGGCACGTCGGTGCAGACCAGCTCGACCTCCTCGGCGGGAAGCCGCGTCTGGTCGAGCAGCACCAGTACGGGCCCTTCCGGCGGCTCGTCCCAGCGCAGCGCCGGAAGCATGGGCGGCTCGCTGTCGACCGGGTTTTGTACGTACTGATCAGCCATCCGCCCAGTCTGCCCCGTGAGCCACCGACAAAGAAGGTGCGAAGGAGATACGGCGCCCCGCCCACCAGCGACCCACGCGTGGCACGATGGCTGCCAGCCCGCCGTCCCGCCATGGGGGCTGGCACCGTGAACGAGCCGACTCGACGAGCCGGTCCTGCGACCAATCCATGAGGTGGACGACCGTGAACGACACTCCGGGCTGGGCCTCGCCCGGATCTGCCCCCTCCGACGGCCAGGGCTCCGGTGCGCCGCATCAGGTCGAGCCGGTCGGCGAGAGCGGCCCCGCCTCGACGTGGTCCAAGGAGCAACCGCCCCCTGGACAGTGGTCGGCGCCGACGGCACAGGACGCGCCCCGCACTCCCGCCCCGCCGCCGGGGGGCTGGGGCGGCGGTCAGCCACGCGGCGGCTGGGGCCAGCCGCCCGCCGCGGCCAAACCCGGCGTCATCCCGCTGCGCCCTCTCGGCGTCGGAGAGATCCTCGACGGTGCCGTGTCCACGCTGCGCGCCCACTGGCGCACAGTGCTGGGCGTGACGATCGCGGTCTCGGTGATCTCCGAGATCTGCAACATCCTCGTCGAGCGCTATGTGCTTCCCGACCCCCCGGAGGTCGACCCGGATGCCAGTCCGTCGGAGACTCTGAGGCAGTCTGTGGACTCGCTGCAGTCCAGCCTGCTCGGGCTGGGACCGGCGCTGGTGATCACCCTCGTCGCCACGCTCTTCACCACGGCACTGCTTACCGTAGTGATCAGCCGCTCGGTGCTGGGCAGCCCGGTGACCCTCTCCGATGCCTGGCACGAGGCACGGCCCCGGCTCCTTCAACTGCTGGGTCTGACCCTGCTGTTGCCGCTGATGAGCGCCGGCATCATGACCGCGGCGGTCCTTCCCGGCCTGCTCCTCGGCGGCGGATGGGGAATCGCGCTCTCCGTGATGGCAGGTCTCGCGGCCTGTGCGGTCATTCTCTGGCTGATGATCCGGTTCGCCCTTGCCTCCCCCGCTCTGATGCTGGAGCGTCAAGGCGTCATCGCGTCCCTGCGCCGCTCGGCCAAGCTGGTCCAGGGCGCCTGGTGGCGAACCCTCGGAATCCTGGCGCTGACGCTGCTGCTGACTCTGCTGGTATCGATGATCATCGCGATACCGTTCAGCCTGATCGCGTTCGCGGTCGACGGAAGCGGCTTCAGCGATCTGTTCTCCGGTGAGAATCCCGACTTCGGCTGGCCGTTCCTGATCATCACCGGCATCGGCTCGGTGATCGCGTCGTCCATCACCTACCCGATCTCCGCCGGTGTGACGGTCCTCCTCTACGTCGACCAGCGCATCCGCCGCGAGGCCCTCGACCTCGAACTCGCCCGGGCCGCCGGCGTCCCCGGCTACGGCTCTCAGCCGTCGGGCCACGACTCCTTCAGGAGCTGATGCGGTGTCCACCGCGGGGGGCGGAATCACGGTGCGGCTGCTGATCCGCGCGGGCGACGACGTACCAGTGGACACTCCGCGCGTCCCCGCCCGGGAGGCGGCGGAACACGAACTGTCCAAGCCGATGTACCACGAGAACGACCCGAGCCTCCTCCAGCGCGCCCTCGACCGCTTCTGGGACTGGGTGGGCGGCATCTTCGACTCCGCGTCCGGCGCCGCTCCCGGTGGCCCGCTCGGGCTTCTCGTCATCATCCTGATCGTCATCGGCCTGATCGTCGCCCTCTGGTGGCGTCTTGGCACACCGCACCGCCCGCCCGGCTCGGCGGACACCCTCTTCGACGACAGCACCCGAAGCGCATCCGAACACCGCGCGGCCGCAGAGACCCACGCCGCCGCAGGGCGCTGGAACCAGGCCGTCCAGGAACGCATGCGGGCCATCGTCCGCTCACTGGAGGAACGGACCCTGCTCGAACCCCACCCCGGCCGTACCGCCGACGAGGCTGCCGCCGAAGCCGGGCGCTCCCTTCCCTCCCACGCCGCCGGCCTCCGCACCGCCGCCAGGGACTTCGACGACGTCACATACGGCGGCCGCACCGCCGACCGACAGACATATCTGCGCCTGCGGGATCTCGATCTCGAACTGGAGCGCGCCAAGCCCCAACTGAGCGGCACAGCCTTGGGAGCAGCCGAATGACCACGGCTTCTCTCACCTCCACCTCCACGGCCCCCACGAAACGTCAGGTGTGGACCCGCACCCGGGGCCTGCTGTTCGTCATCGTCATCCTCATCGCCGCCGGGATCACCATGGCCGCCCTGCGTTCCGGGGCACAGCACGGCCGCCTCGACCCCCGCTCGGCGGACCAGTACGGCAGCCGTGCCGTCGCCGAACTCCTCAAGGGCCACGGCGTCGACACGCGGGTGGTCACGACCCTCGACGAAGCCACGTCCGCGGCCGGCCCCGACAGCACCCTTCTCGTCACCGCACCCGACCTGCTGACGGAGCGACAGCAGCGCACGCTCCGCACCGCGACGGCCGACTCTGGAGGCCGCGCGGTCCTCCTCTCCGCAGGACCCTTCTCGCTCGCCACCCTGGCCCCGGGAGTCCGCAGCGAGTCCCCGGTATCCGTCTCGGCGCGCACCCCTCAGTGCTCGTTCCCCGCCGCCCGCAGCGCGGGCAACGCCGACCTCGGCGGTGAGCGCTACAGCACCGACAAGCCCGGCGCCGACCGTTGCTACCTCAGCGACGGACTGCCCACCCTGCTCCGGTTCGACAACCCCGGCAAGGGCGACACCGTCCTGCTCGGCTCCCCCGACATCCTCTTCAACGACCGCCTGGACGAGCACGGCAACGCCTCCCTCGCACTGCAACTCCTGGGCTCCCGCACCCATCTGGTCTGGTACCTCCCTTCACTCGGCGACACTTCCGCCGCACAGGACACTGACGGCGACACCAGCAGCACCTTCCTCGAACTGATCCCCTCCGGCTGGCTATGGGGCACTCTTCAGCTCGCCCTCGCCGCCGTCCTGGCCGCCATCTGGCGTGCCCGCAGGCTTGGCCCCCTCGTCACCGAACGGCTGCCCGTGGCCATCCGAGCCTCCGAGTCCACCGAGGGCCGCGCCCGCCTCTACCGCAAGGTGAACGCCCGCGACCGCGCGGCCGCCGCCCTCCGTTCCGCCACCCGCACACGCATCGCCCCACTGCTCGGTGTCCCCCCTGTCGAAGCCAACTCCCCCGAAGCGCTGCTCCCCGCGATCTCCGCACATCTCCCTACCGGAGAGCGAGACCTCATGGGCCTGCTCTTCGGCCCGGCTCCTGCCGACGACACCGCTCTCATCCGCCTGGCCGACCAACTCGACGCCCTTGAAAGAGAGGTACGCACTTCATGAGCGCCCCGACCCCCGAGACAGCCGTGAACTCGGACCGCGCCCGCGCCTCCCTGGAGGCCCTGCGCGCCGAAATCGCCAAGGCCGTGGTCGGCCAGGACCCCGCTGTCACCGGACTCGTCGTGGCTCTGCTGTGCCGCGGTCATGTGCTCCTCGAAGGTGTTCCGGGCGTCGCCAAGACGCTCCTCGTCCGCACACTCGCGGCCTCCCTCGAACTCGACACCAAGCGCGTCCAGTTCACTCCTGACCTGATGCCCAGCGACGTCACCGGTTCTCTTGTCTACGACGCCCGCACCGCAGAGTTCTCGTTCCAGCCAGGGCCCGTCTTCACCAACCTCCTGCTCGCCGACGAGATCAACCGCACACCACCCAAGACGCAGTCCTCGCTCCTCGAAGCAATGGAAGAGCGCCAGGTCACGGTCGACGGCACCCCGCGCCCGCTCCCCGACCCGTTTCTCGTGGCCGCGACCCAGAACCCGGTTGAGTACGAAGGCACTTACCCCCTCCCCGAAGCCCAACTGGACCGGTTCCTTCTCAAGCTGACCGTCCCACTGCCCAGCCGCGAGGACGAAATAGACGTCCTGACCAGGCACGCGGAAGGCTTCAACCCCCGGGACCTCGGAGCGGCGGGGGTACGCCCCGTCGCCGGCCCAGCCGACCTCGAAGCGGCCCGTGCCGCGGTCGCCAAGACCTCTGTCTCCGCCGAGATCGCGGGTTACGTTGTCGATATCTGCCGTGCCACTCGTGACTCCCCCTCACTCACCCTCGGCGTGTCCCCCCGAGGCGCCACTGCTCTGCTCTCCACCGCCCGCGCCTGGGCCTGGCTGACCGGACGCGACTACGTCATCCCCGACGACGTGAAAGCCCTGGCCCTGCCCACCCTGCGCCACCGGATCCAGCTGCGGCCCGAAGCGGAGATGGAGGGAGTCACCACCGACTCCGTCATCACCGCGATCCTCAGCCACGTCCCCGTCCCCCGCTGAGGCGCCTCCCCATGGCCCTCACCGGACGCGCCGCGCTTCTCGCCGCTCTCGGCTCTCTCTTCGTAGGCATCCTGGCCCCCAGCTGGGCCGGAATGCTCGCTGTGAACGCGCCTCTCTCCCTTGCAATCTTGTGCGACTACGCCCTCGCCGCGCCAGTGCGAACGCTCCGATTCACTCGAAGCGGTGATACATCAGTTCGACTCGGTGACCGTGCCGAGGTCCAGCTCGCCGTCACCAATCCCTCCAGGCGACGCCTGCGCGCCCACCTCCGTGACGCCTGGCCCCCGAGCAGCTGGATCACCGGCACCGAGCAGGCCGCCTCCCGCCACAAGTTGACCGCGCCCGCGGGGGAACGCCGGCGCCTCACCACAGTCCTGCGCCCCACCCGCCGGGGCGACCGCCACGCGGAACAGGTCACCATCCGCTCGTACGGACCGCTGGGCCTCGCCGCCCGCCAGGGGAACCACAGAGTCCCCTGGACGGTCCGTGTACTGCCGCCCTTCACCAGCCGCAAGCACCTGCCGTCCAGGCTGGCCCGACTGCGCGAGCTCGACGGCCGCACCAGCGTCCTGATCCGCGGCCAGGGAACCGAGTTCGACAGCCTCCGCGACTACGTCCCCGGCGACGACACCCGCTCCATCGACTGGCGCGCGACCGCGCGCCGGACCACGGTCGCCGTACGTACCTGGCGCCCCGAACGCGACCGCCACATCCTCGTCGTCCTCGACACCGGACGCACCTCCGCCGGCCGAGTCGGAGACGTACCGCGCCTCGACGCAGCCATGGACGCAGCACTGCTCCTCAGCGCGCTGGCCTCACGCGCGGGGGACCGCGTGGACCTCCTCGCCTACGACCGCCGCATACGTGCCCAGGTTCAGGGGCGCTCAGCCGGCGATCTCCTTCCTGCCCTGGTCAACGCGTTCGCCCTGCTGGAACCCGAGCTCGTCGAAACGGACGCCCGCGGCCTCAGCGCGACCGCGCTGAACAGCGCCCCGCGCCGATCCCTGATCGTGCTGCTCACCAGCCTCGACGCAGCCCCCATCGAGGAAGGACTGCTCCCCGTCCTCCCTCAGCTCACCCAACGGCACACCGTGCTCGTGGCCTCGGTGGCCGACCCGCACATCCAGCAGATGTCCTCGTCGCGAGGCGGCATCGATGCCGTGTACGACGCCGCAGCCGCCACCCAGTCCCAGGCTCAACGCCGCCGAGCCGCAGAGCAGCTTCAACGCCACGGCGTCACCGTCGTCGATGCCGCTCCTGACGATCTTGCGCCTGCCCTAGCAGACGCATACCTCGCGCTCAAGGCTGCCGGCCGACTCTGAAAGGTTCAGGGAGCCGTACCCCGGAGAGGTACCAGCCCGCTTCCTTCTGGTGGCGATGTGCCTCCCCCGCCTGCCGCTCACTCACCAGGGGCGGGGGCAGATCATGAAACCCCGCTGTGAGCGTTGCAGCTCAAAAGCAGTGGCCAAAAGGCGCCTCTCCAGCGGCCCGACATCCCTGACGTGGACAGGCCACCGACCACGAGCGTTGCCGGAGACCGCCAGATTGTCCGCGCGCAGAAGAACAGAGCCCGACCGTGACCGGCCGTCGCCGCGGGCGGCAACGTGGTTTCGTGCCGGCCGGTCCTGAACGCAGAAAAGCCCCGCACCAGAAGGTGCGGGGCTTTCCCACAATGATTGTTCGGCGGCGTCCTACTCTCCCACAGGGTCCCCCCTGCAGTACCATCGGCGCTGAAAGGCTTAGCTTCCGGGTTCGGAATGTAACCGGGCGTTTCCCTAACGCAATGACCACCGAAACACTATGAAACTGTTCACCGGAGTCCCGGCCATGGGGACTCGACAGTTCGTTGTTTCAGAACCAACACAGTGGACGCGAGCAACTGAGGACAAGCCCTCGGCCTATTAGTACCAGTCAGCTCCACCCCTTGCGGGGCTTCCACATCTGGCCTATCAACCCAGTCGTCTACTGGGAGCCTTAACCCCTCAAAGGGGGTGGGAGTCCTCATCTCGAAGCAGGCTTCCCGCTTAGATGCTTTCAGCGGTTATCCTTTCCGAACGTAGCCAACCAGCCATGCCCTTGGCAGGACAACTGGCACACCAGAGGTTCGTCCGTCCCGGTCCTCTCGTACTAGGGACAGCCCTTCTCAAGACTCCTACGCGCACAGCGGATAGGGACCGAACTGTCTCACGACGTTCTAAACCCAGCTCGCGTACCGCTTTAATGGGCGAACAGCCCAACCCTTGGGACCGACTCCAGCCCCAGGATGCGACGAGCCGACATCGAGGTGCCAAACCATCCCGTCGATATGGACTCTTGGGGAAGATCAGCCTGTTATCCCCGGGGTACCTTTTATCCGTTGAGCGACGGCGCTTCCACAAGCCACCGCCGGATCACTAGTCCCGACTTTCGTCCCTGCTCGACCCGTCGGTCTCACAGTCAAGCTCCCTTGTGCACTTACACTCAACACCTGATTGCCAACCAGGCTGAGGGAACCTTTGGGCGCCTCCGTTACCCTTTGGGAGGCAACCGCCCCAGTTAAACTACCCATCAGACACTGTCCCTGATCCGGATCACGGACCCAGGTTAGACATCCAGCACGACCAGAGTGGTATTTCAACGACGACTCCACAACCACTGGCGTGGCCGCTTCACAGTCTCCCACCTATCCTACACAAGCCGAACCGAACACCAATATCAAACTGTAGTAAAGGTCCCGGGGTCTTTCCGTCCTGCTGCGCGAAACGAGCATCTTTACTCGTAGTGCAATTTCACCGGGCCTATGGTTGAGACAGTCGAGAAGTCGTTACGCCATTCGTGCAGGTCGGAACTTACCCGACAAGGAATTTCGCTACCTTAGGATGGTTATAGTTACCACCGCCGTTTACTGGCGCTTAAGTTCTCAGCTTCGCCACACCGAAATGTGACTAACCGGTCCCCTTAACGTTCCAGCACCGGGCAGGCGTCAGTCCGTATACATCGCCTTACGGCTTCGCACGGACCTGTGTTTTTAGTAAACAGTCGCTTCTCGCTGGTCTCTGCGGCCACCCCCAGCTCAAGCAGCAAGTGCTCTCACCAGTGATGGCCCCCCTTCTCCCGAAGTTACGGGGGCATTTTGCCGAGTTCCTTAACCATAGTTCACCCGAACGCCTCGGTATTCTCTACCTGACCACCTGAGTCGGTTTAGGGTACGGGCCGCCATGAAACTCGCTAGAGGCTTTTCTCGACAGCATAGGATCATCCACTTCACCACAATCGGCTCGGCATCAGGTCTCAGCCCCATGTGTGACGGATTTGCCTATCACACGGCCTACACCCTTACCCCGGGACAACCACCGCCCGGGCTGGACTACCTTCCTGCGTCACCCCATCGCTTACCTACTACCACCTTGGGCCGGCGGCTCCACCACTCCCCTCAACTCCGAAGAGATCAGGGCGGCTTCACGGCCTTAGCATTAATGGGCTCGATACTGGGCGTTTCAAAGCGGGTACCGGAATATCAACCGGTTGTCCATCGACTACGCCTGTCGGCCTCGCCTTAGGTCCCGACTTACCCTGGGCAGATCAGCTTGACCCAGGAACCCTTAGTCAATCGGCGCACACGTTTCTCACGTGTGTATCGCTACTCATGCCTGCATTCTCACTCGTGAACCGTCCACCACTGCCTTCCGGCGCGGCTTCACCCGGCACACGACGCTCCCCTACCCATCCACACTCCCGTTGGGGATATATGCGTGAATGACACGACTTCGGCGGTACGCTTGAGCCCCGCTACATTGTCGGCGCGGAATCACTTGACCAGTGAGCTATTACGCACTCTTTCAAGGGTGGCTGCTTCTAAGCCAACCTCCTGGTTGTCTCTGCGACTCCACATCCTTTCCCACTTAGCGTACGCTTAGGGGCCTTAGTCGATGCTCTGGGCTGTTTCCCTCTCGACCATGGAGCTTATCCCCCACAGTCTCACTGCCGCGCTCTCACTTACCGGCATTCGGAGTTTGGCTAAGGTCAGTAACCCGGTAGGGCCCATCGCCTATCCAGTGCTCTACCTCCGGCAAGAAACACACGACGCTGCACCTAAATGCATTTCGGGGAGAACCAGCTATCACGGAGTTTGATTGGCCTTTCACCCCTAACCACAGGTCATCCCCCAGGTTTTCAACCCTGGTGGGTTCGGTCCTCCACGAAGTCTTACCTCCGCTTCAACCTGCCCATGGCTAGATCACTCCGCTTCGGGTCTTGAGCGCGCTACTGAATCGCCCTATTCGGACTCGCTTTCGCTACGGCTTCCCCACACGGGTTAACCTCGCAACACACCGCAAACTCGCAGGCTCATTCTTCAAAAGGCACGCAGTCACGAGACACCAAGCAAGCTTGATGTCCGACGCTCCCACGGCTTGTAGGCACACGGTTTCAGGTACTATTTCACTCCGCTCCCGCGGTACTTTTCACCATTCCCTCACGGTACTATCCGCTATCGGTCACCAGGGAATATTTAGGCTTAACGGGTGGTCCCGCCAGATTCACACGGGATTTCTCGGGCCCCGTGCTACTTGGGTGTCTCTTAAACGAGCCGTTGATGTTTCAGCTACGGGGGTCTTACCCTCTACGCCGGACCTTTCGCATGTCCTTCGCCTACATCAACGGTTTCTGACTCGTCTCACAGCCGGCAGACCGTGAAAAAGAGATCCCACAACCCCGCATGCGCAACCCCTGCCGGGTATCACACGCATACGGTTTGGCCTCATCCGGTTTCGCTCGCCACTACTCCCGGAATCACGGTTGTTTTCTCTTCCTGAGGGTACTGAGATGTTTCACTTCCCCTCGTTCCCTCCACACTGCCTATGTGTTCAGCAGCGGGTGACAGCCCATGACGACTGCCGGGTTTCCCCATTCGGAAACCCCCGGATCAAAGCCTGGTTGACGGCTCCCCGGGGACTATCGTGGCCTCCCACGTCCTTCATCGGTTCCTGGTGCCAAGGCATCCACCGTGCGCCCTTAAAAACTTGGCCACAGATGCTCGCGTCCACTGTGCAGTTCTCAAACAACGACCAGTCACCCATCACCCCACCCCATCAGGCGAGTTCACTGGGACCGGCATCCCGAAGGCGCAGACTTTCCACGTCCGCACCCTCAGACACCCAACAGCGCGCCCGGCACGACCAGTCGAAGACACACGTTCCACGCCGAAGCAGTACTAGTGATCCCAACCAACCGTGCCGAATAGTCAACGTTCCACCCATGAGCTAACCACCGCAGAACATTCGCCTGCGTTATGGCTCTGGACCCCTTTGACAGGGCCTAGATGCTCCTTAGAAAGGAGGTGATCCAGCCGCACCTTCCGGTACGGCTACCTTGTTACGACTTCGTCCCAATCGCCAGTCCCACCTTCGACAGCTCCCTCCCACAAGGGGTTGGGCCACCGGCTTCGGGTGTTACCGACTTTCGTGACGTGACGGGCGGTGTGTACAAGGCCCGGGAACGTATTCACCGCAGCAATGCTGATCTGCGATTACTAGCAACTCCGACTTCATGGGGTCGAGTTGCAGACCCCAATCCGAACTGAGACCGGCTTTTTGAGATTCGCTCCGCCTCACGGCATCGCAGCTCTTTGTACCGGCCATTGTAGCACGTGTGCAGCCCAAGACATAAGGGGCATGATGACTTGACGTCGTCCCCACCTTCCTCCGAGTTGACCCCGGCAGTCTCCTGTGAGTCCCCATCACCCCGAAGGGCATGCTGGCAACACAGAACAAGGGTTGCGCTCGTTGCGGGACTTAACCCAACATCTCACGACACGAGCTGACGACAGCCATGCACCACCTGTATACCGACCACAAGGGGGGCACCATCTCTGATGCTTTCCGGTATATGTCAAGCCTTGGTAAGGTTCTTCGCGTTGCGTCGAATTAAGCCACATGCTCCGCTGCTTGTGCGGGCCCCCGTCAATTCCTTTGAGTTTTAGCCTTGCGGCCGTACTCCCCAGGCGGGGAACTTAATGCGTTAGCTGCGGCACCGACGACGTGGAATGTCGCCAACACCTAGTTCCCAACGTTTACGGCGTGGACTACCAGGGTATCTAATCCTGTTCGCTCCCCACGCTTTCGCTCCTCAGCGTCAGTAATGGCCCAGAGATCCGCCTTCGCCACCGGTGTTCCTCCTGATATCTGCGCATTTCACCGCTACACCAGGAATTCCGATCTCCCCTACCACACTCTAGCTAGCCCGTATCGAATGCAGACCCGGGGTTAAGCCCCGGGCTTTCACATCCGACGTGACAAGCCGCCTACGAGCTCTTTACGCCCAATAATTCCGGACAACGCTTGCGCCCTACGTATTACCGCGGCTGCTGGCACGTAGTTAGCCGGCGCTTCTTCTGCAGGTACCGTCACTTTCGCTTCTTCCCTGCTGAAAGAGGTTTACAACCCGAAGGCCGTCATCCCTCACGCGGCGTCGCTGCATCAGGCTTTCGCCCATTGTGCAATATTCCCCACTGCTGCCTCCCGTAGGAGTCTGGGCCGTGTCTCAGTCCCAGTGTGGCCGGTCGCCCTCTCAGGCCGGCTACCCGTCGTCGCCTTGGTAGGCCATCACCCCACCAACAAGCTGATAGGCCGCGGGCTCATCCTTCACCGCCGGAGCTTTCAACCCCTCCCCATGCGAGGAAGAGTGGTATCCGGTATTAGACCCCGTTTCCAGGGCTTGTCCCAGAGTGAAGGGCAGATTGCCCACGTGTTACTCACCCGTTCGCCACTAATCCACCCCGAAGGGCTTCATCGTTCGACTTGCATGTGTTAAGCACGCCGCCAGCGTTCGTCCTGAGCCAGGATCAAACTCTCCATGAATGTTTTCCCGTAATCGGGATGAACACCACAAGAGCGGAACAGCCGGTCGGAATAAGACCGACTGTTCACAGCGTCCTCGCTGTGTCAATTGCCTACCCGCCCAAAGGGCCAAGAATAGGACTTTCAAAGGAACCACGCCCTGCCGAAGCAGAGACGGGGTATCAACATATCTGGCGTTGACTTTTGGCACGCTGTTGAGTTCTCAAGGAACGGACGCTTCCTTCGTACTCACCCTCTCGGGCTTTCCTCCGGGCGCTTCCCTTCGGTCTTGCGTTTCCAACCCTACCAGACTCTGTTTCCGTTCCGTTTCCGGTGAGGAATTCGAATCCAGTGGCCGTTGGAAGGCCTTTCGTCTTTCGACTGGCCCGACTTTATCAGAAACATTTCGGCCGACCTAATCGACCTTCGTGATCCGGATTTCAAATCGGAGGCTCTGCGGAAATTCAATTTCCGTTGAGAGCTAGAGAGACGCTAACGGTTGCACCCGGACTTGTCCAGTTCGAGGCAACCGTTTGAATCTACCTCCCCACTCGTCCCGTGTCAACGGGTTTTGTGGGCGGAGAGGAGACTAGCAGGTCAGAACAGGTGGTTGCACATCAGGCAGCGGCTGGGAGTTCGGCACTCCGGTCATCGGCTCCTAGGTCGCCCGTGTCGCCCGCTCGGGCCGCTCGGCCGCCCAGGACGTATACGTACACCAGAAAGGCCAGCTCAGCGGCGATACCGATAGCGATGCGCGCCCAGGTCGGCAGGCCCGAGGGGGTGACGAAGCCTTCGATCACTCCGGAGACAAACAGGACGAGGGCAAGGCCGATCGCCATGCCGATGGCCGCGCGCCCCTGTTGGGCGAGGGCTGTGCGTCGGGACTGTGGGCCTGGGTCGATGACCGTCCAGCCGAGGCGCAGGCCCGTGCCGGCGGCGACGAATACGGCGGTCAGTTCCAGCAGGCCGTGCGGGAGAACGAGTCCGAGGAAGGTGTCGAGGCGGCCTGCCGACGACATCAGTCCGATGCCGACACCCAGGTTCAGCACATTGAGGAAGAGAATCCAGATCACCGGGAGGCACAGGAACGCGCCAAGGGTCAGGCACATGGCGGCGGCCTGTGCGTTGTTCGTCCAGACCTGGGCGGCGAAGGAGGCCGCGGGATGGCTGGAGTAGTACGTCTCGTACTCGCCACCGGGCCGCGTCAGCCGACGGAGTTCGTCCGGGGCCCCGATCGCCGACTGGACCTCTGGGTGGGCAGCGATCCACCAGCCGATGATCGCGGCGAGGACGGTGGAGAGGACGGCTGTCGGTATCCACCAGTGACGGGACCGGTAGACGGCCGCCGGGAAGCCGGCCGTAAGGAAGCGGACCGCGTCGCGCCAGGTGGCGCGACGCGTCCCCGTCACGGTGGAACGGGCACGAGCCACGAGCTGGGTGAGTCGGCCCGTGAGCATCGGGTCCGGGGCGCTCGACTGGATCAGGGAGAGGTGGGTGGCCGTGCGCTGGTAGAGGGCGACGAGTTCGTCGGCTTCCGCGCCGGTGAGACTCCGTCCCCGGTGCAGGAGATGGTCCAGGCGGTCCCACTCGGCGCGGTGGGCGGTCACGAAGACATCGAGGTCCATGGTCGGCTGCTGCTCCAGGCACTGGGTGCGTACGTTCGTACTACTGCGGCGCGCTGCGGGTCAGCTTGGCAGACTGAGGAATCAAGGGGCAGGGAAGACCGAAGGCGAAGGGCGGGCAACAGTGAGTGCGCTTGTGACGGGGGATGCGGTCGTACTCGGTCTGAGGCCGGCGAAGTTGCCGAGCCGTGCGCTCGCGGTGGTGATCGATCTCGTGGTCGTGTTCGCCGTCTATCTCATGGTGTCGATCGGGCTGACGCTGGCGACCGCGTCGCTTGACGAGGCGGCGGTCATGGCCGTGTCGATCGCGACATTTCTGCTGGTCCTGGTCGGGGCGCCGATAGCCGTGGAGACCCTCAGCCATGGGCGCTCGCTGGGAAAGCTCGCGTGCGGGCTGCGGGTGGTGCGCGACGACGGCGGGCCGATCAGGTTCCGGCATGCGCTGGTACGCGGAGCGATGGGCGTGGTGGAGATCCTGGTGACGTTCGGGGTCGTCGCGTGTATCGCTTCGCTGGTGTCGGCGCGGGGGCGGCGGATCGGGGATGTGTTCGCGGGGACGCTGGTGGTGCGGGAGAGAGTGCCTGCTGCGCGGGGGATGGCGGTGCCGCCTCCGCCGTCGTGGCTCGTGGGGCGGTTCGCCGAACTGGATCTGTCCGGGGTGCCGGATGACCTGTGGCTCGCGATACGTCAGTACCTGACGCGGATGAGGCAGCTGGACCCTGCGGTGAACTGGTCGATGGCCATCCGGCTGGCCGGTGATCTGGCGGGGTGCACGGGGACTCCGGCGCCGGAGGGGGTACCGCCGGCCGCCTATCTGGCGGCTGTGGTGAACGAGCGGCAGGCCCGGGACGCACGGCGGGCCTTCGGGTCGCGAGGCGGGGCCGACGGCCGGCAGGGGATGGCGGTCCCGGCGGTTCCTGGGGCTGTCGGTCCCTGGGGCGCTCCCGTCCCCGGCGGCGCTGAGGCCGGGGACCGAGCCACCGCGCGGGCGACTGGGGGCGGTGAGCCACTGGGCGCTCGTGTCGCGACTCCTTCGCCTGCGGGGACAGCAGCCGCCGAACCCGAATCCGGGCCCGCGGCACGGACCGAATCAGGGGCAGGGGCAGGAGCAGGAGCAGCGGCCGAGATTCCGACGGCGACGGGATTCGCTCCGCCCGCATAGGCCCACGCCGGCCGCGTCGCGCTCGTGGACCGCGGGTCGTGGGCCGCGGGTGGCCGCCCGGGTCGGGGCGCAGGTCGGCGCCGCCGAGTGCCGACGAGCCGGCAGACACGCAGGTCGTCAGGGGAAGACCGACGGCGGGCTCTCGAGGTTCTCGAGTTCGATGCCGGGGGCCGCGAGGACCACGTCGCCGGCGATGTGCACGGTGTGCTGCTCGCCCGTGTCCAGGGCGTTGACCTGGTATTCGTCCACGGTCAGGGGGCCACTGTCAGTGGCATGCGCTTCACTCTTCATCAGGGCCCAGGACTGATCGATGGTGCGGGGAGCCAGCACGGGATCCGTGAAGGCGACGAGGCGGACCCGCGTTGCAGGGGAATCGGGGGTGAGGCGAAGGAGACGTGCGGTGGCGACAAGGAAGGCCGGGGACATGCCGGTGAAGGCGTGGGCGCGGACATTGCCTTCGGTGGCGTGAGCGCCAGCGGGGTCGGTACGGACCCAGGTGACGCCGTCCAGAGCGGCGCCGCGTACCTGCCAGCCGCCTGCGTGGAGTTCAAGACGGATGGGGCGGCCGAGTTCGTCGAGTGCGAGGTCGACGGAGCCGGCGTGATCACCGGAGGGGGCGGTGATCTGCGAGACGTAACGCCAGCCGGAGGGGCCGGGGGCGCACTGGAAGTGTTCTTCGCCGAGGGGGGAGTGATCGTGCACGTCGTGGAGCGAATAGCGGCCGCGGGGCATGGGGCGTAGGTGTCCTTGGGCGGTGAGGCTCTTGCCGTGGAGCCGGAGCCGTTCAGGGGACGGTAAGGGGCAGGCCCCCGACACGGGGGTGCGGGGGCCTGCCTGGTACCGCTGGTACCTGTTGCTGAGAAGCTGCTGATAAGCCGGCGAGGGTGGCTCGGCAGCCGATCAGTAGCGGTAGTGGTCGGACTTGTAGGGGCCGTCGACCTCGACGCCGATGTAGGCGGCCTGCTCCGGGCGCAGGGTCGTCAGCTTCACGCCGAGCGCGTCGAGGTGGAGCCGGGCGACCTTCTCGTCGAGGTGCTTGGGCAGCACGTACACATCGGTCGGGTACTCCTCGGGCTTGGTGAACAGCTCGATCTGGGCCAGCGTCTGGTCCGCGAAGCTGTTCGACATCACGAACGAGGGATGGCCGGTCGCGTTGCCCAGGTTCAGCAGACGGCCCTCCGACAGCACGATCAGCACCTTGCCGTCGGGGAACGTCCAGGTGTGCACCTGCGGCTTGACCTCGTCCTTGACGATGCCCGGCAGCTGCGCCAGACCGGCCATGTCGATCTCGTTGTCGAAGTGGCCGATGTTCCCGACGATGGCCTGGTGCTTCATCCTGGCCATGTCACCGGCCATGATGATGTCCTTGTTGCCGGTGGTCGTGACGAAGATGTCGGCCTTGTCGACAACCTCGTCGAGGGTGGTGACCTGGTAGCCGTCCATCGCCGCCTGCAGCGCGCAGATCGGGTCGATCTCGGTGATGATCACCCGCGCGCCCTGGCCACGCAGCGACTCCGCGCACCCCTTGCCCACATCGCCGTAACCGCACACCACCACGGTCTTGCCACCGATCAGGGTGTCCGTCGCCCGGTTGATGCCGTCGATCAGCGAATGACGGCAGCCGTACTTGTTGTCGAACTTCGACTTGGTGACCGCGTCATTCACGTTGATCGCCGGGAAAAGGAGGGTGCCGTCACGGTGCATCTCGTACAGACGGTGCACACCCGTCGTCGTCTCCTCCGTGACACCACGGATCTCGGACGAGAGCTGGGTCCACTTCTGCGGGCTCTCGCCGAGGGTGCGGTTGAGCAGGGTCAGGATGTGCCCGTACTCCTCGCTGTCCGCGGTGGACGGGTCCGGGGCCGAGCCGGCCTTCTCGAACTCGACGCCCTTGTGGAGGAGAAGGGTGGCGTCACCGCCGTCGTCCAGGATCATGTTCGGGCCGCCGGTGGGGGTGTTCGGCCAGGTCAGCGCCTGCTCCGTGCACCACCAGTACTCCTCCAGCGTCTCGCCCTTCCAGGCGAAGACCGGGATGCCCTGGGGGTCGTCCGGCGTGCCTTCGGGGCCGACCGCGACGGCGGCAGCGGCGTGGTCCTGGGTGGAGAAGATGTTGCAGGAGGCCCAGCGGACCTCGGCGCCGAGCGCGACCAGGGTCTCGATCAGCACGGCGGTCTGCACCGTCATGTGCAGCGAACCGGTGATCCGCGCACCCGCCAGCGGCTGGGCGGCGGCGTACTCCTTACGGATCGACATCAGGCCGGGCATCTCATGCTCGGCGAGAGTGATCTCCTTGCGGCCGAAGGTGGCGAGGGAAAGGTCGGCGACCTTGAAGTCCTGGCCAGTGGCGACAGTCGACATACGAGCTGCTCCTCGTGGTGTGGGTCGAGGGTGGGTACGGCTGGCTCTGCGGCGGCGGACACAGGAATGCCCGGGCGCTCGCAGTGCAGTCCGTCGGAGGCCCTCTCTCCCTCGGCCGGTTCCGGGAGGGAACCGCCCGACCGCCATCAGCAGCGACGTCTGACTCTGGTCACGAATCTACACCGATCGCCGGAGCGGACCCCAGCCCACCCATGGCTGGGTTCCGGCCAGATCCATGGTTTGAGGGCCCTGTGAAGGGTGGGCCGTCCGTGGTTTTGGTGCCGTGCCTCCGTGTTGCGGGGCGGACGACCCGCGCTGCCGAGGCTCTCGTTCCAGCGGGCACGGCGGGCATCAGTGGCACGGCGGGCGTGGGCGGTAGGGGAGGTGTGGAGGGCGCACGGCGGGCGCTGGGGCCACCGGTCCGGGCGGGGCGGGACCGGAGCCGGAGCCTGAGCCGGAGCCTGAGCCGGTGCTTGTCGGGGCGGGGGCGGAGGTCATCGGGGCCGGCACGGAGGCCGACTTCCGCGAGCGGCTGCCGGCGGCAGCGGAGGAGGGGGCAGGGCTCGCCGTACTGCGTGACATTCAGTAGCCGTATCCCCCCGAAGGCCGCTTCGCGCGCCAACTGCTGGGCGGCAGGCCCCCGGAGGACGTCCCAGTCCGGGGCCTGTCGCACTGTCCTCCCGTGGCACCAGCCTCAGAGGTCCCGGAGATCTCGGAGATCCCGGAGGCCTCCGAGGTCCCGGAGGCTCAGTGGGCCGCGTCCGGGCCCGGTCCGCCCGGGGACTTGGCCGGGTTGACGCCCGCCGCGGCAGCCGACTCGCTGTAGATGTCGGGCTCCAGATAGATCACGCGCGCGATCGGCACGGCGGCCCGGATGCGCTCCTCGGCGGCGTTGATCGCGGCAGCGACCTCGGCCGCCGTGTCGTCGTGCCGGACCGCGATCTTCGCCGCGACCAGCAGTTCTTCCGGGCCGAGGTGGAGGGTACGCATGTGGATGATGCCGGTGACCACATCGCCGTCCACCAGGGCCACCTTGATCTGCTCGACGACTTCCGTGCCGGCCGCCTCGCCCAGCAGCAGAGACTTCGTCTCCGCCGCGAGGACGAGCGCGATCACGATGAGCAGGGTGCCGATGCAGAGGGTGCCGATTCCGTCCCAGACGCCGTCGCCCGTGGCCAGGGCGATGCCGACGCCGCCGAGCGCCAGGACCAGACCGATCAGTGCGCCCAGGTCCTCCAGGAGCACCACCGGCAGCTCGGGGGCCTTCGCCCGCCTGACGAACTCCTTCCACGAGAGCGCGCCGCGGATCTCGTTGGACTCCTTGATCGCCGTACGGAACGAGAACGACTCGGCGACGATCGCGAAGACGAGCACGCCGACCGGCCAGTACCAGGCCTCGATCGGGTGCGGGTCCTTGATCTTCTCGTAGCCCTCGTAGAGGGCGAACATGCCACCGACCGAGAAGAGGACGATGGAGACGAGGAAGGCATAGATGTAGCGCTCGCGGCCGTAGCCGAAGGGGTGCTGCGGGGTCGCCTCACGCTGGGCCTTCTTGCCGCCGAGCAGCAGCAGGCCCTGGTTGCCGGAGTCGGCGACCGAGTGGACGCTCTCGGCGAGCATCGAGGACGAGCCGCTGAAGAGGAACGCCACGAACTTCGCCACCGCGATCGCGAGGTTGGCGGCAAGTGCCGCCACGATCGCTCTTGTACCGCCTGAAGCGCTCATGTGTCCCTGCTGTCCCTTCGTACGCCGTCCCGGGCTTTGCCCGTCCTTTGCGGTGGGTCATTGTTGCAGCACGGGGCGGCAGCGGTGCGTCAGACCACCACGGTGGCACGGAAGACCGTGCCGGCCCCGGACACTTCGGCCTTTTCGCCCGCCGGGATGAAGGCGGACCGGCCCGGGGCGAGGGTGAGTTCGCCCGCGCGGACCGTTCCCGATGTGCAGAGCAGAATCTGTGGGGTGGCGGCCGTGAGGTCGCTGGGTGAGGCGCCGGCCGCGAGAACGTAGCGGGAGAGCCGGAATTCGTCGGTCGGGGTGTCGTAGAGCTCCTCCCCCGACGGCGATGCCTCGGGGCGCAGGATGCCCGGGTCGCTCGCCTCGAAGCGGACGATACGCAGCAGCTCGGGAACGTCCACGTGCTTCGGCGTGAGGCCGCAGCGCAGCACGTTGTCGGAGTTGGCCATGATCTCCACGCCGAGGCCGCTGAGGTAGGCGTGCGGGACTCCGGCGCCGAGGAACAGGGCCTCGCCGGGCTGGAGTTGGACGTGGTTGAGCAGCATGGCCGCGATGACGCCCGGGTCGCCGGGGAAGTGGTGAGCGATCTGGGCGTACGGGGCGTACGAGCCCCCGAGCCGGTCACAGGCGGACGCAGCCTCGCCGGCCGTGGCCGCCATCTCGTTCGGGTCGGCGCTCAGGAGCGCGGTCAGGACCTCGCGGAGCGCGGCCTCCTCCGGGTGGGCGTGGAGAAGGTCGACGTACGGCTTGAGCGAGTCCACGTCGAGGGCGGCGAGCAGTTCGGCGGCCTCCAGGGGGGCGCGGAAACCGCACAGGCCGTCGAAGGGCGTGAGCGCACAGATCAGTTCGGGCTTGTGGTTGGCATCCTTGTAGTTGCGGTGCGGGGCGTCGATGGGGACGCCCGCGCTCTCCTCGGCGGCGTAACCCTCCTGCGCCTGGGCGAGGTTCGGGTGGACCTGCAGGGAGAGCGGGGCACCGGCCGCGAGGATCTTGAGGAGGAAGGGGAGACGCGGGCCGAAGGTTTCGACGGCCGCGGCGCCCAGTTCCCGTACGGGGTCGGCGGCGATGACATCGGAGAGCGGCCGCTCCTCGTCGTCACGGGTGACGCGCGAGGGGGCTCCGGGGTGGGCGCCCATCCACATCTCGGCCTGCGGCTCGCCGGTGGCGGCGATACCGAGAAGCTCGGGAATGGCAGTTGTGGACCCCCAGGCGTAGGGGCGCACCGTGTTGGAGAGGCGGTCCATGGTGTTCGTACTTCCCGGTTCTCGGTGAGCGGTTCTTGGTAAGCGGTTCTCGGTAAGCAGTTCTTGGTTCGGGGTGGGCGGTAAGCGGTTCGCGGTTCTTGGTTCGCGGTGCGCGGATCACGGCAGGCAGTGCTCGGACCCGCACTCGGACTCGGACTACTCGTGGTCGCCCGAGGCCGCGAGCGCCAGATAGACAGCCGCGAAGTCGGTGACGGCGACAAGCTCGGCGATCGACTCCAGGTCGGTGCCCTCGTCCGGTTCGAGTTCGCTGATCGGGGTGTCGTGGCTGAGTGCCAGTTCGCGGGCGGCGGGTGCGGCGGTGAGGCCGCCGGAGGGGCGGTCGCGCAGCAGGACGACACGGGCGCGCAGGGCCTGCTGCTCCTCCACGCGGTCCCGGAAGAAGTCCTCGGGGTCGGCCCCGGCAGCGAAGTCGCCCGCGAGGAGCACCCCGTGGGCGGGAAGCGCCTCGGGAAGCTCGGCGGCGAGAGCGGGGCGGCCGGCCAGCTCCGCCAGTACGGCGGCGAACCGGCGGCCCGCCGGCGCCGCGCCCGGGCCCTCCGTCCAGATCAGCGGAAGGCTGTCGGCGAGCTCGGCGGCGAGCGTCTTCGCCGGATTGCTGTACGTGGCAATGGCCGGGCCGCACCGCTCGGCTGCCTGGTCGAGGCGGTCGGCGACCTTGGCGAGGATCTCCGGGGGCGCTTCGAGCAGGCCCACGCGGTCGAGAAGGGCGAGCAGCGGAGTGAACAGCGCCCAGAGCGCGCCGGGGCTCGCGGCGGCCTGTGTCTCGTCGTACATCTCGTTCGGGGGTGTGGCCATCGGGACGACCAGGCCGTGCGCGCCGTCGACGGCCTCCGTGAGCGGGGAGCGCTGGGGGGCGACGGCGACGACGGTGCAGCCTCGTCGGTACGCCTGCTCGGCGAGGAGGGCGAGGCCGGGCTCGCTTCCGTCGGTGGTCGCGATCAGCAGGAGGTCCACGGAGCCGGCCCAGCCGGGCAGCGCCCAGAGCAGGGCGCCTGCGGCGGGGGCGACGCCGGTGGGGTGAAGCCGGGTGACCGGGGCGGAGGCGCCGGCCAGTGCCCCGATCAGATCGGCGACGCCGGTGGCAGCGGTCCCGGGGCCCGCGACGAGGACGGCGCGCGGGCGGCCCTCGGGTTTGAGCTCGGCGATACCGGCCTCGGCGGCGTGCCGGGCGGCGGTGCGCACGCGCGCCCCTGCCTCGGCGGCGCCTCTGAGCAGTCCTCGGCGGTCCGCGCGGGCCAGGGCTTCCGGGGCGTCGAGGAGCGACTCGTCGAGCATGGGGTGGGGCCTCCGATCGCCGTGCGGGGAATGGGTCAGGCCGGGCGGCGTGCCTCGTCGACGAGAAGGACGGGGATGTCGTCCCGTACCGGGTACGCGAGGCCGCAGTCCTTGCCGGTGCAGATCAGCTCGGGGGTGTCGGCCGCCGACCGGTCGCTGAGGGGGGCGTGGCAGACCGGGCAGGCGAGGATCTCCAGGAGGCCGGCTTGGAGCGGCATGTTCGGGGTGTCCCTTCGGGCAAGGCATGGCTGGTACGGCGCGGGGTCGCGGTCGCGGGGCACGTGTCGAACACGCGGTCGCGGTGACGCGGATCAGGCCACGTCAGCGTACCGCTGGGGGGAGGGGTGCGGCGCGTTCTGTGGATACGGGGGCCCTCTCCCCGCGCCCGCCCCTTCCCGAAACCAGGGGCGGGCGGGCCGGCGCTTTGGTCCCGGCGCCCGGAGACCCTCCGGTCTCGGGTCGCCCACCCCGCACTGAAATGTGGGGGCACGTGATATCCCCACGACCCCGGGCGGCAGCTTCGCGCCGCATGGACCACCGGGCTCACGCCCCCCGGACCATCTCCAGCACCTCGTCCCGCACCTTTGCCATCATCGGCTCCTCCCGTGCCTCCACATTCAGGCGCAGCAGCGGTTCCGTGTTCGACGGGCGGAGGTTGAACCACCACTCCCGGGCCGAGACCGTCAGGCCGTCCAGTTCATCGATCGTCACGTCCTCGCGGGATGCGTACGCCGCCTTCACCGTTGCCGTGCGGGCCGCCTGATCGTCGACCGTCGAGTTGATCTCGCCCGAGCCCGCATAACGGTCGTACTGCTCGACCAGCGCCGACAGCGGGCCGTCCTGCGAACCAAGGGCCGCCAGTACGTGGAGGGCCGCCAGCATGCCCGTGTCCGCGTTCCAGAAGTCGCGGAAGTAGTAGTGCGCCGAGTGCTCGCCGCCGAAGATCGCTCCCGTGCGGGCCATCTCCTGCTTGATGAAGGAATGACCGACCCTCGTGCGCTCCGGCGTGCCGCCGTTCTCGCGGACGACCTCCGGGACCGACCACGAGGTGATCAGGTTGTGGATGACCGTTCCGCCCGGGTGCTTCGCCAGTTCGCGCGCCGCGACCAGGGCCGTGATCGCCGAAGGCGAGATGCCCTCGCCGCGCTCGTCCACGACGAAGCACCGGTCCGCGTCCCCGTCGAAGGCGAGACCCAGGTCCGCGCCCTCGGTCCGGACTCGGGCCTGGAGGTCGACGATGTTCGCCGGGTCCAGGGGGTTCGCCTCGTGGTTGGGGAACGTGCCGTCGAGCTCGAAATACATCGGTACGACGGTGAGGGGCAGCGATGCGAACACCGTGGGGACCGTGTGGCCGCCCATTCCGTTGCCCGCGTCCACGACGACCTTCAGCGGACGCATCGACGACAGGTCCACCAGCGACAGCAGATATGCCGCGTACTCCTCCAGCGTGTCCCGCTCGGTCACCGAGCCGGGCTCGGCAGCAGGCTCCGGCGCTCCCCCGTCGGTCCAGGACCCGACCAGGGCGCGGATGTCCGCCAGGCCTGTGTCCTGGCCCACCGGCGCCGCACCCGCCCGGCACATCTTGATGCCGTTGTACTGCGCCGGATTGTGCGAGGCGGTGAACATCGCGCCCGGGAGTCCGAGGTGTCCCGAAGCGAAGTAGAGCTGGTCGGTCGAGCAGAGCCCGATCAGTGTGACGTCCGCACCGCGGGCCGCGGCGCCGCGGGCGAACGCCCCGGAGAGGCCGGGGGACGACGGCCGCATGTCATGGCCGACAACGATCGCGTCCGCGCCCGTCACCTGGACGAAGGCCGCCCCGAACAGCTCGGCCAGCGCCTCGTCCCACTGATCCGGCACCACCCCGCGGACGTCGTACGCCTTCACGATCTGCGACAGATCAGCAGTCACGGGCCAACCCTCCTGAAGTCTCTTCGGACGCCCCAAACTACCTGCACAAATCTTCGGGGAACGGCCGGCTCAGGAGTCGAGTGGCCTCCCTCGGTAGCCGCTTGATCGCCGCACCCCGCCGTTCGGCGGCGCGCGGGACGTCAACGCGGCCCCGATGTACGCCGGTTGGGCCGGGACACGGCCGTCCCGGTCTCCGGTCCGGTCCGGCCCTACGGTCGATCCGTCGCGGATACGCGGTCGGGTGCGAGGTCACAAGGGAGCGAGGCCACAAGGGAGCGAGGCCGGAGGGACAGGAAGGGGCTCAGGAGTCGGGGGAGCGCAGCACCCGCAGATGGCCGCGGCGCGCGACCTCCATCGGGTCCGCCGGCCGCCGGCCGCTCGGTCCGCCGGCCTCGGCCGTCCGCCCCTGAGGGCGCGCCGCCTCCCGGACGGCGTTGGCGAGCGCCTCAAGATCGTCACCACTGGGGCGGGACGGAGCGGAGCCGTCGGTGAGCCGCACGACCTCCCAGCCGCGCGGGGCGGTCAGGCGCTCACTGTGCTCGGCGCACAGGTCGTAACAGTGGGGCTCGGCATAGGTGGCGAGCGGGCCGAGGACCGCGGTCGAATCGGCATAGACGTACGTCAGTGTCGCGACGGCGGGGCGGCCGCACGCGGTGCGCGAACAGCGACGTACAGGGCTCACGACGTTGGACGGTACCGCACTCTTGAGCGGGCTGCGACGACTCTCCACCGGGTCACCCCACCGTGTCGTGCTGCCGCATCCGCCATAACGCCTCCCGGAGCAACTGGCCTGACCTGCGCGGGAGGAGAGGCGTGCGAGCGACGACCGCCGGTGATCCGGTCAAGACTTGGCGTAAAAGAGGTCAATCATGATGCGATCGGCGATCGCAGGAAGATAGGCAATCGGGCCCAAGCTCGGCTGGAATGTTCAACTAACGACAAGCTGTCGACCCGGCGCGCGCACGCGATCGTCTGCGCGCCCCGGAGGGCTACGCTGCGTCAGTGATGGACAGTCCCGTACCGCCCCGCCCGACCGAGCCACGGCCGCGCCGTCGCGACCGACACGGCCGCGGCATGCGCGGGCCGGTCGCCCCGCCCCAGGTGCCCCTGGCCGCGAGCCGCGCCGAGTCCTTCCGGGACCTGGTGCAGGACTCGGTGGAACGACTGGAACGACGCTGGCCGCAGCTGGCCGACGTGGATTTCCTCGTCCTGGACGTACCGGGCACGCCGGAGGAAACGGTGCCGCTGGGCAGCTCGGCGCCCGCGGAGAAGGGACAGCCGGCACGGATCGTGGTGTACCGGCGACCCGTCGAGATTCGGACAAAAAATCGTGACGAGCGGGCGCTGCTGGTGCACGAGGTGGTCGTGGAACAGGTGGCAGAGCTGCTCGGTCTGGCGCCGGAGTCGGTGGATCCGCGGTATGGGCAGGACTGACAGCAAGTGACCGACAGCAAGCAACCGGCGACTGACAGAGGTCGGAAATTGTCAGTCGTCTCTTGCTGACCGTCGGTCGCGATCCATTCGTCGTCGGCTGCCTGCTAGCGGACGTCACCTGACGGGGCTCGGCCGACGGACCTCACACGCCGGGCCGGGAAGCTTCGTCTCGCGCCGCACGCCGCCCCCAGCCCCGCCGCGCCACTCAGTCGTCGAGCACCGACAGATCCTGCTTGGCCTCCGGCACCGCCACCATCCCCCGGTCGTCCGGCATCGTCTGCACCGTGAACATCGGGATCCCGTCCCGCGGCAGCGCCAGGGTGCGCGACGCGTGCACCGGGCCGCCCGACACCGTCTCGACCGTGAGCACGTACGAGCCCTTCAGGCCGGCCGGCACCGGTGGGCCGGTGATCGCGAGCGTCGTGCCGGCCTTGACCGTGAACGTCTTGACGGCTGGGGTGCCGCCGCCCGTGCCCGCCGACGCCGTGACCTTGACCTGGGCCGTGGCGCCCGGGGCGGTCAGCGAGAGCGTCGAGCCCTTCGCGCGGTTGTCGGTGACGCTCGCCCGCTCGCCCACCGGCGCGGTCGCCGGGATGTAGGCGACCTCCTGCTTGTCGCCCTTGCCGCGTACGACCCGCAGCGCCGCCACCACCGGGGTCGGCCGGCCGCTCTGGGACGGGCTGAGGATCAGCGAACCGGCCTCGCCCTTGGTGACGTCCAGCAGGTCCATGCTCGCCGTCATCCCCGACTTCACGTGCAGCGTCTCGTGACCGGCGGGGGTGATCGTCCCTCCCGGGCCGGCGAGCTGCACCTTGAGGTCGGCGTCGTCCTCGCCGGGCGCGAAGGCCACCAGGCGTACCGACGTGGCGTCCGCCGGGATGCCGGGCAGCACCGCCGTGCCGGACGGGTCGGCCGAGGCGCTCAGCCAGTCGCTGCCCGCCCTCTCGTCGGCAGCCCGCACCACCGCTCCCACGCGGCCCGTACGCGTGGTGACATGGACCGTCAGGTCGGCGGCGGGGTCCGCGGTCAGCGTGGACAGCAGGACGGGGACGCTGGCTCCGGCCGGGACGGCGATGCCCTCGGTGAGCGTGGTCTTGAGCGCGCCGTCCTTGCCGTACAGCTCGATGTCGGCGACGGCCGGGGTGGCGTCGGGGTTGGTGAGGTGGACGTAGTCCTGCCGGTCCTTGGCCGTGGACGCGCCGGGGAACCAGAAGTCCGTGTCGGGGCCGGTGCAGCTGACACCGAGCAGGCCGCGCGCGGCGCCCGCGGTGACCGTCGTCGTCTGCTGGGCGGCCCAGCCGGGGGCGAGTCGGCCGGTGGCGGTGCCGACCAGCGCGGGCGCGTCGCCTCCGGCGGCCTTGGCGGCGACGGGCTTGCCCGGTTCCTTCAGCGCCAGCACGGGCTTGTCGGCCACCGGCTTCTTCGTGTTGGCGGGCTTCTTCGTGTCGGCAGGCTTCTTCGCCGCGCCGTCCTTCTTGGCGCCGCCCGCCTTCGTGGTGTCCTTCTTCGGCTCGGTTTCCGTGTCGGCCAGGGCGGCCGACGGCTTCAGTTCGGCCGAGCCCTCCTTGGCCGAGCCTTCCTTGGCCGGACTCCCGGAACCGCCCGTACCGCCCGGACCGGCCGTTCCCGCAGGCGTGAACGACGTGTAGTCGGTCTCCGCCACCTCCGAGCCGCTCGGTGCGGGACAGAGCAGGCTGGAGCGTTCCACGGGCAGCCGTGCCGGGGCCTTCGCTTCGGCCGCCGTGTCGCCGCCGGGTGTCATGAGCGCGGCGAAGCCGGTGACGGCGGCGAGTGCGGTAGCGGTCGCGAGCAGGGAGATGGTGGTGCGCTTCACTCTGACTCGCCTCGCGTCACGTTGCCGGGATTGCCGGGACTGCCGTTCGGTCCGGGGGGCTGGTCGTTCTCGCCGCCGTACAGGTAGGGGTCGTACTGCTGCCCCTCCTGGTAGTGCTGCCCCTCGCCGTAGGCCGTGGTCCCGTACTGGCCCTGGTACTGGTCCTTGTACTGGTTCTGGTACTGGTCCTGGTACTGATCGGGCGTGTGCGGCTGTTGCTGGTACTGGCCTTCGCCGTACACGCCGTTCTGGTGCTGGTCGCTGCCATAGGGCGCGGTGTATCCGGCGTCCGTGTAGGACTGCGCGTCCCACTCGCCGTACTGCTGCTGGGGCACCACGGCGTACGGCGCCTGGTCCTGAAGCGGCTGCTGATCGAACGGCTCCTGGTCGAACGACTGCCCCTGCTGCCGTTGCCGCTGTTGCCCCGCGAAGGCGTCCTGGTCCACGAGGAGTTGGGCGTACGGATCCGCGTATCCCCCTTCGCCTTCGGCCTCGTCGGGTGCGGACTCCGCGTCCGTGTCCGCCTCCGCCTCCGCCTGCGCGCGCAGCCTGCGCGCCCGGCGCCCTTCGCCCTCCACCGCCTGCGCGGGTACGGCGATCTCCTCCTGGGGCAGGTCGTCGTCGACCTCCCGCCGCCTGCCCGGCAGGGCGAGCACCAGCAGCACCAGCGCGAACGCGCTCTGCGCCCAGAGCCAGGCGGTATGGGTGGCGGGATCGTCATACGTGAGGTCGAGCCGGCCCCCCTCGGCGGGGAGCTCGAAGCCCTGGGCCCACCCGTCGACCACCGTCTTCTTCAAGACGCGGCCGTCGAGCGTGGCCTGCCAGCCGTCGTCCGCACGGTCGGCGATGCGCAGGACACGCCCCGACGCCCCGCCCGGGATCTTGGCATGGGCTTCGACGGCGTCGGACGCGACGGGCAGCGGGTCGCCCTTGCCGGTGACGATGGTGGCTCGCGCGACCTGGCGGTCCACGCTCCACAGTGCGCTGCCGTCGAGCTGGCTGAGCCGGTTCAGGCCGGGCGTGGCGTCGAGGACGCGGCTGGTCTGGCGGGGCGCTCCGTCGCGTACGAGGACGTAACGGATGGCGAAACCGCTGAGCTCACGGGTCTGGTCGGCGCCGGAGCCGGCGACGAGGCTGGCGACGATCTTGTCGAGGCGGGTGTCGCTGCCGGCCGCCTCGGTCAGTTCGGCGTCGCCGAGACGGCCACCGGAGCCGCGTACCAGGGTGTACGAGACCTTCGCGGCGGAGGCGCCGCCGAGGACGAGGGTGCGCGGCTGGTCGCGGGTGTCGCTCTCCTCGGCCACGAACGCGGGAACCTGGACGGGGTCGCGCCGCTCCAGCGGGCCCGCCGCGCCGGTGAACATCCAGCTGCTGGCGGCGAGGACGGGTGCGAGGCCGGCGGCGAGCGCGATCAGGGCGGCGGCGGGCTGGCGCCAGCCGAAGTTCTGGGCGGCGACGCGGGTGCGTCCGCCCTCGGCGCCCAGAACGGCGGCGGCGAGAAGGGCGATTCCGTAGACGAGGGTGGCGGGCCCCGCCCAGCCGGAGCCGTTGGCGAGGACCGCGAAGACCAGCGCGACAAGGGCGACGGCCCAGGAGGAGCGGATGGCGAACTGCCGTTCGCCGCGCAGCAGGGCCGCGAGGGCGGCGAGCACGATGCCGATGAGCAGGAAGCCGCCCGCGGCCTTCGGGCCGCCGGGGCTGATGCCGAGCAGGTCGAGCGCGGAGGCCGACCCGCTGCCGAACGCGAGTCCGGCCTCGCGCAGGAACCCCGACGGGCCGGTCAGCAGGGTGAGCGACCAGGGCGCGAGAACGACCAGCGGGGTACCGACGGCGGCGAGGAAGCGCAGTCCGTACGCCGTGATGTCGTCGCGGCGCAGGACGAGGACGCCGATGCCGAGGACGACCGCGATGGGCCAGACGATGGGCGTGAACGCCATGGCGAGGGTGAGGAGCAGGGCGTAGGCCCAGGTGGCTCGCCAGCTGCCGCGCGCGGTGCCGGTGGCGCGCAGGCCGTGGGCCGCGACGCCCGCCCGGGCGATGAGTGGCAGCAGGACCGCGAGTACGGCAGTGCCGAGGCGGCCGGTCGCGAGCGCTCCGGTCGCGGCGGGCAGGAAGGCGTACGCGATGCTCGCCCAGGCGCGCAGCAGCCGGGACTCGACGATGGGGCGCGAGGCGAAGTAGGCGGTGAGTCCGGCGAGCGGGACCGAGCAGACGAGCAGGACGGTGAGCGCGAGGCCGGTGGAGCCGAGGAACAGGGTGGACAGGGCCGCGAGCACCGCGAGGTAGGGGGGCGCTGTCTGGGTGCCACCACTGCCGAGGGGGTGCCAGTTGTCGGCGTAGCGGGACCAGAGGTCGGACACGTCGGAGGGGGCGGGCAGCAGGGCGCCGCCCGCGAGGGCTCCGCCGCCGAACAGGGCGCGGCAGGCGACGACCGAGACGAGGAGCAGTATGGCGAAGAGGACGGGGCCCGGCTTGCGGGCGATCTTCTTCAGACGTGCGAACTGCTCGATCTCCAGGAAGTCCGCGTCGTCCCCGCCGGGTCCCGACTCGACGGCGCCGTGGCGTGAGCCTCCGGAGTCGGCGTCGGAGCCGCCGCCGAAGTGGCCGGCGACCTGTTCGACGGTGGCCCGCACGGTCGCGCCGGGCGGCGGGAAGAGCGGACGCAGTTCGCCCGCTTCGACCGCGCCGCCTTCTCTGGCGCGCCTGCGGCGTCCGGCGATGATCCGCTCGGGCCGCAGCAGGGTGCCGAAGAGTCCCATGACTTCGTCGACGGCCTGGCCCGGCACCTTGCCGACGAGGTAGGCGAGTGTGCGCAGCAGGGTGCCGAGGACGATGCGCAGCAGAACGTAGGGGACGGCGATGCCGCGTGCGTTGGTCAGGAGGGTGTAGACGGCGCCGGCCTTGTCGACGCGGTGGGGGCTGGCGACGGAACGGCCGGCACAGTCGACGGTGCGGCGTTCGCGGGCTGCGGCCTCGGCGTGCCGCATGACGGCACCGGGGGCGACGAGGACGCGGTGGCCGGCGGCGTGGGCACGCCAGCAGAGGTCGACGTCGTCGCGCATCAGGGGCAGCCGACGGTCGAAGCCGCCGAGTTGTTCGAAGACGTCGCGGCGGACGAGCATGCCGGCGGAGGAGACGGACAGGACGGAGCGGATCTGGTCGTGCTGTCCCTGGTCCGTTTCGCGGCGGTCGAGTCCGGTCCAGCGGCGACCGCTGTTCGCGATGGAGACGCCCGCTTCGAGAAGCTGGTTGCGGTCGTACCAGCCGCGGAGTTTGGGGCCGATGACGGCGGCGTGTTCGTCGGAGTCGGCGACGCGCAGCAGTTCGGCGAGCGTGTCGGGTGCGGGCGCGCTGTCGTCGTGGAGCAGCCAGAGCCACTGGACCGGTTCCCCGTGGGGGAGTTCGGGCATGTCGTACGCGTCGTCGCGCCAGGTCCTGCTGGCCGGGTCCCAGCCGCTCGGCCGCTTCAGATAGGGCAGGTCGTCGGGGGTGAGGACGCCCGCGGTGCGGGCCGCTTCCTCGACGGCGGTGCCGAAGCCGGTGCGGCGTGCGAGGTGCAGTACGCGCTCGGCGCCGAGCGCTTCGGTGATCAGCCGCGCGGAGTCGTCGGCACTGCCGGTGTCGGCGGCGGCGATGTTCTGTACGGGACGCTCCTGGCCGAGGAGTCCGGCGAGGACGTCGGGGAGCCAGCGTGCGCCGTCGTGGGAGACGAGCACGGCGGTGACGACGTGCCGCGGGAACTCGGGCGGGTGCGCGGGTGCGAACGCGGCTTCGGTGGCGGACATTGAGGTACGGGCCCTCCGGCCGGGGGGTTCGCCCCGTAGGGGCGTTGGAGCGTCTCGGACGGGGCCCCACACTAACGGCTGGTACACGAACGGTCCGCCGACTGCGGTGACGATGCAGTCGGCGGACCGTTGATTACGTCCGTACTTGTGGTGTTTGGTCGGGCCTCGGGTATCACTGCGGCGTTCAGACGGCGGCCTTCTTGAGCCGGCGCCGTTCGCGCTCGGACAGTCCGCCCCAGATGCCGAAGCGCTCGTCGTTGGCGAGGGCGTACTCGAGGCATTCCGAGCGGACTTCGCAGGCGAGGCAGACCTTCTTTGCCTCGCGGGTGGATCCGCCCTTCTCGGGGAAGAAGGACTCGGGATCGGTCTGGGCGCACAACGCGCGCTCCTGCCAGCCGAGTTCCTCGTCCGCGTCCTCGACCAGCAGTTGTTCGAACAGCTCGGTCATGTGCGCCCCTCGTCTGTTTTTTTGCGTCCCCGTGATGCTGTCGTTGCCCTTTTCGGCCAAACGACACGAGTGAAATTACAAGTGCGTGGATCCGGGCCAGTCAAGCCGAGATCTGCTATTGGGCCCGGTATTCACTCTGCGGAACCAAGGCTATGCGGAAAGTGTTCAAATCATCAAAAACCTGACACATGCCAGCGGCCTGCCCCATGCCCCCCTCTCGCCGGAGGAGACGTCGAAAGGTTCGATCTTGTTGCGATCGAGCCATATAAGCGATCCGGATCACAGTCCGATCACGGGACCGCAACGGCGTTTGCGAGCGCGGTTGCTGCGCCATGTCTCCACGACCGCGGATGCACAAACCTTTCTCCGGCCGGAGCAACCGGATGAGGTGAAACAATGCCGCCAAATCGGGCATTGAGTTGACAAATAGAGACGGCACCCGCCACCTTTGATCCCATGCCAGTGACCTCAGCGCACTCCGCGACCCCGCTCCGTGGGTTCCGCAGCGCTGTCCAGGCGCGCTGTTGCTGTTCCAGCTGTTGATGCCGTAGCGCTCCAGCATCTCTTCGCATGTAGCTCAGATCACAGCCCGCATGTCTTTGCGTCCCCCTGCACTGCACGTTCTCTGCCGAGGAACCACCGCACCCATGAACAGCGACAGCGACCTCCAGATCGCCGGCGACATCCTCGCCGTACAGCACCTCCTCCAGCCTGCCCGGGAGCACCCGGCCACCGTCGCCGACTTCGTCGGCCTGGCCCGCTCCATCTCCGAGGACCGTGCGCAGTGGGCCCACCTCGTGCGGTACGACGCCACCACCCGCTGGTACCACCGGCTGCGCACGGGTCCCGGCTACGAGGTGTGGCTGCTCTCGTGGGTGCCGGGCCAGGGCAGCGGGCTGCACGACCACGGACTGTCCTCCGGCGTGCTGACCGTCCTCGACGGCGAGCTCACCGAGCGCACCGAGCAGACGTCCCGGCCCCTCGCCGCCGGAGCACAGCGGGTGTTCGCGCCCGGTTATGTGCACGAGGTGATCAATGACTCGCTCGAACCGGCCGTCTCCCTGCACGTCTACTACCCGGGTCTGACCGAGATGCCGATGCACACCGCTCAGTGCTCCCCGGCCGCCCAGGACGTCGTACCCGCCTGACAGACTGCTGTCCATGCGCATTGTGGTTCTGGCCGGCGGCATCGGCGGCGCCCGTTTCCTCCGCGGTCTGCAGCAGGCCGCGCCCGAAGCGGACGTCACGGTGATCGGCAACACCGGTGACGACATCCATCTGTTCGGACTGAAGGTCTGCCCCGACCTCGACACCGTGATGTACACCCTCGGCGGTGGCATCAACGAGGAGCAGGGCTGGGGGCGTACGGACGAGAGCTTCCGCGTCAAGGAGGAGCTCGCCGCCTACGGCGTGGGCCCCGAGTGGTTCGGCCTCGGCGACCGGGACTTCGCGACCCATATCGTCCGTACGCAGATGATCTCCGCGGGCTATCCGCTCAGCGCCGTCACCGAGGCGCTCTGCGCCCGCTGGAATCCCGGCGTGCGGCTGCTGCCGATGTCCGACGACCGCGTCGAGACCCATGTCGCCGTGGAGGTGGACGGCGAGAAGAAGGTCATCCACTTCCAGGAGTACTGGGTGAAGCTGCGGGCGTCCGTGCCCGCGGAGGCGGTCGTGCCCGTCGGCGCCGACCAGGCGAAGCCGGCACCGGGCGTCCTCGAGGCCATCGCCGCCGCCGACGTGATCCTCTTCCCGCCGTCCAACCCCGTCGTCAGTGTCGGCACCATCCTTGCCGTGCCCGGCATCCGCGAGGCCATCGCCGACGCCGGCGTCCCGGTCGTGGGCCTGTCCCCCATCGTCGGGGACGCGCCGGTGCGCGGGATGGCGGACAAGGTGCTGGCAGCGGTGGGCGTGGAGGCGACGGCCACGGCGGTCGCCCAGCACTACGGCTCCGGGCTGCTCGACGGCTGGCTGGTCGACACCGTCGACGCGGGCGCCGTGGCCGACGTCGAAGCGGCGGGGATCCGCTGCCGGGCCGTTCCGCTGCTGATGACGGACGTGGACGCGTCGGCCGAGATGGCACGCCAGGCCCTGGCACTGGCCGAGGAGGTACGGGCGTGAGCTCGCCCGCGGCGGCGCCCGGCTATCGCGTCTGGGCGCTCCCCGGTCTCGGCGAGGTCCGGACGGGCGACGACATCGCCAAACTGATCGCCGCCACGGAGCCGGGGCTGGCGGACGGCGACGTCCTCCTGGTCACGTCCAAGATCGTGAGCAAGGCGGAGGGACGGGTCGTCGCCGCCGACGACCGCGAGGCGGCCATCGACGCCGAGACGGTGCGGGTGGTGGCGCGGCGCGGCCCCCTTCGTATCGTCGAGAACCGGCAGGGCCTGATCATGGCCGCGGCCGGCGTCGACGCCTCGAACACCCCCGCCGGGACCGTGCTGCTGCTGCCCGTCGACCCCGACGCCTCGGCGCGGGCCATCCGTACGGGGCTGTGGGAGACGCTGGGCGTGGACGTCGGAGTGATCGTCACCGACACCTTCGGGCGGCCGTGGCGCCAGGGGCTGACCGATGTCGCGATCGGCGCGGACGGCGTGCGGGTGCTGGACGACCTGCGGGGCGGGACCGACGCACACGGCAACGCGCTGAGCGCGACCGTCGTCGCGACCGCGGACGAGCTCGCCGCGGCGGGCGACCTGGTCAAGGGAAAGGCGCACGGGCTGCCGGTCGCGGTGGTGCGCGGACTGCCGCATCTGGTGTCCGACGGCGAGGGCGCGCGGGCGATGGTGCGCAGCGCGGCCGACGACATGTTCCGGCTGGGGACGTCCGAAGCGGTACGGGAGGCGGTCGCCCAGCGGCGCACCGTCCGGGAGTTTACCGACGAGCCGGTCGATCCGGGAGCGGTGCGGCGGGCGGTCGCTGCTGCCGTCACGGCGCCGGCACCGCATCACACGACGCCGTGGCGGTTCGTCCTGCTGGAGTCGGAAGCGGCGCGGACCGGGCTGCTGGATGCCATGCGGGACGCGTGGATCGCTGATCTGCGGCGCGACGGCAAGAGCGAGGAGTCCATCGCCCAGCGGGTCCGGCGCGGGGATGTGCTGCGCAAGGCGCCGTATCTGGTGGTGCCGTGCCTGGTCATGGACGGCTCGCACGACTACGGCGACGCCCGGCGCGACAGTGCCGAGCGCGAGATGTTCGTGGTCGCGGCGGGCGCGGGCGTGCAGAACTTCCTGGTGGCGCTGGCGGGCGAGCGGCTCGGCTCGGCGTGGGTGTCGTCGACGATGTTCTGCCGCGAGGTCGTACGGGACGTACTGGGGCTGCCCGCCGGATGGGACCCGATGGGCGCGGTGGCGGTCGGGCACGCGGCGGCGCCGCCGAAGGAGCGTCCGGTGCGGGAGGCATCCGCGTTCATCGAGGTCCGCTGAGCGCCCGGAACACCCCATCCCGCATCCGGGCTCGCGGATCAGAGCCTGCCGATGTCACCGCGGGGCATCTTCGGGGTGCGGCGCGACGGCGTCCGGCCGCTCAGCAGGATGAGCCGGGCGGCGCGGTGGCGCTGGCCCGCGTAAGGGGCCAGCAGTTCGAGCATCGCCTCGTCGTCGGCGTTGCGGTCGCCCGCGAGCGCGTAGCCGACGATGCCCGGCAGGTGGAGGTCTCCGACGGTCACCGCGTCGGGTGCGCCGTTGCTGCGCTGGATGGTCTCGGCAGAGGTCCAGGGCCCGATGCCGGGGATCAGCTCCAGCCGCTCCTGGGCCTGTCGCGGCTCCATATCCGCCGCCTCCTCCATCCGGCGGGCGACGCGGACGGCGCGCAGGATCGTCGAGGCACGTTTGTTGTCGACACCTGCGCGATGCCATTCCCAGGACGGGATCAGCGCCCAGGTGCGGGGCTCGGGCATGACATGCATCCGGTCGTTCGGGCCGGGGGCGGACTCGCCGTACTTCCGTACGAGCAGCCGCCAGGCGCGGTACGCCTCGTCCGTGGTGACCTTCTGCTCCAGGATCGAGGGGATCAGCGACTCGAGTACGAGCGAGGTCCGCGTCAGCCGCAAGCCGGGGCGGCGGTGCTGGGACGCGGCGACGAGACGGTGGCGCGGGGTGAAGGCGGCGGGGTCGTCGCTCTCGCCGAGCAGAGCGGGCAACTGCTCCAGCAGCCAGTCCCCGCCGGGGCCCCATGCCTCGGCCTCGGCCGCGCCGCCGCGCAGCGCGACCCTGAGCGTGCCCGGCCCGGCGGGTGTCCGGCACGCGCGCCAGACGGAGCCGTCGGGGGTCGTCCGGAAGGTCGGGTCGGCGGGGCCGCGGCGCAGCGGACCGAGGACGAGCCCGAGGTCGAGCGGGCCGGGGGGTGTCCAGCGGCGGGTGCGGGCGGCGGTGGACTGGCGCGGGACGGTGACGGCGGGCACGGGGGTGTGGCCGCCACGCACGGTGGTGCGGGTGGGGCGGGTGGGTGGGTTGGGTGGGAAGCGGCCTGCCACGGTGTATGAGGGTACGGGTCCGGGGCGCCCGAAGCGGGCTGTGCCCCCGCCCCTTCCCCGTCACCAGGCTCCCCTCCCGGTGACCAGGGCTCCGCTCCCGCACCCCGCGCCTCAGACGCCGGCGGGGCCGGGTGGACCGCCGCGCGGCCAGGTCGGTACTCCGGCGGGCCGAAGGTTCCGGTCGAGCCGGGTACGGGCCTACTGGTCCGAGGAGAAGCGGACGGATGACGCCGGGAGCACCGCACCGCACCAGACCCTCGCGCCGTCGCGGAGTTCGTTGTCGGCGCCCACCACCGCACCGTCGCCGATCACCACGCCCGACAGGACCGTGCGGGCACCGATCCTCGCGCCAGCGCCGATCAGCGACGAGGAGATCACCGCGCCCTCCTCCACGACCGCGCCTTCAAGGAGAGCGCTCCCGTCCACGCGGGCGCCCGCGGCGACGATCGCGTCCGCGCCGACGACCGTGCCGCCGGTCAGCTTCGCGTCCGCGGCCACCGAGGCCGACGGCAGGACGAGACGGTCGCCGCAGCGGCCCGGGACCGCCGGGGAAGGAGCACGGCCCAGGACCAGGTCGGCCGAGCCTCGGACGAAGGCCTGGGGCGTGCCGAGGTCCAGCCAGTACGTGGAGTCGACCATGCCCTGCAGATGCGCGCCGGACGACAGCAGGTCGGGGAACGTCTCCCGTTCGACCGAGACCGGCCGGCCCGTCGGGATGGTGTCGATGACCGAGCGGCGGAAGACGTACGCCCCCGCGTTGATCTGGTCGGTGACGATCTCCTCGGGCGTCTGGGGCTTCTCCAGGAACGCCCGCACCCGTCCGGTCGCGTCCGTCGGGACCAGACCGAAGGCCCGCGGGTCCTCCACACACGTCAGATGGAGCGAGACGTCCGCGCCCGACGACTGGTGCGTGGCCACGAGAGCCTCGATGTCCAGTCCCGTCAGGATGTCTCCGTTGAAGATCAGCACCGGATCCTCGGGGCCCGACCGCAGCCGCGACGCCACGTTGCGGATCGCGCCACCCGTGCCGAGCGGCTCCTCCTCGGTGACGTACTCCAGGTGGAGACCGAGAGCGGAGCCGTCGCCGAAGTACGGCTCGAACACCTCCGCCAGGTACGACGTCGCCAGCACGATGTGGTCGACGCCGGCCGCCTTCGCCCGCGCCAGCTGGTGCGTGAGGAACGGGACGCCCGCCGCCGGAACCATCGGCTTGGGGGTGTTGACGGTGAGCGGACGCAGCCGGGTGCCCTTGCCGCCGACCAGGAGGATCGCTTCTGTCACCTTGTCGTCTCTGCTTCCTGCTGGGGCCGGCATGGTCACTCGTTTCGAGACCGGCAGTGTATGCAGTGGGTCGGTGGCTTCCCGTCAGCCACGGCCCTGGTACTTGGCCGAGGCGCTGCGGGCGGTGCCGAGCTTGCTGTAGAGGCGGCTTCCCGGGCACTCGGTGATGAACCCGTCCCGGTGACCGGAGATGACGTTGAAGGTGACCTTCCTGCCCTTCTTGTACTTCCCGCTGCCTCCTGACTTCAGCACCACCTTGCCGCGCGGGTTGGCGCCGAACAGTCCGAGCTTCCAGGCCGTCAGCTTCGCGATGGCGGTCACCGCGGCCGGGGCGGGAGTTGAGCGACTGTACGTACCGAGCACGGCGATGCCCATGCTGTTGGTGTTGAAACCCAGGGTGTGCGCGCCGAGGACCGCCTTGGCGACTCCACCCGCACGTCCTTCGTAGATGTTTCCGCACTTGTCGACGGCGAAGTTGTAGCCGATGTCGCGCCATCCGCTGCTCACTACGTGGTAGCGGTAGATACCGCGCAGGACGGAGGGTGCCTGCTTGCAGGTGTAACTGTTTCCGGTGACGCTGTGGTGCACGAAGGCCGCCTTCACGGACTTGGTGTAGACGAAGCCCCTCTCGCGCAGCGACTCGCTGGCACCCCACCCCTTGCGGGTGATGATGCGCGGACGTGGCCCGATGTACGGCTTCGCAGCCGCCATGAGCCCCAGCGCCGCCGTACGCGACACACCCGCCTGGGCCTCGGTCTCCGCCAGGGAGAGGGCCGGGAGTACGTCCTCTTTCCCCGACGCGTACGTCACCGCCCGGCTGCTGCCCGATGCGGGCTCGGGCTCCTGGCCCGGGTCCACGAGTTCGAGGCGCAACCCCTTGGGCAGCGGAGCCGGTTCGGCTGCCTCCCCCTCGTCCACCCTCTCCGCCGTCTCCGCCGTCTCCGCCCGGACGCGTACCTCCACTCCGTCCGAGCTGCCCACCCACAGCGGGACCGTCGACCCGCGCACCCGGTCCGAGCCGCCCTCCGCCGTGCCCGGGTCCGCCCCGTGCTCCTCGTTGTGCGTCTCGATGTCCTGCCAGCCCGACCACCGGCCGGAGCCGGCCGCCCTGGTGCGCACCTGGACCGTGCCGTGCAGTTCGGCGTGCACGTCGTCCCAGACGACACCGACGAGCGAGAAGGGTCTGACCTCACGCCGGGTCAATCCTTGTTCCGCCGCCGGGCTGAAGGACCGGTTCGTGGTCTTCCCCCCGATCGCCGCGAGCCGCAGCGACTGGGTCGAACCGGGCAGGTCAGGCGCCGGGGGCACTGCGGCGACCGCTCCCGAGGGCAGCGAGAGCGGAAGCACCAGCGCGGCTGAGCACGCGACGCCGATCGAAGAAGCAAGGAATCCACGCATACGAAAATGCTGGGTGGGAGCCACCGACTCCGCTCCCCGGGAAACCGGCGGCGCGCATCGGTCCGACCGGTGGACCCCTTCACCGGTACGGCGGCCGGTCACCCCGCCCGCCGCGTACCCTTGCGCGGGTGAACGCCAGCGACCGTACCCCTGCCGACCTGCTGCGATCCGCGCTCGCCGCGGACCCGGCGCGCCCCTTGGTCACTTTCTACGACGACGCCACCGGTGAGCGCGTCGAATTGTCCGTCGCCACCTTCGCCAATTGGGTGGCCAAGACGGCAAATCTGCTCCAGGGCGATCTGGCCGCCGCGCCCGGCGACCGGCTCGCGCTGCTGCTCCCGGCGCACTGGCAGAGCGCGGTCTGGCTGCTGGCCTGCTCCTCCGTCGGCGTGTGCGTCGAGGCCGGCGGAGATCCGGCCGGTGCGGACCTGGTGGTGAGCGGGCCGGACACCCTGGAGGAGGCGCGCGCCTGCACCGGCGAGCGGGTGGCGCTCGCGCTGCGCCCGCTGGGCGGACGATTCCCCCAGCCGCCCGTGGGCTTCGCCGACTACGCGGTGGAGGTGCCGGGACAGGGCGACCGCTTCGCGCCGTACGCGCCGGTGGATCCCGACGCGCCCGCGCTGGTCGTCGGCGGCCGGGAGCTGAGCGGCGCCGGCCTGGTGGAACAGGCCCGCGCGGACGCGGCCGAGCTGGGCCTGGCGCCGGGTTCGCGACTGTTGACGGGACACTCGTACGCCACCTGGGAAGGGCTCTCCGCCGGGCTGTTCGCGCCGCTCGCGGCCGGCGGGTCGGTGGTGCTGTGCAGGAACCTCGGCGAGTTGTCCCCGGAGAACCTCCACAAGCGGGTCACGGACGAGCGCGTCACCAACACCGCTGTGTGACCCCTGTGAAGTCCACCCGTGTGGCGCACACCCGGGCCGAGCCCCCGGGCTCCGGGGTCAACTCCGGTGGATGATCGGCGATACGCGTGTTTCAACACACAACCAAGCGTGAGGTCCAGCCGTCTAGTCCTGCGATCGGCGACCCAGCGCGCCGCCGACGCCATGAAGGATGGACGCAGACGTGACGGACAGTGCTGGCACGCCCGCCGGGCCGGACGACCGGGCCGAGGACCAGCCGGTGAAGAGCGGAACGCCGAGGGACGGCTTGCCGGAGGACGGTACGACGGGAGGCGGGACCGCGGGAGACAGCGCGGCAGGGGACATCGAGCCCGGACCGGCCGCCAAAGAGCCGGGCGCCGACGCGGACCCGGGGGCAGGCTCGGACCCGGGCGCCGACGCGGATGACGGGTCCGGCGCGGGCGCGGCCTCGAAGGCCGGATCGGGCACAGGCCCGACCGCCGAGTCCGGTACGCCCGACGACCCCGAGGCCGAGGCCGACCCCGACCCGGAGGCCGAGGCCGACCCGGAGGCCGAGGCTGAGGCCGACCCCGCCGCCGAAGCCCCCAAGCGCAAGCACCACTGGCTCCGTTGGGCGGCCCTCGGCACCTCCCTCGTTCTGCTCGCCTCCGCCGCGGTCGGCTGGTGGTTCTACCGCAAGCTCGACGCCAACATCACCACCGACACGACCGCGGCCGCCGAGTTGGAGACGTACGAGAAGGAACGTCCCAAGCAGGTCGTACTCGACGCCCAGAACATCCTTCTCCTCGGCTCCGACAGCCGCTCCGGCAAGGGCAACAGCAAGTACGGACGCGACGGCGGCAGCCAGCGCTCCGACACCGCGATCCTGCTGCACATCGCGGCGGACCGGCGGAGCGCGACGGCGATGTCCGTCCCGCGCGACCTGATGGTCGACATCCCGAGCTGCCGCCAGCCGGACGGCACCCGCACGAGGGAGCAGTTCGCCCAGTTCAACTGGGCGTTCGAGTTCGGCGGCGCGGGCTGCACCATCCGTACCGTCGAAGGCTTCACCGGCGTCCGGATCGATCACCACATGGTGGTGGACTTCAGCGGCTTCAAGGGCATGGTCGACGCGGTGCACGGTGTCGAGGTCTGCCTCAAGGAGCCGATCAACGACACCGACGCCCACCTCAAGCTGAAGGCCGGCAAGCAGACGCTGCACGGCGAGCAGGCTCTCGGGTACGTACGGGCCCGCAAGTCCATCGGCAACGGCAGCGACACCGAACGCATAGAGCGTCAGCAGCAGTTCCTCGGCGCGCTGGTCAAGAAGGTGCAGAGCAACGGCGTACTGCTCAATCCGACGCGGCTCTACCCCGTGCTGGACGCGGCCACCAAGTCGCTGACCACGGACCCGGGCCTCGACTCGCTGAGGGACCTGTACGATCTGACCCGCTCAATCCGCCATGTACCGACTGAAAAGGTGCAATTTCTAACGGTGCCCCGGCAGCCGTACAGCGCGGACCCGAATCGCGACGAGCTGGTTCAGCCGGACGCGAACCAACTCTTCAAGCGGCTGCGCGAGGACAAGCCCGTCTCGGTCGCCCCCGAAAAGGGGGGCGTACCGAAGGACAAGAAGCCGTCCGACGGCGACTCCGCGAGCCCGACTCCGGCGCCGACGTTCACCGGCACGAACGCCGCCGCGGGCATGTGCGAGTAAAGGGAGGGCCAAGCAGAAGTCGACAGTCCATGAAGAATGCGCGGAATGCCCGGTTGTAAGGGGCGTGGAATTTGTCACGGACGTCGCTCATCGTTGAAGTTGGCGGATAGTGTGACGCGATCCGGGGCTTACGACCTTGGGTCGCGCACTACTGCATCGAAAGACCGAGCGCCCTTCGGGGGAGGCGCCTCGCGTGGCACCGACGGAGGACTCAAGCAACCGTGGATGCGCAAAGCCGTGGGCGGGCGGACGAGATCGACCCCGCCGACCAGTGGGTACTCAACCCGCAGACCGGCAATTACGAACTGCGACTGGATCGATCCGCACCGCAGTCGTCCCCGTCGAGAGGTGCCGGTCCGCGAACACCTGCCCCCAGAGGTCCGCAGGGCCGGCGGGCCGCGGCTCCCGGCCGCCAGGGCGCTGCCCCCGGCCGGGCGGGCACTGCCCCTGGCCGAGAGGTGCCGGGTCAGCGCTCGCGCCGTGCCGGTAACGCCTCCGGGGGTACCAATCCCCCCACGGCGGGCCGCCGCAAGCGCAAGCAGCCCAAGTCGCGCAAGAAGAAGGCGCTTCTGTGGACGGGCGGCGTGATGGCCTTCGTCCTGGTCGCCGGCTCGGCCGCCGCGTACGCCATCTACCGGCACTTCGACTCGAACCTGAACACGGTCGACGTCGCGGGCGCGGGCACCGGCGGCTTCAAGAAGGACCAGGCCGTCAACATCCTGCTCATCGGCACGGACAAGCGCTCCGGCGCGGGCAACGCGGGCTACGGCGACAAGAACAGCGTCGGGCACGCCGACACCACGATCCTCTTCCATGTCTCCAAGGACCGGACGAACGCGACCGCGCTGTCCATCCCTCGTGACCTCATCACCGACATCCCGGACTGCGAGACCAAGACGCCCGAGGGCAACAAGGTCATAGGCGGCACGAACAGGACCCGGTTCAACGAAAGCCTCGGCCAGTCGGGCCGCAACCCGGGCTGCACCATGCAGACGGTCACCAAGATCACGGGGATCAAGATCGATCACTTCATGATGGCCGACTTCAACGCGGTGAAGTCGATGACCACGGCGGTCGGCGGTGTCGAGGTCTGCCTCGCGAAGGACATCAACGACAAGGACTCGAAACTGAACCTCCCCGCCGGAAAACACGTCATCGAGGGTGAGCAGGCGCTTGCGTTCGTGCGTACGCGCCACTCGGTGGGCTTCGGCGGCGACCTCAGCCGGATCGAGATCCAGCAGCAGTTCCTGAGTTCGCTGATCCGGAAGATGAAGTCGAGCGACACCCTCTCCAGCCCCCCCAAGCTGTGGGACCTGGCCGAGGCAGCCACCAAGGCGCTCACCGTCGACACCGGAATAGGGAAGATCACGAGGCTCCGCGATCTCGGCTTGGAGCTGTCGAAGGTGGATCCGAAGAACATCACCTTCGCGACCCTGCCGGTGGTCGACAACACGGACAAGGCGACGGTGCTGCTCAACGAGAGCAAGGCCAAGCCGCTGTTCTCGATGATCCAGAACGACACCTCACTCACCGAGGTGAAGCAGAAGGAGCAGGACGCGAAGAACCAGCAGCAGGCTCTGCTCAAGGGGCCGAGGGCGGAAGCGTCCCAGGTGCGTGTCGCCGTCTTCAACGGCAGCGCCACCCAGGGGGCCGCGCTGACGACCCTGACCTGGCTGCAGAACGAGAAGGGCGTACTGAAGTCGAGCAATGAGGGCAACGCACCGCAGAAGCTCGCCACGACGACGCTGACGTACGCGCCCAACCAGGCCGATCAGGCCCGCAAGCTCGCGGACCTGATGGGACTGCCTGCGACGGCGTTGAAGCAGGGGACCAAGAACGCCGTGGGACGTGAGCCGATGACTCTCACCCTCGGCGCCGACTTCAAGGGCGCAGGGGTGCCCATCACCGGTCCGGCCAAGGCGCCGGAGGGTGTGCAGAAGGTCGAAGCGGACAAACAGGTGTGCGCCAAGTGACCCCGTAGTACCGGGTCATGCGGTGCGCCCGAACGACAGGGGGGACCCGGGGTGGGACAGAAGAGCGTGCGGGGGGAGAGGGCGCCGGACCGCGCCCAGGGGGCGCGTGACCTGGGCTGGGACGACAGTCTGTACGGGGAGCAGGGCGAGGGGGCGGGCAGCGGCCGCAGACCACGGGTCGGCCGTCAGGGCGGGCCCGAGGACCGCGAAGGGTATGAGTCCGAGGCCGCCACGACGGACGAGGACCCGGGCGACGACTCCGGGCCCGGTCACCGGCGCGGCGGGCCGAGACGGCACGGAAAAGCTGGCAAACGGCGCGTACTGCGCTGGGTCGCGTCCGTGCTGTCGCTGCTGATACTCGGCACGGCCGGCGCCGGATACCTCTATTACGAGCACCTCAACAGCAAGCTCAAGAAGGACGATCTGAACCTCGGCGACGAGATGCGCAAGCATGAGGCCAACGCCGCCGGTCAGACTCCACTGAACATCCTGCTCATCGGCTCGGACGCCCGGGACTCCAAGGCGAACCAGGAGCTCGGCGGCGCCAGGGACACCTTCGGCGCACCGCCGCTGGCGGATGTACAGATGCTGCTGCACGTCTCGGCGGACCGCAGCAACATCTCGGTGATCAGCATGCCGCGCGACACCGTGCTGAAGATACCCACGTGCAAGGACTCCTCCGGCAAGTCGTTCGCGGCGACCGGCCTGACGCTGACCAATGAGTCGCTCGGACGTGGCGGGCCCGGCTGCACGGTGGCCACCTGGTACAACCTCACCGGCATCACCATCGACCACTTCATGATGATCGACTTCGCGGGTGTGGTCTCCATGGCCGACGCCATCGGCGGCGTACCGGTCTGTGTCACGAAGAACGTCTACTCGCGCGACAGGAAGGGCCACGGTTCCGGGCTGAAGCTCCCGGCGGGAACGCACCCCGTCAAGGGCGAGCAGGCCCTGCAGTGGCTGCGGACGCGGTACGGCTTCGAGGACGGCACCGACCTCGCCCGCACCCACGCCCAGCACATGTACATGAACTCGATGGTCCGTGAGCTGCGCAGGAACACCAAGCTCACCGACCCGGGCAAGCTCCGCAGCCTCGCCGAGGCCGCCATCGGCGCCCTCACCGTCGACAAGGGCATCGGCTCGGTCAAGGAGCTGTACGACCTCGGCGAGGAGCTCAAGAGCGTCCCGACCGACCGGATCACCATGACGACGATGCCCAACGTGTACTCCCAGAAGGCCGGCTTCAGCGGCAAGGTCGAGCCCAAGGCGGGCGACGCCGAGCAATTGTTCCGGATGGTCCGCGATGACATCCCGCTGGACGGCAAGGCGCCCAGGAAGAAGCCGGCCACCACCGCGCCCGCCGTGTCCAAGGACCCGGCGGCGGCGCCCGGCGAGATCGCGGTGACGGTGCAGAACGGCACCGGCGGCGCCGGGCGAGCGCCCGCCAAGCGCCGGGCGACCGCCGTCGCGGGGCTCCTGTCCGCCAAGGGCTTCTCCCGGGCGCGGGCCGATTCGACGGTCAATCCGCAGGAGAAGACGGTCATCCGGTTCTCCAACGCCGAACTGGAGGGCGACGCACAGGCCGTCGCCAAGTCGCTGGGGATTCCGCTGACTTCGGTGAAGAAGTCGACCGACGTCACGGGCATCACACTGATCGTCGGCGCGGACTGGCGGCAGGGCGACACCCTCCCGAAGGCGGCTCCGCAGGACAACAAGACACCGACGTCGGCGCGGGCGCTCAACGGGAGCGACGACACCGCGTGCATGGAGGTACAGCCCGGCTTCACCTGGTAGTTCCGCCATCCGTACGAGGGAGCCCCGGGCGCATTCGCCCGGGGCTCCTCGTATGCGTACGGACGTCAGGCGGACGCGGTCTTCACGGCCGGCCGACGGCTGGCGATGACCTTCTTCGCCAGCGCGCGCGGGCTGGTCAGGAAGCCGTACCCCCACGACATGTGCATGGTGACCATCGCGACCGGGATCTGCAGGCGCGCCTTGAGCGGCAGGCCCTTGCCCGCGGGCAGGGAACCGGCGGTGACGGCGGCCAGATAGCCCGCCGGGACGACGAAGCCGAGGGGGGTGAGCACCGCGCCGACCACGACGCCCGCGGCGATCGCGCAGACGGCGGCCGGCGGTGCGAGGTAGCGCAGGTTGATGGAGCCCTGGTGGTAGCGGGCGACGACGTGCCGCCAACGGCCGTAGTCCTTGTACTGCTTGGCGAGCGCCCGGACGGAGGGCCGCGGACGGTACTGGACCTTGAGCTCCGGCGAGAACCAGATCAGGCCGCCCGCCTCGCGGATGCGGAAGTTCAGCTCCCAGTCCTGGGCGCGGATGAACTCCTCGTTGTAGCCGCGCTGCTGCTCCAGCGCCTCGCGTCGGAACACACCCAGGTACACGGTTTCGGCCGGGCCCGCGGTGCCGCCGGTGTGGAAGGCGGCGTTGCCGACGCCGATCTTCGAGGTCATGGCGGCGGCGACGGCGTGCTCCCAGTCGTTCTCGCCCTCGGCGTGCATGATGCCGCCGACGTTCTGCGCGCCGGTCTCCTCCAGCAGGCGGACCGCGGTCGCGATGTAGTTCGCCGACAGCATGCCGTGCCCGTCGACGCGTACCACGATCGGGTGACTGGATGCCTTGATGGCAGCGTTCAGCGCGGCCGGGGTGCGGCCGGTGGGGTTGGGGACGGTGTGGACCCGGGGGTCCTCCCGCACGAGTTCGGCGGCGATCTCGTCGGTCCGGTCCGTGGAGGGGCCGAGCGCGATCACCACCTCCATCTCGCCACCGTATTCCTGCTCGAGGATGTGGCGGACCGAGTTGCGCAGATGCCGCTCCTCGTTGAGGACAGGCATGATCACGGAGACTGGGGGCATGGCGTTCATCGGTCGCCACGTTACCGCGAACGGGGGACACGGACGCGCGGCGGGCGGGGCGGTGCCCCGGGGCGCAGATCGTACGGGCCTACGGTGTGCGGGATTCCCCCTGTCACTCGCGGAGGTGTCCCCCCATGCCCACGCCGCCCCGCTCCCGCCGTCCCCTGCCGAACGCCCCGCGCCGGAACAGCCGGCCCGTCGAGCGACCGCGCTGGGGCATGCGGGTGGCGACCACGCTCTCGGTGCTGGTACTCGGGGCGGGCGGCATCGGGCACGCGGTGGTGACCAGCCTGGACACCGGCATCGGCCGGGTGGATCCCTTCAAGGACATGAAGAACCGGCCCGTGTCCGGGCACGGCATGAACCTTCTGCTCGTCGGAACGGACGGCCGTAACAAGATCACCAAGCGGGAGAAGGAGAAGTACCGGCTCGGTGGCGCGCCCTGTCACTGCACCGACACGATCATGCTGGTGCACATTTCGCGGGACCGGGAGCGCGCGAGTGTGGTGAGCCTGCCGCGCGACAGTTACGCGGAGATCCCCGAGCACACCGACGGGACCACCGGCAAACACCATCGTGCGCATGCGGTGAAGCTGAACGCGGCGTACGCGGAGGGTGGCCCGAGCCTGACCGTGCGGACTGTCGAGCACATGACCAAGGTCAAGATCGACCACTATCTGGAGGTCGACTTCACGAGCTTCATGAAGACCGTGGACGCGCTCGGCGGGGTGGAGATCTGCACGGCCCGCCCGATGAAGGACTCGTACACCGGCCTGGATCTGGGCGTGGGCACCCACGAGCTGGACGGCGGGCAGTCGCTCCAGTACGTGCGCTCACGCCATGTCGACGGGGCGGCCGACCTGGGCCGGATGCAGCGCCAGCAGCGTTTTCTCGCGGCACTCATCAAGCGGGCGACGGGCAGCGGGGTGCTGCTGAACCCGGTGATGCTGCGCGAGGTGAGCTCGACGGTGCTCAGCTCCGTACGGGCCGACGAGGGCTTCGGAACGCAGGAGCTGCTCGCCCTCAGCAAGGCGATGAAGGGCTTCACGGCGGCCTCCTCGGAGTTCACGTCGGTGCCGGTCGGGAACCCCAGCCTCCCGGTGGCGGGCATCGGTTCCACGGTGCAGTGGGACGAGGCGAAGGCGTCGAAGCTCTTCCGGATGGTCCGCGAGGACAGGCCGCTGGCGCCTGTCCGGCCGAAGCGGGCCCCGGCCACGACGGTGGAGGTGTCGCCGCAGCAGATCCGGGTGCAGGTCTACAACGGGACGCGCACCGACGGTCTGGGCCGCAGGGTCGACGCGGCGCTGCGGGCCACCGGCTTCAACACGACCCGCGGGCCGCTGAGCGCCGGCGGCCCTGAGGTCCGGCGCACCCTGGTGACGTACGACCCGCGCTGGGACCGCTCGGCGAAGTCGCTGGCGGCGGCGCTGCCGGGGTGCGAGCTGCGGGCGGTGAAGGGACAGGGGCCGACGATGAGGGTGACGGCGGGGACGGACTACCGGCGGGTGACGGCGGTGCGGGCACAGGACAGCAACCAGGGCGAGTTCGGCGCGGTGAAGGGTGATCAGGTGGTGTGCCCGTAACGCCTGACACCGGGCCGCGGCCCTCTTGCACCCGAGCCCGGGTGCCCCCGCCCTCAGTCCTCGATGCCCTCAGTCCCGGCGCCCTCAGTCCTCGATGCCGTCAGTCCCGGCGCGCTCAGTCCTCGATGCCGTCAGTCCCGGGGGCCCTCAGTCCTCGATGCCCTCCGCCGCGCGCTTCTCCCGCAGCTCCTTGATCGCGCGCCGCCGCGCCAGCCGGTGCGTACGCCGGATCTGCGCCTCCTGGTAGCGCCGCTGGTCCCGCTCCGTCTCGGGGATCACCGGCGGTACGCGGCGGGGCTTGCCGTCCCCGTCGACCGCCGCGAAGACGAGATACGCGCTGCCGACCTGCGTGGCGGGCGTCGACTCGTTCCAGCGCTCGGCCAGTACCCGGACGCCGACCTCCATGGAGGACCGTCCCGTCCAGTTCACCTGGGCCTTCACATGCACCAGGTCTCCGACCCTGACCGGCTCCAGGAAAACCATCTCGTCCATGGAGGCGGTGACCGCCGGCCCACCGGAGTGGCGGCCCGCGACCGCTCCCGCGGCGTCGTCCACCAGTTTCATGATCACGCCACCGTGCACCGTGCCGAGGAGATTGGTGTCACTGCCGGTCATGATGTGACTGAGGGTGGTACGGGACGCCGCGGTGGACTTACCCGGAATCTCGGACTCCGGATGCTGGGCCTGAACTGTCATGCCGTCCACCTTATGCGGGGCATACCGGACCGATGCATTGCATCAGCTTCGCAACAGCCCCGGTCCTATTTCCCACCCGCCCTGTATGCAACGGCGGCGCCCCTGCACACTGTCGGCATGAACGATTGGCCCGATGGATGGTCCGACGACCGCGGCAACGGCAACGGCAACGGAGCCGGCTACGGCGGCGCAGGCTCGCAGCCCGACGGCGCCCGCGTGATGCGCCATGTCCAGCGCCCGGCGCCTCCGCAGCACAGCGGGGTCCCGCCGCAGCAGTCGCGTGGGTACGACGCCGGCTACGACCAGCAGGCGTACGACAGCGGCTACAACACGGGCCAGGTCTACGGAGGCGACGGCGGCGGCAACGGCGCTCCGCCGCACGGCGGCGGCGCGCCCCGTGGCGGTGCGGCTCCGGACTGGCGCCGCCGACTGAAGATAGGTTCGCTGGTGCTGGTCGTGGCGCTGCTCGCCGTGACGATCGGCACATATTTCTGGGCCGATTCCAAGCTCAAGCGCGAGGTCGACCTTTCCAAGGTCATCGAGCGCCCGGGTGCGGGCGAGGGCACCAACTATCTGATCGTCGGTTCCGACAGCCGTGAGGGCTTGTCGGCCGACGAGAAGAAGAAGCTCCACACGGGTTCGGCCGAGGGCAAGCGGACCGACTCGATGATGATCCTGCACGACGGCAGCAACGGCCCGACCCTGATCTCGCTGCCGCGCGACTCCGACGTCGAGATCCCCTCGTTCAAGGGCTCGGAATCCGGCAAGCTCTTCCCGGCCAAGGGCCGCCGCACCAAGCTGAACGCTGCGTACGCCGAGGACGGCCCGGAACTGCTGGTCCGTACGGTCGAGCACAACACCGGCCTGAAGATCGACCACTACGTCGAGATCGGCTTCGCGGGCTTCGCGAACATCGTGGACTCGATCGGCGGTGTCGAGATCGACATCCCGAAGGCCTTCAAGGACAAGAACTCCGGCGCGGACTTCAAGGCCGGCAAGCAGACCCTGGACGGCGAGCAGTCGCTGGCGTTCGTGCGGACGCGGTACGCGTTCGCGGGCAGCGACCTGGACCGTACGAAGAACCAGCAGAAGTTCCTCGCGGCCCTGGCCAGCCAGACGGCGACGCCGAGCACGATCCTCAACCCGTTCAAGCTCTATCCGACGATGGGCGCGGGCCTGGACACGCTGATCGTGGACAAGGACATGAGCCTGTGGTCGCTGGGCCAGATGTTCTTCGCGATGAAGGGCGTCACGGGCGGCGAGGGCACATCGATGAACATGCCGATCTCGGGCAGCCGGGGCGGGAACCTGGTCTGGGACAAGGCCAAGGTGAAGCAGCTGGTGGACCAGCTGAAGAACGACGAGAAGGTCACGGTCACCTCGGACCGCTGACTCCCGTGCAGGTGCCGCTGAAACGGCCGGCCCGCCCTGTGCACGAGGGGCGCTCAGGGTCCGGATCTCGCGGGTGAACATCGGCAGCGCGGACAGGACGATGCCCGCGCTGCCGACCACCACGGCTCCGGTGCCCGGCCCGCCGACCTGTGCGGCGGTCGACGATCCTGCAAAGCGCGGTTGGCCGCGGCGAGTTCGGCTTCTGCGTCCAGGTCCGGCGCGTACGCGAGCCCGGGATGCCGAAGATGACGCTCGCCACGCCGACGACGAGGGCGACAGCCACCGGCGAAGCCCGCGACGGGCGCAATCACGGGCGAACAGAATCGACAGAGGCACCCCGTAGGGTGCCTCTGTGTGTGAACTGCGCTGCGGTTACGGCAGGTTCCTTGCCATCACGATCCGCTGGACCTGATTCGTGCCTTCATAAATCTGCGTGATCTTGGCGTCGCGCATCATGCGCTCCACCGGGTAGTCACGGGTGTAGCCGTAGCCGCCGAGCAGCTGGACCGCGTCCGTGGTGACCTCCATCGCGACGTCGGATGCGAAGCACTTCGCCGCCGCGCCGAAGAAGGTCAGGTCGCCGTCGACGCGCTCGGACTTGGCCGCCGCCGCGTAGGTGAGCTGACGCGCGGCCTCCAGCTTCATCGCCATGTCGGCGAGCATGAACTGGATGCCCTGGAAGTCGGCGATCGGCTTGCCGAACTGCTTGCGCTCCTGGACGTAGCCCTTGGCGTAGTCCAGCGCGCCCTGGGCGATGCCGAGGGCCTGGGCCGCGATCGTGATGCGGGTGTGGTCCAGGGTCTTCATCGCGGTGGCGAAGCCCGTGCCCTCCTCGCCGATCATGCGGTCCGCGGGGATGCGGACGTTGTCGAGGTAGACCTCGCGGGTCGGGGAGCCCTTGATGCCGAGCTTTTTCTCCGGGGCGCCGAAGGAGACGCCCTCGTCGCCCTTCTCGACGACGAACGCCGAGATGCCCTTGGAACGCTTCTCGGGGTCGGTGACGGCCATCACCGTGTAGAACTCCGACTCACCGGCGTTGGTGATCCAGCGCTTCACACCGTTCAGCACCCAGAAGTCGCCGTCGCGTACGGCCTTCGTCTTCATGCCCGCCGCGTCCGAGCCCGCGTCCGGCTCGGAGAGGCAGTACGAGAACATGCCCTCGCCCTTGGCCAGCGGGCCGAGGTACTTCTTCTTCAAGTCTTCCGAGCCGGAGAGAATCACCGGGAGCGAGCCCAGTTTGTTCACCGCCGGGATCAGGGAGGAGGAGGCGCAGACCCGCGCGACCTCTTCGATGACGATCACAGTGGCCAGCGCGTCCGCGCCGGCGCCGCCGTATTCCTCGGGGACGTGGACGGCATGCAGGTCGGCGGAGACCAGCGCGTCCAGGGCCTCACGCGGGAAACGGGCCTGCTCGTCGACCTCGGAGGCGAACGGCGCGATCTTCGCCTCGGCGAGCGAGCGGATCGCGTCTCGGAGCATGTCGTGCTCTTCGGACGGGCGGTACAGGTCAAATGCCGAGTTACCGGTCGATCCGGCCAAGGTTCTCACTCCCCAAGGGAACGCTAACTACCGTTAAGTAACCTAATTTTAAAGGGCCCGCCGCCCTGAGGCATACGTGACCTTGGCGACAGCGCGAAACCTGCCCTGGTGAAGGCCCGGTTATGCTCGGGCTCGCAGTACGAGCCCGCTATTCGATGGAGCACCGCATGGCCCTCAAGATCACCGTGATCGGCACCGGATATCTCGGCGCCACCCACGCCGCGGCCATGGCAGAGCTGGGGTTCGAGGTGCTCGGGCTGGATGTCGTGCCCGAGAAGATCGAGATGCTCTCGGCCGGCCGGGTCCCGATGTACGAGCCCGGACTCGAAGAGCTCCTCGCCCGGCACGTCGCGGGGATCGAGGGGTCGAGCGGGCGGCTGCGCTTCACGACCTCCTGGGAGGAGATCGGGGAGTTCGGCGACATCCACTTCGTCTGTGTGAACACACCGCAGAAGCACGGCGAGTACGCCTGTGACATGTCGTACGTCGACCGCGCCTTCGCCTCGCTCGCACCGCAGCTGAAGCGGCCGGTGCTGGTCGTCGGCAAGTCCACCGTGCCGGTGGGCAGCGCGGCCCGGCTCGCGGGAGTCCTCGCCGAGCTGTCCCCGGTCGGCGCGGAAGCGGAGCTGGCATGGAACCCGGAGTTCCTGCGCGAGGGATTCGCCGTCAAGGACACCCTGCACCCCGACCGGATCGTCGTCGGCGTGGAGAGCGAGCGCGCGGAGAAGCTGTTGCGCGAGGTCTACTCGACGCCCGTCGCCGAAGGGTCACCGTTCGTGGTGACGGATTTCCCGACCGCCGAACTGGTGAAGACCTCCGCGAACTCCTTCCTCGCGACGAAGATCTCCTTCATCAACGCCATGGCGGAGGTGTGCGAGGCGGCCGACGGAGACGTCGTGAAGCTCGCGGAGGCGATCGGCCACGACGAGCGCATCGGGCCGAAGTTCCTGCGGGCCGGGATCGGCTTCGGCGGCGGCTGTCTGCCGAAGGACATCCGCGCCTTCATGGCGCGCGCCGGTGAGCTGGGCGCGGACCAGGCGCTGACGTTCCTGCGGGAGGTCGACTCGATCAACATGCGACGGCGCGGGCACATGGTGGAGCTGGCGCGGGAGGCGGTCGGCGGTGGCTCCTTCCTCGGCAAGCGGGTGGCCGTGCTCGGCGCGACGTTCAAGCCGGACTCCGACGACGTACGGGACTCCCCCGCGCTGAACGTCGCGGGCCAGATCCATCTCCAGGGCGGCCAGGTCACGGTCTACGACCCCAAGGGCATGAAGAACGCGCGACGGCTCTTCCCCACCCTTGGGTACGGGAAGTCGGTGCTGGAGACGGTGCGTGGCGCGGACGTGGTGCTGCACCTGACGGAGTGGCGCGAGTTCCGCGAGCTGGACCCGGCGGAGCTGGGCGCGGTCACGGCGAGCCGGCACATCCTGGACGGCCGGAACGCGCTGGACCCCTCGAAGTGGCGCGAGGCCGGCTGGACCTACCGCGCGATGGGCCGCCCGCGGGCCTGAGTACGCTCCGCGCCGCTCACCAGCGGCTTCGGCAGAGGGGGCCCGGCCGACGGCTTCCTGCGCGCGGCCGACGCCGTGAGGCGCGCGCGGCCTCAGTCCGTCGCCGGCGCGCGCCGCGCCCTGTACGTGCGCATCTTCGCGCGGGCGCCGCACACCGACATCGAGCACCAGCGGCGGCGGCCGGCAGGGCTGCGGTCGTAGTACGCCCACCGGCAGTCCTCGGCCTCGCACGCCTTCAGACGCGGCCACGTCCCGTCCGCGGCCGACGACGCCAGGGCCTCGGCGATACGGGAGACGAGCGTCGCCGGAGCCGTGGGGCGCAGCGCCGCCGTGCCGTCCTCGGCGACCGTGACGTACAGCGGGGCCGCCGCGAGCAGGCGGTCCAGTTCGGCGGGCGAGCGGCCCCCGGCCCGGTGGCCGGCGTGGGCGAGACAGGCCGCACGGAGCGCCTCGCGGAGTTCACGGGCGTCCGGCACCTCCCCCTCGGTCAGACCGAAGGCGGCGCGGCCCTCGGCCGTGTCGAGGGAGTCCGTGCCGGTCTCGACGTCGAGCGTGTTCACCAGGGCCTCGACCAGCGCGAGACCGCCGGGTGCGGATGCCCTCTCATTCATGGTTGCGACGTTACCTCCGATACGGGAGCATGAAGTAACCGTTACTGGTTGAGCCGTTTCAACGGTAACTCTCTCAAGGAGGCAACCATGGCCATCGCAACGCTGGGGACCGTCGTCCTGGACTGTCCGGACCCCGTGGCACTCGGTCGTTTCTACGCGGAGCTGCTCGGCGGTCGGACCGAGAGCGACGGCGACGGCTGGGTCTCCCTGACCGGCGCGGCGGGCACCGGGTTGGCCTTCCAGGCGGCGCCCGGCTTCGTACCGCCGAAGTGGCCCGCACCGGACGCCTCGCAGCAGTTCCATCTGGACCTGACCGTGAGCGACCTCGACGCGGCGGAGAAGGACGTGCTGGCGCTCGGTGCGAGGGCGCTGGACGCGGACGACCGTGCGCGGTCGTGGAGGGTCTACGCGGACCCGAACGCTCTTGACTTACCGTGGCTGATGGGCTGGTGTTCGTCGTACCGCAGCGAGGGACGTACGTTGCCGAGTCCGTCGAGCCGGTCCGCAAGGACGAGCACCAGCACGACTAACGCGAGCCCCGCCCATGCGCCACGGGGGCAGCACACGGACGGGGCCGTTTCGGGGGATCGGACGGCTACCCAGCAGCGGGCATGACCGATTCCGAGTAGGGGACGCTCCACACGGACGGATGGGCAATTCCGTGACCGTGGTGGCCGTCTTCGCCGAACGCTTCCCCGTGATCGGCGCACATGAGCACGAGCCACGGACCGAGATCCGGCATGGTCGCGAAGAGTCGGCCGAGCTCGGAATCCGCGTAGGCCAGGGCGGCGCACTGGCTCTCCCACGAATCCGCCGTCTCCCCCGGCAGGTACACATGGTGGGGGGTGTGCGTCGCCGAGACGTTCAGGAAGAGGAACAGCGGTTGCCCGGAGGGCTGTTCGTTGAGCACGGTCAGGGCGATGTCCACCTGATGCCCGGTGGACTGGGAATCGTCGGTGCCCGTCTGGGGGCTCCAGTGGCTCTCCTGGAACAGTCCGGGCAGGACTCGGCCCAGCTTCGTTTGGTTGGAGAAAAAGCCGACGCCGCCGATGCACACGGTGCGGTACCCCAAGCCGGACAGGCCCGTGACGATGTCGGGCGCGTCAAATACGAAGGTGCGGTCTTTGATTGTGGTCCCGCGCATCGCATGGCAGGCAAGCAACCTACCCGGACGCTCCGGGCCGGAAGGGACCGGCAGGAAGCCGGAGAAGAACGCCGTATGCGCGGGAAGCGTGAAAGACCCTTGTGTACGGCGTTCTTCCCATAACCCGTCAGGAAGCACGCTTTCCAGATTGGGAGTTCGGCCACCATGCGTTGTTGCCCGCGCTACGTCGTAGCGCAATGAGTCGAAGGTGATGAACAGAAAGTTATGGCTTCCGATTACCTCGTTCGCGTTGATCACGGTTTTCGTGTCCCTTCGACTCCATGGGCCGACGGTGGCCCACGGCTCAGATGTTGGGGTCTGTCGTCTGGAACTCCGGGGCCAGCACTCCTCCGGTATTCCGGACTTCCTTGGACGCTTCCATTACGTCCTTCACGGTGTCGATCCCGCGCCAGTAGCCGGACAGCCGGTAGCCGATTAGGCGACTTTCCTTAGCGAGCTGGGGAAAGGTGCTGTCTTCGTGGTCTCCCTTGTCGGGGAGCATGGTGACTACTTCGGGGTTAAATACGTAGATTCCCGCGTTGATCCAGTAGGGCAGTTCCGGTGACTGGACGAAGCCCCGGATGCGGTCTCCGTCGCCCAGGTCGGCCACGCCCCAGTTCGACCGGTACGGAGAGAGTGCAACCGTGACGGCCCCGTTGTGCTGGTTGTGGTAGGCGGAAAGGTCCGCCAATGAGAAGGTGCTGATTACGTCGCCGTTGAGCACGAAGAACGGCGCGTCAGGGTCGGCCAGCCGACGCGCGGCGAACTTCAATCCGCCACCACGGCCCAATGGCTCATTCTCGATGGCGTACCTGATTTCGACGCCGAAGCGCGAGCCGTCGCCCGCGTAATCCGAAATCATCTCGTGCTTGTACCCGCCGCTGATCACTACGGATTTCACGCCATGCTCAGCGATCCACGCCAGTTGATAGCCGACGATGGGGGCCCCGGCTACCGGGACCATGGCTTTGGGTGCGTCGTCTGTGTACGGCCGCATACGGGTCGCCTGGCCACCCGCGAGGATAAGAGCCTGTGTCACCTGGGTTGCCGACATGTCGTGTGCTCCTTTGGGCTCCAACAGGCACCCCTATGACACCTGGTGAGGGAATCCTCTCAGCGTTCGCTCTCCAAGAGGCGGAGCCCCGCCCATCTGCTATGGGGAACGAAAGGCGGACGGGGTGACGTGAGGACCGGTCACGGGGTGCGTGGCCGTCTACGGAGGGGAGCTGGACGCCTGCTGGGTGCCTCATGCCGGGAAGCCGAGCAAGTGCCGGAATCGGGCGTTGCTAGGCTCTGCACCCTTCTCGCCAACGGTTGCCGTCCAGTGTCGGCAAGTGGCGTTCACGAAGACTTCAACGGCCTTCGGGTCGGCTTGCCGCCAACTGGCGAATCCGCCCAGCCATCCCAGCGCGTCAGAAGGTGTCTGCCCGCATTCCATCAATCGCACAGCCGTATACGCCGGGTCAACCCACGCGGGGCCAATTGCGGGCATGGCCCAGTCCACAACGTAAGCATCTCCGCAGTCGTCCCCAATCATGATGTTGTGCGGGTTGGCGTCGGTGTGTAGCAAGTTCGTTCCCTTGAGCGCTGCCGCCTCGCCAGGGTTCAGAAATTTCGCGAACCGCTCAGCGAGTTGAGGGGCAGTGAACGTGAAGCGCCCGAACGGCAACGGCTCATTGAAGATGAGCTGTTGCATCCTCCCCATGGTGAAGGCGACTGCTGCCAGGTCCTCCGTACCGGGGCTCAGGTCCGCGTGTCGGCCGTCAACGTAGATGAACGCCAGGCAGAACCAGCCGCCCACCTCGAAGCGGTAGAGAATGGTGGGGCTGATACCGGCGACCGTTTCATTGATCTGTTCCTCGCAACGCAAACCGACCATTCCGGCAGCGTCGGACGTGCGAACGCCCTTGAGGAAAAGCGGGCCACTGGTCCGGGTGTGCACTACCAGCGCCACCGAACAGTTCAGCCCCTCGGCCACGTTCTCCGACGTGATCACGGGGCCGGTACGTGCTTCGACCGCATTGCGAAGTTCGGACGGCAGTTCTTCCCACTGGACGCGCTCGCTCATGTGCTCCTCAATCGCTAGTAGGGAGGGAACCGGCCGACCGGCCCCCTCCCCGTTCATTGGTTACTGCGTCGCACCACACTTCACGCAGCGCTGCTTACCGCTCCATTGCGCCCACTGGTGGTCACACTCGCTCAGAATCCACGGCTTCATAACCGGTGTCCTTTCGCTTTGGTGTCACGGCACTTGCTTACCCGCCTCGGCAACTCGACCTTTCCAGCATTGACCTACCAAGGCGGGACTGAGCCCCACCCCTGCCAGGATTCCGAATTGAGTAAGGGGGGCCTCGAATTCAGTACGTCCGGCAGGGATGGGAGTTCGGGGGTTGTGCACGGCCCTAACCCGAATGGCCGCCATGGGTGTTGGGCCTACTGAAATGTCAGCACTGAGCCGAGTACGAAACCGACTGAGACACTGATCATCACAATGAGCAGTACGCCGCTGAATTCGGCTAAGCGCTTCATCTTTTGTCCTTCGGGGTTCGGTGCTTGTTGTTGTCGGCCCATGCGCGCAGCTCGGCGGGTGCGTCCCGCTCGGCTTACGTCACTGGTTGAAGCGCGAGGGGCGGAACCCACTCGGCGTACGGATCGGGGTCCAGCGCTCCCGCGAATCGGAGCGCTTGCCCGCGGAGCCATCGGAGCGCGAGCCGGCGGGACGGAGCAACGCACTCGACGAGATGGGCGGTCGCCACAGCATCGCCCTCGTACACCTCGGCGACGTACTCAACATCGGTCATGCGGCACGCTCGCCGTTGTCGGTGCGGACCAGGTTCCGAAGTTGATCGGCTGCCGCTTCAATCTGTCGTAGGTCGGCCGTGCGCTCTCCCTCACATTGGACAATCGCAGCGTCCAGCCCCGCGAGGAACAGCGCGCGGTACTCGGGGTCCGATTCGATGCGCTGCAGGTCGGCGAACGGCTCGTCACTCTCGGGGTGCGGGGTGAGTGCCCACATGATCCGGGCGAAGTGCCGCCGTAAGTGCACTTCCGCGGCCCCTGCCGCGAGGACGAGCCGGACCGCTAGGAACTTCACGACTGCCGCCAGCGCTCGTCAGCTTGGTGCCGCTTGGCGCTCGCACGCTCGGCGGGGGCCGAGACGTGTGGTGGTTCCTGTCCGTTCGGGAGAACGCAATTTCCAAGCACCGCTGCTCCTCTCCGTAGCGCTTCCACTACCAAGGCAGTTCAGCGTGACCTACAGTCGGGAACCCTTCAACCTGTCAGGATCGGACGAAAGGTTGGTGAACGCGTCTTGAACCGTAAAGAGCTGAACCCGGACAGCTCACCTCAGGCAGCCTTCGGAGCACGCTTACGCACCTCACGCGAAGCACGCGGCTGGAAACAAGAGGATCTCGCCGAACAGATGGGATATTCCAGCACGCATATTTCCGCGGTTGAAACTGGCCGCAAGATGCCAACTCTTCGTTTTTCGCGCAGTGCTGACGTTGTGTTTGGTACTGGAGAGACCGCAGACACGTTCGAGCGTCAGTGGCGCGAGATCCGGCACGGCAGCCTGCTGGAGGGGTTCCCGGAGTACGTGGGGCATGAGGGCCGTGCCGTGGAGATCCGACTGTACGAAATCGGGATCATCCCAGGATTGTTGCAGACAGAGGAGTACGCACGGGTGTTAGCGAGCAGCGCCGTACGGCGGGGTTCCATCACACCCGACCAGGCCGATGCGCGCGTCTCCTTCTTGGCGGATCGGCAAGCGGCCCTCGCGCGGTCCCGGCCTCCGATGATGCTCGTAGTGATGGACGAAAGCTGCGTTCGTCGACAGGTCGGCGGCCCTGACGTGATGGGCGCCCAACTGGAACGTCTTGTTGAGTACGCCGAGCATCCCAACATCGTGGTACAGGTTGCGCCGTTCGAGATGGGCGAGCGTCGACCGTTTGACCTGCCGGTCAACCTCCTGACGCTGCCGGATCGGTCCGTGGTCGCCTACGCCGAGTCTCAGGCGCAGGGACACCTAGACCGCGAAAGCACGACGGTACTTCCCATGCTGACCGCCTACCATCAGCTACAGGCCGAAGCCCTCTCCCAGGTGGCATCCGTGGCCATGATCAATCAGGTACGAAAGGGCACCCCGTGACGACCACGACTGACTCTCCCCGCTGGTTCAAGTCCTCATACAGCAATAACGGCGGCAACTGCATCGAGGTCGCCACAAACCTCGTCGCCTCGCGCGGCGTGGTCCCTGTCCGTGACTCCAAGCGCCCGAGCGGTCCGGTTCTGGGCTTCCCCGCTGGCTCGTTCGCAACTTTCGTGGCGGGCGTCAAGGCTGGAGAGTTCGGCACTGTCTGACCCTTGGCCACCCCGCGCCAGTTCACAGCGGCCCCACTGTGCTAGGGCATGGTGGGGCTTCTCTCTGCACTCAGTAGACCAACGGCGAAAGCCCCGCCGCACCCCCCGCGAAGGAAGTACGGCGGGGCTCCGCGCGTCTCGGGCAACCCGCCCGTAGCCGGTCACCGCGATCGGCCCGAAACCAAGCTCAGTCGGCGGGTCCAGCTCGGGCGTGCGGTCGGTGAGGTAGACCCTCTAAGCCTGGTCACCGCGGGCTGTCGGTGAACGCATCCTCGGGGTCTTCACGGCCGATGACGAAGTGACGGGCGGTCATGCCGCCACCAACGCCGTGTCCCAGTGAGTCCAGTGCTCGGCCGCCGGGACGAGCCGACCGGTCTCGGAAGAACGGCCCCACTCAACATGCCCAACGAGTCCGCCGTGAGCGATGGAATGCGCCACCATCCGAAACCGGGTTACCTCAGCGGACATCAGGCGCGCCGCCATTGCGGAGTATGTGAACAGAGCCCGGACCAACTGACTCTCTGCCCGAATGCATTCGGGGGTGTCCGGGTATTCCGGTCCGGCCGTTCGCCACCCCCAGCGACCGGGCCCAGTACGTACATAGATCTCTATGCGAAGAGTTACTGTTGGTGCTCCTTCGAACAATGAAAACCCCCCGAAAATGGATGAGGCCAGACGACGAGTTCGGCTCCGGACTCGTCGCCCAGCCTCTCCTATTGAACTAGGTAACTGCCATCATGCCTGTTGTTGTGACTCGCTCTGCCTCATCCCCAGTTGGGATCAGGCGCAGGAGCCGGCGCAACACCCCAATTGGGGTCTTGGTGTGCTGCTGCGGCCGACGGGGGGTACGGGGACGCCTCCCCGTACCCCCCGTCGGCCGCGCTCAGCCGTCGAGCTGCTCGATCGTCGCGTTGGACGGACCGCGCTCGGCGCTCAGGCCGCGGGAGACGTCCTCCGCGGCGCGCAGCGTGCGCACCGCGTTCTCCCAGGTGAGCTTCGCGAGGTCGGATCCGGACCAGCCGCGGCCGAGCAGCTCCGCGATCAGGTTCGGATAGCCCGCGACATCATCGAGCCCCTCCGGCGTGAAGGCCGTCCCGTCGAAGTCGCCACCGATGCCGATGTGGTCGATGCCTGCCACCTCGCGCATGTGGTCGAGATGGTCGGCGACCGTCGCGACCGTCGCCACCGGACGGGGGTTCGCCGCCTCGAACTCCTGGTGAATCTTCATCGCCGTCGGCGTCGTGTCCAGGTGGTGCAGCCCGTGCGCCTGCATGTTCTCGTCCGCCGCCCGGGTCCATACGACGGCCGCGGGCAGGACGAACTTCGGCACGAACGTGGCCATCGCGACGCCGCCGTTGGCCGGCAGCAGAGCGAGCACGTCGTCGGGCACATTGCGCGGGTGGTCGCAGATCGCCCGCGCCGAGGAGTGCGAGAAGACGACCGGCGCGACCGAGGTGGCGAGCGCGTCATGCATCGTCGACGCGGCGACGTGCGAGAGGTCGACGAGCATGCCGATACGGTTCATCTCCCGGACGACCTCACGGCCGAAGGCGGAGAGGCCGCCCACGACCTCCTCGTCCGTGGCCGAGTCCGCCCACGCGACGTTGTCGTTGTGGGTGAGGGTCATGTACCGCACGCCCAGTGCGTACAGCGCCCGCAAGGTGGCCAGCGAGTTGTTGATGGAGTGGCCGCCCTCGGCGCCCATCAGCGAGGCGATACGGCCCTCCCCACGCGCCTTCTCCATGTCGTCGGCCGTCAGCGCGACGGCCAGGTCCGCGGGGTAGCGCTCCAGCAGCTGGCGCACCCCGTCGATCTGTTCCAGGGTCGCGCTGACCGCGTCGTCGCCGGCCATGCCAGCCCGCACGTACACGGACCAGAACTGTGCGCCGACCCTGCCGCTGCGCAGCCGCGGGATGTCGGTGTGCAGCTGGCCCCGCTGGTCGTGAGCGATGTCGAGGCGGTCCAGGTCGTAGCGGACGCGCTCGCGCAGCGCCCAGGGCAGATCGTTGTGGCCGTCGACGACCGGGTGGGAGGCGAGAAGCTCGTGCGCCTGGCTGAGGAAGTCCATGCCTCTTACTTCCCGAAGCCGAACGACTCCGCACCTGCGACCTTGGCCCGGAGCCGCTTGCCCTTGTCCGTTGCCTGGTCGTTCAGCTCCTGCTGGAACTCCCGCATACGGACGAGGAGTTCAGCGTCCTGCGTGGCCAGGATGCGGGCGGCGAGCAGGCCGGCGTTGCGGGCGCCGCCGACCGAGACGGTCGCGACGGGCACACCCGCGGGCATCTGCACGATCGACAGCAGCGAGTCCATGCCGTCGAGGTACTTCAGCGGCACGGGGACGCCGATCACCGGGAGCGGGGTGACGGAGGCGAGCATGCCCGGAAGGTGGGCGGCTCCCCCGGCGCCCGCGATGATCGCCTTGAGGCCGCGGTCGGCGGCCCCCTCGCCGTACGCGATCATTTCGCGCGGCATCCGGTGCGCGGAGACGACATCGACCTCGTACGGGATCTCGAACTCGTCCAGGGCCTGAGCGGCGGCCTCCATGACGGGCCAGTCGGAGTCGGACCCCATGACAATGCCAACGACAGGGCTCATTCGGTGATCGTTCCTCTGAGGTAGCCGGCTGCGTGACGGGCGCGCTCCAGCACGTCGTCGAGATCGTCGCCGTAGGTGTTGACGTGACCCACCTTGCGGCCGGGCTTGACGTCCTTGCCATACATATGGATCTTGAGCTGCGGGTCGCGGGCCATGCAGTGCAGATAGGCCGCGTACATGTCGGGGAAGTCCCCGCCGAGGACGTTCGCCATGACGGTCCACTTCGCGCGCGGCCTCGGGTCCCCGAGGGGGAGATCGAGCACCGCGCGCACATGGTTCGCGAACTGCGAGGTGATCGCGCCGTCCTGGGTCCAGTGGCCGGAGTTGTGCGGGCGCATGGCCAGCTCGTTGACGAGGATGCGGCCGTCGGCCGTCTCGAACAGCTCGACCGCGAGATGGCCCACCACGCCGAGCTGCTTGGCGATCCGCAGGGCCAGCTCCTGGGCCTGGCCGGCCAGCTCGCCGTCCAGCTCCGGCGCGGGCGCGATCACCGTGTCGCAGACGCCGTCGACCTGCCGGGACTCCACGACGGGGTAGGCAACGGCCTGGCCGTGCGGGGAACGGACGATGTTCGCCGCAAGCTCGCGGGTGAAGTCGACCTTCTCCTCGGCGAGGACGGGGACGCCCGCCTTGAAGGGGGCCTCGGCATCGGCCTGCGTACGCACGAACCAGACGCCCTTGCCGTCGTAGCCGCCGCGCACGGTCTTGAGGATGACGGGGAAGCCGTCTCCCTCCTCCGCGAACGCCGTCACATCGGCGGGGTCCGTGACGATGCGGTGGCGCGGGCAGGGCGCGCCGAGCTCGTCGAGCTTCGCGCGCATCACGCCCTTGTCCTGCGCGTGGACCAGGGCGTCGGGCCCCGGGCGGACGGGGATGCCGTCCGCCTCCAGCGCCCGCAGGTGCTCGATCGGGACATGCTCATGATCGAACGTGAGCACGTCGCACCCCCGCGCGAACTCACGCAGCGTGTCCAGGTCGCGGTAGTCGCCGATGACGACATCGCCGACCGCCTGGGCCGCGGAGTCCTGCGGGGTGTCACTGAGAAGCTTGAATCTGATGCCGAGGGGGATGCCCGCCTCGTGGGTCATACGGGCGAGCTGACCGCCGCCGACCATGCCGACTACCGGGAACGTCACCCTCCTAGGGTATCCGCCGCCCCGGAGCCCTCCGCCGCCCGCGGGGGGCTGGGCGCCGTCGACCGTGTCACAGCCTCGCCACACCATTGCCACCGTCCACAGGCAACTCCGGGGGTGGATGGTTAGCATGACTAGGTTGACGCTGCCGAAACGATGGGGCTGAACTCTCACTATGAGTGAACGAGGCGGGGCGCTGCGCGGGCAGCTCGACCAGCTCCTGCGCGAAGTCGCCAAGTTCGGTGCGGTGGGCGGGGCAGGCCTGCTCGTCAACCTCGTGGTCTTCAATGTCGTGCGGCACACGACCGAGATCCCCGTGGTGCGGGCCTCGATCCTGGCCACGGTCGTGGCGATCGCCTTCAACTACGTGGGCTTTCGGTACTTCACCTACCGCGACCGCGACAAGAGCGGCCGTACGAAGGAGCTCACGCTCTTTCTGCTGTTCAGCGTGGTCGGCCTGGTGATCGAGAACGGGATTCTGTACGCGGCGACATACGGCTTCGGCTGGGACAGCCCGCTGCAGAGCAACATCTTCAAGTTCCTCGGCATCGCCATCGCGACGCTGTTCCGCTTCTGGTCGTACCGCACCTGGGTCTTCCGGGCACTGCCGGCGCGCGAGGCCGTGGAGACAGCTGAATCGTTCCTGGGGCAGCGGCGGGCGGCGCCGGACCGGGTCGGGCGCTGAGCCCCTCTTTCGGCCCAGTGCCGGTCGGCGGATTTGCCCTCGTGGCGCTGAGCGCCTGTGGCCCGGTGATACACGCCTGTGGGCCGGTGGCGCCGGGCCCTCGCCCCGAGGCCGCTAGCGGACCGTGGGCGGGTCGTCCTTGCGGCTGCGGGCCACGCGGCTGAGGAACAGCGCGAAGACCGGTGGATGCTGCTGGAGCAGTTCCAGCCGGCCGCCGTCCGCCTCCGCCAGGTCCCGGGCCACGGCCAGGCCGATGCCCGTCGAGTTACGGCCGCTGATGGTCCGCTCGAAGATCCGCGCGCCGAGATCGGCCGGGACGCCCGGTCCCTCGTCGGTCACCTCCACCACGGCCTGGTTGCCGGTGACCCGGGTCCGCACGGCGACGGTTCCGCCGCCGTGCATCAGCGAATTCTCGATCAGCGCGGCGAGCACCTGGGCGACGGCACCCGGCGTACCGACCGCCCGCATGCCCTGCCTGCCCGAGCAGACGATGGCGCGGCCCGCGCTGCGGTAGGCGGGGCGCCACTCCTCCAGCTGCTGCTTGACGACCTCGTCGAGGTCGAAGACGACGGCGGAGCCGGTGCGGGGGTCCCGGGAGTTCGTCAGGAGTCGCTCCACGACGTCGGTGAGCCGCTCCACCTGGGCGAGCGCGATACTCGCCTCCTCCTTGACCGTGTCCGGGTCGTCGGTGAGGGTGATCTCCTCCAGCCGCATGGACAGCGCGGTCAGCGGTGTACGGAGCTGGTGCGAGGCATCCGCGGCGAGCCTGCGTTCCGCGGTGAGCATGCGGGCGATGCGCTCGGCACTGGCGTCAAGGACATCGGCGACCCGGTCGAGCTCGGGGACGCCGTAGCGCTTGTGGCGGGGGCGCGGATCGCCGGAGCCGAGGCGCTCGGCGGTCTCGGCGAGGTCCGTGAGGGGCGAGCCGAGACGGTTGGCCTGGCGCACGGCGAGGAGAACGGCGGCGATGACGGCGAGCAGGGCGACCCCGCCGATGATCAGCAGGGTCCGGCCGACTTCGCGGGTCACGGCGGACCGTGATTCCTCGACGGTGACGCTCTCGCCCCGCTCGCCGTCCGCGACACCGCGGATGACGCTGCCGTCGGGACGCTTGCCGATCTCGATGGGATCGCGGCCGGGAATGTCGATGAGGGCGTACCGCTTGGCACCGCTCTGCTCGGCCAGGATGTCGGGATTGACGGGCTCACCACCGATGAGCCGGCTGTCGACGATGCTGACGAGGCGGAGGGCCTCGGAGTCGACGCTCTCCTGGGCGCTGCTGGAGATGGTGCGGGTCTCGACGAGGACGAGGGAGACGCCGAAGACGGCGATGACGACGAGGACGACGGCGAGGGTGGAGTTGATCAGTCGTCGACGCATGTGCGCTCCGGGGGTGCGGGGTGCGGGTCTTGGGGTACGTTGCGCGGCCCGGCCGTGGGGTACGGACCCGCCGGGCTCGGGGGTGCCCGGTGCCTGGGGTGCGGGTTCCTGGCCCCCTCCGGGTCGACTCCTCGGTGTCGGCGGCAACCTGGCCGACCGGATCGGTCACCCGGTGTCCGCCGCCGATCGCCTGCGGGGACGACCCTGCACGGACCCTCCCCAGCATGACGGCCCCGGGGCGGGTGCCTCGGGGCGCCAAGGGACCACCGCCCCGCCACGGTAACCGCGAACGCGAGAAAGGTCCCGAATGGACCCGTCCCGGACGGAACGGGTCCGGGCGGCCCCGTACGCCCGCGAAGCGGCCACCGCGGCCCGCGCCGTGGTGGCCGCTCGCGCCGCTCGCAGCAGGTCAGCTCTTTTCGAAGCGGAAACCCACGCCCCGCACCGTCGCGATGTACCGCGGGTTCGCCGCGTCGTCGCCCAGTTTCTTGCGGAGCCAGGAGATGTGCATGTCCAGCGTCTTCGTCGAGGACCACCACGTCGTGTCCCAGACCTCGCGCATCAACTGGTCCCGGGTGACCACCCGGCCCGCGTCGCGGACCAGGACGCGCAGCAAATCGAACTCTTTCGCCGTGAGTTGCAGTTCCTCGTCGCCCATCCATGCCCGGTGCGACTCCACGTCGATCCGTACGCCGTGGGTCGCCGGCGCCGGTGCCGGTTCCGTCGAGCCGCGGCGCAGGAGCGCGCGGACGCGGGCGAGCAGTTCCGCGAGCCGGAAGGGCTTGGTGACGTAGTCGTCCGCTCCGGCGTCCAGGCCCACCACGGTGTCCACCTCGTCCGCGCGGGCGGTCAGGACCAGGATCGGCACCGTGTGGCCCTCGGCACGGAGCCGTCTCGCCACCTCCAGGCCGTCCATGCCGGGAAGCCCGAGGTCCAGGACGACGAGGTCGACGCCGCCCGCCAGCCCGGCGTCCAGCGCGGTCGGGCCGTCCTCGCGCACCTCGACCTCGTAACCCTCCCGGCGCAGGGCGCGGGCCAGCGGCTCCGAGATGGACGCGTCGTCCTCGGCGAGCAGTACACGGGTCATGAGGTGATGGTAGTCCGCAAGAGGTACACGCCGGTGCGTGATCGACAAGCCCTGCGGGTCAGGGGTGCGATCATGACTATGACCTTCGATTCAAGGCAGCCGGTTCCAGGAACACCTGTGATCCATCTCTCAAGTCCTTCCATATGACGTGGTGTCATGTCGTATGGTGACCAGACGCCTGATGTACATCATGGGGACCTTTGGCCCGTCACACGAGCCAGGGGTCTCCTCTCTGTGCGAGGCCGGGTTGCCGGCCTCGACGACAGTGAACGACCTGCGGGCCGGGCCGTGAGCGCGCCATAGCGCGACGGGCGTGGATCCCGATGCGGGCTGTCCCTCCTCCGATCCACGGAGCGAACCCCTCGGGCGTGGGGTGGGACGGCTCGCTCACCGGTTCCGGCCACCCCCCAACGGGCGCGTACCGCTCACAAAGCACCGCGTCCCGAACAAGCAAGGAACGACCCAATGGCGTCCAGCCTGACGAAGGACTCCGCCGGCTCCGCTGCCGCGAAGACCTTCCTCGGCCACCCCCGCGGCCTGGCCACTCTCTTCATGACCGAGATGTGGGAGCGCTTCAGCTATTACGGCATGCGCGCCCTTCTCGTGCTCTACCTGGTCTCCGGGGGCGCCGACGCGGCGACCGGCAGCCAGGGCGGCGGCCTCGCGATGTCCGCCGCCACGGCGTCGGCCATCTACGCCGTCTATGTCTCGATGGTCTACCTGATGGCCATGCCCGGCGGCTGGTTCGGTGACCGCGTCTGGGGTGCCCGCAAGACGGTCACCATCGCCGCCTTCGTGATCATGGCGGGCCATCTGTCGCTCGCCGCACCGGGTCAGGCGATGTTCTTCGTCGGCCTCGTCCTCGTCGCGGTCGGCTCCGGTCTGCTGAAGGCCAACATCTCCACGATGGTCGGCCACCTCTACGACGGTCCGGACGACCCGCGCCGCGACGGCGGCTTCACGATCTTCTACATGGGCATCAACCTCGGTGCCTTCGTGGCGCCGCTGGTGATCGGCACCGTCGGCGAGAAGCACAACTGGCACTACGGCTTCGCTCTCGCCGCTGTCGGCATGGGCCTGGGTCTCGCCCAGTTCCTGATCGGCACCCGGAACCTGAGCGAGAAGAGCAGCATCGTCCCGAACCCGCTCGACGCCCAGGAGCGCAGGAGCATCCTGGCCAGGACCGCGCTGGTCACCACCCTTGTGGCCGTGTTCTACGGCGCCGTCGTCGCGATGGGCATGTACACCCTGAACTGGGCGCTCGTCCCGCTGACCCTGGCCGGCCTGATCATCCCGGTCGCCGTCCTGGTCCGTATCAAGCTCGACAAGAGCCTGACGAGGACCGAGCAGTCGAAGATGAGCGGCTACATCTGGTTCTTCGTCGCCGCCGCCGTCTTCTGGATGATCTACGACCAGGGTGGCTCCACGCTGTCCCTGTTCGCGGACGCCAAGACCGGCGACACCCTGTTCGGCTTCGACTTCCCGGCCACCTGGTTCCAGTCGCTGAACCCGCTGTTCGTCATGGCGCTCGCGCCGGTCTTCGCCTGGCTGTGGCTGTGGCTGGCCCGCAGGAACCAGGAGCCCAGCACGATCGTGAAGTTCGCGATGGCCCTGGTCCTGGTCGGTGGATCCTTCTTCGTCTTCATCGTTCCGATGGGCATGGCCGGCGACGGCACCAAGGTCAGTCCGATGTGGCTGGTCTCGATCTACATGATCCAGACGATCGCCGAGCTGTGCCTCTCGCCGGTGGGCCTGTCGGTCACCACCAAGATGGCGCCGCAGAAGTACGCGAGCCAGATGATGGGTGTCTGGTTCCTCGCGGTCACCGCCGGTGACTGCTCCACGGGTCTGCTCTCCCTCGCGGGTGTCGACCTCAACGGAACCGGCATCATCGCCATGCAGGCGGCGCTCGCCGCCGTGGCCGGTGTCGCGATCTTCATGTACCGCAGGAAGGTCGAGGAGCAGATGGGCGACGTCCACTGACGTAGCCCGTACACGCTCACGCAGCCCGTACACGCGCCAGGGCCGCCGCACCGGATTCGGTGCGGCGGCCCTTCGCCGTGTCCGGCGCGCGGTGCCTAGCGCGTTCCGCGCAGCCTCCGCCACGGGGTGAACGTGAAGACCGCGCCCCCCAGAAGGATCACTGTGCCCGCGACCAGTGCCAGGGCCCGCAGGGCGCCGTCGTTCTCGGCGCCCGTCTGGGCCAGGCCGCCGTCGGTGCCCGCGGAGCCGCCGCCCGGCGACCCTCCGGACGAGGAGTCACCGCCCGCCGCGCCGCCCGGCTGGGCCGTGGTGTCGAGTTCGAGGGACGCCTGGGCCGTGCCCTTGACCGTGCACGGGATGCTGATCTTCTGGCCGCCGAGGGTGACGTCGATCGTCAGGGTGCCGGGGCTCAGGGTGGACTTGCCGCCGGCGCCCGGCTTGTACGTACCGGTCATGTCGGCGAGGTCGACCGGCTTTCCCTGCTCCAGCGGATCCTTGTTGGCGGGTCCGGTGACGGGGACGGTGCCCTTGTCGGCGCCGCCGACGACGACGGCCATGGACGGCTTGAGCGCGCCGGCGGGGAGCGCTGCCGGGCTGTTCATGACGCCTTTGGCCGTCTTGACGACCAGGTCGTAACTGCCGCCGTTCTTCTTGGCGTTGATCGTCACCTTGGAACTGATGCCGGCCGGCCCCGGGGACTTGCAGGCGAAGGTGACGGCGACCTCCTTGCCGGGGAAGTCGCTCTGCCCGCCCCCGCCGGCGGTCGTGCCGCCGGAGGCGGTGCCCCCGGAGGTCGTCGCGCCGCCGGTGGTGCCCGCGGAGGTCGTACCGCCGTTCGTCGTGGTACCGCCCGATGTCGTCGTACCACCGGACGTCGTCGTACCGCCCGAGTTGCCCGAGCCCTCCGTCACCTTGATCCTTGCCGCGACCGGGACCGTCTCCTTCGGCGAGCACTTGGTGTCCGTCGAGATCGGCTTGGAGACGTTGATGTTGTACGCGCCGGGCGTCAGCGTGATCTCGCCCGCCTTCTCCAGCTTCAGCTTCCCTTTCATGTCGGGCAGCACCATCGGGCTGTTCTTGGGGATCGGCGGATTCTGCCGCGGCCCCTCCATCTTCAGCTCGCCCGAGCCGGCGCCTCCCACCGTGACGGTTCCGGTCGGCTTGACGGTGTCCTTCTCCAGGTCGAGGACGTCCGGGTTCTTGGACGCGGCCTCGACCGTTTTCCAGACCACCTCGACCTCGTCGCCGACCTTGGCCTCGGCCGGCGCGGTGATCTGCACCTTCGTGGTGCCCTGGACGGCCGGCAGGCCCGAGATGGGCGGTGGTATGCACTCCGTCCTGTACGAGACCTCGGCTGCCTGGGCGGGGCTTGCGGCCAGCAGGATCCCCGCGCCGCCGAGCATCAGCGCGACCCCGGCCGCGCTCATCCTCCGTTGCGTGCTCACGAATGTCCCTTCGTCGTGGACCGGTTCTCTGACGGTGCGGAGTCAGGTGTGAACCACGGCAGAGCGGCCGTGGTGGTCGTGGTGCTCTTCGGCGTCGCGGGCGCCCCGGTACGGCGGGAACCGGGGCGGCGGAACGCAGGCAGTCGCAACGCCGGCAGTCGCAGGGCGGCCAGCGGGCCCGTGCGGTGGCGGCCGTTGCCCTGCGGGCGGACCCGGTCGACGACCGCCATGCCGATACGGAACACGGCGGCGGGCACGACGACGGCGAGGAGAATCCAGAAGATCGTGACGCCCCAGGGGCGGCCGACGCCCCACGGCTGTTCGGCCAGGACCTTGGTGCCGTACTTCACCGAGATCCCGTAGTCGCCGTGTGCCCCGGCGGACAGCTGGACGGGCAGCTTCACCAGCACCTTCCCGCCGGGGGCGATGGTGCCGCGCCACTGCCGCTCCTCCCACTGCGGGGCGAAGACGCCGTGTGCGGTGCCGATCTCGAAGACGGGGTCCTTCACGGGCTCGGCGCCGAGGTTGCCGACGGTGAATTCGAGCCTGCGGGAAGCGGGAGCGCCGAAGAAGACGAGGATGCCGGAGTCGCCTTCGAGCCTGGTGGCGGCGAGCACGGCGAGTCTTCCGCCGCCGGCGGGCCGCGGCAGGGGCGCGACGGGGTGCCCTGCGACGACGAACGGGGCGTCCACGGCGGTCTGTTCACCGGTCACGGTCGCCACATGCACGACACAGGGGCAGGGCTTCGGCGGTTCGGCGACCGGCATCCTCTTGCTGAAGGAGCCCTGGGCGTCGGTGGTGACGGCACGGCCGTCGGCGTTGGCGCAGGCGTTGGTGCCGCCGATCACGCCCTTGCCGGGCGCGGCCTGCCCGCAGACGAGCAGCATCAGGAGCGCGCCGGGCCGCCATCCGCTGCCGCTGACGGTGATGTCGCCGCCCCTGCCCGCCTGGGTTCGGGAGAGCTTGACGTCGGGTCGCGTATAGGCGGCGGCGCCGTGGAGCGGCAGAAGTACGAGCCCGAGCGCCGCCAGAAGCGCCGCCACTTTCCGTCCGGCCTTGGCCCTCACGTGGCTGCTCCCGTCAACTCGCGCCTGCTGTCCGCCTGTTCGTCGTCATGGCCGCGTTCCGGCTGCCCGCGTGATGTGCGGCGTACGAACCGCACCGCCCCGGCCGCGGCCACGAGCAGTCCGGCTCCCGCTCCCGCCGCCCTCCCCCAGGGCACGAAGCGCGCCGGGGCCGACGCGGTGGCCCGGGCCGCTCCCGGGGCAGTGGCCTCGATATGGACCGTCACCGCGTCGAAGGCGGGACGGTCCGGCCACTTCTCGGTGAGCGTGATCCGCTGGGCCGGGAGCAGTTCCACCGGGAGCGTGCGGGGCGCACGGCGCATCACCTCGCCGAAGAGGCCGTCGGCCCGGATCGTCAGGCGTGGGCTCAGGGCCGTGTTGCCCCGGTTGACGAGGGTGTAGTGGATGGCTCCGTCCGCGACGTCCACGTCCTCGACCGTGAAGGCGGCCAGCGTGGGGCCGCTGACGCGCAGATGGATCCGTACACCCGCCTCCCGCCCGCCGGATCGAGCCATGATCGCGCCGGGGTGTTCGCCGGGCAGCGCGGCTGTGGGGACGGTGACCGAGAAGGGGATCTCGGCGCGGGTGCGCGGGGGGACGGTCACCTCTGTGGAGGCGAGGGTGATCCAGGTGCCCGCGCCCTTGGACCGGCGCGCGCCGCGGACGGCGAGCGCGCCGGTCGTCGTGTTGTAGGCGTCGGCCGGGCGCAGCCGGACGGTGAGCGGCTCGGCGCCGGGGTTCGTCACGGAGAGCGTGTCCTCCAGGACTGTGCCGGGCAGGCCCTCCAGATAGACGTACGGCCTCCGGCCGCCGGGCTCCGCCGTCCAGATCTCCTGCGCCCGTGCGGACGGGACGCACAGCGCGTACACCAGCACGGCCACGACGGCGGCGAACAGTGGGGGCGTGCGCACGGGTCAGCTCGCGGTCCGCCGGCCGCGCCTGGTCAGCCAGAGCACCCCGGCTGCCCCGGAGAGCAGCACGGTGCCGCCGAGGGTGCCGAGCGCGAGTGCGGAGTCGAGCGGGCCGGTCCTGGGCAGTTCGCCGCCGCCGGACGGTGTGGGCTGGGAGCCCGTCGCGCCGGTGACATCGAGTTCGAGGGACGGCTTCGGGTTGTTCTTGGGGGTGCAGGTCGTCGTTGTACCGAGCGCCTTGATCGTCAGGACGCCCGCGGTGAAGGTGACCTTGCCGTTCTTCCTGGGGGTGTACGTACCCGACAAGTCACTGATCTTGATGGGGGTGTTGGCGGGTATCGCCGCCGCGTTCGCCGGTCCGGTGACCGCGACCGTGCCCTCGCCCGTGCCTCCGAGCTTGATCAGCGCGCTTGGCTTCATCGCGCCCTTGCCGAGCTCCACCGGGCTGGACGAGACTCCCTTCTGGAAGGACATCGTGAGCTGGTAGCCGCTGCCGCTCTTGACGGCCTTGATGTCGATCGGTGACACCGCGCCCTTGGGTCCGATCGGTGTCTGGCACTGGTAGTCGACGTCCACCACGTCGGCATGGGCGACAGGGGCGGCCATCAGCACCACCGAGCCCGCCACCGCTGCTGCCAGCGCGAGAGCTGTCCGCTTCTGGTACGACACCTTGAGTTCCCCTCATGCCGGAAGTTGCTGCCGGAAGACGACCCGAAGCCGCCGAAGTTACTGACGGCACATCAGATCGGGCGCTCAAGGTACGCCGGGGACCTTGGGGAGGGAAGACAAAGAGCACGCCGTATTGACGTGCTCCACAAGAGATTCAAAACCTGCCGTACCCAGGCGCGAAGGCCCTGGGGCCTCTCGTTTGGATCCTGCCGGGCTCGATCCGACGAAGGACCCTAGGGTGCCGCGAGCTCCGCCCATACGGTCTTGCCGGACGCGCCGGGGATCCGCAGAACCCCCCAGTCCAGACAGAGCCTCTGGACGATGAACATGCCGTGCCCGCCGGGACGTCCGGCCCGGTGCGGGGTGCGTGGCGCGGGCTGTCCCGTGCCCCGGTCGGTGACCTCCAGGCGCAGCACTTTGCCGTCGCAGCCGACCCTCAGTTCCTCGGGGCCCTCCGCGTGCAGACAGGCGTTGGTGACCAGCTCGGAGACGACCAGGAGCACGTCCTCGGCGGCGGCCCGCCGGTCGGCCGTGGCGGCAGGCAGCCAGCCCCAGTCGTACAGCGCCTGGCGGGTGAAGTCGCGGGCGAGCGGCACGATGCCGCTGGCGCTGCCCAGGGCAAGCGAGCGGACGACGCCGCGCGCTCCGGAGGAGTCGGCGGCGACATTCCGCTCGGGGCCGAGGTCGCCCGGCGGCTGCTGCCGGGTGGTGCTCATCAGCGCTTCACCTCACCGATTCACCGGTTCGCCATTACTTCGGTACTCACAGTGCTGAGCTGTCAACGATCTGCCGGGGTTCTCCTGCCCTGCCGAATCGTGACAACACCCACTGCACCGTCACGGTGTGCGTGACAGGGACAACAGGGGTGGGCCGATCAGGTCGATCAGCCGGAAAGGGCCTGTTCAAGGGAGTCGTGCACGGTGAAGACCGCCTCGGCTCCCGTGATCTCGAAAACCCTCGCCACCACGGGCAGCATTCCGGCCAGATGGACCGCTCCCCCGGCCGCTTCCGCCTTCAGCCTGGCACCGAGCAGCACGTTGAGTCCGGTGGAATCGCAGAATTCCAGCTGTGAGCAGTCGATGACGAGCCGTGTACGGCCCTGTTCGAGTGCGTCGTCCAAGGGTGCGCGCAGCAGCTCGGCGGTGTGGTGATCCAACTCACCCACCGGTTTGACCACCTCGCTGCGGCCCTCGGTCCGAGCCTCGACCTGAAGTCGGCCCCGATTTGCGCTGCCGACCGTCGCGCGGTCCATGCCCGTCCCTCTTCGCCGTGTCGTTCGCCGCCTCATCACCGCGCAATCGCGTGATGTCCACCGCATCGTCCACTGTGCCGCCGTGCATGCACAACACCGTCGAAGACGGCGCTGACTCCGGTCGAACAGTACGCCTTCCGTACGCCGAGGGGCCAGCCGACCTATACCCCAGAAGGTACAAAAGGAATATATGACACTTGCAACCGTCCGCCCCTAGCAGGTAGGGCTAGTAGGGACACACCCGACGACGGCCGGCTTCGGAGGCGCCGCTCACCGCAGCACATGTATGGGCATCGGCAGCCATATGCCGAGAACGATGGAGGAGACCATGTCACCCCGGCTCGACGAAACGCGTACCCCCACCGCGCAGTCGGCACTCCCCGGCCCCGCGACGGATCCGTCCGCGGGCCCGGACCGCCCCGAAGGCCTCCCGGCGATCCCGCCCTTCGACCAGGTCGGGCCGCTGGACGCACGAGCCCTGTCGAAGACGCTTTTCGCGCGGCTCGAATCCCTCGAAGAGGGCACGCACGAGTACGCGTACGTGCGCAACACGCTCGTCGAACTCAACCTGGCGCTCGTGAAGTTCGCCGCCTCCCGCTTCCGCTCCCGCAGCGAGCCGATGGAGGACATCATCCAGGTCGGCACCATCGGCCTGATCAAGGCGATCGACCGTTTCGAGCTCAGCCGTGGCGTGGAGTTCCCGACCTTCGCGATGCCGACCATCATCGGCGAGATCAAGCGCTTCTTCCGCGACACGTCCTGGTCGGTACGGGTTCCGCGCCGGCTCCAGGAGCTGCGCATCGACCTCGCGAAGGCGACCGACGAGCTCGCCCAGCGGCTCGACCGCGCCCCCACCATGAACGAGCTGGCCGAGCGGCTCGGCCTGTCCCGCGACGAGGTCGCCGAGGGCATGGCGGCGAGCAACGCCTACACCGCGAGCTCGCTGGACGCCCAGCACGAGGAAGACGACGGCGAGGGCGCGCTGGCCGACCGGATCGGCTACGAGGACGACGGCCTCGAAGGCATCGAGTACATCGAGTCGCTCAAGCCGCTGATCGCAAGCCTTCCGCCACGGGATCGTAAAATCCTCTCCCTTCGTTTCGTCGCCAACATGACCCAGTCGGAGATCGGCGAGGAGCTCGGCATCTCGCAGATGCACGTGTCCCGGCTGCTGTCCCGCACCCTGGTCAGCCTCAGGAAGGCCCTGACCGTCGAGGAGTAGCCGCACCCGGCAGCGGGACGCGCCGCGCAGCCCCCGTCCGTGACTTGGAAGGGCCCGTTCCATCAAGGAACGGGCCCTTCCCCGTTATTGACGGGGCAGTCCCGATTGGTCCACATTGAGCGCGGGGCAAGTGGGGGGACAACATGGCTCTTGGGGAGGGCTGTCCTACGGCGTTCGCACCACTGGAAGCGCTGATGCGCCGCCGCCTGGGCAGGGAATGTCTGTATGTGCCGTCATGCCGTCTGGGGCTCTATGTGGCGCTGCGCCACTGGTGCCCGCCCGGTGGGCGGGTGCTCATGTCGCCGGTCAACGACGACGTCATCTTCTTTGTGCTGCTCGCCGCCGGACTGCGTCCCGTCCAGGCGCCGCTGAGGGCCGAGGACGGCACCCTCGACATGGCGGCCGTGCCCGAGTCCCTCTGGCGCGGGCTGTCCGCCGTGCTCACCACCAATCTCTACGGCACTCCCGATCCGGCCCCCGAACTGCGCGCCCGCTGCGACGGCCTGGGCATCCCGCTGATCGAGGACGCCGCGCACGCCATCGGCAGCCAGGTGGCGGGGCGGCCGGTGGGGAGCTTCGGCGACGCGTCCGTCTTCAGCCTCTCCAAGCACACCGGCGCCAAGACCGGCGGGTTCCTCTCCGTCGCCGACCCCGGCCTGCGGGCCGGACTGGAGCGGGCACGGGACGAACTCCTGTGGCCCGCGCGGCTGTCGGCGGAGCTGGCCTACGCCCTGCGGCCGTACGCCGAGGCGGGCGTGCGCGGACTGCGGCTCATCGGGGCGGCCCGCGCCGCCCTGCGGCTGCTCGGCCTGGAGGAGCGCGAGGACATCCGCATGGAGCTGCGGCCCGGTGAGCTCAAGCAGGCGATGTCCGCGGCCCCCGCGCTCGCGGACTTCCACTCCTGGATACGGGTGGACATGCACGACTACCGGCTCAGACCGGGCGGGCTGCGGCTGCGGCGCACCGAGCGGCTGCTGACCCGCCTCGATCACCGGCTGGCCGGCCACCTGGAGGGCGTCCGGCGGCTGTCCGCCACCCGGTGGGCGCTGCCCCGGCCCGGCCCCGCGCAGCCGCTGTTCCGGGTACCGCTGCTGGTGGAGGACCGCGACGCGGCCATCGCCGCGCTCGCCCGGCGCCGTATCGGCGTCGGCTATCTCTACGACCCGCCCCTCGACGTGTACGCGGGCGACGTCTTCACCGATCCGTCGCCCGCGCCGGAGCCGGCCGCCTGGTTCGCCCGGCACGCGCTGCCCGTAGACCCGTTCAAGGCCGAGACCGCCATATCCGTCCTCACCGAACTGGGCGCCCGGCCCGCCAGGCCGCCCTCGGCGGCCTGGGACGCGGTGCCGCCCGCGTGGGGCGAGCACGGTGTCTGACACCACCCGGCTGCGCAGGCCCGCGGACTCCGCGCCCCCGCCCGAGCCGCCCGCCCCGGACGTGACCGGGGCGGACGCGGCGGCGGGCGCGGAGGCCAGCGGCGACTCGATGTTCCGCAACGCCTACGCGCTGATGCTCTCCACCGGCGTCTCCGCCGCGCTCGGCCTCGGCTTCTGGCTGGTGGCCGCCCGCTACTACACCGAGGACGCCGTCGGCGAGGGCTCGGCCGCCATCGCCGCCATGCGGCTGCTGGCCTCCCTCACCGCGACCACCATGATCGGCGCGGTGGTGCGGTACGTACCGCGGGCAGGGCGGGCCACCGGACCGCTGGTCTGGCGGGCCTATGCCGCCAGCTCGCTCGTGGTCTGCCTCGCCTCGGTGGGCTTTCTGTTCACGCTCGACCTGTGGGGTCCCTCGTACGCGCCACTCGGCGGGCTCGGGCCCGGCCTGCTGTTCATCGCCTCCTGCGTGGCCTGGGCGCTGCTGACCCTGCAGGACGGGGTGCTGACCGGCCTGCGCAAGGCCATATGGGTGCCGGTCGGCAACGCCGCCTTCTCCATCGGCAAACTGCTGCTGCTCGCCGCCTTCGCCACCGCCCTGCCGGTGCTGGGCATCTTCGTCTCCTGGGCCGCGGCCATAGCCCTGTCGGTGCTCCCGCTCGGCTGGCTGATCTTCCGCAGGCTCATCCCCCGGCAGGCCGCCGCCGACCGTGACCGCGAGCCGCCGCCGCTGCGCGAGATCGGCCGCTTCCTCGCAGGTGACTCGGTCGGCTCGCTGTTCTCGCTGGCGATGATCAATCTGCTGCCGGTGATGGTCGCGGTCCGCTTCGACGCCACCCACAACGGCTTCTTCTACATCGCGTACACCGTCGGCGGAACGATGGAGTTCATGGCCATCAACATGGCCTCCTCGCTGACCGCCCACGCCTCCCACAGCCCGGAGACACTGGCCGCCGGAGTGCGCGGCGCGCTGCGCCAGATGACCGTGCTGCTGGTGCCCGTCGTGCTGTTCCTGGTCGTCCTCGCCCCCCAGATCCTCGCCCCCTTCGGCGACGCCTACGCCGAGCACGGCACCACCGTGCTGCGGCTGCTGGCCGCCGCCGCGCTGCCGCGGGTCGTCGTCGAGCTGTACATCGGGGTCCTGCGCGTCCAGGGGCGTACGGGCATGCTCGCCGCACTCCAGGGCACGATGTGCGCCCTCGTGCTGGGCAGCGCCGCGCTCCTGCTCGGCCCGACCGGGATCTCCGGCGCGGGCTGGGCGGTGCTGCTGTCGATGACGCTGATGGCGGCGGTGTCCGCCCCCGGGCTGCGTGCCGCGCTGTCGGGCCGCGAGCCCCGGCCGGCGTTGCTGAGCCGGCTGGTGCGCCGCCGCGGCCCCCGGGAGGAGGAGTACGGCACGACCTGGGCGCGCCGGGCCGCCGAGCGCCGCGCGGAGGCGGCGGAGGAGTACGCCAAGGAGCACGGCAAGGACTGGGCCCAGCAGACCGCGTATCTGCGGGGTGTCCACGACGACACGGCCACGCCCGCCTTCGGCTTCCCGGTCTACCTGCAGCATCCGGCGGCCCGCGCGGACGAGGAGTCCGGACGTGCGGGCGGGGAGCCGGTGTCCGTTCCGGGCGAGGGACGGCTGGCCGGGGCACTCTGGCTGGTCCTCGGGCTCGCGGCCGTGCTGTTCTGGGTGCCGCTCCTGCGGGCCCCGGACATCACCATGGACCAGCTCTCCGGCACCCAGCTGCTCAGGGCGCTGCCACCGGTCACCCTCACCGCCGGGGTGCTGCTGATCGTCGTCCACAGCGCGGCCGTCTCGCTGCTCCGGCCGCGCCCGGCGCTGCTCGGCGCGGGCATGCTGGTCACCTTCGCGGCCCTGCACACGGCGCCCGCGGTCCTCGGCTGGGAACCGGAGCCGGTGGAGGGCGCGTGGTACGAGACGCTGGCCCGCTTCCTCGCGTCGGCGGCCGGCCTCGACGGCCCGGAGCCGCTGCTGCGCTGGCTGCCGACCCTCTGCCAACTGTTCGCCCTGGTGGCGGTGCTGGCGATCGGGCGGGCGGTCGGACTGCCGGTCGCGGCACAGTGGGGGGCGCTGTGGCTGCTCGCGGTCTGCGGCTGGGCCCTGCAGAGATCTCTCGCTCCCGTCGCGCTCCCGCTCCAACTGCTCCTCACCTGCGCGGCACTGGCACTCATCTGGATACGCGCGGCGCGTTCGGCGCCGGCACGGAACTGAACCACCGGGGGGACAAGCGTGCACCAGCCAGCCACCGAAGCCGGGAGACCTGCGGCCACCCCCCAGCAGCGGGCCACGAGTGACTCAGCCATGGATCTCGCCGATCTGCCCACCGCCGACCACACGCGCTGGTCGCTGCCGCTGCGGCTCGCCGCCCCGCTGGCCGTCGCCATGGCCCTGTGGGTGTACACCGTGTCCGCCACCGACACCTCGCACCTCGGCGACTTCGGGCTCGTCGGGGCGCTGCCCGCGGTCTTCTGGGTCGCGCTCGCTTCGCTGACCGCGGGTTTCTGGGTCTGTGTTCGCGATCCGCTGCGCGCCAACGGCTGGGCGCTGGCGTACACCGTGGGACTGATCGTCATCGAGCGCGCCACCCAGGCGCTCGTCTACCCCACCCCGCTGTACTCCTGGGCGTGGAAGCACGACGCCGTCATCGAGCATCTGCTCACCGCGGGCGGCCTCGAACGCGGCGATCAGCTCGGCGACATGGCGGTGTACGACCAGTGGCCCGGGTTCTTCGCCGCGCAGGCCGCTCTGGTGAAGCTCACCGGCGTCGAGAACGCCGCGATGTACATGGCCTGGTGGCCGCTGGTCTCCAGTCTGATGCTGCTCGCGCCGCTGCTGCTGATCTACCGCACGTTCACCCAGGACCGGCGTCTCATCTGGACCGCGGTCTGGCTCTTCCAGGTCGCCAACTGGGTGGGCCAGGACTACTTCTCGCCTCAGTCGCTCGCCCTCGCGCTCTGTCTCGGCGTCATCGCGGTCGTCCTGCGCCGTGGCGAGCGGCCGGGCCGCGGCCGCAGAGGCAGGCAGGCGGTGTGGACCGCGCTGCTCGTCCCGCTGATCACGGCCATCGTCATCTCCCACCAGCTCACCCCGGTGATGCTGGTGGCCGGTCTCGGCGTTCTGCTGGTGACCCGGCGCTACCGCGACTGGACGCTGCTGATCACGTTGCTGCTGGTCTTTCTCGCCTGGAACCTCACCGCGTCGCTGCCGTTCCTGCGGGAGGCGGTGCCGGAGATGGTGGACTCCTTCGGCGATGTCGGCCACAACCTGGAGACGGGGTACGGCTCCACGCCGACCGGCACCGGGCCCGTGATCGTCTCCTGGGTCTCGCGGCTGCTCTCCGCCTCCGTGCTGCTGCTCGCGCTGACCGGGGTGCTGCGCCGGCGGGTGCTGCGCCACCGTGCCCGGCCGCTGCTGCTGCTGGGCGCGGTCCCGCTGCTGATGCTGGTCGCCAACGACTACGGCAGCGAAATGATCTTCCGGGTGCTGCTGTTCATGCTGCCCGGCGCGTGCTTCTTCGCGGCTGCCGCGCTGCTGCCCGATGTACGGCCGCTGGCCTCCGAGCCCGGCGGACACGGAGCGCCGCGGTCCGTGAGCGGCCTGCGCGCGGTACTTCCCGGGGTGGCTCTGCTCGCGCTCACGGCGGCGTTCGTACCGAGCTATTCGGGCAAGGACCGGCTCAGTTACTTCCCGCCGCAGGAGGTCGCGCTGGTCCGGCAGGTATTCGACCGTGCGCCCGAGGGCTCTCTTGTCGTTGCCGCCCATCGCAATTACCCGCTCGCATACGCTTCGTACTGGAATGTGCGGCACTACTGGTTCCTCGACGACGCGAAGAGTCATGTCGAGGACATCCTGAAGGACCCGGCCACGACGCTGGCCCGGGACATGGCCTCGGTGGAACCGCCCGGCCGGGCGTACTTCCTGCTCACCCAGGGGCAGATCGCCAACTCCGAGATGAACGGCATGCTCACCGGCGAACAGCTGCGGAGCATCGAGAGCTCCGTCGCCGCCTCACCGCTCTTCCAGCAGGTCGGCCGCAACAGCGCAGGCGTCGTCTACGAGCTGAGGCCCACGGACGGCACGGACAGCACGGAAGGCACGGAAGGCACAGACGGCACAGACGGCACAGACGGCACGGACAGCTCCGACAAGACGGCCGGTCCCGGCAGTTCCGCGAGGAGGACCCCATGAGACCCCAGTCGCTCGCCCTCCGGCTGCTGCCGCCCTTCGCGGGCTGGTGCGCCATCGGCGCCACCGCGCTGGCCGCCGGATCGCCGCTGCGGGCCGCGCCCGTCGCCGTGTTCCTGCTGGCCGGTCCCGGCGCCGCCGTCCTGCGTGTCTGCGGCCCCGCCCTCGGACGCCGCCGGGCCGTGGGCCCGGTCGAGAGCTGGGACCCCGACTTCGCACGCGACTCCGACCGCCTCGAACAGCTCGTCCTGACCGGCCTTCTGAGCGTCAGCGCGACGATCATCTGCGCCACCGCGCTGATGGCCGCGCACGTGTTCAGCGGCCTGCGGGTCCTTGTGCTGCTCACCCTTGTGACGATGCTCGCCGCCTGCTGTCCGCAGCTGCCCGGCCGGACACCGACCGCGCGCGCGTCCTCGCCGCCACAGAAAGGTTCAGCTCTGTGAGGTTTCCCCGACGCCCCCTTCCGTGGGCGCCAGGCATCCATCGCGGGCCGCACGACCGGCGGCGGCTGTGGGCCGTGTCCACCGCCGTGGTCGGCGTGCTGCTCGTGGGATTACTCGCCCTCACGGAGTCGTCCGGCTCGGACGGCTCCAACCCCTCGGCGCACAGCCCGGAATGCCGCCCGACCAAGCTGCTCGTGCCCCGCTGCGGGGCCTGGTTCGGCGCGTACGTACGGCACAACAAACCCGACCTCGAACAGAAGGTCCTCGCCTACGAGCAGCGCATCGGACGCACGCTGGACATCGTGTACGCCTACCACGACATGTCGCTCGGCAGCCAGGAAGGACAGCTGCTGACCGATCAGGAGCAGCGCGTCGGCAAGGACCGGATGCTGCTGCTGTCCTGGGAGAGCAAGTGGTGGAACGGCACCCCCGCCCAGCAGCCGAGCTGGAAGCGGATCGCCGAGGGGGCACTCGACCGCGGCGTGATCGACGTCCAGGCGCGGCGGATCAAGGCGTACGGCAAGCCGCTCTTCCTCTCCTTCGACCTGGAGATGGACACCCGCACCCCCGCCAACGGCACACCCGCCGAGTACGTCGCCGCCTACCGGCACATCCACGAGCGGTTCCGTGAGCTGGGGGTCACCAACGCGGTGTGGACCTGGATCATCACCGGCTACACCGGCCACAGCGAACTGTTCACCCAGCTCTATCCGGGCGACGCGTACGTCGACTGGATCGGCTACAACCAGTACAACTACTACCGCTGCCACAAGGCGCGGTGGCAGAGCTTCGAGCAGACGCAGACGGCCTCGCACGACTGGATCCGCGAGCACCTCTCCAAGGACAAGCCGCTGATGCTCTCGGAGTTCGGCACGGCGGACGACCCGTCGGAGCCCGAAGCGCAGGCGCAGTGGTACGCCCAGGTGCCGCGCGTGATGAAGGAACTGGACGGGGTGAGGGCCGCGCTGCAGTGGAACTACCGCGACTCCGGGCCCGGTTGCGATCTCTCCCTGGCCAGGGACGCGTCCTGGAAGAGCCTGAGGAAGGCCGTGTCCGACCCGTACTTCCACCAGGTCAGGCCATGACCGTACGGACTGGGGTCCTTCGTCGGGATCAGAGCCGGCAAGATCCAGACGAGAGGCCCTGGGGGCGGGGTCCTGCCACCCGTCAGCCCGCGAAGACCGGACCCTTGACGGCCGCGCGGGCGCGCCGGTAGAGCCGCCACCCGATCGTGGGAAGCGAGTCGGGGAAGGGCGCGACCGGCGCTCCCCGCCCGTCCATCCACGCCTCGATGTCCGCCACCGTGTGGCCGCGGCGGAGGATGAGGCGGGCGATGCGGTAGGCCTCGTCGGTCTCCGAGCTCAGGGCGTGCCGCACGGCGACCGCCGAGGCGTAACCCGCCGCGAGGGCGGCACTGCGGACGGCCCGGCTGTTGTAGCCGTGCGGGTAGGCCAGATGCGCCACCTCATGGCCGAGCACATCCTCCAGAACGGCCTTGGGCTCGCGCAGTTCACGCCGGAGTGCCTCGGACGGCAGCGTGTCCAGCTGCGGATGCGTCACGGTGTGCGCGCCGACCTCCATGCCGTACTGCTCCAGGAGCGGCGCCTGGGAGAGCGACATCATCGGCGCGGGCGGCAGCAGACTGCGCCGGCCCGGTGTGATGGCGCCGGTGGTGAGGTACGCGGTGGCGGGCAGGGCGCGCGCGGCCAGCGCCTCGGCGGTGGGGCCCGGCAGATCGGCGAAACCGTCGTCGAAGGTGAGGACGACGGGCCGGTCCGGCAGCGGGGACGCGCCCGCGAGGTGACCGGCGAGCGCGCTGATCCCGACCGGGGTACGGCCGCTGTCCACGATCGCGTCCAGCTGGGCGCCGAAGTCCTTCGGGGTGACGGTGAATTCGGCGATCCAGTCGGGCGGGTCCTCCATCACGGCGTGGTAGAGCAGGACCGGGATCCGGGGTGCCGTCATCCGGCCCTCCAGGAACGCCGCGGCCGGTCCCAGGGGAGCGGTACGCCCCGCACCCGCCGCCGTGCCTTCGCGTATCCGAACGGCCCGGCCAGCATGCCCCGGCGCTCAAGGCGCGACAGCCTGCGCGGCCAGGGATAGTCCTGGGCGCCGTGCTCCCCTGGCACGGCGGCTCCGGCGGCCTCCCGGTGCGCGGTGATCGTGCGGGCGTGCGCCAGGCCGCGGGGCAGCCTCCGCAGCAGCGAGGGCAGCAGCGAGGGGCGACGCACGAGCAGGGCGGTGAGACAGGCGGTGAGACCGGCGCCGTAGCCGTACGCCTGGTTCTCAAGGTCCTGCCAGGTCTCGCGGTGGTGGTGCCAGACGAGCGCGTCGGGGGTGTACCGCAGCCGGTGTCCGGCGGCGAGGACGCTGACGAAGGCGTACAGGTCGTCGCCGCCTCTGGCGGGGGTCCCGGTGCCGGTGGCGGGGTCGAAGCCGCCGAGGGCCCTGAGTGCGTCGGCCCGGAAGGCCATGTTGGCGCCGGAGCCGAAGCTGCCTGCGGTGAACGGGAAGAGGGGCTGGTCGGCGGGCGGGCGCGCCGGGTCGTACTCACGCGGCTCGAAGCCCTTGGCGAAGCCGCCGTGGCTCTCCAGGAGGATCTGCGCCGGTGTCCGCAGCCTGGCGGGCAGGATCAGACCGGTCGCGCAGCCGAGGCCCGGGTCGGCGGCGAAGGGGGCGCTCAGCGCGGTGAGCCAGTGCGGATCGGCGATGACGTCGTCGTCGGTGAAGGCGATGACCGAACCGTCGGCTACGGCGATCCCCCGGTTGTGGGCGATCGCGAGCCCGGGCACCGACTCGCGCACATACCGCACGCACTCGCCGTACTTGCGCTCGACAAGGTCCTGGGTGGCGCTCGTGGCGGGCGCGTTGTCGACGACGACGACCTCGAAGTCCGGGTGGTCCTGGACGAGGAGCGAGTCCAGCGCCCGGGCGAGCTGGTCGGCGCGCTCCCGGGTGGCGACGACGACGCTCGTCCGGGGCAGATCGCCCGGAGGCGGCGGGGCGGGCGGCTCACGGCCCGCGAGCTTCGCGCGTGCGGTGGCCGCCACGGAGTCGGCCGGGTCCTTGCCGGGCGGGATGCGGCAGACGACGGTGGCGACGGGCCGGCCGCGCAGCCGCACGAGTGTGTAGACGTCGCCGCCTCGGACGGGAGGGCCACCGGGCAGGGCCGGGCCGAAGCTCAGGACGGCGCCGTCGGGCCCTTCGAGGTCCAGCTCGGTGACCTTGAGCTCGGCGAGGCGTGGTCCGTTCGGTGCGTCGGCGGGCTGCGGTGCGCTTCCGGCCTGGTGCGAAGTGCCTGATCTGCGCGGTGTGCTGTCCATGGCTGCGTCCTCCTCGCGGCTCGGTTCTCCTCCGGGGCGCCGGGGGTGTCCGGCGACCCGACAGATGCGCGCCCCTTCGCTCCACTCGCCGCGCTCTCCCCCGCCTGTCTTCGTACTGTAGGTGGCTTCGGAGTCTGGTCAGTGACCTCGGAGCCTGCCTACCTGTTTCAGCGTCCGCTGCGCGAATCCGGCCAGCCGTGGCCGGTTGCGTACGAAGCGGTGGGCATGGCGCGAGGGCTCGCGGCGCAGCCGGTACAGGACCGCTCCGAGGCCCGGCCGGACCGCCGCGCCCTCGAAGACCCGCAGCTCCCCGGTCTTGAGCGAGTCCTTGTACTCCGATGCCCCGCGCCCGAGGTCGAGCAGCCCGATGCCGTCCGCGGCGGCGGCCTCGGCCATCCGCAGGTGGAGGATCAGACCCGGCGAATACTTGGCGAACTCCGGGTCGTACGCCGGAAACCAGCAGGACAGCACCGTGCGTGAGCGCAGCCCGAAGTGCGCGGCGACCGGACGGTCGGCGACGTACAGCACGGACAGGACGCCTGAGCAGCCTGAGGTGCGCGTCTCGTGGAGCTGCCGGACCAGGGTGTTGATCCACTCCTTGGCGAAGCGGTCCCTGCGGCCGGTCCTGCGGTACTGCGCGGACTTCCACTCCATGAGCGTGCGCAGCGCGGCCGGGTCGCGTTCGTCGAAGACGAAGCGCAGCTCCCCCGCCTGCCGTCCGAGCCTGCGCTCCTTGGCCAGCGTCGTCCTGAGGAACTTGGGCGACTGGGCGCGCAGCACCTGTTCGTACGCGGCGTATCCGGCGCCGACGTCGATGACGGGAGAGGCGAACTCCTCCGCGGAGGCCGGCCGGAACAGCTGCTGGCCCGCTTCCAGGTTGTCGAACTCCCACGTGGACAGGCCGCAGGCGCGCAGCAGTTCGCGGGGGGCCATCGCCGGCCCGGGGCGCAGGATCGCGCCCTGGGCGTCGGAGACCCCCAGGCCGACGGCCCGGCCGAGGCCGAGCGGTCCGCGCTCGAACGGGAAGAAGCCGGCCATCTCGCCGTCCTCCCACAGGACCGCCACCCTGGCGGCGGGCCGCACGCGGCCGACGGCCCGGGTGAACTCGGGCTCCATGAAGGGATTGGCCGGCGCGTCGCTCTTGTCGCGCAGCCCACGCCACGCCTCGATCTCCGTCTCGCCCAGTTCATCCGGTTTCATCACACGAATGCGGACACCACTGCGTGCATCGCTCAACTCGACCCCCGGTCCCGCCCCATGAGCGTGTCCCCGAGTAGGACGGTACCGACCGAAATCGCCACAGGATAGGGATCGTCACCCTTCTTGTGACGGATCCGTGAAGGAGACAGAAAGGGGGATGCGGACGGTGTTCGAGTGGCGGATGGGGGCGGGGCTCCCTGGGGCAGGAGTTGCACAACTGACATTCGAACGCGGCTCTGTTGATCGTAGGATCTGATTGCTCCCGATCCCCCGCGGGAGTTCGGCGTGTCCTGGAAGGGCTCTGTCTCCGTGGTCATGGTCAGCAAGATCGTCCTGTCGAGGCCGTCATGACGAGCGCGCCGAGAACCGGAGGCGGCCTGTGGTGGGCGCTCGCCGTGGCCGTCGCCGCCGCAGCCGCCGCACTGGTGGGCTGGACCGGCGCCGAGTGGCGGCAGATGCTGGCGGGCGGCTGCGTGGCCGCCGCCGTACTGCTCCTGGCCTGGGTGCTTCTGCTCTCGCGGCAGCTGAGGGCCGAGCGCGCCGGGCACGCCCGCGAGCAGGCCCTCGCCGCCGCACGGGGGGCCGAAGTCGCCCATCTCGCGGCGGTACGGGCGCCCGCGATCGCCGAGCGGGTGCGCACGGGACAGCGGCTGGACCGGATTCCCGGGCCTCTCGCCCCCGACGCCGACACCGGCGAGGACTTCGCCAGGGCGCTCGCCTCGGTCGTCGCGGCGCTCGGCTCCGACGTGGCGGTCCGCCGGGAGCGCGCGCTGCGGGACTCGGTGCAGGCGGCCTTCGAGTCCGTCGCCCGGAACATGCACGCGATGGCCACGGTCCAGCAGCAGGTGCTCGACCGCGTCGAGCGGTCCATCGACGATGCCCGGCTGATGGCCGAGGTGATGAAGGCCGACCACGCGGCCTCGCAGATGACCCGCAAGGCCCAGACCCTGCTGGTGATGTGCGGTATCTGGCCGGCCCGCCGCGAGACGCAGCCGGTCTCGCTCTACGACTGTGTCCGGGGCGCGCAGTCCCGCATCGTGGAGTTCGGCCGGATCGAGGTACACGGCGGTCAGACGCTCTATGTGGTGCCGCCCGCGGTCGAGGGCCTGATGCATGCCATCGCCGAACTGCTGGAGAACGCCACGGTGTTCTCCCCCTCCCGCACCCAGGTCGTGGTCACGGTCCGGGAGGTGGGCGCCGGAGCGGTGGTGGAGATCGACGACGCTGGCCTGGGCATGCCGCCCGACGTGCTCCAGCAGGCGACCGGACAGCTGCGGGAGGAACTGGACCTGGCACGGCTCGGCGCGGTTCCCCGGCTGGGCCTGGCCTGTGTGGGGCGGTGGAGCCGGGAGCTGGGCTTCAACGTCGAGCTGACGGGCGCCTCGGCGTACGGGGGCACGCGCGCGGTGGCCTTCGTGCCGTACCGGCTGCTGACGGAGCCGCTGTCGCACATCGCGGGCCCGCCCCGGGCCGCCGAGGCCCCGGAGCAGGGCACCGGGCCGGGGAGCGCGGGAGGCGCGGCCGGAGCGCGGACCGGCTTCGCGGGAGGCGCGTCCGAGTTCGCCGAGACACAGCCGGCCCCGCCCGGCGCGCTCCCCCGCCGCCGCAGCCGGCGCGGCGCCGCCACCGAGGCCGCGGCCGAGCAGGCCCTGCACCACCCGCAGCCCGCGCAGGCCCCCGAACCCTCGTCCCCCTGGACCCCGGAGGCGGCGCGCGCGTCGATCGCCAGCGTCGTGTCCGGATCGCGACGGGGTCGCGCGGCCCTTCAGGACCCCGAAGCACCCGACGAGCACGATGGAGGCCGGCCGTGACCGGGACCATAACCAGACTTCCCGACCTGGGCTGGATGCTGCGCCCGCTGACCGAGATCCCGGGCGTCCGGCATGCCGTCGTCGTCTCCGAGGACGGACTGCGGCTGGGACACGCGTCCGCCGACAACCTCTCGGGACCGGTGGCCTCGCTGAGCGTCGGTGAGGCCGAGGCGCTCTCCGCGGCCTGCGCCGCCATGACCATGACCGGACGCTCCACCGCCGCGCTGCTGTTCGGCGGCGGCGCCGCGGTGCGCCAGCTGATGCTGGAGTCGGAGCACGGATTCGTGCTGTTCACCCACGCCGGAGTGGGCGCGCACCTGGGCGTGGCCACCGACACCGAGGCCGACGTGGGCCTGGTCGCCCAGCAGATGCAGCTGCTCGTGGCGAAGATCGGCGCGCATCTGAGCAGCCAGCCGCGAGATCCGGTGACCCCGTCGTCATGACGGACCGCCCGGAGGAACGCACGACGTCGGCGGTCCGTCCGTATGTCATCACCGGCGGACGCGCGGACACCGGAAGCGAGCCGCTGTCCTGGGAGACCCTGGTGATGGCCACGGACGCCGCCTTCCCCGCGTCCCTCCAGCCGGAGCACCACACGATCCTGTCGCACTGTCAGGGTCTGCTCTCGGTCGCCGAGGTGGCCGCGCACCTCGGCCAGCCGCCCTCGGTGGTGCAGGTGCTCCTGGCCGACCTCGTCGAGTGGGGCCTGATCGTGATCCGCCCGCCCATTCCGCCGGCCGAACGCGCCGATGTGACCATGCTCAGAAAGGTCCTCCATGGCCTCGAAAGCCGACTCTGACGCCCCCGGCAGGGTGTCGGGCGCAGAGCCGGGACAGCCGAACCAGGCGAGCCCGTCGGGAAAGTACGTCACGTCCAGCGTCGCGGGCGCGGCGAAGATCCTCGTCGTCGGCCCGCTGGGGGTCGGCAAGACCACGCTGATCGGCACGGTCTCGGAGATCAAGCCGCTGTTCACCGAGGCGGTGATGACCCGGGCGGGCGCGCGCGTCGACACCGGCGGGGACCGGGCCAAGACGACCACCACCGTCGCCCTGGACTTCGGCCGGATGACCCTCGACGGCGACCTGGTGCTCTATCTCTTCGGCACCCCCGGCCAGCAGCGGTTCCTGCCCGCCTGGCGGGATCTCGCCAAAGGAGCGCTCGGCGCGCTGGCGCTGGTCGACACCCGCGATCTGTCCGCGTCGTTCGACGCCCTGGGCAATCTGGAGGATCTCGATCTGCCGTTCGCGGTGGCGGTCAATGTCTTCCCGGGCAGTCCGCAGCACCACGAGGACGATCTGCGGACAGCCCTCGACCTGCTCCCCCACACCCCGCTGGTGGCCTGCGACGCCCGTGACGCGCGCTCCTCCGTCCGGGCACTGATCGCCCTTGTCAGCCATCTCATCAACGCCGCGACGGAGACCTCATGAGCACGCTGCACCCCCCGCCGCCGCCACGCCGGGCGGCCGGACCCGGTGGCCGCTGCCCGGCGGCCACCGCGCTGTACGGTCCGGATCTCGACGGCGACGCACTGCCCGCGCTGTACGAGGAACTGCGCCGCGAGCACGGCCCGGTCGCGCCGGTGACGGTCGCGCCCGGCATCGAGGCATGGCTGGTGCTCGGCCACCGCGAACTGCTCCGGCTGACGCGCGAGGAGCAGGACTTCTCGCACGACCCGCGCCGCTGGCGCCTGCTGCGTGAGGGCCGGGTGCCCCCGGACTCGCCGATCCTGCCCCTCGTGGGCTGGCGGCCCGCGCTGCTGTTCGCCGACGGGCAGCAGCACCGACGGATGCGGGCGGCCGTCTCCGACGCGCTCGCCGGGATCAACGGGCACGAACTGCGCCGCAGCGTACGGGCGGCGGCCGAGCAGCTCATCGCCTCGTTCGCCGAGCGGCGCACGGCCGACCTCGTGCCGCACTACGCCCGCAAGCTGCCGATGCAGGTGATCACCGGTCTGCTCGGGGTGGACGAACAGACCGGCCAGCAACTGGTGCAGGCCATCGCGGGCATGGTCGTCGCCAACGCGGACTCCGTCAACGCCGGCCAGCGGATGGGCGCGATCCTGCTCACGCTGATCGACGAGAAACGGCGCTGTCCCGGCAACGACATCACCTCGGCCCTGCTGCACCATCCCGCACGGCTCACCGACGAAGAGGTCCTGCACAACCTGGTGGTGATGTTCGTCGCCGGGAACCAGACCACCGTGAACTGGATCGCCACCACCCTGCGCATCCTGCTCTGCGACCCGGCCTTCCGCTCCTCGCTGACCGGCGGGCACCTCAGCGTGGACGACGCCCTCGACCTCGTCCTGTGGCGCTTCCCGCCCACCCAGAACTTCCCCGCGCGCTACGCCACCCGCGACCTGGACTTCGCCGGACAGCGGGTCCGGGCCGGGGACATGCTGCTCCTCGGCCTCGCCGGGGCCAACCAGGACCCCGAAGTGCTGCCCCCCGACGGGGTCCCGGTGACCGGCAACCGCTCGCATCTGGCGTTCGGCGCCGGACCGCACACCTGCCCGGCGCAGGACCCTGCCCGGCTGATCACCCGCACCGCGGTGGACACGATCCGCCACCGGCTGCCGGATCTGGAGCTCGCGGTGCCGGAGAACGAGCTGGCATGGGTCAAGTCGCCCTGGAGCAAGGGACTCGCGGCGCTTCCGGTGCGGTTCACGGATCCGCAGCTGCCCTCCGTACGCCCGTCAGCGCCCATGTCCGTCTCTCAGTCAGGAGAGCGCAGTTGACCACCTCAGGTGACACCCCGCACCGGATGGACCCGGCCGGCGGCTGCCCGCACGCGGACAACGCCCGGCTGCTCGCCCGCAACGCGGTCGCCTCCGTCGTGCTCCCCGGCGACGTGGAGGGCATGGCCGTGCTCGGCCACGACGCGCTCAAGGAGTTCCTCGCCCACCCCGATGTCGCCAAGGGCGCCGAGCACTTCGCCGCGCTGCGCGACGGCCGGATCCCCGACGGCTGGCCGCTGAGGACCTTCGCGACCGTGCAGGGGATGACGACCGCCGACGACGCGGACCACCGGCGGCTGCGGTCGCTGGTGAGCAAGGCGTTCACCGCCCGCCGTGTGGAGGAGCTGAGGCCGCGGATCGAGACGGTGACCGCGCAGCTCCTCGACGGCCTGGACGAGGCGGCGGCGCAGGGCGGCGGCGTCGCCGATCTGCGCAGCCACTTCGCGCTGCCGCTGCCGATGGGTGTCATCTGTGAACTGCTCGGCGTGGACGCCGAGCACCAGGACCGGTTGCACCATCTGTCGAACCAGGTGGTGAGCACGTCCATCGGTCCCAAGGAGGCGATGGCCGCCAACCGCGAGCTGGTGGCGGTGCTCGGGACGGTCGCCGCGACCCGCGCGGCGCATCCCGGGGACGATCTGACCAGCGCGCTGATCGCCGCTCGCGAGGAGGACGGCGACCGGCTCAGCCAGCACGAGCTCATCGGCACCCTGCTCCTGATGATCATTGCGGGGCACGAGACGACGCTGAACCTGATCACCAACGCGGTGCGCGCGCTGTGCGGGCACCGGGACCAACTGGAGCTGGTGCGGTCCGGCAGGGCGGCCTGGTCGGACGTGGTCGAGGAGACGCTGCGCTGGGACAGCCCGGTGAGCTTCTTCCCGTTCCGCTACCCGACCCGGGACCTCACCGTCGACGGCACGCTGATCCCCAAGGGCACGCCGGTGCTCGCCGGTTATTCCGCGGCCGGACGCGACCCCTCGGCGCACGGACCGGACGCGGACCGCTTCGACATCACCAGGAGCGGCGGCGCACGGCATCTGTCGCTGGGCCACGGCCCGCACTACTGCCTGGGCTCCCCGCTGGCGCGGATGGAGGCGACGATCGCGCTGGAGCAGCTGTTCACACGCTTCCCCCGGCTGGATCTGGCGATCGAGGAGGCGGAGCTGCCGCGACACGCGAGCTTCGTCGGCAACAGTGTGCAGGAGCTGCCGGTACGGCCACGGGGCTGAGGCGAGCGGGGCCCGGGACGGGCAGACCGCGGACCCGAGGCGCTGCGGGAGCCTGCGCCGCGGGGCGCGCGCGGCCCCGGGCCCTCGGGCGATGCCGGGGCCGGCGCTCCGGCAGGCGCGGTTCAGCGACCGCCCAGGGCCACCTCGACCGCCGCCCCCTCCGTGCCACGCCCGCCGTGCCGTCCCTGCAGGAGGTGACAAAATGAGATGAAACCACCCTTGCTCGGGGATGTCCGCGTGGGAGGCCACGATGATGGCGTCGCAGAGCGCAGAACCCGTCCAGCACCGGGACCTGTGGCCGGGTATCGCCGGGATGGTGGCGGGAGCGCTGCTCATCACCGGGCAGATCCTCTGGTGGGACACACCAGGCACCGGGGGAAGCGGCGCGCTCAGGAGCGCCTTCTTCTACTACGTCCAGGAGGGCAACCGCGACACCGCGGAGGCCACCGCCTACATCCTGCTGGTGGCGGGCCTGCTCTTCCTGTTCTTCCTGGTCGCACTCTCCCGACTGGCGGGCAACCGCTCCCACCTGGTGCTGGTGGGCGGCACGGTCTTCACCGCCTTTCTCCTGATCGGGGCGCTCGCCGGGAACATCTTCGGCATCACGGCGAACCACTCCGAATCCTTCCCGGTCGCCCCGGGGACCGCGCTGATCTCGATCCTGCTGCTCAATGTGGCGTACGGAGCGATGATCGCCTCGATGGTGGGCGCGGCCGTGATGCTGTTCGGGCTCTGGCGCGCGGGTCAGGAGACCCAGGCGATACCGGCCTGGCTCACCTGGGCGGGCCTCGCCGTGGCGGTGATCTCGCTGGCCGGGCCGTTCACCGCGTGGCTGACCCCGCTGCTTCTGGGCGTGTGGGCGCTGGCGGCGGGCGCGCTGCTGATCATGAACGCGCTCGCGCACAAGGACCAATCGGAGCCCGCCCCCGATGCGACGGCGGGGCTGGCCGACGGTCCGGCCGGCAGCCCGCCTCCCGGCCCCACGGCAAGCCCGGCCGGGAGCCCGACCGAAACCTCGGCCCCGAGCCCGACCGCAGAAGCCCCCAGGCCGCCGGAAGCCGGACCGCCGAGCACCGGGCCGACGGACAAGGAGAGTTAGCGCGGACCGGCGCGGGGTGGACGACGTCCGTGCGGCGCAGCGCGGCGGGCGCGATGACCGTGGTCCGCGACACGCTGCCGCGGCGCGCGGGCCGCCCGGCCCGGTGCTTGGCCGACTGCCTGCGGGAGCACCGCGGCAGTTACCAGTCCTTCGCCGACTGCCTGCGGGAGCACCGCGGCAGTTACCGGCACCTCTTGCCCTGACGCCACACGTCCGAGACGAGCGGCACGCCGGGGCGGTAGGCGAGGTGGACATGGCTCGGGGCGTCGAGGAGCACCAGGTCGGCGCGGGCTCCGGGCGTGAGGCGGCCGACGTCCGTGCGGCGCAGCGCGGCGGCACCGCCCGCCGTCGCCGACCAGATGGCCTCGTCCGGGGTCATCCCCATGTCCCGTACCGCCAGCGCGATGCAGAAGGGGACGGACGAGGTGAACGACGAGCCCGGGTTGCAGTCCGTGGACAGCGCCACGGTCGCGCCCGCGTCGAGCAGTCGGCGGGCGTCCGGCCACTGCGCGCGCGTGGAGAACTCCGCACCGGGCAGCAGCGTGGCGACGGTCGAGCTGTTGGCGAGCGCGTCGACGTCCTCGTCACTCAGATGCGTGCAGTGGTCCGCGGAGGCCGCGTCGAGTTCGACGGCGACCTGTACGCCCGGTCCGTGGCCGAGCTGATTGGCGTGGACGCGCGGGTGCAGGCCCTTCGCCTTGCCTGCGGTGAGGATCGCGCGCGCCTGGTCGCCGTCGAACGCGCCCTTCTCGCAGAAGACGTCGACCCAACGTGCGTACGGAGCACAGGCGTCGAGCATCTCGCCGGTGACGAGGGCGACATAGGCCGCCGGGTCGTCGGCGTAGTCGGGCGAGACGATGTGGGCGCCGAGGTAGGTGACCTCGTCGGTGTGGAACGCGGCGATCCGCAGGGCGCGGGCCTCGTCCTCGACGGTGAGCCCGTAGCCGGACTTGGTCTCGAAGGTGGTCGTGCCCTGCCGCAGGGCCTCGGCCATGTACCTGGCGACGTTGGCGCTCAGTTCCTCGTCGGTTGCGGCCCGGGTGGCGGCGACGGTGGTGCGGATGCCGCCGGCGGAGTAGGCCCGGCCGGACATGCGGGCGTTGAACTCCTGGGTGCGGTCGCCGGCGAAGACGAGGTGGGAGTGCGAGTCGACGAACCCGGGGATCGCGGCCCGGCCGCCCGCGTCGACCGCCTCGTCGGCCGCGGGCGCTCCGGCGGCGGGCCCGACCCAGGCGACGCGGTCGCCGTCGAGAACGACGGCGGCGTCGGGGAGGAGGCCAAGAGGGGTGGCATCGCCGAGGGCAGGGTCGTTGGTGACGAGGCTGCGGATGTTGGTGATCAGGGTGGTGCTCATGGGTTCCTCTCCGTGGGAGTGTCCGGACCAGTCCCGTCCGTGGGCGTGTCCGGACCAGTCCCGTCCGTGGGCGTGTCCGGACTAGTCCCGCAGTGAGGCGATCGCGGCGGACAGCGCCGACGCCACATCGGGCACCTCCGCGTGCACACCGTCCCGCACGACATGACGGCCTCCCACCACCGTATGCCGCACATCCGCGGCCGACGCCGCGAACACCGTCGTCTCCGCCGCCAGCCTCGGCACCGGGCCCGCCGTGCGGACCGAGTCCAGGGCCACCGTGGTGAAGTCGGCGAGCGCGCCGGGCTCAAGGCGGCCGGCATCGGGGCGGCCCAGGGCCGCGTGGCCGTCCGAGGTCGCCGCGCGGAGCAGGGCCGCGGCCGTCCAGTGGCCACGGGTGCGCGTGCGCAGGCGTTCGTTCAGTTCCATCGCCCGCGCCTCTTCGAGCAGGTCGATGACCGCGTGGCTGTCGCTGCCTAGCGACAGCGGGGAGCCCGCCTTCTGGAGCGCCGCCGCGGGCCCGATGCCGTCCGCGAGGTCGCGTTCCGTCGTCGGACACATGCAGGTGCCCGACGACGTACCGCCGAGCAGCGCGATGTCCTCGTCGGTGAGGTGCGTGTTGTGGACGCCGGTCGTGCGCGGTCCGAGCACGCCGTGGTCGGCGAGGAGGCGGGTGGGCGTGCAGCCGTGGGCCGCCAGGCAGGCTTCGTTCTCCGCGGTCTGCTCCGAGAGGTGGACATGCAGGGGCGCGCTCCGCGCCGCGGCCCATTCGGCCACGGTCGCCAGCTGCGCGGCCGGTACGGCCCGTACGGAGTGGATCGCCGCGCCGATCAGCGCGTGCTCCCGGCCCTTGAGCCGGGAGGCCCGTTCCGCCCACGCGTCCGCGGTCCCGTCGGAGAACCGCAGCTGGTGGTCGTTCGGGGCCTCGCCGAAGCCGGACGACAGATACGCCGTGTCGAGCAGTGTGATCCGGATGCCCGCGTCCGCAGCCGCCTCGATCAGCGCCTCGCCCATCGCGTTCGGGTCGGCGTACGGGACGCCGCCGGGCGCGTGGTGCAGATAGTGGAACTCGCCCACGGCCGTGATCCCGGCCAGCGCCATCTCCGCGTACACCGCGCGGGCCAGCGCGTGGTACGACTCCGGTGTCAGCCGTGAGGCGACCTGGTACATCACCTCCCGCCAGGTCCAGAACGTCCCCGAGCCCACCTGCACGGTCCCGCGCAGCGCCCGGTGGAACGCGTGCGAGTGCGCGTTCGCGAGGCCCGGGACCGTCAGGCCGCGCAGTACGGTCGCGCCCTGGGGCGGGGCCTCGACCCCCTTGCGGACGGCCGTGATCCGGCCGTCGCTCACATCGAGCGCCACGCCGGGCTCGGTGTTCGTCTCCAGCCAGGCGTGTTCCGCCCAGTACGTCACCTGCACGCGAGGCCCTCCAGTACGTCGGCGAGTGCGAGCACACCGGCGACGCAGTCGTCCTCGGCGGCGAACTCCGCCGGTGAGTGCGAGACGCCGGTGGGGTTCCGTACGAACAGCATGGCGGTCGGGATCGAACCGGACAAAATACCCGCGTCGTGGCCCGCGCCCGTGCCGAGCACGGGGACCGCCCCGCCGAGGATCTTGTTCATTTCGTCGCGCAGGGCGTGCTCGAACTCCACGACGGGCGTGAAGGACTCCCGCACGACGCTCAGATCGACGCCGTCCCGGGCGGCCCGCTCCCGGGCGGCCCGCTCGATCGCGGTGACGACCGTGTCGAGGGCGGCCTGGTCGGCGGCGCGCGAGTCCAGCCAGCCACGGACCAGCGAGGGGATGGCGTTGACGCCGTTCGGCTCGACGGAGATCTTGCCGAAGGTGGCGACCGCGCCCGCGAGTTCGGCCTCGCGGCGGGCGGCGAGGACGGTCTCGGCGTACGTCAGCATCGGGTCGCGGCGGTCGACGAGACGGGTCGTACCGGCGTGGTTGGCCTCGCCGCGGAAGTCGAACCGCCAGCGGCCGTGCGGCCAGATCGCGGAGGCGATCCCGACGCGGTCGCCGGACAGGTCGAGCGCTCTGCCCTGCTCGACATGCAGCTCGACGAACGCGCCGATGCGGGCGAGCCGCTCGGGGTCGGCCCCGATGGCGTCCGGGTCGTACCCGGACGCCTCCATCGCCTGCGGGAGGGTGACGCCGCCGGCGTCCCGCAGGCTGTGCGCGGCCTCACGGGTCAGCTGCCCGGCGGCGAGCCGGGAGCCCACACAGGCGAGCCCGAAGCGCGCGCCCTCTTCGTCGCCGAAGTTGGTGATGGCCAGCGGCCGGGTGAACCGCGCCTGTCTGCCCCGCAGTTCGTCGAGCGCGGCGAAGGAGGAGACCACGCCGAGGGGGCCGTCGAAGGCGCCCCCGTCGGGGACGGAGTCGAGGTGCGACCCGGTGACGACGGCGTCCCCGGCCGCGGGGTCACCGAGCCAGGCCCACTGGTTGCCGTTGCGGTCCGCCTCGTAGGTGAGACCGCGCGTCTCGGCCTGGGCCCGGAACCACGCCCGGCAGTCGGAGTCGGCGGCGGTCCAGGCGTGCCGGCGGTAACCACGGGTCCCCGCGTCCCGCCCGATGGGGGCGAGATCGGCCCACATCGCGTGGAAGGACGGCGCGCCGGGGGTCCCGCCCCCGCTCGGGGCGGGGGAACTCCCATCGTGCGACGAGGTCACGCGTCGCCCTCCCGCATCGGGACGCGGACGCCCTGCTCGTCCGCGACCGACTCGGCGATGTCGTAGCCCGCGTCGACGTGCCGGATGACGCCCATGCCCGGGTCGTTCGTCAGCACGCGGCGGATCTTCTCGCCCGCCAGCTTCGTGCCGTCCGCCACCGAGACCTGGCCCGCGTGGATGGAGCGGCCCATGCCGACGCCGCCGCCGTGGTGGATCGAGACCCAGGAGGCGCCGGAGGCGACATTGACCATGGCGTTGAGCAGCGGCCAGTCGGCGATCGCGTCCGAGCCGTCGAGCATGGCCTCGGTCTCGCGGTACGGGGAGGCCACCGAGCCGCAGTCCAGGTGGTCGCGGCCGATCACGAGCGGGGCAGCCAGCTCGCCGGAGGCCACCATGTCGTTGAAGCGCTCGCCCGCGCGGTCGCGCTCGCCGTAGCCGAGCCAGCAGATACGGGCGGGCAGGCCCTGGAAGTGGACGCGCTCGCCGGCCATCTTGATCCAGCGGTGCAGCGACTCGTTCTCCGGGAAGAGTTCGAGCATCGCTTTGTCGGTCTTGTGGATGTCGGACGCCTCGCCGGACAGCGCCGCCCAGCGGAAGGGGCCCTTGCCCTCGCAGAACAGCGGCCTGATGTAGGCGGGGACGAAGCCGGGGAAGGCGAACGCCCGGTCGTATCCGGCCAGCTGGGCCTCGCCGCGGATGGAGTTGCCGTAGTCGAAGACCTCGGCGCCCGCGTCCATGAAGCCGACCATGGCCTCGACGTGCCTGGCCATGGACTCCCGCGCGCGCTGTGTGAAGTCGGCGGGCTTCTCCGCCGCGTAGGAGGCCATGTCGTCGAAGTCGACGCCGAGGGGCAGGTAGGAGAGCGGGTCGTGGGCCGAGGTCTGGTCGGTCACGATGTCGATCGGCGCGCCCTCGGCGAGCATCCGCGGCAGCAGCTCGGCGGCGTTCCCGAGGAGGCCGATGGAGAGCGGCTTGCGAGCGTCGCGGGCCTCGACGGCGAGCTGGAGCGCGTGCTCCAGGGAGTTCGCGCGCACGTCCAGGTAGCGGTGCTCGATCCGGCGCTCGATGGCCCGGGGGTCGACGTCGATACAGATCGCGACGCCGTCGTTCATGGTCACGGCGAGCGGCTGGGCGCCGCCCATGCCGCCGAGGCCGGCGGTCAGCGTGATCGTCCCCGCGAGCGTGCCGCCGAACTTCTTCGCGGCGACGGCGGCGAAGGTCTCGTACGTGCCCTGGAGGATGCCCTGCGTGCCGATGTAGATCCAGGAGCCCGCGGTCATCTGGCCGTACATGGTCAGACCCAGGGCCTCCAGCCGCCGGAACTCCTCCCAGTTCGCCCAGTCGCCGACGAGGTTGGAGTTGGCGATGAGCACACGCGGCGCCCACTCGTGCGTCTGCATCACGCCGACCGGACGGCCCGACTGGACGAGCATCGTCTCGTCCTGCTTCAGCGTCTGCAGGGTGCGGACCATCGCGTCGAAGGAGCGCCAGTCACGCGCCGCCTTGCCGGTGCCGCCGTAGACGACGAGCTTGTCGGGGTGCTCGGCGACCTCGGGGTCGAGATTGTTCTGGAGCATGCGCAGGGCGGCCTCCTGCTGCCATCCCAGGGCGCTCAGTTCCGTACCGCGCGATGCCCGTACGGGGCGGGGTCCTGACATGGCGATGCCTCCTCGCGACTGCGACCGTCGATGTTGGTTGTTCTATTCACATCCTGATGGTCTGAATAGTCTTAGTCAACAGCTGCGGCGCCGCCTCCCGGATGATTGGCTGGCACACATGCCTTCCGACCGTCGTGATCGGGCCGTACGCGCGGCAGTGGAGCAGGGTCTCCTCACCGAGGGGCAGCCGGTCGCGGCCCTCCTCGACGTCGCCGGCATCCGCGCCTGCGCCGCCGGGCTGCGGAACGCCTTCGCCGCCGTCACCGACGCACCGGTGCTGCACGCCTTCGCCGTGAAGGCCGCGCCCCTGGTCCCCGTCGTGGCGCTGCTGCGCGAGGAGGGTCTCGGAGCCGAGGTCGCGAGCGCCGGCGAGCTCGCGCTGGCCCGCGCCGCCGGCGTACACCCCGGCCGCACGGTCCTCGACTCCCCCGCCAAGACCCCCGCCGAGCTGCGCGAGGCCCTGAGGCTCGGCATCGCGGTCAACGCCGACAATCCGCAGGAGCTGGCGAGGATCGACGCCCTCATGTCGTCCACGGCCACCTCGTCCCCGCTCGGCCTGCGAGTGAACCCGCAGGTCGGCGTCGGCGCCATCGAGGCACTGTCCACGGCGAGCCCGACATCGAAGTTCGGAGTGGCGCTGCGCGACGCCGGTGCCCGTGAGCGGGTCGTCCGCGCCTTCCTCGACCACCCCTGGCTGACCCGGCTGCACGCCCACTCCGGCTCGCAGGGCATGCCCCTCGGCCTCATCGCCGAGGGCATCCGCACGGTGTACGAGCTCGCCGAGGAGATCAACGCGGCGGCCGGACGGCAGCAGATCGACACCGTCGACATCGGCGGCGGCCTGCCCGTCAACTTCACCTCCGACGAGCAGACCCCGACCTTCGCCGAGTACGCACACCGCCTGAAGGAGCAGGCCCCCGGGCTGCTGGACGGGCGCTACGGCCTGGTCACCGAATTCGGCCGCTCCCTGCTCGCCAAGCACGGCTTCGTCCTCGCCCGGGTCGAGTACACCAAGACCGCCGGTGGCCGGCCCATCGCCGTCACACACGCGGGCGTCCAGGTGGCCACCCGCACCGTGTACGACCCGGCCTCCTGGCCGCTGCGTATCGCCGCCTACGACTCCGAGGGGCGGCCCAAGAGCGGCCCCGAGGTCGTGCAGGACATCGCGGGGCCCGCGTGCTTCGCGGGCGATCTGCTCGCCACGGCGCGCCCGCTGCCCCTGCTGGAGCCGGGCGACGTGATCGCGGCACTGGACACCGGCGCGTACTACTTCTCCAACCACTACGGCTACAACAGCCTTCCCCGGCCCGGGATCCACGGATTCATCGCCGGCCGGAGCGGTGCGACCCGGTTCGCGACCGTACGGGCCCCGCAGAGCCTCGCGGAAATCGTCGCCGAGTCCGGCGGCGCACAGGCCAACGCCCTGACCGCTCCCTGAACCCCTCCTGGCTGCTGATGCGTGCGGGCATGCCGAACGGCCCGGTCATGAGTCTTCAGGAGCAGGCGGCGATGGGCGGACCCTAGCGGGCCGAGGGCATGTTCCGATGGAAAATGCCCCAACTCCCCCTTCAGGTCGCAACGTTGCGTAACTTCCCCGTCACTGCCGCACATCGGTGCGCGGCGCTCAAGTGGGCGGAGAGGGGAAGCCGCGTGCCCGGAATCGACGAGTGTCTGCTGGAAGCCATGCTGGTGCCGGGCGCGCGCGGGGCATCCATCGTGGACTGGATCAGCGGGCTCGCACTCGGCACAGTCGGCGAGTCGCCGGGCAACGACCACGAGGCCACCGCGGCGGAGACGGCCGAACTGGCCAGGATGGCCACCGAGTACGCCGCCTTCGCGCCCGAACAGCCGGCCGCGGGCGGCGATACCGGCGAGGGCAAGGACGGCCCGCCCGTCGAGGACCTGATCGTCACCACCCGCACCGGCTACCACGTGGTGCGTTTCGTCGCCACGACCTTCGACAGCAGCGTGTTCCTCCATCTGTGGCTCGACCGGGACCTCGGCAATCTCGCCCTGGCCAGGCTGCGCCTCCAGAAGCTCGCCGAAGGGCTGGTGCTCGGATGAGAGCCGCCGTGTCCCCGATGCTCGTCAGACTCGCGGACGAGCGGGCCACCGGAGTGCTGGTACGCGACCACGGCGCGCTGTACCTCGCCGACGGCCAGGTCGTGCACGCCGAGGCTCCCGACGCCCCCGGACTCGATGTCCTGCTCACCGCCGGCGGCCGGCTGCGGCCGGACAGCTGGGCGGACGCGGTCGCACAGGCGGGATCGCGCCGCCAGGTCGCCCGCTTCCTCGTCGACAGCGGCCAAGTGGCCGGCGGGGAGCTGGAGATCTGCCACCTCGGCGCACTCTTCGACGCCGCCTACTTCGCGCTGGCGCCCGGCAGCGGCCCGACCCGGTTCCGCTACGGGGTCGCCCACTGGATCGGCAGAGTGCGGCCGGTGCCCACCCAGGTCGTCGAACGCGAGGCCCGGCGGCGCAGTCGGCTGCTGGACGCCGTGTGGCCCCATCCCGCGGTCGACACGGCCCCGGTCGTGCCCCACCCGCGCTGCGCGGGGCGGGCGCTGAGCCCCCGCAGGCAGGCGCTGCTCGACCTCGCCGACGGCGTGCGCACCCCGGCCGCCATAGCCCGCGAACTGGGGCGCCCTGCCTTCAACACCCTGATCGAGGTGCGCAGGCTGGCCGCCGACGGGCTCATCGAGACGCCCGGCGAGAACAGGGCACCCGACGACCCCGGACCGCCTCCCGAGGCCTTCGAGCCCCCGTCCGTCCTCGACTCCGCCCTGCTCCGCCGACTCCGTGACGCACTGGAGGCAACCCTGTGACGCGCCGCTACGTCCACCAGGTCCTTTGCGCACCGTCATGAGGCGCGCGCTGCGACTGCGCGCCGAGAGGAGACAGCTCATGACGGCCGAGGCCGATGTGCTGAGGGAACTGAAACGGCTGCGGATGCGAGTGCCGCAGCTCACCGGCGCACTGGCCGCCAGCACGGACGGTCTCGTGCTGGCGGCCGACACCGCGGAGGCGGAGGGCGTCGCGGCGCTGACCGCCGCCGCCCTCGGTGTCGCAGTGCGGCTGACCGAGGCCACGGGGCAGGGGGGCTTCCGCGAGCTACTGGTCCGGGGCGAGCGGGGACATGTCGCGACCTACGCGGCGGGTTCCTCGGCCGTCCTCACCCTCCTGGCCGAGCCACGCATCAACGTGGGGCGGCTCCATCTCGAGGCCCGCCGCTCCTCCGCCCGCATCGGCGAGCTGGTGGACGGCGCCCTCGAACGACCGGAGAACACCTGACCCATGACCGACACACCACCGCGAACAACCACCAGACGGAAAGGAAGTGCGCATCTCATGGCGAACACCGAACGCGCTCTCAAGGAAGCCACCACAGTCATCGAAGGTGCCCTCGGCGCCGCGCTCGTCGACTACACCAGCGGGATGGCGCTGGGCACGGTCGGCGGCGGCAAGGAACTCGACCTGTCCGTCGCGGCGGCGGGCAACACCGATGTGGTGCGCGCCAAGGTGCGGACCATGGAGCAGCTCGGGCTCAAGGACAGCATCGAGGACATCCTGATCACCCTCGGCTCGCAGTACCACCTGATCCGTCTGATGAAGGGCCGGGGCACCAATGGCCTGTTCCTGTACCTGGCACTCGACAAGGACCGCGCGAACCTGGCGATGGCCCGGCACCAGTTGAAGGCGATCGAACTCGAGCTGGAGGTCTGAAGACCCGCGCGAGCGCCGGGCGGGCTCCCGATGGAGCGCGCCCGGCGCTCGGCGTCCGGGGAGCACGTGCCCGGCGCCACGTCTCCCCGGTACGCCGCGTGCCCGGCTCACGGCACTACCGCCCGGACCCGGCACCCGGCGTCCGTCAGCCCGGCGTCCCCCGGCTCGACGTCCGGGAGCGCCGGCAGCGAAACCGGCCCGCCGCCAGAACCCGGCCAGCGCCGGAGCGCACCGCGCCGGGCTACTCCGCGAAGAGGCCCCGCGCCGCCGCCCTCGCGTCGAACTCCTCCAGCCGCGCCTGCGCATCGGGCAGGTCGTCGCACATCGCCTCCAGGAGCACCCGGCCGAGCAGCATCGGCGCGCATGCCGTGTCGAAGACCAGGCCCGTCCCGACCGCGGCCGGGATCAGCAGGTCGCTGTGGGCGGCCACCGGCGCGAAGGCCGAATCCGCGACCGTCACCACCCTCAGCCCCACCGAGCGCGCGTGCGCCAGCGTCTCCACGACCTCCTTGGGGTGCCGCGGCAGCGCGAAGCACAGCAGGGCGCTCGCCCCGGCGCGGCGGGCCGCGTCGATGCGGTCGGCGAGCATCGTGCCGCCCTCGTCGAGCAGCCGCACATCCGGGTGGACCTTGGCCGCGAAGTACGCGAAGCCGCGGGCCTGCGACGAGGCTGCCCGCAGACCGAGCACGGGGAGCGGACGGGACGCGGCGAGCAGCCGGCCCGCGCGCTCGACCGGCTCCGGGTCGGTGAGCAGCTCCGAGAGATGGCGCAGATTCTCGATCTCGGCCTGCACGGCCTGCTGGTACTCGTTGTACGTCTCCTGGCCCGACTCGGCCTCGGCGGGCGCGACCTCCCGCAGATGCCTGCGCAGCGCCGGGTAGCCGTCGAAGCCGAGCGCGACGGCGAAGCGGGTCACCGAGGGCTGACTGACCCCGGCGACCTCGGCCAGCTCGACGCTGGACAGGAACGGGACGTCGGCGGCCCGGCGCACCATGCTGTGGGCGATCCGCCGCTGGGTCGGGGTGAGCCGGTGCCCCTCGAAAAGCTGCTGCAGTCGTGCGGCAGGGCTGTCGTTCATACCGTCCCCCTCGTCAGATCGGTCATCAGGTCCGTGAACCGGTCGAGCAGCGCCGCCGCGGCCGTGACATCTTCGGTCAGCGGCCGGTCGGCGAACTCCTCGTCGAGCACGGTCTCGGCCAGTTCGAAGGCCCTGCCCACCGGGAGGGCGGGCTCGGGCCGCAGTCCGCGCTGGCGCAACGCCCGTACGGCGGCGACGAGTTCGCAGCCGACGACGAGCCGGTACGCGCCCTGAGCACGCAGCGTCTGGCGCGCGGCCAGCGAGGCGAAGCTGGCCTGTTCCTCGACGCCCCGGGACAGTACCGCGTGGCCGAGGGAGGCGGGCGCGGAGAACGCACGCAGATCGCCGAGGGCCGCGCCCGCGGCGTACTCCAGGATCATCACGCCGGAGCTGGCGGCCTCACTGTCGGCGAGGAAGGGCCGCAGCCGGGTGTAGGCGGGTTCGTTCAGGGCGGAGAGCCGTGAGGTGGAGAGCCGGGCGGTCTGGGTGATGGCGAGCCGGAAGTGGTCCAGGTCCAGGGCGAGTTGGGCCATGTAGAAGCCGCCGTGGTGGTAGGCGGCCATGTCGGATGGCCGTATCAGCGGGTTTTCGGCGGCTGCGTTGATCTCGACGGCGAGGGTGCGCTCCAGGGCGTCCGCCGCGTCCTGCGCGGGTCCGTGGATCTGCGGCAGACAGCGGAAGCCGTAGGGGTCCTGGATGCGGCCGAGCGGCGGGGTGGGCCGCTCGGGGGCACCGAGCAGCTGCCGCATGCGGGCGGCGACGGCGTAGGTGCCGGGGTGCGGGCGGGCCGCGTGCACCGGTTCGGCGAACGCCTCGTAGGAGCCGTCGACGGCGAGCAGCGAGAGGGCGCCGACCAGTTCGGTGGCCGAGACGAGCGCGCGCAGCCCGTCGAGGGCGAGGGCGGCCTGGCCGAGGGTGAGTGCGTTGGAGCTGATCAGGGCGAGGGCGTCGTTGTTGTCGAGGGCCTGCGCCTCGGGGGGCGGACCGTCCTGCCAGGGGTGTTCGCCGGCGAGTGCGAGGCCCACCTGGGCGAGGGCGGCGATGTCTCCGGTACCGACCGAGCCGAATTCGTTGACGAGGGGGTGCGCCCCGCTCTCCAGCGCCTCACACAGGGCGGTGACGACGCCGGGGCGCAGTCCGGCGCCTCCGGCGAGGAGCTGGTTGGCGCGGACGGCGAGCATGGCGCGGACCTCGCGGGCGGGCACCGGCTCACCGATCGCCCCGGCGTGCGAGCGCAGCAGCCGCAGTCCGTGGCCGGCGGCGGCCTCGGTGGGCACGTTCTCGTTCCGGTTGGCGCCGACGCCGGTGGAGCGGCCGTAGACGCGGCCGGAGGCGGCGAGCTCGCGCGCGGCCTCCCAGGCGGCCCCGACGCGCTTCATCGCCTCGGATCCGGGAACGGGCCGTGCCGTGCCGTCGGCCAGCCGGACGATGTCCGCGACCGGGAGGCTCTGCCCGTCGAGGACGACGATGGCGGTGGACGAGTCCACCATGCGGGACGACATCACGCGCAAACCCCTCCTTTCGGACGGTTCGTCTTGCCTTCCGGGCATCCGTACCAGTGACCTACCCCGGAACAGTGACAACTTATTCAGCTACCAAGAACTCTGCATGACTATATGCAGGACGGGCAAGGGGCGAAGGGTGATCAAATTCGAAGCGATGAGCAAGCGCCTCCTCAACGGCTCCTCCACGGCGGTGAACGGGACAGGAAGGACCCGCAGGACGTGGCTAACGACGGAGCGAGGCAGCACGCGGCCTCTCGCGGAGCCGGCATCCCGGCGGCGCTCCTGCGGCTACCCCTACGGATGGACAGGGGGGCTACCCCCACTGACTGGACGGCCCGCCACCCGTAGCGTAAACGGCATGGAAGCCCGCGACCCTGAGCTCAAGAAGGAGCTCGATGCCACCCTTCACGCCCGTCGTGAACTGGGGGAAGAGTACGAGTCCGCGCTCGTCGAATCGTTTCTGGACAAGGTCGAGCAGCGGCTCGACGGCACAGTGGACCGCCGTGTGCGCCGCCAGATGGCAGAACAGCAGATGGTGGTCGCCCGCGGCGCCCGCCCGCCGCAGTCCGCGGAGGCGAACTTCGGAGAGCGCTTCGGCTTCGCGATCATCTCGCTGATCCTGGCGATCCCGCTGTCGGCGATCGCCGTGGTGCAGGCGAATCTGGAAGGCCTGATCGTGGCCTGGCTCGGCATCGTGGGGGTGAACGCGGTGCATGCGGCGCGGGGGTGGCCGTGGATGCGGAAGGGCCGCGAGAAGTCCGACTGGGAGGACTAGGGTCTTTCGGACGAAGTCCGAGCCACACAAAGGAAAAAGCGGGAACCGCCGCACCCCCGGGTTGCCCCGGGGGGCGGGACGACGGCGGTCCCCGCGTGGGACACGGTCCCGGGTCAGGGCCGGTCGCGCGTCCAAGGCGTCTTGGGAGGCCCGGGAGCCGCTCCGGAGGTCCTAGACGCCGCTGTGAGTGCCGGCCGGGTTCCCTGCCCGGTCCCCCTGCCGACATCAACCACTGTGCAGGACGCGTGTTAAGCGGGTGCTGCGCGAACGTGACGCGCACGTACCGATTGTGCGAAACCGTGTGCGTACCCGGCTACTTGCCGCCCTTGGCGAGGAACGACAGCAGGTCCTGACGGCTCACCACACCCGTCGGCTTGCCCTCGATCAGCACGATCGCCGCGTCCGCCGCGCCCAGTACCTGCATCAGGTCGCCGACCGGCTCGCCCGAGCCGACCTGCGGGAGCGGCGCGCTCATGTGCTTCTCCAGCGGGTCGCCGAGGGAGGCGCGCTGGGTGAAGAGCGCGTCGAGCAGTTCGCGTTCGACGACGGAGCCGATGACCTCCGCGGCCATCACGTCCGGGTGGCCGGCGCCGGGCTTCACGATCGGCATCTGGGAGACGCCGTACTCGCGCAGGACCTCGATCGCCTCGCCGACGGTCTCCTCCGGGTGCATGTGGACCAGGCTGGGGATCTTGCCGCCCTCCTTGTCGCGCAGGACGTCGGCAACGCTCGCGGACGGGCCGGAGCCCTCCAGGAAGCCGTAGTCCGCCATCCACTCGTCGTTGAAGATCTTGGAGAGGTAGCCGCGGCCGCTGTCGGGCAGCAGGACGACCACGACATCGTCCGGGCCGAGGCCCTCCGCCACACGCAGCGCGGCGACGACGGCCATGCCACAGGAGCCGCCCACGAGCAGGCCCTCCTCCTTGGCGAGGCGGCGGGTCATCTGGAAGGAGTCCTTGTCGGACACGGCGACGATCTCGTCGGTCACGGTCGGGTCGTACGCGGTCGGCCAGAAATCTTCGCCGACGCCCTCAACGAGGTAGGGGCGGCCGGAGCCTCCGGAGTAGACGGAACCCTCCGGGTCAGCGCCGATGATCTTTACCTTGCCGCCGCTGATCTCCTTGAGGTAGTTGCCCGTCCCGGAGATCGTGCCGCCGGTGCCGACGCCCGCGACGAAGTGGGTGATCTTCCCGTCCGTCTGGTCCCACAGCTCGGGACCGGTGGTCTCGTAGTGCGAGCGCGGGTTGTTCGGGTTGGAGTACTGGTCGGGCTTCCAGGCTCCGGGGGTCTCACGGACCAGGCGGTCGGAGACGTTGTAGTACGAGTCGGGGTGCTCGGGGTCGACGGCCGTGGGGCAGACCACGACCTCGGCGCCGTAGGCACGCAGCACATTGATCTTGTCCGTGGACACCTTGTCCGGGCAGACGAAGATGCACTTGTAGCCCTTCTGCTGGGCCACGATCGCGAGTCCGACACCGGTGTTGCCCGAGGTCGGTTCCACGATCGTGCCGCCGGGCTGGAGGGCCCCGCTCTCCTCGGCCGCTTCGATCATGCGCAGGGCGATACGGTCCTTCACCGACCCGCCGGGGTTGAAGTACTCGACCTTGGCGAGGACGGTCGCCTGAATGCCTGCGGTCACGCTGTTCAGCTTCAGCAGCGGGGTATTGCCGACGAGACTGATCATCGAGTGGTGGATGCGCACAATGTTCTCCGGGATCTCCGTAGGTATGCGGCCAGCGTATGCGGAGCGGCGGGTGATTGGGCGACGGTCGCCACGGGGCAGGTAGCTGATGACCGAAGCAGAGCTACGAGGAGGTGGCTGGGACTGTGTCGAGGGCGAGGGTGGCTCGGCGCATCGCGGCAGGCGCGGCGTACGGCGGGGGCAGTATCGGCCTGCTCGGAGCGGCGGCGGTGGGGCTCGTGCTCGCGGAGGTCCAACTGGCGAAGCGCTCGGTGGGCGGGGGCACGGCGCCGCTGCCGCCGCGCGGGGACGGCCTGTACGGGCTGACCTTCGGGCGCAGCAATCCGCTGGTCCTCGGCGTGCTGGGGGACTCGACGGCGGCGGGGCAGGGCGTACGGCGGGCGGGGCAGACGCCTGGGGCGCTGCTGGCGTCCGGTCTGGCGGCGGTCGCGGAGCGGGCGGTGGAGGTCCGCAACGTGGCCCTGCCGGGGGCCCAGTCCGACGACCTGGAACGGCAGGTGACGCTGCTGCTCGCGGACCGGGCACGGACGCCGGACATCTGCATGATCATGATTGGCGCGAACGACGTCACCCACCGGATGCCGCCGACGCGGTCCGTGCGCTATCTGTCGTCCGCGGTGCGCAGGCTGCGGACGGCGGGGGCGGAGGTGGTGGTGGGGACGTGCCCGGATCTGGGCACCATCGAGCCGGTGTACCAGCCGCTGCGCTTCCTGGCGCGCCGGGTGTCACGGCAACTGGCGGCGGCGCAGACGATCGTGGTGGTGGAGCAGGGCGGCCGGACGGTGTCGCTGGGGGACATGCTGGGGCCGGAGTTCGCGGCGAACCCGCGGGAGATGTTCGGGGCCGACAACTACCACCCGTCGGCGGAGGGCTACGCGACGGCGGCGATGGCGATGCTGCCGACGGTGTGCGCGGTGCTGGGGGTCTGGCCGGAGTCGGACCGCCTGGAGGCGGACCGCCACGAGGACATGCTGCCGGTGGCGAAGGCGGCGGCGACGGCGGCGAAGCAGGCGGGCACGGAGGTCACGGCCGCGAGGGCCCCCTGGGCGCTGCTGAAGTACCGCAGACGCCGCCGCCTCCCGGAACCGTCCCCGCAACCGCCGAGGCCGGAGCCGGAGCCGACGACGGAGGCGAGGCGGGCGTAGCGGGCGGGTCTGGGGGGTGCGGGCTGCCCAGGTTCGGGGTCGGCGTGCCCGGTGCCGTGGGGTGCGGGTTCGGGCGTGCCCGATGCCGTGGGGTGCGGGTTCCGGGTCCCCTCCGGGTCGACTCCTCGGCGTCGGCGGCCAACGGGCCGTCCGCATTGATCACCCGGCGTCCGCCGCCGATCGCCTGCGGGGACGACCCTGCACGGACCCTCCCCGGCGGAAGCGGCGCAGGCCCGGCCCTACGGGTTCGCCCAGGGACCACCCACCGGGCAGCGACCACCAACGCCCCTGCCCAGGGACACCACGATCCCGGTACCAACCCCGTCGGGTCGACTCCTCGGCGTCGGCGGCAAACGGCACGGCCCCTCCCCGGCGTGACGGCTCCGTGTGCGGGCGCGGCCGGTCGGACGGCCGGTCCCTCGCTCTCGGTGCGAAGCAGCTGCTTCGGGGGCTCTCGACGCCGAGGGACCCTTGGGAGGTGTGGGGACACCCACCCGCACCCTCGACTGAGCGCTCGCTTAGAAAAGAGGCCCTCATCACACGCCCCTCCCCGTGACCCAAGCCGTACGTACGGGTAACTTCCCAGACAGTTCCCCCGACCCGCCTCGCCCTCATGGAGCCGTGATGCCCGAAGCCGTGATCGTTTCTGCCGCCCGCTCCCCCATCGGCCGGGCCTTCAAGGGCTCCCTGAAGGACCTCCGTGCCGACGACCTGACCGCCACGATCATTCAGACCGCCCTCGCCAAGGTCCCCGAGCTCGACCCCAAGGACATCGACGACCTGATGCTCGGCTGCGGTCTGCCAGGCGGTGAGCAGGGGTACAACCTCGGCCGTATCGTCGCCGTACAGATGGGGATGGACCACCTCCCGGGCTGTACGGTCACGCGCTACTGCTCGTCCTCCCTCCAGACCAGCCGCATGGCGCTGCACGCCATCAAGGCCGGTGAGGGCGACGTCTTCATCTCCGCCGGCGTCGAGATGGTGTCCCGCTTCGTGAAGGGCAACTCCGACAGCCTTCCGGACACGCACAACCCCCTCTTCGCCGAGGCCGAGGCCCGTACCGCCTCCGTCGCCGAGCACGGCGCCGACGAGTGGCACGACCCGCGTGAGGACGGCCTCGTCCCCGACGCGTACATCGCGATGGGCCAGACCGCCGAGAACCTGGCGCGCCTGAAGGGCGTGACCCGTAGGGACATGGACGAGTTCGGCGTCCGCTCGCAGAACCTCGCCGAGGAAGCACTGAAGAACGGCTTCTGGGCGCGCGAGATCACCCCTGTGACGACCCCGGACGGCACCGTCGTCTCCAAGGACGACGGCCCCCGCGCGGGCGTCACCCTGGAGGCCGTGCAGGGCCTCAAGCCCGTCTTCCGGCCCGACGGCTTCGTCAACGCCGGCAACTGCTGCCCGCTCAACGACGGCGCCGCCGCCCTGGTGATCATGTCCGACACGAAGGCGCGCGATCTCGGCCTGACCCCGCTGGCCCGGATCGTCTCCACCGGCGTCTCCGGCCTCTCCCCCGAGATCATGGGATACGGCCCTGTCGAGGCCTCCAAGCAGGCGCTGAAGCGCGCGGGGCTGACCGCGGGCGACATCGACCTCGCCGAGATCAACGAGGCCTTCGCCGCCCAGGTGATCCCCTCCTACCGGGACCTCGGCCTGGACCTGGAGAAGGTCAACGTCAACGGTGGCGCCATCGCCGTCGGCCACCCCTTCGGCATGACCGGCGCCCGGATCACCGGCACGCTGATCAACAGCCTCCAGTTCCACGACAAGCAGTTCGGTCTTGAGACCATGTGCGTGGGCGGCGGCCAGGGCATGGCGATGGTCATCGAGCGGCTGAGCTGAGCGGCAGCGGAGGGTAGGGGTCGCCCGAGGCACGAGGGCGGCACCTGCCCGCAGCGAACGCGAAACAAAGCGCGACCAGCAACACAGCGCGGCTGAGCTGAGCGGCAGCGGAGGGTAGGGGTCGCCCGAGGCACGAGGGCGGCACCTGCCCGCAGCGAACGCGAAACGAAACGCGACCAGCAACACAGCGCGGCTGAGCTGAGCGGCAGCGGAGGGTAGGGGTCGCCCGAGGCACGAGGGCGGCACCTGCCCGCAGCGAACGCGAAACGAAACGCGACCAGCAACACAGCGCGGCTGAGCTGAGCGGCCGCGGAGGGTAGGGGTCGCCCGAGGCACGAGGGCGGCACCTGCCCGCAGCGAACGCGAAACGAAACGCGACCAAGCGCACCGAAACGTCTCGGCCGAGCAGTTTCGGCCCCGCGTGGAACCCAGTTCGTGACTGAATCTCCCCCAGGATGTGACCTAGCTCCTGGGGGAGAGCCATACCCCCAGCTCAAAGCCCTTTTCGCCCTAAACGCCAGACCCAAAGTCCTGTCCAATTCGTGACGTAATGCACTGACAGGAGGCGCGGGCTCCCCGCAAGCTGATGTAGGAAGTCGGGGGATCGATTGAAACCGGGAGTACGTCAGTGAGCGCTCTGTCTCTTGCCCTGCTGCTGACCACGGCCGCCGCCACCGCCGTGGGCGCCGCTGCCCTGCACGCCGCCCATGGGCTCCGCAGGCAGGTCACGGCCCTGCGCAGCGAGCTGTCCGTGGCGCACGGCACCGGCCGTGGCGCCGCCGTGCCGCATGCCCGTCCCACCCCTGCCGCCGAGATACGCGCTGCCGTCGCCGAGGCGCTCGCCGAGGAACGCGAGCGCGAGCTGGCCGAAGCGCGGGCCTTCTGGGCCGCGCAGGAGTCGCGTGACGCCGCAGACGCCCCCTCGCTGCTGGGCGGCCTGTCTGCACCGGGCGACGAGCTCCCGCCGTTCTACGTTCCGCGCCAGAGCGATTTCGTGGGTCTGGAGGCGATGGACCTGGAGGCCGTCGAGGCACTCGACGACCTGGCGGACCTGCCCGAGGTGACGGAGTTCGCCGAGGACTCCCCCGAGCTGGCCGCGGCCCGCCGCCGCCACCCCTCCCACCCGGACTTCGTCCCGGTCCAGACCCCGGTCGCCACTGACCACGAGCGCACCGTGGCCCGCCTCGAAGCGCTGGCCGAGACCCGCACGGAGCTTGCCGACGTGCGCCCCGGGCCGCTCGGCACGCTCGACGTGTACGTCTTCGCGGACGGTACGACGCTCTGTATGACCCCCGGCCACCGCGAGACCGCCGAACGCCTCGCCGAGGCGCTGCGCACCGGCGATGCCCCGGTCCTGCTGGGCGGCTCCGGCGTCTCGGGCGCGTACGCCCTGACCTTCGCGTGCGGCGAGGAAAGCGTCTACATCCTCGCGGACCGCGTGATCGCCTCTCTGTAGCCTTCGCCCGGCCGGCGTCTTCGCAGCCATCGCCCGGCCGGCGTCTTCGCAGCCATCGCCCGGCCGGCGTCCTCGCAGCCATCGCCCAGGCCGCGGCAGCCCTCAGCCCCCGGGAGCCGGCAGCCCCGGGTTCGGCCCTACAGCCCGGACCGGGCCATCGCGGCCCCCACCAGCCCCACGGCCTCGTCCACCTCCGACATGGTTCCGGACGGGGCCGTTCTCAGTGCTTCGGCCAAATCTCGGCCCGCCACCAACAGTTGATCAGCAACGGCGAACAGACCCGCGTCCGGCATGATCAACAGCTCGCTCCCCGGCGCCTCGATCCGCTGGGCGCGCAGTGCCAACTCCCTGGCCAGCGCCAGCCCTTCGGCCGCCGCGCCCCTCTTCAGCCGACTCTGCGGAGCGGCCCGCAGACGGTCGGCGAACCCGTCCACGCAGGCCGTCAGCTCACTCGTATCAAGCACCCCGCGACCCTACGCGCCGCCCCCGCACTGTTGCCAATACGCGAACCCTCAGGCACGGTGGCGGGAAGGAGCACACGCGCAACGCGTCCGGAGGCGCCGATGTCCCAAGCTTTCTCCGAAGAGACCCATCGAAATCTGCTCTCCCGCATCCCCCACTGCACAGGTCGTGAAGTATCCGACTGGATTCGTGCCGTGGACGAAGGCCCATCCCTCTTCCGCTTCGAAGAGAAGGTCAGCTGGCTCCGGAGCGAGCACAATCTCGCTTACGGACACGCCAAAGCGATCATCCATGAGTACGACCTGAGGCGCGCAGCGCGCAAACTGCTCTAGGACCTGTCTCCTGGATCAGTCCGGATCCGTGGTGCCATGGCACGCGCGCCCGGCAGGATCCCCACGACAGGCCCCAGGTCCCGAGACGCCGAAGGGCCCGCCGGCCACACCGGACGGGCCCTTCGTCACGTCGTCACGCCCGCGACGGCCCGGGAGGCCGCAGCCCAGAGGGCCCGGCGAACGATCTCGCCGGGCCCTCTGTGTGTCCGTACGGCAGCGGGGCAGGGCCCCGCGTCCGTTCTAGTCGTCGCCGCTGAAGATCGCGACCAGGCGCAGCATCTCCAGGTAGATCCAGACCAGCGACATCGTGATGCCGAAGGCCGCCAGCCAGCTCTCCTCACGCGGAGCGCCGTATGCGATGCCGTCCTCGATCTGCTTGAAGTCCAGCGTCAGGAAGAAGCAGCCGATCAGGATCGCGAGAATGCCCACGATGGCGCCGATCGGGCCGAAGCTGCGCAGGCCGCCGTCTCCGGCGACGTCGAAGACCACCAGGAGCATGTTCACGACCATCACGACGATGAACGCGAGCGCGATGGTCATACCGATCCGGGCGTACCGGGCGGTGACGCGGATCCAGCGGGCCTTGTACATGAAGAGCGTGGCGCCGGAGACCGCCATGGTGCCGAGCACCGCCTGGAAGGGGGCACCCGACCAGACGCTGTTGTACATCTCGCTGATCACGCCGAGGAAGATGCCCTCGAACGCGGCATAGCCGATGATCAGCGCAGGCGACGGCGTCCGCTTGAAGGACTGGACGATCGCGAGCACGAAAGCCACCAGGGCCGCGCCGATGGCCAGGCCGTAGCTGGTGGCCGAGACGGGCAGGACCGCCCAGGCGAGGATCGCACCGAGGGTGACGACGCCGAGCGTGATGGCGGTGCGCGAGACGACGTCGTCCATCGTCATGGCGTTGGTCCGCGCCGGCGCCGGGGCGCCGAGCTGCGTGTCCGCCGGTGCGTACGGGTTGGTGGCGTACGGGTTGCCCGCGCCCTGGGCGTAGGGGTTGGTTCCTACGGCGGGGCCCCCGGCCTGCGGCTGCTGCGCGTTGAACCCCGCGTAGCCGTTGTCGCGGCTGAACCCCCGTCGCGAGAAGACCGGGTTGCTGCTCCTCATCTCACTCCTCCATGGCCACCCAGCGCGGCCTTGCCGCCAGCGTAATGCGAAGGCAAAGGGAACACCCTAGTGCTCGGGGAGGATCTTTCCACGATCGTGACAGTCCCTCTCAGGTCCGGCGGGCGGAGGGCGCGTCGCGCGGTCGCTGTCCCAAGGGCCCTCCGCGGGCGGCGGGCGGTTCTGGAGGTCGCCACTCGGCGCGTTCCCCGCCCGGCGGTGAAGGGGCCGGACGGGGGAGACAACGGGTCGATGAGAGCGGCGCGTGGAGGGGAGAGAGGAAGGGTCGAACAGGGGGCCGAAGCGTGTCCCGGAGTGCTGCGGGAGTGCCCGGAACCGGACTCGAACCGCTTCCGGAACCCCATCTGACCTGGGACGATGCCCTGACCTCAGGGGTGTCGTCTTCGAGAACTGCACCCTCACGCAGGCCGTTTCCAGCGGGCCGAGATGCGCGACGTCCTGTTCACCGGCTGCAACCTGACCGGCGGCCAGTTCGCCCACGTCCAGATGCAGCGCGTCCGTTTCGAGAACTGCACCCTGCTGGACGTCGGCGGGGCCGAACACCTGAAGGGCGCCACCGTGCAAGGACCGGGAGCGATGGAACTGGCCCTGGCCCTCGCACGGGACGCCGGTATCAGGATCGAGCCGTAAGCGAAGAGCCCCGGCCTGTCGCGACGGGGGACGCAGGCAGACCGAGGCACTCGTCACGCGCGGCTGCGGCTGCGGCGAAGGGCCGGAGGGGGCGTGGGCAGAGGGTGCGGACAAGGGGAGCGAGACGCGTCCCGGAGTGCTGTGGGAGTGCCCGGAACCGGACTCGAACCGGTACGCCCCCGAGGGGCAGCGAGGTTTAAGCTCGCCGTGTCTGCATTCCACCATCCGGGCATGACGCGCGGTCCGCGTTGGCACTTGAGCCTATCCGGGCAGATCCCCCGGCCAGCGGCCCGATGGCCCGATGTTGTCCTGTTTCATTGACTCTTGAGGGTGCGTCAGTGCAGGAAAAGGCGCATTCACACGCGCCGTACGCGGCCGGTGACCGCCGCCCCGCCCCCATGGGATTGACGGAAAGTCGCCGCCCGGTGACCGCTTCTGCGCAAGGCCTGCTCAACGGCCCTGCCCCTCGGCGCTTCTCAGGGACACCGTCATCCCAAAGGAGGACGATCCTGCGGCCCGGTCCGACCCAAGTGGGCCCCGACAACGGGCATCGGGACTGACGATCCCCGGCCGGGCGGCGGACAGGATGGTCTCGTTCCCACCGCACACCCCGACAGGAGCCCTCCTCGTGACCACCACCCCCATCGCTCACCGCGCCACCGCAGTGGCCGCCCGCGCCACGGACCTGTCCAAGGTGTACGGAGCGGGCGAGACCCAGGTGGTCGCGCTGGACCGGGTCACCGTCGACTTCCGACAGGCGGAGTACACCGCGATCATGGGCCCCTCGGGCTCCGGCAAGTCCACGCTGATGCACTGCGTGGCCGGCCTCGACAGCTTCAGCTCCGGGTCCGTACGGATCGGTGAGACCGAACTCGGGTCGCTCAAGGACAAGCAGCTGACCCAGCTGCGCCGGGACAAGATCGGCTTCATATTCCAGGCGTTCAACCTGCTGCCGACGCTCAGCGCGCTGGAGAACATCACGCTCCCCATGGACATCGCGGGCCGCAAGCCCAACGAGCAGTGGCTGGAGCAGGTCATCGACATGGTGGGCCTGCGGGACCGGCTCAGTCACCGCCCCACCGAGCTCTCCGGCGGCCAGCAGCAGCGCGTCGCCGTCGCCCGTGCCCTCGCCTCCCAGCCGGAGATCATCTTCGGTGACGAGCCGACCGGAAACCTGGACTCGCGCGCGGGCGCCGAGGTGCTGGGCTTCCTGCGCAATTCGGTACGGGAACTGGGCCAGACCGTCGTCATGGTCACCCACGACCCGGTGGCCGCCTCCTACGCCGACCGGGTGATCTTCCTGGCGGACGGCCGGGTCGTCGACGAGATGCTCAGCCCGAGCGCCGACGGGGTCCTCGACCGGATGAAGGAGTTCGACGCCAAGGGCCGGACCAGCTGACCCGGCGCTGAACCGCACACCACCGGCCGTAGATCCCCGGCTCTCACCACAGGACTGACACACATGTTCCGTACCGCTCTGCGCAATGTGCTCGCGCACAAAGCCAGGCTGCTGATGACCGTACTCGCCGTGATGCTCGGCGTGGCCTTCGTCTCCGGCACCCTGGTCTTCACCGACACCCTCGGCAACGCCTACCGCAAGCAGTCGGCCAAGAGCTACGACAACGTCGCGGTCTCCGTCACCACCTACGTCATCCGCAACGACGGCAAGAAGGACGCCGGCATCGACCCCAGGACCCTGGAGAAGATCCGGTCCCTGGACGGGGTCGCCGGTGCCACCGGCCGGGTCTCCGGCTTCGCCGGGGTCGCCGACCAGGACGGCAAACTGATCGGCAACGGCTGGTCCAACACCGGCGGGAACTTCGCCCCCGGCAAGGACGGCAAGGACTCCGCGTACACCTTCACCGACGGCTCGGGGCCTGCGAAGGACGGCCAGATCGCCCTCGACCAGGACTCCGCCGCCAAGGGCAAGTACGACGTCGGGGACACCGTGCGGGTGGCGACCAACGGCCCGGTGAAGGAGTACACGCTCTCCGGCGTCTTCACCACCGAGGACGGCGCGGTCAACGCGGGCGGCAGCCTGGTCCTGTTCGACACCGCCGTCGCGCAGAAGCTGTACCTGCAGCCGGGTTACTTCAAGGACGTCACCATCGCCGCCGCGGCCGGGGCCTCCGACCAGAAGATCCTGGCCGCGGTAAAGCCGCTGCTGCCCAAGGGCGCCGAGGCGCAGACCGGCAAGCAGCTCGCCGACGACGAAGCGCGGATGATCGAGGCCGGCCTGTCCAGCCTCAACACGATGCTTCTGGTCTTCGCGGCCATCGCCCTCTTCGTCGGCATCTTCCTGATCGCCAACACCTTCACCATGCTGGTCGCCCAGCGCACCAGGGAGCTGGCGCTGATGCGCGCCGTCGGCGCGTCCCGCCGCCAGGTCAAGCGCTCCGTCATCCTCGAGGCGCTGGTCGTGGGCGCGATCGCCTCCGTCATCGGCTTCGTCATCGGCATCGGCCTGGCGAGCGGGCTGCGTTCGGCGATGAGCAGCTTCGGCGCGAAGGTGCCCGCGGGCCCGCTGATCGTCTCGCCCACCGCGGTCGTCGCCGCGGTCGCCGTCGGCGTCCTGGTCACCGTGCTCGCCGCGTGGCTGCCGGCCCGCCGGGCCGCGAAGATCGCGCCGGTCGCGGCGATGAGCAGCGTGCACGCGGTGGCGAGCACCAAGTCGCTCGTCGTGCGCAACTCCATCGGCGGCGTGATCACACTGCTGGGCGCGGCCGCGATCCTGGGCGGCGCGGCGATGGGCAAGGACGGCCGGACGCTCATCGGGGGCGGTGCGTTCCTGTCGCTGATCGGCATCATCGTGCTGATCCCGCTGCTGTCGCGTCCCGTGATCGCTCTGGCCCGTCCGCTGCTGAACCGGGTGTTCGGAGTGTCGGGCAAGCTCGCCGGACAGAACGCGGTCCGCAACCCCCGCCGTACCGGCGCCACCGCCTCCGCGCTGGCGATCGGCCTCACCCTGGTCACCGGGCTCTCGGTGCTCGGCGTCACGATGGGCCGGGCCGTGGACAAGGCGACCACGGACATCATCAGGGCCGACTACATGGTGACGATGGCCGGCGGTGGTGCGCTGGACAAGTCGGCGCTGACCGCGCTGGAGAAGGCGAAGGGCGTCGGCGCGGTCTCCGCGCAGCAGGCGACCTCGCTGGCGATCAAGGGCACATGGCACGCCGCCTCCGCCGTCACCCCCGGCGCGGTGGAGAAGGTCATCGACTTCAGGACGGTCTCGGGTTCGATGTCCACGCTCGGCAAGGGCCAGATAGCCGTCGCCGAGGTCATCGCGAAGCCGAACGGCTGGAAGGCCGGGGACATCGTGCCGGTGACGTTCGGCGACGACAAGGACGGCGGCAAGGACGGCGGCAAGGCCACCACCAAGAAGCTGACGATCGGCGCGGTGTACGAGGGCAATGAGTTCCTGTCGCCGGTGCTGTTGTCCACCGCGGCCGTCGCTCCGTACGAGGCCAAGCCGGACATCCGCCAGATCTGGGTGACGATGGACGGCGGCGCGACCAAGGCGAACGAGCAGGCGGTGGTGGACGCGCTGGGCGACAACCCGGCGATGAGCATCAAGGACCGGCAGGACATCCGGAACATGTACGGCGGCATGATCAACACGATGCTGAACATCATGTACGGGCTGCTCGCGATGGCTCTGATCATCGCCGTACTGGGTGTCGTCAACACCCTCGCCATGTCCGTGTTCGAGCGTCAGCAGGAGATCGGCATGCTGCGGGCGATCGGACTGGACCGCCGCAAGGTCAAGCGCATGATCCGCCTGGAGGCGGTGGTGATCTCGGTCTTCGGCGCGGTGATCGGCATCGGCCTCGGGACCTTCCTCGCCTGGGCGATCGGCGAGACGATCCGCAACGAGATTCCGGGCTATGTGCTGGTCATGCCGTGGGACCGGATCGGGATCTTCCTGCTGCTCGCCGGAGTGGTCGGGGTGCTGGCCGCGCTCTGGCCCGCCCGCAGCGCCGCGAGGCTGAACATGCTGACGGCCATCAAGACGGAGTAGTACGGACCCCGTCCCGCACGAGGCCCCCGCGACCGGTACCGGTCGCGGGGGCCTCGGCGCTGTCCCGCCGCTCGGCTCCAGGAAGGTTCCGGGCAGGGGTGGTGCACCCTCCCGTACGGGTGCCGCTCAGTTCCAGGTGCGGGCCCGCAAGGGCATCCCGGACTCCCCGCTCTCGGGCGACTTCACGGCGAGGATCTGGTTGACGCCGATCCTGTTGCGCTCGAAGGCGACGGCGCAGGCGGCCATGTAGAGCCGCCAGACGCGGGCGCGTCCGGGCGAGCTGTGGCGCACGGCCCGGCGCCAGTCGCCCTCCATGTTGGCGACCCAGCGGCGCAGGGTGAGGGCGTAGTGCTCACGGATCGACTCGACGTCGCGCACCTCGAAGCCCGCCGTTTCGAGGGAGGTGACGGTACGGCCGAGCGGCGTGAGCTCCCCGTCGGGAAAGACATAGCGGTCGATGAACTCGTCGAGCCGGTAGGAGGATTCGTCCCGCTCGGGAGGGCGCGCGATCTGATGGTTGAGAAGCCGGCCGCCGGACCCGAGGAGGGAGAGGAGCTGTTCGGCGTACTCGTGGTACCGCACCTCGCCGACGTGTTCGGCCATCCCGATGGAGGAAATGGCGTCGTACGGACCGTCCCTGACGTCCCGGTAGTCCTGAACGCGGATCTCGATCCGGTCGGTGAGCCCCTCCTCGGCGATGCGCTTGCGGGCGTAGGCCGCCTGTTCGCGGGAGAGGGTGACGCCGATGACCCGGGCTCCGTACTCACGGGCGGCGTGGACAGCCATGGAGCCCCAGCCGCAGCCGACGTCGAGGAGCCGGTCACCGTCCCGGAGCGCGAGCTTGCGGCAGACGAGGTCGAGCTTGTCGCGCTGGGCGTCTTCGAGGGTGCCGCCGTCCTTCCAGTACCCGCACGAATAGACCATGGACGGCCCGAGGACCAGCTCGTAGAAGGAATTGCCCACGTCGTAGTGGTGGCTGATGGCCCGTTTGTCGCGCCGCTTGGTGTGCAACGGCCCGGGGCGCCGGCGGACTTCCTCGGCGGGCGGGGGCGGGGGCGGCAGGGCGCCGCCGAGCTTCAGCAGCCCGCGGGCGGCGGCAAGCAGACGCGGGTCGCGCAGGGGGTGGACGGCGAGGCCGTCGTCGCCGCGCTCCCAGACGATCCCGGCGAGCAGATCGAGCACGGCGTACAGATCGCCGTCGACGTCGATCTCCCCGGCCACCCAGGCCCGCGCGAGCCCGAGCTCACCCGGCCGCCAGAGCAGTCGGCGCAGGGCGCGCCGATGCCGGACGACGAGCACGGGAGCGCCTGGAGGCCCGGACTCGGTACCGTCCCAGGCCCGGATACGGACCGGGAGCGGGGCTCCCAGCAACTCCTCGGCAAGAGTGGTCAGCCGCAGCGCGGCGTCGCCCATGGCGCACACCTCCGTGACGATGGATCCCAGAAATGCTCCGGCACCACGCCGCGGTGGGGCGGCGCGGTGCACTCCAGGGAACAATCGGACCACTGTGAGGGCTTCCCTGCATCGCGCAATGCCCAAGCAATTTATCTGCACTCGGCACATATCGGGAGTTCCTGCCCGCGCGTGCGCGGGCGCGTCGGCGTGGACCGGCCACTCGGGGCGCCCCGTGCGACGGGGGTCGGTCGGGCCCGGCCACGCCCTGCGGCCGGCCGGCCGCAGGCACTCGGAGCACACGGCCCGCGGGGGGTCGGTGCCGGGGGCCGCGCTTCGCCCGACGGCGCGCGGCCCGGCGCCGCAGGGGACATGGCCGTCGCCGCCGTGGAAGGACAGCGGCCACCCGGGCCACGAGCCGGGGGCCGGGGCTGGGGGCCGGGCGGCCGGGCCAGGAGAGCCGGCTGCGGCGCGCGGCTGCCCCGCCCGAGGCACCGGGACTTCCGGCTCAAGAGCGGGCGGGTGGGAAAACCCTCCGCGCACGGCGAAGGGGCCGCCCGCACCACGGATGGCGGGCGGCCCCTTCGTCGGGGTGCCGGGGCTCCAAACGAGAGGCCCTAGGAGGCCTTCGCCCTCTCCGGGGCCGGCGCGGACGCCGCCGGAGCCGGCTTGGCCGCCTCGTAGAACTCCTCGCGCGGCGTCTCCATCGCGCCCAGCGAGACCACCTCACGCTTGAGGAACATCGCCAGAGTCCAGTCCGCGAAGACCCGGATCTTACGGTTCCACGTCGGCATCGCCATGCCGTGGTAGCCGCGGTGCATGTACCACGCCAGCCGCCCGCGCAGCTTGATCTTCATCTTGCCCATGACGATCATCGCGACGCCCTTGTGCAGGCCGAGCCCGGCCACCGCACCCTTGTTGGCGTGGCTGTACTCCTTCTGCGGGAAGCCCCGCATACCGGAGATCACGTTGTCGCCGAGCACCCGCGCCTGCCGCAGCGCGTGTTGCGCGTTCGGCGGGCACCAGGCGTTCTCGACTCCGGCCTTGCGCGCCGCCATGTCCGGGACCTGCGCGTTGTCGCCCGCGGCCCAGATGTAGTCGGTGCCCTGGACCTGAAGGGTCGTGCCGGTGTCCACGTGGCCCCGCGGACCGAGGGGCAGACCGTAGCGGGCCAGCGCCGGGTTCGGCTTCACACCGGCGGTCCACACGATGGTGTTGGAGTCGGCCTCCAGGCCGTTCTTCAGCACCACGTGGCCGTCCACGCAGGAGTCCATCGATGTCGACAGGTAGATCTCGATGCCGCGGCCCTCGAGGTGCTCCTTGCCGTACTTGCCCAGCTTCGGGCCCACCTCGGGAAGGATCTTGTCGGCCGCGTCGACCAGGATGAAGCGCATGTCCTCGCGCTTGACGCTGGTGTAGTACTTGGCCGCGTCGCGCGCCAGGTCCTCCACCTCGCCGATGGTCTCCGCACCGGCGAAGCCGCCGCCCACGAAGACGAAGGTCAGCGCCTTGCGGCGGACGTCCTCGTCCGTCGTCGAGTCGGCCTTGTCGAGCTGCTCCAGGACGTGGTTGCGCAGGCCGATGGCCTCCTCGATGCCCTTCATGCCGATGCCCTGCTCGGCGAGGCCGGGGATCGGGAAGGTGCGGGAGACCGCTCCGAGCGCGACGACCAGGTAGTCGAACGGCAGCTCGTACGCCTCGCCGACCAGCGGCGAGACCGTCGCGACCTTGCGGTCCTGGTCGATGGTCGTGACTCGGCCGGTGAGGACCTCGGCCTTGGGCAGCACGCGTCGCAGCGGGACGACGACATGCCGAGGCGAGATGCTGCCGGCAGCAGCTTCGGGGAGGAAGGGCTGGTACGTCATGTACGAGCGCGGGTCGACGACCGTGACGGTCGCCTCGCCGTAGCGCATCTTCTTCAGAATGCGTCGAGCTGCGTACAGGCCTACGTACCCACCGCCTACAACGAGGATCCTGGGACGCTCCGTGGTGCTCATGCCATCGAGTATCCACCCCCCTCGGAGGGGGTGCTCGTGAGCCCCTTCACAAGGTGTCGACCCACCTCTGCTACACTGCGCGACCCACGTGACCGAGGTCATGGTGCGGCAAGGGAACCACCCTGACGGAACGGACGTCCTCCACCCCTCGTGAGCTGGCCCGAAAGGACCTCTCCGCGGTGAACCGCAGCCTCGTTTCACACCCGCGTAACGCACCCCGCACGGCGGGGAATCGGCGCCCTTGGGCCCGATGGACGAGCCGGAAGGGCCTTTCGGCCCTCCACAGCCCCCATCAGGCCCCTTTTCCTTGTGAAGAACTTCACGAACTTCGTCTCGCGGGGACCGCTGACCCGGTCTCAGGCGACCGACCAGGCGATCCCGTCGAGGATGTCGTGCTCGCTGACGACCACTTCCCGCGCCCCCGTCCGCTCCATGATCGCGAGCAGTACGAGCGCCCCTGAGCCGATGACGTCCACCCGGCCGGGGTGCATGACGGGGATCGCCGCCCGCTCGTCATGGGTGGCGCTCAGCAGCATCGAGGTGACCTCGGCGACCCGCTCGTAGGAGATCCGCGCGTGGTGGATCGCCTTCGAGTCGTACGCGCCGAGACCCAGCGCGATCCCGGCGACCGTGGTCACCGAACCGGCGAGACCGACGAGCGTACGGGCGTCGGAGATCGGGACGCTCTCCTCGGCGTGGTCGAGCGCCGCCGCGACGTCCGCGCGGATCGCGGCGACCTCGTCGGCGGCCGGGGGATCGCTGCGGACATGACGCTCGGTCAGCCGTACGCAGCCGATGTCCACCGACCGCGCGGCCTCCACGTGCTCGCGGCCGACGACGAACTCGGTGGATCCACCGCCGATGTCCACGACCAGGCGCTCCTCATGGCCCGGCAGCTCCCGGGTCGCGCCGGTGAAGGAGAATTCCGCCTCCTGGTCACCGGTGATCACCTCGGGCTCAACGCCCAGGATGTCCAGCACGCCCCGGACGAAGTCGTCCCGGTTCGAGGCGTCGCGCGAGGCGGAGGTGGCCACGAAGCGGAGCTTCTCGGCACCGAGCTCCTTGATCACCGCCGCGTACTCGCGGCAGGCCGCGAACGTGCGCTCCAGCGCCTCGGGGGCGAGCCGTCCGGTCCGGTCCACACCCTGGCCGAGCCGGACGATGATCATCCGCCGGTCCAGCTCGACAAGCTCCCCGGTGTCGGGGTCGGCGTCGGCGACGAGCAGCCGGATGGAGTTCGTACCGCAGTCGATCGCGGCGACCCGGGTCACTTCTCGTCCCCTTCTTCCGCGCGGTCCACTATTGCTTCTTCCGCGCGGTCCGCTTCCGCTCGGTCCGCTTCCGCGCGGTCCTCGCGCGCTTCGGCCTCGTCACGAGGGACCTCGCACGCCGTGACGCAGGGGCCCTTGCGCCACCACTCGGGCAGCATCGCGATCGCCTCGTCGCCCAGCGGATTGACGCCGGGGCCCGCCGCGAGCGAGTGGCCGACCAGGACGTGCAGGCACTTCACCCGGTCGGGCATGCCGCCTGCGCTGGGGAACCCCGCCAGCACCTCGATGGCGTCACGGCGCGCGATGTAGTCCTCGTGGGCCGCGCGGTACGCGGCGGCCAGCTCCGCATCGCTCGCGAGGCGTTCGGTCATCTCCTTCATGACGCCGTTGGCCTCCAGCGTGCCGATAGCCGAAGCGGCCCGCGGGCAGGTCAGGTAGTACAGCGTCGGGAAGGGCGTGCCGTCGGGGAGCCGGGGCGCGGTCTCGACGACGTCCGGCTGCCCGCACGGGCAGCGGTGGGCGATCGCGCGCAGCCCGCGCGGCGGGCGTCCGAGCTGCTCCCTGAACGCGGCGATGTCCGCGTCGGTCGGCTCGGTGTGTGCGGTGGTGGGTGGAGGGGTTTCCATGCCTGCCTAGTTCAATTCTGCGGTTCTACCTGCGGTCGGCGCTGTCGACGCCGTCCCAGACGTTCGAGTACCAGGGGCGGTCGGCCGCCCCCTCTTCCGTACGGCGCTGCTCGGCGGCCTCGGGATCGATCATGGTGTAGCCGCTCTCGCCCGGAAGCACGAAGTGCAGATGCTCGCGGGCCAGACGCTGGACGTACTGGTCGTCCTGGAGCCGCGCCTTCTCGTCCCTCAGCCGTTCGACTTTCTGCTCGGCATCCGCCATTCGGCGTTGCTCGTCGGCGATGTCCCCGCGCTGCGACACGTACTGCCGCATCGGATAGGCAAGCGCCACGACCAGCGAGCAGACCACCAGCACCAGGAAGGCCGCACGGCCGGTCAGCCGGGAGCGGCGGGCCTGGCGGCGGTTCTGGGAACGGTAGACCCGGGCGGCGGTCTGCTCACCGAGCAGCCGAATCCTGGTCGCGGTGGAGAACCGATCGCGGTCCTTCCCGGCCATGTCCCGCCTCCCCGATACGTACGTACGTCCCCGCACACGGTACGGGACCGAGTGCGGGGACGTACGGACGACGGGCTGCTCAGCCCTTGAAGCGGGGAACGCCCGGCTCCGGGGCGTCAGTCCTTGAAGCGGGGGAACGCGGAGCGGCCCGCGTACACCGCGGCGTCGTCGAGGATCTCCTCGATGCGCAGCAGCTGGTTGTACTTGGCGACGCGCTCGGAGCGGGCCGGGGCGCCGGTCTTGATCTGGCCGCAGTTGGTGGCGACGGCCAGGTCGGCGATGGTGACGTCCTCCGTCTCACCGGAGCGGTGGGACATCATGCACTTGAAGCCGCTGCGCTGGGCGAGCTCCACGGCGTCCAGGGTCTCGGTCAGCGAACCGATCTGGTTGACCTTGACGAGCAGCGCGTTGGCGGAGTTCTCCTCGATGCCGCGCGCCAGGCGCTCCGGGTTGGTGACGAACAGGTCGTCGCCCACCAGCTGCACCTTGGAGCCGAGCTTCTCGGTGATGACGTTCCAGCCGGCCCAGTCGTCCTCGAACAGCGGGTCCTCGATGGAGACCAGCGGGTAGGAGGCGACGAGCTCCTCGTAGTACTCGGTCATCTCGGCGGCCGAGCGGGACTTGCCCTCGAACTCGTACGAGCCGTCCTTGTAGAACTCGGACGCGGCACAGTCGAGCGCGAGCGCGATGTCCTTGCCCGGGACGTAGCCGGCCTGCTTGATGGCCTCAAGGATGAGGTCGAGGGCGGCGCGGTTGGACTCGAGGTTCGGCGCGAAGCCGCCCTCGTCGCCCAGACCGGTCGACAGGCCCTTGGTCTTCAGGACGGACTTGAGGGTGTGGTAGACCTCGGTGCCCCAGCGCAGGGCCTCGGAGAAGGACTCCGCGCCGATCGGGGCGATCATGAACTCCTGGATGTCCACGTTGGAGTCGGCGTGCGAGCCGCCGTTCAGGATGTTCATCATCGGAACGGGCAGCAGGTGCGCGTTCGGGCCGCCGAGGTAGCGGAAGAGCGGCAGGTCAGAGGCCTCGGAGGCGGCGTGCGCCACGGCGAGGGAGACGCCGAGGATGGCGTTGGCGCCGAGCGAGGACTTGTCCGGGGTGGCGTCCAGGTCGAACATCGCCTGGTCGATCAGGCGCTGCTCGGTGGCGTCGTAGCCGACGAGCTCCGGGCCGATCTGCTCGATGACGGCGAGGACGGCCTTCTCCACGCCCTTGCCGTGGTAGCGGTTCTGGTCACCGTCGCGGAGCTCAAGAGCCTCGAACGCACCGGTGGAGGCGCCGGACGGAACAGCAGCACGGCCCGTGCTGCCGTCGTCGAGGCCAACCTCGACCTCGACCGTGGGGTTGCCTCGGGAGTCCAGGATTTCCCGGGCTACGACGACGTCGATGGACGGCACGAGCATCTCCTTCTGGGATGTGACGCTTGGAGTGCAGGGTCTCTTGGCCTTGCGGCATGAGCCTAACCGGCTCCGCCGCGTACGCCGCCCGATGCCCGCCCCCTGGGACGAAAAACGGTGGGAAGACGTATGGCACCGGACATACGGCGCATGAACTACGCGCGAGTAACAAACGCGGGCGACAAAGAGGAACCCCGGTCCGGCGCGTGCGGGGGACAGCGCGCCGGACCGGGGTGGCTGGGGGCGGGAGCTCGTCGGGGCCGGTGGTCCGCCGGGTCCACCGGAGTCCTTCGACTCCCGCTCCTCGGGTCAGCTCAGGTGGAGCCGCTGGCCCGGGTAGATCACATCGGCGTCGTCGATGATGTCCTTGTTCAGGTCGAACAGCTTCTTCCAGCCGCCCTTGACCTTCTTGTCCGCGGCGATGGAGCCGAGGGTGTCACCGGACTTCACCGTGTATTCGCCGTCGCCCTTCTTGACGCCCTTGGCCGGCGTCGCGGACTTGGCCGGAGCGGCGGGGCGCGCGGAGCGGGTGGTGGGGGCCTCGGCGCGCTCGGGGGCGGGCTTGGCGGCGGGCTGCGCGGAGCCGCCCTCGTACGCGGCGTTGGACAGACCGACGCCGCAGCTCGGCCAGGCGCCCTTGCCCTGGCCCGCGAGGACCTTCTCGCCGATGGCTATCTGCTGGGCCTTGGAGGCGAGGTCGGCGCGCGAGGCGTAGGCCGTGCCGCCGAAGGCGGCCCAGGTGGAGTTGGTGAACTGCAGGCCGCCGTAGAAGCCGTTGCCGGTGTTGATCGACCAGTTGCCGCCGGACTCGCACTGGGCGACGGCGTCCCACTCGGACCCGGTCGCGGCGGAGGCCGAGGTGGCTCCGAGCAGCGGGGCGGCGACGGCCGCACCGGTGACACCGGCGAGCGTGGCGATACGGGTGGCCCTGGACGGGCGGCGGTGCTTGCCCTTGGTGGAGAACAGCATGGGACATCTCCTCACCGACGCCTACGAGGTGAGCTGTCGGGTTCGGGCCAAGTGAGTTGCCCGGTCGCACGTCCTTGCGTGCGACTTCACCCCAAGCCGGTCGGAGCCGTCGATCTCTCAACGGCCTGGGCCGGCACTTACCTTGGGTCCCCCGCTCCTGCCTTCGGCGCTTTGCGCGTCGACTACTCCCCCCGACCGACGGCAGGATTCGGCGTGACGGTCAGCGGTGCCCGCGATGGCGAGCGGTACAGACCGTAGACACAGCTCTCCCCGATGTTCAAAGACGGAACATCGGGGAGAAAACGCCCATCCCGCCCGGGGGGACATATACGTTTATGCAGGTGGCGGGCGGAATGGGTGATTCTGTCGGGGCAGATACGTCAGTTGGGGCAAAGAGACCCTTGTCTCACTTGCGCAGAATCGGACATAAGGCAGCGAACTGCCCTCGATTCGATACCTACTTCGAGCTCGGCTCCAGATCAAGATCCAGGCTCTGGCCAGGGATGATGAGGTCGGGGTCGGTGCCCACGGTCGCCCGGTTCGCCGCATAGAGGGCGGTCCAGCCGCCGTCGAGCTCCTGCTCGTCGACGATCGCGGAAAGGCTGTCGCCCGCACGGACCGTGTACTCGCCCGGCTCGGCACCCTCAGAGCCACCCTTGTCCGTTTCGCCCGCTTCATCCCGTGTCGGACCGTCACTGCGCGAAGCGTGGCGCCCCGCTTCGCGCTCATCGTCCACAGCGTCCGCCTGCACACCCTCCGTGGCGGCCTCGCCGCGGTGCTTGCCGCCGGCGCTCTCGGAGTCCTGATCGTCGCCCGTCGTGGCGGACGAGGCGGCCTCGGCGGAGCCTGCCGTATCGGCGGCCTCGCCGGTCGCGCCCTTCGGTGGCGCCGTTCCCGTCGCGCCGTCCGAGGGCTTCGCCGACAGCGTGGACGCGGTCGGCGCGGTGGAGGCGCCCGGCAGCGGCAGGGTCGTGCCGGCCCCCGGGTCGACGCCGGTCACGGCGCCGTCGTTCCGCAGCCCCGCCATGGCCGCACAGCCGGGCCACGCCTCGGGGCCCTGCGCGTCGAGAACCCTCTCGGCGACCGCGATCTGCTGGGAGCGGCTGGCGAGGTCGGCGCGTGCGGCATAGTCCGTGCCGCCGTAGTTCTGCCAGATCTCCTCGGATATCTGGAGCCCGCCGTAGTACCCGTTGCCGAGGTCGGCGCTCCACATGCCGCCGCTCTCGCACTCGGCGACCCGGTCCCATGTGGAGGCGTCGGCGGCGGAGGCCGAACCTGCCCCGAGAAGAGGGATCGCGATGGCCGATCCCGTCACCCCTGCCGCGACGACAATGGCCGGAGCCTGACGGGGTCGGCGATGCCGACCATTCCCGGAACGCATGCGTTGCCTTTCGCCCTGTGACCGCTGAGACGACGGTGAACGTAGTCGCAATCGTTGTTGAGTCACAAGTGGATGCAGCGGAGATCACGTGAAAGTTACGATCCTGACAGATCGTCAGTTCTGTCGAGGAGTGAACTCAACGGGCAGAGTGCGCAATCCACGCATAATCAACCCTCCACGCCACCGCAAATCGGCCGGATCGCCCGCAAGCCGCAAGTCCGGCATCCTCCTCAGGAGCGTGGCGAGCGCGGTCTGCCCCTCCAGCCGGGCGAGCGGCGCACCGAGGCAGTAGTGGATGCCGTGCCCGTATCCCAGATGCTGGTTGTCGCGCCGGGAGAGATCGAGAGTGTCCGGCCCGGCGAACCGCCCGGGGTCCCGGTCGGCGGCGGCGAGTACGACGAGCACGGGGTCCCCCGCCGCGATCTCCTGCCCGCCGATGACGAGCGGCTCGGTGGCGAACCGCCAGGTCGCGAGCTCCACGGGCCCGTCGTAGCGCAGCAGTTCCTCGACACCGGTCTCAAGAAGCCCGCTCTCGCCGGCCGCGAGGGACGCCTGGAGCCGCTCGCGCTGCTCCGGGTTGCGCAGCAGCGCGTACACGCCGTTCCCGATGAGGTTCACGGTCGTCTCGAACCCCGCGAACAACAGGATGAAGGCCATGGCGGCGGCCTCGTTCTCGGTGAGGTGCTCCCCGTGGTCCGACGCCTCGATGAGCCCCGAGATCAGATCGTCGCCCGGAACCTCGCGCTTGCGGTGAATCAGCTCGGCCAGGTATCCACGCATCTTCTTCACGGAACGCGCGACTCCGCCGCGCGGCCCTCCGCCGTGCCGGATCATCATCCCGGCCCAGTCGCGGAAGTCGTCCTGGTCCTCGCGCGGGACGCCGAGCATGTCGCAGATGGCGTAGATGGGGAGCGGGAAGGCGAACTCGTGAATGAGGTCCGCCTTCCCCTTCTCCGCGCTGTGCTGATTCTCAAAGATCGTGTCGATCAGCCGGTCCGTCAGTTCCTGTACCCGGGGGGCGAATTCGGCGACCACACGCGGGGTGAAGGCCTTCGACACCAGGCGCCGCAGCCGGGTGTGGTCCGGCGGGTCGATATTGAGCAGATGGGTCATCAGCTCGGCCTTGCGCTCACCGGGGATGCCGGTCTTTCCCCTGGCGTGGGCGGGCTCGTCGTGATGCGCGGGATTCTTGCTCAGCCGCTGGTCGGCCAGGGCCTGCCGGGCGTCGGCGTACCGCGTCACCAGCCATGCCTCGACCCCACTGGGGAGCCGGGTGCGGTGCACGGGGGCGTGCTCGCGCAGCCAGGCGTACGCGGGATAGGGGTCGGTGGCGAACTCCCAGGTGAACAACTCGGGCTGAGCGCTCACGTCTGCCCCTCGACGGACTCTGCGACAAGAATCGCGTCCCGGTAGGCGCGGGCCGCCGCCCGCAGGGCTGCCTCCGGGTCGGTGCCCGAGGCCTCGGCGCCGGCGGCGAGGGCGAGCAGGTCGTAGCCGATGCCGTCACCGGCGGGCAGCGGGATGTCGAGACCGGCGGTGCGGACTCGGCTCGCGAGCTTGGCGGCCAGTGCCAGACCGGGCTGGCCGAGCGGGACACCGTCGGTCACCGAGTCGCGCTGCTTCTCGATCGCCTTCGTGCGCAGCCAGTGCTCCTTGACCTCCTCCGGCGTCTCGGCGCGCTCGTCCCCGAAGACATGGGGGTGGCGGTGGATCAGCTTCTCGACGATCGTCGCGGCGACGTCGTCGACGGAGAACGGCTCCTCCTCGTCCTCCTGAGCGATGCGGGCGTGGAAGACGACCTGGAGCAGTACGTCACCGAGCTCCTCGCGCAGCTCGTCACGGTCGCCGTCCTCGATCGCCTCGACCAGTTCGTACGCCTCCTCGATGGCGTACTTGGCGAGCCCCTTGTGGGTCTGCTGCGAGGACCACGGGCACTGCCGCCGGATCCGGTCCATGACCTGCACCAGGTCGAGGAGCCGGGCGCCGGGCAGGTCGTACGAGCCGGGGAGCAGCTCCAGGTCCGGCATCTGGACCCGCCCGGACCCGGCGAGCCGGGCGAGCCCGTCGGTCAGGGCCCGGTCGCCCTCGCCGGATGGCAGGACGACGACGGTACGTCCTCCCCCGGAGCCTCCGGCCTGGGAGGCACCCCCGGCGCAGACGTCGACGAGCTCCTGGGCGGTGGGCGCGGCGATCTCCACCTCGACACCGGCCTCGCGCAGGTACGGCAGCTGCGGATGCCCCGCGTCGGCGCAGAGCACCTGGTCGGCGCCGTGCAGCGTCTGCCACGCGGGCCAGGACAGCAGCCCCGGCGCGACGCGGTGGCTGGCGGTGAGAAGGACGATTCGGCCGGGGGCGACGGGTGCTTCTGTGGTCACCCCTCGAACCTACCTCCCGCTACGCACCGGCCTCGCCGGACTGCGGCTGCTTGGTGACCTGGGTGATCCAGGGGGCCTTGTAGTCGCCCAGCTCCAGCTTCTGGTCGTTCCAGGCGCCGTAGCGGGGGTTCACCTCGATGTGCAGCGCCTTGGCGGCGGCGGTGTAGGCCTGGTTCAGCTTCTGCTGGCCCTCGGGGTTGTTCCCTGCCCCCAGAGCCATGGCGATCTTGTTGACGAGGAGGTCGCGGCGTACGACGCCGTCGACCTCGCCGGGAGCGGCACCCCGCTGCTGGAGATACATGGCGGCCACCTTTTCCTCGCCGCCGACCTGCTTCTCCAGGGCGGCGCGGCTGTCCTGGATCTCCTTGCGGCTGACCTTGACCCCGGCGTCGTCGGCGGCACGCTGGACGACCTTGTCGACGATCAGGTAGTAGAGCTTGGCGCGGCCGAGCTGCCCGCTGTCCTTGATGAGCTGGGCGGCCTGCGCCGACTTCGCCTGCGCGGTGCGCGAGTCCTTCACCTGCGCCTGGACGGTGGCGACCTCGATGCGCTCCCCGCCGACGATGGCCGCGGCGCCGGGGTGGGCGTCACTGCCGCACGCCGCGATGAGGGGCGCGGCGCAGAGGAGAGCGGCGGAGAGGATGAGCGCGGTGCGACGACGGCGGTGCAAAGGAGCCTCCCGGCGAGATTGTGCGGCGGTGCACAAGGACCCTGCGGTGATCGATGGTAGGCAGTCCAGGGGGTCTGGGCCACTGGTTCGACCAACGATTCGGCGGCGGATTGTGGTACGTGAAGCGACGGACCGCCGCCGCTACGGCTGGTGTCGCTTCAGGCGGGCGGCAAGGGCTGACCGGAAGTATTCGAAGCGCTGCTCGTCGAGATCCACAAACTCAAGGATGTCGAGCGCCGTCTCCACGTCTCCGGAGGCTGCCTCCTGGTAGAGCTGCCAGATCCCTTCCCGTGCCGCCGCACAGCAGTCCTCTTCGAGGTCGGGAAGACCCGCTTCCGCCTCGCTGCGGTGGGACTCCCCCGTCACCAGCCGCCACAGCACGGTCAGCAGATGGCTCCTGACGAACCTCGGCAAATCTTCCTGGAGCGCTGCCAGGACCACCGGAACGGCGTGGGGTGCCACCTGGAACAGCATCGACTGCTCTTCCAGGTGGCCGTCCAGCCTGTGCCCCACGGTCTCCTCGATCGCCCCGGCTTCGAGGAGCTTGGAGAAGGTCTCCGGCAGGTGCGCGCCCGACTCCCTGCACCCACACCGCAGACCGGCCCAGTCATGGCGCGCCAATTCAAGGAGCGAGGCCCTCATGGCTTGCCGATCATCCAGGGACCCTTGGGGTCGTAGAGGACTCCGGGGACGAAATTCCCTGGTGGGTAATTGCCCTGGCAGACCACACAGATCTCCTTCTCCTGCAAGACCTTCCCCATTCCGTCGCCGATGTCCTCTCTGCGAACCGCCCGGGTGAAGGTGACATCGTCCGCGTCCCAGCCGGTGTGGTTGAGGATGTTCGGCTCCGCACAGCTTCCGTTGCCCGAGCAGCCTACTGCGATGTCGCCGTTCTTCCTGTTCACAGCAGCGGTGTACGTACGGCTCTTCGCCTTGCCCGTCGCCGCCCGCGCCGCTTCGTCACGCAGCCCGGTCGCCTCGGAGATCCGGTCGTCCATGTTCCAGTTGCCCTGGGCCCTGTGCACGGTGACCGTGGGCTTGAACTTCCCCGTCGCGCCTCGCGTTCCCTTGCCGGTACCGCAGTTGTGTACAAGGGCCGACGTCTGGCCCGCCGCCACGAAGTACGTGTGCGCGCTGTCGACGCTCAGGTTGTAGACCGTCGCCTGCTGCGTCCACGCCTGGACCGCCTCCACCTGGACCCAGGAGCCGCTGCCCGTCTGCAGCCACTGGCCCGGCTTCAGTTCGCCGGCCTTCAGCCACTTCCCGAGCGACGGGACCCAGAACGCGTGGCCCAGCGTGGCAGTGATCTTCTCAGTGGCCTCGCCCTTGTCGCCGTCCGTGTCGACCGTGAGCCGGACCAGCTTCTTCAGGCCTTTACCCTCGATCGTCGCGGTGACCTCCTGCTTGGAGGTCTTCCCGGACGTCGGGTCGGTGGCCATCACCTCGTCGCCGGCTTCGACCTTCTCGATCGGTTTGCGGGAGCCGTCGGCCATGACCACTTCGGTGCCCCGGACGAAGCTGTTCCCGACCAGGTCCGAGGCGAGCTGCACGCACTCGACCGCCGTCTCGACCTTGTCGACCACCTCCTCGGCCTTCTCGACCTTGTTCGCCGCCTTCGCGATGTTGTCCGCGTACTTCGCCGCCTTCGCCGCCATCCGCCCGGCCTTCGCCGCCCGGACCAGGCCCGCTCCCGCGCCGCCGAGCGCCATGCCCGCCACCGTCGCGACCGCCCAGGCGCAGGCCTCCATGTCGCCCTTGGTCACGCAGTTCTTGATGTCGTTGAAGCCCGTGACCTCGCCGACCACATTGCCGACGGTCTTCACGCCCTCCCAGACCGCGCCCCAGTCGACCGCGTTCGCGACGTTCTCGACGACGTTGCCGACCTGCTCGACCACCGCGTCGCGGATCGCGTCCGTGGCCTTCGCGACGTCCGCGATGACGTCGCGGGTGGCGGAGACCAGGATCGCCGGAAGGTTCGGATCGGCCGTGACGATCGCCTTGGCCACCGCCAGCAGCGGCCTCGTCGCGGCCACGATCTCCGGGATCGGATTGTGCTTGGCAACATAGGACGCCGCTGCCTTGGCCTTCTGCGTGACGTACTCCTTGGCCCGGTAGGCGGCTCTGCGCGCCTCGGCCGCCTTTTCCCGCGCCCATTGTGTGATCCCGGTCTTCTGACCGACCCACTTGGCCGCGGAGGCGATGCCATTCACCACCGACTTCAGGCCGGACTTCTCATAGGCCCAACTCGCGGCCTTGCCGAGGAAGTTGAAGGTGTACCTCAGCGCCGACATCGGATGGCGGACGGCGTACATGAGGCCGTTCTTGACCGCGCGGGCGCCCTTGTAGACATAGCTCGCGCCCTGCGAGACCTTCTTGCCTATCCAGTTACCGGCCTTCTTGCACCAGCCGCAGCTCGGCCAGTGCCCGTCCGGGTCCGTGAAGTCCATCGGCGAACCGGCGCCGTACGTGTACCGGTTGGCGAGGACCGACGCGCCCGAGGCGTAGGTGTAGGAGTCCCGCGAGTCGAAGACACCCGTGCCGGGGTCGTACCAGCGCGCCCCCATGTTCACCTGGTCGGTGTCCGGGTCGGTGTAGTCGCCCTGGTAGCCCGCGTTGCCGGACACGCCCGACGCGCCGAGCTTCTTGCCGAAGGGGTCGTACGCCGTCGACCCGGTCAGCGAGGCCGCCGCGCCGTTCGTCGGGGACATGTCGCCCACCACGTCGCCGTGCTTGTCGGTGACGGTCAGTTGCGCCGGGCCGGTGCCCTCCGCGACCGACATGAGCTCGTCCGCCGCGCCTCGGCCGTAGGTGGAGGAGTTGTCCTTCACCGGGTCCGGCGCGAGGCCCGCGTAGCTGAAGTCCGCGCCGTTGCGGGAGGCCACACGGTCCAGGGAATCGTAGGTGTACTGCGTCCCCGACTCGCCCGCCTTGGTCATGCGGTCGAAGGCGTCGAAGGTGAAGTTCTCCGTCAGACCGGAGCTGGTACGGGTGGCCAGCGTGCCGCGCGGGGTGTGGTCGTAGGTGTAGTCCCCGTCGGACAGCAGCCGGTTGCGCTCGTCGAACGTGGACGTCTTGGCGCCGTTCTTGATCCGGTTGCCGCTGTCGTCCCAGTCGTACTGGGTGGTCTGGCCGTCACCGGTCCATGAGGTCAGTCGGCCCGCGTCGTCGTAGCCGTAGGTGTTCTCGCCGGCCTTGGCGGTTCCGACCGTCTTCTTCGACGTCATGTGGTCGTCGGTGTCGTAGCCGTAGTCGGTCGAGGCGACCGTGCCTCCGCCGCTGCTCTTCACCGTGTCGGTGTCGAGCCGGCCCAGATTGTCGTACGTGAACGAACGCGACTGGCCCGCACCGTAGTTGATCTGCTTGACGGCGCCGGCGCCGTCGTAGCCGTAGCTCTGGGCCACGCCGGTGAGGGGGTCCGTCGCCGAGTTCAGCTGCTGCTTGACGTAGCCGAAGACCGCCGTGCCCGCCGCGTCGGTGCGGCTGACGAGCTGGCCGTCGTTGTTGTACTCGTACTCCGCCTTGCCCGACGGCCCGTCCGCCTTCAGCAGCGCGCCGCGGTCGTTGTACGCGTAGGTGTTGTCGCCCTTGGGGGACGACGCCTTGGTGAGCCGCCCGGCGGGGTCGTACTGGAACGTCTTCTCCGGGGTCGCCACCTCGGCGCCCGTGCCGCTCTCGCGGACCAGCTGTCCGGCCTTGTCGTAGTCGCGCTCGCGGACGACACCACCCGGCGCGGTCATCTTCACCGCCTGGCCGACCTTGTCGTACGCCGTCGTCCAGGTGCGGGCCTCGGGTGAGGGGTCGCGCGCCGTGGAGGGCTCGATCACCGACTCGGACAGACCCAGAGTGTTGACCGTGTAGATCGTCCTGTTGCCGCGGCCGTCGGTGTAGCGGGTGCGGTTGCCCAGCGCGTCGTAGCCGAAGGACGTGGTGATGGACTTGCCCGCCGAGACCGGCTCGGTCTGGCTGGTGAGCCTGTTCAGTGCGTCGTAGGTGTAGGTCGTGACCCGGTTCAGCGGGTCGGTCGACGAGGTCAGGTTGCCGGCCTTGTCGTAGCCGTAGCCCACCTCGCGCAGCTGGTTGCCGACCGGATCGAGGTCCGTGTCCCGGCTCAGCCGGCCCAGTCCGTCGTAGTACTTGGCCGACGTGCGCCCCAGGCCGTCCACCCGGCGAACCTCGCGGCCGCTCATGTCGTAACCGAGCTGGGTGGAGACGCCGGAGGGGGCGACCATCCGCGTCATCTGGCCGAGCGCGTCATAGGTGAACTGGCTGACACCGCCGCCCGGCGCGGTCTGCTTCACCACGTTGCCCGCGTCGTCGTAGTCGTTGCGGGTCGTGAAGGCCCCGGGCAGCGGCTTGCGCTCGATCTGCGTGGTGGTGACCGGACGGTCGAGGTCGTCGTAGGTCGTCTCGGCGCGGGACCCGTTCGGGTCGGTGACCGTGAGGACCTCACCGGTGCGGGTGTAGGTGTACTTCCACTGGGCGCGATCGTCGCCGGTACCGACCGGCTCGTCCTTGACGGTCATCCGGTTCTGGCGGTCGTACGTGAACTTGGTGACGCGTCCCAGCGGGTCGGTCTGCTCCACGACATTGCCCAGCGAGTCGTACGCGTTGCTGGTGGCCGGGGTGAGGGTCTCGGTCGAGCCGGGAGGCGTGTACGACGGCGCGGAGCTCGTGAGCACCCGTCCGAGCTTGTCGTAGATCGTGCGGTTGGTGTTGCCGAGCGCGTCCACCGACTCGGTCACGGCTCCGAAGGTGTCGTAGCCGCTGTAGGTGGTGGGGCGCGAGGAGACGGGCGCGGAGCCGTTCGACTCGGTCTGGACGGCGGGCGCGGTGACCGACAGAGGCCGGCCGAGCTCGTCGAAGGCGTAGTCGGTGCGGTTGCCCGCCGGGTCCGTCTTCGCCTTCATCAGGCCCCGCTGGTCGTACTCGTAGACCGTGGTGCGGGGGTCCGAACCGTTCTCGACGATCTCCTGCTTGGCGTTGCCCGCGTCGTCGTAGACATAGCGGACGGTCTCGGGGGTGACGCTGGTCGGCCACGGCACATTGGAGGGCGCACCGTTGGATGTGATGGTCTCGACATTGCCGGCGAGGTCGTAGGTGTTGGTGGTCCGGCGTCCGAGCCCGGTCGGGTCCGTGACCTCGGACTTCTGACGGCCGACCGCGTCATAGGTGTACTGCGTGACCAGCTTGCCGTTGTTCGCCGTCTCGGTGAGGACGTTTCCGGCGCCGTCGTATGTGTTGGACTCGACGAGTATGTCGCGCTTGGTGCCGTCGGGGTTGCGGAAGTCCTTCAGAGTTATGGACTTGACCAGGTCGTCCCCGTAGTACTCGTATCTCAGGGTCCGGCCCATGGTGTCGGTGTGCCGGGCGACCCGGCCGCCCATGTCGTACGCGTAGGACTGGAGCACCGTGTAGTCGTCGTCACCGCCGTCGTCGTCCCAGTCGTGCAGCCGCGTCTCGGCCATCATGTTCCGGGCGGTGTACACATACGAGAACCTGTTGCCGTTGGCGTCGACCATCGAGGTCTTGTTGCCGAGGATGTCGTAGGTGTAGGTCGTCTCGCTGCCCTCGGCATCGACCGCCTTCTCGGCGCGGCCGTGGTCGTCCATCTCGAAGGTCATGACACGCGACGGATCTCCGCCCAGTACGTCACTGACCTCGGTGCGCACCACATTGCCGTCGGCGTCGTACGTCGAGACCGTCTTCTGCTGGTGCTTGCCGAGTGTGATGACGTTCGTTGCCACCGGCTCCGTACTGGAGACGACCCGGGAGAGCTTGTCATAGGTGAAGTTCGAGGTCGTGCCGGTGGGCTGGGCGTCCGACACCACGGTCTCGGTCAGTTTGCGGCCGAGCGCGTCGTAGGTGAACTTCGTGACCAGGCCTGAAGGCTGAGTCACCTGTGCCAGGTCACCGCTCTTGAAGTACTGGTACCGGGTGATCTTGCCGCGCGGATCGGTCGTGGTCAGAGGCAGCCCGGTCGGCGTGTTGCCGCCACCGATGGCCCCTTCGATGCCGGTCGTGTAGGTGTTCCTGACGCTGCCGCCGTCGGCCGCTGTCTGGGTGGCCAGCGCACCGCTCGTGCTGTACGTGTACTGGGTGCGGAAGCGGTTGTCCGTCGGCCCGGACGAGCGGCCGTCGCGGGTCTCGGATGGCTGATCGGCCTTCAGGTCGAAGTCGCCGGTCGATGCCGGGTACGTCGTGTACGAGGTCTGGCAGTTGTCCTTGGCCCGGCAGGTGGTGCGGCTGGTCACATTGCCGCGGTCGTCATAGCCCAGCTTGACGGTGTCACCGTTCTCGCTGGTGATTTCTGTCTGGAAGCCATTGTCGTTATAGCCGAAGGAACGGATGGCGACACCGTCGAGCGGGTACCGGATGAAGTCGGGCTCGCTGCCACCGCCCCCGATCGGGTGGGTACAGAAGGCCGGATCGCCTGGGTCGGGCTCGGTGCAGACCTCACCCGGAGGTGTACTGCCCGAAGGCGAGGGCGAGGGGGCGGCAGGTTCACGGGCCCCGAGCGCCATCGGCTCGCCGTAGCGCAGCATCCGCGCGGTCATGCCGTCGTACTCGTAGAAGTACGGGGCGTCCATCGGGTCGCGCACCTCGACGGTGCGCCGCAGGTCCTTGTCGTTGCCGAAGACCGCGGGGGTGCCGATCTTCCAGGTGCCGCCGTTGCGGTCCGTGTACTCCTCGACGCGGTCCCGGGTGGTGTCGTACTGCACCTCGGAGGCGATGCGGCCGGACGGCAGCGTCGTCTTCTTCAGGACGTCCGCGGTGCGGGTTCCCTCGCGGTAGTGGCCGGCGACGGCCGCGGAGCCGAGGGGGTGGTGGTAGACGGCGACATCGTCGATGGTGCCGGCGAAGGACTTGGCGCCGGCGGTGCCCCAGCCCGGCCAGGAGGCGGGGGTGGTGGCGTTGGCCGCACCGATCTGGTTGTACGTCAGGTCGCCCTGCACGAGCTGCTTGCCGGTGATGGTGCCGGACAGCTTGCCGTCGAGGTACAGGCTCTGTGTGGAGCCGGAGGCCGACAGGACGGCGTGGTGCCACTTGCCGTCGTTGACGTTCCTGGTGACGTCGGTGATCGGGGCGACGGTGCCGGTCGAGAACTGGCCGCGCAGCTTTCCGTCCGTGCCGACGTACAGCGTCGGGACGCCGGTGGTGGGCGTGGTGCCCCACGCCTTGTTCTGGTAGCCGACGAGCGGCCCGCCCAGGCCGGTGGCGATGGTCTTGAACCAGACCTCGACGGCCGCGTCACGGCTCTTCTTCAGGGTCCCGGTGGGCAGGTCGACGCGTGAGGTCGTGCCGTTGAAGCCGGCCGCGGTGCCGGGGTCACCGGTGATCGCACCAGCCGCGCCCAGAGTGACGTTGGAGTAGGTGCCGCGGTCCTTGCCGAGGTTGGCCTCGATGGTGCTGTTGGCCGCCGCGCCCTCGTCCTCGCCGAGCCGCCAGTAGGACTGGGGCCGGGAGTCGAGGACGGTGGTGCCGTAGTGGCTGCCCGAGCCGTGGGTGTACTGCGTGCAGCCGCCCTCCGGGTCGCAGACCTTGTCCAGCAGATCGCCGGTGTAGGTGTAGTTCCAGCTCAGCGGGGCCCCGTCGACGGCGTTCGTGGACACCTTGGTCACATGCGCGCCGGTCCAGGTGAAGGTCAGCGAACGATTGCTGCGCGCGTTTGCCGCGGTCGCCAGCTTTCCTGAGCTGTACGTATAGGTGACAGCGTTGGAGTACTGGTCAGTGATCTTTATCAGCAGACCGGTGGTGCTGAAGTCATAGGTCGTTCCGGACTTGTCCTGCAGCTTGTAGGTGTTGGCCGTCGAGTCGTACGTCAGCTTGGCGAACCGGCCCGGCGGCGGAGCGAAGGTGCCGTCGGAGTTCTTGCCGAAGCGGACGTCCTGGCCGTCCGGGTAGCGGATGACGACATTGCCGGTGCCGTCGTCGTCCGGGGTGAGCCGCATGTCGTAGCGGGTCGACCAGCCGGCGCCGAAGGCGAGGTCACGGCGCGGGTCGAGACTGTTGTACGTCCGCACGAGGGTCAGCTCCGGGCCCACACCCGTGATCGGCGCGTCGATGGCCGCCGAGGTGAAGTTGCCGACGTTCGGGTCGAACTCCTTGCCCTGCGCCTCGGAGAGTCGGGAGGTGATCTCGGGCTGCGGGACAGCGGCCACCAGGGCGATCTGCGCGGTCGGCACCTCGTTGGAGGCGTCCTTGACGAATCCGCGCCACAGATAGGTCTTGCCCCACTTCAGCCGCCCGGCCGGGACGGGATAGGCGGAGCTGGTCTGGTAGGCGGAGGTGGTGCAGCCGGTCGGCTTGCCGTCCTTGTCCGCCTCGCAGATCTCGTACTTGTACCGGAGCGCGGAGCCGGGCGGCGCGTCGATGTCCACGCCGCTCGCCCACAGCTGCGGGGTCAGCGTCTGCGCCTGGTAGCCGTTCCCGGGGAACTGCTCCTTGACCACCGGGGCGATGTCGAAGACCTGGAGGGTCAGCCGGCCGGGCGGCACCTGCTCGTCGGTGAAGACCTTGCCGCCCTGGCGCACCATCGTGAAGTCGAGCATGTAAGCGCCCGGAGGGAGCGCCTTGATGGTCGCGTCCAGGGTGGTCTTCGCGCCGTACGCCACATTGCCGGTGAGGTTGGCGGCGCGCTGCTGGGTGACCAGCTTGCCCTTGGAGTTGAAGGCACGGTACGCGAGGTAGTAGGTGCCCGGCGTCCAGGTCTCCGCGCCCTTGTTGGTGACGGTGACCTTGACCTTGCCGGCCTGGTTCTGGAGGACCGGCGGGTCGGGGACGGGCTTGGGGAAGGAGTAGGCGGCGCTGTAGGGCGAGTGCGTGACGAACAGCTTCGGCGGGTTCGCCGTCGAGTGGCCGGTCAGTTTCTTGAACGCGAGCGAGTCGGAGGCCGAAGCGCGCAGGGACAGACCGTGGTTGGGCTGGGTGCCGTCCACCCAGCGCTGCACCAGGTCGCGGCCGCCCTTGCCGAGGTCGAAGAGTTCGCCCGCGGCGGGGCAGGCGGACTGGGACTGACCGAAGCCGATGTAGCCGTACGCGAAGGACTTCGAGGCGAGCGAGCCGCCGACCGCGGGACCGGGGTAGGAGGTGCCGGTGCCGGCCGTCCAGGACTCGGTGACCGGGTGCACGGAGACCGAACGCGGCTTGCAGGAGGCCGAGTCGAAGTTCACGATCTGCAGCTGCGCGCCGAAGATGCGGTGGCGGCGCAGCTCCTCGTCGAGGCCGGGGAAGCCGAGGAAGGAGTAGGTGGCGCCGGACGGGCCCTTGCCGACCTGGAGTTCGCTGGAGCCGACGACGGAGCTTCCGCCGCTCCTGACGTACATCGAGGTGGAGGCCGCGGTGGTGTCGACGGAGGGGTCGATACGGACCGGGAAGGCGCGGGCCGGGTCGGCGAGCCAGGTGGCGTCGGCGGTCACCTTCAGGGCCTGGCCGCCGCCCTGCTGGAGAAGTTCGTAGCGGACGGCGTGCGAGACGGCGCCCTTGGCGTCCTCCATGAAGCCGGCCGGGATCACGGCCTTGGTGCGGCCCTCGTCGTCGGCGAGGACAATCGTTCCTTCACCGGCGCGCGCGGTGAGGCCGCTGAGGCTGAGCGGGAAGACGAAGCTGCTCGGGGCGTCGGCGGAGCGCAGGACGAGGGTCTCCTTGACCCCGCCCGCCTGCGAGTCGAGCCACAGGTCGGTGCCGGGCAGGACCTTCTCGTACGCGACGCGGTTTCCTTCGGCGGTGCCCGTGGCGGCGGTGGCGCCGCTCAGTCCGTAGCCGAAGGACTCACCCGAGGGAAGGGTGACGGCGGCGAGCCGGGGCGCGTCGGCGCGTTCGGCGATGCGCAGGCCGACGGAGTCGGCGGCGTTGACCCAGCCGCCCTCCTGCCGGGTCAGTGCGGTGTTGATGGGCTGCCAGGTACCGTGCTCGTCACGGTAGTTGATGGGGGTTGTGGAGAGCTCGCTGGTGCGCGTGCCGTCCTCGTTGGCGTACATGCGGCTGCGCGCGTCGCGTTCGGAGACGATCTCCCGGCTGGTCCCGCGGTCGAAGCCCTTGACCTTGGGCGCGGGCGGCGCGACGACCTCGGCGGTGTTGCGCCCGGCGGCGGGTCTGGCCGAAGCCGGGCTCCTGAGCGGGTACTTGGAGCGCAGCGATCGGGGGGCCTCGGTATTGCCGGAACCGCTCGCGATGTGACTCCGGCCCTCGGCACTGCCCCAGCGCTGGCCGGGGCCCTTCGCGGCGGCAGGATCCCCCGGGAAGAGGGGGAAGCCCGCGCCGGCGACGGCGAGCGAGCCCACCGCGATCACCAGGGCTCCGGCGACGCCGATGACCTTGAACCAATTGCTGCCGCGCAGCCTGGTCATCAGGAAATTGCGCGCGAGTCTCCGGTACACCGGCGGTCCCCCACAGGACAGAAGCGAATGAGCAGGAAGATCCTGACTGTTTGTGATGACCATGTCGACTGATTGTGTAGACCATTCATCTGGCCGTTATCCGTCCGTGATCACGAAGCCCGTGATCACCCGTAATGTTCATGGTCGCCAGGGGGGGGTTCCGCCTCGGAGCCTCAAGAGGTAGCCATGCAGGCTCATTTGACGGAACGACAGTTGAGGCTTGAATGAGGTTCATCTTTCCATCGAAGCGGCGCGCACTCACCGCGGCGGCCGCCACCGCCGCTCTGCCGCTGCTCATAGCGATGCCGGGTACGGCGCACGCGGCCGAGTCGGCGACCTGCGCGCCGGGCGGCAAGACCTACGTCGTCAACGCGTCGGGGTCTTTGCTCCAGTACACGATGGCAACGCCGCTGACCGGCTCCACGTTCTCGGCATACAGCACGGCAGGCGCGGGCTGGGGGGCCTACGGCAAGGTGCTCGCCGGACCGAACGGGGAGTTCTACGCCTTCAAGTCGGACGGCACGTACTACGCCCACCGCACCGACAGCGGCACCTGGGACATCAACCCCAAGAGGATCAGCACCGCCCTCGGCTGGCTCGCGAACGCCGCGGACCGCGAGCAGGCCACCGTCGACCGCGACGGCTGGCTGTATGTGGCCGACAACCTCGGCCAGCTCTACGCCTACCGGTACGACGCGACCATCGGAACGGGTGGCGGCCTGCGCTCCCTGAAGGTCCTCGACAAGGGCTGGGACCGCTACAACCTGATCACCGCCGGCGACAAGGGCGTCCTGTACGGGCGCGCCGCCGACGGCCGGCTGTACCGCTCCCGCTACGACCTCACCAGCCAGCGCTGGATCGAACGCCACGTCCTCGTCGGCTCCGCGGCCTGGGGCAACTTCAAGACCCTCACCGCGGGCGGCGGCGACACCCTGGTGGCCGTGCGGACCAGCGGCGAGGCTCTGTACTACCGCTACGACGAGAACACCCGTACCTGGCCGGTTCTCGCCAAGCAGGTGGCCGCGGGCGGCTGGCAGAACTTCCCCAACGTCACCTCCAGGCCCGACAACTGCAGCCTGGTCACCAACCACACCCCGGCCGCGCCGTCGGTGCCGCTGGAGAACTACAGCCGCGCCGCGGTGCTGCAGTCCTCGACCGGCTCGCTGGAGTTCGCGTACACCGACAACATCGGCCGTCTGGTGCACGGCCGCATGGCGGACGCCTCCAACACCAACGACGTGCAGTGGACCACCGTCTCGGGGACCGAGGCCTTCGCGGGGACGCCCTCGCTCGCAGAGCAGGCCGACGGCCGCGTCGCCGTCACCGCGCACAACACCTCCGGCAGCGTCTGGCAGCGCAACCAGGCCGCCAAGTCCAGTGCGGACTGGGCGAACTGGAGCGACCAGGCGGGCGCGATGGCGCAGCACGCGGTGACCGCCAAGACGTCCGGCGGGCTGCTGGTGCAGTTCGCCGCCGACGCCGGGGGCAAGCCCTGGTACCGCATCCAGACCGCGGCCAACGCCGACTTCATGGGCTGGATGCCGCTCGCCGGCTCCGGCTTCACCGGGTCCTTCACCACCACGGCGGTGCGGGACGGCATCCAGCTCATCGGCAGGAACACCGACGGCACCCTGTCCACCGCCCTGTTCAAGGACGACGGGACGCTGTCGGCCTGGACCTCGCTGGGTGCCCAGACGGTCACCGGCACGCCGTCCGTCGTCGTCTACCCCGGCTACCGCGCGCGCGTCTTCGCCACCGGCCAGAACGGCAAGGTCGTCACCGCGGCGCAGTCGGCCGAGGGCGGGGCGTACGGCGAGTGGAGCCAGGTCGGCGACTTCGCGGTCAAGGGTTCGCCCAGCGCCGTGATCTCCCCGCTGACGGGTCTCACCGAGATCGTCGTGCGCGGCGCGGCCGACGACTTCGTCTACAACACAGGAGAGACCAGCCAGGGTTCCGGTGTCTGGCGCACCTGGAAGCAGGAGAGCTTCGAGGCCTCGGCCACCGAGCCGACCGCGGTCACGTACACCAACGCCGGCGGCCCGACGTGGGCCTACAGCTTCCGTACGGCGGACAACCAGACGCGTTTCTACGCCGCCCAGCAGACGTCGTCGTTCAGCGCGCGCTCGCTGCCCGCGCCACGGTAGCCCTGCCCAACGCGACTGCGGGGGGCGACCGTCGGCCGCCCCCCGCGGTCTCACCGACGGGTGCTGACCGGTGCCTGCCTCTCGCGGGCCGCCATCGGCTCCGGCCGCAGCATGATGGTCCGGGAGACGACGAAGGTGATCGGGACCGCGGCCCCCGCCGCCAGCAGCGGGGCGTAGCGGCTACTGAGGTGCAGCACGTCCACCAGCAGATAGACCCCGCTGGTGGTGACGACGAAGTTGGCCGCGTTCGTGAGCGGGAAGAGCACGAACTTCCGCCAGGTCGGCCGGGTCCTGTAGGTGAAGTACGAGGTGAGGAAGAAGGACCCGACCATGCTGATCAGGAAGGCGATCACATGGGCGGCCACATACGGCAGCCAGGTCAGAAGGGCCAGGTACAGGCCGTAGTACGTCCCGGTGTTCACCACCCCCACCAGGGCGAATCTGACCATCTGGCCCCGGACCGTCATCGTCTTACGAGCTCCCCTGTGCGAGTACGCCGCTCTCCTTCCTGCTGGTGCGGAAGGCCGGCGTTGGTGGCCTTCACCAGGAAGTGCGGTCGCCGCTTCACCTCGTAGTAGATACGGCCGACGTACTCGCCGACCACTCCGAGCATCAGCATCTGTACGCCGGCGAGTGCGGTGACCGCCACCAGCAGGGTGACATACCCGGGGGTGTCGACGCCGTTCACCAGGGCGACACCGACGATCCAGGCGGCGTACGCCATGGCGAGCGTGACCAGTGCCAGTCCGAGATAGACGGCGGCCCGCAGCGGCTTGTTGTTGAAGGAGAGGAGCCCGTCGAGGCCGTAGTTGAGCAGTTTGCCGAAACTCCACTTGGAGCGGCCCTGTTCGCGTACGGCATTCTCGTACTCGAAGGTCGTGGTGCGGAATCCGACCCAGGCGAAGAGGCCCTTTGAGAAGCGGTTGTACTCGGTGAGTTCGAGGATCGCGTCGACCGTGCGGCGGGAAAGGAGCCGAAAATCCCCCACGCCGTCGACCAGTTCCACATCGACCAGGCGGTTGATCAGCCAGTAATAGGCGCGGGCCGTGACGGTCCGGGTGACCCGGTCGCCCTTGCGGGTGCGCCGGGCGATGACCTGGTCGAAGCCGTCCTCGTGCAGTTTCAGCATGCGCCTGACCAGCTCCGGCGGGTGCTGGAGGTCGGCGTCCATGATGACCACCGCATCGCCGTCGGCATGCTGGAGGCCGGCCAGCATCGCCGCCTCCTTGCCGAAGTTCCGGCTGAAGGAGACATAGCGGGTACGGGGGTCGGCCAGGGCGATCCCCTCAAGGAGAGGGAGCGTCCGGTCCTGGCTTCCGTCGTCCACATAGACCAGCTCGAATTCCTGTCCGAGCAGGGACATTTCCGCGGTCACGTGTTCATGGAAGCGGCCGATGATCTCCTCTTCGTTGAAACACGGCACGACTATCGAGATCAGCACGGAAGCACACCATCCCACCCGAATGTCCGAGACTGATTCCTCACATGACGCGTAGGCGACCATTTCGTGAACTGGGCTTCACTCGGGATATTTTCACGATCGGTACTGGCATATTCGAGGAATCATGTGGACTCCCCCATCCGCGCGCGGCCGCGCAGCCGCCCTCGCCGCCCTGATCACCGTGGGAGCGGTGTGCGCCGGTGACGCCGTCGCCCGCAGCTTCCCCTTCGGACCGCACACCCGCAGTGTGAACGACCTCGGCAATCAGTTTGTGCCGTTCCATGCGCATCTGTGGGATCTGCTGCACGGGCGGGCCGACGGAGGACTGCTGCTGAACTGGCAGTCCGGCTACGGCACCAGCTTCCTGCCCGACCTCGGGACCTATCTGACCAGCCCGTACTCGCTGCTGGTCGGGCTGTTTCCGCGGGACGAGATCGATCTGGCCGTCTATGTGGTCACGCTGCTGAAGATGGCCACGGCCGCGGCCGCGATGACCTGGCTGCTGCTCACGCTGCACCAGGGCGGGCGCCGGTGGATGGCGGCGGTGCTGGGCGCGTCGTACGCCCTGTGCGGCTGGTCGGTCGTCGAGGCGTCGTACAACCCGATGTGGATGGACGGCCTGGTCGCCTTCCCGCTGATGTGCCTGGTCGGCGAGTGGGCGCGCACGGCACGCCGGCCCGTCCTCGGCCCGGTGGTCGTCGCGGTGGTGTGGACCGCCAACTTCTACACCGCCTACATGGCCACCATCGGGGCCGCGCTGGTGTTCGCCGTCCGGCTGCTGCTGGCGGGCTGGGGCGTACAGGAGCGGATACGGACGCTGCTGTGGGCGGCCAGGACCGTACTGCTCGGGATCGCGCTGGCCACACCCGTGCTGATCCCCGTCTTCCTCGGCTCCCGGCACGCCTACCCGGGGTGGACGAAGGAGTTCGCGCCTGCGGGCTGGGGCGATGTGTTCGCCCGCACCCTGCCTGCGACGTACAGCTTCTTCACTCCCGCGGTCTTCCTGGGCAGCGGGGCGCTGCTGCTCGCCTGCGCGCTCGCCTTCAACAGCGCGGTGCCCCGGCGGGAGCGGTGGCTGTGGACAGGGCTCGCGGCGGCGACGCTGGTGTCCCTGCAGTGGGGTCCGACCCATCTGGTGTGGCATGTGTTCGCCACGCCCAACGGCAGCCCGTACCGGCAGACCTTCGTCTTCGCGGGCATCCTGGTGATCACCGCCTGGATCTGTCTCTCGTACGACTGGCCGGGGCGGCGCGCCCTGCTCGGCGGCGGCGCCGTCGTCGCGGTGATCGCGCTCGGGGCATCCACCAGCGAGCTGGTCACCGCCTGGACCTTCCCCCTGTTCGCGGCCGGTGTCGCCGCGGTCATCGGCGGGCTGCTGCTGGCCCGGCGCGGGAAGTACACCGTCGTCGCGGCACTGCTGCTGAGCGGCGCGCTGGTCGGGCAGGCCGCGGCGACCGCCGCCTACGCCGACCGGCAGCGGCTCGGCAGGCTGGACGACTACCCGGCCTGGGGCGAGCCGCACAGCGAGCGGGCGGCGGCCGTGGCGGGCGCCGACGGCTGGCCCGGCTACCGCACCGACCCGGGCCGCGACCAGATCACCGGCAACGACCCGATCCTCGTCGGCGGACAGGGCGGCTCGTACTACAGCAGTCACACCCCCGATGTGTACACGCGCACGCTGGCCGCACTCGGCGCGGGCTGGACGTCCAACGGCCGCAGTGTGCAGTCCCTGGACAATCCGGTCACCGACGCCATCTTCTCCGTCCGCGCACGGGTCCGCACCGGCGCCGGAAGCCGCCCGGAGGTGATCCGGGCGGGCAGGACGCCTCCGCTGGTGACCGTACGGACCTCCGGGCCGACGGGCCGCTACGGCTGGAACCCCTTCCGCAACCAGGAGCTGCTGCTCGGCTCGAAGGTCTACGGCTCCCCGGTCGGCGGCTCCTGCCCGGTGGGCAGCGAGGTCTTCCTGTGGGCGCCGAACTACACCGGCGGGGCAAGGCTCGGCGACGGGGACCAGGTGATGCTGCGCGGCGGGCAACCCAAGCGGCGGGCCGCGCTCACCTCGCTCGGCACGGTGAACTCGCCCGGCGAGAAGGTGAGTTACAGCAGAGGCACTCCGCGTACGACTCTGGGCTGCCTGGACAGGGCGAAGCTCGCCGCCGCCGTGGAGAGGCTGACGTCGGCCGGAGCCGTGTCGGTGAAGGTCACGGACAGCGGCGTACGGGCCGAGCTCCCGCCCGGCACCAGGGGGACGGCGGTGCTCGCCGCACCCCGGATCGCCGGCTGGAGCTGCAACGGCAATCCGGCAGCCTCCTACCTCGGGCTCGTCTCCGTACCGCTCGACGGAGGTTCGACGACGGTGGAGTGCTCGTTCGGGCCGCCCGGCCTCAAGGCCGGGGCGGCGATCGGATCGGCGGGCCTGCTGGCGCTGCTCACGGTCGCCCTGATGCCCGTGGTCCGCACCCGGATGCGCCGCGACGGCAGGTGATTCACGAGCAACAGGCTTGCGTGACAAGCGTACTGACTGTTCATCAGCAGTTGGCGTTCCAGTGGATCTTGTTCATGTGAAGGCCACCGCAGCGTTCACCTGACGACGCCTAACGTCCAGACCATGATGAGGACTTCACCCCGTACACACATTAGACGTTCAGCCCTTGCCGCCGCTTTCGCCGTGACCCTCCCGCTGCTCGTGGCGCTCCCCGCCGGCCCGGCACAGGCCGCCGCCGCGCCGGTCATCTGCGCCACCACCGGTCCGACGTACACCCTCGACACGGCCGGCAAGCTTCGCAGGCAGGACATGCCCACCCCGCTGACGGGTGCGGCCGTGCCGAACGGCAGCGTCATCGACACCACCTGGACCGGCTACGGCCAGATGATGGCGGGCCCCGCGGCCACGTTCTACGGGATCAAGTCGGACGGCCTGCACTACTCCCACCGCATCAGCTCCTCCGCGACATGGGACGTGCACCACAAGAAGATCAGCTCGGGTTTCACGGAGTTCAAGGCCGCCGACAAGTCCGATGAGATCACCATCGACCGCGGCGGCTACATCTGGACGCTGGCCGGCACGACGGGCGGGCTGCGCTGGTACAAGTACGACGCGGCCGCGGGGGACTTCGTCACCGGCAGCGGCCGGATCGTCGACATGGGCTGGGACCGCTACGACGCGATCTACGCCGCCGACAAGGGCGTCATCTACGGCCGCGGCAAGACGGACGGCAAGCTCTACCGCTCCCGCTACGACATGACCAGCCAGCGCTGGCTCGAGCGGCACGTCCTGGAGTCCGCGGCGGACTGGAGCGACTCCAAAACGATCACCTCCTTCGGCGGCGACACCCTCTTCCGGGTCAAGGGCGGCGGCGCGGTGGCCTACTACCGCTTCGACGAGGGCATCCGGGACTTCCCCGTCTACAACAAGCAGCTGGAGGCGAGCGGCTGGGCCGCCTTCACCTCCGTCTCCGGCGCGCCCGACGCCTGCCGGATCGATGTGAACCACACCCCCGCCTCGCCGTCCGCCGCGCTGGAGAACTACAGCCGCGCCTCGGTGATGCAGTCGTCGGCCGGTTCCCTGGAGTTCGCGTACACCGACAGCATCGGCCGCCTGGTGCACGGCCGGATGCCGGACGCCTCCAACACCAACGACGTCCAGTGGACGACGATCTCCGGCAACGAGGCCTTCTCCGGACAGCCTTCGCTCGCCGAGCACACCGACGGCCGTGTCGTCGTCTCCGCGCACAACACCTCCGGCAGCGTCTGGCAGCGCAACCAGGCCGCCAAGTCCAGCGCCGACTGGGGCGGCTGGATCGATCTGGCCGGTGCGATGGCGCAGCACGCCGTGACCGCGAAGACCCCCTCCGGCCTCCTGGTGCAGTTCGCCGCGGACGCCGACGGCAAGCCCTGGTACCGCATCCAGCAGCGCGCCAATGTGGACTTCATGGGCTGGAAACCGCTCGCGGGATCCGGCTTCACCGGTCCCTTCACCGCCGTGACCGTACGCGACGGCATCCAGCTCCTCGGCAAGAAGCCCTCCGGCGCCTTGAGCACCGCGCTGTTCAAGGAGGCCGGGACGTTGTCCTCCTGGTCGGCGCTCGGCGCGCAGTCCGTCACCGGCACCCCGACCGCGGTCGTCTACCCCGGCTACCGCATCCGCGTCTTCGCCACGGACGGTCTCGGCAAGGTCGTGACCGCCGCCCAGTCCGCCGAAGGCAGCGCCTACGGCGAGTGGAGCGGGCTCGGCGATGCCGCCCAGGACAACGGCGCCCCCGTCACCCTCACCGCCGACGGCTCGCCGAGCGCGGTGATCTCGCCGCTGACCGGTCTCACCGAGCTCGTGGTCCGCGGCAGCGACGGCTCCGTCTACAGCACCGGCGAGACCACGCAGGGCTCCGGCGCCTGGCGCACCTGGCAGAAGGTCTCGTTCGAGACGTCGGCCACCGAGCCGACCGCGTTCACGTACACCAACTCGGCCGGTCCGGTCTGGGCGTACACCTTCCGTACGGCCGACAACCAGACCCGCGTCTACCAGGTCCAGCAGACCTCGTCGCCGAGCGCGATGCGTACGGCGGACACGGCGCCGGACTTCGCGGGCCGTGCGCTGACCCGCCCGTAGCCCGGCTGGCGCGCCGCGCGTCGGGCGGCCAGAAGGTGACCGCGCTCGGATCGTCGAACGCGGACACCGGGACGGCGACGACGGTCCGGCTGCCGTTCGAGACGGTGAGCGCTCAGGGCTACGCGCGGATGCAGCGAGGGATCTGCCGCTGCCGGTCGGGCGCGCGACGCGCCCGACCGGCGGTGCGTGGCGTCCTACTTGACCGGCGCCAGGCAGAGGACGAACTTCTCCTGCTCCCACTGCTGCGCCAGGGCGGCTTCGCCGCTGGAGCCGCAGGCCTTCACGTCGAAGGTGTCGTCGACGACCTTGACGACCTTGTAGTTGGCGTCCTTGTCGCCGCAGTCCCTCGTCGACACGTCGGGGTCGGTGTCACTTCCGGTCACCTGGACGCAGTCGCCCGCCTCGGCGTGCACCGGCGAGTTGAAGAAGTAGGAGATACCGAACTTCACGACGACCGCGGCCACGAGAAGCGCGATCACCTTGAGCACCTTCTTGCCCTTGCCGCTCTTGACGGGAGTCGCCGGCGCGACGGGCGGGGGGACCTGCTGGGGGTCTGGTGCGAACGCGGGAGGCGGCGTGGCCATGGGCTGTTTGAAGACGGAACGAGTATTCGAACGCGCGCACGCTACACGGACCGGGAGGGACTAAACGGGCGAGTCCGTTCCGTCCCCTCATCAGATACGGAGTCGTAATTCTGGCGCCACGTCAGAAGATAGGAACAGGATCCCGTCCGGCCCCACACGCGGGCGTCACCCGCCGTGGAACTGCCGCTGCCGGTCAAGCGCTCGCCGCAGTTCGACCGACAGCGCGTGATACGGCCCGTAGGCCCGCTCCACGTCATACAGCAGGCGCTGGAGCTGCTCCCGCGCGGCTGTGTGGTCTCCCACCGCCAGCAGCAGGTTGCCGATGCGATGACGGACGCCGAAGGCGCGCGCCGCGTCCGCGACGCCCGAGCGGTGGCCCTCGTAGTACGGCAGGACGGCGCGGTACTCCGCGAGCGCGGCAGCCGCCTCCCCCAGCTGCTCCAGGCATTGCGCAGCGTCGTAGCGGAACTGCAGCGTCTGGGGGTCGGCCGGGCCGGACTCGGCGGCCCGGTCGTCGGCGAGCCGGCGCAACTCCGGCAGGGCCCGGCGGTACTGGCCGTCGTCCATCAGCGTCGTCGCGTACTGCTTGCGCAGGATCCGAACCACCGGGGAGTGCTCGCCGTGCTCGGCAGCCGCCGTCGGGAGGATCCCGCCGAGGATGTCGACGGCCTGGGTGATGCTGCCCTCACCGAGCAGACGCTTGACCTCGTCGACAGCGCCGGCCACATCGGGCCGGGGCGCGGGCGGGGCCGGGCGTGTGACCGGCGGGGTCGGGGTGGCGGCACGGTCCGGCCAGGGGGCGTGCGGGCGCAGGAAGGGCCGGGTCGGATCGAGGGGCCCTCCGGGGGTACCCCGGCCCGGCAGCAGCGGCACCAGCGCCTCGTAGACGTCCTGCGCGCCGGACGGGCGGTGCTGGGGGTCCTTGGCCAGCAGCCGCAGGACGAGCGCTTCGAGCTGTTCCGGTATCTCGGGGCGCATCTGACGGACCGGAAGCGGCGGCTCGTAGAGATGGCGGTGCAGCACACCGAGAGCGGTGGGGCCCGCGAACGGGACGTTCCCGCTCAGCAGTTCGTGCAGCAGTACCCCGAGGGCGTACAGGTCGGTGTACGGACCGACCGCGCCGCCCATCGCCTGCTCGGGCGCCATGTAGGCGGGGCTCCCGATGGGCGAGCCGGTGTGGGTCAGGCGCGTGGTGTCCACGTCGAGGACGGAGGCGACACCGAGGTCGAGCACGGTGACGGCGCCGTCGGGCTTCACCATCACATTGCGCGGCTTGAGGTCGCGGTGGACGATCGGCACCGCGTGCACCGCCGCGAGCACCGCGCACAGCTGCGCGGCGACCGAGACGGCCCACTCCCACGGGTACGGCTCGTGCTCGGCGAGATGGTCGGCGAGGTCGGCGCCCTCGACGTACTGCATGACGAGATAGAGGTCTTCGTTGTCGTTGCCCGCGTCATGGACGGTGACCAGGCCCGGGTGCGAGACCTGGGCCGTGACCCGGCACTCGCGCACGAACCTGCGGCGCATGTCCTCGGCCGCCGTCGCCGCGGCCATGTGGTCGGGGCGCAGCAGCTTGACGGCGACGCGGCGGTCGAGCCGGCGGTCGTACGCCGTCCAGACCTGGCCCATGCCGCCCTGGCCGATGATTGTCGAGAGCTCGTAACGGCTCGCGATGACGCGTCCGTTCACCGGCCCTGCCCCTGGTCGCGGCCCCAGTCCTGGCCGTGGTCCTGTCCCCCGTCATGTCCCTTGCGGAGGAAGTCGCTGAGCTCGTCGAGCTCGGCGCGGACCTGATCGATGCGGGGCGTGCCGGAGGGGGCGCTCGTGTGCGCCTGTTGCTGCTGCGGGACAGGCGGGTGGCTGTAGCCGGGCGTGGCCGTCGCGGGCGGCATCTGCTGGATTGGCGGGGACTGCGGCGGGAGGCCGTGGGGCGTCGTCGGGCCGTGGTACTGCTGCGCCGGCCGTGTGGGGACGTGCGTGATGTCCGCGTAGAGGAAGTACGCCATGGCGGCGACGGCCACGCCGAGCAAGGTACCGAGGGCGACGTTGGACCGGGTCATGGTCAGACCCTTCGTGGGGTCCGACATGAAGGCGCCGAAGCAGGCGACAGTCGAGAGGAACACCACCGCGAACAGCACCCAGTCGCGCGGGCGGCGAGTCAGCAGCGCGACCCGCAGCATCGTGCCCCACGACAGCACGCCGCAGCTCAGCAGCGGAAGGGCCGAGAAGAGCACGCGCAGCACGATCACCAATGCGGGTGTGTCGCGCTTCGGTTGCTGAGGCGGGTAGCCGGGGCCGTGCATTGGCGCTCCTGAATGCCTGGGGACGAGGCGGTATCCGAGGACGAGCGTATACACCGCCAAGGACAACTGCTCCAGGGGTGTGCCGAACCGTTGTCGAAACCTGTCACGCCCCGACGCTGCCGTACGTCAGCCCGTCGTACAGACCCTGCACCAGCTGCTCCCCCAGCTTTCCCGCCTGCCGCAGCGCGTCCTCGAATGCGGCGAGCGCGCGGAAACGCTCTCCGTAGCGCTGCTGGTCGGCGAGCGGCAGCCGGGGAAGCTGGAGTCTGCGCACATCGAGCCGGGTCGCCGTGGAGGCGAAACTGCTGGCCTGCCGGTTGTTGGCGGTGCCGCGCAGGAAGCCGGCGAGGAACCACGGGTCGAGCGCGGCCGGGTCGGGGCGCAGCAGCTGGAGGTTGCGGCCGAGCGCCGCGCCCGCGGTGGCGGCGTCGACGACGCGTACGACGGTTCCGCCGCCGAGTACGGGCACGACGACATCGCCTTCCTCGACGCTCACGGGCGCTTCCTGCGGGCCTTCGGGGAGCGTGCCGGAAGGCGCCGTACCGGCGAAGACGTCCTGCTCGGTGAGGACGGGCACGGGCGCGTGGCCCGCCGGGGCGGAGCCGGAGCCGCCCGAGCGCAGCACCAGCGCGCCCGCGCGGGCCAGTTCGCCGACGGAGGTGGCGGGCCGGGGCGCGGGCCCCGTCCGTGGTGCGGGCACCGGGGTGAGTTCGCCGGTCAGCCGGAGGATCTCGGTGAGCCGGTCCCGTACCCGCAGCAGTTCGTCGGTGCCGCCGCCCGCCGCCGGGGGCGGCAGGTGCCGTGCGGGGGCCAGGTCCACGTCGTCGTCGAGGAGTTCGATGAGGGGGACCGAGCGGCTGACCCCGGGCTGCTCCTCCGCTTTGCCCTGCCGCTCGAAGGGTCCCCAGGCGTCGAGGACGGCGGTGTGGACGGCCTGCCAGTCGAGCTTGTCACGGCCCCCGCCCGACCCAGCCAGCTCCGCGGTGTCGACGAACAGCAGCTCGGGCGGGGCCGGCCGGCCGGCGTCGGGCTTGCGCAGCACCCAGAGGTGGAGCGGGATCCCGTACGGGGGCGCCGCGCCGGCGGGCAGCGCGATGACGGCCCGCAGCGCGCCACGGCGCAGGAGTCCGGCGCGGATGCGTCGGCCCGAGCGGCGGGACGCGGCGGCGGGCGGCATCATCAGGACGGCCGTTCCGCCGGGGCGCAGCCGGGCCAGCGCGTGCTGGACCCAGGCCAGTTCGGACTCGGTGCGGGCCGGGAAGCCGTACTCCCAGCGCTGGTCGTAGGCGAGTTCGTCGTGGCCCCAGTTGCGCTCGTTGAAGGGCGGATGGCACAGGACGGCGTCGAACGCGCCCTGCCCGAAGGCGTCGGCGAGCAGGGCGTCCCCGGCGCGGGCGCTGACACTCGCGTCGCCGTGCAGGGCCAGGCGCAGGGCGGTGAGCGCGGTGAGGTCCGGGTCGGCGTCCTGCGCGGACAGGGCCGTGGGGCGTTCGACGGCCCGAAGCAGGGTGCCGGTGCCCGCCGCGGGGTCGAGCACGGACCGTAGGGCGGGCCCGGCGAGCGCCGCCATCAGCGCGGCGGGGCCGGGCGGAGTGAGGGTGTACTGCCGGGGGTTGGCGTCGAGGTGACGGCCGAGCAGAAACTCGAACGCCTGACGCGCGCCCAGTTCGGCGGCGAGTTCGGCGACGGCGCGCAGCAGCGGTACGGAGTCCCGGAGCGGGGCCGGATCACCGCCGGAGGCCGCAGGTGTGAACAGGCCGCCGAACAGCGCCGTCGTGTCCTCACCGAAGCGTGCCGTCAGTACCTGGTCCAGCGCCGCCGGAAGCCGTGCCGCCATCCGTTCGTCGGAGACCTGCGCCAACTCCAGCCAGGCTGGGTGCCGGTCGCGTACGAGCAGCAGGGCGCAGCCCGACCGCACCAGGGCGGCAACAGGGCCAAAGGGGTGGCCCACGAGCTGCTGCCAGACCCGTTCACGCAACGGGACTTCGGCGAGTTTGCCCTGGTCGCGCAGCCAGTGCTCGATCTCGGCGAGGTCGAAGGAGGGGCTGGTCTCGGTGCCGCCGACGGGCCGTGGGAAATCGGCGTGCCGACGCCGCCAGTTGCTGACCGCGGCGCGTCCCACTCCCGCGAGCCGGGCGATCTCGGCGGCGGTCACCTCGCTTGCGTTCTCCGCCACTTGGCTGACTCCCTCATCCGTACCCGCTGATCGGTTACGCGCCGATCCGTCTGCTGTGGCACCGATCATAGCGGCGCGAAGGGGAGACATCACTTCACAGTATGAGTAAATCTCGAATTCGCGAATCGCGTTGACTCGGTTCACAGCCTCTGCTGTCATTGACTCGTCGCCACGCGGCGGCGCTTCACGGGTTCGCTACACGCCAGGTCCCGACACATTCCACGTCCGGAAAGGGCCACCCCCATGTCCCGCTCCATGCACCAGACTCCGTACGACCCTCGGCACCCCTACGGCTTCGCTCCCCACACCCTGGGCCCCCAGTCGGCGCGCAACGGGCTGGGCACGGCGGCGCTGGTGCTCGGAATCATCGGCACCCTCGCGGGCCTGATCCCCTTCTTCTTCTGGCTGTCCGGCATCCTCGGCCTGCTCGCCCTGATCCTCGGCCTGTCGGGCCGGGGCCGGGTCAAGCGCGGCGAGGCCGCCAACAAGGGCGCGACCACCACCGGTGCGATCCTCGGCCTGGTCGCGCTGATCCTCGCGGTGGTCGGTGCGGTCATCACGTTCAAGCTGGTGGGCGACGCGGTGGACGAGATCAACAAGGCGACCAGCAACGCCACCTCGTCGAAGGAGCCGGCCGCGGGCAGCAACGCCAAAGCCGCCGGTGACACGAGCGGCGCCACAAAAGGCGCGGACCCGACCGACAAGCCTGAGGCCACCGACCTCCTGGAGGCCGGCGACACCTCGATCTACGACGACGACCTGAAGGTGACCGTCTCGCAGGCCACGGCGTACACCCCCGGAGAGTTCGCGGCCGGCCACACCAAGGGCAACAAGGCCTACCTGGTGACGGTCGTCATCGAGAACGCGGGCAAGGAGAAGTTCGACGGCGCGCTGCTGGCCGCCGATGCCCGCACGGGCAAGGACGGCGCCAAGGCCGAGCGGATCTTCGACGAGAAGGCCGGCCGCGGCCTGACCGAATCGCTCCTGCCCGGCAAGAAGGCCACGCTGACGTTCGCCTTCGACACCCCGGCCGACGCCAGGACGCTCACGGTCGAGGTCAGCCCCGGCATCTCGTACAAAGCCTCCATGTGGGAACTCAAGCTCTGACGCGCGATGCGTGAAAGGGCGCGATGGGCGATGGCCGCGAAGCGCAGAAGGGGCCGCCTTCCCCGGGCTGCCTCTTCTCGTTTCGCGGCGCTCAGCCGCCGCACTGCGCGAGCATCGTCTCCTTGTCCGCGGTGGTCACGGGCAGCGCGTACTTGACCGCCACCTGGGCCACCCGCACCGCATAGGAGCAGCGGATGGGCTTGCTCGGCGGCAGCCAGGACGCGGGGCCCGAGTCGCTCTTGGAGCTGTTGGCCCGGCCCTGGACGGGCAGCAGGTTCAGCGGGTCGTTCGCCAGCCGCTGACGCTTCGCCGTGTCCCAGCGGGCCGCGCCCATCTGCCAGCCGTACGAGAGCGGTACGACATGGTCGATCTGGACCTCGGAGGCCGCCTGCTTCTTCCAGTCGATGACCGTGCCGGTGTACGGGTCGTTGAGCGTCATCGCGATGACGACGCAGTCCGAGCCGGAGCGGTAGCGCAGATCGCTGCCATCACGGGTGAGCAGATCGTTTCTGGTGTCACATCCATTCCGGGCGAGCGGGACGCCGTCGGCCGTGTCCATCCAGGCGTGGCCGAAGCGGTCGCGGGAGTAACCCGTCTTGGGGCCGCGGCCCTTGGTGGCCACCTTCTCGATCAGCCGGCGGGCGGCGGCCCGGTCCTGCTCGGAGGCGATCGGGGCCAGGCCGGGCCTGGTCCCTTCCGGGTTGGCCAGCGGGCTCGTTCCGGTGGCGGACGCGGTCTGGGAGGCGGTGCGTTCGGGGTCACCGGGCAGCCCGGTTCCGTCGCAGGAGGTGAGGAGTGCGGCGGTGGCCAGGGCGGTGAGGCCGCCGGTGAGCGTGCGCGATATGGGGGCCCCGAGTCTGTTCACCTGCGTAGGCTATCTGGGCTCATCGCGGTGCATCGGGCTTCAGTCCGGTGGTGAAGCCCGATGCAGAGCAGTGCCCCGGGAGGACGCCTTCCGCGCTCTGACCGGTCTGACCTTCAGGGCCGCGTCGGACTGACCGGACCCGAGGTCAGGACCCCAGGATCGTCGTGAGGAACTCCCCCGTCCACGCCAGTAGTTCACGGCCCACGACCGGCTTCCCGCCGATCTTGCCCGCCGTCGGGCGCGGCACCAGGATCTGGTGGATCGCCGGCTTGATGACCGTGCGCGGGTACAGCCGCTTCAGACGCAGCTCCTGCGACTCCCGCAGCTCCACCGGCGCGAAGCGGATGTTCGGGCCCTGGAGCACGATCTCGCCCACCCCGCAGGCGCGCGCCAGCATCCGCAGGCCCGCCACCAGCAGGAGGTTCTCGACCTGCTCGGGGAGCTTGCCGTAGCGGTCGGTGAGTTCCTCGCGGACCGCCAGGATGTCCTTCTCGGTGTTCGCCGAGGCGATGGCGCGGTACGCCTGGAGACGCAGCCGCTCGCCCGGGGCGTAGTCGTGCGGGACATGCGCGTCGACCGGGAGCTCGATCTTGACCTCAAGCGGGGGCTCCTCCTCCACACCGCCTTCGAGCGAGGCGCGGTAGTCGGCGACCGCCTCGCCCACCATGCGTACGTACAGGTCGAATCCGACTCCGGCGATATGGCCGGACTGCTCGCCGCCGAGGAGGTTGCCCGCGCCGCGGATCTCCAGGTCCTTCATGGCGACGTACATGCCCGCGCCCATCTCGGTGTGCTGCGCGATCGTGGCGAGGCGCTCGTGGGCGGTCTCGGTGAGCGGCTTCTCGGGCGGGTAGAGGAAGTAGGCGTAACCGCGCTCGCGGCCACGGCCCACCCGGCCGCGCAGCTGATGCAGCTGCGACAGTCCGAAGTTGTCGCCGCGCTCCACGATCAGGGTGTTCGCGTTGGAGATGTCGATGCCCGACTCCACGATCGTCGTGGAGACGAGTACATCGAACTTCTTCTCCCAGAAGTCGACCACGACCTGCTCCAGCGACGACTCCGACATCTGACCGTGGGCCGTGGCGATTCGCGCCTCGGGGACGATGTCCCGCAGCCGCGCCGCCGCCCGGTCGATGGACTCGACCCGGTTGTGGATGTAGAAGACCTGGCCCTCGCGCAGCAGTTCACGGCGGAGAGCCGCGCCGATCTGCTTCTCCTCGTACGGACCGACGAAGGTCAGCACCGGGTGCCGCTCCTCCGGCGGGGTGGTGATCGTCGACATCTCGCGGATGCCCGTGACCGCCATTTCGAGCGTACGGGGAATGGGGGTGGCCGACATCGTCAGCACATCCACATTGGCGCGGAGCTTCTTCAGCTGCTCCTTGTGCTCGACACCGAACCGCTGCTCCTCGTCGACGATCACCAGCCCGAGATCCTTGAACCTGGTCTCGGACGAGAACAACCGGTGGGTGCCGATGACGATGTCCACCGCGCCGTCCCGCAGCCCCTCCAGCGTCGCCTTCGCCTCCGTGTCGGACTGGAAACGGGACAACGCCCGCACGCTCACCGGGAACTGGGAGTACCGCTCGGAGAAGGTGCCGAAGTGCTGCTGCACGAGCAGCGTCGTCGGAACGAGGACCGCGACCTGCTTGCCGTCCTGGACGGCCTTGAACGCGGCCCGCACCGCGATCTCCGTCTTGCCGTAGCCCACGTCGCCGCAGATGAGGCGGTCCATCGGGACCGTCTTCTCCATGTCCTCCTTGACCTCGGCGATCGTGGACAGCTGGTCGGGGGTCTCCACGTACGGGAAGGCGTCCTCCAGCTCACGCTGCCAGGGCGTGTCCGCGCCGAAGGCGTGGCCGGGCGCCGCCATGCGGGCGCTGTACAGCTTGATCAGGTCCGCGGCGATCTCCTTGACCGCCTTCTTCGCCCGCGCCTTCGTCTTCGTCCAGTCCGCGCCGCCGAGGCGATGCAGCGTCGGGGCCTCGCCGCCGACGTACTTGGTGACCTGCTCCAGCTGGTCGGTGGGGATGTACAGCCGGTCGCCGGGCTGGCCGCGCTTGGCCGGCGCGTACTCCACGAGCAGATACTCACGGGTCGCGCCCTGCACCGTGCGCTGCACCATCTCGATGTAGCGGCCCACGCCGTGCTGCTCGTGGACGATGTAGTCGCCCGCCTCCAGCGTGAGCGGGTCGATCGTCTTGCGGCGCTTGGCCGGCATCCGCCGGCCGTCCTTGCCGGCCGCCTTCTGGCCCGAGAGATCGGTCTCGGTCAGCACCGCGAGCTTCAGACCGGGGTCGATGAAGCCGAAGTCGATGGAGCCGCGCACCACATGGACGACGGACGGGGTGATCTCGGCGAGACCGGGGTTGAGCCGGGCCGGGATGCCCTCGCCGCCGAGCACCTCGACCGTACGGGCCGCGGGGCCGTGCGCCTCGGTGACGAACACCGTGCGCCAGCCGTCCGCCAGCCAGCCCTTGGTGTCGGCGAGCGCCCGCGCGGTGTCGCCGCGATAGCTCTCCGGGGCGTGCATGCCGAGCTTGACCGTGTCGTCCGCCAGCTCCTCGTCGGCGGCGAAGGGGGAGACGGACCACCACATCATGCCGAGCTCGCGCGCCCGGTCCCGTACGTCCGCGATGCCCCGCAGCGAGGCCGCGCCGACATCGATCGGGGCGTTTCCGCCGCCCGCGGTCGCCGCCCACGACGCCTGCAGGAACTCCTGGCTCGTCGCCACCAGGTCCGCGGCCCTCGTGCGCACCCGCTCCGGGTCGCACACCACCGCCATGGAACCCTGGGGCAGCACGTCGAGCAGCAGCTCCATGTCGTCGACGAGGACCGGCGCCAGGGACTCCATGCCCTCGACCGCGATCCCCTCGGCGATCTTGCCGAGCAGCTCACCCAGCTCCGGGTGCTTCTCGGCGAGCGCCGCGGCCCTTCGGCGCACGTCCTCGGTGAGCAGCAGCTCCCGGCACGGCGGCGCCCACAGACCGTGTTCGGCCACCTCCAGCGAGCGCTGGTCGGCGACCTTGAAGTACCGGATCTCCTCGACGTCGTCGCCCCAGAACTCCACCCGAAGGGGGTGCTCCTCGGTCGGCGGGAAGACATCGAGGATGCCGCCGCGGACCGCGAACTCGCCGCGCTTCTCGACCAGTTCGACCCGGGAGTACGCCGCGGCCGCCAGCCCGTCCACGATCTCGTTCAGATCGGCCTGCTGCCCGGTGCGCAGCGCCACCGGTTCCAGCTCGCCGAGCCCCTTGACCTGCGGCTGCAGCACGGAACGGATCGGTGCGACCACGACGGAGACCGGGCCCGCGCTCGGGTCGTCCTTCGACGGGTGGGACAGCCTGCGCAGCACCGCGAGCCTGCGCCCCACCGTGTCGGAACGGGGCGAGAGCCGCTCGTGCGGCAGGGTCTCCCAGGAGGGGTACTCGGCGATCCCCTCCTCGGGCAGCAGCGAGCGCAGCGCCGCCGCCAGATCCTCGGCCTCCCGCCCGGTCGCGGTCACGGCCAGCACCGGGCGCCCGGCCTGCCGCGCCAGCGCGGCCACCGCGAAGGGACGCGCGGCGGGCGGGCCGACCAGGTCGACGTGCATACGGTGGCCGTCACCCGCAGCCTTCACCGCTTCCGCGAGCGCGGGGTCACGTACGACGGCATCGAGCAGACCGTGCAGGCTCATGAAGTTCCATCCGGGGCGGGGTCTGGCGGGGGTGGGCAACGCGAACCGCCCGACACGTCGAACGGGCCGGGGGTCTCCAGCGTACGACGCGCCTGTGACAGCCGCGTCCGGAATCCTCCCCACGTGATGTGCGCCGCCCTGTCAACCGAACGGACCGCCCGGCGCGTATAGGCAGTGAGATCTGTCCACGCACCGGGAGCCGCATTGACCGAGGAGGAGTTCGAGGAGTTCTACGCGCGCTCCGTGAACAAGCTGGTCGGACAGGTGTACCTGATGACGGGCGATCTTCATGAGGCCCAGGACGTGGTCCAGGAGGCATTCGTACGGGGCTGGGCCCGGCGCGGCCGTCTGGAGCGCGACGCCGGTCCCGAGGCCTGGATACGGACCGTGGCCTGGCGCCTCGCGATCAGCCGCCGGCGGCGCCGCGGCCGGGCCGCTGAGGCCTGGCGGCTGCGCGAGGGCGGGCTGCCGGACGCGGCTCCCGCACCGGAGCCGGGCACGGTCGCGATGGTCACAGCCCTGCGACAGCTCTCCGACCGGCAGCGGCGGGTGGCCGTCCTGCACTACGTGTGCGATCTCACCGTCGACCAGGTGGCAGCGGAAACCGGGATCTCGGCAGGCACGGTCAAAACCCATCTGTCCCGCGCCAGAGCCGCGCTGCGGCCCCACCTGATCTCCGAGGAGGAGGAGCACGGTGTCTGAGTTTCCCGAACGGGGCGACGAGGCCCTGGCCGCCGCGCTCAAGCGGGCCGCGGCGGACGGCGCGGGGCTCGTCGCTCCCGAGCCGATGGCCAAAGTGGCGGCGAGGGGGCTGCGCAGACGGCGCAGGGTCGCGGTGCTGGCGGCGTCGCTGGTGTGCGCGGTGGCGGCGACGGGGGCGGTGGCGGTGGTGAGGCTGGGGTCGCCCCGTCCGACGGGGCCGGTGACGCCGATGTCACCGGTGCCCTCGACGATGCGGTCGCCGGAGGACGGGCCGTCGACTCAGCCGCCCTCGGAGCCGCCGGTCACTCCGTCCCTGCCTCCGCCGGCCTCGCCGTCGGGGCGGCCGTCGGCCTCGTCGTCCGGGCCGCCGGAGGGGCTGCCGGGCGGGTCGTCGAAGGAGCCGCCGAGGGAGCCGCCGTCGGAGCCTCCGACGGGGGTGCAGGCGGGTACTCCGTCGGGGCCGGGGCTGCTGCCGACGGTGACGCCTTCGACAGTGTCGCCGACGCCGCTGGTGACGGGCTCGTCGGATGCGCCGTCGCCGTGAGGGCGGGCGGGTTGTGCCCCACCCCGCCCCTTTCCGGAACCAGGAGCCGCGCCAACGGGCCCCTGGCGGGGGGAGGTTGTGGCGGGGGTTGACGCCCCCACGCCCCGAGCTCCGGCGGCTTCACCGCGGAGGGGAGGACCCGGGGGGCTCCCGCCGACTCCGAGACGTCCGCCCGGCGCCCCAACACCCCGGCGGCAGCACGGGAACGGTGCCGCCGCAGGAGCCGACCCGGCACGGACCCTCCCCGGCGTTTACGGCCCCGGGTGCGGACGCCCGTGAAGCCACCACCGGGAGTGACCGCCGACGCCCCCTGGCCCAGGGTGACCACTCCACGGCCGCCTCGCACCCACCCCCACGCGCGAGCGCCCCCCACCCCCTCAACCCGCCGCCGACCGAAGGTCACCCGCCGTGCCCGGAGCTCTCCTCGTGCCGCCCCCCGCCCGGACCACGACCGAGCTGCCGCCGCGCGTACCGGCGCCGGAGCGTCGCGATCCGTATCCCCTTCTCCTCGCCGGTGTCCTCTTCCTCGCCTACGCCACCGTCTCCGTGCTCCGCTTCCGGCGCATGGAGACCCGCTCCTGGGACCTCGGGATCTTCGAGCAGGCCGTCCGTGCCTATGCGCACCTCCACGCCCCCGTCACCGATCTCAAAGGACCCGGCGCGCTGATACTCGGGGATCACTTCAGCCCCGTCACCGCCCTGCTCGCTCCGGCCTACCGGGTCTTCCCCTCCCCCCTCACCCTGCTCGTCGCCCAGTCCGCCCTGTTCGCGCTGTCCGCGATCCCCGTCACCCGTGCCGCCGTCCGGCTTCTCGGGCGCGGGGCGGGGATCGCGACCGGGGTCGCGTACGGGCTGTCCTGGGGGATCCAGCGGGCCGTCGACTTCGACTTTCACGAGATCTGCTTCGCCGTGCCGCTGATCGCGTTCTCGCTGGAGGCGGTCCTGCGCGGGCGGCACCGTGCCGCGCTGCTGTGGGCGTTGCCGCTGGTCGTGGTCAAGGAGGACCTGGGCATCACGACGGCCGCCCTCGCGGTCGTCGTCGCGCTGCGCGCCCGCCGTACCGCACCGCGCGCCGTCCCCTGCGCGCTCGCCGTCGCCGCCTTCGGGATCGCCGCGGCCCTGGCCACGTTCACTCTCGTCATACCGGCGTTCAACACCACGGGGGCGTACGACTACTGGGACAAGGTCGGCGGCGACAGCCCGCTCACCACCGCCGTCGGCGTCAAACTCCGCACCGTCGCCTGGCTGTTGCTGCCGACCACCGGTCTGCTGGCCGTCCGCTCCCCCCTGCTGCTCGCCACGCTGCCCACCCTCGGCTGGCGCTTTCTCTCCGCCGAGCCCCACTACTGGTCGACGGACTGGCACTACAGCGCGGTGCTGATGCCGCCTCTCGCGCTCGCCTTTGCGGACGCCGTCGGTACAACCCGCCGCAGCCCGCGGCCCTGGCTGCGTGCGTACGCGGCCCACCTGCCCGCCTGTACGGCCGCCGCCGCGCTCGCGCTGAGCACCGCACTCCCCCTCGCGGCGCTCTCCGACCCGGCCGCGTACCGCAAGGGACCCCAAGTCGCCGCCCGGGAGGAACTGTTGAGCCGGATCCCGGACGGGGCCACCGTCGAGGCGAACGTCGGGCCGATCAGCCGGCTCACCGGCCGGTGCCGGGTCTTCTGGGCCGGTTCGGCGAAGGGCGAGAGGCCGGACTACATCGCGCTCGACAGCACCGGCGGCGACTTCCCGAACCCCCGGGCGTACGCCCACCACCTGCACCCCGAGGCGCGGTACGTCTTCGAGGCGGCGGCGGGGGGTTACGTACTGCTGCGACGGGAGCCGGCGCGGGCAGAACGGGGACCGGCCCCGGTACGCCGCGAAGGCGAACCGGGGCCGGAGTGATCAGCCGCCGAGGTATCGGTGATCCCTGACCGCCTGAAGGTACGTTCTGGCAACTCTCCGCCGTCCCGCCCCCGCCTATTCGGAGGCGATGGCGTTCAGTACGTTCATCCGGCCCGCCCGGAACGCCGGGACCAGAGCCGCGAACAGTCCCACGAAGGCCGAGCTCACGAACACCGTGATGATCGTCGGCCAGGGGATCTCCAGGATGCCGAGACCTTCGAGCGCGAGCAGCTTCTGGGCCGCGGTGCCCCAGCCCATCCCGAGCCCCAGCCCCAGAAGGGCGCCGAAGAGGGCGATGACCACCGATTCAAGGCGGATCATGCGCCGCAACTGGCGGCGCGAGAGGCCGATGGCGCGCATCAGGCCGATCTCCCGGGTGCGCTCGACCACCGACAGGGCGAGGGTGTTCACCACGCCCAGCACCGCGACGATGATCGCGAGTGCCAGCAGACCGTAGACGATGTTCAGCAGCTGGCCGACCTGGTCCTTCAGGTCCTGCTTGAAGTCGGTCTGGTTCTGCACCTTGTACTGCGGGTACTGGGCGAGGGACGCCTTCAGCGCGGTGTACGCCTCCGTCTCCCTGCCGTCCTGCGCCGTCGCGAACATGAGCACGTTCGGCGGCATCTTGGCGGCCGGGACGTACTGCGCCGCGGTCGTGATGTTCGTGTACATCGCGCCCTTGTCGACGTTCGTGTCGTCGGACGTGATGGCCGCGATCCTCAGCTCGGCCGTCCGGCCGTTCTTGAAGGCGACCTTGATCGTGTCGCCGACCTTGATGCCGTGCTCCTTGGCGTAGCCGTCGCCCACCGACATCGCGTTCTTCCCGTACGCCGCGGAGAGTTCGCCCGAGACGGTCTCACGGCGCAGATCCTGCGCGTAACTCGGATCGGCGGCGATCACTCCCTCGTCCTCGGTCCTGCCGTCCGGGGAGGTCAGCTTGGCCATGACCTCCTTGTACTGGGTGACATGAGCGATGTGGGCGGTCCTCGTCATGGCCCGCTGCGCCTGCGGCACGATCCCCTGGTTGTTGGTGGACTGGATGATGAAGTCCGCGCCGACCGACCTGTCGAGCTCGTCCGTGGCCGATGCCACCATCGACGAGCCGACCACCGACAGGCACGCCACCAGCGCGAGGCCGATCATCAGGGCGGCGCCCGTCGCTCCCGTACGGCGCGGGTTGCGCAGTGCGTTGCGCTCCGCGAGCCGGCCGACCGGGCCGAACATCCGCAGGACGACCGCGCTGATCGCCCGTACCACCACACCTGCCAGCAGCGGGCCGATGACGACGAAGCCGATGAGCGAGAGAACCACGCCCAGACCGAGGATCATGGAGCCTTCGCCCGCCTTGTCCGCCCGGGTGGCCATCAGCAGCGCCGCGGCGCCGCCACCGGTGAGCAGCAGGCCTGTCGCGGCCCGTAGGCGGCCGGCATTGCCGTCGGCCGGCGTACCGGCGTCGCGCAGCGCAGCCATCGGGGAGACCTTGCCGGCCCTGCGCGCCGGGACGTAGGCGGCGACGACGGTGACGACGATGCCGAGGACGAGTCCGACGACCGGGGTCGTCCACTTCACCGTCAGGTCCTGGGTGGACAGCTCCATGCCCATGGAGCTCATGAGCTTCATCAGCCCGACGGCCAGGCCCACTCCGGCGGCGACGCCCGCGAGGGAGCCGACGACGCCGAGGAGCAGCGCCTCGACGAGGACGGAACGGTTGACCTGCTTGCGGCTGGAGCCGATGGCCCGCATGAGGCCGATTTCGCGGGTGCGCTGGGCGACCAGCATCGAGAAGGTGTTCACGATCAGGAAGATGCCGACGAGGAGGGCGATCCCGGCGAAGCCGAGCATCGCGTACTTCATCACGTCGAGGAAGGATCCGACGTCCTGGCGGTCGGCCTCGGCGGATTCCTTGGCCGTCTGGAGCTTGAGGGGCGCGTCCAGTGTCCGGGCCACGTTCGCCTTCAGCTGCTCGTCGCTGACGCCGTCCGCCGCGGTGACGGAGATCCGGGTGAACAGGCCTTCCTTGCCGAGCAGTTCACGCTGTGCGGTGGCGGTGTCGAAGTAGACGACGGCCGCGCCGGGGTTGGTGACCTTGAAGGAGGCGATGCCGGAGATCTTGGCGGTGACATCGCCGCTGAAGGTGATGGTCCGCAGTGCGTCGCCGAGCTTCAGATGGTGCTTGTCGGCGGTGTCGGCGTCGACCATGACCTCGGTGGGGCCGCGCGGGGCGTGGCCGGAGGTGATCTCCATGGCCTTGAGGTCGTTCCGGGTCCAGTTGCCGGCGATCGTCGGGGCTCCGTTGCTGGAACCCATGTTCTTGTTCTCGGAGTTGACGACGGTCACGCTCATCGAGGAGACGCCGCCCTCGGCGGACTTCACGCCCTGGGCCCCTGCGACCTTCTCGACGAGCGAGGCGGACAGCGACTCGGGACGCCCGGTGCGGGGGCCGTCGTTGTCGTCGGCGCCTTTCGGGCTGACGGTGACATCGGAGGCGGTCGCCGCGAAGAGCTTGTCGAAGGTCGCATTCATCGTGTCGGTGAAGACGAGCGTCCCCGAAACGAAGGCCACCGACAGCAGCACGGCCACCGCCGAGAGCGCCATGCGCCCCTTGTGCGCGAAGAAGTTGCGCAGGGAGGTCCTGAGTACGGTCACGACGTCCGCCCCCGCGCGTCGAAGTCCTTCATACGGTCCAGTACGGCGTCGGCGGTCGGCCGGAACATCTCGTCGACGATCCGGCCGTCGGCGAGGTAGAGGACCCGGTCCGCGTAGGAGGCGGCGACGGGGTCGTGCGTGACCATCACGATGGTCTGCCCGAGCTCGTCGACCGAGCGGCGCAGGAAGCCGAGCACCTCGGCGCCGGCGCGGGAGTCGAGGTTTCCGGTCGGCTCGTCACCGAAGATGATCTCGGGGCGGGCGGCGAGCGCGCGGGCCACCGCGACACGCTGCTGCTGGCCGCCGGAGAGCTGGGTGGGCCGGTGCCCCAGCCGGTCGGACAGGCCGATGGTCTCGACGACGCGGTTGAGCCACCCGGCGTCCGGCTTGCGGCCGGCGATGTCCATGGGGAGCGTGATGTTCTCCAGGGCGTTGAGCGTCGGCAGCAGGTTGAAGGCCTGGAAGATGAAACCGATCCGGTCCCGGCGCAGTTGGGTGAGCTTCTTGTCCTTGAGCTTGGTGATCTCGGTCTCGTCGAGGTAGATCGCACCGGAGGTGACGGTGTCGAGCCCGGCCAGGCAGTGCATCAGGGTCGATTTGCCGGAGCCGGAGGGGCCCATGATCGCGGTGAACCCGCCGCGGGCGATGTCGACATCGACGTGGTCGAGGGCGACGACACGGGTCTCCCCGGAGCCGTACGCCTTGACGACCTGCCGCCCTCGCGCGGCGACGGCCGTACGCCCTCCGGTGGCCCCGTGCTGGGGAGTGGTCACAGCCGTTGTCACGGTATGTCTCCTAAGTCGGTGATATTCGGGTGTCGCCGTGCACGAACCGGATGAGGATTCGGGTACGGCTTCGAGTCTGTCGAGGCAAGCGGTCCGGCGCGCTGGTGCGCAGTGCAGTCTTCGACCGGGGGTTTTCCCCACCTCCCGGTGGTGCGGGCACCAACTGCGGCCGTAGGACCAAGCTAAGGAGTCGACCACCGGCTCCTCCTCGTCCCCCGGGACGAACGTCCCCCGGCTCTCAGTAAGGAGCAGCCCCTAGGGGCTCTCGTTTGGATCAGGCCGGATTGGTGAGCGGGGTCTGGTGCCGTGGATCGCAAGGCGGAGGAGGGAGGCATGGCGGAGCCATGCCGACCGACGACAACGCGGCGAGGCGCGACACCAGGGCACGCGAGCCCGGCAAGATCCAAACGAGAGCCCCTAGGGGGACTACACCTCTGGGTGGACTGGCACAGCCCGAGCCTGCACCCTCCCCTTGCGTGAGGCTCAAGTGAGAAGGTGTCCCGGGAAATACGTGCAGAGTGAAAGGATCTAGAGGTGGGCAGCGGCGGCGGCAGTACGGGCGGCTCCGGGAAAGCCGGGAGCCCAGGCAGCACCGGTAAGGCCGGGACCGAGGGCATACCCGCGACAACCGAGCCCACGGGCGGTGCCCCGCCGAGACGCGGTCCCGTCGTCGCCGCGCTGATGCTCGGCATGGCGCTCGCCGCGCTCGACGGCACCGTCGTGTCCACGGCCGTACCGCAGATCGTCGGCGAGCTCGGCGGATTCTCCGTGTTCTCCTGGCTGTTCTCCGGCTATCTGCTCGCCGTCACCGTCACACTCCCCGTGTACGGAAAGCTCTCCGACACCTTCGGCCGCAAGCCCGTCCTGGTCTGCGGCATCCTGCTGTTCCTCCTCGGCTCCCTGCTGTGCGCCGCCGCCTGGAACATGGCCGCGCTGATCGCCTTCCGGGTCGTACAGGGACTGGGCGGCGGAGCCCTCCAGGGCACGGTGCAGACCATCGCGGCCGACCTCTACCCCCTCAAGGAACGCCCCAGGATCCAGGCCAGGTTGTCCACCGTGTGGGCCCTCTCGGCGGTCGCCGGGCCCGCGATCGGCGGTCTGCTCGCCTCGTACGCCGACTGGCGCTGGATCTTCCTGATCAACCTGCCCGTCGGCGCGGTCGCGCTCTGGCTGGTCGTCCGCCATCTGCGCGAGCCGGCCCGTACGCGGCCCGCGGCCCGCCCCCGCATCGACTGGCCCGGCGCGCTGGCCGTCTTCGCCGCGGGCACCCTTCTGCTGACCGCGCTCGTCCAGGGCGGCATCGCCTGGCCCTGGCTGTCCGCACCCTCGCTCGGCCTGCTCGGCGGCGCCGCGGTCCTCGTCGCCGTCGTCGTCGTCATCGAACGGCGGGCCACGGAACCGGTCATCCCCGGCTGGGTCTGGCGCCGCCGCACCATCGCGGCGGTGAACCTGGCGCTCGGCGCCCTGGGCCTGCTGATGGTCGCCCCGACCGTCTTCCTGCCGACGTACGCCCAGTCCGTCCTCGGCCTCGGCCCGATCGCGGCGGGCTTCGTGCTCTCCGTGATGACGCTGAGCTGGCCGGTCAGCGCGGCCCTGTCGAACCGCCTCTACACCCGCATCGGCTTCCGGCAGACCGCCATCATCGGCATCTCCCTGGCGGGCTTGGTCCTCGCGGTGTTCCCCCTGCTCCCCTACCCGGGCGCCCCCTGGCAACCCGCACTCCTCATGCTGCTCCTCGGCGGCGCGCTGGGCCTCTTCCAGCTCCCACTGATCGTCGGCGTCCAGTCGACCGTGGGCTGGGCCGAACGGGGCACGACAACGGCGTCCGTACTCTTCTGCCGCCAGGTCGGCCAGAGCATCGGTGCCGCCCTGTTCGGCGCCGTCGCCAACGGGGTCCTGGCGGCCCGTCTGGGCAGCGCGGGCGACCTGGACAGGGTCTCGCACGCCCTGGCCGACCCCGCGTCGATGACGGCCGCGGCGGCGGACCACCTGCGCCGCGCGGTGGACGCGGCGGTCGACTATGTCTACGTGGGCGCGGCAGCGGCGGCGGCTCTGTCGCTCCTGGTCCTGCTGTTCGTGGCACCGAGACGCTTCCCGGTCCTCGACGACTCCGATTGACGATCCCGAACGACGAGATGCCAGAGCGCGCCGCCAGCGTCTCGAATTTCGCTCCCGTTACACCTTCCCGAGCGACTCGGCGACATCACGGGCAGCGCGCAACTGGCGCGTCCGCGGGCACATCCAGTACCCATTCGTTACGCGGTCCCCCACACGGCTTCAAGATCCCGGCAATGAACGGTGATCGAAGAGTCTGCCAGCGCGATTTCGTGGAGACAACCGTCCTCCCGCGGAAGGATTTCGTCGAGCAGCACCGTATCGGCCTGCATCCAGTCGATTGTCTGGTCGTAGTCGATCGAGAAGTGGGAGACTCCGAAGTATCGGATCCGAAGGCCGGATTCGTGCTTCCACTGGTTGGGGGCGAATTCAAGAACAAGGTCCCCGCTCTTGTCCGTCGGCACGGAGATCCCGGCCAATTCGAGATCCTTCACACACCGACTGCTGCGCATTCTGTAGTGCTCCGCATCGGAGGCGAAGGCCCAGGCACCTGTCGGCAGCGCGTCTCGCAGTTGCGGGAGCTCGGCGAGATAGGGACTCGGGTCCAGGCTGAACCCACTCATCTCCGAATCCCATTCCGCTGTCACGAATTTCATTTGCAACCTTCCGATGCGAGACGAGGGCGCTGCCATTTGTCTCCAGAGATGTCCTCGGTCCCCTTCGGACCGATGCGTCCGGTCAGGCGCATGGTGTCGACAGCTCTCCCCTTCAGCGCATTCTCGACGCTTGGGGGCACTTCGACGTCTGCTGCTGCCGTACCGTGCTTGTTGAACCAGCCATCGCTGCCGAAAATACCTACCTCACGGCCAGATTTGTCGTATACGTGGATCTCAAAGTCCGTACCCTTCATCCCCTCCTGCCATTTGTCCAATCGCCCTCGATACCCCTGGCCAAGGTCCAGCGGGTCCTTCGGCCCTCGTGCCGCAAGCCCGAGGGGATCGATCCAGCCCAGCGCGTTCGCAACGTAGGCGTGGTGGTTCGGGGCCGGCTCCAGACCCAGCGGATCGGGGCTGAGGTAGCGCGCGGTTTCCGGGTCGTAGTAGCGGAAGTGGTTGTAGTTCAGGCCCGTTTCGGCGTCTGCGTACTGGCCCGGGAAACGGAGCGGGCAGTCCACCGACACGGAATCCGTCGGCGCCGGCAAACCCGTGCCCCACAGCGTCGTCCGGCGCTGCCAGGCCAGTTCACCGTCGGGTGAGACCAGTTCGGCCGGGGTGCCGACGGCGTCCGTGATGACGGCGTGGAAGCGGGTGCCGTAGTCGCCCGACGTGTCCTCCGCCAGCTTGGAGAGGAGCGATGCACCCGGCTCCCGGACCAGGGGCTTGTGGTCGGTCTGGGTGAGCGGGCGATGGGTGCCCGGGGCGTAGTCCCAGGTGGTGACCCTGCCGTCGGGTCCGCGCTGCTCCGCCAGGCGCGTGTCGTCCCAGGCGAAGTCCGTGCGCTCGGCGACCGACCCGTCGTCGGCGAGACGCAGCTTGGCCGTGCGGCGGCCGAGCGGGTCGTAGATATACCGCCAGTGCTCGCCGTCCGGGGTGACTGTCCCGGTCAGGCGGTCCTCGGCGTTCCAGGTGTACGTCCAGGCGCGCTGCTGCCCGTTGAGGAGTTTGCGGGTCTTGCGGATGAGGCGGCCCTGCGCGTCGTGCTCGTACGTCGTGCGGCCCGCGCGACGGATGAGGGTGCCTTCGAATGCGCGGTCGCCCGCGGACTCGTGCTCGGGGGCCGTTGCGTGGGCGAGATTGCCCGCCGCGTCGTAGGCGTAGGTCTCCGTCCAGCCGTGCGCCCGGACACCCGTGACGCGGCCCATGCTGTCGAGTTCGAACCTGCGCGTGCCCGAGGTCAGCTCGCGGATCTCGGTGAGGTAGCCGTCCTCCCGGCAGGCGTAGGCACGGTGCTGGAGGAGCCGGTCGGCTTCCTCCGAGCGGACCACCAGGGACTGTGTGGCAAGGCGGTCGGCCGCATCCCACGTCTGGCTGAGGCTGACGTCGCTGCCCAGGCGCCGTTCCGTCTCGCGGCCCGCGGCATCGTAGGTGAAGGCCAGCTCTCCGGCCTCGGAGCGGAGTGCGGTGGAGCGGCCCGCCGGATCGTAGCTCCACTGCGAGGTCAGTCCGGACGGGGTGACCCGCCGGGTCCGCCGACCGAGGACGTCGTGGGCATAGCTGGTCGTACGGCCGTTGACGGTCTCCGCGAGCGTGCGGCCGAGAGCGTCCCGCTCGACAGCGACCTCCGCGTCCGCATGGGCGGCGTGGACCAGATGACCCGTCGGACCGTAGGCGTAGGTGGTGACGTCACCTTCCTCGGTCCGCTGCTCGGTCACACGGCCGAGCGCGTCACGCGTGTAGTGGAGCGCCTCGCCCGCGCCGTTGGTACGCGACACGACGCCGCCCGCCGCATCGTGCGCGTACGCCAGCGTCCGGCCGTTGAAGTCCGTCTCCGTCACGAGACGCCCCGCCACGTCGTAGGCGTACGACCACGTCAGCCCCTGCGGATTGGTGACCCCGGTCAGCCTCAGCTCGGTGTCGTAGCCGAAGCCGTACGTCGTCCCGTCCGGGTCCGTGCGCGTGGCGGGAACGTCGAAGTGCGTTGCGGTGTATCGCGTGATCTGGCCCGCGGGATCGGTGTGGGTGAGGAGGTTGCCCTCTCCGTCCCAGGTCCACGTCTCCCGGGTGCCGTCCGGATACGCGCGCCACTGCGGCTTGCCCTCGGTGGTCCAGCCCATGCGGGTGACGTGGCCCAGCGGGTCGGTCACCTCCACGACCCGGCCGAAGCTGTCACGGCGTGCCGCCGTCACATGACCCAGCTCGTCGGTCAGCGCCACCGGCAGACCGGCGGCGTTCGATGTGACGGAGCGGGTGTGGCCGAGGGCATCCGTGAGGGCCGACAGATGCCCCGACTCGTCGTAGGCGCACCGGCTTTCGGCACCGAGCGGATCGACCGTGGTGAGCAGGTTGCCGAGTTCGTCGTACGTGTGCCGCCAGGTCGCCCCGCCCGGCTCCACCACCTCGGTAAGCCGGCCGAGGCTGTTGTACGCGGCCCGCGCACAGGACGCGTCCGGCAGGGTGAGCGTGGTGAGGTTGCCCGCCTCGTCATGGTCGTAGCGTGTCGTACGGCCCAGCGGATCGGTGACCGAGACGGGCTTGTCGCCCCGGTGGTTCCATTCGGTACGGGTGGTGTGGCCGAGTGGGTCGGTCTCCTCGACGACCTGGCCCTCGGAGTTGTAGCGGTGCGTCGACCGATGGCCCAGCGAGTCGGTGTAGGTCGTCGTACGCGACGCGTCGTCGTAGGCGAGAGCCCCTGAGAGGAAGCCGTCACTGCCCTCGGTCCGCACGACCCGGCCACGGCTGTCGTAGACGTACGCGAACCACGTGCCGTTGCGGTCCGTCCAGCTGGTGACACGGCCCAGCTCGTCATGGGTGAAACGCAGAGGCCTGCCGCTGGAGTTGACGACCTCGGCGAGATGGCCCGCCTCGTCGTAGCCGTAGCGCATCACGACGGTACCGCGGCCATCGGACTGCGCCGGCTCGTACCGTGAGGGGCTCTCGTCGAGCAGGCGCAGCGCGGTGATACGGGGCCCCTCGGTGTCGACGGCCAGGTAGTAGCCACCCGAGTGACGCAGCGCCGTGGGTATTCCGTCGGCCGTGCGCTCGACATCGATGCGGGCGCCGTTGCGGTCCTGCCAGCTGTCCAGGGGGAGGTGGACCGTGCCGAGGGTGTCCGAGGGAACCGGGCTGCTGAAGCTCCGTACGACCCCGGAGGCGGGGTCCGTGATGGTCATGACGCCGTCGGGCTTGCCGTCCCACTCCAGCGGCCACCGGACACCCTTGACGGGAAGGACCGGCTCGCTCGCCCGCGGCACCGGATAGACCAGCCGCATACCGTCCGCGGCGGCGAACACCACGCCCTCGGAGTCGAGCTGAATGCACTCGTCCAGCGTGGAGACCCACGTGGGACCGAAACACATCCCCGCCCGGTACGTCGACAGATGAGTACGCTCGAAGACCAGCGGCAACGACGCCGGGAGCGTGAGGTCCCGCTGCGTCATCAGCATGGCGCCGGTGGCCACGTCGATCGGCTCCCCGACGCACGGAGTCCTCTCCGCCCGCCGTGCCGCCGGCCCCAACTCGACGAGACCGGGCCGCAGAGTCGGCGGGCGCAGCATCAGCGGCACCTCGTTGAACTTGCCGAACAAGCTCCCCTCGACACCGGCCTTCAGCACCCCGCCGCCCGCGCCGAACGCACCACCGAACAGCATCCCGTCCTTGGCCGCGGCATTGACCTCGTCCAGGCTGAAGCCGTCCTGCAACCCCGTGGAGATCTTCAGCGGCTGCGCGACAGCCAGGTCGATGGTCACCGACTCCACACCCCCGAACGCCGCGGCGACCAGGGCGCCCGCGGCGATCTCGGCGACCGTGGCGGAAACGGCGATGCCCATCGTGGCCCCGAACTCGATGAGAGCCTCGGTCGCCACGGCAGCGGCACCCGCCGCGGCGCCCGCGGTGAAGAACGCCAACGCAATACCGCCCGCGATGATCGCGGCGTCGATGCCTATCTGCGTCCAGAGCTTGCTGATGGCGTCGTCCACGGCGTCGGCGAACGTGTCCAGCGCCTCCGCCATCTTGCGCGCAGCCTTGGCCAGATCGCTCAGCCAGCCCGCGCTCTCACCCTTGGCATACCGTTCCCAGAACACCTTGAACGCACCGATCGCCTCACCCTTGTTGTTGTGGATGAGCGACATCGCCGCATTGTTGACCGGAGTACGCACATCGTCGACGGCATCGGCGAACGCCCGCCACGCGTCGGCAGCGCTGCGCAACGTGCCGGAGTTGGCGTCCGGCCACCACATACCCAGCTTGAGGAGAAGATCCTTGGCTTCGTCCTCGATGCTCACCGGGCGCCCCCGTCGCCGCCATCGATCTCCGCCTTCACCTTGGTGAACATCCCGGCGATCAGCGCCTCGTTGTCGACATGCCCGTCCGCCATGTCCACCATCGCCTCATGGATGCTCACCAGACCGAGCACAAGGGTGCCCGCGGCCCGCTCGACCGCCTTCTGCTGGGGGTGATACGCCTGGTGGAACTCCTTGCCCTGCTCATCGTCCCCCCAGGGCGCCCCGAGACCGTCCAGAGTCGTGACCAGCGTCGTCAACGCCTTGCTCAGATTCTGGCCCTGCGTATGAAAGACAGGCGCCGTCGCTTTGATGTCCGCCGTGTCGATCTCCAGGACCTTGCCGTCACCCTTGCCGTCGCCCATGCGATCCCCCGTTGTCCGCGCGCAGCACAGACTCCGACCCTAGAAGAAGGTGATCAAGATTTGCCCATGTGACGACCATGCGACGGCAATGGATGACACATCTCACCCTGCCCCCGCGACGAGCGCCCTCCGGCTCAGCCCTCCGCCGCCGCACGCCCCGTCAGAGCCGTCAGGCTGTTACGGATGTGCGCCATGTGCGCGTCCATCTCCTCGCGCAGCTCCTCGTGCTCCCGCAGCACCCGCTCGGTGTCCCTTCCGATCCGCTCCGCATGGACCTGGGCCCCGGAGATCAGCTCCGCCGCCCGCGCCTGCGCATCCTCCAGGCCGTGACGGGCACACTCCTGCGTCTCCGCGAAGGTGCGCTTGGCCTCCGCGAGAGCGGCTTCCGCGGCGACGGCGAGTCCGGCGTGCCGGGCGTCCAACTCCGCCTCGCGGTCGCCGATCTCGCGCTCGGCCGCCTCCCAGCGCTCCGCCTGCCCCTTCTCCAGGTCGGCCAGAATGCCCTCGCCCCGGCTGCGCATCTCCTTCCAGACGCCCACAGCCTGGCCGCGCCACTCCTTCACCTCGCGGCGGGCCTCGATGCGCATCCCGTCCGCCGCGGCCTGCGCGGCGAGCAGGACCTCCTGGGAGCCCGACTCGGCCTCCGCCCGCACCGCGTCGGCCTCTTCACGGGCCGCCTCACGCAGCCGACGAGCCGCCTCCTCGGCCGCGTCCACCAGAGCCTGGGACTCCGTCCGGGCGGAGGTGCGCACCTCCTCGGACTCCTCGGCGGCCAGCGCGAACAGGTACTGGGCACGGCGGCCGAGGGTCTCGTACGTCTGCGGGGCGAGCGCGGACACCACCTCGCGGAGAGCGGCCACCTCCGCCTCCATCTCCTTCCCCAGGACAGTGAGGCGCGCCGCGCGTTCCCAGGCGTCGTCGCGGTCCTGGGACAGGGAGGTGACAAAGGCGTCGGTCTCCTCCACGCGGTAGCCACGGCCCCGTACGGCGACGAAACCGTGAGGTGACACCGATGCAGCACTCATCCTTCATGCCTCTCTCCGACACAACACGCGATTGGCGCACATCCTGCTGGATCGAAGTGAAGTGCTCATAACGCGACACTCCACCCATCCGTACCGGTCAAGGATGCGCCATTCGCCGAAAGGAGTCGGAATTGCGGCATTCGGCCCGTGATGGACAAGGCGACGCTCGGGCAAACAGCAGGGCGCCCGGCCTGCCGCAGCAGACCGGGCGCCCCGGTGGTCCCGCCTCACCCGCTAGAGCAGTCCGTCCCACATCTGCTCGAGCAGCACCGACCACCAGCTATCCGGCGACGCCAGCGCCGCCGGGTCCAGGGCCACGAGCTGCGCCTGGAAGTCGACCGTCCAGCGGCCCGCCTGCTCCGGGTTGAGGTTGAATCGCAGCCGCCACATACGGCCGAGCAGCGCCAGAGAACGCACGAACTCCGGCAGACCGCTGTTCACGAACTGCGGCGCCATCGGCTGACCGCCGGGACCTGACTCCACCGGCACCGCCACGATGTGCGCGGTGCCGTACTGGACGCAGATCGCCCGGCCGAAGTCACTGCCGACCACCAGATACGAACCCGCGTCCGACGCGGGCTGTACCTGCCGCTGCACCGCGAGCTCCGCAAGCGTCGGAACGACCGGCTGAGCCGGCTGAGCCCAGAAGAACGGGTTGAAGTCGCCCGGCAGACCCGCCCACACCAGGGTCGCCGCCACGATCTCCGGCACCCCCTGACGCGAGACGGCCCGCTGGTCGAACCGGCAGATGCCCTGCGGGCCGAACGCGCCCACCAGCTCCTGCGCGATGGCCTGCGGCGGGACCGGCGGAGCGGGCTGGACCTGCGGCAACGGCGCCCGAACCGGAGCGGGCCGTGCCGGGCCGTCCGCGACCTGGTGCAACTCGCCCTGGTGGGTCAGCAGATGCTGCATGCCCTGCTGACGGCTGGCGTGATCCCTGCCGTACGGAGCGACCGACGTGATCCGCACCTGCGGCCATGTCTCCCGGATCATCCGGGCGCAGTAACCGCCGGGCAGCTCACATGACTCCAGCTCCGTGTGCAGCTCCAGCACCTGCTGCGGCGGCACATTCAGGGCACGCAGCTCATACAGGATCTGCCATTCCGGGTGCGGGGTGCCCGGCGCGGAACGGCGGATCAGCTGGGCCTCGGAGCCGTCGGGCGCGCGATAGCGCAGCACCGCCTGGTAGCCGGGGCCGACGGTCGGCATCCCGTACGACTGCTGCGGATAGCCGTACGCGGGCGGCTGACCGCCGTGCGGCGGCTGCGGCCCATGCGGTACGTGACCACCGGGAGCACCGGGCGGGCCGGGGGGCTGGGGCGCACCCGGGCCCACCGGAGGACCGGCGAGCATCGTCGCCGCATGATGAACACCGCCACCAAGAGGCGGAGTCGCACCAGGAGAACCAGGCGCACCAGGCGGCTGCGGAACACCAGGCGCACCCGGGGCCCCAGGCGGACCGGGAGGCTGAGGCGCACCCGGACCCACCGGAGGACCGGCAAGCACCGTCGCCGCATGATGAACACCGCCACCAAGAGGCGGAGTCGCACCAGGAGAACCGGGAGAACCAGGCGGACCAGGCGGCTGCGGAACACCAGGCGCACCCGGAGCCGCAGGCGGCTGCGGGCCCTCGGGGCCGAGCTGTGAGACGAGCTGCGTCGGCAGGTAACCGCCCGCCGGAGCACCGGGAGCACCCGGCGGCGGCGGTGTCGCGCCCGGCCGGGCACCCGGCGTACCGGGGGCGCCGGGCGGCGGCGGAGGCGTCGAACTCCCGCCGCGCGACCCGCGCGGCGGTACGTGCGCCTTGCTCGTCGCCGCGTCCGCTATGTCACCGGCACTCGGACCCGCGGGACCACCGGGCGCTGCAGGATTGACCGGACCGCCGGCGGCGGGCTGACCGACGAGCCCACCCGGCTGGTTCAGCGCCGGCGCGACCGTGGTGCGCGGAAGCTGGCTGCCGCCGGACATCAGGGCGGTCGGCGCGTCCGCAACCGAGACCGACGGCGGGGCGTCGTCCTCGTCCGACCCCGAGATCGGCGGTGCGAAGACCGTGGCGGGCAGCGGCACGGACGCGTCGTCGGGACCGGCCGCACTGATGTCCGTCCACGGCGTGGCCCCGGACGGCGTCGAGGGCACGCCCTCGGAAGCCGTCGGCTCATAGTCCCCGCCGCCGGCGCTCGGCCAACCCGACCCGCCCTGCGAGGCGCCCGCCCCTGGCGAACCCGCCGAGGAACCGGCCTCCGGCCACGCCGGTCCGGACGCGGACGAACTCCCGCCCGCCTGCGAGGCGTTGGAGCCTGAACCGAAGCCGGCCGCCGAGCCCACACCTCCCGAAGCGGCAGCGGGCGCCGACCAGTCCGCACCCGCACCCGGCGACGCACCCGAAGGCCGAGCGTCCGACGGCGGAGCGTCTGACGGCGCCGCATCCGAAGGCGAACCCAAAGACGCGGACGAAGCCGGGGAAGGGGAAGGGGAAGGGGACGCCCCGCCCGAAGTCCCCGCCCCCGAACGCCGATCCGGAATACCCAGCTTGTCCGCCGCCTCCTGGAGCCACTCCGGCGGGCTCAACAGGAACGACGTCTGATTCAGGTCGATGCGCTGCGGCGGCTCCGGAGCCGCCGTCTCCTCCTGCACGCCGTACTCCTCCTCGTACCGGCGGATCACCTCACCCACCGGCAGACCCGGCCACAGCGTCGCCTCACCGCTGTCCCGGGCGATCACCAGCCGCTGCTGCCCGCCGTCCGAACGCGCACCGCCCTCGCGGTCCTCCGCCCACACCACGAACCCCAGCTCGAACTCCCGCACCCGCACCTCACGGTGCTGATACGCGGGCACATCGCCGTTGACCCACTCCTCCGCGCGCTCCTGCGCCTGCGCGAACGTCACCATCGGACCGTCACCCCTCGCCCGAAACCGGGACAGCACGCGCGAAGCCGCCGTCCACCATCAAGTTCGCCACCGTCTCCAGCTCCGGCGGATTACCCGCCAGACGCTGCAAGAACGCGTCGAAGTCGTCACCGCACGGCAGCAACAGCCGCTCCACGCGCTCCTGCACGCTCCACCCATCCCGGTCCCGCGCGTCGTCATAGGCGCAGAACCACACCGAGCCGACCGCCGAACCCTTGACCTTCACCGCAAGGATCCCGCCCTGGACGAACGCGACGCCCAGATAGTCCTTCGTCAGGTGATCCCGCAGACACTTGTTGACGTACACCAGATCATTGACCGCCGCCTCGTCCCGCACCGTGAAGAACGGCTGGTCCACCAGCAGCCCCAGCTCCGCGTCGAGCGCCGCCCCGACCGGTGCACAGCCGCCCGCCGCCTTCAGGAACGAGCGGTACGCCCCAGGAAGCCGGTAGCCCAGATCCTCCTCGACGCTCAGCAGCTGCGGCTCCGACACCGACACCGCGCCCTTGGGCAGCCCGAAGTGCGCCGGCCTGGTCTCCTGCAACGGCCGGGTGCCCCGCTTGCCCTGGTCCACCGGAGTCGTCGCAAGACCACCGTGGTGGCGCAGCAACGCCTTTACCTCGACCGGCACCAGCTCAAGACGGCGCGTGCCCGACACGTGATGCCACGTCCAGCCGTGCGGCGTCGCCACCGCGGGAATCGTGTCCCACAGCGCATGGCCGTCGGCGTGCAGCGCCGCATTCGCCGACACATAGTCCGTCAACCGCAGTTCGTCGACACCGAACCCCTCAGGGGGCTCGGCGATCTCAGCGGCGGCACGCGCGTACGGCGAGAAGTCCGGGTGGCCCGACTCGCCCATCCGCACACCCCGCGGATGGCGAGAGGCACGGACCGGGTCCGGGAAGTTCACGACCTGCCCGGCGTAGGCCGCGTTCGGTGCCGCGGCTTGTCCCCCGGCCTGGGAGCCGGGAGGTGCCCCCAGCCCTTGCCGACCTGTCGTCATGGCGGTATGCCCCCTGCTGCGTTCCGGCTCGTCCAGGACAGCCTATGCGGTGGTGCAACAGGGGGAACCGACCCTCCGCTTCCATCACCATCCGTCACCTTCGAGTGACCCACCGCCGAAGCCGCGACACGCTTGAGCGCCCCAGCTTCCGTACCAGGCGTCGCATTTGGCAGGCTGTCCCGCAACTCGGGGGGTGCAGGGAGGGGACAAACGCACCATGCACGCAGCGCAACCAAGCACTTCGGGTGATCCACGCCTCAGTTGGAGCACCGCCGAAGCACACCAGCCACCCGCACTGGGTCACCGCCGGGACGGAATCCTGCCCGCCGTCGCGGCGGCACTCTCCGTACGCGGCGAGACCCTCACGTGCACCGCAGGCAAGGCGGACCAGCCGCCCGTCCTCCACCCGCTCGTCAAGGATTTCCTCGACACCCTCACCAGCGGACAACGCGAACGGTTCACCGGCCGCTGCCCCGAGGCGATCCTGCTCTCACGCCACCTCACCGCCGCCGAAGCACAACGCTCCAAACGGGCCCAGCGAAAACCCCTCACCCAAGGCGAAGCGAGACGCACGCTCAAACAGGCGAAACTGACCGCACGCCGCATCCGCGAGGACGGCGACCCCCTCCACGGCAGCTACGCACCACCCTGCCGATCCTGTACGGCGATGCTCGACCACTTCGGGGTACGCCCCGTCGCCCCGACCGCACCCGAGAACGGCTGACACGGCAACGATGACCGACCACCTCAGCACCACCAGGTTCCCGGTCGCCGTGGACGCGGCCCTGCGCGAAGCGGGCTGGCAGCCCGGCCGCCGGGACATCAAACTCGCCGAACACTGGGCGGACTCCCTGCGCGCCCACGTCTCCCCAGGCGGCCACCGGCACACCGTCTTCCCCGCAGCCGTGGAAGCATGGGCGGAGTTCGGCGGGCTGCGCATCACCGCACCCGGCCCAGGACGGCAGACCGCCCCCACACCCGTACGCTTCGACCCGCTGGCCGGGCTCCACCTCGCCCGCACCCTCGCGGACCTCGGCCGGGCACTGGACACCGAGATCGCCCCCCTCGGCGAGGAGGGCGAGAACCAGGCAGTGCTGGCCATCGACACGGAAGGCCGGGTCTACAGCCTCGACCACACCGGCGACTGGTACCTCGGCCCTGACGTCGACCAGGCGCTGGCGACCCTGGTCACCGGCATGCAACCGCCCCGCCTGGCCCTGGGCTGAACCGACCCGCCCCGCCCGAGGCCCCGGCACCCGGCCGGGCCAACGGCACAGCCGACCCGCGCCTCAGACCGTTTCCGGATACCCCTCGCGGTCCGGAAGCACCGCCGACACCCGAAAACCCCCCGTGTCCGTCGGCCCCGACACGAACACCCCGCCCAGCCCCAGCACCCGCTCCCGCATCCCCACCAGGCCGTTACCGCCGCTCGGCAGCCCCGCCGCAGCCGCGCCCGCGCCGCTCGCATCCGGTGCGCCGTTCTCCACCTGCATGGCCACCTCGGCATCACGATGCGCCAGCCGCACCAAAACCTTCGCGCCCGCCGCATGCTTGTGGACATTGGTCAGCGCCTCCTGGACCACGCGGTACGCCGTCTGCTCGACCTCCGGCGCGTAGCCCCGCGCCTCCCCCTGGACCGCGAGCTCCACCACCATCCCCGCCTGCCGGGACTGCCCGACCAGACCCTCCAGATCGCACAGCGAAGGACCGTCCTCGGCCGCCGCCGCGGCAGCCGCCGCAGCCGCGGCGCCCACGGCAGCCAACGGCACCGGCCCCGCCGACCGCAGCTCGCCGTCCCCCGCCCGCAGCACCCCGAGCATCTCCCGCAGCTCGGTCAGCGCCTGCCGGCCCATGTCCCCCACCAGGGACGCGTTCTTCACGGCCTTCTGCGGATCCTTCAGCGCCACCGCCTGCAGCGCTGCCGCGTGCACCACCATCAAGGACACCCGGTGCGCCACGACATCGTGCATCTCCCGCGCGATCCGGGTCCGCTCCTCCGTACGCGCCCACTGGGCCCGCTGCTCGGCCCGGTCTGCCAGCAGCGACAACTCCTGCTCCAGACTGTCCGCGCGCTCGCGAAGACTTTCCATCAGCCGGCGCCTCGCCCCTATGTAGAGACCGAACAGCACCGGCGGCGCGGTCAGACCCAGCGACATGAAGCCCGCCATGGACGGTACGTACCAGGCGCCGGGCTCCGGATCGAAGCCCGCCGACGACACGTCCTGGCGCACCCGTACGAACGTCACGATCAGCGTCGCGGCCAGCGACATGCCCGTGAGCGTCGCGGTGATCCGGCGCGGAACGTCGGACGCGGCGAGCGTATAGAGCCCGACGACGCCCATCAGATAGCCCATCTCGGCGGGCGTGGTCGCGATCGACACCAGCACCACGGCGATCGGCCACCGCCGCCGCAGCACCAGCACCGACCCGACGACCAGCCCGAACAGCACTCCGAACGGCACGGGAATCGCGGCCTTGTCCGCGAACCCCACACCCTCCAGAGCGCACTCAAAGGCGGAGACCAGCCCGAGCCCCACGTCCAGTGCGGCACTGCGCCGTCTTCCCCACCACAGCCACGTACGGGCGCTCGTGCCCGTGCCGTCCTGGTGTGCCCCCGTTACGGTCATGTCTTCCAGCCTACGGGCGGGCGCGACTCATTTTCGGGGAGTGCGGCAGCACGGAAGGGGTTCGAACACGTACGAATCAGACGGCGATCGCCCGATCCGGTGAATCGAGCGGACTTTCGATCCGGACGTCCGAATTCCGGACGAGGCTTTTCGTATGACGGACATACACGCCAAGTACACCGACTTCGAGGCCCTTCGCGAGCGGGCGGTCACGCTGCGCCGGGAGGGCCTCAGCCGCCGCCAGATCCGCGACCGGCTGCATGTCGGCAACAACGACATCCTGAACCGGCTGCTGGAGGGAGAGCCCCCACCGGAGTGGACGAACCGCCCGAACGCGAAGGACGACCTGCGGGAGAAGGCCCGGGAGCTGCGGCTTCAGGGCATGACGTACGACCGCATCCAGGTGGAGCTGGGGTGCTCGAAGAGTTCGATCTCGCTCTGGGTGCGGGACCTGCCGAAGCCGCCGGCCCAACGAACGCCGGCCGAGCAGGCGAAGCTGGCTTCAGACAAGCGCTGGGAGCACGAGCTCGCGATACGGGACGACCAGCGTCGGCGGACCAAGGCCGATGCTCAACGCGAGATCGGTCATGTGAGCAGCCGGGAACTCTTCATGGCTGGCGTCGCCCTCTACTGGGCGGAAGGCACCAAAGACAAGCCCTACGACCGCCGCGAGAACGTCACGTTCATCAACAGCGACGTGGACGTCATCCGCGTCTACCTGGCATGGCTCAGTCTCCTCGGCGTGGAGCCGGAACGCCTGCGCTTCCGGGTGATGATCCACGAATCCGCAGACGTGCCGGCATCTGAGCGCTACTGGGCCGACGTAGCACAAGTCGACGTTGCCACGTTGCAGAAGACCACGTTGAAAAAGCACAACCCCAAGACCGTGCGGAAGAACGTCGGCGAGGGCTACCGAGGCTGCCTCGTGGTTCGCGTATCGCAGGGCGCCGACCTGTACCGCCGCATCGAAGGATGGTGGGCGGGCATAGCGGCAGCCTGCTACGCGCGGCTCGACCACTTGGGCAGCTCCGGTAAGGTCTGAGGGAGTGATCCGCCGTGGGGTAGCGGCATCCCGCAGGCCTTTGGAGCCTTGAGACGCTGGTTCGAATCCAGCCGGCGGAGCCACTGTTCGGGTCCTGACCTGTGCGGTCAGGACCCGCCCTTATTTCCCCGGCGAAACCCCCCGGTATCCTTCGGATGTCCACCACCCGAAGCCGAAGGGCATTCCCGTGAGCGCCAACCGCCCGGCAGCCGTCGTCGTCCTCGCAGCGGGTGAGGGCACCCGTATGAAGTCGAAGACACCCAAGGTCCTGCACGAAATCTGCGGGCGCTCGCTCGTCGGACACGTCGTCTCCGCTGCACGCGAGCTGGACCCCGAGCACCTCGTCGTCGTGGTCGGCCATGCGAGTGAGCAGGTCAAGGGCCACCTCACCGAGCAGTACGCCGGCACCCGCACCGCCTATCAGGCCGAGCAGAACGGCACCGGGCACGCCGTCCGGATGGCGCTCGATGAGCTCGGCCGGACCCCCGAGGGGACCGTGGTCGTCGTGTGCGGCGACACCCCGCTGCTCTCCGGCGAGACGCTGACCGCGCTCGCCGCGACGCACTCCGCCGACGGCAACGCCGTGACCGTGCTGACCGCCGAGGTGCCGGACTCGACCGGCTACGGCCGGATCGTGCGGGACGCCGCCACCGGTGCCGTGACCGCGATCGTGGAGCACAAGGACGCCACCGACGAGCAGCGCGCGATCCGGGAGATCAATTCCGGGGTCTTCGCCTTCGACGGGCAGCTGCTCGCGGATGCGCTGGGCAAGGTGCGTACGGACAACAGCCAGGGCGAGGAGTATCTGACGGACGTCCTTGGCATACTGCGGGAGGCGGGTCACCGGGTCGGCGCGTCCGTCGCGGGTGATCACCGGGAGATTCTGGGGATCAACAACCGTGTCCAGCTGGCCGAGGCGCGGAAGCTGCTCAATGAGCGGCTGCTCGAGCGGGCGATGATGGCGGGTGTCACGGTCGTCGAACCGGCGTCGGTGCTGGTCGATGTGACGGTGACGTTCGAGCGGGACGCGATCGTGCATCCGGGTACGCAGCTGCTGGGTGCGACGCATCTGGCGGAGGGTGCCGAGGTGGGCCCCAACTCGCGCCTGAAGGACACGGTGGTGGGCGCGGGCGCGCGGGTGGACAACACGGTGGCGGAGTCGGCCGTGGTGGGTGAGTCGGCGTCGGTGGGGCCTTTCGCTTATCTGCGTCCGGGTACGAAGCTGGGTGTGAAGGCGAAGGCCGGTACGTACGTCGAGATGAAGAACGCGACGATCGGTGAGGGTACGAAGGTGCCGCATCTCTCCTATGTCGGTGATGCGACGATCGGCGAGTACACGAACATCGGCGCGGCGAGCGTGTTCGTGAACTACGACGGTGAGGCCAAGCACCACACGACGATCGGTTCGCACTGCAAGACGGGTTCGGACAACATGTTTGTGGCGCCCGTCACGGTCGGGGACGGCGCGTACACCGCGGCGGGTTCGGTCATCACGAAGGACGTGCCTGCCGGTTCGCTGGCCGTGGCTCGTGGCCAGCAGCGGAATATCGAGGGCTGGGTGGCTCGCAAGCGCCCTGGGAGCGCTGCGGCGCAGGCTGCTCAGGCGGCAACGGAACCGGTCGTCGACGGGAACTGACCGGAAACAGGTGCGTCGGACTCGGCGTACCGTGATACGTGCACACAAATTCGGCTGGCTCGCGTTCAGTACGACCGAGGCCAGAGACACGTCTGAGGAGACAGTGCTGTGACCGGGATCAAGACGACCGGCGAGAAGAAGCTGATGCTCTTCTCCGGCCGCGCCCACCCCGAGCTGGCCGAGGAGGTCGCGCACCAGTTGGGTGTGGGCCTGGTGCCGACGAAGGCTTTCGACTTCGCGAACGGCGAGATCTACGTCCGCTTCCAGGAGTCGGCCCGCGGGGCGGACTGCTTTCTGATTCAGAGCCACACGGCTCCGATCAACAAGTGGATCATGGAGCAGCTGATCATGATCGATGCTCTGAAGCGGGCTTCGGCCCGGAGCATCACCGTGATCATCCCGTCGTACGGCTACGCGCGGCAGGACAAGAAGCACCGTGGCCGTGAGCCGATCTCGGCCCGGCTGATCGCCGATCTGCTGAAGACGGCGGGTGCCGACCGGATTCTCACGGTCGATCTGCACACGGACCAGATCCAGGGCTTCTTCGACGGCCCGGTGGATCATCTGTCGGCGCTGCCGGTCCTCGCGGACTACGTGGGCGCGAAGGTGGACCGCAACAAGCTGACCGTCGTTTCTCCGGACGCGGGCCGGGTGCGGGTCGCGGACCGCTGGTGCGACCGGCTGGACGCGCCGCTGGCGATCGTGCACAAGCGCCGTGACAAGGACGTTGCCAATCAGGTGACGGTGCATGAGGTCGTGGGCGAGGTCGAGGGCCGTGTCTGTGTGCTCGTCGACGACATGATCGACACGGGTGGCACGATCTGCGCCGCGGCGGACGCCCTGTTCGCGCACGGTGCGGAGGATGTGATCGTGACGGCGACGCACGGCATCCTGTCGGGGCCGGCCGCGGACCGTCTGAAGAACTCGAAGGTGAGCGAGTTCGTGTTCACGAACACGCTGCCCGACCCGGGTGACCTGGAGCTGGACAAGATCACGGTGCTGTCGATCGCGCCGACGATCGCGCGCGCGGTGCGTGAGGTGTTCGAGGACGGTTCGGTGACGAGCCTCTTCGAGGAGCAGGCGTAGCAGGCAGGCAGGTAGGTGAGCTGGGGCCGCGTCCGTCAGGGTGCGGCCCCAGCTCATGCTTGGGAACTGCCTCTGGTTCACCCGAAGTTGAACGACCGGCAGAAGTTGAGGCTGTCCAACGAGGAGTTGGCGCGGCTGAACGCGGTGGACCGGGCTCGGTACAGGCTGTGGCAGGCCGCACGGCCCGGTGCAGGCGGTGGGCAGGGCGGACAGCGAGGTGCGGTCCACGGAGCGAGGTGCGGTCCACGGAGGCTCGGTTCGGTCCGGCGGTGCCGGTCGAGGGCGCGGCGCACGGTTCGGACTCGGCGGGTCCGAACATCCGTGATGTTCTGAACGCGGTTCTTGATCGAGTTGGGTGGCCGGGGCGACTCCAGTAGACTGCCCGGGTTGCTCGGCGAGGGAGGCCGTACCTACCGGTACGGCGGTCCGTTATCGACGCGCTCTTCGTAGCAGGCCTGTCGTGGCCGGGTGACCGCCACCAGATTTTTCTGCGAATACGAGGAGTGCATATGTCCGAGGTGAAGCTCGCCGCCGAGATCCGTTCCGAGTTCGGCAAGGGTGCGGCCCGTCGCGTCCGCCGCGCGAACAAGGTTCCCGGTGTCCTGTACGGCCACGGTTCCGACCCGATCCACATCTCGCTGCCGGGCCACGAGCTGCTGCTCGCGCTGCGTACGCCGAACGTTCTGCTCGCCCTGGACATCGAGGGCGCGAAGGAATTGGCCATCCCGAAGGCTGTCGTGCGCGACCCGCTGAAGGGCTACCTGGAGCACGTCGACCTGCTCATCGTGAAGCGCGGCGAGAAGGTCAACGTCGAGATCCCCGTGCACACCGAGGGCGAGCTGGCCCCGGGTGCCTACCTGCTGGAGCACGTGCTCAACGCGCTGCCGGTCGAGGCCGAGGCCACGCACATTCCCGAGTCCGTCTCGGTCTCCATCCAGGGCCTGGCGGCCGGTGACTCCATCCTCGCCAAGGACATCGCGCTGCCGAAGGGCACCACCCTGGCGGTCGAGGACGACACTGTCGTCCTGCAGATCCTGGCCGCGCAGGCCGAGGAGCCGGCTGCCGAGGGCGCCGGTGAGGGCGAAGAGGCCGCCGAGGCCTGAGCCGTAAGCTCTGCTTGAGCTTTGCTGCTTGAGCGTTGCTCTGCTTGACGGGGTGGCGGGCCGCGGCCCGCCACCCCGTTTCCCTGTCCGTACGCATCCGAGCTGTACGCATCGAAGGAGACTGTGGCCAGATGTCCGACGCGAACGCTCCCTGGCTCGTCGTGGGCCTCGGTAATCCCGGCCCCGGCTACGCCGCGAACCGTCACAACGTCGGGTTCATGGTCGCCGACCTGCTCGCGGAGCGTATGGGCGGCTCGTTCAAGCGCGCGCAGAAGGCACAGGCGCAGGTGGTCGAGGGCCGGATCGGGCCGGTCGGCCCCGCGAACCGCCGGGTGATCCTGGCCAGGCCGATGTCGTACATGAATCTTTCGGGCGGCCCGGTGACGGCGTTGCGCGACTTCTACAAGGTGCCCGTCGAGAACATCGTCGCGGTCCATGACGAGTTGGACATCGACTACGGCACGCTGCGGGTGAAGCTGGGCGGCGGCGACAACGGGCACAACGGTCTGAAGTCGATGTCGAAGGCGATGGGCCCGGACTACCACCGGGTCCGTTTCGGGATCGGACGTCCGCCGGGCCGGATGCAGGTCGCGGACTTCGTACTGAAGGACTTCTCCTCCACGGAGCGCAAGGAGCTCGGCTACTTCGTGGACCGGGCGGCGGACGCGGTGGAGTGTCTGGTGACCGAGGGCCTGGAGCGGGCACAAAGTACGTACAACTCCTGACAAGACCGGGCCCCGGTTTGACCGGGCGCGTTCACATGGCCAAGGATCGCGCCGTGAACCGGACTCGCATGCTCCACCACGGCCGCCGTGCCGCGACGGCTTGCGTCGCCCTGCTTCTGGTGGCGGCGGGCTTCTGGGCGTCGTGGGGCACGGCCCAGCACGTCCTGCTCGCGAAGGGCCGTGAGCACGGCACGATCACGGTCGTCCGCTGTAGCGACGACACCTGTACCGGCCCCTACGACCCCGAAGGTCCTCCGGCGATCCGCGGCGGCATGACGATCGAGAAGTCGGTCGCGGTGAAGAACGGCGCGAAGCTCCCGGTCGTGGTGAAACCGGACACGAACGAACTGGTCCTCTCCGGCACGGCCGGCGCCCTGCACGCCTGGGTCCCGATGGGAGGGGCGCTGCTGCTCGCCGGTCTGGTGATCGGCGGCGGCCTGCGGCTGACCCGCCTGGCCTGGGCGACGGCCGCGGCGGGCGGCGCACTGCTGATGGGCGCGTTCCTCGCGTTGTAGCCGGCCCCGGGGAAAGAGCCGGCTCCCGCGCGCGTTCCCCGTGGTGTGGCCGGACGGGCGAAGAGCCTGCCTTCGCCCGCCCGGCCGTAGGGGGCGCGCCCCCGTTCGTCTCAGCCCGTGTTGCGCAGACCGGCGGCCACTCCGTTGACCGTCAGCAGCAGAGCCCGCGACAGCAGCGGGTCCGGCTCCTCGCCCCGCTCGGCCGCCGCGCGCTGGCGGGCCAGCAGCGAGACCTGGAGGTAGGAGATCGGGTCCAGGTAGGCGTCACGGATGGCGAAGGTCTGCTGAAGGGCCCGGTTGGAGTCGAGCAGCCGCTCGCCGCCGGTGATCCGCAGGACTTCGCGCACGGTCAGCTCGTGCTCCGCCTCGATCGCGTCGAAGACATGCTTCAGCTCCTCGGGGACGAGCGTGTCGACGTAGTGGCGGGCGATCCGCAGGTCCGTCTTGGCAAGCGTCATCTCGACGTTCGCGATGAAGTTCCGGAAGAAGTGCCACTGCTCGTGCATCTCGTCCAGAACGGTGTCCTGACCGGCCTCACGCAGCGCCTTGAGGCCCGAGCCGACACCGAACCAGCCCGGCACGATCTGCCGTGACTGCGTCCAGCCGAAGACCCACGGGATGGCCCGCAGGCCGTCCAGGCCCGCCCCGCTGTCGGGGCGGCGGGAGGGGCGTGAGCCCAGGTGCAGGTCGGCCAGCTGGTCGACCGGTGTGGAGGCGAAGAAGTACGCGGGCAGGTCCGGGTCCTCGACCAGGCGGCGGTAGGCGTCGTGTGCCGCGTCCGAGACGGTGTCCATCGCCGCGTCCCAGCGCGACAGCGCCTCGTCGGACTGGCGCGGCGCGGTGTGCAGCGCCGAGGCCAGGAGGGTGGCGGCGACCGTCAGCTCCAGGTTCTCCCTGGCCAGCGAGGGGATCAGATACTTGTCGGAGATGACCTCGCCCTGCTCGGTCACCTTGATCTCGCCCTCCAGGGTGCCCCACGGCTGCGCGAGGATCGCGTCGTGCGAAGGGCCACCGCCGCGGCCGACGGTGCCGCCGCGGCCGTGGAAGAGCCGCAGCCGTACGCCGTGGCGGTGGGCGACGTCGCGCAGCCTGCGCTGGGCCCGGTGGATCTCCCACTGCGAGGTGGTGATGCCTCCGAACTTGGACGAGTCGGAGTAGCCGAGCATGACTTCCTGGACGTCGCCGCGCAGGGAGACGAGCCGCCGGTAGGAGGGGTCGGCGAGCATTCCGTCGAGGATGACGTCGGCGGCCTTCAGCTCGTCGGTGGTCTCCAGCAGCGGCACGATGCCGATCTTCGCCCAGCCGGCGTGCAGGTCGATCAGCCCGGCCTCGCGGGCCAGGACGGCCGCCGCGAAGACGTCGTCGGCACCCTGGCACATCGAGATGATGTACGACTCGATGACCTCGGGCCCGAAGTGCTCGAAGGCTTCCTTGACGGTGTGGAACACGCCGAGGGTCTTCTCACCGGCCGCGTCCAGCGGCGCGGGCGTGGGCGCCAGTGGGCGGCGCGAGCGGAGCTCCTTGGCGAGCAGTTTCTGCCGGTACTCCCGCGGCATGTCGGCGTAGCGCCAGGACTCCTCGCCGAGGCGGTCGAAGAGCTGCCCGAGCGCGTGGTGGTGCGCGTCGGCGTGCTCGCGCACGTCCATGGTGGCGAGCTGGAGTCCGAAGGCGGCGAGCGTGCGGATCGTACGGTCCAGGCGGCCGTCGGCGAAGAGCCCGCCGCGGTGCGCGCGCAGCGACGTCTGGATCAGGGCCAGGTCCTGGACCAGTTCGGCGGTGCCGAGGTAGTCGCGGCCCGTCTCGTGGGGGGTGCCCTTGGCAAGGCGCTCGCGGGTGTTGACGAGCTTCTGCCGGATGCAGGTCGCCTTGAGGCGGTAGGGCTCCTCGGCGTTGAGCCGCTTGTAGCGGGGGCTGATCTCCGGCAGCCGTTCCAGGTCGCTCTGGAGCGAGCCGAGCAGTTCCTCGCTCGCGCCGGTGTAGCGGATGGAGTTGGAGAGCAGTCCGCGCAGGCCGTCTATGGCTTCGAGGGCGTCGGTGATGCCGTGCTCGTGCTGGAGGATGAGCACGTCCCTCGTCACCGCGGGGGTGACATTGGGGTTGCCGTCGCGGTCGCCGCCGATCCAGGTGCCGAAGGTCAGGGGCCTGGTGTCCGCGGGCAGTTCGACGCCGACGCGCTGCAGCTCCGCGGCGAGGTCCTCCAGGACGTCGCCGACGGCGCCGGCGTGCAGCTCGTCGAGGTAGTAGATCGCGTTGCGCGCCTCGTCGGCGGGCTCGGGGCGCACGACACGCAGCTCGTCGGTCTGCCAGATGAGGTCGATGTTCTCGGCGAGCCGCAGGTCGTGGCGGCGCCGGTCGGCGGGGCTGACCGGGGTTTCGAGGAGCTCGGCGATCCGGCGCAGCTTGTTGAGGACGGAGCGCCGGGCGGCCTCGGTGGGATGGGCCGTGAACACGGGCCGCACGTTGAGGTTCCTGACCGTTTGGCGCAGGTGCTCGGGGTCGGCGTCCTTGAGCTGGTCCGCGGTGCGGGAGAGGAGTCCGCCTTCGGCGGCGCGGCGCTCGCGCATCTCGTGGCCGCGGTGGACCTGCTCGGTGACGTTCGCGAGATGGAAGTAGGTGGAGAAGGCCCGGACCAGCTTGGCTGCGGTCTCCAGGCCGGTGTCGCCGAGCAGCTCGGCTGCTGCCTCACCGTCGCTGCGCGTGAGTGCGCGCACCCGCTCGACGAGGTCGAGGAGCTCGGGGCCCTCCTGCCGGACGAGGGTCTCGCCCAGGAGGTCGCCCAGTCGGCGGATGTCGGTGCGCAGCTCGGGACTGGCGGTGGGGGTCTGGTCGGCACTGCTCACAGGTGCGGCTCCTTGCAGTGTTTGAGCACGTCTGGAGGGTTCTGGAGGCTGCGGACCGCGCTGTCCGACGTCACCCAGGATAGGTGTCCATTTCCCTGACGTTATCCACAGGTCTCTTGCCGCGGGCCTCCGCACTGCCATACTTACGATGCCGTAGGTTACGCATCCGTAACGCGGCTTCTGATGTAGCTCTCACCCCACAGGGGACCCTCATGACAACAAGCCCCGAACTGCTCGACGACGCCCCTGAGACGCCGCCGGCCGATCTCCCGTATGCCACGCTCAGCGGGGACAGCAAGCGGTCGATCGAGCAGATCGCCCTGCTGCTGTTCATCACGGTGCCCTTCGTCGCGGTGCTCGCGGCGGTGCCGCTGGCCTGGGGCTGGGGTGTCAGCTGGCTCGACCTGGGCCTGCTGGTGGCGATGTACTACATCGGCTGCCACGGCATCACGATCGGTTTCCACCGCTATTTCACCCATGGCTCCTTCAAGGCGAAGCGCCCGCTGCGGATCGCGCTCGCGGTCATGGGCTCGCTGGCTGTCGAGGGCCCGCTGGTGCGCTGGGTGGCCGACCACCGCAAGCACCACAAGTTCTCCGACGCCGAGGGCGACCCGCACTCCCCCTGGCGCTTCGGCGAGACGCTGCCCGCGCTGATGAAGGGCCTGTGGTGGGCTCACATCGGCTGGATGTTCGACGAGGAGCGCACGCCGCAGCACAAGTACGCCCCGGACCTGATCAAGGACCCGGCGCTGCGCCGTATCTCCCGTGACTTCATCTACTGGACGGTTCTCTCGCTGGCGATCCCGCCGCTGGTGGGTGGTCTGGTGACGATGTCGTGGTGGGGCGCGTTCACCGCGTTCTTCTGGGGTTCGCTGGTCCGGGTCGCGCTGCTGCACCATGTGACCTGGTCGATCAACTCCATCTGCCACGCGGTCGGCAAGCGCCCCTTCAAGTCCCGCGACCGCTCGGGCAATGTCTGGTGGCTGGCGGTGCTGTCGTGCGGCGAGTCCTGGCACAACCTCCACCACGCGGAGCCGACGAGCGCGCGGCACGGTGTGCTGCGCGGGCAGGTCGACTCCAGCGCCCGGCTGATCCGCTGGTTCGAGCAGCTGGGCTGGGCGTACGACGTCCGCTGGCCCGATGCGTCGCGGATCGACGCCCGGCGCAAGAGTGAGCCGGCCGACGCGGCATGATTGACGACGTGGCGATCGACGGCAGTAGCGGCAGCGGTACGGACAAGAAGCGGCCCTCCGGGAGCCGCCGGGCCCGTCGGGTCCGGATGACCGGGGCGGAGCGCCGCGAGCAGCTGCTGGACATCGGCCGCACCCTGTTCGCCGAGAAGGGATTCGAGGGCACGTCGGTGGAGGAGATCGCCGCGAAGGCGGGGGTCTCCAAGCCGGTGGTGTACGAGCACTTCGGCGGCAAGGAGGGGCTGTACGCCGTCGTGGTGGACCGCGAGATGCGCCAGCTGCTCGACATGGTCACGAGCGCGCTGACCGCGGGGCATCCGCGTGAGCTCCTGGAGCAGGCGGCTTTCGCGCTGCTCGACTACATCGAGACGTATACGGACGGGTTCCGCATTCTGGTCCGTGACTCGCCGGTCGCCCAGTCGACGGGCACTTTTGCCTCGCTGATCAGCGATATCGCGACGCAGGTCGAGGACATCCTCGGCCTGGAGTTCAAGGCCCGCGGTTTCGACCCGAAGCTGGCCCCGCTCTACGCCCAGGCGCTGGTGGGCATGGTCGCGCTGACGGGCCAGTGGTGGGTGGACGCACGGCGGCCCAAGAAGGCCGAGGTGGCGGCTCATCTGGTGAACCTGGCATGGCACGGACTCGACGGTCTGGAGCAGAAGCCGCGGCTGATAGGTCACCGCAAGAACTGACGCCTCAAGGGCCTCGTATTGCGCTTCCTGTCCAGGATTCCCCGGTTATAGAATCCGGGAACATTCCGGGGATCGGTTCGCCACTCGCTTGTGAGCAACTGCGAACGTCTTCAACCCGGTTCCACCAATTTTCCCCAGGGGGGGACTTTGTCTTCAGTGGAGCCCGGCCGTTCCGTCGGCATGCGTGCACGACGCGCCCGCCGGACCGCGGCCTGCACCGCCCTCGCCCTCTCGGCCGGCATGTTGCTGGCCGTGCCCGCGGCGGCGGACGACACTCCTGCCCCACGCCCGCTGGTCGAGCAGACCAGGCCGAAGACGGAGCAGCCGAGGCTGACGCTCCCGAAGCCCAAGGCGAAGGCGGACGCCCAGCGCCTGGCCGCCGCGGCCGAGGACGTCCCGGTCGCCAAGCCGCGCGCCGACGTCGACGGCGACGGCTTCAGCGACCTTCTGTACCGCGGCCAGGACGGCAAGATCTATCTGTCGCCGACCAACGGCGACGCGTCGAGGCAGTACCCCTTCGACGCCGGCGTGTACCAGGACTCCAACGAGACCTACAAGGACATCTTCTCCGTCGCCGGTCTTGAGCAGAACAACCCGGTCCACTTCACCCTGTCGGCGCACGGCAGGCTCTCCGCCTACCGCAGCTCCGCCAACCAGGCCGTCATCATCTGGTCCGGCACGGGCTGGCAGGGCTACAACAAGGTGTTCTCGCCCGGTGATCTGACCGGTGACGGCAGCGGCGACATCCTCGCGCGCACGCCGACGGGTGACCTGTACCTGTACCGGACCACGCCGGGAGCGGCAGCTCCCATGGCCGCCCGGGTGAAGGTCGGTTCCGGCTGGGGCGGGTACGACCAGCTGATCGGCATGAACGACGTCAACAGCGACGGCATCGCCGATCTGTTCGCCCGTACCCCGGGCGGCGAGCTGTACTTCTACTCCGGCAGCCCCGGCTCCCCGGCACTGTTCAAGCCGCGCGTCAAGGTCGGCTCCGGCTGGAACGGCTACAACCAGATCCTCAGCCTCGACGACCGCAGCGGCGACGGCCTCGGTGACCTGGTGGCGCGTACGCCCGCGGGTGCGCTGTGGACGTACGAGTCCACCGGCACGGGCGCGTTCCTGCCCCGGGTGGAGGGCGGCACCGGCTGGAACGCGGTGACGCAGTTCGCCGGGGCGGGCAACATCCCGAACTGGGGCAAGGACGAGCTCCTCGGCCTCGACACCAAGGGCACGCTGTTCTCGTACTACGTGACGAACAACGGGCTGCTCAGCGCGCGCAGGCAGGGAAGCGAGGTCGGCGGCTTCCAGGGCTCGAAGCTCACCTTCGCCTCGTCCCTCGACAGCAACGGCTTCGCGGACATTCTTGAGCTGTACAACGGCACCCTGTACAACCTGAGCCACACCTCGGGTCAGCTGCAGACCATCGGTACCGGCTGGGGCATCTACAACCTCCTGGCCGGCCCCGGCGATCTCGACGGCGACGGCAAGGGCGACCTGCTGGCCCGCGACGGCTCCGGCGCGCTGTGGCTGTACCGCGGCAACGGCACCGGCACGGCGTTCGCCGGGCGCCTCAAGGTCGGCACCGGCTGGAACACCTTCAACAAGCTGGTCGGCGCCGGAGACGTCAACGGCGACGGCCGCGGCGACCTGGTCGCTCGCGCCACGGACGGCAAGCTGTACCTGTACGCGGGTACGGGCGTGGCCTCCGCGCCGTTCAAGGCGAAGTCGCTGATCGGCTCGGGCTGGAACACGTACAACAAGCTGGCCTCCCCGGGCGACATCGACGGCGACGGGCGGGCGGACCTGCTCGGCGCCAACGCTGCCGGGGATCTGTACCGCTACACCGCCAACGGCACGGGCGCCTTCAACGCCGGTGCGAAGATCGGCGGCGGCTGGAGCACGTACAGCACGCTGTACTGATCCATGACGCGCGGCACCGCTCGCCGCGCGGAGCGCCCC